>NZ_JAELXS010000009.1 GCF_016427505.1 Sphingomonas mollis | reverse complement strand
GCGGGGTGGAGCAGCCCGGTAGCTCGTCAGGCTCATAACCTGAAGGTCACAGGTTCAAATCCTGTCCCCGCAACCAAATTTGAGAACAACCAGACCGTTTCGGGATTTCCCGGGGCGGTTTTTTGTGTTGCTAGGCAGTTACGTCGTGACCTGCCAGCGGGCGAGCGTGACGCGGTGCGCGGCTGGTTCGACCAATATGTCTTTAGCAACGACGCGCAGGCGGCAGGAGACCATCTGCCCGTCACCGCTCGCGGCATGCTGTCACCGCCATCGCCACCGCGTATTTCGCTCGGGATGCAAAGTGAGATACGCGTTCATTGCCGAGCATCGCGATCACTTTGGCGTGAGGGCAATGTGCCGCTGTCTCGCCGTGCAGCCCAGCGGTTTCTATGCTTGGCAGAAGAGCCCGCTGAGGAGCCAGCGGGCTTGGGAGGACGTTCGGCAAACGGAGCCGCTGCAGCGGGCCTGGAACGACAGCGGTAAGGTCTATGGCTACCGCAAGCTGCATGATGCCCTGCTGGATCACGGCGGGACATGCCCAACCGCGTTGCGCGGTTGACCAGGCTGGCAGGTATCAGGGCGCAGGTTGGCTACAAGCGCCGACTTGTCAGCTATGGCAGCAAACCTTCGCTGGTGGTCGACAACACGCTGGATCGCCAGTTCGACGTGGCTGCGCCAAACCGGGCCTGGGTGACAGACATTACATACATCCGCACCCTGGAGGGCTTTGCCTATTTGGCGGTTGTGATCGATCTCTATTCCCGCCGCGTGGTCGGATGGTCGATGCAGAGCCGGCAGACCACCGATGTGGTGCAGCAGGCGCTGCACATGGCTGTATGGCGGCGCAAGCCGAAGTGCCGGGTGCTGATCCATTCAGACCAGGGATCGCAGTTCACCAGTATGGACTGGGCTGCTTCATCCGCGCTCACAATCTTGAGCACTCCATGAGCCGACACGGAAACTACCATGACAATGCCCGGTGCGCAAGCACGTCAGGAACGGAATGCTGTCGCCCGTCGAGTTCGAACGACAGCAGATTTTGGAATTGGAAGACGTCTAGAAAACTAGGGGCTACTCATTGCCGTATAGAGACAGTCGTCGAGCGGCAGCAGCGTGTGCGGACGGAACGCCACCATTGCTTCCTCCGCTTTGGTCAAGATCGTTGAACGAGGGGCCTTCGGCCCGGTCTTCAGATCCTCGACTGTCGCTCTCTTACGCCACTTCGCCACCGTCTTCGGATTGATGCCAAGTTCCCGGCTCGGCGTCGCGAGCGACGCCTGCGATCGCTGTATCGCTGCTCCCACGGCGTGCGTGGTCGTGGCGCTCCCGTGACGAACTTGTCCCGTGCTGCTTCCTTCCATTCCAGCGAAAGGATCGCACTGTCAAACTGCGGGATCAGAACACCAGATTCAATGCTCCCTAAATGACGACCAGAAACCGCTCGTTATGGGTTCCAACGCGTATTCCAGCGCCGTCCGCGCCCGTAGCGGCACCAGTATTTCCGCAGGAAGGCCAGCTCGTAACGTCACCCCATGATCTTCGGCCCCAACGAGTTTGAGTTCGCTCGGCGGGACGACGATCTCGCCGGCGTAATATGCCTGGCCCGAATGTTCGTCGACGAAGCTGTCCGCCGACAGTTTCGTCAACCGCCCTTTCAGATCGGCCAGCGCGCGGTTGTGCAGGGATGGGAAGCGGACCATCGCGTCCTGACCGATCTTCAGATCGTCCGCATCGTCGGTCGAGAAGCGCGCCTGCACGATCAACGGGGCGCGATCGGGCACGATATCCATCAGTTTCTGCCCGGCATTGATGACGCCGCCGGCGGTGAAGACCGACAGGCCGACGACCGATCCGGTGGCCGGCGCGCGGATCATCGTCCGGGCCAGCTGGTCGCGGGCCGCGGTCAGTTTCGGCAACACGTCGCCCAGCGCCGTATCCACCTCGCGCAGTTCGGCCGCCGTCCGTTCGCGATAGGTCTGCTGCGCCTGCAGGCTTTGCAGCACATTCTCCTGTGCCGACTGGCGGCTGCCGCCGATGCTGGCATCGTACTGGCCCTCCTGCCCTTGCAATTGCGCCCGCAGCCGTTCGAGTTCGCGGACGCGGGTCTGCGCGACGAAGCCACGTTGCGCGAGCGGCGCGAGCGCGGCCAGTTGGGAGTCGACCAGTCGCAGCTGTTCCGTCGTCGCCTCGACCTGACGGGTATAGCCACGGCTCTGCGTCCGCGCCTGCGCCGCGCGCTGGCCGAGCGCACCGCGTTGCGCAGACACCGTCGCGCGCCGGGCGGACAGTTCGATCTGTTGCGCGCGGAGCGCCTGATCCGCGAGCGGACGGTCGTCATCCGACAGATTTGCAAATTCGGCGGGCGGGGTGAGGCGGGCCTGTCCGGTCTGTTCGGCCAGCAAACGAGCGCGCTGTGCCAGCAGACGGATGGTGTTGGAAGCAAGCGCCCGTTCCTGTGCCTGCACCTCCGGCGCGGCAAGGGCGATCAGGGTCTGGCCGCGACGGACATGCTGCCCCTCATGCACCATGATCCGGCCGACGACACCGCCGTCGCGATGCTGCACCGCCTGACGCTGCCCAGACACCACGAGTTGTCCTGCAGCATGCGCCGCCGCATCGAGCCGCGCGAACGCCGCCCAGCCGATCAGTCCGACGAAGAACAGCAGCGCGACGATGGTGCCGGTGCGGATATCGGACGTCGGGTCCATCCAGCGCATGGGCTTGGAGCGTGCCGTCATCACGCGGCCGCTCACAGCGCCACCGGGCGGCGCGGTGGCGCGGCGGTGACAGCAGGTGCCGGTTTCAGGGCATTCATCACTTCATCCCTCGGGCCGAACAGCGCGACGCGGCCGTCGCGCATCACCAGAATCTTGTCGACCGCCGGCAGCACCGATAATTTATGCGACACGATCACGATCGTCTTGCCCTGCGCTTTCAGTCGGGCGAGGGCGGCTACCAGCAGCGCATCGCCATCGACGTCGAGATGCGCGTTGGGTTCGTCGAGCAGCAGGATGGCGGGATCGCCGAACACCGCCCGCGCCAGCGCGACGCGTTGCGCCTGTCCCGCCGACAGACCGACGCCGCCGGCGCCCAGTTCGTAATCATAGCCACCGGGCAACCGGACGATCAGGTCGTGCGCGCCGATCGATTGCGCCGCGGCGACGACCGCCAGGTCGATATCCTCGCGGTCCGCATCCAGCTCGCCGGAGAAGCGCGCGATATTGTCGCGCACCCGACCGGCGAGCAGCGCCGTGTTCTGCGGCAGGAAGCCGAGCGCGCGGTTGAGCCGCTCCTGATCCCAGTCGGTGCTCGCGGCGCCATCGAACCGGATGGTACCGCGATCGGCGGGCATCGCGGTCGCCAGCAGCCGCAGCAAGGTGGATTTTCCGGCGCCGCTCGGCCCCAGAATCGCCAGCACCTCGCCGGGAGCGAGCGCGAAGCTGACATTGTCGACCAGCGGCCGCTCATGGCCCGGCAGGATCGCGGTCAGTCCCTCCGCTGCGATCGCGCCGCGGGGAGGCGGCAGGATGGTGGGTTCGACAGGGGCGCCATGGCCGACCAGTGTCGACAGCGAGGTATAGCTGTTGCACGCCTGTACCAGTCCCTTCCACGCGGCCACCAGTTGTTCGATCGGCGCCAGCGCGCGGGCGATCAGGAAGGACGAGGCGAAGATGGCACCCGGCGATATCTGGCCGTCGATCGCCAACAACGCCCCCAAACCCAGCGCCAGCGACTGCAACGCCAGCCGGACGAACTTAGTCGCGGCCAGATAGAACCCGCTGGTGAAGCCCGCCGACGTCGACAGGTCCAGCGCGACCTCGCGCTGCCGCACCTGTCGCGCCACGGTGCTGCGGCGCATCCCGAGCGCCCGCACCGCCTCGGCCGAGGAAAGCAGCGCATCCTGCGCGGCATAGGTAGCGACGGCCGCTTGCTGGGCGTGCTTCATCTTCGTGCCGGTGGCCACTTCGTTGCGCCAGGCGATACACGGCAGCAACAGGCCACCGAACAGCGCGACGGCGCCGATCGCCGGATGCACCAGAAAGCAGATGAGGATGTAGACGGGCGTCCATGGTGCATCGAACAGCGCGAGGACGCCGGGGCCGGTCAACGTCTGGCGCATCGCATCGAAATCGCGCAGCGCCTGCCGGCTGGCGGGCGGATCGGGGCGACGGATCGCGGCATCCAGAATGGCGGGCGCCAATGTCACGTCCAGCACGACGCTGGCCCTGACCAGCAGCCGCATGCGGACGCGATCGAGCACGGCGATCACCAGCAGCGCCGCCATCAGCACGATCGTTAGGAATAGCAACGTCAGATGGCCATGGGTCGGCACGACCCGATCATAGACCTGCAGCATGTACAAAGTCGGGGCGATATAGAGCATATTCAGCAGCGCGCTGAACACGCCGCCGGCCACCAGATGCCGCCGACATGCCGCCAACGCGGCCTGCATCGACCCGAACGGTCGTTCCGTCCCCGCCATTCCGATACGCCTCCGCCCGTGCATCCCCCTGAACGGAATGCCGAAATCCCCATGTCGCGTTCAAGAAACGAACCGCCGTTGCGGGGTAATAGCGTAGAATTATTATCAAATCATAATGATCGTTTCGCATGTTCCAAATTGGAACATCGCCATTTTGGTTACATGGCCTGGGTTACCGAGATGCATATTCCGTGATAGTTGGCCAAACAACGGGGTTATTCAGCAGAATACGACGACGCGCCTTGAATATTGCCAAACTAGTCGTTCGACTGTTTTGGCGATGGGAGACGCTTGTCTGAATCGGGGGAAGTAGAAATGGCTGTTCAGCATAGTCCGATCCGTATCGACGGCACACTCGATGAATGGATCGAGGATGATCGCATCGATGGCGCGGCCCCCGTCAGTGGATATCGAGTCTATGGAACGTCGGACACCAGCACCTATTCGATCGCGCTGACGTCGCCCACGGCTATCGGCGCCAATACGACGATCTGGCTCAACACCGATCGCAATGCATCCACCGGGTATCAGGTGTTCGGCTTCGCAGGTGGCGCCGAATACAATATCAATTTCGCTGCCGACGGCACCGCGTCTCTCTATACGGGCGCGGCCGGGCAGACGCTGGTCGCGGGCAACTTGCTGATGGCGCGATCGGCCGATGGCAAGACCATGGAAGTGCAGATTCCCAAGGCGTTGATCGGCAATCCTCCCGCCATAAATATCCTGACCGACGTCAACGATGCGGCCTATATTCCCGGCAACTACTCCGGACCCCAGTACACGATCTTTGGCGACACCGGCATCGTCCCCGACGCCGGCAAGCGCGTCGCGATCGTCTATTCGGAAACGACCGCGAAGAATTATTTCAGCGAAACCGCCTATGCGCAGCTGTTCATGGCCGCACAGTCGCAGGTGATGCAGGCGGGTGTGCCGTTCGACATCCTGACCGAAAAGGATCTGACCAGCCTGCAGACGCTGGCAAAGTACGACACGATCGTTTTTCCTTCGTTTCGCAACGTGCAGGTCGGATCGGTGGATGCGATCACGGCCACGCTGGAACAGGCGACCCGCCAGTTCGGTATCGGTCTGGTCGCCGCCGGTGAGTTCATGACCAACGGTGCCGACAATGCGGCACTGGCCGGTGACTCCTATGGCCGCATGAAGCTGTTGTTCGATGCGACGCGCATCACCGGCGGTTTCCCGGCGGACGTCACGCTGAAGTCGGCGGATGCCAACCACCTCGTTCTCGACAATTACGTGGCGGGTGAGACGATCCGCCAGTACACCGGTGTCGGCTGGACCGCGATCGGCAGCGTCAGCGGCACGGGCACCACGATCGTCACCGAAACGGTGAACGGCCAGAACTATACCGCCGCGCTGGCGACGCAGACCGCCGGCGGCGGCCGGAATGTCCTGTTCTCGTCCGAAGCGGTGATGGCCGACAGTAACCTGTTGTGGCAGGCGGTCGATCATTCAGTGAATGGTGCCGGCGTGTCGGTTGGCCTTGAGATGACGCGCAACAGCTCGATCGTCGCATCGCGCACCGACATGGACCAGAGCCAATACCGTGACGAGGTGAACCCGGCGAACAACGCGCCGGGCATCTATGACAAGCTGCTGCCGATCCTCGAAAGCTGGAAGAAGGATTTCAACTTCGTCGGCAGCTATTACGTCAACGTCGGCAACAATGCCGCCGCCGACGAGACCACCGACTGGACCGTGTCGGGCGCCTATTACAAGCAGTTGCTGGCGATGGGTAACGAGCTTGGCTCGCACAGCTATACTCATCCGGAAAACACCAACCTCCTGACACCGGCAGAGGTGGCGTTCCAGTTCGGCGAAGCGCGCAAGGTGCTGGAACAGGAAATGTCGAAGGTGCTGGGCTATGCCTTCACCGTCGGTGGCGCCGCCGTACCCGGCGCGCCGGAGACGCTCGGCACCTCGCAAGAGATCATGAAATACGTCGATTACCTGTCGGGCGGTTATGCCGGCGTCGGTGCCGGTTATCCCAACGCGTTCGGTTACATCCAGCCGGGCACCGACAAGGTGTATCTGGCCCCGAACACGAGCTTCGATTTCTCGCTCGTTGAGTTCCAGGGCAAGACGCCCGCGCAGGCCGAGGCCGCATGGGCCGCCGAATGGGCCGCGCTGACCGCCAAGGCGGAAACGCCGGTCGTGATCTGGCCGTGGCACGATTACGGCCCCACCGCCTGGACCGCGGACGCGACCGGTGCGCCGAGCAAATACACCCAGTCGATGTTCACCAACTGGATCGAGCGCGCCTATACCAGCGGTGCGGAGTTCGTGACGTTGCTGGATCTGGCGCAGCGGGTCAGCGCCATGTCGCATGCCACGCTGACGACCAGCATCGTCGGCGACGTCATCACCGCGAAAGTCGGTGCGAGCAACATCGGCACCTTCGCCCTCGATGTCGACGGGCAGGGCAGCAAGGTCATCAAGAGCGTCGCGGGCTGGTATGCCTATGACGAGGACAGTGTGTTCATGCCGGCCAGCGGCGGCACCTTCACGATCACGCTGGGCGCCGTCGCCGATGACGTGACCCACATCACCGCGCTACCGATGCGCGCCTCGTTGATCTCGGTAAAGGGCGATGGTCGCAACCTGGCCTTCACCGCGGTGGGCGAAGGCAGCGTCACGATCGATCTTGCCGCGACGGGCACGGATTGGGTAAAGACGACGGGCGCCACGGTGGTGTCGCGAACGGGCGATATCCTGACCCTGGCGCTGGGTGCGATCGGCAGCCATGACGTGGCGGTCGGTTACGTGGCGAACGTGGCACCGGTGCTGACATCGGGTGCCGGCAAGGCCAGCATCGCGCTGACGATTCTGGAGAACAGCGCGGCGGTCGCCACGATCGCGGCGACGGACGCCAATGCGGCACTCGGCGATGTCGTGAAATATACGCTGGCGGCCGGCGGCGACGCCGCGCTGTTCACGGTCGACGAAAAGACGGGCGTGCTGAAATTCATCGCGGCACCGGATTTCGAGACCCCGCTCGATGCGGGACGCGACAACGTCTATAACGTCACCGTCCTGGCAAGCGACGCCCGTGGCGCCAGCACGGCGCAGGCCTATGCCGTCACGATCGGCGATGTGGCGGGCGTCAACCTGCGCGGCGGATTGTTCAACGATACCCTGACGGGTAGCGGCGAGAACGATACGATCGACGGCAGCTGGGGTAACGACATTCTGTACGGCCGCGGCGGCAACGATACGCTGATCGGCGGTCTGGGCGATGACTCCTTGTACGGCGAAGACGGCAACGACAATCTGACCGGCGATTCGGGTCGCGACATGCTCGACGGTGGGGCCGGCAACGACACGCTGAACGGCGGGTCGGGCGAGGACAAGCTCTATGGTCGTGCCGGTAACGACACGCTGATCGGCGACACCTATGACGATTATCTGGATGGTGGCGACGGCGACGACTTTCTGGACGGCGGTGCCAACGAAGACATTTTGATCGGCGGCGCCGGCAACGACATCCTCGATGGCGGCAGCAGCGAGGATATTCTGACCGGCGGTGCCGGGCGCGACATCTTCCGGTTCAGCAAGGCGTCCGATACGGGCACCAGCCGCGCCAGCCGCGACGTCATCACCGATTTCATCCGCGGTGAGGATCGCATCGATCTGTCGCTGATCGACGCCAACACACGCGTCGCCGGCGATCAGGCGTTCACGCTGCTGTCCGGCACGAACGCCAAGTTCACGGCGCCGGGTCAGCTCCGCGTGGTCTATCAGGTGATCGACGGGGTGGAGCATACGATCCTCGAAGGAAATACCGATACCGGGTCCCTCGCCGAATTCTCGGTCGATCTGGTCGGTCATTTCACCTTCACGCCCTCAGACTTCATGCTCTGAGCCGATACGGGACGCGGTAACGTAACGTGGCGGGTATCGGCTTCAAGCTGGCGCGCATGGCGCAGGTCGGCGGCATCGGTGGTGTCGTGGCGGCGGCGTCGCATGGCGCGATCATCAGTTCCGGACCGTGGTTGATGGCGGCCGGCGCGGTGATCGCGCTGGAAGCGTGGGGTCAGCAACACGCCGGTCTGGCCGCGACCGGCGCACTGCAGACGATCCTCGTCTATGCGTTCAGCCTGTCGGCGCTGGCGGCGGCGCCGACTATCGCGGTTGCCACGCGCGTGATGTCCGATCTGCTCTATGCCAAGCGGCACGAACAGGTGCCGGGCATCCTGGTCGCTGCACTGGCCAGCGCGGCGGCGATCTCGGTGCCGGTCGGGGCATTGGTCTATGCCTTTTCCGGACTGGCGCCGGTCGATCAACTCGCGGCCACCGCCATTCTGACGCTCCTCGCTCAGATTTGGGTCGCGAATCTGTTCCTGACCGCGACCCGGCGACACTGGGCGGTGCTGACGGGCTATGCCGGCGGCATCGGCGTCGTGGTGGTGATCGGTGCGCTGGCGCCCGACGTATCGATGCGCGGCCTGTTGTGGCTGACGCTGGCGGGGGTTGCCGTCACGACGATCCTGCTGGTGCGCGCGGTGCGCCATGGTTTCCTCGCGCCGCCGATCTGGCCGACCGAGTGGGCCGTGGCGCATCGCCGTCATGCGCATCTGGCGATCGGTGGCACGCTGGCCACGTTGGCGATCTGGATCGACAAGTGGATCACCTGGTACGCCGCCGATGACAGCGTGGCGGGATTGTCGATGCTGCGGTTCCATCCGGTCTATGATCCGGCCAGCTTTCTGGGCCTCCTGTCGTTGGTGCCCGGTTTGACGTTGCTGCTGGTGGCGACAGAGACGCGGTTCGACCGCAGCTTCGCGGTACTGATGGCCGCCTGCACGGGAACCGCGCCGATCGCGGGTATCCGGCGGGCGCGGCGGGCGCTTATCAATACCGTCCTGCACGATGTCCGCCTGTTGACGGTCGCACAGGCGACCATCGCCGCTGCCCTATGGGTGCTGGCGCCCGAGTTGTTCAAGCTGATCGGGGCCGATCCGCGCGGTATCTTCGCCTTCCGGTTCACGGTGGTGGGGGCGGTGTTTCACCTCGTGGCGTTGTTCTTCACGATCATCCTGTCCTATTTCGATCTGGCCGGCCGCGTCCTGATCGTCTGGGCGATGTTCTTCGTGGTCAGCGCGGGGACGACGCTGGCGACGGTCCATGCCGGGTTCGCCTGGTACGGTTGGGGTTATCTTGCGGGTGCCGTGATGGCGGCGATGACGGGCGCGATGCTGGCCGGTCATGCGCTGTGGGACCTCGTCTATCTGCTGTTCGTCGGCAACAATCCCGCGGTCGTGGGGGAGCGCCGGCGATGGGCGTGATGGCGAAACCCTCCGCTTTCCGTCGCTGGGGGCGGCTGGCGTTCCATGCCGGGCTGGTGCTGGCCATGAGCCAGACGAACGCGTGCGCCAAACCGGCCCACGAACCCCGATTGCCCGCCGGCACCGACTGGCGCTGGGCGATCGATTACGGCTCGGCGACCGATGCAACGCTCGCCGGCCAGTATGACGTGCTGGTGCTGGAGCCCGATCACGACCGGGCGCCGGCATCGCTGCGCCGGCCGGGCGGGCTGGCGATCGGGTATATCAGCCTGGGCGAGGTGGAGAAAAGCCGGCCGGCGGCGGCATCACTCGCCGCGGCGGGGGCGCTGCTGGCCGCCAATCCCCATTGGCCCGACGCCCGCTATGCCGATCTGCGTCATACGCGCTGGCGGGCGGAGGTGTTGGACAAGCTGGTCCCGGCGATCCTGGCCAAGGGGTATAACGGGATTTTCATGGACACCCTCGACAACGCCGAAGCGATGGAACGGGCCAATCCGATCGGCAATGCCGGCATGGTCGATGCCGCGGCATCGTTGGTGCGCGCGATCCACGAACGGTTTCCTGCTGCCATCATCGTCATGAACCGGGGTTATGCGTTGTTGCCGAAGGTCGCAGACGCGATCGACGGCGTGCTGGGTGAGGCGATGGCGACGCGCTGGAATTTCCGCACCCGCACCTACGACACGCTGAGCGAGGGAGACTGGAACTGGCAGGCCGGGCGGCTGCGTGCCGCGCGTCAGGTCAATCCCGCGCTGGCGCTGATGACGCTGGATTATTGGGAGCCCGGCGATGCCGCCGGAGTGCAGGCGCTGTATGCGCGAGAGCGGGCGGCCGGATTCGTGCCGTATGTGTCCGTGCTTGCGCTCGACCGGATCGTGCCGGAGCCGGGCCGGTGATCGCCGCCCGTCGCGCACCATTGATGGCGACGCTGGGTCTGGCGGCGGTCGGTGCCGCGCTGATCCTCGGTGCTGGCGGATGGTTGCTCGCGCCCAGCACCGGCGAACAATTGAGCGCGGCGATGGGGACGGCGGATCGATCTGCCCTCGCGCGGCTGTCGCGGGATGCCAAGGGCAGCGATGCCGGTACGCAGGCGTTGCTCGCGCGTTCGCTATTGGCGGCGGGCAAGCCCGATGAGGCGTTGGCTGCGCTGGCGCCGGTGGCCGCCGCGCATCCCCGCGACCCGGTGTTGATTGCCCTGATGAGCCGCGCGCTGGCGAAGGCCGGTCGGCAAGGCGAACGCCTGAAGCTGCTGCACGACGAGGCCGCGCGCACCGGAACAGAAAAGGCCCTAGGCGAATTACGCGTCGTGGCGCTCGCGGCGAACGATGTTGTGGAGGAGCGGTTCGCTCTCACGCGACTGGCGCAGATGTCGCGGCTGGATGGCGATGGTATCGAACGGCTGGCGTATCTGGAGGAACGGGCAGGTGCCGGTGATAGCGCGCGGACACGGCTGACCGAACGCCGGATGACGGGTGCCTCGATGTCGACGGATGCCTTGCAGCGATTGCTGCGGCTGTCGCTGAAGGACGCCGACGCGCCCACCATCGCCACGCTGGTCGATACGCTGGCCGAACGCGGTGCCGAACCCGGCCGGGCGAGCGTGGTCGACGAACTGGCGGCCCGGCGGCGGCCGCAGGTCGCGCTGGCACTCGCCAGCGATCCCAGAGGTGATGGGCCGGCGCTCTGGCGGCGGCGTGCCGAACTGACGATACGCGTCGGCGATACGGCCGGCGCGCGGGCGCTGCTGGCTGCCGCCACGGCGCGGGCAGGCGTCGCGCCGCCGCAGGATATCGTCGCCGTCGCTTATGCGTTGCAGGCGCCGGACATGGTCCTGACCGCGGCCGAACATGGGGCGATACCGCGGCCGGACGCCGCCCTGACGCTCGATCTTGCCCGTCGGTTCGCGACACGACCCGCCCTCATTGCCCGGTTGGACCGCCTGGCGGGTGCGGAGTGGCGTCGGCAGGACCCGTGGCTGGCGATGCGACTGGCGGTGGCGGCCGACGATCGGCCCGCCGCGCTGCGCTATGCAGATATGGTGGCGCCGGCGCAGCGCGATGCGGCGCGCGAGGATCTGCTGATCCGGTTCGGCGATCGCGCCGGTCTGCAAGCTCAGTTGCTCGATCGCGCCCGCCGCGATCCGGCCGCGCGGGTGGCGCTGGCGGAACGGCTGTTGTCGATCGGCGCGCGGAACGAGGCGACCGGGTTGTTGCGGACGATGGCGGTGTCGCCGAACGATGCCGCGACGCGCAGGCTGCTGTATCTCTGGGGGCCGCGCCCGGGGTCGGCCGCGCTGGCGTGGTTGCGGGAACGGGCGGCCGGTGCCCAGAACAACGACGATCGGCTTCGCTGGCTGATGCTCTATGCTCAGCGCGATGTGCCACAGGCGGCGTTGCGGGTGCTTGAGCAACATCCGCTCGCCGGGCAGACGCCGGTGCTGCTGTCGCGGCTAAACCTGTCGGCGGAAACGGCCGATCAGGGCGCCAACGAGCGTGCCTTGCGTCCCCTGCTCGATGGGCGTTCGCTGTCGCCGGCCCAGTTGCGGCAGATGACGGCGACCACCATGCCGACGATCGATCGCAACCTGCGGCTGGCGCTCACGCGGCGACGGATCGCGGCCAATGCTTCCCTGCCGGCGGATCGGATGGATGTCGCGTGGGCGGCGTGGAACGCGCGCGATCTGGCTGCCGCGCGAGCCGCCGTCGCCGACCAACTGGCGGCACATCCCGACGATGCGACGGCGGCGACGTTGATGGCCGAGATCGAGTCGAAGCAGCATGGCGATCGCCGCGCCCGCCCGTGGTTCGAGCGGGCATTGGATATGGGTGAGGGCGACAGCCGGGCGCGGGTCGCGCTGCTGTCGCGGCTCGGCCGCACCGATGCGGCGCTGGCAATGACGCGTCGGCTGCGGGCGACTGCCTCGTTAGACAAGTCGCTGATCGCCGACGAAGCACGATTGCTGATCGCCGCCGGCCGGCCCGCCGATGCCAGAGCTTTGTTTTTGCGATGACGATGATCCTCCTTGCCGTTGCGCTGATGGCGCCGGCCGCTCGGCAAATGCCGGACGCGGCACCCGGCGCGTCTGTCGCGGCAACCACCGATCTGGTACTCGACTGGCCAGCCGACGCCGCCCTGTCGATCGAAGCCGATGGAGCTGAGACCATCGTCTGGTTTGATCGTGGCCCGGATGCGACCGCGCTCGACGCCTTTCGTCAGCGGGCCGGAGATGATCTGGGTCGGATGGAATGGAACGATACCAGCATGGTCATCCGGCCGGCGCCCGGCCGCCGGTTCATGTCGACCGTGGCTGGCGATCGACTGACGATCAGGGTGATCCGCGACACGCCGATCGCCGCGACCATGGCGGGCGAGGCGGTCGATTATGCCTTGGCGCAGGCGGCGGCGGATGCGGCTACCGGCTATCCCGGCCGGTCGCGTCGGCGCCTGACGACGCTTGACCGGCAAGTACCCGGCGATCCGCAGGTCGCCCGCGCGCTGGCCGATGCCGATACCGCGCGCGGAGCCACGGCGCGTGCGGCCGATCGCTATCGCGCGCTCGGGGCGACGGACACCGTCGCACGCCGGACGATCAGCGCGGCCGGCGGCGACGTGGCGGCCATCGCCACCGTGCGTGACGGTCGTGGCTTCACGCAGGCCGAGGGGAGCCTGCGCGTCGCGGTTCCCGTTCTCGGGAGCGCGACCGGCGCCGATGTCGTGATCGGCGGGGCGGTGCGCCGGTTCCAGACCAGTGCCGATGGCGTCGTCACACAGGCCGGCACCATCCGGTCGCTCCGGCGTGGCACCGTGTTCGCCGACGTGACCGGCAGTGTCGGCAATGCGGCAACGCGGCTGGAGGTGCAGGGGGCCGCGAACCTGACGAATGCCCGCGTGGGACTGGCCGGCCGGCTGGTCGTCGGCCCCGCTGAGCGCGAGGGTCGATTGATCGCCGGGTGGCATGTGCCTGACGTCTCGACGGCTGAGCAGGCGTTGCTGGGCGGTTATGTTAATCGCTGGGGGGCGGGGGGTACACTACGCGTGTCGCCGGCGCTGACGGTGCAGGGCGATGTCGCGCGCACATTCTATGGACTGGGTCACGAGGGGGCGCTTGCCCGGACGACCGTCGTGACCGGCGGCCTCGATGCCACGGTGAGGCGGATGAAACCCGCTTTGACGCTGCTGTACCGGCTGGAGGCGGAATATGTCGATCGGATGGTCCGGCGGCCCGGCGGTGCGCTGTCATTACCGCTAGTCGACCGCGAGAATCATACCATGCAGGCGTTGGTGGCCGAGCAGCTCGGCGCGTGGCGGATCGCCGGGGCGGCGGGGTGGACGTTCGACCGCTTCGGCGGCAACGGCCCCACCGCCACGCTGACCGTGGCGGGGTATATCGACGACGCCTGGCAGATCGAGGCCGCAGGCGGCGTCAGTTCGGTTCAACGACCCAATCTGGTCGGCACGCAGGTGTTCGCGCGGGTGGGGATCAAATATAGCATGGGGCGGCTGCCATGAAGGCGAAGCAATTGCTGCGGATCAACGCGGAACTGGCGGTCATGATCGGCCTGCTGGTACTGATCGACGTCAAATCGACCGGCGGAACGGCGTTCGCGGCGCTGAACCCCAATCCCTTGTGGTTACCGGTGCTGGCGATGGCGCTGGGATATGGCAGCGGTATGGGGTTGCTGGCGGCGGGGATGGCCTCGGCTTATTGGTTCGCCATGCCGCATGCGGCGATGGCGTTGGACGAGGATCCGTTCCACTACATGCTTGCGCGGTCCCTGCCGCCGCTGATGTGGGTGGCGGCGAGCGTGCTGGTGGGTGAACTGACCTATGTCCGCCAGCGTCGGATCGCGTCGCTGGAACGGCACGGCCGCCGGACGGAGGATGACTTGGCCACGGCGACGAACGCTTTCCGGCTGGCCAGCGAGAACGCCCATGCGCTTCAGGTCCGCATCGCGGTGGACGAAGTCGGTGTGGGCCGGGCGATCGAGGCAGCCACCGGGCTGTTCGATCCGGACCGGGGGCGCTTGCCCCAGACGATGTCGCGTCTGGTGGCGATGGATGCGCAGGCGCAGGATTTCACCATCTATACGCCGGTGGCGGGATCGTGGCGCGCGTTCGCGCAGGGACAGGAGGCATCGGGTCGCCCCGACTATCTCGCCGGCGCACTGGTCGATGCGATCCTCGCTACGCCGCAAGCGGTGACGCTGGCCGATCCGGGTGCCGGTGCGTTGTTGGGGCGCATCGGCGTGATGGCCCTGCCGGCGCGTGATGCGCGGGCGACCGTGCGCGCGATCCTGATGTTCCATCATCTGGAACCGGAGCGGTTCAGTCGCCGCGGCATCGTCGATCTCGATGCGGTCGCATCGCGACTGGCGGCGCTGCTTGCGGTGTTGCCGGCCGATGTGTCGAGCAATCAGCCACCGCGGTTCCAAGTTGCGATCACCAGCGACGCCGCGTGATCCGACCGCTGATCCTCTGGTCGCTGGTGGATGTGATGGCGATGGCGCTGCCGTCGCTCCATCCGGCGACCTACCCGCTGTTCGCGCCGATCCATGTGTCCGCTACGCTGGCCGCCCTGTTGATCGCACGGCGATCGACGGATTGGCGGACGGTCGGTGGCTGGATGCTTTGGCTGGGCGCGGCATTCGGGCCGATCGGCTTGTTGGCGATCCGCCTTGCGACGCCCGTGCTGGCGCTCCGTTTTCTGGCGCTGGATTCGGCGCGGCTGGCGTTGCCGGAGCCGGTGGACGACGATTCCTGGATCGACGATCGCTCCATCCATATCGCGCCTCTCAGCGGCGAAGCCATCAACCTGCCCGATCCAGCGCAGCTCGGCTCGCTGGTATCGGTGTTCCGCCATGGCAGCATCGCGGACCGGCAGATGGCGATCGAAACCGTCGTCGCTTCCTATGAATCGCGGTTGTCGAGCATCGTTGCCCGTGGCCTGATCGATGACGACCAGACGATCCGGGCGCTGGCGGCATCGGCGGCGACGCGGGCCAACCAGATCCTGCTACAGCGGCGGCGGCGGCTGGAACGCGCCGTGGCGATGCACGGCCATCCCGACGATCGCTTGGCACTGGCGCAATTGCTGGCCGATCACGGCGAACACGATGTCCTGATTTCCGAAACCGGCCGCGCCCGCCTGCGCAACGACGCGGTGGAGGAAATGCAAGGGGCGCTGGCCGTGCTGCCTCGTCCCGATCAGCGTTTCGCGGCGGCGGAGGCATTGCTCCACCGCTTGCGGCCCCGTC
This sequence comes from Sphingomonas mollis, assembly GCF_016427505.1. Lineage (GTDB taxonomy): Bacteria > Pseudomonadota > Alphaproteobacteria > Sphingomonadales > Sphingomonadaceae > Sphingomonas > Sphingomonas mollis. The sequence goes on along the minus strand of NZ_JAELXS010000009.1, from coordinate 149,590 downwards.
GCAAGGACCCGACCCGCCTGCCGCTCAGGACGGCGCTGGACCTGCTGGTCCGCGCGCGCGACGTGGAGGGGCTGGCCCGGCGATGCGCCATGTCCGATGCCGCCGCGTTGCCGCCGGCCGATCCCTTGTATCAGGTCGTGCAGTTCTGGCGCGGGGCCGCGCGCGCTTGACCGTTTCGCCGCATGCCGACGTATGCCTGATCGTCGAGGGTGCCTACCCTTACGTCGTGGGCGGAGTCGCAAACTGGTTGCAGGATCTGATCGGCGGCCTGCCCGATTGCCGGTTCGCGATCGTCGCGATCAAGCCGGATGCCACGCCGATGCCTTGGCGGCTCGAACCCCCCGCCAATGTCGTGTCCGTCACCGAAGTCTCGCTGGCGCCGGGATTGGACGTGGTGCCCCGCCGCCGCCGCCCGGCGGATGTCGCGGCGATCGCCGGGATGCTGCTCGCCTTTCTCGGAGAGGAAGGCGAACCGCCACTCGCGGCCCTGTTCGCCGCGCTCACCGCCAGCCGGGAGCCATGGACCCCGGCGGAGTTGCTGACGCATCCCGTGCTGTTCCAGGCGATCGTCGCCTATGCCGAACGCGCGATGCCATCGGCCTCGTTCCACCACGTGTTCTGGGCGACGCGGACGCTGCTCGGCGGACTGCTCGCGGCGTTGCTGACCCCGCTGCCGATCGCGGCGCGCTATCACACGATCTCGACCGGTTTTGCTGGCCTGATCGCGGCACGCGCAGTGATCGAGCACCGGGCGCCGGCGATGATTACCGAACATGGCATCTATCTGCTCGAACGGCAGATCGAGATCATGATGGCCGACTGGATCGGATCGCATGCGGGGCAGGGACTGACGCTCGATGCCGACGTGCCGGGCCTGCGCGAGTTATGGCGGCGCGCGTTCCGCAACTATGCCCGGTTGTGTTACGATCACTGCGATCCGATCATCGCGCTCTATGCAGCCAACAATGCCGTGCAGGCGCGACTGGGCGCCGCGCCGGAACGGCTGCGGGTCATTCCCAACGGTATCTACCTCGATCGATTCGTGAATATCCCCGTGGCGCAGAACCCTGAAAAGCCGCTGGTCGCGCTGATCGGACGGGTGGTGCCGATCAAGGACATCAAGACCTTCATTCGCGCCGCCGCGATCGCCCATCGCGCCTGCCCGACCGCCGAGTTCGCCGTCCTCGGTCCGCTGGATGAGGACGGCGACTACTATGACGAATGCCGCGCGCTCGTGACCGCGATGGGAATGGACAAGGTGATCCGCTTCACCGGGCGGGTCCGGGTCGACGAATGGCTGCCGCGGATCGACATCGTCGTCCTCACCAGCCTGTCCGAAGCGCAGCCGCTCGTGATCCTCGAAGCAGGGGCGTTCGGCATCCCCGTGGTCGCACCCGATGTCGGCAGTTGCCGGGAAATGCTGGAAGGCGCGCAAGGCGACGATGCGTATGGCGGTATCATCACGCCGCTGGTCGATCCCGAAGCAACGGGCAAGGCGATCATCAGCCTGCTCGCCGACCCCGCCCGCCGCGTAGTCTTGGGGAAGTCGCTGCACGATCGGGTGAAGCGCGACTACGACCAGACGTCAGTCATCGCCCGATATCGGCAGCTGTATCTGCCGGATCAACTGTTTTCGCAGCAAGTCTAAGGCTCAGGACCCATTGATCGGAGCCAGTCATGCGGGATCGGTGCCTTGCGCCCTTTGCGTGACGGGGTGCAGGCGGTGGTGCCGCGCAGCAAGCGCGTGGCGAAACCAATCGGCGTCACAGCCCGATCCGCGAGCAGAACTGGAGCGGACGGCATCGCGTCGAACATGAGCGCGGCGCCCTTGTCGTCGCCCATCTGCCCTTCGGTGAGCAGCATGACACGCGGGCGGCGGCATGTTATTGCCGCCGCGCGCATTTCGGGGTTCCAGCCGGCCTTGCCTGCCAACCGTCCCGAACGACGCTACTCGGAGTTAGCTCGCAGCATCTGAGCCACTTTCGTAGAGAGGGCTTCGAGAGTGAACGGCTTGGTCAGCAGTTCCATGCCTGGTTCCATATGGCCGTTACCAACTGCGGCATTCTCGGCAAAGCCTGTGATGAACAGCACCTTCAGGCCGGGCCGCAAAACGCGAGCGGCATCGGCAACCTGTCGGCCGTTCATACCGTTGGGCAAACCGACATCCGTTATGAGCAGCTCGATCCTGGCTCCGGACTGAAGCACCTTGATTCCCGCCGCCCCATCGGCTGCGCCAATCACGGTGTATCCCAGATCGTCGAGTACCTCGTCGATGAGATGGCGGATGGTCGCCTCGTCATCGACAACGAGCACGGTCTGGGCATTGCCACTCGCGGAAAGCCCGGTTGCGCCTTCCTCGAGTATCTCAGCGGCGTCGCCATGATGGCGTGGCAGGTAAATGCACACCGTCGTGCCTTGTCCTATCTCGGAGTAAATTCGAACCTGTCCGCCGGACTGCCTGGCGAAACCATAAATCATTGAAAGGCCGAGGCCTGTGCCCTGACCGATCGGCTTGGTCGTATAAAAGGGTTCGAACGCGCGCTCGATCGTCTCCGGCGTCATGCCCGTGCCTGTGTCGGTCACGCAGATCGAGATATACTGCCCCGGTGGCAGATCGCGCTCCCTTCCTATGCGGTCATCGACCCACTTGTTTGCAGTTTCGATCGTCAGCTTGCCTCCTTCAGGCATCGCGTCACGGCCGTTGATGCAAAGGTTGAGGACTGCGTTCTCGAGTTGCGGCGCGTCGATATCCGCCAGCCAAAGACCGGCAGCGCCGACGATTTCGATGTCGACCGTCGCCCCGACTGTCCGGTGCAGCATTTCCTCGAAACCAATGATCAGCCGGTTAACATCGGTGGGCTTGGGGTCGAGCGTCTGGCGGCGCGAAAACGCCAGAAGGCGCTGTGTCAGCGATGCAGCACGTCGACCAGCGCCCTGTGCGGCATTGATGAAGCGGTCGAGATCATCGAGCCGTCCTCGCGCCACGCGAAGCTGGAGCAGTTCCAGATTGCCCATCATACCGGTCAGCAGATTGTTGAAGTCATGGGCCAGCCCGCCGGTCAGTTGACCGACCGCTTCCATCTTCTGCGCCTGACGCAGTTGCTCCTCGGTCTTCCTCAGCGCCTCCGCCTGCTCCTTCTCGGCTGTGATATCGCGACCTGTCGCATAGGTCATGTCGCCAGCGGGCACGGCGACCCAGGAAAGCCACCGTAATGAGCCATCTTTGTGGTGGTAACGATTGACTATGGCCGGACGCCCGCCGTCTGCAGCGAACTCATAGGCGTCGGTTGTCCGGTTGTGATCATCGGACATCACGAACTCGTTGACGTGATGTCCGATAAGCTCGCCCGAGGCGTACCCCAGCATGGTCGTCCAGGCAGGATTGACGCGTCTGATGACGCCCGCAAAATCGATCACGAGCATGAGATCGGGTGATGTCTCCCAGATCCGGTCGCGCTCCGCGGTCCGTTCGGCGACCTCGTCCTCAAGCGTCTCATTGAGCCGCTGGAGTTCGAGTTCCGCGCGCTTGCGTTCCGTGATGTCGATCGATGAGCCGACCAGGCCGTTCACGGTACCATTGGCGTCCCGGAACGGTGATTTGGTCGAGAGCCAGGTCACGCAGGTACCATCGGGAAGGCTGACTTCTTCCTCTACGACCTCCGTGATCTGCTCGGTCATCACCCGCTCGTCATTCGCCATGACGATCTCGGCCTGAGTTTGATCGTCGAGAAATTCGCGATCGGTTCGCCCGATGATTCTATCCAGGGCCTTGCCAACCAGATCGGCGGTGCCGCGGTTGGCAGCCAACATCCGCCCCGCACGGTCCTTGGCATAGACCACGCCGGGTACGGCTTCCATCACGGCTGATAGAAGCGCGTTCGCGCCACGAAGCGCGTCCTCCGCCTCGCGACGATCTGCTATGTCGATGACGGAACCGATATAGCCCAGGAATTCGGCCCGAGGTCCGAACCGCGGAGAGGCTGCATCGATCGCCCAACGGTATGTGCCATCTGCACGACGCAAGCGATACTCGAGGCGGAAAGGCTCCTGTCGAGTATTCGCATCGAGGAAGATCCGGCCTGCCGCTGCCTTGTCGTCCGGATGCGTGACGTCAAGCCAGCCCAGACCGGCCGCCTCCTCGGGTGTCTGGCCGGTAAAGTCATACCATTGGCGGTTAAGGTACGTGCAATTGCCTTCCGGGTCGGTCACCCACATCATCACGGGCGCATGATCGGCCATGTTGCGGAACCGGGCTTCACTGTCGACAAGCTCGATGCGTGTCAGCGCCAGCGCCTTCTCGCTCGCGCGAGAGCTGAGCGAGCGCTGATCGCGTTCCTGTACCGTGCGACGCAGGTCGAGCAGCGACATGACCTGCCGCGCCAGCACTTGCAGCGTGTCCTGCTGGAGCGCCGTGAAGGGCCGCGGGCGATAGTCCAGTACACACAGCGTCCCGATCGGCAGTCCGTCTTCGGTCTTCAGCAACGCGCCTGCGTAGGAGCGGATATGTGGATCGCCGGTTACCAGCGGATTGTACTCGAACCGGGTATCCAGCGTCAGGTCCGGCACCACGAGAAATTCGTCCTCAAGCAGCGCCTTGACGCAGAACGAGCTTTCCAGTGGCGTCTCGCGTACGCCCAGCCCGACTTCCGCCTTGAAGAATTGACGCCCATCGCCGATCAGATTGACGACCGCGATCGGTGCATCGCAGAGCCGTGCTGTCAGCGCCGCAAGTTCGTCAAAAGATTGCTCCCGAGGCGTATCCAGCACCTCGTATCGCGCCAATGCGGCAAGCCGTTCCTGTTCGCGCGCGGTGGTTGCGTCAACCACGACACGGCTCTCCGTCTAGGCGAGCCTCGTTACGGGCGATCATCAGGCGCAGGGAAGAGTGCGCGACCTCACCGGAAGTGCTGTACCGTCCAGTGATCACCTCCGCCTTCATGTACGATTCGAATTCCGTCGTGAGGGCGACGTGGCGGGGTGGGGTAGAGGACATGCCGTTCTGTTCGCGACCAGACGGCAGGTGTCAACGTTTGCTGGAGTCTGGGTCGGCTGGTCTGAATCGAAGAGGATTCACAAGGCGCAGGAATTCTGGTTCGAGCAGCTGGCCATGTAGAGGTCGGCAGTATGGGTCGAGCTTATTCGGATGATTTGCGTGAGCGGGTAGCGGCCTCGGTTCTGGGTGGCCGGTCGTTCCGTGCAACGGCTGAACTCTTCGGGGTCAGCGTATCGAGTGCAGTGAAGTGGTCGCAACGCCTTTGGGCGACGGGCAGTGCTGCGGCCCGGCCATTAGCACGCTAGCAGCCGCGTTCGCTTGAGCGCGAGCGTGCGTGGCTGCTGGAGCGACCGGCGACCACGCCGGACGTGACGCTGCGTGCGTTGGTGGCGGAACTGGGCGAGCGCGGCATGGTGACGAGCTATGGTTCGGTGTGGCGGATCGTGCGCGAAGCGGGGTGACGGTCAAAAAAACGCTGATCGCCCGCGCAATGGCGCAGGTATCAGGGCCGGATTGATCCGCGCCGCTTTGTCTTCATCGACAAGATCTGGGCCAAGACAAGTATGACCCGACTACCCGGTTGGTGCGCACGAGAACGCCCGCTCATCGGCAATGTGCCGCACGGTCATTGGCGTACGCTCACCGTCCTCGCAGCACTTCGCCACGACCGCGGTGGTCGCACGCCGGTCGAAAATCCTCAGGTTGCTTCCTTTGGAGATCGTCGGTTGCGATGTTCGAGGTGACGGCGCAGATCGAACAGGTCCGTGGGACGCTGACTTATTTCAGCTATGACGACGGCTATGATGCCAGCGCCTTGCTCTTAGCCACCTGCTGATTGCGAACCCCAGTGATTGCCTCGCTGGCGCTCAAGCCGCACTGCGCGTATCGTTTGCCCGGCACGAGCTATACGGCATTGACCGGTACGATGGAGCCAGAGCAGATTCAGGTTATCGTCAACGCCATGGCGATGTCGCTTTCACTCAGATGTCGAATCACCGAATGCGCTCGATCCGCAGAAGCATGCGATCCGGGATAGCCGGATCGTATGGCTGGTCCGCCGCTGCCGTCGAGGCGGACCAGGATCTTCGGCGATCGTCACGGCATGGGCGAAGCCACGCAACTCTTCGACGATCGCTCCGGCGAATGCCGTATCGTCTTCGGAGAGAAGGTTCGACCCATGCTGGTCGGCTACTCGATTTCCGAATGCCGCTTAAACGGATCGCCCGGCAGCAGCGATCACTTGTCGCGTTCGGCGCGCTTCCGATCGGCCTTGCGGGCGCGGCTGATGGCGGCGGCGTGCTGACGCGCGCGCTTCTCCGACGGCTTTTCGTAATGCCGACGCAGCTTCATTTCGCGATAGACGCCTTCCCGCTGCAGCTTCTTCTTGAGCGCGCGCAGGGCCTGATCGACATTGTTGTCGCGGACGATGATTTGCATATCGACTTAACTCTCGGGTGTGTGAGCAGCCTCACGGCCGCCGTTATCGCTGGGGTTCCTGTACCGAGGTATGGCGAGTAATCAAGATTTACCCTGCCCCTAACGCTGGCCCACAGGTAGAATGGAACCGACTTTTATCGATTCCGGGTGCCCATCTCGTTCTTCCACTACGATTTTCCGTGAGTGGAATGCGTCGGCAGCCAGATTCGGCATCGTATCCACGCTGATTCTGACAGATGATGGGCGGTGGTTGGATAGAATGTTTTCGATTCTCTCGCCGATCGCCTAGGACCGCGTTCATACCATGGGCGTCCCGACGACGCGCATGATGGGTTCAGCACAGACAGGACAGACATGGCCGGCGCCACCATCGGCAAGACCATCCGATCGAATATCGTGCTGTTCGGTGCGCTGTTCGCCAATGTCGGGATAGCGATCGCCAAGTTCATCGCAGCTGGTCTGACCGGTTCTTCCTCGATGCTGAGCGAAGGATTTCATTCCCTGGTCGATAGCGGCAACCAGATATTGCTGCTTTACGGACAGCGGCGGGCCAAACGGCCGGCGGACGTCCAACATCCGTTCGGCTATGGCCGGGAGCTTTATTTCTGGGCGTTCGTCGTGGCTATCCTCGTCTTCGCACTGGGTGCCGGGATTTCGTTCTATGAGGGATGGCTGCACATCCGATCCCCTGAACCCTTACGTGATCCGACGGTCAACTACGTGGTTCTCGGCATCGCGTTCCTTTTGGAAGGCAGTTCGTGGACGATCGCCGTACGGGAATTTGCCCGGACCAAAGGCGAAGTCGGCTGGTGGGATGCTGTAAAGGCATCGAAAGACCCGGCCAGCTTCATCGTTCTATTCGAGGATTCTGCGGCATTGGCCGGCCTTCTGGTCGCGGCGATCGGCATCTGGGCAAGCCATCGATGGCTCGAACCCCGGATCGATGGTGTCGCTTCCCTCGTCATCGGTGCGATCCTGGCCGCCGTGGCCGCATTGCTGGCTCGCGAAGCCAAGGGCCTGCTGATCGGCGAGCGGGCCGATCCGGATGTAGTGGAGCGGGTCCGATCGATGGTCGCGGCCAGCGATGGCGTGACGGCGGTCAATCACGTCAGGACCATTCACACAGCGCCGGAGGCGGTGTTCGTGGCGATCAGCGCCGACTTCGACGACGACCTGACCATGGGACAGGGCGAGGCATTGATCGGAAAGATCGAGCAGAGCCTGCGCGAAGAATTTCCCGAGATATCCTCGATCTATGTCCGTCCCGAAAGGGTGGCGGAGTCCACCGATGGTAGCGGCCAACCGGGCGCAACAACGAACGGATGACGGCTCCGCCTGGCGAAAATCCGACGCAAGGCTTTCACAGAGGCCGGATATCCCGCTGAAATATGATAGCTAAGTGACATGCCGAAACCCGATATCCTGATGCCTGCGCCGATGTCGCCCGAAGTAATCTCTGCGCTCGACGACCGCTTCGTGCTTCACCGTTTGTGGGAGCAGCCTGATACCGGCGAGTTTATGAACTCTGTCGGCCCCCATATTCAGGGACTGGCGGTAAGCACGCTGGCCGGACGGATCGACGATGTGCTGTTCGACCGCCTTCCCGCGTTGGAGATCGTCGCCAATTTCGGCGTAGGTTATGACAATGTCGATGCGCGGGCGGCTGCGGCACTTGGAATCATGGTCACCAACACGCCGGGCGTCCTCGATGAGGAGGTGGCCGACCTGACCCTGGGCCTGTTGCTGGCGACGATCCGGTGTATCCCGCAGGTTGAACGATATGTGCGGGAGGGGTTATGGCCATCGGGTGCTTTCCCGCTTTCCCCGACCCTGCGCGGACGGCGAATCGGCATTCTCGGGCTGGGCGCGATCGGCAAGGCGGTGGCGCGACGGCTCGACGGGTTCGGCGTGGAGATCGCCTATCATGGCCGTTCCAGACAGGCCGATGTCGATTACGACTATCACGATACCCCGGTTGCGCTGGCGACGGCGTGCGACGTCCTGATCGCCATCGTACCCGGTGGCGCTGCAACGAGGCATCTTGTCGATGCCGATGTCCTGACGGACCTCGGCCCTGACGGCGTGATTATCAATGTCGCGCGCGGCAGCGTCGTCGACGAAGCGGCGCTCATCGCCGCGCTTCGATCCGGCACGATCCTGGCGGCAGGACTCGACGTGTTCGAGGACGAGCCGCAGGTGCCCGAGGTGCTGCTGACGCTCCCCAATGTCGTGGTGCTGCCGCATATCGGCTCGGCGTCGATAAAGACGCGGGCAGCGATGGGGCAATTGGTGGTCGATAATCTCGTCGCCTGGTTCGATGGCGGGAAGCCGATCACGCCGGTTCCTGAAACGATCTAGCATCCCGCCGGATACGGGGGGACGGCTTGATCGTTTGCGGTCGATGATACGCTTGACCATGGCGGCTGCGGCCATTTCGATTACCTTGTCGTCGACAGGCGGTATCGCGCAGACCGGGCCGCTCGGCGCCAATCTCGAGCTGTTCGATTATCGCGCGCCGGTCCGCTGGTTCGAGGCAAGCTCGCAGGGACAGCCGATCAAAATGGCCTATCTGGACTTGCCCCCGACCGGCGTGTCGAATGGTACGACCGTCGTCCTGCTGCACGGCAAGAACTTCTGCGCGGCGACGTGGCTGGATACGGCGCAGGCGCTGGCCGCCGAGGGTTTCCGCGTCATCGCGCCCGACCAGATCGGCTTCTGCAAATCATCGAAGCCCGCAGGATATCAATACAGCTTTCACACGATGGCCGAATTGACGCGGGGCCTGCTCGACCATGCTGGCGTGGGCAGGGTGGTCCTTGTCGGCCATTCCACCGGCGGTATCCTCGCCACGCGCTTTGCCTTGCTCCATCCCGAGCGTGTCGTAAAGCTGGTGCTGGTCAATCCGCTGGGTCTGAACGATACGCTGGCCGAAGGCGTACCCTACACCGATCTGGGCAAGCTGCGCGTGGAGGAGGCAAAGACTGATGCCGCCTCGATCAAGACCTATCAGCTACGCAATTATTATCATGGGGAATGGCGCCCGGCCTATGATCGCTGGGTCGCGATGCTGGCGGGGCAGTATGCCGGTCCCGACGGTGATATCGTCCGTGATGCGCAGGCCCGGCTGTCGGACATGATCCAGACCCAGCCGGTTGCCGCCGAGCTGCCGCGCCTCGCCATGTCGGTCACGCTCATCATCGGCCAGCGCGACCTCACCGCATTCCGCGCCAATACGGCTCCACCCGAGCGCCGCGATCAGGTCCGGACCGTGCCGAAAGCGGCGGAGGACGCCGTCAAGCGCATCCCCGATGCGCGACTGATCCGCCTGAACGATCTCGGTCACTCCCCGCAGGTGGAGTCGCCGCCGCAGTTCATGGAGGCGCTGCGAATGGCCATCGGCGCATCGGGGGGTGCAAACTTGTCGGAAAGCGTCAGGTAAGCGGACCGTTCGCCACCGGCGGGTCGAAGATCGGCGTGCCATCGGCGCGATAGACGATGGGCTGGACGCGGGTGTGGCGGTTCGGGTCGAGCAGCGGGTCGCCCTTGATCGTCTCGTAATCGCGGGCGTGGAACACCAGCATGTCGCGACCGCGCTCATCCACGGTGAAGCTGTTGTGACCGGGGCCATAAACTTTATGCGCAGCCGACGTGGTCATCACCGGGCTTTGGCTTTTGGTCCAGACCGCCGGGTCCATGATGTTCGCATCGTCGCGCGCCGTCAGCATACCCAGACAATAGCGCGCATCGGTCGCACTGGCCGAATAGGTCATGAACAGGCGGCCGTTGCGGGCCAGCAGGGCCGGTGCCTCGTTCACCTTGTAGCCGCGCACCTCCCAATCCAGCGTCGGCACCGACAATCGCGCGGGCTTCGCCGCCAGCGTCAGTGGGGTGGCGAGGGGAGCCAGATAGAGATTGGAGTTGGTCTCGATCCCCGGCTCGCGCTGCGCCCATGCCAGATACCGCGTGCCGCGATGGACGAAGCTGGTGGAGTCGAGATTGAAGCTGTCCCACGGCGTTTCCAGCTGGCCCAGCACCGACCATTTGCCCGTCATCGGATCGGGGCCGTCGCAGACGACGGCATAGGTGCGGATGCGGAACACGTCGGCACCGCCGCCGCTGGGGCCGGCCGCGAAATACATGATCCAGCGGCCGTCGATCAGGTGCAGTTCCGGCGCCCAGATATATCCCGACATCGGCCCGCTCGACTGATGCCGCCACAGCACCGCTTCCTTCGCGGTCGACAGCCCGGCGATCGTTCGCGAACGGCGCAGCACCAGCCGGTCATATTCCGGCACCGACCCGGTCAGGTAATACCAGCCGTCGGTATGGCGGAATACCTGCGCATCGGCCCGCTGACGGACCAGCGGATTGACGATCGGCGGCGGGGCTTTCTTCTGGGCCAACGCCGGTGCGGCGGCAGTGACGGCGGCACCGGCAAGAAACAAACGACGGGATGGATGGATCATAGGGGATATCCTGAGCATCGGATGGTCGTTTGGCAACAGACGAGCGGTCCATCCCCATTCAACCACCCACGCCGCGTTCGCGCGCCCACACGACGGCTGCGCTGCGACGATTGACGCCGATCTTCGCATAAAGCCGTGCGACGTGATTGCGCACCGTGTTGCGCGACAGGCAAAGGCGCTCTGCCATCGCGACGTCGTCCATATCCTGACAAATCAGCTCCAGCACCTCGCGCTCGCGCTTGCTGAGATCTGCCGTTGGCGTTTCGATCGCGCCGGCCGGCCGCGGGTTTCGCAGGGTAGCGAGCTTGTCCATGATCGAACGGCTGAGCCAGTTGGCGTCCTTCATCACCGCCTCGATCGCCTCGACGAGTTCCAGCTCGCCGCGTCGCCGTAGGGAAATGTCCTGATAGAGCCACAGCACGCACGGTGCGCCGTCCACGCTGATCCGCTCGGCTGACGCCAGACAGTCCGCGCTTTCACCGTCCTTGCGAAGAAGGCGGACGTCATGACCACGGAACCCGCCCTGGTCGCGGATTTCCTTTTCCAGCCCCTTGCGCTGTGACGCGTCGTTCCACAGCTGAAGATCGTCAGCGACACACCCATCGATCGCCTTTGCGGAATAGCCGGTCAGCGCCTGAAAGGCCTCGTTCACGCGGACGATGCGGTTGTCGTCTCCCTCCGTCACGACCATCGCGACGGGCGCCATTTCGAATACGGAGGAGAAGTGGCGCTCGCTGGACCGCAGCGCCTGCTCAGCGCGTCGTCTCGGTTCCAGGTCCGCGAAGGTGAACAACAGGCAGTTCTCGTTGGCAACCTCGATCGGCTGGCCGGCGAGCAGGACGAGTGTCTTGTCGCCGCCGGCCAGTGGCAGTTCCGCCTCCAGCTGCGGCACCGGTTTGCCATCCGCGATACATTCCCGAACGAACGCCTTGCGATCGACTTCTGCCAAAAAATCCAGATCGAACAGCGTCTTGCCGATGATCTGCTCGCGAGTATAGCCCGACAGGTCAAGGAAACCCTGATTGACCAGCACGTAACGCCGGTCGGCAATGCGGATGATGAGGGCCGGGGCGGGATTGGCGTGAAACATCGCCTCGAACCGGTCTTCCGCATCGAAGCGTTCGGACACGTCGCTGATGACCAGTCCCAGACAATCGGGTTCGCCGCCATCTTCGTCCATCACGATGTCACGCACTTGATGCACCCAGTATGACTCGTCGGCGCCGACCGGCATGACCTCCACGATCAGATCAGGGAAACTCTCGCCAGCCAGCAGGCGCACCAGAGGGTACTCGCGCCGGGGCAGTCGACGATGATCGCGATAGCGAAGCTGGAAGCGCGTAGCATAATCATCGGCGGTTCCGCCCAGATCCGCCACCGCCGCCACGCCATGCATCCGCAGTGCGGCAGGATTAGCGCTCAGGATGACGCCAGTCGGGTCCATCAGGATTACGCCTTCGAGCAATCCCGCCATCAATTGTTCCAGATGGTGCAGGGTCGGCGCGTGTAATGGCTGGCTGTCGCGGTTTATCATCTCCGTTGAGCGCGGGGTGACCGTCATGGGTTCCCCGGCCTGCCATACCAAAATACTAAATTACGTGGTGCCATGATACCAATGGTCATCCTGCTCTTTATCGGCGGAACTGAACGGAATGGCACCGCCGGTTGTTGAACCCCCGGAACGACATTCTTCAGGAGCTTATCATGAACCTCATCATTCTTCTCGTCGTCGGCGGGCTTATCGGCTGGGTCGCCAGCATGATCATGCGGACGGACGCACAGCAGGGTGTCCTGCTCAACATCGTCGTCGGCATCGTTGGCGCGCTGTTGGCCGGTTTCATCATCACGCCGCTGATCGGTGGCGCATCGATCATGGACGGCGCGCTGAACATCCAGTCGATCCTGATCTCGCTGGCCGGTGCGGTCATCCTGCTCGCCATCGTCAACATGGTGCGCCGCGGTACGGTTCGCTGATCGACAAGGGAGGCAAGACCATCAGGTCTCGCCTCCCGTCAAGCGTTCGCCATCGCCCCATGTCGGCTGACACTCCGACATAGAGCGATGGCTTTGATAAATCATCAAGGGCAGATATCGTTTGCGGCTTCAGCATGCCCATTGCATCGCTTGACGCGGCAGGCTTAACTTCGTCGCCGATGTCGAGAGAGATCCCTCTTGGGGTGATCACACCGTTTAGCTGACTCAGCGAAACTGTTGATCGACGCGCGTAACGTCTCGTCCCTTTTTACCGTCGCGCCATTATTTCCCGAACGGGTTCTTCGTGTCTGCATCGATCGGCACGATCTTTAACTGTTGGGGCACCGTGCCGACGTCGATATGCTCTTCGGCCAGTCTCTGCAGGATGGCGGTCAACGCGGCACTTCGTGCGGGGTAGGCGGTGCGGGCGCTGGAGGTGTGGGCGAAGCAGTTGAACAGGATGCGACCGTCAGCGATGTTGTCGATGAACGCGACCGCGGCGGGGCTGTCCAGAATCGCCGCCTCCGCTTCGAAGATGTCGAGCACGATGCGGCGAATACGCTCCGGCTCTATCCCGATCGGCACCGAAAATTGGATCTGCAACCGGCCCAGTGCGTTCGCCATCGTCTTGTTCAGGACCGATTTCGTAATCAGCTCGGAATTGGGCACGATCAGGGTCGAATGATCGGCCAGCTCGATCTCCGTCGATCGCACGCTGATCCGCTTCACATCGCCTTCCTCGGTACCAATGCGCACGAGATCACCGATCTTGACCGGCCGCTCGGCCAGCAGGATCAGGCCAGAAACGAAATTCTGGGTGATCGCCTGCAGGCCGAAACCGATGCCGACCGACAGCGCCGACAGCATCAGCGCGATCCGCTCCATCCCGATGCCGAGCGAGGCGATGCCCCACAGCACTGCCAGGATGATGGTGATGTAACGGGCGATCAGCGCGAAGGAGTTGCGGCCGCTGATATCCATGCTGGTCGTCGGCAGATATCGATCGTTCAGCCATCGCAGGAACAGCCGCGCCAGCGTGAGTCCGACGAGTAACACCGCCAGTGCACGCAGGATCGCACCCGGCGAAATGCTGACGTCGCCGATCGTGATGCCATCGGCGACCGTGCCGAAACGTTCGACCGTGCTGTCCACTCCCGAACCGAACGGCGTGAGCAACATCACCACGGCGACGACCGCCAAGCCCAGCCGGAGCACACCCGATAGCAACACGCCGAACTGATCGATCGCGCCCGGTCGGATGCCGACTCCCCGCGCCAGCAAGTGACCGGGCCGGCTCTCGGCCGAGAAGATCGTGGTGACGACATCGTCAATGAAGGTCAGGAGCAGATAGAAGGTGCCGACCACGATCGCGAGCCATTCGATCACGATGCGGGTCAGGAACAGGCTGAAATTGGTGTAGCCCGCCAACAGCGCCACACCACCGGCCAATGTGACCAGCCATGCCAGCAACGTCACGATCCCGACACTGGCGCGCGCGGCGCCGGTTCCGGTGATGGCTGTCCCGTCCTCGTCCGCCCTCGCGTCGTCCGCGATACGAGCCCGCGTGCGCAGGCGACCGAGTGTGAACAGCAGGCCACCGATCGCCAGCAGGCGGATCGCCGCCAGCGCGGCATCGGCGCCCGATACGGCGACGGGACTGAAGCGCATCGTCTCGACGGAAGCGGAGAGAAAGATATCGACCGAGGTCAGAATGGCGAGCACCCACGCCCAGGGCAGCAGTGCCCGCGCGACATCGTCGCCGATCGGCAACAGCCGCCACGATCCCTGGCTGCGCATCAACAACGCAGCGCCCAGTGCACCGATAAAGGCCCCCATGCCGACTGCGAACACGAACGCCGAGAGCATTGGCTCGGCAGTCGCCGCCGTCAGCCCCGACCAGCGCAGTCCCTGAACGAGCGCGGTGGCGGCAAGGGTCGGCAGGGCGGTGCCGGTGACCAGTCGCCACATCGCATATCCGGATCGACGGACCCGGTGGCCGGGCGCCGCATCGATGGCATAACGCCGCCCCGTCTCACGCAAGGCGATCCGTGCAGGCCAGCCCATCGCCACCGCGACTACCGCGCTGGCGATGGCGATCCACCAATGACCACCCGCCAGACCATGACCGATATCGCGGATGATCTGTTCGAGGAACCGGCCGAACCGCGAGACGTCCCGCGGCCCGGCGTCGATCAATGCTGCCCAGAAACCCGGTGTCAGCGGCGACGGATTGCGCGTCGCCCAGCTTCGCCCCAGTTCCGCAGCCTGATCCGCAGCGATCCGGTCGGCCAGTTGCTGCGCCTCGACGATCAGCAGCTTGCCGCGGCGAATGGCGCTGTCGATCGTGTTGCGCCGTTGGGCTAGCAGCTTGCGCTGTGCCGCGATATCGGGCGCATCGACGATGCCCGGCGCGACCGGCCCGATTTCGGTTATCTTGGCATCGACCAGCGCCATCTGCGTATCGAGCATTTCGTCGGACTTGGTCGCGGTGGCCCGAGCCGCCGAAAGACGATCGGTCAGCGCGCTACGCTCTTCCCGCGTGCTCGCGTTATCGGCGGCCTTCTCCACCGCCCGCACTTCGTTGGACGCCCCGACGAGTTCGACGACCGCATTGGCGACGACATCGTCACCTTGGGCAATCGCCGGCTCACCGATTGATATGATCGCGAGCAGAACCGCCGCGCAGCGCGCGATGAGCCAAGATGGTCGTGAGGTGGACAATGATCGCTCCGGACAGCCGAACCGGCTCCTTAGCGCCCTCGGTCAGGAAAGCCCAAGATGTGCCCGCTCACCGATACAATTGAGCCGCATCTGCCTTGAACCGGGCACCACTGTCGTTCCGGCTGTAGAACATATGACCGCCGGCATAGACGCGGAGTTGAACGCGCTCGGACTGGCCGAACGCCGGCATCTGATCGACGATCAGGCGGGACGCGAAGAAGGGGCAGGACAGATCGTCCCAGCCATGGACGATCAGCACCCGCATCTTCGGATCATTGGCGATCGCCTTGCGCAAATCGGTCACGGGCGTGTCGGCGGGCTTGCCGCGATCCCAGGCGCGGTTCACCGCATAGGACAATGCGTTGTACCGGGCATCCGTCTTCCAGCCGACCTCACGCGTGACGAAATCGACCATCGCACTGGTCGTCGGCCCGATCAGCGCGTCGAGAATCGGATCGTTGGACTGTTGCTGCGCCGACCAGGGAAACGGATCGAAGGCCGTGACGTTGGAATCGTACACGCTGCCGATCGTCCCGTCTGTGCGATGGATCTCGCGAAGATACGTGCCGGTATCGACGCGGCCGCCCAGACGGCGGACGAGGGCGGGGTCCAGCCCGGTCAGCTCCGTCACACGGGACACGATCCGGCCGGTCGCCTCGGGATCGGAGCGGCCCCGCAACAGGTCACGGGCGAAGTCGCCCCGCGTGTACGCCTCCACATCCGCCATGGCCGCAGGGGTCAGCCGTCCCTGCCGCTCGAGGTTCGCCGCCGCCATCGAGGGCAGGGCGGTCATCCATGGTAACGGCGACAGCGCCGTCGCGTCGTCGCCCGATGCAGGGTCGAGATAGGGCGAGACCATGATGAGGCCATTCACGCCCACGCCGATCTGCGACTGGAGTTCATAGGCGATGCGTGGCGCGCGATACCCGCCATAGCTTTCGCCCATCAAATATTTCGGCGAGCGCAGACGCCCTTCCTTGACCAGCCAGTCATAGACGACCTTCGACAGGTATCGGATGTCGGGATCGTTGGCATAAAAGGACTTCTTCGTTTCGGCCTCGTCGACCAGGCTGCGGCTGAACCCGGTGCCAATCGGATCGATGAAGACGAGGTCGGTGAAATCGAGCCAGCTGTTCGGGTTATCCCGCGCGATCGGGGCGTCCGATGGCGCGTCGCCCTGCGCGCCGAACTGCACGCGCTTCGGGCCGACGGCACCGAGATTGAGATAGACCGATGCCGCCCCCGGCCCGCCGTTGAACGCGAAGGTCACCGGCCGGGCGGGATCGCGGTCCGCGATGGTATAGGCCGTATAGGTGACCTGCCCGATCTCCTTGCCCTTGTCGTCGCGTACCGGGATCGTACCGACCGTCGCCTTGTAGTTGATCGCCCGGCCACCGATCCGCGCGGTCTGGGTGATCGACTTGTCGGCCGGCAGCGGCGGCAGCTTCAGAGCGTCCTCCGTCTTCTTCTCGACCGTGGTCGTGGTCTTGTCTGCCTGAGCATAGGCGGTGCTGCCGCCGAGGAGGAGTGTGGCGGCGAGAAGACGGGCGGTGATCGACAAGGTCATGTCCTGTTACTGGGCGGCGGTCGCGGGAGCGGGGGCGGCGGTGCTCGTACGATATCGATCGAACCAGGCGATGATCGCCGAGGCCTTGGCGGCGGATTGCGATGGGCGCGACGTGAAGCCGCCATGGCTGGCGCCCGGCACCTTCACGAGCGCGGTTGGCACGCCGCGGATCTGGAGCGCGGCGTAATATTGCTCCGATTCACTCACCGGCGTGCGGTAATCGTCGCTGCCGACGACGACGAGGGTCGGCGTCTTCACATTGCCGACCAGACTGAGTGGCGAGCGGTTCCAATAGCTCATCGGGTCTTCCCAAGGCAGCTTGGTGAACCAGTAGCGCGAGGTGAACAGCGTGTTGTCCATCGTCAGCGCCTCGCTGACCCAGTTGATGACCGGCTTTTGCGTGGCGGCGGCCTTGAACCGGTTCGTCTTGCCGACGATCCATGCGGTCAGCACGCCGCCGCCCGACCCGCCGGTAACGAACAGATTGTCGGGATCGGCCGTTCCATCGGCGATCGCGGCATCGACCGCGGCGATCAGGTCGTCATAATCGGCCGACGGATAAGCCTTGTCGATCAGATTGGCGAAATCCGCGCCGTAGGAGGTCGATCCGCGCGGATTGGTCCACAACACCGCATAACCGGCCGCGGCATAGAGTTGCACGTCGGTCGAAAAGCTTGGCCCGTAGGCGCTGTTGGGACCGCCATGGATTTCCAGGATCAGCGGCACACGCCGCCCGGCCACGCGGTTGGCCGGTGTCGCCAGCCAGGCGTCGATCGGCCGGCCATCGGGTGCCGTGACCGCGATCTTGCGAACGGTGGCGAGCGATTTGGCACCGGTCATCACGGCATTCAGTTGCGTCAGCCGGCGTGCTTTGCCGCCGTTCCACACCCAAACATCCGCCGGTGCATTCGCGTCGCCGCCGGTATAAGCGATGACGCCGCCCTTCGAGACCGAGAACTCGCCGCCCGTATAGGGCCGGTCGAGCGCATCGCCCTCGACATTGTCGATCAGCGGTGTCGTCCGGCCATCGAGCGCGATCCGCGCGATCCGGCGCTGCCCGTGGTCGTCGTAACTGGCATACAGGCTGCGGCTATCCGCCGCCCACATCGCATCCTCGATCGCGCGGTCCAGTGGCGCGGTGAGCGATCGCGGCGCGGCGGCGCTACGATCGCCGACATAAAGCTGCGTGTTTTCATAGCTCCGTCGTTTGTCGTCGAAGCCCAGCCAAGCGATCCGGTTGCCATCCGGCGATACGCGCGGCTGGCCATCCGGGCCATCGCGCGACGTCAGTGTCCGCATCGCGCCGCTGGCGACGTCGATCGAGATGATATCGGAATTCATCACCTGCCGCTCGGCATCCGGCCCGCGAATGGCGGCGAAGACGATCTCGCGGCTATCGGGCGTCCATGACAGCGGGCCGCCATCGTCGAAGGCGCCGAACGTCAGTTGCCGCGCCGCACCCCCGTCCGCCGCGACGACGAACAGATGGTCGCGACCGGGTTTCACATAACCGGGGCCGTCATTGCGATAGTTGACGCGATCGATGACGGTCAGCGGCTCGGCCCATTTCGCACCCTCGGGCTTGGACGGCGCCTTGCCCAGCGTCGTCGCCTCTCCCGCAACGGTCGCGACATAGGCGAGCCGCATGCCATCGGGCGACCAGGCGAGCGCCTGCGGATCGCCGGGGAAGCTGGTCACGCGCGCACTGGCGCCCGTCGCGATCCAGCGCACGAACAACTGCGAATTACCGCCTTCCCCGTCGCTCGCCGCATAGGCGATGCGGGTGCCATCGGGCGACCAGCGAGGGCTGGACCCTTGGGCGGCGAACGGCGACTGCCGCCCCGTCGCCACGTCGATCAGCCATAGTGACGACTGCATCCGATCGGTCATCACGTCGCCGGCGCGGCGGACGTACACGATCGTGCGGCCGTCCGGGCTGATCTGGGGATCGGCGGCGATCGACAGGCCGAACAGATCGGCACCGCCGAACAATCGTGACGGCCCGTCCGCCGGCGCGGCATGGGGCTGTCGCTGCGCGGCGGCGGGTGTCGTGGTGGCCAGCAGCAGAAGGGCGATCGTGAGACGCAAGGGACGCTCCTGAATTGATGAACGGGACAATGCCCGATTGCGTTTTTCGCGCAACTCCGATGTTGATCGACCTCTGCGACCCGCGGGTCTCGACGCTCAGATCGGCTGAAAGCTGCCTTTCGCGGCGTAGGGTTTCAGGCAGATCGTCCACGTCGTCAGCATGCCGGGCAAGCGGGTGCCTTGATTGCCCGAACCGTGGCGGCGTCCATCCTCCGGCCCGGCGTCCCTCACCGTCTCACGTAGAAGAGATGCCTGCGGACCCGCGCCACCTTTACCAATGAGTCGCGCCAGTACGGCACCATCCAGTCGGTGTGATAATGCGTGGCCCGTCCGACGTCCGGAAAGACATAGCCTGAAAGCGCGCGGCGGGCGGCCCGTCTCGCCCTGGCCCAACCGACATGCACCGTGCGTCGCTGGATCGACCCGTCGCAGGTGAAGGAGAACTGGCACCCGGTATCACGGGTATAGCCTTGATAGACGACGCCGCAGATCGTCTTGGGAAAACCGGGCGCCCGGACGCGGTTCAGGATCACCTGGATCACTGCCTTCTGCCCGCGCGTATCGCTACCCGCTTCGTACAAGGCGGCGGTCGCCAGACATTCGGTCGCCTGTTCACGGGACGCGACGCCGCCGGAGAAGCGATAGCGAGCGGCGGTCGATCGTCGCTCCTCGTCAACCGGCACCGCTGCGTTCGATGCACGCGCCTGCGCCATCGTCAGCGACCGCTTTGGCCGGGTCGATGGCCGGGGCCCGATCACCCCCAGGATAATCACGACGGTCCCGACGATGCCGAGCAGCAGCAACCAGCGTTTCGCCGCGGCGTCGCGGGCTGCCTTGCGCCTTCTTCCCCGTCGCAACGCTCCGGATTTTACACGTCGCTGCGCCATGATCGTCCGGATGTAGCACCGGAACGGGCGGCTGACAGGTGCTTAGAAAGGGAAGCGACGTAGGCGGCCGGTTTCGCCTGATTATTGCGGGATGATCGGCTTCACGAAGAAGCCGGGCGGGAAGGGCGCCTGACCCGGTCCGGCGGGATTGCGCAGTGCATTGCGCTGACCGGCATCGGCGCTCAGCGGAATCTGCATGCCATCGGTTTCGGCCAGAATGGCGAACAGCTTCCCGCTCATCCGTTCGGCCAGATCCTCATGGCCGGGGCGGGCGAGAAGATTGTCCGTCTCATGCGGGTCTGCGGCCAGATCATATAGTTCGTCGATGTCCCAGATGCCGTGGAAGTGCATGTATTTGTACCGGTCCTCGCGCAGCGAATGGACGGTCGGCGTCTGTGGAAAATTACGCTCCCAATAATATTCGTACAACAGCTCATGTCGCCAGG
Source organism: Sphingomonas mollis (assembly GCF_016427505.1). Classification (GTDB taxonomy): domain Bacteria; phylum Pseudomonadota; class Alphaproteobacteria; order Sphingomonadales; family Sphingomonadaceae; genus Sphingomonas; species Sphingomonas mollis. The sequence continues at coordinate 129,011 of NZ_JAELXS010000009.1, read as the reverse complement.
GTACCGGCTGGCGCTGCGCTAGGGGCAGGGCGTTCGCTCCGGCCATACCAGCCGGCGCCTTCAGCCCCGCCGCCGCCAGCATGGTCGGTGCGATGTCGATATTGGCGACCACCTGTTCCACCACGCTGCCCGCCGGAAACAATGAAGGACACCGCGCGATCATCGGGATGCGCATCGATTCCTCATAGGCGGTGCGCTTGTCGATCAGGCCGTGTTCGCCGAACATGAAACCGTTGTCGCCTAGATACAGGACTACCGTATCGTCAAGCTCGCCCCGCTCCTCCAATAGCGCGAGAATGCGCGCCAGTCCTTCGTCGACCGCCAGCAACGTCTCCATGTAACGCTTGTAGTAATCGCCGATGTCGAGCGTGCCGTGATACGGATAACCGACACCGTGCCAGCTATTGCGCTGGTTCTCGACCCAGGCTGGCCGACCGGGTACGCCTGCCTTCATCGATGCCGGATATCGGAACGTTTCCTTGTCATAGCGCCCGGCGTGGCGCGCCGCCGGAATGAATTCGGAATGCACCGCCTTGTGCGCGAGGTGCATCATCCACGGCTTGTCGGCCGGACGTTTGCCGATCCAGTCGATCGCATAATCGGTCAGCTCGTCGGTGATGTAGCCCTTTTGCGGGACCTGCCGGCCATCGACATTCAGCCCGTCCGCACTCGGCAGGTAGCTGCCCTGGCCCTTGAAGCTGACCCAATGATCGAACCCCGGCTGCGGTCCGGCGCCCTCGTCGCCCATGTGCCATTTGCCGATAAAGGCGGTGTCGTACCCGGCGGCCTGGAGATATTCGGGATAGAAGATCAGGCCCGGTGGGATCGGATGATTGTTGTCGACCACCTTGTGCTGATGCGCATACAGGCCGGTGAAGATCGACGCGCGCGATGGCGAGCACAGCGCCGTGGTGACGAAGGCGTTGCGAAAGTGCGTGCCCTCACGCGCAAGCCGGTCGAGCGTCGGCGTGTCGCCGAAATCCTGCGCCTTCATGAACCCCATCGCATCATACCGATGATCGTCGGTCAGCACGACGAGGATGTTCTTAGGCTTGACCCCCTGCAGCCGCGGCAGGCGCCGCGATGCCGGTACAGGCCTGGCAGCCGCCGAAGCCCACGAATACAGTCCGAACGCGCCGCCGGTCCCGGCCAGCAGCACGCCCCGCCGCGTCGGATCGTCGATCATCAGAAATCCTTGCGCAGCAGCAGGCCGGCATAGCGGCGGTCGTCACGCGGCACGAACCGGACCGTGCCGGCGAACGTCCCGTTGCCCAGGAAGCTGGCATAGGAACTGTCGGTGATGTTCTTCACATACGCCCGCAATTGCCACCCGTCGCCGGGTCGGACCAGCGCGATGCTGGCGTTCCAGATCGCATAAGCGGGCTGGATCGTGTTCGGTGTCTGCGCGAGCGAATATTGTACCTTGCTCGAAAAGGTCACATCACTTTGCAGTTCGAGCGAGAGCTAGTCCGACAAAGCGAAGCGATAGGCTGCATTCTCGTAAAGCCGGACCTTAGGTGCGAAGGGCAACGGCTGACCATTGATGTCGCAGCTGACCGGTGCGCCGGTCGGGCAATTGAAGTTGCGGACCTCGGCATCCGTGTAGGCACCGGAAATATCGATCGTGAACCCCGCGATCGGCCGCAACGTGACATCGGCCTCGACCCCGCGTGACCGAACCGATCCGGCATTGATGAGCCGGGTGACGGGAGCGCCACCGACCAAGTCGGTGAAATTCGCCTGATATCCGTCGAACGTCGTGTTGAACGCTGCCAGCGCATAACTGAATTTTCGGTCGCCCGTGCTGCCCTTCACGCCGATCTCGAAAGAATCCGATGTCTCCGGGCTTAACGGTACTTCGTCCAGCAGCGTCGTCGCGTTGAGCGAACGCATGTTGAAATACACGTTGAACGCCGGCCCCTTATAGCCGCGCGAATAGGTGAAATAGGTTTGCGCATGTTCCCCCAGATCATGCTGGAGTCCGAGCCGATAGCTGTCGCCGCGCTTGTCGGTGTTCCCGGTCGCGTTATGATATGCCCGGATGCCGGGTCGGTCGAGTGCGGCCACGCCGCTGTTCGTGGGATCGTTGGTCGATGTGCGGACGTGGTAGAAATCGATGTCGTCCCACGTCGATCGATAGCCGGCAATCGCGCGGAAGGCGCTCGTGAAATTGACGTTCGCTTCCCCGAATAGCGCGTAGTTCTTGCTGGTGATGCCGTAATTGGCGACGCCGGTCGTCGTAGTCTGCGTCGTGCCCGCCAGCGTGGTCAATGCGCGCTGATACCGCTCGTCCGTGTCGCCGTGCAGATAGTAGGCGCCGACGACATAATCGATTAGGCCGCCGCGCGGGGAGGCGAGGCGCAATTCCTGCGAGAATTGCTTGCTGTTCACGCGTCCGTCGTCGATCCCTTGCGGAAAGGCGGCGGTCAGCGTCGGCAGGCCGTCATAATCCTGCTGCTGATGGTTAAGCCATTGCCGCCACGCGGTGATCGATGTCAGTTGATAGTCACCCCGCGCCAGCTCGGCCGTCAGCGAGCCGCCGTAATTCTCGTCGCGGACGTTGGTATCGATATTGGTCGCCGCCAGCCGGTTCGCGGCATCGGGGCGGATGCCGACGCCCGCGAGCAGCGCGGCGAGCGGTGCCGAATTGGTGATCGCGCCGGTCGGATAGGCGATCTGTTGCGTCGAGCTGAACACCGATGCGATGGTCTCACGGGTATTCAGGTAATCGCTGATCGCGGTCAGTTTCAGCGCCTCGAACGGTGTCGCGACCAGCTTGGTGCGAACGCCGTAGCGGCGCGAGCCGTTGGTGTCGTTGCCCGTCGTGACGTTACGGGTATTGCCGTTGAAATTGCTGTACAAGCCACCGATCAGCGCCTGTAACTTGCCCGGCACGATCGCGCCCGACACGCCGGCCTTGATCCGGTATTCCTCGTCCGTCGTCGCGCCCAGTTCGCCGAACGCGCGAAATTCGTCGGTGGGGCTGCGGGTGACGATGTTGACCACACCGGCTGACGCGTTCTTCCCGAAGAGCGTTCCCTGTGGCCCGCGCAATACCTCGATGCGTTCGACTTCGCCTAGATCAAGCGTCGATTGGCCCGGGCGGCTCAACACGACGCCATCCAGTACCGTCGATACCGATGGCTCGACGCCCGGCGAGGTGGTGATCGTCCCGACACCGCGGATGAAGATCGTGCGATCCTTGTTCGAAGCGCCGCTGCGGAACCCGACCGAGGGGATCGAGGCGGCGATCGTTTCGACATTGTTCAATTGCCGCTCGGCGAGCGAGGTGCCCGATACGGCGGTGATCGCGATCGGCACCTGTTGCAAGGTCTCGTTGCGGAAACGCGCGGTGACGACGATATCGCCGGTGGGGGCATCGGGTGTTCGTTCGGTGGCATCAGCCTCGGTCGGCGGGGCCGCTTCCTGTGCGACGGCTGGTATAGCCGTGGCGATCATGGTGGTGCTAGCGAGCAGCATGAGCAGGTAGCGGTCAGTCATCGATTGCCCCTTTTGTATCTGGTCCTGTTAATTCCCATTAGGTTGATCGGATATAAAGAAGCGCAAGGGAGCGCCCTAACCCTACTTTATACCATGGCAGGGATCGGCACATCATCCTCCAAGGCGACCAGCTTCGGCAACAGCAGCTGGATCCAGCCCAATGCCGCCAGATAGGCCACGCTCGCGAACAGCAGCAGCGGCAGATAACCAAGGCCCGCGGCCAAGGTCAGGCCTGCGACCTTGGCGATGCCGATGCCGCCGACATTTCCGCAGAACGAGCCGAACGCGGTTACGCGTCCGACCCGGCGTTGCGGCACGATATCGGCGATCAGCGCGAATAGATTTGTGGAGAACGCCTGATGCCCGGCCAGTGCCAGCGCCATCAGAGCGACCGCGACCGGATAGTCATGCGTGACGAGCGCGAACGGGATCGGCACCACCGCCAATGCCGCGGCCAGCATGATGCCCTTGCGCACCCAGTTCACCGAATATCCAAGGCCAAGCAACCGGGTCGAAACGCTACCCCCGACCAGCGAGCCTACCGCCGCGCCGCCATAGGCGATCGCGAGCGGCACGCCGAGCGCCACCCCGGTCAGGCCGAACTGGCGGTGGAAGAAATCGGGCAGCCAGAAAAGCAGCAGCCACCACGTCGCGTCCGACAGGATTTTCGCCCCCGCAACCGCCCATGTCCGTCGATCGCGCAGGATCGGCCCGTCCGCGATGACGATCGGCCCGTTCGCGACCGGAGGCGCGGTGAAGGTCACGCCCCGCGCCGCGATCAGCCACGCCAACGCCCAGACCAGCCCGATCGCGCCCGCCACGACGAACGTACCCCGCCAGCCAAACCACAGGGCGATGGCGGGGATCGCCAAAGGTGCCAGGATCGCTCCCAGGCTGCTCGCGGCGTTGGTCGCGCCGAAGCCCGTCGATCGCCAGCGTGGCGGCAGCACGGCGGCCACGGTCTTGGTGCCGGTCGGCGTGCCCATCGCCTCGGTCGCACCCAGGGCGATGCGGACCGCCGTGAATTCGATCATCGACCGCGCCCATCCGTGCAGCAAAGCGGCGACGCTCCATGCCGCTACGCCAACCGGGTTGGCCCATTTCACCCCCAGTCGATCGGCGATCCAGCCACTGAACAGGAACCCGACGGCAGCTCCCGTCTGGAACCAGGCGGCGAGCGTGCCGTAATCATTGTCCGTCCAACCCAGATCGACGGCGATCACCGGCTTCAGCACCGCGATGATCTGGCGATCGACCAGATTGAGCACGCCCGCGGTGATGACCAGCGCGAACAACAGCGCGCGATGCCGGGCACCAAGTTGGCCGACCGTTTTCAATGATGTGACCCGTTCATGCCATGAACATGACCAGCAGACGACCGACGCGGCGAGGCAGTTTCTCTATCAAAGCATCAAGGGCGCGTGGTCGATATGCGGCAACACATGTCGCGCAAACAGGTCCGCCTCGGCGGCATGGGGGTATCCCGAGAGGATGAACGCATCGATCCCCTCCGCCCGATAGGCGTTGAGTTTTGCGAGCACCTGATCCGGATCGCCGACGATCGCCGCCCCGCAACCCGATCGTGCACGGCCGATACCCGTCCACAAATTCGCCTCGGCATAACCGTCCTGACGCGCGGCTTCTTCGCGCAGCTCGGCTTGCCGGCGGACGCCCGCCGACTGCGAATCGAGCGAACGCGACCGGATTTCGGCACCGGTCGCATCGTCCAGTTTGGACAACAGGCGATCGGCGGCGGCCCACGCCTCCGCCTCGGTTTCGCGCACGACAACATGGACGCGGTAGCCGAAGCGCAGTGTGCGACCGTGGCGGCCCGCACGGGTGCGCATGTCCGACACGATACCACGTACCCCCTCCATCGTATCCGGCCACATCAGATACACGTCGCATCCTTGCGCCGCTGCCTCACGCGCCGCCGGCGACAGTCCGCCGAAATAAAACGGCGGACAGCGCCCGCTCATGGTCGTGATGCGCGGTGGATCCAGCTTCAATCGCCAGAACTCGCCCTGATGATCGAGCGGCTTTCCATCCAGCAACGTGCGCAGGATCGTCATCGCCTCGACCGTGCGGGCGTAGCGCGGCTCGCTTGCCAACGTTTCGCCAGGCAGATCGCTGGAGATGATATTGACGGTCAGCCGCCCGCCCATCATCCGGTCGATGGTGGCGATCTGCCGAGCCAGTTGCGGCGGCCAGCTTTCGCCGATCCGCACCGCCATCAATGTCCGTATCCGTGTCAACATCGCGGCCATCGCCGCGGCAAAGGCGGTGGTGTCGATGCCCAGCGCATAGCCGGACGGCAGCAGCACATTGTCGAACCCGCCGCTCTCCGCCTGCATCACGATGTCCCGGCAATGTTCGAAGCTCGATTGCAGTTTCGGATCGGGAACGCCCAGAAATTCGTAATCGTCGTCGCACAGCGCGGAGAACCAACTGATCTCGCAGGGAGGAAGCGTCGTCCTCATGGCAGCATCTCTCCCATCCCGGCCTGCAAGACCCCGTACCATTCGGCGCGGGTCCATTCGATCTGGTAAGCCCTGGCCGATGCCAGGATACGGGACGGCGTCTGCGATCCCACGATCGGAATGATACCAGCCGGATGCGCCATCACCCAGGCGAGCGCGGCGGTGGCGGCATCGACGCCGTACCGTGCCCCCTGCGCCGCCAAAGCCTGCGCCGCCGGATGCGTGCCGTCAGCCAGCCGTCCGCCACCAAGCGGTGACCAGGCGAGTACCGCCAGATCGAGCCGCATCGCCTGATCCAGTGTTCCGTCGAACAGCGGCGCAGTATGAAGGGCCGAAAATTCCGGCTGCGTGCTGACGATCCGGCGATCCAGAAATGCCTGCACCGCGTCGATTTCGGCGGGACTGTAGTTGGAAACGCCGACTTCACGAACCTTGCCGGATGTCACCATGCGATCGAGCGTGGCGGCGACTTCCTGCGGATGGGTGAGCAGGTCGCGCCGATGAATCTGGTACAGATCGACATGCTCGATACGCATGCGGCGGAGCGAATCGTCCAGGGCAGTCCCCAGATAATCGGCGCTGGAGTTATACGGGATACCGGGCCGGATACCGCCCTTGGTCGCGACGACCATTCGGTCACGCAGATCCGGCGCCTCCGCCAGTGCCCGTCCGAACAGCGCCTCGGCCGATCCGAACCCGGCGGGCGTGTCGCAACCATAGATGTCCGCCGTGTCGAACAGCGTGATTCCCGCCTCGAACGCCGCGTCGATCAACGCGCGTACCGCTGGAATGTCGTCTCCGGCGAGCCGCCACATGCCCCAGGCTATCGGCGAGACAAGCAGATCGCTCTTGCCGAGCGGGCGGAGTTGAGCGGAAAGGCGCAGCGTCGTCATGACCGGCGACATGGCATAGGGATGAACGCGATGGTAGCCGCGATCAGGTACGGCGTGGTCGGAACGGGCATGATGGGGGTGGAGCATCTCCACAATATCGCCCTGATTCCCGACGCGGAGGTGGTGGCGATCGCCGATCCCGTGGCGACCTCGCTCGACTGGGCGCGGAATGCGTTGGGCGAGCGTGCCGCCGGCGTCGTCGCCTATGCCAGCGTTGCCGCCTTCGCTCGCGATGCGCAGGTCGATGCGATCGTCATCGCCTCACCCAACCACACGCATCGGACGGTGCTGGACCCGTTGTTCGGCATGGATGCGGCGGTTCTGTGCGAAAAGCCGCTGGCGACGACGATGGACGATGCCCGCTGGATCGTCGATCGTGCGGCATCGCGTGACCGCCCGTTCTGGACAGGCATGGAATACCGCTTCATGCCGCCGGCCGCCGCCTTTATCGACCAGATTCACCAGGGGCGGGTCGGTCGCCTGCAGATGCTGTCGATCCGCGAGCACCGTTTTCCCTTCTTGCCCAAGGTCGGCGACTGGAATCGCTTCGCGCGCAACACCGGTGGCACGATGGTCGAGAAATGCTGCCATTTTTTCGACCTGATGCGGCTGGTCGTGCAGTCGGAGCCGGTCCGAGTCTATTGTTCCGGCGCGATGGACGTGAACCATCTCGACGAACGATATGACGGCGCCCGGCCCGACATCATCGATAACAGCTTCACCACGGTCGATTTCGCCAATGGCGTCCGCGCCATGCTCGATCTCTCCATGTTCGCCGACGGGGCCGAGCATCAGGAGGAGATGAGCGCTACCGGCGATGCTGCGCGGCTCGACGTGCTTATCCCGCCCGGCGACCTGATCTTCTCACCCCGCGTCGGCTTCCGGGGTCAGAAGCGCCCCGAGCGTACCCGCGTCGCGATCGATCCGACCGCCCATGCCGCCGGCTCGCACGAGGGCGCGACCTATTACCAGCATGTCGCCTTCGCGGCGGCGGTGCGTGGCGAGGGGCCGGTACTCGTCAGCGCGGAGGACGGTTTGCGTGCGGTGGCGATCGGTACCGCTGCCGAAATCAGCGCGCGGGAGCACCGCGTCGTCGAGATGAGTGAATTCGGCCTGTAAACGAAGAATCAGTCGAGTGGATCGCGGCGCGCGAGGGCCTCGGCGAGCGAGCTTTTGCCGCTGCCGCGCTTGGCCGGTTGCGGTTGCGATGCGTCGGGCGCCCAGCCGGTGAGGAAGATGATATCGATGCGCTCGCGGGTGCGGCCGTCGGGGCCGGCGGCATCGGCGAATGCGGCGGCCGCGCGGGACAGGGCGCCGGGCGACAACGGGTGGCGATCGGTCAGGATGTTCGTACCGGCCATCCCGCGCAGATCCTGCAACAGTCTGCCCAGATCGGGATAGCCGATGTCGAGCGTCTCGATATCCGCGACCGGCAACGCGAAGCCGGCCCTGACCAGCAGATCGCCCGCCGACCGCACATCGACCTGCGGATGCAGCCGCGCGACGGGACGATCGCGTTCCGCGATCTGGAATGCGCGACGAAGTGCCGGAAAGGAGCCGGCACCGACGAACGCGGCTAGGAACAGACCGTCGGGCCGCAGCACCCGGCGAGCCAGCGACAGGGCGCCGGGCAGATCACCGATCTGGTCGAGCACCCCGGCACTCACCACGCAATCGAACGCGCCGTCCGCGAAGGGCAACCGGTCCTCATCCCCCTGAACGCCCTCGCTCTGCTTTGCGAACCCGAAACCAGCATCCAGTCGCGCAACGCGGGTGCCCGGCGGTGGCAGGAAGGCGCCATCGAACGAACCGAGATCGAGGATATCTGTGAACGAACGCGTCACCGTATCCAGCCGGTCGGCAACACCGTCGAGCATCGCGGTACGGAGAAAATCATGCGCGGCGTAGCGGTCGGTCGCGCGGTCGCGGCGCCGGCGCCGGGCGGTGCGATCGAAGATGTCGGGCACGTCCATGCCGGCGCTTGTGCCGTGCGCGTGGGCCGGCGACAAGCGATGGATGCTGCGGTCAGTCCTGAAGCCCTTGCGATGGATCGCCGATTACGCCCTGCCGCCGCGCTGCCCCGGCTGCGGCGTACCGGTGGCGGAGGACCACCAGTTCTGCGGCACGTGCTGGGGCGCATTGCGGTTTCTGGGGCCGCCATGGTGCGCGGCCTGTCATACGCCGTTCGCCTTCGACCGCGGCGAGGGGGCGGTCTGTGCGACCTGCGCGGGCACGCCGCCCCGACATGCCGGCGTGCGGGCGGCGGTCGCTTACGGCGATGTGGCGGGTGCGCTGGCGGTGCGGTTGAAGCATGGCGGCCGCATCGCGCTGGCGAACACGATGGCGCGGGCGATGCTTCGCCTGATGCCGGCGGCGGGCGACCTGCTGGTGCCGGTGCCGCTGCATCGCGGTCGATTATGGCGTCGCGGGTTCAACCAGGCTGCATTGATCGCGGACGTCGTATCACAAAGGACCGGCGTGCCGCGCGATCATCATGCGTTGCAACGGCGGCGGGCGACACCGTTGCTGCGCGGCCTCGGCCGCCGTGCGCGGGCCAGGGCGGTGGCCGGCGTATTCGTCGTCGATCGCGCGCGTCGGGACGCGATCAGGGGCCGGGCGGTGGTGCTGGTCGACGACGTCTACACGACCGGCGCGACCGCGACCGCCTGCACTCGCGCGCTGCTGGCGGCGGGGGCGCGATCGGTGACGATCCTGTGCTGGGCGCGGGTGCTGCCGGACGCGGCCGATGATTGACAAGCGCAGGCCGTCACCACACCTGATGTCCATGGCCAACGTAGAAATCTATACCAAGGCGTTCTGCCCTTATTGCACGCGGGCGATGCGGTTGCTCGATTCCAAGGGCGTCGACCCGCAGGAATTCGACATCACGCTGGGCGGGCCGAAGCGCGCCGAGATGATCGAGCGGGCACAGGGCCGCACTACCGTGCCGCAGGTGTTCATCGATGGCCGCCATGTCGGTGGCTATGACGATCTGGCGGCGCTGGATCGGTCCGGGGGGCTCGACCCGCTGCTGGCGGCGTGAAGGCCGCCGTTCTCCAGATGACGGCCGGGATCGATCCGGCCGTCAATGCCGCCACGCTGGTCGACGCGATCGAGCGCGCGGCAGGGCTGGGGGCGGCGATGGTGTTCACGCCGGAAATGTCCGGTCTGATCGATCGCGACCGGACACGTGCGGCGGCATCGATCGTCGGCGAAGATGACGACATCGTGCTGATGGCGGTGCGCGAGGCAGCGGAGCGTTACGGCGTTTGGGTCCAACTGGGATCGCTCGCGGTGCGCCGGGCGGATGGCCGACTGGCCAATCGTGGTTACGTCATTGACGCTGACGGTGCGATCCGTGCCCGATACGATAAGCTGCACCTCTTCGACGTCGACCTGCCGAGCGGCGAAAGCTGGCGTGAATCTGCCAGCTACGCGCCCGGTGAAATGGCGACCGTGGTAGATAGCCCCGTCGGCCGGATCGGATTGTCGATCTGTTACGATATCCGCTTCCCCGATCTCTATCGAACGCTGAGCGACGCCGGAGCGACAGTGCTGGCAGTGCCGGCGGCGTTCACCCGGCCGACCGGCGCGGCACATTGGGAGGTGCTGCTCCGCGCCCGCGCGATCGAGGCGGGAGCGTTCGTCGTGGCCGCGGCGCAGACCGGGACTCACGCCGATGGACGTACGACTTATGGCCATTCGCTGGTGGTCGATCCATGGGGCGAGGCGCTGCTGGACATGGGGGAAACGCCCGGTCTGGCGGTGGTCGATCTCGATCCAGCGTTGTTAACCGATGTGCGGACGCGAATTCCGTCGCTGCGGCATCGCCGGCCGATCCCGCCGGTAACGATCGTCGCATGATCGTATTCGACCTGCGATGTCCGACCGGTCATGTGTTCGAGGCTTGGTTCGGATCGACCGGCGCCTATGAGCAACAACGAAACGCCGGCCTGATCGGCTGTCCGGCCTGCGGCGACACCGATATCGAAAAGGCAGTGATGGCCCCGGCGATCGCGGCAAAGGGTCATCGTTCGAGCGTGGCACCGCAGGCGATGAAACAGGCAATGCAGATGCTTGCCGCCGAACAGGCGAAGCTGTTGGATAAATCGACATGGGTCGGTGCGGGATTCGCTCACCGCGCGCGGGCGATGCATGCGGGCGAAGAATCGCCGTCACTGATCCACGGGCAGGCCACGGTGGCAGAGGCAAAGGCATTGATCGACGATGGCGTGCCGGTCGCGCCACTGCCACTGCCCATCGTGCCGCCCGATCAGGTCAATTGAGTCGATCGGTGAAATGGACTCTCTAGGGGGTGGATAGCCGCGCGCCACTGGATTAAGAGGGCAGTCGTGGTTCCGTAGCTCAGCTGGACAGAGCGCCACTTTCCTAAAGTGGGCGTCGGGGGTTCGAGTCCCTCCGGGACCACCACTCTCCCGCTACGGTTGCGATACTTATCGACACCGAAAGTATCGGGGGTGCCGCCGGCACCCCCGATGAAGCATCAGGCCTTGGTAAGATGGGCCGAGATGTACTTGTTCATCTCGAACATCGTGGCCTTGTCCTTGCCGAACACCTTCTTCAGGTTGTCATCGGCCAGGATTTCGCGCTTGTTTTCGGGATTCTGCAGGTTCTTGGACTTGATATAGTCCCAGACCTTGCTGATGACTTCGCTGCGCGGCAACGCGTCGTTGCCGACGATCGCACCGAGATCGGCAGACGGCTTGACCGGCGCATGGATGCCCGTCCCGCTGTTGGTTGGCTTCTTGGCAGCCTTGTCGGCGCCGGCGTCCTGCTTTGCAGTGGCCATGGTAATCCTTCCTGTTGAACTGTTGCCCAGCTTAGCGGAGCATTACGCCTTGTCGAGCGCGGACGCCTTGTGCGCCGCCTTTCCGCCGTTGTCACTCTTTACGATATACTGGGGGTCATCCGCCGACGCGCGGACCTGATAACCCTTGATCTTGATATCGCTGGTCACCTTCTTCTCGACATGGCCGTGCGCTTCGCCACCATGGGATTGCCACGTGACCTCGTCGCCTTTCTTGGGGTCCTTCATCGCTCCACCTCCTTGATTGTTGGCTATCAATCGCGGCAGAGGCCGGAAGGTTGCGAGGAGTGAGACCAAATGAAGACGCGAGCCGCCGTGGCGTTCGAGGCGAAACGGCCGTTGGAGATCGTGGAACTCGATCTGGACGGGCCGAAGGCTGGCGAGGTGCTGGTCGAGATCATGGCGACGGGCATCTGCCATACCGACGCCTATACGCTCGACGGGCTCGATTCGGAGGGGCTGTTCCCCAGCGTACTGGGCCATGAGGGCGCCGGCATCGTGCGGGAGATCGGCGCGGGCGTGACCAGCGTCGCGGTCGGCGATCATGTCATCCCGCTCTACACGCCGGAATGCCGCCAGTGTAAATCGTGCCTCAGCGGCAAGACCAACCTGTGCACCGCGATCCGCGCGACGCAGGGGAAGGGGCTGATGCCCGACGGCACTACCCGCTTCAGTTATAAAGGCCAGCCGATCTTCCATTACATGGGTTGCTCGACCTTTTCGAACTTCACCGTGCTGCCCGAAATCGCGGTGGCGAAGATCCGGGAGGACGCGCCGTTCGACACCAGTTGCTATGTCGGCTGCGGCGTCACCACCGGCGTCGGCGCTGTAGTGCATACCGCCAAGGTGCAGCCGGGAGATACCGTGGTCGTGTTCGGTCTGGGCGGGATCGGGCTGAACGTGATCCAGGGTGCGAAGCTGGCCGGCGCGAAGATGATCGTCGGTGTCGATATCAATCCCGACCGCGAGGAATGGGGCCGCCGGTTCGGCATGACGCATTTCGTCAACCCCAAGGATACCTCTTCAGTGCCTGGGGGCGACATCGTGCCGCACATCGTCGCGCTGACCGATGGCGGTGCCGATTACAGCTTCGATGCCACGGGCAACACCGATGTGATGCGGCAGGCGCTGGAATGCTGCCACCGCGGATGGGGCACCAGCATCGTCATTGGCGTGGCGGAGGCGGGCAAGGAGATCAGCACGCGGCCCTTCCAGCTCGTCACCGGACGCAACTGGCGCGGTACGGCGTTCGGCGGCGCGCGCGGGCGGACGGACACGCCGAAGATCGTCGACTGGTACATGGACGGGATGATCCAGATCGACCCGATGATCACCCACCGGCTGACGCTGGACGAGATCAACAAGGGGTTCGATCTGATGCATGCGGGCGAATCGATCCGCTCGGTCGTGATCTACTGACCGTCGGCCCGTAACGACAACGGAGAGGAATATTCCATGTTCAGTCACATCATGCTCGGCACCGACGATATCGATGCGTCGAAGTCGTTCTACGACGCCACGCTGGGTGCGCTCGGCATTCCGGCGGGGCGGATCGATCCGATGGGTCGGGCCACCTATGTTCATAGCGGCGGCATCCTGATCCTGACCAGGCCGATCAATGGCGAGCCCGCTTGCCACGCCAATGGCGGGACAGTGGGCTTCGCGGCGGCGTCGCCGGAGGCCGCCGATGCGTGGCATGCGGCGGGCCTCGCCGCCGGCGGGACGGCGATCGAGAATGCGCCGGGGGTCCGCAACTCGCCGTTCGGGCCGCTCTACCTCGCCTATCTTCGCGATCCGGCGGGCAACAAGATCTGCGCGATGCACCGCGTCGCGTCGAAGGCATGATCGACGCCGGCACGGCCCTGATCCTCACCCTTGCGTGCCAGGACCGTGTCGGCATCGTGGCCGCGGTGGCGGGGGCGCTGGTCGGGATCGACGGGTTCATCCTCGACAGCCAGCAATATGCCGATCTGGAGACGGGGCGCTTCTTCATGCGCGTCGTGTTCACCGGCGGCGGGCCGGGCTTCCCGAGCGATGTCGAGGGTGTCCGGGCGGCGCTGGCGGCGGCGGCGCTGCGGTTCGACTTCGCGTGGGAGGTCGTTCGCGCGGACGACCGGCCGCGCGTGCTGCTGGCGGTGTCGAAGGGGTCGCACTGCCTGAATGATCTGCTCCACCGCTGGCGGACGAACGCGCTGCCGGTCGAGATCGTCGGTGTGGTGTCGAACCATGATGCGCTGCGCTCGTTGGTCGAATGGCATGGCCTGCCGTGGCACCACCTGCCGGTCGACGATGCCAGTCGTGATGCGCAGGAACGCGCGATCCTCGATCTGATGGCCGTCGAACGGGCACAGTATCTGGTGCTGGCGCGGTACATGCAGGTGCTGGGGCCGACGCTGGTCGAGGCGCTGCCGGGGCGGTGCATCAACATCCATCACAGCTTCCTGCCCGGCTTCAAGGGGGCGCGGCCGTATCACCGGGCGCATGAGCGCGGCGTGAAACTGATCGGCGCGACGGCCCATTTCGTGACCGCCGATCTGGACGAAGGGCCGATCATCGAGCAGGCGGTGGAGCGGGTCGATCACCGTGCCTCGGCCGACGACCTGGTCCGCATCGGCCGTGATATCGAGGCGCAGGTGCTGGCGCGCGCGGTGACGTGGGTCGGCGAACGACGCGTATTCCTGAACGACAACCGGACGGTGGTGTTTCGATGACGATGGAGACGGTTTCGACGGCGAAGGCCCATGGCGGCACGCAAGGCGTCTATCGCCACCGATCGACCACGACGGGCACCGACATGACCTTTGCCGTCTTCGTGCCCGCGCATGATCCGGGCGAGCGATTGCCGGTGCTGTGGTTCCTGTCCGGCCTGACGTGCACGCACGCCAACGTGATGGACAAGGGCGAATATCGCCGCGCCTGCGCCGAGCATCGCATCGTCTTCGTGGCTCCCGACACCAGCCCGCGGGGCGAGGGCGTGGCCGACGATCCCGCTTACGACATGGGGCAGGGCGCCGGCTTCTACGTCGATGCCACCGAAGAGCCATGGGCGCCGCATTTCCGGATGCGGACCTATATCGAGGATGAACTGCCGGCCCTGATCGGCTCGGAGTTTCCGGTCGATCCGGACCGGCAGGCGATCACCGGGCATTCGATGGGAGGCCACGGCGCGCTGACAATCGGATTGCGGCATCCCGACCGGTTCCGCAGCGTCACCGCCTTCGCGCCGATCGTCGCACCCGGGCAGGTGCCGTGGGGCGAGAAGGCGCTGGGCGGGTATCTGGGCGACGATCGCAGCACCTGGCGCGCCCATGACGCAGTGGCGTTAATCGAGGATGGTGCGCGGCGGCCCGATCTACTGGTCGATCAGGGTGAGGCTGACCAGTTTTTGGACGAGCAATTGCGACCCGAACTGCTGGCGGCGGCATGTGCGGCGGCGGGGATCGACCTGACGCTCAGGATGCAGCCGGGATACGATCACAGCTATCTGGGCGTCTCGACCTTCATGGCGGATCACGTCGCCTGGGCGGCCGAACGATTGGGGAAGGCGACATGAGCATGGAACCGGAGGATGGCGACCTGATCGCCGAGGACGGCAAGATCGCCGTGCCGCCCCAGGTCGCCGATGCGATCCGCACGTTGATCGCGTGGACGGGCGACGATCCGACCCGCGAGGGTTTGCTCGATACGCCCAGACGCGTCGCGCGGGCGTGGCGGGAATATTGCTCCGGCTATGGCGACGATCCCGCCCGGCATCTGTCGCGGGTGTTCGAGGAGGTGGGCGGGTATGACGAGATCGTGCTGCTGAAAGACATCCCCTTCCAGTCGCATTGCGAACATCATATGGCGCCGATCATCGGCGTCGCTCACATCGCCTATCTGCCGCGCAACCATGTCGTCGGCATTTCGAAGCTGGCCCGCGTGCTGCATGGCTTCGCGCGGCGGTTGCAGGTGCAGGAGCGCCTCACGGCGGAGGTCGCCGATTGCATCTGGGACAATTTGAAGCCGCTGGGCGTCGCGGTGGTGATCGAGGCGACGCACGCCTGCATGACCGCACGCGGCGTGCGGACGCCGGGCGTGGCGATGACGACCAGCCGGATGATGGGCGTGTTCCGCGACGACGAGCGCAGCCGCAAGGAAGTGCTGGCGCTGATGGGTCGCGGCGGCGCGTGAGCCGGCGGCCGCTGGCGCTGGTGACGGGCGGTTGCCGCCGGCTGGGCGCGGCGATCGCCGCCGCGCTGGCTGGGGCGGGATATGATCTGGCGCTGCACGGCAGTCATGATGCCGATCCGGCGCCGTCGCTCGCCGATGCGCTGGCGACGGCCGGCGGTGTCTGGCAAGGGTTCGTGGCGGATTTCGCTGATCCTGCACGAGCGACGGCGCTGTATGGCGAGGTGACGGCCCGTTTCGGGCGGGCACCGGATCTGCTCGTCAACGGTGCGTCGCTGTTCGGGCAGGATGTGCTGGCCGATGTGACGGCGGACGATCTGGCGCAGGCCCATGCGATCAACGCAGCAGCGCCGGTGCTGCTGATGCAGGCTTTCGCCGCGACGATGGGCGAGGGGGCGGGCGAGCTCGATCGGTCGATCGTCAACATCCTCGACCAGCGGATCCTGCATCCGCACCCGGACCAGCTATCCTACACGCTCGCCAAGCTGGGGCTGACGGGTGCCACGCGGATCGGCGCGGCGGGGGTACGGGTGAACGGTGTCGCACCGGGACTGACCTTGCCGACCGGCGATTATTCCGGCGAGCAGATGACGTCCCTTGCCGACCTGATGCCGCTCCGACGACTGCCGATGCCGGACGACATCGCCGCAGCGGTGCTGTTCTGCGCGTCGATGCCGTCGCTCGACCGGCAAATCCTGTACGTCGATGGCGGTGCGCATCTGGTGCCGTTCGCGAGAGATTTCGTTCACCTGACGGCGTGAGCGCCGACAGGGTCCGGGTGTAGTTAAGTCCCTAGGTGTTTGATCCTGGGCTTTGATGGTGCATCACTCACTGTTGGAAGGATGCGCTATGGGCCAGCTACTCCACAGGAGCGCCACGGCATCAACCGGCTGCCGGAGGTAAAGGGCGACAAGCCGGCGAAGCGTAAGTTCAAGTCCTGCCCGATCAGCTATTTCCATATCGACATCGCCGAGGTCCGAACCAAAGAGGGCAAGCTATACCTCCTCGTCGCGGTCGACCGCACCTCCAAGTTCGCCTTGGTCGAGCTGCACGAAAAGGCGATCCGCCGGCTCCCCGCCGACTTCCTGCGACACCTCGTGGCCGCAGTGCCCTACAAAATCCACACCGTTCTCACCGACGATCCTGTCCTAAGCGAAGTCGATTCACCGACCCGACCGGGGACGGCTGGACGCCCGAAGACATTAAGGCAACGTGGGCGCAGCTACCTATCTGGTGCCGCGGCTTCGAAGCAGCCTGTGCCGTTCTCGACATTTAACATCGCCTGAGCAAGTCTTTCCTGAGCGAAGTCGAAGGGCCGCGACACCCTTGGACCAACAATCAGGGCCTGCCCCGGCGAAGGTCGGGGTGGAACGGACGAACCGCACCAAGGATGCGATTGTCAAGCGCTACTGCTACAAGACCACGATCAACTCCGACAACACCTTGACGACTTCGTCGCCGCCTACAACTTCGGCCGAAGACTCAAGACCCTCAAAAGCTCACACCATACGAAGCGATCTGCACGGCATGGCAACAAGAGCCAAGCGGGTTTACATCAAATCCACACCAACAATTGCCGGGACCAAACATCTAGCGTCGCGTAACGCTGGCGATATTCAAACTCTTCGTCTGGTCGATTGCATGAACCTCGACTACGGGATCGACGAAGCCTTTCGTCTATCCCGTAGTCAGCGTGGTCTCGCCTGCCACGCCTGCATCTCCTCGACAGCTATCGATCGTCTCAAGACGCGGGCGTCGGGGTCGATGACGACATGAGCGTCTCCCGATATCGTCAGCGTTCCGCGACCGTCCGTCATCGGCAGCGTCCGGCGGATACCATCGACGGTGATATCGATGGGCAGGGGAAAGGGGCCGTTGCCGGGAACCCGCCACGCCAGCGTGAGTGTGTCGCCGGTTCGTGTCTCCACCAGATCGGGCAGCGCCGCCTGGCGCAGATAGACGTCGAAGAACCAGTGATAATCCTTGCCCGTCACCTTCGCGACCAGCGCCTCATACTCCCTCGTCGATCCGAAGCGGGGCGTGAAATTGCCGGGACGGGGATCGGGACGGCCATAGACGGCGAGGCGCGTGACATCCCAGAATGCCTTGTCGCCGATCAGCCCGCGCAGGGTGTGGAGCATCCACGATCCCTTCATATAGATGTCGAGGCCGGCGCCGCCCCTGGAGGCCTCGTACACCTCCTCCTCGGTCAAAATCTTGCCGCGAACTATGGGCGCCTTGTTCACGATCTGACTGCGCTGCCCCATCATCATCGTGATGTAGCGGGCGTTGCCCTCCCGCCACTGGCCATAGGCGGGCTGCATGTAGCTGCCATACCCTTCGTGCAGCCAGTAATCGTCCCAGTTGGCGGCGGTCAGTTGGTTGGCGAACCATTCATGGGTGAATTCGTGCTGGAACAGCCAGTCGAACCCTTCGATCGCCTTGGCATAGCCGTTGCCATAGGCATTGATCGTCTGGTGCTCCATGCCCTTGTGCGGGGTCTCGACCACGCCGACCTTTTCATCGCCGAAGGGATAGGGACCGATCATCGTTTCAAAGAAATCGAGCGTCGGTGCGAATTCGGCGAACAGGCGCTCCGCCTGTGCCTTTTCGCCGGGCAGATACCAGTAGAACATCGGGATGCTATTGCCGAAGCGGCTCTTGTAGATGCCGCTGATCTCTTCGTACGGGCCGACGTTGAGCGCAATCGCGTAGGTGTTGGGGTGGGCGGTGCGCCAGTGCCACGTCGTGCGGCCGTCGGACAGCGTGTCTATGCCAAGCAGCTTGCCGTTCGAGGGCGCCTTCAACCCTTTCGGCACGGTGACGTGGAGGGTCACGGCCGCCGGCTCGCCTTCGGAAAAGTCGAGGCAGGGCCAGAGCAGGTCGCACCCGTACCCTTCCGTAGTGGTGGCAAACCACAAACGGCCATCCGGCGTCTTCGACCAGACGACACCGTCGTCCCATGGTGCGTTGAGCGCGACATGCGGCGTCCCACCATAGGTGATGCGGGCCGATACCGATTGTCCGGCGGTGAGCGGGCGGGGCAGGCGGATCACGAGTTGCCCTTCCGGATTCGACCATGCCGAGGCGGGCAGGGTAACGCCGTCGATCGCGATGGCGCTGACGGGCAGGTTGCGGTCGAGATCGATGACCAGTCGGGTTAGCGGCGTCTTTGCGGTAAAGCCGAGGGTTGCGATGCCGGTCAGTTGATAGGTGTCCGGCAACACCTCGAACGCCAGATCGGCGCTGTCGAAACGCAATGCCAGCTGGTCGGCGGTGCGCTCACCACCCGATCGCTGGGTCTGTTCAGTGATCGCCGGCATTCCCTTCTTGGGTGGTTCGGCGGCGGCGGCGAGCAGGGCGAGGGCGGTTACGATCATGGCTGGATATGTCCCCGCTCATCCGATCCGGCGCAAGCCGATTGATGGTTTCCCAATACTCCCCATATATTGGCGGAAAGCGTGCCCGGATCGGCACTCACCGGAGTTTGCATGAACCAGACCTATCCCGTCCTGCCGCTGCGCGATATCGTCGTTTTCCCCAACATGATCGTGCCCCTGTTCGTTGGCCGCGACAAATCCGTCGCCGCGCTCGAATCGGCGATGAATGCCGACAAGGAGATATTCCTCGTCGCGCAGCTCGACCCCGCGGAGGACGATCCCGCGCGTGAGGATCTCTACGAAGTCGGCGTCACCGCCAC
Organism: Sphingomonas mollis; assembly: GCF_016427505.1. Lineage (GTDB taxonomy): Bacteria > Pseudomonadota > Alphaproteobacteria > Sphingomonadales > Sphingomonadaceae > Sphingomonas > Sphingomonas mollis. The sequence continues at coordinate 109,442 of NZ_JAELXS010000009.1, read as the reverse complement.
CGTGTTGCAGTTGCTGAAGCTGCCCGATGGCACCGTTCGCGTCCTGGTCGAGGGCAAGGAGCGAGCGCGGATGGACGAGCTGATTCCCATCGAGACGCATCTGACGGCCACCATCGTCCCCGTCGCCGATCTGGCGGCCGAGGGTACGGAGGTCGAGGCGTTGATGCGGTCGGTCGTCGGGCAGTTCGAGAATTATGCCAAGCTCAACAAGAAGCTGCCGGCGGAAACCGCGGTGCAGCTTGGGGAGATCGACGAGCCGGCCAAGCTGGCCGATGCCGTTGCTGCGAACATCGCGGTGAAGGTGGCGGACAAGCAGGCAATGCTGGTCGAGGCTGATCCGGCAAAGCGGCTGGAGATGGCGTTTGCCTTGATGGAGGGCGAACTCGGTGTTCTGCAGGTTGAAAAGAAGATCAAGAGCCGCGTGAAGCGCCAGATGGAGAAATCCCAGCGCGAATATTATCTGAACGAGCAGCTGAAGGCGATCCAGCGCGAGCTGGGCAACGGCGACGAGGAAAGCGACGGCGACGAGCTTGCCGAGCTGACCCAGAAGATCGCCACGCTGAAACTGTCGAAGGAGGCCCGCCAAAAGGCGACCTCCGAGCTGAAGAAGCTGAAGACGATGGCGCCGATGAGCGCCGAGGCGACCGTCGTACGCAACTATCTCGACGTGCTGCTGGGCCTGCCATGGGGCAAGAAGTCGAAGATCAAGAAGGATATTGCCGCCGCGCAGATCGTCCTCGACGAGGATCATTATGCGCTGGAAAAGGTGAAGGATCGCATCGTCGAGTATCTCGGCGTGCAGGCACGGACCAACAAGCTGAAGGGGCCGATCCTGTGCCTTGTCGGCCCGCCGGGTGTCGGCAAGACATCGCTGGGCAAATCGATCGCCAAGGCGACGGGACGCGAGTTCATTCGCCAGTCGCTGGGCGGCGTGCGGGACGAGGCCGAAATCCGCGGCCATCGGCGGACTTATATCGGATCGCTGCCGGGCAAGATCGTCACCAACCTGAAGAAGACCGGCACGTCGAACCCGCTGTTCCTGCTCGACGAGATCGACAAGCTGGGTCAGGATTTCCGGGGCGATCCGGCGTCGGCGCTGCTTGAAGTGCTCGATCCCGAACAGAACGGGAAGTTCCAGGATCATTATCTGGAAATCGATCTCGACCTGTCGGACATCATGTTCGTCTGCACGGCAAACACGTTGAACCTGCCGCAGCCGTTGCTCGACCGGATGGAGATCATCCGGCTGGAGGGTTATACCGAGGATGAAAAGGTAGAGATCGCCGAGCGGCATCTGGTTGAGAAGCAGATCGAGGCGCATGGCCTGAAGGCTGGTGAGTTCGAACTGACCCAAGCCGGTCTGCGCGCGCTGATCCAGAAGTACACACGCGAGGCTGGTGTGCGGACGCTGGAGCGCGAGATCGCCAAACTGTGCCGCAAGGCGCTGCGTCGCATTCTCGAAGGCAAGATGGAGAGCGTGATCATCACGCCCGACAATCTTCACGAATATGCCGGCATCCAAAAATATCGCCATGGCCTGTCGGAAACCGAGCATCAGATCGGTGCTGTCACGGGGCTGGCCTGGACCGAGGTCGGCGGCGAGTTGCTGACGATCGAAAGCGTTACGGTCGGCGGGCGCGGGGCGGTGAAGACCACCGGCAAGCTCGGCGACGTGATGAAGGAGTCGGTGGAGGCGGCCTGGAGTTTCGTGAAGGCGCGCGCGCCGAGTTACGGGATCAAGCCATCGCTGTTTCACCGTAAGGATGTCCATGTTCACCTGCCCGAAGGAGCGGTGCCGAAGGATGGTCCGTCGGCGGGCATCGGCCTCGTGACGTCGCTGGTCTCGACGTTGACCGGTGTGCCGGTGCGGCGCGAAGTAGCGATGACGGGCGAAGTGACGTTGCGCGGTCGGGTGCTGCCGATCGGTGGCCTGAAGGAGAAGTTGTTGGCGGCGCTGCGCGGTGGCATCACCACGGTGCTGATCCCGGCCGAGAACGAAAAGGACCTCGCCGAGATTCCCCAGAATGTGAAGGATGGGCTGACGATCATCCCCGTTGCGCATGTCGATGAGGTGTTGCGACTGGCGCTGACCGAGCCGCTGGTGGCGATCGACTGGACGGATGCGGATGAGCTGGCCGCGCTGCCACCGCCGGGCGTGGCGCCGGCGGGTGCCGAGCTGCATCACTGATCGTTGGTCAGTGATCATGTCCTGCCGCGGGACCATATCGTCTCGCGGCAGGTTGACTTGCGGGGACCGCCCGCTGTTATTGGGCGCTTGGCTTGCGCGCCGCGTTCGTGCGCATCACGATTCGTAAATGGGGGTTTGCAATGAACAAGCAGGAGCTGATCGCGACGGTTGCCGACACATCGGGACTGGCGCGCAGCGACGCGGTGAAGGCGGTAGAGGCGGTGTTCGACACCATCTCTGCCAGCCTGAAGAAGGGTGATGAGGTACGTTTGGTGGGTTTCGGGACGTTCTCGGTATCCAAGCGCAAGGCGTCGACGGGTCGCAATCCGCGCACCGGCGAGCCGATGACGATCAAGGCATCGACCCAGCCCAAGTTCAAGGCGGGCAAGATCCTGAAGGATTCGGTCAACTAACAGACTGGACAGGAAGGGGGCGGCCGATTAGAGGGCTGCCTCCCGCCGAGGATGGGCGCGTAGCTCAGCGGTAGAGCACACCCTTCACACGGGTGGGGTCACAGGTTCAATCCCTGTCGCGCCCACCATCTTCGGACACGAAAAGGCCCGCCACTCAGATTTGAGCGGCGGGCCTTTTCGTGCCGATACGCCCTACCACGATCAATGCGCGTTGCGGTGCTTCCACTTGTGCATCACCACCGCGATGACGCCGCCGACTATCAGGCCAACGATGCCCGATCCGATCGCGGTCACGGTCCACGCGATGACGCCGTGCAGGCCGGACACCGCGCCGGCCACCCCCTCTGCCGCATCGTGGATCAGATGGGCGGGGGTGCCCCAACCAAGCCCCTCCAGACCATGGACGATGATCCCGCCGCCTACCCAGATCATTGCGGCGGTGCCGATCGCGGCGAGCGCGGTCATGATGACGGGCATCGCCTTCACCATCCCGCGGCCGATCGATTGTGTCATCGGCGAGGGGCGGCGAGCCAGGTGCAGGCCGATATCGTCCAGCTTCACGATGATCGCCACCGCACCGTACACACCGACGGTGATCGCGATCGCGACCAACGCCAGGGCGACCGCCTGGCTGACGATGCTGCCGTCCGATACCTCGGCCAAGGCGATCGCCATGATTTCGGCCGACAGGATGAAGTCGGTCTTCACCGCGCCGGATACCTTCTGCTGTTCGAGCGCCTCGGGCGTGGTCGCCGTATCGGCTGCTTCGGCGACCGCGGCGTGGCCGGACATCGCTTCCCACAGCTTTTCCGCACCCTCGAAGCAGAGATAGGCACCGCCGATCATCAGCAGCGGCGTCAGCGCCCATGGGGCGAAGGCACTGAGCAACAACGCCACCGGCAACAGGATCAGCAACTTGTTGCGCAGTGACCCCATCGCGATCTTGCCGATGATCGGCAGCTCGCGCGCGGGAGACAAGCCCATGACGTAGCGCGGCGTGACGGCCGTATCGTCGATCACCACGCCCACCGCCTTGGTGCCGGCCCGGCCGGCGGCGGCGCCGATATCGTCGAGCGATGCGGCCGCCAGCCGGGTGATGCCGGCGATATCGTCGAGCAGAGCGGCCAATCCCGATGCCATGCTATTCTCCGAAATGATGTGTAGCGGCCCGTGTGTGCGCAAGTGATGCCGGTGACAAGCGTCAGGCGGCACCCATCCGTTCCGGCAGGAATGGATCAAACCGGCGACGAACATCCATAATGGACTGGCTAAGCACCGATTTCCTTCAGTCACCGAATAGCCAAATCCGATGGATGACCGGTTAGCCGGCCTTAGCCCCCGCCAGTTACAATGCCTCCGGCTCGTCGCACGGGGTTTGGAAGCGAAAGAGATCGGGCGTTCGCTCGGCATTTCCGACCTGACCGTCAAGAACCATCTGAGCGCGGCACGCGCCGCGCTGGGCGTGGCGCGATCGATCGATGCGGCGCGGCTGGTCGACGCCTATGACCGCGCCCTCGGTGATGACCCGGATGCCACTGGTGCTTCGGGTACTAGTGCCCCGCCGGGGATACCGGATCTCTCCTATTATGATGTTCAGCCAGCGGGCCAGTCGGAGACATCAGACGATATCGATGGCCTGCGGGACGGGGGAGTGATCCCCTATCGCACAGGACCATCGCTGCCGCTGCCGTTTCCGACGCGAAGGGGGCAGCGGAACGATCTGGGGATCGCACCCAGGCTGGCCATCGTCGGGGGGTTGGTCGTGTTGCTGATCGCAGCGGTCGGCTTCTTCGTCGAGGCCAGTCGCGGGTTGAAATTCTGATGACCCGGCATTCATCATCGACCACGTCCTTCGTCGTGGCCGGATCGGAGCATCACGCCCATGACGACCATCGCCCCCGCCGCTGCCTACAAGATCGCCACGCGCCTCACCGGGCTGGAACAGGAGATCGATCTGGCCGCCCGGTCGAGTGCGCGCCTGCCGGCCGACCTGCTCGACGAACTGGCCCGGGCCGGCGCCTCGCCGATCGCGGCACAGCGCGTGCTGGATGCTGCCGCAGAGACGTTCGCCGCCCTGATCGCGGCACGTGGCAAGATCGCGCGGACGCACGGCCTATTGCTGGCCTATGCCAAGGAAGAGGGACTGACCGAAGCGTTCGGCGATCAGTTCGAGTGTCACGAATTCGTGACCGGGCTGGGCGAGCAGGCGAAATCCGATGTGATCCGTCTGGCCGCCTGATGTGGACGGCCGGCGGACGGGCGAATAGCCCGGGGCGCCGGCCATGATCCACATCCTGTTCTTCTATGCCCTACTGGCGACTGCCTGTGGCTATGCTGCATATCGGGGCGGTGCGCCCGAGCGATGGGTTGCGGGCATCCTGCTGGCCGGCACCGTCGCCACCTGGGCTGTCGCGATCGGTCTGGGGGGAAGCCATGCCGGGCATTTCATCGGACTCGAATATGGCGTGCTCATCGTCGACAGTATCATGCTCGTCGCCCTCATGGTCGTCGCGGCGCTGGCGGATCGGTTCTGGCCGTTATGGATGACGGCGCTGCACGGCTTTGGCGTCGTCGGCCACGTGGCGAAGGCGATGGCGCCGGAGATCATGCCGAACGTCTATCAGGCGGCGCACCTGTTCTCCGCCTATCCGGTGACGATCCTGCTGATTCTGGCCACGCGCTGGCATGTCCGGCGGTTGCGGGAAGCGGGGCACGACAGATCCTGGTCGATCTTCTGGCGCCCCTCGACGCCATGCTGGCAGCCAGCTGGGCCGACCAGCTGATCGCGGCATTCGGCAGTGTCGGCGCAGTGCTGGCCGGAAGCGCCCAACGGCTGCGAGCGGTGCTGGACGGCGACGAACGTGCAGTCGCACTGCTGGTCGCGCAACGGCGGACGATCTTGTGGGTCCTGCGCGAGCGAGTGGTGCGGCGACCGATCATCGCGACCCGCCATGATCTGATCCGGTATCTGCATCATCGCATGGCCCATGACGGCGAGGAGTCGATACGCGTCTTCTTCGTCAATGGCCGGCGCGAATTGCTGGCGGAGGAAGTGCTGGCGCATGGCGGCCCCGACGCGGTGGCGATCGAGCCTCGGCGGGTGATCGTCCGCGCGCTGGAACTGGCGGCGACGGGTATCGTCCTGATCCACAATCATCCCAGCGGCGATCCGTCACCCAGTATCGCCGACCGCCGCTTTACCCGGCGGCTGGCGCTGGCGGGCGATTGTCTCGGCATCCGGTTGCATGATCATCTGATCGTCGCGCGTGACGGCTATCAGCGGATCGAGGTCGTAGGGGTGCCGCTCGCCTGACCAGACGGGCAGAATATAATCCGAAATGGAGGTAGCTGATCGACATCTGCTCGGCTGGCGATCGTCCCGCCATGGGTCGGTGTCACGGTTTCGTCACGTATCAGTCACCGATCTGTCGCAGGATTCGCATCTTCCCGTCATGCGATCGTCCTAATCGCCCGTTCGAGATCGACGGGGTTTCCGATGTCGATCCTGGGCGCCAGCCCACACCACAAGAAGATCGACAGGGAGTTTTCGACATGGCCAGCTTCACGGCGGTTACGCGCGTTCTGATGGCGGGCACCGCCTGCGTCCTGCTAGCTTCGTGCGGTGGCGCCGACAGCGTGGCATCGCCCGGTGCGGGCAGCGTCACCATCGTCAATCCGGCGCCCACGCCGACCCCGGCGCCGACCGGCACGCCCACCCCATCGGCGATCACCGCCGCACAGTTCGCCGCGGTGACCACCATCGACGGCATCTCGATCACCGCCGACGAGCAGCTAGCGCTGGTGAATGCCGGCACGAACAACAACGTCAACGGCGTGAACGTGCTGAGCGGCGTCTATCCCGTCAGCGCAACGTCCGCGACAACAGCGACTGATCCGTCGAGCACCAACGCGTTTTTCACGAGCACCAATTTCGTCGGTGCGCTGAACGGGCCGACCGATACGGCATTCCAGGATTGGACGTGCAACGCGCCGGGTACGACCTTTGGCGGTGGCGGCGGTTCGTGTTCAGCGGTGCCCGCCATCGGTACGGGTGGTTCATCAGCGGCCTGCCCAACCGGAACGATCGATGACGGACTGGTGCAGACGTTCCGCGCTTGCCGTCTTCCAACGCTTATCAACAGCAGTCTGACGCTGCCAAAAATCGCGGGGGTGTTCTATCGTCTCCGCGGGCAGACCGAGGTGGGAGGGGACGTCGGAACAACGGGAGCGGATACGGGGGTCACTCTGACGATCGCTCCTGGCGTCGTGATTGCGGCCGACTCGACGGAAGCGACGGCCGATCTTCTGCTCGTCAACCGCGGTTCCAAGATCAATGCGGTCGGTACCCGCGCCGCGCCGATCATCTTCACTGCACAGCAGAACCTGGGCGGAAATGCCAACTTCGGCGATACCAGCCAAGGGCTGTGGGGCGGTATCATTCTGCTTGGTCGCGCTCCCGTCGCAGTGTGCGCTACCGGCGGTCCAAACAATGCGGGCGGGACCAGCACGACCTGTCAGGCGGCGATTGAGGGCGTAACTGGCCGCTTTTATGGTGGCCCGAACGCTGCCGACAGCAGCGGTCAAATGTCATATGTCCAAATCCGGTACAGTGGCATCGCGATATCCGACGGCAACGAATTGCAGGGTCTGACCCTTGGCGGTACCGGTTCTGGTACGGTTATCGACCATATACAGAGCCACAACTCGTCCGATGACGGTGTCGAAATCTTCGGTGGCACGACCAACATGAAGTATTTCGCGGTAACCGGTGCTGACGATGACGGCTTTGACATCGACAACGGCTATCGTGGCTCGATCCAGTTCATGATCGCAATCCAGAAGGCTTCCGGCGCTACGGTGGACAGCTTTTCCACCGAAATCGACTCGAACCGTGGCGAAGATCTGTTGCCGCGCACTTATGGACAGTACGCCAATTTTACCTTTGTGCAGACGGCTTCGGCGCCTGCCGCGATCCGTTTACGTGGTGGAGCGGATATGCGGTTCGTCAACGGGATCGTAAAGACGCCATCGGGCGTGGCCTGTGTGAACATGGTTGCTGCCGAAGTGAGCGCCACCGACCGTTCTACGATCCGCGCGGCCAATACCAATCTGCAGGACTTGGGCCCGCCGGTGTTCAGCTCCGTCTACTTCGCCTGTCAGGGTCGCTGAGCTCGCTCGCGACCCGATGAGCATCGGTGCCGGGGCGGCTGACCAGCTGCCCCGGCACTCGCCATAGAATTTCTGATCTGGAACCCCGGTCATGCCACAGCGCCTGCGCTACGCCACGCTCCTTCTTCTGACCTCGCAGCTGGTCGCACCGGCCGTGCTGGCGCAGAACGCACCCGCCCCGGCCGCACCGCCGCCCGCCGCCACCAGCACGACGGCGACCCAGCCAGACACCGCGGCGGCACCAGCCGAGCAGACGCAGGAAGCGGAAATCTCCGCCCCCGGCGGCGGCGCGGATGCCGAGGACATCGTAGTGGTGGGGCGCAACATCCCCAATTTCGTCCGCGCGACGCCGCAGATCGTCTCCGTCCTGTCGAGCGCCGACATCGCCCGTACGGGCGAGGGCGACATCGCCGGTGCTTTGACCCGGGTCACCGGTCTGTCGGTGGTCGGCGGCGGCTTCGTGTTCGTCCGGGGTCTTGGCGATCGCTATTCCTCGTCGCTGCTGAACGGATCGCCGTTGCCTAGCCCCGAGCCGCTGCGCCGTTCGGTGCCGCTCGATATCTTTCCGACCGCGATCGTCGGCTCGGCGGTGGTGCAGAAGACCTATTCAGCGAATTACCCCGGCGAATTCGGCGGCGGCATCATCAACCTGACGACCAAGGCAATACCGGACAAGAATTTCGTGTCGGCCGGCGCGTCGATCTCTGCCGATACCGTGACGACCAGCGAGCTGGGTTATACCTATTATGGCGGCGGTGCCGACTGGATCGGCTATGACGACAAGACCCGCAGCGTGCCGGGCTTCATCCGTAATGCACCGCAGGGATCGGGCATCATCCCGGTCGAGCAGGTTGCGCAGCTGAGCAACGCCCGCACCACCCTGCTTCAGCGAAACAACCAGTTGCCGGCGAACTGGTCGGGCGAGATCAGCGGCGGGTCGGTCTATGATCTGGGCACCGGGCGGCTGGGCGTGATCGGATCGGTCAGCGTCAGCAACACGTTCCGCACGCGATCGACCACGCAACAGGATTCGGTCAGCGCGAACGGCGCGATCCGCAACGATTACCAGACGCTCATCACCGACAACCGCATCGTCGCCAACGCGCTGGTCGGTGTCGGGTATGAGTGGGACGAGAACAAGATCCGCTGGACCAACGTGTACATCCACGACACGCTGAAGCAGGGTCGCGCCTCGGTATCGGATAACTACAACAATTTCAGCGGACTTCGCTTTCAGCAGAATACCAGTTGGTTCGAACGCCAGCTGATCGAAACCCAGCTGGTGGGCGAGTTCAAGCCGATCGACGATTTCAGCGTCGATGTACGCGGTGCCTATGCCAATTCGAAGCGGAACGCGCCGTACGAGCGGCAGTTCGATTATCTCTGTGTCGCCCGCCCGCAAGGTCTGACCGTCTCACAGACGTCGGCCAATGACGCCGGTGGCAAGCAATGCGACGGTGTCTATCAGGTCAACCAGCGCTTCTCGCCGTTCGCCTCGATCATCTTCAGCGAGCTGGAAGAGAATCTCTGGAGCGGTCAGGCAGATCTGGCCTACAAGCTACCTACCGATCGTCCGTTCACTGTTTCTGCCGGTTATTATTATTCGGATACGCAGCGCACCTCGACCCGGCTTCAGTTCAATTACCAGCTGAACACCGGCGGCGGCACTGCGATCGGTTATCCGTACAATCTCTATCGCCCCGATTACCTGCTCTCGCCGGACGTGCTGAACAACGCCTGCCCGCTCGTGGGAACGGGTTCATGCACAGTGCAGTTGCAGTTCGTGACTCCCCAGGGTGCGTACGAATATGATGCGCTTCTGCGCACCCATGCCGGTTACGTCCAGGCCGAGGCCGAGGCCACCGACGGCGTGCGCGCCACGATCGGCGTACGCTACGAAACCGCCGACGAGCGGGTTACGCCGATCTTGTCGCCGACGCGTCGGTTGAAGAACGACTACTTCCTGCCCGCGGCAACGCTGACGTGGAACTTCGCCGCGGACATGCAGCTGCGCGCCAGTGCGTCGAAGACGATCTCGCGTCCGCAGTTCCGCGAGCTGGCACCGCAGCAGTTCCGCGATCCGGATTCGGATCGCCTGTTCTTCGGTAACCCGAACCTCGTCGATACCAAGCTGTACAATCTGGAAGGCCGGTACGAGTGGTTCTACGCGCGCGACCAGCGCGTGACGCTGGGTGGCTTCTACAAGCGGATCGACAATCCGATCGAGCAAGTCGGCTTCTATCCCGGCTCGGACGACCGGCTCCAGACCGGTTTCACCAACCTGCCCAGCGCCACGTTGTACGGCGGCGAGTTCGAGGTGCAGAAGTTCTTCCCGCTCGATTTCCTGAACAGCGATTTCTTCGCGACCCGACGCCTGCTGGCGATCGCGAACTACACCTATTCGAAATCGAAGATCAACGCATCGGACACTTGTGTCCCCAATCCTGCCGATGTCAGTGCGACCCTACGGCTAAATGGGTGCGCGGCGGGCTTCGGCTTTGCCAGTTCGTTGTTCCGGTCGGATGCGCCTCTCACCGGTCAGTCGGATCATCTGGTCAACCTGCAACTCGGCATTGAGGATACCAAGTCGCTCTCGGCGGCGACGCTGTTGTTCAATTACGCTAGTGAGCGCGTGACCAATCGCGGGCCGCTCAATCTGGGCGGGGGTAGTTTCCAGCCGGACATCATCGAAAAGCCGGGCATCCGCCTCGATCTGGTCGTGCGGCAGGGTTTCGACCTGATCGGCGGCCGGTTCGAGCTGAAGGCAGAGGCACGCAACCTGACGGGTACGCAATATCAGGAGCGGCAGACGTTCGACGGCGGCAACGTCGTCTTCATCAACCGCTACAAGCAGGGCCGCATCTTCTCGTTGGGGCTGAGCACAACCTTCTGAGGCTGATGACGTGGGGGGTGACGGACGATCGTCACCCCCAGGGGCGTTCGCGATACCATTTCGTGATGACGTACTTCACCCCGCTACGCACCTTCATCCCCTGATGCAGCGTGGCGGGGTTCAGCGATCCGTCCGGGCGGCGGTTGTTCCAGCAGACCAGCTTGCCGGTTTCCGGCTGGATGATCTTGTCGATCGCCTTGAACCGCGTCGCGCCGCCCGCCTCGGGTTCGTTCAGATAGACCATCAGCGTCCATGTCCGGTTGCCGGCGACCGAACAATATCGATCGTAATCGGCACCCTGCGGTTCGAAATAATCGGTATGTCCCTTGAATTCCTGCCCGAGTGCATAGCGTTGGCCCTGCAACGGTTCGCCGTGCGCGGGGTCGAGACCGGTCAGCGCGGCGAACAGCGCCTCCGTTTCGATCACGGCCGGATCAGCGGGGTCCAGATCGCCGGTTTCGCTGGTGCGATAGGCGGCGTCGCCATTGCTGTCAGCGATCGTCGAGGGGCGGCGAACCGCGTCGATCCGGTCGACCAGCGCGGCGCAGAGCGTGGATGTCAGGAACCCGCGGCGCACGAACAGCGTCAACCTGGCGCTGGGCAGGCGCTGGACGCCGCCATGCGACAGGATGCGATCGACGATCGGAGCGGCGTCGAGACCGGAGCCGAGCGGGGGAAGCGTAGCCATGACGACGCTTTTGCCAGCATCGTGTCCGCGCGCCAGCTTCTTTTCGTTTCAGACCTTTGACGTAAAGCGGTAACATGCCATGGTTAAGCGCCAGCGTGCGGGGCGGGATGGGTATGGAATGCGATTGAAGCTCGACGCGCGCGCCCGGCGCCTGCTGCGGCGATTGCCCGTAGTGAACGTCTATTCGGTGGCGGAACTCGCACTGATGGCGGGGCTGGCGGTTCAGTGCGCGCGGTTGTTGTGGGTTTTGGTGACGCCGGTCGGGCCGCTGGGTGACTGGCGTCCGGCAGGGGTCACGGTGCCCGGCTCGCCGATCGGCTTGCTGACCAGCTTCGATCCATTCTTCCGGTTACAGGGTGCGCAGACCGGACCGTCCACGGTCACCGCGTTGCAGTTGACGCTGTTCGGCACCCGGCTGGACGAGGCGACGGGGCGTGGCTCGGCGATCATCGCGGGACCTGACGGCGTGCAGCAAAGCGTGGCGGTGGGCGATGAAATCCAGCCCGGCGTCCGGCTGAAGGCGGTGTCGTTCGATCATATCACGCTCGATCGTGGCGGCGTGGACGAGGATCTGTTCCTCGATCAGTCCGGTCAGACGCCGCCGCCACCGGACGGCATGCCCGGCAACGGACCGCCGGCGACCGTGCCGATGGTGCCGGGCGGGTCGACACCACGTCCCGGCGGCGGCGCTCCAGCGATCGGCATCGGTCAGTTGCGGCAGGAAATCGGCTTCATCCCGCGGCTGGACGGCGGCCGGGTCAGTGGCCTTGCCGTCCGATCGCAGGGTACGGGGCAGGCGTTTCGCATGGCGGGCTTGCGCGATGGCGACGTCATCACCGCGATCGGTGGCCGACCCGTATCCAGTCCTGCCGATCTAGACCGTGTCGCCACCGATTTTTCGGGCGGCGGCAATATTCCCATCACCGTCGAGCGTGGGCAGGAAACGCTGCCGCTCGCCATCACGATAGCGGCTCCCACTCGATGAAACTTCCTTCTCTCGTTCCGGCGGCCATGATCATGGCGGCGGCATCGCCGGTGGTGGCGCAGACGACGCTGAACGTCCGCGATGCCGATATCCGCGCCTTCATCGCCGACGCCGCGCGCGTCACGGGCCGGACGTTCATCATCGACGCGCGGGTGGCGGGCAAGGTGACGGTGGTGACCGACCGGCCGCTGTCGCGCTCCGAATATTTCGAGGTTTTCCTGTCGACGTTGCGTGCCAATGGCCTGGTCGCCGTGCCGACCGGCAATGGCGCGCTGCGTATCCAGCCGATCGACAATGCCGCCGCACAGCCGAGCCGGATCGGATCGGGCGGCGCGGCGCGTAATAGCTTCGTGACCGAGATCGTTCGCCTGCGATCGATCGATGCGCCCAGCGCGGTCGAAACCGTGCGGCCGCTGGTCAGTGCGCAGGGGGCGGTCACCGCCAATCGCGGTGGCAACAGTCTGGTCATCGTCGATTTTGCCGACAACATCCGACGTATCCGCGAAGTGATACGGCGCATCGATACCGACAGCAGCACGACCCGCGTCGTCGCCTTGCGCAACTCCAGCGCGCGCGAGATCGCGACGGCGCTACAGTCGCTGGCCAGCGGCGCCGGTGGCGCGACATCGGGCGGCGGCGGTGGTCAGGCGGCGGCCGGTGGCAGCGGCGTATCCGTGGTGGCGATAGAAAGCTCGAATTCGATCGCGCTGCGTGGTGATGCGTCGAGCGTCGCACGACTGGCGGCGGTGGCGGCCGATCTGGATCGCAAGGCGAGGAGCGGCACCGAGATCAAAGTCGTGTTCCTGGAAAACGCCGACGCGGAGCAATTGCTGCCCGTTCTCCAGCAGCTCGTCGGCCAGACCCCCGATCCGATCCAGACGACGACGCTGTCCCGCGGGACGTTCCAGCAGAGCAACTCGACCAGCGGATCGACCGGCAGCAACGTCCAGCCGCAGGCGATCCAGCAGACTCCGCAGGTTTCCGGCGGCGGCGGTGGCAGCAATACGACCGCCAATGGGCAGCAGGCACCGATCTCGCAGCCGGGCAGCCGCGTACAGGCTGTCGTCACCCGCTTCACCGGCGCCAACGCGATCGTCATCGCCGCACCTGCCGAGGTCCAGCGTCAATTGTCGGAAGTGGTGCGTCAGCTCGATACCCGCCGCGAGCAGGTGTTGATCGAGGCGATCATCGCCGAGGTGTCCGACGCGACGGTGAAGCGGCTGGGCGCTCAGTTCCTGCTCGGCAATCTGTCCGGCGGTGCATTCGGTGCATCGACGTTCACGAATACCGCGCCCAACATCCTGTCGATCGCCGGTGCGATTGGCGCACGCAGTATCGGCGGCACCGAGACGACCGTGGTCGGCGCAGACGGATCGCGGACTACCACCCGCACGCCGGATCCGGCTTCGGCGGCGTTGACCCAGTCGGCGATCGGCTCGATTCTCAGCGCCAGCGGTGGCTTCGCGGGCTGGGGTGGACAGATCGGCGACACGATCTTCGGCGCGATCGTCAACGCGGTGAAATCTGATAATACGTCAAACCTGTTGCAGGTTCCGCACCTCATCACGCTCGACAACCAGCAGGCGCACAGTTTGGTCGGGCAGGAGATTCCGGTAACGACGGGACAGGCGTTGTCGAACAATTTCGACAACGCGTTCCGTACCGTGCAACGCCAGAATGTCGGCATCCAGCTCGACGTGAAGCCGCAGGTGAATGCTGGCGGCTCGCTGAAGCTCTATGTCCGGCTGGAGGTCAGCTCGATCGCGGGGCCGGTGTCGAGCGACAATAGCGAACTGATCCTGAACAAACGCGCGTTCGAGAACGTCTTCACCCCCGATGACGGCCAGATCACCGTGATCGGCGGGCTGCTCGATGACAACGAGCGCCGTACGATCGAGAAAATCCCGCTGCTGGGCGACATTCCGGGGCTGGGCGCGTTGTTCCGGTCGAAGGCGCGCAGCCGCACGAAGACCAATCTGATGGTCTTCATCCGCCCCACCATCCTGCGCACCGCCGCGGACAGTCGCCGCGTGACCGAGCAGCGATATGGCTATCTGCGCGCGGTGCAGGGCTATGCCCAGCCGGGGGTGGAGCCATCGATCGACCAGCTGGTGCGTGATTACATGAACGCCGCGCCGCCGATCCCTTCCGCACCGATGGCAGGTAATATCGAGGACCCGAAGATCGCGGTGCCGGTACAGACCCGGTCGTCGATGTCGATCCGGCCCGAACGGCAATGATCATCCGTCAGGGCAACGAGATGGCGCCGCCGCCGTCGCTGCCGCCCATAGCCGGTGGGAACACGGACGAGGCGACGATCGCGAGCGCCGACCTGTTGGCGCCCGAACCGGGCGTCAGCGATGTCGTCGTGCCGCAACTGGCGCTGCCTTATGGCTTTGCGCGCAAGTTCGGTGTGGTGGTGCAGCCGACCGGCCCCGATGCGCCGTTCACCGTGGCTCTGCGCGACGGTGCCGATCCCAAGGCGTTGTTGGAGGCGCGGCGATATCTGGCGCAGCCGTTCGACGTCACGATCGTCGATGCGCCGGCGTTCGACCGGTTGCTGTCGGATGCCTATGCGATGGATGGTCAGGCGACCGCGCTGGCCGCGGTCGGCATGGGTGACGAACTCGACCTGCTGGCAGGCGACCTGCCGACGGCCGAAGACCTGCTCGACACCGCCGACGATGCACCGGCGATCCGCCTCATCAACGGCGTCATCGCCGATGCGACGCGCAACGGCGTGTCGGATATCCATATCGAGCCATACGAAACCGGCCTCGTCGTGCGCATGCGGATCGACGGCGTACTGCGCGAAACGATGCGGATGCCGCCGCATGTCGCGCCCGTGGTGGTAAGCCGCATCAAGGTGATGGCACGTCTCGACATCGCCGAGCGACGGGTTCCGCAGGACGGACGCATGGGCCTGACGCTGGGCGGCAAGCTGCTCGACGTCCGCGTTTCGACCTTGCCCAGCCGGGCAGGCGAGCGGGTGGTGTTGCGTATCCTGGACAAGGACAATGCCGGCATCGATCTCGATGCGCTGGGGATGCCGCCGGCGATGCTGAAAATCTGGCAGGAGGTGCTGGCCGAGCCAAACGGAATCGTGCTCGTTACCGGGCCGACGGGGTCGGGCAAGACCACCAGCCTTTACGCGAGTTTGCGCCTGTTGAATGACGGCAGCCGCAATATCCTGACCGTCGAGGACCCGGTGGAATATGCCGTCGATGGCATCGGCCAGACGCAGGTCAATTCCAAGGTCGGGCTTACCTTTGCGGCGGGCCTGCGTGCGATCCTGCGGCAGGACCCCGACGTGGTGATGGTCGGCGAAATCCGCGATCGCGAGACGGCGGAGATCGCGGTGCAGGCATCGTTGACCGGGCATCTGGTGCTGTCGACCGTTCACACCAACGACGCGATCGGCGCGATCACCCGGATGCGCGACATGAAGGTCGAGCCATTCCTGCTCGCCTCCACCCTGCGCGCCGTCGTGGCGCAGCGGCTGGTGCGGCGGCTGTGCCCGGCGTGCCGCAAGCCGGTGCCGGCGGCGGGAACGGTGGCGCTGTTGCTGGGGCTGGAACCGACGGAAACCGTATACACCGCCGTCGGCTGCGACCAGTGCAGCCATAGCGGATACAAGGGCCGGATCGGCGTGTACGAAGCGGTACGCGTCGATGACACGATCCGCCGTCTCATCAACGAGGGCGGCGACGAGCAGGCGATCGCAGACCATGCATTCCGCCGCGTCCCCGATCTTGCGAACGCGGCGCGCGATCTGGTCCGCGCCGGCCAGACGACACCGGAAGAGGCCGTGCGCGTCTCGCGGCGTGATATGACCGACGTGCCGGAGCCGGTGGATGCGTAAGGCCGTCGTCGGTCGTGGCATCGCATAGTCGATGGCAGATTTCGACTATATCGCGATCGACACGCGCGGCGCCGAGAAGCGCGGCCATGTCGCTGCCCCCGATCTGGATGCCGCGCGCGTGTCGCTCGGCCGGCAGAAACTGTACATCGTCAAGATCGAGCCCGGGTCGCCGCCGGCCGTGCGCGGCCGGCCGCTCTTCGGTCTGCAACTGGGCCGCGCCAAGATGAGCGTGAAGCATCTGACGCTGTTCACGCGCCAGCTCGCGACGCTTAACCGGGTATCACCGCTGGAGGAGTCACTCCGCACCATTACCAAGCAGACCGAGCAGGACAATGTACGCGGCATCGTCAGCATCGTTCATGCCGGCGTGGTCGAGGGGCGACGACTGGCCGATTCGATGGCGCGCGAGCCAAAGAGTTTCCCGCCGCTGTACCGCGCGATGGTAGCGGCAGGCGAAAGCTCCGGCACGCTGCCGACGATCCTCGATCGGCTGGCCGCGCTGCTGGAACGGCAGGCGGAGATTCGCGGCAAGCTGATTACCGCGCTCGCCTATCCGGCGATCCTTGCGATCGTCGCGCTAGGTGTCGTCACCGCACTTATGATGTTCGTCGTGCCTCAGGTGGTCGAGCAGTTCGATACGGTCGGACAGGAATTGCCGCTGCTGACGCGGATGGTAATCGCCCTGTCGGACTTCCTCGTCGGCTGGTGGTGGGTGATGCTCATCGCGCTGGCGCTGGGCGGGGTTGCGATGTGGCGTTTGCTGAAGGAGCCGTCGATCCGCCTGTCGTTCGATAGCTGGCTGCTTCGCATCCCCCTGATCGGCCGGTTGTTGCGCGATCTCCATGCCGCACGGATGGCGCGGACGTTGGGCACGATGGTGGCCAGCCGGTTGCCGCTGCTGGAAGGGCTGACGCTGACAGCCGGCACGATCCACAATCGCCGGCTGCGCGTGGCCTCCGACGATCTGGTCGATGCGATCCGTGGCGGTGGCAGTCTGTCGGCGGCGATGCGGCGGGCGGGGGTGTTCCCGCCCTTGCTCACCTATCTGGCGGCGTCGGGCGAGGCGGCGGGGCGGCTGGATGAGATGCTGGAACGAGCCGCCGATTATCTGGAACGCGAATTCGACCGTTTCACCGCCACTGCGCTGTCGCTGCTGGAGCCAGCGATCATCGTCGTGATGGGCGGTATCGTCGCGACGATCGTGCTATCGATCCTGCTGCCGATCCTTCAGCTCAACACGCTGGCCGGGGGCTAGGCGCCAATGAGAGGTTTCATGCGTACCGAATCGAAGAAGAACCGCCGCCGTGAACAAGGCTTCACGCCCGTCAGGCGTTCCGCCGAACACGGCTTCACGCTGGTCGAGCTGATGGTCGTGATCGTCATCATCGGCCTGCTCGCCACGATCGTCGCGCTCAACGTGCTGCCATCGGGCGATACCGCGCGTATCCAGAAGGCAAAGGCCGACATCGCGCAGATCGAGGGTGGGCTGGAACTGTTCAAACTGCAGAACGTGAACTTTCCAACGACGACTGAAGGGCTGCAGGCGCTGGTAACGGCGCCGTCTGGCCTCGCCGATCCGTCGCGTTATCAACAGGGCGGATATCTGAAGCGTTTGCCCGACGATCCATGGGGTCGCCCGTATCTCTATGCCTCGCCCGGCCAGCATGGCGAGGCCGACGTCTGGACCTATGGCGCCGACGGCAAGGAAGGCGGCGAGGGGATCAATGCCGATATCGGTAGCTGGCAGTAACCGCCGCCTGACGCCAACCGGTCGCGCCGATGCGCGGCAGGGCGGATTTACGCTGGTGGAGCTGATGGTGGTCATCACCATCATCGGACTGGCGTCCGCCGTGGCGGCATTCGCGATGCCCGATCCGCGCGGGCGGGTGCTGGATGAAGGATTGCGCTTTGCCGCCCGCGTCCGCGCGGCCCGCGACATAGCGGTGGTCGAGGCGCGACCGGTCAGCCTGTGGGTGACCGGCGGCGGTTATGGCTTCGACCGGCGCCTCGGCGGCACGTGGCGGCCCGTCGCTGAAAAGCCGCTGCGGGTGGAGCGCTGGTCGGAAGATACGCGGGCAATCCTGCCGGATGCGAGTGGCCGGGTGCGCGTGACCTTCGACCCCACCGGCATCGCCGATCGCAGCATCGATATCCGTCTGACGCGCAGTGGCGTAGATGCGCTGGTCCGTATCGGGGCGGATGGCGAGGTGCGCGCCGATGCGCAATGAGCGTGGGTTCACCCTGATCGAGATCATGGTCGCGCTGGCAGTGTTCAGCCTCGCGGTGCTGGCGCTCGTCCGACTGGAAAGCGCCACCGTGCGGGGTGCCGGCCTGATCGACGAAGCGATGGTCGCACAGATCGTCGCCCGCAACGTCGCGCTCGACGCGCTGACGGAGGCACAACCGCCCGCACTGGGCCGAACCAGCGGCGCCGAAGTGAACGGCGGTCGCGCGTGGGGCTGGACGCGGCAGGTGTCGCCGACCGGCGATCCCACGGTCGTGCGGATCGACGTAGCGGTCGCCAACCGCACCGGCCAGGTGGTCGGCCGCATCATGATGATCCGGCCGCCGAGCGCAGCGGCGGCGGTCGTCGGCGTGTCGTCATGAACCGTTCTCAGTCAGAGCGCGGCTTCACCCTGGTCGAGGTGATGGTCGCGCTGATGATCTTCGGCATGATCGCTGCTGCCGGTGTCGCGATCCTGTCGTTCAGCATCCGTGCGCAGGCCGCTACCGCCACGCGGCTGGACGATGCCTCGGCGCTGGCGCGGACCGTCTCCGCCCTGTCGGCGGACCTCGCCCAGGCGAATACCCGCGCCGTGCGCGATGAGGGCGGCACGCTGCGCCCTGCATTCGTCGGTGAAGCGACGACGCTGGAACTGGTACGCGGTGGCTGGACCAATATCGATGCCGCCCCGCGGGCAGGCGAGCAGAAGGTGTTCTGGCAGATCGCCGACGGCACGCTGGTACGGATCGGCTATCCGCATCTCGACGGCGCGGTGGCCTTGCCGCCGACGACGATGCTGGCGGGCGTGCGCAGCCTGCGCTGGCGGTATCGCTATGCCGGTGCCTGGAGCGACCGATGGGACGGAGCGTCGGGCATTCCTCTGCCACAGGCGGTGGAACTGACGTTCGATCGGGGCGAGCGGCTTAGTTACCGCGCGATGTTCCTCGTCGGGACCGGCTATAGCGGCACGTTGCCAGGGTCTGCTCCCGGTGCGACGCCGCCTCCCACGCCGACACCGGCGAACCCCGGTGCCAACTGATTTCCCTTCCCGACAGCGCGGTGCGGCATTGCTCACCGTGCTGATGCTGGTCGCGGTAATCGCCGTGATGGCGGGGGCGGCGCTGGAAAAGCTGCGCCTGTCGACGCGACTGGCGGGCAATGCCGCCAATACCGAACAGGCTCGCGCCTATGCCGTGGCGGCGGAGGCGATGGCGGCGGTGCGGATCGGAGGCTTGCTGAACGCCAATCGCCAGCGGGTGACCCTGGCCGGCGGATGGAGCGGGAGACCGTTCGGCTTTCCGCTGCCCGGCGGCGGCATGGCGACCGCGCGTGTCACCGATGGTGCCAATTGCTTCAACCTCAACGGGCTCGTCCTGCGAACCGGCAGCGTCTATTCCAGCAATCCGGCACAGCGGGCGCAGTTCACCCGGTTGATGCGATTGATCGGCGTGCCCACGCAGGTGGCGGATCAGATCGCGGCGGGCGCCTCCGACTGGATTGATACCGACGCCGACCAACAGGCGAACGGGGCGGAGGACGCGCGTTATACCGGCCAACAGGTCGGGTATCGCACCGCCGGTACGCTGATGGGGGATCCCAGCGAATTGCGCGCGATCGCCGGTGTGACGCCGGATATCTACGCACAGGTTCGGCCCTGGATCTGCACCTTGCCGCAGGCATTGCCGGCGCGGATGAACGTGAACACGCTGTTGCCCGAACAGGCGCCTTTGCTCGCGATGCTGGCGCAGGATACCGTGTCGGTGGATGCCGCCCGACAGATGTTGCTGCGTCGGCCGTTGCAAGGATGGGGCAATCCGGCGCAGGTGTGGGAAGGGACCGGCTCTCCGACGGTTGGCGCGAACCAACTCGGCACGCGTTCGGAGTGGTTCAATCTGGCGATCGATGTGGCGATTCCGGGGGCGCAACTGGAAGAACGTGCATTGGTCGATGCGACAAGGCTTCCCGTGCGGCTCGTGGCGCGGCAATGGGGGGAAGACACATGACCACGCTCCTGTTCCTTCCCGCCGGTGACATCGGCTTCCGCTGGATGCGATTCGGCGATGTCGGCCTGATGGCGCGCGGCGATGGCATTCCCGCCGGCGAAGACCCGGTGATCGCGGTGGCGCCTGCCGATGCGGTGACCCTGCACTGGGCCGACCTGCCGACCCGCTCCACCGCTCAGGCCACCGCCGCCGCGCGCATCCTTGCCGCAGAGGCCAGCGCTGCGCCGCCGGGCGAGCTACACGTCGCAATCGGGCAAGAGGACAAATCGGACGGCACCGACCGGCCGATCGCCGTCGTCGGAACAGCCGCGATGCGCGACTGGCTGGAGATGCTGGCGCGCGTCGGCGTCGATCCGGTCGCGATGGTGCCCGCCCCGCTGCTGTTGCCGCGCCCGGACGAGGGGTATTGGCAGGCGACGATCGCCGGACAGGCGCTGGTGCGGGGACGGACCAGTGGTTTCGCCGACGAGACGCGGCTGACCGAACTGGTGACGATGGGCCAGTCGTTGACCCCGCTGGCGCATGAGCCGCTGGATCAGGCGATCGCTGCCGCCGCCCTGTCGCCCTCCCTCGACCTGCGGCAGGGAATGTTCGCGCGGCGACGTCGTCTGGCCGTCGATTGGCGGTTGATCCGGCGATTGGCGGTGTTGGGCGTGGCGATCGTTGGCGTGACGCTGGCGATCTCGCTCGTCCGGCTGGCCAAATACCGTTTTGCCGCCGATGCGCTGGAGGCGCGGGCGGATGCGCTGGCCGCGACCGGATTGCCGCGGGGCGAGACGGTGACAGATGCCGATCGCCAGTTGAGTGAGCGGACCGGTCGCGTGATTGGGCCGGGGCTGGGCTTTTCCACCACGACCGCCGCCGCCTTTGCGGCGGTCCGCGCCGTTCCGGGGACCGAAGTGACCGCGATCGACTTCGCCGCCAATGGCGATCTGCGCCTGACCGTCGCGACCGAGCGTGAGGCGTTGGCGACCGACCTGAAACGTGCGCTGGAGGCGGCGGGTTTCGCCGTGCAGGCGAGCGTGTTTCAGGCATCCGGCAATCGGGTGACCGGTGAGATGACGGTGCGCGCCCGATGACTGCATTACGTAGCTGGTTCGATGGCCGGTCGAAACGCGAGCAGCGGTTGCTGCTGGTGATGGCGGCGCTGGCCGCGGTCACGATCGTCTGGGGACTCGTGATCCGGCCGATGAGCGATATGATGGCGGGGGCGCGGGAACGGCATGCGGCGGCCGTCGTGCGGTTCGGCGAAACCGCAGCGCGGGTCGATGCGCTGCGTGATGCGCGGGCCGCGCGGATGCCGCTCCTGACCGGATCGCTGGCGGATGCGGTTCGCGCCCGCGCCGATCAGGCCGGGTTCCCGCTGGCAAGTCTCGATCCCGACGGCAATGACGGCGTCCGTATATCCATCCAGTCCGCGAAGGGATCTGCCTTGACTGCATGGCTGGCTCGACTGGAACGGGCAGGGATCGTCGTGGAAAGCGCGACCCTCACCGATAATGGCGACCGTACCGTGGCCGGTCGCTTGGTCTTGCGGCGGCGGGCGGCATGAGGCGTATTCGACTGTCCACCGCGCCGGCCGTGCTGTTCGGTGCGATGCTGCTGATCTGTCTGATCGTGTTCCTGCCGATGCGACTGGTGCTGGGTTGGGCGGGCGCAGGCGAACAGGGGCTGCTGGCGCGGTCGGTGACCGGAACGATCTGGGGATCGACGCTGCGTGAGGCGCAATTCGGCGATCTGGCGATGGGCGATCTGTCGGCCCGTCTGTCGCCGTTGCCCTTGTTGACCGGGCGGGCGACGATGATGCTGACCGGGCCGGGCGGCACCGGCGCTCCGCCGCTGTCGGGCAATGCTTTTGTCAGCCGTCATGGCTACGGCATCGGCGGGATGACGGCACGGATCGCCACGGGGCGCGCGTTTCAGCCGTTGCCGGTCACCAGCCTCGATCTGGATGACGTAACGGTACGGTTCGAGGACGATCGCTGCATCGCGGCCGAGGGACGGGTACGTGCGGCGCTGACGGGGGATGTCGCCGGCATCGGTGTGCCGCCCTCCGTCGCTGGCGTGGCGCGATGCGATTCGGGGGCGCTGGTGTTGCCGCTGTCGAGTCAGGCGGGAACGGAGTCGGTCACGCTGCGCATCGGTGGCAACGGCCGGTACCGCGCCGACCTGTCGATACGGCCTGGCGATCCCGTCGCGGCGACGCGACTGGAGGCGGCGGGTTTCGTGCGTGGTGGTGACGGATATGCTCTTTCGGTCGAAGGACGTCTGTGACCGCTTGACGGTCGGCGGGTCGTGCCGCTAGAGGCTCCAACCTTCGCGGCGACCGTAGTTCAATTGGTTAGAGCGTCGGCTTGTGATGCCGGAAGTTGCGGGTTCAAGTCCCGTCGGTCGCCCCACTATCTCTCCTCCCCCCGGACATTCGCGATGACCCATGACTGGGGTTTCCCCGATTTCGACGACCATGAGGGCGTCCATCTCTTCACCGATCCCGTATCCGGGTTGAGGGCGGTCATCGCGATCCACTCCACCAAGCTGGGTCCGGCTGCGGGCGGCGTCCGCTTCTGGCATTATGCCGACAGCGACCGCGCGATCACCGACGCACTGCGCCTGTCGCGCGGCATGAGCTTCAAGAACGCGATGGCCGGTCTGGAGCTTGGCGGCGGCAAGGGGGTCGTGCTGGCGGCGAACCCCGGCGACACGATCACCACCGATCAACTCGAAGCCTTTGGCCGCGTCGTCGAATCGCTCGGCGGCAAATATGTGACCGCCGAAGATGTCGGCATGTCCGAAGCGCGGATGAAGGTGATTGCAGGCCAGACGCGCTACGTCTCCGGATTGCCGGTGGCGAGCGGTGCGGCGGGCGGCGATCCGGGTCCGTATACGGCGCACGGCGTATATCTCGGCGTGAAGGCGGCCGCTGCGCGCGGTCTCGGCGCAACCGACATGAAGGGCGTGCGCGTCGCCGTTCAGGGCGTCGGTTCGGTCGGTGGCGGCTTGGCCCGGTTGCTGGCAAAGGACGGCGCGATCCTGACGCTGGCGGACGTGAACGAAGGCCGCGCGCAGGCGCTGGCCGCCGAACTGGGCGCGACGTCGGTGCCGGCGGAGGCGATCCTGGTGCAGGACGTCGACCTGTTCAGCCCGAATGCCCTGGGCGCGATCCTGACCGAGCAATCGATCGGCGAACTCACTGCCAGAGTAATCGCGGGCGGTGCGAACAACCAGCTCGCCACACGCGCCGATGGCTTGCGCGTGCACGAGCGCGGCATCCTGTATGCACCCGATTATGTCATCAATGCGGGCGGCATCATCAATGTCGGCCTTGAATATCTCGGCCATGGCGACGAGGCCGAGGTGATGGCACGCATCGCGAAGATCCCCGAGCGACTGAACGAGGTTTGGGCGGAGAGCGAACGGTCGGGGCTGCCGGCGTCGGATGTCGCCGACCAGATCGCACAGCGGCTGATCGGGCGTTAAGTCCGGTCGGGCTTCGATGCTCTTCCGTCAGAGGATTTATCGTCGGGGTGCCCGTTGGTCTTTGTGATGACGCAACTCGCGCGTGACGACGGCGAAAATCTGCCGTAATAATTTGCGTATCGTGCCCACGCTTCATGCCTTCGCCAATCCTGCGCGCTTCCTGACGATCGCCCGGCCGTTGACGCCGATGCTGGTCTGGGCCGGTATCGCGCTGATCGCGATTGGCTGCTGGGCGGGGCTGACGCAGACGCCGCCGGATTATCTGCAGGGCGAGACGGTGCGCATCCTCTACATTCATGTCCCGGCCGCATGGCTGGGCATGGGCGGGTGGAGCGGTATTGCCCTGTCGTCGATCGCGCTCCTGATCTGGCGCCATCCTCTGGCGACGATTGCGGCGCGAGCGATCGCCGTGCCGGGAGCGGTGTTCGCCGGCATCTGCCTAGTCACCGGATCGATCTGGGGACGACCGACCTGGGGGACATGGTGGCAATGGGATGGGCGGCTGACGTCGATGCTGCTGCTGTTCTTCGTCTATGTCGCCTATATCGCGCTGGCCCGTGCCGATAACGATCGGGGCGGCGATGGCCGCGTACCGGCGTTGTTCGGACTGGCAGGAACGATCCTGTTGCCGATTATCCGGTATTCGGTGGTATGGTGGAACACACTGCATCAGGGACCGAGCATCGGTTTGACGAAATCCACCATTGCCGGATCGATCCTGTGGCCGCTGCCGATCATGCTGGCAGGCTTCTCCTTCCTGTTCGCCGGGATCGTACTAATGCGGATGCGGACGATGCTCGCGACGGCGAAGGCCGAGGCGCGGTTGCGACGGATGGCGCGCATATGAACCCCTGGCCATTCGTCGCCGCCGCTTATGCCGTCACGCTGGGCGGTGCGGCCTTGCTCGTTGTCGTCAGTTATCTCGCGATGAAGCGGGCCGAGCGATGAGGGCCAAGAATCAGCGGCTGACATTAGTGTTGCTGGCGCTGGCCGCGGTCGGTGTCGCGGCCCTGCTGGCGCTATCGGCGCTCAAGGATCAGGCCGCGTTCTTCTACGCCCCGTCCGACGTGCAGCGCGAAGGCTTGCCGCTGGGACGGGCCGTACGGCTGGGCGGCATGGTCGAGGCAGGCTCGGTGAAGCGAGCGGCGGATGGCGTGACCGTACACTTCGTGGTGACCGATGGTCGGGCGACGACGCCCGTCACTTTCGCCGGAATCGTCCCGGACCTGTTCCGTGAGCGATCGGGGGTCGTGGCCGAGGGGCAATTCCAATCGACCGGCGCGTTCGTCGCGACCAATCTGCTGGCCAAGCATGACGAGAAGTACATGCCGCCCGAACTGGCCGGCAAGATGCACGAAACGACGACGCTTGCTCGCTGAAGCCGGTCTTGCCGCATTGTGGCTGGCGGCGGCGCTCGCTGCCCTGCAACTCCTGATGGCGGCGCTGGGGCTGAAGGGCAACGGCGAGGTCATGGCGGCGGTCCGGCCGGTGGCGGTAGTCCAGGGCGTATTGGCGATCGTGGCGATGGGCGTGTTGATCGCGGTGTTCTGGCGATCGGACATGTCGGTCGCGCTGGTCGCGGCGAACAGCCATTCCGCCAAGCCGTGGCTGTACAAAGTGGCCGGCGCGTGGGGCAACCACGAGGGATCGATGCTGCTGTGGGTGACGATCCTCGGTCTTGCCGGCGGTGCGGTCGCCTTGCTGGAACGACGGCTACCGGAACGAACCCTAATCGCGACGCTTGGCGCGCAGGCGGCGATCGCGCTGGGCTTTTATGCGTTCCTGTTGTTCGCGTCGAACCCGTTCGCCCGGCTGGAGCCGGCACCGGCCGATGGCATGGGGTTGAACCCGCTGTTGCAGGACCCCGGCCTGGCATTCCACCCACCGACGCTTTACGCCGGTTATGTCGGACTGTCGGTGGCGTTCTCGTTTGCGGTCGGTGCGCTGGTGACGCGCGACGTGGGGCGCGAGTTCGCGCGGGCGATGCGGCCTTGGGTGCTGGGCGCGTGGATATTCCTGACGCTGGGGATCACGGCGGGCAGCTATTGGGCCTATTACGAACTCGGCTGGGGTGGCTGGTGGTTCTGGGACCCGGTCGAGAATGCATCACTGATGCCGTGGCTGGCGGCGACCGCGTTGCTCCATTCGGTGACGGTGCTGGCGACGCGCGACGGCTTGCGTGCGTGGACGGTGATGCTGGCGGTGGTCGCGTTCTCGATGTCGATGCTGGGCACGTTCCTTGTCCGATCGGGCATCCTGACCAGCGTCCATGCCTTTGCGGTCGACCCGCGTCGGGGGGCGTTCATCCTCGCGCTCCTGGTCATCTATATCGGCGGAGCGCTGGTGCTGTTTGCCGCGCGTGTCGGGACGGTGCGGCAGGGGACGATGTTCGATCCGGTCAGTCGCGAGGGCGGGCTGGTCGCCAACAACCTGTTGCTGTCGGTGATCCTCGGCATCGTGTTGATCGGTACGCTTTACCCGATCGTCGCCGCCGGTTTCGGCGTGCAATTGTCCGTGGGGCCGCCGTTCTTCAACAAGGCGGCGGGACCGATCGCGTTGCTGCTCGTGGCGATCATGGCGGTCGGCCCGCTGCTGCGCTGGCGACGGGATGAGGCGCAGGCGGTGATCGCGCGGGCGACCTGGCCGATCGCCGCGACGGCCTTTGCCTTTGCAGGGCTGATCGTGTTCGCGATGCCGATCGGTGTGCTGCCGCTGCTGGGACTGAGCGCGGCGACGGGTCTGGCGGTGGCGAGCGTCGCGCCCTTGTGGAAGCGTGATCTGCGCCGGACGCCGCTATTCACCTGGGGGATGGTCATCGCGCATCTGGGCATTGCCGTATCACTGGCAGGCATGGCGTGTGACGCCGCCTTCACCGCCGAGCGCCTGATCGCCCTCAGACCGGGTGACGCAACGCGGATCGGGCCATACCGGGTGACGCTGGACGGCATTTCGCCCGTGGTGGCGGACAATTGGTCGGCGTTGCAGGCGCAATTGACCGTGACCCGCGATGGTGGATCGCGACGCCTGTACCCGCAATCGCGCACCTTCACCGATCCGCCGACGACGACCAGCGAGTCGGCGATCGCGACCGTGCTGGATGGTCAGCTATATACCGTGCTGGGCGTGGCGGATGGCCGGGGGCGCTGGCAGTTGCGGTTGTGGTGGAAACCGTTCGTGACGCTGATCTGGTTCGGCGGCGTGTTGGTGGCATTGGGCGGTGCGCTGTCGCTGCTTGGGCGAGTGCGGCCGCGCCGCCGTTCCCGGCCGGAACCGGCGTGGCTGTGACGCGGCGTGTACTCTGGCTGCCGCTGGTCGGCTTCGCTCTGCTCTTCGCGGTCGTCGCATCGGGTTTGATGCGACCGGCCGATCGGACGGTACGGTCGGCGCTGATCGGCAAGCCGTTGCCGGCGTTTTCGCTGCCGCCGCTGATTCCCGGCAAGCCGGGTCTGTCGAGCGCGGCGATGGCGGGGCAGGGGCCGCGCCTGTTGAACGTGTTCGCCAGTTGGTGCGTGCCATGCGTGGCGGAGGCTCCGCAGTTGATGCGCCTGAAGGCAGCGGGCGTACCGATCGACGCTATCGCGATTCGCGATACGACACCGGCGATCCGCCGGTTCCTGGCGCGTGTCGGCGATCCTTATGCACGGATCGGCGACGACCGGGTCAGCGCGGTGCAATTGTCGCTCGGCTCGTCCGGCGTGCCGGAGACGTTCCTGATCGACGGCAAGGGCATCGTCGTGCGGCAATATGTCGGCGATATCCGGCCAGAGCAGGTCGACGAGATCCTCGCCGATTTTCGGAAACTGCGGTGAGGATATTACTACCCATCGTTCTGGCCCTGTCGCCGGCCATCGCGCTCGCTCAATCGACCGCGCCCGCGGCGCTCGCCGACACGCAGCTTGCCGATCCGACGCAGGAGGCGGCGGCAAAGGCGTTGATGGAAACGCTGCGCTGCGTCGTCTGTCAGGGCCAGTCGATTGCAGACAGCGATGCGACGATGGCGGGCGACATGCGCGCTCTGGTTCGTCAGCGCATTCAGGCCGGCGAATCGCCGATCGCGATCCGCGACTGGCTGATCGGGCGATACGGCGACTATATCTCCTATGACCCGCCGCTGTCCGCGGCGACGTCGCTGTTGTGGGCGACGCCGGTCCTGCTTCTCGGGCTGGGTGTGTGGATCGCCCGAGCCAGTTTCAGGCGGCGACGTTGATGGGCTGGCTGGCGCTCGTGATCATGATGGCGGCGGCGTTTGTCGCGTTGGTGCTGCTGCGCCTGCCGCGACTGGTGTGGTCGATGGTCGGCGCCGCGTTGATGCTGGGCGCGACCGGATATGCGCTGCAATGCCGACCCGATCTTCCTGCACAGCTTGCGATACCAGCCGGCGAGACGCTGGCCACCGATCCGGCGATTACCGATATCCGCGGTCAGATGTTCGGTCGCTTCGGTGCCGAGGGGGCGTATCTGACGGCAGCCGATGCGCTGTCGCGCAATGGATCGTCGCGATACGAAGTGCAGACTATTCTGGGCGGCATCCGCAACTCGCCGAAAAGCGTGCAACTGTGGACGGCGCTCGGCGACGCGATCGCCCGGCATGACCATGGTCAGCTATCGCCGGCGGCGGCGCTGGCCTTTAGTCACGCTGCCCAGCTTGATCCACGTCATCCCGGGCCACCGTTCTTTCGGGGAATGGCTCTCGCACGTGCCGGCGATGTCGATGGGGCTGAGGCTTCATGGCGTCGGGCACTGTCGCTGACGGCACCCGACGCTGTCTATAGACCGGCAATTGTCGAACGGCTCGCGCTGATCGACAATCTCCGGCAGATGCTGGACCGCTGAACGATCAGGACGCGCCACGTCCTGTTTTTGCCTGCAACTCATCGATCCGCTTCGAGGCGTCCGCCTTGCTCAGCTTGTCGTCGAATTCCTCATGCGCTTCTTCGCTCAAGGTCTTGAGGTAGCTGGCCTGTGCGCCGGTCATCGGCTCGTCGCCGGTGGTCCAGTCGTCGGGGTCCTTCTCGGCATTGGAAAAGGTTTCGGTCTTCGGGTTCGGGGTGTCGGTCATCGCAAAAATCCTTCCGGTTGACCAACACCCCTGTTCACAATGTGTTCCGCTTCTGGTGAGTCAGTTCAGCGGCAGATCGAGCGCCTCGGCAACGGCTGCATGGCGAATCTTGCCACCCGATACATTGAGACCCGCCGCCAGATGCGGGTCGGCCGCCATCGCCGCGTCGGCACCCAGATTGGCGAGCTTCACCGCAAAGGGCAGCGTCGCGTTGTTAAGTGCGAACGCCGACGTCCGCGCCACCGCGCCGGGCATGTTCGCGACGCAATAATGGATCACGCCATCGACCTCGAACACCGGGTCCTCATGCGTCGTGGCGTGCGACGTCTCGAAACAGCCGCCCTGATCGATCGCGATATCGACCAGTACGCTGCCGCGCTTCATCGTCTTCAGCATCTCACGCGTTACCAGCTTCGGCGCGGCGGCCCCCGGTACCAGAACCGCACCGATCACCAGATGCGCGTTCTTCACCGCCGCCGCGATGGCCGCCTTGCTGGCATAGGCGGTCTTGATCTGGCTGGAGAAGAACATGTCCAGTTCGGCAAGCCGGGCCATGTTCAGGTCATAGATCGTTACATCGGCCCGCATCCCGACCGCCATCTGCGCGGCATTGATGCCCGACACACCGCCGCCCAGAATCGCGACCTTGGCCGGCGCCACGCCCGGCACGCCGCCCAGCAACACCCCGCGACCGCCCTGTTCCTTCTCCAGATAGTGGGCGCCCACCTGCACCGACATGCGCCCTGCGACCTCCGACATCGGCTTCAGCAATGGCAGGCCGCCGCCCTGCGCCGTCACCGTCTCATACGCGATGCAGGTTGCGCCCGACGCCATCAACCCTTCCGCCTGCGGCTTGTCGGCTGCAAGGTGCAGATAGGTGAACAGCAGGTGGCGTGGCTCCAGCAGGGCGATCTCGCTGGCCTGCGGTTCCTTCACCTTCACGATCATCTCGGCGCCGGCGAAGACGGATCGGGCATCCGGCAGGATGGTCGCGCCCGCCGCTCGGTAATCGGCATCCTCGAAATCGATGCCCGCACCAGCCTTCGTTTCGACCACCACCTCATGTCCGGCCGCGACCAGTTCGGCGACCGATGGTGGCGTCAGTCCCACGCGATATTCGTGATTCTTGATTTCCTTGGGAACGCCGATCTTCATGGTAACCTCTCTTTTGTTCTGATGCTGGCGCTATAACGTGCGGCAACCATGTTGTCCCGTTGCGGGTGTTCGGCGACCATGCTAATCGCGCGTTCATGTCAGCACCTGATAGTGCGTCGTTTGCCTGCGGTATGGCACCCCGCATCGCGGATCGATCGATCCGCCCGTGAGCACCTCCACCAGCAAGACTTCAGCGGCCCTCGGCACGGCCGCCGATGGCTATCAGCATCATCCCAAACAGGGACTGGCCAAGCTGGCGCTCGGCGCGATCGGGGTCGTCTATGGCGATATCGGCACCAGCCCGCTGTATGCGATGAAGGAGGTGTTCGTCGGCCATCATCCGCTGGCGGTCGATCAACTCCATATCTTCGGCGTCGTCAGCCTGATCTTCTGGTCGCTGGCGATGATCGTCACGTTGAAATACGTGCTCATCATCCTGCGTGCCGACAATAACGGCGAAGGCGGCAGTCTTGCGCTGCTGGCGCTGATCCAGCGGCGGACGGGTGGCGGGCGATGGGGCCCGAGCCTCGTGATCCTCGGCGTGCTGGCGACGGCGCTGTTCTTCGGCGACTGCATGATCACGCCCGCCGTGTCGGTGCTGTCGGCGGTCGAGGGATTGGCGACCGTGGAGCAGGGGTTCAACGCGTTCGTCATCCCGATCGCGGTCGTGATTCTGATGGGCCTGTTCTACATCCAGTCGAGCGGCACGGCGCGGGTCGGGCGATTTTTCGGCCCGATCATGCTCGTTTATTTCATGACGCTGACGGTGCTGGGCGTCATCAATATTCTTGGCCGGCCTGATATCCTGATGGCGATCGACCCGCGCTGGGCGGTCCGGTTCGTCATGACGGACGGAATGCTGGCGTTTCTGGCGCTGGGTTCCGTCGTGTTGGCCGTGACGGGGGCAGAGGCGCTTTACGCCGACATGGGCCATTTCGGCCGTCGCCCGATCGAAGTAGCGTGGCTGTATCTCGTCTTCCCCGCCCTGATGGTGAATTATCTGGGGCAGGGGGCGCTGCTGCTCGATCAGCCCGACGCTGCGAAAAACCCCTTCTTCCTGATGGCGTCGGAGGACTGGCGCCTGCCGCTGGTCATCCTGTCGACCATGGCCACCGTCATCGCCAGCCAGGCGGTGATCACCGGCGCGTTCTCCGTCGTGCAACAGGCGGTGCAACTGGGTCTGATGCCGCGTTTGCGCATCGAGCATACCAGTGCGGCCGAAGCGGGACAGATCTACATCCCGGTCGTTAACTGGGCGTTGATGGTCATGGTGCTGCTGCTGATCTTCGGCTTTCGCGAATCGTCCAATCTGGCGGCGGCGTATGGCATCGCCGTGACGGGGACGATGTTCATCAGCACCTTCATGGTCGGCGTGCTGATCCGGCGGGTATGGCAATGGCCGGCATGGGCGACGTGGCTGTTCGTCGGCCTGTTCCTGCTGATCGACGGCGCGTATTTCGCATCGAACCTGACGAAGGTGCCCGATGGCGGCTGGTTCCCGCTGTTGGTGGGCGCGGTCGTGTTCACGGCGCTCACGACCTGGTCGACCGGGCGCAAGCTGATGATCGACCGGCTGCGCGATGCGGCGATGCCGATCAAGGTGTTCATCGCCTCGGCCGCCACCTCGGCCAGCCGGGTGCCGGGAACCGCGGTGTTCATGACCTCCACCGCCGAGGGAGTGCCGCATGCGCTGCTCCACAACCTGAAGCACAACAAGGTGCTGCACGACCGCATCATCCTGTTGACCGTCGCGATCGCCGATCAGCCTTACTGGCCGGATGCGGAGCGGGTGAAGCATGAGGAACTTGGCCATGGCTTCCACCGGGTCGTATTGCGCTTCGGCTTCATGGAGGAGCCAAACGTACCGTTCGCATTGAAGAACGCCTATGGTCCGGGTGCCGAGGTAAAGATGATGGACACCAGCTTCTTCCTGTCTCGCCAGACGCTGATCGCGTCCGAACGGCCCGGCATGGCGCTATGGCGCGAGAAGCTGTTTGCGTGGATGCTGCGCAACGCGGAAAGCGCGATGGAGTTTTTCCGCCTGCCGTCGAATCGCGTGGTCGAGCTGGGCAGTCAGGTCGAGATTTGACGGGCGATTTTCCAGCAGCGCCGATCCCTGCGCCGATTATCGTGACCGCTCTATTCGGACGGTCGGATCAGGGCTGGTTCGATGCCCAGCGGGCGGAGTTCTTTCCACCCGAGCGGAACGTGCTGTCGGCGCATTGCACGCTGTTTCATCACCTACCGCCATCCGCAGCCGATGAGTTGAAGCATCGACTGACCCAGGCCACGCGCGCCGTCCGTGCGCCAGACGTACGGATCGCCGGACTGATGTCGCTGGGTCGAGGTGTCGCGTACCGGCTCGATGCACCGGGACTGGCGGCGATCCGTCATGACCTTGTCGATGCGTTCGCCGGGCTGTTGACGCCACAGGATGCCGGTGGATGGCGGCCTCACGTCACCATCCAGAACAAGGTGACGCCGAATGTCGCGAAGCTGTTGCTCGACCGACTGGCCAAGGATTTCCGTCCGCGCCCGGTCGAACTCACGGGGCTGGCGACGTGGTGGTATCGCGGTGGTCCATGGGAAGCGCTGTCACGGCATATGTTCGCTTGACCGCCTCCGCGACGCTTCCTATAGGCGCCGCTCGCGAGTGAACATGCCTCTTGGGGCGAAGTAGCTCAGCTGGTTAGAGCACGGGAATCATAATCCTGGGGTCGGGGGTTCAAGTCCCTCCTTCGCTACCACTCGCGAACCTTTTCCATGGATCGTTGACGACGAGCATCGCGTCCCGCCGGGCCAGCGCGATCAGCGTCAGGCCGTGGGCGGCGGCATGGGCGATCGCCATGCTGGTGGGCGCCGATACGCCGACGAGCAGCGGAGCGCCCGCTATCAACGCCTTGTCGACCATCTCGAAGCTGATCCGCGATGTGACGAGAATGAACCCGTCCACGCCGCGTCCCGCCAGCCCGCCGACGAGTTTGTCCAGTGCGTTATGTCGCCCGACATCCTCATAAGCTGCTACAACCTCTCCCTGACGATTACAGACGGTGGCAGCGTGGACAGCCCCCGTAGCGGCGTTGAGCGGCTGGTGATCGCGCAGGTTCTTCAGCGCGGCAAACAGGGCTTCTCGGGTCACATCGGGACGCGGCGCCATCGGCGCAGGTCGATGAAGCTGCTCCAGCCCTGCGATCCCGCACAGGCCGCAGCTCGTATCGCTGGTCCGATGCCGCACCCGGTCATGGATACGGTTGCGGCAGCGATCGGCCAGGGCGATGCGGACGATCCAGCCCGCCTCCGTTTCGAACGGCTCCACGGCGACGACATCGGCGACGGTGTCGGCCAGTCGCTCGGTCAGCATGAAGCCGATCGCGAAGGCCTCCAGATCGGCAGGGGTCATCATCATCACGGCATAGCCAAGGCCATCGACCTCGATCGACACGGGCGCTTCCACCGCTACGCATCGCTCGCCCGCCGTTATGCCATCCGGTCGCATGATGCTCGCGGGCATTGGTCGCATCGTCATGCGGTCAGCATATCGCCTTCCAGCGCGGCAAGATCATCACGTGTGTTCACATTGGCCAAACTGGTCGCGGCGCGGATCGGCAAAGCGCCGACGCTTTCCGCCCAGCCCCTGACCGACCGGTTCGACGCCGTCTCGATATGTGCCAACAGATGCGCGCCCAAGGCGGATGACCAGTGACCCAGCACCGGCGCGTCCTCGCAATAGGCCGGGCCGCGATGCAGCAGCGCCTCGATCAATTCATCGGGAAGGCGCGGCATGTCGCAACCGATCGTCAAGACGCAGCGAAAATCGTGCGTCGCCGCATGATCCAGCGCCGCCGCGATCCCGCCCAATGGTCCCAGCCCGGGGCGGGGGAGGTCAGGCAAACCAGCCGCCTGCTTGCCGATCACCACCACCTCGTCACAGTGTCGCCGCAGCGTCGCAACGGCGTGATCGACCAGTGTCCGGCCTTCCAGTACGGCCTGTGCCTTGTCGGTGCCGAACCTCGACGACCGGCCACCGGCCAGCACGGCGCCCAGCGGTCTGGTCATATCCTCACCCTGACCGGCACCGACTTACCCGCTGGCACATGGCTTTCCAGCGCATGGTGTTCCAACGGGATCAGGTAGTTCAGCTCGGGATAGTATCCACCCAGGCATCCTTCGGGAATGTTGTATTCCACGACCCGCAGCCCTTCGACGACGCGTTCGATGCCGTCCTCCGCATCGCTTTCCAGTGCGACCGTATCGCCGTCTGCAATACCGAGATGGGCGATGTCCGCACGGTTCATCATCACCACCATCCGCGTGCCCTTGATCCCGCGGAAGCGATCGTCATAGCCATAGATGGTGGTGTTGAACTGGTCGTTGGACCGCAATGTCACTAACCGGAACCTGCCCTCCTTCTCGGCGAAGCCGCTGGCGTTCAGCGCCCGGGGCACGTTGAATTCCGCCTTGCCGCTATCGGTCTGCCATTCGCGGTGGGACGCGGGATTACCCTTCCAGAAGCCGCCGGGCACGAACAGGCGTTCGTTGAAATTGGCGAACTTGTCCGGATAGACGTTCTCGATCGCCGTGCGGACGAGACCGTAATCGCCGACCCATTCATCCCAGGGCACATTGGGATTGTCCGGTAGCAGCGCCTTGGCGATGCCGGCGATGATCGCTGGTTCGGACAGCAACGTCTCGGCGGCCGGCGTCGCCTTGCCGACCGAACCATAGATGTGACTGAACGAGTCCTCCATCGACACCGCCTGCCGGCCGCCTGTCTGCATGTCCTGTTCCATCCGGCCGAGGCAGGGGAGGATATACGATTCTTCGCCCGGATACAGATGGCTCTTGTTGAGCTTGGTCGCGATATGGACCGCGATCGGCAGCTTGGCCCACCCTTCCTTCATTGCCGCATGTTCAGGCGTCGCACGCAGGAAATTGCCGCCGAGCTGAACGAAACCCTGCGCGGTTCCGGCAATGATCTCGCGGCAGCTTTCGACCGTGTCCCAACCCTTTTCGGTCGGCGGTTCGAACTCGAACAATTCCTTCAGCCGCTCGACCGGCGCCAGTTCGGTCTTCTCGGTGATGCCGACGGTGCGCTGGCCCTGCACGTTGCTATGGCCGCGCACCGGGCCGGGGCCGGCACCCTCACGACCGATGTTACCGCGCAGGAACAGCATGTTCAGGATCATGTACAGGCTGTCGATGCCATAGCGGTGCTGGGTGATGCCCATGCCGTACACGGCGATGACGCGTTCCGCCTTCATATAGACCCGCGCCGCGCCCTCGATCGCGTTGCGGCTCAGGCCGCTTTCATCGACGATCTCTTCCCAGCGCGCGTTGCGACAAAAGGTGGCGAAGTCGTCGAAGCGGACGGTGTGTTGCGCGATGAAATGATGGTCGAGGATGCGCTCGCCCCCCTCGGTCTGCGCGCGGTCGTCCGCCTCGATCACATATTTGCAGATGCCGAGCATCGCCGAGATGTCGCCGCCGGCGCACACCTGATGATATTGGCTGGATATCTTTGTCGGTGCGCCGACCGTCATCTGCACCGGACTCTGCGGACTGGCGAAGCGTTCCCAGCCGCGCTCGCGCAAGGGATTGAAGGTGACGATCTCCACCCCGCGCTCGCGGCATTCCTGCAATGTGTGGAGCATCCGCGGCGCGTTGGTGCCGACATTCTGTCCGAACACGAAGATCGCGTCGCACTTGTCGTAATCCTCAAGCTGGATCGTCGCCACCGGCGAACCTATCGCGCTCTTCATCCCGACCGACGTGGTCTCGTGGCACATGTTCGACGAATCGGGCAGGTTCTGCTGCCCCCACATCCGCGCCATCAGGCTGTACATGAACGACGTTTCGAGACTGGCGCGGCCGGAGGCGTACAGGACGACCTTGGTGGGGTCGCAGGTCTTCAGCTTGGCGCCGATCGCGTCGAACGCTTCCTGCCAGCCGACGGCGACATATTTGTCGGTCGCCGCATCGTATTTCATCGGATGCGTTAGCCGCCCGGCTTGTTCCAGATCGTAATCCGGCCACTCAGCAAGTTCGGACACGCTGTGCTTCTGAAAGAATTCGGGCGTGACGCGATGGCTGGTCAGTTCCCACGCGGTGGCCTTCGCCCCGTTTTCGCAGAATTCGGCGATATGCGGCTTGGCCGGTTTGCCCCAGGCACAGGACACGCACATCACGCCTTCGGGCTTGTTCTGGCGACGGAGCGCATCGAGCACGTCGGGACTGATGCCTTCTTTGGGCAGGATCTTCGACATGCCCTTCATCGATCCCCAGCCACCGGCCGGAGCGGTATATTCCTTGATTACAACGTCCTTGTCGTCACTCATGCCGTCCTCCGCTTAAAAGCGGAACGAAGCGGCGCGAGTTTCGATGCGGGGCGGTTCAAATTCAGTGCGCGAACGACTAGATGGGCGTCACACTACAGGATCGTTCGATGACCACCCACACCACGCGTATGCTTATCCTCGGTTCAGGTCCGGCCGGCCTGTCCGCCGCGATCTATGGTGCGCGCGCCGGGATGGCGCCGATCGTGGTGCAGGGCATCCAGCCCGGCGGCCAGCTGACGACGACGACCGATGTCGAGAATTATCCCGGCTTCGCGGATGTGATCCAGGGTCCGTGGCTGATGGAGCAGATGCAGAAGCAGGCTGAACATGTCGGCACCCGCCTGATGTGGGACACGATCGTCGAAGTCGATCTGTCGCGTCGGCCGTTCCGCCTGATCGGCGACGGCGGCGACGTGTATGAGGGCGAGGTGCTGGTGATCGCCACCGGCGCGCAGGCCAAGTGGCTGGGGCTGGACAGCGAACACGCCATGAAGGGCAAGGGCGTGTCCGCCTGCGCCACCTGCGACGGATTCTTCTATCGCGGCAAGAAGGTCGCGGTGATTGGCGGCGGCAACACCGCGGTCGAGGAGGCGCTGTACCTGACGAACCATTCCGACGACGTGACGCTGATCCACCGCCGCGATTCATTGCGTGCCGAGCGCATCCTGCAGGAGCGGCTCCACGCCCATCCGAACATCACGGTGCTCTGGAACAAGGAAGTCCGCGAATTCGTCGATGGTGGCGGCAATGCCGGCCTCGTCGCGCTCGATCTGGAAGACACGGTGACTGGCGAGCACAGCCGACTGGATGTCGAGGGCGGCTTCGTGGCGATCGGCCATCACCCCGCAACCGAACTGTTCCGGGGGCATCTCGACCTCGACAGCGATGGCTATATCGCAGTGGAGACGGGATCGACGCGCACCAACGTCGCAGGCGTGTTCGCGTGCGGCGATGTGGCGGACAAGATCTATCGTCAGGCGGTGACGGCGGCCGGCACCGGCTGCATGGCCGCGCTGGATGCCGAACGCTTCCTGGCGGCGGTGGAGTTCGAGGAAATGGCCGAGGCGGCGGAGTAGGGGCCTAAAGCCCCTGCGCCTTGCTCCGCACGAAATCGGTCAGTGCGCCGAAGGTTTCGAGCATGTCGCCATCCACTTCATCATCCTCGATCAGGATGCCGAGCCGGTCTTCCAGCTCGGTCAGCACACCGGCGACCGCCATCGAATCGAGTTCGGGCAGTGCCCCGAACAACGGCGTATCGACGGTGAAGGTAGCCGCGCGTTCGGGCGCGATGCCGAGCACGTCGGCCAGCACGCCGCGTACATTGGTTTCGATCACATCGTCGCTGGTTGCGTCGCCCGTCATCATCTTCCCCGCCATTATCGCGGCGGGCGTTACCGCGCGGGCATGAAAACGGCAATCGCTCTGCTATGCGGTTCGATATGATCGCGCTCGACCCCGTTCCTCACGCCATCGACCGGCTGACCGCCTGCGGCCGGGCGGAAGACCCGGCGCTGATCGACCGCGCGGGTGAATGGAGCTTCGCGCAACTGGGGCAGGCTGTGGCCGCCGCTGCCGCCTGGCTGCGCGCGGAGGGGCTGGAACCCGGCGACCGGGTTGCGACGTGGTTGCCCAAGACCCGGATCGCCTGCGTCATGCCGCTCGCCGCCGCGCGCGCGCGATTGGTCCATGTCCCCCTCAATCCGGCACTCCGTCGCGCACAGGTGGCGCATATTCTTGCCGACAGCGGCGCACGTCTGCTCGTCACCCAAGCCTCGCGCGCCGCGACGCTGGCGCTGGACGACTTACCGGTGGGATGCACCGTCGCGGAGGACACCGCGGTGCCATTGGCGGGGGCGGGGCTGGCGCCTTCCGATGCCGACCCCGGCGATCTCGTCTCCATCCTCTACACCTCCGGCTCGACGGGACGGCCCAAGGGGGTGATGCTCAGCCACGCCAATCTGTGGCTCGGCGCGATTTCGGTCGCGCATTATCTGAAGCTGGAACCGCACGACCGTGTGCTGGGCGTCTTGCCACTCGGCTTCGATTACGGCCAGAACCAGCTGTTTTCCACCTGGGCAGCCGGTGCCGCCGTGGCGCCACTCGATTACCTGACGGCGCGCGATGTGGTGAAGGCTGTCGCGCGGGTCGGTGCGACCACCCTCGCCGGTGTCCCGCCGCTCTGGGTTCAATTGCTGGAGGCGGAATGGCCTCCTGAAACCGCCGGGACGCTTCGCCGTCTGACCAATTCGGGTGGCGCGCTGACACCACAACTGGTTCGGCGCTTGCGCGAACGTTTCCCCCAAGCGGACCTGTATCCCATGTACGGTCTGACCGAGGCGTTCCGATCGACCTATCTCGACCCTTCACTGGTCGATGCACATCCCGATTCGATCGGCCGCGCGATCCCCTTCGCGGAAGTGATGGCCGTCCGCCCCGACGGCACTCGCGCTGCGCCGGACGAGCCGGGCGAACTGGTCCACGCCGGCCCGCTCGTCACGCAAGGATATTGGCAGGATGCCGAACGTACCGCCCACCGTTTCCGCCCCGCGCCTGCCTTCGCACGATCGGGCGGCATGGCGGTGTGGTCCGGCGACACGGTGGTCGAGGGCAAGAACGGTCTGTTTCGCTTCGTCGGTCGCTACGACGAGATGATAAAGAGCGCCGGCCACCGGATCAGCCCTCAGGAAATCGAGGAAGCGGTCCTGTCCGGCGGGGAAGCCCGCGAAGCGGTGGCGCTAGGCATACCCGACGAACGGCAGGGTCAGATCGTCGCGGTGATGCTGGCCGGCGATGCCATGCATGAACCGATACTGCGCGCCAGGCTGAAGGCGGAATTGCCCTACTGGATGCAGCCCGTCCATTATGTCTGGCGCGCTGCCCTGCCGCGCAATGCCAACGGCAAGCTCGACCGCGCCTTGATCCGTGATCTTGTTAGGCAGGGTCATCAAGAGCAAGGGGCGCCGGAATGAACCCCAAACCGATGGGGCCGATCCCCCCCGAATATGCCGATCAGCATGGCGTTTTGACGATCGCCGGTCATCTCGCCGGCGACTGGGCGGCGGCGGGTACGCCTGTCTTCGTGTATGATGCGGCGATCGTCGCGGCGCGTATAGCGCGGTTCAGGGCAGCGATGCCGGCGGTCGATCTCCATTACGCGATCAAGGCCAATCCGCACCCCGACCTGCTTGCTGCCATCGCGCCGCTGGTCGATGGACTGGATATCGCCTCGGCCGGCGAACTGCATCGTGCCCTGACGGTGAAGCCCGCGACTGCGATCAGCTTCGCCGGGCCGGGCAAGCGGGACACCGAACTGGAAGCCGCCATCGCGGCCGGGGTGACGTTGAACCTGGAATCCGAAGCCGAGGCGACGCGGGCAATCGCGATCGCCGATCGCCTTGACCGCACGCCGCGGCTGGCAGTGCGGGTGAACCCGGATATCGAGTTGCGCGGATCGGGCATGAAGATGGGCGGCCGCCCGTCGCCCTTCGGCATCGATGCGGTCCGCGTGCCGGCGCTCGTCCGCCGATTGATCGCGGCCGGCGTCGACTGGCGCGGCTTCCACATCTATGCCGGCAGTCAGGCACTGGACGCCGATGCTGTTGCGGAGACGCAGGCCGCCACCGTCGCGCTGGCAGCGCGGCTGGCGGACGAAGCCGGCGCGTTGCCGCCGCTCGTCAACCTCGGCGGTGGGTTCGGCGTGCCGTATTTTTCAGGCGACCGGCCACTCGATATCGAGACGATCGGCAGCCGACTGGCCGACGCCCTCGCAACGCGACCGACGGTTTTGGCGAGCAGTCGCTTCGCGATCGAACTTGGCCGCTGGCTGGTGGCGGAGGCCGGGGTCTATCTGGCCCGCGTGGTGGATCGCAAGGAAAGTGGTGGCGAAATCTTCATCGTCCTCGATGGCGGCCTGAACCACCAGCTTGCGGCGTCCGGCAATTTCGGCACGGTGGTACGGCGCAACTACCCGCTCGCCGTCGCGGATCGCATGGGCGAGCCGGTGGTGGAGACGGTCAACGTGGTCGGTCCACTCTGCACACCACTGGACCGGCTGGGGGACAGGGTAGCCCTGCCGCACATCGAGCCTGGCGATGTGATCGCGATCTTTCTCGCCGGCGCCTATGGTGCGACCGCCAGCCCGGCGGCGTTCCTCGGGCATC
Source organism: Sphingomonas mollis (assembly GCF_016427505.1). Lineage (GTDB taxonomy): Bacteria > Pseudomonadota > Alphaproteobacteria > Sphingomonadales > Sphingomonadaceae > Sphingomonas > Sphingomonas mollis. The sequence continues at coordinate 68,831 of NZ_JAELXS010000009.1, read as the reverse complement.
CGCCAGCGATCGAGCGGGTGGCCGTCTAACCGAACGCTGCCATTGCAGCGCGCTGCGTCAGCGAACGGAGCGCGAGATTGGATAGCAGGAACAGCGCGAACCTTGGTCGCGCCCGTTGTTGGTCGCGTACGCTACGCTGTGCAATCCGTGGGCCGGCATAGGCCCAATCGATCCACGCACTGGCGCCACCACGTAGACAATATCGGCCGCTCCATCCGGAGGTTGCAATATGCGCCTTTCATCGCGCCTGTGCCGTGCCGGTTCCCCATCTTCGGTCAGGAACTTCTAGGTTCGTCTGTCAATCGTCATAGCGCCCAAACGGCAACGACCCCCACATCGGATAATCCGGTGCGAGGGCCGTCGCTTGTCCGGCGATGCCGGTACGGATCAGTCGAAGGTCGCGCCCCACTTGCGAACCGGACGGTCCTTCCACAGGCCGCGATGATAGGCGTCAGATGCCAGCAGCGGCATCACCGACCCGGCCTCGGCGAACACCATCTGCTCGATGCCCGTGTTCACCTTGCCCCACGATGCCGCTTCCTGCAGCGTCGAGGACGAACACGCACCGTCACGCACGTCGGCGACGGTGATCTGCACCGCATACTTATGCACCTGTACATCGTCATGGCCGAGGATTTCGGCGCAGACGACGGTGTCCTGGATGAAGTTCTTCGGCACACCGCCGCCGATCATCAGCAGGCCCGTGGTGCCGGCCTTGATCTTGATGTCGGTCAGCTCGCGGAAATCGGCGATCGCGTCGAGCACCATGTACGGCTTGCCCTCCTTCGCGCGATCGACCTGATGCTTCACCAGACCGAAGCCGGCCGAGGAATCGACGAACGCCGGGCAGAAGATCGGCACATCATGCTCATAGGCGAGCTTGACGAGGCTGTTTTCCTTCTTGCCGTTCTCGACCAGATACTTGCCCATCGCGCGGATGAACTCGCGGCTCGAATAGGGGCGCGGCTCCAGCGAATTGGCGATGTCGAGGATCGTGTGGTCGCAATCCTGCAACTGCTCTTCGTCGATATACGTGTCGTAAATGCGATCGATCAGCAGCGAGCGCAGCGTATCGTCATCTGGCACTTCCAGCGCCTGATAATGCTTGTGGCCAAGGCCCTCGAAGAAATCCATGTCGACGATCGACGCGCCGGTCGCGACGATGCCGTCGATCATGTTGTTGCGCAACAATTCGGCGTATAGATCCATGCAGCCACCGGCCGAGGTCGAACCGGCGATGACGAGGAAGATCGTGCAGTCCTTGTCGGCCAGCATCTGGTTATAGATTTCGGTCGCGCGGCCAAGATCGCGGCTGGTGAACGACATCTTTTTCATCGCGTCGACGATCGGTCGCGCGTCGAACTTCGTGATGTCGATATGCTCGACCGTGGTCGAAAGCAGTTCCGCCTTGCGCTGCGCGTCGATGCGGGTGTCTTCGGTCATGTCAATTCCCTGGTAAACAGCCGTCGCCCGACGAAATTCGGGGTCTTCACCGGCGGTCGCGATGCGCGCCTTGCGAAGACCCCGGCTTTCGCCGGGGTGACAGGTAATGATGGCAGTGCGTTACAGCTTGACGACGTTCGATGCGACCCCGGCATGGCCGGTCAGATCAGTATAGAGCGACACCATCGGCTCGTCGTCCACGATCACGGTCTCTTCCGAACCGAAGCCGTTGAACGCCGTCCGCATCGCCGCGCCATAGGCGCCGAGCATCCCGATCTCGATATAATCGCCCACCTGCACATCGGCCGGCAGCAGGAACGGGCCTGCCATATGGTCCATGTCGTCGCAGGTCGGGCCATAGAAGGAGAACGGATGATCCCGCACCGTCGATTCCGGCTCACGCAACAGCGTGACGGGGAAGCGCCAGCCGATATGCGCCGCATCGAACAGCGCGCCATACGCACCGTCGTTGATGTACAGTTCGTTGCCGCGGCGACGCTCCACGCGCACCACGACCGAGCTGTATTCCGCGCACAGGGCCCGGCCCGGCTCCGCCCACAATTCCGCCGAATAGCTGATCGGCAGGCTTTCGAACGCGCGGTGGATCGTCTCGAAGAAGCGCTCCAGCGGCGGTGGCTCCATGCCCGGATAGGACGAGGGGAAACCGCCGCCGACGTCGATCACGTCGACGGTTACGGCCGCCTCCACGATCGCCGCGCGCACGCGCTCCATCGCCTGCGCATAGGCATCCGGGGTCATCGCCTGGCTGCCAACGTGGAAGCAGATACCCAAGGCGTCCGCCGCCTGACGGGCCGCGAACAGCAGTTCCTTCGATTCGCCCGGCGCTACACCGAATTTCGATGCGAGGCTCAGCTTCGAATATTCGGACGACACGCGCAGCCGGACGCACAGCGTCAGATCGGACGCGTTGCGCGTTGCGCGCATCACCTTGTCGAGTTCTTCGATGCTGTCGAGCGAGAACACCCGCACGCCATGGGTGAAATACGCTTCGGCGACCGCTTCCTCGGCCTTTACCGGGTGCATGAAGCACAGGGTGGCATCGGGCAGCGTCCGCGCGACGAGACGCACCTCGGCAATCGAGGCAACGTCGTAATGCGTGATGCCGTTATCCCACAACACCTGCAACAGGTCGGGGGACGGGTTCGCCTTCACCGCATACATCGAGCGACCCGGAAACTTCTCAGCGAAGAATCGGGCGGCCCGCGCCGCGGCGTGGGGACGAATCAGGGTTACCGGATCAACCGGGTTCCGCCTGGCGATGTCGATGCCTCCACCAACGGTGGGGAGGACGGTCGATTGGGCTTTCGCTAGCCCCAGCGCGCTATGGTGCTTGTGCAATTCAAGGGACCTCCAATTGCCTTTCGGCATACGGTGACAAAAGCTGCCTTGCGGTTGGAAGTCCCATGGGGCAGCGGAAGCGCGATCTAGGGTCGTGATCCCCCCATGTAAAGTGGCTAGCTTCAGCAAAGGACGACATGTGACGATTTTGCGACAGCCTACCATGGCGGGCGTCCGCGACGCAGCGGCCAAGCTGATGACAATTCTGCCGCCGACGCCGATTTTCACGACGGAAATCAAGGGCGTGCCCGTTACCTTCAAGGCCGAATGCCTGCAACCGATCGGGTCGTTCAAACTGCGCGGCGCCTGGCACCGTCTGACGGCGCTGGACGAGGCGGCCCGCCGCCGTGGCGTCGTCGCGTTCTCATCCGGCAATCACGCCCAAGGGGTGGCCTGGGCAGCCCGTCGTCTGGGCATCGCCGCAACGATCGTCATGCCCACCGACGCACCGCGCGTGAAGCGCGAGGCCACCTTGGCACTGGGTGCGGAGGTCGTCGATTACGACCGCGCTACCGAGAGCCGCGAACTGATCGCCGGTCGATTGGCGGAGGCGCGCGGCAGCACGCTCGTGCCCAGTTTCGACGATCCATGGGTCATCGAGGGGCAGGGCTCCGCCGCACTTGAGGCAGCACAGCAGATGACCTTGGCGGGGCTGGGGGCGCCGATACAGGTGGTCGTCCCATGCGGCGGTGGCGGTCTGGCGGCGGGCAGTGCGCTCGCGCTCAGGGACGCGGCGATCTGGCTCGTGGAACCGACAGGATGGGACGACATGCGCCGCAGTCTGGAGGCGTCATGGATCGAGCCGGTCGGCCCCAATCCACCTCCCACCGCCTGCGATTCGCTCCAGACCACGCGCGTCTCGCCGCTGACGTTCGATGTCCTGTCCCGCCGCGACGCGACCGGCGTGGCGGTCAGCGAGGACGAGATCGCCGCCGCGCAGGGGTGGGCGGCGGAGCGGTTACGACTGGTGGTCGAACCCGGCGGTGCCGTGGCGCTGGCGGCGCTGCTGGCGGGGCGTGTGCCGGTGAAACCGGGGACGCTGGCGATCCTGTCGGGCGGCAATGTCGATCTGGCTGCCTATGCGCTGGCGATCAGCCGGTGAACGGCGTGCTGGGATCGATCGCATCGGCGGCGCCGGCGATCGCGATGCTGGGATGCTTCGCGTGCGTCATCGGCGGCATTGCCCTGATTCGCGGGCGACGGGACGTGCGTAAAGGCGTGTTGATGCTGGTGATGGCGGCGGTGCTGCTGGGTAACGTGCTGATCTGGACGATGTAGCAGGCGGCACCACGAGACAATGGCGTTGCGTGACAGGCCGGTTATTAAATCACGCCGTCAGGTTCAGGGAAGGAAACTCGATGCGCGCGCTGTCTCTGATTGCTGCTGTTTCGCTGATGTTTTCTTCGTCGTCTTTGGCAGGATCACCCGAGCAGCTGCCGGAACCATGGGCGGTTGCTTCGGATACCGCCGTCACCAGTCGCGATATCAGTTTTCAGAATGGCGGCGCGACCCTGTCGGGAACGCTGTTCTACCCCGCCGGCACGAGGCCGCGCGCGACCGTCATCGCCCTGCATGGCGCCGGCGTGCCGTTGCGTTCCGATCCGCTGTATCGCCATCTGATCCAGATCATGCCGCGTCTGGGCATGGCCGTCTTTCTGTACGATCGGCGCGGATCAGGTCGCTCTACCATGGCGGTGCAAAGCCGGGCAACTTCGACCTGCTGGCCGACGATGCCGTCGCCGCCTTCGCGCGGCTGTCCCGAGAACCTGGCATCGATCCCGCGCGTATCGGCTTCTGGGGATTGTCGCAGGGCGGATGGCTGACGATCCTTGCCGCGGCCAAGGAACAGCGAGCCGCCTTCGCCATCGCTGCCTCGGCGCCGATGGCCGCCGCCGACGTCCAGATGAACTTCGCCGTCGCGAACATCCTGCGGATACGCGGTCAGCCACTATCGGTGATCGACCGGGCAATCCGCGCCCGTACCATCGTCGATGAGTATGCCCGCGGCCGCCGCTCCCGCGCCGAAGCTGAAGCAGCGGAAGCCGATGCGAAGACCGCGCCGTGGTACGACCAGATTTGGCTGAGGGGGAACATCGACGATCCCGAATGGCGCCGGCAGATCAGCGCCGATCCCCTGCGCGCGCTCGAACGGTCACGCGTACCGACGCTCATCCTCTTCGGGCAGAAGGATCCATGGGTGCCGGTGGCAGGTTCGATCGCCTCGCTGCGATCATCCGCTTCCCGGTTTCCTCAGGTCACCGTCCGCGTGATCGACAATGCCGATCACGCGATGATGATGGATGTTCCACCCATACGACAGATCGACACTCGTTTCGCGACCCGGGCAGCACCGAACGCGCCGGCATATTTCGCGTTGCTCGGCGCGTGGCTTGAGTCTGTCGTTGGCGAATAGGCGGTTGCTTGAATCCCGTCACGGGCAAAGCCCATGCCGTCGAACGGCGCAGAGCGCCGCCGGCCGGCTTTGCACCCTAGCGCAGATCAGCTTGGCTGATCCGCTGCGCCCAGCCTCACTTGATCGGCGACTTTGGATCGAGCCGCATGTCCAGATATTTGTCCACCGATCCCATCAGTTCGGGCATTTCATGCTCGAAGAAATGGTTCGCCTTCGGGATCGTGTCGTGGTGGATGGTGATGTGCTTCTGGGTGCGCAGCTTGTCGACCAGCTTCTGCACCGACACTGGCGTGACCACCTCGTCATTCTCGCCCTGGATGATGATGCCAGACGACGGGCAGGGGGCGAGGAAGGTGAAGTCGAACATGTTCGCCGGCGGCGCGATCGAGATGAAGCCGCGGATTTCCGGACGGCGCATCAGCAACTGCATGCCGATCCACGCGCCGAAGCCCGATCCGGCGATCCACGTCGTCGATGCCTCCGGGTGAAAGCTCTGCACCCAGTCGAGCGCCGATGCCGCATCGGACAATTCGCCGATGCCGTTGTCGAACACGCCCTGGCTCTTGCCGACGCCACGGAAATTGAACCGCAGCGTGGCGAAACCGCGCCGCTGGAACGTCTTGTACAGTTCCTGCACGATACGGTTGTTCATCGTGCCGCCCGCCGACGGGTGCGGATGCAGGATCATCGCGACGGGTGCGCGGGGACGGGGAGCGGGCGCGAAACGGCCCTCCAGACGGCCTTCGGGACCGGGAAAGATGACTTCGGGCATGGAAACTCGCCAATCTGGGGCGCGCCGGGTGGAGCGCGGAATGTGGGGCGCTATATAGGCGCAAAGCCCTTCTCCGCAATCGGCCCTGTTTTATCGATGGAACGATCCTGACCGCCTCGACCCGCCTATACCTCGACCATGCCGCCACCACGCCGATGACGCGACTCGCCCGGGAGGCGATGGCGGCGGGGCTGGCGAACTGGGCCAATCCATCCTCGCCGCATACCGAGGGTCGCGCCGCGCGTGCGGCCCTGGAAGATGCCCGCCGTGCGATCGCCGCTGCCTATGGGTGGACGGGCGAGGCGCTGCTGACCAGTGGGGCAAGCGAATCGCTGGCGATCGCGCTGTGTCGCGGCACCGCCACCCGGATCGCGATCGGCGCGACCGAGCATGACGCGGTGCTGCGTGCCGCCCCGCATGCGACGGTGTTGCCGGTGACGGCGGACGGGACGATCGATCTGTCGGCGCTGCGCGAATGGATAACCGCCGATCCCACCCCCGCACTGGTCGCCGCGCAATGGTGCAACAGCGAGACCGGGGTGCGGCAACCGCTCGCCGAGATCGCGGCCATCGTTCATGCGGCGGGTGGCCGGCTGCTGGTCGATGCCGCGCAGATGCCTGTGGGCGCCGATCGGGACTTGGCCGCACAGGCCGATTTCGTCGCTCTGTCGGCGCACAAACGTGGCGGGCCGCCGGGTATCGGCGCGCTGCTGGTCCGCGATCTTGCCGCGTTGATGCCGACCGGCGGGCAGGAGCGCGGCTATCGCCCCGGCACCGAGAACGTCCCCGCCGTGCTGGGCTATGCCGCCGCGCTGGCCGAGCCCGAGGACATCGACCGGATGGTGCTGCTGCGCGCCCGGCTCGACGATGCGATCGCACGGTCGGGCGGCGAGGTGGCTGCCCGGCACGCATGGCGGCATCCGGCGATCGGGTCGTACCGCCTGTCCGGCACCGCCGCGACCGCGCAACTGATCCGCCTCGACCTTGCCGGCTTCGCCGTATCGGCGGGCAGCGCTTGTGCCAGTGGCAGCATGAAGCCCAGCCATGTGCTGTCGGCGATGGGTTGGGCGGAGGCGGCCACCCGCGAAGTGATTCGCGTCAGCTTCGGCCGCACGACGACGGACGCCGACGTCGATGCCTTCATCGCCGCGTGGCGGGCGATGGCGCGTGCGACCGGGCGGTTCGCGGCATGATCTACCTCGATTATCAGGCGACGACCCCTCTCGCGCCCGAGGCATTGGCGGCGATGCTGCCCTGGCTGCGCGATCAGCACGCCAATCCTCACTCTCCGCATCGTCCCGGTCGTGCGGCGCGGGCGGCGGTGGAGGTGGCGCGCGATCAGATTGCGGCACTCTGTCCGCCCGGTGGTCGCATCGCCTTCACCAGCGGTGCGACCGAATCGCTCAACTGGGCGATCAAGGGAACGACCGGGCCGATCGTCACCCTGGCGACGGAACACGCCGCCGTTCTCGATACCGTCGCGGCGGAGGCGAAGAGCGGGCGGGCGGTCATGATATTACCGGTCGGTCCGGATGGTCTGGTCGATCTCGACACTGCCCGTGCGGCGATCGTGCCGAGGGTCGGACTGGTCGTGGCGATGCTCGTCAATAACGAGATCGGCGTGATCCAGCCGATCGCCGAACTGGCGGCGATGGCCCGCGCTGCCGGTGCGCTGATGCTGTGCGATGCCGTGCAGGGATATGGCCGCGTATCCATTCCGCCGACGTGCGACATGATCGCGATCTCGGCGCATAAAATCTACGGGCCGAAGGGCGTGGGCGCCCTGTGGATACGCGACGGTGTCGATCTCGCGCCGTTGCTCCACGGCGGTGGTCAGGAGGCACCGGGGCGATCGGGAACGCTCAGTCCGTCGCTTTGTGCGGGGTTCGGGGTGGCGGCCTCGCTGATGGCGACGCAGGCAGAAGCGGATCAAATGCATATCGACAATCTGTGGCGGATCGCGTCCGCCCGGCTGCCGTCCGACTGGCAACTGAACGGCACCGACGCGCCCCGCTATCGCGGCAATCTCAACATCCGTAGCGCCGGGCTCGATGTCGCGCGCCTGATGTCCGATTGTCGCGATCTCGCCTTCTCCGCCGGATCGGCCTGTGCCAGCGGCTCCGGCCGGTCGAGCCATGTCCTGCGGGCGATCGGTCTGGGTGAGGGGCCGGCGCGATCGTCGATCCGGCTGGGCTGGGGGCGCTACACGACCGAAACCGGCTTCACCGCCGCGATCGACGCGATCATCGCGGCCGCGGAGGCACAGCGCCTGTGATCCGGGTCCGTTTCGTCGCGACCGACGGCACCGTCACCGATGCGCAGGGCGCGGACGGCGTTCGCCTGCTCGACGTCGCGCAGGCGGCGGGGCAGCCGCTGGAGGGGACCTGCAACGGCGATCTCGCGTGCGCCACCTGCCACGTCATCGTCGATCCCGCCGATGCACCGCGCCTGCCGCCCGCCAGCGAGAACGAGGAGGATCTGCTCGATCTCGCCCCGGCGGCCACGCGCACCAGCCGGCTGGCCTGCCAGATCATCCTGACATCCGCGCTCGATGGCCTGACGGTGCGGATCCCCCGAAGCTGACATTCCGACAACATGGGGTTCAGTATCGATCCATCCTGCCCGGCTCATATCCGTGCCCTGCCCGCCGTAGTTCGGGGGGTGCGTAACGGAGTAAGAGCTCATGAAAATCGTCGCCCTGATCGGTGCCGGCCTGCTCGCCAGCGGCACCTTCGTCGCCGCGTCCGCCGATGCCCAGCCTCGTCACGGTTATGGCCGTGGGTATGACCGCGGATATGGTCATGATCGCGGCTGGCGCGGGGATCGCTGGGACCGCGGTCAGAGGTGGAACGGCGGCTATCGTCGCGATCGCGGGCGCTGGAACGGTGGTTATCGCGGTCGTGGACGAGGTCGCCTCGTCTGCCACATGGAGCGCGGTCGGTACGGGCCGGTCCGCACCTGTTTCCGCGGCTATCGCTGATTCGACCGGACCGGGCCGGTTGGAACGGTCCGGTTCATCCACGCATTCCGCCCGGTTCCGGGATATCGAAGGAAGCATCGCATGAAACTCACCACCCTTTTTGCCGCCGGTCTGGTCGTGCTGTCCGGCCTCGCGCCGATCGCCCCGGCGGCCGCGCAGCGCACCGTCGTCCATGAACGCACCGTCGTTCGCCATGACGGCGGACGCCATTACCGTGGCCGCGACCGGGTCCGTACGCGTCGGGTCTGCACCAACCGCTGGCGCGACGGTCGCCGGGTGCAAGTGTGTCGCACCGTCCGCGTTCGTCGCTGACGACTTGATCGATCCGCCCGGCTCCGCCATAGGGCGCCTGGGAGTCGGGCGGACGTGGTCGTCGCCAACCCGGTCAGGTCCTGACGGAAGCAGCCGCAACGATTTCGCCGCGGGTCGTCCCGGCTCCCACCGCAAGCACGTGTAAAACGTGCTGGCGCGGCCAGCGGTGCAAAGTATCGTCTGACGACGCGGCTTCGCCGCGACGCTATTCCCCTCCACACCGCCCCGCCGACCGGCTAAGACGACGGCAATGTCCGACTCCTTCGACCTCGGCGAACCGCCACAGCCTGCCACCGCCCCGCCGCCCGAGGCGTATCGCGTCCTTGCCCGCAAATATCGTCCGCAGACGTTTTCCGAACTGATCGGTCAGGATGCGATGGTCACGACGCTGGGCAACGCGATCAAGCGCGACCGGCTGGCCCATGCGTTTCTGATGACCGGCGTCCGCGGCGTCGGGAAGACGTCGACCGCCCGCCTGATCGCGAAGGCGCTCAACTGCGTCGGCCCGGACGGTCAGGGCGGCCCGACGATCGACCCCTGCGGCGTCTGCGAGCCGTGCCGGGCGATCGCCGAGGGCCGGCACATCGACGTGATCGAGATGGACGCCGCCAGCCATACCGGCGTCGACGATGTCCGCGAGATCATCGATGCCTCGCGCTATTCGGCGGTGTCCGCGCGCTTCAAGATCTATATCGTGGACGAGGTCCACATGCTCTCGAAAAACGCCTTCAACGCGCTGTTGAAGACGCTGGAGGAACCGCCCGCGCATGTGAAATTCCTGTTCGCCACGACCGAGGTGAACAAGGTGCCCATCACCGTCCTGTCGCGGTGCCAGCGATTCGACCTGCGCCGCATCCCGGCCGAAAAGCTCGCGGATCATTTCGCGGAGGTATGCCGCAAGGAGGGCGTGACCGCCGAGCCGGAGGCACTGGCGCTGATTGCCCGCGCCGCCGAAGGGTCGGCGCGCGACGGCCTGTCGATCCTCGATCAGGGGATCGCCCATGCTGGCCTCGACGGCGGTGGCGTGACGGCGGAGGCGGTGCGCCAGATGCTGGGCCTGTCCGACCGCGGGGCGGTGCGCGATCTGTTCGCGATGCTGCTGGCCGGCGACGCGGCGGGGGCGCTGGTCAGCCTGCGCCGCCAATATGATTATGGCGTCGATCCGGTGTCGGTGTTGCGGTCGCTGCTGGAGACGGTGCACGGCATCACATTGGCCAAGGTCGGCGCGGCGGCCGATCCGTCGCAGCCGGTCGAGGAGCGGACCGCGCGGGCGGACTGGGCGGCGGGGCTGTCGTTCCCGGTGCTGCACCGATTGTGGCAACTGGTGCTGAAGGGGCATGACGAGGTCGCGCACGCCGCCCTGCCGATCGAGGCGGCCGAGATGGCGTTGCTGCGCGTCATCCATGCCTCGCAATTGCCCGATCCGGGCGATCTCGCGCGGCGTCTGGCGGACGGCCATGCACCCGCCGCCGCTGCCCCGGTGATCGCCGCGCCGCCTGCACCGCCACCGGCGCCCGTCGAGGCGGTGTTGCCCGAGCGGTTCGAGGATCTGGTCAGGCGGCTGGAGGATAACGGATCGCTGGCGCTGGCGGCGCGGCTGCATAACGGCGCCCGTGTCGTCCGCTATGCGCCGCCCGAACTGGTGCTGAGCGGCAGTCGGCCGATGGCGGCGGATACCGTCACCGATCTGGCGCTGGTGCTGAAGGCGATGACGAAACAGGTCTGGCGCATTACCTTCGACGACGTACCCGGTACGCCGACGCTGAAAGAGCAGGAGGAGGCGGCCGAGGAGACGAAGCGGCTGGCCGCCTGGGACTCGCCCATGGTACGCGCCGCCCGAGAGGCTTTTCCCGATGCGGTCCTGGAGGACTGGCCGGGTAAACGGAGACTGGCATGAAGAATATCGACGAAATCCTGGCGATGGCCCAGAACGTCCAGAACGAGCTGGAAAAGGCGCAGGCCAATCTCGACACGATCGAGGTCGAGGGTGTGTCCGGCGGTGGTCTGGTCAAGGTGAAGGCATCCGCCAAGGGCCGCATCATCGGTATCGCGATCGACGATTCACTGATGCAATTGTCCGAAAAGCAGATGCTGGAAGACCTGCTGGCCGCCGCCTATAACGACGCGCGGGCGAAGGCCGATGCGGTGTCCGGCACCGAGATGTCGAAGATGACCAGCGGGCTTTCGCTGCCGCCGGGGTTCAAGCTGCCGTTCTGATTGGTCGTTTCAGTGGTTGAATCGGGCTGTTCCCCGGCGGAGGCCCGGGGGCAGTCGGCGTAGCCATTGTAATATCGGCTTTCGACAATCCCGACGCTTCGTCGTTGCTTCGCTGCGCTCGCAACGACGAACGTCCATCCATCATTATAATCGTTCGCCCAACTGGATTCCGGCCTGCGCCGGGGAACGGCCGTGATGTCGTTGCGCCCCGAAGCGCAGCGGCGTCTTCATCGGAAAGTCGCTAAAGTCACACTCACGGCCGCGCGCCTGCGCGGGCGGGTGCGTATGTGTGCGCGAGAATAATCGCGGGTCTGGCAAACGGTGAGAAGGAACGCTCAAGGGGATATGCCTTTGTCCCCGTGTAGGACATCCCCTGTTTTGATCCCGTTACGGTACAGGAACAACTTTCGATCGGACAGCGTTGCGCTCCTTATAACAGAGGAGGATGTCCATCATGGCCGACGAACGCATCGTGACCGATACCGGAACACAGCCGCACACCACGATCATCGAGCGTCGCAGCGGCGGCGGCGGGATGTTGATCGCGATCGTCCTGTTGATCGCGGTCGTGATCGGCGGTTTCTATCTGTTCGGGCGGCAGGGCGCGGAGAACCGCAAGGATGCGGCGATTACCTCGGCGGCCAAGAGCGTCGGCGGGGCGGCCGACAAGGTCGGCGATGCGGTAGGTGGCGAGAAGAAGTAACGCGGCAACTCACCGTTCCGGCGGCACCGCGGGGTGGCCGCCGGGCGTGGCGGCGAGATCGATGACGCACATTGATCCGCGTGTCGCGTGGGGTCCGCACCAGATGCCGGCGTAGCGATAGAAACTGGCAGTCAGCAGTTTGCGATGGCCGCGCCCCGGTACGCCGTCATCGACCATCATCTGACGCACGACATCTTCCGCGCCGTGCATCCCGTAGCTGATCGCCTCGACGACGTAGATGTCTCCGCCGCGTTGCCGAACGCGGGCGCCCGGCGAGGCGCCGGCCGTACTGGCATGGCCGATACCGCCGACCGCGCCTTGCGCCATACCATGGTCGCGGGCGGCGGCGGCGAGTATCGGGTCGGGTGCCAGCAACGGGACTGGCGGCATGGCACCGATCGCCGAGGCGGCGGCTTCGGCGGCAGCCGGGCCTTCGACCGTGGCATGTTCGGTGCCGTCGCGCTCTCGGTAAAATATGCCGTCATAACTTTCGGCGGCACGGCGGAGCCATCCGGCATAGCCGGCGGGGTCGGCACGCACCGCGTTCAGGGCGCCGAGTACGTCGCGATCGTTCGGCCAGAGCGGAGCAGGGGGAGCGAGGGCGGCGAGCAGCACCGCCGCCGCCAGCTTCAGCGCAGGCACGTATCCAGCCCCGCACGACGCACCACGCCGACATAGCGGGCGAGGACGTTGCCGTGCCGCCGCACGAAGCCGCTAGGGGCGATCGCGGCGCGTTTCTTGGGCAGCGGCAGGACGGCGGCGATCCGGGCGGCCTCGGTCGGCGACAGGCGGGTGGCGTCGTGACCGAAATAGCGGAGCGCGGCGGCGTTGACACCATAAGTACCGATGCCGGTTTCGGCGATGTTCAGGTACACCTCCATGATCCGTCGCTTGCCCCAGAGCATTTCGATCAGCGTCGTGAAATACGCCTCGAACGTCTTTCGCACATAGCCGCCGCCCTGGAACAGGAAAGCGTTCTTCGCGGTCTGCTGGCTGATCGTCGAGCCGCCACGGATACGGCCGCCCTCGGCATTGCGCATCGCCGCGCCGGCGATGGCGCGGAAATCGAAGCCGTGATGCTGGCAGAAGCGCGAGTCCTCTCCGGCGATGGCGGCGCGGGCCATATCCGGATCGATCTGCGACAGCGGCATCCAGTCCTTGGTCACGCTGCGCCCGCCGAGCAGATCGCCCATCATCGTGAAGGTGAAGGGGGGCGGGACGAACCGGTACAGGCCGACCCACAGCATCGTCACCGCGACGAAGATCAGGGTGGCCTTCAACAGCCAGCGAAGAGCGATCATGCTTGCCCGTCTAACGCATCGAACGTTTAACTCCACCCGTTCGTGCTGAGCTCTTCGGCTTGCTAGCTAGCCAGCCGCTCAGAATAACCTTCGGCATGTAGCGCCGAAGTCGAAGCATTTCGTGGAGAGGTGGCCCCTTCGGCGTAGCTCAGGACAGGCTTCAACTGCGCCCAGGCCGAACGGAAGACGGCGTTACGCAGGCGCGCGGCAAAGCGCCAGAATCTGCGCCGCGGCGGCGACGCCGGTGTCGTGTGCGCCGTGTGCGGTCGAAAAGTCGTGCGGCGAGCACGCCTCGCCTGCGAAGAACAGCCGGTGGTCGATCGGCTCGGCGAGCACCCGGCGCTGCCCGGCGGCGCCGATCATGGCATGGCTGTAACTGCCGCCGATCCACGGTTCGTGGCGCCAGCGGGTAGCGGCGAGCGGCGACAGGCGGGACCGCCAGTCGCCACCCAGCAGGGCGACCAGTTCGTCGATGGCGAAGGCGGTGGCGGCGCGATCGTCTTCCAGCGCATCGGCACAGGGGCCGCCGAAGAAGCTCTCCACGATCGGGCGGCCGAACGGCGACAGGCGATGGCTGGCGGTGCAGGCGCTGTGGGGATTGCCGATCAGATGCGCATCGGCGGGCCAGATCGGCCGGTCCACCGCGAGGAATACCTTGTCGGCGATGCCCAGCGGCAGGGAGGCGGCGGCATGGTGCTTGGCGGGGAGGGGCGGGTCGAAGGTGATCGCCTCCCCCGTCAGCGCGGTCGTCGGCACGCAGAGGATGACGTGATCGGCCTCGATCGTGCCGGTCGGCGTGTCGAGGCGAAGCGTGCGGTGGCAGTGGTCGATCCGCGTCACCGGGGTCGAAAGCCGGACGGGAAGACCGGCGGCGTGATCGACGATCAGCGTGCCATATCCATCCGGTAATGCCCAATTGTCGTCGGTGGCGGCGTCTTCATAGGCCGCCCAGTCGTGCAGCGAAACCGCGCTAAGGGCGGCGCCGTTGGCGAAGCCGGAGATCGCGTCGATCATCGGGCGGGCGGGATCGTCGGCAGCGATGAAATCGGAGAGCGGGCGATCAGGTCCGTCCAGCGCCGCATGGGCGGCATCGTCCCAATCGCGTCGGGCCTTCGCGAAAGCTTGCTGATTGACGGGCGGGTAGCCCAGATCGCGCCATTGCGTGCCCCAATTGGCGGTGGTGCGATCAATTGCGATGCCCCGCCGTTCGGCGACGTGTGTCCATACGTTCCGGCTCGCCGAATGGAGCCATCCGCAACCAAGATCGATGATCCCTGATGCGGGGGAAAGCGCCGCGCTGCTCGCGCGACCGCCGAGCCGGTCGCTGGCCTCGACGAGTAATACCGCATGCCCGGTATCATGGAGATGCCGGGTAGCGGCAATGCCGGCCGCGCCGCCGCCGATCACGACGGTGCGCGGCATCGTGTCAGGCCGCGGCGAGCAGTCGCTTCTCGCCGGCGATGCGCATCATGCCCTTTTGCAGCTTCTCGAACGCCCGCACCTCGATCTGGCGGACACGCTCGCGACTGACGCCATAGACCTGGCTGAGTTCCTCCAGCGTCTTGGGATCGTCGGTCAGGCGGCGCTCGGTCAGGATGTGCTTCTCGCGATCGTTCAAGTCGTCCATCGCCGACACGAGCATGCCGTGGCGGACGTCCGCCTCCTGCTGGTCGGCGACGATCGAATCCTGCAACGGCGCATCGTCCTGCAGCCAATCCTGCCACTGACCCTCGCCATCCTCCCGCATCGGCACGTTCAGCGAGGTGTCGCCGCCCATGGCCATGCGGCGGTTCATCGAAACGACGTCCTGCTCCGCGACGCCCAGATCGGTGGCGATCTTGGTGACGTGTTCCGGCTTCAGGTCGCCATCCTCGAACGCGTCCAGCTTGGACTTCATGCGGCGCAGGTTGAAGAACAGCTTCTTCTGGGCAGCGGTGGTGCCCATTTTCACGAGGCTCCACGACCGCAGGATGTATTCCTGGATCGAGGCGCGAATCCACCACATCGCATAGGTGGCGAGGCGGAAGCCGCGATCCGGCTCGAACTTCTTCACACCCTGCATCAGGCCGATATTGCCCTCGGAGATCAGCTCCGACGTGGGCAGGCCGTAGCCGCGATAGCCCATCGCGATCTTGGCGACGAGGCGCAGGTGGCTGGTGACGAGCTGGGCCGCCGCATCGGTATCGCCATGTTCCTGAAAACGCTTGGCGAGCATATATTCCTGTTCCGGCTGCAGCAGCGGAAACTTGCGGATCTCGGACAGATAGCGGTTGAGGCTCTGCTCCCCGCCGAGCGCAGGGATCGTCGCCGGGACGTTGCTGCCTTTTGCCATTGATCGATCCCTTTCCTTGGAAGCATGCCTGCCGCATCGCAGCGAGCGCATACCGATATCTATACGTGAAGACTGGTGAACAGTTCCTGCATATCCGCAGGCATCGGACTTTCGAGCGCCAAAGCGACACATGTTACCGGATGAATGAACCCCAGATGCGCGGCGTGCAAGGCTTGGCGTGTGAAACCGAGCGTTTCGAGGCAGCGTCGCGGCTGACCCTTCGCCTTGCCGTACACCGGGTCGCCAAGGAGCGAATGGCCGATCGATGCCATGTGGACGCGCACCTGATGGGTGCGGCCGGTTTCCAGCCGGCATTCGACCAGTGCCGCCTCGCGCAGTCGCTGGATCGTAGTGAAGTGCGTGACGGCGCGCTTGCCGTTCGCGACGATCGCGATCTTCTTGCGGTTGTGCGGGCTGCGCGCGAGCGGGGCGTCGACCGTCCCCTCGGCCGGGCGGGGGATGCCGCCGACGATCGCGCGGTAACGGCGGTCGATGCTGTGGTCGTGGAACTGGCGGGCCAGTCCCTCATGCGCCTGATCGGTCTTGGCGGCCACCATGAGCCCGGAGGTGTCCTTGTCGATCCTGTGGACGATCCCTGGCCGCGCGACGCCGCCGATGCCCGACAGCGATCCGCCGCAATGATGGAGGAGGGCGTTGACCAGCGTGCCGTCGAAATTGCCCGCCGCCGGATGCACGACCAAGCCGGCGGGCTTGTCGACGACGATCAGATGCTCGTCTTCATAGGCGATGACGAGCGGGATATCCTGCGCCTCATTGTGGAGCGGCGTGGGGGCGGGGACGGCGACCGCGAAGATCAGGCCGGCGGCGGCGGGGCGGGAGGGGTCGCGCGCCGGGGTGCCGCCCTGCGACACCGCGCCGGCGGCGATCAGCGCTTTCAGCCGCTCGCGCGACATCGTCGGCACCGCATCCGCCAGCGCACGGTCCAGCCGCCATCCGTCCGCGGTCGGCGCGATCGTCGCTTCGATGATGGAAACCCCCCGGTCCATGGAGTAGCCAGATGGTGATGGACGTGGCGATATCAAGCGACCTGCTGCAACGGATCGTCGCGGCGGCGGCGGCCGATCCGGCGGTGGAGGTGTGCGGCCTGCTGTTCGGCGAGGCCGGCGCGATCGTTGCGGTGGAGGCGTGCCGCAACGTCGCGGGCGACCCGGCGCGGCGGTTCGAGATCGATCCGGCGGCGCTGATCGCGGCGTATCGGCGGGGGCGGAGCGGCGGGCCGGCGGTGATCGGCTGTTACCATTCGCATCCCACCGGCATCGCGGCGCCGTCTGCGCGCGATGCGGGGGACGCGGCGGCGGATGGCGGCCTGTGGCTGATCGTCGGCGGCGGGGCGGTGACGGCTTGGCGTGCGGTGGCGAACGGCCCCGTCCATGGCCGGTTCGAGCCGGTCCGGCTCGTGGTGGCGACGGACCGGGGGTGAGGGCACGTCACAGCCGCTTGCGGGGCGGGCGGAAAGGCCTCAGATGGCAGTACGTTCAAGGGGATTATGATGGCCATCAGTCCGGTCGATTTTGCCAGCCTGCTCTGTTCGCGACTTTGCCATGACCTGTTGTCGCCGGTCGGCGCGCTGAACAACGGGCTGGAACTGCTGGCCGACGAGACCGATCCGGCGATGCGCCAACGATGCATGGAACTGCTCGCCGACAGTGCGCGCACGTCCGCCAACAAGCTGAAATTCTTTCGACTGGCGTTCGGCGCCGGCGGCAGTTTCGGCGAGATGGTCGATCCGCGCGAGGCGAAGGCAGCGATCGAGGGGCTGTTGTCCGATGCCAAGCGGACGACGCTGGGCTGGTATGTCGAGGCGGATTCACTGCCCAAGGCGGCGGTGAAGGCGCTGTTGAACCTCGCGCTGATCGCCAACGAGGCGCTGGTGCGCGGCGGATCGCTGGATATCGGGGCCGAGCAGCAGGGCGACCATCTGGAGATCGTCGTGAAGATCGAGGGGTTGCGGATCATCCTCGATCCCCAGATCCGGCAGATGCTGACCACCGGTGCGTCGGAGGACGGCGTGACATCGCGCCTCGCCGCCGCGTTCATGGTGCATACGCTGGTGACGGAAGCGGCCGGCACGATGCAGGTGTCGGAGCCGGCGCCGGGGGTGATGATCTTCGGCGCGGCCCTGAGCACGGGCGGCGCGGGATAAAAGGCCGGCGGGTAAAGGAGCTATTAACCGGCATCGGGCATGACGGGCGTCGAAAGCCCGGAGGCCCATGGACGACCTGTTACAGGAATTCATTGCTGAAACCCGCGAGACGCTGGATGCGATCGCGGGCGAGATCGTGCTGTGGGAGTCGAATCCGACCGACCGCGCACGCCTCGATGCGATCTTCCGCTTCGTCCATACGGTGAAGGGAAGCTGCGGTTTTCTCGATCTGCCGCGGCTGGGTCGACTGGCGCATGCGGCCGAGGATGTGCTGTCCGCCGTGCGTGACGGTACGCGGTTGCCGGATACCGCGCTGGTCAATGCCGTGCTGGCCATCGTCGACCGGATCGGCGAGCTGACCGAGGCGATCGCGGCGGGCGTGCCGCTGGACGATACGACCGAAGACCTATTGATCGCCGCGCTGGCCGAGGATGCCGCCCCGGTGGCGCCGGCCGCCGTCGGCCCGCAGACGCGGACTGCCAATCGCAGCGTGCGGCTGGCCGTCGATCTGCTGGACCAGATGATGGCCGGCATGTCGGACATGGTGCTGGCGCGCAACGAACTCGCCCGCCGCCTGCGCGACCAGCCGATCGATCCCCGCGTCGAGGGCGCGCTGGAACGCCTGTCGCTGACCGTGGGCGAGATGCGCGACACGATCACCCGCACCCGGATGCAGCGGATCGAGACGCTGTTCTCTGCCATCCCGCGCATGGTGCGCGACGCCGCCGCGCCGCTGGGCAAGGCGGTGACGCTGGATATCGAGGGCGCCGACGTCGAACTCGACCGCGAGATGATCGAGCTGTTGCGCGATCCGCTGGTCCATATCATCCGCAACGCGGTCGATCATGGCATCGAACTGCCGGCCGATCGTCGCAGTGCCGGCAAGCGCGAGAACGGGCGGCTGCTGGTGCTGGCGCGCCAGACCGGCAACCAGATCGTGCTGGAAGTGACCGATGACGGTCGCGGCATCGACGTCGACCGCTTGGTCGCGAAGGCGATCGCCGCCGGGCGTCGCACCGAGCAACAGGCCGCGGCGATGACCGAGGCGGAACGGCTTGCGCTGGTGTTCGAAGCCGGGCTGTCGAGCCGCGACGTCGTAACCGAACTGTCCGGGCGCGGCGTCGGCATGGATGTGGTGCGCGCCAATATCGAACAGATCGGCGGTCGCATCGCGCTGAAGAACCGGCCGGGCGCGGGACTGACGATCGAGTTGCAGGTGCCGCTGACGCTGTCGATCATCCCGACGATCATCGTCGGCGTCGGCGACCAGCGCTTCGCCCTGCCGCGCCAGTCGATCGAGGAGATCGTGGCGCTGCGCGGGCAGGCGGTGCGGATCGATGCGCTAGGCGATGCCAGCGTCGCCACCGTGCGTGGTCGTCGGCTGCCGATGATTACGCTGGGCAGGGTATTGGGCATCGAGGCGTCCGAACCGACCGCGCTGGTGATCGTCGCCACGCGTGAGGGCGATTACGCGCTGGGGATCGATGCGGTGCTGGATACCGAGGAACTGGTGGTGAAGCCGGTACCGCCGGCGATCATGGCGACCGGCGTCTATGCGGGGCAGACGCTGCCCGACAGCGGATTGCCGTTGCTGCTGCTGGACGGCACCGGACTGGCCGCCGCGGCGGGCCTGCGTTTTGCGCCATTGGCGATCGCGTCGGAGGAAGAGGAGATCGTCGAGGAGAAGGGCATCGTCGCCCTGTTATTCGACGATCTGGATGGCCAGCGCCGGGCCCTGCCGCTGGCGGCGGTCGACCGGGTGGAGACGGTGTGCGCCTCCGCGATCCGGCGCACCGGCGGCCGGCTGCACCTGTCGCTGGAGGGCGGTGTGATCCCGCTGGTCGCGATGGCGGTGCCGCCGGCGACGGGACAGGTGACGTTGCTGCGCCTGACCGACGGCTTTGGCGAGCTGGGCTATGCGATCGACGACGCGCATGAGATCGTGACGTTGCCGCTGGCGGTGGCGCCGGCACGGGGGCGGCCGGGCATCGCCGGGGTGGTGATGGTCGCGGGCGAGCAGGTCGAACTGGTCGATGCCCATGCGCTGTTCGCGGGCGAACTGGCGGCGCCGGGCAGCGGCCCGCTCTGCCTGTTGCAATGTGACGAGTCGGGATGGATGGAGACGTTCCTGCGACCGATGCTGGAGGCATCCGGTTACCGCTGTGCGACGCGATTGGCCGAGGGCGACCGGATCGCCGTGACGCTGGCGATGGACGATGACGCCGACCGGGTCGACCGCAGTCATCCGGTGGTGCTGCTTCGCCGTCAGCCGGGCCTGTCGGGCGAGCCGGGCGTGTATCGATACGACCGGGCGGCGCTGATCGCCGCGGTCGCGGCCGGCATGGAGGTGGCGGCATGAGCGCCCTGTTCCTGATCGCGCAGATCGCCGGCCGCTGGATCGCGGTGCCCGCCGATCAGGTCGATTCGGCGGTCGATATCGGCACGGTGGTCGCGGTGCCGCGGGCATCGGCGGCGGTGCGCGGACTGGCGGCGCTGCGCAGCCGGGTGGTGACGGTGATCGATACGCGGGTCGCGCTGGGTCTTGCTCCCACACCGCAGGCGGGCCGCGCGATCATCGCGAAGTTCGACGGGCATTTCTATGCCTTTCTGGTCGATGCGTTCGACGACGTCTTTCCGTTCGATCCGATGCCGTTGTCGTCCGGCCTTGCGCTGGAAGGTCGGTGGGGCGCCAGTGCGATCGGTATCGTCGAGCGCGACGACGAACCGATGCTGGTGCTCGATCTGGCCGCACTGGTCCCCGGCACGCTGGCCGTCGCCGCCTGATCGAGCGCCGCCTGATCGACCGCTGATCGATGGCGCGTCCGTTAAGCGCCCGCTTACCCTTTGCTGCCACAATGCGGCTCGATGTGATGGAAGGCTGTTCGCATGAAGACGTGTCTGGTGGTCGACGACTCCAAGGTTATTCGAAAGGTCGCGCGCCACATCCTCGAAACGCTGGATTTCCAGGTCAGCGAGGCGTGCGACGGGCGTGAGGCGCTGGAGGCATGTCTGGTGTCCGCGCCCGATGTGATCCTGCTCGACTGGAATATGCCGGTGATGAGCGGGATGGATTTCCTGCGCGCGTTGCGCGACTCGTCGATCCCGACGCGACCCAAGGTGGTGTTCTGCACGACCGAGAACGGCATGGCGTACATCCGTGCCGCGATCGATGCGGGCGCGGACGAATATGTGATGAAGCCGTTCGATCGCGACACGCTGGAAAGCAAGCTGCAGATCGTCGGCGTCGCCTGAACCCCCCAACGGGCTGATCCGGCGATGGCGCTCGCACCCCTGATCGTGATGGCACCGGCGGTGCGCGTGCTGATCGTCGACGACTCGGTCGTCGCGCGGGTTGTGCTGACCCGGCTGGTCCAGGCGGATGGCCGGTTCATGGTGGTGGCGGCGGTCGGCACCATCGCGGCGGCGTTGCAGTTCCTGACCGACGAGGCGGTCGACATCATCCTGCTTGATGTGGCGTTGCCCGGTGTCGATGGCCTGACCGCGCTGCCCGACATGCTGGCGGCAGGGCGCGGCGCGCGGATCGTGATCGTGTCATCCTCCGCCGGCGATGGTGCGGCGACCACCGTGCAGGCGCTGGCGCTGGGCGCTGCCGATACGTTGGAGAAACCGGACGCGAGTGGCCTTTCGTCCGATTTCGGGCGGCGGCTGGTCGATCGGCTGTCGCGATTGTCGGATCGATCGACGACGGGGCGGGCACCGACACCGGCGCCGATCGCCCTGGCGCCGATCACCCTGACGTCGGTCGCGCCGCCGCCCCGCACCGCCGAGGACGCGTATGATATCGTCGCGATCGGTGCGTCCACGGGGGGCATCCACGCGCTCGGCCAGATGCTGCGCGCGTTGCCGCCGACGTTCCGGCTGCCGATTCTGGTGACGCAACATCTGCCGACGTCCTTCATGCCCTATTTCGCGGCGCAACTGGCGCTGATGGCCGGGCGACCGTGCGATGTCGCGACCGATCGCCTGCGGATCAGGCCGGGCCGGCTGATCGTGGCGCCGGGCGACGCGCATCTGCGCTGCGTCTCGCTGGGGGAGGGCAATGCGGCGGTGCGACTGACCACCGACCCGGCGGCCAGCGGCTGCCTGCCGTCGGTCGATCCGATGCTGTCCTCGCTGGCCGAGGTGTTCGGGCGCCGCCTGATGGCGGTGGTCCTGAGCGGGATGGGGCGCGACGGCGCCGAGGGCGCGCGACGGGTTCGCGCGGCGGGGGGATGCGTGGTGGTACAGGATCAGGCGAGTTCGGTGGTCTGGGGGATGCCGGGCGCGATCGCGATGCAGGGGCTGGCGGATGCGGTGCTGCCCCCCGACGCGATCGGCCGGCTGGTCGCCACGCGGCGTCGGCCATGACGGCGACACTGGCGCCGCCCGTCGTGGGGGCGATCCCCGGTTCGCCATCGGCGATGACCGTGCTGGCGGCGCTGCTGGAGGCGCGGACCGGCCAGCAATTGTCCAGCTATCGATCGTGGCGGCTGGATACCGCGTTGAAGCCGCTGCTGCGCGCCCGCGGGCTGGACACGCTCGACCAGCTGGTGATGCAGTTGCTCGACGGCACCGACCGGGCGGTCGGCGACCTGATCGTCGACGCGCTGGTGAACGGCGAAAGCTCGTTCTATCGCGACCTGCCGATCTTCGACCAGCTGGCCGAGGCGATCGTCGCGCATGAGGGGAACGGCCGCCGCGTTCGTATCTGGAGCGCGGGGTGCGCGACGGGGCAGGAGCCGTTATCGCTGGCGATGCTCTATGCCGAACGACAGGCGGAAACCGGCACGCCGGTGCCGGAGATCGTCGCCACCGACATCTCCGACACCGCGCTCAACCGCGCGCGGGCGGGCCGGTACACGCAGTTCGAGATCCAGCGCGGCCTGCCGATCCGGCGGATGATGCACTGGTTCGACGGCGACGGCGCCGATTGGATCGCGAAGCCCGAGCTGACCCGGCTGATCCAGTTCCGGCGGCTCAATCTGGTCGGCGACCGGGGGCCGGCGGGCAAGTTCGATGTGGTGCTGTGCCGCAACGTCCTGCTCTATCTGTCGCCGCCGGCCAAGGCGCAGGTCTTCGCCCTGATCGCCGGCGCGCTGAAGCCGGGCGGCACGCTGGTGCTGGGCGCGGGCGAGACGGTGATCGGGCAGACCGGCCTGTTCGAGCCGAGCCGCCGGTTTCGCGGGTTTTACGAGCGGACCACGGCGGAGCGGGAGCGCGACGCGGCCTGATCGCTTGCGAGCGGGCGCATCTTCGGCCACCAAGCCCCGATGCGGGAGAACGGCCGGACATGACGATCATCGACACACCGTCCCCCAACTGGGACGAGCGCGCGTTGCCCGTGTCGATGCTGGTGCTCCACTACACCGGCATGCCCGATGCGGAGGGCGCGATCGCCCGGCTGCGCGATCCGGCGGCCAAGGTGTCGTGCCATTATCTGGTCGCCGAGGACGGCACTATTCTGCGCATGGTCGACGAGGACAAGCGCGCCTGGCACGCGGGCCGGTCGCACTGGCGCGAGATCGACGACGTCAATTCCGCCAGCATCGGCATCGAGATCGTCAATCCCGGTCATGACTGGGGGTATCGCCCGTTTCCGGCCGAACAGATGTCGGCGCTGATCCCGCTGGTGGCCGTGATCGTCGAGCGCCATCGCATCACCCGCGGCAACGTCGTCGGCCATTCGGACATCGCCCCGGCGCGCAAGCGCGATCCGGGCGAGCTGTTTCCGTGGCACGATCTGGCCCGGTTGCGACTGGCGCTGCCCCGGCCGACCAGGAATTTGATGGACCCGCACTGGACGGAGGCGGGATTCTGCCTGGCGCTGGAGCGGTTCGGCTACGACGTGACCGACCGGATGGCGGCGATCATGGCGTTCCAGCGGCGCTTTCGCCCCGAACTGATCGATGGCGAGATCGATGCCGAATGCCGGATGATCCTGCTGGCGTTGTTGCTGCCGAGGCCGCAAGGCGACGATTGAGCTTGGCGGGCGGCGACCCGCCCGCTAGGGCCTGCCGACGCCAGAGGATCGGGCGACCGCGGGCGGCTTTCGGGCCGCGCGAGGAAAGTCCGGGCTCCACGAAACGACGGTGCCGGGTAACGCCCGGCGGGGGCGACCCCAGGGACAGTGCCACAGAGAGTAGACGGCGTGCGGCTTCGGCCCAGTGCTTCGGCAGCGTCAAGGTGAAAGGGTGCGGTAAAAGCGCACCGCGCGACCGGTAACGGAAGCGGCATGGTAAACCCCACCGGGAGCAAGACCGAATAGGGATGGCATGGGCCGCAAGGTCCGGGCGTGTTTCCGCCTGCCGTCCGGGTTGGTTGCTGGAGGCGGCGCGCAAGCGTCGTCGTAGAGGAATGGTCGCCCATCCCCTTTGGGGGAGGACAGAACCCGGCTTACAGATCCTCTGGCGTTTCATCTTCCCGCACGCCACGGTGCCGCCGATCAAACGGGATGGGGATTCGCGTGAACAGGAAAATGATCGTCGGCGCCGGGCTGTTGCTCGCGTCGGCCGCCACGGCGCAGCAGCCGGCACGTACCGTACAGCAGGATTTCGAGGCGGCGGCGGCGCTGGACGCCGGCACCGATCACGCCGCCGCGCTGGGCGCGTGGGAGGCGCTGGAGAAGCGGACGAAGCCGGGGACGCGCAGCAATGCGATCGTGCTGGTGCGCAAGAGCAATGTCCTGTGGAAGCTGGGGCGCAGCGACGATGCGGTCGCCGCGGCGCGGGCCGGGTTGGAAAAACTGCCGACGACGGACGCGTCGTTACGTGGCGACCGATACGATGCCTATTTCACGATCGGCCGGGTCGCCATGGCGGCGCTCGATTACGCCGGTGCGGCGACCGCTTTTGCCCAGGCGGAGCAACTGGCCGATCTTCCCGCGCAGAAACTCACCAGCCTGTTCGGCCTGATCGAAACCCTGACCTTCACCGATCCGGAAGGCGCGAAGGCTGCGCTGGCGCGCGCCAATACGGTGATCGCCGCCATCAAGGTCGAACCCGCGGTGGTCGCGCAGATTGCCCGCCGCGCCGCTGTTCTCGCGCTCAATTCGGGCGACCTCGCAACCGCCAGAAGCGAATCGCAGCGTGCGGTTAAGCTGATGGGCGGGTTGACCATGCAGACCGACCTCAATGACGTTTCCGCGCGCGCCGATGCGGCGCTGGCCCTGATATTGGGTGGTCAGCCCGACAGGGCGCGGGAGTATCTGGCCTATACCGGGGCCGGCCGGATACCGAACACGGATTTCGATCCCGCCAGCGGCATGACCGTTCCCGAATGCGGGGGCGATGCCGGATTGAAACCGAACGACATGGCGGTCGTGGAATTCTCGATCGCCGATGATGGCAAGGTCGACCGGTCCACGCCCGTCTATGCTGCGGGCGGCGGTGCGGTGGGACTGGAGTTCGCCCGAGCCGCGCGCAACTGGTCCATGTCGCCCGAACAGGCAAAACAATTGCCGGCTTTCTACCGGCACAACGTCCGTGTGGAATTACGGTGCACGACGGCGTTTGCCCGCCCGACGTTGACGCGCGTGCTGGCTGACGACCTGACCGCGTGGCTGGCGACGAAGGGCTTGCGGTCGGATCAGGATGTGGAAGAGGGGAAGGCGCCCGATACGACAAAATCCCGGTCCGCCCTTGCCGCGGCAGAGGCCAGGGGAGACGGCGATGCGCTGACTTCCCTGCCGCTGCTCGTCGCGTTGATGAACGATCCTCGGGTCGGTCGTGAGGAGACGCATGGTTTTGCGGTGCGGGCGCTGTCGATTGCGCGGGCCAACGCCGCACCCGCCACGGCATCATTGGGGCTGGCGCTGGTCGAACGGGCTACGGCCGGCACGGCGACATGGCGGGATCGCGATTATCAGCGCGCCATCGAGCCGCTGCAGGCCGATCCCTTGTTCGCCAACGATGCGCAGGCACGTGGCGCGTTGAGATTGACCCTCGCCGATTCGCAAAAGGGTGAGCGCGGCATGACATTGCTGCGACAGGTCGCTGACGATCCCGGCCTGAAGCCCAACGATCCGTTCCGGGTCGGGGCGCTCGTTCGTATCGCGTCACGGTCGCAGGCAAGCGGCGATACGATCGCGGCGAGGCAAGCGTTCGAGAAGACCGGACTGGAAGCCAGTCAGTGCGCCCTGCTCGATTCCCCACCGCGCTTTCTGAGCGCGGGCGGCACGTTTCCGGAAGAAGCCCGGCGCTGGGGGTTCGAGGGCTGGACGCGGACGGAGTTCGACGTCGATGCCAATGGCCGCGTCGTGAACCAGCGCGCAATCGTCAGCTACCCCGCCTTTGTCTTCACGGATGCCGGTGTGAAGACCATCACCGGCGCCCGTTTTACCAAAAGCTATCGGCCTGACGGAGGGCTTGGCTGTGGGGCGCTATGGCGAAACATAAAATTCGTCATGGGGAGCTGAAGGATATCGCGGCGACCGGCCTCTTCATCAGGCCGGTCGCGCGGTGAACATCACACCGTCAGCACCGGCTCCGGTCGGCCGACCTGATCCAGCGCGGTGTGGCGGTCGATCTCCATCAGCGGCTTCAACAGGCCGTCGCGGATGTCATAGACCCAGCCGTGCAGCGTCAGGTCCTGCCCACGTGCGAACGCGGCCTGCACGGTGTCGGTGCGGGCGAGGTTCACGAGCTGGTCGCGGACGTTGACCTCGACCAACCGGTTCACCTGCGCCTCGCCCTCCGGCAGGGCATGTACCTCGTCGGCATGATCGCACAGCGCGGCATGGGCGGGTTCCAGCCATCGCTTGACGGGGCCGGTGGCGCTGCCGCTCAGCGTCGCCTTGATGCCGCCGCAACCGTGATGGCCGCAGACGATGATGTTGGGCACGGCCAGCACGTCGACGGCGTGCTGCAACGTGCTCATCAGGTTCAGGTCTTCGGGATTGACCAGATTGGCGATGTTGCTGTGGATGACCATCCGGCCGGGCAGCGACTGGGTTTTCTGTTCCGGGCTGACCCGGCTGCCGGAACAGCCGATCCACATGAATTCCGGCTTCTGGCCGGCGACGCTGCGGCTGAAGAAATCGGCATTCTCGTCGGTAAGCTCGACCGCCCAGGCGCGGTTGGCGAGCAGGAGTTGCTTGGACTGTTTCATACGAACCGGACCCCGGAAACAGGTGCGTCGATCAACGGCGCGCTGCGATCGGCGATGTCACCGCGCACGACGACGCCGATGCCGCGATACTGCGCGTTCTTGATGAAGGCGTTGATGATGTCGATGTTGTCGAGGTCGACATAGCTGGTCGAGGTCAGGTCGATCATCAGGTTCGCGCCGTCCGGCACCAGCCCCAACCGCTCCTGCAATTCATATTTGTGGATGAAATACAGGTTGCGGCGGGCGCGGACCAGCCAGTCGTCGCCGTCATGCGCCACCGTGATCGCGGTACGGAAATTCCGCCCGATCACGAAGACGAAGCCGACGACCATGCCGATCATGATCCCTTCCAGCAGGTCGGTGAACAGGATGGCGACGACGGTGACGACCAGCGGCACGAACTGCGTCCAGCCCTGTTTGAAGCGGGCGATGTACAGCTTCGGCTTGGTCAGCTTGTACCCCGTCGCGATCAGCACGGCGGCCAGCGCCGACAGCGGGATCAGGTTCAGCACGGCGGGGATCAGCGCGACCGACACCAGCAGCCAGGTGCCGTGCAGGATCGTCGACAGCTTGCTGTCGGCGCCCGCATCGACGTTGGCCGAGGAGCGGACGATGACCGACGTGACCGGCAGGCCGCCGATCAGGCCGGAGACGATGTTGCCGCCGCCCTGCGCCATCAGTTCCCAGTTCTTGTCGGTGGTGCGGCGCTTGGGATCGATCTCGTCCACGGCCTTGACGCTCAGCAGCGATTCGAGGCTGGCGACGATGGCGAGCGTGGCGGCGGTGGTCCACACCGCGCCGGTGCCGATCGCGGTGAAGTCGGGCAGGCTGAACAGCGCGATGAATTCGGACGGATTCGCAGCCTTGGGCACCTGCACCAGGTGCTTGGCGGCAAGCTGCCACTCAGGCTTCACTGCACCGAGCAGCGCGTTGCCGAGCACGCCGATCAGCACGACGACCAGCGGCCCCGGCACGAACCGCAGCGGCCCCTGCTTCGGCCGGGCGGCGTCCCACCAGAACAGGAACACGAGCGACACCAGCGCGATGATCGTGGCACCCGGCGTGATACTGCCGGTCAGGCTCTCCGCGATCCGCGAGAAGGTGTTGACGCCGGCCTCGGTGCTGAATTCGAAGATGCCCTCCGCCTCGGCATCGAAGCCGACGGCGTGGGGGATCTGTTTCAGGATCAGGATCAGGCCGATCGCCGCCAGCATGCCGGTGATGACCGACGAGGGCACGAATTCGGCCAGGATGCCGGCCTTCGTAAACGAAAATCCCAGCTGCAACACGCCGGCCAGCATCACCGCCAGCGTGAATACCTGAAACGAGGGCAGGCTCTCGATCGCGGTCAGGACGATGACGGTCAGGCCCGCCGCCGGTCCCGATACGGACAAGGAGGATCGCGACAGGGCACCGACGACGATGCCGCCGACGATGCCCGCGATCACGCCGGAGAAGAGCGGCGCACCGGAGGCGAGTGCGACGCCGAGACATAGCGGCAGCGCGACGAGCGCCACCACGATGGAGGCCGGCACGTCGGTACGGGCGGTGGCCAGCAAGGATTTCGAGGACGGCACCAGGGCTCCTGTCGCTAAGGTGTCGAAGCCAATGTCCGTATCGGACATGAACTTAACATGACATATCTGTCATCTGCCTCCGGGCATAGATGACGATCGCAACCCGTGCAACGGCGAAGGGCCGAAACGACCGTATCGAGGTTGCGTCACGGCATCGGACGCCTATGTCGGCAGGCTATGGCGTACCGCCCGACACGATCCAACGACTGGGGCTTTCCCCGATGGCGCGGCTATAGCGCCGGCCGCGAGGCGGAAACCGTGCGCCTGTGCGACCGGCATGGCTGCCAGGAACCGGGCAATTGCCCTGCGCCGAAATCGCCCAACAACCCCGATCGCTGGTGGTTTTGCCAAACTCACGCCGGCGAATACAATCGCGGCTGGGACTATTTCGAGGGCCTGTCGGCGGAGGAAGCGGCGGCGCGCGAGGCGGACGAATCGGGCACGGCGGCCGGGTACGAACGGTCGCGCCATTACGCGTGGAGCGGGCCGGGCGATGGCAGCCGGTCGCGCGACGAACTCCGTGCGTTGACCGCACTGGGGCTGGAAGAAGAGGCCGGCTTCGAGGAAATCCGCGGCGCGTGGCGCAAGCTGGCCAAGGAGAACCATCCCGATGTGCGGCCGGGCGATCCCGATGCCGCCGTGCGGTTTCAGGCGGTGCAGGCCGCCTATGAAGTCCTCCGTGCCGCCGAAGAGCGTCGGACAGCCGCTTGATCCGCATCGCCAAGAGCCGCTGGCGCGGCGTCGTGCTGGTGTGCGGTAAATGTTCGAAGAAGGTGTCGGGCGGGTTCGGCGACGACGGTCGGACGTCGCTGACCAAGGTGCTGCGCCAGCGCGCGGGAAAGGGGCGGAAGGCTGATTTCGGGGTAATCGAGACGAAATGCCTGAAGCTCTGCCCGAAGCGCGCGGTCGCGGTGGTCGATGCGGAACGGCCGGCGGCGTGGCTGGTGGTCGATCCGGGTGAGCCGGTCGATACGGTGGTGGCGCGGTTGGGATTTATCGACCGGACTGAGTAGTCACCTTTATGTTCCCCGGCGGCGGCCGGGGTCCAGCCGGGTGGACTATCGTGATGACTTACAGCGGCCTTCCCAACTAGACCCCGGCCTCCGCCGGGGAACGGCAGGTATCCGCTGCTACGCGTAGCGCGCGGCGGTTTCGTGGATCAGCGCGATCATGTTGGGGATGCCCTGCGTCCGGTTCGAGCTCAACTGCCGGCTGAGATCGAACGGCGCCAGTTCTCCTGCCACGTCCGTGGTCAGGATCGCCGCCGGTTGCCGGTCCTGCACCGCGATCAGGACCAGCGCGATGATGCCCTTGGTGATCGCGGCGTTCGAGTCGGCCAGAAAGTGCAGCGTGCCGTCGTCGGCACGGGTCGGATAGACCCAGACGGAGGCGGAGCAACCACGGACCAGCGTCGCATCGGTCTTCAGCGCGTCCGGCATCGGTTCCAGCGCCTTGCCCAGATCGATCAGCAGACGATAACGGTCGTCGGCGTCGAGAAAGTCGTATTCGTCGTGAATTTCAGTGAGGCTGGGCATCACCGGCGGGTAGCGGCTGGCGCGGGCCGCGACAACCGTGGCGACCGCGTGGGGGACGCCGATCCCTAGAGATCGACGCCGGCCGCGATCGCTTCGAGCTTCTTGATCCGCTCGCGCAGGTCGGCGATCTCGATGCGGGCGCCGGCGGTGGGCAGGGGGGCGTGGCCGCCCTGGTCCATCTCGTTGCGCTTCAGCTGCAGCCAGCCGCGCCAGCCGGCAAGGCCGCCCGCGACGATCATGCCCAGGCCGGTCAGGCCCGCAAGCGACAGGGTAACGGTGGTGAATGGATCGATCATGACCCGCCTCCTTCTAGCGGTCGCGCAGCCGCTCGATCTCGCGATCGAGACCCAGGCTGCCATGGTTGTCGGTGATGACGCGTTCCAGCACGGCGACGCGTTCCTTCAGTTGCCGCATCTCTTCCTGCGTGCGCATCGCGTCGGCGCTTTGCACGAGGTGGTGCTGTTGCTGGCCGAGTGACTGGTATCGCCGTGAGAGGACCTTGGCGATCGAGACGATGAGGACGATCGCGACGACCATCGAAAAGGGGTTCATGTTCGTTCTTCCCTGAATTGACGCTGGTCAGCCCAGCCTGATCGGTTCCGGCTGGTCGCGGCGCAATCGTTCGATCTCGTCGGACAGATCCATGCCGCGATCGGTGACGATCCGTTCCAGCACCCGGACCCGCTGTTCCAGCCGCTCGGTATGCGCCGCATATTGCGCGGCCTTCTCGGCGGTCTGCCGGGTGATGACCTCGCTCATCCGTTCCTTGTGCTTCAGCCAGCGGCTGAACATGTTGCCGCCGACACCGAGGATGACGGGCAGTCCCACCACGATGAAGAAAAAGGCGAGGAAAACGCTGCTTTGCATGGTCTGATCCTCAGTTCGGATGGCTGCGAAGGCGATCGATCTCGTGGCTCAACAGGTTGCCGCTGTCGGTCACGATCCGTTCGACGACCAGCCGGTCCTTCATCGATCCCAGTTCGGCGCGCAGCTGGGCGTTCTCCTGACTGAGCAGCTTGATCCGCTCGGCGGTCTCCTGATCCTTGCGGGGATAGACCGCCTGACCCCAGGCGCCGTCCAACGGATAGCCGTTCTTGATCCGCATCCAGGTGGTCAGCACCCAGCCACCGATTCCGGACAGCCCCAGAATGACCGCGACGGGGACGAAAGCATCGAAAGGGAATGGCATGATGGCGGCTCCTCTCAGCGCAGCGCGTCGATGTCGCGGGCGGTGCGTTCGGCGGGGTCGGTGGCGATGCGTTCCAGCACCGCGATCCGCTCCTCCAGCCGGCTGACCTTGCCCACCAGCTTTTCATTCTCGGTCGTCAGCAGCCTCATGTGCCGGCGCGCCTCGGGATCGTCGGTGTTGCCCCAGTCGTCGCTCGGCGCATAACCATGCCTGGCGCGTATCCAGTTGTTCACGACCCATCCGCCGGTCGACATGGCAATGATCGCCAGCACGAAGAACGGTCCACCCCAGTCCATCGTCTTCCTCCCTGATCTCGTCGTCTCGCCGTCGGGCGAAGGGTCAGCGCAGCGCGTCGATCTCGTTGGCGAGAGCGGTGTTGCGGCTGGTGTAGTGGGTTTCCATGTCGGCCAGCCGGCGATCGATATCGCGCAGTTTCGACCGGACCTCGGCGCTCGACCGCTTCGGGTTCGAGCGGACGCCCTGCCAGAACTTGGCATCGTCCGGCGTATCGTACAGCCCGATCGGCTTGGGATCGACGACCCAGGCGACGATCATGTACGCGATGACCAGCCACCATTGCTGGGCGATGACGGTCATGCCGGCCACGCCGAGGCGGACCCAAAGGACATCGAGACCGGTATAATCGGATATCCCGGCGCAGACGCCCTTCCACTTGGCATCCTGCTTGTTCAGGTAGAATTGGGTACGGGCAGCCATCTCAGTTGCTCCGATCAAGATTGGGGTTGCGGTTGATCTGATATTGCGTCGGCGTCTGCGGGGCGTTCAGGCCCGGCTTCCAGTCGGGATTGTCGGCGGCCACGATCCGTTCGACGGTGTTGAGGCGATCTTCCAGACGGCGGGCGAGATTGTACATCTCGTCCAGCATCCGTTCGTCCTCCTCGGTGATCTTCGGCGCCCGCTTCCACTGCGAGACATAGTGCAGGATCAGCCACGGCAGGCCGATGAAGATCGACGTGATCGCGATCAGCGGTACGAAAATGTCTTCCATCGCCTCAGCCCTCCGACTTGTTCAGTCGCGCCTTCAGCGCGGCCAGATCGGCATCGACGCGGTCGCTCTGGCGAAGCTCGGCGATCTCGTCTTCCAGGCTCTTGCTGACGCCAAGACCCATCGCCTCGGCGCGGCCCTCCGCCTCGTCGGCGCGGCGTTCCAGTTCGCCGAAGCGGCTGAACGCCTCCTGCGTCTTGGGGCCGGCATAGGCATCGCGCAGGCGATAGCGGTTGTTGGCGCTTTCCAGCCGGGTCTGGATCGTCGACTGCTTGTTGCGCGCCTCGCGCAGGCGACCCTGCAGCTTGGCGATGTCCTCTTCCGACGCGCGCAGGCCGTCGTCGAGCACCTGCACCTCCGCCTTAAGCTGATCGGCCATGTCGGCCGCCTTCTGGCGTTCCATCAGGGCGGCCTTGGCCAGATCCTCGCGGTCCTTCGACAGCGCCAGTTCCGCCTTTTCGGTCCAGTTCGTCTGAAGCTGGTCCAGCTTGGCGATGTGCCGGCGCATTTCCTTCTGGTCGGCGATGGTGCGGGCGGCAGAGGCGCGAACCTCGACCAGCGTCTCTTCCATCTCGAGGATAATCATCCGGATCATCTTCGCGGGGTCTTCGGCCTTGTCGAGCAGGTCGGCGAAGTTGGCGGCGACGATGTCGCGGGTGCGGCTGAATATTCCCATCATGAACTCCTGAGGGGCGGAAATGGCGTTCACGCCCTTATGCCACGAACCGGGCCGCCGTGGCGACTGCCGCGCCGGCATTCCCGCCCGTTTTCATCGAACCGTCATGGGCGGCGGGACCGACGGCGGCGAGCACGCAGGTGGCGCTCATGACGATGGTGAGGGCGAGGGCGGCGAACTTGTGGGTCAGGTCGTTGAACATCATTGCCTCCATCAATTGGTTGGCCGCGCTGTCGGCGGGATACCTGATGCTTTGCAGGGGGCGTGCCAGTTTTGAAAAACGTGAGAAAACAGCGGCTAATGCGATTTCCGCTGCGATGGATGATGTGGCGGCTTGCGCAAACTTGGTATTTTGCGCCAAACATTGGCGATGGAACGGGCCAGCCAGGTCATCGGTCAGTCGGGGGCGTTCCTCGATGCCCTCGAACGTGCGAGCCGCGCGGCCGCGCTCGACCGCCCCGTGCTGGTCATCGGCGAGCGGGGGACGGGCAAGGAACTGGTCGCCGAGCGACTCCATCGCCTCAGCCAGCGCTGGGACCATCCGCTGGTCGTCATGAACTGCGCGGCGCTGCCCGAAACGCTGATCGAGGCGGAATTGTTCGGGCATGAGGCGGGAGCCTTCACCGGCGCGACCAAGGCGCGCGTCGGGCGATTCGAGGAGGCGGATGGCGGCACGCTGTTCCTCGACGAACTGGGCACCCTGTCGATGGCTGCGCAGGAACGCCTGCTGCGCGCGGTCGAATATGGCGAGGTCACGCGGATCGGATCGTCGCGGCCGATGCGGGTCGACGTGCGCATCGTCGCCGCCACCAACGAACACCTGCCCGACAAGGTGGACCGGCACGAGTTCCGCGCCGATCTGCTCGACCGGCTGTCGTTCGAGGTCGTGACGCTGCCGCCGCTGCGCAGTCGCGCGGGCGACATCCATGTGCTGGCGGATCATTTCGGACGAAGGATGGCGGCGGAGCTGGGGCGGGAGCGCTGGCCCGGCTTCGGTCCAGTGGCGGTGGATCAGTTGCTGAAGCATCGCTGGCCCGGCAACGTCCGCGAATTGCGTAATGTGGTGGAGCGGGCGGTGTATCGCTGGGAACAGGGCGGGCCGATCGATTCGATCGAGATCGATCCGTTCGCGTCGCCCTATCGGCCCCAGAATCAGGGGCAGGGGCAGGGGCAGGGGGCGCCGACGCCGCGGGTCGAAACGACGGGCAACGCACCGACGGATCAGGCGGGGCAGGACGACGAGGTGGCCGCCTGCGAGGTCGGGCCATCCGACTTCAAATCGCGTGTGGCCTTGTTCGAGCGGGAATTGCTGACCCGCAGCTTGGCCGAGAACCGCTTCAACCAGCGCCAGACCGCCGATGCGCTGGGGCTGTCGTACGACCAGCTTCGCCATGCGCTGCGCCGCCACGATCTGATCGGAACGGTTGCGTAACACACGCCGGGGGACCAATTGAGCGCGGCGTGCGTTTCTCGCACCGTCTAATTCAGGCCCAATCAGGAGAAGCCCCATGGCGTTCGAACTGCCGCCCCTTCCGTATGATTACGACGCGCTGGAGCCGACAATCTCGAAAGAGACGATGACGTTCCACCACGACAAGCACCACGCCGCCTATACCAACAAGCTGAAC
Source organism: Sphingomonas mollis (assembly GCF_016427505.1). Lineage (GTDB taxonomy): Bacteria > Pseudomonadota > Alphaproteobacteria > Sphingomonadales > Sphingomonadaceae > Sphingomonas > Sphingomonas mollis. The sequence continues at coordinate 34,119 of NZ_JAELXS010000009.1, read as the reverse complement.
GAGTTCGTCGCCGCCGATCCGAAGCTGGAAGGCAAGACGATCGAGGAAATCCTCGGCCAGATCTCGACGTTGCCGGCCGGCATCCGCAACAATGGCGGCGGTTTCTGGAACCACGACTTCTTCTGGAACACCATGAAGAAGGGCGGCGGCACGCCATCGGGCAAGCTGGCCGAGGCGATCGACCGCGATTTCGGCGGGCTCGACAAGCTGAAGGAAGAGTTCAACACCAAGGGCGCGGGCCAGTTCGGCTCGGGCTGGGCATGGCTGATCGCCGATGCGAGCGGCAAGCTGAAGGTCACGTCGACCCCCAATCAGGACAATCCCCTGATGGACGACGCCAAGGAGCAGGGCACGCCGTTGCTGGGTAACGACGTGTGGGAGCACGCGTACTACCTGACGTATATGAACGACCGGCCGGGCTATCTGAAGGCGTGGTGGGACGTGGTCGACTGGGACAAGGTCGGTCAGCGTTACGACGCGGTAGCGGCGTAACTCCCGACAAACATCCGACGTCACCCCAGCGAAAGCTGGGGTCTCCCTGTGGTGAGGTACTTACCGTTTACCGGGAGATGCCAGCCTTCGCTGGCATGACGATGGGGAGAGGGGTGGTTTTACGACCGCCCCTCACTCCGGCGGCAACTCCTTCGCCACCGCGCCTTCGCCCGCCTGCAACCCGTGGCGCATCAGCATCGGCAGGTTCGCGATCGCGAAGCCCAGCGTCAGCGGGATCGCGCCCCACAGCTTGAACCCCACCCAGAAATCCCAGCCGGCGTTGCGCCAGACGATCTCGTTCAGGATCGCCATGGCGACGAAGAATATCATCCAGTTACGCGTCAGCTTGCGCCAGCCGAGCGCCGACAGGCCCGGATAGGCGGAACCCAGCAATCCCTCCAGCAACGGTCGCCCGGTAATGAGGCCGAAGCCCAAGACGCTGGCGAATGTGGCGTAGACGATGGTCGGCTTCATCTGGATGAAGCGGGGGTCGTGGAAATAGACGGTCAGGCCGCCGAATATCACGACCAGCACGCCCGAAATCCACAGCATCGGCGACACGCTGCCCAGCTTTACCTTCGACACGATGATCGCGATTATGGTGGCGATGACGAACGCGGTCGTCGCGCAGATCACCCGCGCGATCACCAGCGCGCCGAGCCGGTCCATGTCGGACAGCATCCCGCTGAACTGCGCCACCAGCCGCATCATCGGTTCGGCGGGGGCAAGGAAATTGACGAGGAAGAAAACGACGAGTGGCGCGTAGTCGACGCCCATGCGCAGGCCGGAGGAGTTGTCGTTCCTGCTCATCAAAATCCTCCCCGGCACGGGGAGGGGGACCAGCGAAGCTGGTGGAGGGGGAGTGCCACGGGAGATCCCGCTCGCGGCGACCCCCCTCCACCACGCGCTATGCGCGCGGTCCCCCTCCCCGTGCCGGGGAGGATCATCAGCCCGCTCACTTCTTCACTCCCTCAACCCCGGCGATGATCCGGCTGACCTCGTTGGCGTCGAACGGTCGCAGGTCGGTCATGCCCTCACCGATGCCGATCGCGTGGATCGGCAGGCCGAAGCGCTCCGCCGCTGCGACCAGCACGCCGCCGCGCGCGGTGCCGTCCAGCTTGGTCATGACCAGCCCGGTGACGCCGGCGACGTCCTTGAACACCTCGATCTGGTTCAGCGCGTTCTGGCCGGTGGTGGCGTCCAGCACCAGCACCACGTCGTGCGGCGCCTCCGGGTTCAGGCGGCCGAGCACGCGGCGGATCTTGGACAGTTCGTCCATCAGCTCGCGCTTGTTCTGCAGGCGGCCGGCGGTGTCGACGATCAGCACGTCGATACCCGTCGCGGTCGCCTGCTTTACGGCTTCGTAGACGATGCCGGCCGCGTCGCCGCCTTCCTTGCCGGTGACGATCGGCACGCCGACCCGGTCCGCCCAAGTGCGCAACTGGCCGATCGCGGCGGCGCGGAACGTGTCGCCCGCGGCCAGCATCACGCCGTAATCCTGTTCCATGAACAGATGCGCCAGCTTGGCGATCGTCGTCGTCTTGCCGGAACCGTTGACGCCGATGACCAGGATCACCTGCGGTCGGGGAAAGGCATCGATCTCCAGCGGCCGCGCGACCTTGGCCAGCGCCTTCTCCACCTCTTCGGCGACGACGAGGCGGATGCCGAGTTCCTCCATGTTCCGCTCGAAACTGCCCTCGGCCAGCCGGGTGCGGATATGGCCCGCCGTCTCGGGACCGAGATCGGAGGCGATCAGCGCCTCCTCGATCTCCTCCAACGTGTTGTCGTCCAGCCGCGCGGTGCCGAGGCCGGCGAGGTTGCCGACCAGCCGGTCGGACGTGCGCCGGAAGCCGCCGAGCAGCTTGTCATGCCAGGAGGGGGTCGTGCTCATACCGTGGTTCCGATGAGATGGGTGTCGGTGGCGCCGGTGATCGCGGCGCGGACGATGGTGCCGGGGTCGGCATGGGCGGTCAGGTGGATGTCGGCGAAGTCGTCGGCATGGCCGCGTGTGCCCGGTCGTTCGACCAGCACGGTGCGGACGGCGCCGACCTGCGCCGCCAGCCATGCCGCCCGGCGAGTGGCCGCTGCTTGCCGCAACAGGCCGGCCCGCTCGCGCCGCACGACCGGATCGACCTGCGGCATCCGTGCGGCGGGCGTGCCGGTGCGCGGTGAATAGGGGAAGATATGCGCATGGACGATGTCGCAATCGGCGATCAGCGCCAGCGTATCGGCGAACATCGCATCATCCTCGGTAGGGAAGCCGGCGATCAGGTCCGCGCCGATCGCCACGTCGGGCCGGCATGCCTTGATCCGCTCCACCAGCGCCACCGACTGGGCGCGGGAATGGCGGCGCTTCATCCGCTTCAGGATCATGTCGTTGCCCGCCTGCAGCGACAGGTGGAGATGCGGCATCACCCGCATCTCGCTCGTCACCAGATCGAACAGGCGGTCGTCGATCTCGATCGAATCGAGCGACGACAGCCGCAACCGCATCAGGCCGGGCACGCCGCGCAGGATGCGCTCGACAAGCAAGCCGAGCGATGGCGCACCCGGCAGGTCGTGGCCATAACTGGTAAGGTCGACACCGGTCAGCACGACCTCGCGGTGGCCGGCATCGACCAGTGCCGCGATGTGATCCACCACCCCGCCGGCCGGGATCGACCGGCTGGCACCACGCCCCTGCGGGATGATGCAGAAGGTGCAAGCGTGGTCGCAGCCATTCTGCACCTCGACAAAGGCGCGGGCATGGCCGTCGAACAGGGTGGCGGGCAGGGCTTCGGTGCGGCCCCAGCTGGCGGGCAGCAGCTTGGCGTCGTTGGCGACGACGCGCTCGACCTCCGGCATCGCCGCGAAACTCGCCGGATCGATCGTCGCGGCGCAGCCGGTGACCACGATCCTTGCCCCGGGCCGGTCGCGGGCGGCGCGGCGAATCGCGGCGCGGGTCTGCTTCACCGCCTCGTTCGTGACGGCGCAACTATTGACGACGACCATGTCCCGCCCCGCGATCAGGGCGCGGATCGTTTCGCTTTCGGCAATGTTGAGGCGACATCCGAGGCTGACCACCTCGGCCGCAGGAGGAGGCGACATGACCGGCGATTTAGGGGCGCACGACGCGCAAGTCCACGACCAGCCACGCGAACGCGCCGGCGCGATACTCGACTTCTGGTTCGCGCTGACCCCCGAAGAGCATTTCGCAAAGAACGAGGCGCTCGATGCGACCATCGCCACCCGGTTCGGGACATGGCGCGACGCGGTGCTGGCGTCCGGCGCGGCGGGGTGGCGCGACGATCCGAAAACGTTGCTGGCCGCGATCATCCTGCTCGACCAATTCTCTCGCAACATCCATCGCGGCACGGCGGAGGCGTTCGCGGCCGATCCGCTGGCCCTGTCGCTGACGCACGAGGCGATCGCGCGGGGGTGGGACGTCGATTATACCGATGACGAGCGCGTCTTTCTCTATCTGCCGCTGATGCACGCAGAGGACGCGGCGACGCAGGATCTGTGCGTCGAGAAATATGCCGCGCTGGGTATCGAGAACAATCTGGCCTTCGCGCGCGACCATCGCGCGGTGATCCAGCGGTTCGGCCGCTTCCCCGGCCGCAACGACGCGCTGGGGCGGGACAGCAGCGAGGCGGAGCGGCAATATCTGGAGGAGACGGGCGGCGGCTGGTAGCGGCCGTCCTTGCCAATCCCGTCGCATTCGCCTATCGGACCACTCACGTTCGTTGTCGAACGCTGAAGATCAGCACGACCGCCCTTTGCGCGGCGTGCACGCTGGCCGGCGAGTTTTCGCCCGCCGGCGCTTTTGCGTTTGGCGTGTTTTGAGGTTGGTGACACCATGTTCGAGAGCTTGAGCGACCGGCTTGGCGGCGTCTTCGATCGCCTGCGTGGCCGGGGCGCGCTGACCGAGGCGGATGTCCGCGCGGCGATGCGCGAAGTGCGCGTGGCGCTGCTCGAAGCCGACGTGGCGTTGCCCGTCGCGCGCGATTTCGTCGACAAGGTGACCGAACAGGCGATCGGCCAGAACGTCCTACGCTCGGTCACGCCGGGTCAGCAGGTCGTCAAGATCGTCCATGACGCGCTGATCGCGATGCTGGGCGCCGACGAATCGTCGTTGTTGCTCGATGTCACGCCGCCCGCGGTCGTGATGATGGTCGGCCTGCAGGGGTCGGGCAAGACGACCACGACCGCCAAGATCGCCAAACGCCTGACCCAGGGTTCTTTGACCGGTCGCGAGCGCAAGAAGGTGCTGATGGCGTCGCTCGACGTCAATCGCCCCAATGCGCAGGAGCAGTTGGCGACGCTCGGCACGCAGGTCGAGGTCGCGACGTTGCCGATCATCGCCGGCCAGCAGCCGGTCGAGATCGCCCGCCGCGCGATGCAGGCGGCCAAGTTGCAGGGCTATGACGTCCTGATGCTCGACACCGCCGGTCGTCTGCACGTCGATCAGGCGCTGATGGACGAGATGAAGGCGGTCGCCGACATCGCCCGCCCGCAGGAAATCCTGCTCGTCGTCGATTCGCTGACCGGTCAGGACGCGGTCAACGTCGCGCAGAACTTCTCGGATCAGGTGCCGCTGACCGGCATCGTGCTGACCCGGATGGACGGCGATGCACGCGGCGGTGCCGCGTTGTCGATGCGCGCCGTCACCGGCAAGCCGATCAAGTTTGCCGGCACCGGCGAAAAGATGGATGCGCTTGAGGCGTTCCATCCGGAGCGTGTAGCCGGTCGTATCCTGGGCATGGGCGACGTCGTGTCGCTGGTCGAGCGCGCCGCCGAATCGATCCAGGTCGAAGACGCCGAGCGCATGGCCATGAAGATGGCCAAGGGCCAGTTCGACATGGACGATCTGCGCGGTCAGCTGGCGCAGATGCGCCGGATGGGCGGCCTGGGCGCGCTGGCCGGCATGATGCCCGGCATGAAGAAGGCGCAGGGCGCGCTCGCCGCCCAGCCGGGCAGCGACAAGATGCTGATCCATATGGATGCGATGATCGGGTCGATGACGGCCAAGGAACGCTCGAAGCCCGAACTCATCAACGCCAAGCGCAAGATCCGTATCGCCAAGGGCTCCGGCACCACGGTTCAGGAGGTGAACAAGCTCCTGAAGATGCACCTCGAAATGTCCACCGCCATGAAGAAGATCAAGAAGATGGGCGGGCTGAAGGGCATGATGGCGATGCTGGGCAAGGGCGGCATGGGCGGTGGTATGGCCGGGCTCGGCAATGCCATCGGCGGCGCCGGCATGGGCGACCTGATGAGCAAGGCGGGGGGCGGGCTTACCGGCCTAGGCGGCGGTGCCGACGGCATGCCCAAGCTGCCACCCGGCTTCGAAGGACTTCTCAAGAAGAAATAACGACCTGCCCGATCCCGCTGCGGCGGCGAGAGGGCCTTACCCCAACCAACCTGTCCCGGCGCCTGTCGGGATCACGATACCAAGAAGGAAGAATATCATGGCCATCAGCATTCGCCTGTCGCGTGGCGGCTCCAAGAAGCGCCCGTATTACCGCATCGTCGTGGCCGATGCGCGCGCACCGCGCGACGGCAAGTTCATCGAGAAGATCGGCAACTACAATCCGCTGCTCGCCAAGGATGCCGAGAACCGCGTCGTGCTCGATGCCGACCGTGCGAAGCATTGGCTGTCGGTCGGCGCGCAGCCCACCGACCGCGTCGCTCGTTTCCTCGACGCCGCCGGCCTGCGTGAGCGTGCCGCTCGCCAGAACCCGAACAAGGGCAAGCCCGGCGAGAAGGCTACCGAGCGCGCCGAGGAGCGTGCCGAAAAGGTGAAGGCCGCCGAGGAAGCCGCCGCCGCCGAGAAGGCAGCACCTGCCGCCGAGCCGGAGGCCGCCGAGGCCCCCGCCGACGCGACCGCCGAGTAACAGGCAGCCGATCCGCGTCATCATGCGTTGTCCCGCTATCCAGCAGGAGTGACGCATGATGACGATGGATACGAACCCCACCCCCGACCCCCGCACCGCGCCCGACGATATGGAGGACGCGACGAACGAGGGTCGATCGGCCGAGCAGCCCGCCGAGGGCGGCGATGGTACGCCCCCGGAGAATGATGGCTCCCCCCACCAACGCTGATACGAAGCAGCCCGTCACGCTTGCCGCTGTCATTGGTGCGCACGGCATCGCGGGCGAGGTGCGCCTGAAGGTCTTTGCCGAGGATTTCGCGGCGCACCACAGCTTTAACGACGGTGCCCTGACGCTGACGTCCCTGCGCCATGGCGGCAATGGGGCGATTGCCCGCTTCACGCAGGTGGAGGATCGCACCGCCGCCGAAGCGCTGCGCGGCACGACGCTGACCGTGCCGCGCAGCGCCCTGCCGCCGCTGGCCGAGGGCGAATATTATCATGCCGACCTGCTCGATCTGCCAGCCGTCACGCCTGATGGCGATGCACTGGGCACAGTGGTCGCCATCGACAATTTCGGGGCAGGGGACGTGATCGAGATCGAACGCCCCACCGGCAAGCGCTTCATGGTGCCGATGCGACCCGAGGCCGTGCCGGAATGGTCGCCGGAGCGGCTGGTGATCGACCCGCTCTTCGTCGAGTAGGCCGGGCTGACCGTCAGCCGGTATGGCTGAACAGGTCGGTATGCAGATGCAGATAGCGCTGGTTGAAGTCGCCGATGCTGCGCAGCCGTTCCCATTGCGGAAAATTGATCTTGCGCTTCGTACGCGAGATCAGGCCATCGGCCTCCAGCGCCTTCAACATTCGGTTCACATGCACCGATGTCAGACCCAGCGCGTCGCTCAGCCGCTCCTGCGTCATCGGCAGCATATAGCCATATTCATCGATCAGGTCGGCCGCTTCCAGCCGGGCGCCCAGCTCGCATAGCAGATGCGCCGTCCGCGTCAGGGCGTTGCGCCGTCCGACATTGACGATCCACTCGCGCGAGATCGATGCCTCTGCCAGCATATTGACGAACAGCGCATGCCCCACCGCCGGCCGTGCCTTGACCAATTGCTGCACGTCGGACCGCACGATCACCGCGATGTCTCCGCGCGTCAGCATCTGGACGCTGTGATCGGCTACATCGAGCGCCATATAGTTCAGGTCGATCGGATCGCCCGGTATGTGCAGGGCGATGATCTGTTGCGACCCGTCACCGGTCAGTTTCTGGCGAAAGGCAAAACCCGCCGTCAGGACGAAACACAGGCCCGGCCGCTCGGCTTCACGGATGACATAGGTGGAAGCCTCCAGCGTCCGCATCGTGACCGGCAGTTCGGCGATCATCCGGCAGTCGTCGGCATCCAGCGGTGCCCGCAGCGACAGATTCCGAATCAGCGATTGCAAAGGTGTCGGAGGGGCACTCATCATCATTTCCCGCGTTAGGGCGGGAGCACGAAGCATCTCTCGGTCGCCGAAGCCCGGATATCCGTTCAGCGATGACCGTCCATAACATGTCCGCGCATGACTGGTACAACAAATGTATGATCTTGTATATTGACATAAATTTATGTTTTTGGGCAGTGGTTATGCCAAAAAGCGATGGCCATCGTAACCAACGGCATTGGCAAATACGCTCCCTGAATTTTTCAGGTGATGCAACGACATCCGCGATTTTCATGACATGTGACGGCATCAATAATCATGACCCGTTTGGATAGTCGCTGGTCCTGACGATGGTGTTGCGGCGTCGTACGATCGATATCGACGGAACCTCGCGGCGCACGACTTGCCCATTAATTTTTACAGACGGCGATGGTCGTCAGCGCCTGATCGGCCGCTGGTCCGACAGCATGTTGCGGATGGTTGTGGCGGCGACGCCGGCTTCGCCCATCGCATGGCTGATCTGGTCCAGCCCCTTCACCACGTCGCCCGCTGCGAACAGGCCGGGCAGGGAGGTGCGCTGGTGATCGTCCACCTCCAGGCACCCCTCCGCCGTCGCCCGCGCACCGGCCGCCACCGCCAGCGACGATCGGATGACCGACCCCATCGCCGGATAGACGCTGTCGAACGACATTCGCCCTTCTGCGGTATCGAAGGCGAAACGCTCCCCCTCGATGGCGAAGCCGCCACAGGGCCCCTGCACGCGGACGACACCGGCATCGTCCAGCGCCGCTTCGCAGGCGGCATCCAGTTCCATATCCTCCACCGGACTGACCAGCGTGACGTCACGGGTATAGGCGCGCAGGAACAACGCCTCCTTCATCCCATGCTGGCCCTGACCGATCACGCCGACGCGCCGATCGGTTACCTCATATCCATCGCAGATCGGGCAATAGCGCAACAGGCCGGCGGCGAGCGCCCGGCTGTGCAGATCGACGTCCATCTCGGGCCGGTTGTTCACCACGCCGGTCGCCAGCAACACGGAGCGGGCACGGACGCCGCGATCGCCGATGCGGACGATGAATCCGTCGCCCACCGGCTCGATCGCCGTCACCATCGCCTCCTCGCGCACCGCGCCGAACCGCTCCGCCTGGGTCAGCATCAGGCGCAGCAGGTCGCGGCCGGGGATGCCATCGGGATAGCCGGCATGGTTGTTTGTGCGCGGTATCCACGCGGCGCGACTGTCGCCGGAATCGAACAGGCGGATGTTCAGCCGGAACCGCGCCAGATAGATCGCCGCCGTCAGCCCCGCCGGCCCCGCGCCGATGATGACGCAGTCGTCCACCGCCTCTTGCGTTGTGACCGGCTCAGGGGAAAGGGAAGCCATGACGTTCATCGCGCAAGTCCTGACGCTGTATCCCGAGATGTTTCCGGGTCCGCTTGGCCTGTCCATCGCGGGTCGCGCGCTTAACGAAGGACGGTGGCGGTGCGATCCGTTGCAGATTCGCGACTTCGCCACCGATCGCCATCGCTCGGTCGACGACACGCCGGCGGGGGGCGGGGCCGGCATGGTGCTGCGAGCCGACGTAGTGGCGCGCGCAGTCGATCATGCCGCCGCCGCCGCGCCCGGCCTGCCGATGCTGGCGATGACGCCGCGCGGCGCCCCCCTGTCGCAGAAGCGGGTGAGGGCGTTGGCCGCCGGCCCCGGCCTCACCATCTTGTGCGGGCGGTTCGAGGGGTTCGACGAGCGGCTGTTCGAGGCGCGCGGGATCGAACAGGTGTCGATCGGCGACTATATCCTGTCGGGCGGCGAGATGGGGGCGCTGGTCCTGCTCGATGCTTGCGTCCGGCTGTTGCCTGGGGTAATGGGCGCGCCTTCTAGTGGGGATGACGAGAGCTTCGAAAGCGGCCTGCTCGAATATCCGCACTATACCCGCCCCAATGAATGGGAAGGGCGCACGATCCCCGAAGTGCTGCGATCGGGGGATCATGCGAAGATCGCGGCCTGGCGAAAGTCGAAGGCGGAGATCGATACACGGCTACGGAGGCCGGACCTGTGGGAGCGCCATGAGGGCGCTCGGGTCCGATCTCCCTCTGGCGCGCGGCACGACGAGGATTGAAGACATGAACCTGATCCAGACGCTCGAAGCCGAGCAGATCGCCAAGCTGACCGAAAAGCGCGCGATCCCCGAATTCCGCGCCGGCGACACGCTGCGCGTCGGCGTGAAGGTGGTCGAGGGCGAGCGTACCCGCGTCCAGGCATATGAGGGCGTGTGCATCGCGCGCTCGAACAAGGGGATGGGTTCCAGCTTCACCGTGCGCAAGATCTCGTTCGGTGAGGGTGTCGAGCGCGTGTTCCCGCTGTATTCGCCGAACATCGATTCGATCGACGTCGTCCGCAAGGGCGCCGTGCGTCGCGCGAAGCTGTATTACCTGCGTGGCCGCACCGGCAAGTCGGCGCGTATCGCCGAGCGCCGCGACACGCGTCCGGCCAAGGGTACGGCCGCAGCCGAGTAACATCGGTTGTCGCACACCGGTTTGGTGGGTCGGTTGGGGCAGCGGCGTTTCGGCGTCGTTGCCCCGATGGCTGTCTGCCGATGAAGAAACCCGTCGTCTCCCTTATTCGTGAGGGCGCGCCGGGATGGCGCTGGCTTGCCGACCGGATCGATGCGGTGGACTGGCACTTCCACGATATCCCGCAGCAACGCACCGGCAGTCGCGGCGAGAAGCTGGCGCGGCTGGCTCGATCGCTGAAGGCGGTCTTCGCGGCACGGCACAGCGACTTGATCCTGTCGTTCGGCCCCGGCAATGCGGCGGCGATCGAACTCGCCCGCCGCATTCTGCGCGTGTCGGTGCCGCATGCGAATTACTTCTTCAACTACACGCCCTTGCCACCGCCCGCCCAGAGCGCGTCGCGCGGCAAGCTGTTGGCCGATATCGGCCTGCTTGTTGTGTCGGCGGAGAGCGAACGGACACAATATGCGCAGCATTTCGGCCTGAACCCGGCGATCCTCGAAACCGTCCTGTGGGGCGTCGGGATGCCGGTGGTCGATACCGCTTATACGGTGCCGGCCGGCCCGTATGTCTGTTCGATCGGCGGCAACAATCGAGATTATCCGATGCTGCTGGCGGCGGCTGCGCTGCTGCCCGATACCCGTTTCCTGATCGTCGCCCGGCCGGTGAACATGGTCGGCCTGACCGTGCCGGCCAATGTGGAGGTGCGCACGAACATCCCGTTCGAGGCGGCCATGGCGGTCATCGCCGGTGCCGAGGCGATCATACTGCCGATGGCCGACCGGGCGGTGGCGGCGGGCCATGTCACCATCGTCAACGCGTTCCTGCTGGAAACGCCCGTCATCGCGACGGAGGCACCCGGCATCGCCGATTACGTCATCAATGGGCAGACGGGCATCCTGACGGTCGAACACGACGCTAAAGCCATGGCGGACGCTATCACGGCCCTGTTGAACGATCCCGCTCGCCGGAAAGCGATCGCCGCGACGGCCCGGACATTCGCGCTGGAGCGGTGTTCGGAGCAGAATTACATCGACCATCTGCCCAAGGTCGTGGAGCGCCTGCGCCGCCGGCGGTAAGGTGCGCAACCTCCACTGATACCTGTTCGTGGCAAGTAAAGATCGAACAGCCCGCGGGGCGTATCGAGGTGCCACTTCGCGCGACAGCCTGTCTATCGATACGGGCCTTCAACAAACTCGTATCAAAATCTTGTTAATAAAGATCTCGTCGTTGCGAGCGTAGCGAAGCAACCCAGTATCCCAAGCGCTGCTCTGGGTTGCTTCGCTGTGCTCGCAATGACGAGGCATCGTGATTGCGAAATCCGGCATCGAACTCCGCTCGTGACTAAAGACGGAGGACAGTCCACCGCAAATCACGCTCAAAAACCGGCGGATGCAACACGCACCCGCCGGCTGTATCCTCACTGATCCAGGAAGCTGCGCATCTTTCGGCTACGGCTGGGATGCTTCAGCTTGCGGAGTGCCTTCGCCTCGATCTGGCGGATGCGCTCGCGGGTCACGCTGAACTGCTGGCCGACTTCTTCCAGCGTGTGATCGGTGTTCATGCCGATGCCGAACCGCATGCGCAGCACGCGCTCCTCACGCGGCGTCAGCGAGGCGAGGACGCGGGTCACCGTTTCCTTCAAATTCGCCTGGATCGCCGCGTCGACCGGGATGACCGCGTTCTTGTCCTCGATGAAGTCGCCCAGATGCGAATCCTCCTCGTCGCCGATCGGCGTTTCGAGCGAGATCGGCTCCTTGGCGATCTTCATCACCTTGCGGACCTTCTCCAGCGGCATGGAGAGGCGTTCGGCCATCTCCTCCGGGGTCGGCTCGCGGCCCTGCTCGTGCAGGAACTGGCGGCTGGTGCGGACCAGCTTGTTGATCGTCTCGATCATGTGGACCGGGATGCGGATCGTCCGCGCCTGATCGGCGATCGACCGCGTGATCGCCTGCCTGATCCACCAGGTTGCATAGGTGCTGAACTTGTACCCGCGGCGATACTCGAACTTGTCGACCGCCTTCATCAGGCCGATATTGCCTTCCTGAATGAGGTCGAGGAACTGCAACCCGCGGTTCGTGTACTTCTTGGCGATCGAGATCACGAGGCGCAGGTTAGCCTCGACCATCTCCTTCTTGGCGATCCGCGCCTCGCGCTCACCCTTCTGGACCATGTTCACGATGCGGCGGAATTCGATCAGCGCCATGCCGGTCGCCTGCGAAATCTCGCCGATCTCGGTCCGGATGCGATCGACCGCTTCACCCTCGTTGGTGACGAAGGCGGTCCATTTCTTGTCGAGCTTGCCGACGCCGGCCAGCCACGAATCATCCAGCTCATGACCGATATACCGGTCGAGGAAGTCCTTGCGCGGCACCTTGTGACGCTCGGCCAGACGCAGCATCTGGCCGCCCAGTGCGGTCAGGCGGCGGTTGAAGGCATAGAGCTGATCGACGAGATATTCGATCTTGGCATTGTGGAACTGGACGCTCTCTACCTCGGCGGTCAGGTCCTCGCGCAGCTTCTGGTATTTGCGCTCGTCGGACGCCGACAATTCGCCACCGGCGGCCATCGAATCGAGGCGCGTCTGCTGCAGCTTGGCGAATTTCTTGTAGAGCGCCGTGATGTTGGCGAACCGCTCCAGCGCGATCGGCTTCAGCTGCTCTTCCATCTGGGCGAGCGAGAGGGTGTTGTCCTCCTCCTCGTCGTCCGATGCACGCGGCGTGCGTGGTTCACCCGACTCGTCGTCGTCGTCGGCCGACGGTTCTTCAGGTTCGGCCTCTTCCTTGAACGACGCGCCGGCGGTCTTCTCGCTGATCTCGCCGTTCTCATCGTCCTCGGCGCCCTCGACCTGCTCCGGCGACGGACCCTTGGACAGCATCGCATCGAGATCGAGAATCTCGCGCAACTGCATCGTGCCTTCGTTCAGCGCGGTCGACCAGTCGATGATCGCGTTGAAAGTGATCGGCGATTCGCACAGGCCCAGGATCATCGTATCCCGGCCGGCCTCGATCCGCTTGGCGATCGCGATCTCGCCCTCGCGCGACAGCAGCTCCACGGCTCCCATCTCGCGCAGGTACATGCGGACCGGATCGTCGGTACGATCGATCGTCTCTTTCTTCTTTTCCGGCAGCGCGGCATCGGCGGCGCCGTCCTCGGCGGCCTCCGGCTCGTCATCGGCGTCGGCGCGCTCTTCGGTCTCGCCGTCTTCGCCGGCTTCGTCGTTCTCGACGATGTTGATGCCCATTTCCGACAGCGCGGACGTCATGTCCTCGATCTGGTCGGACGTCATCTCGCCCTGCGGCAACGCCTCGTTCAACTGGTCGTAGGTGATGTACCCACGCTTCTTGGCGCGGGCGATCACCTTCTTGACCGACGCGTCGTTGAGATCGATCAGCGGTGCGTCACCCGTATCAGGAGCCTCTGCCGTATCCGCTGTCATGTTAGCCTTCGCCATCAATTACCCTCAGATCCCAACGATCGGGCGTCTTCGTTCGACTGACATAGGTTTGCAAGTCGCATTTCCAACGCCTGTTTCTCTTTCACCAGTGCCACTTGCCGTTCGAACGCCTCATCGGTGAAGCGTGTCTGCATCGCCTGGGTCGCCTGCGCGAGCTGGGCGTCCACCTCGGGCCGGGCGATCAGGATGGCGATCGCCTCGTCGAGGTCTTCACGGGCACGGGCTTCGTCACCCAGTCTTTGCGTGAACGTATAGGGCATGGCATCGGCCCGAAGGAGATCGGTGGCGACCTCCCCGAAACCGGACCTCGCCAATATGGTGACGAGGTGCGCGCTATCAAGCGCGTTTGCTTTGCGCTTGTCCTCCAGTGCCAAGTCGACCACCGCCTCAAATAGTCGCCCAAGCGCGCCATCGGCCAAGCGGAGGCTGCCAAGAACCTCCATATGCCGGGCGATCTCCGCAGGGTGACGGATCAAACCAGCGAGCACCGCCTTCGCAAGAACGGGGTCGATGCCGCTATCTCGTACCGCCTTGGCTTCGCTGGTAACGGGCCCGCTGGTGATCGCCGGACCCGGCCGCCATGGCTGCTTGCCGCGCTGGAACGGCACGAAGGGTTTGCGCTGGGGCGTGAAATGGGTGTCGCACCGGCGGCGGAAGTCGGACTGGTATTCCGACCGCACCGACGCATCGGCGATACCCGCCGCCAGTTCGCCCAGCCGCCGCTTCAATCCCGCACGCTGTTCGGGCGTATCGAGCGGTTCGGCGGCCAGTTCGGCCTGCCACAGGCGATCGACCAGCGGCTGCGGTTCGGCGAGCAGCTTCTCCATCGCCGCCGCGCCGCCGGCCTTTACCAGATCGTCGGGGTCCTGCCCCTGCGGCAGCGTCACGAACGACAGGCTGCGCCCCGGCGCCAGCATCGGCAGCGCACGGTGCGCGGCCCGAAGCGCGGCCTTCTGCCCCGCCGCATCGCCGTCGAAGCACAGGATCGGCACGTCGCTGATGCGCCACAGCCGTTCCAGTTGATGTTCGGTCAGCGCGGTGCCAAGCGGCGCGACCGCCTCACCGATGCCGGCCTGCGCCAGCGCGATGACGTCCATATATCCCTCGACCACCAGTACCCGGTCGGCCTTGCGCGCGGCGGGGGCGGCGCGGTCGAGGTTGTAGAGCGTGCGCCCCTTGTCGAAGAGCGGGGTGTCCGGCGAGTTCAGGTATTTCGGCTCGCCCTGATCCAGAATGCGGCCGCCGAACGCGATCGTCCGCCCGCGCGCATCGCGGATCGGGATCATCAGGCGGCCACGGAAACGATCGTACGGCTCCTTGCCCTCGACCTGGATCAACATGCCGGATTCGACCAGCATCGGGTCGCCATAATCCTTCAACGCGGTCTTGAGCTTGCCGCGCGAATCGGGTGCGAAGCCCATGTCGAAGGTGCGCGCCGTCTCCGCCGAGATCCCCCGCCGGTCGAGCAGCGCCCGCGCCTCGGTGCCGGCCAGGCCGTTCAGCTGTTCGGTGAACCACGTCGCCGCGTCGGTCATCGCCTCGTGCAGGCCCTTGGCGCGTTCTGCCTTGGCCGCGGACTGGCGATCCATCGCGGGCAGTTCCATGCCGGCGGTCTGCGCCAGTTCCTTCACCGCATCCATGAACGGCAGGCCACGCTGGTCGGTCATCCACCGGATCGCGTCGCCATGCGCGGAACAGCCGAAACAGTGATAGAAGCCCTTGTCGTCGTTGACGTAGAAGCTGGGCGTCTTCTCGTTATGGAACGGGCAGCAACCGCGCATCTCGCGGCCGGCTTTTTGCAGTTTGGTGGTCTTGCCGATCAACGCCGACAACGACGTGCGCGCACGCAGTTCGTCGAGAAAGGCGGGTGAGAGGCTCATGCGCGCTTTATAACGCCTATGTCGGGTTTGCGGTAGAAGAGCAACAATTCCCTCAACTCCCCTCCCGCTTGCGGGAGGGGTCGGGGGAGGGCCTGTCCACGAGCGCCCGTTCGATCGTGACTACCACGCCGTCCAGTCGTTCCAGCACGTCGTTGTTCCAGAAGCGGATAACCCGAAATCCCTGAGCCTCCAGATAGCGGGTGCGCCGGGCGTCCTCGTCGGCGCGCCAGTCATGCTGGCCGCCATCGACCTCGATCACCAGCCTAGCCCCGCGCGACACGAAGTCGCAAATGAAGGGACCGATCGGCACCTGTCGATTGAAGCGGATGCCCGCGACTTTGCGCGCGCTGATCGCTTGCCACAGGCGGCGTTCGGCATCGGTGGCATTCAGCCTCAATTCGCGGGCGCGGGCGGTGGGGCGGGTGTAGCCTTTGTCCGACATGCCCTCCCCCGACCCCTCCCGCTTGCGGGAGGGGAGTTTCCGTTACGCCAAAGCAGCCTTCACCAAACCGCTCGCCTTGCTCATATCCAGCGCCGTCGCATGGCGCGCCTTCAGCTCCGCCATCACCCGGCCCATGTCCTTCATCCCCGTCGCGCCCAGATCGGCCTTGATCGCCTCGATCGCCGCGCTGGTCTCCTCGTCGGTCAGGCGCGTCGGCAGGAAGCGTTCGATCACCGCCACCTCTGCCGTCTCCGCCGCCGCCAGTTCGGGCCGGTTGCCCTGTTCGTACATCGCGATCGATTCGCGGCGCTGCTTCACCATCTTCTGCAGCACCTCGACGACCAGCGCGTCGTCGTCGGCGGGGGCGACGCCTTCACGACTTTGCGGGGCGCGGGCCTCGATGTCGCGGTTCTTGATCGCGGCCTGGATCAGGCTCACGGTGGCGCGGGTTTCCTTGTCGCCGGCCTTCATGGCGGCGATTTGGGCGGATTTGATGTCGTCTCGAATCATGATGCGCGGCCCATAGCAGATTGACGGCGAGGGTGGGCGAGTTTAGCGGGCGGGGCTTAGCGACATCGCTGATCCAAAGGAGTGCCCGCCGCATCATGGCCGACGCCACGACATTTGCCGCGCCCGTCGCATCCGCGCCCCCGCAGCCCGAGGGCGCGACAGGCGTTCTCGTCCTCGCCAGTGGCGACGTCCTGTGGGGCCGTGGCTTCGGCGCCGAGGGTGAAGCGGTGGGCGAGGTATGCTTCCACACCGCGATGACCGGTTATCAGGAAATCATGACCGACCCGTCGTTCGCGGGCCAGATGATTACCTTCACCTTCCCGCATATCGGCAATGTCGGCGCAAACCCCGACGATGTGGAGGCGGATGCCCCCCACGCGCTGGGCATGATCGTGCGCGAGGACCCGACCGCGCCGTCCAGTTTCCGCGCGATGGAGAATCTCGACGGCTGGATGCGCCGCCACGCGCGCATCGGCCTCGCCGGCATCGACACGCGCGCGCTGACGCGGCGGATCAGGACCGGCGGCGCGCCCAACGGCGTCATCGCGCATTCGGCGACGGGGACGTTCGATCTCGACCTGCTGCTCGACATGGCGCGCAGCTGGCCGGGGCTGGAGGGCATGGACCTTGCCAAAACCGTGTCGACCGAGATGCATTATGGCTGGCAGGGCGGCCTCTGGCGGCTCGGCTTCGGGTATGAGCCTTCTGCTCCCCTCCCGCTCGCGGGAGGGGGGTGAGCGCCCGCACGTCGTCGCGATCGATTACGGCAGCAAACGCAACATCTTCCGTAACCTTGTTCAAGCGGGCGCGAAGGTATCCGTCCTCCCCGCCACCGCGACCTACGAACAGGTGATGGCACTGAGGCCCGACGGCATCTTCCTGTCGAACGGCCCCGGCGACCCCGCCGCGACCGGTGAATATGCCGTGCCGGTGATCCGCCAGTTGCTGGACACGAAGCTGCCGCTGTTCGGCATCTGCCTCGGCCACCAGTTGCTGGGCCTCACGGTCGGCGCGACGACGACCAAGATGTTCCAGGGCCATCGCGGCGCGAACCACCCCGTCCAGTGCCTGAGCGACGGCCCCCGTTCTGGGCGAGTCGAGATCACCAGCATGAACCACGGCTTCTCGGTAGAGCGCGACAGCCTGCCCGCCGGCGTGACGGAGACGCATGTGTCGCTGTTCGACGGCTCCAACGCGGGGCTGGAGATCGACGGCGGCCGGGCGTTCTCGGTACAGTATCACCCCGAGGCGTCGCCGGGGCCGCAGGATAGTTTCTATCTGTTCGAGCGGTTTGTGGGGATGCTGTAAGTGGGACGTGAGGTTTCTGACTATGTTGCGTTGGCGCTGGTGGCTGATCTCCGCGTCGAGCGTGATTACTTTTCAGATAAACCTGAGGATTTTAGCGGCGATATCGATCAATTAAAGGCAAAAGCAGAAGAAATTCTGAGATTTCCCATCTCTGATTACATGCTTCAGCAGGTTGTCAGGACCCTTGCAGATTGCAAGCTGATCCGCATAACCGATGATCACTTTTCAGGTACTTTTATCAAGATCAAGGCGAGTAATCTTGGAAAGTTTGTCGAGAACGCCAAATTAGAGCTAGGTCAAGCAGTTAACGAGTCTGATGAGCTTTCTATTATCACAAAGCCGTCGGACTATCCAAATGCGTCAGCGCTGCAAAAGCATGAATTGTTTGAGGATTACGATGAGCTTGGGCCCGCATGGCTGAATAGAGCTCTCGACGGTCTTCGGAAGCAAGTGGAACAGGCTGGTTCTCTTGACGCTATTGCGAGTCAATCTGTTGTTAAAGAAACTAAGGTCCCGGCTTCCGATCGAGTTGTCACATTCTCCGATAACCAAGTTACGGAATTAGACGAGCAAACGACCGCGATTATCGATGCAGTTTCAGCGCAGAATCAAATTGACGGCGTTCCTGGATTACGGGAGTTGGTGCTTGGTCAATTAAAAGCTGGCCGGGAGCTATTACGAGCTGGAAGCTTCCGTCTCTATTTGATTGAACTGACTCTAATTGAAACGCTCAGAATGCTGGTGAAGAGATATGAAAAAGAAGCGATTGGCGGATTGGCGTCGGCATTGATCGCGGTCCTGCTGAAACACATTGGAATTGACGCATAATGCCCAAACGCACCGACATCTCCTCCATCCTCGTGATCGGCGCGGGGCCGATCGTCATCGGTCAGGCGTGCGAGTTCGATTATTCGGGCACGCAGGCGATCAAGGCGTTGAAGGAGGAGGGCTATCGCATCGTCCTCGTCAACTCCAATCCCGCCACGATCATGACCGATCCCGAGCTGGCCGACGCCACCTATGTCGAGCCGATCACGCCGGACGTGGTCGCGAAGATCATCGAGAAGGAGCGGCCCGACGCCGTCCTGCCGACGATGGGTGGCCAGACCGCGCTCAACACCGCGCTGGCGCTGTTCCGCGACGGCACGCTGGACAAGTTCGGTGTGCAGATGATCGGCGCGGATGCCGATGCGATCGACATGGCGGAAGACCGGCTGAAATTCCGCGACGCGATGGACCGGATCGGCCTCGAAAGCGCCCGCTCGGCCATCGCGCATTCCGAAAAGGAAGCGCTGGAAGGTCTTGATAAGGTAGGGCTTCCCGCCATCATCCGGCCCAGCTTCACGATGGGCGGCTCCGGCGGCGGCATCGCCTACAACCGAGCCGAATTCCTGGCGATCGTCCGCAGCGGACTGGACCTGTCGCCGACGACCGAGGTCCTGATCGAGGAGTCGCTCCTCGGCTGGAAGGAATATGAGATGGAGGTGGTGCGCGACCGCAAGGACAACGCGATCATCATCTGCTCGATCGAGAATGTCGATCCGATGGGCGTTCACACCGGCGACTCGATCACCGTCGCGCCGGCGCTGACGCTGACCGACAAGGAATACCAGATCATGCGTAACGCATCGATCGCGGTATTGCGCGAAATCGGTGTGGAAACAGGCGGTTCCAACGTACAGTTCGCGGTAAATCCGAAGGATGGCCGCCTGATCGTCATCGAGATGAACCCGCGTGTGTCGCGTTCGTCGGCATTGGCGTCGAAGGCAACCGGCTTTCCGATCGCCAAGGTCGCGGCGAAGCTGGCCGTGGGATACACACTCGACGAGATCGAGAACGACATCACCGGCGCGACGCCGGCCAGTTTCGAGCCGACGATCGATTACGTCGTCACCAAGATTCCGCGCTTCGCCTTCGAGAAGTTCAAGGGCGCCGAGCCGACGCTGGGCACGGCGATGAAGTCGGTCGGCGAGGTCATGGCGATCGGCCGCAACATCCACGAATCGATGCAGAAGGCGCTGCGCGGTCTGGAAACCGGCCTGTCCGGCTTCAACAATGTCGACGCGCTGGTCGGCGCACCGCGCGGCCAGATCGAGGCGGCGCTCGCTTCGCCGACGCCCGACCGGTTGCTGGTCGCGGCACAGGCATTGCGCGAAGGCTTCACCGTTGCCGAGGTCCACGCGATCGCCAAATACGACCCGTGGTTCCTGGAGCGGATCGCCGAGATCGTCGCCGCCGAGGCCGAGGTGATGGAACACGGCCTGCCGATCGACGCGCCCGGCATGCGCCGGCTGAAGGCGATGGGCTTCAGCGACAAGCGGCTCGCCTGGCTCGCCCTGCAATCCGCGAACCTGCGCGGCATGACCCGCGGCATCGCGCGCGGATCGGGCCTGATCCACGAGGTCGTGAAGGCGATGACCGGCGGCGTGACCGAGGACGAGGTGCGCGCGCATCGGCTGAAACTGGGCGTGCGCCCCGTCTTCAAGCGGATCGACACCTGCGCGGCCGAATTCGATGCGAAGACGCCGTATATGTATTCGACCTATGAGGCGCCGACCTTCGGCGAGCCAGAGGACGAATCGATGCCGTCGGATCGCCGCAAGGTCGTGATCCTCGGCGGCGGGCCGAACCGGATCGGGCAGGGGATCGAGTTCGATTACTGCTGCTGCCACGCGTGCTTCGCGCTGGCCGATGCCGGGTACGAGACGATCATGGTCAACTGCAATCCGGAGACGGTCAGCACCGATTACGATACGTCCGACCGCCTGTACTTCGAACCGCTGACCGCCGAAGACGTGCTGGCGATCCTTGATGTCGAAAAATCGCGCGGCGAGTTGGTTGGCGTGATCGTGCAATTCGGCGGCCAGACGCCGCTCAATCTGGCGCGAGCGCTGGAGGCCGCCGGCATCCCGATCCTCGGCACCACGCCGGCCGCGATCGATCTGGCCGAGGACCGCGAACAGTTCGCGGCGCTCATCAACAAGCTGGGCCTGCTCCAGCCATCGAACGGCATCGCGCGCAGCAGGGACGAGGCGCTGATCGTCGCCGACCGGGTCGGCTATCCCGTGCTGATGCGGCCCAGTTTCGTGCTGGGCGGCCGGGCGATGGAGATCGTCGATGGCCCATCGCAGCTCGAAGACTATATCCAGACCGCCGTGCAAGTGTCTGGCGATGCGCCGGTTCTGATCGACCAGTATCTCCGCGACGCGATCGAGGTCGATGTCGATGCGATCTGCGACGGCGAGGACGTGGTGGTCGCGGGTGTGTTGCAGCACATCGAAGAGGCGGGCGTCCATTCGGGCGATTCGGCCTGCTCGATCCCGCCCTACAGCCTGTCGGGCGAGATCATCGCCGAGATCGAACGCCAGACCGAGGCACTGGCGCGGGCGCTGTCCGTCGTCGGCCTGATGAACATCCAGTTCGCGGTGAAGGACGGGAAGGTCTATCTGATCGAGGTCAACCCACGCGCCTCGCGCACCGTGCCGTTCGTCGCCAAGGCGATCGGCGTGCCCATCGCCAAGATCGCCGCACGGGTGATGGCGGGCGAGAAGCTGCGCGACCTGCCGCCGATCGATCGCCACATCGATTACGTCGCAGTGAAGGAGGCGGTGTTCCCGTTCAACCGCTTCCCCGGCGTCGATCCGGTGCTGTCACCGGAAATGAGGTCCACCGGCGAAGTGATGGGTATCGCCGCCGATTTCACGACTGCGTTCGCCAAGTCTCAGTTGGGTGCCGGCACGATCCTGCCGACCGAAGGCGCCGTGTTCGTCAGCGTGAAGGACGGCGACAAGCCGCAGATCGTGCCGGCGATGCGCGAACTGATCGACAAGGGCTTCACCGTCGTCGCGACCGGCGGCACCGCCGATTATCTGGAACGGGCGGGTCTGGCGGTCGAGCGGATCAACAAGGTCGCGCAGGGGCGCCCGCATATCGTCGACCGCATCGCCGATGGCGGCATCGCGCTGATCTTCAACACGACCGAGGGGTGGCAGTCGCTGAAGGATTCGAAGCCGATCCGTCAGGCCGCGCTGGCGGGTCGCATCCCGTATTTCACGACCGCCCCGGCGAGCGTGCAGGCGGCGCATGCGATCGCGACCGGTGCGGGCGTGCTTGAAGTACGGCCCCTGCAGTCCTATTATTCGCAGTCGCACAACTGATCCCGAAATAATCGCGATGTGCGTGCGGCCCGGACGGGTTGTTCGGGGATAGACTGAATTGGGGACTACACATGGCGACCGTCGAAAAGATGCCGATGCTCCAGGAGGGCTACGAAACGCTCACCGCGGATCTGAAGCGTCTGAAAGCCGAGCGGCCGCATATCGTCGATGCGATCGAGGAAGCGCGCGCGCATGGCGATCTGTCGGAAAATGCCGAATACCACGCCGCCAAGGAGCAGCAGGGTCAGAACGAGGCCACGATCTCGGACATCGAGGACAAGCTGAGCCGCGCGCAGATCATCGATCCGCGCGACCTGTCGGGTGACAAGGTGGTGTTCGGTGCGACCGTGACGTTGCTCGACGACGACGACAAGCCGGTGAAATACCAGATCGTCGGCCAGACCGAGGCGAACGCGAAGACCGGGCGGATCAGTTACAATTCGCCGCTGGGTCGCGCGCTGATCGGCCGCAAGGTCGATGAGGATGTCGAGGTGTCGGTGCCCGCGGGCGATCGTTACTACGTCGTGTCCAAGATCGAATTCATCTGACGATGTGGCGCGAAGGGCGGGCGACCGCGGCGATCGCCGCCGCGACCGTTCTCGTGTCGGCGTTGCTGATCCTCAGCGGGACGTTGCCGACGGCAGCGGTCGGCTGGGGCTTCATTCCGTTGCGGTTCGAGGGTGCGCCGCCGCCTGATCACCTGTTCATGGCCCCGCTATGGCTGACGCCGCTCAGCGCGACGTTGATCCATGGCGGCTGGATGCATCTGGGCTTCAATATCCTGATGTTCGTCTATTGCGGGCAACAGACGGAGCGGGTGCTGGGGGTCGGTGGCATCGCCGTCCTGTATCTGGTCGGCGCCTATGCGGCGGCGGCCGTGCAATGGTCGTTCGGACCGCTCTCGGCCCAGCCGATGATCGGCGCCAGCGGCGCGATATCCGCGATCGTCGGCGCCTATGCGATCCTGTTCGGGCAGCGGCGTGCCAAGCGGTTGGGACCGATTCCCGCCTATGTCATGCACGTGGCGTGGCTGGCGGTATCGTGGATCGGCATCCAGTTGCTGATCGGGCTGGCCGGCATGGGCGGCGTATCCGTGGCGATCGGTGCACATATCGGCGGTTTCGTAGCCGGCGTGT
The DNA here is from genome assembly GCF_016427505.1 of Sphingomonas mollis. GTDB lineage: Bacteria > Pseudomonadota > Alphaproteobacteria > Sphingomonadales > Sphingomonadaceae > Sphingomonas > Sphingomonas mollis. The sequence continues at coordinate 10,949 of NZ_JAELXS010000009.1, read as the reverse complement.
TGCTGGCGCGGCCGTTGCTGGGATGGCGCTACCGACGGGCCTGATCCGGGTTCGATATCTTCGTCCTTGCGAGTGTAGCGAAGCAATCGATGCAGCGCGCGGACCACTGGTTTGCTTCGCTACGCTCGCAATGACGAACTGCATCGTAAAGCCGGCTTATCCAGCAACGGTATCACCCAAGACAAAAAAAGGGCGCCCCGCAGGACGCCCCAATTCGTATCACGCAGGCTTGATCGTATCCGGTTCCAGCAGCCGGTGCAGATGCACGACCACGAATCGCATCTCGGCATCATCGACTGTCCGCTGGGCGGCGGCACGCCATGCCTTTTCGGCGCTGGCATAATCGGGAAAGATACCGACGACATCCAGCTTGCCGGGATCGACGAAGTCGAGAGTGCGCGGATCGCTGACGCGGCCGCCGAAGACGAGGTGGAGTTTGCTCATGCCCCGTCTTTTAAGGTGCGCCGCAGCATGCGGCAATGGGGCGACGCATCATCAGCGTCCGCCCCGTTGTCGTCGATCAAGTCCGCCCGCTGCCCTTGGCCGCCTGCGCTGCCGCGCCACCGGCGCTCGACAACGCCTTCAGGACGCCATCGAACAGCGCCTGACCACGCTCGCGTGCCGCACCGGTGGTAAGGCCCGCCTGATCCAGTTCCTGCTTGCCCGCCTCGCGCGCCGCCGCGAATGCCTGGCGGGCGCTGTCACCCAGCTTGCGGCCGACCGGCGACAGCAATTCCTTTTCCTTCGCCGACCGGGGCAGCAGCGCGCCTGCCAGCGCGCCCAGCGCTACGCCGCCGATCAGGACGACGAACGGGTTCGTCTCGATCTCGTCTGCGGCGCGATGCGCGGCATCCTTCGTGGCGCGCTTGGACGAATCATAGACATCCGCCGCACGGTCGCGGGCGTCGTGATAGACCCGCGATGCCGTCTCGCGAACCTGATCGTAACTCGATGCGGCATCGGTATCGCTCTTGGCGCCATCGTGATGGGGGCGGGGAGGGGTGTCGCTCATGATATCAATCCTTCGAACGGGGTATCGGGGAGGCGGGAACCGGGCGGCGGGCACGGCGTCGGCGTAGCGCATCGCCGATGCGGCGACGGGCGAACAACAGTCCGACCGCGGCGACTGCTCCGGCGACGATGCCGGGATAACGCTTGGCCCCATCGACGCCGGCATTCACGGCATCGAGACCCGCCTGTCGCGCATCGTCGGCGATGACCTTCGGGTCGAGCCGCCCCTGTAATTGCGCGACGGTGCCTGACAGGCGCGCACGCGCTTCGGCTGCCTGAAGTTCGGCGGCGACGAGATCGAGACGCGGATCGCTCACGCCGACCGCTCCGGCAGGATCGGCGCGGCGAGCTTGCCCTTGCCGACGAACGCCAGCCCACCGGCGAGGGCAAGCACGACGATTACGACGATCACCGTCGCCAGCAACGGCCCGACCAGCGTGGCGAGCGCCATGATGAGCCCGACCAGCAACGCGACCAACGCCGCCAGGGCCAGCACGCCGGCGACCGCAAAGAACAGGATCGCGGACTTGTACGCCGCGATCCGTTCGGACGCCTTCGCCTTGTACAGGCCGATTTCGGCGGACACGACATGCCGGCTGTCATCTACCAGCCGGCCGATCAACGTCGTGACACCTTCTTCTTCGATCAGGGGCGGCAAAGAGGTCAATCCTGCGAATCCACGCCCGACTGGATCAGGCGCGCGACGACGAAGCCGAGCGCGGCGGCGGCACCGACCGCGACGGCCGGGCTTGCCTTCACGAAATTGCGGGCATCGTCGATCAGGTCGTCGATGTTCTTGTTGCGGACCGTATCGGCGAATCCCGACACCTGACCGGCGGCCGAGCGGGCATATTCGCCGTATTGCGCACCGATCTTGTCATCGACCTGCGTCGCGGCATCGATCAGCAATTGCGACAGCTGGTCCAGCGCGGTGCCGGCCTTCGCCTTGCCGTCGTCGGCCAGCGTGCGAAGCTTCTCCGTCGCCTGCTGGCCAGCCTTGCCGGCGCCGTCGCGGATCGCCTGTTTGGCATCGGCGGTGCGGGCAGCGAGCGACTTGTCGGCGGTCGGTGCATCGATATCGCTGCCGGCATTCTTCAGTGGCGCGGCGGTCTGCAACTCACCACCGGCGGGGCTGGCGGCGATATCGCTATCGGTCATCGGGTTCAGATCGTTGTCGGGCATGGTCGGTGTCCTTGCTATTCGCCGGTTCAACAAGTCTTATCCGTGCCGGTTCCCTGCACGCAACGTACGCGCAACGATTGCCGACGCGGTGCCCGCGATATAGGACGCAAGCGAACCCAGTGCATCTGCACGACAGCGCATTCACAGCATGCTTCAGGAGCAAGCCACCTTGACCGCCATCATCGACATCCATGCCCGCCAGATCCTCGACAGCCGGGGCAATCCGACCGTGGAGGTCGATGTGCTGCTGGAAGACGGCAGTTTCGGCCGCGCGGCGGTGCCGTCGGGCGCGTCGACCGGCGCGCATGAGGCGGTCGAGAAGCGCGACGGCGACAAGAGCCGCTGGGGCGGCAAGGGCGTCGATCAGGCGATCGAGGCGGTGAACGGCGAGATCGCCGAGAAGGTCGTCGGCCTCGATGCCGAGGATCAGGTCGATCTTGATCACGCGATGATCGAACTGGACGGCACCGAGAACAAGGGCCGGCTGGGTGCGAACGCGATCCTGGGCGTCAGTCTGGCGGCGGCCAAGGCGGCGGCGGATGCGCGCGGGCTGCCGCTGTACAAATATGTCGGCGGCGTCTCGGCGCACCTGTTGCCGGTGCCGATGATGAACATCATCAACGGCGGCGAACATGCCGACAACCCGATCGATTTCCAGGAATTCATGATCGTGCCGGTCGGCGCGTCGAGCATCCTCGAAGCGGTCCGTTGCGGTTCGGAAATCTTCCACACGCTGAAGAAGGGCCTGAGCGAGAAGGGCCTGAACACGGCGGTCGGCGACGAGGGCGGCTTCGCGCCCAACATCGCCAGCACCACCGACGCGCTCGATTTCATCATGCAGAGCATCGAGAAGGCCGGATACACGCCGGGCGACGACGTCCACATCGCGCTCGATTGCGCCGCGACCGAATTCTACAAGGACGGCCGCTACAACATCAGCGGCGAGAACCGCATCCTGTCGAGCCATGAAATGGCCGAATATCTCGCCGACCTGACCCGCCGCTATCCGATCTTCTCGATCGAGGACGGCATGGGTGAGGACGATTGGGAAGGCTGGAAGGCGCTGACCGACCTGATCGGCGACAAGGTCCAGCTGGTCGGCGACGATCTGTTCGTGACCAATCCGAAGCGGCTGAAGCGCGGCATTACCGAGGGGATCGCCAATTCGCTGCTGGTGAAGGTCAACCAGATCGGCACGCTGACCGAAACGCTGGAGGCCGTGTCGATGGCGCAGCGCGCCGGCTACACCGCGGTCATGAGCCACCGGTCGGGTGAGACCGAGGACTCGACGATCGCCGATCTCGCGGTCGCCACCAACTGCGGCCAGATCAAGACGGGCAGCCTCGCCCGGTCGGACCGGTTGGCCAAGTACAACCAGCTGATCCGCATCGAGGAAGAACTGGGCAACGCGGCGCGCTATGCCGGCCGCGACGTGCTGATCGGCGGCTGACGATGCGCGCGAGGAAGCCGTCGGCCTTTCGCCGGACGCTGCGGCGGGCAGCGGTGCCGGCGGCGGTCCTCGCGGTCATGGCGTTCTTCGGCATCTATGCCGTGCTGGGGCCGAACGGCCTGCTCGCCTATGGCGATTACAAGCGGCAACTGGTGAAGCGGGAACGGGATTATGCCGTGCTCGATCAGCGGCGGCAGGTGCTGAAGAACCGGGTGGCGTTGCTCAACCCGGATCACGCCAACCCGGATATGGTCGACGAAATGGTCCGCAAGGAACTGAACGTCACCCATCCCGACGAGGTGATCGTCCCGCTCGACCCGAAATAACGAAGCGCGCCGGTCGCCGTTGATGGCGACCGGCGCGTTTCATCGGATCAGCGGCCCAGGAAGGTCAGCAGATCCTGTGTCAGGCGGTCGCTGTGCGTCACGTTCAGGCCGTGCGGCGCGCCGTCATATTCCACCAACTGCGCGTTCGCGATGCCGGCCTTCGCCGCGCGGGCCGAGGCATCGATCGGCACGGTCTGGTCGCCGGTGCCATGGACGATGAGCGTCGGCACGCGGAACGAGGCGAGGTCGGGCCGGAAATCGGTGTGGCTGAACGCCTCCGCACAGGCCAGCGTCGGCTTCAGACCGGCCTGCAGCGCCAGACTGGTCGACCAGTGGACGACATCGTCGCTGACCGGGCTGGAAATATACCCCACGCCATAGAATTGCGGCACGAAGGTGTGCCGGAAGAACTTCGCCCGGTCTTCCTTGATGCCGTCGGCGATCTGGTCGAACGTCGATTGCGGCGTGCCGTCCGGATTGTCGTCGGTCTTCAGCATATACGGGACCACCGACGAGATCAGGCCGGCGGCGATCACGCCCCGGCCGTCGTGCCGGCTCATATAGCGTGCGACCTCGCCGCCACCCATCGAGAAGCCGACGATCGCGGCGTCCGCATCGGCGCCCGTCGCCTTCATCACATCGGCCAGATCGTCGGCCAGCGTGTCGTAATCGTACCCCGACCATGGCTGCCCCGACCGGCCGAAACCGCGCCGGTCATAGGCGATCGCACGGAACCCGGCATCCGCCAGCGCCATCGCCTGCGCATCCCAGCTATCGGCGTTCAGCGGCCAGCCATGGGTCAGGATGACGGGACGGCCACTACCCCAGTCCTTGACGTAAATATCTGTACCGTCGCGTGTTTTTACGTAGGGCATGTCGTCGCTCCGTTCGTGATCGATGCGGGCGGTAAACGTATCTCGCCTGCGACCCGTTCCCCGAAATGCTGGCGCCGACGCGGTGCGCCTGCCAGCATGGCCGCTCGGGCGAATCGGAGAAATGGACGAATGACGAAATGGGGGATGGCGGCATCCGCTGCGCTGCTGGCGTTGACGGGCGCCGCGCCGGCGCCACGCGCGCCGCAGTCGACGGCCGTGACGCCGCAGGCCAGTCGCTGGGGCAGTTTTCGCGATGCCTATGTCGAGGAACTGTTCCGGCTCGATCCCGGCTACGCCATCTATCAGGGCCGGCACGATCTCGACGGGCAGGTGCAGGACTGGAGCCCGGCGGGCCTGAAGCGGCTGGGCGAATTCTATCGCCGGTCGCTGGTCGCCGCGCGGGCGATGCCGGTGCGTGGGATGACCGCGCAGGACCGGTTTGAGCGCGACTATCTGATAAAGGTCACCGAGGGCCGGTTGTTCTGGCTGGAGGATGCCGACCAGCCGCACCACAATCCGCAATGGTACATGACCGCCGGTCTCGACCCGAACGTCTATATCGCGCGCAACTATGCCGATGCGACGACACGGGCGCGGGCGTTGACGAAGTTCTTCCTCGCGGTGCCCGCGGCGGCGGCCAACATCCGCGCCAATCTGGCGACGCCGATGCCGCTCAGCTTCGCCGAGTTCGGCGCGGCGGGGTTCAACGGCTTTGCCGACTACTATACCGGCGATGCCGTCCGCGCCTTTGCCGGGGTAAAAGACGAGCGCGTGCAGCGCGACCTTAAGACCGCCGCCGCCAGCGCGTCCGCCGCGATGCGCGCGCTCGGCGGCTGGATGGAGCAGCAACGGCCCAGCGCCACCAGCGACTTCGCGCTGGGCGCCCCCCGCTTCGCCCGCATGCTGGCGACGACCGAGGGCGTCACCCTGCCACTCGCCCAGGTCGAGGCGGCGGGCCGCGCCGATCTGGCCCGCAACCGCGCGGCGCTGGTCGCGGCGTGCGCGCAATATGCGCCGGGCACGACGGTGCCGGTCTGCGTCAAGCGGATGAAATCGGACAAGCCGGCCGATAGCGCGGTGGCGGAGGCACGCCGCCAGATACCGCGACTGCGGGCCTTCGTCGTCGAGAACGATCTGGTCACGATCCCCGGCACCGAACAGGCGCTGGTCGAGGAAGCGCCACCATACATGCGCCAGAACCCGGCCTATATCGATCCGCCGGGGCCGTTCGAGCGCAACATCCCGTCGATCTATTACATCTCGCCGCCCGATCCCGCGTGGGACAAGGCGACGCGCGACGCGTTCGTGCCGGCGAAGGACGACCTGCTGTTCACCTCGGTGCACGAGGTGATGCCCGGCCACTTCCTCCAATTCCTGCACGCCAACCGCTCGCCGTCCCTCTTCGGCCGTATATTCGTTGGCTATGCCTATGCCGAGGGGTGGGCGCATTACAGCGAGGAGATGATGTGGGAGGCCGGCCTGGGGCAGGGCAGCGCGCAGGTGCATATCGGCCAGTTGTCGAACGCCCTGCTGCGCGATTGCCGCTTCCTGTCGGCCATCGGCCTGCATGCGCGCGGGATGACGCAGGAACAGTCGCGCCAGATGTTCGTCGACCAATGCTATCAGGACGAGGGCAACGCCCGCCAGCAGTCGGCGCGCGGCACCTATGATCCTGCCTATCTGAACTACACGATGGGCAAGCTGATGATCCGCCGCCTGCGCGCCGACTGGACCGCGACGCATGGCGGCCGGGCGGGGTGGAAGGCATTCCACGATCGCTTCCTCAGCTTCGGCGGCCCGCCCATCCCGCTGGTTCGACAGGCGATGATGGGGGAGAAGACGGCGCGGGCGGTGTTTTAAAGTCCGGGAGATACCTTCCACCCCCGTCATCCCGGCGAAGGCCGGGACCCATGGACACGGAGGTCGGGGTCAGGTTTCGTTCCCTATCCGGACACACCGCAACCATGGGTCCCGGCCTTCGCCGGGATGACGGTGAGGGGGAGTATCGCTCATACATTGCGCAAACGGCTATCCAAAGGCACAAGGCGTGATATTGTATCAACGGAGCCATTCATGCGTGAAGTGAAGATGTTGCTGGCCGCGACGATCCTGGCCGGGGGGCTTGCGGGCGCCCCGACGCTCGCCCAGACCGCGGCGATGACCAACGATCCCTATATCTGGCTGGAGGACAAGGACGGCGCGAAGGCGCTGTCATGGGTGGAGGCGGAGAATGCCCGCACGCTGCCCCGGCTCCAGAACGATCCCCGCTACGCCGCCTTCTATGCAGAGGCGTTGGCGATCGCGTCGGCCAAGGATCGCATCCCGATGCCCAACCAGCAGTTTGGCCGCATCCTGAATTTCTGGCGCGATGCCGATCATCCGCAAGGGCTGTGGCGCTGGACGACCGAGGCCGATTACGCAAACCCCGCACCCGCATGGAAGACGCTGATCGACCTCGACGCGCTCAGCAAGGCCGAGGGCAAGAAATGGGTGTGGAAGGGCGCGACCTGCCTGCAACCCGAGGAACGCCTGTGCCTGGTCGCCCTGTCCGAAGGGGGCGAGGACGCGATCAGCTATCGCGAATTCGATCTGGCGACGGGCCAGTTCGTCGCCAACGGCTTCGCGCTGTCGACCTCGAAGCAGGGGGCGACCTGGATCGACAAGGACACGCTGCTCGTCAGCCGTGACTGGGGCGCCGGCACGCTGACCGCCTCGTCCTATCCCTTTGTCGTCAAGCTGTTGAAGCGTGGACAGCCGGTCGATCAGGCGGTCGAGGTGTTCCGCGGATCGCCGCAGGATCAACTCGGCACCTATGCGACGACGCTGATCGACGCGAAGGGCAACCGCGCGGTGGTGATCGAGCGACGGGTGACGTTCTTCGGTGGCGAGAAGTTCGTTTGGACCCCCACGGGGACGCCAGCGGGAACGACGCGCAAGCTCGACGTGCCGGCCCGCACCTTTCCGGCCGGAATGGTCGATGGCCGGGTGATCTTCGACACCAGCGATCCGTGGGGCAATATCGCCGCCGGCTCGGTCGCGTGGGTGCCGCTGGCCGAACTGGAAAGCGGGCGGATGACACCGCGCGTCCTGTTCGCTCCGACCCCGCGTCAGGCGGTACAGGGCGTGTCGACGACGAAGGATCGCGTGATCCTGACCTATATCGACAATGTCCGGGGGCGGATGACCGTGTTCGCGCCGACCGCCGCCGGCTGGGCAGCAACGCCGGTGGCCGTGCCAGAGAATATGAGCGTCGGCGTCGCCAGCACCACCGATCGCGAGAACCGCGCGTTCGTGTCGCTGACCGGCTTCGCGACCCCGACCACGCTCGCCACCATCGATGCGGCGGCACCGGCCGCGCCGAAGGTCGTGAAGACGCTGCCCGCGCAATATGACGCAGCCGGCGTGACGGTGGAACAGTTCGAGGCGACCTCGACCGATGCCACGAAGGTGCCGTATTTCGTCGTTCGGCCGAAGGGGGCGAAGCTCGACGGCACGACGCCGACGCTGATGACCGCCTATGGCGGGTTCGAACTGTCGCGCCTGCCGACCTATCTGGGATCGACCGGCAAGCTGTGGCTCGAACGCGGCGGTGCCTATGTTCTCGCCAATATCCGGGGCGGCGGCGAGTTCGGGCCGGCGTGGCACGATGCCGGCCGCAAGACGAAGCGGCAGGTGATCTATGACGATTTCGCCGCCGTGGCGAAGGATCTGTTCGCGCGGCGGATGACGAGCGCGAAGAAGCTCGGCATCTATGGCGGGTCGAACGGCGGCCTGTTGATGGGCGTCGAATTCAACCAGCACCCCGATCTGTGGAACGCCGTCGCGATCCAGGTGCCGCTGCTCGACATGATCCGGTACGAAAAGATCGCGGCGGGCGCGTCGTGGGTCGACGAATATGGCTCGGTCGACAACCCGGCGGAGCGCGCGTTCCTCGAAAAGATATCGCCCTATGCGAACATCAGGAAGGGCGGCGCCTATCCCGAACCCTATATCTGGACGACGACCAAGGACGATCGCGTCGGGCCGCAGCACGCGCGCAAGTTCGCGGCGCGGTTGAAGGAATATGGCCTGCCCTATCTGTTCTACGAGGATACGGCGGGCGGCCATTCGGGGGATGCTGACATTGCGCAGGGTGCACGGTTGCAGGCCTTGCAGATGACCTATTTCGCGCAGAAACTGATGGGACCTGCCGGGGAAACGGCCGCGCGATAGGCTTTCCGGTGCTGCCCTGCCGGCGATTGCGTGCCGTGATGAAACGATGCGTTCGCCACATCGTTATTGCTGCAACGCAGCGATAGGCGCAAAGGGAGCGGGATGAACGATATGAGCTCTGCGATCGAACGTCCCGCTGCCTCCCCACCGCCGTCGCCGGCGGTGATCTTCGAGGCGATCGTCAAGCAACTGGCGGTCGCCGCGACCTATAATCGCGGCGACGTGACGCTGGCGCCGCACGTCATCTATACCCGGCACGACGAGATCTACGTCGATGCCACGACGCTGGAACGCGACGGCAAGCCGCCCAAGGAAGAAAAGATGGGCTCGTTCAAGCTCGCCGGCCTCGGCGCGTTGCGCATCACGCCGCGCCGCTTCTCGGCCAGCACGCTGCACAACCCGGGTGACCCGCGCTACGAGGGCACCGTGCTGATGGCGATCGAGCCGAACTGATCGATCGCGAACTGACGGAATAACTTACACTGGGTCGTTGCCGCCCGTCGGTCGCCCTCCTAGGGTGGTGACATGGTCGACCCGGACACCCGTCTTACCCCCGATATGCCCGGCGACTCCCTGTTGGGCGTGCCGGTGGGCGTCGCCGCGGAGGAAGCGGTACGCATTGCCATGCGCCGCGACCGGCTGCTGGCGTCGCTGACGCTGACCGCCGGTGTCGGACTGGTACTGGCGTTGCCGTTCGCCCTGAAGGCGGGGGCGGAGTTTTTCCTGCCGCTCACGACCGCACTGGTCATCGCCGTCGCGCTGATCCCGGTGCTGGAATGGCTGGAGCGGCGGCGGGTGCCGTCGCCGCTGGCCGCGCTGCTGTGCCTTCTCACGTTCCTGCTGGCCGCCAATATCGCGCTGGCGGCGATCATCGTCCCGGCGGCCGACTTCTTCCGCCTGCTGCCGACCCGGCTGGACCGCATCCAGGACAATCTGGCGCCGCTGTTCGACCTGTATTCCAACCTCGAAACCTATGTGAACAAGACGCTGCGCCAGGTGGCGACGACGCCGATCCGCCAGCCGCGCACGGCAGCGGTGGCGGCGCCGGGATCGATCCTCGAACTGGCCGCCACCTCGGCGCCGGCGGTGATCGTGCAGGTGCTGTTCGGCATGCTGATCGTATTCTTCTTCCTGTCCGGCTGGACGCGGATGCGGCAGCGGACGATCACCGGCCGCACCAGTTTCGACGGCGCGATGGCGACCGCCCGCGTGATTCAGGACGTGGTGGACGACGTGTCCGCCTATCTCGGCACGATCACCGCCATCAACGTGGTGCTGGGCATCGTCACCGGCGTGGCGTTGTGGGCGATCGGCATGCCCTATCCGGCGATGTGGGGCGGGATCGTCGCACTGCTCAACTACATCCCCTATTTCGGGCCGGTGATCGGCGCGTTCCTGCTGGCGCTGGGCGGGCTGATGACCTTTTCCGACATCTGGATGGCGATGCTGCCGCCCGCGATGATGTACGGGCTGCACCTGATCGAGGCGAACGCGATCACGCCGTTCGTCGTCGGCCATCGCCTGACGATTAGTCCGCTGCTGATCCTCATCTCGCTCAGCTTCTGGGGATGGGTGTGGGGGACGCTCGGCGCGCTGCTGGCGGTGCCGCTGCTCATCATCATCCAGACCGTGCTGGGGGCGGCGGGCAAGCCGGATATCGCCGGTTTCCTGTTCGAACACGGCACGCTCGTCCAGCAACAGCGCGGGCGCAAGCGGCCGGCGGCGGACGCACCGGCGGCGCCCTGAAAAACGCCGCATGAAAAAGGGTCGTTGACAGGCAGGGGGGCCTCGCCTAGTTGGCCGGCCTCGCTTCCAAGCGGGTGTAGCTCAGTTGGTTAGAGCGCCGGCCTGTCACGCCGGAGGTCGCGGGTTCAAGTCCCGTCACTCGCGCCA
>NZ_JAELXS010000008.1 GCF_016427505.1 Sphingomonas mollis | reverse complement strand
CTGACCACCCCAACACCTGCTCGTAAGCGGCGCCGCTGCGGTGACACCCCTCTACGGATGGAGATGGAGGGCGTCAATGAGGTTGTGACCGTTTTGCGTAAAAAATATGAAAAACCGGTGATTCATCAGGTGCTTGCCAATGGATACCAATTGATACCGCATCGTCCCGCCATCGAAAAACCCGGCCGAATCACCACCGCTTGAGCGAATCACGATTCGGTTTCATGCTGTCACCATGACCCAGCCCCCCGCCGGATTGGACGACCTCGATTATGCGCGCTTCGCCTGGGGCCGGTTTCGACATCTGCTCAGCTGGATGACCGTCGTGGCGGCGATCTGCGCCAGTGCCGTCATCGTTGCGATGGCGCATATCCAGGGGCCGCTTCATCTCGTCACCATGGCCGCGGTGATCGGTGGCGTCGGCGGATCGGTGATGCTCGCCGGCCTGTTGATGGGCCTCGTCTTCCTGAGTTCGGGGTCGGGCCATGACGAGGATGTCGAGCGCATCGACTGAGCGGCCCTGTCGAACCCGCAAACAAAAAGGGCCGGCATCGATGCGATGCCGGCCCCTCCCGTTTCAGCGATGCCCGTTTGGCAACGGGCGTGTCAGTCAGCCGGCGCCGACTTCGTCCGGCGTCACTGTCCGGATACGACGGCGGCGTGGCTTCGGCGCCTCGCCGCTGGCATCGGCATCATTGGCGGCGGCGATCCCGAGCGACGGGGGCAGGCGATCCGCATCGACGCCGTTGCTCTCGACCATCGGCGCGGCATCGACCTGGGCGGCATCCTGAACATCGGGCTGCACCGGCTGCGCATCGCGCCGGGGACGGCCACGACGACGGGGCTGCGGCGCATCCGCTTCCAGTACCGCCTCGGCCCGCTCCTGCAGATTCTCGCCCGACGCGACCGGATCGGCACGATGCTGGCCGGCGACCTCCACCTCTACGCGGGGTTCGGGCGCCTGTTCGGCCTGACGTGGCGCGCGATCCTCACGCTCCCAGCGGCGCGGACGCTCGCCGTCGTTGCGCGGCGCATCGTAACGCTGGCCGTCGTTTCGGACGGCCTCATTACGTTGGCCGTCGTTGCGCGGCCCCTCATTACGCTGGCCTTCGTTGCGCTGACCCTCATAACGGGGCGCATCGTTGCGATTGCCGTCCTGACGCGATTCGTTGCGGGGGCGTGCGTCGCGCTGGCGATCATCGCCCTGCTGACGATCCTCGCGTGGCCGATCCTCACGGATTCGTTCGTTGCGCGGACGATCATCGCGATTGCCGTCGCGGTTGCGCTCCTGCCGGGCGGCCTCACCCTGCTCGCCGGCGCGGATCGGTTCGCCCTCGTCGCCGTAATCGTCGTCGCCATCCATGTCGAAATCGGACTGCTGACGACGCGGCTGCTGCTCTTCGAAGCGACCGCGCTGATCGCTCAGCACCCGAAAATAATGGTCCGCGAACTGGTGATAATATTCGGTGTTCACCCGGTCGCCCTGACGCTGTGCGTCGGCGGCCAGATTCTTGTACTTCTCGTACAACTGGTTCGCATTGCCGCGGGCACGGTTGTCGATGCGATTGCCGTTGTCGGGACGTCCCTGGCCACCCTGACGCGGGCCGCCCGTATTGCCGGTACCACCACTACCATTGCCGCCGCGACCACGACGACGGCCAGCCTGTTGCTGCCGATTGTTGATCAAGCTTGTTGTCCTTGTCCCAACGCTGAAACGGGCTCCCGGGCACGGCCCCCATGGCTGACATCGCCGCATGACACCTTGGCCGACGCGCCGCCGGGCCTGCCACAGCCGCGAAATGCGACGTCATGACGATGGGTGCGGGTCGCCGTGCGATCCTGGACTATCATCGAAGATCGTGTGCCCCGACCTGCTCATAGCGGGGGAGCAACCCGTCCGACAAGCGAAATATGGACGCAACGCGTACCACTTCAAGGCAAAAGCCCGCTTAGCTGGCCAGCAACGCCCGCGACCGGCCGCCCAGATCGCGGTGTTCCGTCACGCCCAGCCCCGCCGCGCGCAGCAGATCGCCCACCGCCTGCGCCTGCGTCCAGCCGATCTCCAGCACCACCGCGCCACCCGGCGCCAGCAGGCCGGGCAACGCCGGCACCAGCCGCCGGTAATCGTCCAGCCCGTCCGCGCCGGCATACAGCGCCGACACCGGCTCATGCGCCGCCACCTCGGGCGGCAGGGTCTCGTCGGTGGCGATATAGGGCGGATTGGCGACGATCAGGTCGAACCGACCCGCCACCGCCGCCGTCCAGTCGCCCTGCACCAGCGCGACCCGACCCCCGAAGCCCCGCGCGTTCCGCCGGGCATAGGCCAGCGCCGCCGCCGACCGATCGATCCCCAGCCCCCGCGCCGCCGGCCATTCGTCGAGCAGCGCCAGCAGCAACGTCCCCGGCCCGGTGCCCAGATCGAGTACGCTGGCCGGCGGTCGCCCCGCGAAATGCGCCAGCGCCGCGGCGATCACCGTCTCGCTGTCCGCACGCGGTACCAGCGCGCCGGGGCCGACCGCCAGATCCAGCGTCCAGAACCCCCGCACGCCGGTGATATAGGCGACGGGTTCATGCCCCGCCCGCCGCTCGACCAGCGCCGCGAAGTCCGCCGGCACCGACCGTTCCATATCCAGCAGCAATGCCGACCGGTCGATCCCCAGCGCATGCGCCAGCAGCAGTTCGGCATCGAGCCGTGGCGTATCCGAAAACCCGAATCGCGCCGCCGCCCCGGCCAGCGCCGCCCGCACCGCGCCGCGCGGCATCTCAGCCATCGAGGCTCGCCAGCCGCTCCGCCTCGTCCTCGGCGATCAGCGCGCCGATCAGCTCGTCCATCTCGCCGACCAGAATCTCGGGCAGGCGATGCAGCGTCAGGTTGATGCGATGATCCGTCACCCGCCCCTGCGGGAAGTTATAGGTGCGAATCCGCTCCGACCGGTCGCCCGATCCCACCATCGCCTTGCGCGTGCCGGACCGTTCGGACGCCAGCCGCTCGCGCTCCGCCTCGTACAGCCGCGTCCGCAGCACCTTCAGCGCCTTGGCCTTGTTCTTGTGCTGCGATTTCTCGTCCTGCTGGATCACGACCAGCCCGGTGGGCAGATGCGTGATGCGGACCGCGCTGTCGGTGGTATTGACCGACTGGCCGCCGGGGCCGGACGAGCGATAGACGTCGATGCGCAGGTCGCGCGCCTCGTCGATCTTCACATCGACCTCCTCCGCCTCCGGCAGCACCGCGACGGTCGCGGCGGAGGTGTGGATGCGCCCGCCCGCCTCGGTCGCCGGCACCCGTTGCACGCGGTGGACGCCCGATTCGAACTTCAGCTTCGCGAACACGCCCTGCCCCGTCACCGACGCGACGACTTCCTTGAAGCCGCCCGCGTCCGACGAGCTGGCCGAGATCATCTCGACGCGCCATCCCTGCCCGTCGGCATAGCGCTGGTACATGCGGAACAGGTCGCCCGCGAACAGCGCCGCCTCGTCGCCGCCGGTGCCGGCGCGGATTTCGAGCATCGCCGCGCGTTCGTCTGCCGCATCGCGCGGCAACAGCGCGAGCGCCAGGCGATGATGCGCGGCATCGAGCGCGGCCTTGTTGTCGCGCAGTTCGTCGGCGGCCATCTGCCGCAGTTCCTCGTCGCCATTATCCTCGGCCATATAGGCCAAGCTCTCCGCCTCCGCCCGCAGCCGCCGCACCTCGCCCGCCGCCTGCGCCACGGGTTCCAGCTCGGCATATTCCTTCGACACCGCCACGAAGCGATCGCCGGGCAGATCGCCGGTCGCCATCTGCGCCGCGAGTTCATCCCGCCGCGCCTCGATCGCGCGGATGCGGTCTGGGGAAATGGGGGTCATGCCAAAGGACTTACGACGACATCTAGCTGAGCACCTCGCGGTGTCTCCCAAGATTTGCTGACACGAAAATTTCGTTCAAGCACGGCAATTATCGTCGCGACGTGGGCATCACCCAGTTCGTGCTCATGATTTGCCCGAACCGACACACCTGCATGACCAAGCTGATCGGGTCCAAACTGGTCACAAGCAACGATTACCCGTCCACCGGACTTTACCCTAGAAGCCTCTTCAAATCGCTTTTTCGCTTTGCCTCGGAAAGCCATGTCGGCGCTAAGTCCAGCACGTCGAAGCACAGCAAGCATCTGCGTCGCTATCATTTCAGCCGCCGCCGTTTCAGGAATCACAGTGACACTGGGCCGAGACGCCTCAACCTCAGGCACCAGCATCGCCAACCGCTCGACCCCCGCCGCCCAGCCGACGCCAGCCGTCGCCGGCCCGCCCAGCGACTCGATCAGCCCGTCATAGCGCCCGCCCGCCAGCACGGTGCCCTGCGACCCCAACCGGTCGGTGACGAATTCGAACGCGGTATGCCGGTAATAATCCAGTCCCCGCACCAGCCGCGGATTGCGCACCCACGCCACCCCCGCCGCATCCAGTCCAGCCGTCACCGCATCGAAGAACGCCCGCGCCTCCACGGTCAGATACGCATCGATGTCCGGCGCCGAATCCGCCGCCGGCCGATCGCGCGGGTCCTTCGAATCTAGGATGCGCAGCGGGTTCTTCGCCAGCCGCGTCAGGCTGTCTTCGGACAGGTCCGCCCGGTGCGCCTCGAAATGCGCGACCAGCGCCTCGCGCCACGCATCGCGAGTCTCCGCATCGCCCAGCGTATTCAGCTGGAGCGTCACGCCCTCAATGCCCAGTTCGCGCAACAACTGGTCCGCCAGCACCAGCAATTCCACATCCGCCGCCGGCTCGGGCGCGCCGATCACCTCGGCGTCGATCTGGTGGAACTGACGATACCGCCCCTTTTGCGGCCGCTCGTACCGGAACACCGCGCCACTCGTTGCCAGCTTCAGCGGCGCATATTGCTGCCACCCCTCGGTCAGGTACGCGCGTGCCAGCCCGGCGGTGAATTCGGGGCGAAGCGTCAGCGAATCACCGCCGCGATCGGGGAAGGAGTACATCTCCTTCGACACCACATCCGTCGTCTCGCCGATCGACCGGGCGAACACCTCGGTCGCCTCGAACACGGGAATGTCGACGCGCTGGAAGCAATACAGCGCACGCACGCGCTCGAACGTCGCCAGCACATGCGCGAAACGCCGCTGTTCGTCGCCGAAGATGTCCTGCGTGCCGCGCACGCGATGGGGGGTCTGGATACGGGCCATAAGAGCGCGGCTATCTAGGCGAGCGGACGGACAAGCGCTAGCGCCCACACATGGCGCACAAGCTCGAAACGCAATCGGTGTGGTGGGGTCTGGGACAACGCGTGGCGCCACCGCGCTTCGTCCTGTTCGTGATCGTCTTCCTCGCCGCGCTGGCCGCGTGCATCCCCTGGCTGGGGCGCGGGCGGGGCATCATGGCCGCGTTCGATATCGGCGCGACCGTGTTCCTGATCTCGATCGCCACGCTGCTGGGGCATGGCGAGGCCGCCCGGATGCGCGCCGCCGCGCGGTTGAACGACGCAAACCGCGCCGTCCTGCTCGGCTTCACCGGCGTCACGATGATCGTCATCCTCGTCGCGGTGGCCGGCGAGCTGAAGGGGCGCAACGACACCCTGTCGATCGTCCTCGTCGTCAGCACGCTGGTGCTCGCCTGGCTGTTCTCGAACACCATCTACGCGCTCCACTACGCCCATCTCTATTATTCGGAAGGCGACGACGGCAAGGACGAGGGCGGGCTGGGCTTCCCCGGTGACGGCACGCCCGATTACTGGGATTTCGCCTATTTCAGCTTCACGCTCGGCATGACGTTCCAGACGTCGGACGTCGAGATCGGCAACCGCCGCATCCGCCGCGTGGTGCTGGGCCAGAGCATGGCCGCCTTCGTGTTCAACATCGGCGTGCTGGCGTTCACCATCAACGTCCTCGGCGGCGGCGGCTAAAGGACTGGACGGCTGACCTTTCGCCCGCCTAAACCTGCGACCATCCCCATCCATAAGGGTTCTTCATGACCGTCAAGCCAGTCGTCGCCTGCCTGTTGTCGTCCGCTCTCGCCATCCCCCTTGCCGCCCCCCTCGCCGCGCAAGTCCCCGCCGGCAACACCGCGCCGCAACCGGTGCCGATCGTCGATACCATCCCGGCGGCGCGCGACATCGCCTATCCCGGCACGATCCAGCTCGACGTGGATGCGACGGACACCGAACGCGGCATCCTGCGCGTGAAGGAGACGATCCCGGTGGCACAAGCCGGGGCGATGACGCTGCTGTTCCCGAAATGGCTGCCCGGCGCGCATTCGCCGCGCGGCGAGATCGAAAAGCTCGCCGGCCTCGTCATCCGCGCCAGTGGCCGCATCGTGCCGTGGACGCGCGATCCGGTCGACGTGTTCGCCTTCCACATCGACGTGCCGTCAGGCGCCAAGTCGCTGGACGTGCAGTTCCAGTTCCTGTCGGCGACCAAAGCCGATCAGGGCCGCATCGCCGTGACCCCGACGATGGTCAGCCTGCAACCCAATTCGGTCAGCCTGTATCCGGCCGGCTATTACACCCGCCGCATTCCGATCCGCATGACCGCGCGGTTCCCGACCGGCTGGACCGCCGCCGGCGCATTGCCGGCCAAGATGTCGGGATCGACCTATACCTACGACACGACGAACTATGAGATCCTTGTCGATTCGCCCGTCCTCGCCGGCAAGTACGGCAAGACCTGGGCGCTGACCCCGCGCGTGAACCTGAACGTCTTCGCCGACGATCCGAAGGAACTGGCCGCCACCCCCGAACAGATCGACGCGCACAAGCGGCTGGTCGATCAGGCGGTGAAGACCTTCGGCGCGCAGCATTACGACAAATATGAATTCCTGCTGTCGATCACCGATCAGCTGGGCGGCATCGGACTGGAACATCATCGCAGTTCCGAAAACGGCGTGAACCCCGGCTATTTCATCGACTGGGAAAACAGCGTCACCCGCCGTAACCTGTTGCCGCACGAATTCACGCATAGCTGGGACGGCAAGTTCCGCCGTGGCGCCGACCTGTGGACGCCCGATTTCCGCACGCCCATGCGCAACTCGCTGCTGTGGGTGTACGAGGGCCAGACCCAGTTCTGGGGCTATGTGCTGCAGGCCCGCTCCGGCCTCGTGTCGAAACAGGATACGCTCGACGCCTATGCCGCGACGATCGCGATCTACGACGCGGCCCGTGGTCGCCAGTGGCGGCCGCTGATCGACACCACCAACGATCCGATCATCTCGGCCCGCAAGCCCAAGGGCTGGACCAGCTGGCAACGGTCGGAGGATTATTACAATGAAGGGCTGATGGTCTGGATGGAGGTCGATGCGATGCTCCGCCAGAAATCCGGCGGCACGAAGTCGATCGACGATTTCGCCCGCGCCTTCTTCGGCATCCGCGACGGTGACTGGGGCGAGGTGACGTACACCTTCGCCGATGTCGCCGCGACGTTGAACCGCATCCTGCCCTATGACTGGGCCGGCTTCTTGCAACAGCGCCTGACCGAGACGGGCAAGCCCGCCCCGACGCAAGGGTTCGCGATGAACGGCTACAGCCTGATCTACACGACCGAACCGACCAGCTATTTCACCAAGTCCGAGCGGACGCGCGGCACCGATGTCAGCTATTCGCTGGGCCTCGTCGTCAACAAGGAAGGCGCCGTCACCACGTCAATCTGGGATTCGCCCGCCTATACCGCCTCAATCGATGTCGGTTCGCAGATCGAGGGCGTGAACGGCCAGTCTTACAGCGGCGACCGGCTGAAGGCCGCGATCCTGGCCGCGCGTGGCACGAAGGAGCCGATCCGGCTGCTTGTCCGGAATGGGGAACGCTTCCGCGATGTCGTCATCGACTATCACGACGGCCCCCGCTATCCGCGCCTGCAGAAGACCGGCACCGGCGAGACGGGCCTCGATCGCCTGCTTGCGCCGCGGTGACCGGTTATTATTCGAAAAGGGGTAGATATGCGTATTGATCTGATTCCCGTCGGCGTGAACCCGCCCGACGACCTGAACGTCATCATCGAGGTGCCGACCGGCGGCGAACCGGTGAAGTATGAATTCGACAAGGCGTCAGGCGCGCTGTTCGTCGATCGCATTCTGCACACGCCGATGCGCTATCCGGCGAATTACGGCTTCGTGCCGCACACGCTGTCGCCCGATGGCGATCCGCTCGACGCGCTCGTCATCGCCCGCTCGCCCTTCATCCCCGGCTGCGTCGTCCGCGCCCGGCCGATCGCGGTGCTGAACCTGGAAGACGAAGCCGGCGGCGACGAAAAGCTCGTCTGCGTGCCCGCCGATTCGGTCTTCCCCTATTACTCGAACGTCGGCAGCCGCGCCGATGTGCCGGAGATCGTGTTCGAGCAGATCGAACACTTCTTCACGCACTACAAGGACCTCGAAAAGAAGAAGTGGGTCCGCGTCGGCAAGTGGGGCGACGCCGACGAGGCCCGCCGCATCACGCTGGAGGCGATCGAGCGCTACGAGAACGCCAAGGCCGCCGGCCACGAACCGATGGACAACGCCGCCGACCTCGGCCGCGAATAAGCTCCGAAGAAATGTTCCCCGGCGGAGGCCGGGGCCCAGTTGGGAAGGCGGCAGTGAGTTATCACGACCCTTCGCCCAACTGGACCCGGCATCCGCAACACACCCCGTGCTCCTGCGAAAGCAGGAGCCCAGAGCCACAACCAACGAAGCGTCGTTCCATCTGGCCCTGAATTCCCGCGTTCGCGGGAAAACGGTGAAGAAGCGCGCCAGAAACCCGCCTGTCCTACACCCGACAGAATCGGGTAGAGCAAACCCAGCTCTTTCCCATCGTCCGCCCACCCCGAACCGCGCAAACCCTCGCGCACGCGTACACGCGTATGCGCAGGTGTGACTTTCGGGACTTTCCGCGCCCGAAACCTGCAACCAATCAGGCCTGCGCCCCGACCTCCGCACTCGCCAATATATCCCGCCGCCGGCCTGCGAACAGGCACGCCGCCACGATCACCCCGGCCCCCGCCAGCGTCCACATCGACACCGCCTCGCCGAACACGATCCACCCCAGCGCTGCTGCCCAGACGAACGAGGTATATTCGGTCGCCGCCAGATAACTCGCCTCGCCCCGCGCATAGGCCCAGCCGAGCAGCAGCATCGATATCGATCCCAGCACGGCAGCGAGTCCCAGCAACGGAACCAGCCCGACCGGCGGCACCACCATCAGCCACGGCGCCGCCAGCGCCAGCGTCGCCAGCACGACGACCGACTGGAACAGCGCGATCTCCACCGGCTTGGCCGCCAGCGCCTGCAAGCGCGCAAGGATCAGGTTGATCGCATACAGCACCGCTGATGCGAGGATCGCCACCGATCCCCACCACGCCGCCGGTGCCGGCGCACTCCGTGATTGCCCCGCCAGAATGATGGCGATCCCCGCCAGTGCCGCGATCCCGGCGACCAGCGCCCGCCACCCGGCCCGCTCGCCCAAAAACAGCACCGCCAGCCCCAGCGCGAGGATCGGCGCGGTGTAACCGATCGCCACGCCCAGCGTCATCGGCACCCGCGCCAGTCCCCAGAAGAACAGCAGCGCCATCGCCGTCGTCACGCCGCCTCTGGCGAGGTGCAGCCCCAGCGTCCGGCGATCGGGCCAGATGCGCGGCCCCACGCTCCACAACGCCCCGCCGATCGCGACATTGCCGAACGCGCGCCAGAACATCGTGTTGTACACGCCGATCGCCAGCACCAGCGCCTTCATCGCGGCATCCATGACCGAAAAGACGCCGATCCCCAGCGCCGCAACCGCGAAGACGACGGTCGGTGTCGGCCTCACCCTTCGCCGGCCAGCCGGTCCAGCGCCTCGCCTTCCAGCCGCCACGGCTCCCAGCCGGCCGACCGCTTGGCGCCGATATGGCTGTAGAAGGTCTTGGCCGTGTCGTTCCAGTCGAGCACCGCCCAGTCGATCCGCGCACAATCCTGACGCTTGGCTTCCTGCGCCAGCGCGGTCAGCAACGCCTTGCCCGCCCCGGTGCCGCGCGCCGCCTCGGACACGAACAGATCCTCCAGATACAGGCTCGGCCGTCCCGTCCATGTCGAATAGGTTCGGAACCACAGCGCCACGCCCTCGACCCGGCCATCGATCTCGGCGACATGCGCGAAGACTTCCGCCGCCGGACCGAACAGCGTGGCATGCAGCGACGCCTCGGTCGCCCGCACCGCATCCGGTTCACGCTCGTATACCGCCAGCGCGACGATCAGGTCGAGGATCGCGACCACGTCGCCGGGTTCGACCCGGCGGATCGCCAGCGTCATTCCGCCGCCACCGCGACCGGCTCCGACGCTGCCCCCGACGCCGATTCAATCTCGGCGATCGTGAAGCGAATTCCATCGTCCGCTCGATTATAAGCGTAGCCGGTAAGCGCCCGCGCCAGATCGCCCGGCACGTCAAATGGTCCGCTGGCCGCGGCCGCTACGGGCGCCAGCGCCGGGGGCCATTCACCATGCAATGCGCCCCCGTCCTCCAGACCATAACTGACGGACCAGTTTCCATCGGGACCGGCATAGTCGACGAACGAGGCGTCGATGCCCTCGAATACCATGAACGCGACCACGGCAGTCTGCGTGACCAGCACCGGAACGCGGGACGGAAGTGCCCACTCCACGTCGTTCGACCAGATGAGCGACCAGCCGCCGGAAAGCTCCGCGACCGAAAACGGCGCCTCGTTCGCCTCGTCCGGTACACCCGTGTCGGTCAGGTGCAATGCCTCCAGCAGCGTCGCCTTCGGCGCCCTCGCTGCCAGCCAACTGATCTGAAAACCCATTGCCCCCCCTTATTCCGCCGCCACCGCGACGGGCTCCGACGCTGCTTCGATCTCGGCGGCCTTCGCCTCGACCAGCTTCACGATATGCTCGATCATGTCGGCGTCCTGGACATGATGGTCGGTGACGCCCGACAGATAGACCATGTGCTTGCCATTGCCGCCGCCGGTGATGCCGATATCGGTTTCCCGCGCTTCGCCGGGGCCGTTGACCACGCAACCCAGCACCGACAGCGACATCGGTGTGCGGATATGCTGCAACCGCTCCTCCAGCGCCTGCACGGTGCGGATCACGTCGAAACCCTGCCGCGCACAGCTGGGGCACGACACGACGCGGACACCGCGGTTGCGGATGCCCAGCGACTTCAGGATCTCGAAGCCGACGCGCACCTCCTCTTCCGGCTCGGCCGACAGCGAGACGCGGATCGTGTCGCCGATGCCGTACCACAACAGCGACCCCATCCCGATCGCGCTCTTCACCGTCCCGCCGACGAAGCCGCCTGCCTCGGTGATGCCCAGATGCAGCGGGCAATCGACCTGTTCGGCCAGTTGCTGATACGCCGCGACCGCCAGGAACAGGTCGGACGCCTTCACCGCGACCTTGAACTCGTGGAAATCATGATCCTGCAACAGCTTGATGTGATCCATCGCCGATTCGACCAGCGCATCGGGGCACGGCTCGCCATATTTTTCGAGCAGATGCTTTTCGAGGCTGCCGCCGTTCACGCCGATGCGGATCGCGCAGCCATTGGCCTTGGCCGCGTTCACGACCTCCTTCACTCGCGCCGACGACCCGATATTGCCGGGGTTGATGCGCAGGCACGCCGCGCCCGCATCGGCGGCTTCCAGCGCCCGCTTATAGTGGAAATGGATGTCGGCGACGATCGGCACGCGCGACGCGCGGACGATCTGCTTCAGCGCGGCGGTGCTTTCCACATCGGGGCACGACACCCGGATGATGTCGACGCCAGCATCCTCGCAGCGACGGATCTGGTCGATCGTCGCCCGCGCGTCGTCGGTCGGTGTATTGGTCATCGTCTGGACGGTGACGGGGGCGTCACCGCCGACGGGGACATTGCCGACCATGATCTGGCGGCTCGGACGGCGCACGATGTCGCGCCACGGACGAATGGACATGGCGCAACCTATACGCCGCCACGATGACAACAGGAAGACCATGGCGAGCGGCCGCCGATCTGCTACCGGCGCGGCGCCAGTTACCGCATGGAGCCTGACCCACAATGACCGACCAACGACACTGGACGCTGGTGATCCACGGCGGATCGGGCATCATCGAACGATCGACGCTGAGCGCGGAGGCGGACGCCGCCGCCCGCGCCGCCCTCGCCCGCGCACTGGACGCCGGCGGCGCGGTGCTGACCGGCGGCGGCGCGGCAATCGATGCGGTGCAGGCGGCGATCGAGGTGCTGGAGGACGATCCCGCCTTCAACGCCGGCCACGGCGCGGCGCTGACGTTCGAGGGCGGGGTCGAGCTGGACGCCGCGATCATGGAGGGCACCGGCCGGCGCGCGGGCGCGGTGGCGGGCGTCACCACGGCGCGGCATCCGGTGGCGCTGGCCCGTGCAGTGATGGAGCACAGCCCGCACGTCCTGCTCGCCGGCGCTGGCGCCGAACGCTTCGCCGCCGAACAGGGGGTCGAGCCGGTCGATAACGACTGGTTCGTGATCCCGGCGCGTCGCCACCAACTCGAATCGATGAAGGCGGATGACGACTGGTTCGACGTCGATATGAAGTACGGCACCGTCGGCGCGGTGGCGTGCGACATGGCCGGCCACGTCGCCGCCGCGACCTCGACCGGCGGCGTGACCGGCAAACGCTGGGGCCGGGTCGGCGACTCGCCGCTGATCGGCGCCGGCACCTATGCCGACGATCGCTCCGTGGCCGTATCGGCGACGGGATCGGGCGAATTCTTCATCCGCGAAAGCGTCGGCCACGAGATCGGCGCGCGGGTGCGGATGCTGGGCGAATCGCTGCAACAGGCCGCCGACACGGTGATCGCCAGCGTGAAGGCACTCGGCGGCACCGGCGGCGTGATCGTCACCGGTCCCGGCGGCGAGGCGGTGTGGAGCTTCGCCACGCCGGGCATGTATCGCGGCTCGATCACCTCGGCCGGCGAACCGGTCGTGGCGATCTATGGTGACGAGGCATGATCCGCCGTCTGCTCGCTACGCTCGCCCTGCTGATGACCGCGCAGCCCGCATCTGCGTATTGGGAATATGGCCATGAAACGGTCGCGGCGATCGCCTGGGCCAATGTGAAGCCGGCGACGCGGGTGGCGATCCGCCGCGTGCTGGCGGCGCAGGCGGAACTCGACACGCCGACCTGCCCGGCGCGGACGATCGAGGCAGCGAGCATCTGGCCCGATTGCATCAAGCCGCTGAAGGACGCCGCCGGCCAGTCGCGCTTCGGCTACGCCTATAGCTGGCACTATCAGAACGTGAACATCTGCCAGCCCTTCACGCTGGAACCGGCATGCAAGGACGGCGACTGCGTGTCGACCCAGATCGACCGGCAGCAGGCGGTGCTGAAAAACCGGCGGGCGAGCGCGAAGGACCGGGCGATGGCGCTGGCGTTCCTGGTCCACTTCGTCGGCGATCTCCACCAGCCGCTGCATGCTGGCGACAAGGGGGACAAGGGCGGCAACGACGCCAAGGCGGATTATGGCATCTATGCGCCGCTCCGACTGAACCTGCATTCGATCTGGGACGGACTGCTGGCGGAACGTGCGATCTCGACGCCGCCGCCGCTGGTGAAGCGATACCCGGCGGCGGTCCGCCGGCGGCTGGGGGCGGGCACCACCACCGACTGGAGCCGCGAAAGCTGGCGGGATGCCCGCATCGCCTATGAAGCGGCGATGGGCGGCGATCCCTGCGCACCGACCCCGGCGCGGTTGAAGCTCGACGAAGCGACGATCGCCCGGCTGGTCCCGCTGGCCCGCGACGAGGTGGTGAAGGGCGGTCTGCGACTGGCGCGGTTGCTCGACGCGTCGCTGGGATAGCCGCTAGAAGAACCCCAGCGCCCGCGCCGCCGCGACCGACATCGCGGCGCAGGACAGGACGACGATCGCGGCGGCCAGGCCGAACATCAATTTGCGAACGGTCATCTCATTCCTCTTTCGGTGGCCGTCCGCGCCGGGCCGGCACGGGGACATCCAGCTTCACGCCACGCCGCGCCAGCGCCTCGCGCAACAGGCATTCGACCTCGGCATTGACGCTGCGCAGATCGCCCGCCGCCGCCCGCTCGATCGCGGCATACAGCGCCGGATCGAGACGAAGCGGAAAGGACTTACGCGGCGCGCTCGACATTACTGGTACAGCGACCCTGCGTTGACCACCGGCTGCGTATCGCGCTCGCCGCAGAGCACGACCATCAGGTTCGATACCATCGCCGCACGCCGTTCGTCGTCCAGTTCGACGACGTTCTTTTCACTAAGCAGCGCCAGCGCCATCTCGACCATGCCGACCGCGCCCTCGACCAGCGTCGATCGCGCCGCGACCACCGCCTGCGCCTGTTGCCGGCGGAGCATCGCCCCGGCGATCTCCTGTGCATAGGCCAGATGCGTGAAGCCGCATTCGTCCACGGTGATCCCCGCCACGACCAGTCGCGCGATCAGTTCGGTGCGCAGCTCGCCGCCGA
The DNA here is from genome assembly GCF_016427505.1 of Sphingomonas mollis. GTDB lineage: Bacteria > Pseudomonadota > Alphaproteobacteria > Sphingomonadales > Sphingomonadaceae > Sphingomonas > Sphingomonas mollis. The sequence continues at coordinate 213,647 of NZ_JAELXS010000008.1, read as the reverse complement.
CCTGATCGTGATGGCCACGCAACGTGATCTCCTGATGCTCGTAATCGTCATAGGGATAGCGCGAGCCGATGGTGCGGACGGCGGCCTCGATCTGGACGTTCACGAACGCCTTGTAATCGTCGACATCGAACAGCGCCTGCGCAGTATCGGTAACGCGCCAGACGACCTGCGCCGCCATCTCGATCGGATTGCCACGCAGATCGTTGACCTTGATGCGTTCGGAGATGACGTTGTTCGACCGGACAGAGATGGTGCGACGGATCAACCACGGCAGGACCCAGCGCAGCCCCGCCACCCGGTCGGTGCCACGATAGGCACCGAACAGGGTGATGGCCGCGGCCTGATTGGGTTGCAGCATGTAGAAACCGCAGACGATGAACAGCGCCGCCAGCATGCATCCGATCGGCACCACCGACAGAATCAGCGGCCACGCCTCGCTGGCCAGGCTGTAGACGCCGTACGCCCCGAACAGGATCAACAGCGCAAGCGCGCCCAGCATCGCCAGCCCGCTGAAGGTCGATGCGCCATATTCGCGCGAATGGGTGAGTGCCTGTCGTTCGTTCGATGATACGATTGCCATCTCTGCCTCCCTTAATCTGATATCACTTTAATATCGTTTTCGAGAGGTTGGCAAGCCGTTCGTAAAAACGAAGGCGCCGGCGGAGCTATCTCCACCGGCGCCTCAGGCTTACCGACGATAATCGATCAGCGGCACTTCACCTTGCCGCGATCGACCGACCGGCCCAGCAGCGCACCACCACCGGCACCGGCCAGCGTGCCGAGCGTCCCGCCGCCGATCAGGTTGGCTAGCAGACCGCCGCCCACCGCGCCGATCACCAGTCCCGTCGTGCCATCGTTGCGCTTGCAATAGGCCCGGCCGTCCTGACCGCGATAGATGCGATCGTTCCGACCCAGCCGGCGCTCACGGTAATTGCCCTTGCGATAGCTGTCCTGGGGGTTCCAATTGCCGTCGCGATCACCCTGCCAGCGGTTGTCACGCGATTCGCGGCGCTGCGCCTCGGCGGGCGCAGCGGCCATGGGGGTGACTATGGCGGCCACGGCGAAGGCGGCGATCAGCTGTTTCATCGAATTGCTCCTTGGGGCGAAACAATGACAACGCCGCTGTCACAGCCAAGTTCATTTACCGCCGATGGGATCAGCCGAGGACGATCGTCACCGCGCGGCGGTTCTGGGCATAGGCCTCGTCGTCCGAACCGGTCGCGACCGGGCGTTCGCTGCCATAGCTGATCGTCGTCATCCGCGTGGCCGATACGCCACGCGCCGCCAGATAGTTTTTGGCGGCGTTGGCGCGACGATCGCCCAATGCGAGGTTGTATTCGCGGGTGCCGCGCTCGTCGCAATGCCCCTCGATCGTGATGCGGACATTGGGATAGCGGGCCAGCCACTGTGCCTGATTGTCGAGGATCGTGCGCGCGGCGGGATCGATGTCATACTGGTCGAGGCCGAACAGCACGGTGTTAGACGTGACCGACCGCTTGAAATCGGCATCCGAGCCGGGCGTGATCGCGCCATCGGTCGGTGTGACCGGGCCGGTCGGGCCGGTGTCGCCCGTGTTCTGCACGGGCGCGGGCGGCAATACCTCGGGGCGCTTCTTGGAACAGGCGGCGATCGCCAGCGCGGCGGTGGCGATGATGAGGCTGGTCTTCAGCTTGGCCATAACATTATCTCCCAGTGTGTATCGAAAATTCAGGGGCGCAGCGGCCCCCAGGCGGGGTCGGAACCGTCGAGCGGGGTCGGGATACGGCGTTCGTTGACGCCGGTCAGGTCAACCATCCACAGGGTCGCCTTGCCCGATGAACCCCGGCCCGAGCGATAGAAAGTGATCGCGCGGCCATTCGGCGACCAGCTCGGCCCCTCGTCCGACCAGTCGTTGGTCAGCAATTTCTCACCACCGCCCGATGGCGACATGGTGCCGATGCGGAAATTGCCCGCCAGCTTGGTGAAGGCGATCAGGTCGCCACGCGGGCTCCAGACCGGGGTGGCATAACGACCGCCGCCGAAGCTGATCCGCTGCTGGTTCGATCCATCGGCGTTCATGACGTAGATCTGCTGGCCGCCGGAGCGATCCGATTCGAACACGATGCGGCTGCCATCGGGCGAATAGCTGCCGCCGGTGTCGATGCCGGGCGACGTCGTCAACCGGGTTGGCGTGCCCCCCTGACTCGATACCCGGTACAGGTCGGTGTTGCCGCCCGTCGCCATCGAGAACAGGATATTGCGGCCATCGGGCGAGAAGCGCGGCGCGAAGGTGGTCGCAACGTTCTGCACCACCAGACGCTGCCGGCCCGACCCGATATCGTAGACATAGATCGACGGGATGCGCCCGACATAGCTCATATACACGATCGACTGCTGGTTCGGTGCGAAGCGCGGCGTCAGCACGATAGACTGGCCGTTGGTCAGGAAGCGGTGGTTCGCACCATCCTGATCCATGATCGCCAGTCGTTTGATGCGCTTGTCCTTCGGCCCCGTCTCGGCGACGTAGACGACGCGGCTGTCGAAATACGGACCCTCGCCGGTCAGCCGCGAATAGACCGTGTCGGCGCACTTATGCGCGGCGCGGCGCCAGTCAGCGGGCGGCACGACGAAACCCTGCCGCGCCAGTTCACGCTGCGCCGACACGTCGTACAGATAACAGCCGACCGTCAGCGTGCCGTCGCCATTGGCGCGGATATACCCCTGCACCAATGCCTGTGCCTGCGTGCCGCGCCAATGGTCATAGGCGGGCTGCGTCACTTCCGGGAACGACACCGACTTCAACTGGCCGGGCGACAGCGGCGTGAACAGGCCGGAATTGCGCAGGTCGTTGGCGATGATATCCGACAACTGGCGGCCGAGCGCATCGGTGGAGCCGGCAGGAGTGTTCACCACCGCGGCGGCGGGCATGACAGGAATCGCGATCGGCGTCGGCGCGGAGATGCCGCCCTCGACATCGACGATCAGGCCGCCGTCACCCTGCCCCGCCGGCTGCTGGCCAGCGGCGGCCGGCGGGGATTGCGGCGCGGGGGCGGGTTGCTGGGCGGCGGCAGCGGTGCCGAGCAGGAGCGCAAGGGCGAAAGGCGAGCGGAACATGGGCATCCTCAACCAGGCAGCTTGTAACGGAGCGTGAAGTTGCTCCAGCCATTCTGAACGTCATACAACTCATCGGGCAAGCCGCGAAGGGGCGAACAACCGGTGAAGGTGGCGATGGCCAGATCGTCGACCCGGTCGACGTAACGCTGGTTCTCGTCATCGACGCCGGTATGGCCGACGACGCGGGGTTTGCCGGCCAGCGTGCCGTCACGGTTCAGGCGCAGGTTGATCGCGACGCGGATACGCTCGGCACCAGGGCCGGGATTGACCTGACGATTGGCACAGGGTTGCACCTGCCGCAGGATCGCGGAGCCGATATTGGCGGCGGCCTGCGCCCCCATCTTCGCCGCCGGCGCGGCCTCTGCCTTGGATGGCGAGGGGCGGTCGGACAGCCCCTTCAGGAAATCGTCACCCAGGCGCGAGCCACGCGGGCGCGCTGCGGTTGCCGTGGGCGATGCGCCGCTGCCCTTGGCCGCAGCAGATTTGGCGGCCGGCTTGGCGGCGGCCGTCGCGGTTTTGGCGGGGGCGGCCTTGGCCGGTGTCGCGGCAGCCGGCTTCGCGGGTGCCGGTTTGGCTGGCGCGGCTTTTTCGGCGGCCGGCGTCGGCCGGGGCGGCGCCGGCTTGGGCTTCGGCACGGGAACCGGAGCCGGCGCAGGCTTGGGGCGCGGCTGCGGTGCCGGGGCGGGCGCGACTTTCGGTGCAGGCGCGGGGACGGGAGCAGGAGCCGGTTCGGGCGCTGGCGCGTACTCGGCGGGCGCCGGCGGCGCGGCATCCTCGGGCGGCCCTTGTTCGGGCGCGATCGACGGTGCCGCTTCGGCGGTCGGCGCAGGCGAGGTTTGCTCGAGCGCGATATCCTCGACCAGCGACACCTCCACCGGCGGCACACTGGGCTTCAGTGGTTCCGGACTGGCGAGGAAGCCGAGCGACAGCAGCGCAAAGAGCACCGCATGCCCCGCGACCGCGATACCGATCGCCAGCTTTTCGCCGCGTTCCACCGTTATTGCTCCACGCTGACCAGCGCGACGCGGTTCAGCCCCGCGCGATTGAGTTCGCCCATCACCCGCATCACGCGACCGTAATCCAGCGCCCGGTCCGCGCGCAGGAGAACCTGTGGCGGTTGCGACCCGCGCGCCTTGGCGACGATCGCTTCCAGCCGGCCGGGCAGCGCGGCATCAGCCACCTCGTCCTCGCCCATGAACAGCCGGCCCTGCCGGTCAATCGACAGCGCCACCGGTTGCTGGTCCTGATCCAGCGCCTTGGCCCGCGCATCGGGCAGGTCCACCGGCACGCCCGCGGTCAGCAGCGGCGCCGTCACCATGAAGATGATGAGCAGCACCAGCATCACGTCGACCAGCGGCGTGACGTTGATATCCGCCATCGGCGCACGCCGGCCCCGACGACCGGAGGGAAGGTTCATCGCCATGTCAGCGGCTCCTTCAGCGGGCCGCGTCGAGCTGGCGCGACAGCGTCGTGTGGAACCCGTCGGCGAAACGGTTCAGCCCCGCCTCCACCTTGTTCACGCCGTGGCTGAAGCGGTTGTAGGCGATCACCGCCGGAATCGCCGCGAACAGGCCGATCGCGGTGGCGAACAGCGCCTCGGCGATGCCCGGCGCGACGACCGCGAGCGACGAATTCTGTGCGGAGGCGATGCTGGTGAAGCTGCGCATGATGCCCCACACGGTGCCGAACAGCCCAACGAACGGCGCGACCGATCCGATCGTGGCGAGGATATTGAGGCGATCGGACAATTTGTCGATCTCCAGCGCGACGGCGGCGCCCATGGACGTCGCCAACCGCTCGCGCGTGCCGCCTTTGTCCACCGTGCCGCTCGCGGTCGAGCGGCGCCATTCCTGCACGCCGGCCGAAAAGACGCGGGCCGATGGCAGGTCGCGGTTCGATTCGGCCTTGTGGAACGCGTCGATATCCTCCGCCTTCCAGAAATCGCGCTCGAACCGGCCCATCTCGGCGCGGGTGCGGCGCAGGCGGCCGGAAAAGGCGATGATGATCGCCCAGGTCCAGATGCTGGCGAGCAACAGCCCCGCCATCACCGACTTCACGACCCAGTCGGCCTGCAGGAAAAGCGCGATCGGCGAGAGTGTCGCCGCGTCCATGTTCAAAACCGGATTCATTCAGCCCCCTTGAGCGACGAGCTTGGCATAGATGTCGATCCAGGCACGCGGCTGGCGACGCGGACGGCCGGATGCGGCGACGAGCGCCGCGACCACATCCGCTTGTGCCAGCACTCGTTCGGCGCACCTGACTGTCTGATGAATGGCGACCCGCGCCGCACCCACCTCGACCACCCGCGACACGACGACGAGCGCATCGTCGAGACGGGCGGGCGCGAGATAACGGATGTTCAGGCTGGCGACGGCATAGGCCCCCTCGCCCGCCTCGAACACCGCGCGCTGGTCGATCCCGGCGACCCGCAGCATGTCGGACCGGGCGCGCTCCATGTAGCGCAGGTAATTGGCGTGATAGACGACGCCCGACAGGTCGGTGTCCTCGAAATAGACGCGCAAGGGAAACCGGTGTTCGGGTCCCTCGAAGCGTCCTGCCGCCGGTTGATCCAGGCCGTTCATCGGGCCAGGCGTTAACCGAAGCGGGCGGCGGAAGGAACCCGCTTGGCGGCTCATGCGGTTCGGCATAGCGTGTCGGGTTCGAGGAGAGAGATGATGGCGGATCGACCGACCGGCGGCGTGACCGCGTTCCTGACCATAGCGCAGCGGCGCGGGCGCGAGGCGCTGTCCTTCTACGAACGCGCCTTCGCCGCCGAGGTGGTGGAACGCAATGTGGCCGAGGATGGCGAGCGGTTGATGCAGGCGTCGCTGCGCCTGAACGGCGGCTGGATCATGTTGTCCGACGAATTTCCAGAGTGGACCGGCCATGCCGCGCCGCCACCGGCGGGCGTCACGCTGCACCTTCAGGTCGACGATGCCGATCGCTGGGTGGCCCGCGCCGCGGCGACGGGGGCGGTCGTGACGATGCCGGTCGCGGATCAGTTCTGGGGCGACCGGTACGGGCAGGTGGTCGACCCCTTCGGCCATCGCTGGTCGATCGGATCGCCGATCAAGGAATGATCTGAGCGATCACGGTTCGCCGACGCCGACCCGGACGGAGGCGATCTGCACCGGCGCGGCCTGCGCGGCGATCATGACGGACGCCGGCGCATGGCGGGCCTGCCACGCGGTACGGGCGATGCGATACCGATCGAACTCCACGAAGAACGCCAGCATCGGCGCCTCCAGCCGTGGTAGCGCGGTGGCGGCAAAGGCCGGCAGCGCATCTGGCGCGATGGCGCCCAAGTCGCGGATAACGCCCAGCGCCGCGGCGCAGAACGCCTCCTTGGCCGGCGGCAGCGCCCAGAAATTATACAGCCGGGTCATCGCATCGTCCTGATACGCCTGCCAGTTGGCACCGAACCGCGCCTTGTACCGCTGCGCCACCGCATCGGTGATCGTTGCCAGCGTCGCCTTGTGCATGGTCAGCAGAGCATTGTACCCATCGATCAACTGGTCCGCCGCCGCCCCGCGACAACCGAGCGCCGCGACGTTCAACGCCACGCGCAGGTGCCACGTGGTTTCCTCGGCCGACAGACCGCGATTGGGGGTCAGGTAGCCGCCCGCGCCATCGGCGACCGGCGGTTCGAAATTGGGCGATGCTCCTGCCGGCAGCATCGGCGCCGCGTCGTCGATCACCGCGACCGCCGGCACCATCGATGCCGGTGCCGACAACATCTCCTGCGCGGCCACCGGCAGCGACAGGAAAGACGCCACCAATGCGACGATGCGGAACGATACGCGTACCATGGAGCCCCCCAAATATTCAGGGGGTTAGACTGACCCGCATCGGCTCTACCGTCGGTTACCGGTGACGGTTTCCCGCTCGTTTACCGCGATCCGCACGGTATTTTTCAGCCCGCGCGCTTGTCCAGCGCGTGCTCGGCCTCCGCCATCAATTCGGCGATGATCGCGGCGGCGGGCTCTTCCTTCGTCACCATGCCGACGGACTGGCCAGCCATCACCGAACCGTGCTCGACGTCGCCATCGATCACCGCGCGGCGCAGCGCCCCCGCCCAGTAATGCTCGATCTGCAACTGTGCCTCGGCCATCGCGACCCGGCCCTCGTCCAGATGCCCGGCCACCTCACGCTGCTTGGCGGTGAACAGCTCGCCACCCGCATTCCTCAACGCCCGCACGGGAATGACCGGCAGGCGCGGATCGAGCTGGACCGAGGCGACGGCATCGCGGGCCGAGGCGCGGATGAACGCCTTCTTGAAATTGGCATGGGCGATCGATTCGGTGGCGCAGACGAAGCGTGTGCCCAACTGGACACCGGCTGCCCCCATGTCGAGATACCCGGCGATCGCCTCGCCCCGGCCGATACCGCCGGCGACGAACACGGGCAGTTGCTCGCTGAGTTCGGGCAGCATCTCCTGCGCCAGCACGCTGGTCGAGACAGGACCGATATGCCCCCCCGCCTCCATCCCCTCGATCACCAGCGCGTCGATGCCCGACCGGATGAGCTTCTTCGCCAGCGCCAGCGTCGGCGCGAAGCAGATTACCTTGGCACCGCCCGCCTTGATCGCCTCCAGCGACCCCTTGGGCGGCAGACCACCCGCCAGCACGACATGGCCGACGCCGTGGCGCGCACAGACATCGATCAGCGCCATCAGGTCGGGATGCATGGTGATGAGGTTCACGCCGAACGGCTTGTCCGTCATCGCCTTGGTCGCGGCGATCTCGCGGTCGAGCAGATCGACGGTCATCGCCCCGCACGCGATCACGCCGAAACCGCCCGCGTTCGAGATCGCGGCGACCAGATGCCGTTCCGACACCCACGACATGGCACCGGCCATGATCGCCACGTCGGTGCCGAGGAACGCCGCGCCCCGCGCCATGCGGCGGGCGAGGCGTTCCTCGCCCACGGTGGAGGCGGTGGTGGCGGGGGATGCGGCAACGAGGGTGTCGGTCATCCCCCTGCCTAGCGCGGGTGGCGGGGCGGCGGCAAGCCGTGGCCAATCCGCAAGTTACGTCAGCGGGTTACATCAGCGGGCTACAGGGCCAGATCGGGGCTGCGATCCACCTTGACCCGCGTTGCCGCCGGCCGGGGCCGTTCTGTGACGTGGACGGCGGGCGAGGCGACCGCCAGTTGCAGCGTCTCGGCCGTCGATGCCCAGGTCTTCGCGATCGCGTCCGGATCGTCGTTCAGCGCGGTGCCATAGCTGGGAACGATCTCGCGGATCTTCGCCTGCCACTGCGGCGTTGCGAGCCGGTTGCCGAAAACCTTTTTCAACAGGTCCAGCATGATCGACGGCGCGGTCGAGGCGCCCGGCGACGCGCCGAGCAGCGCGGCGATCGAACCGTCCTTCGACGCGACGATCTCGGTCCCGAGTTTCAGCACGCCACCCTTGTCGGGATCGCGCTTGATGATCTGCACGCGCTGCCCCGCCTGCCACAGCCGCCAGTCGGCGTCCTTCGCCCCCGGAAAATACTCGCGCAGCGCGTTCATCCGGTCTTCCTGCGACATGATGAGCTGGCCAGCGAGATATTCGACGAGATCGAAATCGTCCCAGCCCACGCTGAGCATCGGTCGAAAATTGTCGATCGTCACCGACGCCGGCAGATCGAAATACGAACCCTGTTTCAGGAACTTGGTCGAAAACGTCGCGAACGGCCCGAACAACAGCACCTGCTTGCCGTCCAGATAGCGCGTGTCGAGATGCGGCACCGACATCGGCGGCGATCCCACTGCCGCCTTGCCATAGACCTTGGCCAGATGACGCCGGGCGATCGTGGGATTGTCGGTGACCAGGAACGAGCCGCCGACCGGGAAGCCGGCATAATCATCCGCTTCGGGGATGCCCGATTTCTGCAGGATCGGCAGCGCCCCGCCACCGGCGCCCGCGAACACGAAGCGGGCCTTGATGACCTGCTTCTCGTCGCTCTTCATATCGCGAGCGGTGACGCGCCAATGACCGTCCGTCTCGCGTTCCAGCGACCGTACCTCGTGACCGGTGGTCAGGGTGAAGCCGGGCTGGTTCGTCATCGACGCGATATATTGCCGCGTCACCTCGCCCCAGTTGCAATCGGTGCCGAGCGGCGACCGGGTGGCGGCCAGCTTCGTGCCGGCCGGGCGACCCTGCATCATCAACGGCACCCAGGCGGCGATCTGCGCGGGGTCGGTCGTGAACTCCATGCCGGAAAAGAGCGGACTCGCCTCCAGCGCGGCATGCCGCTTTTGCAGGAAGGCGACATTGTCATCGCCCCAGACCAGATTCATATGCGGCGTGGAATTGATGAACGACCGGGGATTGGCGAGCATGCCCGCCTTCACCTGATGGCTCAGGAACTGGCGCGTGACCTGAAACTGCTCGTTGATCTCCACCGCCTTCTTGATCTCGACCAGACCATCGGCGGCGTTCACCGGCGTGTAATTCAGTTCGCACAGCGCGGAGTGGCCGGTGCCGGCGTTGTTCCAGCCGCCCGAGCTTTCCTCGGCCACCTGATCCAGCCGCTCGACCAGTTCGATCGTCCAGCCTGGCTCCAGCTGGTGGAGCAGCACGGCCAGCGTCGCGCTCATGATGCCGCCACCGATCAGCAGCACGTCGACGTTACGCTCGGTCGCCGCGCCGCTGGCGGCCCCAGGCACCATCGCGGCGGACCCCGCGACGATCGCCGAGCCCAGCAGACCGCGTCGGGTTACGCCGCCGGCGCGTGACCCCGTATTGTTATCGTTCGATTCGAATTGCACCGTCATGCCTCGTTGATGTCGGCACGGGCCATGTCGCTCACCGGCCCGACGGGGCAGGAACACACAACGGCACCGTCACCGGATTGCTGGTCCGGTCACGCCGATCATCCGTATCGAATGGACCGAGCGCGACCGCTGCTCAAAGTCCTCGCCCATCGTCATGGAATTCTTGGATGGAATTCTCGGGATGCCGCCAAGGCAAACAATGCCATGAGGCGGTGCGTTCCCAATATATGGCATTATCGGCCGCTGCTTACAAGCAGCGGCCGCTTTCCTGCCCCGTCGCCTCGAACAGCGATCAACTGTTTCGAGGCGGCGGGGGTGGTCAGCAAATCGCCGAGTTACTCAGCCGGCGAGTCGGCATCCAGACCATAAGCCGTATGCAGCACACGCACCGCCAGTTCGGTGTAATCCTCCTCGATCAACACGCTGACCTTGATTTCCGACGTGGTGATCGCCTGGATGTTGATGCCGCGTTCACCCAGCGTCGTGAACATCGTGGCGGCGACGCCCGCATGGCTGCGCATGCCGACGCCGACGACCGAAATTTTGGCGACGCGCGTGTCGTGGACCAGCTTCTCGAACCCGATCTCGGCGCCGTTCAGCACGTCGAGACTGCGCGGCAGATCGGCCATCGGCACGGTGAAGGTGACGTCGGTCGACCCGACCGAATGCGCCACGTTCTGGACGATCATATCGACGTTGATGCCCGCATCGGCCAGCGGCGCGAAGATCGATCCGACCGCGCCGGGGCGATCGGGCACTGCGACGAGGGTAATCTTCGCCTCGTTCTTGTCATGCGCGATGCCGGTGATGAGCTGGCGTTCCACGTCGGTAATCTCCTCTTCCCCCACGATCATCGTGCCGGGCAGCGTGTCCGCCATCGGCGCATCCTCGCCCGTGAAGGACGAGAGCACCTGAACGCGGACCTGTTCCTTCATCGCCAGACCCACCGAACGGGTCTGGAGCACCTTGGCGCCGACCGAGGCCAGCTCCAGCATTTCCTCATACGTCACCCGCGCCAGCTTGCGCGCGCGCGGCACGATGCGGGGGTCGGTGGTGTAGACGCCGTCGACATCGGTGTAGATGTCGCACCGCTCCGCCTTCATCGCCGCCGCGACCGCGACCGCGCTGGTGTCCGATCCGCCGCGACCCAGCGTCGTGACGCGGCCGGTGGCGGTGACGCCCTGGAAACCGGGGATCACCGCGACCTCGCCCGCGTTCAGGCTGGCGTCGAGTGCAATCATGTCGATCTCACCGATGCGGGCGCGGGCATGGGCGTCCGACGTCGCGATCGGCAATTGCCAGCCGAGCCACGAGCGCGCGGGCACGCCCGCCGCCTGCAACGCGATCGCCAGCAGCCCGCTGGTGATCTGTTCGCCGGCCGAGACGACGACGTCATATTCCGCCGGATCGTACAGCGCCGATGCCTCGCGGCAGAAACCGACCAGCCGGTCCGTCTCGCCCGCCATCGCCGATACGACGACCGCCACCTGATTGCCGGCATCGACCTCGCGCTTCACGCGCGCGGCGACGCTGCGGATGCGCTCGATCCCGGCCATCGACGTGCCGCCGAACTTCATCACGATACGCGCCATGTAAAGCGATCGACCTCCTTGGGTAAAAGCGGCGGCCCTGATAGGAACCGGACATGCACAGCGCAAGCGACACGATCGATCCGAACGAAGCCGCCCATTTCGGCAAGATGGCGGCGGCATGGTGGGACCCGAAGGGATCGTCCGCCATGCTCCACCGGCTGAACCCGGTGCGGCTGGGCTATCTGCGCGCCGCGGTGGACACGCATTGGGGCGGCGAGACACGCGGTTTCGCGCCGCTCGCCGGCAAGCGCGCGCTGGACGTCGGCTGCGGCGCGGGATTGCTGGCCGAGCCGTTGGCGAGGCTCGGTGCAAGCGTGACGGGGGTGGACGCCGCGCCTCAGAACATCGCCGCCGCCACCGCGCATGCCGCCGCCTGCGGCCTGTCGATCGATTACCGCGCGGGCGGGATCGAAACGGTGGCGGGCGAGCAGTTCGACCTCGTCACCAGTCTGGAGGTGATCGAACATGTATCCTCGCCGCCCGCGTTCGTGCGCGGCCTCGTCTCGGCGCTGGCACCGGGCGGGTTGATGATCCTGTCGACGCCCAACCGCACGCCGCTGTCACGACTGGCGATGATTACGCTGGCCGAGGGGACGGGCGCGATCCCGCCGGGAACGCATGACTGGGACCGGTTCCTGACGCCTGAGGAATTGACGACGCTGCTGGCGAGCGAAGGCATGGTGGTACGCGACATACAGGGGTTGGTGTTCACCCCGTCACGCGGTTTCGCGCTCGGGGCATCGACCTCGCTCGATTACCTGCTCACCGCGACGCACGGCTGAAGACTTCAAGACGGCCTGAAACATGCTGCGCGGATCTGATACCCGATGCCATTGATGACGAACGATAAATGTTCGTCGTTGCGAGCGCAGTGAAGCAATCTAGGGCAGCGCGCGGGACACTGGATTGCTTCGCTACGCTCGCAACGACGATTCGGGTCGAGCCAATTTCATCATGACCGGACGATCAGGCCGCCTCGTCCTTTTCCTCGTTCCGCTGCGACCGACGCTCCAGCGCGGATTTCGCCATGGCCGTGAAGGGGTCGGCCAGCGCCAGCCCCATGATGCCAAACAACGCGCTCATCAGGATCTGCGCGCCCAGCGTCAGCGCGGGGGGCAGATCGACGGTCTTCTTGGCGACGATCGGCAACAGGACATATCCGTCGAAGGTCTGCACGACCAGATAGGTGCCGATCGCCCAGAACCCGATATGCGTTCCGGCCGAGAAGCCGACCGCGATCATCAACGCGCCGCTGATGAACGCGCCGATATTGGGGATGAACGCCAGCAACCCGGTCAGGATGCCCAGGATCATCGCCATCGGCACGCCGCCGATCATCAGCGCGAACCAGGTGATGACGCCCTCCGCCGCCATGCCCAGCAGTCGCCCGGCAAGCAGGCGGCGCAGCGTATTGCCCATCCGTTCGATCGTGATCGAAAATTCCGCCCGTTGATCGCGCGGGATCATCCATTCCAGCCCGCGTCGATACGCCGTCGGGTCCATCGCCACGAACAGGCCGATGACCATGATCATGAACATGCTGGTCAGCGCGCCCACCGCGCTGCCGACCCATGACGTGATCCGCCCGACCGATCCCAGCGCCTGTCTGACGATGCCGTTGACGTCCGACGCTCCGGGCATCAGCCCCTGACCGCTCAGCCAGCTGGTGAAGCGGTTCGCCTGCGTTTCCAGCGTGGAGCGCAACTGCGTGACCTGTTCGGCCACCTGAACGCCCGTCAGGTAGAAGGTGCCGAACAGGAACGCGACCGTCAGCAGCACGACGATCAGCAATCGCCAGCCACGCCCGATCGGCAACACCCGCCCTAGCAGGCGCACGCCGCCATCCAGCAACGCCGCGAACACCAGCCCGGCAAAGATGATGAGCAGCGGCTGGATCAGCAGAACGACCAGGGCGATGCCCCCCGCCATCCCCAGCCAGACCGCCGCGCGCTTCACCTCTTTCCCGACGAACGGGTCGCGCGATTCGATCGGTCCCGCCTCGACCGGGACATCCGCGGCCGGCGACGGGCGTTCGCTCACTTCTCCGACTCGGCCGGATGCAGCGAAGTGCCCGCTCGGCCTGAGCGCAACGACCCCCACCAGGTCAGCGGATTGAGCGACGCGTCGCCATCCAGGCTGAACGTCACGAATTCGGCGCGGCCACCCAAATTCTCGTATGGCACCGGCCCGCCCAGCCCCTGTTCGACCAGCGAATACCGGCTGTCGGCAGAGCGATCGCGATTGTCGCCCATCAGAAAGACATGGTCGGCGGGAATGGTGATCGGGCCGTAATCGTCACCGGGACTCCAGCCGAGTTCGATCGTGTCGTAATGACGGCCATTGGGCAGCGTCTCGGTAATCGTCGGCAGGCGGCAGACGATCTTGCCCGATCCCAGCGTTTCGCGCGCGCCGGGATAATCGGTTTCCGAACAGGGCGTGTTGGTATCGACCGGGATCAGCGTGTCATGCACGCGGCCGCGACGAACCGCCTGCCCGTTCAGGATGACGACGCCGTCCCGCACTTCCAGTCGGTCACCCGGCAACCCGATGACCCGCTTGATATAATCGGTGTGCGTCCCCGGCGGCGTCACGATCACGACATCGCCGCGCGTCGGCAGCGATCCGAACAGCCGCCCCTTAATGAACGGCAACTGCGCGCTCCAGCTGTCGACCGGTTGCCGCAGCACCGCGCCGCGGAAGATGGAGATCGGATCGGGAATGGTCGGCGATACGAACGACCAGCCATAGGCGAACTTCGACACCACCAGCCGATCGCCGACCTGCAGGCCCGGCAGCATCGATTCGGACGGGATGTAGAACGGCTTGGCGATGAAGCTATGGAAACCGAGCACGATCAGGATCAACCAGAAGATGCCCTTCACCTCAGCCCACCAGTCGGTGCCGGAGCGCTTCACGTCGCGCTGGCCTTTGACCGTCTCGGGCGGTGTGCATTCGCCGGGGCTGGCCTGCGGGCCCTGATTGCCGTTCAACAGCGCGTCCTTCATGTGGCAGGGTCCGGTATCGCCTCGATGATCACAAAGGCCTGCGCCCAGGGATGATCGTCGGTCATGGTCAAATGTATACGCGCCGCCATGCCATGCGGGATCATGGCGTCAAGCCTTGCCTGCGCGCCACCGGTCAGCGCCAGCGTCGGTGCGCCGGAAGGGGCGTTGACGACGCCGATGTCCTTCATGAACACGCCCGCCCGGAATCCGGTGCCGACCGCCTTCGAAAACGCCTCCTTGGCCGCGAACCGCTTGGCGAGCGTGCCGGCGCGCGTGAAGGGGCGGCGGGCGGCGCGGGCCAGTTCGACCTCGGTGAAGACCCGGCCCTCGAACCGCGCGCCGAACCGGTCGAGCGACGCCTGAATACGCTCGATATTACAAAGGTCCGATCCCAGCCCGATGATCACCGACCGGTCACCCTCGCACCGAAGAGGATGCAGCATCAACCACGCGCCGCATCCATCTCCGCCCGCATCCGCCGCACGCTCTCGTCCAGCCCCAGGAACAGCGCCTCGCCGATCAGGAAATGGCCGATGTTCAACTCGCGCACCTGCGGAATGGCCGCGATCGGCCCGACATTGTCATAGGTCAGGCCATGCCCGGCATGAACCTCGATTCCGTTCTTCGCCGCCAGCGCCGCCGCATCGGACAGCCGGCGCAGCTCATCGGTCCGTGCCTCTCCGTCCAGTTCGGCATAACGGCCGGTGTGAAGCTCCACCACCGGCACGCCCAGCCGGATCGCCGCCTCGATCTGGCGCGCGTCGGGTTCGATGAACAGCGACACCCGGATATGCGCCGCCGCCAGTTCGCCGACCAACGGCGCGAGGCGGTTATGCTGGCCGGCCGCGTCGATGCCGCCCTCGGTGGTCCGCTCCTCGCGCTTCTCCGGCACGATGCACGCCGCGTGCGGCCGGTGGCGCAGCGCGATCGCCAGCATCTCGTCCGTCGCCGCCATTTCCAGATTAAGCGGGATCGTGAGTTCGGCCGCCAGCCGGGCGATGTCGTCATCGGTGATGTGCCGGCGATCCTCGCGCAGATGCGCGGTGATGCCATCCGCCCCCGCATCCGCCGCCATTAGTGCAGCGCGCACCGGATCAGGATAGCCCGCCCCCCGCGCATTGCGGACGGTGGCGACATGATCGATGTTCACGCCGAGACGAATAGGATGGTTCATGCGCAGGTCGCCGAAGAAAGGATGGCATGGCTGGGGCCCTTGCCCTGCCAGATTTCGCCGAAATCGAAATCGCCGCGATTGGTCAACAGGACGATCGTCAGCCCCTGATCGGGCAGGATGAGGTTGCGCACCTGAAACCGCCCGATCGCGCCTCGCCGCTCGACGATGCGGACGGGCGCGGCACAGCCGCTCAACGGCGTGGTGAACGCCCATTGGCCCAGCGCCATGTGGCCGAGCGCGGGATCGCCCGCCCACATCGTCGCCAGCGCGGACCGGCTCAGCAGCGATCCCGACAGCAACGCCCGGTCGAACGTCGCCATATCACCAGCGGTGCCGACCAGCCCACCGGCCGCCCCATAACGGACCAGCGTCGCACGCTCCGCCGCATCGGGACCACCGTTCCATGCTTCATCGACATCGGCGGGTGCCGCCGTCGCAAAATGCGCGGTCAGCCCGAGCGGAGCGGCGATCCGCTGCGCGAACAAGGCCGGCAATGCCGTACGCGTCGTCCGTTCCAAGATCGCTCCCAGCACGATATAATCGCAATTATTATATCGCCACTGCCCCCCGACCGCTCCGCGTCCTCTCAGACACCAGCCCAGTCCGGTCTCGCCCGTCGTATAGAAACCCGGCTGTCCGTTCGCATCCTTCACGCTGTCGTCGGGATTGCGCAGTCCGGCGCGATGCCGAAGCAACTGGCGCAGCGTCGGCGCCGACGCACCCAGCGCGGGCAGGTAACGACCAGCCGGCACGTCCAGCGACAGGTGGCCCTTGTCGACCTCCTGCATCACCATCGTCGCCACCACCTGCTTGGTCACCGACGCCCAAGGCCACACCGATTCCGCCGCGAAACCACCCGGCTGGCCGACCGCCGCCACCCCGACGCTGCCGCCGGTGATCCGGCGCGGTCCCTGATAGACGGTATAGACGCCGACAAAACCCGACGCCGGCACCGCCGCATCGATCCGCGCCTTGGCCGCCGCGTCCGCCCGCGCGACATCGCCCGCCGCCCCGGTCTGGGCCACGGCGGGCGCGGCGAGCAGCATCAGGGCGGCCAGCAGACGCTTCATGCGGCGGCCCGGCTGCCCGGCTTGATCGCGGGAATGGCGGCGAGTTCGGGCGGCAGCGCGTCGGCGGCATAGCTCGGTACGTCGAGGCGGATCAGCGGGAAGAACGGTACGCCCAGATCGGCCGTGCCGTTCGAGCGATCGACCAGCGACGCCGCCGCCACCGTCTCGCCGCCGGCACGCGCGATCGCCGCGATCGCCTCGCGTGAGGAAAGCCCGGTCGTCACCACATCCTCCATCATCAACACCCGCTGACCGGGATCGAGGCGGAAGCCGCGACGAAGCTCGAAGGTTCCCTCGGGCCGTTCGAGGAACATCGCCTCGACGCCCAGCGCCCGCGCCATCTCGTGCCCTGCGATCACGCCGCCCATCGCCGGCGCGACGACGGCGGTGATGCCGCTGCGGACATCGGCGGGCAGGCGTTCGACCAGCGCTTCGCACAACCGGGCGCCGCGACGCGGGTCCATCAGCACCCGCGCGCACTGCAGATAGCGGGACGAACGCAGGCCGGACGACAGGATGAAATGCCCCTCCAGCAGGGCCTCCGCCGCGCGGAATTCGGCCAGCACATCGTCGTCGGTCATGGTCGCTCCCATAGGGCCAGTATCGGTCGTGCGGATAGAGCCGCGCGCCACGCCAGGCAACGCAAAGCAACGTTCACGCCGATTTCCGTCACGAGCGCTTGAGGCGGCGGCACCCCCGCCCTATAGGTCGTTCCCAAACAGGCTTGGGACAAACCCATTTCTGTCTGCCCGGTCGTGCCACGGGCCATCAATCGAGCAACGGGGTAACGAAGAGAGATGTCGATCAAGGGGTTGAAACGAATCGCGATCGCCGCCGGACTCGCCATGGCGGGTCTGGGCAGCATCGCCGGCCATGCCGCGGCACCGGTGCCGCAGGCTGCCTCTGCCCCCGCGGGCGTCTCCAACGTAGCACCGACCACCGCCGCCGCCACGCCGCCCGCCGCCCCCGCCAGCCCGCTGCTGGCCCGCGACGGCGCGCCGGGTGGCGAGATCAAGGCCGGCATCGGGCAACCTGTGAACGGCGTATACGGCCTCCAGCCGCAGGTGACGCGCAACGGCGAATTCGCGCACTGGATGCACAACATCGTGCTGTTCCCGGTCATCACGGCGATCTCGCTGTTCGTGCTGGCGCTGCTCGGCTGGGTCGTCTTCCGCTATCGCGCGGCTGCGAACCCGGTGCCGTCGAAGACCAGCCACAACACCACGATCGAGGTGCTGTGGACGCTGCTCCCGGTACTGGCGCTGGTGCTGATCGCGGTCCCGTCGATCGGGCTGTTGCAGGCGCAGTTCAAGCCCGCGCCCGCTGGCGCCGTGACGCTTAAGGCGATCGGCAACCAGTGGTACTGGACCTATCAATATCCCGACCATGGCGGGTTCGAGATCACCGCCAACCTGCTGAAGGAAAAGGGTGAGGCCGCCGCCGGCGAGCGTACCCGCACCGATGCCGACGGCCCTCGCCTGCTGGCGACCGACAACCGCATTGTGCTGCCGGTGGGTGTGCCGATCCGGCTCATTACCACATCGAACGACGTGATTCACAGCTGGGCGGTCCCCGCCTTCTGGATCAAGCTCGACGCGATCCCCGGCCGCTTGAACGAGACCAGCTTCACCATCGAGAAGCCGGGCGTCTATTTCGGCCAGTGTTCGGAACTGTGCGGCGCTCGCCACGCCTATATGCCGATCGCGGTCGAGGCGGTGACGCCCGCCCAGTTCGCGGCATGGATCGCGGCCAAGGGCGGCACGATGCCGGCCCGCGGCCAGGCGTCGAACAAGGTCATTCCGCAGCCGGGTGCCGACGGATCGGCGGCCGAGGCGACGACCGCCAACGCCACCGACGCCGTGACCGGCCCGACCGAAAACGTCACCACCGCCGCGCCGACTGCGCCGCAGGGCGCCACCAACAACCCCGCCACGGGCAACGCTGGACAGTAAGATGACCGACACCGCTCTCCATCCGTCCGCGTTCCAGGCGCACGACCACGGCCATGAGGCGCATCATCACGATGCCGATCACAAGCCGGGTTTCTTCGCGCGCTGGTTCATGTCCACCAACCACAAGGACATCGGCACCCTCTACCTGATCTTCGCG
Organism: Sphingomonas mollis; assembly: GCF_016427505.1. Taxonomy (GTDB): domain Bacteria; phylum Pseudomonadota; class Alphaproteobacteria; order Sphingomonadales; family Sphingomonadaceae; genus Sphingomonas; species Sphingomonas mollis. Next base: position 194,845 of record NZ_JAELXS010000008.1, on the reverse strand, counting down.
ATCGTCGCGGGGATCATCGGGGGTTCGATCTCGGGCCTGATGCGCGCCGAACTGGCGCATCCCGGCATCCAGTATCTGGGGACCTGGGCATCGATGCTGCATGGCGGACCACAGAGTCTCGACCAGTCGCTGCATCTGTGGAACGTCCTCATCACCGCGCACGGCCTCATCATGGTGTTCTTCATGGTGATGCCGGCGATGGTCGGCGGGTTCGGCAACTGGTTCGTGCCGATCATGATCGGCGCGCCGGACATGGCGTTCCCGCGCATGAACAACGTATCGTTCTGGCTGCTGATCCCGGCCTTCACGCTGCTCCTCGCCTCGCCCTTCTTCGGCGGCGCGGGCAATGGCTGGACGCTGTACGCTCCGCTCTCGACCTATGGTGAGCCGGGGCCATCGACCGACATGGCGATCCTGTCGCTGCACCTCGCCGGTGCGTCCTCGATCCTCGGCGCGATCAACTTCATCACCACGATCTTCAACATGCGCGCGCCGGGCATGACGCTGCACAAGATGCCGCTGTTCGTGTGGTCGATGCTGGTCACCGCGTTCCTGCTGCTGCTGGCGCTGCCGGTGTTGGCGGCGGCGATCACGATGCTGCTGACCGACCGTAACTTCGGCACGACGTTCTTCGATCCGGCCGGCGGCGGTGATCCGGTGCTGTACCAGCATCTGTTCTGGTTCTTCGGCCATCCCGAAGTGTACATCATGATCCTGCCGGGCTTCGGCATCGTCAGCCAGATCATCGCCACGTTCAGCCGCAAGCCCGTCTTCGGCTATCTCGGCATGGCATACGCCATGGTCGCGATCGGCGTTGTCGGCTTCGTCGTGTGGGCGCACCACATGTTCACGACCGGCCTGTCGGTGAACACCAAGATGTACTTCACCGCCGCGACGATGGTGATCGCGGTGCCGACCGGCATCAAGATCTTCTCGTGGATCGCGACGATGTGGGGCGGATCGATGCGCTTCCCGACGCCGATGGTCTGGGCGATCGGCTTCATCTTCATGTTCACGGTCGGCGGCGTCACCGGCGTCGTGCTCGCCAATGGCGGCATCGACGATTACATGCAGGACACCTATTACGTCGTCGCTCACTTCCACTACGTCCTGTCGCTGGGCGCGGTGTTCTCGCTGTTCGCGGGCTTCTACTACTGGTTCCCGAAGATGTCGGGGCGGATGTACAACGAGCTGCTCGGCCAGCTTCACTTCTGGGTGTTCTTCATTGGCGTGAACGTGATGTTCTTCCCGATGCACTTCCTCGGGCTGCAGGGCATGCCGCGCCGCTATCCGGATTATCCGGACGCCTATGCGCATTGGAACACGGTCGCGACGGTCGGCTACATGATCATGGCTGCGGGCATGGCGATCTTCTTCGTCAACCTGTTCTGGTCGCTGGTCGCCGGCAAGAAAGCTGCCGACAATCCCTGGGGCGAAGGTGCGACGACGCTGGAATGGACGATCTCCAGCCCGCCGCCGTACCACCAGTTCGAAACCCTGCCGCGCATTGACTAAGCGCGTGAGGTGTGGAGCAAGTGCTCCACGCCGGTGCGGCATTGCCGCACACGCGCTTACGGCCGACGTGGCAAAGCCACGATCGACGACACGGGATTCACTCCCGTGTCCGGCCCGACAACCGAAACGCCCCGGCCAAAAACCGGGGCGTTTTCGTTTCTCCATCAACATTTTACACCGACTAATGCACCATCGGCACCCCCGGCACGTTATCCCCATCATGCCGACTTCCAATCCCCTCCGCCTCCTCGTCGTCGAAAGCGAAACCCCTCAGGAACGCGAGGAACGCCGCGCCAGCGCCGGTCGCAGCGCGGGCGAAAGCTATGCGGCCACGCTGGTGCAACTGATGCCCGGCTGCACGATCGATCGCGTCACGCCCTCCGACGCCGATCACGCCCCGATGCGGCCCGACACGCTCGCCGGTTATGATGCGGTGTTCCTGTCGGGATCGCCCATCCAAGTCTGGGAAGACCAGCCCGAAACCCGCCGGCAGCTGGACTTCATGCGCGCCGTCTACGCCAGCGGCACCCCCGCGTTCGGCTCCTGCGCCGGCTTGCAGGTCGCGGTCGCGGCGGCGGGCGGTACTGTACGCAAGATGCCGCATCGGCAGGAAGCCGGCCTCGCCCGACGCCTGACCGCCACCCCCGCCGGCCGCAACCACCCGATGCTTGCCGCCCGCCCGGCGGTATGGGACGCCCCCGCGATCCACGGCGACGAGGTCGAAACCTTGCCCGAAGGCGCGACATTGCTCGCCGGCAATGCCGCCGTTCGCGTGCAGGCGGTCGAGATTCGTCATGGCGAAGAAGGCATCTTCTGGGGCGTGCAATATCACCCCGAACTGGCCCCCGGCGAAATCGGCGCGGCGCTGCGTCGGCAGGCGGACGGCCTGATCGAGGACGGACTGGCGCGCGACGGTGACGACGTCGAAGCACAGGCTGCCCTCTTTGACGCCCTGCACGACGCGCCTGACGACCACGCACTCTGGTGGCGCCTCGGCATCGACGCACAGGTGGCCGAGGAACCACGCCGCCGCACCGAACTGATTGCGTTCATCGAGCATCTGGTGCTGCCGACATGGCAACGCCGGCGCGGCCCCGCCGAGATCGCCGCCTGACCTGTCGGCCGTACCGCAAGTTCGACTGTCCATGGCCCGCGCGTCGGCGTATAGGCCGGTCCCTGATATGACCATTGCCGCCCCCCTGCTACCGCCGGCCGACTGGCGTGATTTCCTGGCGCTGACCAAGCCGCGGGTGATGACGCTCGTCGTCTTCACCGGCCTGTGCGGCATGCTCGCCGCGCCGGGCACAGTGCATCCGGTGATCGGCTTCACCGCCATCCTGTGCATCGCGCTCGGCGCCGGTGCCGCGGGTGCGCTGAACCAGTGGTACGAGGCCGATATCGACGCGGTGATGCGCCGCACGCAGAGGCGCCCGCTGCCGGCGGGGCGCATGGACCGGCAGGCGGCGTTGCATTTTGGCGTCGGCTTGTCCGCCTTCTCTGTTCTGCTGATGGGGCTGGCGGTGAACATCGCCGCCGCCGCGATCCTCCTCGTGTCGATCCTGTTCTACGTCCTTGTCTATACCGTCTGGCTGAAGCGGCGGACGCCGCAGAACATCGTCATTGGCGGCGCGGCGGGTGCTTTTCCGCCGTTGATCGGCTGGGCGGCGGCGACGGGACAGGTCGCGCTGCTCCCCTTCCTGCTGTTCATGCTGGTATTTCTGTGGACACCACCACATTTCTGGGCGCTCGCGCTGTTCGTCAAGATCGATTACGCCAATGCCGGCGTGCCGATGCTACCCGTCGTTGCGGGCGAGCGGGTGACGCGGACGCAGATCGGGTTGTATACCATCCCGATGGCGCTCGCTGCGGTCCTGCCCTGGCCGCTGGGACTGACGGGGGCGATCTATGGCGGCGTAGCGACGGTGACGACAGCGATCTTCGCGGCGCTCGCCTTCCGCGTGGCGACGCGAACCACCGCCGCGGATGGCGATTCGATGAAGCCGGAGAAGGCCTTGTTCAAATATTCGATCCTGTATCTGTTCGTCATCTTCGGCGCGCTGGTCGTCGATCGCTGGGTGCTCGCATGACGCCCGACGAGCTTGAGCTGATCCGCAAGCGCCAGCGCGGCCGGGCGCGGGTGATGGCAATCCTGCTCGGCAGCCTCGTCCTGCTGATCTTCGCCATCTCGATCGCCAAGATCCAGTTGGGCATGAACGAATGACGGCACCCCGGATCGACCGGCGCGGCCGCACGGCGATGCTGGCGGTGATCGGCATCTGCTTCATGACCGGGCTCGCCTGGGCCAGCGTCCCGCTCTATCGCCTGTTCTGTCAGGTGACGGGCCTGAACGGCACGACGCAGCGTGGGCTTGCCGCCCCCGGCGCGACCGACCGGCAGGTACGGGTCGATTTCGACGCGAATGTCAGCCCGAAGCTACCATGGAAGTTCAGCCCCGAAACACCGTCCGACACGGTCGCGATCGGCGCGCGCGACATGGCGTTCTTTTCCGCCACCAATACCTCGAACAGGCCGATCACCGGCACCGCGACGTTCAACGTCACCCCGGCGCAGGCGGGCAAGTATTTCACGAAAATCCAGTGCTTCTGCTTCACCCAACAGACGTTGCAGCCGGGTGAAAAGGTCAGGATGCCGGTCGTGTTCTACGTCGACCCCAAGATGCTGGCCGACCCGGACGCGGCCGATGTCGAGACGATCACGCTGTCCTATACGTTTTACCCGGTGGATTCCGGCAAGACAGCGAGCTAGGATCGCAAAAATATAACAGGGATGCGACGATGGCCGGCGCCAAGAATCACGATTACCATATCCTGCCACCCAGTCCGTGGCCGCTTGTCGGATCGATGTCCGCCTTCGTCATGGCGGTTGGCGGCATCATGTTCATGCATGATTACGGCGGCGGCGGCTGGGTGTTCCTCAGCGGCCTGACCGCCGTGCTGTTCACGATGTACTCTTGGTGGGCCGATGTGGTGCGGGAAGCGCATCACGGCGATCACACCCCCGTCGTGCAGCTGCATTTCCGTTACGGCATGATCCTGTTCATCGCGTCGGAGGTGATGTTCTTCGTCGGCTGGTTCTGGGCGTTCTTCGACTTCTCCCTGTTCCCCACCGCGATGCAGTTCGTCGATGGTCAGGTAGAACGCGCGGTCGAAGGCGCGACCGCGATCGTCGCCAGCTGGCCACCCAAGGGTCTGGAGGTCATCAACGCCTTCGAACTGCCGCTCCTCAACACGCTGATCCTGCTGACGTCTGGTACGACGGTGACCTGGGCGCACCATGCGCTGATCCACAACCAGCGCGGCGGCGAGAAGACGGGTGCGTGGGGCCTGCTGGGCGTCGGCAACCGCGACAGCGTGCTGAAGGGCCTGTGGCTGACGGTGGTGCTGGGCGCGGTGTTCAGCGCGATCCAGGCGTATGAGTATGCCCATGCGCCGTTCCCATTCAAGGGCATCAACTATGGCGCCGCCTTCTTCATGGCGACCGGCTTCCATGGTTTCCACGTCCTGATCGGCACGATCTTCCTGATCGTCTGCCTGGTGCGCGCCTACAAGGGTGACTTCACGCCGCGTCAGCATTTCGGGTTCGAGGCAGCGGCCTGGTACTGGCACTTCGTCGACGTCGTGTGGCTGTTCCTGTTCGTCACCGTCTATGTCTGGGGCGGCTGGGGCGCGCCGGTCCATGGGGGGTGAGCGGCAACGCTGACGACGATCGCGGCCGGACGATCCCGGCCGCCGCTCCACCGACCGCGTCGGGTGAACCGACGATGACACAGGTCGCCCTGCGCGGCCTGTGTCCGCGTTGTGGCAAGCCGACTTTGTTCGGCAGCTGGATCGGTTTCGCCGATCGCTGCCGAGCCTGCGGGCTCGATTTTACCCCCTTCAATGTCGGTGACGGACCGGCGGCGTTCCTGACGCTCATTCTCGGTGCGATCGTCGTCGGGCTGGCGGTCTGGCTGGAACTGGCGGTCGGACCGCCATGGTGGGTGCATGTCCTGCTCTGGATACCCGTGACCGCCGGCGGCGTGATCGGTGCGCTGCGGATCGCCAAGGGCGCGCTGATGGCCGCCGAATACCACAACGCCGCGCGCGAAGGCCGGATCGCGAGCGACACATGACCCGATTCCGACCGATCCCCACGCTGCTGGTCGCGCTCGCCGTGGCGACGATGATCGCGCTCGGCCTGTGGCAGTTACTCGACCGGTTGCCGAGGAAGGAAGCGTTCCTCGCCCAGCTGGAGAGCAATCCGACGAAATCGCCGATCGGCTTTCCCCGCCTGCCTGACGACCGGCTGCTGTTCCGCCAATCCGCAGGGGACTGCCTGCCACCGGTCGCGGTGCGGCTGGCCGGCGCCGGCAAGGCCGGGTTCCGGGCGATCGCCGATTGCAGCAACGGCATGACGGTCCAACTGGGTACGACCCGCGACCCCAAGGCGATGGTGACATACGCCGGCGGGCTGGTCACCGGTTATATCGGCCACGCGCCCGATGGCCGCTCGCTGATCGGTGCCGCGCTCAGTCCGCAACAACCGCGCCTGATGCTGGTCGCGACACCGCCGCTCGCCGGCCTGCAGGCCAATGCCCCGCCCGACATCGCGTCGGTGCCCAACAATCACATCGCCTATGCCGGCCAGTGGTTCTTTTTCGCCGCCATCGCCGCGATCATCTATGTACTGGCGGCCCGGCGGCGGAACGATCGGTAGCGTGGCTTTAGGCTGTCGGAGGGCGCAGCGGGTTGTGTCGGGGCCGCCCCGCCGCTAGCGAACCTGCCCATGCGTTATTTCAGCACGCGCGGGACCGCGCCCGTTCTCGATTTCCGTGGGGCGACGCTCGCCGGGCTGGCCGCCGATGGCGGACTCTATGTGCCGGAGACATGGCCGACGCTGTCGCGCGAGGCGATCGCCGGCCTGGCCGGCCTGTCCTATGCCGAAACCGCGGTCCGGATCATGGCGCCGTTCATCGGCGATGCGCTGACCGAAGACGAACTGCGCGACCTGTGCGAAACCGCCTATGGCCGCTTCAGCCACGCCGCCGTCACGCCGCTGGTCCAGCTGGATCACGACCAGTGGCTGCTGGAACTGTTCCACGGCCCGACACTGGCGTTCAAGGACGTGGCGTTGCAGCTGCTGGGGTTGCTGTTCGAACGCTTCCTGACCGGAACCGACAAGCGCCTGACGATCATCGGCGCGACCAGCGGCGATACCGGATCGGCGGCGATCGATGCGGTGGCGGGGCGCGAGGGCGTCGATATCTTCATGCTGCACCCGGTCGGCCGAGTGTCCGAGGTGCAACGGCGTCAGATGACGACGGTGCTGTCGCCCAACGTCCACAACATCGCGATCGAGGGCGATTTCGACACCGCGCAGGCGCTGGTGAAGACGATGTTCGCGACACCGGCGCTCGCCGACACCTATGCGCTGTCGGCGGTCAATTCGATCAACTGGGCGCGGTTGATGGCGCAGGTGGTCTATTATTTCTACGCCGCCGTCCGCCTCGGCGGGCCGGAGCGGCCCGTGGCGTTCGCGGTGCCGACGGGCAATTTCGGCGACGTCTTCGCCGGATATGTCGCCGCCCGGATGGGCCTGCCGATCGCGAAGCTGATCGTCGCCACCAACGTCAACGACATCCTCCACCGCGCGCTGACCGCGGGCGACTATTCCAAGGGAACCGTCGAACAGACCGCGACGCCGTCGATGGATATCCAGGTCTCGTCCAATTTCGAACGGCTGCTGTTCGATCTCGGCGGTCGCGACGGCCATGCGCTGGCCGCGCAGATGAAGGGCTTCGAGGCCACCGGCGCGATGCGTCTGACCAACGCGCAGAGTCAGGGCGCAGCCGGTCTGTTCGGCAGCGAGCGGGTCGATCCCGACAATATGGCGATGGCGATGCGCTGGGCCTGCGAAAAGGCGGGACAGGTCATAGATCCGCACACCGCCATCGGCCTCGCCGCCGCGCGCCGGCAAGCGCTGGCGCCAGGCGTGCCGATCGTCACGCTCGCCACCGCTCACCCCGCCAAGTTCCGCGACGCCGTGGAACGGGCGACGGGCGCGCGGCCGGTGCTGCCCGCGCGGGTCGGCGACCTGTTCGAGCGGGAGGAACGCTATGTGACCTTGCCCGCCACGCTGGCGGCGGTGGGCGATTACGTCGCCGCCCACGCCCACCCGTCGCGATGAACGACATGACGCCGGGAACGCTGATCGGCGAGCCATGGGCCGATTACGGCCTGATCGATTCGGGCCATGGCCGTAAGCTGGAACGCTATGGCCGCTACCGCTTCATCCGCCCCGAACCGCAGGCGATGTGGGCACCCGCGAGTGACGATTGGCAGGCGGCGGCCGAATTCGTACCGGGATCGGACGAGGATGGCGGCGGCCAGTGGCGCTATAACGAACAGGTCCCGCGTGACGGCTGGCGGCTGAAATGGGACACGGTGACGTTCAACGCCCAATGCACGCCGTTCCGCCATCTCGGCTTCTTCCCGGACATGGCGCCGGTCTGGGGCTGGATGCGCGAACGTATCGCCGGGATGGACGCGCCGGAATGCATGAACCTGTTCGGCTATACCGGCGTCGGCACGCTGGCGTTGGCCGCCAGGCGCGCGCGCATGGTGCATGTCGATGCATCGAAGAAATCGGTCGAGGCGGCCAAGGGCAATGCCGCCCTGTCCGGCATGGCGGACGCGCCGATCCGCTGGCTGATCGACGACGCCGCCAAGTTCGTGGCGCGTGAGGTCCGGCGGGGACGACGCTATGATGGCATCCTGCTTGATCCGCCCAAATATGGCCGTGGCCCGGAAGGCGAGATCTGGCGGCTCGAGGAAGACCTGCCCGCGCTGGTGGCGAATTGCCGGCAGTTGCTCGACGAGAATTCGCGCTTCCTGTTCCTGACCGTCTATGCCGTCCGCATGTCGGCGCTGGCGATCGGCGAGCTGGTGCGCCAGGCGTTCGCCGACATGCCGGGAACGGTGGAATGCGGCGAGCTGGGCGTGCGCGAGGAAGCGCGCGGGCTGGTACTGCCGACCGCGATCTGGGCGCGCTGGAGCCGCTGACGCCTGTTTCGACAAGGATTGAGGCTATGTCGCGACTGATCCTCTTCAACAAGCCATACGGCGTCCTGACCCAGTTCACCGATCGCGGCACCGTATCGCCGCGTCCTACCCTGTCGGATTTTATCGATCTGCCCGGCGTCTATCCGGCGGGGCGGCTCGATCTCGACAGCGAGGGGCTGCTGCTGCTCACCGACGACGGCCGGATGCAGGCGCGGATCGCCGATCCGAAGTTCAAGATGCCCAAAACCTATCTGGTGCAGGTCGAGGGCAATCCGGACGAGTCGCATCTCGCGATGCTGCGCGGCGGTGTCGACCTGAAGGACGGCCGGACCCGCCCCGCCAGGGTCGAACGCATCGACACCCCCGATCTCTGGCCGCGCGATCCGCCCGTCCGGTTCCGCAAGACGGTACCCGATGGCTGGCTGCGGCTGACGATCGAGGAGGGGCGGAACCGGCAGGTTCGTCGGATGACCGCCGCCGTCGGGCTGCCGACCCTGCGGCTGGTGCGGTGGCGCATCGGCGACTGGACGCTCGACGATCTCGCTCCAGGTATCTGGCGGGAGGCTACTCCATCGCCGCGCGGATCGCCGCCCCCGCCACGAACGGCGCCCCGGCGACCAGCAACAGGCTGACCGCCGCCAGCAACTTCAGCGCACTCGCCCCGCCCGACAGGGCACCGGCGCCAAAGATCAGCAACGGCACCGCTAGCGGCAGCATCACCAGCCCCGCGATCGCCCCCGCCCCGCGCAGCGAGGCGGTCAGCGCCGCTGTCGCCACCGCGAGCGCGGCAAGACCGGGCGTACCGATCGCCAGCCCCGCCTCGACCAGCAGCAGCGTCTCGGCCGACAGATCGAGCAACCCCGCCGCGATCACCGTCGCCAGCATCAGCGGCGGCGCAAAGGCCAGCCAGTGCGCCAGCATCCGCGCCGCCGCGACCGCCGCCAGCGACTGGCCCCGGATCGCGAGTTGATCGAACACCCCCGCCTCCAGATCGGGCGCGACCAGCCGTTCGACCGGCATCAGCGCGGCGAGCAACGCCGCCGCCCAGATCACGCCGCCGCCGACCCGCGCCAGCAACGCCGCATCCGGCCCGATCGCGAACGGGAACAGCGTGGCGACGAGCAGGAAGAACACCACCACCAGCGTCGCACCACCGCCGGCATAGCCACGCCGCACGTCGCGCCGGATCAGCGGCCATAGCGATCCGCTCATGCCACGCCCCCCAGCGCCAGCGTCCGCATCCCCGGCAGACGCAGCGGCAGATGCGTGGCGACGATCGCCATGCCGCCTTGTTCCAGATGCCGTTCGACCAACACTTCCAGCCGCGCGGTGGCGGCTGCATCCAGACCATTGGCCGGCTCATCCAGCAACCAGAGCAGGGCGCCACTGGCGACCACGCGCGCCAGCGCGGCACGACGGCGCTGCCCGGTCGAGAGCAACCGGACCGGCACCGTCGACAGCGCGGCCAGATCGACCTCGGCCAGCGCGGTCGCGACCCGGTCGATGGCATCAGCCCGCCCGTCCAGCCGCGCCCAGAAACGAAGCGCCTCACCCAGCGGCAGTTCACCATCCAACGCCGCCGCCTCGGCCAGCAACGCGACGGGCGGCCGATCGGGCGTAGCGGTGTAGTCCAGCGTACCGGCCGCCGGCTGCAACAGCCCCGCGCACAGGCGGATCAGCGTCGATTTGCCGACACCATTGGGCCCAGTGACGAGCAGCGCCTCACCGGGATGCAGCGAAAACGACAGATCGGCGAACACCGTCCGGCCGCCGCGCCGGGCGCCGAGACCGGTGGCGACCAGCCCGACGCTCAACCGCGCTCGCCCACTTCTTCCTCCCCCACCTCTTCCTCCAGCGCGTGCATGTCAGCGTCGGACAGGCCGAAATGATGGCCGATTTCATGGATGGTGACATGGGCGACCAGATCGTCGAGGCGCACGCCGGTCTCGACCCATTCGTCCAGGATCGCACGGCGATACAGATGGATGCGATCGGGCAGCGCCCCCGACTCGCCCGACGACTTCTCGCCCACCGGCCGGCCGCTATAGATGCCGGTCAGGTCCAGCGGATGTTCGATGCCCAGCGCGGCGAGCGTCTCGTCGTCGGCGACCTCCTCGACCAGCAACACCACATCGCCCAGATGCCGGGCGAACTCGGGCGGCAGCCGCTCGATCGTCGCCCGCGCGATCGCCTCGATCTGGGCGGCGTCGGGTGCCGTGCCGGGGAAGCCTTGCCGATCCATGCCGACCGCCATAGGCGGGGTGGCCGGGTGGCGGCAAGACGGAGGGGTGGATGATCGAGTCGCTGAGTGAAACCGAACGGGCCGACGCGCTGGATGGCCTGCCCGAATGGGATCATGACGAGGCGCGCGACGCCATCGTCCGCCGCATCGTGTTCGCCGATTTCATCGAGGCGTTCGGCTTCATGACGCAGGTCGCGCTGATCGCGGAGCGGATGAACCATCACCCCGAATGGTCCAACGTGTACAACCGGGTCGACGTGCTGCTGACCACCCACGATGCCGGCGGCCTGTCGTCACGCGATATCGAGATGGCGCAGGCGATCGACGCGATCGTCGGCGAAGATTAGGGCGCGGGACTAACGCCGCCCCGCCACGAACCCGTCATACGCCCGGCAATCGTCCGGGCGCTTGCGGCACTGCTTTTCCCATTCGCGCCGCTCCTTGCCTTCGCGCGCCTCTTCCTTGCGCATCTTGCGGCCGTAGTTGCGGTCGGATTCCTCCTGGCTGGTCGTGGTCCAGTCCACCGCCTTGCCGGCGACCTGAAACGGCGCCTTCACGATCGACGCGGCGGTGCTGACGCAGCCACCGAGCGGCAGGACGAGCAGGAAAGGCAGAAACTGACGCATGGTAGAAACTCCGACGGATCACGACGCCCTATACCGGCATCGATGAAGATTCTGTCGCTGCCATGGCACGTCAGTGCGCTGATAACCACTCGCAACGGGAGCCGGACACGCCAGCCTGCGTTCAGCAAACCGTAATCAGCTCAAAGGGCTAGCGGCATGCAGTGGACGATCAACGGGCAGCGATATGTAGCGGAGGTCGACGTGCGGACGTCGCTCCTCGATCTGGCGCGCGAACATCTGGGCCTGACCGGCTCCAAGAAGGGCTGCGACCATGGCCAGTGCGGGGCCTGCACCATGCTGGTCAACGGCCGCCGCGTGAACAGTTGCCTGACGCTGGCGGTGATGCACGACGGCGACGAGATCATGACGATCGAGGGGCTGGGTCAGGTCGGCAACCTGCACGCGATGCAGAGCGCATTCGTGAAGCATGACGGCTATCAGTGCGGCTATTGCACGCCGGGCCAGATCTGCTCGGCGGTGGGCATGCTGGACGAGGCGAAGAAGGGCTGGGCCAGCCACGCCTCCGCCTCGCTGACCGATGCGGAACTGAACGATGCCGAGATTTCGGAGCGGATGAGCGGCAACATCTGCCGTTGCGCCGCCTATCCCAATATCGTCGATGCGATCCGCGAGGTTGCCGGCCTCGGCGATCGTGAACCGGTGCTGGTCGCCGCCGGGGAGGTGGGCGCATGAAGACGTTCCAGTACGAACGCGCCGCCAGCGCCGAAACCGCCACGACCGATGCCGCCACGCCGGGCGCGAAATTCATCGCCGGTGGCACCAACCTGCTCGACCTGATGAAACTGCAGATCGAAACGCCGGGCAAGCTGGTCGACATCACCCGTCTGCCGCTGGGCGATATCGAGTCGCGCGACGATGGCGGGCTGACGATCGGCACGCTGGTGCCGAACAGCGATCTGGCGGCCGAGCCGCGCGTGATCGAGGGTTACGAAGTGCTCAGCCGGGCGCTCCTCGCCGGGGCCAGCGGTCAGTTGCGCAACAAGGCGACGACCGGCGGCAATCTGCTCCAGCGGACGCGCTGCTATTATTTCTACGACACTGCCACCCCCTGCAACAAGCGGGAGCCGGGCAGCGGTTGTTCGGCGATCGGCGGCTTCAACCGTATCCTCGCCGTGCTTGGCACCAGCGACAAGTGCATCGCGACGCATCCGTCCGACATGGCCGTCGCCATGCGCGCGCTGGATGCGACGATCGTGACGCTGAAGGCGGACGGCGACCGCCGCCGCATCGCCATCGCCGACTTCTATCGCCTGCCGGGCGAGACGCCGGAGATCGAGACGGTGCTGGAACCGGGCGAACTCATCACCGCGGTCGAGCTGCCCAAACCCGTCGAGGGCGCGCGGCATCTGTACCGCAAGGTCCGCGACCGTGCCTCCTATGCCTTTGCGCTGGTGTCGGTCGCCGGGGTCGTCGTGATGGACGGGACGACGGTGAAGTCCGCCGCACTCGCCTTTGGTGGGCTTGGCCCGATGCCCTGGCGCAACCCGGCGGTGGAGGCCGCGCTGGTCGGCAAGGAAGCGAGCGATGCGACGTTCGCGGCGGCGGCGGATGCGCTGCTGGCCGACGCGCGCGGCTTCGGGTCCAACGATTTCAAGATTCCGCTCATGCGGCGCACGCTGATCGCGTCGCTGCGTGAGCTGACGGGAGCATAAGCGATGTTCGATTTCGGTGACGGCAAGACCAACAGCCTGACGATGGATAAGCCGCATCCCGTCAGCCTGCTCGATACCGGTGTGCAGGGCGTGATCTCGCACCCGCTCGACCGCGTGGACGGGCCGCTCAAGGTATCGGGCAGCGCCACCTATTCGGCGGAATACCAGATCGACGGTCTGGCGCATGGCGTGCTGGTCGGTGCGAAGATCGGCCACGGCAAGATCGTGTCGGTCGATGCCGATGCGGTGAAATCCCTGCCCGGCGTGATCGACGTCGTCACCGACTTCGACACCTTCATCAAGGTGCCGCAACAGGGTGGCGAGACGGGCGCGCCGACGCAGGGCGTCAAGGAGATCGATTATTTCGGCCAGATCGTCGCGATCGTGCTGGCCGAGAGTTTCGAAGCGGCGCGGGAAGCGGCGCAGTTGCTGCCGATTACCTATGAAAAGTCGGAAGGCACCTACGACTTCGCCGCCCATCGCGACGAAGCCGACAAGCCCTCCGACGCGATGATCCCCGCCCATTACACGCAGGGCGATGTCGATCAGGCGATGACCGATGCCGATGTCACCGTCGACCTGACCTACATCACCCCCAGCCAGAACTCGGCGGCGATGGAGCCGCACGCGTCGATCGCGGTGTGGGAAGACGACGCACTGACGCTGTACAGCTCGCACCAGATGCCGACATCGGGCGCGCAACAGCTCGCCAAGTCGCTCGGCATCAGCGCCAAGAAGGTCCGGATCATCGCGCGCTATATCGGCGGCGGCTTCGGATCGAAGCTGGGCATCGCCCCGGAAAGCGTTGCGGCGGCGATCGCCGCCAAGCAGCTTGGCCGGCCGGTGAAGGCGGTGATGGCACGTACGCAGGTTTTCGACGCGACCGTGCGCCGATCCAATACCGAACAGCGCGTGCGGCTGGCCGCCGGCCGCGACGGCAAGCTGACCGCGATCGGGCACGACTCGCTGACCTCTAACCTCGCCAGCGAGGAATATTTCGAGCCCGTCGGTATCGGCACCCACTTCCTCTATGCCGGCGAGAACCGGTCGATCACGCACGACATGGTGCGGCTGAACCTGTTGCTATCGGGATCGATGCGCGCACCGGGCGAGGCGGTCGGCATGGTCGGGCTGGAATGCGCGATGGACGAACTGGCCGAAAAGCTGGGGATGGACCCGATCGCGCTGCGCAAGGTGAACGACACGCAGACCGATCCCGAAAAGCAGGTGCCGCACTCGTCGCGCCAGTTGAGTCGCGCGCTCGACGATGGTGCACGACTGTTCGGCTGGGACAAGCGCCACGCAAAACCCGCCATCCAGCGTGAGGGCGAATGGCTGATCGGTATGGGCGTCGCCTCCGCCACACGCGCCAACATGCTGCAACAATCGTCCGCGAAGGTGGAAATCCACCCGGACGGGTCGGCCACGGTATCGTCGGCGATGACCGATATCGGCACCGGCAGCTATACGATCCTGGCGCAGATCGCGTCGGAAATCCTCGGCATCCCGGTCGAGACGATCACGATGAGCCTGGGCGACACCAATGATCCCCCCGCCGCCGGGTCGGGCGGATCGTGGGGCGCGGGGTCGGCCGGATCGGCGGTTTACCTCGCCTGCGAAATGCTGCGCAGCAATCTCGCGAAGGCGATGGACGTACCGGAAGATTCGCTGACGCTGAAGGACGGCATGGCGATCGGCGACAACCGCTCGCGCGCCATCGGCGATCTGGTCGGCAAGGGCATGGAGGCCACCGGCGAGATCAAGCCGGGCAAGCAGGAAAAGGAAACCACGCAGGCGTCGTACGGCGCGCATTTCGCCGAAGTCGGCGTGAACGTGGTGACGGGTGAGGTTCGCGTCCGGCGGATGCTCGGCATCTTCGCGGCGGGCCGGGTGCTAAATGCAAAGACCGCGCGCTCGCAATGTCTGGGCGGCATGACCTTCGGCATCGGCACCGCCCTGACCGAAGACCTGATCCACGATACCCGCGACGGCAAGCTGGTGAACCGCGATCTCGCCGAATATCATGTGCCGGTGAACGCCGACGTGCCGCAACTGGAAGTGCATTTCATCGACGAACGCGACATCCATGCCAACCCGATCCATGCCAAGGGGATCGGCGAACTGGGCATCGCCGGCGCTGCGGCGGCAGTAGTGAACGCGATCTACAATGCGTGCGGCGTCCGCGTGCGCGACATGCCGATCACCTGCGACAAGTTGCTGGACGGGTTGCCGCCCCTGTAAAGCGCCTTCCGCGCTCTTACATCCGCGAAGAACAAGAGGATGGCGCGGTTGAGTGACGTGATGATGGACGATCCCCTGCGCCCCTCGGGTCTCGCGCAGGGCCAGCAGCAGATATTGGGCCGGCCCCTCGATCGCATCGACGGGCCGGCCAAGGTCGCCGGTGCTGCGATCTATGCCTTCGAACACGCCCCGGATCGCGTCGCGGTGGCGGCCATCGTCGGCACACCCGTCGGGGCCGGCCGGATCATCCGCATCGACACCAGGGCCGCCGAAGCGATCCACGGTGTCGTGGCGGTCATCACCGACGATCCCCGGATGCCGGCGGGACAGGCCAATTCCCGCGCGATGCCCGCCTTTCAGACCGACACGATCTTCCATTACGGCCAGCCCGTGGCGATCGTCGTGGCGGAAACGCAGGCCATCGCCAACGAAGCGGCACGGCTGGTCCATGTCGAGGTCGAAGCCGCCCCCGGCCGCTTCGATCCACGCGCCCAGCCGGTCGAGGCAAAGCCCGGCATCGGCTTCCTGCCGCCGATCGAGATCGGCGATGTCGATAGCGCGATGGCGGATGCCGCCGTCACGCTGGACGCGACCTATACCACGCCCGTGCATTTTCCCGCCGCGCTGGAACCGCATGCGACCACTGCGTGGTGGGACGGCGATGCGGTGACGCTGCGGATCAGCAACCAGGTGATCGGCGCCGCCCGCAACACGATCGCGCAGGCGCTGAAAGTCGACAAGGACAAGGTCCGCGTGCTCGCCCCCTATGTCGGCGGCGGTTTCGGCGGCAAGACGGGCGTCGGGGCCGAGGCGATCCTCGCGGCGATCGCCGCCCAACATGTCGGCCGGCCGGTCAAGATCGCCCTGCCCCGTCGCCAGACCGCCTATATGGTCCACCATCGCTCCGACACAGTGCAGCGTATCCGCATCGGCTGCGACGCGGCGGGCCACATCGCCGCCATGGCGCACGAGAGCGTCGTCGCCCAGAACGATCAGGGGCAGTTCCTGGAACCCGTCCCCTTCGGCACGCTGCCGCTCTACGCCGGCAAGGCCCGCAGGTTCACGACCGGGCTGGTCCGCGTCGACCTGCCCGAAACCGGCGCGGTGCGCGCACCGGGCGAGGCGGTCGGCACCTTCGCGGTCGAATGCGGGATGGACGAGATGGCGGAACGGCTGGGGCTGAACCCCCTCGCCTTTCGCCGGCTGAACGAACCGACGGTCGATCCCACCAGTGGCAAGCCTTTCTCCACGCGGCGGATGCTTGATTGCTACGACGAGGGCGCACGGCGGTTCGGCTGGCCGGACGTGCTGCCCGATCCGGCGTCGGTCCGCGACGGCGAGTGGCTGGTCGGCATCGGCATGGCGGCGGCGCTGCGTGGTAATTTCACCGTGAAGGCGGAGGCACGGGTACATGTGACGCCGGACGGTCGCGCGATGGTAGAGTGCGACATGACCGATATCGGCACCGGCACCTATACCGTGCTGGCGCAGGTGGCCGGCGAGATGCTGGGTCTGCCGATAGGACGCGTCGATGTCCGGCTCGGCGACACCGACCTGCCACCCAGCGCGGGATCGGGCGGGTCATTCGGCGCAGGCAGCGCCGGCTCCGCCGTGGCACTGGCGTGCGAGGACATCCTCGCCGAACTCGCCCGCCGGATGAACGCCTCGCCCGAGGAACTGCGCCTGAAGGACGGCTGCGTCATGGCGGGCGGACGGCAGGTCCCGCTCGCCGACCTGCTGCGCGGCGAGCCTTTGACCGGCTACGGCAAGACCGGCCCCGGCAAGGAAAGCCAGCGCACCAGCCAGGCCAGCCACGGCGTCCATTTCTGCGAGGTCGCGGTGAACGCCGTCACCGGCGAGGTCCGCGTGCGGCGGATGCTCGGCGTGTTCGATATCGGCCGCGTCCTGAATGCCAAGACCGCGCGCAGCCAGTTGATCGGCGGCATGGCCTGGGGCATCGCCTATGCCCTGTCCGAGGATGCGGTGGTCGACACCCGTACCGGCACCTTCGTGAACCCCGATTTCGGCGAATATCACGTCGCCGTCAGCGCCGACATTCCGGCACTGGAGGCGCATTTCATCGAGGAAATCGATGATTCCGCCAATCCGGTCGGTGCCAAGGGCGTGGGCGAACTGGGCATCTCCGGCGCCGGCGCGGCGGTGGTGAACGCGATCTACAACGCCACCGGCGTCCGCGTACGCGCCATGCCGGTGACGCTGGACAAATTGCTGGCGGACCTGCCGCCGATCTGAAATCCGCCCCGCGAGAGGGGAAAACGAGAGAAGAGACCATGGCCGAAAATGACAGCGTGCTGGCGGCAGCACGCGACTGGAAGGGCGAGAAGCTGGCACTGGCGACCGTCGTGTCGACCTGGGGCAGCGCCCCGCGTCCCCGCGGCAGCCACATGCTCGTCCACGCCGATGGCCGGTTCGAGGGGTCGGTGTCGGGCGGCTGCGTCGAAAGCGACATCCTCCAGACCGCCGCCGAGGTGATCGCGGGCGCGCCGTTCCAGGTAAGGAACTATGGCGTCGCCGACGCCGCGGCATGGGAAGTCGGCCTGCCCTGTGGCGGCGAGATCGCGGTGATGGTGCAGCCGGTATCGGCCGAGGGTTTCGACCCCGAACTGTTCGACCGCATCGCCGAGGCCCGCGATCAGGGCGACGCGCTGACCGTCACCACCGATCTGGCGACCGGCCATTCCGATCTGCGCCCCGCCGAAACCGGCGAGGTGTTCCTCAACCGCTACGATCCGCCGCGCCGCCTGTTGATCGTCGGTGCGGTCCAGATCGCACAGGCGCTCGCCGGCCTTGCCCGCGAACTGGGTATCGCGACGGTGGTGATCGATCCCCGCGCGCGCTTCCTGACCGAGGAACGGTTCCCCGGCGTGACGCTGGACGATCGCTGGCCTGACGAGGCGATCGCGGCGTATCGGCCCGGCCCCGCCACCGCCGTCGTCACGCTCAGCCACGATATCAAGATTGACGATCCCGGCCTGATTGCGGCGCTCGCCAGCGACGCCGCCTATGTCGGCGCGCTCGGCAGCCGCCGGAGCCATGCCGCACGGCGGGAGCGGCTGGCCACCGCGGGCGTTGCGACGGAGCAGATCGACCGCATCGACGCCCCCGTCGGCATCGACATCGGCGCGATCGGCCCGTCGGAAATCGCCCTGTCGATCGCCGCCGCCATGGTGGGAGCGTTCCATGATAAGCGTTGAGAACACCGTCCTGATCCTCCTCGCCGCCGGCCAGTCGCGCCGCTTCGGCGATGTCGGGTCCAAGCTGACCGAACCGTTCCTGGGCCGCGAACTGGGCCTGCACGTTGCCGTCGCGCTGGAAAGCATGCCGTTCATGGAACGTCTGGCGATCGTCGACGGCGGCCGGATCGATTACACGCCCCATGGCTTCACCCAGCTGCACAATCATGATCCGGGCGAGGGCATGTCGAAATCGGTGAAGATCGGCGTGCAGCGTGCCAGGGAACTGGGCGCGAACGCGGTGCTGATCGCGCTGGCCGACATGCCACGCGTCACCGCCACGCACATCTATCGCCTGTACGATGCGGTGGACGGCATGGGTGCGGTCGTGGCGTCGAGCGACGGTCGCGAACCCAGGCCCCCCGCGTTGTTCGGCCGCGACCGCTTCGATGAATTGCTCGCGCTGACCGGCGAACACGGCGCCAGTCAGATGATAAAGGCGGGCCGCCATGTCGTGACCGCCCCGGCCGAACTGATCGACGTCGATACGCCCGAGGAACTGGAGCAGCTCCGCGCGCTGGTCCACGCGCCGGAAGCGATCACTCGTGCCGGAGCGCGTCGATCGGATTGAGCGCCGCCGCGCGCCGGGCGGGGAAATAGCCGAAGACGACACCGATCACCGCCGAGATCGCGAAGGCGACCACGTTGATCTGCGGATCGAACGTCCACGGCACCTGCATCACCGGCACCAGCGCGAGGATGACGAGCTGCGCCAGCGCCAGCCCGATCAGCCCGCCCAGGCACGACAGCGCGACCGCCTCGACCAGGAACTGCAACAGTACCTCGCGCGCGACCGCACCGATCGCCAGGCGGATGCCGATCTCGCGCGTCCGCTCCGTCACCGATACCAGCATGATGTTCATGATGCCGATGCCGCCGACCACCAGACTGATCCCCGCTACCGCCGCGACGATGCGCGTCAACAGCGTCGTCGTGCCGGTCAGCGTGTCCGAAATCTGCTTGGTGTCGAAGATGTTGAAATCATCCTCCTTGCCGCCGGTGATATTCCGCCGCTCGCGCAGCAGGTCCATGATCCCCGCCTGCACCGTCGCGGTGGAATAGGCGGTATCGACGCCGACCATCATCAACCGGATGTCGCGCGATCCGGTGAAGCGGCGCTGCACCGCCTTGATCGGCATGACCACGACATCGTCCTGATCGCCGAACCCGCCCTGCCCGCGCGTCGACAGCGTGCCGATCACGTCACAACTGATATTGCCCAATCGCATCCGCGTACCGACCGCCGCGCCACCCCGGAACAGGTTCTGGCGCACGGTATTGCCGATCAGGCACACCGCCTTGCCCGCCTCTTCCTCCGCCGGCGTCCAGTATCGCCCGGCGGTCAGCGGCCATGGCTGCACCGTCAGGAACGCCGCCGTCGTACCGTTGATCGTCGTGGACCAGTTGGCCCCTTCATAGATCGCGGTGGCGGTCGCACTGGCCTGCGGGGCGACGGCGGTCACGCCGGCGACCTGATTGGCGATCGCGGTGACATCCTCCGGCTTGAAATCGGGCGGTCGCGGTCCGCCGCCGCCCCGGCCGAAGCCCTGACCCGGCCGGACCTGCAATACGTTCGTGCCGAGCGCGGAAATCTGCTGCTGCACGGCCGCCGTGGTCGCCTTGCCCAGCGTCACCATCGTTACGACCGCGCCGACACCGATGACGATGCCCAAAATGGTCAGGAACGACCGCAACAGATGCCGCCGGATCGACCGCAGCGCGAGGACGAGTGTCGTGCCGAACATCTACTCCCCTCCCGCTTGCGAGTTCGGGGTGAACAGCGTCCCACGCTGTTCAGGCTGTGCCGGGGGCACAGCCGACCCCGAACTGGGCTGGGGGTGGGCCTGTCCACCAGTATCGGAGCTAGTTGTTGGGGACAGCCCCACCCCTAACCCCTCCCGCAAGCGGGAGGGGGATTCCTCCACCGCCTCACCCTGCCGATGTTGCGCCTCGATCCGCTCCACCAGCCCGTCCTTGAAATGCACCACCGTCCGCGCGAACGCCGCCATGTCGGGCTCGTGCGTCACCATCAGCACAGTGATGCCGCTGTCCCGGTTCAGCGTGGTGAGCAGTTGCATGATTTCCACCGAGCGTTCTGAATCCAGATTGCCGGTCGGCTCGTCCGCCAACAGCACGTCGGGACTGGTCACGATCGCCCGAGCGATCGCCACGCGCTGTTGCTGGCCGCCGGACAGTTCGGCGGGCGTATGGTCCCACCAGTCGGCCAGCCCCACCTTGTCGAGCGCCGCCATCCCCAGCTCTCGCCGCGACCGCTTGTCCTCGCCGCGATACAGCAGCGGCAGTTCGACATTCTCCAGTGCAGAGGTGCGCGACAACAGGTTGAAGCCCTGAAACACGAAACCGAGATACTTCCGCCGCAGCAACGCCCGCTGATCGCGGTCCAGCGTCTCGATATGATGGCCGCGAAACGTGAACTCGCCCGCCGACGGCATGTCGAGACAGCCGAGAATGTTCATCGTCGTCGACTTGCCCGATCCCGACGGTCCCATCACCGCCACGAAATCGCCGCCGGTGATATCGAGATCGACGCCCTTCAACGCCTGAAACTGCGTCGCCCCCGATCCATAGACCTTGGTGACGCCGCGAAGGGAGATGAGGGGAACGGTCATCCCTGCCCTCTCCCCTTCAGGGGAGAGAGTGCCGAGCGAAGCGATGGCGGGAGAGGGGGAGTGCGAAACGTCAATGACATCCCCCTCTCCCCGACCCTCTCCCCTGAAGGGGAGAGGGAGAACACCTCACTGCCCACCGGCGCCACCCTGTCGACGCTGCCCGCCCGCGCGCGGCGCGGCGGCGGTGTCGCCGCTCGCCAGTTGCCCGGTGATAACCTGCGCACCGGGTTTCAGGTCGCCGCCCAGCACCTCGGTCATCGTGCCGTTGCTGTCGCCGGTGGTGATCTGCACCGCCTTTGGCGTGCCGTCCGCCGACTTCACATACACCGTCTGTGTCGCACCCCGGCCCAGCGTCGCGGTCCGCTCCGGCCGGTCGCGACGCGGACGGAAGGTCAGCGAACTGGCGATGCCTCCCTGCGCGCCACCGGCTCCCGCCGTCGGCTTGAACCGCAAGGCCGCGTTGGGCACCAGCAGCACGTTGCGCTTGTCCGACGTCACGATATCCGCCGTTGCCGTCATCCCCGGCCGCAATTGCCCGGACGGATTGGCGACCGTCAGATCGGCGGCATAACTTACCACCTGCCCGGTGGTCGACGTCGTGGTGGTCGATGTCGAGGCGGTGGCCGAACTGACCGTCAGGTTCGATCCCAGATCGACCCGCGTGATCTCCGCCGGAAAGGTCTGTCCCGGAAAGGCATCGACGGTGAAGTTCGCTTTCTGGCCCAGCTTCACCTCGCCGACATCCGCCTCGTCGATCGCGACCTCCAGCTTCATCTTGGTCAGGTCCTCGGCGATCACGAACAGCGTCGGCGTGTTGAACGAGGCGGCGACGGTCTGGCCGGGATCGACCTGCCGCGCCAGCACCACGCCCGATACGGGACTGCGGATGATCGCGCGGCTGCGCTGCGTCTGCGATTGCGCCAGCTGCGCACGCGCGGCGGCGACATTGGCCTGTGCGGTCTTCAGCCCCGCCACCGCGCGCTGCGCATTGGCGCGACCGGTCTGCAATTCGGTGGCCGACGGCACACGACCATTCGACAAGCGATACACCTCCTGCAACCGCGCGAACTGCGCATTCGCCTCGGCCACCGTCGCCTGCGCCTGCCCGACCTGCGCCTGATTGGCGGCCAGCGTCGCCTCGCCTGCGCGGATCTGGTCGTCGATCTGTTCGGGATCGATCAGCGCCAGCGGCTGGCCGGCGGTGACGCGGTCGTTCACATCGACCACCACCTTGGTGACGAGACCCGACAACTGCGATCCAACCGTCACCTGATTGGTCGGCGCCAGCTTGCCCGTCGCCGACACGCTGACCGTCAGATTGCCGCGCTGCGCCGGAGCAGTCGAATATTGCACCGCATCCGATCCACCGAAACAACGGTTGAGCAACAGCGCCAGCGCCACCACGACGACCGCGATCACCACCCATTTGACGTAGCGACGCCACGCCGGCGCCGCCTTCACGCCCAGAAATTCATCGGTGCTCTGGTCGGCCATCAACGGGTCTCGCTTGCGGGAGTGGTCGTCGTCACGGGAACGGGCACGGCGCTGGTGCCGGCGGCGATCGTCCGCGGCGGCGCTTCGGGCACGGTCGTTGCATCCCATCCGCCGCCGAGCGCGACGTACAGCGCGATCTGCGCCGACGACGCATCGGCGCGCGCCTGCGTCAAACCGTTGCGCGCCGACAGCAGCGCCGTCTCCTGCTGGTTCAACGTGGTGAAGTCGGTCAGGCCGGATCGATATTGACTGCGGCTGAGGATCGCGGAATTGTTCGCGGCATCCAGCGCGATCGCGAATTCCCGCTCGCGCGCCTGCGCCGTCGTCAACGCGACGATCGCGTTCTCGACATCCTCCAGCGCCAGCAGCACGATGCCCTTGTAATTGGCCAGCGCACCATCCGCGACCGCCTCCTGCGTCCGCACCTGGCTGCGCAGTCGCCCGCCGTTGAAGATCGCCTGCGTCAATCCCGCGAACAGGCCGCCGGTGATTGCATCGCCGATCCCGGCCAGCGACGTCGCGTTGGTGTTGATGTTCCCCGTGATCGCCAGCGCCGGGTACAGCCGCGCCTTCGCCACGCCGATCTGCGCCGTCGCCGCGGCCAGCGCGCGTTCGGCGGAGCGGACGTCGGGGCGCTGGCGCAGCGTATCGGCGGGAATGCCGATACCGACCGTCGCGGGCCCGACAGGAATCGGGTTCGTCGTCGCCAACTCGGGCTTCAACGCGCCCGGCGCCTGCCCGGTCAGCACGCCCAGCCGCGACACGG
The DNA here is from genome assembly GCF_016427505.1 of Sphingomonas mollis. GTDB lineage: Bacteria > Pseudomonadota > Alphaproteobacteria > Sphingomonadales > Sphingomonadaceae > Sphingomonas > Sphingomonas mollis. Next base: position 171,343 of record NZ_JAELXS010000008.1, on the reverse strand, counting down.
CGGCGTTGTATTGCTGTTCCAGCGAGGGGATCGTCGCGGCGGTCTGCGCCCGCTGCGCCCGCGCCTGTTCACTGTCCAGACTGGAGACGAGCCCCGCCTGCACGCGGAAACCCGCGATCTCCAGATTGTCGTCCTGGATGCCCAGCGACGCGCGCGCATTGGCGATCTGCGCCTGCAATCCCCGCGCGATCACGTAATTGCGCGCAACCTCGCTCTGCACCGACAACAGGACGGCGGCATAATCGAATCCCGACGCCTCATACTGGGCGCGGCTCGCTTCCACGGTGCGGCGCAATTCACCGAAGATGCCGACCTGATAGCTGGCCGACAGTCCGATCGAATAGCTGTTCGTTCCGCCCGCGCCGGTATCGACGACGGTGCCGTCGGGCAGCGTGAACGACCGGCCGCCGCCCCGCAGATTCTCGTTGCGCTGATAGCCGGTCGATCCTGACAGCGTCGGCAACAGGCTGGCCCTGCTCTGCACCAGCGCCTCGCGCGACTGACGCAGGCGGGCGACGGCCTGTGCGATATCGGTGTTCGCGGTCGCCGCCTGTTCGACCAGCCGGCCGAGCACCGGATCGTCGAACCGGTTCCACCAGCGCGTCAGGTCTTCCGGCGTCGGCGCGGCCGGCACCGAATAGGCGACCGGTACGCCCAGTTCGGTCGGCGTCTGCGGCCGATAATCCGGCCCGACGGAACACGCCCCCAACGCGAGCGTGGCGGCAATCAGGGAAACGCGGGCTCGGACCATGCCCCAAGAAATGGCCGGGCAGCGTGTAACCGTCCAGCGCTATTATGTCGCAGTTTGTCGCGGACGCGGTTTCACTCCAGTTCCAGGATCACCTGATCCACCGCCAGGCTCTCGCCGGCCGCCGCCTCGATACTCTTCACCACGCCCGTCTTCCCGGCGCGCAGGATGTTCTCCATCTTCATCGCCTCCACTACGGCCAGCGGCTGCCCCGCCTCCACCCGGTCGCCCGCCGCGACATCCAGCCGCACCAGCAGCCCCGGCATCGGCGCCAGCAGGAACCGTGACAGGTCGGGCGGCACCTTCTCGATCATGTGCCGCGCATAGGGCGCGGCCCGCGCCGGCAGCACCCGCGCATCGTGCGAGGCGCCCCGTGTCGACAGGCGAAAGCCGGTGCGCGTCGGCGCCAGCCGGATCGTCAGCGCGGTGTCGTCCCCATCTGCACTGGCTTCCGCTTGCACCATCCGGTCGCCCGGCGTGTATTCCAGCGCGAGGTCGATCGCGTCGCCATCCACCACGATGCCATCGGTGGACACCCGAACCTCATGTTCCACGCCATCCAGCCGCACGGTCCAGTCGGCGGGCGGTGGCAGACGCCGACCAAGCTGCCCATCGATCCGCCGCGCCCGGTCCGCCTGCGCCGTCGCCGCAAAGGCCGCGACCGCCGCCAGCGTCCGACGCAGCGTCGCATCCGCCGGCGCCCCGTGGAATCCGTCCGGATACTCCTCCGCGATGAACCCCGTGGTCAGCGCGCCTGCGCGGAAGCGCGGATGCTGCATCAATGCCGACAGAAAATCGAGATTGGTCCCAGGCCCCTCGATCTCGAACGCATCCAGCGACGCGATCTGCTCGTCGATCGCCCCCTCGCGCGTCGGCGCCCAGGTGATGAGCTTGGCGATCATCGGGTCATAGAACATCGATACCTCGCCCCCCTCGGCGACGCCATCGTCGATGCGGGTGTAGGCCTCTTCTTCCCCCCTCCCGCTTGCGGGAGGGGCTGGGGGTGGGCCTGTCAGTTCAGCCGCATCATTTGCGGACAGGCCCTCCCCTAACCCCTCCCGCAAGCGGGAGGGGGATTGCACCGGAGGATTATACCGCACCAGCCGCCCGATACTCGGCAGGAACCCCCGATACGGGTCCTCCGCATACACCCGCGTCTCGATCGCCCAGCCGTCCAGCGTCACATCGTCCTGCCCGAACGCCAGCGGCTCGCCCGCCGCCACCCGGATCATCTGCTCGACCAGATCGAGGCCCGTGATCGCCTCGGTCACCGGATGCTCCACCTGCAACCGCGTGTTCATTTCGAGGAAGTAGAACCCGGTGCCGCTGGTATCCGCGCCCGACACGATCAGCTCGACCGTCCCCGCGCTGAAATACCCCACCGCCCGCGCCAGCGCGACCGCCTGCTCGCCCATCGCCCGGCGCATCGCCGGCGTGACGAAGGGCGACGGCGCCTCCTCGACCACCTTCTGGTGACGCCGCTGGATCGAACATTCGCGCTCGCCCAGATAGACGATGTTGCCGTGCTGGTCGCCGAGCAACTGGATTTCGATATGCCGCGGGCTCTCGATGAACTTCTCGATGAACACGCGGTCGTCGCCGAAGCTCGCCAGCCCCTCGCGCTTCGTCGCCTCGAAGCCGTCCCGCACGTCCTGTTCGTGCCACGCCAGCCGCATCCCCTTGCCGCCGCCGCCCGCCGACGCCTTCATCATCACCGGATAACCGATCTCCCCCGCGATCCGCACCGCATGATCGGTATCGTCGATCTCGCCCAGGAAACCGGGGACGACGTTGACCCCCGCCGCCTGCGCCAGCTTCTTCGATTCGATCTTGTCACCCATCGCCGCGATCGCGGACGGCGGCGGCCCAATAAAGGCGATGCCGGCATCGGCACAGGCCCGCGCGAAGCTCTCGCGTTCCGACAGGAAACCGTAACCGGGATGGATCGCATCCGCGCCGGTTTCCTTCGCGGCCAACAGGATCAGCTCCGCCTTCAGATAGCTTTCAGCCGCCGGCGCCGGCCCCAGCCGCACGGATTCGTCCGCCATCAACACATGCCGGCTGCGCGCATCGGCATCCGAATAGACCGCGACGGTCGCGATCCCCATCGCCCGAGCGGTGCGGATGATGCGACACGCGATCTCACCACGATTGGCGATCAGGATTTTCTTGAACATCCTACTCTCCCCTCCCGCTTGCGGGAGGGGCCGGGGGAGGGCCTGTCCGCGTCCGGGCGATATGATTGCGGGAGAGACAGACCCTCCCCTAACCCCTCCCGCAAGCGGGAGGGGGGACTATTCCGCCGCCACCCGCATCGGCTCCGCACCGGTCATCGGTCGCACGCCCAGCTTGGCCAGCAACGCCGCATCCGCGCTGTCGCCCGCATTGCCCGTCGTCAGCAGCTTGTCGCCGGTGAAGATGGAATTCGCGCCCGCGATGAAGCACAACGCCTGCGTCGCCTCCGACATGCTCTCGCGCCCCGCCGACAGCCGTACCATCGACAACGGCATCGCGATCCGCGCCACCGCAACGGTGCGGACGAATTCGATATCGTCGATCTTCGCCATCGGCGTTCCCGCCAGCATATCGCCCAGCGGCGTGCCCTTCACCGGCACCAGCGCATTCACCGGCACGCTTTCCGGATGGCGCGGCAACGTGGCGAGCGCATGGACGAAGCCGACCCGGTCGCCCCGCGTCTCACCCATCCCGACGATCCCGCCGCAGCACACCGAAATCCCCGCATCGCGAACATGCCCCAGCGTCTCCAGCCGGTCCGCGAAGGTCCGCGTGGTGATGACGTTGCCGTAATTCTCCGGCGAGGTATCGATATTGTGGTTGTAGTAATCGAGGCCCGCCTCGGCCAGCGCTCGCGCCTGCGACGCCTCCAGCATGCCCAGTGTCATGCAGGTTTCCAGCCCCATCGCCTTCACGCCCTCGACCATGGCGACCACGTTGTCCATGTCGCGGGCCTTGGGGTTGCGCCATGCCGCACCCATGCAGAAGCGTTGCGACCCCGCCGCCTTCGCCTCGGCGGCGCTGGCCAGCACGGCATCGACGTCCATCAGCTTTTCCGCCTTCAGCCCGCTGTCGGCGGTGGCGGATTGCGAGCAATATCCGCAATCCTCCGGGCAACCGCCGGTCTTGATCGACAACAGCGTGCACAACTGCACCTCGTCCGGCGCATGATGCGCGCGGTGGACGGTCTGCGCGCGGAACAGCAGGTCGGTGAAGGGCAGGTCGAACAGGTCGGCGATCTGCCCCCGCGTCCAGTCGTTGCGCACGTCGTTCATCGTCCCCGCTGCCACATCATATCCTTCAATTGTACGGTCCGTTCGCGCGTCACCCGCGCCAGACATTGTCGCTGTACCATCGGCTGCATCGATCCGCCCGCATACTCCGCCCCCTCGATCACGCACTGGCGATCGCGGAACGGCAACCACGCGCGCTGGCTCGCGAGCGTCGCAGCCGCATAGCCGACCCCGCCGCCGCGTGTCGTATCGGCCGCATCACGCCGCTTCATCGCCGCATAGGTGCGCTGCCACTGCACCGTCATCGCCGCATCCGCCGCTTTCCAGTCGGCGCCGGCCTGCTGGTTCATCGCCGTCTGCGTCTGGGCGACGGCCGGTCCCGCCAGCATCAGCGCGGCGAGCAGTGCATATCGGATCATGCGGCATCCTCCTGTGGCGGCATGTTATGGCCGAGCAGCCTCAACACCTCTTCGGCCGCCTGCACAAGATTGGTGCCGGGGCCGAAGATCGCCTGCACACCGGCGTCGCGCAGGATCTGGTAATCCTGCGCCGGAATTACGCCGCCGGCGATCACCTTGATATCCGGCCGCCCGGCATCGCGCAGATAGCCGATCAGCTCGGGGATCAACGTCTTGTGCCCAGCCGCCAGCGACGATGCACCGACGACGTCGACGTCTTTCTCCAGCGCCAGCCCGGCGACCTCCTGCGGGGTCTGGAACAGCGGGCCCGGCACGATCTCGAACCCCAGATCGGCGAACATGCTGCTGACCAGATTGGCGCCGCGATCATGCCCGTCCTGCCCCATCTTGGCGACCAACATCCGCGGTTTCCGCCCCAGCCGACGCTCCGTGGCATCGACGCCATCGGTCAGCCGCGCCCAGCGTGGATCGTCGGCATAGGCACCGCCATAGATACCGCTGACCGGCGTCGGCTGCGTACCATAGCGCCCGAACGCGACCTCCATCGCGGCGGAAATCTCCCCCAGCGAAGCCCGCGCCCGCGCCGCCTCGACGGCAAGCGCCAGCAAATTGTCCTCCAGTCCTCCCCGGGACGGGGAGGTGGCAGCCGCAGGCTGACGGAGGGGGGCTTCCCCAGGCGATATCGTGTGGGGAGAACCCCCTCCACCATGCGTTGCATGGTCCTCCTCCCCTTGTAGGGGAGGATTCTGCGCCGCCTCCCGCAACGCCGTCAGAGCCGCCTGACACGCCGCCTCATCCCGCGTTGCCCGCATCGTCTGCAACCGCGCCACCTGCGCCTCCCGCACCGCGACATTGTCCACGTCGAGAATGTCGATCGGATCCTGCTCCGCCAGCCGGTACTTGTTGACGCCGACGATCACGTCCTCGCCCCGGTCGACGCGCGCCTGCCGCGCCGCCGCCGCTTCCTCGATCATCGCCTTGGGCCAGCCCTTGGCGACCGCCGCCGCCATGCCGCCCTCCGCCTCGACGCGCTCGATGATCGTCCATGCCTGATCGACCAGTTGCTGCGTCAGGCTTTCGACATAATAGCTGCCGCCCAGCGGATCGACGACCTTCGTCATCCCCGTCTCTTCCTGCAACACGATCTGCGTGTTGCGGGCGATCCGCGCGGAAAAGTCGGTCGGCAGCGCGATCGCCTCGTCCAGCGCGTTGGTGTGCAGGCTTTGCGTCCCGCCGCACATCGCCGCCATCGCCTCGATCGTGGTGCGGATCACGTTGTTGTACGGGTCCTGTTCCTGCAACGACACGCCCGACGTCTGGCAATGCGTGCGCAGCATCTTCGACCGTTCGTCCTTCGCGCCCAGATCGGTCATCACCCGGTGCCACAACGTCCGCGCCGCGCGCAGCTTGGCGACCTCCATGAAGAAGTTCATGCCGATCGCAAAGAAGAAGCTCAGGCGCCCGGCGAACCTGTCGATGTCCAGCCCCGCCGCCATCGCCGCGCGGGCATATTCACGGCCGTCGGCGATGGTGAAGGCCAGCTCCTGCACCTGCGTCGCGCCGGCTTCCTGCATGTGGTAACCGCTGATCGAGATGCTGTTGAACTTCGGCATCTCGGCCGAAGTATAGGCAATGATATCTGCGATGATCCGCATCGATGGATCGGGCGGATAGATATACGTGTTGCGGACCATGAACTCCTTCAGGATGTCGTTCTGGATGGTCCCGTCGAGCAGGTGGCGCGCCACCCCCTGTTCCTCGCCCGCGACGATGAAGAACGCCAGGATCGGGATCACCGCGCCGTTCATCGTCATGCTGACCGACATCTGGTCGAGCGGAATACCGTCGAACAGGATCTTCATGTCCTCGACGCTGTCGATCGCGACCCCCGCCTTGCCGACATCGCCGGTCACGCGCGGATGATCGCTGTCGTACCCGCGATGCGTGGCCAGATCGAACGCGACCGATAGCCCCTTCTGCCCCGCCGCCAGATTGCGGCGATAGAAAGCGTTGGATTCCTCGGCGGTCGAAAAGCCCGCATATTGCCGGATCGTCCACGGCCGCCCCGCATACATCGATGCGCGCACGCCGCGCGTGAACGGCGCGAAGCCGGGCAGGCCGGGATCGGTCTTCACGTCATCGGCGGTATAGAGCGGCTTCACGTCGATGCCCTCGGGCGTCGGCCACGTCAGGTCGCGGCCCTTCACCTCACGCGCGGCGGCGGCCTGCCAGTCGGCCAGCGTCGGCTGCTTGACGGGTTCGGGCTGCGGCGGCGCAGGCGGTGCCGCGCCGGCATCCTCGCCGGTGTTCGTCTCGATTTCGGCCATGCTACTCGCCCTTGAACGCCGGTGTGCGCTTCTCAAGAAACGCACGACCGCCCTCGACGGCGTCGGCGGTGCCACGCATCGCGCGCTGGTTGTCCGCCTCGCGCGCCATCGCGGCGGCATAATCGCTCTCATAGCCGGCATGAAGCTGACGCCGGATTGCCGCCAGAGCCAAGGTCGGCCCCGCCGCCAGCCGCTCGGCCAGCGCGAAGGCTTCGTGGTCGAGCACCGCATCGGCGGCGATCTTGTGGATCATGCCCCACTCCAGCGCCTTGGCCGCGAACACCCGCTCGCCCAGCATCATCATCTCCGCCGCCCGCGCCTTGCCGATCAGCCGCGGCAGCATCCACGACGCGCCGCCATCGGGGACCAGCCCGATATTGACGAACGCCTGCAGGAAATACGCGGTATCGCTCGCCACGCAGAAATCGGCGGCCAGCGCCAGCGAACAACCGATCCCCGCCGCCGGCCCGCGCACCGCACTGACCACCGGCACCGCCAGATCGGCGATCAGCGCCAGCGTCGGATTATAACTGTCGGTCAGCGCCGCGAACGTCGCCTCCCGCGGATCGGCCGCCGCCAGCGCACCGCCAGCGACATCCGCCCCGGAGCAAAACGCCCGCCCCGCCCCCTGCACCAGCACCGCCCGCGCGCCATCCAGATCGCGCAGCGCACCGGCAATCTCCTCGAACATCGCCGGCGGCGCGGCATTCAGCCGATCGGGCCGGTTGAGCGTGACGACCAGCACGTCGCCGCGCCGCTCGGTGAGGATATGCACAGGGGCCATCAATGGTCCTTCGATTCTTCCATCAGTTCGACCAGCAACCCGCCCATGTCACGCGGATGCACGAACACGATCGGCGTGCCATGCGCCCCGATCCGCGGCTCGCCCAGCACCGTCGCACCGTTGCCGGTCAGGTCGGCGATCGCGGCGTGGATGTCGGCCACCTCGAAACACAGATGATGCTGCCCACCCGCCGGGTTTTTGCGAAGGAACCCCGCGATCGGCGATGCATCGTCCAGCGGCTCGATAAGTTCGATCTGCGTATTGGGCGCATCGACGAAACACACCCGCACGCCTTGCGCCGGCAAGTCGAACGGCACCCCGATCACGGTCGCGCCCAGCAACGTGCGATACGTCTCCACCGACCGCTCGATCGACGGCGTCGCGACACCGACATGGTTGAGCCGACCAAGAGTCATGCGCGCCCCACACCCCTCGTCATTGCGAGCGCAGCGAAGCAAACCAAGGCGCCACGCGGAACGCCCGATCGCATGTCCCTACCCGCAGCAAAGCAATCACAACGGAATATTGTCATGCTTCTTCCACGGATTCTCCAACGACTTCCCCCGCAGCTTTCGTAACCCCAGCGCGATGCGCCGCCGGGTCGAATGGGGCTGGATCACCTCGTCGATAAAGCCCTTGGCCGCCGCCACGAACGGGTTGGCGAAGCGCGCCTCGTATTCCGCCGTCCGCTCTGCGATCTCTTCCGGGGTACGCCCGCGAAAGATGATCTCCACCGCGCCCTTCGCGCCCATCACCGCAATCTCCGCAGTCGGCCACGCATAGTTCAGGTCGCCGCGCAGGTGCTTCGACGCCATCACGTCATACGCCCCGCCATAGGCCTTGCGCGTAATCACCGTGATCTTCGGCACCGTCGCCTCGGCATAGGCGAACAGCAGTTTCGCGCCGTGCTTGATGATCCCGTTATGCTCCTGCGCCGTTCCCGGCAGGAAGCCCGGCACATCCACGAACGTCACGATCGGAATCTCGAACGCGTCGCAGAAGCGCACGAACCGCGCCGCCTTCTTCGACGAATTGATGTCGAGCACCCCGGCCAGTACCATCGGCTGGTTCGCGACGAAGCCCACCGTGCGCCCCTCGATCCGCCCGAAGCCGGTCATGATGTTGCCCGCATGCGCCGGCTGCGTTTCGAAGAAATCGCCCTCGTCGACCACTTTCCGGATCAGCTCGTGCATATCGTACGGCTGGTTGGCGCTGGCCGGGATCAGCGTGTCGAGACTGTCCTCGATCCGGTCCCACGCATCCGCCGTCGGCCGCTCGGGCACCGGCAGCCGGTTCGACAGCGGCAGGAAATCGATGAAGTCGCGCGCCGCCAGCAGTGCCTCGATATCATTCTCGAACGCATTGTCGGCCACGCTGGTCTTCGTGGTGTGCGTCACCGCGCCACCCAGCGCCTCTTGGCTGACCACCTCGTTCGTCACCGTCTTCACCACATCGGGACCGGTCACGAACATGTAGCTCGAATCCTTCACCATGAAGATAAAGTCAGTCATCGCCGGTGAATACACCGCGCCGCCCGCGCACGGTCCCATGATGAGGCTAAGCTGCGGCACCACCCCACTGGCCAGCGCATTGCGCTGGAACACCTCGGCATAGCCCCCCAGCGACGCGACGCCTTCCTGGATGCGCGCGCCGCCCGAATCGTTCAGGCCGATGATCGGCGCGCCGACCTTCATCGCCATGTCCATCACCTTGCAGATCTTGGCGGCGTGGCGCTCGGACAGCGACCCGCCGAACACGGTGAAATCCTGGCTGAAGACGAAAACGAGGCGGCCGTTGATCGTGCCCGAACCCGTGACCACGCCGTCGCCGGGGATCACCTGATCCTGCATGCCGAAATCGACGCAGTTATGCTCGACGAACATGTCGAGTTCCTCGAAACTGTTCTCGTCGAGCAGCACGTCCAGCCGCTCGCGCGCGGTCAGCTTGCCCTTGGCGTGCTGGGCGGCGATGCGTTTTTCACCGCCGCCCAGCTTGGCCGCCGCGCGTTTCGTCCCGAGCATTAAGTTCGTAGACGACACAGCATCCTCCTGGCGTACGCGGCTGCGCCCTGTCTGCCCGCCCCCGCCCCCTCACGCAAATGTGAATTTGCGAAGTTGCGAATGAGCATCTTGCGAACTAGCGTGTGGCGATGCCCAATCCCCGCCTCTATGCCGGCGATCAGCTGCGTGCGCTGCGCCGCGCCGCCGGGATCAACCAGCGCGCCATGGCCGCCCGCCTCGGCCTGTCGGTCAGCTATCTGTCGCAGCTGGAGGGGGGCGAGCGTCCGCTGACCGCCGCCGTCACCGCCGCCCTCGCCCGCCATTACCCGCAGGCGCTGGCCGCGATCGAGGGCGAAGGCCCCGCCCGCCGCTTCGCCGCGCTGGCGGAGGCGCTCGCTGACCCCGCCCTCCCGCCGCTCGGCGCGGAGGCGACGCAGCGGCTGGCGGAGGAGCGCCCCGACATCGCCGACCGGCTGGTCGCCCTGCACGCCGCCAAGCGCGGTGCGGAGGATCGGCTGGCGCTGGCCGAGGAAACGCTGACCGCCGGCGGCGCGACCCGCCTGCCATGGGAGGCGGTGCGAGACTGGTTCCACGAAGCCGGCAACTATGTCGACCCGCTCGACCGCGCCGCCGAAGCCCTGGGTGAGGCCGCGCCCGACGAATCGTCGCTGGTCGTCGCCCTCCGCGACCACGGTCTGGGCATCCGCATCGATCCGAACGCGGACGCGCCGCTCGCCCGGATCGACGGCGTCGTGCTGGTGCTGAACGGCGCGCTGCCGGCTGAGAGCCGCCGTTTCCAGATCGCCCACCGGCTCGCCGCCCGCGCCTTCGCCGCCCCGATCGCGGCGGTGATCGACGGATCGGGACTGGCGAGCGAGGAGGCGCGCCGGCTGCTCGGCGTAGGCCTCGCCAACTATGCCGGCGGCGCGATCGCGATGCCGTACGAGCGTTTCCGGCGAGAGGCGCGGGCGGTGCGCCACGATATCGACCGCCTGTCACGGCGCTTCGGCGTCAGTTTCGAACAGGCGTGCCACCGTCTGTCGACCTTGCAGCGGCCGGGCGCGGCGGGGGTGCCGTTCTTCTTCTGCCGGATCGACATGGCCGGCAACATTACCAAGCGTCATTCCGCCACTCGCCTGCAATTCGCGCGCTTCGGCGGCACCTGTCCGTTATGGGTCGTCCACGAAGCCGCCGCGATCCCCGATCGCATCCTGGTGCAACATGCCGAGACGCCGGACGGCGTCCGCTACGTCTCGATGGCCAAGGGGCTGGTGAAGCCATCGGGCCGCTTCGCCCGCCTGCCGCGCCGTTATGCGGTGGCGCTGGGGTGCGAGGCGATCCACGCCGCCGATTTCGTCTATGCCGATGCCGTCGACCGGGCGGGCGCCGCCACCCCTATCGGTATCTCCTGCCGCCTGTGCCCCCGCCCCGACTGCGACCAGCGCGCCTTCCCCCCCGCCGACCGCGCCATCGCGGTGGAGCCGGAAACGCGCCGCATCGTGCCCTACCGGGTGGTCTGACCCCCCGTTCGCCTCCTTCCCGTTCGTCTCGAGTAAGGATCGAGCTCGTCGAGAGCCCGTATCGAGAGACAGTCCGGTCGATCGGAACGGTCCCCCCAACCGGACAGCGCAGACCCTTTCCCGTTCCGGCCGCGCAACGGAACCGGACGTGCACCGTTAGGACGCGCATGACCGAAGCCCTGCTCCCCCCGCCGCTCCCCGATCCCGCCACCATCGCCCTGTATCTCGATTTCGACGGCACGCTGGTCGATCTCGCCGACCGCCCCGACGCCGTGGTCGTGGAGTCGGACCTCGCCGACTTAATCGATCGCCTCGCCACCGCGATGCCGGGCCGCGTCGCGATCGTCAGCGGTCGCTCGGTCGCACAACTCGACGGTTTCCTCGGCGACCGCGCGACCGGCCTTGCCGTCTCGGGCAGTCACGGCGCCGAACGCCGCACCCCCGCCGCCGGCCATGTCCTGCCCGAACGCTCCCCCGCCCTCGAAGCGGCCGCCGCCGAACTACAGGCGTTTGCCGACCTGAACGGCATCATCTTCGAGGCCAAGAGCCTCGGCGCCGGCCTGCATTTCCGCCAGCGCCCCGAACTGGAGCAGGAGGCGACCACCATGGCCGCCCGCGTCGCCGACACGCACGGCCTGACCATGCAGCCGGGCAAGATGATGGCCGAGGTGCGCCTGCCCGGCGACAAGGGCGCCGGCCTCCGCTCGCTGGCGACCGACGACGCGATGACCGGCATGCTCCCCTGGTTCTTCGGCGACGACGTCACCGACGAGGACGGTTTCGCCGCCGCCGCTGCCCTTGGCGGAGCGGGCGTGCTGATCGGTCCGGAACGCGAGACGCAGGCCGCGTACCGGCTGGACGACGTCGCCGCGCTGCGCATCTGGCTGAACGAGCTGGCGGACGCCGCCTGATGGAAGCGACCATGAACCTGTGGCCGATCGGCAATTGCCAGGTGTCGGCGCTGGTCGATGCCACCGGCCGGTTCGTCTGGGGCTGCATCCCCCGCGTCGATGGCGATCCGGCGTTCAGCGCGCTGCTCGACGATGGCGATCCCGACACCGGATACTGGTCGATCGATCTCGCCGACACGGTGAAGACCGAACAGCGTTACCTGCGCAACACCCCGATCCTCGTCACCCGGCATGAGGATGCGGCCGGCAACGCGGTGGAGATCACCGATTTCTGCCCGCGCTTCCGCCGCAACGACCGCGATTACCGTCCCACCGCCTTTGCGCGCATCGTCCGGCCGGTGGCGGGATCGCCGCGTATCCGCATGGCGCTGCGCGTCGCCACCGACTGGGGCAAGCCGACCAGCATCACCGCCGGCTCCAACCACATCCGCTTCCTGATGCGCGACCAGACCGTCCGACTGACGACCACCGCCCCCATCGACCGCCTGCGCCGCGAGGAATATTTCCGGCTGGAAAAGCCGCTCCGCTTCTTCCTCGGCCCCGACGAGAGCTTCGCCGGCAGTCTGGAATACGGCGTCGACATGATGCTCGACCAGACCCGCGACGAATGGCGGCAATGGGTCCGCGGCCTCGCCATTCCGCTCGAATGGCAGGACGTGGTGATCCGCGCCGCGATCACGCTGAAACTGTGCCAGCACGAGGAAACCGGCGCGATCGTCGCGGCGATGACGACCAGCCTGCCCGAACATGCCGATTCCGGGCGCAACTGGGATTACCGCTACTGCTGGATTCGCGATGCCTATTACACGGTGCAGGCGCTGAACCGGCTCGGCGCGCTCGACGTGCTGGAGGGGTATCTCGAATATCTCCGCAACATCGTCGACGATGCCGATGGCGGCCATATCCAGCCGCTCTACGGCGTGTCGGGCGAGGCGGAGTTGCCCGAGCGGATCGCCGACGATCTCGTCGGCTATCGCGGCATGGGGCCGGTCCGCGTCGGCAATCAGGCGTATGAACAGGTCCAGCACGACGCCTATGGCCAGATCGTCCTGTCCAACGTGCAGGCGTTCCACGACACCCGCCTCTATCGCCTCGCCAGCAAGGAGGATTTCAGGTCGCTGGAACGCGTCGGCGAACTGGCTTGGCAGGTCTATGACAAACCCGATGCCGGCCTGTGGGAACTGCGCACCAAGGTCGCCGTCCACACCTATTCGGCGGCGATGTGCTGGGCGGCCTGCGACCGCCTCGCCAGCGCCGCCCGCGTCCTCGGCCTGACCGAACGCTGCCGTTTCTGGGACGATCGCGCGACGACGATGCGCGCGACGATCGAGCAGCAGGCATGGCGCGAGGACACCAAGCGCATGTCGGCGACGTTCGACGGCGACGACCTCGACGCCAGCCTGATCGAACTGCTCGACCTGCGTTTCTTCACGCCCGACGACCCCCGGTTTCAATCGACGCTGGAAGCGGTGGAAAAGGGCCTGCGCCGCGGCGCCTATATGCTCCGCTACGACAGCGAGGATGATTTCGGCCTGCCGAAGACCGCGTTCAACGTCTGCACCTTCTGGCTGATCGAGGCATTGCACGCCACCGGCCGGCGCGACGATGCCCGCGCCCTGTTCGAGGAGATGGTCGCCCGTCGCACCCCCGCCGGCCTGTTGTCGGAGGATATCGATCCCACCTCCGGCGAGCTGTGGGGAAACTATCCGCAGACCTATTCGCTTGTGGGACTCATCAACTGCGCCGGACTGTTGAGCGAACCCTGGAGTAAAGTACGTTGAGCCGCCTCGTCGTCATCTCGAACCGCGTCGCCGTGCCGAAGGCGGACGCCAGCGGCAATCAGGGTGGCCTCGCCGTCGCGCTCCTGTCGGCACTGCGCGAACACGGTGGCATCTGGTTCGGCTGGTCGGGCGAGACGACCGAACAGTTCACCGGTGAAATCCACCGGACCGAGGGCAACGGCGTCACCACCGCGACGATCGATCTGGAAGAACAGGACCTCGACGAATATTATAACGGCTACGCCAACCGCACGCTGTGGCCGCTGTTTCATTACCGCATCGACCTGACCGAATTCGAACGCGATTTCGCAGGCGGCTACAGCCGCGTGAACAAGCGTTTCGCCGATACGGTCATGCCGCTGATCGATCATGACGACCTCGTCTGGGTCCACGATTACCACCTGATCCCGCTCGGTCGCGAACTGCGTGATCGCGGGCTGAAGAACCGGCTCGGCTTCTTCCTGCACACGCCGTGGCCGCCGGCGCGGCTGCTGACCTCGCTGCCCAGCCATCGCAAGCTGGTGGAATCGTTGTTCGCCTATGACGTCGTCGGTTTCCATACCGAGGACTGGCTCGACAGTTTCCGCCGCTACGTCGTCGATATCCTCGAAGGCACGATCGACGAGGATGGCTGCGCCGTCGTCGGCGATCGCCGCGTCCACGCGATCGTCGCGCCGATCGGCATCGACACCGCCGAATTCGAGGCCGCCGCCCGCTCGAAGGAAGCCCGCTTCGCCCGCGACCGGATGCACATGTCGTCCACCGGCCGCAGCCTGATCGTCGGCGTCGACCGGCTCGATTATTCCAAGGGCCTGCGCGAGCGGTTGCTGGGATACGAGCGTTTCCTCGCCAACAACCCCGATCGCCGTGCGCTCGTCTATCTGCTCCAGATCGCGCCGCCCAGCCGGGCGACGGTCGATACCTATCAGGAGATCCGCAGCGACCTCGATGCGCTGTCGGGCCGGATCAACGGCGAATATGCCGATATCGACTGGGTGCCGATCCGCTACGTCAACCAAGGGTATCCGCGACAGGAACTGGCCGGCATCTACCGCGCGGCGCGCATCGCGCTGGTCACGCCGCTTCGCGACGGTATGAACCTCGTCGCCAAGGAATATGTCGCGGCACAGGACCCCGACGATCCCGGCGTCCTGATCCTCTCCACCTTCGCCGGCGCCGCCGCACAGATGAAGGAGGCGGTGCTGGTCAACCCCTACAGCGCCGAGGACATGGCCGATGCCATCGTCAAGGCGCTGGAAATGCCGCTCGCCGAACGCAAGCGCCGCTGGGAATCGATGATCGACGGTCTCCGCCGTGAGGACGTGTTCTGGTGGTGCCGCCTGTTCCTCGATGCGCTGGAAGGCAAACACGCCCACGAACACGCCTGACCACCCCTTCCGTCATTGCGAGCGTAGCGAAGCAACCCAGGGCGTCCTGGGTTGCTTCGCTACGCTCGCAATGACGCCCGCCCCTACAACCGCCGCCCATCCTGCTGCGGCGAAGCGACAGCCTCCGGGAACAGGATACGCCCACGCGGCATCGCTTCGGGCATCTCGTCGCGCATGAACGCCAGCACCGCCTCGCGCACTTCGCAGCGCAGGTCGAAGCTGATCGAGGCATCCTTGGCCGTCATCAGCCCCCGAATCTCCACCGCGTCCGCCTTCACGTCCGTCACCTGACAGTTCCAGAAACGGCCGTCCCACCGCTCGCTCGCCTGCACCGCCCGGCCCACCGCCTCACGGATGCGCGCCACGTCGGCGGCCGGATCGACATACCAGAACACCGATCCCAGCAGCCGGCTCGTCTCGCGCGTCCAGTTCTGGAAACTTTCCTCCAGAAACTTCGACACCGGCACCACCAGTCGCCGCTCGTCCCACAGCTTGATGACAACGAAGGTCAGCCTGATCTCCTCGATCCGCCCCCATTCGCCCGCCACGATCACCACGTCGTCCAGCCGGATCGGCTCGGTGAACGCCATCTGCACGCCGGCGATCAGGTTCTTCAGCGCCGGTTGCGCCGCTGCACCGACGACGAGTCCGGCGATACCCGCCGACGCCATCAGCGTGACGCCGATCGTGCGGATGCCCGGCACGCTCAGCAGCATCAGGCACACCGTCACGAAGATGATGAAGAACGACGATATCCGCCCCAGGATCGTCGCCCGCGTCCGCTTGCGCCGGGCGGCCAGATTGTCCTCGACGCTGATATCGGATTGCAGCTCGACGATCCGCTGCACCGCCCGCATCCCCGCGATCGCCGACCAGCCAAGGAGCGCCGGCACCGCAAAGCCCAGCAACTGTTCCCACAACTCCCGCACGTCGCGATCCATCGGCAGCGTGCGTGCGGCGAAGCTGACCGCGATCGACACGAACACCCACTGCGACGGCCGCCGTATCTCACCCAGCACCATCGCCCGCGCTTCCCGCGTCCGCCGCCGCCCGGTCCGCAGCGCGATCCGCATCACCAGCCAGTGCGCGGCCAGCGCCACCAGCACCGCCAGCGAGACGATCGCGACGCTCTGCACCCAGACCCATTCGTGCGGCACGCGCCAGTCGGATATCTTCATGCCGTCCTCAACCGGGCCGGACGACGCCGGTTCCGCAGTGCAGCATAAACGCCCCGGTCGCGCCTATTGCTATATTCCTTCGTATATATCAGTGGTGCCGGGGACAGGACCCTAAGGGTCCGGAAAAACGGGGAATACGCGATGAAGGGGATTTCGACCGCCATGGCGCTGTGGCTGGCCGGCACGGCGGTGCCGGCATGGGCACAGACGGACACCCCGCCCGATACGGCCGCGACCACAGACGAGGACGCTCTCCCCGCCGTCATCGTCACCGCCCGCCGCCGCGCCGAGGATGCGCAGCGCGTACCCGGCGCGCTCAGCGTCGTCGGCGGCGACCTGCTCGACCAGAGCTACACCGTGAACACGCAAAATCTGGCGGTGCTGATCCCCAGCCTGAACTATTCGTCCGCCAACCCGCGCAACACCGCCTTCACGATCCGCGGCCTCGGCTCCAGCGTCGTCGCGGTCAGCCAGTCGAACGACGGGCTGGAACCGGGCGTCGGCTTCTATGTCGATCAGGTCTATCACGCCCGCCCCGCCACCGCCGCGTTCGACTTCTCCGACATCCAACAGATCGAGGAACTGCGCGGGCCGCAGGGGACGCTGTTCGGCAAGAACACCACCGCCGGCGCGATCAACATCACCACCCGCGCACCGACATTCACCCCCGAATTCCAGGGCGAGTTGTCCTATGGCGACTATAATTTCGTGCAGGCGCGCTTCGCCGGCTCCGGCCCGATCGACGACACCGTCGCCTTCCGCCTGTCGGGCGTCGTCACCCGCCGCGACGGCGTGATCCGCAACGTCCGCACCGGTCAGGACCACAACCAGATCGGCAATCAGGCGGTCCGCGGCCAGTTGCTCATCAAGCCGTCCGACGACCTGCAACTGCGCCTGATCGCCGACTTCACCAATTTCCAGAGCAATTGCTGCACGCAGGTCTATCTACGCGTCGGCCAGTCGCTGCGCCCCGCCTCGCGTCAATATCCGGCCCTCGCCGCCGGCCTCGGCTATCGCCCCGCCAGCACCGATCCCTACGACCGCGTCACCGACATCGACGCGCCGCTCGGCGTCGACACCAACGAAGGCGGCGTCTCGGCGATCACCGACTGGAACATGGGTCCGGTCACGCTCACCTCCGTCACCGCATGGCGCTTCTGGAACTGGGATGCCGCCAACGACCGCGATTACACCGGTGTGCCGATCCAGACGGTCCAGCACATCCCCTCGCGCCAGGATCAGGTCAGCCAGGAACTGCGCATCGCGTCGAACGGCGACCACCGGCTGACCTGGGTCGCCGGCCTCTATTATTTCTTCCAGAATATCGAGGGGCGGCCGAATTCGGTCTATTCGTCACAGGCCGCCTATTGGCTGATCGGCCCGACCACGGGCGCGAACAGCACCCGCGTCCCCGCCAACCTGCTCGATGGCTACGGCACCGACGGCTACACCGACTTCACGTCGCGCAGCTATGCCGCGTTCGGCGAGGCGAACCTGAAGCTGATCGACCGCGTCACCCTGACCGGCGGCCTGCGCTACACGTACGAGGACAAGGACGGCTACTACACCTCCAATCGCTTCGGCGGCCTGCCCACCACCCCCGGCACCGCGCTCGACAATGCCAAGCTGTCGATCATCCGGCCCCAGACCTATGCCGCCAGCGACCATGACGGCAGCCTGTCGGGCCGCGCCAACCTGTCGTGGCAGGCAACCGACCGGGTGCTGGGCTATATCAGCTATGCGCGCGGCTTCAAATCGGGCGGCATCAACATGTCCGGCCTGCCGGTCAACGCCGCCAACCAGCCCGTCCTCGCCACCGCCGTCGTCCGCCCGGAACGCAACACGACGTACGAGGCGGGACTGAAGACGCAAGTGTTCGACCGTCGCCTGATCCTGAACGCCGACGCCTATTACACCCGCGTCGACGATTTCCAGGCCACGCTGGTCGACAGTTCGCAGACCGTGGCGCTGCGCGGCTACCTCTCGAACATCCCCCGCGTCGTGGTGAAGGGGTTCGAGGTGGACGCCACCGCCCGTATCGCCCGCGGCCTGTCGACCCGTATCGGTCTCGCCTATGCCGATGGCACCTATGATCGCTATCCGCAGGGGCCCTGCCCGCTCGAACGCCAGACCGCCGCAACGGCGGCGTGCGACCTGTCGGGCCGCCGCCTCGCCTCGCTGCCGCGCTGGTCGATCAGCGCCAGCGCCGATTACGCGCAGCCGATCGGCGATGCCGGATCGGGCTTCGTCCATGTCGATAGCAATTCGCGCTCCGGCTATAACGGCGAGTCCTCGCTGTCCCGCTTTACCTGGGTGGAGGGGTACAACCTGACCAACGCCTCGATCGGCTATCGTTCGATCGCCGGCTGGGAACTGGCGGTGTTCGCGCGCAATCTGCTGGACGCGGATTACATCCAGAACCTGACGATCCAGGCAGGCAACAGCGGCCTGATCGTCGCCACGCCCAGCGACCCCCGCGTCATCGGCGCCACCTTCCGCGTGCGAATCTGACCTGTCGTTTCAATCGTAGCGAAGCAATCCAGCGCCACGCACGACGCCCTGTGTCGCTTCGCTACGCTCGCAATGACGGCGCGGGTTGAAATCGAATATCCCGGTCGATCGTCAGCACGGACGGCGGGTTGCGCGCCGCCCCGCGCCGCTGCTAGGCTCGCTTATCATATATATGCGACCGCCACCCACAGGGTAGCGGCGTTCGGGGAAGGAAGCCGCCAGCGATGCATCTCGCCACCATCGATATCGTGGTCGTCGCGATCTATTTCGTGTTCATCTTCGGCCTCGCGCAATATGTCTCGCGCGACAAGGCGGGGGCGGGTCCGAAAAACACGACGGATTACTTCCTCGCCTCGAAGAGCCTGCCATGGTGGGCGATCGGCACCTCGCTGATCGCCGCCAACATCTCGGCCGAACAGATCGTCGGCATGTCGGGATCGGGTTATGCCATCGGCCTCGCCATCGCATCGTACGAATGGATGGCGGCGCTGACGCTGCTGATCGTCGGCAAATTCTTCCTGCCGATCTTCCTGAAGAACGAAATCTACACGATGCCGCAGTTTCTGGAACGGCGGTACGGCCCGTCGATCCGCACGCTGATGGCGCTTTTCTGGCTGGCGCTCTACGTCTTCGTGAACCTCACCTCGATCATCTGGCTCGGCTCGATCGCGGTCACGAAGGTCGCCGGCATCGACCAGAACATCGCCCTCGTCATCCTCGGCCTCTTCGCGCTGGTGTACCAGTTGCGCGGCGGGCTGAAGGCGGTGGCGCTGACCGACATCGTGCAGGTCGCGCTGCTGGTGCTGGGCGGCCTCGTCGTCGCATACCTGACGCTGGACGAGATCGGCGCGGGCGCGGGCGTGCTCGCCGGCTGGAGCAAGCTGACCACCGCCGTCCCCGATCACTTCCACATGATCCTGCAAAAGGGCGATCCGTTCTACATGGACCTGCCCGGCCTGTCGGTGCTGATCGGCGGCATGTGGATCGCCAACCTCAGCTATTGGGGGTTCAATCAGTACATCATCCAGCGCGCACTGGCCGCCAAGTCGCTGCCCGAAGCGCAGAAGGGCGTGATGTTCGCCGCCTTCCTGAAACTGGTGATGCCGCTCGTCATCGTGTTGCCCGGCATCGCCGCCGTCGTCCTGGCCCCCGATCTGGCCAAGCCGGACGAGGCGTATCCCACGATGATGCGCCTGTTGCCGTCGGGCCTGCTCGGCCTCGTCTTCGCCGCGCTGATCGCCGCGATCATCGCGTCGACCGCGTCCAAGATCAATTCGATCGCCACGATCTTCACCCTCGATCTCTATTCGAAGCGGCGCGGCTATGTCGCGGGCAGGGACGGCGAGGACCGGCATCTGGTGATGGTCGGCCGGATCACCGCGACGGTTGCGATCCTGATCGCCATCGCCACCGCTCGCCCGCTGCTCGGCGCGTCGGATCAGGCGTTCCAGTTCATCCAGGAATTCACCGGCTTCTTCACGCCGGGCATCACCACGATCTTCCTGCTCGGCCTGTTCTGGAAGCGCGCGAACGAGGCCGGTGCGCTCGCCGCCGCCGCCGGATCGGTGCTCCTGTCATGGGGCTTCAAGGTCATGGCGCCGGGCCTGCCGTTCATGGACCGGATGGGTATCGTGTTCCTGCTTACCGTCGTGCTGGCGGTCGTCGTCTCGCTCGTCGCCAAACAGGCCCGCGCCGGCACCGACACGATCGACACCGCCAGCGTCAGCTATCGCACCACCACCGGCTTCAACGTCGGCGCGATCGCGGTCATCCTGATCCTCGTGGCGCTGTACGCGACCTGGTGGTGAGCCAAACCGCCTTGCCACCGGCGTTTCTGGCGGTCGACTGGGGTACCACCAACCGCCGCTGCTATGCGATCGACGCCGATGGCGGCGTGATCGCCACCGACCGCGACGCGCGCGGTATCCTGTCGGTGCCGGCGGGCGGCTTCCCGGCGGAGGTCGCGGCGATGCGCGACCGGTTCGGCGACGTACCGGTCCTGTGCGCCGGCATGGTCGGATCGACCCGCGGCTGGGTGGAGGCACCCTATGTCGCCTGCCCCGCCACGCTGGCCGATCTCGCCGCCAGCCTGATCTGGGCGGAACCCGGTCGCACCGCGATCGTCCCCGGCGTGAAGGACGACGCGCCGGACGTGATGCGCGGCGAGGAAGTCCAGTTGCTCGGCGCCGTCGCCGCCGGCCTCGCCCCGTCCGACGCGCTGCTCTGCCAGCCGGGCACCCATAGCAAATGGGCGATGATCGCGAACGGTGCGATCACCGGTTTCCGCACCGCGATGACCGGCGAGTTGTTCGCCCTGCTCCGCGACCGCAGCCTGCTGACCGATTTCATGACCGGCCCGGTCGATGACGGCCCCGCCTTCCACGACGGCCTCGCGCTCGCCGATCGCGGCACGCCCCTCACCAGCCTGTTCGGCGAGCGTGCCGGCGCCGTCCTCGGCCGCAACGCCGCCGCCGACGTCGCCGCCCGCGTCAGCGGCCTGCTGATCGGCAGCGACGTTCGCGAACGATCGCTGGCCCCCGGCGCCACCGTCCACATCCTTGCCGAACCCGGTCTGGCCGCGCTCTATGCCGCCGCCGTCCGCCACGCCGGCGGCACGCCGGTGGCGGTGGACAGCCACGCCGCCTTCCTCGCCGGCATCACCGCCATCTGGAGACTGGCTGCATGACCACCCCGGACATCCAGCGCGACGAACTCCGCGACGCCCTGACCCGCTGCCCCCTCGTCGCAATCCTGCGCGGGATCACCCCGCCAGAGGTCGATGCGGTCGGCGATGCCCTGGTGGACGCCGGCTTCTCGATGATCGAGGTTCCGCTCAACTCCCCCGATCCCTTCACCAGCATCGCCCGGCTGGTCGCCCGCCTCGGCGACCGCGCGCTGGTCGGCGCCGGCACCGTCCTGACGGTCGAGGACGTCGCCCGGCTGCGCGACACCGGCGCGCGCCTGATGATCTCGCCCAACACGAACCCCGCCGTCATCACCGCCGCCGCCGATGCCGGCCTGATCGCGCTACCCGGCTATTTTACCCCCAGCGAAGCCTTCGTTGCGCTGGCCGCCGGTGCCGCCGGCCTGAAGCTGTTCCCCGCCGAGGCCGCCTCTCCGTCCGTCATCAAGGCCCACCGCGCCGTGCTGCCCAAGGACGTCCCGATCCTCGCGGTCGGCGGCATGACGCCCGACACGATCCCCGACTGGCGCGAGGCATGCGACGGCTTCGGCCTCGGCTCCGCCCTCTATAAACCCGGACAGGACGCCGCCGACGTCGCGCGACAGGCGACCCGCTTCGTGGAAGCGGTCGCCCGGTAGCATCGAGCAGGCTGTCCTACAGCACCGCACTAACGTATCCCGTCCGACGACCGCTCCTTCTCATCGTCGACCGTCCCCGCCGCCCGTCCTCGCGTGCGCGCCCGCGCGCGCACGTGGGTGAGTGTGACTTTCGGGACTTTCCGCCCGCTCAACCGATCGCCGCACGCACCCCGTCCGGCGTCGCCATTCCGGCATGCGCCGCCACCAGCGCCCGCCGAAACACCGCATCCCCGACCAGCGCCGCCGGAAACACCCCGCTCCGCTCCACCAGCGCATCCGGATCACCCGCCAGCGGCACCAGCGTCGCCGCCGCCGGATCGACCAGCGCCGCCGCCGGTGGGCGGGGCAGCGCCAGAAAGCGTATCCACGCGGCGATCGGCACCACCAGCCGGTCGACCGGCCGCCCCGCCGCCCGTGCCTCGGCGATCGTCGCCAGCAACCGGAACGGCAGTTTCTGCGATCCGTCCCACGCGATCTGCGCCAGCAGGTGCCGGATCGCCGGATTGCGGAACCGGTCGAGGATCGCGCCGACATAGGCGGCCGTGTCGAGCCCCGCCGTCTCCCCCAGCGTCGGTGCGATGTCGTCGCGCATCATCGCCTCCACGAACCGCGCCAGCGCCGCATCGCCCATGGCGTCACGCACCGTCTCATGCCCCAACAGCAGGCCGATATAGGCCAGCGAGGAATGCGCCCCGTTCAGCAGGCGCAGCTTCGCCTCCTCGAACCCGGTCACGTCGCCGACGAACTGCGCGCCCGCCAGATCGAACGGCGGCCGCTCGCCGGCGAAATCATCCTCGATCACCCATTGCGTGAACCGCTCCCGCTGGATCGGCCACGCATCCCCGATCCCCGCCGCCGCGACCCGCGCGCGCAGATCGTCATCGGTCGCCGGCGTGATCGAATCGACCATCGAGCAGGGAAAGCGCACCTCATCGGCGATCCACCGCGCCAGATCGCCATCGATCGCCGCCGCGTAATCGCCCACCGCCCGCGCCAGCCGCCGGCCATTGCCCGCCAGATTGTCGCACGACAGCACCGTCAGTCCGCCGACGCCCTCCCGCCGCCGCCGCGACAATCCATCGACCAGCCGCCCGACGAAGCTCGTCGCCGCCGCCGGATCGCCCAGATCGCGCGCGATCGCCGGGTTGTCCCGGTCCAGACCACCATCGGCGGTCAGGCAATATCCCTTCTCCGTCACCGTCGCCGTCACCAGCCGCGTCGTCGGCGCGGCCAGACGCCGTGCGAACGCCTCGCCATCGCCGCGCGTCAGCAGCTCGACGATCGATCCGACGACCTGCAACCGCATCTCCTCACCCAGCAGCGCCAGCGTGTAGAGTCCGTCCTGCGGCCGCAGCGCATCCGCCACGTCGGTGGAATTCAGCGCCATCGCGCTGATCGCCCAGCGTGGATCGTCGCGCAGGATCACATCGACATACGCCGCCTGATGCGCCCGGTGGAACGCCCCCGGCCCGACATGCACGATCCCCGGCACCAGCGTGGCACGATCGTAACCGGGGCGGCCCACCCCCGCCGGCAGGGCAGGCAAGGTGGCATTCGACAATACGGTCAAAGGGTCACTCCACGCTTCCAGAGCGCGATTTCCCGCTCCTCGTTGATCTCGTTCTTCGCCGGTTCCCCCGATGCCACCGCGCAGATGCGGTCCATCAGCGCCTCCGCCGTCGCGTCCAGCCCGTCGTCCAGCACGCTGCCCGCGTCGAAGTCGATCCAGCCCGGCTTGCGCGTCGCCAGATCATGGTTGGTCGCCAGCTTCATCGTCGGCACCGGACTGCCCAGCGGCGTCCCCCGGCCGGTGGAGAACAGCGTCAGCGTCGCCCCCGCCGCCGCCAGCGCCGTCGTCGACACCGCATCGTTCCCCGGCGCCTCCAGCACGACCAGGCCCGGCCGCCGCACCCGCTCGCCATAACCCAGCACATCCGTCACCGCTGCCCGGCCGCCCTTCTGCACCGCGCCCAGCGATTTCTCCTCCAGCGTGGTGATCCCGCCCTCGACATTGCCGGGGCTGGGATTCTCGGAAATCGGCTCGCCATGGTCGAGGAAGTACCGCTTGAAATCGTTCACCAGCACGACGAGCCGGTCGAACACCGCCTCATCCGTCGCCCGCGCCATCAACAGGCGCTCGGCCCCGAACATCTCGGGGATTTCGGTCAGGATCGCCGTCCCCCCCGCCGCCGTCACCGCATCGGCCGCCCGCCCGATCAGCGGATTTGCGGTCAGCCCGCTGAACCCGTCCGACCCGCCGCATTTCAACCCGAGCCGCAGCGCATCCAGCCCCACCGGTGTCCGTCGATCCGCCGCTGCGATCTCGGCCAGTTCGGCGATCGCCCGCGCCGCATCGCCATGCTCGTCCGCGCTCATCTGCGCCCCGACGCTTCGGATGCGGTCGCGGCGTTCGGGCGGCAACCGTTCGAGCAACGCCGACAACTGGTTCTCCTCGCACCCCAGCCCCAGCAACAGCACGCCGCCCGCATTGGGATGACACGCCAGCGCCGCCAGCACCCGCGCCGTGCCATCCAGATCGTCGCCCAGTTGCGAACAACCGAACGGATGCGCGAAGGCCAGCACATCCTCGACCCCGGCGGTCGCCGCCGCCTTCATCGCTACCCGCTGCGCGGTGCGGCCGACACAGCCCACGGTCGGGATCACCCAGATCTGGTTGCGCGTCCCGACCGATCCATCCGCCCGAACATAACCGTCGAAGCCCCGCACCCGACCGGCCGGACGCGGCGCGACGGCGGTGGGCTGGTATCGATAGGGCTCCTCCCCCACCAGCTTCGTCGCGACGTTATGGCTGTGGACATGCTCGCCCGCAGCGATCAACCGGGTCGCCCGACCGATCGGCCAGCCATAGCGGCGCACGTCGTCCCCCGCCGCGATCGCCGTCAGCGCGATCTTGTGTCCCGTCGCCACCGGGTTCGCGACCGTGACCGCGATGCCGGCGACGCTCACCGTCTCCCCCGGCACCAGCGGGCGCAGCGCGACGCCGACCTGATCGGCAGGATCGACCCGCACCAGCGGCGGCAGGTCGGCAACGGAAGGGGCAGGTGCGGATGACATTGCCAGAGCGATAGCATTTGTGCCATCGCTGGCACAAGCCAGCAGGATTATCGACCATGACGCGCCTGACCCTGAACCCCGACCGCCTTTTCCCCGCCGATCCGGCCACGCGCGACGTCGCCCGCGCGCTATATGCCGATGTCGCGACGCTGCCGATCGTCAGCCCGCACGGCCATACCGACCCCGCCTGGTTCGCCACCGATGCGCCGTGGGAGAATGCCACCGACCTGCTGCTGGCCCCCGATCACTATCTCTACCGGATGCTCTACAGCCAGGGCATCGCGCTCGATACGCTGGCGGTGCCCGCTCATGGCAAGCCCTCCACCACCGATCGCCGCGCGGCATGGCGGGTGTTCGCCGGCCACCAGCACCTGTTCCGCGGCACGCCGTCGCGGATGTGGCTGGACCATGTCTTTGCCGAGGTATTCGGCTTCGACGTGACGCTGTCCGCCGACACCGCCGACCTGTATTTCGACCGGATCGGCGAGCTGCTCGCCACCCCCGCCTTCCGCCCGCGCGCGCTGTTCGACCGGTTCGGGATCGAGCTGATCGCCACGACCGAAGGCGCGCACGACACGCTGGAACATCACGAGGCGATCCGCCGGTCCGGCTGGCAGGGCAAGGTCGTCACCGCCTATCGCCCCGATGCGGTGATCGATGCCGATCACGAGGATTTCCGCAGCGCGCTGGCCCGCTTCGCCGAACTGACCGGCGAGGATGTCGGCGAGTGGCGCGGCTATCTGGCCGCGCACCGCGCGCGGCGTCAGGCATTCATCGCGATGGGCGCCACCTCCAGCGACCATGGCCACCCGACCGCCGCCACCGCCGACCTGTCCGCCGCCGACACCGAGGCGCTGTTCGCCACCGTCATGCACGCCACGCCGACCCCGGCGGAGGCGGAGCTGTTCCGCGCGCAGATGCTGACCGAGATGGCGCGCATGAGCCTCGACGACGGGCTGGTCATGCAAATCCATCCCGGCTCGTCGCGCAACCATAATCGCTGGCTGCACGGCGCCTATGGCCGCGACAAGGGTGCCGACATCCCCACCCGCACCGATTACGTCGCCGCGCTGAAGCCGCTGCTCGGCCGCTTCGGTAACGAGGCGGGGCTGTCGATCATCCTCTTCACGCTGGACGAGACGGCCTATGCCCGCGAACTGGCACCGCTCGCCGGCCATTATCCCTGCCTGAAGCTGGGTCCGGCATGGTGGTTCCACGATTCGCCGGAGGGGATGCGCCGTTTCCGCGAGATGACGACGGAGACCGCCGGCTTCTACAACACCGTCGGCTTCAACGACGATACCCGCGCCTTCCTGTCGATCCCGGCGCGGCACGACATGGCCCGGCGGATCGATTGCGGCTTCCTCGCCCGCCTCGTCGCCGAAGGGCGGATGAGCGACGACGATGCGGCGGAAACGGCGGTCGAT
Organism: Sphingomonas mollis; assembly: GCF_016427505.1. Lineage (GTDB taxonomy): Bacteria > Pseudomonadota > Alphaproteobacteria > Sphingomonadales > Sphingomonadaceae > Sphingomonas > Sphingomonas mollis. The sequence continues at coordinate 144,705 of NZ_JAELXS010000008.1, read as the reverse complement.
CTCGCCTACAACCTCGTCCGCCGCGCCTACAAGCTGGACGGCGGCACCGGACTGGCCGACGCCGCCTGACGGTCAGGCCGGGGGTGGTGTCGCCGCCGCCGTCGCCATCGCCTCGCGCCCTTCCTCGATCAGGTCGCCGATCTCGCCGGCGGGGCTGGCCGAGGGCAGCGAGGCCATCGCCCTGGCCAGTGCGGCGGGATCGACCGTATCCGGCTTCGCAGTCAGCAGCGCGAACGCCGCCGCCGTGGGCAGGGTGGCGAACGACGCAACGTAGCGGGCATGCAACCGCGCCAGCGCCGGTTCGCGCCGCAGCATCGCCAGCGCGATCGCATGGCGCAGGACGACCGCTTGCCCGACATCGCTGAGCTTGCCCGGCGCGGGCAGGGCCGGCTCGCCGACTTCGACCAGATGCGCCCAGTCGCGCGCCTGCCAGTGGATTTCCGCCGCGATGCCCACCGCATCGGGCACGTCCTGCAACGCCGCCAGCGCCTCCGCCCGGCGACCGAGGATATCGAGCGCCGCCGCCTCCACCCGCCGCCGATCGGCCAGCATCGATGCGGGGTATGCCACCTGATCCGTCTCGCGCAGCGACCGCACCGCCAGTTCCGGCCTGCCCGCCAATATGCGTAACGTGGCGACCCGCACCGACAGCGGCCCCTGCTCGATATCCTGCGCCGTCGCGGTCAGGCGATATTGCAACAGATCGGCCGCGCGCATGTAGAGCCCCGCGCCCTGCAACCGGTCGATCAGGCTATCGACCAGCCGATCGCCCGCCGCCCCCGCCGGCGCCAGATCGCGGTAATCCCAGAACAGCCCCGCCGCCTGCGGCAGCGGCAGCTTCGATTGCGGTGACAGCGCGGTCGCGAGCAACCCGCGCAACTGTTCCGACAGGGCACCGGCATCCGGCCCCGGCGCGCCATAGCGGAACAGCGCCGCCCCCGCCGCCAGCGCCGCCGACGTATCGTGCATCTTCACCGCCAGATCGAGCCGAAGGTGCAGCGCCTGCTCCTCCACCTCGTCACCGCGCCACGTAAAGGTCAGCCGATCGAGGCGCTTCGCCGCCTCCGCCGTCGGCACGGCATGGCTCGCCAGATCGACGCGCAGCGTGGCGAGTTCGGCGGCGGCGCGCTGTTCGCCATCGCCGCTCAGCGCCACGCGCGCCAGCCGCAGCTTGCCCTCCTGAATATCGTTCAGCGCCAGCATCGCCTCGCCGCGCAACAGGTTGGCGGCCGGGTCCTGATCGGGCAGCACCGCCAGCCAATCGATCACCGGCCGGTTCTGGCCCAGCGCCACCCCCGCCGTCGCCACCGCCAGAATGAACGGATATCGCCCGCGCCGGCCGCGCGCATTGAGCGCCGGCATCGCACAACGCAGTTGCGCCAGCGCGCGCCGCGATTGCCCCTGCGTCGTCAGCGCGCGCAATCGCCACAGGCAGGATTCCGCATCGCTCACCAGCATCGGATCGGCGAGTGAGGCCATGCCGTCCTCCAGATGCGCGGCCTGAACGGCGGCGACACCCTTCGCGCGCAGCCATGCCGGCACCAGCGCCAGATCGGGATCGTCGGCGCGCATCACCTCCAGCACGCCCAGCGCATCGGCCCCCCGCCCGTCCGCGATCAGGCCGTTCGCGAAGTCCCAGCGCACGCCCTGCCGCTCGTCGGACGACGCGGCGGCCAGTCGCGACCACCCCTCCGCGCGCGACATCTTTGGCCATGCCGCCGTCCCCGCCGGCATAGGTCGCTCCGCCAGCGCGGCCGCGAAACCGGGCAGCACAGGACCACCGCGCGCGCCATGTGACGGTGCGGAGGGTTCAGGCGCCGACGAATGCCCCGCCGACGCCGCCGCGACCGAGGCGGCGAGCAGCAACCGGATCATAACGGCCCCAACCGCGCGACCGCGACCCCGCCACCGATGCACCCCGCCATGAACAACAGGACCGGCAACAGGCCGGCTCTCCTGTCGCCCTTGGCCGCCACGTCACCACCCGGCGCGCCCGCGGTGGCGACCGTCGTGCTATCGGCGAGCGGGCCCGGCGTACCGGTCGATCCGGCACCCCCTCCCGCCAGCATCCGGACGCGACCGGGTTTCTGATCCTGACTCATCGCCCGTCCTTAACCATCCACCTAAACACAATTATAGGTCGTGGCGGGCATAGCCGGTCGTGGCGCACGGTTCGCGCCGCCCTTCGGGAGGTTGCCCATGATCGCTATGCGCCAATTGCCGATCCTCGCCACGATGCTGTCGCTGGCCGTGCTGCCGGCGACCGCGCTGGCGTCGGGCCATGGCGGCGGCGGCGAAGGCGGGGGCATCAGCCTGGTCGAGATGAAGCCGATCGACGTGCCGATCGTCGAGGGCAACCGGTCAGACGCGCGCCTGCGCCTGAAGCTGGTCCTGCGCGCCGCCGACGCCCCGGGCGCCGCGAAGATCACCACCGACATGCCCGCCCTGCGCGAAGCGGCACTGGCCGGCGCCAGCGAATTCGCCCGCCTCCACGCCTCGCCCTATGTCGCCGTCGATGCGGAAATGCTGGTCCACGACCTGACCGCGACGCTGCACCACCGCGACCCCGGCATCACCGCCGTCCTGCTCGTCGAGGTAGTCGCCAGCGCCGCCTAAAGCAGGCGCCCCGTGCTCCTGCGAACGCAGGAGCCCAGAGCCAAAAGCGATACCTTCTGTCAATCTGGATTCCTGCGTTCGCAGGAACACGAAGCCCGATCGCCAGCTATCTCAATCCGGCGCAGCCAGATCGTGCCACGCCCGCCCGTCCCGCTCGATCAGATCGGCTGCCGCCTGCGGCCCGGCGCTTCCCGCGGCATAGCCATCGGGCTTCCCCTCCGCCCACGCGTCGAGGAACGGCTGCACCGCCGCCCATCCCGCCTCGATCGCATCGGCGCGCTGGAACAGCGTCTGGTCGCCGGTGAACAGGTCGTACAGCAACGTCTCGTACCCGGTCAGCGCGGCGATGCCGAAGCGATCGGCATAATGGAAATCCAGGCTAACCGGCGCGGTCTCCACCGCCAGACCCGGCCGCTTGATGAGCATCTCCATGCTCAATCCCTCGTCCGGCTGCACCTGGATGATGAGGCGATTGGGCGGCAACCGCTCCGCCCCCATGCCGCCGAACTGCGCATAGGGCACGTGCTTGAACGTCACCACCACCTCGGTATCGCGCGCCGTCATCGCCTTGCCCGTCCGCAGGTAGAACGGCACGCCCGCCCAGCGCCACGTATCGACCATCAGCTTCAGCGCGACATAGGTTTCGGTCGTGCTGTCCGGCGAGACGCCGTCGGCCGCGTGATAAGCCGCCACCGGCTTGCCCTGCACCTCGCCCGCGCCATACACGCCGCGCACGCCGTTCGCGCGTGCCTCGTCCGGCGGATAGACGCGGATCGCCTTCAGCGCCTTGCCCTTCTCGTCGCGGATCGCCTCGGCGTCGAAGCTGTTGGGCGGCTCCATCGCCACCATCGCCAGCAACTGGAACAGGTGGTTCGGCACCATGTCGCGCAGCGCGCCGGTGGGGTCGTAGAAGCTGCCGCGCGTACCGACATCGACCGTCTCGGCGGCGGTGATCTGGATATGGTCGATGCTGTTGCTGGTCCACAGCGTCTCGATCATCGTGTTGGCGAAGCGCGCCGTCATGATGTTCTGGACCGTCTCCTTGCCCAGAAAATGGTCGATGCGGAACAGCTGCCGCTCCGCCACCTTGCCCAGCATCCGCGCGTTCAGCGCCTGTGCGGAAGCCAGATCATGGCCGAACGGCTTCTCCACCGCGATCCGGCGGAACGCGTCGTCGCCCTCGCGCATCAGGCCATGATCCGCCAGCCTGTCGACGATATCGCCGAAGAAGCGCGGCGGCACCGCGAGGTAAAAGGCGACGTTGCCAGACAGCCGGGACGACAGCGTTTCGTAGATCGCATCCTTGGTGAAGTCGCCCGACAGGTAATCGATGCGCCCGCGCAGGCGCTCCCACGCCGCGCCCTTCTCCACCGCGCCCTCGCCCCCCGCCTCGGCATGGAAGGAATCGAGCGAGGCGCGCAGATCCTCGGCGTCGCGATCCTCGATGCCGATGCCCAGCACCGTCAGGTCGTCGCCCGCCATCCCCAGCCGCGTCATGTTGATGATCGCCGGCACCAGCAACCGGCGGGTCAGGTCGCCCGTCGCGCCGAAAATGACGAGCGTGACCGGCGGCGCGGGCGGAACATGGATGTCGGGCGTGGGCAAGAAGGCGCTCCCTGTGATGGACCAGCAATCACCGCCCAACGATGCAAAGCGCCGAGCGTTGCCCGCTATCGCCCGGCGACCGGTTCCAGCCGAAACCCGAAGCGATGCTCGGTCAACGCAACCCGATACGCCGGCAGCGGCTGGCCCGACGCGTTCCACGTCGTGTTGCCGCCGACCCCCGCCTGCGCGCCGTCGATCAGCAGCGTACCGTCGCCCTGCGGCCGCACGTCGCTGCTCTTCCACGTCCCCGGCGGGCGCCGGTAGAGATCGGCATAGGGAAAGGCGAGCGCGTTCATCATCAGCGGCGTATCGCCGATGACGCGCAGCCCGGTCCCCCCGCCCGCCAGCGCCAGCCAGCGCACATCGACCTTGTTGCCGGTATCCTGCGGCCGGATGTAATCGTGATACTGGTCCGCCAGCGGCGCCCGCCACAACCCGATCGCCGCGCCCGATTTGCGATCGACGTAATTCTCGTGCGGCCCCCGCCCGTACCAGGCCAGCGTGCCTAGCCGCGACGGCGTCGTATAGGCGAACCCGATGCGCAGCGGCGGCGGCAGATCGGGCTTCAGCGGCACGAACCGCCCCTCGACCGCAACGCTGCCGTCCCCGGCCATCCGGTACGTCGCATCGACCGAGGCCGCGCCATCGCCCAATGCATATCGGACCGTTACCGCCGCCCCCGCGCTGCCGGCGGCCGGCGTGACCGTCACCGAATCCACCCGGCGGCGTTCCGACATCGCCCGCCACACCGCCTGCTTCTCGTCCGATCCGGTGCCCAGATCGTTATCGGTCGGCGCGCGATAGAAATTGGGCGCGCCGCCCGCCAGCAAGGTCGCACCGCCCGCCCGATATCCATCGACCAGACCTGTCCGGCGATCGATCGTCAGGCTCGCCTGCCCGGCCGACAGCGTGATCGCCGCCGCCGACTCCGCGACCCGAACCGCGCCGGTCACCGCCCTCGGCACCGCCGGCGCATCGCCGAGCGCGAATTGCTCCCAGCCGACAACCTGACCCGCCGGCACCAGCGGGATCGAATCCGCCTTCGCCCGCGCCCTGATCGTCAGCTGATAATCCACCCCCGGCGCCTGTGTCGGCCGTGGCAGGGCCAGCGATACGGTCTCGCGAGCGCGCGCGGCGGTGGCGATACGGGGCAGGTTGCCCTTCGCGATCGATCGTCCGTCGGCGGTCACCTCCCAATCAAACGCGAAGCCCGACAGGTCGCGGAAATCATGCCGGTTGATGACCACGATCCGCCCCGCCTTCGCATCGACGTCGGCGAACTGGATCGGCGAATACACCTTCTCTAACTCGAACAGCGCAGGGTTGGGCGTGCGGTCCGGCTGGATCAGGCCGTCGCCGAATTCGATCTCGCCGCCGGGGTTGGGGCCATATTCGCCGCCATCGCCCCAATACCGCCGGCCCGCCTTGTCGTACCGGTACATCGACTGGTCCACCCAGTCCCAGATGAAGCCGCCCTGCAACCGGTCCGGATGCGCATAGATCGCGTTCCAGTAATCGATCAGGTTGCCGCCCGAATTGCCCTGCATATGCGCATATTCGCACTGGATCATCGGCTGCTTGAATTCGGTATGCTTCGCGTAATCGACCATCTGGTCGACGGTGTCGTACATCGGCGCATAGATGTCGACGAACGGGTTGGGCCGGTGATCCTCCAGTTGCGTCCATCCCAGGAACGAGATCAACCGCGTCGGATCAAGCGCTCGCGCCGCCGCGGCGGCGGCCTCGAAATTGGGGCCGTTGCCCGATTCATTGCCCAGCGACCAGAAGATGATCGACGGATGGTTCTTGTCGCGTTCGACCATGTTGACGACGCGGCTGACCTGCGCCGCGCGCCACGCGGGGTCGTATCCGATCTCGGATTTGGTCCGGTCGACGTCATGGCGGCGCGCGTTGATGAGATAGCCGTGGCTCTCAATATTCGCCTCGTCCATCACGTACAGGCCGTATTCGTCGGCCAGATCGTACAATCGCTCGTCATTGGGGTAGTGCGAGGTGCGCAGCGCGTTGATGTTGGCGCGCTTCATCAATTCGATGTCCCGGCGCATCGACGCTTCTGAAATGACATGGAACGTCTCGGGATCATGCTCGTGCCGGTTGACGCCGCGGATCATGATCGGCCGGCCATTGACGGTGACGACACCGCCCCGGATCGCCACGTCGCGAAAGCCGATCCGCCGTGCGGTCGCCTGCACCACGCGCCCCTGCGCATCCACCAGTTCGACCAGCAAGGTGTACAGCGATGGCGTCTCGGCGGTCCACGCCCGCACGCCCGGCACCGCGCCGGTCAGATGCAGCGTTGCCCCCGCCACCGGCGCAGCACGCGTCAGCACCGTCCGCGTGCCGTCCAGCACCGTCGCCCGCGCGGTCATCCCCCGCGCCGCGCCGGTCAGGTCCAGCGCCACGTCTAGCGTCCCGTCGCGATACCCGTTCGCCAGCCCCGCCGTCACGCCCGTATCGGCGATGCGCGCCTTGGGCGTCGCCATCATCCACACCGACCGCTCGATCCCCGACACGCGCCAGAAATCCTGATCCTCCAGATACGATCCGTCCGACCAGCGATAGATCTGGATCGCCACCGTGTTCCGGCCCGGCCGAACGAAGCGGGTAACATCGAACTCGCTCGGCAACTTGGAGTCCTCGGAATAACCGACGCGCTCGCCATTGACCCATACATAGTACGCCGATCCCGCGGCACCGATATGCAGGATCACGTCCTGCCCCGCCCAACCGGCGGGCATCGTCATGTCGCGGCGGTACGAGCCGACCGGATTGGTCGCATGCGGGATCAACGGACGGTTGGCAGGAAACGGATAGGTGATGTTGTTGTAACGCGGCTGGTCGTACCCCTCCGCCTGCCAGTCCGCCGGCACCTTGATGTCCTTCCAGCGCGACACGTCGTAATCGGTCCGGAAGAAATCCTTCGGCGCCCGATCGGCGTCGGCAGAGAAGGCGAACTTCCATGCCCCGTCCAGCGACACGAACCGGCTGGACCGCGATGGATCGCGCGTGATCGCCAGCGCCCGCGTTTCGAACGGAAAGCCGGTGGCGCGCGCCGGCAGCTTGCCGATCGCGAAGACCGCCGGGTTCTCCCAGTCCGGCCGCGCAGGATCGACCTGCGGCTGGATCGGCATGATCGTCTTCTGCGCCGCCGCCGGCGCCATCAGCAGTACGATGGGGAGGGCCGCCCGCCGCCATTGGGTCCGCCCACACCGTCCGATCGCCCTCGCTGCCATCATGCCCATCGCCGGCCCCTCCTCGCGATCGTCACGCATCACCCGGCGCGCGATCGTTGACAGCGATAGCATCGTCGCGCCGGAAAGAAACAGCGCCGGTGACAGCCGTGGCAACACCAGCCCCTGTCACTTTTTTCCATGATCTGCGTTGTAAAGACTATTGGACAATTATCCGGTACGCGCCGACAATAGGCGCGACGGGAGTAGAGTCCGCAGTGGAGAGGAACGGGATGATGCATTCTGGATCGACAACGCGTTTTGGACGACTGGCACTGGGCGTGGGCCTGTCCGCATTGGCCCTGGCCGCCTGTTCCAAGAAAGCCGAGGAGAAGAGTACCGCTACCGCGCCGACCACCGCCAGCACGGCCGAGGTAGCCGCCGCCGCACCGGCCGCACCCGCGCCGGCCGCCGCGCCCGCCGCCGACAACACCGACACGATCACCGGCGTGAAATATGCCAGCTTCACCGGCGATGCGGCCAAGGGCAAGGTCGCCTTCGTCACCTGCCAGACCTGTCATTCGATCGACGCCGGCGTGAACAAGATTGGCCCGTCGCTGCACGCGGTCGTCGGTCGCGCGGCCGGCACCATCGCGGGCTTCAACTACACCCCGGCCAACAGGAACAGCGGCATCACCTGGACGCCCGAGAAACTGTTCCAGTATCTCGAAAATCCGCAGCGCGTCGTGCCCGGTACGAAGATGACCTTCGCCGGCTTCTCCGATCCGCAGAAGCGCGCCGACGTGATCGCCTATCTGAAGACCAATTCCTGAGCTTGCCCGCACCGGTCCGGCGATCCACATCGCCGGGCCGGTGTCAGCGCCGCCGCATCAGGTCGGCCAGATGCACGGGAAACGACGACAGCAAGGCCGTCATGATCCAGCGCCAGTCATGCCCGGTCAGTGCGAACCGCAGCGCCACCAGCATCAGCACGCCGGGGCCAAGCCGCAACAGCGCGTCCGTCATCCGCCATCCTCGCCCTGCGACCAGCCAGATCAGTTCGACCGCGATCACCGCCAGCACGATATCGACGGCATGACCGCTGGCGAACAGCCACACCATCACCGCTCAGCCGAACGGTCCGTTCAGCCGCACGATCGTCATGTTCAGATACCCCGCGAACGTCACCCACATCAGATAGGGCAGCAACAGCACCGCTCCGGTCATAGACCGGCGCCAGATCACAACGACCAGCGCCGCGACCGACAGCCACAATCCCACCACCTCGACCAACGCCCAGTCGGGCCGATGCAGGCGAAAGAACAACAGGCTCCACAGGATGTTCAGGAACCCGTTCAATGCGAACAGCCCCAGCAACCACTCCCGCTCCCGCCAGCTCGGCGTCGCGAGCCATCCGGTGACGCCGCCCAGTGCGGTGAACGCATAGATCGCAGTCCACGCCACGCCGTACGCGATATCGGGCGGGGCCCAGCGCGGCTGGATCAGGCTGCGATACCATGGCCCGATATCGGTGATCGTCGCCCCCAGCACCGCGACGATGACGGCCAGCATACCGGCGATGACGATCGGGAAGATCCAGGCGCGGCTCATGCCGCCTCAGCCCGCCGTCTGCAGCAAGTGACGCATATCCTTCAGGAATATCCGCAGATAGGCGATCGGCCGGGCATAGACGAGCTGCTTGTTCATATAGGCCGGCCAGATCAGCTGCTGCACGTCGCGGTCCTCGCACATCGTCACGAAACGCTCCCGGCGCCGGTCGTTGCGATACCAGAAATGCTGCATGATCCCAAGAATCCAGAACACCCGGCCATGCGCCCGCATGAACGCGCGGCGCGCCTGCCGCAGCGCACGGGCATCCCCCGATATCAGGAACGCGCCCGCCGCCTGCGCCGCCTCGCGCCCCGCCGCCATCGCGTAATAGATGCCCTCGCCCGATGCCGGCGCCACCACCCCGGCGGCGTCACCCGTCACCAGCACGTCGCGGCCATTGTCCCATCGCCGCAAGGGCTTGAGCGGGATCGGCGCGCCCTCCCGCCGGATCGTCTCGCATCCGTCCAGCCCTTCGCGCGCGCGCAACCGGCCGACCGCGTCGCGCAACGCGAACCCCTTGTTCGCGCTGCCGACGCCGACACTCGCGGTGTCGCCATGCGGGAATATCCACGCATAGAAATCGGGCGACAACGACCCCTGATAGAACACGTCGCACCGCCCGCGATCCAGCGCGTCAACGGCGGGCGACCGGATCACCTCGTGATACGCGAACACGCACGGCATCCGCTCAGCCCCATCCAGCGTCGTCAGCGCCACGCGCGACCGAGCACCATCCGCGCCGATCACGCAGCGCGCCCGTACCCGCTGCTCCGGCTCGCCCGGCCTCTCGCCATAGACGACGATCGCACCCTCAACGCCGTCGCGCTCGATCCGGTCGAACCGGCCGGTCCGACGCTCGGCCCCGCTTGCCACGGCCCGCGCGCGCAACCATTCGTCGAACACCTCGCGATCGACCATGCCGACAAAGCCGCCCTCGCCCGTCTGATCCACCGGCATATCTACTGAGATGTCGGATGGACCCACCATCCGCGCCGCCACCGCCCGCCCGACGATCAGGTGATCGGGGATGGCGAAATCGCGGATCAGCCGCGGTGGAATCGCACCGCCGCACGGCTTGATCCGCCCGCCCCGGTCTAGCAACAACACCCGGTGCCCCGCCGCCGCCAGATCGGTGGCCGCCGTCGCCCCCGATGGCCCGCCCCCCACGACGACGCAGTCGTAACCGGTCATGCCGGCTCCCCAACGATCGCCACCGCGCGATCCCGCCTGCCGCCCCGCAGCGCCAGCGACGCGGCGGCGAGGAACAGCAGCGCCTCCACCCCGAACACAACCGTAAAGGTCTGCGCCGTCGATCCGGTCAGCACCCGCCCGGCATCGACGCCCAGCGCGCCGATCAGGCCGCCCAGCCCGAACGCGATCGCCTGCGCCGCGCCCCATACGCCCATGCGGATGCCCTCACGCCCCGCGCCCTCTCCGCCCGTACCGCCCGCCAGCCCCATCATCGCGCCGATCGCCGCCACCGCGAACACGCCATTGGCAAAGCCCAGCAGCGCGATATTCCCCGCCAGCGGCCATCCCGGCCCGGCCCGCGCCGCCATCGCCAGTCCACCCAGCGCGATCGCCGATCCGATGCACCCGCCGACGATCCACGGCCGCAACCCCGCCTGACTCTGGGCCTGACTCCGCCCGCCGAACGCGCTGCCGCCGACCCCGGCGACGATCATCCCGGCCAGCACGCCGCCATGCTGCACCCCCGACAATTGCGTCGATTGCCCCGGCGTGAAGCCGAACAGCAATCCCGCGAACGGCTCCAGGATCAGGTCCTGCATCGAATAGGCGAGCATCGACATTAACACGAACAACGTGAAGCGCCGCGCCGCCGCGTCCCCCCACATCTCGCGCAGCGCCACGCCGAACGCCGGCGTCGGCGACCCGGCGACGACGGGAGCGGCCACCACCCCCTCGACACCCCACACCGCGACGATCGCCACCAACAACGCACCGCCCGCCACACCGCCCGCCACCATCGCCAGTCGCGACAACGAGAATGGATCGATCAGCGCCCCTGCGACCCCCGCCGTCAAGACGATGCCTGCGACCATCATGATCCACGTGATCGACGCCGCCGCCGCCCGCCGTTCGGGCGCCACCCGCGTCGCCAGCAGCGCCAGCAGCGACGTGCCCGCCCCGCCGACCCCGGCCCCGATCATCGAAAACGCCATGACGGCCAGCACGAACCCCCAGGCGGACCGCACCGCCATCAGCCCCAGCGACCCGATCGCCAGCATCGCCCCCAGCGCCAGCGTCGTCATGCCCAGCACGATCCACGGCGTCCGCCGCCGCCCGCGATCCGATCCATGCCCCCAGGCCGGTCGCGACAATTGCACCGCATAATGCCACGCCACCAGCCCGGCGGGCAGCGCGGCCGGCAGGGCATATTCGACCACCATCACCCGGTTCAGCAACGACGTCGCCAGCATCACGATCGCCCCGATCGCGCTCTGCACCAGCCCCAGCCGGGCGATCCCCGGCCAGCCGAGCGGCGCGGTCGGATCGCGACCGCTCACAATCCCGCCACCCCGCCCAGCCCGAAGGCGGAGGCCAGCATGCCCAGCACGTACAATGTCGTCCCCGTCGCATTATACCACGGCGCCTGCCCACGCGGATCGCGCAACAGCCGCCGCATCAGCACGATCTGCCCGACCAGCAGCGCCGCGACGATCCCGGCCGCCGCCTGATGTCCCCAATGCGCCAGCAATCCGACGACCACCATCTGCGGCACCGCCATCACCACGCACGCCACCCGCGCCGCACGCCCGACCCCCAATACGACCGGCAGCGACCGCAGCCCGGTCGCCCGGTCACCCTCCACCGCCTTGAAATCATTCAGCGTCATGATGCCGTGCGCGCCCAGACTGTACAGCGCCAGCACGATCAGGATCGGCGGCGCCGGCAACGCCCCCGCCATCACGCTGGCGCCCGTGAACCATGTCAGCCCCTCATAGGTCAGCGCGACCACCGCCGGCCCCCACACGCCGCTGACCTTGAACCGGAACGGCGGCGCGCTGTACCCCCATGCGCAGAGCAGGGCGACGCACGTCGCGCCTAGCACCCACGGCCCCGTCGCCCAAGCGACCAGCAATGACAGCGCCGTGCCGATATGGGCGATCCACAGGCCCCAGCGCCCGGCGATCCGCCCCGACGGAATCGGCCGGCCAGGCTCGTTGATCGCATCGACATGCCGGTCGAACCAGTCGTTGACCGCCTGGCTCGTCCCGCACACCAGCGGCCCGGTCAGCGCCACGCCCGCGATCAGGAACGGCCAGCGATCCGCGATCGCCACGCCCGACGACACCACCCCGCACATGAATGCCCAGATCGGCGGAAACCACGTCACCGGTTTGAGCAGTTCGAGCACGTCGCGGGGAGCGGGAAACCGTGTCGCGATACCGGGGGCGCTCAAGGGGTCCATCAAGGCGAAGGCTATGCTTGACGCATGAAGGCGTCAAACCAAATTGACGGATTTATCCCTCGCCCACCGGGGAGGGAGGGAGAGGTACCGCGGAAGGTTGAGGGTCGCAGGGGTGGAAGGAGCCTGCCAACTTCGGTTGACGCGTCCGCCGTCCGTTCGTCCCGAGTAGGGACTGAACCCTTCGATGAACTCAGCAAAGCCTGTCGAAGCCTGTCCTCGTATATTGCTGGCAGAATTGGCACCGATGTAATGCGCTTATCCCGCGGTGGTCCGGGTTGACCCGTCCCCCGCGGAAGCGGGCGGATCTTGCCTGTCCCTGGTCACCGAGATCGTAACTCAGCTCGTCGCCTGCTCCTTTCGTAATCGTCCCGAACGGCCAGGGCACTGTCGCTGGAATCGTGGTCGGGGTGTGCGCAGGCAAGCACAACCGGCGTCCAGGCGCCGTGCTGCAGGATGTTCTCCGTTGGTCGGCGTACGCGTCCATGGCCGTTGCCAACAACGCCGCGTGCGGTCCCACCATCGTCCATCCCGCAGATGGAACATTCTTTGCCTATGGACCGCCCAAAATGCTCGCAAGCGCCCTTTCGCCGTACGAAGCGCAGAGGGAGCGAGAGGCGCGGCCAGTCGATAGGTATGGAAAGATGTGCTCGGGACGGATCGGCATCAAGCCACCCCCTCCGGTGCGGCGGGCTGCGGCGGGCTGCGGAGGGGCCGCATCCGGGGGGCCTGATGTCGAGCCGGTCAGCGCTTGGTAGAGCAAGGCATGGTGGCACCATGGCAACCTGGCGGCTTCGCGCACTGATATACCTCGGTTCACGAACTGTTCCCCGGCGCGATCCGCTCGCGGGTGAGATTAGGTGGGTAGCCGAACCGTACTCCCCCGCCCGAGCCACCACCACGCCACTGCTAATACCATTGCGGACCAGCTCGCAGTTATAACTATACTTTAGTATAGTTTTGTAAACTGTCAGTATAAATAGAGCAGCTATTAAAACATTCATCCTTCTATTCGCAGATAAACCGCAGGTTAATCGACCATACAAAGATGTAACCCTGATGATACGTCCCGATCTGAGACTGAAATTGGGCTATACTGACCGAATAGGCCAATCTAACAGGCGGTCATCGCGGTACGGCTCGGCTTTCATCTCGGGGTACTTCGTAATGACACAGAATCAACTGAAGGGAATATCCATGATCCGTACCGCACTGACCACGCTCGCTCTCGGCACCGCCGCTATCGCCGCTCCGGCATATGCCGCGGTCACCATCACCCAGTCCGATGCCGGCACGGCCGCGAACTATGCCGCACCGGCCGGTTCGACCGCCGTCGTCGACTATAACACCGGCAGCAACACGACGGCTGGCTTCACCGCCACCACGTCGGGCACCAACGTCGGCATCTTCAACACCACGCTGTTCAACGTCGACAACAGCGGCAACGACTATTTCCAGCCCAACCCGAACGACAGCACCCCCTACTACGGCGTCGGTCGCAACAGCACGTATAAGCTGCTCGGCTCGGTTGCGCAGTCCAGTGTCAGCGTCTTCATCGGTTCGCTCGATGCATACAACGTCGTGACGCTGCTCGATCAGGCAGGCAGCGTGATCACCAGCTTCGACGGTACGCAGATCGCCGGCTTCGTGCCGACATTCCCTGGCACGACCCAGCCGGGCAGCAATCGCCGCGTGACCTTTACCGCCGATGGCGGCACCGCGATCTATGGCGTGCGCTTCTCCAACACCGACAACCTCGGTTCATTCGAGTTCGATAACGTCGCCTTCACGGCAGCCGTCCCCGAGCCGGCAACCTGGGCGATGATGCTGATCGGCTTTGCCATGGTCGGTGCCGCATCGCGTTACCGTCGTCGTCACACGACTGCTGCCATCGCCTGACATTCTTCTCGTTCATCAGATGATGACAGAGGGCCGTCGGGAAGCGTTTCCGGCGGCCCTTCGCTTTCCATACTGGATAACAGATGCTTGCTAATTTGTGGATCGATGAGGCTGTGGCCATCCACAAGGTCCTTGGGGAGCATGGCGCTCTCTGGCTGACCGAACAGCTCACTTACTTCGCCGAAAGTGGTGATACGTTCTTGTTGAAGCGGTTCAATCAGATCGCCGTAACCTATGGACGGCTTGGAAGAACAGCATGATCCAAGTGCGTCTGCCGCAGTGAATCCCATTCAGTGCAAAGGGACGTCGCCGACCAGGGATGCCACCCCGCATTTATCGAAGCGCTGAGGGGTGGCTCGGTTGGTCTGCACAGACTCGCAGATTAAGAAGTGGATCGCCGCTGGTTGATCACGCCGCTGCGAGCAGCGGCTGATGGAAGTATATTTGGTCGGGTGTACGACCGCCATGCGCAGAATGCGGCCGGACGGCATTGTAGAACGCGAAGTATCGACCGATGCTGGCGCGGGCCTCGGGGACCGAGGCATAGGCGTTGAGGTAGAGTTCCCCGTATTTGATAGCCATCTTCTCGCGCAGGAGGACGGCGGTGAACGCGGTGCTGGTAACCTGCGAGCCCTTGTCGGGGTTGAAGGTCGCTGGCTTGCCGTGGCGGGCCAGCGCTTCCTCCTCCAGCCCCTCGATGCAGAACTCGGCGTCGAGTGTAATCGACACCCGCCATGTACGCCCGGCGAGGTGAGCGACATCACCTGCACCTCGATCCCGGGCTCGTCCATCGCGTCCAGCCGCGACCGGCCCAGTTCAAGGAGCGGCGTGGCCAGATCGGCGAGATCGAGAACCGCATCGCGGGGAACAGGAGACAGTTCGCACCAGGTGGCCTCGATCTCGGGCAGCAGGAAATGTTCTTCGAGGACGATGATCTTCATCTGACGGCTTTCCGTTTCAGGCGATGGCTGCAAATGACTTGAGTACAGCCTGCTCCGGTCCGTTTCAGATGGTGCCCGATAGATGGAGCGGAATGCCGGTTAAGCGCGGCTGTTCATTCGTTCGAACAATGCTTCACCGTGCCGACGGCTCTCCGCCGCCATCCCGATCAGGATTTCATCACGATCTGCTTCGAGTTGCGCCACAGCCTCGGACGCAAAGTCTTCCGCAGACATCATGTGCCGATTCGCCGTTCCGGCACTTCTGCCATTGCTGCCGAGACCCGTATCGACGATCGGCGGTGCAAGCTCGACCACCCGGACGTTCGTCGCGCGCAATTGATGACGAAGACTAAGCGTGAAGGAGTGAAGCGCGGCCTTCGTCGCGCAATAGACCGGGACATCCGCCATCGGCGAAAAGGCCAGGCCGGAACTGACGTTGACGATCCAGGCCTTCTCCTGCCGCTTCAGCGCGGGGATCAACTCCGCGATCAGGTGGATAGGCGCAGTTAGGTTGATCGCCACCTCGTCGTCCAGTGTGTCGATCCCCGGATCGCCGGCAAAGTCGCGGCCGTGCTGGACGCCGGCATTGTTGATCAGCCCGTTCAGATCGGGGTGATCGGTCGCCAGCCATGCTACCAACGCATGGCGGCTCTCGGCGTCCGCGACGTCGCAGACCCGCGTGATCAGTCCCGGAATATCCGCTTGTGCCTCATCAAGGCGATCCTGATTGCGCCCGCACACGATTACCTGTTTGCCTAACGCCGAAAATCGGATCGCCAGCGCCAAACCGATGCCTGCCGCACCGCCGGTAATCAAAATCGTCTTGCCATCGAGCTTCATGTCGAACGCCTTCCTCACTACGCAAGGGCGTGCCGTCGAGGATAGATGACCCGCAGACACACCTGTTTTGCCGGCAAGCCGGCCAGGTGTCGCGGATACCTCGAGAGGAAGAGTTGCCGGCCATCTGGCCGGCGACCGGGCTACCATCCGATCAGCACTCTTTCGACACGACCGGTTTACTGGTTCGCACAGGTCGCAGCAAGCGACATTCAACGCGTAGAACAATACGCACCGCCACTCGAATGCCGGAAATCAGATGATTTCAGCTACGATGACCCGCGTACCCTCCTTTGGTGCGCCAGCCTGATCCACCAGCACCAGCGTCTCATCCGGCAAACGCTGCAGATGGTCGATCGCAATCCACTTCACGCGGCCCTGATCGACGATGGCGATCCGGGCCGATGATGTTCGCCCGCGATCGCTCAGAAACCGTTTGGCCGGCGTCGCCGTGACCAGATTGATCGCGACCGGATGCAGTGCGGGGACTGCCACGCCGTGCCTTGCCGATGCCGGGTTCGATACGAAGAGCAGGCCAAATGGTAAAATTGCTGCGATATGTATGCGCATAAGGCCCCGGCCATTTGTTGAACATCGCAACAGCGACTTCGATTGATCAACCACCGATTATCGTCGCTTTGAAATGACCAGCCAGAGCGAACATCCGACTGACATCCGGTGCGATCTGTTCGACGCAGAGAATGATCGCGCAGCTCGTGGCAAAGCCGGCGAACATCAGCTTCAACTCCCGGGCGATCGTCATCGTCATTCCCTTTTTTTCTTGGGTATGGGGATTGGGGGTTCCAAGGCGCTTCTGGCCAGCGCTGCCGACCGCTGTCAGTCGAGCGGCACCTTGTCCCCAGCCTTGTTCAATGTACGATAGATGTAATCCGGCGCGAGGCGCGACATGGCGTACAGAGCCTTGGTCTGCCCTGGCCTGATCTCGTCCCTGCCCTTCCGAATACCATCGATCAGCGCTGCCGCGATGCGGGCTGGGTCGGTCTTTGGTCCATCGTATTGACGGGTAAGCGCCGTTTCGACGGTCGGTGGCATCAGCTCGATGACCTTCAGTGCAGTGCCGCGGGTCTGCCAGCGGAGCGACCGGGTGAATTCATGCAGTCCGGCTTTGGCCGCGCTGTAGCCCGGCGTATTGCCGAACGGGGCATAGATGAGCCCGGTGGTGACGTTGACGATCGCGGCCTCGGGTCGGGCAAGAAGGTGTGGCAACAGCGCGGTCGAAAGGTGGAGTGGCGCGTGCAGGTCGAGCGCAAGCTCCGCGTCGAGCCGCGCCAGCGCGCGACTGTCGTTCAAGGCGAAGTATTGCATGGTGCCGGCATTGTTCACGAGCAGGTCGAGCGGACGTTCGGATGCCAGTGTCGCGGCAATGAGCCGTTCACGCTCTGATTGCACAGAGAGGTCGACCTGAATGGTGGTGACGTCGCCCAGTTCGGCCTTGACCCGATCGAGTCGGGCAATATCGCGACCCGCGATCAGGACATGGGTGCCCGCCGCAACCAGTGCGCGTGTTATGGCAAGGCCGATACCGGCACCGCCGCCTGTCACCAAAGCCTTCTTGTTCCCGAGGTTCACTGCCTGTCTCCGATGCCGGGATCAGCCGACAGATGCGATGCGGCGATGCCGAGGGCCGGCAGAAGCACGTTGTCGAGCAGGTCGACGAGGAAACGCCGATCAAACGGCCGGCGCTGAATGAGGGAGCGATAGCCGCCCATCGCCGGGATCACCTGTGCAGCCACCGCTACGTCCGCCCCGGATGTCACTTCGTGACGAGCGACGGCCCGCCCGATCAGAATGCGATTGGCTTCTATCCAGGGCTCGATCAACGCATCGTGACCGGCATCCGCGATCTCCGGTTGCTGCGCAAGCAACGCGGCCAGTCCCGCCATTGCGCGATAGAAGCGCTCGTCACGCTCCGCCGATCCTGCCTGAAACAAGGCGAGCATGTCGCCGCGCAGACTGCCGGTGTCAGGAAGGTGATCGAGATCGATCATATTACGTTTCAGGCGCGCAACCGCTTCCAGCACCATCTCAGCCTTGGATGGCCAACGGCGGTACATCGCGCCTTTGCCCGCCTTCGCCCGCGCCGCGACCATGTCCACCGTCATCTTCTCGAAGCCGACCTCTACGAGGATGTCGATCGTGGCGCTCAGGATCGTGGCATCGCGGGAAGTGTCTCGTTTGCGTCCGCCGCTACGGACCGGTCGATCAATCTCGTCGGACTCGCTCATGGGCAGAGGATGAGGGACCATAGGCATTTCATGCCGATACTAATCAGTTCCGGTACTATCAAGTTCTATTTTGTAGATGCGATCTCCCTCAGCCGGAATGGTTTTCTTTATCGATCCAGCATTCCGAGCGAACCGGCTCTGCCCCCCCCCCTCGATCTTCGCTCGGCTCAAAGAACGCCCTGCGCTTCATCGCCCGCTATTCCGAGGCGATGTATCAGGATTTGGCGTAAAATGGATATTTGCGACCGCCGTGTTACGGGTTTGCGTCGGTCGATTGTCTTGCCGTTGGAGTGACCTGTAACGGGTGGGATGGCCCATCCGCGATCGTGCCGCTCCGGACGGATGCCGGTGTGTCAGCCGGCAGGCATCGACGCATCCGGCCGCTTGAACTCACAGCGTTCCGGAGACACTCCATCATGCGCCTACGCTACGTCCTGATGACCTGCGTTGCTATTCCGCTAATGACCGTATCGGCGATCGCCGCTGCGCCGAAGGCCAAGGTCGCCAAGGTCGATGCCGCCTCTACCATGGCGGATCTGCGCCGCTTCATCGATCAGGTAAAGATCCCTTACGAAAGCTTCACGCTGCCCAACGGCCTGCGGGTGCTGGTGCATCAGGACAGCAGCGCGCCGATGGTTCACGTCAGCGTCACCTACGATGTCGGTTCGAAGCACGAGGCAGCCGGGCGAAGCGGGTTCGCCCATCTTTTCGAACACCTGATGTTCAACGGCTCGGAAAATGTACCGGGCGATTACCTGAACAAGCTTCTAAGCGTCGGCGGGGACGTGAACGGCACCACCAGTCCGGATCGCACCAACTATTACGAGAATGTCCCGACGCAGGCGCTGGAGCGCGCTATGTTCATGGAAAGCGATCGGATGGGGCATTTGCTGGGCGCCCTCGACCAGAAGACGCTCGATGAGCAGCGCGGCGTCGTTCAGAACGAAAAGCGCAACGGCGCCGCATCGCCACTCAGCATCGTGGCCCACAAGGTGCGCGCAGCGCTCTATCCGCCCGGTCACCCTTACGGTCATTCACTCATCGGCTCGATGAAGGACCTCAATGCCGCCGACCTCGACGATGTGAGAAGCTTCTTCAGGGCGCATTACGCCCCGAACAACGCCGTGCTGGTCCTCGCCGGCGATATCGACATGCCGACCGCCCGCCGATTGGCGACGAAGTATTTCGGCAGCATTCCGGCGGGCCCGCGCACCGTCCGCCCCGATATCGTGCCGATGCCGCTGACCCGCACGATCAGCGAGACGGTCACCGCACCCGTGACCTCTACAAGTATCTTTCGCGTGTGGCCGGTACCGGGGATCGACAACCGCGAGGGCTTCGTGATGGATGCCGTCATGGAAGTGCTGGGAGGGGGAGCAAATGACCCGCTGACCGACCACCTCGTCCGCGAGCAGAAGCTGTTCATCAGTGTGAGCGCCGACAATTCCTCATTTGGCCAGGCCGGGGAATTCACGATCAAGGGAACGGTGCGCCCCGGGGTGGATCCGGCGGTCGCCGCTGCCGCTCTCGACCGGGAGATCGCCACGTTTCTCAAGGGAAAGGGTGATCCGGAAGCCATCGCCCGTTTCGTCGCCCGGTTTACCTACCCGTACGTCCGGTCGCTTGAAAACGTCGGAACCCGCGGCTCGGTGCTGGCCGAAACCGCCATCGCGCAAGGCGATCCCGCAGTCTACAGACAGAACCTCAACGTCTATGCCGCCCAGACGCCGGACAGCGTCATGGCCACCGCTCGCAAATGGTTGAATCAGCCACGGTACGAACTCACCGTGACACCCGGACCACGGGTGACGCCCGAGGAGGATGACGGTATCGACGGATCGGCCCCGGCCGCACCGGCGGTTATGCCGGCCGTGCCGGTGCCCGGCCTGCAATCCGTCGCCGGGCGCAAGCTCGTAGCGCTTCCAGCCGTAGCTCCGCCGGGCGATGCCCGGTTCCCCGCGATCGAACGCGCCCGCCTCGCCAACGGCATCCCCGTGCTTTACGCCCGCAAGACGGGTGTTCCCTTCACCGACTTCTCGATGAATTTCAAAGGGGAGGTGGTGGATGCCCCGAACGACCATATGATGGGGTTCATGTACCAGCTGCTCGGGATGGGCTATTCCGGACACGACGAGAAGTGGATCGACAGCCGCAAGGAACTGCTGGGCTTGTCTTTCGGCACCGATATCGGCTGGGATGCCGGCAGCGTCAGAATGAGCACACCGGATGGCAGCCTGGATGAAGGCTTGACCATGATCCACGGCATGGTGACATCGCCGACCTTCTCTACCGTGACGCTGGAGCGCCTGAAGCGCGAAACCAACGATATGATGGTACGCAACAGGCTCTCCCCGAGTGTTCTGACAGCAGAGATCCTGATGCCGCTGGTCGATGCGGCCTCGCCTTATAACGCACTGGCCAAGTACGACACCGCTGCGGAGATCGACAAGGTCGACAGGAAGGGGGTGGTGGCGTCGTTCGAACGCTGGATAAGGCCCGAGTATGCCAGCATTGTCCTCGTATCCGACAAGAGTTTGGCGGAACTGATGCCGATGCTCGAACGGACGGTCGGCACCTGGAAGGTGCCCGGCAAGGCGGCACCGATACCGCCGCTCGACTATCGTCCCAAACCCGGTGAACCGATGATCGTCCTCATCGACCTTCCCGGTGCCGTACAGGCGAAAATCAACGGTCGACAGGTCGTACCGATAGGTTTCGGCGAACCGGCAACGGCCCTCGATATGGCAAGCTATGCTTTCGGCGGAGGCTTTGCATCACGGCTGAACATGAATCTGCGTGAGGACAAGCACTGGACATACGGCTCCTACGGCAGTCTCAATCGCCAGCGATATGGCTCGCAATATCATCTGGACGTCGCTGTTCAGCAGGACAAGGTCGGCGCGACGATCGCGGAGGTTCTCAAGGAACTCAAATCGGTAACGAACGAGCGGCCGATAACGGCGGAGGAGCTGTCGGCGGTCAAGGGCGCGGCGCTCGGACAGGCCGCGGCCAGCCTGTCCAGTCGTGACGGGATCACCAGTTCGCTCGAAGAAATCCGCAAATATGATCGGCCGGACAGCTTCCCCGCAGAAACGAGCGCCCGCTACCGCGCGGTAACGCTTGAAGAGACCAACGCCGCCTTGCGCACACAGCTTTCGGCTGATCGGTGGGTATGGGCCATCGTCGGCAACGCTGCGATCATTCGGCCCCAGCTCGATGCGCTGGGGCTTCCCGTGAAGGTCGTGAAAGCCGCGGACGTCCTGCCGCCGCTCTGAGGTTCTGTGCCCGGGGCCGGCAAGCTGCCGGCTCCGGACGCGACGATGGTCCCATCCCGGCGGAACCGGCACCGTCCATGAAACGGGTCACCATATATATTTTCTCGGATAATCCGATCGGGGAACCAAAATACGTTACGGGTTTGTGACTGCCGATTGTCCCTGCATGTAGATGCAGTCTTGGGGAAAGGCTGCCGGGGGAGAATATCGACATGCCTTTCGTCCGGTCCCGGATTCGTGCCACCCTGCTCGGTACCGCCATGCTGGCGCTGACAGCGCCGCTGCATGCGCAGACCGGCCTGCACAAGACTGCTCCCGATCGACAGACCTTCGACATCCCGGTCGGCTCACTGGATGCGGCGCTGAAGACATGGTCGCGGCTGACGAAGCGGTCGATCATCTTCCGCTCTGAGGATATGACTGCCAAACGTACGCCGGGCGTGCGGGGCATGATGTCGGCCGACGAGGCCCTCGACATCCTCCTTGCCCGCTCGGGCTTCGTCAGAATGGACGAGCCGGACGGCGCCGTCGCGATCATCCCGAAGGAGATGGTCGTGGAGGCGGATGGCGGCAACGCCACGCCTGACATTCTAGTGACCGGTCGATCGTCCTGGTCGCTGAATACCGGCATCGCCCGTACGCAGAATGACAGTCAGCCCTTCATCGTCCTGACGCGCGAGGAGATCCAGCGCAGCGGCTCCCCAAATCTGGAAACGTTCCTGCGCGATCGCCTCAACGTGAATACATCGCCCGTCGTCAGCCAGCAGGCGCGCGGCGCCAACAGCGGCACCGACAATACGCGGGGGCTCAGTTCCATCAACCTGCGTGGCCTCGGTGCTCGCGATACCCTGATCCTCGTCGACGGCCGCCGTCAGCCGGGCGTCAATATCGGGGACGGCAACCTGACGCAGCCTTCGATCACCGGCATCCCGCTCGCCTCGATCGAGCGTATCGAAGTGCTCGCCTCCTCGGCGTCGGGCATCTACGGCAGCGGTGCTTCGGGGGGCGTCGTCAACATCGTCCTGAAGCGCGACTATACCGGCGGTGAGATTTCGGCATCCTACGGCAATACCACCGATTTCGCCCAGGGTGAGGGGCAGGTCGACGTCACCTACGGCCTCCCCGTGGAAGGGGGACGCACCAGAATATCCTTCGCCGGCGGCTGGCAAAAGTCGCGACCACTGCTTTATGGTGATCGCGCCGATCTGGCGGCACGTTCGATCGCCAGAATCCGCGCGAACGATCCGGCTTTTTTCGAAGGACGTTTTCAAACCGTTCCTAACGGGACACAGCCCAACTTCACGACGAACGCCAACGCCTTGACGCTCAAGCCCGAATATGGCGGCGCAACCATGCCCCTGACCTACGGGACCATTCCCGCCGGCTATCGCGGGCTGTCCACGGACGGCGTTGCGCCCCTGGTCGCTGCCAATGGGATGTACAATTACGATCTGAACGACTCTTCCGTCGGGTCCGGTCGTCGCGCACCGCTGCTGTACGGATCGGAGCGGATCAACGGCTCGCTTACGGTCAGACGCGAATTCAACGATCGTCTCACAGGCTATGTCGGTGCGACATGGGCGCGAACAAACTCGTCCAGCGGCGTCTCTCGCGGACCGCAGACGGTTTACGTCTCAGAGGATGCGCCCGAGAATCCTTTTCAGCAGGTAATTCAGGTTGCCCTGCCTGGGGTCGCTTTGGAAAGCACCGTCCGCAACCGTCAAAAAAGCATGTCTGTAATCGGTGGTTTCATCGCGAAACTGCCGTGGGACTGGCAGGCGGCGGTGGATTTGTCTTACGCGAAAAGCCGGTTCGTCAGCGACGTCGAGTTGTCCCGCATCAGCACGACAACGGAACTGGAGCTCTCCGAGGGGCAGCAAAACGTCCTGCGCGATCTGACTATCCAACCACTCGTGTTGAATTACGACGATCTCCCTTTTGGTCGTAAACGGACCCCCGGCACGTCATCGACATTTGCGCCGTCATTGCGGGTTGCCGGTCCACTTCCGCTTCAGTTGCCCGGCGGAAAAACGCAGATGACGCTGAACATCGAGTTCGTCGATCAACGTAACGGCGCGGTCGTATCGGCCTCCAATCGAGTAACGAAATCCATTCTGACCTATGCGGCGCCTGCCAATCAACGCACTTGGTCGACCTATGGAGAAATTGCATTTCCAATCATCGGTGAAGCCAACCGACTGCCGCTGATCCGGCAATTCGAACTGCGCCTGTCCGCCCGCGCGGAGAAATATGTCGGGAATGGCGCCGATCCCTATGCCTGCTTCGGCAGCAATTCGGCGTTACCCGCCACCGATCCATTCGCAAGCTGTCCGCCAGCCGGTGCCGAGGTCGTGCGCAGCACCACCCGCAATTCTCATATCGACCCCAGCATCAGTTTCCGCTGGATCCCCGTCAAACCGCTGGTCATCCGCGGATCCTATACGACGGGCTATCTTCCGCCGAGCCTGACGCAGTTGGTCAAGGTGCCACAGCCAGCGCTGCAGTTCTTACTCAAAGATCCCGCGCGCGGTAATGAAGTCATAGGCACCCCCGGTGCCTTCGCAAACGAGATACCCGGTGCCAGCGGGGGCAACCCCGATGTCAGACCCGAATCATCCAAGACGTTGTCGGCGGGGGTGATCGTGACCCCGGCATTCGTGCCTGGCCTGCGGGTGTCCGCCGACTGGACCCGTATCAAGAAGCGTGACATCTATTTCGATCCGCAATTCCCCCTTCTGATCGGAGAAACCCAGGCCTTCTTCGAAACATTTCTCGCCGCCAACCCCGATCGGGTCACCCGGGGGCAGGCATCGGGCGGTTTTGCCGTCGGACCGATCACAAGCCTGGATGTGTCGCTCGTCAACCTTCTCGGCGCCTCGACCGAAGCCGTCGATTTCGTGCTCGACTATGGTCACCGCTTGCTGGGCGGCGATCTGGCCGTCACTTCGCGCGCTACCTTCGTGAGGTCGCTGCTGGTGGAGAGTTTCCCCGGCCTGCCGGCAATCGACTATGCCGGCGTCGTTCCCTTGGGATTTGCGACGGCTGCCGGGTCGAACGGATCGCTGCGCTGGCGTGGAAGCGCAGCGATCAACTGGAGCAAGGATAATGTCAATCTCGGCTGGCAGATTCGCTACTTTGACCGGTATGCACTGAACGAAGAGAGAGGTTTTGTCCCGGCGCAAGGTTCTGCTTACGTGAAAAGCCAGACTTATCACGATATCAACGCCAGCTATCAGGTATTGTCCGGAACGACGATCAGCGCCGGGATCAATAACGTTTTGAACAAGCGTCCGCCATTCGACACGAGCACTGCACCGCTATATTATAGCTCCTATGGAGATCCACGCTTGCGCTCGTTCTACCTTCGCGTCCAGAAAGTGTTCTGAGCCGATACGTCGACGGGGCTGGGCGACGGGCATTTCGGACAGCAATCAGTTGTTCGGATAACTTCCAAGTGCATCTGTGATCCGGTTAAGTGCTTGCCGGCAGCAGATCGTTAATCGCCAGCCGTTGCAAACATATCCCTGTCCACCGCCATCACCACAAGATAGGTGATGGCATGCAGCGCTCTTCACATGATTGACGACTTAAGGTTAAAATATTGGTTTTGTGAGCAGGTTCTTCCTTTGGAGCCTGCTCTCACCAGGTATTTGGCCCGGAATTGGCGATCGGGCGACGATGTGGCCGATCTGAGGCAAGACGTTTATGAGGCGGCGCTCTCTGGCGCCCGCCACGAAATTCCAGTAAACGTTAGCGGCTATGTGTTTGCGATTGCTCGCAACATGCTTATCAATCGCACCAAGCGCAGCCGCGTCGTGCAGTTCGAGCAATTACGCGATATCGAAACGATGGACAGGAATGCTGATCTCATGGCGTCGGATCGACATCTCGACGCACGCGACGCGTTGCGGCGGGCAAATGACGGCCTGGAGGCTCTACCACCCCGCTGTCGAGAAGTCGTCCGTTTACGCAAGGTGGAAGGCCTTTCGACCCGTGAAACGGCAGAGCGCATGGGGGTCGGGCGTGATACCGTGGAACGACAACTCGTGCTTGGTGTTCGCGCAATGGCCGATGCCATGCTGGGTGGTAGCGGGCGAATCAAACGTGGACCTTCGGTGCGATCACGCAGAGAGAAAATGCAATGATTGCCGACCGTCGATCAGCCGTCGTGATCGAGGAAGAGGCGGCGCGATGGATACTCAGGCGAGAGGAGCCCGAATGGACCGAGCGTGACGAAGCCGAACTGGCGTCATGGCTCGATCTGGCCATGACGCACCGCGCCGCGTTTTGGCGGCTTGAACATGGTTGGCAGGCGGCGGACAGGATTGCTGCGCTGGGGGAAGCACGTGCCGCCGGCCCTTTGCGCCGCCGGAGATCCTCGCGCTGGACCAAGATGCCCGACTACCTGCCCCGGTGGGCGCTGTCCGCGGGAATTGCCGCATCGCTGACTCTCGCGGTCGGCGGGATCTGGTGGGGTGGTCCGATCAGGCCGTGGGGAAAGGCCGAGACTGGAGACTATCGGACGCCTCAGGGCGGACGCCGATCGTTGACGCTTGCCGATGGCAGCCATGTGGACATGAACACGGCTACCCTGCTGCGGCGCTCCCCGGACCTGCAGGGCCGGGAAGTCTGGCTCGACAGCGGCGAGGCCTATTTCGATATCGTTCACGATCCCGGCCGGCCCTTCGTCGTCCACGCCGGTCCGCGCACCATTACCGTGCTCGGCACGCGTTTTTCGGTGCGGAACGACGGCGCGAAGGTCACAGTGGTCGTGTTGTCCGGCAGGGTGAACGTACGTGACACGCAGGCGTCTGCCGGATCGATCAAGAGCGTCGTCGTGGATGCAGGCGATATCGCCGTCGCTCGGGCAGACCGGATCGAGGTAGATCCCGATCTGCCGGAGAAGGTGGAAGCACTCACGGCCTGGCGCGACGGCAGGATCGTGTTCGACAACACGCCGCTCGCGGATGCCGTCGCCGAGTTCAATCGTTACGGTAACCCGCCCATGCGCACCGATCCTGCCGTCGGTACGCTGCGGATCGGAGGATCGTTCCGTACCGATGAAGCGGACAATTTCGTCGCACTTCTTCAACGGGCTTACGGCGTTCGGGTCAGTCGCAAGGATCGGGCGATCGTCCTCAGCCGCTGATCCATCGCCGGCCGTAACAGCGCATCGCACCGATCCCGCAAGCTGCTGCTTGAAATCCAGGCGTTACGGGTTTGCGTCGGTCGATTGTCTTCCCTCCTGAGCGACCGGGGACGGGTGGGTACCAACCCATTCATGACGGCGACGCTCCGGACGGACGTCGATGCGCCAAACGGCAGGCATCAGGGCATCCGATCGCGGAATCCACAGCGCTTTTGGAGTGACCATCTCATGCGCCTACGCCACGTCCTGATGTGCTGCGCCTTCTTCCTCCCGCTGATGGCAGCGCCAGCCATGGCGAAGCCGATGGTCACGCCGACGGCCGAAAACCCGAATACAGACACTGCCCTTGCAAGCGCGGATATCCGTCGCTTCATCGATCAGGTGAATATCCCCTATGACAGTTTCACGCTGCCCAACGGGCTGCGCGTTCTGGTGCATCACGACAGCAACACCCCGATGGTTCTGGTCAGCGTCTCCTATGATGTCGGTTCCAAGCACGAACCGGCGGGGCGTAGCGGGTTTGCCCATTTGTTCGAACACCTGATGTTCAATGGGTCGGAAAACGTACCGGGAGACTATCTCAAGCCACTCACCGATGTCGGCGGCCGCGTGAACGGCTCCACGAATTCGGACCGCACCAACTATTACGAATACATCCCCACGCAGGCGCTGGATCGTGCCTTGTTCATGGAAAGCGACCGGATGGGTCACCTGTTGGGGGCGTTGGACCAGAAGACGCTCGACGAACAGAGGGGTGTCGTCCAGAACGAGAAGAGAAACGGGTCTGCCTCGCCCACCAGCATCGTCGACACCATGACGCGCGCCGCGCTATATCCCCCCAGCCATCCTTATGGTCATTCGGTCATCGGATCGATGAAGGACCTCGACGCCGCCGATCTGGACGACGTGCGGTCGTTCTTCAGGGCGCATTACGCCCCGAACAACGCGCTGCTCGTCCTTGCCGGTGATGTCGATCTGCCTACTGCGCGCCGGCTGGTGACGAAGTATTTCGGTGCTATCCCCGCGGGACCGCGCAACATTCGCCCCGATGTCGTGCCGGCACCCCTGAAACGCACGATCAGTGAAACGGTCACGGCGCCCGTCACAAGTCCCATCATCGTCCGGGAATGGTCGGTGCCCGGCGTCCAGGACCGAGACAGTTTCGTGCTGGATGCCGTGATGGAAGTTCTGAACGGTGGCGAGGATGATCTTCTGACGAGACATCTCGTTCGCGATCAAAAGCTGTTTCAGACAGTCAGCGTCGATAACTCCTCGAATGCGCAAGTGGGGCAGTTCACGATCACGGGCACGGTGCGCCCGGGGATCGATCCCGCGGTCGCAGCCGCCGCACTCGATCGCGAGATCGCCGCCTTTCTTGCCGGTCGACCGGATGCGGATGCCGTCGCCCGCTTCATGGCGCGGTATACCTATGGCTTTGCCCGCTCGCTGGAGAATGTGACATCACGTGGTTCGACGCTTGCAGACGGCATGATGACGCAAGGCAGCCCCGACGCCTACAAGGGCAACCTTCGCATCTACGCGGCGCAGACGCCGGCCTCCCTCATGGCCGTCGCTCGCAAGTGGCTGGACCGGCCGCGATATGAATTGACCGTGATGCCCGGACCGCGTGTGACCCCGAAGGAAGACGAGGGCATCGACGGATCTGCTGTGACCGTGCCGGCGGTGCCGGCGATCGCACCGGAGCCCCCCTCGCAATTGGCCGCCAGGCGCAAGCCACGACCGCTGCCGTCCGTCGCCGCACCCTCCGATCCCGGTTTTCCGGCGATCGAACGGACCCGTCTCAGCAACGGCATTCCCGTGCTGTATGCCCGCGGATCGGCCGTGCCTTTCACGAAGATCTCGATGAGCTTCGAAGGCACTCAGCTGGACGTGCCCGGCGATTATTCCATCCGATTCATGTACGCGCTGCTCGACAAGGGGTTTGCCGGACAGGGCGAAGAGTCGATCAACAGGCGCAAGGAACTCCTCGGCCTGAATCTGGGTGCCAGTATCGGTCTGGACCAGGGCAGCGTCGTGCTCGATGCGCCTGACGTCAGCCTCGGCGATGGCCTCGGCATGGTCCGCGACATGTTGATCTCACCGGATTTCTCTGCGGCCGCGCTCGAACGCCTTAAGCGGGAAAGCATCGATCGGCTGGCGCGCGCGCGGTTGTCACCATCGACGCTGACGACCGAAGCCATATCGCCGTTGGTCGACGCGGGCTCGCCCTACAATTGGTTGCTCATGTACGACACCGCGGCAGATATCGGCGCGGTCAACCAGGCGGGGCTGAGGGCGTCGTTCACCCGCTGGATCAGGCCGGAATATGCCAGCATCGTCGTCGTGTCCGACAAAAGTCTGGCCGAATTGCTGCCCGTACTGGAGCGGACCATCGGTGACTGGAAGGTTTCCGGCAAGACGGAACCCCGTGCACCGGTCGTCCATCACCCCAGACCCGGCGTGCCCGGGATCGTCCTCATCGATCTTCCCGGGGCGGTACAGGCCGATATCGTCGGCCGGCAGACCGTGCCGATCGGTGACAGCGAGCCGGCCCCGGCCCTGATCCTGGCCAGCAAGGTGCTGGGCAACAGCTTCGGATCTCGAATCAATATGAACCTGCGGGAGGACAAGCACTGGACATACGGGTCATATGCCAGCTTCGATCGCCGGCGTTACGGATCGCAATATTCCTTCGAGGGCAGCGTCCAGCAGGACAAGGCAGGCCCCGTCATCGCCGAGGTGATCAGGGAGCTTAAGGAAGTCCTCGACGAGCGCCCGATAACGGCCGACGAACTGGCGGCTGCAAAGGCGGCAGCACTCGGTGGTGCCGCTTCGCGCTTCGCCACGCGCGATGGCATTGTCGGCGCGCTCGACGATGTGCGCCGGAATGGCCGGTCCGATACCTACCCGGCGGAAGCGAACGCCCGATACCGGGCGGTCACGCTCGAGGAAACCAATGCGGCGCTGCGCGCCCAGCTTTCGGCCGATCGCTGGGTATGGGCCATCGTCGGCAATGCCGCCATCATCCGGCCTCAACTCGACGCGCTGAAACTTCCCGTCAGGGTCATGAAAGCAGAGGACGCCCTGCCGCCGCTTTGACCCAATTTGTCAGAAGCCAGTGAATAGCTTTCGAAAACCAGTAGCGGGCTTTGCGATCGAGCTACTCCCGTCTGATTGGTCCATTGACTATACAGTCTGAATCGAGGTGAGCCTCACACCGTCTCTGGTCCGGTCTTGATAAGAAAACCGGCTCTCTTTTCGTCAGGTCAGCTATGCCAGACCTGACGAAAAAGCCCGCTCCATCGGGGTTTGGCGCCAATGAGGCCATCCGGCAGGATGGGGTGCGCATCGATCTACCGCCTCTCGGCGTACCTTGATATTCCTTTGCGGATACTCGTTCCCTTCGGAATGACCGGTTCTACAAAGGCCGCCATTCGCTGGAATGGCCATGATTGGGGTCGTCGCATCGTCGAGGGAAGAACTAGATTTCGACGACGCAGGTGAATGCCTGATGACACAAGCAGGTGTCAGCCAAGCGGTTTCAGTTCACCCGCTATAGTCAGCAGGGCACGCAAAGCCGCTGGTACCTGCCGGCGTCCGGAATAGTATAAATAGAAGCCCGGCCCCGTCGTCGCCCAGTCGGTCAGCACGAGGCGAAGGTTACCGTCGGCAACATGCTTGGCAAACAGCGGCTCAAGGCCGAACGTCAGGCCTCCACTGTTCAGCGCCATCGCCAGGGTCGATCGACTGTCGTCAGCGGTCATCGCACTTTTGATGGCCACATCGAATTCACCGTCCGGCCCCTCGAACTCCCAGCGATAGATGCTGTCGTCACCGAGACGCACCCCCAGGCAGCGGTGCTTCTTCAACTCGTCTGGATGAGCCGGCGTGCCGTGCTCTTCAAGATAACCGGGGGAGGCTGCCACAACCCAGCGGAGATCGGCCGAAAGACGCTGCGCGATCATGTCTTCGGGAACGGTCCCGCCATAGCGCACGCCGGCGTCGAACCCCTCGCCCACGACATCGACAATGCGGTTGCTGGATACCAGATCGACTTCGATATCGGGGTGGCGGCGAGACAGTTCAGCCAGCACGGGGCCCAGCACCAGCGTTACCGCGTCGACCACGGCGTTGATGCGGATCTTCCCGCCAGGAGTGGCGCGGAGCTGATCGAGACCCTCGAGTGCAGAGCCGATGTCGGCAAACGACCCCGAAACCGATTTCTCCAGCGCCTTGCCTGCCGACGTCAACGTCACGGCTCGGTTCGTCCGGTTGATCAGGCGGACGCCTGCACGCCCCTCGAAACTCTTCAGTGCATGACTGACCGCGGAGGCGGACACGCCAAGCTCGAGCCCGGCCATGCGAAAATTGCGATGCCGCGCAATCGCCAGAAAGTAGGTCAGATCAGTCAGGTTTGTACGGGTGACAAGCATGGGCTGATGCTGAACCTGATTCATGGTCGCATCAAGTAGCCTCCGGGTAACCTGCTTCGCCCGAAAGCGTTTAATAGTCCTGATCGGCGCCGACAGCGCGCATGCGGAGGTCCGGATGGGCAGTGAGACTTTTCAATTATCCCGAAGGGAAATGCTGATGAGCAGCGCCACCACTGCCGCGGTATCTTCATTTGCAAGTGAAACGGCCGAAGCCGCGCCGCCCGTGAAAGCCGTGCCGACGTACAAGGTCGCCATGACAGTGAACGGCGCGTCTCAAACGCTGACGCTCGACCCGCGCACGACGCTGCTCGATGCACTGCGCGAACATCTGCACCTGACCGGTACCAAGAAGGGCTGCGATCACGGACAGTGCGGCGCGTGCACGGTCATCGTCAACGGCGAGCGGATCAACGCCTGCCTCAGCCTTGCTGTCCAGCATCAAGGCGATGCCGTGACGACGATCGAAGGCCTCGGCACGCCAGAGCGCCTCCACCCGATGCAGGCTGCCTTCGTGAAGCATGACGGGTACCAGTGCGGCTACTGCACGCCCGGCCAGATCTGCTCCGCGGTTTCCGTTCTGGAGGAGATCAAGCGGGGCATTCCAAGCCATGCCCAGGCCGATCTGATGGCAGCGCCAAAGCCGACCGGTGCCGAGATGCGGGAACGGATGAGCGGCAACATCTGCCGTTGCGGTGCCTATTCCAACATCGTCGACGCGATGGCCGACGTTGCAGGAGCGCGCGCGTGAAGAGCTTCACTTATGAGCGAGCCACGACGCCTGCCGACGCGGCTGGGATAGTCGCGAGCAATCCCGGCGCGCGGTTCCTGGGGGGCGGTACCAACCTGCTCGATCTGATGAAGCTGGAGATCGAGACGCCTACCCATCTGGTCGACGTACAAGACCTCAAGCTCGACCGGATCGAGCCGACTGAGGCTGGCGGGCTGCGGATCGGAGCGTTCGTCACCAACACGGCACTTGCGAGCGACGAGCGGGTCCGGCGGGACTATGGCGTACTCAGCCGCGCCATCGTCGCGGGTGCATCCGGCCAACTGCGGAACAAGGCGACCACCGCGGGCAATCTGCTTCAGCGGACGCGGTGCCCGTATTTCTACGACACGAACCAGCCCTGCAACAAGCGCAAGCCAGGGTCGGGATGTGCGGCAATCGGCGGCTATTCGCGCCAGCTTGCCGTCATCGGATCGAGCGACGCCTGCATTGCAACCTATCCCGGCGACATGGCGGTTGCGATGCGCGTGCTCGATGCCACGGTCGAGACGGTGAGGGCGGACGGGAAGACACGATCCATCCCGATCGGCAGCTTCCATACGCTGCCGGGCGACACGCCGGAACGCGATAACGCGCTCGATCACGGTGAACTCATCACCGCCGTCACGCTACCGCGTCCGGTCGGTGGGACGCATGTCTACCGCAAGGTGCGCGACCGCGCGTCCTATGCATTCGCGCTCGTCTCGGTCGCCGCCATCGTCCAGCGCGACGGCAGCGGACGCGCAGCGTTCGGCGGTGTCGCCCATCGCCCTTGGCGAGTGGAGGCCGCGGAGGCGGCGATGCCCCGCGGTGCGGTCGAGATGTCGAACGCCGTTTTCGCCGACGCGCGGCCGACCGACGACAACGCATTCAAGATCCCACTCGCGACGCGCACCCTCGCGGCGGTGCTTGCAGAGGTAAAGCCATGATCTTCGATACACCCGCAGGCACCAATCCGACCGACCGGATGAAGGTGCTCGGCAAGCCTCTCGATCGTTACGAAGGGCATCTGAAAACCACCGGCACGGCGACCTATGCCTATGAATGGCAGGATGTAGCGCCCGGTTTTGCCTATGGCTACATCCTCGGCGCCGCGATCGCCAGGGGCCGGATCACGTCGATCGATACGCGTGATGCGGAACGCGCGCCCGGCGTGATCGGGGTCGTTACGTACCTCAATGCAGGCAAACCCGGGGTCGGCAAGTTCTATGTCCAGAAGATGCTCGCCGCGCCGGAGGTCGACCATTATCATCAACCGGTCGCCGTCGTCGTCGCGGAAACCTTCGAGCAGGCACGGGCGGCGGCAGGGCTGGTCCGCGTCGATTACCAGCGGACGGCGGGACGGTTCGATCTGGCGGCGCAGAACGGGAGCGCGCCGGTTCCGCCGGAGGGCGAGTTCGGTGGTCCCAATGAGAAGCGGGTCGGTGACTTTGCCAGGGCGTTCGCCGCGGCTCCGGTCAAGGTCGACGAGACCTACACGGTTCCCGATCAGGCCCATGCGATGATGGAGCCGCATGCCTCGATCGCCAAATGGGACGGCGACCGCGTGACGTGCTGGACATCGATCCAGCAGATGAACTGGGGGACGCGCGACCTGGGACTGATCCTCGGCATCCCCAAGCAGAACGTCCACTTGATCTCGCCCTACATCGGCGGGGGCTTCGGCGGTAAGGGGACCGTGCAGATCGATCTGGCGCTGGCGGCGATCGCCGCGCGCGTGGTCAAGCGCCCGGTGAAGATCGCGTTGCAGCGGCCGATCATGTTCAACACCACGATCCATCGGCCCAAGACGATCCAGCGTGTCCAGTTGGGGGCGGGCCGTGACGGGCGGCTGACGGCGATCGGGCACGACAGCCTGTCGGGCAACCTCGTCGGTGGGCGGACGGAGCCGACCGTCACCTCGACACGGACGCTCTACGCCGGCGCGAACCGGCTGACCCGGATGCGGCTGGCAACGCTCGATCTGGCCGAGGGCAACGCGATGCGTGCACCCGGCGAAGCGCCCGGACTGATGGCGCTCGAGATTGCGATGGACGAGCTGGCGGAAAAACTGAAGATGGATCCGATCGAGCTGCGCGTGGTGAACGATACGCAGGTCGATCCCGAAAATCCCGACAAGCCTTTCTCCACCAGAGCGTTCGTCCGCTGCCTGCGAGAGGGCGCGCAACGGTTCCACTGGGACAAGCGCCGGAGCACGCCGAGCGCCGTCCGCGAGGGGCAATGGCTGATCGGCATGGGGATGGCCGGGGCGATCCGTGGTGGCAAGATCGCCAAGGCCGGTGCGCGGGCGCGGCTCGACCGGACCGGCGTCGTGACGATCGAGACCGACATGACGGATATCGGCACCGGCAGCTATACCGTCGTCCAGCAGACCGCGGCCGAGATGATGGGCGTCGCGCCCGACCGGATCGTCGTCAAACTCGGTGACTCCACTTTCCCGGAAACGCCGGGATCGGGTGGTCAGCAGGGCGCGCCGTCGGTGACCGCGGGCGTCTATGCCGCGTGCACGAAGCTGCGCGAAACCGTGGCTCAGCGGCTCGGCTTCAATACGGCCGACGTAGATTTCGCCGATGGGCATGTGCATAGCGGCAACCGATCGGTAAAACTCGCCGACGCGGCCAAGGACGGCGACATCGTGGTCGAGGACCTGATGGAGTTTGCGAAGCTAGCCGACCAATTCCAGCAGCAAACCTTCGGCGCGCATTTCGCCGAGGTCGCCGTCGACGCCTATACCGGCGAGGTCCGGGTGCGACGCATGCTCGCGGTCTGCGCGGCGGGACGCATCCTCAATGCCAAGACCGCGCGCAGCCAGGTGATCGGCGGGATGGTGATGGGCGTCGGTGCGGCGCTGATGGAGGACATGGCGATCGACAAGCGTTTCGGCTTTTTCGTGAACCACGATCTTGCGGGCTACGAGGTGCCGGTACACGCCGACATCCCGCATCTCGACGCCTTCTTTATCGACGAGGTCGATCCGACGATCTCGCCGGTGAAGGCGAAGGGGGTGGGTGAGCTGGGTCTGACCGGAGTGGCGCCGGCGATCGCCAATGCGATCTACAACGCGACGGGTGTTCGGGTGCGGGAATATCCGATCACGCTTGAGAAGCATCTCGACCGGCTGCCGGCGCTTGCGTGATTCGATGGCCAATCTCGCCCGGCATTTTGAACGGCGGAGATGAACCAGCGTCTGAATTGACGGGCGGATCAAGGCACGTGAATGACCACATGCTGTTCCTGGCTACGATCCGCTAGTTGGTAGTGTCGTCGAAAGCACGAAGTTCGGGCGGCAATGTCCGGTATCTGATTGCCCGCGCTGCTCACACGCTACACGCTCGGCATCGCGGTCCGCCGACGTCGCCAACTTGTCGATGCCGCAGCCCAAGAGAAGCAGCGCGAACTGATCCCGGGCCAGCCGCCCGTCACCGGTTCTGTCGAGCGGCATCTGGCCTTTCTGGCCAAGAGATCGCCGCATCGACGAGGCAACCGCCGACGCCATGATCGACCATGGCATGTCGATCCCGCTTGACCCGCGATACGGTTGCTAAGCGCGTGCATGGGCAGGCAGTCGAAGGGGTCCATATCGAGAGACAGATCATCACGCGGAACAGTGCTTCGATACGAGCCCTCGATACGCTCCTGCGGAGCCACTCGGTCCCTACTCAACACGAACGGACAGAAATGGATCATCAAACTTCAGCCAGCCGCCGGGTTCAGCCATCACAAAATCACCCCTGTCCTACACGAAGACGAAGAACTACCCCCGTCGAACAACCGCTCTTTGCCACCGTCGATCTATAATCCCCGCCCGCCCCCGCGCGCGTACACCCATGCGCCCGCCCGCGCGCACGTGGGAGAGTGTGACTTTAGCGACTTTCCGCGCGCATCCGTACCCGGCGTCAGTTGTCGCCCGACACCAGATTGCCGAGCCCATGCCGGTGCAGCTTGGAATACAGGCTCTGCCGGCTGACCCCCAGTATTTCGGCCGCCGATGCGCGATTGTCCGAGGTATAGACCAGCGCCGCCTCGATGCAGAGCCGCTCGATCATGTCGGTGCTTTCCCGCACGATCTCCTTCAGCGACATCCGCCCGACCAGTTCGGTTAGCTGGCTGACCGACCGCGGCACATCGCCGCCG
Source organism: Sphingomonas mollis (assembly GCF_016427505.1). Classification (GTDB taxonomy): domain Bacteria; phylum Pseudomonadota; class Alphaproteobacteria; order Sphingomonadales; family Sphingomonadaceae; genus Sphingomonas; species Sphingomonas mollis. The sequence goes on along the minus strand of NZ_JAELXS010000008.1, from coordinate 108,572 downwards.
GCCGCCGGCACGCTGCGCAGCCGCCGCCCGACATTGCGGATCGTGAAGCCGTAACACTCGCCCTGCCCGGCCAAAGGTCCGGAGGGCGCGATGACGCCGGAAATCTCGATCTCCTCCTGCGCCCCCGCCGCGCCGCGCAGGATGGTCGCGACGTTGCGCACCGATCCATGTTCGCGCAACTGACCGACGATCAGTTCCAGATCGATGCCCGGCCGGCCCAGCCACGTCCCCAGCCGCCCGCCGACCACCCGGTCGATCGACGGCAGTTCGGTCAGTTCCAAGAACGCCGCATTCGCGGTCAGCACCGTCATGTCGCGATCGACCAGCACGAACGCATCCGGCATCCGCTCGACCACCTCGGCCAGCGTGGCGTCGAACCGGTGGCCGGCGATCGTGTTCTCGGCCGGCTCGATGCGCAGGATCAGCATCGGCGTGCGCGCCTGCCGGAACAGCCGCACCGATATCCGCGCCTCGCCGCGCCGGTTGGCCAGCCGCAGGATGACCGGCCTGACATCGTCGGCCGCTTCCGACGCACCCAGGTGCGCGATCAGGTCGTCGCGCTGCTCGATCGCGACGATCATGTTCACCGGATTGCCGATCAGCGCGCCATCGCTGACGTCCAGCAGGTCGTGCGCCGCCGGGTTGGCCTCGCGGATGCGGCGCGTTTCGGCATCGACGATCAGCACCGGCTCGGATGCCATGTCGAACAACAGGCGATACCGCGTCTCGGCCTGACGCAGCCGGATATAGTCGCGCTCCAGCGATTGCTGGGTCTGCAACAGCCGCTGCTGCATCGCCGCCGCGCCGCGCATGTCGCGACCGATCGCGATCAGCCGCTCTCCCTCGCCCAGCGCGATCACCAGATACCGGACCGGCACGTCGCCCCCGGCCGCGGGATGGTTCACCTGCCGCCAGCGCGCCGTATCGCCCGCCGTCGCCGCGGCCAGCATCTCGGCGATCTTCGTCCGGCTCTCGCCCGTCACCGTATCGATCCACGCGCTGCCGACCCAGTCGGCGAACCCGTGATTGACCAGATCGCCGTGCGACACGGCGATATCCAAGATGTCCCCCGTGGCCGACAGGATGAACGCGACGTCCCCGACCGCCGCCAGCAACGTCGCGGCGACGCCGGCGGACAACGCGCCCGGCATGGTATCGGGCGTGGCAAAGGTCGCTTTACGAGACAGGGCGATAGGCTTGTTCATCGACGAGCGTCGCACTCCCGGAAGACCGATAATCGTTCAGACCGTCAGGATATCCCCCTCACGCGCACGGACCAGATCCGCAGCGACCTTCAGGGCAAGTCTGGCGTCCTGCGCCGTACCATCCGCACCGACATGTGCCGCAAGATCGGGATCGGCACTGAAAATCCGGCCGCCGACCATGATGCAGACACGTGGGTTCTTCGATACATTCCGCATCGCACCAATAACCGACGTCAGGCCGGCGATATGGCAGTCGCAACTTATCGTCAATCCGATCATGTCGAACCATGATTCGCCGACCCGCTTCAGCAGGTCGGGCGTTGCGGCATCGCTCATCCGGTCGGTCGTCCAGCCATCGCGGCGGAACAGTTCGTCGATCACCACGGTGCCGAAATTATGCTGGTCGCCGGGCATCGAGGCGAACAGCGCGCGCCGCCCGCCCGGCGCGACCGGCCGATTGCCCGGCGAACGCGCGGCGATCTCGTGGACCACCTCCTGCAACCGCCACAATCCCATCGTCACCTCGACGAAATCGCAGCGATCGTCCTCCCAATATTCGCCCAGCAGGCGTGCCGTCGGCGCCAGCAGGTCGACCATCACGGTCTCAACCGATACGCCCCGCGCCAGGATCGCCTCGACATGGGCCAGCAACGCGTCCGCCTCGACCATCAGCGCGAGCGGCGCGAGATCGGCGATCTCGACCGCGTCGATCGTGGCGCGGCCATCGGTCGTCGGCGCATCGGGGAGGCCGGATGCGTGCGCGATCATCAGGCGCGGAATGATTTCGCTTTCGATCAGGGCGGACAGTGATCGCTCGCATTCGACATCGGCGAGCAGGCGAAACGCGGCCAGTCCCTCGGCATCGGCGCGAAACCGGCGGGCCGACGAAGCATCGCTCCGGGCCGCATCCGTATCGCCATATCTCGCCAACGACGCCATCACCGGCTCTCCCAGCCAGGCCGACCCAATCGCCCTACTTGCGAGACCGGCGTTTTCGCCATGCTTCGCGACTCGAAACTTATCCTCGATCAACGGTAGAGGCAACAACCCAAACACGCCGCACCGCACTATGTGTCAACAACATTGGACGTCAGTTTTAATTGACACTTTGATCGAGGTAGTTCTAGTCTCGCTGACAATAAGGGCGAGGGAGAGCGATGCGGGCGAACGACCCAGATTTCGCAAAAGCGATACGAAGCGGCACCCCGCCGCTGTACGACGCCGACCAGCGCCGCCGCCGCGACTCGACCCGGTGGACGCTGGTGCAGGGCATTCTCGCCCCCATCCAGTTCCTGATCTTCCTCATCAGCCTGGCACTGGTGCTGCGCTACCTCGCCACCGGTCGGGGATCAGAGGCCGCCACGATCTCGATCGTCGTGAAGACGATCGCGCTCTACGCCATCATGATTACCGGATCGATCTGGGAAAAGATCGTGTTCGGCCGCTGGCTGTTCGTCCCCGCCTTCTTCTGGGAGGACGTGTTCAGCATGCTCGTGCTGGCCCTCCACACCGCCTATCTGGTGGCGCTGGCCGGTGATGTCGGCACCGAGCGCAACCGGATGCTGCTCGCCCTGGCGGCCTATGCCACCTATGCGATCAACGCGACGCAGTTCCTGCTGAAACTGCGCGCCGCACGGCTTCAGGGTGGTGCGCCCGCCCGCATGGCGGTGTCCGGGTGACCCCGGCGCTGCCCGCGACGACCCCGGGGTGCGACGCCGCACCGGTGCTGCGCGAGCGTGGTCAGCGCGAGGTGTTCTGCGGCCTGACCGGCATCATCTGGCTGCATCGCAAGGTGCAGGACGCGTTCTTCCTCGTCGTCGGTTCGCGCACCTGCGCGCACCTGCTGCAATCCGCCGCGGGCGTGATGATCTTCGCCGAGCCGCGCTTCGCCACCGCGATTATCGAGGAACGCGACCTTGCCGGCATGGCCGACTGCAACGAGGAACTCGACCGCGTCGTCGATCGGCTGCTCGCCCGCCGCCCCGACATCAAGCTGCTGTTCCTCGTCGGCTCCTGCCCGTCGGAGGTCATCAAGCTCGACCTGACGCGCGCCGCCGCGCGCCTGTCGGTCAAGCATGCCGGCGTGACGAAGATCCTCAACTACTCCGGCTCCGGCATCGAGACGACCTTTACCGAGGGCGAGGACGCCTGCCTCGCCGCGCTGGTCGCCGATCTGCCGGCCGACACCACCGATGCGCCGAGCCTGATGATCGTCGGCGCCCTGCCCGATGTCGTCGAGGACCAGTTCCTGCGGCTGTTCGCCGACCTCGGCATCGCTCCCGTCCATGTCCTGCCGGCACGGCGGGCGGACGACATGCCGCCGGTCGGCCCCCACACGCGCTTCCTGTTAGCCCAGCCGTTCCTCGGCGAGACCGCCCGCACGCTGGAAGATCGCGGCGCACGCCGCCTCGACGCGCTGTTCCCGTTCGGCGCGGAGGGGACGACCGACTGGCTGCACGCCGCGGCCCGCTCCTTCGGCATCGACGAGATGCATTTCCGCCGCGTGATCGCACCGGGCCGCGAGCGCGCCAAGCGCGCGATCGAGCATTCGCGCGATCGACTGGCGGGCAAGCGCATCACCTTCCTGCCCGATTCGCAACTGGAGGTGCCGCTGGCACGCTTCCTCGCCACCGAGGCCGGCATGATCCCGGTCGAGGTCGGCACGCCCTATCTCCACCGCCGCCACCTCGCTGGAGAGCTCGCGCTGCTGCCGGCGGGAACGCTCCTCAGCGAGGGGCAGGACGTCGATCGCCAGCTTGACCGCCTCCGCGCCGCACGGCCGGACCTGACCGTCTGCGGCCTCGGCCTCGCCAACCCGCTGGAGGCGGAGGGGCTGACGACCAAATGGGCGATCGAGCTGGTCTTCTCGCCGATCCACGGCTTCGACCAGGCCGGCGACCTCGCCGAACTCTTCGCGCGACCGCTGCGGCGGCGCGACGTGTTGAGGGTCTGAGGCGATGCAGCTGACCGTCTGGACCTATGAGGGACCACCCCATGTCGGCGCGATGCGGATCGCCACCGCGATGCAGGGTGTCCACTACGTCCTCCATGCGCCGCAGGGCGATACCTATGCCGACTTGCTGTTCACCATGATCGAGCGGCGGGGGCAGCGTCCGCCGGTCACCTACACGACGTTTCAGGCGCGCGATCTGGGCAAGGATACCGCCGAACTGTTCCAGCAGGCGGCGCGCGACGCCTATGCCCGGTTCCAGCCGCAGGCGATGCTGGTCGGCGCATCCTGCACCGCAGAACTGATCCAGGACGACCCCGCCGGCCTTGCCGAGGCGATGCGCCTGCCCTGCCCGGTCGTCGCGCTCGAACTGCCCAGCTATCAGCGCAAGGAGAACTGGGGCGCGGCGGAAACCTTCTACCAGCTTGCCCGCCGGATGTGCGCCGATACGGTCCCCGCCCCGCGGCCCGATGGCGGCAGGCCCACCGCCAACATCCTGGGGCCGACCGCGCTCGGCTTCCGCCACCGCGACGACGTGATCGAGATCACGCGTCTGCTCGACCGTCTCGGCATCGCCGTGAACGTCACCGCCCCGCTGGGCGCGACGCCCGCCGATCTGGCGCGGCTGGGCGATGCCGATTTCAACATCTGCCTCTATCCCGAGATCGCCGACACGCTGTGCCGCTGGCTCGAACGCCGCTTCGGCCAGAAGACCGTGCGCACCGTGCCGATCGGCCACGGCGCGACCCGCGACTTAATCGCCGAGGTCGCCGCGATCGCCGGCGTCGATGCCACCGTCGCGCTCGATACATCGAACCTGCCGTGGTGGAGCCGATCGGTCGATTCGACCTATCTGACCAACAAGCGCGTCTTCATCTTCGGCGACGCGACGCACGCCATCGCCGCCGCCCGCGTGGCGCGCGACGAACTGGGGTTCGAGGTCGTCGGCCTCGGTTGCTACAACCGCGAGTTCGCCCGCGACCTGCGCGTCGCGGCGGCCCTCTACGGCGTCGAGCCGCTCGTCACGGACGATTATCTCGCGGTCGAGGCGGCGATCCAGACGCTTCAGCCGGAACTGGTGCTCGGCACCCAGATGGAACGCCACATCGCCAAGCGTCTGCGCATCCCCTGCGCGGTTATCTCCGCACCCGTCCATGTGCAGGATTTCCCCGCTCGCTATGCCCCGCAGATGGGGTTCGAGGGCGCGAACGTGCTGTTCGACACCTGGGTCCATCCGCTGGTGATGGGACTGGAGGAGCATCTGCTGACGATGTTCCGCGACGATTTCGAATTCTCGGATGCCGGCGGCGCCAGCCATCTTCCCTCTGCTCCCCTCCCGCTTGCGGGAGGGGTCGGGGGAGGGCCTGTTTCGACAGCAAACTACGATGGAACAAGCCCACCCCTGACCCCTCCCCGTGCCGAGGAGGATTTATGGTCCGCCGATGCGGAACGCGAGCTGCTGAAAATCCCGTTCTTCGTCCGCGGCAAGGCGCGGCGGAACACCGAAAAGTTCGCCACCGAGCGCAACCTGTCCACCATCACGCTCGACACGCTGTACGACGCGAAGGCGCATTATGCCCGGTAGCGCGCCCCTGCACGTCGTGATCGTCACGCTCGACAACCATCTGTCGGGCGCGGCCGAGCGCGCGGCGGCTCGCTTCGCTGCGGAGGATGCGGGTATCACGATCGGCTTCCACGCCGCTGCCGACTGGGACCGCACCCCCGGCGCGCTCGACCGCTGCATCGCCGACATCGCGCGCGGTGACATCGTCATCGCGACGATGCTGTTCCTCGACGATCACATTCGCGCCGTCCTCCCCGCACTGGCGGCGCGGCGCGAGGAATGCGCGGCGATGCTGGGCCTGATGTCGGGCAGCGAGGTCGTGCGGCTGACGCGGCTCGGCGACTATCGGATGGACAAGCCCGCCAAAGGCCCGCTCGCCCTGCTGAAACGCCTGCGCGGCTCGTCGAAATCAGGGGGTTCGTCGGGCGCCGGCCAGATGAAGATGCTGCGCCGACTGCCTAAAATGCTGCGCTTCATCCCCGGCACCGCACAGGACGTCCGCGCTTATTTCCTGACGCTGCAATATTGGCTGGCGGGGTCGGACGACAATGTCGTCGCCATGATCCGCGCGCTCGCGCATCGCTATGCCGGCCACACCGAGCGGGCCGAGGCGCCGCGCGATTATCCCGATGTCGGCGTCTATCACCCACGGATGCCGGGCCGCATGGCCGAGCGGATCGACGCACTGCCGGCCGCGAAGGAAACAGACGGCACCGTCGGCCTGCTAATGCTGCGCTCCTATCTGCTCGGCCGCGATACCGGTCATTATGACGGCGTGATCGCGGCGATGGAGGCCAGGGGTCTGCGCGTCGTCCCCGCCTTTGCCAGCGGCCTCGATTCGCGCCCCGCGATCGAGAAGTTCTTCATGAAGGACGGCCGCACCACCGTCGATGCGGTCGTGTCGCTGACCGGCTTCAGCCTCGTCGGCGGCCCCGCCTATAACGACGACGCCGCGGCCGAGGCGATGCTCGCGCAGCTCGACGTTCCCTACATCGCCGCGCACCCGATCGAGTTCCAGTCGCTCCAGCAATGGGGTGCTGGTCGTCAGGGACTGTTGCCGATCGAGGCGACGATGATGGTCGCCATTCCCGAGCTGGACGGTGCGATCCTGCCGAGCGTGTTCGGCGGCCGGGCGGACGGATCGGGCGAGCCCTGCACCGGCTGCGGGCGACGCTGCCGCTTTCCCGCCTCCGGCCTGACCCGCGAGATGCAATCCTGCCCGGAACGGGCCGAGGCGCTTGCCGCGAAAGTCGCCGCGCTCGTCACGTTACGCCGTAGCGAGCGGGCGACCCGCAGGCTCGCGATCATATTGTTCAACTTTCCGCCCAATGCCGGCGCGACCGGCACCGCCGCGCATCTGGCGGTCTGGGAATCGCTGCATGCCACGCTGACCCGCCTGTCGGGCGAAGGATATGACGTCGCGGTGCCGGCCGATGTCGATGCGCTGCGCGACGCCGTCCTGCACGGCAACGCCGCCCGCTACGGCGCCGATGCCAATGTCCATGTCCGTATCCCCGCCGACGACCATGTCCGCCGCGAACCGCATCTCGCCGCGATCGAGGCACAATGGGGCCCCGCGCCGGGCAAACAGCAAAGCGACGGCGGCAGCATTCAGGTGCTGGGCGCGCAGTTCGGGCAGGTGTTCGTCGGCATCCAGCCCGCCTTCGGTTACGAGGGCGATCCGATGCGCCTGTTGTTCGAGGGCCGCTTCACCCCCACCCACGCGTTCAGCGCTTTCTACCGCTGGCTGCGCGAGGATTTCGGGGCGCAGGCCGTGCTTCACTTCGGCACCCATGGCGCGCTCGAATTCATGCCCGGCAAGCAGGCGGGGCTGACCGGCGATTGCTGGCCCGAACGGCTGATCGGCGCGCTGCCCAACATCTATCTCTATGCCGCCAACAACCCGTCCGAAGGGCTGATCGCCAAGCGCCGGTCGGGCGCTACGCTGGTCAGCTACCTGACGCCGCCCCTCGCGCAATCCGGCCTGTACAAGGGGATGGCCGATCTGAAGGCGCTGCTCGAACGCTGGCGGTCGTCGCCATCGGCGGACGAGCGCGCCGCCCTCGCGCCGATGATCGCGACGCAGGCCGGGACGCTCGATCTCGATGCCGGCGACATCTCGACGCTCGCCGCGCGCCTGTACGAGGTGGAGCGCGAACTGATCCCGCACGGCCTGCACGTGCTGGGCCGGCCGATTCCCGAGGATCAGCGCGCGCAGATGATCGCGGCCGGTGCCGACCTGACCGACGGCAATGGTGAACTCGACGCGCTCGTCCATGCGCTCGATGCCGGTTTCGTGCGGCCGGCGCCCGGCGGTGACGTGCTGCGCAATCCCAAGGTATTGCCGACCGGGCGCAACATCCACGGCTTCGACCCCTTCCGCATCCCCGGCGCCTTCGCCTGTGCCGAGGGAATCGCGCAGGCCGACGAACTGATCGCCCGCCACACCGCGACCGCCGCCTTCCCGGAAACGCTGGCGATGGTGCTGTGGGGCACCGACAATTTGAAATCCGAAGGCATCCAGATCGCGCAGGCGCTGGCGCTGATCGGCGCCCGCCCGCGCTTCGATGGATATGGCCGGCTGGCGGGGGCGGAACTGATCCCGCTCGCCGAGCTTGGCCGGCCACGCATCGACGTCATCGTCACGCTGTCGGGCATCTTCCGCGACCTGTTGCCCCTCCAGACGCGCATGATCGCCGAGGCCGCGTGGCTCGCCGCCGATGCCGACGAGCCGCTCGACCGGAACTTCGTCCGCAAGCACAGCCTGTCGCACGCCGCCATCCATGGCTGCGATCTCGAAACCGCGGCCCTGCGCGTCTTCTCCAATGCCGAGGGGTCGTACGGCGCCAACGTCAACATGCTGATCGACGATGGCGCATGGAGCGATCCCGACGAGATCGCCGAGGTGTTCGAACGGCAGAAGGGCTATGCCTATGGCCGCACCGGCATCCCCGCGCGACAGGCGGCATTGTTCAAATCGGCACTGGCCGGCGTCGATCTCGCCTATCAGAACCTCGATTCGGTCGAACTCGGCGTCACCGACATTGACCATTATGTCGACGCTTTGGGCGGCATCAGCCGCTCGATCACCCGCGCGAAGGGCAGCGCCGCGCCGATCTACATCGTCGATGCCACGCAAGGGCCGACGAAGGTCCGCACGCTGGCCGAACAGGTCGATCTGGAAACCCGCACCCGGATGCTCAACCCGCTCTGGTACGAGGGGATGCTGAAACACGGGTTCGAGGGCGTGCGCGTGATCGAGAGCCATGTCACCAACACGATGGGCTGGTCGGCGACGACCGGCACGGTGAACCCGTGGGTCTATCAGCGGATCAGCGAAACCTATGTGCTCGACGCCGCGATGCGCGAACGGCTCGCCACGCTCAATCCCAAGGCGTCGGCGCGCGTCGCCCACCGCCTGATCGAGGCAAGCGACCGGCAGTTCTGGGCGCCCGATGCCGCCACCCTCGCGGCGCTCCACGCCGCCAGCGACGAACTCGAAGACCGCCTGGAAGGCGTCACCGCGGTGGCGGCATGAGGAAAATCTGATGGCCCTGTTCGATCCCCCGATCCGCACCCGCGACCGTCTGACCCTCGATGGCGAGGGGTCGGTGCAGGTCGCGCTCGACCCCGCCGACCGGATCGGCACGGCCAAGGTATTCGCCGTTTATGGCAAGGGTGGGATCGGCAAGTCGACCACCTCGTCCAACCTCAGCGCCGCCTTCTCGCTGCTCGGTAAGCGGGTGTTGCAGATCGGCTGCGATCCCAAGCACGACAGCACGTTCACGCTGACGAAGAAGCTGATGCCGACCGTCATCGACGTGCTCGAAACCGTTGAATTCCACGCCGAGGAGCTGCGGCCCGAAGATTACATGTTCGAAGGATTCAACGGCGTGATGTGCGTCGAGGCAGGTGGCCCGCCGGCCGGCACCGGTTGCGGCGGCTATGTCGTCGGCCAGACGGTGAAGCTGCTGAAACAGCACCACCTGCTGGAAGATACCGACGTCGTGATCTTCGACGTGCTCGGCGATGTCGTGTGCGGCGGGTTCGCCGCGCCGTTGCAGCATGCCGAACGCGCGGTGGTGGTGGCGGCGAACGATTTCGACAGCATCTTCGCGATGAACAGGATCGTCGCCGCGATCAAGGCGAAGGCGAGGAATTACGACGTGCGCATGGCCGGCGTCATCGCCAATCGCTCCGCCGCCACCGACGAGATCGACCGGTTCAACGAGGCGACCGGCCTGAAGCGGCTGGCGCATTTCCCCGATCTCGACGCGATCCGCCGGTCGCGCCTGAAGAAATGCACGTTGTTCGAAATGGAATCGACACCCGAGGTCGACGCCGCCTGCCTCGAATACAAGCGTCTCGCCGCGCAGATGTGGGCCGGCTGCGAACCGCTCGACGCGCAGCCGATGAAGGATCGCGAGATTTTCGAATTCCTGGGGTTCGAGTGATGGCGACCGCTTTTCCCTCGACCAGTTACGCCGACCGCCGTACCCGGCTGGAGACGTATTTCGATCGCACCGCATCGAAGACGTGGGAACGGCTGACGTCTGACGCGCCGGTCAGCGGTATCCGCGCCACCGTCCGCGCCGGCCGCGACCGGATGCGCAAGACGTTGCTGTCGTGGCTGCCCGCCGACATGACGGGCCTGCGGCTGCTCGATGCCGGTTGTGGAACGGGTGCACTGGCGGTCGAGGCGGCGCGGCGCGGGGCAGAGGTGGTCGCGATCGATGTCGCCGCCAGTCTGGTCGATGTGGCACGCGAACGGGCGCCCGCGCGCCTGACCATCGACTGGCGCGTCGGCGATATGCTCGATCCCGCGCTCGGCCGGTTCGATCACGTCGTCGCGATGGATTCGCTGATCCATTACGACGCGTTCGATATCGTCGATGTCGTCGCCGGCCTTGCCGATCGCACGCGCGGTTCGTTGCTATTCACCTTCGCGCCATCGACCCGGCCGCTCGTCGTCATGCACGCGATCGGCAAGCTGTTCCCGCGCGCCGACCGGGCCCCGGCGATCGAACCGGTCCGCGAGCGGTTGCTGCGCACGCTGATCGCCGGTGCGATGCCACACGCCCGGATCGGTCGCGGCGAACGCATCTCCAGCGGTTTCTACACCAGCCACGCGCTGGAGGTGCTGCCGCGGTGATCCGTATCGCGACCCTGCGCAGCGGCGCGTTCTGGAACCGCATCGGCACGCGTTTCCTGCCGTTCGCCGACGCGGCAACGGCGGAATTGCCGCTCGGCCGGCTGCTGCGCCTGTCGCTGTTTCAGGTATCGGTCGGAATGGCGGCGGTGTTGCTCACCGGCACGCTGAACCGCGTGATGATCGTCGAGCTGGGCATGTCGGCGTCGATCGTCGCGGCGATGGTGTCGCTGCCGCTGCTGTTCGCGCCGCTGCGCGCGTTGATCGGGTTTCGGTCCGATACGCATCGTTCGGTCCTCGGGTTGAAGCGGGTGCCGTATATCTGGTTCGGCACGCTGATGCAGTTCGGCGGCCTCGCCCTGCTACCGTTCGCGTTGCTGGTGATGACGGGCCAGGGGGACGGACCGGCGATCGTCGGCCATATCGGCGCCGCGCTCGCATTCCTGCTGGTCGGGGCGGGGATGCATACGACGCAGACCGCCGGACTCGCGCTCGCCACCGATCTGGCTACCGAACAGTCACGGCCCCGTGTGGTCGCCCTCCTCTACGTCATGCTGCTGGTCGGCATGCTGGTCAGCGCGATCGTCATCGGCCGTGCGCTCGCCGATTTCACCCCGACCAGGCTCGTCCAGATCGTGCAGGGCGCGGCGGTGCTGACGATGGTGCTGAACATCGTCGCGCTATGGAAACAGGAAGCGCGCAACCGCCACGCCACCGCGATCCACACCGCGCATCCGGCCTTCCGTGAGGTCTGGGCCATCTTCATCGCCCGCCCACGTACGATCCGGTTGCTGGTGGCGGTCGGGCTGGGCGCCGCGGCGTTCAGTATGCAGGACGTGCTCCTCGAACCCTATGGCGGCCAGATCCTCGGCCTGTCGGTCGGCGCGACGACCTCCCTCACCGCCTTGTGGGCGGCGGGGATGCTGGCCGGCTTCACCTATGCCGCGCGCCAGCTCGCCGCCGGGGCCGATCCGCATCGGCTGGCCGGTTTCGGCGGCGTCGCCGGCATCGCCGCGTTCTTGTGCGTGATCTTCGCCGGTCCGTTGCAGGCACCCGCCCTGCTGGCGGTCGGTGCGACCTTTATCGGCGCGGGCGGGGGGCTGTTCTCGGTCGGCACGCTGACCGCGGCGATGGCGATCGCCGATCCGGAAGAAGGCCGCACCGGCCTTGCACTCGGCGCATGGGGCGCGGTGCAGGCGACGGCGGCCGGTCTCGCCATCGCGATCGGCGCGCTGACGCGTGATGCGGTATCGGCGGCGGCGGTCGCGCACCGGCTCGGTTCGACGCTTGCCGGGCCGGCGACCGGCTACGCCGTCGTCTATGGCATCGAAATCCTGTTGCTGCTCGGCACGCTCATCGCGCTCGGGCCGCTGGTCCGCGCCGATGCCGGCGTCCGCACCGACCCGCCGTCCACCCGCTTCGGCCTCAGCGAATTTCCGATCTGAAAGGGACCGCCATGCATCCCACCCTCACCCCCGGCCTCGATGTCGCGCTGCTGGTCTTCTGGGCCTTCGTCCTATTCTTCGTCGTGCTGGTCTTCTACCTCCGCCGCGAAGACCGGCGGGAGGGCTATCCGCTGGAGGACGAGGTGTCCGGCCGGATCGAGAGCTTCGGCGGCGCGATGCACACCGCGTCCACCAAGTCGTTCCTGCTGCCGTTCGGGCACGGCGTCGTCACCGCGCCCACCAAGGGCCGCGAGCCGGTCGATATCGCCGCACGCCGTACCGATCGCTTCGCGGGCGCGCCCTATGCGCCGACCGGCGATCCGCTGGTGGATGGCATCGGCCCGGCCGCCTGGGTCGAGCGCGCCAGACGGCCCGATCTGGATATGGAGGGGCATCCCCGCATCGTCCCGATCAGCACCGCCGCCGACTTCTGGGTCGCCGCGAAGGATTCCGATCTGCACGGCTGGCCGGTGGTCGGCGCGGATGGCGTCGTGGCGGGAACGGTCAGCGATCTGTGGATCGACCGGGCCGACCGGCTGGTCCGTTACATCCAGATCGGCACCGACGGCGTGCTGGCGCCGATGATGATGGCCCGGGTCGATCGCCGCCGTCGCCGGGTCGTGATCGATGCGCTGAACGGCGCGCAGTTCGCCGGCGTCCCCCGGCCCGCCGCGCTCGACCGGATCACGCTGTACGAGGAAGAGCGCGTCGCCGCCTATTTCGGCGGCGGCTATCTCTACGCCAACGCCGCCCGACAGGAGCCATACCTGTGACCGAATACGAGATCGAACCGATCCCAGGCCTGCCCGGCGAACTGCCCGCCGGCGAGCGTATCCTGTGGCAGGGATCGCCCGACTGGCGCGCCCTCGCCCGCACCGCGTTCCACACCCGGCTGATCGCCGGCTATTTCGCCGCGCTGACCGTGGTGGCGCTGGCTTTGGCATTATCGAGCGAGAGTTATGTCGGCGTCGTGATGACGGCGACGCTGGGCATCGTCGGCGTCGTGCTTCTCCATCTGCTGGCGTGGGGATCGGCGCGCACGACCATCTACACGCTCACCAATCGCCGCATCGTGATGCGTGTCGGCATCGCGGTGCCGAAGTGCATCAACCTGCCGCTGGGAATGATCGCCTCGGTCGATCTCGCCCTCCGCGCCGACGCCACCGGCGACGTCTCGCTGGCCCCGGCGGGGTCGCCGACGCTCGGCTACCTCGCGCTCTGGCCCCATGCCCGGCCGTGGAAGGTCACCGCGCCGCAGCCGATGCTGCGATCGATCGCCGACGCCGAAGCGGTGGCGGCGCTGGTCGCGCGCACCTGCCTCGCCGCCCAACCCGATGGCCGCATCGCCGCCGTCGAACCGTGCGACGCATCGATGCCGGCATTCGCCAAGGCGCAGGCGGCATGAGCGCCCCCGCCTCCCATGCCGACATGCTGCCGCGCGGCACGCTGGTGATCGCCGGCGGACTGGTGGCGTTCGCGCTGGCAGCGACCAGCATCGTGCGGATCGCGCATATCCCCGCCGCCGCGTCGCCCGTCGCGATGCGGGCGGAGAACCACATCGCGCCGGTCGCCACGCGCACGCTGCGCTTTCTCGATCGCGCCGACGGGGCCGTGGTGATCGAGGATGTGGACCCGCACCGGACGGCGGCGGTGATCCACGCGGGCGAGAAGACCGGCTTCATCCGCGGCGTGATGCGCGGACTGGCCCGTGAACGACGCGCCCACGGCATCGGCGATGCACCGCCGTTCACGCTGACATCATGGCATGATGGCGAACTTTCCCTGACCGACACAGCCACCGGCCGTTCGATCGAGCTGACCGCATTCGGATCGAGCAACCGCGCCGCCTTCGCCGCCTTGCTGAAGGCACCCACGGCATGATCGCGCTGCATCGCACGTCCTTTGACACGCCCTGCCGCGTCGAGATCGAACACAGCGACGAATTCCTGTGCGCGCATGTCGTGCTCGCCGGCGATTACGCCGTTGGCCCCGGCGACCGGGTGCGCGTGCACGGAGCGCCGATCAGCATCGGTTTCGGTGAGCGCCGCGTCGTCGATCGCATCGCCACGGTCGAACGCGCGAGCACGATCGAGCGGCTCTGGACCAAGTTCGCCGGCCATTTCGAGATGACCGAACTCTACGAAGTCAGCTTCAGCGATCGGACCATGGTATGAACGCGATCACCCCCATCAACCGCGCCGACGCCGAAACGCTGGCCATCGCGCGCGAGGACACCGTCCTGTCGCCACGCTTCTACACCACCGATTTCGCCGCGATGGATCGCATCGACGTCTCCCCCGTCCGCGCCGAATGGGACGCGCTGATCGCCGAGATGGCGAGCGATCCCAACAGGCTGCATTTCAAACGCACACAGGCGTTCGACGGCGTGATCGAGAGCCTGCCCGATGGCCTGCGCCAGGAATTCATCGACTTCCTCGTCAGTTCGCTGACCGCCGAATTCTCCGGCTGCATCCTCTATGCGGAAATCGCCAAGCGGGTGACCAACCCCGATATCCGCCAGCTGTTCAAATTGATGAGCCGCGACGAAAGCCGTCACGCCGGCTTCATCAACGATACGCTGAAGGATGCCGGCATCGGCATCGATCTGGGCTTCCTGACCCGCACCAAGAAATACACGTATTTCCGGCCGAAATTCATTTTCTACGCGACCTATCTGTCCGAAAAGATCGGTTATGCGCGCTACATCACGATCTACCGCCATCTGGCGGCGCATCCCGAATTGCGTTTCCACCCGATTTTCGACTGGTTCGAATTGTGGTGCAACGACGAATTCCGCCACGGCGACGCCTTCGCGATCCTGATGCGCACCGACCCCGCGCTGCTTCGCGGCATCAACAGATGGTGGATCCGGTTCTTCCTCGTCGCCGTCTATGCGACGATGTATGTCCGCGATCACAACCGCCCCGCTTTCCACAAGGCGCTGGGCATCGACCCGACCGAGTACGACGCGCGCGTCTTCACGATCTGCTCGACGATCACGCGTCAGGTGTTCCCGGTGGTGCTCGATACCGACAGCCCCCGTTTCGCGCGCGGGCTGGAGCGGATGCGCCGTATCGCCGGCGGCATCGATGCCGCCAAGAAGCGCGGCGGTGTGATCGGCGGGATCAGGCGCGTCGCACTGACCGCCGCCGCCGCCATCGCCTTCGTACGGCTCTACACCACGCCGGTGAAGCGTAACGAGGCGCCCGCCAATGTCCGGCTGGTCCCGGCCTGGTGAGCATCCCGCCGCTCCTCTTCGCGCTCCTGATGTGGTTCATCGGCACCGCCGCGATCGTCTGGCTCGACAGCCGTCCGCGGCATACATTCCGGACCAGCCTGACGCTCGCCGGGCTGGTCGCGATCGCCGCCATCGCACTGGTGTGGCTGAAGGCCGGCGATGACGGCGCGGGTGCGGCCTATGCCGGTTTCGCCGCCGCGATCGTCATCTGGGGCTGGCACGAGATGAGCTTCCTGATGGGCGAGGTCGCCGGCCCGAACCGTGACGAATGCCCGGCGGGTGCGGTCGGCTGGACGCGGTTCAAGGCCGCGACCGCGACAGTCATCCATCACGAGCTGGCGATCGCCGCAACCGCAGGCCTGTTGTTCGCGATCGCCTGGAACCAGCCCAACCAGGCCGCACCGCTGACGTTCCTGTTGCTGTTCGTGTTGCGGCTGTCGGCCAAGTTCAACCTGTATCTGGGTGTCCCGAATCTCAGCGACGAGGTGTTTCCGGCGCAGCTGGCGTATCTGAAAAGCTATTTCCGCCGCCGCCGGTGCAACCCGCTGTTCCCGGTGTCGATCCTGTTCGGCAGCGGGCTTGCCGTCCGGGCGTGGCTGGTGGCCGAGGCATCACCTGCCGGCAGCGGTGCGGCGGCGAGCGCGACACTGATCGCCGGTCTCGCGGTGCTGGGCGTGGTCGAACATCTGTTTCTGGTATTGCCGCTGCGCGATGCTAGGATGTTTCGCTGGGCGATCAACAACAAGGCCGCAAAGGCCGCATCGATCGAATGCGTGGGGAGAGGACAATGAACTACGACGCGGTGTTCGCCGAACAGCTCGACGGATTGCGTGAAGCGGGCAATTACCGCGTCTTCGCCGAACTCGAACGTCAGGCCGGCCGGTTTCCCCGGGCGAAGCGATGGACCGATGACGGGCAGGTTCAGGACGTCACCGTCTGGTGCTCCAACGACTATCTGGGCATGGGCCAGCATCCCAAGGTGCTGGACGCGATGCACGAAACGCTCGACCGCTGCGGCGCGGGGGCGGGCGGCACGCGCAACATCTCCGGCACCAATCACCAGCATGTCCTGCTGGAGGCGGAACTTGCCGATCTGCACGGCAAGGAAGCCGCGCTGATCTTCACCTCGGGCTATGTATCCAACTGGGCGGCGCTGTCGACGCTGGCGTCGCGGCTGCCCGATTGCGTGGTGCTGTCCGATGCGCTCAACCACGCGTCGATGATCGAGGGCATCCGCCACAGCCGCGCGACGTGCAGACGGTGGAAGCATAACGACGTCGCTGATCTCGACCGGCTGTTGTCCGAAGTGGAACCGGGCCGTGCAAAGCTGGTGGCGTTCGAAAGCGTCTATTCGATGGACGGCGACATCGCGCCGATCGCCGAGATCCTCGACGTCTGCGAACGGCATGGCGCGCTGAGCTATATCGACGAGGTCCATGCCGTCGGCCTCTATGGTCCACGCGGCGGCGGCGTCGCCGAACGCGAAGGGCTGATGCACCGGATCGACGTGATCGAGGGGACGCTGGGCAAGGCTTTCGGCGTCATGGGCGGGTACATCACCGCGTCGAGGAACCTGTGCGATTTCGTGCGCAGCTTCGCCAGCGGTTTCATCTTCTCGACCGCGCTGCCACCAGCGGTCGCGGCGGGGGCCGCGGCATCGATCCGGCACCTGAAGGAAAGCCAGATCGAACGCGTCCGCCATCAGAACCGGGTGAAGATTGTCCGCGACCGGCTCGACGCGATGGGCATCCCGCATCTCGACAATCCCAGCCACATCATCCCGGTGATGGTAGGCGACCCGCACCACGCCAAGATGATCTCTGACTGGTTGATGGCGCATCACGGCATCTATGTGCAGCCGATCAACTACCCGACCGTACCGAAAGGCACCGAACGCCTGCGCATCACGCCATCGCCCGTCCATACCGACGACGACATCGACCGGCTGATCGAGGCGCTGAGCGAAATCTGGTCGCAATGCGCGCTGGCCCGTCGCCAGATGGCGGCATAGGCGCGCCCGCCTTTTACCGCCCCCCGACCGCTGCAAAGCTCTGCACGCGGGCGGGTGGTTGCGCGGCGTAGTAGGCGGCGACCGCGTCGATCTGCGCATCCGTCAGCCGCTTGGCGATCGCGACCATCGGATCGTCGGGCTTGTCGCCGACAATGCTGCCGCGCCCGCCGCTGCGGAAAACCCGCATCTGGTTGGCGAGATACCATGCCGCCTGCCCTTCCAGCAGCGGATAGGCGCGCGACGCCGCGCGCGTGATGCCGTGGCATGAGGCGCAGGGCGCGACCCCAACCGATGGCAGTCCGCTCAGGGCGACCTGCTGACCGATCCCCGGGACGGTTGCCGGCGTGGCGCTCGATCGGCGGGGCAATGCCGAATAATAATCCGCCAGTGCCGCGATCTGCGCGGGCGACAATTCGGTGGCGATCATCTGCATATATCCGCTGCGCCGCCGCCCGGCGGCATAGGCGGTCAACGTCGCGGCCAGATAGTCGCGACGCTGCAACGTCAGGTTCGGAAACGCACCGCCGCCCGCGCCATCGGCACCGTGGCACCGCGCACAGGTCGCGATGACGTTACTGCCGGTCGCGTAGCCCGCCATGCCGTACACCGGCGTCTTGTACCCGTAATCACCGACCGGCGGCTCATTATCATTGCGCAGGCCATAGCGATGCAAGGCCGGGGGCGGACCAAACGGAATCGTCGCCGCTCCGTTGCCCGGATCGACGACCGCAAGCCGGCGAAACGTGTCGGGCGACATCCGCGGCATCGCGCGCAGGAA
This sequence comes from Sphingomonas mollis, assembly GCF_016427505.1. Lineage (GTDB taxonomy): Bacteria > Pseudomonadota > Alphaproteobacteria > Sphingomonadales > Sphingomonadaceae > Sphingomonas > Sphingomonas mollis. The sequence goes on along the minus strand of NZ_JAELXS010000008.1, from coordinate 90,232 downwards.
CGCGACCAGATGCCAGATCTCGTCGTCTCGACGCTCGGCCGGCCAGGCCGGCATCGCGCTGTATTTCACCCCCGCCTTGACGATCCGGAACAGTTCAGGGGCGGTGAACCCGGCAACGGGCAGATCGGAAACCAGATATTGCGGCCGCGGATGCATCGACAGCACCACCGGATTCTGGCCGAAGCCCGGCCCGCCGTGACAGCGCGCGCAGACCTGCCCGTAATAGGCAGCACCGGCTGCGATGCGCAGCGGCGTATCGAGATCGGCCGGCGGCTTCGCATCCGCATGGAACGCCGTCGATCGCTCGAAGACATAATGGAGAAAACGCGCCCATCCTTCCGGGTGCGGCTTGGCGGCGGAAAGATCGACGATGCCGGTCGTGACGACGATGACGGCAAGCAACAGCGCACCAGCGCCGGCGGCGAAAAGCGGGCCCAGCCACTGGGTCGCTCGCCGGGGGAAAAGCCATCCGAGCATAGAACCGAAAATGCCGATCCGCAGCAAAGGTTCCTGATCGATGTTAAGTTATCATGCCGCCCATCTCCGGCGGCACGACAGGATCATGGTCTTGCAGGAATCGGTGCTGGTTCGTTCTTGCCGGTCATCGCCCCCGGCTGATTGAACGCGCGCGGCACCGCTGCCCCGGCGGCCGCGCCGGCGGGTTCGACCGCCGGCCCCCTCAGCGACGGCGCCTGCGCGATCATGCTGATGCCACCCAGCGGCTTCGACACGCCTTGGTGACAGGTGGTGCAGTTGACCTTGTACACGTCGCCCTGCGGCCCCTTGCGATTGGCGGGGAACACCGATGCCAGCGACGTCAGATAGTCGTCGTTGATGTTGCGGACCATGCGGATGCCGTAATAGGCCGTGCCGCGCTGCGCCCGGCTCAGGTTCCACGCGCGGAACGACTGGGTGTTGTGGCAATAGGTGCAATTTACGCCCAGCGCCGAGCTGACGTGCATCATCAGGCCATAGCTTTTCTCGGCGTCCTTGATCGACACGACATGCTTCGATGACGGGAACACCTCGCTCGACGCGACCCGGATGTTGCCCTTCCCCTCGAAATAGGCGGCGAACGGATCGGACGGCAGCGACGCATAGCCGACATTGGCGTCCGGCGTGTTCTGCCCGTGCTTGTTGCCCAGGATCGAATGCGGATTGAGCGCACCGGGTGCCAACGCCCATTTATACTCGGGCACGGCATTGCCGCGGTGGCATGTGTAGCACGTCACGCCGGTATCCTTGACGTGGCTGGCCCAGCGCGAATTGATCGTTCGCGTCATCTGCAGCATCCGCCGCGCGACGACCTTGGTGTATTTCTCGTCCGACGCCAGATTTTCCGGGTTGTGGCAGTAATTGCATCCTTGCTCGGGCGGCGCGACCCACTGGTTCATCTCGGCCATCAGATGGTCGAACCGCTCCTTGCTCACCGCACCCAGCACCCGGACGTTTTCATAACTCTCGCCGGCGGTCGGGCCGCCATCGGGCGGCAGGGGATAGGGTTCGGCCGGGATGGCGGCCGCCTTGGCCAGGCTGCTGCGGTCGACGATCTGGTCGAGTCCGGCGCCGCGATACCCGGTCTGCGTCACATTCTTGGCACCGGGCTCGCAACCGGCCAGCAGCAACAGCCCGGCGGTGCCACCACCGATGACGGCGATGCTGTTCCAATGTCCCCTCATTGCGGCGCTCCCGGCAAGGTGGCGGGATCGATGACGCCGGTGCTCGGATAATCCGGCGCATAACCGTGCAGCACCGCCCACAGATACCAGTTGTCGACGACCGTCCCCGTCAACAGGATGCCGATCGCCCCCGTCAGCGGGCACAGCACCGCGAACCACCACGCCCAGCGGTGGATGGATTCCATCGTCGCGTTGAACCCCATCGTCCACCGCCAGAACAGCGCGGCGCGTTCGGCGGCCGTACCGCGATCGGTGATCTGCTCGATCTCGCGCTCGCCGCCATAGCGACCGACCGCCAGGATCGTCGCACCGTGCATCGCGAACAACAGCGTCGCCCCGTACAGGAACACGATCGACAGGCAGTGGAACGGATTGTAGAACAAATTGCCGTACCGGATCGAAAATGCCGCGGTCCAGTCGAGGTGAGGAAAGATGCCGAACGGCACCGCCTCGGCCCAACTGCCCATCAGCATCGGCCGGATGAAACCCAGCGTCAGGATCAGCGATATGCCCGCCGCGAACGCCCACGGCACATGGTTGCCAAGACCCAACGCCTTTGCCCGGCGGAACGTGCGCAGCAGCCACAGGATCAGCGCGCTCGTCATGAAGAATCCGGCCATCTGCCACCAGCCGCCCTGCGCCAGCGGCACCGCCAGCGTGAAGCCCCATCCCGGCCCCGGCGGCTCCAGCGCCAGCCACGGCAGTTGCCGGACGAACTGTACCGGGTCCCAGTTGACGCTGGCGAACATGTTCAGCCCGATGATCTCGAAACTGAGAAAGGCGCAGGTCAGCGAGGCGATGCCCAGCTTGCCCAGATAGATCGGTCCGATCTGCGCCGCGCCCAGCTTGCCGGCCCAGTAATTATAGACGCTGAGGTTACCGCGTGCGAAGCTGCCGGGGGGCAGCGGCGGCCCGGCCTCCAGCGGTCCGCGCAGCTGCACCTGGGTGAACATGTTCTGATAACGTGCCATCGTCCGTCTCCCCCTCAAGACCAGATTGGCAGGTTGAGCCACCACGTCCACCATTCGGGCCAGCCGCGTGTCCACAGCGGCCCCGATATGATGATGCAGATCGCGCTCCAGAAACCCGCCGACAGCGCGAGAAACAGGCCGAGCCGGTGGATGCCCAGCGTGCCGACCGAATAGCCGATCGTGTCGCGGAAGAACGCGTCCTCATATTCCGGCGACTTCACCGGCTGCCCCTTGGGCGGGTTGACCGACGACAGTACCAGCGCGCCGTGAAAAGCGAGCGCCCCCCCGGTCACGAAGAAGAAGCTGACCGCCAGCATATGCGCCGGATTGTAATGGAAATGGAGATATTGGTAGCCGGTGTTCGACACCCAATCGAGATGGCTGAAAATACCATAAGGAAAGCCGAAGCCCCAAGCGCCCAGCATCCACGGCCGAATGACGACCAGGCTGACATAGGCGAAGATCGCGAAGCCATAGGCGAAGGGGACGTGATATCCGATGCCTAGTTTGCGACAGATCTCGACCTCGCGCAGCGCCCACGACGTGAACGCCGCGATCGCACAGAGCGTGATGATCTGCCAGAACCCACCCTCGCGCAGCGGCGCCAGCCCCAGACCGTAACTGAGATCGGGCGGCGCGATGCTGATGAGCCACGGGTTCCAGGTCGGTCCCAGCGACGCGGCGTAGAAGATCAGGGCGGTGCCCAGCGATGCGGTGATCGCGGTGATGACGCCGAAGAAACCGACATAGAAAGGCCCGACCCAGAAGTCGAACAGGTCGCCGCCGATCAGCGTGCCGCCCCTCACCCGGTATTTTCGCTCGAAGCTCAGCAGCGCCATGCCCACACCTCCCCGCCGCCATCGCACGGCGGTCGTCGTTCAGATGATACCCTGATCCCGAACGGAGGTGGCGGACACCTGGGTCGGCCCCGTCCATCCGGGATCGTGATCGCGATCCTTGTTCAGGTCGCGGGGGCCGCGGGGATCGCCGTCGTGACGGGCGGGGTGCGCGGTCCATCCAGCCAGTTGAACTTGTCGGTGCTCAGCAAGATGAAATGGATCAGCAATGCCAGCACGAACAGGAAGATGAACAGCGCGACCAGCGCACGGCGCGGGTCGAAGATCAGCCAGAGTCTCCACATGGCGTGGTTCCTTTCTCGTCTTGTATCCGAAATTCCCGACCGGCCCGGTCAGAGCCAGGGCCGCCAGTTCCACACCAGGAAGTGGGCGACGATCGCCACCGCGGTGAAGATCAGGAAGCTGGTGATGAACAGCTTGTGAAATTCCTTGGCTTCTTCGGGGCTCAGGTACGTACCCGGCCCCATCCTTTCGTCCGTATGTCGTAAGTCGCTCATTTCACGTCTCCGTTTGCTCCGACGAGGACAGGAGCGTGAAACGCGCTCCCCGGCGGCATCCGCGCAGGCAGGACGCCCACGGGGATCGGGTGGTCCGCCCCGGTGCGCCTAGTGGGGCGGCGATCGGGCGGGCAAGGCTGGTCGCGGTCATGTGCCGCGGCTTTCGGTGATGGCGAGCGTCAGGCGCTCGATGGTGACGGAGGGTTCGCCGGCGCGGCGCGCGGCGCGCTCGGCGGCATCGCGGATGCGCTTGGCCATCGAGATGCGCACCAGCACCGGCGCGCGATCGACGACCGCGTCGAATTCGGTCTTGGCGGCGTCGTCCCACATCACCGCGCGCTCGATCCGTGCCGGCGTCGCCTCCGTCTTGTCGAGTTGCCCCGCGAGCGGCAGGATGTGGAAGAGCGCGTCGAACAGCGCGTTGCAGACCTCCTGGACGAGGTACGTCGCGCCGGCATAGCCCATGAACGGCGTTCCCGTGTGCCGGCGGATCACCGCGCCGGGGAAACTGGCCGGGATGTAGCACCCACGCATTCCCCCGGCACTTCCGGCCGCCTCCGCCATGTACATGCGCTCGTTGAAACTGCCGAACAGGACCAGCGGCGGATTGTCGCGGATCATGTCCCTGACCGTCTGGTTGTCGGACTTCGAACCCGCGCAGCGCGACACCGCGAAGTGACAGGGCAACCCCATATCCTGTTCCAGAAAATGGCGGATGCCGCGCGCATAGGTATCGGTCGCGACGATCCCGAAACTGGCGGTGCCGAAGAAATCCTGCGTCACCGACCGCCACAGATCCCATAGCGGCTTGATCGTAGTATGCTTCTCGCGCTCGATGAACGGTTCGGGGTCCAGGCCCGTCAGTTCACCCAGCTTGCGCAGGAACAGCGTCGTCGATTCCAGCCCGATCGGCGCCTGCAGATACGGCCGCTCCAGCGCCTCGCAAAGTCCGCGTCCGAATTCGCGGTACATACAGATATCGACCTGCGCCTCGGCCAGCCTGCGCACATCGGCGAGATGGCTGCCGAGCGGGAACACCATCCCGATCTCGGCACCGATCCCCTCGACCAACCGGCGTATCTCGGCAAGGTCGGAGGGCATGTTGAAAATGCCGTACATCGGCCCGATGATGTTGACGCGCGGCTTCCCGCCATCCTTCGGCACGCGCGGCGCCGGCACTTTCTTCGGCCCGAACTGCGTCCACAACCAGGTCAGCGCACGGTCGCCCGCCTGCCATTGATCTTCATCGATCGTGCGCGGCAGGAAGCGCTGGATATTGGTGCCTTCCGGCGTCACGCCGCCGCCGATCATCTCGGCGATCGATCCGGTGACGACCACCGCCGGCAGATCGGGATCGAGCGTCTTCCACGCGCGCTTCATCGCGCCCTCGGTCCCGTCGCGGCCGAGCTCCTGTTCGCCCAGCCCCGTGACGACGATCGGCAATTCGTGCGGCGGCAGCGCGTCGGTGTAATGCAGCACCGACGTGACGGGCAGATTCTCGCACCCCACCGGGCCATCGATGATGACCTGCAATCCCTTGATTGCGGTAAACGCGTAGACCGCGCCCCAATACCCGCCCGCGCGGTCATGATCGAGGATCAGCGTCATACGCCGACGCTTTCTTCCGCCTTGGCGGCGGCGATGCGCTTGGCGGCGAATTTGGCCTTGAACTCGGGTCGGGCGACTGGCGTCGTTTCCCATTGCCCGGCGGTCGGGCCGACGCCCACCCCATCGAAGAATGCGGTCATCCGTTCGAACCGGTGCCGGTTGGCGAGCGCGGCGCCGACGACCATCGCCAGGCTTCCCGCCCCCGCCGGCCCCATCAGCGGCCGGGCCGAAATCAGGTTGGTGAAATACAGCGCCGGGATCGACCGCTGCTTGGCATATTGGACGACGGGCGTCGTGCCGATCGCCAGATCGGGACCAAATTCCGCGACCGCAGCGATGTCCTGTTCCAGGCTGGCGCGATACTGAACGCGGGCGCCATGCGCCTCCAGCCAGGCGCGATCGGGATCGGACCATATCGTGCGCGGGCAGGCGGTGCCGACATACGGCACATCGGCGCCGCTCTCGATCAGCAACCGCGCGACGAGCAGCTCCGACCCTTCATAGCCGGACACCGTGATCCGCCCCGCGATCGGGCGGGCAGCCAGCGCACCGCGAATGGCGGGAATGAAGCGGTTCTTGGCCGCATCGACCTTGTCCTGCGCGATCCCGCATGCCGCGCCGATCGCGTCGAGCCATGCCGCCGTGCCGTCCGCGCCGACCGGCGCCGATCCCACCACCGGCCGCCCCGCCGCCTCGAACTCGCGGATGCTGGCGGTGTAGAACGGGTGGATCGCCCCCACGACCGCGCCATCCAGCGCCTGATACAATTCGCGCCACTCGCGCGTCGGCACAACCGGCCCGGCGGCAAGGCCCAGCGGTTCCAGCATCAGGCCGATACCCGGCGGGTCGGCGGGGAACATCTCACCCAGCAGCGTCACGGTCGGACGATCGACGCGATTGGCGGGCGCCGCGACCGGCCCGACCTCCGCCTCCCGCCGCGCATAGGCGAGCATGGCACCAGCCAGCACGTCCTTCGCCTCGGCATGGGTCGGCACGCCGAAGCCCGGCACATCGATACCGATCACGCGCACGCCGTTGATCTGGTCGGGCAGCAGTTGCAACGGCACGCCCGACGCGGTCGGCACGCACAGATTGGTGACGACGATCGTGTCGTACAGCGCCGGATCGGCCAGTCCCTCGACCGCCTCCTTGATATCCTCGAACAGCTTGCCGGTGACGAGCGTTTCGGACGAGAACGGCACATATCCGACACTGCGTTTCGCGCCGTAGAAATGCGAGGTGAAGGTCAGGCCATAGACGCAGCACGCCGACCCCGACAGCACCGTCGCGGTGCGCCGCATGCGCAGCCCGACGCGCAAGGATCCGAACGCCGGGCACATCGATTGCGGCTGGTCGTGCGGGCCTTTGGGATAATCCGCGGCGTAGCGATCGAGCACGTCGGACTTACCGGCAGTGATCGCAGCGGCACGCAGCGTGTCCTTCGATCCGCAGCCACCTTCCTCGATCCTCCCCGGCACGGGGAGGGGGACCGCGGCCGCAGGCCGTGGTGGAGGGGAGCCGCCCAGATCGAGCGTATCGACGTGCCGCACGCCCTTCCCCTCAGCCCCTTGCCGGGGAGGATCGAGAACGACGTCAGACCGCATCGTACACCACTTCCAGCGACGGCTTCGCGACATAGGCCGCACCCCGCATATCGGCCTGCGTCGCCGGTTTCAGCGCATAGTCCGCCCCCGTAACATCCGCGCTGAACAGACCCAGCAACCCGTCCTGGTCGAGCGGGGCGGGCCGCAGCGGCGGCGCCTCGGCGACGTTCACCGCCAGTTCCTCGAACAGCGACGCCCATTGCCCACCGGGCTTGCCGATGATCTGGTAGTTCGCGGATTTCTTGCGGATGTCCTCGTTCGCCGGGATCGCGGTCAGCACCGGGATGCCGACAGCGGCGGCAAACGCATTCGCCTCGCCCGTGCCGTCGTCCTTGTTCAGGATCATCCCCGCGACGCCGACATTGCCGCCCATCTTGCGGAAATATTCGACCGCCTTGCAGACATTGTTCGCGACATAGAGCGATTGCAGGTCGTTCGATGCGACGACGATCACCTTCTGGCACATGTCCCGCGCGATCGGCAGGCCGAAGCCGCCGCACACCACGTCGCCCAGGAAATCGAGTAGCACGTAATCGAAGCCCCATTCGTGGAAGCCCAGCTTCTCCAGCGTTTCGAACCCATGGATGATGCCGCGTCCGCCGCATCCGCGCCCGACCTCCGGCCCACCCAGTTCCATCGCGAACACGCCGTCGCGCTGGAAGCAGACGTCCTCGATCCCGATCTCCTCGCCGGCCAGCTTCTTCTTCGAACTGGTCTCGATGATCGTCGGCGTCGATTTGCCGCCGAACAACAGGCTGGTCGTGTCCGATTTGGGGTCGCAGCCGATCAGCAGCACGCGCTTGCCCTGTTGCGCCATCATATAGCTGAGATTGGCGAGCGCGAACGATTTGCCGCTGCCACCCTTGCCATAGATCGCGATGATCTGCGTTTCCTTCGTCACCGGCCCGGTCGGCACCGGATCCGGCTCGTGCGACGCTTCCTTGCGGAGCGCGCCGGGATCGAACATGCTCATATCGCTCTCCAGTCGAGGACCATCTTCAGACAGGCCGGGTCGGTGAAGGCTTGCCGATAGGCATCGACCGCCTCTGCCGCCGGGCGGACATGACTGACGAGGCCATCCAGATCGAGCAGCCCGGTATCGATCAGCGCCAGCGTGGCGGCGATATCGGCGGGCGAGAATTCGGCCGCGATCCGCAGCCGCGCCTCGCGCATGAACGCCGGCGGAAAGGCGAAGGACAGGCGATCGTAGAACCCCGCCAGCATCACCTCGCCACCCCTGGCCAACCGGGCAAAGGCGAGATCGAGAATGTCGGGCGCGCCGCTGGCATCGCAGATGACGCCATAATCCCGACGCGGATCGGCGGCGGGATCGATCACCTCGTAACCAGACCCGCCGCGGCGATCCGGGTTGGTTTCCCAGACCGTCGGAATGCTACCGCCACACGCCACGGCGATCCGCGCGATCAGCCGGCCGAGAATGCCGTGGCCGACGATCAGGTCGGGCACGCCACCGATCGCGATCGCATGATGCGCCGTCGCCGCCAGCGCCAGCAGGATGCCGTCACGGCTCAGCGACTCGCTGATCGGGATGGCGCGGGCGGCGGGCAGGATGACATGGCGGGCGGAACCGCCGAACAATCCCCGCGCGCCCTGATAGCAATTCGCGCCGGGGACGAAGACCCATTCGCCGATCCGCGACCGCGCCTCCGCGCCGACATCGACGATCCGGCCGACCGACTCGTACCCGGGCACCAACGGGTACCCCATGCCGGGGAAGTTCGGCATCCGGCCCGTCCACAGCATCTTTTCGGTGCCGGATGAAATGCCGCTCCAGTCGATCTCGACAAGGACATGGTCGGTGGTCATCGGCGTCAGCGCCAGCTTTCGCAGCGCCAATCTTTCCGGTGCCTCCAGTATGACCGCTACCGCGTCCACACGCCCATCTCCCCATGCGCAGACCGTAAACTGCTGCGTCAACCGTAATCTTATCTGGACGCTTTATATTGTCAATTTATTTGGACACTTTGATTTTGCCGTAATGACACAAGTGGTAATGGGCATCGCCGTTCGTCGATGCCGAATGTGCGAGAACCCGGCCGCGCGCAGCATGGCCGCAATCTCTTTGGCACTGCGCGGACGGCCCGACCCCATCGCCAGCAGATAGAACCCGAAATAGGCGTCGCCAGCCGGCTCCGCCCCACGCGTCTCCGCCATCGGTTCGGCCAGAAACAGCGTCCCGCCCGGCGATAGCGCGCGATTGATCTGACGCAACAACGCCATCGCGGACGCATCGTCATGATCGTGCAGCACGCGGATCAACGAGATGATGTCATACCCGGGCGGCAGAGGATTACGCAGGAAATCACCGCCATATATCTGCGTCCGGGTGGACAGACCGGCCGAGTCGAACCGCACACGCGCGCGATCGCCGACGGCGGGCAGATCGAACAATCCGAGCGCCAGCGCCGGTACGCGTTCTCCCACCGCCTGCAAAAAGGCCCCTTCGCCACCACCGACATCCAGCAGCCGCCGATGGCGATGAAAAGAATAGGCGTCGATCGCCTGCGCCGCGACCATCGGCTGCGACGCCGCCATCAGCGCCGAATAATCCGCCACCGACGCGGCATCGCCGCGCCCTGAATCCTCCGCATAATGCCACAGGCCGGACAACGCCCCGCCGCCGCCGCCCCGCCGCAACAACGCGACCGGATCGGCAAGATCGGCGTAGAGCAGGCGGTGATGCGCCACCATCTCCGCAATGCCGCGGTTGCCGCGCAATGCCGCGCCGTCGCCACCGAGAGCCCATCCATCGCCCAGCCGCTCGACCAGCCCCAGCGCCGTCGCCCCCCGCAACAGCCGCTCCGCACCGGCCAGCGGCAGGTCGATCCGCGCGGCGATCGTCGCCGTATCCTGCGGCCCTTCCGCCAGCATCTCCAGCAGCCCGGTTTCGATGCACGCAGCCAGGATTTGCGAATAGGTGAAGCCGGCGACCAGATCGAACAACGTCCGCGCCCGTCGTCGAGCGATCGGCCGGGTCAGGGGAAAGCGTGCCGCGAACCGCTGAAACCGGGGCGATGACAACCAGTGGTTCCGCCAGCCGATCCAGCGGCCACGCCACCCGGAATTCATGATGATAGACGAAACCATATGTCCAGTTGTCTGGACACATGCTAGCGTCAGGTCAACGGAGGATGCGGACGCATGCCGGACGAACGCGTGGTCGTGATCGGGGGAGGAGTCGGCGGGCTGGTCAGCGCCGCCCTGCTCGCCGCCCGCGGATGCGACGTGACGCTGGTCGATGCGGCGTCGGGGCCGGGCGGCAAACTAAGGGCGGTGATGGTCGATGGTCGGCCGATCGACGGCGGCCCGACGGTATTCACGCTGCGCCATGTGTTCGAAGAGATTTTCACCGATTGCGACGCGTCGCTCGCCGATCACCTGACGATGCGGCCCGCCACGACGCTCGCTCGCCATGCATGGGGCGGTGCCCGGCTAGACCTGTTCGCCGATCCAGACCGGAGCGAGGCCGCAATCGGCGACTTCGCCGGTGCGGCCGATGCGCGCGGGTATCGCGCCTTCCGCGTCGAGGCGAAGCGGCTGTTCGAAGCCCTCGACGCCCCGTTCCTGCGCGACACGAAGACCGATCCGATCACGCTCGGCTGGCGAATGGGTGCGCGAGGCTTCGTCGATTACTGCACGCTCAGACCCTACACATCGTTGTGGCGCGCGCTCGGCGGCTATTTCGGCGACGCCCGGTTGCGGCAATTGTTCGGCCGCTACGCCACCTATTGCGGATCCTCCCCCTTCCGATGCCCCGCCACGCTGATGCTGATCGCACATGTCGAAGCCAGCGGCGTGTGGCTGGTCGATGGCGGCATGCACCGGCTGGCGCAGGCACTCGAAGCGCTCGGACGACGCCATGGCGTACGCTTTCGCTACGGCACCCCGGTTCGAGATATCCTCGTCGAACACGGCCGCGCCGCCGGCGTCATGCTGGCGAACGGCGAGCGGATCGGCGCGACCGCCGTGGTCTGCAACGCCGATCCCGCCGCGATCGGGGCCGGCGCGTTCGGGCAAGCGGCCCGGCACGCCGCCGCGCCGGTCGCACCGCGACGCCGCTCGTTGAGCGCGATGGTCTGGACGGCACAGGCGCGGGCATCCGGCTTTCCGCTCGCTCGCCACAACGTCTTCTTCTCCCCCGACTACGCCGCCGAGTTCACCGCCCTCACCGCCGGACGGCTCGCGGACGCGCCCAGCGTGTACGTCTGCGCGCAGGACCGCGACGACACCGGCAAGGCGCCTTCCGGCGACGAGCGCCTGCAGATCATCGTCAACGCCCCACCCACCGGCGACGGCGCCGGCTTCACCCCAGCGGAGATCGACACATGCAGACGGCATATGCTGGACAGCGTTTCGCGGGCGGGGCTTTCGCTCGATCTGGCGCCGTCGACGGTGCTGACGACGCCGGTCGATTTCGCGGCGATGTTTCCGTCGACGGGTGGAGCCCTTTATGGACCGGCCTCGCACGGGTGGGCGGCCTCCTTCCGCCGGCAGGGCAGCCGGACACGGATCCCTGGGCTCTATTGCGCGGGCGGGAGCACCCACCCCGGCGCGGGCATCCCGATGGCGGCGCTTTCCGGCCGACTAGCCGCCGCCTGCCTGCTCAGGGACCGCGCTTCGACGTCGCGGTCCGTCCGAACGGCTATGCCTGGTGGTATATCGACGCCACCAGTGCGGACGGTGTCCACGGGCTGACGATCATCGCCTTCGTCGGCAGCGTCTTTTCCCCCTATTACAAGCTCAGCGGCCGTCGCCGGCCCGACAACCACTGCGCGATCAACGTCTCGCTCAGCGGTCCGCGCGCCAACGCCTGGGCGATGACCGAGCGCCCCGCGACCCGCGTCGATCGCGGCGCCGATCATTTCACCGTCGGCCCCAGTGGCCTGTCATGGGACGGCGATACGCTGGTGATCGAGATCGACGAGATCTCCGCGCCGCTGCCATATCGTGTGCGCGGCACGGTGCGCGTCTCGCCGGAGATGATCGGCACCACCGCCTTCGCCCTCGACCCCGCCGGGCGGCATCGCTGGCATCCCGTCGCGCCGCGCGCCCGCGTCTCGGTCGAGATGACGCATCCGGGCGTGCGCTGGTCCGGCGACGGGTATGTCGATTCGAATTTCGGCGAAGAGCCGCTGGAGGATGGTTTCGACGACTGGCACTGGTCGCGTGCGCATCTGAAGAACGACGTCGCCGTGCTGTACGAAGGTCGCCGGCATGACGGCGCACCGTTCGATCTCGCGCTGAAATTCGACCGACAGGGACGCTGGCACGACGTCGTCCAGCCTGCCGCCGCCGCCCTGCCGCGCACCGGCTGGCTGGTGAAGCGCGCCACCCGCGCCGATGCCGGCCACGCCCCCCGCGTCATCAAGACGTGGATCGACGCGCCCTTCTATGCCCGCACCGCACTTGCGACGCGGCTGTTCGGCGAAGACGTGGCGGCGGTCCATGAAAGCCTGTCGCTCGGTCGGTTCCGCTCACCGATCGTCCAGTCGATGCTCCCCTACAGGATGCCGCGGGCGTTCTGGTGACGGCGGCTTCCGGTCCTTCGCGATCGCACGGTTGACCGACACCAGCTGCCAGATGCCGAACACGATCGCGGGCACGCCGACGATCGCCATGTCGAGCAGTCCGAACGACCAGTTTCCCATCATCGGCCCTCCACGAACCGGCGAATGATCGCCGCCATCTCGCCCGGCCGCTCCTCATGTGCCAGATGGCCCAGTCCGGCGAGCGGCATCACGCGCCCGTCGCCGACCATCGCCGCCGCCGTGCGCGCGGTGGCGATCGGGATCGCGGTGTCGCCCTCGCCATGCACCAGCAGCAATGGCGTCGACAGGCGCGGCAGGTCGCGGCGCAGTGCTTCCAGATTCCAGTCTGCCATCATCGTGATCGCCCCGGCGCAATGCCCCGGCGTCGCGAACAATCGCTCGTAACAACGCACCCCCTCGGCATCGATCCGCGACCCGGTACTGCGCGCCAGGAACCGGCCGGTCTCTCCCGACCGTCGCGCCATCTGCGCGAACAGATGCGGCGCGAACGGATTGACGAACAGCGCACGGGCGAGCGCCGGAAACAATTGCGCGGCGAGCCCCGGAAACGGCAGCAACGCGGCATCCAGACCGACCAGCGCGGCCGGCGCCGCCTGTCCATCGATCGTCATGCGGATCATGATCGCCGCGCCGGCGGAATGGCCGACGATCACCTGTGGCACGAGCGCCATCGCCCGCAACAGATCGGCCACTGCCCGCGCGACCGCCGGCATCGACAGCCCGCCGACCGGCCGACCCGTGGTGAAACCATGCCCCGGCAGATCGGGCGCGACGATGGTGAAATACTTCGCCAGCAACGGCGCCAGTGCCCGCCAGCTATGCGTCGCGGCCCCCGTACCATGCAGCAACAGCAAGACCGGCCCCTCGCCCCATGCCTGCACATGCCACCGCAACCGCCCGGCATCGACGAAACGGCTGTGCGCCCGGTTCGGCCAGTCGCGCCCCTCCACGTCCCAGCACGGCGCGGTGCTCATCCGGCTTGCGCCGCGCGTACCGCCGCATGCATCGCCGCCGCATCGGCGCGCGGCAGCGGCAGATAGCGCGCGCGCATCGCAGCGGCGAGCGCCGCCCCCTCCGGTCGCGGTCGCGCCGAGATATCAACGAACGCCGCCGCGATCCCCGCCGCCCCGATCGCCCGCGCCGCCGCTTCGGCATCGGCCTCCGCCACCGCCCGAACAGCGGTGCCGTCGGCGGCGATGTTGGCGCGACCGTCGGTCAGCAGGACGACGAACGGCGTCCGCCCACGCGCCCGCGCATTCTGCGCCAGTTCGCGCGCCGCATTCATCCCGGCCGCCAGCGGTGTTCCCCCACCACCCGGCAATTCGGCAAGCGATCGCCGCGCCCGGACCAATGAGCGCGTCGGCGGCAGCAACAACTCCGCCGCCACCCCGCGAAACGCGACCAGCGCCACCTCCGCCCGCTTCACATAGGCTTCGGCCAGCAACAGTTCGACCGCGCCCTTGGCCTCCGCCAACCGGGCGAGCGCAGAGGAGCCGGACGCATCGACTGCGAAGATCGTCAGCGCCTGCGCCCGCGTCTCGAACCGGCGGATACGCAGGTCGTCGCGCCGGATCTTCACCCCCGTGCCGCTGCGCAACCGCTGCCACGGTGCCGCCGCGCGCAGCGTATCGATCAGGCTCAGCCGCCGTCCGCCGCCGGGCATGCCGGCCCGCGCGCCCATCGGCCGCCCCCGCGCGCCGGAGGCCCGCCGCTCGCCCGCCCCGCTCGCCCGTGTCGTCTTGCGCCCGCGCCCGGCGGCGATGCGCGCGAGAATGTCCCTGGGCAACGCCGCCAGCGCCGCCGCCAGGACGATGTCGTCGAGCGCACCCGGCTCGCCCCGCTCCTCGTCGCCAACGTCGGATGCCGGCGGCGGTGGCGCGTCGGGCGGGGACTCGTCCGACGGCGCCGGCATCCGCACGGCCCGCGGCCCCAGCACCAGCCGAGCGGCCAGCGCCACATCCTCCGCCGCCATCGAGTCGCGACCCGCCAGCCGGGCCGACGCCCGCGCCGCCCTGAGCGCGAACAGCGAGGCCCGTGCCGAATCGATGCCCAGCGCAGCGGCGCTGGCGACCAGCGCATCGACGGCATCCGCTTCCGTTATTGCCGTGGAAGAGTCACGCGCCGACAGGTCCGGCGACAATCCCTCGCCACCCCGCCACCTGACGACCTCCGTCAAATCCACCCGGAACGCCAGCCGTTCGATCAATGCCGTCGGCGGCCGTTCGTCAGGCTCCATGCCATCGTCCAGCGCCACCACCACGAACCGCGACGCCCCCGAATCGATCGCCGCCGCCAACCGCCCCGCCACCGCATCGGACAGCCGCTCGGCCATCGGCAGCACCAAGATCCCGCCATCCGCCTCCGCCAGCAGACCGGCCTGCGCCACCGCCCTGCCCAACGCCAATGTCGCGGTCAGGTCGATCCCGCCCAGCAACTGTTCGTCATCGATATGCGACGGCACCCGCCGCATCGGCGCGCCATCGGGCATCCCGTCGCGCAACGTCGCGATCACCGCATCGCGCACCTCACCACCCCCGCGCAGGACCATGCCGCTCAAACCCGGATCAATCGCGCACAGCCGCGCCGCCATCACCGCGTCCCAAAGCGCATCGGGCGCCGGTCGATCGGACGACACGTCGCCCGCCCCGCTCACGCCGCCGCGTCCTCCAAAGCCAGATCGTCCAGCGCCCGCTCGATCCGCGCCGTCGATCCGGTTTCGTCCAACACGTTGCGGCGCAAGCGGTGGCGCAGCGCCATCGGCGCCACCGTCGCGATATGGTCGGCGGTCACCACCGTCGCGCCGTCCAGCGCCGCCAGCGCCCGCGCCGATCGCATCAGCGTCAACTCCCCGCGCAATCCGTCCGCCCCCACCGCCATGCACAGCCGTGCCGCGAAGGTCAGCGCCGAATCCGGCACCGTCACCGCCGCCAGCGCCGCCCGCCCCCGCGCGATCTGCTTCAACGTCTTGCGCTGCGCCCGCCGCCATGTCTCCGCAAAGGCATCGGGCGCGCGTTCGAACGCATCGCAGCGTTTCAGTATCTCGACGCGCTGCTTCAAAGCCTGCGGTGTGCGCACCTCCACCGACAGTCCGAACCGGTCGAGCAATTGCGGCCGCAATTCCCCCTCCTCCGGATTGCCGCTGCCCACCAGCACGAACCGCGCGGGATGCCGCACGCTCAGCCCCTCGCGCTCGACGACATTCTCGCCCGATGCTGCGACATCCAGCAGCAGGTCGACGATATGATCCTCCAGCAGGTTGACCTCGTCGATATACAGGAAGCCACCATGCGCGCGCGCCAGCAGCCCCGGCTCGAACGCCTTCACCCCGGCGCCGAGCGCCCGTTCCAGATCGAGCGCCCCGACCACCCGGTCCTCGGTCGCGCCCAGTGGCAGGTCGACGAACGGCACCGCGACATTGCCCTTGCGCGGGCTGCCGTCCTGATACCCCGCGTCCGCCGCCGCGACCGGCGGCAACAGCGCCGCCAGTGCGCGCACCGCGGTCGATTTGCCGGTGCCGCGATCGCCGAACACCATCACGCCGCCAACCGACGCGTCAACCGCCGCGATCAGCAGCGCCCGCTTCATCTCGTCCTGACCGACGATCGCAGAAAAGGGGAAGGACATCCGCACGCACAAGGTGTACCATGCGTTGGACACTTCACAAGATGGACACCGTCTTGCCCTCGACGCCGATCATCGTGGCCGCCGCCGTCGCCCTGTTCCTCGGGGTGTTCGGCGGGCTGATGACGCCGATCGGCGAATGGTATCGCGACCTGCGCAAACCGGCGCTGCAACCGCCCGATTGGCTGTTCGGCCCGGCCTGGACCATCATCCTCGGGCTGGCCGCATGGTCGGCGGTGATCGCCTGGAACGCCGCGCCTGACCGGACGGCGCGGATCAGCGTGGTGACCCTGTTCGCGACCAACGCGGTCCTGCACGCCTTGTGGAGCCCCCTGTTCTTTCGCGCCCGCCGCCCCGACTGGGCGCTGATCGAGGTCGTGTTCCTGTGGGCATCGCTCGTCGCGCTGGTCGTCGGACTCTGGCCGATCTCGTCCTTCGCCAGCCTGCTCATCGTTCCCTACCTGCTCTGGGTCAGCTTCGCCGCGTGGCTGAACAGCGCCATCGTTCGTCTCAACCGTCCATTCGACTGACCCCATGACGCGGGGGGTAGCCCGCGCCGACAGGATATGGAGATCTCCCCATGCCGACCTTTCAGGACACCGCAGCGCTTCCGACCATCCCCGACATCCGGCGGATCGATAACGGCGACCTGAAATGGGCCCTGGCGGAAGGATGGAAGGATTTTCAGGAGAAGCGCGGCGATCTGTTGTTCATCGGCCTGCTCTATCCAATGATCTGCCTGATCGCGGTGGTGGTGACGTTCAACGATCCGTTGCTGCCGCTGTTCTTCCCGCTGGTGGCGGGGCTGTCGATCGCCGGGCCGGCGGTCGCCTCCGGCTTCTACGAACTGGCCCGCCGCCGCGAAGAGGGTCGCGATTCGAGCTGGTGGCACTTCCTCGATCCCCTGAACGGGCGCAGCCGCACGCCGCTGGCGATGCTGACCGCCGGCCTTGCCGTGCTGTTCGTCGGTTGGCTGATCGTGGCCTATGCGATCTACGGCGCCACCTTCGGCGTCGATGCCCCGCTTGATATCTCCGCCTTCCTGTCCCGCGTCTTCACGACCGAGGCCGGCTGGATGATGATCGTGCTCGGCAACCTCGCCGGTGCGGCCTTCGCGATCGCGACGCTGGTCTTCACCTGGGTGTCGTTCCCGATGGTCGTCGACAAGCCCGTCGACGCCGGCGTCGCCGTCCGCACCTCGATCGCCGCCGTCAGCAAGAATCCGCGCGAGGCGTTCGGCTGGGGTCTGCGCGTCGCCGGTCTGCTGCTGCTCGGCCTGCTGCCCGCCGCGATCGGGCTGGCGGTGGTGCTGCCATGGCTCGGCTACGCCACTTGGCACCTCTACACGCGCGTCGTCGTCCGCTGAACAGCGGGCAACGGTGGTGGATGGATCGATGATATGGTGCCGCTTACAGGACTCGAACCTGTGACCCCCGCATTACGAATGCGAGAATATCATGCAAAAAGGGCTGAAAACTGGTAGTTTTTGTAGTTTAAGAGTCCTGATCGACCCCCACTTTTTAGCATTTGCGATACCAGCGCGATACCAAGGTTCGCCTACTGCCACGCCCTGACCTCGCTCCCGTCGGCCGCTCTAGGGCTTACCAAGCTCACCTTGGCATTATGAGTCCAACCCGCCGCTCTAAGTACCACATGGGCAGCCTTGCGTCTGCTCTCGTACCGCTCCCTGATCCGCTGACGCTCCCTTTCGGCCAACTCCGCCAAGATGGCGACGATCAGCTCCCCTACGCCTCTACCGATAACGCCGAGGTCCAGAACGTCGGTGAGACACCCTTGTCGATAAGCTATGGACCATTGCGCGATCGTTGAGCGTGTCGCAGTCCAGGCGGTCAATTGCGAAAATTTGGATGATGTTACCCTCCCGGACGTATTGGTGCAGCTGCGAGAACACTTGGTGGCCCTCATCCTCAATGGCGCCGCTCATAGTCTACAAAGCGCGCCGTCACACTTAAGCAAGCAGAAAGCGTTGCCTCAACTGCGGCAACGATAATTCCGCCAGCTCGTCAAGGTAGCTGTCCGGGAGAAGGGCAGAGACGGGGAGGGCTTCGCCGTCATCTGTCCGACGCCCCGCCGATCGCCCTTGGGTAGTTGCTAATTCGCTGATTCCTAAATTTCTCAGGACGTTCCTCAAACCACGCTTCTTGCGATCCAAGCTGCCCTGCATTAGCTCTGCCAGCATTGCCGACGCTTTGTCACTCTGTTGAAGGCAATCAGCTAGTATCCGGTCCACCACTTGCCGCATCCCTTCGCGGTTTCCCGCCACTCGAACGATCGCTGCTTGATCGACTTTACGGCAAAAGTTTACGGACATGGAAATAAGCGTCGTAATCTCCTTCGGCACTGGCATCTTTCTATTCTCGAGATTTTCGACGGCCAGATTGATGTCGATGTGAGAATTTTTCTGACGCAATGAATGAGCTGCGTCCTTTAAGATTGCTTTCGTGGAAGAAGCCAGCTTCACCGATCTATCATCTGTGTGCACGGCTACATTCCGCCACTTTGAAATCATATCGATGATTGCAAGCTCAACGTCGCAGCTTATCGCTAAATCTGCGCAAAGAGCACCAAACCTTTCGCTCATTGAATACTCTCCCCCAGCATTACTCGGCCGTGTTACCGCTTTCGTAGCTATCTTCGCAGCTTCCACTTTAAACGTCAGCCAATCTTGCCTAGCTAGTTCTCTTACGTAGACGTCAAGTAGGTCTGTTGACATAACCAGAGCGCCGGTAGACGCGAAGATCCGAGCTTGATCAGCAACTTGCCGAGCCTTTTCGATTGGAGGAACAGGCCAACTGACAGCAAGAGCCCCAGTGGTGGACCGACCCTCAGCAATACTTTCCAAACCCACGAAAATCGTGTTCAAACGATAAGTGGAACTTCCGATGCGGCCCTGGAAGCGTCGGAAAGGCGGCGTTCGGTTGAGCACAAGCGGCATGATTGGTGTCCGGCCGAGGAATCGAACCCCAGCATTACGCGGTGGAAGGCAGGCCAATGGCCTGAGGAAAGGCGCGCGTCTTAACCACTTAAACGACGGACGACAAAGGGGTACTCACAGACTGACAATGGGTCAACGCCGAGGGACACCTATTCAAATAATGGTCAAGCTAACGTTGAGAACACCGAGGCGCCCATTCACTCTTGTTTTTTCTTTCTGTGTGGGTGGTAGGATACCCCACCCACGAATACCTTCTTCAAGAGAAGGTTGCGAAAATGCGTGACGTGTTTTCGTAGGGTACCGTCGGTGGTCAGACCAAGTTCCTTCATCCCGCAGAACTTGTTGAAACAAGCTTCACCCCTGCCTTTCGTAGGGGGTTTGACACTTGCACATCATACGGCTTCGTAGGGGGGTGGAACCATCAGATCCCTAAGGGCAATTTTAGCATCAAAGCGATCCCACACCCTTTCTCCAGACTCTCGAAATGTTGCCGCCTCTAAAATTTCAATGCGCTTCAACGCCTTATTTACTCGGTCGCGCAAAACTTCAAAGCCAAGACCATAGGACCGCTCAATTTCCTTCAGCTCCTTGGCAATACCGTATGCAGTCACAGACTGACGCCGTATCTTCCGTCGTTCACGTGCAAGCCACGCATCGGCGGTAAAGCGAGCATTGTCGCCGCCTGGGTCGATCCTGATTTGTAGTGGCGCCTCCTTGCATTTGGCATATTCACGGAAGCGGATAGAACGATGCTGCCGCTCCACCTCCATGTGCATTGAAAGCACCTCGGGGATTTGGCCATTGCTAAGCTCTGTCTTGACATTTCGACGACGCTGAATTTGCTGTCGGAGAGTTGCTTGGCGACGTATATGCTCCCTCCGCATGACCGGCCAAGCAAGTGCATAAGCGTCGTTCACGCTGGTAAACTCACCGTGTGCTACCAACACCTGTATGAGCCCTCCTAGCATCCGCTTGGCGCCCTCCCGGTTCAACGAAGCAAGTCCTGACGGTCCCCCAGCCTTCCGAAAATTGCTGTATGCCGCCTGAACCTCCGCTGTCACGGATAGTCGCGCTTCAGAAATCCGACCACATGCGGGACGTGCCTTACACCTTCCGCACCGTGTCTTTTGTGGCCCTCTTCTAGTAGGTATGCTTTCGACGACACCATGCACGGCCCATGCGATTGGATTTCCAAAACACGGCCGCCCCCCAAGAGGTGGCATTCGGGTGACGTTTCCTTCTATCTCACTTACCATCGCGTAATCGATAGGGGTTTCCGGCAGCGTCATATCTTGCCACGGATGCGACCCTGCTGCCCAATACAGCTGGTTTCGATAGGATAGATTTAGAATACGTTCAATTTGATCGATATTTTTGGGGTCTGATGTCGCCATGATGCCATACGCTTGATGCAAAAAGCGGCTCTTACCGCTTCATCTGCCTCATTCAAGCCGTCCAGCGGGCAGCCGGTGGTTTCCGGCTGCGCCTTAACTTAATGGCCACCTTCAAGTTTCTGTTATACAGGAAAATAGCGATATATTGTTGTTTTTGCGCAATTATTACTAATCAACATAGAGTTCTCATGGTTTCCAGTACACCTTCGCCCGGCCCATGATATTTAAGCCCGATTGGACTTTACCTTGCCCTAGCAATCCCGTGACGAGGCCATTTAACTGATCCTTTGCGGTCAAATTAATGGCGTGCATCGCCTATACTGACAGGGTACGACGGGTTATGCATATGTTCTATGTTAGACATGTCCTAGTAAACAATCATGCCAAACATCCGGATGCTGCCTATTGGTCGAATAATTTGCGGATATTAGCCATCCACGAGACCATCCGCAGCCTTATGACCGATATACTCTTGGATAATTGCCGCATTATAAGGACGGTGCGTATCACCATGGTATTTATCTATTACTTATTGGAATAAAGTTTTGCGGCAATCCTACTAACCTCGTCATCCGCCATAGGCCAAGTCAGTATTCTAAGAGCTTCAATCATCTCCGACTCTTGAGCCGAAATCCAACGGCGGTCTGCTTGCGGATCCGCCGCAACCTCGTTCATAACCTTGACCTGTCCCGGTTCAAACTCTTCGATTGGCTTGCCAGCGATACTCTGAAGCCGTTCTACAAAGGCGTAAGCCGGCGTGAGTCGATCTTCGATGATACCCCAGTCCACAGATGGATGGCGCTGGGACAGCACGGCCAGCATGAACAACTGGCCATCTAATTGCAACGCATCAGCCAGCTCTGCGACCCGCTCGATCGGGATGGGCACACGACCATTAGCCCATTGCGAAAGCATGGATGGGTTCTTGTGACCTAATGCCTTGGCAATCTCACGAAGGCTCAGCTTATCGCGCTCAGCCGCCATCTGTATGCCTTGAGCAAGCATACGTGCCGCTTTCGTACCGGCCAACGGATGGTCACTTTTCACATCCTCTTTCACAACCACGACCTTAGCGTTTCCGCTGCGCGCAGAGCTAGACCTGTCATGGTGTATGTGATACCACATACACCATGACAGCTTGTAACGATCTCGCGAACAAACTCAGAAAGGCAGTTCGCAATGGTGGTCGCCTGCATCTCGATCACGCCCAGGTTCAAGTGCTCATGTCCCCCCGCGTGTACGCGGTCATAGCCACCCTCGAAGCCGAAGAATTGAATGCTCTATGCCAGCAGGACAACCACGATCACGTGCCACAAAGAACGTTGGCTCGAAGCGCCATGAGCTCGGCGCCTATTGGCTCTGGTATCGCGCCGATCGAGACGATTGGGCCATCTGCTGGTATGTTGATGGGACAGACGGCCGAGGACGTCGGACATGCCGCAAGTCGCTTGGCATTGGCGGCGGTAACACGGGTCAGCCGCCGAAGGCCGCCCAAGACGCTTTAGCCGAGCACTACCTATCAAACCAAAAGCCCGTCGAGGCCCCGATTGCTCAGGTTTATGTCGAGAAGCTCATGGCTGATTGGCTTATCGAACATGCGCAACCAAACCTCGCTGACCCGGTGCGGTATGCAAATGGGGTCGCGCATTGGCTGCAATTCTTTGCTGAAGAGCGAAGCGCGGGTCGCCTTTCTGGACCACCGACGGTCGCAGACATCAACTCGGCACTTGTAGAGCGTTTCCATGCGTGGCGAGTTCAACAGGGCGTCAGCGGCCATACAATCGCACGAGATACCGCAGCCCTTCGGCAGCCTCTTAATTGGGCTTGGAAGCGAAATATGATTGCCTCGGCACCGTTCGTTCCAGACGTGAAGAACAAGGGCGAGCCTCGTGACGTAGTCTACAGTGTGGAACAGGTTGCGCAGCTGCTGGAGGCGGCATGGTCGCTTAGAGACCGCCAGCACATTCACATGTTCGCGATGATTATGCTGAGTACCAATGCCCGGGTAGAGGCGGTTCTCGATCTCGATAAGGACAAGCAGGTTCGCGACGGGCTCATTCACTTCAATGCGCCCGGCCGTCAACAGACCAAGAAGCGGCGATCGATCGTCCCGATCTGCCCGACGCTTGCGCCGTGGCTAGAGCTATATCAAGGGCGCGCGATCCAGTGGCAGAAGCGACACGTCGATCGCGATACCGGCGAGCCGTGGTTTGAATACCTCCCCACAGACAGCATCAAGAACGCATTTAATAAGACGCTTGTCGCCGCTGGGATCTGTCAGCAGGCATTAGATGGTGATGGCAAACCAGTATGGCTTCCGCCGAGGCACAAGCTCGGTGAAACCGTACCGCGACCGAAGCTGATTGGATTAGGCTCGCCCAACACCCTTCGACACACCACAAGTACGGAGATGCATAGACGGGGTGTCCCGGAGGCTCAGATCGAGACGGCAGCGGGCCACCGAGGTACTGGCACAAATAATCGGCATTACCGACACCTTCGGCCGGAGTACCTCACGCAGTTTATTGACGGAGTGGAGTCATTCTGGGCTGATGTGGGCAAGCTGACCAAAGCTCACCTGCTCGATCATAACAGGGCAAAGATTTTCCACCTGATGGTGTGACGCCTTACGCTCATCTTGGAGCGTTGCTCCAAGCTGGAAACATCGTTTTAAGCCGGTCGACAGTATGGCGCCACTTCGGTGTCTTCGGTGCGCAGACGGTGTTCTGGTTTCCAAACATGCCAACCTCGTGGATCGCGGCATCCAAGCCAACGGTAGCGATCCATTCTACGGGTACGAAATATTCACAGCGGTCAAGATCGTCGATGAATTCGTTGTGATAGCTGGCCTTGGTAAGAATGTCCGCCGCCGATAACACCGGGCCGTCGCCGTCGCGCAGCTCGAAGTCGCGCATCGCCACCGGCTCGCCGCGCACCACGCCGACCCCGACGAAGCCGTATCCCGGCGCCTTAACCCAGACCCGGTCACCCGGATCGAGCAGCCGCAGCGTACCGCTATACCAGGCACCGCCGCCGGCCGAGATGAAGCCGAAGCGGCGTGCCTCATCCCAGTCGCGACCCATGCCGTGGCCGAAGGAGACATAATATTCGCCGTTCCACGGCTCGCGCTCGCCCTGTCGTGTGTCGACGGTAGCCGCGACCTGTGTTTCGACCGGGTCGATCAGCCAGGCGCGGCTCAGGAGCTGGCCGGCTGCGGTGTCGAACACCTGGAAGCACAGCACGTTGATCGCGATCCCGCGCTTGGCAAGATAGCCGACGATCCGTTCCGAACTGGCATCGAGGCTGGCCGCGACGATGACGATTTGCAGGCTCTGGTTGAGCATCGCCTCGTCGAGCAGCAGGCCGAACCGCGCGCGGAAATCCGCGGCGAGATTACCGCCGTTCGAGAAGCGTGCATAGACGCGGCCGATCGCCTCCGCATCTAGCGCCTCGGCCCAGATCGCATAGTCGATCGCCTGCGCTACGACGTCGCGCGGCGTGCGCCCGCGTTTCAGCTCGATCAGGACCAGCCCGCCGTCGGGGGCGATCGCGAGCAGATCAATCCGGCCGCCGAAGCCTGTATCTTCCTGCCGGCCGATGATCATCCATTCGTCAGAGAGGATCTGCGGCGCAGCGACGATCATCTGCTCGAGCAGCGCCTCGCTCGGCAACGCTGACTCACCGAGCGGCGCAGGTGAGCTGCCGACCTTCCAGATGCTATGACGGATCGGCATGGTCAGGCACCCGCCGCCGCGCGATGTCCGCGTTTCGGTTTGGGCGCGGCGGCACGCTCGACGCGGATGCGGGCGAGCAGGACGCTGGCAGGCTCGTCATTCGGATCCTGCGGCACCAGTTCGCCGCGGAACGCCTTGGCGAGGATTGCGGACTCGAGCCGGTCGAGGAGGGCGCGGGCGCGGACGGTCTCCGCTTCGACGCGGTTGGCGCGAGCAAGCGATGCCTTGATCCGCGCCACGATCTCGCGCTGTTCGTTTAACGGAGGTAAAGCGATGTGAAACGCGCGAACTTCTGGAAAATAGATTGTCGTGTGGGTCGACCCCATCCCGAACTTTTTGATGTCTTCGCCTTCTGCCATCAGGACGTACATCAGGTATTCGGGTATAAGAGCTTCAGTGCAGGTCCAAGTGGCGAAGTCCTGACTGGTAGACATCGGCCGTGCCATCATGGTTACGTACCCGACCGATGCCGTGCGAGACAGGCAGACTGTTCCCGCAGGCAGCAACCGCGCCGACGAATTCGCGAGCCCTTCCGTAGAGATCGTCTGCATTGTTTCGGCAATAGGCCGGCCGTGATGTGCACCGGCGTCACGGATCCCGATCCAAGGCACGCCTCCATCCCAATACTCCGGCTTTGAGCGGCTCGGCGTATGACCGGTTTCTTGTTTCGCGACGCGAAGGAGCGGCACCCAAGCCCATCCAACGGGTAATGGCGTAGCCGGATCATTAACAGCTAACGCTGCGACTCCTTGAATTACTTTACCAGTGGCCTCGCGCCCCCCTCTGCCCTGAACCGGCATGGGGATGCGTTTCAGCAACTCGAAGGTGCTCTCAAAACCTGAATTTGCTCGCCATCCCTCACTTAGTGCGCCGGTGACGCCGGCGCGCAAGATTGACAGTTCGCTGCGTCTAGACAGCGTCGGCAACCGATCCAGCTCTACCCGCGCACGCGCGAGGCGGGCGGTCAGCACGTCCAGCTTGGAGACGATGCGACGTTGCTCAGCAGATGGTGGTAGGTTAAGCTGTATTCTTTGCAGTCCAACTTGCGGTAAATGCCTGATCGTGCTGCCGGTTAAAAGGTCAGAGAGTGCGTTCGTATCCGCCGCATGTTTGAGATACCGGGCTATATAGCTCGGCTCAATCCCTGCGCGCGTACGAACTCGGTGAAGGGCTTTCTGAAAAACGATGCGTTGAGGACCTCCGCACCAAATAGCCGAACGTCCTGGTTCCCCGCCCTCACAGACGAAAAGATCTCCATCCTGAACTGCGAGATCATTATACTCGTCTGGCGTGACGCGCATGTCGAACAAGTCGGATAGGTCGAACTCTCCCCAGCGAACATTTACGTTGCGCAGGTACGGGACGTGATCGCCCTTATTCTTGGCAGCGTCCAGCATCTTACCGAGCTTCGTGTCGGCAATCTCGGCAATAGTTGCAGCCGCCCATCCGTTTGGCAACGTCACTCTACCGGCTCCGCCAGAACGATCGCCGGCACGTTCTCCTCCATGTCTTCAATTAGATCGCGCACTTCGACCATCGCGTTGGCGAGATGCAGCTCGATCGCCGCGGCGATCTCGTCGGGTGTTTCCAGCCCGTCCTCGGGGTCGCCACTAGTGTCCTTAAGCCAGCTAATGTCGAGATTGTCGCCCCGTGCAGCGACCGCCTCGCGTCCGAAACGACGGAACCGGCCTCCCTCACCCTCGTCGGCCCGGTCCGCACGCCCATCGCAATCATCGCCGAACGCCGCAACGAAATCGTCGAGGTCGGACATACCGAACGGTCTGTTTTTGCCGTAGCTCGGCATGTTGGCGCGGGCGTCGTAGATCCATACAGCTTGGGTCGCGTCCTCAAGCGGTGCCTCTTTGTCTGAGCGGGTGAAGAAGAGGACGTTAGTCTTAACGCCCTGCGCGTAGAAGATGCCAATCGGCAGGCGCAGGATGGTGTGGAGGTTGCACCAGCTCATCAGGCGCTGGCGCAGGAGCTTGCCCTTGCCGTCGTCAAACAGGATGTTGTCGGGCACGATAACCGCCGCCCGGCCGCCGAGCTTCAGCGAGCGGATGACGTGCTCGACGAAGGGGAGTTGATAGGACGAGACACGATCTGTGATCGTCAGATCGTCGCGCGTCGGCGGACCGCCAGCCGGTCCGAACGGCGGGTTGGTAAGGATCAGGTCCGCATTCTTGTATTTCGCCGCCGCGCCGCGCGGGCTTAGCGTATCGGCCAGATCGAGGTGATCGGGGTCGATATTGTGCAGATGCAGGTTCATCTGGAGCAGACGGAAGGTGTCGGGCACGTTCTCGATGCCGCGCATCGCCTGATTAAGTTGGAACGCCTGCTGCTT
Source organism: Sphingomonas mollis (assembly GCF_016427505.1). GTDB lineage: Bacteria > Pseudomonadota > Alphaproteobacteria > Sphingomonadales > Sphingomonadaceae > Sphingomonas > Sphingomonas mollis. The sequence goes on along the minus strand of NZ_JAELXS010000008.1, from coordinate 63,400 downwards.
GGGCGACAGGGTGAAATAATCGTCGGTGATTGCGCGCATGTAGCGGTCGGCGGCAATAAGGAAGCCGCCGGTGCCGGCCGCCGGATCCTGGATGACCTCGCCCGGCTCGGGTTGCATCAGATGGACGATCACGTCGATCAGGACGCGCGGTGTGAAATACTGGCCAGCTCCGCGCTTGGTTTCCTCCGCCATCTTCTGGAGCAAGCCCTCATAGGCATCGCCGAACGCATCGCGCTCCTCGCTATACCAGTGCAGGCCGTCGATCGCGTCGATGAGCTTGCGCAGGTTGACGGGCTCACGGACGATCGTCGCGGCATTTTGGAAGATCGCGACGATCGAGCGGTCGGCGATCTTGGTACCGTCGCCCAGATCGATCAGCGCCTGGCGGTAGCGCGTCAGGACCTCGGTCTCATTTGCAGATTTCAACGCGCTCCAGCGATACTGCTCGGGGATGCGGCTCTCATCCTTCTGCTCGGACGCCATCTTGAGAAACAGCAGATAGGTGAGCTCGGTGACATATTGCTGGTAGGTTACGCCATCCTTGCGGAGCAGCGCACACAGGCGCCACAGCTTGTTCACCAGGTCGGCGGAGGGATTCATACGGGATCTTTCGTCATGCCGCGCGGGTCTCCCAGATCGCGACGTTCAGGTCTTTGAGCACCTCCCCTAGCCCGGAATCGAACTCGCGGTCGACTACTGCAAAGCCGCCATGTTGTGCGAATAGGGGGTCCGAGAGAATCTCGGGATCGCCCACCGGTTGCGCGCGCAGGACACGGCCGATCCGGGCGAGCCACTGCTTCTGCTTGGCGGTCCAGGTACGACTGGCGATGATGCGCTGCACGCCGTTGTCGACGCGCGTTTCATACGCGACGAGCGGGTCTCCGAGCGCGGCCTGGCGGACGAAGCCGATGATGTGCGCAGCGATGTCGGCATTGCGCGCACTGCCGTAAGCGCGGCGGAGGCTCGCCTCGGAGAAGCCTTTGGCGTCTAGGAGGATGGCGAGTTCCTTCAGCTCTTTGCGGGTCAGCTCGCGCGGGCGCTGGGTGGCGGCGATCATTGCCGGAACCGCATTCATGTTGTCGCGGACATACGCCTCGAAGCTCTCGATATAATCGCCGGGCGTCGCCTTCTCGCCGAAATCATCCTCGATCGAGACGAGTTCGTCGTCGTGGTCGGAGATGTAGATACCGTCGCTGGTGCGCGCGGGGTTGGCGGCATCAAGCACGGTGGCGAGCGACGGGTGCTGGCGGAAGAGCGCGATGGTGTCGGCGACGGGCGCGTCCTTCAGCCGGTCGGCCAAGTCACCGAGTGGGCCGACGACGAGTTCGAGCGCCTCGCGGCGATCGTCGCTGATGTATTTGATGCGCTGGCGTAGTTTGACGACGATCTGATCGCGGACAAAGGCGCGGTCCTCGTCGGTGGCGGCGCGCTCGAGGTCGCCGACAAGCGTTCCGAAGGTCAGGCCGGGATCGACCACGACCGGGCGCATGTCGGTGACCTCCTGGAGGTTGGCGTAGATGTCGACTGCGTCGAAGATGCGGAAATACTCCTTGGCGATCTCGTCGCAGCGGCGCGTCGCCCGGCCGATCATCTGGTCGTAGAGGATGCGGCTGTTGACGCGGCGGACGAACACCAGGTTGGTAATCGCGGGGACGTCGATGCCGGTGGTGAGCAGGTCGACGGTCACGACGTATTTCGGGCGCGGATCGTTCTTGAACGCCTTGATGCGGTCGAGCGGCTTGTCGATCGAGCCGGTAATCTTCTCGACGATGTCGTGCGGTTGCGGGCCGTATTCGGCGATGAGCGCGGCGCGGAGTTCGTCGACGAGGATGTCGGCATGGTCGTCGCGCGCGGCGAACAGCAGCGTCTTGCCGGGCTGGTCGGGCGGGCATTCGGCGGCGATGGCCTCGGCGACCGCGCGGTTGAAGGCGCGGGTGTGGACCTGCTTGTTGAACTGCGCGATCTCGAAATCGACCTGGTCCTCGAGGTCGAACAGGTCGACCTCGCCGGTGCGCGGGTCGAAGATCGTGACCTCCTCACCCTGCTCGAAGCTGATCCCGGTCTGGCTGAGCGCAGTGGTGATGCGGCGCGGCGGGCGGTGGTCGATCAGATAGCCGTCGATCACCGCTTGACGATAGCCGTAGCGGAAGACGGGCGCGCCGAAGATGTCACGAGTGTGGAGCGCGGGCGTAGCGGTCAGCGCAACCTTGGTAGCATCGAAATAGTCGAGCACGCGGCGATAGGCCGACAGGTAATCTTCTAGATTTCGGAAACCGAGATCGTCCTCCCGCAGTTCCGCGTCAAGCGTGTAGCCGCGATGCGCTTCATCGACGATCACAAGGTCGTAGGTACCGGGGGTGGGGTGATCGGCGCCGGGATTGTCAAAGACACGGTAAATCATTGCTTGGACGGTGGCGACCTGGACTCGATCGGTCGCCTCAGGGAACTTGCGCGCCATGTCGGCTACCGGGAAAACTTGATCGAACTTGTAGAACCCACTCGTGTCGGTGGTGCTCATCGCATCTCGTGTTTGGCGGCCAAGCGCATTGCGATCTACGAGAAATAGAATGCGGCGGAAACGTTGTGTACGAAGCAGCTCATACATCAGCGCGATAGCGAGGCGGGTCTTGCCGGTGCCGGTGGCCATTGCCAAGAGTATCTGGTGCCGGCCACCGGCAATGGCGTTCTCGACCGCTGTGATGGCATCACGCTGATAGGGGCGCAGGCCAGTGACGCCAAGTTCGCGTTCGCCGACGATGCCAAGCTCAACGCCGATGTTCTGCTCCAGCCGCTCGCTTAGATCGCGGGGCGAGAACCAGTCGACTAACGCGCGTGGCGGCTCGCCAGGAACACGGGCATCCCAGAACCAGGTACCGGACTTGGTCGCGAGCTGCTTCACATAGGCGCGGCCGTTAGTGGCAAAGACGAAGGGTATCTGAAAACGGTCCTCGTTTTCGATCAAAGGGCCGCCGGGTGGCAACTCGTCGGGCGTCAACGTAATGTCGCGAGCGTACCGCTTGGCCTGACCGATCCGGCCGGGCACATCGCTGGTTTGCCGCTTCGCCTCGATCACGCCGACACAGCGCCCTTTGATGAACAGGGCATAGTCGACGGGACCGCTATTGGTCGGCCACTCCGCAATCGCGATCGGCGTGACATAGTCAGGTCTTGCGCCGAGCGCATGCCTGAGCACTGCACTATCAACCGTCCAGCCGGCCGCCCGCAGCCGATCGTCGATGAGAACCCGCGTCGTCTGCTCATCCAGTTCGACCCGCTTCGCACCCTCGCCCGCGAGGTTCGCCAACAGGTCAAGTTGCTGAGGCGGGGTGGTAGCAGCGCGTCCATGCATGCTCGCGAGAGCGGCTTCCGCTGTGCGTAAGGCCGCTTCGGTCTCGACTGCGTAGTTCTCCCAGAACGCCTTGTCCCGTGCGTCCCGCTCCGCCTGATCCTCGCTGAGCGCCCGCCGTTTCTCGGCGCCCTGCGCGGCTAGGACAGCCTTCGCCTCACTATTCGCGCTCGCGGCGATAGCTTTTTTCAATTGCGCCATTTCGTCCGCGAGCACCTTGCCGACATTGGTGGGCGGCACCGGCGGGACGAATGGACCCGGCTTAAAATTGGGGTGCCCCTCATAGCTCCGGTGGAACCAGATGCCGATCTCGCGGGCGATTTTCAGCGACGTCAGTAAATCACCCGCGCTGCCCAAATCCTCGTGAACCGCTGCGTTTCCAGTGCGCTTCAGATGATAGAAAAGATCGGCAATTTCACGAGGCAGGATCGATCGAGCGCGCAACCTCCGCAGTACATCATCGAACGACACCGTTTGAATCGGTAGTAAGGCATGGCGAGCAGCAACGCTCTTGGCCGTGATTTCTGCAAACTGCCTTAACTTGATTAATCCGGCCGGCGGGTCGTCTGCAAAATAGCGTTCAGCCAATTGACCCAATTTGGTCAATTGAGGACTATGAGCCGTTAAGAACGCGAAATTGCCAGTCATGTCCCCCATGGCGTAACCCTAACACGAAGTCCCCGGACCTCAAGATGTTGGATTCGCAGATCCGAAAACGAGCATGCTATTCCGGGTCGTACGTCGCTCACCCGGGATAGCGGGACGCTATGATGTCAGTCCGTCTAAGGCTCAAATGACAGCTAGTCGACCTGCAGACTAGGCTAACGTTCAGTTCCTATAGAAGCGGTTAGAATGATAGCATCGCAGTATAAAGGGCCTGACGGTGAGGCGGTCGTTCCAGACCCGGTGTCTTTGATACGCGCGGCTCAGGAAGGACGATGCATTGTCAGTGGTCACACTTCTCGGCCCTCATGCCGCATTTGACGCTGTTAACGATGGGTATTCCGATGCGTTAAGGGGAGGCAAACTAACAAAGCGGTTTGCTGACAGCGAGAATCTTCTAGAGTTAACAAGATGATTAATTCAAAAACTTTATCCTAATATACAAAATCCAGCCGCATCTTATTAAGATTGTAGTTATTGCTTTTAAACCAATAACGTTAATGAGATGAATTGATGAAAGTTTACATACTTGAGAGTGCTGCGCACCCGACGCAGGTCGTGTTCGCATGGTCAATTGATCATGCGGCGGTTTTAGCAACTTCATGGCATCAGATGAAAGGGATTGAGCCCAGCGAGTTTTCAATTGATCCCGCTTGGCGAAAGCATATTCAAAAGAACCAGCATGCTGAGGTGCGTGAGTCATTGCTTGGTGAGGTCGCGGGCATCGGCGAGTATCAGATGGGATTTGGCTGGGTGATCACTACGCTCGACAAAGTGATCACGCCCTACGCGGGGCCTGACGTTTGAATCCGGTAGGCCGGCCGGCAACTAGCCGTGCCGGTAAGGCATCCAAAACCGCTAGTTGCATTCCCCCATCCGGTATTGCCGCCAATAACGATCCCACCTGATCGCTGCCCCGCCGGCAATCGCCGCGCAGGACAGTGACCGGCCGTCCGGCAGGGTACGGCGCGCAACGATGCGACTGAAGCTCTTGCCGGTCGGCTGGCAAGACAGCCGCTTGCCCATGGTCAGTCTGGACATGATGCGCTGCGACCGTTCGGCCGCCCGATCATCGCAGGTGTAGTTCGCTCGCCTGGCAACCGGCCGGCGGCACGGCTCGGCGCTCTCGAAGTCGGGCGCCTGGATGCCCGCAACACGGATCTTCTCACCCGACCGGCACCAGAGCGGCCCATCGCCGTCGTGAACCTTGATCACGTCGCAGGTGAAGTAGGGCAGGGCGGCGGCAATCAACGTGGCAATGATCATTTGTCAGGCTGCCATCCAGTCGCTCTCGGCGTCGTCGATCGCCGCGAAGGCATCACCGTCAGCCTGCTGCTTGCGGAGGTGGCCACGAACCGCCTCGGGGTCGCCGTTCTTCGGAAACGTCCGGTCCGCGCGGGCGGCATCGGCGATACCATCGACCCAGTCGCCGCGATCGCGCTGGGTCAGCAGCCACTTGCCGAACGGTGGCTTCTCGGCTGGTTGGTTGTCGTCATAATCGGTCATGGTCGAGCCCTTCAGGTGTCGGCCGGCGGCATCGCATCAAACCGATGTTCACGCAATGTTCTTGCGAATCAATCGGTCATGCGCGTAGCTATGTCCACGCCGCCCCCGCGGTGATCGCCACTGCTGGAGGACGAAATGCAGCATGATCTGCAGCTGCGCGCGGCTGCCCGCGCCATTTACGAGAACGTGTATCCGTCCGACGAATGGGCGCCGATCGGCTTCGAGGAGGCTGAGCGGTACTGCACTGTCCACTATCGGCAGGCGGTGGGTGCAGCGCAGGACGCGCGGGCCGTACTGGCCGTCCCCCACCAGCAGCTTCCGCTGCCTGCGATCCTGTAGGTGACGCGCCCCGCAAGGCCCCGCCTCTCGATCGTGACGACAAGGCGTCCTAGGGTCGCTCTCACCCTTCATGATGTGCCGTTCGAGCTGGTGCCACACGAGGTGCCGTTCTTCCTGTGCGATACGCCGGCGGGTTTTCCCTCGCCCGCTCAGGATGACATGCAGGAGCCGATCGATCTCGGCGCCTGGCTCGTCGAGCACCCCGCCGCCAGCTACATCATGCGGGTCGATGGCCAGTCGATGGCAGGCGCCGGCATCAACGACGGCGATCTGATCGTCGTGAACCGCGCGAAGAAGCCGCAGTCGGGCGCGATCGTCGTCGCGCTGGTGTTCGGCGACCGGACCTTGAAACGGCTGCGCTATGTCGATGGCAGGCATTGGCTGGTGCCGGAAGCTGACGGCTTTACCGAGATCCTGGTGGATGAGAACGTCGAGATATGGGGCGTCGTCGTCGGCGTTGCCCGCAAGATGGCATGAGCCCTCCGATCGCCCTGATCGACTGCAACAACTACTATGTGTCCTGTGAGCGGGCGTTCGATGCCAGCCTCGTCGGCGTGCCGGTGATCGTCCTGTCGAACAACGACGGCTGTGCCATTGCCCGATCGGCCGAGGCGAAGGCGCTGGGCATCAAGATGGGCGACCCCATCCATCACCTGCGCGACAAGGTGCGGGCGCATGGCATCCGGGTGCTGTCGTCGAACTACACGCTGTACGGTGACATGCAGCGGCGGGTGATCGCCGCCTGTGAAGCCTTCGCCCGCGACTTCGAGATATACTCGATCGACGAGACGTTCCTCGACCTGGCTGGATTCGAGGATCGCGATCTGGTCGCCCATGCCCATGCGATGCGGGATCAGGTGCGCCAGTGGACCACCATCCCGACGTGCGTCGGTATCGCCGAGACGAAGACACTGGCAAAGCTGGCCAACGCCGCCGCCAAGAAGAACCCGAGCATGAACGGGGTTGCTGATCTGCGCGATGACGCCCTTCGCGACGACGTCATGCACGGCTTCCCGGTCGGCGATGTCTGGGGCGTGGGCGGCGCCACCGCGCGCAAGCTGATCGATCTGGGCATCATGACCGCTGGAACGCTGCGTGACATGCCCATGAAGCAGGCGCGAGCGGTGGGGACAGTGGTGCTGGAGCGGCTGGTGGCCGAGCTGCGTGGGGTGCCGTCGGCCGCGGTCGAGATGGTGGCGCCACAGCGGAAGGGCATGGCAGTGACGCGGTCGTTCGGGACGCCCGTGACGACCTTCGACGGGATGATGGGCGCGCTCAGCCAGTATGCACTGCGCGCCGGCGAGAAGCTGCGCCATCATGGGCTGGTCGCCGCCCAACTGACGGCGTTCTTCCACACCAACCGGCACAAGCCTGATCGGCCGCAATATGCCGGATCGCGGATGGTGACGCTGCATCCGATGACCAACGACAGCCTGGAGCTGATCGCCGCGGCGCGGCGGGCGGCGGAGCGGGCGTGGCGGGATGGGTACGCCTATACCAAGGCCGGGATCATGCTGGATGATCTTGTCGCTGCCGACATGCGACCGCGGACGCTGTTCGAGGGGGACGCCGACAAGCGCGCCCGACTGATGGGGGCGCTCGACGACATCAACGGGCGGTTCGGCAAGTGGACGGCGGTGACGGCGTCGCAGGGGTTCAAGCGACAGTGGAAGCTGCGCTCCGAAATGCGCTCGCCTTCCTGGACGACTAACATAAGCGAGGTGCCGACGGCACGCGCAAGATAACGTTTGAACGCGCATGTTTGATTGAAATCGGCCTATCTGTGTTCGGATTGCGACCGCAGTAAGCGGGCGTTCGTCGTCTAGTCGCGTTTTATGCAAAGATTTAAGGAGATACCGTTGCCAGTGGTATGGTCGTCTTTGCGTTCGGCATGTGCCGCCGCATGATGGGGGCTTCGCTGTCCGACTAAGGACCCATTCCCTTCCCGTGTGGGTATGTGGTTCGTCTGGCTAAAGACCTAGAATAACTCGACATGCAGACGCTTTACCGTATCTGCGACCAGCTTGACGGGGACCGCCAGCCAAGGTCACTCATCCCGTTCTCATTGCAGAGCCTGAACCAAATCACGACACCTACATTAATGGGTCCTGACTTTAGACGCCAGTTATGTCTGTTACGTCACCGTCGGGGATGCCGCAGCCCTTTGCGATCTGCTTACAGCTTTTCAGTGCCTTGCCCGCTGAAACTAGCCTGCACTTCTTATCGCGCGCTACAGCAACCGCCTCGAAGTGCTCGAAAAGTGGAAGCCCGCCAAGTATGCCGGAACCGTGCTGCTCCTGTAGGAGCGTGGCTGACTGATTACTGGCGACAGTGGTTGGGACGTACTTTCTAGGCTGGATGGCTGTGAACGCGGCCCACAGATGAGGATAAAGGTTGTTCAGGTCATTCGACACTGATCGCACGATAAGCATTTCGCCGCTCTGGATAGCACTGATTACGCGGTTCTTCGCCGAGTTTGACGTTGTCGTGAGCGCATCCTTAATGCCGTGTAGATCGATGACCCACTTAGGCGTAACCGCGCTAGATGAAGCGGCCGCCATTCGCTAGGCGGTCCCAAAAAGCTGATCTTGATAGACAGGTTTAAGCCCGCTCAGGCGATAAATGTCGATCTCGTCTAGCTGTTCTGTAAGCCGTGCGCGCTTCAGCAAATCTAAAAGCCGGGTGCCATACTTTGTGCGCTTGTCACGCAAGGGGTCAGGCGTTCCTCCGCTACTCTTCTCACCCTGATCGCCAGAAGGTACGAAGTGGCGGTTGCCAAACTTGGCCTTCCATGCCTTGTAGTCGTCGCGAGCTAAAAAGTTAGTTTGAACGAGGCGGACGTATGTCGCCTCCTGACTGATCCCCAACTTCTTCGCAAACAAGCGGATGAAATCATCGTCAGGGACGGGCGTATAGCGAAAGCGGGCAAGTGCCGCTTTGATGAGACGCTTGGGCGCGAGTAAACACGCTGCAAAGCGATTACAGAAACGCTCAACGCGATTCCGGATGATAGAGGGGTTGGATGCACCTTCCTTGCGGAGAAGGACATGGCTAAACTCGTGAGCGAGCGTGAACAGCTTGCGAGCCTTGCTGCTGTTTGTCGTGTTGATGACGATTGTGTGAGGGCCATCATCAATGTGGACGTACAGGCCAGCCGCTTCGTCAGTCTTAAAGGGACGGTGCAAAACCAAGACGCCAAGGCTCTCGATGAAAGAGCGCAGGCTGACGTACATCTTGTTGGCATCCTGCCATTCCAATTGCTGGTCATCCGTGATGCCCCAACGAGCACGCCACTTTGTCGCGAGTTTGATCGCTTCTTCATCCGAGTAGACTTTGGGTTTTATCTGCTCGACAGTTTCATCAAGCCCAACGTCAAGGTCGAGCGCAGACAGGGTGCTGGACAGCTTCTCAACGTAACCAATGGCCTGGAGCGTGCCCTTCTCGAACTCAGCAATTTTGGGGCTGACTGTGCGGAAGTCGACGGAGGGAAACAGAGGCAGTTCGCGCTGTGTGAAAAGCGCCTGCATCGGCACGGCCAATTCATCCGCGATGGATGCAATTTCGTTGTCGTCTAGCTCGCCGCCGTCGTCGACCACCTGCTGTAGCTTAGACCGAGACACCCCGCTGCGAGACGCGAGAGTAGCCAGATCGAGGCCGCGCGCCCTAAGGACGTTAGAGAGGGCGCCAGCGGGGATCTTCACGTGTGTATCGACTTATGGCCTTGGCAAGCAGCGAAAACCGGGCTGACCTTCGCGCAACTGGCTAACGTCCAGACGGTAGGAATCGGACTGTATCTCGCGCTGGCTGTTATTCAAGCCGTATCAGCAACCGGCGTGGCTGGCCTCGCCCGGCGGGTAACCACGCTCAAGGGCGCGGTGACGGCAAACCTGATGAAGACCGAGGCTAGGAATGTTCGCACCTTGGCGGGGCAAGTCAGCGGGCTCGAGATCGGCTTCCACAAGTTCAATCGTGTGCTACTCCGGGTAGTGTTCAGCTTGTTCGCTATAAGCCTGGGCTACTTCGCCTACTGCACGGTTTGGCAGGAAGTACAGGCCCTTCAAGACGGCACGTGGGTCATCTTCGGCTTCTACCTCGTTCTGCCGGTCGCCATCTTTGTAATTTGCTCAACGATCATCTGGTGGCGATGCCGAGAGGTGGCGCAGCGGTTGACGGAAGCGGAGAAGCGCATCCAGCGGGCGATTTTAGGGTTGTCATAGAAAGGGGATAATAAAGTGGCCAGTTATGCGAGCGACATTCAGTTCACGTGTGCGACGTGCGGCGAGCACAACATGGAAACTATTACGGTTCCTGAAACTGATTGGACGGGCGATAACGCTGACGAGCGGTTTACCGAAGATCAGGAAGACGTTTGGTGCGAGCACTGCAACGAGGGGTACAGTCTCTCAATACAGAACAGCGATGGTCACATCGGCATTACGAACGACGATGGTCGTGATTTAAAGTTAAGCGCATCGGACGCTTACATGGTTGAACCTGATGACGCCGCTTGGGACCTGCCGAGTGACCCGGCTGTTAACATCATCATGACACTTGAGGATGTGCGCACGGTACTTAAAGGCACGCCTCCTTCGTTTCACACCGCGACCGTGCTACGCATGGCGTTCATTCAGCAGTTCGCAGCTTTGGAAGCCTACCTGTCAGACACTTTGATAACGGAGGTGCTGAACAAGCCGGGTGCGCTACAGCGCATTATTGTAGGCGACCGTGAACTGAAAGAACTCAAACTGCCTTTGGCGGAGATACATGCCAATCCTGGCATTGTCGCCCATACCGCTGCTACGCACCTACGAACCCTGCTCTATCACAACTTTAAGAAGATCGAAGTCATCTGGAAGCTGACACTCAACTTTGACCTCTTCCCAGACCGAGACATGAAGGTCCGAATGATGAAGGCCGAGCCGATCCGTCACGATTGCGTCCACCGGAATGGAAAGGATAAGGAAGGAAACATCCGTTTGGAAGTGAACGACAGCTTCGTGCGAACGGTAGATGCAGATATTCGCAAACTTATCGATTACGTTGAGGAACATATATCCGAAGTTGGGTGAATTGCAGCATGTTCAACGAATAGCTGGTATGTATGGCTCGCAGCGGTGATCCTACCGGCAATGATTGTCAGCTCGATCAACAGAGATGCTTTTGTTAGCTTCAGCGTACCCCCTCATGGGCAAGCGTACCGCTCTCATATCGTCTTCCCCAGCAGTAACTGCGTTTTTGCGACGGCCAAGCGTCTCTGGCTCGGCGCTGAAGCGGGCACAGTTACACATCTACTGGGCCGTCCCGTCGCGAAGTTGATCGCAGCGGTGGATGATTTCCCGCCACCGGGCGACGCCCGCCATATCCCCCGCTTTGGCCAAAGTCACGCACCGCTCGTTCAGGAATGCAGCCAGACCGTCACCATGCCGCTTGATCACCGCAAGGGCTTCGGCCCATCGCTCCTGTTCCGGCGTCATCGTTAGGCGAGGTCACCCACCTGCTCGATCATCGCGTCTTCGGCCGTCGGTGGAGCCGCCGCCGCAATGAGTGCCAGCAGATTATCGGCTGTGAAGTCGGTCTTCTTGTCGAACAGACCGCCCGGCTTCAGCGTGGCGGCGAATGCTCGAGCGTGATCTAGAGCAGTGGCAAGCGGGTCAATGTCCATGCTTTAGGCTTTACGAAACACCGTCAGTGGCCGTCCATCTTTGTCCCGAACCAGCGGCTTGCCCGCAGTCGCTGTCCAAAGAACAATGAGGATCGAGTAATCGGCCACGCCACTAAGTCTGTACGGCATTGATCGTTGGCGGCGATGCAATCGGGCAGCTAGTTGCACTCCTCGTTCACCAGCCCGCCTCCATTCCCCCAAGGCGCGCGGGCGATCGGGCAAACCCCGATGACGGTGAATGGGGTGGCCGCGCATATCCCTCCCAGGTGCGCGGCCACTACTACTTATTTGATCTTCGCATCGCTTCCACGGACATTGCGCTAGGCACTGCCTGAAGCCGGTCATCTCCGTCAGGTTCGCAACATGCAATCGGCGTGGCGGCGGTCAGTGCGACACCGGCCATCAGGATGACCGTCGGCATCCAGAAGATTTTCCGGCGTCCGACGCGACCGGCCAGGGTGCCGAACCAACCCGAACTGACCGAGCCAAGCGCATAGAGCAGGAACACCGCCCCCACCGCCCCCTGTCCTAACGACTAGGGTGGCCCAAGGAGATGGAACCCGACATAATTGCACACGGTGACGAACACGCCCATCAGGATGAACGCCTCAGCATTGAGCAATCGCAGGCCCGCCTCCCAAGCTCGCGATACCACTGCGATACCGAAATGCTTACACGAACAGAATTTGGCGGTGCAACTTACCGAAAGGTTATGTATTTTCAGCAATTTAGGATGGTGCCGCTTACAGGACTCGAACCTGTGACCCCCGCATTACGAATGCGATGCTCTACCAGCTGAGCTAAAGCGGCCCGAGAACCGGCCGTGCCGGGTCGAGGCGGCGGCGATTATCAGCGATGGGGGCCGCTGACAAGCACCTGCCCGCGATTTACCCATCGTTTACTGCGCAGGGTCCACAATCGCCGACACGAGAATACGGGGATGACGGATCGATGGACATGCGGCACGGCCTGGACGACCATGAGGTCCTGACCGACCCCGGCACCGAGGCGACGGTCGACGAGCCGTTGTTCGATATGGGCGGCGACGAGCGGCGGATGCATGTGCGCGCCTATAACCACTGGGTGTCGTTGCTGAAGGGCCGCCCCTTTCCGTCGATCGAAGATCTCGATCCGGGCAACGTCGCCGATTTCGGCGCGCACGGCGTGCTGCTCGACTTCGCCGGTGACGTGACCGATCCGGGCATCGGCTATCTGGGCAGCAAGCTGCGCGACGAATGCCGGCTGGGTGGCGATATCGTGCGCGTCGCCGACGTGCCGGGCCGATCGCTGCTGTCGCGCCTGACCGATCACTATCTGCAGATCATCGCCAACCGCGCACCGATCGGGTTCGAGGCGGAGTTCGTCAGCCTGCGCGGCTGCACGACGCTGTATCGCGGCATCCTGATGCCCTTCGCGGCGGCGGACGGCGGCGGCATCGATCATATCTATGGCGTCATCAACTGGAAGGATGTCGCCGATCCCGTGGTGCAGGCGCGCCTGGATGCCGAGCTGGGCGCCGCTGTCCTCGCCGGACCACGCGGCGCGGGCGAGGCGTCGGCCTGGGCGGACGGCCCCCTTGCGGATCGCGGCGCGGCAGCGACCGGCCATGCCGATCTCGCGATGACCGGATCGCTCGCCGACGCGCTGATGATGGCGCGCGAGACGGCGGCGGCGGTGCGCGCGGCGGATACGCGCAGCCGGTCGGCGCTGTACCGGGCGCTGGGCCGCGCGCATGATTTCTCGCTGGCCGCCGATGACGATCGCGAGACGTATCTGCGTCTGGTGACCGAGGCCGGGCTGACTATCCAGCCGCGCGCACCGATGACGCCGATGGTGAAGCTGGTCTTCGGCCCCGATTACGACAAGACACGCCTGACCGAATTCGCCGCGGTGCTGGGCCATGCCCGCCGCCACGGCATCGCCGCCGGTCGCCTGCCGACCTTCCTCGACGGATTCGAGGGCGGGATCAAGGCGATCGTCGCCGCCGAGCGTCAGGCCCGCCGCCCCGCCGGCACCGCGCCCCATGCGCCAACCTTGGGAGAGCGCCCGGTGATCGCCCGCCTGCCGCTGGCGGTGGAGGCGGCAACCGGCGATGCCGTGGTGCTGGTCGCACGGATGGGCGCGGACGGCGTGCTCGATATCGTCGCCGGCATCGCCGATCACGATCTGGCGACCCGCGCCCTCAAGACACAGGACCGGACGGCGATCGCTCACAAGCCCTGAAAAGGACAGGCCTTGAGATGACCTGCCGCCGGGCGCATAGGACCGCCCCATGGAGATGGACAAAGAAGCTGCCGCGCTCGCTGCGCGGCTGACCATGGGTGCGTTGCCGGGCGAGCTGCGCGATTTCGGCCCGGCCGAGGTGGAAAACGCGGCGCGATTCGTCGCCGCCACCGCTGCCGCGCGCGTCCCCGGCCATGCCGCCGTGGCGCTGGAACTGATCGCGGCGGACGATGCCCATCGCCGTATGCGCGTCGCGATCGTCAACGACGACATGCCCTTTCTGGTCGATTCGGTCGCTGCCGCAATCACCGGTCAGGACATCGCGATCCACCGCATCATCCACCCCGTCGTCCCCGTCACGCGCGACGCCGATGGTACGCTCGTCACGATCGGTGCGGGGCCGCTACCCGAATCGATGATCTATCTGGAGCTGGAACGCGCCGATGCGCGCGACCGGCGCGATCTGACCGCCGGACTCGAAGCCGCGCTGGCCGATGTGCGCGTCGCCGTGGCCGACTGGGGCGCGCTGAAGCAGGCGATGGCGCGCGATGCCGATGCGCTGTGGTCGGGTGAGGGCGCGGCGCTGCTCCGCTGGTTCCTCGACGGCAAGCTGACGTTCCTCGGTCATCAGGTCTGGACGCCCGGCGCCGGCTTCACCGCGCCACTTGGCATCGCTCGCAATCCGCAACCGCGGCCGATCCTCGCCGATGCGTCGTGCCGGCTGGCGCTGGCATGGTACGAAGGCGGCGGTCAGGCGCCGTTGCTGCTGAAATCGAACCTCGTCGGCCGCGTCCATCGCGCCGTGCCGCTTGATCTGGTCGTCATGCCGGTGATGGCGGAGGGTCGCGTGACCGGCCTGTCGATCCATGCCGGCCTGTGGACCAGCGCTGCGCTGGCCGCCGATCCGCGCACCGTTCCCGTGCTGCGTGCACGCCTGGCAGCATTGGAGGAGAAGTTCGGCTTTGATCCCGGCGGCCATACCGGCAAGGCGCTGACCCATGCGATGACCGCGCTGCCGCACGATCTGGTCGCGGGTTTCGATCCGGCCGAGCTTGAGCAACTGGCGCTGACCGCGATGTCGATCGCCGATCGCCCGCGCCCCGTGTTGACGCTCGTCCGCGCGCCGCTCGGTCGCCATCTGAACGCCTTCGTCTGGCTGCCGCGCGACGACGTCACCACCAGCCGCCGCGTCGCCATCGGCGAGATGCTGGCCGAGGCCGCCGATGCCGAGGTGCTGACCTGGTCGATCGCGCTGGAGGATGGGCAGGTCGCCCTCCTCCGCTACATGCTCGATCCGCGTGAGGCCGGTGGCGCGGTGCCCGACACCGCCCCGCTCGCGCAGCGACTGGAACGGATGGTCCGGGGCTGGGTGCCCGATGTCGAGGCCGCCCTGACCGAGACGACGTCGACCGCGCGCGCCGCCCGCCTCGCGCTGCGCTGGGCCGCCGCCTTCCCGCAGAATTACCGCAACGTCTCAACCGCGAACGAGGCCGCCTCGGACATCCTGCGCCTCGCCGCGCTGGAGACGCCCGATGCCCGCGGCGTGCGGCTGCTCCCGCCGCTGCCGGGCGAAGATCGCCAGCTGAAGGTGTACAAGCTCGGCGGCGCGCTCGCCCTGTCGGACGCCGTACCGGTGCTGGAAAATTTTGGTTTCCGCGTCATCGGCGAACTGCCGACCCGCCTGCGCGATGCAGGCGACGCCTTCGTTCATGATTTCGTCGTCGAGGCCGCCGCCGCCGATACCGACCCGACCGTGCTGGAAGGCGCGATCGCCGCTGTGCTCGAAGGACAGGCGGAGAACGACGAATTCAACCGCCTGATCGTCGAGGTCGGACTGGCCCCGCAATCCGTCGTCCTGCTGCGCGCGTGGTTCCGCTATCTGCGTCAGGCGGGGTTGCCTTATGGCCTGACCACCGTCGTCGATGCGCTGCGCCGTGCGCCCGACGTGGCCCGCGCGCTGGTTGCCCGCTTCGCCGTCGCCCACGATCCCGCCGCCTCCGGTGACGTCAGCGTGTGCGATGCGGCGATCGCGGAGGGACTCGATGCGGTATCGGCGATCGACGACGACCGCATCCTGCGCGCCTATACCGCGCTGATTGCCGCGACATTGCGCACCAACGCCTATGCCCCCGCCGCGTCGGAAGCGCTGGCGTTCAAGCTCGACAGCCACCTGATCCCCGGCCTGCCCGCCCCCGTGCCGTGGCGCGAGGTGTGGGTGTATTCGCCGCGCGTCGAGGGCATCCATCTGCGCGCCGGCCCGGTCGCGCGCGGTGGCCTGCGCTGGTCCGACCGGCGCGACGATTTCCGCGTCGAGATCCTGGGCCTGATGAAGGCGCAGCGCGTGAAGAACGCCGTCATCGTGCCAACCGGCGCGAAGGGCGGCTTCTATCCCAAGCAGCTCCCCTCTCCAACGGTCGATCGCGACGCGTGGCTGGCCGAGGGAACGGAGAGCTATCGCATCTTCATCCGATCGCTGCTGTCGATCACCGACAACATCGTCGACGGCGCCGTCGTCCACCCGGACCATGTCCGCATCCATGACGGCGAGGACCCCTATTTCGTCGTCGCCGCCGACAAGGGCACCGCGACGTTCAGCGATGTCGCCAACGCACTGGCGCTGGAACGCGGTTTCTGGCTGGGCGATGCCTTCGCCAGCGGCGGGTCGCAGGGTTACGACCACAAGGCGATGGGCATCACCGCCAAGGGCGCATGGGTATCGGTGCAGCGCCACTTCGCCGAACGCGGCGTCGATGTGCAGACCGACGGCATCAGCGTCGTCGGCTGCGGCGACATGTCGGGCGACGTGTTCGGCAACGGCATGTTGCTGTCGAAGGCGATCCGGCTGGTCGCCGCGTTCGATCACCGCCACATCTTCCTCGATCCGAATCCCGACATGGCGACCTCCTTCGCCGAGCGCGAGCGTCTGTTCGCGCTGCCTCGTTCCAGCTGGGCGGATTACGGCGCGGCGGTGTCGCCCGGCGGTGGCATCCACAGCCGCAACGCCAAATCGATCGCGATCACGCCCGAAGTGCGCGCCGCACTCGGCATCGATGCGACCGAACTGGAACCCGCCGCGCTGATCGCCGCGATCCTGAAGGCGCCCGCCGACCTGCTCTGGTTCGGCGGCATCGGCACCTATGTGAAGGCCGCCGGCGAGAACAACGCAGCGGTCGGCGATCCCGCCAACGACCGCCTGCGCGTCGATGCCGAGGAACTGTGCGTCACCGCCATCGGCGAGGGCGCCAATCTGGGCGTCACGCAGGCCGCACGCATCGCCTTCGCGGCGCGCGGTGGCCGCATCAACACCGATTTCATCGACAATTCGGCGGGCGTCGATTGCTCGGATAACGAGGTCAACATCAAGATCGCGCTGAATCGCGAGATGAACGAAGGGCGGCTGGCGGAGGCCGATCGCAACACCTTCCTCGCCAGCATGACCGACGACGTCGCGCATCTGGTGCTGGAGGATAATCGCCTCCAGACGCTGGCGCTGTCGATCGCCGAGGCGGACGGCGCCCCCGCCGTCCCCCGCTATGTCCGCGCGATCGAGATATTCGAGGCATCGGGCCGGCTCGATCGCCGGGTCGAGGGGCTGGCCGCCAATGACGACCTGCTCCGCCGCGGACAGGAGGGACAGGGCCTCACCCGCCCCGAACTCGCCGTACTGCTCGCCACCGCCAAACTGGCGTTGCAGGACGCGATCGAGACCAGCGGTCTCGGCCTCGACCCCGCGCTGGCGCCCGATCTCCACGCCGCCTTCCCGGCCGCGATGCAGGAGCGATTTGCGCAGGCGATCGACGACCACCGCCTGCGCGGCGAGATCGTCGCGACGAAGCTCGCCAACCGCGTCGTCAACCGCCTCGGCATCCTGCCCGCGTTCGAATTGGCGGAGGAGGAAGGCGTCGACCTTGCCGATATCGCCGCTATGTTCGCGGTCGCCGAACGTCTGTTCGGGCTGGACGCGCTATGGGCCGCGATCGAGACGACGCCGATGGCCGAACCAGCGCGCATCGCGCTGTTCGACGAGGTCGCGCACTTCACCCGGTCGCACATCGCCGACCTGCTGCGCGTCGCCAGCCCCGGCACGCCGGTACAAACGGTCATCGACCGGCTGGCCGGCGGCATCGCCGAACTCGACCGCCAGATCGAGACCTTGCTGCTTGACGAGGTACGCGCGCAACGCGTCCGCATCGCCGACCAGTTGCAGCTCGCCGGCGCCCCCGACGACCTGATCGCCCGCGTCGTCCGCCTGTTCGAGCTAGACGGCGCGGTCGGCCTCGCCGATCTCGGTGTCCGGCTGGGCATCGACGAGGCCGCGCTGACCCGCGCCTATACCCGGCTGGGTCAGGCGCTCGGTATCGACTGGGCGCAGACGCAGGCGACGCGGCTTGCGCCCGGCGATCCGTGGGAGCGGCTGCTCGTCGCCGGACTGGTGCGCGATTTCGAGCAACTCCGCCTCGAATTCCTCGCCCGCCGCGCCGAAGGCGATCCGCTGGCGGCAGTCGATGCATGGCTGGACGACAACACCGCCCGCACCGGCCAGTTCACCACGATGGTCGCCCGCGCCCGCGCCGCCACGCAGCCCAGCGCGGCGATGCTGGCACAGGTGGCGACGCAAGCCCGCGTGCTACTGGGCCGGTAACCCCCTCTTTTCCCTCTCCCCTTGGGAGAGGGAGGGAGGCGCGAAGCGCCGGAAGGGTGAGGGTGTCAGGGCAAAACCCCACGCCGACGCCAAGCCACGATACCGACGACCAACATCACTACCGGCGCCAGTCCTGCGATCAGACCGGCCACGCGCCAGCCAACCCCCAACCCGCTGCCGTCATGCAGCGCCAGCATCGACCGCCCCGCGAGACCCGCCGGCACGCGCGCCGGCGCCGCCACCGCCGACCCGCTATCGTCGGCTACCTTCACCGCCGCCGATGCGACACCGACCGTCCAGTCCGGATTCCGCTCGGTCGGCCAGACGATACGCCGCACCGCACCCGGCGCGATCGCCACCGCCCGCGCCACGACCACCGACAAGGGCTGTGCCGGCCGCGCCATCGGCCGTGCCGATACCGGCGCGGGCTTGGCGACACCGATCCAGACGCCACTGAACGACCAGACCAGCAAGGGCACGGCAATCAGAACTCCGACCGCATAACCAAGCCACACCGATCCACGACCGGCCCGGCGCCGCCGACCCGGCCACCACACCACGACGCCGACCATGACCAGCATGACCGCGATCACGCCGCCGGCACCGACGATGCTCCGCCCCGCGCCCGGCACCAGCAGCTTGCCATGCACCCGCCGCAGAAACCCGACCGCGCCGGCATCGCTTGCCGCGACTTCCAGCACCCGCGCGGTCGGCGGATCGAGAAAGATATCGACCTGAACCGCACCCGTCGCAGCTACAGATGTGGCGGTAACGACCACCGGCGCACCGCGTCGATCGGGCAATATCATCTCGGCGATCCGCTCACCCGGCCGCAACACCGGCCGCGCCGCCCGCGCATAGCGATCGACGGGCAGCAACGCCGCGCCACTGGTCGCGAACCGCGGCGCGCCGGTCAACCGGCCGATCGCCTCCGGCCACATCAGCATCGCGCCGCTCAACGTCGCCGGCATAATCAGGATCGCGAGCACCAGCGCGACCCATCCATGCAACCGCCGCCACGCCCGCCCGTCCATGCCGCACCCCTTCGCCGGTGGCCGTGCCACCCCGCGTCATCGTGCGTCAATCACCGGCCGTCTCCTCCCCGCCGGGGTGGCGGGGAGAAGCTCGCAAACCTCACAAGCTATAGAACAGGCTCAACACCGCCGAACGCCGGTCGCCGGGGGTCGCCCAGCCATTGTTGCGGATGCCGGTATAGTATTTCTCGTCGGTGAAGTTCTGCACGTTCACCTGTGCGGTCAGCCCGTTCGCGAAACTGTATGCCAGATACGCCCGGTGCGTCAGGAAATCGTCGGACCGGTACTGCGTCGGCGCCAGCAACGACGCAGCGTTCAGTGCGAAGCTGCCCTGATAGGTCAGGCCGTAACCGACCTCCAGACCGAACGGCAGCTTGTACGTCGTGAACAGGCTGCCCGAATGCTTGGGCGTCTGCACGAAGAAACTGCCCCGCTGCGGGTCCGGATTGGCGGCCGAATTGCCACAAGGGTTGTTCGTCGCGGTGCCATTACCCGGATCGGCGATGCACTGGTCGGAGGTTGCCTGCAGAATCTCGCCATCCAGATAGGTGTAGTTGGCGAAGATCGTCCAGTTCCTGGTGACATTCCCCGACGCGCCCAGCGCGATGCCGTCGACCCGCGCGCGACCGTCCAGCACCTGCGTCGCCGCCGGCAGGACCGGGTCGTTCGACGCGACCCGGAAATTGGTCCGCTCGTTGCGGAACACCGCCGCGGTCAGTTCCAGTCGCCGGCCGAACAGCGTCGCCTTGATCCCCGCTTCGTAATTCTTGGCGGTTTCCGGCGCGACCTCGCACGGGCTGAACACGGCGACACCCGATGACGACGCCACACCGCAACCCAGCCGCACCGTCGCCGACGACGGGGTCTTTGCATTGCCATAGCCGCCATAGATGCTGACATTCTGCACCGGATGCACCACCGCGCCGACCCGGTACGAGAACAGCTTCTCATGGCTGGTCTGCGGCAACAGCGCCGCACCGGTCAGCGCGGTCGTGCCCGGCGGCACGAAGGCCAGCGGCAACTGGCGGAACGTGGCATCCTGCACTTCCCAACGGACGCCGCCGTTCAACTCGACATACCGGCCCAGTTCCAGCGTATCGAATGCATAGACCGCCAGATTGGTCGTCTCCGACTTCGATTGCGCCGTCACCGTGTAGTTGATCGGACCGGTATAGACCGTGTTGGGATTGCGGTAATCGATCTGTGGCAGGATCACGAGCGCGCCGCCGGTCGTTCGCGGCAGCGAGGCACCGGTGATCGCGTAATCTTCGATCGTCCCCGACACGCCGACATTGGCGACGTTGCGGATGCCACCCTTCTCGCCCGTTTCCAGCCGGATATCGGTCTGGTTGTACAGCAACTGGTTCTCCTGATCGCGGACCAGACCGCGCGGGCCGCTCGGCTGGTACAGCCCCGGCGCGACGGTGACGCTCTGGGTCGGACGGACGACACCGCTCGCATCGGCGAAGTTGGCGAACGTCGCGATGCAGGCGGCACCGGTCGGCGTGCGGCCGGTCGCGGTCAGGCAGTACGTGCCCTGCGGTGCGCTGGTCACGCTGTACTGGCCCACCCGTTGCCAGCGCGTCAGGTTGCGGATCGACAGTTGCTCGTTGACCCGGTGGCGCAACGTCGCGGTGAAGCGATCGACGGTCGTGTCCTGCCGGTCCAGATTGGCGATGCTGAAATAATCGCTGCGATCCACGCCGGCCAGTTCGCCATCGTTGAATGCGTTGCGGAAATACGGAACGCCGTACACCGGCGTGTTGCGATCCTCCTGATGGACATAGGCCAGCGTCAGGCTGGTCGGCCCGTCGACACCGATCGTCACCGATGGCGCGATGCCCCAGCGTTTGTACCGATCGACGTCGCGGCCCGGCACGTCGTTGCGGTGGTATGCGCCGTTCAGCCGCACCGCGACCAGATCGGACACGCGCTTGTTGGCATCCACCGCGCCGCGCCAGTAATCGTCGGTGCCGACACCGGCCTGGATGATCGTCAGATCCTCGGGCCGCGGCTCCTTGGTGACGAGATTGATCGTACCGCCGACGCTGCCCGCGCCGTTGAAGACCGAGTTCGCACCGTTGTACACCTCGATCTGTTGCAGGTTGAACGGATCGGTGCGGCTGTACTGCGCACTGTCGCGAACGCCATCGATGGTGATGTCGTTGTTCGCGGAATAGCCACGCAGGTTGATGCTGTCGCCGTAACCGCCGCCGCCTTCGCCCGCGCCGAAGGTGATGCCGGGGATCGTCTGCAACGCGTCGCGCAACGTCTGCAGGTTCTGCTTGCGCAATACCTGATCGCTGATGACGGTGATCGTCTGCGGCGTATCGAGCAACGCCGACGTCGCCTTGGGGCTTTCCACCACGGCGGGCGCCGCTTCATGGCGGCCATTGACGATGATCTCGTCACGTTCCGCCTGTCGTTTACCGTCCTGCGCCGTCGCCGCACGATCGGCTGCGGTCACATCGGCGGCCACCGGGCCGGCCGCATGGGCAGGCGCGGATGCGATGAATCCAACGCACGACAGAGCGAGGAACGACGCAGACGACTTGGACACTGAAATACCCCCTTGTTATGGGGATGCAGCTATTGAGAGTCGTTCGCACTGTCAACGCTATTGAGAGTGATTTTCATCACTGTCGCAAAATGTGTCATCCTTTTCGTCGCTTACGCCATTCGCCTTTTGCGCGAACAACCAGCTGCGCAACGCACTTGCCAGATTGGGCGGGTCGTCCGCCAGCAATCGCAGCGCGTCGACCTGCGCCACCACCGCCGACAGCGGCCATGACCGTTTCGCCGCCGCCGCCTCGAGCGCCGCCCAGAATACCGGTTCCAGACTGATCGAGGTCTGATGCCCCGCGATCGTCACCGACCGCTTGACCGGCCCGACAAAGCCGCCCGCCGGTGCCGCGATCCCCGTCAACGTCACCGTCCAGCCGGCAACGGCCCGAACGTCCACATCAGCGCTAGCCCGCCCGACAATTGGTTGCGCGACCCATCCGCCCGCACGATCGGCGACCGCGCGGCATCGCTCACCAGCCGGTCGTATTTGGCATAGCCCATCAGGCCCCAGCGCGGCCCCATCTGCCGCAGCGCCCCCGCCGTCACGCCGACCGCCTGCAAGCCGCCGCCCGCATCGAACGCCGGTAACCCCGACGCCGTCGATGCGGGCGGCGTCACGCCGAAATACGCACGGTGATATCGCCGGTCGCCCAGCGTCGCGCGCGGTCCCAGCGACACCAGCCAGTCGTCGCGGTCGCGCACGACATAATCCGCGCCGACATTGCCGATCCAGCCCTTGTGCCCGCCCAGCCCCTTGCGCAGTTCGGCCCGCAGCCGGATGGCATCGGTCGCCTGCCACTGGACGAAGCCGCCCGGCTCGACCGTGAAACCAACGGTGTCCAGCCCCGCCCGCACGTCGCGCCGCCCGCGCCGCCCTTCGAACCCGATCGCCGGCCCGATCGCGAACCGCCCCCGCCGGAACAACGCCGACCCGGCGCTTTCGTCGGGTGCCTCGAACGCGAACACATCGTCGCCCCGCACCCGCGATACATCGATAAAGGGGCGCACGCTCACCCGATCCGCGCCGGGAAAGCTCGGCGTCAGTTGCGGCCCCAACACCACCCGCGTTCGCCGGGGTCGATCATCCTGCGCAGCGGCCGGCACCGCCGTCAGGCCGATGGCGGTGAGGAAGACGGCAATCGTGGCGATGGTTTTCATCCGCCCACGATACAGCATCAATCCGTATCGAACAGCGCCGCCAGTTGATCGATGATCGCCCCGCCCAGTTGTTCGGCATCCATGATCGTTACCGCCCGCGCATAATAGCGCGTCACGTCGTGACCGATGCCGATCGCCACCAGTTCGACCGGGCTCTTCGATTCGATCCAGCCGATCACCTGTCGCAGATGCCGCTCCAGATAGCTGCCCGAATTGACCGACAGCGTCGAATCGTCGACCGGCGCGCCGTCCGAGATCACCATCAAGATGCGCCGCTCCTCCGGCCGCGCCACCAGCCGGGCGTGCGCCCATAACAGCGCCTCGCCGTCGATATTCTCCTTCAGCAACCCTTCGCGCATCATCAGGCCCAGCGCGTTGCGCGACCGCCGCCACGGCTCGTCCGCCTTTTTATAGACGATGTGCCGCGTGTCGTTCAGCCGCCCCGGCTGAACCGGCCGCCCCGCCGCCAGCCACGTCTCGCGGCTCTGTCCGCCTTTCCACGCGCGCGTCGTGAAACCGAGGATCTCGGTCTTGACGCCGCACCGCTCCAGCGTCCGTGCGAGGATATCGGCGGAGATCGCCGCGATCGAGATAGGCCGCCCGCGCATCGACCCCGAATTGTCGATCAGCAACGTCACCACCGTGTCGCGGAAATCGGTATCGCGCTCGACCTTGTAACTCAGCGACTGGCCGGGGCTGACGATCACCCGCGCCAGCCGGGCTGCATCCAGCAGCCCTTCTTCCTGATCGAAATCCCACGCGCGCGATTGCTGCGCCATCAACCGCCGCTGCAACCGGTTCGCCAGCTTCGACACCGCCGATTGCAAGTGCGCAAGTTGCTGGTCGAGATACCCGCGCAGCCGCGCCAGTTCCTCCGCATCGCACAGGTCGTCCGCCGTCACGACCTCGTCGAACTGCGTCGTCCACGGCTTGTAATCGAACTGCGGCCCTAGATCGGCGGCCGGCCGGTTGGGGCGGACGGGCTGCATGCCCTCGTCGCCCTCGTCACCGGGTTCGCCGTCCATGTCGTCGGGCGCATCCTCGCCCTGTTCCTGACTGTCGCCGTCGTCATTGTCGGACTCGCGTTCCTCACCGCGCGCCTCGACCTCGCCTTCGCCCTGCCCGCCTTCGTCGGCATCGTCGGTCTCGTTGTCGGCCTGCTGCTCGTCGGTGCCTTCCTCGTCGCTGCCGCCTTCGTCGGCCTCGTTCGGCTCCTGCTCGCCCTCGATCAGTTCCAGGTCCGCGAGCAGCCGCGTCGCCAGCGCCTGAAACGCGCGCTGATCGTCCAGTGCCAGCGCCAGCGCGGACAGATCGACGCGGCCGTCCACCCATTCGCGCACCATCGCCAGCCCCGGCGCCGCGACCGAAGGCGACTCGCGTCCGGTCAGCGCCTCGCGCACCATCAGCCCCAGTGCGGTCGACAGCGGCACCTCCGCCTTCAACCGGGCGCGCGTGATCGGATCGCTCCGCATCCGTGCGTCGAGCGCATGCGCCAGATTGTCGCCGATCCCGTCATACCCGCGACTGCCCAGCGCCTCGACCCGCGCCGTCTCGATCGCATCGTACACCGCCCGCGCCACCGGCTCCGCCGGCGCCGCCCGCTGGTGCAGCGTCGCATCGTGCAGCCGCAGCCTGAGCGCGAACGAATCCGCAAAGCCCCGCGCCTCCGCCACCTGTTCGGGCGGCAGCGCGCGCGCCGGCATCGGCACCTTGATATGCTTGCCCGACTGCACCGGCGCATCGGCGGTGAACGCCAGTTCCACCTCCGGCTCGTTCGCCAACGCCCGCGCCGCGCCGCCGAGCACTGCCTTGAACCGGTCGAGAGGGGTTTCGTTCACCATTACCAGAGTACCTTGCAACCAAAACCGGCGATCTCGGGATCGCGGGTAACGACGGTCATGTCCTCGATCAGCGCCTGAGCCGCGATCATTCGGTCGAAGGGGTCGCGGTGGTCACCCGGCAGCGACCCTGCCCGTAGCGCATGGTCGGCCTTGATCGGCAGAAACACAAAGCGATGGGCCTCCATCATCTGCGGCATATGGATGGCGGGATCGCCGACGAAGGCCAGCTTGCCGATACGGAATTTCGTGGCGATCTCCCAGCCGGTCGCCACGCTGACATGGACCTCGGTATCGGCGAGGCTGATCGCCTCCTGCGCCGCCTCGCCCAGCTTGGACGATCTGGCCCACCAGAACAGAACCACATGGGTGTCGAGAAGCAGCCGGCTCACAGACCGTATTTGTCCAGCCGCTTACCCTCCCACAAGGCAAGCTCCTCCTCCGGCAGCGGCTCGAACCACACCGATTCCGGGATCTGCGCCAGTTCCGGCCACCCCCCCGGCACCCGCTTCGCTTTCACCGGCGGGACGATTGGCACGATTTTCGCCCAGGGTTCACCCGCCTTCGCCAGCACGATCTCTTCACCGGCATGTGCACGATCCATCAATCGCGAAAGATTGGTCTTCGCCTCGTGAACGTTGAACGTCTTCTGCGGATCGGCCTCGGCCATGATTGCCTCCAAGGGGGTTAGCTAAGCAACCTAGTCCACCACCGATCGTGCTTCAAGCCTTCCCCACCACACTCTCCGGCAGGTCCTTGCCGAACACCCGCTGGTAATATTCCGCCACCAGCGACCGTTCCGCCTCGTCGCACTTGTTCAGGAACGACAGCCGGAACGCAAAGCCGACATCGCCGAAGATCAGCGCGTTCTGCGCCCAGGTGATGACGGTGCGCGGGCTCATCACGGTCGAGATATCGCCGTTGACGAAGCCCTTGCGCGTCAGGTCGGCGACACGGACCATCGCATCCACCGTCTTCTTGCCATCGGGCTTGTCGTATTCACCCGACTTCGCCAGCACGATCTGCGCCTCGACCGCGGCGGGCAGATAGTTGAGCGTGACGACGATGTTCCACCGGTCCATCTGACCCTGGTTGATCTGCTGCGTGCCGTGATACAGCCCGCTGGTATCGCCCAGACCCACCGTATTGGCGGTCGCGAACAGGCGGAACCACGGCGACGGCCGGATGACGCGGTTCTGGTCGAGCAGCGTCAGCTTGCCCTCGGTCTCCAGCACGCGCTGGATCACGAACATCACATCGGGGCGACCCGCGTCATATTCGTCGAACACCAGCGCCGTCGGCGTCTGCAACGCCCATGGCAACAGCCCCTCGCGGAACTCCGTCACCTGTTGTCCGTCGCGCAGCACAATCGCGTCGCGGCCGACCAGATCGATGCGGCTGATATGCGCGTCGAGATTGATGCGGATGCACGGCCAGTTCAGCCGCGCCGCCACCTGTTCGATATGCGTCGATTTGCCGGTGCCGTGATAGCCCTGCACCATCACCCGCCGGTTGTGCGCAAAGCCCGCCAGCACCGCCAGCGTCGTGTCCGCATCGAATACATAGGCCGGATCGAGATCGGGTACGCGCTCGTCCGCCACCGAAAAGGCGGGAACCTGCATGTCGAGATCGATACCGAACAGGTCGCGCACCGACACCATCTTGTCGGGCGCGTCCAGGATCGTCGATTCGCGGCTGTCTGGCTGGGTATTGGGAATGTCGGTCATGGTGCCTCTTTGCGTCCCCAACGCGTTAACGCAAGCGACGGTCCCTACTCAATGTTACCTTCGTTACCGATCTTCGCCGGCAGCGCGAACAGATCGGCGAAGCGTTCGGCCAGCGCGCGGTCGCCGACGATCCGCATCGTCCCTTCCGCCTCCGCCGCGGCGATCGCTCGCTTGACGTAGATCCACACCGCCAGCGTCGTCGGATCGGTGTCGATCGTCACGTCCACGCCCATCGGCTCACCCCGCACGATCGCCAGATCGTCTGCCGTCAACCGCGCCACGAACCGGTCGCCACCCAGCCGGAAACCGATCGTCGCCCCCGCCAACGCGCGCGCCTTGTCACGGTCGATCATCGTCCTGAGCGACAACATCGCCGACGCCGGCGACAGCGGCAATGTCGGATCGTGCGCGGGCGACCGCGTCGCCCAGCGGCCCATCGTCTGCAACACCGGCTCGATCTCATAACCCCATGGCGTCAGTTCATATACCTGCGCACCGGCCGGCGGCGGCAGCCTGCGCCGGATCAGCATCCCCGCCCGTTCCAGATTTTCCAGCCGCTGCGTCAGCACATTGGCACTGACCCCGGTCAGATGCGCTTTGATCTCACCGAACCGCCGCGGCCCGAACATCAGTTCGCGCAACACCAGCAACGACCAGCGTTCGCCGACGAACTCCAGCGCCATCGCCGTGCCGCAAGCATCGTCATACCAGCGGCGGCGACCACCCGGATCTTTCTTGATTATCTTTTCTGACTTCATGGTTGTTTTTTATAACTCAATGCGTCATCAAAGGCAAACAGTGAGTCGCCCAAGGAGACGAACGATGACGAAAATGATCTTCGTGAACCTGCCCGTCGCGGACGTCGCCGCCTCGACCGCTTTCTACAAGGCGATCGGCATGGAGCAGAACATGATGTTCTCGAACGAACAGGCCGCCGCGATGAGCTGGTCGGACACAATCAACGTCATGCTGCTCGACCACGCATTCTATGCCACCTTCATCAAAAAACGGATCATCGACGCCCATACCGACAGCGGCGCCCTGTTCGCCCTGTCGTTCGGCAGCCGGGACGCGGTGGACGCGATCACCCAGGCGGCACTCGCCGCCGGCGGCCGCGAACTGCACGATCCCGAAGACATGGGCTATATGTACAGCCGCGCCTTCGAGGACCCCGATGGCCATGGCTGGGGGCCGTTCTTCATGGACATGGCCGCGGCAGCCGAAGCGATGACCCCCGCCGAACCGACGGCTGCGTGACATGCGCGCGCTGCATCCCTTCGCCACGGGCCTCGCTGCCTTCGCGCTGACTGCCCTCGCCATCCTCGGCCGCGCCGGCCTCACCGGCACCGCGCCCTTCGTCTGACAGCAATCCGCCGCCGGCTTGCCACGGCCAGCCGGTTCGGCCTCTATATCGCGCAGGGGAAATACGAACCAACGATCAAGGAGAGAGAGGATGACCGATCGTCCCGTCATCACCGCATTCGACTGGGTGCCCGATTTCGCCCGCGGCCAGGTCCGCGACCTGCGTGTCCGTTGGGCGCTGGAAGAAGTCGGCCAGCCCTATACCGTCCGCTATCTGCCACAAGGCGCGCAAAAACGACCGCCCCACCGTACCTGCCAGCCGTTCGGCCAGGTGCCGACCTATGAGGCGGGCGACCTCGTCCTCTTCGAGTCCGGCGCGATCGTGCTGCACATCGCCGAGGCGCATCCCGGCATCCTCCTGCCCGATGACCCCGCCGCCCGATCGCGCGCGATCGAATGGATGTTCGCTGCCCTGAACACCGTCGAGCCGCCGATCATGGATCACGCCATCGCCACGTTGTTCGAACGCGGCAAGCCATGGTCCGCACCCCGCCTGCCCGCCGTCTGCTCGCGCATCGACGAGCGGCTGGGCGAGCTGGCACAGCGGCTGGGCGACCGGACATGGCTGGACGGGGATCGCTTCACCGCCGGCGACCTGTTGATGGTCGCGGTGCTGCGCATCGTATCCGGCGACGGCATGCTGGCGCCCTACCCCAACCTCGCCGCCTATGTCGCACGCGGCGAGGCACGGCCCGCCTTCGCCCGTGCGATGGCCGATCAACTGGCCGGCTTCACCGGCTCGCCACCGCCGGGATTCGCCGAATGGCTGAAAAGCCAGCAGCTTGAACAGGAAGGGACCGTCGCATGACCTATGTCGAGGGATTCGTCACCGCGGTGCCGACCGCGAACAAACAGGCCTATATCGATCACGCCAACCGGGCGGCGCCGTTGCTCCGCGAATTCGGCGCGATCCGCCTTGCAGAGAACTGGAGCGATGATGTGCCCGACGGCAAGATCAACGACTTCAAGGTCGCGGTGCTGGCGAAGGAGGACGAAACCGTCCTCCTGTCGTGGATCGAATATCCCGATCGCGCGACGCGCGACGGGGCCATCGAGCGGATGATGACCGACCCGCGCATGAAGGACTTCGCCGCCGACATGCCCTTCGATGCCAGCCGCATGATCTTCGGCGGCTTCACGGTCGAGGTGGACGATGGCGCATCCGCCGACACCCGGTACGTGGACGGCTTCGTCCTTCCCGTCCCGCCGGACCGCAAGGACGCCTATTTCGACATCGCCCGCCGCGCCTCGGCCGTCTTCCGCGATCACGGCGCCACCCGGGTGGTTGAGGCATGGGGCGACGACGTGCCGCTCGGCAAGGTCACCGATTTCGCTACCGCCGCCCATGCCCGCGACGACGAGGTCGTCGTCTATGCCTGGGTCGAGTGGCCCTCGAAGCAGGTGCGCGACACCGGCATGGCGGCGGTGGCGGCGGACGACCGGATGCAGACGCCCCCCGCCGACATGCCGTTCGATGGCCAGCGCATGATCTATGGCGGCTTCGCCACCATCCTCGACGCATGAAGGGAGAAGTCAGATGACCACGCCCGCAGGAACCCCCGTCTGGTTCGAACTGAACACCCCAGATGCCGCCGCCGCGCAGGACTTCTACGCCGCCGTCACCGGCTGGACCTTCGCCGCGTCGCCGATGCCGGAACATGGCGGCTACCTGATCGCCACCGCCCCCGATGGCGACGCGATCGCCGGCATGATGACCCCGCCGCCCGGCGCCCCCGCCATGTCCGGCTGGTCGATCTATTTCGCCAGCGACGATGTCGACGCCACCGTCGCGGCAACCAAGGAACGGGGCGGTGCGCTGCAGTTCGGGCCGATGGACATCCCGCATGTCGGCCGCTTCGCCATCCTCTCCGATCCGCAGGGCGTCGCCTTCACGGTAATGAAGGGCGACAGCCCGGAACCCGCGACCGCGTTCAGACAGGCGCCTAACCAGTTCGGTCACGGCGTCTGGATCGAACTCGCCACCCCCGATCCCGACGCCGCGCTGACTTTCTTCGGCGGTCTGTTCGGCTGGGGAAACAGGGCGCGATGCCGATGGGCGACATGGGTGACTACACCTTCATCGGCCGCGACGGCGACGCCCCGCTCGGCGCCGTCATGTCGAGCGCGACCACCGGCGCACCGGCGCGGTGGAACAGCTATATCCTCGTCCCCGATATCGACGCCGCCATCGCCACCGCGACCGGCAGGGGCGGTAAACTGATCCAGGGGCCGGACCCGATCCCCGGCGGCGATTATTCCGCCAACGTCACCGATCCCCACGGATCGCAGCTCGGGCTGGTCGGCCCGCGAAAGGCCGCGTGATGGCCCGCATCACCCCCTGCCTGTGGTTCGATGGCGATGCGGAGGAGGCCGCGACCTTCTACGCCGCCACCTTCCCCGACAGCCGCATCGACGCCGTCCACCGCGCCCCCGGCGACTATCCCGCCGGCAGGCAGGGCGACGTGCTGACGGTCGAATTCACCGTCCTCGGCCTGTCGTTCCTCGGCCTGAACGGCGGCCCGCATTTCCGCTTCAACGAGGCGGTGTCGTTCCAGGTGCACACCGGGGATCAGGCCGAAACCGACCGATACTGGCACGCCATCGTCGATAATGGCGGCAGCGAGAGCCAGTGCAGCTGGTGCAAGGATCGCTGGGGCCTGTCGTGGCAGATCGTCCCCCGCGCCCTGACCGCCGCCCTCGCCGATCCCGATCGCGCCGCCGCCGCCCGCGCGTTCACCGCGATGATGACCATGACCAAGATCGACATCGCCGCGATCGAGGCCGCCCGCCACGGAGACCCCGCATGAGCGACACCTGGGACCTGTCGATCACCCGCCTGATCGACGCCCCCGTCGATGCCGTCTGGCGTGCCTGGACCGAACACACCGCCGACTGGTTCTGCCCGCGCCCGTGGACGACCGAGATCCACGCCATGGACCTGAAAGCCGGTGGCCGTTCCTCGATCACCCTGTGCGGCCCCGATGGCGAACGGAACGAACTGGAGGGCGTCTATCTGGAGGTCATCCCCCACCGCCTGATCGTCTCCACCGACGCCTTGCGCGTCGGCTGGCATCCGCAAGGCCCATTCATGGTCCGCGTCGACGAATTCGCCGACGAAGCCGGCCAGACCCGCTACACCGCCACCGCCCGCCACTGGACCGCCGAGGCCCGCGACAACCATGCCGCGATGGGCTTCGAGCCGGGCTGGAACGCAGCGACGGATCAACTGGAGGAAGTGGCGAGGCGTATCACTGGATAAGGCAGTTCACATGTAGCTCCATCCATCATTGCGAGCGTAGCGAAGCAACCCAGAGTAGCGCACGGTGCCCTGGGTTGCTTCGCTACGCTCGCAATGACGGCTCAGGAAAAGGTCGTCGTGTTTTGACGATCACGCAAATGCCGGCGCCTGCCGCAACTGCTGATACGCATCGATCACCCCGCGCAACGCCGCCTCGTGGCTCCGGTCGCCGCCGTTGCGATCGGGATGATACTGCCGCACCAGCTCCGAATACCGTTTCCGCAATGCCGCCCGGTCCGCGCTCGCCGGCAGGCCCAGCACCTTCAGGCTGGCCCGGTCCTGCCCCGACAACGGCTTGCCATCGGTCCGCTCGGGCGCAACCTCGCGTCGGAACCGCGCGCCGATGGCGTCCAGCGGATCGGAATAATCCGACCAGCGCGGTCCCTGATCGCCTGCCCCCGCCCGCGCGAAGGCGCGCGTTTCGCGCTCCCACCCCGCCAGCGGCCGCTGCGCATCATGGATTTCGTCCGCGGTCATCCCGTCGAAGAAATTATACCGGCTGTTGAACGCGCGGACGTGTTCCAGGCACATCCAGCGGAACTGCGGCGGCCCGCTGCCGTCGCCCGCCCCCTCCAGCGGCGGCGCCCGGAACTCGCCCGGCTCCGGGCAGCCCTCCACCGCGCAGGGGCGCCCGTTCGCCTCGACCCGGCCATGGAACCGCGCCGCCGGGCGTTCCTTCCTGTCACTGCTACCGGCCACATCGCCCCTTCGTGCAAAAGCGGCTATATAGGCGCGATGACCGACACCGCCACCGAACCGCTCGACGTAACCATCACGCATCGCCTGCAAAACGCCTTGGCGCCCTCGCATCTCGCCGTGTCGAACGACAGCGCACAGCATCGCGGCCATATGGGCGACGACGGCACCGGCGAGACGCATTTCAGCGTCGATATCGTCAGCGACGCCTTTGCCGGCCTGAATCGCGTCGCCCGGCAAAGACTGGTGAACAACGCGCTCGCCGATCTGTTGAGCACGCGCATTCACGCACTGGCGATGCGCACCCGCGCGCCGGGCGAATAGGGGGAGAGACGGATCGATGGCCTATGACCTGTGGTACTGGCCGTCGATCCCCGGCCGGGGTGAGTTCGTCCGGCTGGCGATGGAAGCGGCCGGCATCGAGTATGACGACTGCGCCCGCCGGCTGGGTGCAGAGGCGATGGTGGCCGACATGGCGACCCGCACCGCCCGGCCACCGTTCGCGCCGCCCTATCTCGCCAGCGAGGGGCTGGTGATCGCGCAGACCGCCAATATCCTGATGTTCCTGGGCGAACGCCATGGCATCGGCCCGTCCACGATGGCCGAACGCCTGTGGCTGCATCAGATGCAACTGACCATCGCCGACATGGTCGCCGAGGTCCACAACGTCCACCACCCCGTCGACCCCGGCGCCTATTACGCCGAACAGCGCCGCGAGGCCGCCCGCGCCGCCGCCCAGTTCCGGACTGAACGGATGCCCAAGTTCCTCACGCATTTCGAGGCGTCGATCCGCGCCAACAGTGGCGACTGGATGGTCGATCACCGCTGGACCTGCGTCGACACCTCGATGTTCCAGCTGGTCGAGGGACTGCGCTACATGTTCCCCCGCCGCATGAAGACGCTGGAACCCGATTATCCGGAGGTGATCCGCATCCACGATCAGGTCGCCACCCTGCCCGGCATCCGCGCCTATCTGAAAAGCGATCGTCGACTGCCCTTCAACGAAGACGGCATCTTCCGCCATTATCCGGAACTCGATGACGACTGATCCCGCCCCCCGCCCCATGGCCCGCACATCCCGTCCCGCCGCCCGCATCCTGCTGGTCGATGCCGCCGGTCGCGTCCTGCTGTTCCGCTTCACCCCCGCCGACCGGCCGCCCTTCTGGGTGACGCCGGGCGGCGCGGTCGATCCCGGCGAAACCTATGCTGCCGCCGCCCGCCGCGAATTGATGGAGGAAGTCGGTCTCGACCGCGATTGCGGCCCCGAGGTCGCCCGCCGCGTCGTCGATTTCCTGACGCTGGAGGGCGTCGAGGTCACCGCCGACGAACGCTTCTATCGCGTGGAGATCGACGCCTGCGACGTCGTCACCACCGGCCACACCCCGCTCGAACAGCGTGTGATGACCAACTGGCACTGGTTCACCCGCGCCGAGATCGCCGCCCATCCCGAACCGATCTTCCCCACCGACCTGATCGCGATGCTGGAAGCAACCGACGACTTGCCCGCCACCGCATCGGCGCGCATCCTGCCGGCATGACCGACGCCCCCCTCACCCGCCTGACGCTGTCCACCGGGGTCGAACTCGACGTGCAGATCGCCGGACCGGAGAATGCGCCCGCCGTCATCCTGCTCCACGGTTTCCCCGAATCGCACCGGACATGGCGGCACATCGTCCCCGACCTTGCCCGCGACCACCGCGTCGTCGCACCCGACCAGCGCGGCTATGCCCGCTCGTCGAAGCCGGAGGGCATCGCCGCCTATGCCCCCGATCGCATCGTCGCCGATCTGCTGGCGCTTGCCGATGCACTCGGGATCGATCGCTTCACGCTGGTCGGCCATGACTGGGGCGGCGCGATCGCGTGGATGGCGGCGCTCGGCCATCCCGACCGGATCGAGCGACTGGTCATCGTCAACGCTCCCCATCCTCTCGTCTTCCAGCGCTCGCTGTTCGACGATCCCGCCCAACGCGCCGCCAGCCAGTACATCACCCGCTTCCGCGACACGGGTCTCGATCGCGGCCTGATCGGCGAAGGGCTCGAACGCTTTTTCACCAGCAACTTCGCCGCGCACGTCACCACCGCCATCGCCGGCGCCGACAAGGCCGCGTATCTGGACGAATGGGGCCAGCCCGGTGCGATGACCGCAATGCTCAACTGGTATCGCGCCTCCCCGATCACCGTCCCCGCCGCCGGCGAAACCCCGTCCCGCCCCGCCTTCCTCGACGCCCCGTTCCCGCCGGTGACGCAACCGACGCTGGTGATCTGGGGCACGCAGGACAGGGCGCTGCTACCGGTGCAGCTGGAGGGACTTGATACGCTGGTCCCGAACCTGACGATCGAGCGCGTCGATGCCGGTCATTTCGTGCCGTGGCAGAATCCGGCTGCGGTGATCGCAGCGATGCGGCAATGGGGCATCTGACGACCCTTGCTCCTGCGAACGCAGGAGCCCAGGACCACAAGCGCTGTCCTCCATAACTCTGGACTCCTGCCTTCGCAGGAGAACCCTACCGCCCCGCCGGATCGTACGGCCCGCGCATCATCACATAATCCCGCGTCTCATATGGCGGCGCCAGCCCCTCCACCCACGCGCCGTGCGCATGGGTCAGCGCCACCAGCTCCATCGGCGTATCGCCCGGCCAGCCGCGCACCCGCACCTCGTGCCGGTGGAGATCGCGGTTCGGCTCCATCATCACCCACCCCAGCGGCCGCTCCACCGTTGCCCGCGCACCCGCCGCCGTCATCGCGTCCCTGATCCGCGAGCGGCGTTCGTCGCCCAGATACTGCCACACCACCGAATGCATCAGCACGCGGATCACACCCGCCTCCTGCGGTTCGGCCAGCCGCACCTCGATCCAGTCCGCCGCGTCGCCCTGGTCCAGCGCCACGCCATCCTCGCGTATCATCGCGACCGCCGCCGCCAGCCGCGCCTGCCGCTCCACCGCATCGACCCATACATATGCCGCCAGCCGCTCCGCCGCCGCCGGATCGCGCACGTCCACCGGCGCCACATCGACGCCGTGCGCGCCCACGATCTCGATCGGCACGGCGGGCGGCGGTGGCCCGCGCCAGTCCGGCCGGATCGTCACCGCCGCCCCTTCAGGCCCGGCCACCACCCCGCCCAGATCGAAGCGAAAGCGATCGATCAACAGGTTCAGTCCCGCACTCGACCCGATCTCCAGCACCTCGATCCGCGGGCCGAATCGCGCCGCCAGATGCAGCATGCCGGTCATCAGCCCCGCCGACCGCGCCGCCTCGTTCGTCTGCGGCGGCCCGTCCAGCCACGGCAGCAACGCCGCATCGTGCCGCAGCATCACATCCTGCAACACCAGCCGCACCAGCGGTTCCGCCACCGTGTCGCCAGCGAACACCGCCGACAGCGCCGGGTCCACGCCCGCCCGGTGCAGCGCGTGCAACCCGCCCACCAACCTCAACGCCAGCGCATCCGCCACCGGCTCGCCCGTCCAGTCGAGCACCCGCCGCCCGGTCTCGCCCTCCCGGTCGATCGCCTCTGCCAGCGCGGTGCAGATCCGC
The DNA here is from genome assembly GCF_016427505.1 of Sphingomonas mollis. GTDB lineage: Bacteria > Pseudomonadota > Alphaproteobacteria > Sphingomonadales > Sphingomonadaceae > Sphingomonas > Sphingomonas mollis. Next base: position 27,810 of record NZ_JAELXS010000008.1, on the reverse strand, counting down.
GCAGTCACCGGCGCGTCCATCGCCGCGCAATATCCCGCCTGCACGTCGAACGCCGCGCGATTGGCTGCTTCGCCTGATGACCCGTTTGTCATCTCGCTTCATTGCGCCTGCCGGGGGGCGTCGGTAAAGCCCGCCCATGCCGCAACCGCTCATCATCGCCGTTCCCAAGGGTCGCATCCTGGCGGAAGCCCTGCCGCTGCTCGCCGCCGCCGGCATCCACCCGGAAGCGTCCTTCGCCGACGGGGACAGCCGCGCGCTGCGTTTCGCCACCGACGTGCCCGGTATCGAGTTGATCCGCGTCCGCGCGTTCGACGTCGCCACCTTCGTCGCGCATGGTGCCGCGCAACTCGGCATCGTCGGGTCCGACGTGCTGGCCGAATTCGATTATTCCGAACTCTACGCCCCCGTCGATCTCGGCATCGGCCATTGCCGCCTGTCGGTCGCCGAACCCGTCGCCCTCGCCGCCGGCGACGATCCGCGCGGCTGGAGCCATGTCCACGTCGCAACCAAATATCCGCACGTCACCCAAGCCCATTTCGCGCGCCGCGGCGTGCAGGCGGAATGCGTCAAGCTGAACGGCGCGATGGAGCTCGCCCCTACGCTCGGCCTCGCCCCGCGCATCGTCGACCTCGTGTCGTCGGGCCGTACCCTGAAGGAGAACGGGCTGGTCGAGGTCGAACGCATCATGGACGTCACCAGCCGCCTCGTCGTCAACCGCGCCGCGATGAAGACCCGCGCCGATGTCGTCCCCCTGGTCGAGGCATTCCGCCGCGCCGTCGCCGGCAGCATCGCGGCATGATCCGCCTGAACGCCGCCGACGCCGGCTTCGCCACCGCCTTCACCGCGCTGGTCGAGGACCGTCGCGAATCCTCTGCCGATGTGGCGCGTGACGTAGCGGCGATCATCGCCGACGTCCGCACGCGCGGCGCCGATGCGGTGCGCGACCTGACGCTGCGGCTCGATCGCCATGATCTCGATACCACCGGCTGGCGCATCGACGCGAGCGTCTGTGCCGACGCCTATGCCGCGCTGGAGCCGGAACTGCGCGCCGCGCTCGATCTCGCCGCCGGCCGCATCCGCGCCTATCATGAGCGGCAGAAGCCCGCCGACACCGACTATATCGATCCCGTCGGCGTCCGCCTCGGCGCGCGCTGGCGGCCGGTGGATGCGGCCGGGCTGTACGTGCCCGGCGGCCGCGCCGCCTATCCGTCGTCGCTGCTGATGAACGCGATCCCCGCCAAGGTCGCCGGCGTCGGCCGCCTCGCGATGGTCACACCGACGCCGGATGGCCAGATCAACCCGCTGGTCCTCGCCGCCGCGCATCTCGCCGGGGTGGACGAGATCTGGCGGATCGGCGGCGCACAGGGCGTCGCCGCGCTGGCTTACGGCGCGGGCGATATCGCCCCCGTCGATGTCATCACCGGCCCCGGCAACGCATGGGTCGCGGAGGCCAAGCGCCAGCTCTACGGCGTCGTCGGCATCGACATGGTCGCCGGCCCCTCGGAAATCGTCGTCGTCGCCGATGCGCTGAACGACCCCGAATGGACCGCTGCCGATCTGCTAAGCCAGGCCGAACACGACGTGACGACGCAATCGATCCTGTTCACCGACGACAGCGCCTATGCCGACGCCGTCGCCGACGCCGTTGATCGCCAGCTAAATACACTCGCCACCGGCGCGGTCGCGCGGCAGGCATGGGAAGCAAACGGCGCGATCATCGTCGTCGCCACCCTCGCCGATGCGATGCCGCTGGTCGATCGCCTCGCCCCCGAACACCTCCAACTGGCGGTCGACGAGCCCCAGACCCTGTTCGACCGCGTCCGCCACGCCGGCAGCGTGTTCCTCGGCCGCCACACGCCGGAAGCGATCGGCGATTACGTCGCCGGTCCCAACCACGTCCTCCCCACCGGCCGCCGCGCCCGCTTCGCCAGCGGCCTGTCCGTCCTCGACTTCATGAAGCGCACCAGTTTTCTGGGGCTGGACGAAACCGCCCTCGCCGAACTCGGCCCCGCGACAGTCAAAATGGCGGAGGCGGAAGGTTTGCCGGCGCATGCACGATCGGTGGCGCTTCGACTGCGCATGAACCGATAGTAAAGGGCAAGCATCGACTCACCATCGAATGTTAGGACAATCGCGCTTTATCGCCAGATGACATGACGGTACTTCTCGCCCCGAAAAGGGAGGATATGCCATGATGAAGTCGGGTATTGCCGCGGCCGTATTCACAACTTTTGTTCTGCTGGCCTCACCGGCAACGGCCGCCACGGCGCTGTTCGATTTCGCCGGCTCCGGCATCAGCGGTTCGTTCCAGATTACCTACGTTCCGAACCCCAACACCGGCACGCTCGGCACCTCACCCAACACCGTCGATCCGGTCGGGTCGTACATCGTGTCGGGGATCAGCGGCGTGTTCTCCAACGCCAACATCGGCATCGCGAACGCCAAGATCACCGGAATCGTGCCGAGCAATCCATCCAGCCCCAGTCCCACCAACCTGCTCGCGCCGCGCAGTTTCGGTCATTACCCGATCGCCAGCGGCGTGCAGACGCCGGAAGGTCTCGCGCCCGGCCTGTCCTATGACAATCTCTTCTATCCGGGTGGGTCACCCCAGACCGCGACCGATTATCCGTTTTCCGGCGGCTTCTTCGACATCTACGGCATCGTGTTCACGATCACCGGCGGCAATGCCGTCAATTTCTGGAGCAACGGCAATGCCGGCGGCAGCGTAAGTTACGGGGCGGCCGTCACCGATGGCACGACACTGCTCGATTACGCCGGCGGCATATCGGTCACCGCCGTTCCCGAACCGGCGACCTGGGCGACGATGCTCGTCGGCTTCGGCATGATCGGCGGATATGCCCGGTATCGGCGGCGGCGCATCGTGTTCGCCGCCTGAGCGATACCCGCCGGGGCTGACACACGCGCCCTATCCGCCTACAGGCAGCGCCATGTCCCGTACCTCTGCCCGTACCAAGGCGCGCGCCGCCGCTCGCCTCGCCGCCGTCCAGGCGCTCTATCAGCACGAGATGGAGGGGACCGCGGTCCCCTCGCTCCTGCATGAATTCCACAACCACCGGATCGGCGCGACGATCGAGGATGTCGAATATGCCGAGGCGGACGTCGATTTCTTCGACGATCTGGTGAAGGGCGCCACCACCCGCAGCGGCGAGATCGATCTGTTGATCGAGGGCAAGCTGGCCAGCGGCTGGACGCTCACCCGCCTCGACAAACCGATGAAGGCGATTCTGCGCGCCGGTACGTACGAACTGCTTGCCCGCCCCGACGTGCCGATGCCCGCGGTCATCAGCGAATATGTCGATGTCGCCCACGCCTTTTACGACCGGCGCGAATCGGGCTTCGTCAACGGCCTGCTCGACGCTATCGCCAGGGACGCGCGCGCCTGACATTTGTTGGGTAGAAGCGAGCGCCGCGGGGAAATGCGTTGACCGAAGCCGAATTCATCGTCGCCCTGCGTGGCCTGCCGCTCCATGCCGGCGCGCGCGGCCTGCTCGACGATGCCGCCGTCGTCGGCGGTCTGGTGATGACCACCGATACGCTGGTCGAGGGTGTCCATTTCGTGGATCACGATCCCCCCGCCGATGTCGCGTGGAAACTCGTCGCGGTCAGCCTGTCCGATCTCGCCGCCAAGGGCGCGGTGCCGGAGGGCGTGTTGCTCAACCTGCCGCTGTCGCACGACGGCTGGGACGCCGCCTTCCTGACCGGCCTGGCCGAGGTAACGGCGGCGTTCGCGGTGCCGCTGATCGGCGGCGATACCGTCTCGCTGCCGGCCGGCGCCCCGCGCGTGCTCAGTTGCACCGCGATCGGCCGCGACGCCGCCGCCCCCAGCCGCACCGGGGCGCAGGCCGGCGACGCGCTCTGGGTGACGGGCGTGATCGGTGACGCGGGCGCCGGCCTCGGCATCGCGATCGGCGCACCGGGGCCGGCGACGCTGCTCGCCGCCTATCGCCGCCCGCGACCGCGGCTGGCGGAGGGGCGCGCGCTCGCCCCCCATGTCCATGCGATGAGCGACGTGTCGGACGGCCTGTTGATCGACGCGGCGCGGATGGCGGCGGCGAGCGGTCTGGCCGTCACCATCGACATCGCCACCATCCCGCTGTCGCGCGCCTACCGCGATCAGGCGGGGGCCGAGCGGCGCGGCCGGCTGGCGGCGGCGACCTCGGGCGACGATTACGAATTGCTGTTCGCCGCGCCGCCCGAATGGCAACCGCCCGTCCCCGCCACCCGCATCGGCGCCTTCGCCGACGGGCGCGGCGTGACGCTGGTCGATGGCGGGGAATCGGTCGCCCTGCCCGCCCGCCTCGGCTGGGAACACGCCCCGAACACCTGAAGCGCCGCCTGACGGCTTGCACGCGCGTCCGAAACCGATAGGCTCCCCCGATCGACGGTATCGCCCACGCATGGCGACCCGCGGTTCAGGAGAAGGAGCGACGCGTGACGACAGTCTATCTCGCCATGATCTGCGGCGTCATCGCCGTGCTGTACGGTATATTCACCAGTGCCCAGGTCCTGCGCCAGCCCGCGGGCGACGCCAGGATGCAGGACATCGCCGCCGCCATTCAGGAGGGCGCGAAAGCCTATCTAGGCCGGCAATACACCACCATCGCGATCGTCGGCGTCGTCGTCGCGGGCGTGCTGGCGTTGACGCTGGGCCTGATCTCCACCGTCGGCTTCGTCATCGGCGCGGTCCTGTCGGGCGTGGCGGGCTATGTCGGCATGAACATCTCGGTCCGCGCCAACGTACGGACGGCGGAAGCGGCACGCACCTCATTGCAGGGGGGCCTGACCACCGCCTTCCGCTCCGGCGCCGTCACCGGGATGCTCGTCGCGGGGCTGGGCCTGCTCTCGATCGCCTCGTTCTTCTGGTATCTCACCGGCCCCTCCGGCCTCGCCCCCAATGATCGCGTCATCGTCGAGGCGCTGACTGCGCTCGCATTCGGCGCGTCGCTCATTTCGATCTTCGCACGCCTCGGCGGCGGCATCTTCACCAAGGCGGCCGACGTCGGCGCCGATCTGGTCGGCAAGGTGGAGGCCGGCATCCCGGAGGACGATCCCCGCAACCCCGCCGTCATCGCCGATAACGTCGGCGACAATGTCGGCGACTGCGCGGGCATGGCCGCCGATCTGTTCGAAACCTATGTCGTCACGCTCGGCGTCACGATGATCTCGATCGCGTTGCTGATTCAGGCGGATGCGGCCGAGTTGATGCGTTTGATGAGCCTGCCGCTGATCGTCGGCGGCGTGTGCATCGTCACCTCGATCATCGGCACCTACATGGTCCGGCTCGGCGGCGGCAGCATCATGGGCGCGCTGTACAAGGGCTTCTTCACCGCCACGATCCTGTCGATCCCCGCGATCTACGTTGCCAGCGTCTATGTGCTCGGCGACCTGAACGCCACGATCGGCGGCGCCGGTTTCCTCGACGCCGGCACCGGCGCGCTCGCCACCGATGTCGTTGCCGCCGCGCCGGCGGAGGGTGCGGCCAGCTTCACCGGCATGGACCTGTTCTGGTGCATGATGGTCGGCCTCGTCGTCACCGGATTGCTGGTGTGGATCACCGAATATTACACCGGCACCAACCATCGCCCGGTGCGCAGCATCGCCAAGGCGTCGGAAACCGGCCACGGCACCAACGTCATCCAGGGCCTGGCGATCAGCCTTGAGGCGACCGCGCTGCCCACCCTCGTCATCGTCGTCGCGGTCATCGCCTCGTATCAGCTGGCGGGCATCATCGGCATCGCCTTCGCCGCCACCGCGATGCTGGCACAGGCGGGCATGGTCGTGGCACTCGACGCCTATGGTCCCGTCACCGACAATGCTGGCGGCATCGCCGAAATGGCCGGCCTGCCCGACGAGGTCCGCGAACGCACCGACGCGCTCGACGCGGTCGGCAACACGACCAAGGCGGTGACGAAGGGCTATGCGATCGGCTCCGCCGGCCTCGCCGCACTCGTCCTGTTTGGCGCCTACACCACCGATCTGCGGACCTACTTCCCCGACCTGACCGTCGATTTCAGCCTGTCGAACCCGTACGTCATCGTCGGCCTGCTGCTCGGCGCGCTGCTCCCCTATCTGTTCGGCGCGTTCGGCATGACCGCCGTCGGCCGCGCGGCCGGCGCGGTGGTGGAGGAGGTGCGCGGCCAGTTCCGCGACAATCCCGGCATCATGCTGGGCACCAGCCGCCCCGATTACGGCCGCACCGTCGATCTCGTCACCCGCGCCGCGATCAAGGAGATGATCGTCCCCAGCCTGCTGCCCGTCGCCTCCCCGATCGCGCTCTACTTCATCATCACCGCGGTCGCGGGTCAGGCATCGGGCTTCGCGGCGCTCGGCGCGATGCTGCTCGGTGTCATCGTCTCCGGCCTGTTCGTCGCCCTGTCGATGACCAGCGGCGGCGGCGCATGGGACAATGCCAAGAAGTATATCGAGGACGGCAATCACGGAGGGAAGGGGTCGGAGGCGCATAAGGCCGCCGTCACCGGCGACACTGTCGGCGATCCCTACAAGGACACCGCCGGCCCGGCCGTGAACCCGATGATAAAGATCACCAACATCGTCGCCCTGCTGCTGCTCGCCGCACTGGCCGGCGGCGTCTGAGGAAAGGGGAAGCGCCACTGGCTTGTAACCGGTGGCGCGCCACGTGATGATGATGATGGGGCGAGGGGGAATCGTCCCGCTATAACGGGGGGTTGCGTGACGACGAAGCTATGGGCCGCCGCGATGGTCGCGGCGCTGGGGACCGCATCACCCGCGCAGGTGCCCGACACGACGGTGCCAAAGGTCGATACCGCCGCGCCGATCCCGGTCGAGGTGTTCGCCACCCTCCCCGCCGTCGAATCGCCCGCCCTGTCGCCCGACGGCACCCGCATCGCCGCCAAGATGGCGGTCGGCGGCAAGCAATATCTCGTCGTCCGTCCGCTCACCGGCGGCGGCAAGCCGGTGATGATGCCGGTGCCGGAAAAGACCGACGTGAACTGGTGGCGCTGGGTCGGCAACGACTGGCTGGCTGTCGGCCTCGGCGCGCAGCAGATCCTGTACGGCGAGGAATATTACATCACCCGCACGCTCGCGGTGTCCGCCGACATGACGAAATCCAATCGCCTCGGCTGGACCGAGGCTGGCCTGCGCGCCGACGACGTGATCTGGACCGCGACCGACGGTACGCCGCGCCTGCTCCTCGCCAAGCAGACCGGCATCGAATCGATGGCCGACATGTACCCGTCGGTCTTCGAATACGACCTGTCGACCGGGCGCGGCAAACGTGTCGTCGCGGGCATGGCGAACGTGTTCGACTGGTATGCCGATCCGTCGGGCACGGTCCGCATGGGCTGGCAATATAATGACGAATCGCAACGTGGCTCGCTGCTCTATCGCCCCGGCCCGGGCAGCACGTTCAAGCCGATCGCGGTGCAGAAGCGCGGCGACGAGCATAGCATCGTCACCCCGCTTGTCTTCCGCGCCGATGGCAGCGCGGTGGCGATCGACGATTCCGATGGCCGCGATGCGGTGTACGAGCTGTCGCTGCCCGATCTGAAAATCGGCAAGCGCCTGTTCGGGCTCGACCGCTACGATGTCGACGGCGTCATCCGCAACGGCGCCGGCAACGATATCGACGGATACCGCGTCACCGATCGCTGGTCGCGTGTCGAATGGGTCAATCCCGAATTACGCAAGGTGCAGGTCGAAATGGACAAGGCGGTCGGCACCCGCCGCGCCGATGTCGTATCGTGGAGCGCCGATCGCACCAAATTGCTGGTCGAGGTCGGCGGCGCGTCGCAGGCCGGTGGCCTGTATTATTTCGACACCGGCTACGGCACCATGGTCCGGATCGGCTGGAACAACGACCAGTTGAAGAACCGCCCGCTCTCGCCGGTCAAGACGATCACCTACACCGCCCGCGACGGCAAACCGATCGAGGCGGTGCTGACCCTGCCGCGCAACCGCCCCGCGACATCGCTGCCCCTGATCGTGATGCCGCACGGCGGTCCCTTCGCCCGCGATGCGGAAGGGTGGGACTGGTGGGTGCAGTATCTGGCGGAGTCGGGCTATGCCGTCGTCCAGCCCAATTATCGCGGCTCGTCCGGCTACGGCAAGGAATTCGCCCGTCTGGGCGAGGGTCAATGGGGCCTGTCGATGCAGGACGATCTCGACGATGCCGCCGCGTATCTGGTGAAGGACGGCGTCGCCGATCCGAAGCGGATGTGCATGATCGGCGCGTCCTATGGCGGCTATGCGGCGATGCGCGCGGCGCAGCGCGGCGGTGCGTACAAATGCACGGTCTCCTATGCCGGCGTGTCCGATCTCGAAGCGATGCGCCGCTACGACAGCCGCTTCCTGATGGCCAAGACCCGCGCGAACTGGCTGAAGAAACAGGCGCCCGATTTCCGCGCCGTCTCCCCCCGCTTCGGCGCCGCGAACTTCTCGATCCCCATCCTCCTCGTCCACGGCGCCGAGGACAAGCGCGTGCCGGTGAAGCAATCGCGGATGATGGCCAGCGCGCTGAAGGACGCGGGCAAGCCCTATGAATATCTCGAACAACCCCTCGCCGACCACCACTTCACCCGCGGCGAGGACCGGCTGGAATTCCTGAAGCGGATGAAGACGTTCCTGGATCGCTACAACCCGGCGTGATTGGATCCCCTTGCTGTTCCCCGGCGGAGGCCGGGGTCCAGTTGGGAAGGCAGTGGTAAGTTATCACATCCCTTCACCAAACTGGACCCCGGCCTCCGCCGGGGAACCAAGATTTGCCGGGAGCGACGCTCTACACATCACCCCCGCGCGATCCACTCATCGCCGATCTGCGTCAGCACATCCAGCGGCACCCGCCCGTACCGCAGCACGGCGGCATGATACGCCTTCAGGTCGAACCGCGCGCCCTGTCTTGCCTTCGCCTTGTCGCGGATCGCGACGAAGGTCGAATGCCCCAGCTTGTAACTCGCCGCCTGACCGGGATTGACGCAATAGCGGTCGATCTCGCGCGATGCATCGCTGACCGGATCGCCCTGCTGGTCGACGAAATACTGCACCGCCTTCTCGCGGCTCCAGCGATAATGGTGCAGGCCGGTATCGACGACGCAGCGATTGGCGCGGAACAGTTGCGCGACCAGATAACCGCAGCGACCGACCGGATCGTCGGCATACATGCCGATCTCGTCTGCCAGCTGTTCGGCGTACAACGCCCACCCCTCGCCATAGCCCGAAAAGCCGCCGATCTTGCGGATCAGCGGCAACCGCGTGTTCGACAGCGCCAGTCCGCCCTCCATCTGATGGCCCGGCAGCCCTTCGTGATAGGTCGTCGTCGCCAGCGCGAACGTCGGCCAGTCGTTGATGTCGCGCAGGTTGAAATACACCAGCCCCGGTCGCGACCCGTCCAGCGACGGCGGCTGTGCAAAGGCGCCCGCCGCCCCCGCCTCGGTCTGTGGCGGCACGCGCCGCACCTCGAACGCATAGGGCGGCATCCGCTCGAACACCGCCGGCAGCTTCCCGCGGATCGCCGCCAGCCGCTCGTTGCAATACGCGATCGCCTGCGCCCGCCCGGCATCGCTATCCGGATACAGATATTTCGGTTCGCGCCCTAGCGCCGCCATCCGCGCGCCGACGCTACCCTTGCTATACCCCAGCTTTTTCAGCTCGGTATCCAGGCGCGCGTTCAGCGCCGTCGCCTGCTCCAGCCCGAACCGGTGAACCTCCTCCGGCGACAGGCTGGTCGTCGTGGTCGATTGCAGCGCCGCCGGATAGAAGGCCGCTCCCTCCGGTATCTTCCAGATGCCCGCATCATGCGTCGCGGTGGCGCGCATCACCTTCGCCTGCGCGATCTGCCGGTCGAGCGCCGGCAAGACGGCGGTGTCCCAGATGCGCCCCGCCTTCGCACCATAATCCGCCGCCAGCCCCTTCGCCGCCGCCCGCCGCGCCAGCGACTGCACGACCAGCGCATCCGCCGCCGGCACGCGCAGCTTGCCCATCTGCTCCAGCGTCAGGTCCAGGATGAAATCGGGCGGCACCACCCGCGCCCCGGCATCGCGCCGCATCCGCTCGGTCTGCGCATCCAGTTGCCCGGCAAAGGCGGTCAGCCGTCGCAGATACGCATCGGCATCGCCGGCGCCGTCGATCTTGTGCTTGGTGTCGAGGAAATCGGGCACCGACTGATACGCCCCCGACTGCTGCGACACGACATACGGCGTCGGCCCATACGCCGTGCCGCCGAACGAAAATGCCTGCACCCGCGCCGCCGACCGGCGGGTGTAGAGCACGCACGCCAGATCGATCTTCTCGTCCGCCGACAGCGTGGCCGTATCGATCGCCTCCAGCCGCTTGATCTCCGCCAACGTCGCCGCGCGGTTCGTCGCCATCGCCGCGATCGACTGATCGGACAGGCGCGCGCGCAGATCGGCATCGGCGCCGGTGTCGAGCCCCAGATTGGTCGCCCCCTCCGGGTTGCGCCGCAACTGCGCCTGCAACAGGTCGGCGAACAGCGCGGTCAGCGGCGTCTCCGCCGCCATCGCCGCACGCGGCGCGGCGGCCAGCGCCACGGTGGCGGCGGTGCCACCCATGAACGATCGGCGGGTGGTCATCGCGGCATCTCCTGAACGAACAAGGCCCGCCCCCTTCGCCGGTCTGGCGGGGGAGCGGGCCTTCATCTTGGCTTAACAGGGCGCGAAAATCACCCGACCCGCGTACCCGACATGGGAAAGCTGCCGAACGCGCCCGCGCCGACGCTGCCGACCAGCGTGTCGCCCTCGATCGTCGCTTCGCAGTCCAGCGTCATCGGCATCGGCACGGTCATGCTCTGCTTCCAGCTGATCTTGTCGCCCGCGACCTCGCCGGTCACGTCCATGCCGCCCATCGCGCCCGACACGTCACCGGTGAAGGTCGTGCCGTCGCTGCGCACCGTCAGCACCATCTTCTGGTCGCCCAGCGGCGACTTCACGGTGCAATCATATTTGCCATCGATGTCGGCCATGGTCATTCTCCTGAATATCGTCGCTTACTTGCCCGCTTTAACCGGCGCCGGCGCCATGGGTTGCACCGGCACGCCCAGCGATGTCGCGCTCACCACCTCGACGGGCAGCCCCAGCGAGTCAAGCTGCGGCTTCACCTTCGCCGCCTCGCCCACCACGACCCACACCGTGCGCTGCGGATCGATCGCGCCGCGGATCGTCTGGTTCAGTTGCGGCAGCGTCAGGCCGCGATACCGCTGCGTGATCGTGCCGTAATAATCGTCGGGCCGGCGATACAGGTCGTTCTGCTGCATCGCGCCCAGCACCGCGCCGGCCGTCTCGAAACTGCCCGGCAACGCGTTGACCGCACCGTTGATCGCCCGGTCGAATTCCGCCTGCGTCATCGGCTGCGGCCCCAGGAACGCGGCGACGTCGGCGCGGGCGGAGGCGAGCGCCGGCCCCGTCTTGTCCGCCTGCACCGGCGCGGTGATCGTATAGGGGGCGGCGTGTTCGGCGATCTGGAAACCGCCGCGCGCGCCGTACGACCAGTGCCGCGCCTCGCGCAGGTCCATGTTGATCCGGCTGAGGAAACCACCGCCCAGCGCATCGTTGGCGGTCGCCACCGGCAACAGGTCCTGCGTGCCCTTCAGCGTCGTCGGGATCAGCCCGACGATCAGCGATTGCGGGCTGTCCGGCCGGTCGACCAGCACGATCTTCGGGGTGGCCGGCTGCATCGGCGCGGCGAAGTCCTTGACGCCCGCCGCGCCCGTCGGCCGCCAGTCGCCAAAGCCCGCCTCGAGGGCCGCCTGCACCTCGGCGATCGGCCGGTCGCTGACGACGAAGATCTTCGCCTTGTCCGGCCGCAGCCATGCCTGCTGGAACGCGATCAGGTCGGCCCGCGTCAGCGCCGCCACCGCCTGCGGATCGCCGCCGCCCTGCGCCTTGGCATAGGGATAGGCCGCACCGTACAGCAACGGCGGCATCACCCGCCCGACCAGCCCGCCGGGGCTCGTCAGTTCTTGCGCGATCCCCGTCAGCTGCTGGTTGCGCACCCGCGCCAGCTCAGCCTCGTCGAACGCCGGATGGCGCACGACATCCGAGAACAGGTCGATCGCGGGCCGCAGATTGGCGCTCGGCACGCTCAGGTTCAACGTGGTGCGGTCGTTGCTCGACCCGCCACCGATACTGGCCGCCAGCCGCTCGCGCGCCTCGGCCAGCGCGATCGACCCCATCCGGGCCGTGCCCTCGTCCATCATCGCCAGCGTCAGGCCCTGCGTCCCCAGCTTGCCCGTCACATCGGCGGCGACGCCGGCATCGAACGACAGCGCCAGTTGCGTGATCGGCACCGCATCGCGCTGCGCATAGACCAGCTCGATACCGTTGCTCAGGCGGCTGCGCTGCACCGTCGGAAAGGTCAGGCCGGTCAGCGCGCCCACCGGCGGCATCGCCCCGCGCGTGCCCTTCACCGGCGTGTCGGGTGCCGCGACCACCGCCACCGCCGGCGGCACCACCGCCTCGGAATAGGCATCGCGCTTGCCCTGCTCGACGGTCAGGGCATAGGCGGGCCGGCCCAGCCACTTGTCCGCCGCCGCCTTCACGCTCGCCGGTGTCTGCGCCGCGAGCCGCTCGAGCCGCTTCTTGTAGAAACCTGGATCGTCGGAAAACAGCGCCCCCTGCGCCAGCGCCACCGCCTTGCCGCCGAAACCGCCGACCGATTCCAGCCCGCCGATCACCCCCGCCGCCCGCGTCGTGGCGACCCGCGACACCTCGTCCGCGGTGGGGCCGTTCTTCAGGAAGTCGGCCAGGATCGCATCGATCCGCTGCGACACCAGCGCCGGATCGACCCCCGGCCGTACGATCGCGCGGATGCCGAACGTCCCCACCTGCGCGCCCGCGCCGTTATAGGTCGATACGCTGACCGCCAGCTTCTCCTTCTTCACCAGCGCATTGTCGAACCGCGAGCTGTCCAGCCCGCCCAGCACGCCCGCCGCCACGTCCAGCGCCGACGAATCGGGATCGTTCAGTCCCGGCACCGCCCAGTTGCGGCTGACCATCACCGCCGCCACCCGGTCGCGGATCGTTTCCGCCTTGGCCGCCGCCAGCGTCGGGACCGGCGCCACCGGCCGCACGCTCTTCGGCCCCGGCCTGATGCCGCCGAAATACTTCTCGACCAGCGGCCGCGCGGTCGCGACATCGACGTCGCCGGCCAGCACCAGCACCGCATTGTTCGGGCCGTAATGGCCGGTGAACCAGTCCTTCACCGTCTGCAGCGACGCGGCATCCAGATCGGCCATCGATCCGATCGTGTCGTGGCCATACGGGTGCGTCGCGGGGAACAGCCCCTCGGTGATCTTGTACCGCGTCAGGCCGTATGGCTGGTTATCGCCCTGCCGCTTTTCGTTCTGGACGACGCCGCGCTGCTCATCCAGCTTTCCTTGAGTCACCGCGCCCAGCAGATACCCCATCCGGTCCGATTCCAGGAACAGCGCCCGTTCCAGCGCGCCGGTCGGCACCGTCTCGAAATAATTGGTCCGGTCCTGATTGGTCGTCCCGTTGAAATCGGTCGCACCGACCTGTTTCAGCGGCTCGAAGAAATCGTCCCGCGCATTCTCCGATCCGTTGAACATCAGATGCTCGAACAGATGCGCGAAGCCGGTCTTGCCCTGCGGCTCGTGCTTGGCGCCGACATCGTACCACACGCTCACCGCCACCACCGGCGCCTTGCGATCAGTATGCACGATCACCCGCAGCCCGTTCTTCAACACGAACTGCTGATACGGAATGTCGACCGACCGGATCAGCGTCGCCACCGACGCCGGCTTCGTCTGCGCGGCGGCGGGCGGGGCGAGCGCAACGAGCGCCACGCCCGAAAGAGCGGCGAGTTTCAACGACATGGCAAGGCGTCTCCCGGAATGATGGCGAGGGGTATAGCCGGCCACCCGCCATGCGCAACGATGCCGACGTCGCCAGCCCTTGTGTTGCCCGAATACAACACCATCTGATGCCGCAAGACAGCAGGGATCAACCATGAACCTCGAAAAATTCACCGACCGCGCAAAGGGCTTCCTCCAGTCCGCGCAGACCGTCGCGATCCGCATGAACCATCAGCAGATCGCCCCCGAACATCTCCTGAAGGCGCTGCTCGAAGACGAACAGGGCATGGCGTCCGGCCTGATTCAGGCCGCCGGTGGCGACGCCCGCCGTGCCGCCAGCGAAACCGACCTCGCGCTCGCCAAGATTCCCGCCGTGTCCGGCTCCGGCGCGCAGAACAGCCCCGGCATCAGTAACGACGCCGTCCGTGTGCTCGATCAGGCCGAACAGATCGCCGCCAAGGCCGGCGACAGCTTCGTCACCGTCGAACGTCTGCTGGTCGCGCTCGCCCTCTCGCTCAATACCGCCGCCGGCAAGGCGTTGAAGACCGCCGGTGCGACGCCGGAGGCGCTGAACACCGCGATCAACACCCTCCGCCAGGGCCGCACCGCCGACACCGCCGGCGCCGAGGATCGCTACGACGCGCTCAAGAAATTCGCCCGCGACCTGACGCAGGCGGCGCGCGACGGCAAGCTCGACCCCGTGATCGGCCGCGACGAGGAAATCCGCCGCACCATTCAGGTCCTCGCCCGCCGCACCAAGAACAACCCCGTCCTCATCGGCGAACCCGGCGTCGGCAAGACCGCCATCGTCGAGGGGCTGGCGCTGCGCATCGCCAATGGCGACGTGCCCGATGGCCTGAAGGACAAGACGCTCATGTCGCTCGACATGGGCGCGCTGATCGCCGGCGCGAAATATCGCGGCGAGTTCGAGGAACGGCTGAAAGGCGTCATCGACGAGGTGAAGGCGGCTGAGGGCGATATCGTCCTGTTCATCGACGAGATGCACCAGCTGATCGGCGCCGGCAAATCCGAAGGCGCGATGGACGCCGGCAACCTGTTGAAACCCGCACTCGCCCGCGGCGAACTCCACTGCGTCGGCGCCACCACGCTCGACGAATATCGCAAGCACGTCGAAAAGGACCCCGCGCTCCAGCGCCGGTTCCAGCCCGTCTTCGTCGGTGAACCCACCGTCGAGGACACGATCAGCATCCTGCGCGGTCTGAAGGAAAAGTACGAACTCCACCACGGCGTCCGCATCACCGATGCCGCGCTGGTCGCCGCATCGACGCTATCGAACCGCTACATCACCGATCGCTTCCTGCCCGACAAGGCGATCGACCTGATGGACGAGGCCGCCAGCCGCATCCGCATGGAGGTGGAATCCAAGCCCGAAGAGATCGAAACCCTGGACCGCCGCATCCTGCGCCTGAAGATCGAGCGTGAGGGCCTGCGCCGCGAGACCGACGATGCCAGCATCGACCGCCTCGACACGATCGAGCGCGACCTCGCCAATCTGGAACAGCAATCCGCCGAACTCACCACCCGCTGGCAGGCGGAGAAGGACAAGATCGGCGCCGAGGCCAAGCTGAAGGAACAGCTCGACGCCGCCCGCCTCGCGCTCGAACAGGCGCAGCGGTCCGGCGATCTGGCGAAGGCCGGCGAGCTGTCCTACGGCACCATCCCGCAACTGACCCGCCAACTGGAGGAAGCCGCCGGCGCCACCCAGGGCGCGATGCTGCGCGAGGAAGTGACCGCCGACGACATCGCCGCGGTCGTTTCCCGCTGGACCGGCATTCCCGTCGACCGCATGTTGCAGGGCGAGCGCGACAAGCTCCTGAAGATGGAGGAACTGCTCGGCAAACGCGTCATCGGCCAGGCCGATGCCGTCCACGCCGTCGCCACCGCCGTCCGCCGCGCCCGCGCCGGACTACAGGACCCCAATCGCCCGCTGGGCAGTTTCCTGTTCCTGGGGCCGACGGGCGTCGGCAAGACCGAACTCACCAAGGCGCTCGCCGAATTCCTGTTCGACGATCCCGCCGCGATGGTCCGCATCGACATGAGCGAATTCATGGAGAAGCACGCCGTCGCCCGCCTGATCGGCGCCCCTCCCGGCTATGTCGGATACGAGGAAGGCGGCGTCCTGACCGAAGCCGTCCGCCGCCGCCCCTATCAGGTCGTCCTCTTCGACGAGGTCGAAAAGGCGCATGGCGACGTCTTCAACATCCTGTTGCAGGTGCTCGACGACGGCCGTCTGACCGACGGCCAGGGCCGCACCGTGGATTTCAGCAACACGCTCATCATCCTGACCAGCAATCTGGGCAGCCAGTATCTCGCCAACATGCCCGACGACGCCGACGTCTCGACCGTCGAGCCGCAGGTCATGGAGATCGTCCGCGCCCATTTCCGCCCGGAATTCCTCAACCGGCTGGACGAGATCATCCTCTTCCATCGCCTGGGCCTCACCCACATGGCTCCCATCGTCGACATCCAGGTCGCCCGCGTCGCCAGACTGCTGGCCGATCGCAAGATCACCCTCGACCTAACCGACGCCGCCAAGATGTGGCTGGGCCGCGTCGGCTACGACCCCGTCTACGGCGCCCGCCCCCTGCGCCGGGCCGTCCAACGCCACCTGCAGGACCCGCTCGCCGACCTGATCCTGCGCGGCGAGGTCCGGGATGGGTCGACGGTGACGGTGGACGAGGGCGACGGGAAACTGGCGCTGGGGGTGGTGTAGCTCTAAGTCAGTTTCCCGCGCAACGTGCCCGGTCGCTGCATGTCAGTCCCTGCATGCGCCGGGCATCGTCACGATTCTGCTCCCATTCGCGGTTGGTCATGCACGTCCGCTCGAAGCGTGCCAGCGATCCCGTCACGGGCATCTTCACACACCGGATAGCATCCGGATCGTTCTTGCGCGTCGGCTTTGCGGCCGGTTTCGTGTCGGCCACTGCCGGCCCGGCGACCGACAGGATCATCAGCATGGCGATGAGATGACGAGTCATTCCCGGCTCCTTCCTTCAGGAGGCTCAGGCTGCCGGATACCGCAGAATTGTCAATCGTCGGGAGCGGACGTCGCAAAGCCGCTTTCATCGCTCACGACAAAGAACCGGCGCAGCAGATCGCGTTCGTCCGGTTCTAGATGCGGATTCCACGCATCCATGATGAGGACCACCCGAAGCGTGTCGCTGTCGTTCACCGCCTCATGTTCGATCGTGTCGTCGAATGCGAACGCCTCGCCTTCCCGCCACGCTCTGGTTTCACCACCGACACGGAAATGGCACCCGTCGGGAACGATCAGCGGCAGGTGGACGATCGCACGCGTATTGGTGACACCAGTATGTGGCGGGATGCGCGTCCGCGGCTCCAGGATCGAGAAGAAAACGGTCGGCGATCGACCCGGAATATCCACCAACGGCAAGCGGTCGACAAGCGCTGCAGTGGCGGGGCAAAGCAGGCATGCCTGATCGTCGCGCACACCGTGCCGCCACAGGAACAGCGCGCTCCACCGACTGCTACGATCCAGTTCGCTCCACTTGTTGCGCGGCGTGCCGGGGTCCTGCTGCACATACGGAACGATCCGCTCGGTCCGCATGGCGAGCAATGCCTTCGCCTCTTCGCGGATCACCGATGTCTGCGCTTCCAGTTCCGCCAGCCATGGGAAACGGGCGCGGGGAAAGAACTCGTCCGCTGGCAGGAACGGATAGTGAAGTCCGTGACACTCGTTGGTGAAAACCCGTCGCTTGCCCAGCGCCACCTCAACACACGCATCGAAGCGCCGCTTCGCCTCGTCGGACGACGGCGCGCGCGTCACGGCCAATGCAGGAACGACCGCTGCCTCGAACGCCGCCATGCGTCCCGCCAGAAAACGACGCGCATGAGCCAGCACGGGCACCAACCCCGGCGGACATTCGGCATCCGACGGAGCCAGCGCCACGACTGCGGCCCAATGCGTCGCCGCCGCTGCACCATCGGCCCGGCGCTCGTGCAGTTCCGCCAAGCGCAGACGCGCCATGAAATGGCGTTGATCGATCCTTAAGGCAGCATCCAGCGCCGCCTGCTCGGCTGCATCCTCGGACAGCAGTCGACATGCCTTCGCCAAATTCAGGAATAGTTCGGGGGCGGTGGGGTCGGCCGCAACGGCATCGTCGAAATGGCGACGCGCGCCCGCCGCGTCACCCGTGACGAGCAACGCATTGCCCAGCGCGTTGTGGACCTGCGGATTGCGCGGATCGTGGACCAGCGCGCTGCGATACTGGGCGATCGCGCCCGCATGATCGCCACGACGCTGCGCGGCGCTGGCGGCAGCCAGATTCTGGGCGATGGAAGTTACGGTCACGACGATCTTCTATGCCAGCAATCCGGTGTCGACAATTGCCAAGACCATTTCGCGCCAGGCAAAAAAAGGGGCGGGCTTCCAAAGGAAACCCGCCCCTTTCAGATCGAGGATCGTCCGATCAGAAGCGAACCCGTGCACCGACCGCATAACGACGACCGATTGCGTCGTAGGTGGCCGGGAAGGTGTTGCCGCTGTTGAACGTCGTCACACCGATGTTGCTACCCACCGTCGGCGGCTTCTTGTCGGTGATGTTGGTACCGGTCAGCGTCAATTCGAAGTTGTCGGTCACGTTCGCGCGGATCGTCATATCAAAATAGTTGAACGCATCGATCTTTCGGAAAGCCGCAAAGGCCGGACCGTTGGCACCGAAGTTGCTGCTGTCCGCGTCGAACGGCTCCTGTTTGGTGCTCGAAAGATGGCGCCACAACAGCGACAGATCGATGTCGCCGAACGACAGCGTGGTGCGCTGGTTGAACGTGAACTCCGGCAGGATCGAGCCGGTGAGCGAGCAGTTGATGCTGTAATAGCCTGCGCACTCACGGTTCAACCCGCCCGACGTCGCCCGGAACTTCGAGTTCAGGACATAATTGGCGTTAAAGCTCAGGCCAAGACGGACGTCGGCTGTCAAGTCGGTGCGATAATTCGCCACGACGTCGATGCCATCCGTCTGCAGTCGGCCGCTGTTGGTCAGCGTCTGCGGCACGCCCGGGGTCGTGCTGGGATCACCGTCCAGACCACCCGTCGCCGGATCACGACGGATCGAGGTGCAGGCGGTGCTGGTCGCGCTGGCAGCGGTCAGGTTACCGAAGCAGGCGGCGATCAGATCGCCGACGGCCGGGGTCGACAACGCGTCACGGATCTTGATGTTATAGTAATCGGCCGAGATCGTCAGGTTGCGGATGAAGTCCGGCGCGAACACGGCACCGAACGTATACGTATCCGCCTTTTCCGGCCGGTTGTTGGTGCTGTAAATGAAGTTGCCGTTGATCTGGCCGGCCGACGGCGGATCGATCGCGCCGATCTGGCCCGCCGGGGCGCCCTGCGCGATGCAGACCGCGCGCAGGTTGGCGTTGGTCACCGGTGCCGCACCCTGACAGGGATCGTTGCGCAGGTTCACCAGGCCGACCGCGTTCGGCGTGAACAATTCGCCGATGTTCGGCGCACGGACCGCGCGTTGATAGTTGCCGCGCAGCTTCAGCGAACGCACCGGCTCCCAGGTCAGGCCACCCTTGTACGTCCATGCATCGAACGACGGACTGCCGGCTGCATCGATCTTGTACTTCGAATACCGGACGCCGGCTTCGGCGGTCAGGCTCTGGAAGAACGGCTGGTCGGCGATCAACGGCGCGACGATTTCGCCAAACCCTTCGATCACGTCATATCCACCGGTGACGGGGACGGTCGCACCGCCCGCGCCGCCCAGTGCACCGGGGTCCTGCGCCAGCAGATCGGCGAAGACTTCGGCGGTATACTTGCGATACTCGGAACCGACCGCGACCGACACCGGCTGCGATGCGCCGAGGTGACCCAGTTCGGCGTTCAGCACGCCGTGGACCTGTGCGAGCGACGACCGGTTACCCGAAGTCGCAGGCACCAACAGGTAGTTGACCTGATCCGGCGTGATCGATCCCGCCGCACCGAAGATGTTGACCGGTACGCAACCGTTCGACGTATCACGGCACGTGGTCGTGTTCGCTGCACGAAGACCCTGCTGCACACGATCCGTGTACACGTAGTTCAGGATCGTCTGCGTGTTGGTGCTGCGGCCATAGGCGCCGTAGACGTCATAGCTGATGCCCTGCGCGACATCGCCGCGGAAGCCAGCCTTGAAGTTGAACAGTTCGGTCCGATAGCTGCTGATCCGGCCACCGGCCTCGACCAGACGACGCGACACGTTGGTCGGCGCTTCCAGATAGCCGGCATCGCCCGGCGCGAGCGCCGTATTGCGGGCCGCAATGCACTGTGCGGCAGTGGGGCGCAGGATGCCGGCCGCGGTCGGGTCCAGATCGATATTGTTCTGGCAGAGCGTCTGGCCGGCGGCCGCTGGCAGGAACGGGTTGTTGATCGGCACCAGCAACGGTGTCGAGAACGTGCCCGACGGTGCGATGATCGTCTGCACGGTGTTCTGCGAGTACAGGCCTTCGCTGTACACTTCGACCGCGTCGGACACCTGATAGCGTGCGGCGCTGTACATGTTGAAACGCTCGAACGGCGTCTGGAAGATATTATAGGGATTGAAGTTGAACAGCGCGAACACGGGAACGAGCTGGCCGGTCGCCGGATCGATGTTGCGGTTGCCCACGCCCGATACCGAGAAGCGCGACGGTACGGCCGTCTGCGATGCACCGCTGCCCGAACCATCGAACGAATCGATCGTCAGGTTCGACCGCTCGCGCGATCCGCCGAAGAACACGGGATCGGCCTGCTGATAACCCAGCGCCAGCACCGCGTTGCCGCGACCGTCGTCGAAGTTCGCACCGACGGCGAGATCCGCGCGGAAGACGTTGCCGTCACCGCGATCGGTGATCTGCTCGCTCACGTTCAGGTCGATGCCCGAAAAATCGCGCTTGGTGATGAAGTTGACGACGCCCGACACTGCATCCGCGCCATAGGTCGTGCTCGCGCCGCCGGTCAGGATGTCGACCCGGTCGAGGAGGGCCAGCGGGATGTTGTTCAGATCGACGGCGCCGTTCAGGTTGGCGGGCACGATCCGCGCGCTGTTCAGCAGCACGATATTGCGGTTCTGGCCCAGGCCCCGAAGATCGACGAAAGACGCACCGCCGTTGCCGTTGTTGGTCGACGAACCGATGCTCGATGCGACGCCCGGCGTTTCGCGCAGCAACTGCTCGGCGACATTCGACTGACGCAGGGCGATCTCGTCCGACCCGATCGAGGTGACGGGCGTTGCGCTCACCAGGTTGGGGTTGCGGATCAGCGTGCCGGTGACGACGATGTCGCTGCCGGGCGACTGGTCGTCGGGCTGCGCGGGATCTTGCGTCTGGGTCACCGTCTCCGGCGTCTGCGGCGCCGTCTGCGCAAGCGCCGACGACCCGACCAGCGCGGAGCCCATGAAGAGTGTTGAGGCCAACAGCCGCTGGCGCGTCAGTTTCATCATGTGATATAATTCCCTTTTCCCGGCTTCGACGCCGAATATTCTCGATGTCTACGACCAGCGATCAGCCGCGATCAATCGCCTCTGCGGACATGCAAGCCTTTCCTGACGTTTTGTGACGTTTCCGCCACACTTCTGCGACAGACCCCGGCCTTGTAGAAGCGTGTCGGAATATGGATGGAGAATGTGATCGTGCGTCCCAAACGGCTGATCGCCCTGACGATCCTGACGTGGCTTCACGCACCGGCGTTGGCGCAACAGACGTCTGGTCGAAATCTCGGCGATGAATTGGCTACATGCCGCGGGATGCGCGACGATGTCACACGACTGGCTTGTTACGACCGGGCCGCCGGTAATTTAGTGGATGCGCAGCGTTCTGGCGATCTGGTCGTGCTGGATCGGAAAGCCGTGGTAGAACGCCGGAAGCGAAGCTTCGGCCTGCCCGCATCCAGCCAGATGGCAGCGGCGGATGTGAAGAACGCCGAGGTGAAAGAACTGGCTGGCGTCGTGCGGGGGACGAGTCCAACGCGCACGCCCGGACGCTACATCGTGACACTGGCAGATGGATCGCGTTGGGAAACACTCGACCCCGTCTCACCGCCGCAATCGGGCGAAACGATCAACATCACGGCCACACGACTGGGTGGTTTTCGCGCCAAGATCGGCGGTCGCCGCGCCTTTCTGGTCAAGCGCCTCCGCTAACCCGCCGGCCCCACGCCCACCACCAGCAACGGGTCCAGCTTCGCCCCCCGCCACTGCAGCCCCCAGTGCAGATGCGGCCCCGTCGCGCGCCCCGTCGCACCCGACAGGCCGACCGGCTGCCCCTGGCGCACATGGTCGCCGACGCGCACGTCGATCCGCGACAGGTGCAGCATCGCGCTGTTCAGGCCCATGCCGTGGTCGATCATCAACAGATTGCCCTCCAGCGTGAAGGGCCGGTCCGCCGCCAGGATCACGACGCCATCGGCCGGCGCCATTACCGGCGTGCCCGTCGGCACCGCGACATCGGCGCCGCCGTGATAGCTGCCGGGCTTGCCCTGATATACACGCTGCGCACCGAACCAGCCGGACTGGCGACCGCTCGCCGGCCAGCGCATCGGCTGTCGCCACCCCGCCGCATCGGTCACCCGCGCCCGCGCCGCGACGATCTGCGCCAGTTCGGCCGGACGGGCCGCATCGAACTCGGCGTCGCTCTTGCCCGCGCGATAGGGCGCGTCGACCCGCTCGATCCGCCATTCCCGCGGCGCGACCGTCAGCGCCTGCGTCACCTGTCGGCCATCCCCAAGCATCGCGACCAGCCGCGCGGTCCCTGGCGCATCGCGGTCGAAACCCAGAATGAAGCGCCCGTCTCCCGCGACCGCCACCGGCTTGTCGTCGAGCATCACCGACACCGCCCCATTCGGCGCCTGCCCCCGCACCAGCCCGCCCTGCATCGGCACGCCCGTCATCCGGAACACCGCCGGCACCACAGGCACGGGGGGGCTCGGCACCGCCACGACCGGCGGCGCAGCGACCGGCGGCGGTCCGGACGGCGCGACGCATCCGGCCAGCACCGCCACGCCACCGATCGCCGCGATCCGCCTCATCGCGGCGACAGCGCCTCGCTCGCGATCGCGGCGCTGGCATAGGCGGCCTGCGCGCCCACGCTCCAGTATCGCAGCTCGTCCAGCGGCACGCGCACGCCGGATACCGCGCACACCACATGATCGCCCGGCGCCAGCACGCGGAAGCCATTGGCCATATAATGCAGGCGGGCAGGGCGATCGGTGTTCGACATCAGCATGGCGGCAGCTTCCGTAAGGTGGATTACAGCAGCGACGGCTGCTCTGGCTTCTCCACGACATAGGTTTTGCCGGCCGCCCGCTCAACCCGTGCATCGACGGTGCCGTCGCGGAAGCGGAGCGACACCGCGCCCGCCGCCCGCACCGCCGCCGCGCTCGACAGCGTCTCGCCACCGATCCGCGCCGTCACCCGCGCATAACCCCGCTCCAGGATGCGATCGGGGTTCAGCGACTGCACCAACCGCCACGTCGCCGCCAGCCGGTCGCGCGCGCTCTCCGCCTGCCGCTCCAGCACCGCCGGGCGCAGCGCCCCCGCCGCGTGCCCCAACTGACTGCGCGCGTTCGTCACCCGCCGCTCCAGCCCGCGATCCAGCCGCGCGCCCGCCTCATCCGCCCGCTGCCGCTGCGGCCCCAGCAACGCATCCCGTTTCGGCAACAGTCGCGACAACCCGTCCAGCCGCTCGCGCCCGCGCTCCACGTAACGCCGCGCGCACCGCTCGGTCCGCGCGCTATGCGATGCCACCGTCAGCCGCACATCCGCCAGCACCGGCACCGCGATCTCCGCCGCCGCGGTCGGCGTCGGCGCGCGCAGGTCGGCGGCATGATCGCACAGGCTCGTATCCGTCTCATGCCCCACCGCCGATATGATCGGGATCGAACAATCCGCAACCGCGCGCACCACCACTTCCTCGTTGAACGCCCACAGATCCTCGATCGAGCCACCGCCGCGCGCCACGATCACCAGATCGGGCCTTGGCACCGGTCCACCGGCGGGGATGGCATCGAACCCCCGCACCGCCGCCGCGATCTCCGCCGCCGCGCTCTCGCCCTGCACCTTCACCGGCCACACGATCACATGGCTGGGGCAGCGATCCTCCAGCCGGTGGAGGATGTCACGGATCACCGCCCCCGTCGGCGAGGTCACGACCCCGATCACCCGCGGCATGAACGGCAGCGGCTTCTTGCGTTCCCGATCGAACAGCCCTTCCCCCGCCAGCTTCGCGCGCAGTTTTTCGAACAGCGCCATCAGCGCCCCCGCGCCGGCCAGCTCCATCCGCTCGATCACGACCTGGTATTTAGAGCGGCCGGGATAGGTCGTCAGCTTGCCCGTCGCGATCACCTCGACGCCGTCCTGCGGCTGGAACGCCAGCGTCGATGCCGATCCCTTCCACATCACGCCGTCGATCACCGCGGCATCGTCCTTCAGGCTCATATAGACATGGCCCGAGGTCGCCCGCTTATAGCCCGAAATCTCGCCGCGCAGGCGGACATGGCCGAATTCGCCCTCCACCATCCGCTTCAGCTTGAACGACAGCTCGCTGACGGACAGCGCGAGCGCGTTGTCGCCGGGCACCGGCTCGGCTACCAGCCGCGCTTCATCGGAAAAAGGGTCGGGCATGAACATCCTGCTGATCGGCGGCGGCGGCCGCGAACATGCGCTGGCGTGGAAGCTCGCGCAGTCGCCATTGCTCGATACGCTCTTCGCGGCACCCGGCAACCCCGGCATCGCCGCCCATGCGACGCTCGTGCCGCTCGATGCGACGGATCACGCCGCCGTCGTCGCCTTCTGCGCGGAAAAAACGATCGGCCTCGTAGTCATCGGGCCAGAGGCACCGCTGGTCGACGGCCTTGCCGATTCGCTCCGCACCGCCGGCGTGCCCGTGTTCGGCCCGTCGAAGGCCGCCGCGCAGCTGGAAGGATCGAAGGGCTTCACCAAGGATCTGTGCGCCCGCGCCGGCATCCCCACCGCCGGCTATCTGCGCGTCACCGACCGCGACACCGCCGTCCGCGCGCTGAACGGCACCTTCGGCCTGCCCGTCGTCATCAAGGCGGACGGCCTCGCCGCCGGCAAGGGCGTGACCGTGGCGATGACCCGTGACGAGGCGATGGCCGCGATCGACGACCTGTTCGCTACCCCCGGCGCCGAAGCGGTGATCGAGGAATTCCTGAGCGGCGAGGAAGCCAGCCTCTTCGTCCTGACCGACGGCACGCATCTGATGCCGTTCGGCTCCGCGCAGGATCACAAGCGCGTCGGCGAGGGCGATACCGGCCCGAACACCGGCGGCATGGGTGCGTATAGCCCCGCCCGCGTCCTCACCCCCGATCTCGAACGACAGGCGATCGACACCATCGTCCGCCCCACGGTCGAAACGATGGCGGCCGAGGGTACGCCGTTCGTCGGCGTCCTCTACGCCGGCCTGATGCTGACCGCGCAGGGGCCCAAGCTGATCGAATACAATGCCCGCTTCGGCGATCCCGAGACGCAGGTGCTGATGCTGCGGTTCGAAGGCGATCTCGCCGCGCTGATGCTCGCCACCGCGCAAGGCAGGCTGGACGAGGCCCCCGCCCCCGTCTTCGCCGCCGATCCCGCGCTGACCGTGGTGGTCGCCGCGCGCGGCTATCCCGGCACCCCCGCCGCCGGTGGTGCGATCGCCGGCATCGATGCGGCGGAGGCGACCGGCGCCACCGTCTTCCAGGCCGGCACGCGCCTGTTCAACACTGGCCTATCCGGCGACACGCTCGTCGCCTCGGGCGGCCGCGTGCTGGCCGTCACGGCACGCGGCGCCAGCGTCGCGGCGGCACAGGCCGCCGCCTATCGCGCCGCCGCGCTGCTCGATTTCCCCGATGGCTTCTGCCGCCGCGACATCGGCTGGCGCGAAGTCGCCCGCGAGCGCGGCGAATAAATCTCGCCGCCCGCCCCCGTCACCGCTAGGGTGCAAACTCGATCAGAACAGGGTCATGACGGAGCCGAATCTGGTGCCGGAGGCGGTCGCCCGGAGAAGACCGCTGGCCGCGTTAATTGCTTGTACGTGGCACCGCCACGTGTCTGCGCAGCGTTTCAACGAACAATATCATGGAAAACAAGATGAATGGCGTTGTATCCGCGCGAGGACGCGCCCCTCTCTTTATTTCCAGCGTTGCCCTGATGGCCATGTTCGGCATTACCGCTTGCAGCGAGCCTAAGCCTGGCGACCGGGTAAAGGTCGACCCGCCTTATGGATTTAACATCGTCGACAGCGATACGCCGGTGATCACCCGGCTGTACAAATACCAATATGGTAATGGTGCAGGCAATGATTACCGGATTGAGGATGAGCCTGTATCCTTCCAATTTCCTGCAAAGTTCTACGCTTGGCGAAATAATCAGCAGGGAGGACCTCAATGGATGGTGACCCTCCTTGTCGACCGCACGAATATGCAATCGCTGTCAGACTTTTTGTCGAAGGTCTATAGGAAGTTCGGTGCATATGAACCAAGTGCGATCTACCAACGGTTTAGCCTACGTGACTTGTCCGTCACGATCGTATCGCAGATAGTTGATGCACACCTTCCTATCCATGTTACGCCGAGTTATCTCGATAGATTTGGCCTACAACCAGTAGGATCCTACTGCGGATTCAATATGTATGGTACGATCAAGGGGAACGTGGGAATTCTCAGTGCAGTGATAAGATACCCCAATGCACCGAGTGCAAGCCGAGTTGTTGGTGTATCGGGCCATGGTCCGTCACAGTTATCTATCGAGTGCGATTCCAGTTCACCAATATGTGTGGCCCGGTTCCTTTATAATGACCTGGAGGTCAATTTTACGGAAGCAAAGGGCTCAATCTGCCAGTCGGACGCCGACAGGCAACGTATTATAGCCTTTTTGGATCAGCACCGCGTCTGACGATCATGATCCCTGTTCCGATCGAGTTTGTACCCTTAGGATGATATCCATGAACGACACCAGCGCCACCGCGTCACAATCGGGCGCCAGCCTGCTGCCCGACGGCATCGGCGCGATCACCGCCGTCCACATGGTCTTCATGTTGCTGGTGGCGATCGCCGCGATCGCGATCATCATCGTCGGCATCCGCCGCAAGCGCATCCGCACGAAGGCCGAGCGGCAGGTAAAGATCAACGCCCGCGAAGCCGGCATGACGCCACCCGCCAAAGACCCGAAGCCCGAACCGGCCGCCGTCGTCGAGGCACCGACGCCGCCCCCGCCCGCACCACCCCCGGCACCCATGCCTGCGCCGGCCCCCGCCCCGGTGGCCGCGATCCCGGTCGAGCCAGTGGCCCCGCCGCCACCCCCGGCCGAACCCGTAGCGGAGCCGACCTCCGAACCCGCCCCGCTGGCCGACGAGCCGATCCCCGCCGCCGCGCCGCTGGACGCCACCCCCGCCTCGGTCGCCGCCGACACGCCCCCGGCACCCATGGCGGCACCGCTGGCCACCGCCGTGCCGGCACCCGCTCCCGCACCGGTCGATGCGACCAACCACGCCGACACGCCCGTCACCCAGCTGAAGGGCCTCGGCCCGAAACTCGCGACCCGCCTCGCCGGCCACGGCATCACCACGGTCGGCGACCTCGCCGCCCTGACCGAGCAACAGGCCGAAGCGCTCGACGCGCAACTCGGCCCCTTCACCGGCCGCATGACCCGCGACCGCTGGCTGGAACAGGCCCGCCTCCTCGCCGCCGGCGACCGCGCCGGATTCGAAGCGGTCTTCGGCAGACTGTAAGGGCGGCTCCTTACTTGCACCCTGCCATGTGCAGCCCGTGCAAGTCCCTGGCAGGAGGATCATAGGCGGCCCGGCTGGCATAATCGGGTCGGCCGGCCGGCGGGCGCCGACCGTCCTTCCCCGTTCTGAAGCGGTTCGCCTGTCCGACCAGTCCACCGACTTCCGCCACCAGACTGCGCGCCGCCGCCGATGTCTCCTCGACCATCGCCGCGTTCTGCTGCGTCGACTGGTCCATCGTCCCGATCGCCGCC
>NZ_JAELXS010000007.1 GCF_016427505.1 Sphingomonas mollis | reverse complement strand
GCGGGGCAGCTCGGTGCGGTCGATCTCGTCGTCCGCATTGCGGTCCAGCGTCCGGAACCGCCGCGTCATCGAGCTGCCGAAATCCAGTCGCGACGTCACCGATGGCGGGGTGAACGCCGCCGCCTTCGCATCGGCGACCTTGCGCTTCTCGTCCGGCCCCGGCCCGCAGGCGGCCAGGGTGGTGGCCACCGCCAGCACCGCCGTCATTCCCGTGATGGTCTTCACCCGCATCGTCGCCCTCGATTGTTACGCATCCAGTTCAACGTCCCAATAGAGCCAGTCGTGCCATGTCTCATGCAGGTAATTCGGGGGAAAGGATCGGCCATGCTCCTGCAGGTGCCAGTTGGTCGGCCGGATCGGTTCGATATGCAGCGGCATCGCCGCCTGTTTCGGCGTCCGTCCGCCCTTGCGCAGATTGCACGGCGCGCAGGCGGTGACCACATTCTCCCATGTCGTCCGGCCCCCTTGCGCGCGCGGCACGACATGGTCGAACGTCAGGTCGCGGCCATGCCCGCAATATTGGCAGGCGAAGCGATCGCGCAGGAACAGGTTGAACCGGGTAAAGGCGGGAAATTGCGACGGCTTCACGAACTGCTTCAGCGCGATCACCGATGGCAGCTTCAGCGAGATCGACGCGCTGTGCACCTCGCGCTCGTAATGCGCGACGACATCCACGCGGTCGAGGAACATCGCCTTGACCGCGGTCTGCCATGGCCACAGGCTCAGCGGATAATAGGACAACGGCGTATAATCGGCGTTCAACACCAGCGTCGGACAGCCGTCCGGGTGTCGGATCAGGTCGGGATGAAACACGGGCCCTCCCAAGCAAAGTCGACGGCGGCTCTCGCCGATCGGCATGACGCTGTCATGACAGCCCGCCCATGACAGCACGGCGACCGATTCACGGTCAAGGGGGTGTCGTCACCCGCTTCGCGCCCAGCCCCACCGGCCGTCTGCATCTGGGCCATGCCTTCTCGGCCATCCGCGCCCACGACCACGCGGTCGAGCGCGGCGGCCGGTTCCTGCTCAGGATCGAGGATATCGACGGCACGCGTAGCCGGCCCGAGCATGTCGACACGATCCTCGCCGATCTGGCGTGGCTGGGCCTGACATGGGAAGGCCCCGTCTTCCAGTCGCAGCGCCTGCCCCTCTACCAGTCCGCGCTCGACCGGTTGAAGGCGGATCGCCTCGTCTACCCCTGTTTCTGCACCCGCGCCGAGATCGCCGCCAGCACCACCGCGCCGCACGGTCCCTCCCCCGCCTATCCAGGCACCTGCCGTCACTTGACCCCCGCCCAGGTCGCCGCCCGGATCGGCGAGCCGCATTGCTGGCGGCTCGACCTGCCTGCGGCGATGGCGGTGGCCGGTCCGCTCGACTGGCACGACGAGCATGCCGGCCGCATCGTCGCCGACCCCGCACCGCAGGGCGATGTCGTGCTGGCCCGCAAGGATGCCCCGGCCAGCTACCATCTCGCCGTCACCATTGACGATGCCGCGCAGGGCGTAACCGATGTGGTGCGCGGTATCGACCTGTTCGACGCGACCCATATCCACCGCCTGCTGCAGGCGCTGCTCGGCCTGCCGACGCCCGCCTATCACCATCACGCGCTGCTCGTCGG
This sequence comes from Sphingomonas mollis, assembly GCF_016427505.1. GTDB lineage: Bacteria > Pseudomonadota > Alphaproteobacteria > Sphingomonadales > Sphingomonadaceae > Sphingomonas > Sphingomonas mollis. The sequence goes on along the minus strand of NZ_JAELXS010000007.1, from coordinate 231,432 downwards.
CACCGATGGCGAACGCCTCGCCAAGCGTCACGGCGCCCCTACGCTCGCCGCGATGCGGGCGGATGGAGCGGACGGCCCGGCGCTCGCCGCATCGCTGCGCGCCGGTCGCCTGCCCTCTGGCTTTTCGGCGGCGAATGCCTAGATTAAGCCCATGAACACCTTCCTGATAATCCTGCTGATCGCGGCCATGATCGCGACGGTCGTGGCGCTGGTCCGTGGGGTCATCGCCTTCCTCCAGGATTCGACCGCAGAGGTCAGGGGCGAAGGGCCGACGCGTGCCGCCCTGAAATCCAACCGGATGATGCAGCAGCGCATCTTCTTTCAGGCGGGTGCGATCCTGATCGTCGTGCTGATCTTCGCTCTCGCCGGTCAGAACTGATCGATCCGGCCGGGTGGTCAAGCTCAACAAGATTTACACGCGTACCGGCGACGACGGCACCACCGGTCTGGTCGATGGCTCACGCGTGTCGAAGGCCGATCCGCGCATGGCCGCGATCGGCGACGTGGACGAGGCGAACAGCGCGATCGGCGTCGCCCTCGTCACCATCGCCGCCGGTCCGGTGCGTGACGAACTGGCACTGATCCAGAACGACCTGTTCGATCTCGGCGCCGATCTGGCGACCCCGATCGGGATCGACGGGGCGTTACGGGTGATCCCCGCACAGGCCGCGCGGCTGGAACGCGCGATCGACGCGCTGAACGACCATCTGTCGCCGCTGACCAGCTTCATCCTGCCCGGCGGCGATCCCGGCGCGGCATCGTTGCATCTGGCCCGCGCGATCGTGCGCCGCGCCGAGCGATCGGTCGCCGCGGTCGGCGACGCGATCAGCCCGTCGGCGGCAACCTATATCAATCGACTGTCCGATTACCTGTTCGTCGCCGCGCGGGCACTGAACCAAAACGGGGCTGGCGACGTTTTGTGGGTTCCGGGGGGAACGCGCTGAGCCATCATGCTTCGCGTCGATCGATTGAGGTGCGGGGCATGATCCAGACGGCGATAGCGGGGCAAACCCATTCCCTGACCGAACGCTATGCGACGGTCCGCGCACTCAGCCTCGCATTGGCGGCGCCGCTGTCGGATGCCGACGCGACGGTCCAGTCGATGCCCGATGCCAGCCCGACCAAATGGCATCTCGCCCACACCACCTGGTTCTTCGAGACCTTCGTCCTGCGCGATCACGTCGCAGGTTACGCGTTGCACGACGAACGCTGGCCCTTCCTGTTCAACAGCTATTACGAGGCGGAGGGTCGCCGCCATGCCCGCGACCGGCGCGGCATGGTGACCCGCCCGACGCTGAACGAGGTTCGCGCCTATCGCGCCCATGTCGATGCCGCGCTGGTCGCTGCCCTGCCGACCCTGCCCGCCGCCGTGCAGGATCTGGTGGCGCTGGGTTGTCATCATGAGGAGCAGCATCAGGAATTGCTCGTCACCGACATCCTGCATCTCTTCGCCGAAAACCCACTGGAACCTGCCATCTGGCCCGCCCCGCGCAAGGTGCCGGTGGCGATGCCCGGCCCGATCGGCTGGATCGAGGGACTATCCGGCATCGTCGAGATCGGCCACACCGGCGATGGCTTTGCCTTCGACTGCGAAGGTCCGCGCCACCGGGCGCTGCTGTCCCCCCACGCGCTGGCCGATCGCACGATCACCAATGGCGAATGGGCGGCCTTCATCGCCGATGGCGGCTATCGCGAGGCGCGCTGGTGGCTGGCCGATGGCTGGAACTGGGTGAAGACCAACGCCATCACCGCGCCGTTATACTGGGAGGAACGCGACGGCGGCTGGACCCGCTTCGGCCTCGACGGTCGCCGCGCGATCGATCCCGCCGCGCCCGTCACCCATGTCAGTTTCTTCGAGGCGGACGCCTATGCCAGCTGGGCCGGCGCGCGCCTGCCGACCGAGGCGGAGTGGGAAGCCGCCGCCGCCCATCACGATCCCGCCGGCGGCAACCAGATGGACACCGCCGGGCCGGTCGAGCCACGCCCCGCCACCGGTCCCGCTTTTTTCGGCCCAGCCTTCTTCGGCAACGTCTGGGAATGGACCGGCAGCGCCTATCGCCCCTATCCCGGCTTCCAGGCCGCCGAGGGCGCGGTCGGCGAGTACAACGGCAAGTTCATGAGCGGGCAGTTCATCCTGCGCGGCGGCAGTTGCGCGACCCCGCGCGGCCATGCCCGTGCCAGCTACCGCAACTTCTTCTATCCGCACCAGCGCTGGCAGTTCACCGGCGTTCGCCTCGCGAAGGACCTCTGAACATGCTGAAGCCCGATATCGAGGATGGTCAGCGCAGCCTCGCCGATCCCGCCTTTCGCGCCGACGTGCTCGCCGGGCTGGAACGGCGCCCGCGCGCTATCCCCGCCCGCTGGTTCTACGACCGACGCGGGTCGGAGCTGTTCGAGGCGATCACCGATCTGCCCGAATATTATCCCACCCGGACCGAGATCGGCATCCTCGACCGCATCGGTGGCGAGGTCCGCGACCTTGTCGGCCCCGGTCGCGCCGTGGTGGAATTCGGCTCCGGCTCCTCGACCAAGACGCCGCTGCTGCTCCGCTGCGTCGAACCATCGGCCTATGTGCCGATCGACATCTCCGGCGATTTCCTGCGCGATTCGTCGAAGACATTGTCGGCCGCCTTCCCCGATCTGCTGGTGCTGCCGTTCGAGGCGGATTTCATGCGTCCGCTGGCGCTACCCCGCACCATCGCCGATGCGCCGAAGCTGGGCTTCTTTCCCGGATCGACCATCGGCAACATGACGCCGCTGATGGCCGCCGACCTGCTGCGCACCATGCGCGGCTCGCTCGGAGAGGGTGCGATGCTGCTGATCGGGATGGACCGGATCAAGTCGGCCGACATCCTCGTCCCCGCCTATGACGACGCCGCCGGCGTGACGGCGGCGTTCAACATGAACCTGCTCGACCGGATGAACCGCGAGCTGGACGGCACCGTCCCCCTCGATGCGTTCCGCCACGTCGCCCGCTGGAACGACGACCGCGCCCGCATCGAAATGCATCTGGAGGCGGTGCGCGATGCCGACTTCACCGTCGACAACCGCCCCTTCTCGATCTCGGCGGGCGAGACCATCCATACCGAGAACAGTCACAAATACGGCCCCCGCGATGCCCGCATCCTGCTGCGCGCCGGCGGATGGACGCCGGTGGCGGAATGGACCGACCCCGACGGCCTGTTCGCCGTCTACCTCGCCGAAGCCCAACCCGAACGCCCCGCGCCCTGATCGTTCCCCGGCGGGGGCCGGGGTCCAGTCGGGTGGACTGTTGTAACAGTCTCAGCAATCTCACCGGACCGTCATTGCGAGCGCAGCGAAGCAACCCGGTGTCCCGCGCGCTGCCTTGGATTGCTTCGCTACGCTCGCAATGACGAACTGTCAGTCGGCCATGTCCTACACAACCCGCAACGACTATAAGCCCAGAGGACCGCTCTTTCTCACCGTCCACCGACCGCCAGCCGGCTCCCCTCGCCTACGCGCGCACGATCGCGCACGCGTGGAGGGTGTGACTTTCGGGACTTTCCGCGTCATTTCCCCTGCGACCGCCACCGCTTGATGACCCGGCCGATGATCGCCTCCTCACCCCCGACGTCGCGCCACAATTGCGAGAACAACGGATCGTCGGACGCCGGCCGCTTCGCCTCCGCCAGCGCATCGAACGCCACCCGGATCGGGATCGCGACACCCTCGCCGCAGACGATTCCCTCCCGGTTGCGCAGCGCGGGGATCGAATCGAGGAAGCCGCGCGCACCCTCGGGCATCGCTGCCCGCACGAACGCCTGATCGCGATCGTTGTTGAGCCGCATGGAGATGATCGTGCCGCACTGCGACAGCACGCCCTCGGCCAGATCGGACGGCCGCTGCGTGATGAGGCCCAGCGAGACGCCGTATTTACGCCCCTCCTTCGCAATCCGCCCCAGGATGCGGCCGACCGCGCTGTCGGTTTCGCGGCCGGACGGGATGTACCGGTGCGCCTCTTCGCAGACGAGCAGGATCGGCCGCTGCGCCTCGCCCCGCGCCCAGATCGCATAGTCGAACGTCATCCGGCTCAGCATCGCGACGACCACCGCCGTGATGTCAGACGGCACACCCGATACGTCGACGATCGAAATCGGCTTCCCCTCGCCCGGCAAGCGAAAGATGCGGCGCAGGAACTCGGCCATCGTATCGGCGACCAGCATGCCGGAGAACATGAAGCCGTAACGGGGATCGGCCTTGATCTCGTCGATCTTGGTCTTCAGCCGCAGATAGGGCGCGGTATCGCCTGCCCGATCCATCTTGCCCATCTCCAGCGAGATCAGGCTGGTCAGGTCGGACAGCAGATACGGGATCGGCGCATCGACCGTCAGCTTGGGTATCTCCTGCCCCAGCCGGCTCTTCGCCTTGGCCATCAACAGGCATTTGGCCAGAATGTCGCCGTCGATCTGCCGCTGCGATCCCGATGTGGTCAGGAACACCTCGCAATGTTCCTCGAAATTCATCAGCCAGTATGGCATCTGCAAATTCGACACGTCGAAGATCGCACCGTTATTGCCGAACGCCGCGGCATATTCGCCGTGCGGATCGATCATCACGATATGGCCTTGCGGCGCCAGATCGCAGATGCGGTGCAGGATCAGCGCCGCCGCCGTCGATTTGCCGGTGCCGGTCGATCCGACCAGCGCGAAATGCTTGCCCAGCATCGCATCGACATACAGCGCCGCCCGCACGTCGGTGGTCGGATAGACGGTGCCGATCTCGATATGCGCGCGGTCCATCGCCGCATAGATCTGGCGAAGGTCGGCGGTGGTGACGGGAAACACCTCGCATCCCGGCATCGGATACCGCGTCACGCCGCGCCGGAAGCTATAGAGCTTGCCCGTCAGCCGTTCCTCGTCACCCTCGCCCAGAAAATCGATGTCTGCCGCGATCGTCGTGCCGGCCGCATCCTCCAGTTGCAGCGCGCGGACATTGGCGATCAGCCACGACCCGCCGACTCGCATCTTGATCTGGCTGCCCATCTGCCCCGCCGCCGCGACGACCGGATCGGGATGGCCGGCGATCCCGCTGACCGCCGCCCGGTCGATCAGCACGCGGCTCGACGACCCGGCGATCGCGAAGACCCAGCCGATCGACTGGCATGCATCCAGCGGTGTCGCCTGAACAAAGGCGTCGTGTCTGGGCAATTCGGACATCGGATGCTTTCACTGGTTGGGCACCGTCGATACCGGCCGACCGGTAAACATCGGATGACCACCGATGCTACAGCCGCCGCGCTACCCATCCCGCGAACCAGCCAAGCCCGACCGACAGCGCCACCGCCGTCAGGCCGTACAGGATCGACGATCGCTCGGCCGCCCGTGCCACGAACCGCTCGAACCCGGATTTGCGGATATCGATGTCCCGCACCGCCGCCGCCAGCACCCGGCCGTCGCGGATCAGGAACGTCTCCGCGGTGAAGCGTCCCACCGGCACCCGCGCCGGGATCGTGACCCGCGCCCGGTACAGCACGCCATCGGTGATCTCGACCGCATGCGGCGCCTCGACATACAGGCCCGCCCGACTCTTCAGGTCGACCAGCCCCCGGCCGAACCGGGCCTGCTCCTCGGCCGGCGCGGTCGACACCGGCGACAATTGCAGGCTGTCGAGCCCCAGTTCGTAGATCGCTCGCGTCCGGTCGTCGACCAGCTCCCCGATCGGCCGCGACGATGCGATCGCGTAGAAGGACGGTGCCGACCGATACCGGGCATGGTCCGCATTCACCCAGATGCCCGCGACCTTCTCCTTCTCGCGGATCAGGATCGATTCGGTCGGCCCCTTCACGACCACCACGACATCGGCCGGTCGCTCCCCCGCCGGCACGCGTCCACCGGGATACAGGATCGCCCCGAACAGCAGCAGGTCGGCGCCGGTGAAGCTGTAGACGATCTCGATCTCGCGCTGCGACACGTCCGGCACCAGCACCGGCTTCGCCTGCGCCAGCAGCAAGGGCGAGGTCAGCGCCAGGATCAGGGCGGCGACCTTCACGAGATGGTCACCGTGAAGATATCCTCCGGCCGCCACACCAGCCCCAGCAGGATGCGCACGCCGACCGCCAGCACCATCAGCGCCAGCGCCAGCCGCAGATATTCGGGCTTCACCTTGGTCGCCAGCCGCGCGCCGACCTGTGCCCCGACGACCGATCCGACCAGAAGCAGCCCCGCCAGCACGATATCCACCGCCCGCGTCGTCGTGGCATGCACCATCGTGGCGACGGCGGTGACGAACAATGTCTGGAACAGGCTGGTGCCGACCACCACCCCGGTCGCCATGCCGATCAGATAGATCATCGCCGGCACCAGGATGAACCCGCCGCCGATGCCCAGCAGGATCGTCAGCATGCCGGTCGCGAACCCCAGCAACAGCGGCGCCAGTGGCGAGATATACAGCCCCGACGCATAGAAGCGCGTCCGGAACGGCAGATACGCCACCAGCGGATGGTGCCGCCGCTTGCGCGCCCGCGGTGGTTCACCACGCCGCGACAGGCCGATCGCGACCAGCGATTCCTTCGCCATCAGGCCACCGATCGATCCCAGCATCAGCACATAGATGATGGCGATGACCGTATCGATCTGCCCCAGTTCCTGCAGCCGGCGGAATATCCATGCCCCCGCAAAGGTGCCCAGAATACCGCCTGCGACCAGCACGCCGCCCATCTTGAAATCGACGCCGCCGCGACGGACATGCGCAAAGACGCCCGACACGCTGGCACCCGTCACCTGACTGGCGGACGAGGCGGCGGCGACGGTCGGCGGGATGCCGTAAACGATCAGCAGCGGCGTGGTCAGGAAACCGCCGCCGACGCCGAACATGCCCGACAACAGGCCCACGCCGCCGCCGAGCAGCACGATGACCAGCGCATTGACCGACAGGTTGGCGACGGGAAGATACAGGTCCACGGCCCGACCCGTTAGCGCGGCTCTGCTTAAAAGTCGCTGCCGATCGTCAGCGCCGGCCCCGATCCGGGTCGCGCATCGCCCGCGATCCGCTGTCGCCAGTCGAGCGTCATCCGCACCGTCCGCTCGGCCACCGGCACCGCCAACGCGATACTGGGGCCGACATCCAGCCGCGCCGCACCGCGCTGCGCCCCGCCCCAGCCGCCGACGCCCAGATCGACACGGGCGCGCCCGATCGTCGCAACTGCTCTGGTCAACCGCGCCGCGCCATCGACAAACGGCTCGATCCGGTCACGGGCGATCGCCCCTGCCTGACCATAGGCCTCAAGCCGGAAACCGAATGCGACCGGCACCGGATCGACGCCGCCGATCACCATCAGCGCTGGGCCGCCCTTGCCGCCGTCCAACGCGATCCGCTGCTCGGCGATGACGTGCAGAGGCAGCGCCATCGGTTGCCAGTCGATGCCCAATGCCATCTCGCGTCCACGTCCTCGCAACGGGCTGGACACCCGCGCCGCCAGTGCGACCTGCCGCGCTTCTCCCAAGGCGTAGGTCAGGCGAAACCCCGCCTGCGATCCACCCAGCTGGCCGCCGGGCAGCGCGCCGCCGCGGCCGTTGCGGGCAATGCCCCAGATACTGCCGGCCAACCGGGCTGGTGCTGTCGCCAGTGGAACGGGTCGCTGGGGTGGCGGTTGGATCGGTGTAGCATCTGCTTCGACCTGCGCATTTGGTACGGCAGGCAAGGCAACGTTCGCTCTGGCCGCCACAAAGCTGGGCAACTCGGTCACCTCCGGCTGTTCGACGGTCGCAGCAAGCTCAGAAACGACACCCCGCTTTACCCCCGTCCGCAACGGCGCTTTCGCAAAGAACGACTCCGCCGCCGCCGGTGGCACGATCGCCCGGATCAGCGCCGGCACCGAATCGATCGTCGGCCACAACAGCGCCGCCCTCACTATCGTCCAGCTGCCCAGCGTGACCGCCAGAAAGCGGAACGGCCGCCCGCCCCTCACGACGCCACCGCATCGATCGGCTGGTCGAGCGCGGGAAACTCGTGCCGTGTCTTGTCCCACGCCGGCGCCGCCCCGCGCAGCATCCAGATATATCGCCAGATCGCCCGTCCGGCGGCAAGCAGCGCGATCAGATTGCCGACCACCAGCCGCGGCATCGACCACATCGCCTCTCGCCAGCCATAGGTCCGCCCCGTGAACGCCGCCCGCACGATCAGCCGCCAACCGAGGAGCCACGCATTCACGATCAGCAACAGCCGAACCGCATCGGGCATCGGCGTCACGGGCACGCCGGTCCAGCCATGGGACACAATCGACGCCAGCCACGCGACGATCGACAGATAAGCCGCCCCCAGCACCAGCACCGCGATCGGCGCGCGCCGGTCGCGCATCCGCATCCAGTGATCCACCATCGCCAGCGGCCGCGCCCAGCCGACCCGGTCCCAGCCGACCAACGCGATGCCGGTGATCCACCGCGCCTTCTGCCGGACCGCCGTGCCGAGCGTCGCCGGAAAATATGCCCGCACCGCCACCAGACCGCCCCGCTCGTCCGTCACCCGCGCGAACAATCCGCGCCCGCCCATCTCGGCGATGCGCAGCCCCAATTCGTAATCCTCCACCAAACTCGCCGGATCGAAGGGATCACCCCCGCGTACCGCTGCGATCCGGGCGATCATCGCCGGCGCCACTGCGCATCCCGTGCCCGCCAGCGGCATGCCCGCGCCAAGCGCGGTGCGAACCACCAGACTCTTGGCATGTGCCTCTGCGAACTCGTCCGCATAGTGACCGGACACCAGCCGCGATCCGCGCTTCACCAGCGGCAGCACCGGCAACTGCACCACCGCCCGCCCCTCGATCAGCGTGTCGAACACGGTCAATTCATCGGGATGGACGACATCCTCGGCGTCATGGAACACGATCGCCTTCGTGACGCGTGCGTCCGCCGCATCCGCCGCCAGCAAGGCATGCCATAACGTATTGAGACATCCGGCTTTCGTCGTCGGTCCGGGCGTATCGCCGATCACCAGCCTGATGCGGGGGTCAGTACGGGCCACCGCCGTCGCAGCGGCGATCGTCGGCCCGTCATTGGGGTATAGACCGACATAGATCCGGTAATCGTCATGGCGATACCGGTCGAGCGCGGTCGTCAGCATCGCGCCGATTACCGCTTCCTCGTCCCACGCCGGCACGAACACCGCCATGCGACCGGGCCGGGTCGGTGCCGACAGGGTCATCACCGACAATCGCCGACGTCCGCCTCGCCACGCCCGGCGGATCAGGAAAGCGGCATCGATCAGCAGGTCGTCGATACCGCCGATCAACAGGCCCACGCCGGCGAACAATATTGCTTCCCGCGCGATCGCGTCGATCGCCCCCTGCACTGCCCCCACCGCCGCCCCCCCCTGAAATTACGTCCGAAATGGACGTTTCAGAAGAATGTCGCAACGGGTCAGATCGGGGACCATTGTCCCAACGCGAGCCAGATATAACAACGGGTTGGGTTAACGAAAACGTCAAATGTTGGGGAGCGACAGGCCGGCCAGCCAGTCCCGCCGATACCGGTCTTACGGGGTATCGCGGTTACCGCCGCCGCCGCCGCCGGCACCCGCGGCGCCGACCGTACCGATATTGCCGAACAGATCCTGGAAGAACCCGCGCTGGCGACCCAGCGTCGGCGTCGTCTTGCCATAAGGCGTGATCGACGCCACCTGCTCGATGTCGCCGCGACGGATCGTCGTCACGTTACCGGCGGGGTCGAAGCTGATCTGGATGGTGATCTGCGATTTCACTCGCGGCGTCTGGAAGCCGTAATTGCGGCTGTCGCGCGCGATGTAATACCAGTCGCCGCCGGTGCCGGGCGCGAACTGGCCAGCGATGCTCGGCTTGCCCAGCACCTGCTGCACCGACTGGCGGGTATCGACGCCCGGCTGCACCGAATTGACCAGATCGGCATCGATCACATAGCCCTGGTGCGAACGCAGCGGCGCGCAGCCCCCGACGAGGACGCCGGCGACGAGACTCGCGGCGAGCGCGGCGCGGGCGGACGGGAAACGCATGAAAACACTCCAGGCGGGCGACGCTGGGGTACGAAGCGGCCACCGCCCGCGATTGCATCGGCCACCGAACGCCTCGATATGCGAGGAGCCGGCGGTGTACAAGTCGCACGGCATAGACGGGCGTGGAACATCAGACGTGGAACGATGGAGAGGATGCGGGGCTTGGACTGGCTGAAACGATTATGGCGACCACGGCGCGACGAGGCGACCATTCCGCTCTATCGCGCGATCGTCACCCGTGCGCGGGCCGAGCACTGGTACGTCGCCGGTGCCGTTCCCGATACGGTCGACGGCCGCTTCGATGCGATCGCCGCCGTCCTGTCTATCGTGCTGCTGCGGCTGGAACGGGAACCGGAGGGTGCCGCCCCCGCCACCGCGCTCGCCGAACATTTCGTCGACGACATGGATGCGCAGCTCCGCCAGATCGGCTTTGGCGACATGGTCGTCGGCAAGCAGGTCGGCCGGATGATGGCGGCCCTTGGCGGGCGCCTCGGCGCCTATCGCGACGCCTTTGCCGATGGCAGTCTGGAAGACGCACTGATCCGCAACCTCTATCGTGATGATGCCCCGTCGGCATCGGCGGTGGAGCATGTCGCGACCGAACTGCGGTGCCTGCACGACGATCTATCGACGCGACCGATCGCGACCTTGCTGAGCGGAGAACTGCCATGACCCCCGAATGGAGCCGGCCCGAACGGCTCGACACGATCGGTGAACAGGATCGCACGGTCGATATCGTCGCCGACGAGCACGAGCGCGCGGCACTGGCGCGTCGGTTCGGCATCGTCGCCATCGACGAACTGGCCGCGCACCTGATCCTCCGCCGGGAGGCAACGGGTATCCTGGTCACCGGCACCGTCACGGCTGCGCTGGTGCAGGCCTGTTCGATCACCGGCGACGCCCTTCCGATCGCGATCGACGAGCCCGTCGCGGTTCGCTTCGTCGAACCTTCCCTCAGCGGCGAGGAGATCGAACTGTCCGCCGACGCGCTCGACACGATCGAGATCGAGGGCGGTGCGATCGATCTGGGTGAAGCGGCGGCCGAAACGATGGCGCTGTCGCTCGATCCGTTCCCACGCGGACCAAATGCAGCGGCCGCCCTGAGGGACGCCGGCATCGTCAGCGAGGAAGAGGTCGTCCCCTTCAACGCCTTTGCCGGATTGAAGGCCAAGCTGGAGGGTCGCGACTGACATCGGACACGGCAGCTTGATCCATATCATCCGGCATCGGGACCCAAACCGTAAACTGTCGGTTAAGGACGAAAGGTCCAGAAATAGGGTCGAAAGGGTAAAGGCACGCTATGGCCGCACGCGATGACTGGACCGGTAAGGTCGCCAACGACATGCAAGGCATCTTTGCGTCTGCCGGTCTGGCCGGTGATCGCATCGATGACGCGCGGCTGTCCGGCAGCGCCTTTGGCTCGGTCAGGCGCGGGGCACCACCGCGACGCGCCCGCTGGCTGACGCTGGGCGCCCCCATCGCAGCACTCGTGACGGCGGGCTTCCTGTTCACGCAGATCGACACCGCATCACCCCTGAATGCCGCATCGACGCAGCACGTCACTCCCCGCAAGATCGACCATGTCGCGGCCTACACGGCGATCGCGCCATCGGCTGAGCCGCGCGTCGAGGATGCCGCTCTGCAAACGGCCGACCAGCCAGACGATGCGACGCCGTTGCCAGTTGCGAACGAGGAACGGATTGACGCCCCCCGCATCGTCAGGGTTGCGGCGAAGGTATCCGATGAACGACGACAACCTGCCGTTCGCCGCGTGGCTGTCCCGGCCGATGCAGGATCGCGGGCGGATGGTTGTCGCGCCGGTAGCACCGAGGATGCCTGCATCTATCGCGACGTTCGTGCCGCCGATCGACGTCTGCTCGTGGCATATCAGCGAGCGGTGCAAGCAGGCGTACCGCGTCGCGATCTGGTCGAGGTCCGCCGCGACTGGACGCGCGCATTGGCGATCTCGCTCGACGATCCCGATGAAACGATCCGCCGCTATGATGATCTGGCCGATCAGTTGCGCTATTTGACCGATGCCGGACCAGCGACCCGCTTCGTTGCCAGTGAATAACCGCCCGTGATGTGGACGAAGGCAGCCAGCGACATACCCTGGGGTACGAACGCGTCGGTAGCGGGTGAGCTGGTGTACGCGATCGGCGATGTGCATGGCCGATACGACCTGATGACCCGGTTGCTTGCCCGCATCGCGGACGATGTGAAGGCACGGGGCAACGGTCGGCGGCCGATCGTCGTTTTCTGCGGCGATTACGTCGATCGCGGTCCCGAATCGGCGAAGGTGCTGTCGGCGCTGATCTGGATGCGGACGCACGCCGAATTCGACCCTCATTTCCTGAAAGGTAATCACGAGGAAATGATGCTCGCCTATATCGACGATCCGATCGATGCGCGGGGGTGGCTGAACGTCGGCGGTAGGGAGACGCTGCAATCCTATGGCGTGACGCTGCCCGATCCCGCCGCGTCGGCCGACTATTACCGCGCGCGGGACGAGTTACTGGAACGGATGCCCGCCTCTCACCTGCGCCTGTTGCAGACGCTGTCGTTGTCGCACCGGATCGGCGATTACGCCTTCGTGCATGCCGGCGTACGACCCGGCATCCCTCTTCACCGTCAGGTCGCAGCAGACCTTTTGTGGATTCGCGATGATTTTCTCCATCACAAACGGCGGTTCGAGAAGATCATCGTGCATGGCCATAGCTGGGATTCGGACCAGCCGGTCATTCGCGAACAGCGCATCGGCATCGACACCGGTGCGTACAGGACCGGTGTGCTGACGGCGGTCCGGCTGGAGGACGGCCGGGTCGAATGTCTGCAGGCGCGGATCGATCAGCCGGGCGATCCGGTCCCATCGGTGTCAGCGACACTTTGAATTCTGCGACGAACCCTTTTAGGTTGCACCGCTGCCCCCGCTGGAGTTCGTGAGTGGAATGATAAAAATCCGGTTATGGGCGGCGCTGTGGGCGCTGACGACCCTGGCGCTTTCCCTGTTGTTGTTCGGCAGCCCGGTGGTGAAGATCGGCCTGCCGATCGCGCTTGCCCTGTCCTCCCTGTGTCTGGTGGCGATCGTACCATTCAATGCCCGCAAGCCGGGCGCCCGCATCCGGGTGGCGTTGGGCTGTGCGCTCTACTCGCTGGGAACGCTCGTCGCTCTGGGCGTGGCGATCGTGCAGCAAGCACCGTTGCCACTGGCGGCGCTGGTGCTGCTGTTCGCGCTGTTCGGCTTCTTCCTGACCGGCTGGGCGTGGTTCACCCGCAATCGTCAGCGGCGCGCCGGGTATTTCGACCGCGAGGATTAGCGGCCTATCCGGCGGTCGGCGCAAGCTGCGACGCGATCGACGCCTTGGTGACCATCGCGGTGCCGTTGGGGTCGATCGAGACGACCCAGGGATTGGTCCGATCGCACAGGACACCCCAGGCGGGACGGTTTTCGATCGGTGCGATCGCGAATTCGCGCGTCACATCCTGACACTCTTCACCCGCATCCCGGATTGCGCGCAGGAAGACGCCGGATCGCAATCTGGGCGATAGCGCCTTGATCCGGGCGGCATAGCCGCCGTCCGGTGCCGCCGTCGCGGTGTTCGCCACCGGCGCGGTGGCGGAGGTGCCGCCGTCGCACGCGGCCAGCATCAGCAGGGGCAACGACAAAGCGATCGGTCTGGACATCGAAGGGCCTCCTGATCGTGGAAACGAGTGTCGTTGCCACGGGTTGCTTCACTCTACCGTAATGACGCGTGTTTAACCTGACAGGAATATAGAAGCCGGCTAAACCGCTGAAGGTAAGTGGGAAGAATCGATGAGATCCAGATTCGTCGCGGCTGTCAGCCTGTTCGCTCTTCTCTCCGGATGCGGCGGCGGGGGCGATGACGGCGGCAATTTCACCGGATCGACCCCGACCGGCAGCGCCACGCCGACCCCCACCACCGCAGCCGGCTGTTCCCTGACGGAGCGACAGAACTGGGCGGCGGCGCAGTTGCGCGAATGGTATCTGTTCCCCGATCTGCTGCCGGCCACGCTCAGCCCCGCCGGATACACGACGGTCGACGATTACATCGACGCCCTGACCGCCACCGCCCGCAGCCAGCGGAAAGACCGGTATTTCACGTATCTGACGTCGATCAAGGCGGAGAACGCCTATTACGATGCGGGTGCGAGCGGTGGCTTCGGCATCCGCCTGTCCTACGACAACGCCAACCGCCGGGTCTTCGTGTCGGAGGCGTTCGAGGGCGCGCCGGCACTGGCCGCGGGGATCGATCGCGGTACCGAAATCCTCGCGGTCGGATCGAGCAGCGGCAACCTCGTCACCGTCTCGGCCTTGATGAGTGCGTCCGGCGCGGGGGGCGTGGTCGATGCGCTGGGTCCGGATACCGCCGGCACGACACGGGTGTTTCGCATCGCCAGCGCCAGCGGCGGCACACGCGAGGTGACGGTCGCGAAGGCGGATTATACGCTGGCGCCGATATCCTCCCGCTACGGTGCGCAGATCATCAGCGATGGCGGCAATCAGGTCGGTTACGTCAACCTGCGGACCTTCATCGAGACCGCCGACCCGGCGCTGCGCGAGGCGTTCGCGCGGTTCAAGGCAGCGGGCGTCACGCAGGTGATCGTCGATGTCCGGTACAACGGCGGCGGCCTCATCAAGATCGCGGAATTGTTCAGCGATCTGCTGGGCGGGGCGCGATCGACCAGCGAGGTGCAAAGTTATACCGTATATCGATCGGAGAAGTCGGCCAGCAACTCCACCCGCCTCTACCAGCGCCAGACGCAGGCGATCGCGCCGACGCGGATCGCGTTCATCGGCACCGGCGGCACCGCCTCGGCCAGCGAACTCGTCATCAATGCCGCGATCCCGTATCTGCGGGCCAATGCCGCTCTGGTCGGGACCAATACCTATGGCAAGCCCGTCGGCCAGATCGCCCGCGATTACGACAAGTGCGACGACCGCCTGCGTATCGTGGCACTGGCGACGCAGAACGCGTCGCGTCAGGGCGATTATTATGACGGCCTCGCCAGCAAGGTGGAGGCGAGCTGCCGGGCGACCGACGACACGACATATCAGATGGGCGACCCGCGCGAGGCATCGACCAGGGCCGCGCTCGACTTCCTGGCGGGCCGGGTGTGCAGCCCGATCACCGGCGATGCCAGCGCGCAGTCGGTCCGGGCCAGCGCCACGCGTACGCTGCTGTCGCCGACACGGCCGACGACCGCGCAGCGCGAGGTGCCGGGGCTGTTCTGACCGCCTCAGTCGAGCTTGCGGATCGTCTCGTCCAGCGTGGCGACGGTGATGCCGAACTTCTTGGCGGTCAGCCGGTTCTGCGCCGAGCGGCCGTCGGCGGCGATCGTCAGCCATTGTTCGACCGCGAAACCGCCGGTGCTGGTGAAGGCGAGATGCAGCCGGTCGCCGGTCGTCTCGCCGGTGATCGCGCCCTTCGCGTCGGTCAGCGTGCCGGTGTAGCGGCCGGGTGAGACCTCGCGGATGCGCCATTGGCGCGGCTTGGGGTCGGTGCCCTCGCGGGTGACGATCTGGTCGAGGATCAACGTGTCGCCGTCCATCCGGCCATGGCCCTGCACGTGCACGTCGTGGCCGGCGCGCAGCGCGACCTTGAACCGCCCCTTCCCCTCGGTCCTGCCGCTGAAGAAGCGCAGCGCGTCGAAGGTGGGCGGTGGTGGCGCCGCGGCGGTGAGCAGGGCGAGGGCCGGCAGGGCGGCGACAAGGAAGCGCATGACGGGAGAACGCGCGAAACGGCTTTCGGGTGGCGGCGGGCTGCTCTAGCGCGGACGGCGCAGCAGGAGCGATGGCGTGAGCGACGACGATTACATCTATGACGAGGCAAGCGGCGAGTGGGTCAGTGCGGCGGATGTGGCGACCGCCAGTGCCGAACAGACCGTCGAGGTGCGCGATTCGGTCGGCAACCTGCTGGCCGATGGCGATCAGGTGACGCTCATCAAGGATCTGACGGTGAAGGGCGCGGGCCAGACGCTGAAGCGCGGGACGCTCATCAAATCGATCCGGTTGACCGGCGACGCGCAGGAGATCGACTGCAAGTTCGACGGCATCAAGGGGCTGGTGCTGCGCGCCGAGTTCGTGCGGAAGCGTTGAGCGATGGGTGACGTGCGTCTTGATCCGACATGGCTGGAACCGCTGCGAGGGGAGTTCGACAGCGAGTACATGGCCGCGCTCCGCGCCTTTCTCGTCGCGGAGAAGCAGGCGGGCAAGCGCATCTTCCCGCCCTCGGCCGACTGGTTCCGGGCGCTGGACCTGACGCCGCTGCCGGCGGTGCGGGTCGTGATCCTGGGGCAGGACCCCTATCATGGCGAAGGGCAGGCACATGGCCTGTGCTTCTCGGTCCAGCCGGGGGTGAAGCCGCCGCCCAGCCTGCTGAACATCTACAAGGAACTGCGCACCGATTGCGGGATCGAGCCGGCGACGCATGGCCATCTGGAGCATTGGGCGAAGCAGGGCGTCCTGCTGCTGAACAGCGTGCTGACGGTGGCGAGCGGACAGGCGGCATCGCACCGCGACCGGGGCTGGGAGCGGTTCACCG
Organism: Sphingomonas mollis; assembly: GCF_016427505.1. Classification (GTDB taxonomy): domain Bacteria; phylum Pseudomonadota; class Alphaproteobacteria; order Sphingomonadales; family Sphingomonadaceae; genus Sphingomonas; species Sphingomonas mollis. The sequence goes on along the minus strand of NZ_JAELXS010000007.1, from coordinate 214,888 downwards.
ACGCCGTCATCCGGCTGGTGGCGGCGAAGCCCGATCCGGTCGTGTTCATGCTGTGGGGCAGCTATGCGCAGAAAAAGGCGGCGTTCGTGAAGAACGACGGCACGCATCTGGCGCTGAAGGCGCCGCACCCCTCTCCCTTGTCGGCATACAACGGCTGGTTCGGCAGCCGCCATTTCTCGCAGGCCAATGCCTTTCTGACGAGCCATGGCGAGGCGGCGATCGACTGGGCGTTGCCGCCCGGCTGAGCCTTTCGCCCGTTCTGCATCCGTTCTATGATGGACCCATGCAGACGTCGTTCGGATTCGCGGTGCCGGATGTCGCGCGCTGGGCCGCGCTGCTGGCGCCGGTGCTGATGGGCGTGCCGCCCTTGCTGGTGCGACGGCCCGTGGGGCAACTGGTGAAGTCGATCATCAGCGGCCGGACGCAGGATGCGGTATCGCTGGCGGCCTATGACCGGCTGGTCGCGACGTTCGGCGGTCCCGGCCGGCTGGCGGTCGCGGAACCGGCGGCGGTGGCGCGGGTGATCGCGGACGTCACCTTCGCGGATGACAAGGCGGCGTATGTGGTCGGCGCGATGAAGGCATTGAAGGCGGGGCCGCTGGGCTTCGACCTCGATCCGCTGGGCGGATGGCCGCTGGACGAGGCGCTGGCCTTTCTGGAGACACTGCCCGGCGTGGGGCGAAAGGTGGCGGCCTCCACGCTGAATGCCAGTACGCTGGCGATGCCGGTGATGATCGTCGACGGGCATGTGCTGCGGGTACTCCAGCGGCTGGGCACCGTCGGCCCGCGCGGCGATATCCGCGACGCAAGCGAGACGGTGACGGGGGCGATGCCGGACTGGACGGGCGTGGACTTCCTGCATTTCCACATGGCGACGAAGCGGCTGGGGCAGACGATCTGCCGACCGGAAGCGCCGTTGTGCGATGCCTGTCCGCTCGCCGGCATCTGCCCCGGCGCGCTTGTTGCGAATAGAACTTCGCACTGATTCGCACTCAGACGGGCTTTTTACGTCGCTTCCTGCGGAAAGGATCGCGGGTCGCCGCTTCCCGCTTGGCCGCTTCCAGTTTGCGTTCGAACTCGGGGTCGACATCGGGCATCGTCGCGGGCGGCCGTTCGGGGTCCATATCGGGATCGCGGTGCCAGTGCGGCAGATTGCCGGGGTCGAGATCGGCGCACAGCAGCGCGGTATCGAGGTCGTCCGGCGCCATCAGGCGGTGCGGCTCGGCCGGCGGCACGGGATCGAGCAGCGCCAGCGCATCCTCGATCGCGACGGTCCGGCGCGACGGCGCGTAAGGCTCGGGCGATACCGGCCGGAAGCGATCGGGCATGTGGGCGCGCAACAGGAACATCGCGAGCCGGTCGCTGTAGCGGGTACGCGTGCCGATCACGTTGCCGGTGCGGTCATAGACCTTCTCATCGACCCCCTCGATCGCGCGGCGGGTGACGCTGTCGAGCAGCACCTGCATCGACTGGTCGAGCGCCGCATTCCATGCCGCGGCGAATCCCGCGCCGTCGCGGTCGCGGCGCAGCATATAGGCGCTGCGGGGCGACATATGGACCTCGCGCGCCGCCTGCGTCACCGACCCGGTATCGGCGAGCGCCTCGATAAAGGCTCGCTGCTTCTCGCGGGTCCAGCCATCAGGGCGGCGCTGGCGACGGACGGGGACCCAGTCATAGGCGGCCGGATCGAAGCCATGCGCGTCGAGCGCGCCGTCCTTGGCATCGGTGGCGGTGACGAGCGCGGTGCCGCGCGGCGAAGCGGGATCATGGTGGTCGGTCATGCCCGCCAACAAACGTGAATACCGGCGTGTAGGACAGAGGCGCCGCGATGCTGTTGGACGCTTTTGCGGAACGGTGTGGCCACCGCGCCTCCGTCAGCGGCATGTCTGTCATCGTCGGCGCAGGAGGTGTAGGGTCCGGCCGGGGCCTTCCGCCCCGATCGGAACCGGTCATGGCCAAGAGCCAGCAGAAGTCGAACAAGGAAGTCCGCAAACCCAAGGCGGCCAAGCCGCCCAAGCAGAACGCCTCTGACCCATCGACCAAGGATCGCCCGGTCGGCATCGTCGGCGGCCCCAAGGACTGACACCGTCCTGCCCCGGCGTCCGTGATCGGTGCGTCGGGGCGGATGCCGTTTGCGGGCGGCGGCACGATCGGTAGGGGTCGGGCGTTGGATCGCTTTCAGGAGACCGACATGGCCGAAGCATGGTGGAACGACACGCGCATCGCGGCGAGCGACGATATCGTCACGGTCGAGGGCAACAGTTACTTCCCGCTGTCGTCGGTCGATCCGGCGATGCTGAAGGACAGCGCGACGACGAGCGTATGCCCGTGGAAGGGCACCGCGCATTACTATACGCTGGTCGCGGGCGGCGCGGAGAACCGGGACGCGGCGTGGTATTATCCGGCGCCGAAGGATGCCGCGGCGGCGATTGCCGGGCGGGTGGCGTTCTGGAAGGGCGTGGTGGTGCGGTGAGATTGACATTGGACAATACGTTGTCCATGTTTTGATGATGCAGACCGTGACCTATTCCGAAGCGCGTGAGAATCTGAAGGCGGTGATCGACAAGGTCGCATCCGATCGAGCTCCCGTGATGATTACCCGGCAGCGGGGCGAGAACGTCGTCCTGATTTCCGCCAGCGAATGGGCGGGGATGGAGGAGACGCTGCACCTGATGGCATCGCCGGCCAATGCGAAGCATCTAATGGAGGGCATCGCCCGCCTCGATGCCGGCGAGGGCAAGGAACGGGCGTTGATCGAACCGTGAAATTGACGTTCGACGACGTCGCGTGGACCCAATATGTCGATTGGCTAAACGAGGATAAAAAGGTTGTGGCGCGGGTCAACGCGTTGATCGGCGAGTGCCTTCGCCATCCCTTTACCGGCACGGGCAAGCCCGAGCCGTTGCGACAGAACCTGACGGGTTGGTGGTCGCGACGAATTACTGGTGAGCATCGGCTGGTATACCGGGTGCGGGGATCGGGTGACGCGCAAGCACTTGAGGTACTGTCGTGTCGATATAATTATTAGCGTTTCGGAGAACAGCAACGATGCTATATAGCGAGCATGGCTTACCAAGAACCCCCCGGTAATAAATCCGCGGTACGACGTGCCGGACAAGCAATTTCTCTTGGGACCGCGACTGAAGACGATTATCTAATCGTCGATAAATGGCGCGCGGCTCATGGATATGTTATAAATACTTTCCAAGCGTGGCTTAAAGGTCACATTAATAAGCGAGAAAACTATATCGAGTTTGCCCAGCGCCTTAAGCGCAGGAACACGGTTATAGACAAGCTAAAGCGTAAGAATAGTGTAGGTGATTCCTTGATTGCCGATGTCTCCGCAATGCATGATTTTGCGGGATGTCGAATGATATTTAACGATATTCAACAACTTGTAGAGTTTCGATCATATATACATTCCTCTCAAGTCATGAGAAATGTAGAACATGTTCTTCGGCACGAACCAGATAAGTATAATTATATTGATCGCCCCAAGTCTACTGGATACCGCGGAATACACGATGTCTACCGGCATTTCCCAAGAGGAAGTACGCGAAGTCAGGAAAAAAAGCCTTGGGACGGACTTCTCGTTGAACTTCAATATCGGACACGCGCCCAACATGCTTGGGCGACTGCCGTAGAAATATCAGACCTGCTGGACGGCGAACGGACGAAATTTGAAGTAGATACAAGCGAACGAGGCCAATTTTTTGCAATCGCAAGCGAAATAATAGCTCGCCGCCACGAGGGTCTTTCAAACGCCTTTATTGATGTACCAACACAAACCCTACAATCAAATCTGCAGCAACTCGAAGAAAAAATGGGAATTTTAAGGCGCCTTGAACTACTGAAACAGTTTGAAGATGAAGAGAATCTTCAAAATCACAACGTACTTAACATTCATCGTCGCCCGGATGGGTCGCTAGAATTGGAAGTGCTACCTTTTAAAACTGCTGCAAGTGCTATTGCAAAAGCAAGCGCACTTGAAGCAAGTGAAGAAAGTGTCAATGCAGTTTACGTCCGATCAGACAATCCAAAGCAGCTTAGATCAGCTTATCGAAATTACTTTTATGATCCGATCGATTTCGTCAAAATAATTCAGGCAGAGGGCGGCTTGTAATATAATTAAGAGGTCACTCCGCCGGCAGGTAAACCTCCCCGCCCTTCTCCCGGAACTTCTCGCTCATTTCGGCCATGCCGCGTTCCGCGTCGGCGATCGTGTGGCCGGTGGCGAAGATCGCGCGGTCGGCGTCGGCCTGATCCGCTACCGCACCCGCCGCCAGGAACGTGTCGGCGGGCTGGTTCTGCTTGGCGGCGAATTCGCGGACTTCGGCGGTGATCTTCATCGAGCAGAATTTGGGGCCGCACATCGAGCAGAAATGCGCGGTCTTGGCGCCTTCTGCCGGCAACGTCTGGTCGTGATAGTCCTCGGCCGTGTCGGGGTCGAGCGACAGGTTGAACTGGTCGCGCCAACGGAAGTCGAAGCGGGCGCGGCTGAGGGCGTCGTCGCGCATCTGGGCGGCGGGGTGGCCCTTGGCGAGATCGGCGGCGTGGGCGGCCAGCTTGTACGTCACCACGCCGACCTTCACGTCGTCGCGGTCGGGCAGGCCGAGATGCTCCTTGGGCGTGACGTAGCAGAGCATCGCGGTGCCGTACCAGCCGATCATCGCGGCGCCGATGCCGCTGGTGATGTGGTCGTATCCGGGCGCGATGTCGGTGGTTAGCGGCCCGAGCGTGTAGAAAGGCGCCTCGCCGCAAACCTGCAGCTGCTTTTCCATGTTCTCCTTGATCTTGTGCATCGGCACGTGGCCGGGGCCTTCGATCATGACCTGCACGTCGCTTTCCCACGCGCGGTGGGTGAGTTCGCCGAGCGTGTAGAGCTCGCTGAACTGCGCCTCGTCATTGGCGTCGGCGATGCTGCCGGGGCGGAGGCCGTCGCCGAGCGAATAGGCGATGTCGTACGCCTTCATGATCTCGGTGATCTCGTCGAAGCGTTCGTAGAGGAACGATTCCTTGTGATGGCTGAGGCACCATTTCGCCATGATGCTGCCGCCGCGCGAGACGATGCCGGTGACGCGCTTTGCGGTCATCGGGATATAGGCGAGGCGGACGCCGGCGTGGATCGTGAAATAATCGACGCCCTGTTCGGCCTGTTCGATCAGCGTGTCGCGGAACACCTCCCAGGTCAGGTCCTCGGCGATGCCACCGACCTTTTCCAGCGCCTGATAGATCGGCACGGTGCCGATCGGCACGGGGCTGTTGCGGATGATCCATTCGCGGGTGTCGTGGATGTTGCGCCCGGTGGACAGGTCCATGACGGTGTCGGCGCCCCAGCGGATCGACCAGACGAGCTTGTCGACCTCTGCCGCGACGTTGCTGGCGACCGCGGAGTTGCCGATATTGGCGTTGATCTTGACCAGGAAATTGCGGCCGATCGCCATCGGTTCGGATTCGGGGTGGTTGACGTTGTTGGGGATGATCGCGCGGCCGCGGGCGACCTCGTCACGGACGAATTCCGGCGTGACGAAGTCGGGAATGCTCGCACCGAAGCTCTCGCCGTCGCGGACATAATCCTTCAGCATGGCACGGCCGAGATTTTCGCGGGTGGCGACATATTCCATCTCGGGCGTGATGATGCCGCGACGGGCATAGTGCATCTGGCTGAGGTTCATGCCGGGCTTGGCGCGCAAGGGGCGCTTGATGCTGCCGGGAAATTGCGGGACGCCGCCGGAACGGTCGGGGCCGAGCTGGCCGTTATCCTCCGGCCGAAGTTCGCGGGCGTCGTAGGATTCGACGTCGTCGCGTGCCTCGATCCACGAACGGCGCAGTTGCGGCAGGCCGGCCTGGATGTCGATGTTCGCCTTGGGATCGGTGTAGGGGCCGCTGGTGTCGTAGACGCGCAAGGGCGGCTCGTTCGCCGATGGATCGAGCACGATCTCACGCATGGCGACGCGGACGTCGGGGCTGGTGGGGACGGCGACGTGGATCTTGCGGCTGCCCCGGATCGGGCCGGTGGTGACGCCGATTTCGGTGCGGGCTTGAATGTCGGCCATGTCGTCTCTCCAAAGATCGGAGAGCGGGCACGGATTTCGGGTGAAAACCGCTCCCTCCCTCCGCCGGTGTCAACCGGATCAGGTTCGGCGGGTCGCAACCTGCTGGCTGCCTCTCAAGCGCGCATGAGCGCTCCCCCGGGGATGGCGCCAGCATAGGCGCGTGTCGAGGCGGCCACAAACGAAAAGGGGCCGCGCCGATGTAGCGCGACCCCCTCTCCGGTCGGAGCTGGTAGAAACTCAGGCGGTAGTGCGGACCGCGCCGTTGATACCGGCGGGAAAGAAGCCGCCGCTGCTCGTGCCGGCCGCGCCGTTCAGGTACACGATGTTGAGCACCTGGCTGGGCGAACGGACGAAGGCGATGCCGTTGGCATCGGTCGGCACGATGTTCGAGATCGCGTTCGTGGCACCGACGATACCCTGATCGCGCGAGGAGCCCTGATTGAGCAGACCGGTGTTCGCTGTACCGTCCAGCGTGTCACGCGCTGCCGAGATTTGACCGGTGGCGGTGATGAGCGACTGATTGCTCAGGCCCTTACGGTAGAGGACGGTGCGGATGAGACCGGCATGATATGCCTCGGCCGCATGGATGCCGGCCGCCGCCTCGATCAGCGCCGGGGTGCTGAGCAGCTGGACGCCGCCCATATAAGCCGTGACCCCGACATCCTCGAAGATGAACGCGCCGAGGAGGAAGGCCTCGTCCGATGCGTAGGGATCGAAGGTGGCGGTGCTGGCGACCACGCCGGAGGCGCGGGCGGCGACTGTGAACGAACCCGTGGCGTCACCCGAGATGTTGATCGCCGGTTGAGCGGCGGCCGCGGTCGCACCGATCGCGTTGCGCAGATAGGTGACGTGCGCGATCTCGTCATAGGCGATTTCACGCGCGTACTGAGCCACGACCGGATCGGTGAACTGCACCTGACGCGGGCGACCCGCCGTGGCGGTACCCGACGGTAACACGACCGACCCCTGCGTACCGACACCGGCGGTCAGCGTGCTGCTGATCGGCGTGCCGAACGCGGCGTAGCTGTAGAAATTGGCTTCGAGATATTCGAGCTGCAACGCGAAGTTGAGTACGTCGACCTCGGACACGCCGGTCGTGGCGGTGGGGGTCGGCGTCGGCGTGACGACGGGATCGTCGTCATCGTCGTTACAGGCGGCCAGCATCGACAGGCCACCGGCGGCGACGGCGGCACCACCGGCCATCCGCATGAACCGGCGGCGTTCCAGGCGACGCTTGGCGTTGGCTTCTTCGATCACGTCCAGAATGAAGCGTTCTTCGCTCATGACAGGTCCTCCCTAGAGGAAAAAGTTGGATGCGGGGTGCGGATCAGGATGCTGCGACGCTGGCGCGCAGGTTGCCGTTCAATCCGTTCGGGAAGAAGCCGCCCATCGTGGCTGCCGCGGCGTTCAGATAGACGATGTTCAGTACCTGACTTGGCGTACGGCTGAAGGCGAGACCGTTCGAATCGAGCGGCACGATGTTCGACACCAGCGCGCCGTTGACGGTGGTCGGCGAGATGCCTTGATCGAGATCGCGGGTAGCGCCATCGAGCGAATCGCGGGCGTTCGAGATCAGGTCGGCGTTGGTCCGCAGCGCCGGTACGTCCACGCCCTTGGCGTAGAGCGTCGTGCGGACGATCGCGGCGTGATATGCCTCCACCGCCAGGATGCCGGCGGCTGCCTGAAGGAAGGTCTTGTTGGTGACGAGGGGCGATGCACCCTTGTAGGCGGTGACGCCGACATCTTCGAAAATATAGGCACCGAGCAGGAAGCTGTTGTCGTCCGCATAAGGATCGAACGGCGTCGTCGTGTTACCGGCGGGGATCACACCCGCGGCGCGAGCAGCCGCCGTGAACGGACCGTCGAGCGCGCCGGAGATATTGATCGCCGGCTGGGCGACGGCCGAAGAGCCGAGCGCGCCAGAGCTGCGCAGGAAGGTGACGTGGGCCAGTTCGTCGGCCGCGATCTCGCGGGCATAGGCGCGAACCGCCGGATCGGTGAAGTTCACCGCACGGGCCATATTGGCGCCGGTGCCGGTGATGACCGCACCCTGCGTGCCGGTACCGGTCAACAGATTGGCGGCCAGACCCGTGCCGTTTGCGGCGTACAGATAGAACTGCGCTTCGAGATATTCGAGGTTCAGCGCGAAGTTCAGGATGTCGGCATCGGTGATGGTCGATGTCTGTGCGCTGGCTTTGGTCGAAAAGTTGAGCGCGGCGGCACCGCCGATGGCGAAGGCGCCCATGCCGAAGGCGGCCTTGAAAAACTCGCGTCGGTGGTCGCGTCGCGCGACCCGGCGGTCGAGTGCGTCGATCAATTCTACGCTATCGGTCATGTGTTGATCCCCTGGCAGGCTGCCGACACCAGGGGCGCGACAGAAATCCTCTCACTGCGATCCACGACCGTTGCCGGCCACGAACCGACAACAGAAACGCCGGTGCGTTCCCAAAGGACGCACCGGCGCAAAACTTTATTTACACTATTTTTTACGCCGCATTGCAGCGTGATTTGATGGACTTAGAAGGTGTAGCCGATCCCCGCCGCCGCCAGCCACTGGCCGCGCGATCCGGCCACCGAGACGACGGGGCTGTCGGCGAAATCGTTCAGCATCCGGCGATAATTGACGCCGCCGATCGCCTTCCACCCGTGCAGCAGATCGCCGGTGAGCGAATAGGTGCCGGCGAGGCCGACCGACCAGTTCTTCCAGCCGCCGCGCGCATTGTACACGGCCAGACCGCTCGCCAGGCTCTGCGTGCCGTCGATCGAGTAATAGCTGCGGGCATACCCGCCACCGGCGCGCTCCGCCGAGACGAACAGGCCGACCGCGGTCTTCACGTTCAGCGGCGTGAAATAGGCGACCGTCGGCTGCCAGATATCGCTGTCGTGTGCGTTATTGACGTCGTGGCGATAGCTGAGCGTGGCGGACAGCTTGTCGTAATCGCTGGTGATGACGCCGGTCTTGCCGATGCCGACGAAGCCGCCGAGTTCGATCGCGGTGTTGCGCTCGCCCAGCGCGCGGATGCGGCGATCGTCGATGTTCTTGTTGTTCTGGCGGTTGAAGTTGATGACGCCGATCGGGCCGGCCTGCAGGTCCCACACGGGGCCGGGCCGGTCGCGGATCAGGTCGACCGAGGCGCGGTTGCCGAGGACCTGGATATTATACCCGCTGATCGTCGCCTGCACGGCAGGCGCCGGGACGAAGCGATAGTCGTTCGAGCCTTCGTAATCGGTCAGGTACGCGCCGGCCACCGCGACGGTGATCGTATCCTTGTCGAGGTCGGCGGCAAGCGTCGACGCGGGTGTGGACGATGGCGGCGGCCCGTCCTGCGCCAGGGCGGGAGTAGCGGCGACCAGCGCCGCCGTAGCGGTCATGGTGAATAGGGCGAGACGCAAGACGAGGAACTCCACGACAATATATTACGGCCCCGAAACGCCGCTTCCCCGCTTTGTGTCCGCCCGTGCCGGATCAGAAGATGTAACGCATCCTGACCTGTTGCTCTTCGGCATCACTGTCGATCTGGAAACGGGCGGCAGTGAAACTCGGTGGTCCAAACCCTATCCTGGGATTGCGCGAGAAGCCGAAGCCTTCGCGCGGGATACCGGCAAAGGTATCGAGCCGCTGATTGCCGTTCTCGTCATGGATCACCGCCACTGCATAGCCGCCGCGCGGCAGACCGGCGAACGAGACCTGATGCGTCCCGGCCGGAACCGAGCGGGTGACGGCGTGGGCATCGTCGACGCAGGCGGGGAAATTGTCGGGATCGGCGGTCAGGCAGACGCGCAACAGGCCCTTGGCCGAGCGCATCTGCGCGACATCGACGTCAAGCCGGGCGACCTGCGTCGCGCCCACCAGCAATGGCAACGCCAACAGCGCCATCGCCGCCCGACGCAGCCGCCGCCCGCCGCGCGGCGCGGGCGTGTTCGCGCGTGAAATCACCGATTCCCTTGTCGGTGCCGCACAGCCTGTCCCAGTGCCGGAAATAAAGGCCATAATTGCATCCGTACAATTCATGATGCCGCTGATGATGGCTAGCGGTGATGAGCCAGCCCCCCAGTGCCCCTCTCCACATGAACCGCGGGAAAATCTCCCACCCCATGTGATTGGTGACCCCCATAACCGTCATGATGGTGAGGACCAATGCCAGACCGCCGACATGGATCGGAATCAGGAAGACCAGTAGCGGAATTACCACAGCGCCGGTCAGCGCCTCGATCGGGTGGAACGCCATCGCCGCCCAGGCGGTGGGCGGGCGGCTGGCATGGTGCAGCGCGTGCGCCAGCTTGAAGGGCTTGGGCCGGTGCATCCAGCGATGCGTCCAGTAGAACCACGCATCGTGAAGCAGCAGATAGAGGAAAACCGATACCGGCCAATACCATAGGGGCCAGGCATGGATATCGTCATACACCCGCGTCCAGCCCCGGTTCTGCCAGCCCCAGGCGACGACCCCGGCGGGGATGCCATAGATCGCCGCCGAGGCGAGGCTCCAGATGACCTCGCGGCGGACCTGCGGGTCGAGGCCCATGTACAGGCCGGGATGCTTGCGGCGGGTCGCCCAGGCGAAACCGCCCGATACGATCAGATAGCGGACGCCGACGATCAGCGTCATCGCCAGTGCAGACAGAATGATCGCGATCGTCACGGGCGGGGCCTTAGGCCGGAAGCATTACCAAGTTGATGGGCACTTGCCTGATAATCACGCCGGCGGGCAGGCAGGCCCCACCACGGCGTACCGGGCGACAGGTGATGTTCGTGGTGATAGCCGCCGAAATGGAAGCAGGTCAGCAGCGACAGCGTCGGCGCGATGCGGGCGCTGCGGGCGCGATGCCGGTCGGCGAAGGGCTCGTCGCCTTCGCGATGGGGCAGCCAGGTGCCGAACACGAACAGTTGCGCCACCGCGCCCAGCGCCGGGATCGCCCAGAAGATCGCGATATTGCCGAGCGGTGCGCCCAGCAGCAGGGTATAGACGAGCGCGACGATAGTGATGCGGGCGATCTGGCCGTGCGAATAATAGGTGCGGAAGAATTGGCGGAACCAGCCGATCAGGCGCGGATCGCCGCCATGGAAATCGGGGTCCCCCGCCCCGCCGGCGTGGCGGTGGTGGAGGTGATGCTGGGGCAGCAGCGTGGCGTAGGACAGGCAGGCATAGAGCGACAGGCACGTCGCGCCGACCATGCGGTTCAGGCGCGGATGGCCGGGGGCGAGCGCGCCGTGCATCGAATCATGGGCGATGATGAACAGGCCGGTGCTCAGCCAGGTCTGCACCAGCACCATCACGACGGCGACCGGCACCATGGCCAGGCTCCAGCGCCAGAAGAAGATGCCGGTGATGTGGATCGCCAGCCACGCCGCCACGATGGCGGCGGCGAACGACAGGCCGATACGCGCCTGACGCCGGGCGGCATCCGCCGGTGAGGCCCCGGCGGCACTCATCGCTCGGGCGATGCCGCGTCGGTAGCAATGTGTTCGACCGCCATGTGTTCGGGAGGGTGCGCGGGGCGGCGCTGCGGATCGGCATTGGCGCGCAACTGGGCCTTCAGAACCGATGGCTTGCGCGCGAAAAGGAAGCCGTGGCTGACGGTGCCGTCCTTGCCCTCGACGGCATGATGCAGGCGGTGGGCCTGTAACAGCCGCTTGAAATAGCCCTGCTTGGGCACCCAGCGGAAACCGCCGCGTTGGTGGACGAGCATGTCGTGGACGAACGCGTAGATGCCGCCATAGACGGTGATACCGAGCGCCATCCACCACAGCGGTTCCCACCACAGGCCGACGACGAACAGCACGATCGGCACGATCGCGAAGACGATGGCGTAGAGGTCGTTCTTCTCAAACCAGCCGTCATGATCCTCGTGATGCGACTTGTGCCAGCCCCAGCCCCAGCCATGCATGACGTATTTATGCGCGGCCCAGGCGAAGCACTCCATGAACAGGACCATGAAAGCGACGATCGCGACCTTTTCGACCCATGACATCAGCGGGTGATCCCGTGGCCGGTGGCACAGCGATGCAGCGATTTCAGCATGCCGGCCATATACGCCCGATGGACCCCGGATGCGAGGGGGTCATGCAAGGCGTTCGAGGAACAGCGTCGGCCGATCGCGATACAGCCCCTCGGCATAGACGCCGTAGCCGACATGCGCGGCGAGGCGGAGCGAGGGCGCATTGGCGGGATCGATGATGCAGACGGTGCGCGGCATCCGGGTATCCGCCCAGTCGAACAGCGCCGCCAGCGCCTCGCGCGCGAACCCCTGCCCGTGTGCCCAGCCCATCAGCGTCCAGCCGACCTCCGGCACCCCCTCGAACGACGGCTGCGTGTCGCGGCGGGAGTCCATGATGCCGACGCTGCCGATGCACCGGCCCGATGCGGTTTCGCGGACCATCCACGTGCCATAGCCGCACCAGTCCCAATGGCCCTGGAAGCGCAACAGCCGGTGCCATGATTCCTCGCGAGTCGCAGGACGGCCGATGAGTCCTTCATACACCGCCGGATCGGCCCAGATCGCGGTCAGGTCGTCATGGTCGCCCAGCGCCGGCGGCGTGAGAATCAGGCGCCGAGTTTTCAGGAGGGGGGTGGTCAAAACGTCCATGCCGTGGACGGTAATCCATGACGCCGGGGTGACGGAAAGATTTTCCGCTGGGCGTCGATCTGCGCTAGTCGATGGCGATGGCGACTGTTCACCACTGCGATGTTGCGATCGTCGGCGCGGGCCTGGCGGGCGGGCTGATCGCGCTTGCCTTGCGCGCGCGGCACCCGACGCTCGATGTGCGGCTGGTCGATGCCGCGCCGGTGGTGGGTGGCAACCATCGCTGGTCATTCTTCGGCGGCGACGTGGCGGCGGACGCCCTGTGGCTGGTCAAGCCGCTGGTGACGCATAGCTGGCCGGATCATGCCATCCGATTTCCCAGCCATGCCCGGACGATCGACGAACCCTATTATTCGATCGAGAGCGAGCGGCTGGACGAAGTGGTGCGGCGCGCGATGCCGGCATCGGCGCTGATGCTGGGCCGCAAGGTGCTGGCCGCGTCGGCGACGGCGGTGGTGCTGGCGGACGGCGACCGGATCGAGGCGACGGGGGTGATCGATACGCGCGGGCCGGGCGATCTGTCGACGCTGGACCTCGGCTGGCAGAAGTTCGTCGGGCGCGAGCTGCGACTGGCGGCGGCGCACGACCAGCCGGTGCCGATCATCATGGACGCCACCGTTCCGCAGATCGACGGGTATCGCTTCGTCTATTGCCTGCCGCTGGCGCCCGACCGGATGTTCGTCGAGGACACCTATTACAGCGACACGCCCGATATCGACCATGCGGCGCTGGGCGCACGCATCCATGATTATGCCGCCACGAGGGGCTGGGCGGTCGAGCAGGCGGCGAACGAGGAATCGGGCGTGCTGCCGGTGGCGATGGGTGGCGATTTCGAGGCGTACTGGCGATCCACCGGCAAGGTGGCGAAGGCCGGGATGCGCGCCGGGATGTTCCATCCGACCACCGGATATTCGCTGCCCGATGCGGTGCGTACGGCGATGATGATCGCCGATCGCCGCGATTTCGGCGGCATGGCGCTGCACGATGCCACCCACGCGATGGCCAAGGCGACATGGGCGGCGCGGGGATTTTACCGGATGCTCGACACGATGTTGTTCAAGGCGGCGGAACCGGCGGAACGCTACCGCGTGCTGGAACGCTTCTATACCCTCTCTCCGCGGCTGATCGGCCGCTTCTATGCTGGACAATCGACGATGACCGACAAGGCGCGGGTGCTGACAGGCAAGCCGCCGGTTCCGATCAGCCGCGCGGTACGCGCGATACTGGGTGCCGACCTGAGGACCGGCGCATGAGGCGGGCGATCGTCATCGGTGCGGGCTTCGGCGGCCTGGCGCTTGCGATCCGGCTGCAATCGGCGGGGGTGGAAACCACCATCGTCGAGTCGCGGGACAAGCCCGGCGGGCGTGCCTATTACTGGGAGCGCGAGGGCTTCACCTTCGACGCCGGTCCCACCGTCATCACCGATCCGGCGTGTCTGGAGGAATTGTGGCAGCTGACCGGCCGCGACATGCGCGACGATGTCGTGCTGGAACCGGTCACGCCCTTCTATCGCCTGAACTGGGCGGACGGCACGAATTTCGATTACACCAACGACGACAGCATCCTGCGCGGCGAGATCGAGCGGCTGCACCCCGGCGACTGGGAGGGGTATCAGAAGTTCCTGACCTATTCGGCGGGCGTCTTCCACGAAGGGTATGAGAAGCTGGGCCATGTCGCCTTCCTCGACTTCGCGTCGATGATAAAGGCGGCGCCGGCGCTGGCGAAATATCAGGCGTGGCGGTCGGTCTATTCGATCGTGTCGAGCTTCGTGAAGTCGGAAAAGCTGCGCGAGGCGCTGAGCTTCCACACGCTGCTGGTCGGCGGCAACCCGATGACGACGAGCGCGATCTATGCGTTGATTCACAAGCTGGAACGCGATGGCGGGGTATGGTTCGCCAAGGGCGGCACCAACCGGTTGGTCGCCGGGCTGGTCGCGCATTTCGAGCGGATCGGCGGGACGCTGCGGCTGGGTGATCCGGTCGTGCAGATCGAAACGCTGGGCGACCGTGCGACCGGCGTGGTGACGGAAAGCGGCTGGCGCGGCGAGGCGGACATGGTGGCCGCCAACAGCGACATCATGCACACGTACCGCGACCTGCTGTCCACCTCGCGATCCGCGCAGCGGACCAAGGGAAAGCTGGAGCGCAAGAAATACTCGCCGTCGCTGTTCGTCACGCATTTCGGCATCAAGGGCACATGGCCGGGCATCCCGCACCACATGATCCTGTTCGGCCCGCGCTATAAGGGCCTGCTGGAGGACATCTACGATCACGGCGTGCTGAGCGAGGATTTCTCGCTGTACCTGCATCATCCGACCGTCACCGATCCGGCGCTGGCGCCCGAGGGTCATTCGACCTTCTATGTCCTCGCCCCCGTGCCGCACATGGGCAAGTTCCCGGTCGACTGGGCGGAGGTGACGCCGATCCTGGAGAAGCGCATCCTGGACGAGGTGGGCCGCCGCCTGATCCCCGACATCCACGAACGGATCGTGACGAAGTTCAGCTATGCGCCGAGCGACTTCGCCGCCGACCTGAACGCGCATCTGGGCAGCGCCTTCTCGCTGGAGCCGATCCTGACGCAGAGCGCGTATTTCCGGGTTCACAACCGCGACGATGCGATCCCGAACCTGTATTTCGTCGGCGCGGGCACGCATCCGGGCGCGGGTATTCCCGGGGTGGTCGGAAGTGCGAAGGCGACGGCGAAGCTGATGCTGGAGGGGCGGTAACGAGGTAGCAGACGCCGATGCTGCCCCGCCCCCGTTCCGCCGTCATCCTGCTGGCGTTGATCCTGTCGGCGTGCGGCGGCGGGCGATACCGGCCGGTCAGCGATACGCCGGTCAGGATCGGCCCGCCCTATACGGTACGCGGCACCACCTATACCCCCGTCGCCGATCCCGGATACGACATGCTGGGCGAAGCGAGCTGGTATGGCCGCGAATCCGGCAACCGCACCGCCAATGGCGAACGCTTTCGCGCGAAGGGGATCACGGGCGCGCATACCACGCTGCCGCTGCCCAGTTATGTCGAGGTGACGTCGCTCGATACGGGCCGCACGATCCTGTTGCGGATCAACGATCGCGGGCCGTTTTCCGGACGGCGTATCATCGACCTGTCACGCGGGGCGGCGCAATTGCTGGGGTTGCGGGCGCAGGGCCATGCGGCGGTGCGCGTCCGCCGCGTCGATCCGCCGGAACGCGACCGCGCCCGGCTGCGTGCGGGCAAGCCGGCCACGCCGCGCCCCGATGCCAGCGCCGCGACGATCGCCAACCTGCGCGCGCAACTGGACGCCGCGCGATAACGGCGCGCTGGCGGCTGGATGCGGTCAATCATCTGATTATACGCTTGTATATCTCCACCATTTGCCGTCCCATGCCGATGGGGCGGCGAAGCATATCGCGGTGGGGGCAATGGGCGAGCGAACGAGCGAAGAAAGGCGGCGGGCGATCGACCTGCTGGGCGTGCTCGACACGCCACCGGAAAAGGCGTTCGACGACATCGTGCTGGTCGCCAGCCTGTGTTGCGATACGCCGATCGCGCTGGTCAGCCTGCTCGATGTCGAGCGGCAATGGTTCCGCGCGAGAGTGGGACTCGACGCACCGGAAACGCCGATCGACTGGTCAGTGTGCCGGATCGACATCGATCGCGCGACTTTCCTGTCGATTCCTGACCTGACCGCCGATCCGCGCACCCGCGACAATCCGCTGGTGATGCGTCACCCGCATCTGCGGTTCTATGCGGGCGCGCCGCTTGTCATGCGATCGGGCGCAGTGATCGGCCGGCTGTGCGTGATCGATACGATCGCGCGGCCGGATGGCCTAAGCGAGCAGCAACAGGTGCTGCTGGAGGCGCTGGCGCGGCAAGTTGCCGATCATTTGGAACTACGCCAGATCGCGCGAACCAGCGATCATCTGGCCCGGTTGCAGGCGGCGCTGCTCGACATCGGCGATCGTATCCGTCGCAGCCGGTCGGTCGGCGAAATGACGCAATCGATCGCGCAGATCGTCGGTCATGCGTTGCAGGCGGACCGCGCCGGGTTCGGCACGGTCGATGCCGCCACCGAGACGATCGAGGTCGAACCGGACTGGACCGCCGACGGCGTCGCCAGCGTCGCCGGCCGGCACGGGTTCGAGGAATTCGGCCGTCTGCGCGAGGGGCTGGCGAAGGGCGAGATGCTGGTGATCCACGACGTCACCACCGATCCGCGCACCGCCGCCGATCCATCGCGGATGTTGGCGGTCGGCATCGCGGCACTGGTCAATGTACCGGTGCGCGATCGCGGCCGTACCATCGCGGTGTTCCTGGTCCACGCCACGACCCCGCGCCGGTGGACCTCCACGGAATTGTCGTTCCTGCACAGCGTCGCCGACCGGCTGGAAGCGGGCGTGTCGCGCCACCGGCTGGATCAGCAGCAGCGATCGGTGAACGGCGAGATCAGCCACCGGCTGAAGAACATGTTATCGATGGTGCAGGCGATCGCGACGCAGACGCTGCGCGATGTTCCCGATCGCGGCCCGGTGGCGGTGTTCGAGCAACGCTTGCTGGCGCTCAGCACCGCGCACGACGCGCTGTTGAAAGGCGAATGGATCGCGGCGGATATGGCCGGCATCATCCTCGGCGTGCTGGCGCCGTTTGGGTTTGAGGAGCGGATGCGGCGGACGGGTCCGGTGGTGACGTTGGATGCCGGTGCGGCGATGTCGGTGTCGCTGGTGATCCACGAGATGATGACCAACGCCTGCAAATATGGCGCGCTGTCGAACGACGCGGGCCAGATCGACATCGATTGGACTATCGCCGGCGAAAGTGACGATGCGACGCTGACGATGACGTGGAAGGAACAGGGCGGCCCACCGGTGAAAGAACCGACACGACGTGGATTCGGCGCCAAACTCATCCGCCAAGGTTTGATCGGGACAGGGGGCGTGACCCTTCGTTACCATGAGGCGGGGCTGACGGCGGTGTTCGTCGTACCATTGTCGGCCCTGACGCAAACGTGACGGGGAGTAACGCGTGAACGGCAGGCCACAGGAGATCACCGTACTGGTCGTGGAAGACGAACCGATGCTTCGCCTGCTGGCCGTGGACATGGTGGAGGATGCGGGCTTCACCGCGCTGGAGGCCGCCAATTCGACCGAGGCGGTCCGCATTCTGGAGACGCGGCGCGATATCCAGATCGTGTTCACCGACGTGAACATGCCGCAGGGGATCGACGGGCTCGACCTGGCCACCTGCATTCGTGACCGGTGGCCGTGGATCGAGATCATCATCACATCGGGCAAGCCGTTTCCAATCAACACGCCGCTGCCCGCGCGCAGCGTGTTCTATACCAAGCCCTATCGACAGGCGCAGATCATCGACCAGATCAAACGCATGGCGGCGTAGCTCGTGCACGCTGGCGTAGCTTGCAGCCGCTGGCGTAGCTTGTCGCCGCCGGCGTAGCTTGTGCACGCCGGCGTAGCTTGCAGCCGCTGGCGTAGCTTGTCGCCGCCGTCGCCATCCCCTAGCTGACGGGCATGAAGCGTCTTGCCATCTATTGCGGGTCGGCCACCCCCGCCGACCCCGTCTATCTTGATTCCGCGCGTGAGGTGGGGGCGACGCTCGCCCGGCGCGGCATCGGCGTCGTCTATGGCGGCGGGCGCCTTGGCCTGATGGGTGCGATCGCGGACGGCGCGCTGGCCGCGGGCGGCGAGGTGATCGGCGTGATCCCGCAGGCGCTGGTCGATGCCGAGGTCGCGCATCGCGGCTTGACCGAACTGCACGTCGTGACCGGCATGCACCAGCGCAAGCAGATGTTCACCGACCTGTCGGACGGGTTCGTCACCATTCCCGGCGGCACCGGCACGATGGACGAATTGTGGGAGGCGCTGAGCTGGGCGCAACTGGGATACCATGCCGATCCGGTCGGGCTGCTCAACACCGCCGGCTATTATGACGAGCTGATCGCGTTCTGGCACAAGATGGGGACGGTGGGGTTCCTGCGCCCGCAGCACCGCGACCTGTTGATCGTCGCCGATACGCTCGAAATGCTGCTGGAGCGGATGGGCGCGCATGTGCCGACGCAGCCGATCGTGCGGATGAACGCTTCGGATCTGTGATGGCGGGGGGACCTGTGACGACCCCGGCCGAGCGGGCGGCGCTGGTCGCGGCGGCGCGCACGTCGATCGCGCGTGGATCGAAGAGCTTCGCTGCCGCCAGCAAGCTGTTCGACAAGCCGACGCGGGAGCGCGCGTGGCTGCTCTATGCATGGTGTCGCGCGTGCGACGACATCGCCGACGGGCAGGACCATGGCCATGGCATGACCCGGGTCGACGATGCCCCCGCCCGGCTGGCGATGCTGCGGGCGAAAACGGAGGCGGCGCTGGCGGGTGAGGTCGTGGGTGATATGCCGTTCGACGCGCTGCGCGTGGTGGTCGCCGAGACAGGGATGCCGCACGCCTGGCCGCGTGACTTGATCGCGGGCTTTGCATTGGATGCCGAGGAATGGCGGCCGCGCACCGAGGACGGTTTGTACCGATATTGCTATCACGTCGCGGGCGTCGTCGGGTGCATGATGGCGGTGGTGATGGGCGTGGCGCCGGCCGACGAGGCGACGTTGGACCGCGCCTGCGATCTGGGCATGGCGTTCCAGCTGGCCAATATCGCGCGCGACCTGGACGAGGACGACCGGGCGGGCCGCTGTTACCTCCCGACCGACTGGCTGGTCGAGGTGGATATTCCGCCGGGCGAACAGTTGAAGCCGCAATATCGCCCGCGCCTCGCGATGCTGGCGCGGCGGATGGCGACGCGCGGGGCGGCGTTCGAGGACAGCGCGCGGCGGGGCACGCCGGCGCTGCCTCCACGTGCGGCATGGGCGGTGCTGGCGGCGGCGGGCATCTATGGCGCGATCGGGCGTACGGTCGCTGATCGCGGCGAGCGGGCGTGGGATACGCGGGTAACGACCTCGACCGCCGACAAGCTAGGGTTCATCGCGCGGGCGGGGGTGCAGGCGTGGCGGCGGGCGCGGCTGTATCCGCCGGTACCGCGTGATGCGGCGCTGTGGACGCGACCACGATAGGGTGACATCTCTTGGAGCAGACATGCTCCGACGTCCCCTTCACCGTTTTCCCGCGAAGGCGGGAATCCAGGGTTTTGCATAACAACGATGGTATGTGGTCGTGGCTCTGGGCTCCTGCCTGCGCAGGAGCACCGGGGGGCCTCAGAAAAATCGGTCGATGACGCTCTTCGCCAGCCGCGCCGGGCGCAGCGTTTCCGCGTCCAGGCAGCACCAGCTGGACTTGACCTCGGCCAGCACGACCTCACCCCGGCGGATCACCGTTTCGTAGAAGGCCCGCGCGCCCTGCACCTTTTCGAGAATGACCGTGGCGATCACCTCGTCATCCAGAAAGGCGGGTTTGCGGTACGTGATCTCGTGCTTCAGCGCGACCCACAGGTGCTCCGCCACCGCATCGGCTGGCGCGATCTTTTGCCAATGGCTGACGACCGCCTCCTGTACCCATTTCAGGTAGCTGGCATTGTTCACATGCCCCATGAAGTCGATGTCGGCAGGATCGACCGCGATGGCATAGGCGTGGGGAATAGCCGACATGGATGCATCATAGCATGACGACGGCGGCAGTGCGAACGGCATTGTCGGTATGGGGCGGACAACACTGCCTTTCGCCGGGCCGGGCCAGCGCCTATCTGATATCGATGAAAAGGACCCCATCATGAGCGTCGCGTTCCGGCGCGAGAGCGACGAGGAGCATCTGGAGCCTCGCTTCGAACTGCCGATCCCCGCCGGCCCGAATTTCGTCACCGCCGCCGGCCCCGCGCTGATCGCGGCGCGGGTGGCGGCGCTGGAGGCTGACGTGGCCGCGGCGACCGACGAGTCGCGCGACGTGCTGTCGCGCGAGCTGCGGTACTGGAACACCCGCGCCGCTACGGTCGAGGTGGTCGCGCTGCCGACCGACGACGAGGTCGGGATCGGCAGCCGCGTGACGTTCCGTCTGGACGGACGCGAGCGGCACATCGCCATCGTCGGCCATGACGAGGCGGATGCGGACGAGCGCATCGCCTTCGCCGCCCCGTTGGCGCGCGCGCTGATGGGGACGGGACCGGGCGATCTGGCGGATTTTCAGGGCAGGACGGACGCGATCGAGGTGATCGCGGTGGAGAATAGCTGATGGCCGAGAAGTTCGAACGACACCGCCAGCCGTGGAAGACCGACGAGATCCAGAAGCTGCACCAGCTGGCGAAGAAGGACATGTCGCTGAAGGCGATCGCCAAGGCGCTGACCCGCAGCGAGGAATCGGTGAAGGACCGCGCCAAGTCGGACGGGCTGACGATCGCGAAGTTGCGGTAGTTCCATCTTTGGTTCCCCGGCGGAGGCCGGGGTCCAGTTGGAGAGGTGGATGTAACGGCCACTGGCCCCCGCCAATCCATGTTCCCCAACTGGGCCCCGGCCTTCGCCGGGGAACTTCGCTTTCGGACCCCCCGCATGACCACATCCTATGACGCGATCATCCTGGGCGCCGGGGCGGCGGGGATGATGTGCGCCGCCGTTGCGGGGCAACGGGGGCGGCGCGTGTTGCTGGTCGATCATGTCGCGCGGCCGGGGGCAAAGATCGTCATCTCCGGCGGCGGCCGGTGCAACTTCACCAATACCGGCACGGTGCCGGATCGCTTCCTGTCCGCCAATCCGCATTTCGCCAAGTCGGCGCTGGGTCGCTACACCCCCGCCGACTTCATCGCCCTGGTCGAGCGGCACGGCATCGCGTGGCATGAGAAGACGCTGGGGCAGTTGTTCTGCGACGGATCGGCGAAGCAGATCGTCGAGATGCTGGTCGGCGAATGCGAGCTGGGCGGCGTCGAATGGGCGCTGGGGCAGCCTGCCGACGTCGCGCATGACGGCACCGGTTTCCGCGTGACGATCGGCCCCCGCACCGTCACCGCGCCGGCGCTGGTGATCGCCACCGGCGGACCGTCGATTCCCAAGATCGGCGCGACGGACTTCTCCTATCGCCTTGCCAAGCAGTTCGGGCTGAAGCTGGTCGAGCCGCGCCCGGCGCTGGTGCCGTTGACGCTGGGGCCGGACGAGGCGCTGTTCCGTGAACTGGCCGGCGTGGCGGCGGAGGTCGTGGCGAGTGCGGGCAAGGGATCGTTCCGCGAGGCCGCGCTGTTCACGCATCGCGGCCTGTCCGGCCCGGCGATCCTGCAGGCATCGTCCTATTGGCGGCATGGCGACACGGTGGCGATCGACTTCACGCCGGGTCGTGACCCGGACTGGCTGGTCGAGTTGAAACGCACGCAGCCGCGCGCCAGCCTGCGCCGCTCGCTCGGCCTGCCCGATCGGCTGGCGGAGGCGCTGGCGGGGCAGTTGCAGGTCGCCGACCGGCTGGCCGATGCCCCCGACAAGGCGTTGCGCGGGGCCGCCGAGCGACTCGCGACATGGCCGTTCCGCCCCAATGGCAGCGAGGGTTATGCCAAGGCGGAGGTGACGGTGGGCGGGATCAGCACCGCCGAATTGTCGTCGCAGACCATGGAAGCGCGAAGGATTCCGGGGCTTTACGCGATCGGCGAGGCGGTGGATGTCACCGGCTGGCTGGGCGGGTACAATTTTCAGTGGGCATGGGCGAGCGGATCGGCTACAGGTAACGCGCTCTAGGGCTATGCGCCAGAGACCACGATACGCGATGGTCCGGCGGGCGAAAGCCCCCATATTGGAATTTGATGCTCCCCGATAATCTTCCCGCGTCTCTCTCAGAGGCGCTTGCCGCGCGTGGATACGACCAGCTCACCCCCGTGCAGTCCTCCGTCATCGCCCCCGAGGCGACCGGTCGCGATCTTCTCGTCTCGGCCCAGACCGGGTCCGGCAAGACCGTCGCGTTCGGCCTGGCCATGGCCGACGAGTTGCTCGTCGACGGTGCGTTTCCGGTCGCCGGCCCGCCGCTGGCGCTGGTGATCGCCCCGACCCGCGAACTGGCCCTGCAGGTCAGCCGCGAACTGGAATGGCTCTATGCCGGTGCGCGCATCGCCACCTGCGTCGGCGGCATGGATGCCAGCCGCGAGCGCCGCGCGCTCAACCACGGCGCGCATGTCGTCGTCGGTACGCCGGGCCGTCTGCGCGACCATCTGGAGCGGGGCGCGCTGCGCCTGACGAGCTTGCGCGCCGCCGTGCTGGACGAGGCGGACGAGATGCTCGACATGGGCTTCCGCGAGGATCTGGAACAGTTGCTCGACGCGACGCCCTCAGAGCGGCGCACGCTGATGTTCTCCGCCACCCTGCCCCGCCCGATCGTGGCGCTGGCCAAGACGTACCAGCGCGACGCGCTGCGTATCTCGACGGTCGGCGAGGATCGCGGGCATGGCGACATCGAATATCAGGCGGTCGCGGTCGCGCCGTCCGACATCGAACATGCGGTGGTAAACCTGCTGCGCTTCCACGAGGCGGAGACGGCGATGCTGTTCTGCGCCACGCGCGACAATGTCCGCCATCTGCATGCCAGCCTGGTCGAGCGCGGCTTTGCTGCCGTGGCCCTCTCGGGCGAGCACTCGCAGAATGAGCGCAACGCCGCGTTGCAGGCGCTGCGTGACGGCCGGGCGCGGGTTTGCGTCGCCACCGACGTCGCCGCACGCGGCATCGATCTGCCCAGCCTGAGCCTGGTGGTTCACGTCGAACTGCCGCGCGATGCGGAGACGTTGCAGCACCGGTCGGGTCGTACCGGCCGCGCGGGCCGCAAGGGTATCGCGATGCTGATCGTGCCGTATCCGCGCCGCCGCCGGGTGGACATGATGCTGCGCGGCGCGCGCATCGCCGCCAACTGGCTGCCGGTGCCGTCCGCCGACGACATCCGCAACGCCGATCGCGAGCGCCTGTTGACGAAGCTGGCCGAACCGGTCGAGCTGGACGACGAGGATCGCGCGCTGGGTCAGCGTCTGCTGGAAACCAAGTCGCCCGAGGATGTCGCGGCGATGCTCGTCCGCGCGCTGCGCGCCAGCATGCCGAACCCGGAAGAGATGGCGGACGGCGCAAACGAGCCGCAGCGTCGCGAGGACGGGCATCGCCCCGGCTTCGACGACACCGTCTGGTTCCGTCTCGATATCGGCCGCAACCAGAATGCCGATCCGCGCTGGCTGTTGCCGCTGCTCTGCCGTCGCGGTCACGTGACGCGCGAGGAGATCGGCGCGATCCGCATCGGGCCGGGCGAGACGTTCGTGCAGATCCCGCGCACCGCCGCCGCCAAGTTCGCGGCCTCCGCCGCCAAGACCTCGCAGGGCGGCGACGACGAGAGTGGCATCGCGATCACCCAGTCGGACGGCCCGCCCGCCGGCGGCCAGCGCGCCGCACCGCGTGGCGGTCGCCCACCCAACGCCGGCGGCGGTCGCCCCGGTGGCGCACCGCGCTATCAGGCCAAGCCGAGCCGCCCACGGCGGTAAGAGGGTCGACCTCTACAGCATTGTTCCCCGGCGGAGGCCGGGGTCCAGTTGGGAAGGCCGTGGTGAATTATCGCTGCGCTTCACCCAACTGGACCCCGGCCTCCGCCGGGGAACAATGTATCTGGACCGGATGAAACGCCTTTACACCACCTCGGCCGTCGCATCGGGATCGATCGGTACCGGCCGCAACATCGCCCGCAGCGTCGCCAGCGGCTCAGCATCGGCGGCGCGGGCCAGATCGGCCTCCATCCGGCGATAGGCGGCACGTGCCTCGCGTCCCGCCGCCGTCAGGCGCGCACCGCGGTTCTGGCCACCGCCGGCCGTCGTATCGACCAGCCGGTCGGTGAAACAGCGGTTCATGCCGTCCACCAGTAGCCACGCGCGGCGATAGCTCATGCCCAGCAGGCGGCCGGCGGCGGAGATCGATCCCTCCCGCTCGATCGCGTCGAGCAGCGACACCTTGCCGGGGCCGAGCGCCGCTTCGGTGCCGCAGAACAGTTGCGCCTTCAGCTTCAGGCGGGGCGGGGTGTCGGTCATTTGCCGATCAGCACGTCGCTCGCCTTGACCAGCACGGTCACGGTGTCGCCCTCGGCCAGGCCCAGATCGGCGATCGCCTCTTCGGTGATGCTGGCGGTGACGATGTGGCCGCCGCCGATATCCACCTTCACCGTGCCGTTGACGGCGCCGGGTGCGATGGCGGTGACGGTGCCGGCGAACTGATTGCGCGCGCTGATCTTCATGTTGGTCGCTCCTTGCAGGGCGGCTCTCCTACCACCTCGTCGCATCGCGATCATCGGTCTTTCGTCTCGGGTGGCGGTCGCCGTCTGGCGGTGTATGGGGACGGAAACAACGATGGACAGAGAGCGATGACCGATCCCGAACTGTATCCCGTTCCGGCCGAGTGGCAGGCAAAGGCGCGCATCGACGACGATGGCTATCGCGGGCTGTACGACGCCTCGCTGGCGGACCGCGACGGATTCTGGCTGGAACAGGCGCAGCGGCTGGACTGGATCACGGCACCGCGACAGGCGGGCGACTGGTCGTTCGACAAGGATGATTTCCACATCCGCTGGTTCGCGGACGGCACGCTGAACGTCGCGGCGAACTGCATCGACCGGCATCTGGATACATTGGGCGACACGACCGCGATCATCTGGGAACCGGATGCGCCGACCGAGGAACCGCGCCACATCACCTATCGCCAACTGCATACCGAGGTCTGCCGCTTCGCCAATGTGCTGAAGGCGCAGGGGGTGGCGAAGGGCGACCGGGTGACGATCTACCTGCCGATGATCCCGGAGGCGGCGTTCGCGGTGCTGGCCTGCGCGCGGATCGGCGCGATCCACTCGGTGGTGTTCGGCGGCTTTTCCGCCGACGCGCTGGCCGGGCGGATCGAGGATTGCGGATCGACGCTGGTCATCACCGCCGACGAGGGGCGACGCGGCGGCAAGCGCATCGCGCTGAAGGCGTGCGTGGACGAGGCGGCGAAGAAGGCGCCCTCACTGGAACGAACGATCGTGATCCGGGCGACCGGCGCCGACGTACCGATGGGCGACCGCGACATCTGGTATCATGACGCCGCCGCCGATGTGGTCGCCGACTGCCCGCCGGTCGAGATGGCGGCGGAGGACCCGCTGTTCATCCTCTACACCAGCGGATCGACCGGCCAGCCCAAGGGCGTGCTGCACAGTTCGGGCGGCTATCTGCTCTGGGCGGCGTACACGCACGAACTGGCGTTCGATTACCGGCAGGGCGAGGTGTTCTGGTGCGCGGCCGATATCGGCTGGGTCACCGGGCATACGTACATCCTCTATGGTCCGCTCGCCAATGGCGCGACGACGCTGATGTACGAAGGGCTGCCCAACTGGCCCGATGCCAGCCGTATCTGGCAGGTGGTCGACCGGCACAAGGTCAACACGCTGTTCACCGCGCCCACCGCGCTGCGCGCGCTGATGAAGGAGGGCGATGCGCCCGTCCACGCCACCTCGCGCGCGTCGCTGCGCCTGTTGGGATCGGTCGGCGAGCCGATCAATCCGGAGGCCTGGCGCTGGTATCACGACATCGTCGGCGATGGCCGCTGCCCGGTGATCGACGCCTGGTGGCAGACGGAGACGGGTGGCATCATGATCGCTCCCCTGCCCGGCGCCACCGCGCTGAAACCCGGTTCCGCCACCCGCCCGCTGCCCGGGGTCGAACCGATCCTGGTCGATGAACAGGGCAAGGTGCTGGAGGGCGAGACAAGCGGCAATCTGTGCATCACCGCTAGCTGGCCGGGACAGATGCGCACCGTGTGGGGCGATCACGACCGGTTCTTCCAGACGTATTTTTCGACCTATCCCGGTACCTATTTCACCGGTGACGGCTGTCGCCGCGATGCCGATGGCTATTACTGGATCACCGGCCGCGTCGACGACGTCATCAATGTGTCCGGCCACCGGATGGGCACCGCCGAGGTGGAAAGCGCGCTGGTGCTCCACGCCCATGTCGCGGAGGCCGCCGTGGTCGGGATGCCACACGACGTGAAGGGTCAGGGCATCTATGCCTATGTGACGCTGAACGCCGGGGTCGATGCGACGCCCGCGCTGCATGACGAGTTGCGGCAATGGGTCCGGCGCGAGATCGGACCGATCGCGACGCCCGACGCGCTGCAATTCGCGCCCGCTTTGCCCAAGACGCGCAGCGGCAAGATCATGCGCCGCATCCTGCGCAAGATCGCCGAGGGCGATACCGGCAGTCTGGGCGACACATCGACGCTGGCCGATCCGGCGGTGGTGGACGATCTGGTGGCCGGGCGGATCGGTTGATTGCCGGTGCGAGACACGGCCACCTCGCGATACTAATCTGCGTTGTGGGATTGATGCAACACTGGCACGCGTTTCGGTCGACGAAGACGGGCCGTTGCTTGACGGGCAACGGCCTTGTCCAATAAAACAAATTAATAGATATTATACGTAGGCGATCGGAAGGGTACCCATCAGGGAGTGTCCTGATCGTCAGGGGAGAGGATATGACTGAAAAGCTGAGCGCCCGCGTGGCGCTGTTCACCGCCGCGTCGGTGATCGCGATGGTCCCGGCCCAGGCATTCGGCCAGAACGCCGCCGTTCCGGGTCAGGAAACCCCCGCCGCCCAGCAGGACGTTCCCGCCACCGCCGACGCGCCCGCCGATGAGGGCGATATCGTCGTCACCGGCATCCGCGCGTCGCAGGCGCGCGCGATCGAGGTGAAGCGCAACGCCGACAGCATCGTCGAGGCGATCAGCGCGCAGGACATCGGCAAGCTGCCCGACGTCACCATCTCCGATTCGCTCCAGCGCATCCCCGGCGTGCAGATCCGCCGCGAGGCGGGCGAAGGCGGCGCGATCAACATCCGCGGCTTGCCGCAGGTGACGACGCTGATGAACGGCGAGCAGTTCCTGGGCGCCAACTCGGTCACGACGGTGCAGCCGAACTTCACCGACATCCCGTCGCAGCTGTTCTCCGGCGCGACGGTGTTCAAGTCGCCGACCGCGTCGCTGCAACAGGCGGGCCTGTCGGGCACCGTCGACCTGCTGACGCGCCGTCCGTTCGATCTGAAGCGCGGCCTGACGCTCGCCGCCGCCGCCGAGGGGCAATATGGCGATCGTACGAAGAAGTATGATCCCTCGGTCAACGGCCTCGTCTCGTACAACTCCGGCCGGCTCGGCATCCTGGTGTCGGCCGCGTACAGCGACCTGAACCTCAGCAACAGCTTCCGCGGTATTCAGGACTACGGCGTTTCGCTGCGCACCGAGCGTGGCAGCGATGCGATCCTGAACCCCAATGGCACGATCACGCCCCCCAACCGCGGCGATTTCGCGGTCGGCAACAACGGCATCAGCCGCGGCACGCCGATCCGCAATGCGGCGGGTGTCCTGCAGGGGTACGACGTCAACGGCGACGGCGATGCGAACGACGCGTTCATCACGCCGCAGTCGCACACCGCGTGGAACAAGATCACCAGCCGCGAACGCTTCGGCGCCAACGCGTCGTTGCAGTTCCAGATCAACGACCAGCTGACGCTGACCGCCGACGGCTTCTACACCCGTCAGACGCAATATGACCGCACCGCCGGTTTCCAGTTCCAGGCGGTCGACTGGCAGTCGTCGCCCTACCTGCCGACCAATTCGCGCGACACCGGCGCGATCGTCAACGGCCTGCACCTGAACACGGTCCAGACCTACACCTACGATATGCCGAACTTCGACAGCTATGCCGAGACGTTCCGCGTGAAGTCGGAGTCGCAGAACTACAACGCCCAGCTCGACTGGAACAACGGCAGCACGCTGAAGGCGACCGTGCGCGGCATCTATGGCAAGGCCAGCCGCAAGTCGGATCAGGGATATGTCCAGTACAGCCTGACCAACGGCAAGCAGTGGGCGTATAACGGCATCGGCAACTACCCGGCGTCGATCGGCGGCGACCGTCAGTTCAATCCGACCGGCTATCAAATCTACAGCCAGAAGGCGACGGTCGACTATTCGAGCGGCGCCCCCGTCTTTACCTTCCCGCAGGCGTTCCTCGATCAGGTGCAGGACCCGTCGCGGTACGGCCTGAAGACGATCTCGTCGGAGAACAACGTCTATCAGGACGGCGACATCTGGGCGGTGCGCGGCGATGCCGAGTGGAAGCCGAGCGAGCAGTTCGGGCTGAAGATCGGTGGCCGTTACGGCAAGCGCAGCGTCGACCAGTTCACGTTCGAGCGCGTGTCGCCCTTCTATGCCGGCAACCGTGACAATGCCCAGAACCCGGCGGCGGGTTGCCTGGTCAAGTGGAAGGCGTTCGACGTCAACCTGAACGACCGGTCGTGCAGCGTGCTCGATTCCTCGGGCAATGCCTATACCGCCGGCCTGACCCGGCTGGCCAACGATCCGATCTTCGCCGATCGCCTGAAGCAGGTGTCGCTGCCCGCCAATGGTGCGCCGTCGATCTATGTCTTCGATCCGAAGGCGATCGACAATTCGGAAGCGCTGCAGAACGAATTCTATCCGGGCAGCATCAACAATGTGAACCCGGCCGACTCGTTCAGCATGAACCTGAAGCAAATTTCCGGTTACGCTCAGGTCGATGGCAAGGGTGAGGTGTTCGGCCTGCCCTTCAGCGTCAATGGCGGCCTGCGCGTCGTCAACACGCGTTTCACCGTCCGCCAGAACGTGGTCGGTGCGCCGCAGCCCTACGGCGTGTCGGGGGTGGATGCCGGCGATGTGTACACCAAGCGTGACTTCACCGACTTCCTGCCCGCGTTCAACCTGACGCTGGAAATCACGGACAAGCTGCGCGCGCGTGCCGCCTATGCCAAGACGATGACGCTGCTCGACTTCCTGCAGTGGGGCGGTGGTCTGAACGTCAACTATGCGATCAACACCACGATCAACCCGGCGCGGTTCGAGGCGCAGAGCGCCAACAGCCGTGGCAACCCGAACCTGAACCCGTGGCGGGCGGACAATGTCGAGGCGAGCGTCGAATATTACACCGGCCGCTCCAGCCTGATCGCAGCGGGCGTGTTCTACATCAAGGTCGACAGCTTCATCGCCAACGCCACCATATTCCGCAGCGATATTCCGGACAATGACGGCGTCGTCCGCCGTACGATCCCGGTCAGCACCGTGGTGCAGGGTGAAGGCGGTTCGCTGAAGGGGGCCGAAATCTCGGCCCGGCAGGCATTGGCCGATTACGGCGTGAACGGGTTCTTCGGCGGCTTCGGCGTCGATGCCAACTACACGCTGTCGCTGGGCGATGCCGGCCTGACCGATCTGGCCGGCAAGCAGCAGCCGTTCCAGGACAATTCCAAGCATCAGGCGAACGCCGCGCTATGGTACGAGCAGTACGGCCTGCAGGCGCGCGTTGCGTATAACTACCGCTCGAAGCGGCTGGTGTCGTCGGATTACGGCGGCATCACCGGTCTGGCCCAGTATCAGAAGCCGACCAACTATCTCGATGCGTCGATCGCCTATGACGTGACGCCCAACGTGACGCTGTACGGCCAGGCATCGAACCTGACCGCCGAGACGGAGCGCTATTACCTGACCTTCACCGATCAGGTGTTCAACGAGAACATCTACGAGCGCCGCTTCATCGCCGGCGTTCGCGTGAAGCTGTAACGGCCGACACGATACCCCGAGCCTGCCGCCGTCGTCCCTTCCGGGTCGGCGGCGGTTCTTTTTCGGGGGAGGCATCAGGAACGATCTGGTGGAAGAAGCCCTTGCCAGCCAATCTGCCTCCCCGGCGGAGGCCGGGGCCCAGTTGGGTAAGCGGCTGCGATGAACCACTGCGGCCTTCCCAACTGGACCCCGGCCTCCGCCGGGGAGGCATTAATGGGGCTAAGGGTTCCCTCCGCCACGTAACGATGGAAGAGGTGTCAGCATGAACCAGCAACCAGGCCGCGCGATCCGCTCGATCGTCATCGTCGGCGGCGGCACCGCCGGGTGGATGTCGGCGGCGTATCTGGCGCGGATGCTGGCGCATCTGCCGATCGCGATCACCGTCATCGACAGCGCGGCGATCGGCACGGTCGGCGTCGGCGAGGCCACGGTGCCGGCGATCCGCGACTTCCTGGCCGCCGTCGAACTGGGCGAGCCGGAGGTGCTGCGCGAAACCAGCGGCACGATCAAATACGGCATCCGCTTCGATGGCTGGGCGGCGCCCGACAAGGCGTTCTTCCATCCGTTCGGCCTGTACGGCGTACCGGCGCGCGGGGTCGCGTTCCACCAATATTGGCTGAAGCTGAAGGCGGCGGGCGACGACCTGCCGATCGGCGATTACTGCCTCGCCACACAGCTCGCCGAACGCGGCCTCTTCCTGCCGCCGCCGGACCGGCCTGCGAACGATCTCGGCGTGTTCAACTTCGCGGTGCATTTCGATGCGTCGAAGTTCGCCGCGATGCTGCGCCGCCTGTCGATCGCCAACCGCGTGACGCATATCGACGGCCGCATCGACCGGGTCGACCGCGACGGCGAGGATGGCCGCGTCACCGCCGTGCAACTGGAAGGGGAACGCCGGGTCGAGGGCGATCTGTGGATCGACTGTTCCGGGTTCCGCAGCCTGTTGCTGGGCGAGGCGCTGGAGATTCCCTATGTCGACTGGCGCCACTGGCTGCCCTGCGACCGCGCCATCGCCCTGCCCTGCCGCGCCGCCGCCGTGCCGCGCCCCTTCACCACCGCAACCGCGCGGCCGGCGGGCTGGCAATGGCACATCCCGCTCCAGCACCGCGTCGGCAACGGCCATGTCTATTCGTCCGATCACATGAGCGACGACGAGGCGGAGCGTATCCTGCGCGCCAATCTGGAGGGCGAGGCGCTGGCCGAACCCAACCGGCTGCGCTTCACCACCGGCCACCGCGAACGTTTCTGGGACCGCAACGTCGTCGGCATCGGCCTGTCGTCGGGCTTCCTCGAACCGCTGGAATCGACCAGCATCACGCTGATCCAGTCGGGGCTGGAACGCCTCGTCGCGCTGTTCCCCGACCGCGATGTCGATCCGCGCCTCGCCGCCACGTACAACCGGCAATCGACGCTGGAGTTCGAGCGGGTACGCGACTTCCTGTTCCTGCATTATCAGGCGAACGGGCGGACCGGCGAGCGCTTCTGGGACGAACGCCGCGCAGTATCGCTGCCCGAGACGCTGCAACGCAAGATCGATGCATGGCGCAGCGGCGGCGAGTTCGTCCGGTACGAATGGGAATCGTTTCAGGACGCGAGCTGGCTGAGCATGTATGCTGGCTTCGACGACCTGCCCGCCCGCCACAGCCCGCTCGCCGACCGGTTCGACACCGCTGCCCTGCGCGGCACCTTCGCGCGGATGCGCGATGCGATCGCCGGTACGCTGGCGCATGCCGAGCCGCACGCCGCCTTCCTCGCCCGCCACCCGGCCAACAAATAGCGGCCCGGTAGCTAGGGCTACCGGGCCGAAGTTGACGCCTAGGGAGCTTAAACCTGGCGCGTTCCGTGACCGCCGCCGTCAGCGGCGGTGAACTGCTTAAAGACCGTTGCCCGGCGCCCCGGCGGCGTTGCCGATGGGTGCGGCCTCGTTGTCGAGGTCCACGGCGTTGTCCAGCCCGGTCGCGCCGTTGCCGAATTCACCGTCGAACGCGCCGGCGTTACCCTCGGCCGGGATATCGGTGCTGTTCAGCGACAGGTCGCTTGCCGCCGCGCTGTTCGCGCCGCTGTCGGACGGCGAGCACGCAGCCAGCGAGGCAGCGGCGACCAGCAGCGAGGCGGCGATGATCTTCTTCATGAATAGTCCCTTTCGTGTTGAACCTGATGGTGCGCCATCGTCAGTGCGCGACGCCGCGTAGCGACGCGCCGACCATGGCGAAGAAAGCGCGGCTGCCTGCGCAGCGTTCGGCATTCCATTCGGGATGCCACTGGACGGCGAGCACGTCGGCGCCGCAGGGCTGCGCCCAGATCGCCTCGACCAGCCCGTCACCGGTCGCCACCGCCTCGACCGACAGGCCATGGCCCAGCCGGTCGACGCCCTGATGATGCACCGAATTCACCGACAATTGCCGCGCGCCCGTCGCCCCGGCCAGCCGGCCGCCATGGGTCAGTTCGACATCGTGGCGATGCGCGAACAGCGCCTCGTACGCGTCATCGGGATCGGCACGATCGTCGGCGCCATCGTTCGCCCGGTGGTGACTGCCGCCGCGATCCATCGCCAGCGTACCGCCGAACAGCACGTTGATCTCCTGCATCCCGCGACAGATGCCGAAGACAGGCTTGCCGACCTCGATCATCCTGCCGGCCAGCGCCAGCGCGACCTCGTCGCGTTGCTCGTCCAGCGGCCCCGCGACGGCGTCGCTGCCGTAACGGGCAGGGGCGACGTGCGAGCGCGATCCGGTCAGCAACAGGCCGTCGAGGATGCCGGCCATCTGCGTCGCGTCGGTGATCCCGGCCAGCGCCGGCACCAGCAGCACGGTCGCGTCCGACAGCGTGGTCAGCGGCGCGACGAAGCGGCTGGCAACGACCTGCACCGGCCGATCGACCAATTCGTTGCAGCACAGGACGCCGATCACCGGCTTGCGGGGGATGCTGCCCATCGCTCAGTCCACGCCCAGCAGGGTGTCGCGCACGGCATTGGCCTCCGCCACGGCGGCGACGCGCGCCTCCGGCTGCACGACGATGCTGTGCGGCGGCACGTCGCCCAGCAGCCAGACATTGCCGCCGATCGTCGATCCCGTGCCGATCGTCACCCGCCCCAGGATCGTCGCGCCCGCATAGATCACGACGTCGTCCTCGATGATCGGATGGCGGGCATAGCGTTCGTGCGGCCCCGGTGCCCGCTCGCCGAACGGCGTCCGCGCGCCCAGCGTCACATGCTGGTACAGCCGCACCCGCGCGCCGATGATCGACGTTTCGCCGATGACCACGCCCGTGCCGTGATCGATGAAGAAGCCCTCGCCGATCGTCGCGCCGGGATGGATGTCGATGCCGGTGCGCTCGTTGGCGATTTCGGAGATGATCCGCGCCACGATCGGCGCGCCCAGCACGTGCAGTTCGTGCGCGATCCGGTGGTGCAGGCTGGCGGTGGCGCCGGGGTAGCAGACCAGGATCTCGTCAACGCTGCGCGCCGCCGGATCGCCCAGGAACGCCGCCTCGACATCGCTGTCGATCAGGCGGCGCACCTTGCCCAACGTGCCGGAGAACAGGCGAACGATCGCACCGGCCTGATCCGCGTCGAACCGGCTGCCGCGCGCTTCCGCCTGCCAATATCCCAGTTCGGCGGCGACCTCGCGTTCCAGTTCGGTGGTGGCGCCGATCAGCTTGGCGACGACGAACGCCTCCTCCTCGGTGCCGCCGCCCCGGACATGGCCCAGCCGCCGAGGGTACAGCGCCGCCGCCAGCGTCTCGACGATGCGTTCCAGTGCCGCGCGCGACGGGAAGCTGGCGACGTCGCGCCCCTCGCCCTGCCGCGCCCGCCAGTCGGTCTGCGCCGCCAGCAGGTCGCGCGCCACGTCGGAGATCGACGAGCCGGTGGCGGGGGATTGGGTGAAACCGAGCATGGCGATCAGCGCACCCGACCGATCGACGCCGTGCCGCACGCGGCGGTGGCCGTGGCGTGGTGAATGGCGGGAATCGGATCGGGCAGCATGTTCGTCTCCTTGTCGCGACAATACTACACTGGATCAATAGGAATTGAAAGAAAACCTGTCTGCGACGAAAGCCCGGCTGTGGCGCGACGGTTCGACGCGTCCAGTCCTCCATCAGGCGTTTTCGGCTGGGCAGGCTGCGCCGTTTGGGGTTTGATGCGTTGTCGACCCCAAGGAGACGAGCATGATCGCACTGGCCGGGCAGGATCGCTTTTCGATCGTCACGATAATCGGCGGCGGCACCGGCGCGGATACGCCCGCGCCCGCATGGGAAACCATGTTCGGCTGGCCGGCGAGCGGCGTGCACACCCTGCCGCTGGACGTCACCTCGCTGGGCGATCGCAACATCTGGGCGGCGCGGCTGGACGAGATCGTGCGCGGGGCGGACCGGGCCGTGCTGCTGGTGGCGGACGGGCTGGGCTGTGCGGCCAGTGCCTGGTGGGCACGCCTGTCGCCCGCTGATTACGTCGCGCGGATCGCGGGCGCGGTACTTTTCACGCCCGAGGCCGATGCCGAGAATCGCGACCGTGCCGGCCTGTTCGATTCGCCGCAGACGCGCCTGCCCTTTCCATCGCTGGTGATCCAGCCGGGCGGATCGGCGACCGGCGCGATGCGAGACACCGTCGCCGACTGGGGCAGCCGGCTGGTCGTCAGCGACCGCGAGCGCCAGCGCGACACCGGACTGGTGGCATGGCGGCAGGCGCAACGGCTGTTCCTGCGGCTGACCAATCAGGTGGTCGAACATGAGGTCGGCCGGGCCGAGGCGCTGGCCGGCCGACGCTGAACACCCCACGCGACATAGCCCGTCTTTACGGCACCCGAGCGAAAGCGCCTTCAATTCCCACTCGATAAGTGGATATTAGGCCGTCCTGACGAAGGAGTGGCCGATGAATCGACGACGGGGCAAGGGCGTGGAGTTGCCGACACTGGCGGTGACGGCGATCGTCTATGGCGGCTGGATCGCGCTGACCGCCGTTCACGCGCTGATCCCCTGGCCGCTCCTGATGCTGGCGGGTGGCTGGATCGTCGCGTGGCACGGATCGCTGCAACACGAGGTGATCCATGGCCATCCGACCGGCCGGCGGCGGATCGACGATGCGATCGGGTCGGTGCCGCTGTCGCTGTGGCTGCCGTACCGCGTCTATCGCCGGTCGCATCTGGCGCATCACGGTTCGCCCGCGATCACCGATCCGTTGCAGGACCCCGAGTCGCGTTACCTGCGCGACCATCGCGGGTTCCTGCGACAGGTAGCGCGGCTGCAATCGACGCTGGCGGGGCAGATGATCGCCGGGCCGCCGATCGTCATCACCCGTTTTCTGGCCGGCGAGGCACGGCGCGCGTGGCGCCATCCCCGTGCCGCCATGGCCGACTGGATGCCGCATCTGCTGGGCGTGGCCCTGATACTGGCGTGGCTGGACCATGTCGGGCTTGGCTGGGGCCGGTATCTGGCGATGTTCGTCTATCCCGGCACGGCGCTGTCCCTGCTGCGCTCCTATGCCGAGCATCGCGCCGAACTGACCACCCCCGGCCGCGCCGCCAGCATCGAATCGCGCGGGGCGCTGGCGCTGCTGTTCCTCAACAACAATCTGCACGTCGCGCATCATGAGCGGCCGCTGCTGCCCTGGTATCGGCTGCCCGCCTATCACCGCGCGCATCGCCGTCGCTTTTCGCTGGCGGGATCGCGGCGCTATGCCGGTTATCGCGAGATCGCGCGGCGCTTTCTGTTCGCCGCGCATGACGATCCCGTCCATCCCGGTTATCGACCCGCCGCACCATGACCGCCTGCAGCTTCCTCGGCATGTACGACCTGCCCGCACAGGCGTCCGCCAACGATCGCCTGTGGACCGCGATCGCCACCCGGCTGATCGCGCACGGTATCGCCGCACCGCGCCACCTGACGCGCGACAGGGCGCCGGCGGACCTGTGGAACGACCCGGCCTTGCTGTTCGGGCAGGCGTGCGGCTATCCGCTGGTCAGCCGCGCGCTGCCGCTCCGCATACTCGCGCTGCCCGATTACGACGCGCCGGGGTGCGCGAAGGGCCGCCACCGCAGCCTGATCGTCACCCGCGCCGCCGATCCCGCCGCCACCCTGGCCGATTTTCGCGGCCGCCGCGCCGCGATCAACGACCCCGCCTCCAACACCGGCATGAACCTGTTCCGCGCCGTCGTCGCTCCCGTCGCGCAGGGCAACCGCTTCTTCGCCGATGTCGTCGTCACCGGGTCGCACCGCGACAGCATCCGCGCCATCCTGAACGACGAGGCCGATCTGGCGGCGATCGATGCCGTGACCCATGCCGGCCTCGCCCGGTTCGAACCCGATCTTGTCAGGGGACTGCGCATCGTCGCCGAAACGCCATCGTCCCCCACCCTGCCCTTCGTCACCGCCCGCAGCACACCGGTCGACACCGTCGCGGCGCTGCGCATCGCGCTGAAGGAAGCGATGGCCGATCCTGCCCTTGACGATGCCCGCGCGACGCTGTTCCTGCGCGGCATCGTCGCCGTGCCGCCGGACGCGTTCGCCGCGCTGGGCGCGCTGGGCGCGATGGCGGCAACGGCCGCGGCGCTGGGTTATCCCAACCTCGCCTGACCGGCCGACGGAGCGAGAATGATGCACGCATCGAACCCCGTCGTGGCGGGATACCTGCCGCCCGACAGCCATGTCGCGATCGTCGGTGGCGGTTTCAGCGGGACGTTGATGGCGATCAACCTGTTCCGCTATGGCGGCCCGCGCACCACCCTGATCGAACGGGCGCCGCGACGGCTGGCGCGCGGCATCGCCTATGGCGCGGCGCAGCCCGATCAGTTGCTCAACGTCCGCGCGGCGGGGATGAGCGCCTTTCCCGACGATCCCGATCACTTCGCCCGCTGGCTGCGGACGCAGGGCGACGCCCCGCCCGCCGCCTTCGTCGCGCGATCGACCTATGGCGCCTATCTGCGCGCCACATTGTCCGAAGTGCGCGAACGCGCCGGCGACCGCCTGACGATCGTCGCGGACGAGGTATCGGCGATCGAGCGCACCCCGACCCAGATGCGCCTGACGCTGGCGGCGGGCGAGCCAATGACGGCGGACGCGGTGGTGCTGACGCTCGGCAATCTGCCCCCGCACGTGCCGCCGGGGATCGATGTCGCGGCGCTGCCCGCCGGCGTTTATGTCGACGATCCCTGGGCCATCGACCCGGCCGCAGGGCTGACCCCGGACGATAGCGTCGTGCTGATCGGATCGGGACTGACCGCGATCGACGTCGCGCTGCATCTCGATTCATCCGGCTTTACGGGACCGATCCTCGCCCTGTCCCGGCGCGGGCTGTCTCCCCGCCGCCATGTCGATGGCAGCCCACCCGCCGCCGGCCTGAGCGATCCGCCCGACCTTCCGTTATCGCAGCTCGTGGCGGATGTCCGAGCCGACGCCGCCCGACAGGGCTGGCGCGCGGCGGTCGATGCGCTGCGCCCGGTGACGCAGCGCTGGTGGGAGCGTCAGGACGACGCCACCCGCGCGCGTTTCCTGCGCCATTGCCGGCCGTTCTGGGACGTCCACCGCCACCGTCTCGCGCCGGCCGTCGCCGACCGGATCGACCGGCTGATGGCCAGCGGCCAGCTGACCTTCGCCGCCGGCAAGACGATCGACACCATGCCGGCGACGGACGGCGCGCGCCTGCGCTGGCGGCCGCGCCATGGCGATCTGGTTCGCGCGATCACCGCCCGCCGCATCGTCAACTGCACCGGCCCGCAGGGCGACGTGCTGCGCACCGCCGAGCCGCTGCTGCGCCAGATGGTCGCCACCGGCATGGTCCGCCCGGACGGATTGCGGCTGGGTATCGACGTCGACGCCGGTTCGCGGGTGATCGACCGCGACGGCATCGCGCGGCCCGATCTACACTGCATCGGCCCGATGACGCGCGGCAGCTTCTGGGAAATCGTCGCCGTCCCCGACATCCGCCGCCAATGCGCCGACCTCGCCCGCCGCCTGTCGAACGCGCACTGGATGACCGAAGGCCTGTGATGCGCCATCATGTCGGTTGACCGGCACGCGTGACCTGTGGCAGTCGGCAGCTGGATCAGCGACCGATCGTCGCCACGGTCCAGCGCCACGGCAATCCCCGATTGCGCCGCGTCCGCGGGTGTAGCTCAATGGTAGAGCAGAAGCTTCCCAAGCTTACGACGAGGGTTCGATTCCCTTCACCCGCTCCATCTTGACAGTAAGCGCCTCCGGCGGTTCGCATCCGGTTGCCAGCGCGACGATGCCGGCGAGGCGTCCCTCGACCTGGATCGATACGCCACGGCCATCCGGATTGGGTGTCAGCACAATCCGGTCGTTGAGAGCGCGCAAGGCCGTCGCCGCCTGCGGACCCGCTTCGGGATCAGCCAGTGCGGCTTGCAGGTTCGCGACCTGCCTACGGTAATCCGCGACGATCGCCGGGTGGAGCGCCACGACTGGCAGCGCATCCTGATCCTGCAACTCGGCCAGCGCCGCTTCTCGGTCGTCCCGCGCCTTGTTAAGCGCGTCGCGGAACTGCTCGAACGTCCCGGCGCCAGAGCCGACCGCAGCAACGAGGCGGTCGATGGTCGCTGTCGCATTGGCCAAGCGGCGTTCAGCTGAACCGCGCTCCCGCTGCATCTGGACGGCGCGCTTGGCATGTTCCTCGCGGTACTCAGCTACGAAAACCTCGACCAGATCCGGGTCCAGCATTCGGTCGCGCAGGCCGGCAAGCACGCGACGCTCATAGCTCTCGGTCGAGATCGTGCGGTTATTGTCACAACCGCTGCCCTCCGTGCGGCTGCCACAACCCCAGTAGGTGGCAGTACGGACGTTCCACGAGCTGCCGCAGACACCGCATACGCCGAGACCGGAGAGCATGTGCCGCGCCCGCCGGTGGCGCACCGGTGTCCCGCCCTCACGGCGCCGCAGTGCGCCCTGCACCTTGTCCCACAGTTCCTGATCAATGATGCGCAGGTGCGGCACGTCTTCGATTACCCACTGATCCTGCGGGTTCGGGCGGATGCGGACGCGGCGCGTCATCGGCTCGACCACCTTCGACGTCCGGTTGTGGACGATGCGGCCGATGTAGAGCTCGTTTTGCAGCAGGCCGTTGCCGCGGGTTCGGTCCGGACGGAGCGTCGTCGCGCGCCAGCGGTCGCCACGTGGTCCGGGAATACCGTCAGCGTTCAGCCGCTCGGCGATCCGCTTCGGGCTGATCCCGTCGGCATATTCTTCGAAGATGCGGCGAACGATCGCCGCCTTCTCGGGGTCGATTTCGCGAAGACCGCGGACGGCACGGCCACCGGCGTCGATCCGATTAGCCATGCGATAGGCGTAGGCGAGCCCCGCGGGAGATCGCCCTTGCGCCACTGTGCCCCGCTGGCCGCGCTTGATCTTGGCACCCAGTTCCTTGCGGAAGTTGGCATCCATCATGCCCTTGAGCGTGCCAGTGAGATGGTTGATCTCTCCATCGGACAGCGTGAACAGGCGGACGTTGGCGAAGGCGAGCCGCTCGCGGATCGCAAAACTATCGCCCTCGTGACGAGCGATACGGTCGGTCGACTCGGCTAGGCCCACGCGCACCTGGAATGGTTCGAGTGGCGATATACGTCTCCTGCCCATAGGCTTCGCCAGTGTGGACGGCGCGGCCGGATCAGCCGCGCGTGGAATGCCATCGGAGGGTCGCCGTTTCAAGTCTACGAACGATTTTCGAACAGGAGCAGTCAATTAGACGCCGGATTGCGCGAAATGGCCCCGGCGGGATATCGGCAAGGAAATTTCCAGTGTGTCCCCTGCTTAGTTTGCTGCGTCGGGCGCGCCCAAAGCGCCCTAATCGAGTACTGCGGGCCGGTCAGATTGAGTCACCTGCAATCCTCAAACTTCCGCCACTAGCCACTTACGGCAATGGCGTGTTCCCTTCACCCGCTCCAGACCGTCGCAGTTGATCGTGTGCCGGATGACAATGGGCGCGAATATCGATGCAAGAAGTCATTCTTCCGATCGCCGCGTTGACGATCATGCTTCTTTTCGCGGTACAGGTGCGCAAGCTGATTTCGCACATGATTCTTCATGGCACCGTGCGGCGCGCGCTGAAGACCGATCCGGAAAGCGCCCGTCTGCTGATCGCGAAGCTGGAGCCCGAATCGCGCCTGTCGGCCGGCCTTCTCGGCTGGATCATGGTCGTGGCCGGCGCGGCGATTGGTATCGCAACCGCATTCGGGCCAGCGGACGAGCGATCCGGCAATTGGCAGATCGCCGCCGTCAGCGTGATCGTCGGTGCGGGCGTGCTGGCCTATCTGTGGTGGGCAAGGCGTAATTCCCCAACCTGATGGCGCCGCGCCAGACGGATCAGGCGGCGCGGGCCTCGGCGCGCATCGGCTCACGGTCGTTGGCGGGCGTGGCGGCCGGGGCGGTCGTCAGCACCGGTGCGGCGGCCTGTTGCTTGCGGTAATCGAAATAAAGCGCGATCAGGCTGAACATGGTAACCCCGGACATGGAATTTGCTGCAACGCAG
This sequence comes from Sphingomonas mollis, assembly GCF_016427505.1. Taxonomy (GTDB): domain Bacteria; phylum Pseudomonadota; class Alphaproteobacteria; order Sphingomonadales; family Sphingomonadaceae; genus Sphingomonas; species Sphingomonas mollis. Next base: position 174,250 of record NZ_JAELXS010000007.1, on the reverse strand, counting down.
CGCATCCGTCCATGTGTCGTCACCGGCCCACCATCACAACTGCGCAGTCGGTCACCGCGATTGCAGTTGTTGCAAGCATAGATCAGATACCGTCGTCGATCACCTCGCGGCCCGCCCCCCGCAATGCGGCCGTCAGGTCGGCCAGACACGCATCGACCCGCGCCGGATCGGCGCTCCGCACGACGAAATTCGCACCCGTCCGGCCGTCGCGGAAGAACGGATAGCTGCCGATCGCCACTTCCTCATGCGCCTTTTCGGTCGCGCGCAGGATATCGGCGACCTCGCTCTCGCCGACCCAGCAACCGATCGTCCGCGACACGACGGGGCGGCCGCCCTCCAGCGTCCCGGTCAGCGCGTCGAGCATGCCCGCCGTGATGTGGGGGACGCCCGCCATGATGAAGATGTTGGCGATCCGGATGCCCGGCGCGCCCGACACGCGGTTCTCGATCAGCCCCGCCCCCACCGGCACCCGCGCCATCCGCGCGCGCGCCTCGGTCAGGCCGCCGCGCGTTTCGTAATAGCGGGTCAGCGTCGCCATCGCGTCGGGGTGGTGCTCCACGCCGACGCCCAGCGCCGCCGCGATCGCGTCGACGGTGATGTCGTCATGCGTCGGGCCGATGCCGCCGGTGGTGAACAGGTAATCGTTGCGCGCGCGCAGGGTGTTCACCGCCTCGACGATCGCCTCTTCGCGGTCGGCGACCACGCGCACCTCGGCCAGGCGGATGCCCTGCACGTTCAGCCAGGTGGCGAGTTGCGCCACGTTCCGGTCCTGCGTCCGGCCGGAGAGGATCTCGTCGCCGATGACCACCAGCGCGGCCGTCCAGATGCGTTCGCTTGCCATGGCGGCGGCATAGCCTCGCAAATCGGCGCCCGCCACGCTATAACGTTGGGCATGACCGAATATGTCACCGTCACCTCCGACGCGCCCGATGCGCGCACCGGCGCCATCAAGCTGCACGGCCCCGCCGCCTTTGCCGGCATGCACAAGGCGGGGCGGCTCGCCGCCGAAACGCTCGACATGCTGGTGCCGCACATGGTGCCGGGCGTCACCACCGCGGCGCTCGACCGGATGATCTACGATTTCATCCTCGCGGGCGGCGGCGTGCCGGCGACTTTGGGCTATCGCGGCTATACGCATTCCACCTGCATTTCGATCAACCATGTCGTGTGCCACGGCATTCCGTCGGACAAGGCGTTGAAGTCGGGCGATATCGTCAATGTCGACGTCACGCCGATCCTGGACGGCTGGCACGGCGATTCCAGCCGCATGTATTTGATCGGCGACGTACCGCTGAAGGCGCGGCGGCTGGTCGAGGTGACGTATGAGTGCCTGATGCTCGGCATCGAACAGGCCAAGCCCGGCAACCATATGGGCGACATCGCCCATGCCGTGCAGCGTCATGCCGAATCGCATCGTTACGGCGTGGTCCGCGATTTCTGCGGCCACGGCCTCGGCCGGTTGTTCCATGATGCGCCGGAGGTCGTCCATGTCGGTCGCCCCGGCACCGGCCCCGAATTGCGGCCGGGCATGATCTTCACCATCGAACCGATGATCAACATCGGCCGTCCCGACGTGAAGCTGCTCGACGACGGCTGGACGGCGGTGACGCGCGACCGGTCGCTGTCGGCGCAGTTCGAACATTCGATCGGCATCACCGAAACGGGGTGCGAGATCTTCACGACCAGCCCCGCCGGCCTGCATCAGCCGCCCTACGCCTGATCTTCTCAAGCGCATAAAACCAGAGGCAGCGTCCGGAATTGGACGCTGCCTCCAGCCCCGTAGTGACACGGAATGACAACCGCCGAATATCGACGGTCGTTGCCGCCCTAGCGGAAAAACCTCTAAAAATTATGTCCGCCCTGCCACAATGCGGGCCACGACAAGCGTCATTTCGGGGGAAATCGCGGCGACGCTGGCATGGCGGACGATCCGCCGCTATCTGCGCGCCATGACCGAGATCACCGCCACGATCGTCGCCGAACACGGCCTCTCCCCGGAAGAATATGAGCGCGTGCTGCACGCGCTGGGCCGCGAGCCCAATCTGGTCGAGCTCGGCATCTTCTCGGTCATGTGGTCCGAGCATTGCAGCTACAAATCCAGCCGCCTCCACCTGAAGAAGCTGCCGACCACCGGTCCGCACGTCATCTGCGGCCCCGGCGAGAATGCCGGCGTGATCGACATCGGTGACGGACAGGCGGCGATCTTCAAGATGGAGAGCCACAACCATCCGTCCTATATCGAACCCTATCAGGGCGCGGCGACGGGGGTCGGCGGTATCCTGCGCGACGTCTTCACGATGGGTGCGCGCCCGGTCGCCAACCTTAACGCGTTGCGCTTTGGCCGACCCGATCATCCCAAGATGCGGCACCTGATTTCGGGCGTCGTGTCGGGCATCGGCGGTTACGGCAATTGCGTTGGCGTGCCGACGGTGGGCGGTGAGGTGAATTTCCACCCCGCCTATGACGGCAACATCCTGGTCAACGCGATGACCGTTGGCGTCGCCGATCAGGACAAGATCTTCTATTCCGCCGCCAGCGGCATCGGCAATCCGATCGTCTATGTCGGGTCGAAGACCGGGCGCGACGGCATCCACGGCGCAACGATGGCCTCCGCCGATTTCGGCGACGATGCCGATGCCAAGCGCCCGACCGTGCAGGTCGGCGATCCCTTCACCGAGAAGCTGCTGATCGAGGCGTGTCTGGAACTGATGGCGACCGACGTGATCGTCGCCATTCAGGACATGGGCGCCGCCGGCCTCACCTCCTCGTCGGTCGAGATGGCGTCGAAGGGCGGCGTGGGTATCGAACTGGTCATGGACGACGTGCCGCAGCGCGAAACCGGCATGACGCCGTACGAAATGATGCTCTCCGAATCGCAGGAGCGCATGTTGATGGTGCTGAAGCCCGGCCGCGAGGCGGAGGCCGAGGCGATCTTCCGCAAATGGGAACTCGATTTCGCGGTCATCGGCCGTGTCACCGATACTGGCCGCATGGTACTGACGTGGAAGGGCGAGACGGTCTGCGACATCCCCCTCGGGCCGCTGGCCGACGAGGCACCGCTGTATGACCGGCCGCACGTGCCGACGCCGAAGCCCGCGCCGCTGGAGAACACGCCCGGCTCCCCCGATATCGCCGCCGATCTGCTGACGCTGATGGGATCGCCCGATATCGCCAGCCGTCGCTGGATCTGGGAACAATATGACCACATGGTCGGCGCCGACACCGTGCAGCGCCCCGGCGGCGACGCCGCCGTCGTTCGCGTCCACGGCACGGACAAGGCGCTGGCGATGACCACCGACTGCACGCCGCGTTACTGCTTCGCCGACCCGGTCGAGGGCGGCAAGCAGGCGGTGGCCGAGGCGTGGCGCAACCTGACGGCGGTCGGCGCGACGCCGCTCGCCGTCACCAACTGCCTGAACTTCGCCAACCCGCAGCGGCCGGAGATCATGGGCCAGATCGTCGGCTGTCTCGACGGGATGAGCCAGGCGTGCATCGCGCTCGATTTCCCGATCGTCTCGGGCAACGTGTCGCTCTACAACGAATCGAAGGCGACCGGCGGCGGCTCGGCGATCCTGCCGACGCCTGCGATCGGCGGCGTTGGCCTGATGCCCGACTGGTCGAAGAGCATGACCATCGCATTCAAGGCCACCGGCGACATTATCCTGACCGTCGGCACGCGCGGCGGCCATCTCGGCCAGTCGCTATGGCTGCGCGAAGTCCATGGCCGTGAGGAAGGGCCACCGCCGCCCGTCGATCTCGCCGCCGAACGCCGCACCGGCGACTTCGTCCGCGACGCGATCCGTGCCGGCCAGATGACCGCCTGCCACGACGTGTCCGATGGCGGCATTGCCGTGACCATCGCCGAAATGGCGCTGGCCGGCGGCATCGGCGCGATGATCGACCGCAAGCAGCCCTATGACTGCGCACGCTCGTTCTTCGCGGAGGATCAGGGCGTCTATATCGTCACCGTCCACGACCATGCGCTGCTCGATTTCCTCGGCGCCGCCCATGCCGCGGGGGTAGAGGTAGAACCGCTCGGCCGCACCGGCGGCAAGCGCCTGATCTTCGAGCGGCCCGACCGGGATGACGTGGTGGCGCTCGATGCGCTGCGTGCGGCACACGAAGGGTTCTTCCCGACGCTGATGGGATCGGATGCTGCACTGGCGTAAGAATGTCGACGCCACCATTTCGGTCACAGAATGTTAATAAATAGTTAGGAATATCTCTTTACCTTGCTGCACTGCATGATAGCTTCCGTTTCACAGGAGGCGTGATCGTTACCCGTTCGCAGGAATGGACACGTCCCTGAAAACGGGGAGATTTCATGACAAAGCGTATGTTCCGCCACACGATGGCGGCTGCCTTTCTGCTGTCCGCTGCCGGCTCCGCATCGGCAGGCACGGTCATCGGTACGTCCGCCAATGGCCTGAGCTATCAGGCATCGAATACGATCATCGGCACCACCGGCACCGGCACCGTGTTCGCCAATGGCAATCCGACCTATTTCGCGACCGACCAGAAATACAGCGGCGTCGTATCGCTCATCATGAACCAGGGTGCGGCCGGCAGCTTCATCTGTTCGGGTGCCCTGCTGGCGGACCGCATGTCGATCCTGACCGCCGGCCACTGCGTCAGCGGCGGTGCCGGTACGGCCAACCCGATCGCGACGACCGCCTATTTCTATAACGGCACCGATCCCGATGTCGTCCCCAGTGCCAGCCCGTTGGCGACCGCGATCACCGTCAGCGAGTATTTCGTCAACGCCGGCTATACCGGACAGGTCATCGATCAGAACGACATCGCCGTCCTCCGCCTGTCGGAAGCGGCACCGCTGTTCGCCACCAGCTATGGCCTGTACACCGACAATCTGACCGGCACCGATTTCAACGTCGCCGGCTTCGGCCGTCGTTCGACGGTCGGCGGCGCGATCGGCGCCGATGCCGGCGCGGGCCGTCGTCGTCAGGGTGACAACACCTATGACTTCCGTCTGGGGGACGATGTCTTCAACGGCGGTCTGGATTTCCTGAGCCGCGGCGGGTCAGAAATCGACAACGTCTATGTCGCCGATTTTGACAGCGGCCGTCGCGTGAACGATGCCGCCTGCATCGTTTCGGGCGATGTTGGTGTCGAGAGCTATCAGTTCTGCAATCTGGGTCGCGGCGCCCGCGAGGCATCGATTTCCAACGGTGATTCGGGCGGCCCCAGCTTCGTCGACGGCAAGATCGCCAGCGTCACGTCGTTCGGCCTGAGCTTCGGCACCGAATATGGCGACGTCGACGGCACGTTGAACTCGTCGTTCGGCGAATTCGGCGGCTATGTCCCCACCTCGATCCACGCCAGCTGGATCAACAGCGTGCTGGCGGTGCCGGAGCCGTCGACCTGGGCGATGATGCTGACCGGGTTCGGCCTGACCGGCCTGGCGCTGCGCCGCGGCCGTCGCCGCACCCGCGTTACCTTCGCCTGACACATGTGTGCCCCCCCCTGCGATGATAGCGTCGCAGGGGGGCGCCTCCTTTTCGGGCGGCAAGGCGCTATCGCCCGCGCCGCCACCGTGCCAATCGGCGGCGATGATTCCCGACCCTGACGTCCAGACACCTGCCGACACCCGGTTCGACACGCTCGACGTCATCCGCGGCGTCGCGGTGATGGGCATCCTGGTCGCCAACCTGCCCGCGTTCGCGCTGCCCCGCGCCGCCTATTTCTCGCCCTTGGCCTGGGGTGGCACCGGCCCTGCCGACATCGCCATCTGGTTCGCCAATTTCGTGCTCGTCGAGGGCAAGATGCGCGGCCTCTTCTCGTTCCTGTTCGGCGCTTCGATGCTGCTGGTCATCGATCGCGCCGGCCGCGACGGGGCGCAGGTGCATCTGTGGCGGATGGCGACGCTGTTCGTGATCGGTTGCCTGCACCTGTACCTGATCTGGTGGGGCGACATCCTCAGCCATTATGCGCTGGTCGGCGGCCTCGCGCTGATGTTCGCGCGGCTGCCCGTCCGCGCGCTGGTGGCGGCGGGGATCATCACGCTGGCGATGGAGACGGTCATCAGCGGCATCGCCACGCAGATGCTGTTCGACAGCGCACCGCGCAACACCGCCGCCGCCACCGCGATCTGGAACGGCTATGCCGCCATTTTCGGCGCGCCCCCCGCGGCCGTGCTGTCGGGGGACATCGCCGGGCAGGGCGGCGGCTGGTGGACGGGCGTCCGCTGGCGCTGGGACCATGCCGATGCCCCGTTCGCCTCGCTTTTCTATGTCGGCCTGCAGACGTTGAGTGCGATGCTGTTCGGCATGGCGGCATATCGCAGTGGCTTCCTGACCGGAGGCTGGTCGCGGGCGCGGTATCGCCGCTGGGCCACCGGGTGCCTGGGCCTCGCCCTGCCCGCCTATGCGCTGCTCGGCTGGCTGACGATCGCGCATGGCTTTGACCAGCGCTGGGTGATGACCGGATCGATCTTCGCCAGCGAGCCGATCCGGATGATCGCCGTGGTCGGCTATGCCGCGCTGATCGTGTTGCTCATCCGGCCCGGTGGCGGCCTTACACGACGACTGGCGGCGACCGGCCGCACCGCCTTCACCAATTATATCGGCACCAGCGTGCTGATGACGTTCGTGTTCGGATGGGGCCTGCACCGGTTCGGCGCCTGGGACCGCGCCACGCTCTACCTGCTGATCCCGCCCGTCTGGGGTTTGATGCTGTGGTGGCCGACGCCGTGGCTGACGCGATACCGCTACGGCCCGCTGGAATGGCTGTGGCGCGCGATGGCCCGGATGGAACGACCGGCGATGCGGCGTTAATTCAGCCCGGCATCGCCCGGCGGCCGAAACCGCCCGCCACCGGCCGGCGCACCGGCACCACCGGATTCGCCTCACGCTCCAGCAGGGCCAGCGTCTGTTCGAACAGCGGCCGCAACCGCGTCACCTGTTCCAGCGCTTCCTCGGGCGTGTCCTGCCGCTCGACGCAATCGCGCGCCGCAACCTCGATCGTCTCGGCCAGCGCCGCCAGCGGCATCGCACCGAATTGCCGCGCCTCGCCCTTCAGCGTGTGCGCCGGGATGACCAGCGCCGCCGCCTGATTCGCGCGCATCGCCGCCTCGATCGCGGCGACCGACTTCACGCCATCCTCGCGAAAATAGCCGAGAATGCGCACGAAGCCCGTTCCCAGTTCGGACTTGGCCGCCGCAAAGGCCACCCCATCCACCAACGTGCTTCCGTCCAGCGACACCCGACTGCTCCCGCGACTTCCCGGTTCCAGCCCAAGCCGTAGCGCCATCCGGTAAACAGAAGGTTGCCGCCCGCCGATTCGAGCGGGAGCTGCCCCCTTACTCCTTCGTATCGAACGGATTCTTCGGCGCCCGCATCGTGACGCGCACCGGCACCGCCCCGAATCCCAGTTCACGCCGCATCGAATTGACCAGATACCGTTCGTAACTCGCCGGCAGCTGGTCGACGCGGGTGCCGAAGATCACGAAGCTCGGCGGCCGTGTCTTCACCTGCGTCACGTACCGCATCTTGATACGGCGACCGCCCGGCGCGGGCGGGGGGTTCGCCTCGATCGCGTGTTCGAACCAGCGGTTCAGTTCGCCGGTGCCGACCCGCTTCGACCACGCCTCGCGCACCTCGAACGCCGCGCCGATCAACTGATCGATGCCGCGCCCGGTCGCGCCCGACACGGTGATGACGGTGACGCCCTTCACCTGGCTCAGGCCGTCCTCCAGCGCCTTCTTCACGCCATTGAACAGCGACGACGCATTTTCGGCGATGTCCCATTTGTTCAGCGCGATCACCAGCGCGCGGCCTTCGGACAGCACCTTGTCGGCGATGCGCAGGTCCTGCGCCTCCAGCCCCAGCGTCGCATCGAGCAGCAGCACGACGACCTCGGCGAAATCGACCGCGTGGAGACCGTCGGCGACCGACATCTTCTCCAGCTTGTCCTGCACCTTGGCCTTCTTGCGCATGCCGGCGGTGTCGATCAGCTTCACCGCATGGGGGCGGCCGAGCAGGTCCATCCACGTCCAGTCGACCGCGATCGAATCGCGGGTAATGCCCGCCTCCGGCCCGGTAATCAGGCGATCCTCGCCCAGCATCCGGTTGATGAGCGTCGATTTGCCCGCATTCGGACGACCGACGATTGCCAGCTTCAACGGCGCGTCGAGCCGCTCGTCGTCCTCGTCCTCTTCCTCGGGCGGGAATTCGTCCTTGTCCTTGTCGATGATCGGCAACAGCGCCTCGAACAGGTCGCCCACGCCCTCGCCATGTTCGGCCGACATCTGCACCGGATCGCCGAAGCCCAGGCTCAGCGATTCAAGGATACCCTGGTCGCCGGTCTTGCCCTCCGCCTTGTTGGCGACGAGGATGACCGGAGTGGCGGACTGCCGCAGCCAGCGGGCGATCTCCTCGTCCAGCGGCACGATGCCGGCGCGCGAATCGAACAGGAACAGCGCGACATCGGCCTGCGCGATCGCCGCCTCGGTCTGCAACCGCATCCGGCCGGGCAGCGTCTGGGCGTCGTGATCCTCATATCCGGCGGTGTCGATGACGCGGAAATCGAGGCCGACCAGACTGGCATCGCCCTCCCGCCGGTCGCGCGTCACGCCGGGCCGATCATCGACCAGCGCGAGTTTCTTGCCGACGAGGCGGTTGAACAGAGTCGATTTGCCGACATTCGGCCGGCCGACGATCGCGACCACGGGGAGTTTGGGCATCGTGGCGCTGTAGCCGCAGACGGGCGCGGCGTCACCCCGCCGCTAGAGCGGGGCGGATAGCCGCGCAGGAACATAGGGTTCAGCCCCAAATTGTTCCCCGGCGGAGGCCGGGGTCCAGTTGGGAAAGCCATCGTGACTTACCGCAACCCTTCACCCAACTGGACCCCGGCCTCCGCCGGGGAACAGCGCTATTTCGTCAGGCCCCGGATCACCGCGACCCTGCAAACCCGATCAACGATACGCCGCGATCTGCCCCTTCTGGTCCAGCACGTACAGTGTCTGGTTGGCGACGATCGGCGACAGGCCGAACGGCACCTTGGTTTCGATCGTCTGCACCACACTGCCATCGGTGGGCGAGGCGAAGACGATCTGGCCGCGCGAATTGGTCATCACCAGCCGGTTGCCCGCCAGCACCGGGCCGAACCATGTGATCGGCCCCGACCGCTTCTTGATGTTGCGGAACCGCGGCAACTGCGCGATCCAGCGCGCCTTGCCGCTCGCCCGCGACAGCGCCGCCAGCCGCGCATCGTCGGTCACCACGAACAGCCACTCGCCCGCGATCCACGGCGTCGAGATACCCGCGAGGTTCTGCTCCCACAGCCGCTGGCCGGTCGACAGTTCCAGCGCGACCATTCGCCCGCCCTGCCCGACCGCATAGACGCGGCCCTGATCGATAACCGGCGCCGCGTCGATATCGGCCAGACTCGACACCGACGTCGTGATCGACGTGCGCGACAAGGCGTCCTGCCACAGCACGCGGCCATTCTCATACCGATAGGCGGACAGTTCGCCGCTGGAATAGCCCGCGACCACCGAACCCTGGCTGGCGGCGGGGGCGGCGACGCCGAACACGCCTTGCGTCTCCAGCGTGCCGGACTGCGCCCATTGCACCTTGCCGTCGGCCTGATTGATCGCGAAGATCTGGTTGTCCTGCGACAGGACGTACACGTTGCCGTTGGCGACCGTCGGCGCCCCGCGCAGCGGCCCGCCGGGCTTGGCTCGCCACAATTCCTTGCCGTCCGCCGCGTTCAGCGCAACGACATCGCCCAGACCGTCATCGGCATAGACCTTGCCGTCGTCGTAACTCACGCCGCCGCCGAAACGCGATCCGCTGTTCTTCTTGCCGGGCGACAGTTCGACCGTCCACAGCGTCGCGCCGGTATCGGCCGCGATCGCATGGACCGCCGCGGCGACATCGATGACGAACATCTTGCCCTCAGCCACCACCGGCGTCGCCGCCAGCCGCTCGCGCGGGGAGCCGCCGTTGATCGTCGCCTGCCACAAGCGGGCCGGCGTTGCGCCGAGCGCAAGCTGGCCCATCGACTTGGCGGCATTGCCCCCCGGCTGCGACCAGGCGTCGTTCGCGGCAGGGGCGGGCAGCGTCACCTGCACATCGGCCAGCGACGGGTCGGTCGCGACGCCGTTTTCCGACGTCAGGATCGACACGCGTTCGCCGACGGTCGGCGTCTTCTTGGGACCACCGCCCTTGAAGATGCCGCACGCGCTCAACGCCACCAGAGCCGCCACCATCACCGGGGCACGGAAATGCTTGATCATTGCGACGGGCTATCCTGATTGGTGGGGCTGCCGGCGGGCTTTCCGGCCGCACCCGACGGAAGGGCATCGACGCCCAATACGCCCGCCATCTGAACGGCACGTTGACGCAGCGAATCGGGCACGCCCTCGTCCCGCGCGATCCGGCCGAACAACTGCCCCGCCTGCGCCTGCTGGCCCAAACGGATCTGCGCGAGCGCCATCATCTCGCCGGCACTGCCCAGCCACGGATTGCCCGGCACCGCCAGCGGCCGCATCCGCTCGACCACCGTCTGCGGCTTCAGCGTATCATATTCGGCGGCGGTCTGGCGGATCAGCGCCAGATCGCGGAACGGCTGGCCGACGCCGCTGTCGGTCGCGACCGAGGCGAACAATGCCGCCGCGCCCTTCAGGTCCTGCTTCTGGAGCAGCAGATCGGCCTGCGTGAACTTCGCCAGCGCCCGGTATCCGGCGGCGTCCGATCCGGCGAGCGACTTCAGCGGCGCCGCGGCCTTGTCGAACTGCCCCTGCCCCAGCGCATCGAACGCGGTCTGCAATTGCTCGCCCTCGGCACCGGCGGTCTCGCGGCCACGGTGCTGCCAGAACAGGAACCCGCCCAGCAGCGCCAGCGCGGCGACGACGCCGGCGATCGACCACAACCCCCATTTCGTCCAGAAACTGGTCAGGCGATCGCGGCGAACCTCGTCATCGACTTCGCGAAGAAAGGCCACATTGGTGTCGGGCGGCAGGGCCAAGGACTAGCTCCGGGAAAGGCAGGCGGGAAAAAAACGGGCAGGATCGGGGAACCAGCGCCTTTAACGACGTTGCCCGCGAAACGGAAGCGGATCAATCCGCCGCCCGTGCCTTGGCCGCATAGACCTGTTCCACGCCGGGAAAGCTGCGCGCCTTCACCTCGGCGGCATAGCGCGCGGCGGCATCCTGTATCCGCGCGCCGAGATCGTCGTACCGCTTCACGAAGCGCGCGGTGCGGTCGAACATGCCCAGCATATCCTCGGCCACCAGCACCTGCCCGTCGCACTGCGCCGATGCGCCGATGCCGATCACCGGACACGACACGGCGTGCGTGATCGCCACCGCGATCGGCTCCACCACCCCTTCCAGCACCATGGCGAACGCGCCCGCCGCGTCGATCGCGGCGGCATCCGCCATGATCTTCGCCGCCTCCGCCTCGGTCCGGCCGCGCACGCCGTATCCGCCCAGCACGTTCACCGCCTGCGGCGTCAGGCCGATATGGCCCATCACCGGAATGCCGCGTTCGGACAGAAAGCGCACGGTCGGGGCCATCGCCTCGCCCCCCTCCAGCTTCACCGCCGCCGCGCCGGTTTCCTTCAACAGCCACGCCGCGCTGTCGAACGCCTGTTCGGGCGACCGCTCGTAACTGCCGAACGGCATGTCGATCACGACCACCGCATGGTAACTGCCGCGCACCACCGCCGCGCCGTGCGCCGCCATCATCGCCAGCGTCACCGGCACCGTCGAGGGCAGGCCATAGATCACCTGCCCCAGACTGTCCCCGACCAGCAGCATGTCGCAATGCGGATCGAGCAACTGCGCGTTGCGCGCGGTGTAGGCGGTAAGCATCACCAGTGGATCGCCACCGCCCTCGCGGCTGGATTTGCGCGCGCGCATCGCGGGCACGGTCAGGCGCTTCAGCGGGGCCGGCGTCGGGTTGGCGCGGCTGGTGGCGGTGTCGAGCGTATAGGTCGTGGACATGGCGGCGATCCTTACCCCCGCCAGTTCACCCGATCCAGCCTCGCCGCCGCGCGCGCGACGCCAGCCACAGCTGGAACACGCCCACGCCCAGGATCAGCGCCGGAAATCCCGTCGCCTCCACCACGCCCTTGTGCGCGATCAGGTCGGTCGCGAGGAACACCCAGCCGAACATCGCGACGATCCCGACCAGCGACACGATGAAGAACTGCCGCGCCACCGTCGATCGCAGCAACAGCGCCAGCGCACCGGCAAAGCCGGTTCCCACCGTCATCGCGAACAGCGGATTATACCACATCGGCAGCGCCGCATAGAACATCCGGTCATAGGCGGTCGACGTGCCCATCGCGTCCGCGCCCAGCCGCACCTGCTGGATGCAACTGACGATCCCCATCGCGCCCCACAGCATCAACAGGATCGCCACCGACCCGAACCACCGCGGCACCCGCCGCCGGTCAGACCCCCGATAACCGCCCCAGTCGCCCATCACCGCCCCCTTCATCTGCAAGAAGGTGTGCGCCGACTGCCACGATCAGGCAAGTATGCTCAGCGAACCGGAAACAGCCCCGCATAAGCCACCGGATCGAACCCGGCCTGCACCGCATCCCCCGTCACCACGATCGGCCGCTTGATCGCCGACGGATGCGCCAGCATGATCCGCACCGCCTTGTCCGCATCGAGATCGGCGCGGGTCTCCTCGGGCAGCTTGCGGAACGTCGTCCCCCTGCGGTTCAGTACCGTCTCCCACCCCAGCCGATCGACCCACCCGCGCAAGGTCGCCTCGTCCACGCCGGCCTTCTTGTAGTCGTGGAAGTCATACGCGACGCCCTCGGCATCCAGCCATGCCCGTGCCTTCTTCACTGTGTCGCAATTGGGGATGCCGTACAGTGTGATCGTCATGCGAAGCCTCGACTTAGGGAGTTCAGTGCTCCGTTAGCGAGCGGGCGCCGGAAAAACAGCCATGTCGCTTTCGCCCAATAGCCGACGCCGACATCAGAGCCGAACTTCAAGCAGACCTTCGCGGTCGCAAACCCAAGATGAGGCAAATTCCAGCACTTCGTTGAGCGGTTCGCCGGGGTGGGCCGCTGTGACCAAAAACCGCCCCTCGTCGCTTCCGTCGCCGATCACCACCAAATCAACCTCAAGTTCCACTTTCTCCGCATCGTCACCCGCAATGGATATGAGACGAACACCGTCCCGGAGACAGCGCTCGATGAATTTCGCCAAGGCTTCATGGTCTGCTATGGGTGAATGGAGGATTATTCGAGGCGGGAGCGACATACGCTCATGGTAAAGCACGAATGTCCGCTGCCCACCAATGCTGGTCATCGGCCGCAATCGATAACTGACAAATGTCCCCTCAAGGCGTCGCCAGCTTCATCACCACCAGCCCGCTGACGATCAGCAACGCCGCCGCCACCCGCATCGGGCTGACCGCCTCGCCGAACACCATGATCCCGACGGCGAACGCCCCCACCGCGCCGATTCCCGTCCAGATCATGTACGCGGTGCCCAGCGGCAACGTCCGCATCGACCATGACAACAGGCCGAAACTGACGATCATCCCGCCGATCGTCACGACACTCGGCAACACCTTCGAAAAGCCGTGCGACTGCTTCATCGCACTTGCCCAGACGATCTCGAACAAACCGGCCAGCACCAGGGAAATCCACGCCATGACAGCCTCCTTCAGGCTGCCGGGCCGTCCCGGTCTTGAACACCCCGACACGGGGGCGGGAACGTGGTCGCCGCGCCCCGGAAATAGTCGACGGACGACCGGCTTTCAACAGCGTTCCCCGGCGGAGGCCGGGGCCCAGTCGGGAAGGCCAAGGTAACTCGTTACGATCGCTCACCCAACTGGACCCCGGCCTCCGCCGGGGAGCAAAAGGGTCGAAAACCCCGACCGATCGGGTAGAAGCCTCAACCATGACCCACCCGTTCTACTCGCTCCACCGCCAGCGCATGGTGCGCGTCGCCGCCGCCACGCCCGGCGCCAGCGTCGGCGATACGCGCGCCAATGCGGCGGCGACGCTGGCACTGGCGCAGGACGCGGATGCGCGCGGAGTCGATCTGTTGGTGTTCCCCGAACTCAACCTCACCAGCTACGCGATCGACGACCTTCACCTGCAATCGGCGCAACAACGCGCGACGCGAGACGCGATCGCGGCGGTGGTCGCGGCCAGTGTCGATCTGAAACCCGTGCTGCTGGTCGGCGCCGCGCTGGAACGGAACGGTCGCCTGTACAATTGCGCGGTCGCGATCGCGCGCGGCCGGGTGCTGGGCGTCGTACCGAAGACGTTCCTGCCCAACTACCGCGAATATTACGAGAAGCGCTGGTTCGCGAGCGGCGGCGGCCTCACCGGCCTGACGATCGATCTGAACGGCGAGGAGGTGCCATTCGGCCCCGACCTGATCTTCGCCGCCAGCGACCTGCCCTTCTTCACCTTCCATGCCGAGATCTGCGAGGATTACTGGGCGCCCACCCCACCCTCGACGATGGGCGCGCTGGCCGGGGCGCTGATCTGCTGCAACCTGTCCGCGTCGAACATCGTCATCGGCAAGGCGCGCGAGCGGGCGATGCTGGCGGCGGCGCAGTCGGCGCGCGGCGTCTGCGCCTATGTCTATGCCGCCGCCGGGATCGGCGAGAGCACGACCGACGTGGCGTGGGACGGACAGGGCCTGATCCACGAACTCGGCGAGCAGATCGCCGGATCCACGCGGTTCGCGCGCGTGCCGCACCTGACCGTCGCCGACATCGATACCGAGCGGTTGGTGCAGGAGCGCAGCCGCTTCGGCACCTTCAACGATGCCGCCACCTTCGCCGGCCATCCCGAAACCCGCTTCCGCCGCATCGGCTTCGCGCATGGCGAGGATATCCACGACCATGGCCTCGAACGCGCCGTCCGCCGCTTCCCCTTCGTCCCCAACGATCCCGCCAAACGCGACGCCGACTGTTTCGAAGCGTTCAACATTCAGGTCGAGGCGCTGGCGAAGCGCCTGGAGGCGGCGCACGCGAAGACGCTGGTGATCGGCGTCTCCGGCGGCCTCGACTCGACCCACGCGCTGATCGTCGCGGCCAAGGCGATGGACCGGCTGGGTCGGCCGCGCGGCGATATCCTCGCCTTCACCCTGCCCGGCTTCGCGACCGGCGAGGGGACGAAGGCCAATGCCTGGGCGCTGATGCGCGCGCTCGGCTGCACCGCCGACGAGATCGATATCCGCCCCGCCGCCCGCCAGATGCTGGGCGATATCGGCCATCCCTTCGCCGACGGCGAACCGCAATATGACGTGACGTTCGAGAACGTGCAGGCAGGCCTGCGCACCGATTACCTGTTCCGCCTCGCCAACCAGCGCGGCGGTATCGTGCTGGGAACGGGCGATCTCAGCGAGATGGCGCTCGGCTGGTGCACCTACGGCGTCGGCGACCAGATGAGCCATTATGCGGTCAACACCGGCGTGCCCAAGACGCTGATCCAGTTCCTGATCCGCTGGTGCATCCGCGACGGCCAGTATGACGCCGCGACCAACGACGTGCTGAACGCGATCCTGGCGCAGGAAATCTCGCCCGAGTTGGTGCCGGCGGGCGCGGACGGTGCGCTGCAATCGACCGAGTCGATGATCGGCCCCTATGCCCTCAACGATTTCTTCGCGCACTACGTGCTGCGCCACGGCCTCGCCCCGTCGAAGATCGCGTTTCTCGCCTGGCATGCATGGCGCGACGTGGACGCGGGCCGCTGGCCGGCGGACTTTCCGGCGGACGCACGCGTCGCCTATGATCTGCCGACGATCCGCCATTGGCTGGAGAAATTCTGCTACCGCTTCTTTCAGACCAGCCAGTTCAAACGGTCCGCTTTGCCCAACGGTCCGAAGGTCTCGGCCGGCGGCGCGATCAGCCCGCGCGGCGACTGGCGCGCGCCGTCCGATGGCACGGCGCAGGTCTGGCTCGATGAACTGAGCGTCAACCTGCCGTAATCATCTTGAAATAAATTGCGCACAGGCGCATTGTCCCCAGCCTATGACAGTGCCTCCACCGGATGGATCGCGCGATCGCCGGATCGAGGACCCTTCCAACCTTTGGCTGATCCATCCCGCCAGCCGCCTGCTGTTGCCGTGGACGCTTGCGCGCGGCATTTCGGCCAATGCGGTGTCGGTCGCCGGACTGGTGCTGGGGGCGGCGGCGGCACTGGCCTATGCCCGGTTCGAGGCGTGGCCGCTGGCGGTACTGGGCTTGGTCCTGTCGATCGGCTGGCTGGTCGCCGACGGTCTGGACGGCATGGTCGCGCGCGCGACCGGCACTGCCAGCCCGCTCGGCCGGATGCTCGATGGCCTGTGCGATCACGGCGTCTTTGCTCTGATCTATGTCGTGCTGGCGATCGAGGTCGGCACGGTCGGTGGCTGGGTCCTCGCCTTCGCCGCCGGTGCCGCCCACGCTGTGCAGTCGAGCCTGTATGAGGGCGAGCGCAGCCGCTTCCACCGCCGGATAAAGGGCGTGGCGCTGGTTGCTACGACGGCCCCGGCCAGCGACAGCCCTCTGGTTCGCCTCTACGACTGGTTCGCCGGCAGCCCCGATCGGCTGGCGCGCGCGTTCGAACATCGGCTGGCCGCCTCGCCCGAACCGCTGGTGCTGGGCGCGCGCTACGGCGCCGCCGCCGTGCCGCCGATGCGGCTGCTGTCGCTGGAAACCGCCAATGTCCGGGTCGGGGCAATCTTCATCGCCTGCCTGATCGGCGATCCACGCATCTTCTGGTGGTTCGAGATCGTGCCTCTCACGCTGATCGCCGTTGCCGGTCTCGCCTGGCATCGCCGGGTGGAACGGTCGCTGCTCACGTCAACTTCTCCCGCCCCGGCCGACGCGCCGGCGCGTTATCTCGTCAAGGAATAGGACTGTAATGGCCAACATCCGGATCGCCATCGTCGGCATCGGCAACTGCGCAAGCTCGCTCGTTCAGGGGCTGGAGCATTATGGCGAAGGGACCAATGACGCCGTCGGCCTGATGCACTGGGAAGTCGGCGGTTACCGCCCCAGCGACATCAAGGTCGTGGCCGCATGGGACGTCGATGCGCGCAAGGTCGGTAAGGATGTGGCCGAGGCGGTCTTCGCCAAGCCCAATTGCACCGCCGTCTTCGCCGCCAACCTCCCCGCCACCGGCACCGTCGTCAAGATGGGCAAGGTGCTGGACGGCGTCGCCGAGCATATGGCCGATTACAAGGACGACCGCACCTTCATCGTCGCCAACGACACGCAGCCGTCGAAGGAAGACGTGATCGCCGAGCTGAAGGCGACCGGCGCCGACGTGCTGATGAACTACCTGCCCGTCGGTTCGCAGGAAGCGACCGAATTCTACGCGGAATGCGCGCTGGAAGCCGGTGTCGCCTTCGTCAACAACATCCCCGTCTTCATCGCGTCGAACCCGGTCTGGGCCAAGCGGTTCGAGGACGCCGGCGTCGCGATCGTCGGCGACGACATCAAGGCACAGCTGGGCGCGACCATCGTCCACCGCGTGCTGACCGACCTGTTCGCCAAGCGCGGCGTGAAACTGGACCGCACGTACCAGTTGAACACCGGCGGCAACACCGACTTCCTGAACATGTCGAACCACCGTCGTCTGGAATCGAAGAAGATTTCCAAGACCGAAGCAGTACAGTCGGTCGCAGCGGAGCGTCTCGACGACGACAACGTCCATATCGGCCCCAGCGATTACGTGCCGTGGCAGAACGACAACAAGGTCTGCTTCCTGCGCATGGAGGGGCAACTCTTCGGCGGCGTGCCGATGAACCTCGAACTCCGTCTCTCGGTCGAGGATTCGCCCAACTCCGCCGGCGTCGCCATCGACATGATCCGATGCGCGAAGATAGCGAAGGATCGCGGCATCGGCGGCGTCATCGACCCCGCCAGCGCCTATTTCTGCAAGCACCCCCGCACCCAGATGACCGACGACCTCGCCCAGCTAGAGGTCGAGAAGTTCATCGCGGCTGCCTGACGGGATAACGACGCGATGATCCGCAACGCCGTCCTGCTCGCCGCCGGCTATGGCAGCCGGCTGCGGCCGGCGGCACCGTACAAGCCGCTCTGCCCGGTCGCCGGCCGGCCGCTGATCGACCATGCCCTGACCGGCATGGCCGAGGCGGGGCTGACGCGCGCGATCGTGGTGCTGGGTTATGGGGCGGAGCCGATCGCGGCGCACCTCGCCAGCCGCGCCTGGCCGCTGGCGGTGGAGACGGTGATGACCCGCGACCACCGCGAGCCCAACGGCGTCTCCGTCCTCGCCGCCGCCCCCGCGCTGGCCGGCGAACCGGCGGTGCTGGCGATGTGCGACCATCTCGTCGCTCCCGCCCTCTACGCCCGCCTCGCCACCACGGGCATCGGCAACGGCGCAACCCTCGGCATCGATCGCCGCATCGGCCACCCCTGGGTCGATCCCGACGACGTGACCTGGGTGAAGACCGACGGCGACGACATCGTCGCGATCGGCAAGGGCATGGCGGATGCCGACTGCTACGACACCGGCGTCTTCGCGATCGGCCCCCGCCTGTTCGCCGCGCTCGGCAGCCTTGGCGCCCCTTCCCTCACCGAAGGCATGCGCCTCCTCGCCGCCGACCGCCGCGCGCATGTGGTCGATTGCAGCGACCTCGACTGGATCGACGTCGACGACGCGCCCGCGCTGGCCAAGGCAGAGGCATGGCGGCTGACGCTGGCCGCCTGATTTGGGTGATGCTGGAAGGTGATTAGGTACGGTAGGCAGTTTTCAATCTGGCGATGTAAACAAGACCAACTTCACACAGCACTCCATCATGTTAAGCCGATCGAAAATAAGATCGCCCCACTCTTTCTCATCGTCGCGCCCCGGAAAAATAGGAACGGGTTTAGTCTAACCTCAACCTAAATTTCCGCCGCCCCGCCCGTTACCACGACACCCGCACCACCGCCCCGACCGGCGCATCCAGTCCCGGTACGGCGATCGTCTCGCTGCCGATCCGCACCAGCCCGGGCGCTACCGCCTCGCCCGTCACCAGGCCACCCGGCAGCAGCGCCGCCGGCGTGCCTTCGGCCACCACCCGCCCCGCTTCTATCCGCACCAGATGATCGCCGAGCAGCCGGACCTCGTCCTCGCGGTGGGTCACGTACAGCATGGGCAGCCCGAACCGCTTCAGCGCGGCGATGAAGCTCAGCACCTCGCCCCGCCGTGCCTCATCCAGCGCCGATACCGGCTCGTCGAGCAGCAGCAGGTCGGGCTGGCTCAGCAGCGCGCGGCCGATCGCCACCCGCTGGCGCTCGCCGCCCGACAGGTCGAGCGGCCGGCGATCCAGCAGATGGCCGATCGCCAGCACCTCGATCACCGCGTCGCGCTCGATCCGCCGCTCGCCCGGCACGGCCTTGGGCGCACGCCGCCAGCCGTACGTCAGGTTGCGCTCGACCGACAGGTGCGGGAACAGGCGCGCGTCCTGATGGACGATGCCGATCCGCCGTCGCTCCGCCGGCACCGCGATGCGGGCGGCGGTGTCGGTCAGCACATGGTTGCCCACCGCCACCACCGCCTCGTCCGCGCGGACCAACCCCGCGACGATGGCGAGCGTCGCCGACTTGCCCGCGCCCGATGGCCCGAACAACATGGTGATGCCGTCCTCCGGCCCGGTAAACGCCACGTCCAGCCGGAAGTCGCCCAGCCGGTGCCGCGCCCTGACCCGCATCACCGCCCCGCCCGGCGGCGACCGATGCGCAGCAGCAACTCCGACAGCAAGAGCCCCGCCAGTGCCGCCGCGAACGAGATACCCGACAGACGCGCCGCCGCGCCCTCGCCCCCCGGCACCTGTAACGCCGCATAGATCGCCAGCGGCAGCGTCTGCGTCTCCCCCGGAATGTTCGCGGCGAAGGTGATGACCGCGCCAAACTCGCCCAGCGCCGCCGCGAAGCCGACCACCGCCGCCGCAACCAGCCCCGGCAGCGCCAGCGGCAGCACGATCGTGAAGGCCCGGTCCCAAGGCCCTGCCCCCAGACTACGTGCCGCCTCTTCGAGTCGCGGATCGACCCCCTCGATCGACAGCCGCACCGCGCGCAGCATCAGCGGAAAGGCCGATACCCCCGCCGCCAGCGACGCCCCCGCTGCCGTGAACGCCAGCCGGATGCCCCATACCTCGTCCAGCCAGCGCCCGATCGGCCCCTGCGTCCCGAACAGGATCAACAAGACGAAGCCGATCACCACCGGCGGCAGGATCAACGGCGCATGCAGCAGCGCATCGAGGAGGAACCGCCCCGGAAACCGCACCCGCGCCAGCAGCCACGCGAACGCCGTCGCCGCGATCAGCCCCCAGAAGGTCGCGGCTCCCGCGATCCGCAGGCTCAGGCGCAGCGCCTCCCACTCCTCGGGTGTCAGCATCGTCAGCCGAGTGGCCGGAAGCGATAGCGGCGGAAGATCGCCCTGGCCTCCGCGCCGCCCAGGAACCGGTAGAAGGCCACCGCCCCGGGCTTCGCGCCCCGGATCACGGCGGCGGGATAGATGATCGGCGGATGGCTGGCGGCGGGGAACAGGCCGACGATCCTGACCGCCGGTTCGGCCACTGCATCCGTTTCGTACACGATGCCAAGCGGTGCCTCGCCCCGCGCGACATAGGACAGCGCTGCCCGCACGTCCTGCGCCGGTGCGAGCCGATCGGCGACGGATGTCCACACGCCCAGCCGGGTCAGCGCCGCCTGCGCATATCGCCCCGCCGGCACGCTGCGCGGATCGCCGACCGCCAGCCGGTTACGATCGCCCAGCGCAGTGGCCAGCGGGAAGCCGGGCCGGATGCGCAGGCTGACACGACTCGCGCGCGGCGCCACCAGCGCCAGCCGCCCGCCGAGCAGATCGCGGCGGGCACCCGGCTGCAACCGCTCGCCCTTTTGCAACTGATCCATCCATGACGGTTCGGCCGAGACGAACAGATCGGCGCGTGCCCCCGCCTCGATCTGGCGCGCACCGGTGCCGCTGGAGGCGAAGGAGAACCGCACCGGCTGGCCCGTCCGCTGCGTGTACGCCCGCCCGACCATTTGCAGCGCATCGGTCAGCGAGGCGGCGGCGAACACCGTCAACGGCTCGCGCGGCTGGGCGGCCAGCGGCGGCGCCATGCCGATACCGGCCATTGCGGCCATCCATCCCAGCACCAGGCGCCTGCCAACCGGGTGATATGTCCGCATGCTATCCTCCACTGCCGTATACGGCCGGCTATACCGGGTGACATCGATGGGCAAGGGCGACGCCGGCCGGATCGGCTGTCGATCGCTGGACACTCCCCCGCCGGCTGCGCGATGTCTGAAGGATGCAGACCCACTCCACGCCCGAACTCGGGATCATCGAAGCGTTTTTCGGCCCCGCCTGGTCCTGGGCTGAGCGGACCGCGGTGATCGATCACCTCGCCCCCGCCGGCTATGGCTTCTACCATTATGCGCCCAAGAGCGACGCGCACCTCCGTCGGCGCTGGGATGAGCCGCATCCGCCCGAGGCCGCCGCGGCGATCGCCGCCTTCGCCGCGCATTGCCGCTCTCGGGGGGTGCGATTCGGTGTCGGCCTGACCCCGTTCGAGGTGCATGTCGATTTCGACGACGGCGCCCGCATGCGACTCGCCGCCCGACTCGCCGCGCTGGATGCAATCGGCATCGACGACCTCGCCATCCTGTTCGACGACATGCGCGGCGACCTGCCCGACCTCGCCGAGCAACAGGCGGCGATCGTCGATTTCTGTGCGAGCCGGACATCCGCGACCAGGGTCTATGTCTGCCCGACCTATTATTCCGACGATCGCGTGCTCGACCGCGTCTTCGGCGAGCGCCCGGCGGGCTATCTGGAGACGCTCGGCCGCCTGCTCGATCCGGCGATCCGCATCTACTGGACGGGCGAAGAGGTGTGTTCGCGGGAGATCGGCCCCGGTCATCTCGCCGATGTCGCCGCGCGGCTGGGGCGACCGGTATGCCTGTGGGACAATTACCCCGTCAACGATGGCCCGCGCATGTCCGATCACCTGCACCTGCGAGGCTTCACGGGTCGGTCCGCCGCCAACGCCGGTCATTTGCAGGCGCATGCCATCAACCCGGCGTTGCAGCCGCTGCTCGGTTGCATCCCAGCGCTGACGCTGCCGTCATTATACGACATGAAAGATGCCTATCGGTACATGACGGCATTCCGAGAGGCGGCAATGACGATCGCTGGGGAACCGCTCGCGGGTATGCTTGAGGCAGACCTATTGTCCTTTCAGGACAGTGGCTTGATGCGCCTTTCGACGCGGCGCGAAGCGCTCGAAAATCGGTATAAGGCCGTCAACCATCCCGTCGCAGCGGAAGTCCTGAAATGGCTCAATTCCGGATATAACGTATCAGCCGATGACGTTCAGACTCAGTAAACAATCACACTTTTCGACGTTTTCGACCCTCCCTGTGTCTTTTTGACACGGTTTGGGAACAAAATCTTAGTGAATGCGTGATTATATCTATGCTGCGCTGCAACCAAATCCTAAAGGCTGCGTTAAGCGCTCGGGATGGAAGGCCATGACTGTGCGCTCTGGCGAGGTGCTGGAACGGCGACGGCCAACCTTCTGCTTAAAGGGAGTATCTCTATGGTTATGAAAATTGCGGCAGTAGCCGGTCTGTTTACCGCGATCGCGTCGCCTGCTTCGGCGGCAACTTTCGTCACCCAGCTGGGTAGCGCCGCATCCTTCGCAGCCCCTGCCGGCACCGCGATCACCTTCGATGGTGCGCTGCCGACCGGTTTCTCCCTGACCCCGACCAATTCGTCGATCGTCAGCGGCGATCTGGCCAACCAGTACGCACAGCCCGCATTCAGCGACGGCAGCCGCTATCTCGCCGTTCTGAACGGTGGTTCGGCCGTTCTTCAGTCCACCACGGGCTTCGACTCGGTCAGCTTCTTCCTGGGTTCGATCGATTCGTTCAATTCGGTCCAGCTGCTCAGCACGACCGGTCAGGTCATCGGCACGTTCGCTGGAAGCCTGTTCACGGCCAATGCCAATGGCAACCAGGACATTCCGCAGACGAACCGCCGCGTCACCTTCACGCGCAGCGCGGGCGACGCGATGATCGGCGGCATTAATTTCATCAGCGGCGGTAACTCGCTGGAAGTCGACAACGTCGTATTCGCCGTTCCCGAGCCTTCGACCTGGGCGCTGATGTTCCTCGGATTCGGCATGGTCGGTACGGCGATGCGTTATCGCCGTCGGAGCAAGTCGGTCACCTACGCCTGATCCTTTAACGGATTGGGACAAAAGCCGTCGGCCTATCGGTCGGCGGCTTTTTTCGTATGGGTAATCAGGTGCCGCCAGTCAGGCGATAGCGAGTTCGGCAACGGGGATCGTCTGCGGCCGCAGATAGGCACCGTTGAATCCCGACAATCGTTGCAGTCCGACCAGGTCCAGTACCGTCAGGCCGCCGCGCCGCGACGTGATCATCGACCGGCTGCGCAAATCCTGCAGCACCCGGTTCACATGAACCGGCGTCAGCCCCAGCGTGTCGGCGATCTCCTCCTGCGTCAGCGGATAGAAGCGCGATCCCTGCCCGTCGGGTGCGGTCATCGACAGGCGTTCGGACAACTCGCAGAACAGATGCGCCACGCGTTCCAGTGCATGACGACGCCCCATGTTCACGATCCACGCCCTGAGTATCGCCTGCTCCACCAGCGAACACCAGGCCAGCGCATGGCCGACCGCCGGATCGGTCCGTTCCAGCGCATTGATCGCCTGTGGCAGGATATAGGCCACGCGCACGGGCGTGAGTGCCATGATTCCCTGATCCATCCGGGCGAGCGTCGTGCACCGCAGATCGCAAAGATCGCCGGGCAGCAGCAACGAGGTGATCTGACGTGCGCCGCTCGGTAACAGTTTATAACGTGCCGCCCAGCCGCTCATGATGAGATGAACCCGATCGGCGCGCTCACCGTCATGAACGATATTGACGCCACGACCGATATCGCGAACATCCCAACACAGGTCGAGCAGTTCCCGAATATCCGGTTCTTCGAGACGGCAGCACTGCCGCAATCGCGCGATCAGCGGATTATCGTCCACGACGCTCTCCCTTTTGGCCCTGCGCTAAGGGTCATTGATACTGTCGATAGCATTACCCCCAGCATCGGCCATCATCTGAACGAATGATGGCATCTTCTTCGTCCCGAAATGGTACGGAATCGTAATCAATTTCGGTCCTTCCTAGGTAATCCACTGTCGTTCCGGATTCGATCCAAATTCTCAGCAAAACCTATGTTACTGAAAACCTTCGTAACAACGAACTTTTGTTGTTCTGCCACGATCCATAATGGTGCGATGAACGCCAGATGAAGGCTGGATGAACATCGCTAGGTCCGTCGTCGTCATGACGTACCGGCCCGGCGGACAATCCAGCTCATGCAGACGATCGGCACCCCCGCCGGGGCAGGCGGTGCGTTGCCGCAACAGGGAGGATCACCGGGATGGCCACGCGCTTGAACGTCGCCCAGCATGGTCGGCATTCACCGAATATTATCCTGCTGTCCGAATTCCGCGCTCGCGACATAGACATAGATGTCGATCGCGGAGACATCGGCGACGATGGGTACGAGCCGCTGGCCGAAATGATGCACGAAGTCGCACAGGAACTGGCAACCGACAGCGTGCTGGCCGCTTGGCACGAAACGGACGACCAGCCCCGGATCATGTTCGTCAGCGGCGCCGGCGAACCCGGATCGTCGGCCGAACGTGACTTGATCGCCGCTGCAAAGGTCGCCGCCGCCAAGTCGACCCCGGTGTGCCACACACCACCGGCGGACGAGACAGGCGGATCGACGATGGTCACCGCCCGGATTCCTGCCAGCGACGGCGTCGCGACGGTAACGATCACCGTGCGACCACGCGTAGCCGGTGCCTATGGCGATCCGTGTGACGTTGGCACGCGGCTGGCGGCGATGGTGAAGCCGTTCTTTCGCCTGTGGTCGCTGCGTTCACGAGCGATGGCCCGCATCCAGGGACTGACATCGGCGATCAACAGCAGCGATGTCGGCACGTTGCTGGTCAACGGACATGGCGAACTGGTGTTCGTGAATGCCGCGGCCGAACTGATGCTGGCGCGCAACGACGGTATCCGTCGTGCCGGTTCGATCCTGAGCGCCACGCGGCTGGCCGATACGATGCGCCTGCAGGCCGCGATCGAACATGTGTTCAGCGGTAGCGCGCCGCGGGATGGCAGCATGGCGGAAGCCCCGGTGGTCGCACTGCAACGCAAGACCGGCCGCCCGCTCCTGGCGGTGATCGTCCCGAGCGAGTCGCATGGCGCGGGCCATGACGATGTCGCGGCCGTGGTCCGGGTGTTCGATCCCGACCGCGATCTCGACACGCTGCTGGCGCCGGTATGCAGACTGTATGCGCTGTCGCCGGTCGAGGCACGCCTCGCCTGCCTGCTCGCCGGTTCGGTGTCGTTGACGGATGCCGCGGTCCAGATGCGCGTGCAGGAACAGACCGCGCGGTCGTATCTGAAGCAGATCTTCCTGAAGACCGATACCAACCGGCAGGCCGAACTGGTCGCGTTGCTGCTGAAAAGCGCGGTGCGGGCGGCCCCCCATTGCCGCACCACGCTGATCTGACGGTCTCGTCGCGCATCCCGTTTGGCGACAGGGCGCGACCCACCCCCCAAATCAGGGGGAGGAGAAGGCGATGAACGGGGGGCCGCTATTCTACCAAGCTGGGGCAGCGCCACTGCCGGATAGAGAGGATATTTCCCCTGTGCCGATCCAGGCGCCGCACCGTCCCTTCCATCGCTCCGTCGGTTTCGGAGAAACGGCAGGCGTGGCGTAATTCATGGAAGGATGACCGATGAAGACCCAGCTCTTTCGTTCCTGTTCCGTCGCTGCCCTGTTGATCGCGGCGCCATCCATCGCGATCGCGCAGGACACCACGAACACTGCCGGCGCCGGCCAGACCGCCGCCAACAACAGCTCCTCCGCCACGACCGATCAGTCGAACAGTTCGACCAATGTCGCCGACAGCGGCAACGGCAACGACCTGTCGACCAACGTTTCCGACAGTGGCAACGACAATTCCGACAACTCCACCAATGTCGCGGATTCGGCGAACGACAGTTCGGATAACTCGACGAACGTAGCCGACAGCGGCAACGATAATTCCGACAATTCCACCAACGTCGCCGATTCGGGCAACGATAATTCCGACAATTCGACCAATGTCGCAGACAGCGGTAACGGCAATGACCTGTCGACCAACGTTTCCGACAGTGGCAACGATAATTCGAACAGCTCGACCAACGTGGCTGACAGCGGCAACGACAATTCGAACAGCTCGACCAACGTGGCTGATTCGGGCAATGACAATTCCAACAACTCGACCAATGTCGCAGACAGCGGCAATGGTAACGATCTGTCTTCTGACGCATCGACGAATGTGTCCGATTCGGGCAACGACAATTCGAATAATTCGACCAACGTCGCGGACTCCGGCAACGGCAACGATCTGTCGACCGACAATTCGAATGCAGGAAACGACAATTCGGATAATTCGACGAATGTCGCCGACAGTGGTAACGGCAACGACCTGTCCACCAACGCGTCGGTCAATGACTCGGGGAATGACAATTCGAACAACTCGACGAATGTAGCCGACTCGGGCAACGACAATTCGGATAGTTCGACCAACGTCGCGGATTCGGGCAACGACAACTCGACCACGACGAACACCGACAATTCGGACAATTCGACGAACGTCGCCGACAGCGGCAACGACAATTCGGACAATTCGACCAATGTGGCCGATTCCGGCAACGGCAATGATCTGTCGACCGACACGACCGTCGCCTCCTATAACACGAACAGCGGCAACGACAGTTCGAACAGCAACAACGATGCGTCCACCGACTCGTCGGACAACCGCACGACCACCGGTGGCCGGGTTGCCGCCAGTGACAGTTCGAACGTCACCGACAGCAGCGACAATTCCACCACGACCAACAACGTGGCGGACAGCGGCAACGATAATTCGGATCGTTCGACCAATGTCGCGGACAGCGGCAACGACAATTCGGACAATTCGACCAACGTGGCCGACAGCGGCAACGACAGTTCGAACAACAGCGTTGCCGAGGGTCGTTCCGCCAACAACGGCAGCACGGCGACCGACAATTCGAACAATTCGACGAATGTCGCGAATTCGGGCAATGACAGCCGCGACCAGTCGGACAACTCCGATAACTCGACCTATGTCGCCAACAGCGGCAATGACAGCTCGGTCAACGACAGCAACAACATGACCGATATGTCGACCAAGACCGGCGTCGCCAGCACCAGCAACGTGTTCGGCGATAGCGCTCTGGTCGCCAGCGCCACGTTGTCCAGCTATGTCACCGGCGTCACCGTGACCTATGCCGGCGGCGACAGCGGCGGGCCGAACACCAACAACAGCATCAACACCGATGGCAGTTCGTTCCAGAACTTCGCTGGTATGCAGGCGTTGAACCAGAACACCGGCGTCGGCGCTTCGCAAAATGCGAACGTCAGCGTCGCGGTCTCGGCCGGCGATATCTCGATGTAACCGACTCCCTCGAAACCGGCGGTGCATGGCGCCGCCGGTTCTTTTCCTTTTTCCGAGGAGCGTCTGATGATCTCCCTTCCGGGCCGCCCCGCCCTCGGCATCTGGGGCACAGCGCTCGCCATGACCTTCGCGACCGCGGCAGCCGCGCAAACGGCGCCGGCCACGACCGAAGCGGTCGCCGCTTCCCCCTTCGATGTCACGACGGTCGACGACGCCGCCCTGCACGACATCGCCGGACGCGCCGACACCGCCCGGATCGCGACCAATACGCAGAATGCCGGCGTGTCGCGCAACAGCGTCGGTGACAATTCGAGCACCGGCAATGCGCAGATCGCGGACAACGCATTCCAGAACATGTCCGGGCTGTCGATCCTGAACGTCAATACCGGCAACAACGTCGCGATCAACGCGGCGATGGCGGTCAATATCTCGATCACCCCGGGGCAGTGATGCGAGCTGCGGCCTTGTTCCTGCCGGTGTTCCTGCCGGTCGCACTGTCGGCCTGTGCCGATCATGTCGTCGGCACCACGCGGTTCGTGGCGCCGGTCGGCCCGGTCGGCGATTACGCCGTACCCGTCACCAGCGTCGTCGAGCGCAAATTCGATGGCGTCATCCGCCAGCGATACGATTTCAGCTGTGGATCGGCGGCGCTCGCGACGCTGCTGCGCTATCATTACGATCTGGCGGTGCGCGAGGACGATGCGTTTCGCGGCATGTGGGCGCGGGGCGATCGCGAGCAGATCCGCCGGGTCGGTTTCTCGCTGCTCGACATGAAGCGCTGGCTGGCCAGCCACCAACTGTCGGCGGACGGATACAAGGTTTCACTGGACAAGATCGCCGCCACCGGTGTTCCCGGCATAGCGCTGATCGCGGTCAAGAATTACCGCCATTTCGTCGTCGTGAAGGGCGTGCAGCGTGGCGAGGTGCTGCTCGGTGATCCGTCGAGCGGCCTGACGGTGATGCCGCGTGCCGAATTCGAGAGCGCGTGGAACGGCATCTATTTCGTGCTGTCGCAGGATCAGGCGCGGGCCAAGTCGCGCTTCAATCAGGACCGGCAATGGATCGCCTATACGCGCGCGCCGATCGGCGGGCGGTTCGCCGATCCGGTCAGCCAGCAGGCATTGTCTTTGACCAATCCCTTTCGTGGAGATTTCTGAGATGCACGGCGTCCTGATCCTCCTGTTGATGACGCAGGCCGCGCCGATCGTCGCACCGGCACCCGCCCCGTTACAGGATCCGTTGCCCAACGAGGTGCTGGCGACGCAGCGCGGCGGATTCCGGTTGCCGAGCGGGATCGACGTCGCGCTGACCGTCCAGACGCAGACCGCGATCAACGGCGCGGTGGTGCTGCGATCGGTGTTCCAGGCGGATCGCGGCACGCCCACCCTGACCGTCTATGCCCCCCGGCCGGGCGAAACGGTGGCGGCCGATGGTGGCCATGCAGGCGCCAGCGGCGATCCGGCGATGCCCGTCGTCACCTATGACAGCCGTAACGGCATTCAGATCAGCGCAAGCGGCGGGACGCCGGCGGTGTCGCTGACCCTGTCGGGCGGCGCGGCGTCGGCAGCGACGGGACTGGCACCCGTCACCGGCGACGTCATGACCGACAATGGCACCGTCAGCCAGTCGACGCGGGGCGCCCTGCAGGTCGCGGAGTTGCGGGCCGCCGACCTGACGATCACGCATCTGGCGGGCAGCGCGTTCGGGACGGCGATCGCCAATGCGGGGAACGACCGCGCGATCGATACGTCCACCGCGGTCGGCATCGACCTGCGCAATGCCGGGCCGGATGTGCTTGGATCGTCGATGTTGCGGGTGCAGGATGTGGCGATCAACGCCATGCAATTCCGTCAATGAGGGGCCAATGAGGGGAACTGGATTCGTCGCCGCGCTGCTCGCAGGAACGGGGCTGGCCGCCCTGCCCGCCGAGGCTCAACGCCGCCCCGCCCGCCCCACCGTCCAGCAACAACTCGATGCAGCGCAGGCGCAGTTGAAGGCGCAACAGGCGCGGATCGATGCGCAGGACGAGCGCCTTGCCGAATTGCAACGCCGGCTCGACCAGTCGCAGGCCGTGGCGGCCGCCTCGACGCCCACCAGCGCGCCCCCCGCCCCCGCCGTGCTGGCGGCGCAGGCGGGGGCGCCGGGAACGCCGGGCGATCCGGCGGGGGTGCTGCAACCGCCGCTCGCGCCGCTGGAACGCGTCGGTCAGGCCCCCGTGGCGGAGGACCGGCCGATCGAACTGGCGGTGCTCGACAGCGCCGGCAGCATCGTGACACGCAAGGGGCAACTGACCGGCGAGGTGCAGCTTGATTATGCCCGCGCCGACCGCAACCGGGCGGTGTTCCGCGGGATCGAACTGGTCGAGGCGGTGCTGGTCGGCGTGTTCGATATCAACGAAAGCCGGCAGGACGTCATCACCAGCTCCGCCGCGCTGCGTTACGGGCTGACCGACCGGCTGGAACTGGGCGTCCGTTTGCCGGTGGTGCACCGGTCCGATTCGTCGATCCTCGCGCCGATTTCGGGCAGCACGACCAACGATGCCGCCGCCACCATCGACAATTCGGTGAAGGGCAACGGCATCGGCGATTTGGAGGTGACGGCGCGATACCAGCTGCTCGATGGACGGGGCGGCACGCCGTATCTGATCGCCAACCTGCAAGGGGTGATCCCGACGGGGAGCGATCCGTTCGCGATCCCGCGCGATACGCTCGGCCGGGCGCGCCGCGCCGCCACCGGTGCCGGGTTCTGGGGGATCGCGCCCAGCCTGACGGCGATCCTGCCCAGCGATCCGGTCGTGCTGTTCGGGACGCTCGGGTACACGTTCAATCTGGGCAAGCATGTGAACACCGAGATTCCGCCGGTGCTGATCTCCTATGTCGATCCCGGCGATGCGATCTCGGCGAGTGCGGGCATCGGTATCTCGTTCAACCAGCGGACGACGCTGAACCTGGGTTACGCGCATAGCTGGGCGTTGGGAACGAAGACGCGGACGCAATTGCTGCAATCCAATGCGACATGGAGCGAGATGCGGATGACGACGTCGCGCGACCTGCAGATCGGGCGGTTGCTGTTCGGCGTCACGTACCGTGTCACCGACCGGTCGAGCATCAACTGGTCGGTCGAACTGGGCGCCACCGACGATGCGACCGATCTGCGCACCGTGTTGCGGGTGCCGACCGTGCTGCTGACCGGCCGCTGACGGGATCGGCGGACGCGGAAAGTCACTAAAGTCACACTCACGGCCGCGCGTGCGCATGTGCCTGCGCGCACGCCCGCGATTATAACGCTGGTTCGGGCGATGGACGGTGGGAAAGAGCGATCGTTGGTCGGGAATAACGTAGCGGCGCGGTGTAGGACATACCGATAATTGCACACCACTCGGTTCCCCGGCGGAGGCCGGGGTCCAGTTGGGCGAACAATTGCGATAGCTTACGATGACCTTCCCGACTGGACCCCGGCCTTCGGGGAACAGGAGGGTCGATACGGTAAAGCGCAACGACCCACGCCGATGTCATTTCGGCAGGGGCTGGCCGATCAGTGCGCGGGCCGTGCGGTAGCAGTCGTCGATGTGACCGTTGCCGATCAGCTTCATCGCGCCGAAGCTGATCGTGGCCGCGACCGCCGATCCGATGAAGGGCACATATTTGGCCACCGACGCGGTGGCGACGCGGACGCCCATCCGCTTCAACAGCGCGACCACCAGCTTGCGCGTCACCATGCGGCCGATCACGTTGTTGCCCATGCTCGACGCGATCACCAGCACCTGCTGGCCCATGCGCGGTTCCAGTTTCTGCACCTGTTCGTGATCCAGTTCGAACTTCGCGCTGATCGCGGGCAGCATGTTCGACAACAGGCCGACATCGGCGACCAGATCGGCGCCCGGCACGGGCACCACCGCCGCCCCCGCCGACATCATCGATCGCTGCGTCACCATCCGCCGGCATTCGTCGCGAAGCCGGTCGAGTTCGGCGATATCGGTAATCATCGGCGTGCGGTCTCCGGGTGGGGAATATCCCCCGATCGCCGCCTAACGCACGAGCGGGCCATTCGCCTCCGCTAGAGCATCGAGCGCTTAATCCGACCCGTTCGTGCTGAGCGAAGTCGAAGCACTTTGGGGAGAGGAAGCCTTCGACTTCGCTCAGGCCGAACGGTCAGAGGTGGACTCGATTTCACGCAGTTTGCTCTAATTGCCGGCCGACCGCCGCCATCACCATCGCATGCGCACGATCGACGATCTCGTCGAGCGACGGCGTCCCCGCGAACAGCGTGCGCGCCTCGGCCAGCAGGGCGTCGCGGCTGGGCAGATGCGGGTGGAAACGATGCCACAACGCGCCCGACGCCTCCGCCTGCGCGACCAGCGTGGCGCGCAGCGCCGCCAGCTCCGCCTCCGGCCAGCTCGCGCGCAGGCGGCCGGCAATCCGCTCCGCGCAGAACCGGTCGGCGAGCTGTTCGGAGGTGCGGGCGATCACCTTGGCACCGAGTCGCTGTTCGTTGCGCAGCACCCCGACCGGCGGCTTCTTCAGCGCCGACACGATGCCGACCCATGACAGCATCGTCAGGATGTAGAAGGTCATGTCGACCTCCCACCAGCGAAAGCCCTGCCGTGCGCTGCTCTGGAACGCGTGGTGGTTGTTGTGCCAGCCCTCGCCCATGGTCAGCAGGGCGAGCGCGATGTTGTTGCGCGAATCGTCGCCGGTCACATAGCGGGTCGAGCCACGGACATGCGCCAGCGAGTTGATGCAGAACGTCGCGTGATAGACGAGCACCGTGCTCCACACGAAGCCGACGACCAGCCCCGACCAGCCGCCGATGGCCAGGCAGATGAGCGCAAGGCCGATCGCCGGCACATGTTCGTAGCGGTGCAGCCAGCGCAGTTCGGGATAGCGGGTCAGGTCCGGCACCACCGACAGGTCGGCGGCGTCGTGTTTGCGGGCGAAGATCCAGCCGACATGGCTATAGAGGAAACCGGTGTGGCGCGGCGAATGCACGTCGTCGGGCGTGTCGGCATAGCGGTGGTGATGGCGGTGCTTGGCCGCCCACCACAGCACGCTCTTCTGCGCGGTGCTTTGCGCCAGCAGCGCCAGCACGAACTGAAAGGCGCGGCTGGTGGTATAGGCGCGGTGCGAGAAATAACGGTGATACCCCGCCGTCACGCCGAACATCCGCAACGCGTACAGGACCGCGCCCATCACCAGCGCCGTCGTCGTCACTCCCGTCCAGATCGCGGCGAAGGCGGCGAGGTGGATCAGCAGGAAGGGGACGGCCGAGGGATAGACGATGTCGTCGGCATGCGCGGTCTGGTTCATCGCGATCCGGTTAGCGCCTGATTGTGCTCAGGAAAAGGCGGTGCGCAGAATGAAGGGGGCGCGCCGACACACTCCTGAGACGGATCGGACGTATATCGCCGGTGATGGACGAAGGCGGTTGGATGGGTTGGTCCGGTCGCTTTTTCTCCCCCTCCATGCCGGTGAACGCCGGGAGCCATGGACATGGATGTCGGGGCTGGGTTGCGCACGCCATCCGGGTGGACCGCAACCATGGGTCCCGACGTTCGTCGGGATGACGGTGAAAGCAATATACGATCCGCCCCCAGAAGGGGATCGGCGGCGGGTTCTATCCTATCGCACTCCGGCTTCTCATCAACGGCTGGATGCGCGTGCCGAATGCCTCCACCCCTTCGAGGAAATCGTCGAAGGTCAGCAGCACGCCGCCGGTGTTCGGCACCGTCGCCATCTCGTCCAGCATCCGCGCGACGCTTTCATAGCTGCCGACCAGTGTCCCCATGTTGATGTTCACCGCCCCCTCCGGTGCGGCGAGCTGGCGGACGTTGGTGGTGGCGTTGTGCCTGTCGGCCGCGCCCTGATCGGCGAGCCACGCGATCGCCTCGTGATCGACGCCGTCGTTGTACAGGCGCCATTTCGCCATCGCTGCTTCGTCCGTCTCCGCGGCGATAATCATGACGAGGACGAAGACGGACACGTCGCGCCCGGTCTTCGCGGTGGCCAGCGCGAGGCGTTCGTTGTTCCCGGCAAAGGCGGTCGGCGTGTTCACGCCCTTGCCCAGACAAAAGGCATAGTCCGCCCATTGCGCGGAAAACGCCAACCCTTCGTCGGACGAGCCCGCGCAGATGATCTTCATGTCGCCGTCGGGCTTCGGTCGGACGAGGCAGTCGTCCATCCGGTAATATTCGCCCTTCAGGTCGCTGCGCCCCGTCTCCCACAACTCGCGCAGGATCTGCGCATATTCGCCGAGCATCCGGTAGCGGTTGCGAAAATGCTCGTCGCCGGGCCACAGCCCCATCTGGCTGTATTCGGGTCGCTGCCAGCCGGTGATGAGGTTCAGGCCGAACCGCCCGTGGCTGATCGAATCGATCGTGTTGCACATCCGCGCGGCGAAGGCGGGCGGGATGATGAGCGTGGGGCAGGTGGCGTAGATCTTGATGCGTTCGGTGACGGCGGCGAGACCGGCCATCAGCGTGAAACTCTCCAGCCCATATTCCCAGAACTCGGTCGCGCCGCCGAAACCGCGCAGCTTTATCATCGAGAGCAGGAAATCGAGGCCGTGCTCCTCCGCCTTGAGCGCGATCGCCTTGTTCAGATCGAACGACGGCATGTATTGCGGCGCGGTCTTCGAGATCAGCCAGCCATTGTTGTTGATGGGAACGAAGACGCCGACCTGCATGTCACCTGATCCCTTATTCGCCGTCGAGCCAGTCGAGCAGCCATCGGTTGAAATGATCGGCGCGGGTGACGTTGCACGCATGGCCGCCCTCCGCCAGTTGCGCGAGTTGCGATCCCGGCAGCCGCGCGTGCATCCGCGCGGACGCGGCGGGCGGCACCAGCATGTCGTCGTCGCTCGACACGAACAGCGTCGCCGGCCTTAGTTGCGCGAGGCGTTCTACCACGTCGAAGCGGCGGGCGGCGGCGATGCGGCGTTCGATCATGTCGGCACCGGGGAAATGCGTCAGTTGCGCCTCTTCCTCGGCGAGCAACTGGTCGTGATGGTCGCTGATCCATTGCGGTGGATAGAGGAACAGCGGCTGCGCATGGAGATAGGCGCGTGGGCCGCTGGCGCGCAGCAGGGCGAGACGCGTGTCGAAACAGCGCGCGGTATGCCGGTCGAGCCGCGCCCAGCCGTTGATGACCACCAGCCGATCGACCCGCTCCGGCGTTGCCAGCGCCATCGTCATGCCGGCCATGCCGCCGACCGCATGGCCGATCACCGCCGCCCGCTCGACGCCGAGTCCGTCGAGCAGCAGGCGCATGTCGTCGGCCAGCGACTCCAGCGTCAATATACCCTCGACCGCGCGGTCCGAGCGGCCGGTGCCGCGATGGTCGTAGACGATGACGCGGTGCCGGGCGGCCAGCGCGGCGAGGTTGGGCGCCCAATATCCCGCCGATCCGCCGAGGCCGGACGACAGCAGCAGCACCGGTGCGTCGGCGGGGCCGTGCAGTTCGTGGTACAGCCCGGCGACGAGGGCCATCAGGAGAGGTGCGCGACCGAGGCGATCTCGACCAGGCAATCGGCCTTTACCAGCTCTGCCTTGATGCAGTATCGCGCCGGCTTCGCACCGGGAAAATACTCGGCATAGACGGCATTGAACGCGGCATAATCGGCGAAGTCCTTCAGGAAGATGTGGTTCATCGCCACATCCTCCAGCGTCGCGCCCGCCGCCGCCAGCGTGGTGCGGATCGTGTCGAGCACCACCCGCGTCTGCGCCGCCGCATCGCCTGGATGCAGCACCACGCCACCCTCGCCCAGCGCCAGCACGCCCGAGACATAGACGGTGTTGCCCGCCTTCGCGCCGGCCGAATAGGGCGCGATGGGGGTGGGGAATTCGGGTGGATTGATCGGTTCGAAGGGCATGGCTTTCCTCAAATCAGGCGGCGGGTTGCTGGCCGACGGCGCCGCAGAAATCGGCGACGGTCGCCACCCAGCCGAAGAACTTCTCGACATTGTAGACGGTCGCCGCCTGGATGAAATCCGGCCCCAGATGATGCGTCGCATCCTCCAGCATCACACCGAAATATTCGAGGTGGAAGCCGTCACGCAGCGTCGATTCGACGCACACGTTACTGGCGATGCCGACGAACACGATCGTACGGATGCCGCGCGCGCGCAGGATGCTGTCGAGCTGCGAATTGAAGAACGCCGAATAGCGCGTCTTGTGGACGCGGATGTCTCCGGGCTGCGGGGTCAATGCATCGACCAGTTCGTAGTCCCAACCACCGCGCGCCAGCAATTGCCCGGCAAGCTCCGGCCGCGCGCGCATCGTCTTCAGCGCGTTCGATTTGTGCCAGTTGGGCGAGGCGGGGGTGCCGGCCTCGACATACTCGCCGTCCCAGCCGTTCTGGAGGAAGATCACGGGCATCCCCGCACCCCGCGCCGTATCCAACACCTGCGCGATGCGGCCGATGACGGAGGTGGCACCGGCGATGTCGAAGCCGGCCAGATCGACATAGCCGCCTTCGGTCGCATAGGCGTTCTGCATGTCGATCACGACGACGGCGGTATCGGCGGGCGACAGGCGGATCGGTTCAGGCCGCGCGGGCAACACCATGGTGCCGGCGGTGTGCGCGGGACGGTGATCGACGACGCCGGGTGGTTGATCCATGTCGCGCATGATTGTGCAGATGCACAATTTGTACAAGCGCCTCGTTTTCAAGCGGAGCGTGCTTGCGATCGGCCGATGCGCAGACCACCGTCGCCGGCATGATCGAACACATCACATTGCCACAGGCCCGCCGGATCGCGCTGGCGGCGCAGGGGTTCGGCGAGCGTACGCTGCATATCGATCCCCCGGTCAATCAGGGCCATCTGCGCCGCACCATCGACCGGCTGGGCCTGCACCAGATCGACAGCGTCAACGTGCTGGTCCGCGCGCACTACCTGCCCGCCTTTTCGCGACTCGGCGGCTATGACCGGACCTTGCTCGACCGCGCGGCATGGGGACCGCGCGGGGAGCGCCGGATGTTCGAATATTGGGCGCATGAGGCGTCGCTCCTGCCGCTGATGTCGCACCCCCTGTTCCGCTGGCGCATGACGCGCGCCGATCGTGGCGAGGCGGGGTATGGCAGCATGCGCCTGTTTGCGGGCGAGCGCCGGGCGGAGGCGATGGCGTTGCTGGACCGCATCCGCATGGACGGCCCCATCGCCGCGTCGGACATCGAAACGGGGCGCACCGGCTGGTGGACATGGAGCGAGCCGAAACGGATGCTCGAATGGCTGTTCTATGCCGGCCACATCACCACGCTGACCCGGCGGCGGGGGTTCGAGCGGGTGTACGACCTGACCGAACGGGTCATCCCGCCCGCCATTCTCGCCTTGGCGACGCCGGACGAGGCGACCGCGCAGCGGATGCTGATCGACCGGGCCGCCCGCGCGATGGGCATCGCCACCGCCGGCGAGCTGCGCGATTATTTCCGCCTCGACCCCGCTTCCACCCGGCTGGCGATCGCTACGCTGTGCGAAGAGGGGGCGTTGCGCCCCGTCGAGATACCCGGCTGGCCGGCGGCCTTCCTGCACCGGGACGCCCGCCGTCCGCGCCGGATCGCCGCGCAGGCGCTGCTGGCACCGTTCGACCCGCTGATCTGGGAACGGGCGCGCACCGAGCGGCTGTTCGGCTTCCGCTATCGGATCGAGATCTACACGCCGGCCGATCGCCGCCAGCACGGCTATTACGTTCTGCCGTTCCTGTACGGCGAGCGCCTCGTCGCGCGGGTCGACCTGAAGGCGGATCGTGCGGCCGGGCGGTTGCTGATGCAGGCGGTGCACCGGGAGGCGGATGCGCCAGCCGAAGCGATCGCGGCGCTGGAGGCCGAATTGCGACGGATGGCAAGCTGGCTCGATCTGGAAACCGGACCGGTCTGAGCGTCAGGTGCCCGACAGGCTGGCGATCTGCTGATCGATGAACAGGCGGATGCCGCTGTCCATCTGTGCCGGATCGTCCTGAACCAAGGCGATCCGGCGACAGCAGACGCCCATCATCATCAGGTCCGCCGCAATCGCCACGCGTTCGTCCGATGCATCGGGCACCGCCTGGCACAAAGCGAGGACGGTGTTCTGCCGGATGCGCGCATCGCATTGGAGCATGATGGCGTTGATCCGCTCGTTGCGGGCTGACTCGGCGAGCAGTTCGGGCATCAACGATGCGTCGTCCTGCGTCGTCTTGCGCAGGATCAGGTCGATCATCCACGTGCGGACCCCGGCCAGGTCGCCCCGATCGATCGCCTGCCGTAATCCATCCTCGTCCAGCAGCACCGCCATGTTCTGTTCGGCGATGGCGGCGACGATATCCTCCTTGCAGGCGAAATCCCGGTAAATCTGGCCGACCTTGATCCCCGATGTCGTCGCGATCTGGGCGATGCCGGTGCTGTGAAAGCCATGTTCGGCAAACAGCGTACGGGCGGATTCGACGACCTTGTTACGACGGATGGCCGCGCGGTTCGTCTCGGCCGGACCCGCTGTTTCTGGCATTCCGACGTTGTGCACCGCAGCATCCTCCTTGACGAACATGAACGATCGGTTTAGCCGCCGAAACAGGTGAGTGAACGCTCGCTCACACCTTTGTCGCCGAGGACCCCGATGGTCAAGCATGTCGCCCCGCTTATTTCGCTGCTTTTTCTGGCAGGTTGCGGTGGAAAGGAAGAGGCACCGCCCGCCCCGCCGCCCCCGCAGATCGGATTCGTGGCGGTGCGTCAGGAGCCGGTGACGCTCACCATTGAGCTGCCGGGCCGCACCAGCGCCTATGAAACGTCGGAAGTTCGGCCGCAGGTGAACGGTCTGGTCACGGCGCGCCTGTTCCAGGAGGGCGATTTCGTCCGCGCCGGCCAGCCGCTCTATCGGATCGATCCCTCGCCCTATCAGGCGCAGGTCGCCAGTGCGCGCGCCGCCGTGGCGCGGGCGCGGGCCGCGATCGCATCGAGCAAGGCGCTGGCCCGTCGATATGGCGAACTGGTGAAGATCAACGCCATCTCGAAGCAGGATTTCGAGAACGCCACCACCTCCGCCCAGCAGGCGGAGGCCGATGTCGCCGCCCAGCAGGCGGCGTTGCGTACCGCGCAGATCGATCTGGCGCGCACCACCATCCGCGCGCCGATCGCCGGCCGGATCGGCCGCTCGGTCTTCACCACCGGCGCGCTGGTGTCGGCGGCGCAGACCGATCCGCTGACCACGATCCAGCGGATCGACCCGATGTACGTCGATATCCAGGAATCGAGCGCCGACCTGTTGCGCCTGCGCCAGCAGATCATGGCCGGTTCGCTGTCGCGCGGCGGCGGTGCCGCGCGCGTCCGCCTGAAACTGGAGGACGGATCGACCTATCCGACGGAAGGGACGCTGAAGTTCGCCGACGTCACCGTCGATCCCGCCACCGGTACGCAATCGATCCGCGCGCTGTTCGGCAATCCGCGCGGCCTGTTGCTGCCCGGCATGTTCGTCCGCGCCGAACTGGTCGAGGGGACGCAGGCGAATGCCATGCTGGTGCCGCAGCGCGCGGTGACGCGTGACGAAAAGGGCCAGCCGACCGCGCTGGTCGTGGGCCAGGGCGACAAGGTGGAGAGCCGTACCCTCACCGCGCCGCGCACTATCGGCGCCAACTGGCTGGTCACCGCCGGCCTGAAAGTCGGCGACCGGGTGATCGTGGAGGGCGCGCAAAACCTGCGCCCCGGCACGCCGGTGAAGCCCGTGGTCTATGACGAGAAGGCGGCCGCGAAGCAGCCTGCGCAGGGGGCGGCGCAGGGGGCGGCTCAGGGTCAGCCGGCCGCCAACGGTCAGGCCAAGTAACGATGGCCCGCTATTTCATCGATCGACCCATCTTCGCATGGGTCATCGCGATCATCCTGATGCTGGCCGGCGTGCTGGCGATCCGCAGCCTGCCGATCGCCCAGTTCCCGACGATCGCGCCGCCCGCCGTCACCATCACCGCGACCTATCCGGGCGCCGATGCGACGACGCTGGAAACCACGACGACGCAGATCATCGAGCAGCAGTTGAAGGGGATCGACAACCTTCGCTATTTCTCGGCCTCGTCGTCATCGGCCGGCAGCGTCACCATCACCGTGACGTTCGAACAGGGCACCGATCCCGACATCGCGCAGGTGCAGGTCCAGAACAAGCTGCAGGCCGCCACCGCGCTGTTGCCGCAGGAGGTGCAGCGCCAGGGGCTTCAGGTCGCCAAATCGGCCGCCAATTTCCTGCTGATCGTCGGCCTGTATTCCGAGAACGGCTCGCACACCGGCAGCGATCTGGCCGATTATACCGTGTCGCGATTGCAGGACCCGATCAGCCGCGTCAGCGGCGTCGGCGAGTTGCAGATCTTCGGTGCGCAGTACGCGATGCGCATCTGGGTCGATCCGATCAAGCTCAACAGTTACCAGTTGACGATCGCCGACGTGACGGCGGCGGTGCAGGCGCAGAACGCGCAGGTTTCCGCCGGCCAGATCGGTGGCCTGCCCTCGCCCAAGGAGCAGATGCTGAACGCGACCGTCTCGGTCCAGTCGCGGCTCCAGACGCCCGAGGAATTCGGCAACATCCGCCTGAAGACCAATGCCGGTGGCGCGGTGGTGCGATTGAACGATGTCGCGCGGGTCGAACTGGGCGCCGAGAATTACGGGTTCGACCTTCAGTATAACGGCCACCCCGCGTCCGGTTTCGGCGTGAAGCTGGCACCGGGTTCCAACGCGCTCGATACCGTCACGCTGGTCAAGGAACGGGTCGAGGAAATCGCCAAGGGTTTCCCCGGCGACGTGAAGGTCATCTATCCGTACGACACGACGCCGTTCGTGCGTCTGTCGGTGGAACAGGTGATCCACACGCTGGTCGAGGCGGTGATTCTCGTCTTCCTGGTCATGTTCCTGTTCCTGCAGAACTGGCGGGCGACGCTGATCCCCACGATCGCGGTGCCGGTCGTGCTGCTCGGCACGTTCGGCGTGATGGCGCTGGCCGGATATTCGATCAACACGCTGACGCTGTTCGGCATGGTGCTGGCGATCGGCCTGCTGGTCGATGACGCCATCGTCGTGGTCGAGAACGTCGAACGCCTGATCCAGACCGAAGGGCTGTCGCCCAAGGAAGCCGCGCGCAAATCGATGGACGAGATCACCGGCGCACTGGTCGGTATCGCCCTCGTCCTGTCGGCGGTGTTCCTGCCGATGGCGTTCTTCGGCGGATCGACCGGCGTGATCTATCGCCAGTTCTCGATCACGATCGTGTCGGCGATGGTCCTGTCGGTCATGGTCGCGCTGATCCTGACACCCGCACTGTGCGCCACGATCCTGAAGCCGCACGACAAGGACAAGCCGGAGGGCAAGGGGCCGCTCGCGCGCTTCTTCCGCTGGTTCAACGACAAGTTCGATCGCGGCACGCAGAAGTACGAAGGCACCGTGAAGAGCACGGCACGCGGCTGGAAACGGTCGATGCTGGTCTATCTGGTGATCGTCGGCATCATGGCGTTCCTGTTCATCCGCCTGCCCACGGGCTTCCTGCCCGACGAGGATCAGGGCACCGTCATCGCGCTGGTGCAGGGGCCGTCGGGCGCCACCGCATCGCGCACCGACAAGGGCCTGACGCTGGTCCGCGAGCACTTCCTGAACGCCGAGAAGGCCAATGTGAACGGCGTGTTCACGATCAACGGCTTCTCGTTCGCGGGGCAGGGCCAGAATGCCGGCCTTGCCTTCGTCCAGCTCAAGGACTGGGAGCATCGCTCGGGCGCCGACAACAAGGCACAGGCGATCGCCGCGCGCGCCATGGGGCCGTTCTCGCAGTTCCACGATGCGATGATCTTCGCGCTGGTGCCGCCGGCGGTGCAGGAACTGGGCAACGCCACCGGTTTCGACGTCCAGTTGGTCGATACCGCCGGCATCGGTCACGCCAGGCTGCTCGCCGCGCGCAACATGATGCTGGGCATGGCGATGCAGGATCAGCGGCTGGCACAGGTCCGCCCGCTCAGCCTGGAGGACGCGCCGCAGCTGAAGGTCGATGTCGATCAGGACAAGGCGCGCGCGCTGGGTCTCGATCTGGGAGAGATCAATTCGACCATCTCGACCGCATGGGGCGGGGCGTACGTCAACGACTTCATCGATCGCGGTCGCGTGAAGCGCGTCTATATCCAGGCGGACCAGCCGTTCCGCATGGCACCGGAGGATATCGCCGACTTCTTCGTGCGCGGTTCGACCGGGGCGATGGCGCCGTTCACGTCCTTCTCGACGCTCAACTGGGCGCAGGCACCGGTGCAGCTGACGCGGTACAACGGCCAGCCGGCGATGCAGATTCAGGGATCGCCGGGTCAGGGCCTCAGCACCGGTGCGGCGATGGCCGCGCTGGAGGAAATGCATGCCAAGGTGCCACCCGGCACCGCACTGGAATGGACCGGCCTGTCCTATGAAGAAAGGTTGTCGGGCGGTCAGGCGCCGGCGCTGTACGGCCTGTCGCTGCTGATCGTCTTCCTGTGCCTGGCTGCATTGTACGAAAGCTGGTCGGTGCCGATCTCGGTGCTGCTGGTGGTGCCGCTGGGTGTGGTCGGCGCGTTGCTGGCCGCTTGGCTGACCGGGCTGAACAA
Organism: Sphingomonas mollis; assembly: GCF_016427505.1. Classification (GTDB taxonomy): domain Bacteria; phylum Pseudomonadota; class Alphaproteobacteria; order Sphingomonadales; family Sphingomonadaceae; genus Sphingomonas; species Sphingomonas mollis. Next base: position 132,182 of record NZ_JAELXS010000007.1, on the reverse strand, counting down.
CGACATCTATCTGCAGGTGGGCCTCATCACCACGATCGGCGTGTCGGCGAAGAACGCGATCCTGATCGTCGAATTCGCCGAGGAGCGCATCCAAACCGGCATGCATCCGTTCGAGGCGGCGGTGGAGGCGGCCAAGCTGCGGCTTCGCCCGATCCTGATGACGTCGCTCGCCTTCGTCTTCGGCGTGCTGCCGCTGGCGGTGTCGACCGGTGCGGGTGCGGGTGGCCAGAACGCGATCGGCCGGGCGGTGGTCGGCGGCATGTTGTCGGCGACGATCCTGGCGATCTTCTTCGTGCCGATGTTCTTCGTCGTGGTCAGCCGCCTGTTCGGCCACGGCAAGGAAGATCATGACGACAAGAGCGCCTCATCGGACATCACGCCCGATGGCGGCAATCGATCATCCGATGGCGGCACCGCGCCGCAGGGAGCGTAACCCCGTGACCAAGCTCTCGCTTTCCGTACTGCTCGCGGCGACGATGCTCGCCGGCTGCAACCTGGCCCCCACCTATGTCCGGCCGGCGGGCGCGATCCCGGCGACCCTGCCGCAGGGTGGACCCTACCCCGCCGCGGCGACCGACGCGCGCGACGTGACGGCGATCGGGTATCGCGACTTCTTCGTCGATCCCCGCCTGCGTCAGGTGATCGAGACGGGCCTCGCCAACAACCGCAACCTGCGCATCGCGGCGGGCAACGTGTTGCAGGCGCGCGCGCAATACCGCGTCCAGCGGGCCGATCTGGTCCCCACCACCACGCTGTCGGGGTCGGGCACCTATACGAACAACATCTTCGGTGCCGCCGGTGCGGCATCCGGCGGTGGCACGGGCGGAGCGGGCACGGGAACGGGTGGCACCGGCGGGACGGGCGGCACGGGCGGCACGGGCGCTGGCGTCACGACGGGATCGTCCACGAACATCGAGGCGTATTCGGTCAATGCCGGTTTCTCGCAGTTCGAGCTCGATCTGTTCGGTCGGCTCCGCAACCTGACCACGGCGGCGCAGGAACAGTATTTCGCGTCAGAAGAAGCGCAGCGATCGACGCGGATCAGCCTGATCGCCGAAATCGCCACCGCGTGGCTGACGATGGCGTCGGATCAGGAACAATTGCGCCTGTCGCGCGAGACGTTGAAGACGTTCCAGCAGACGCTGGACCTGACGCAGGCGCAGTTCCGCATCGGCGTCGGTTCGGAACTGGAAGTGCGTCAGGCGGAAACCAATTTCCAGTCCGCGCGCAATGATATCGCGACGTTGCAGACCACCATCGCGCGCGACCAGAACGCGCTGAATCTGCTCGTCGGCACCACCGTGCCGGCTGACCAGTTGCCCAGCGATCTGGGCGATCGCGCCTACACGCTCGATGCGCTGCCGGGCGATCTGTCGTCCGATGCGCTGTTGCGCCGGCCCGACGTGTTGCAGGCGGAACATCAGTTGATCGCGCAGAACGCCAATATCGGCGCGGCGCGCGCGGCGTTCTTCCCCAGTATCTCGCTGACCGCGACGCTGGGTACGATCAGCACCGCGCTGTCCGGCCTCTTCGGCGGCGGCAGCTTTACCTATACCGGCACACCGGCCGTCTCGCTGCCGCTGTTCGACGGCGGCCAGCGCAAGGGCAATCTGGATTACGCCCGCGCCTCGCAACAGGTCGCGGTCGCGACCTATGAACAGGCGATCCAGACCGCGTTCCGCGAAGTCGCCGATGCGCTGGCGCAGCGCGGGACGATCGGCGAGCAGGTGTCGGCACAGGCGGCGCGCGCCAATGCGGCGGGGATCACCGCCCGCCTGTCGGATGCCCGGTTCCGGGCCGGGGTGGATTCGTTCCTGACGACGCTCGACTCGCAACGCTCCGCCTATGCCGCGCGTCAGGCGCTGGTGACGACGCGGCTGACGCGGGAGAACAATACGGTCGAGCTGTACCGGTCGCTGGGCGGCGGCTTGCGGTAGTCCGCTGCCGTCATCGTCGCTTCGGCGGGGGTGACGGCGTACCGTTCCGATACAGGGCCGGCGCCTGTCACGGAACTGTCGCACGCCGCGACCATAGGTCCGGCATGGCCACTACCGCGCTCTCCGTCAGCGAATCCGTTCCGCAAAGTAGCGGGCCACGGCTCGATCACCGGCATCACCCCGCCGGCCGCTGGCTGTTCGTGGCGGCGCTGGTCGGCGGCCTCGCCTATGCCGGCATCAGCATCCTGAACGACACGCAGCAGGTCGGCGAGCAACTGGCGTTCGGCGTGTTCGCATTCCTCGGCCTCGCGCTGGTGATCGCGCTGGGGTTCGAATTCGTGAACGGGTTCCACGACACCGCCAACGCGGTCGCGACGGTGATCTACACGCACGCGATGCCGGCGCCGCTGGCGGTGGTGTGGTCGGGCTTCTTCAATTTTCTGGGCGTGATGCTGTCGTCGGGCGCGGTCGCCTATTCGATCGTCACGCTGCTGCCCGTCGATCTGGTCCTGCATGTCGGCAGCGCGGGCGGTTATGCGATGATCTTCGCCTTGCTGCTGGCGGCGGTCGGCTGGAATCTGGCGACATGGCTGGTCGGCCTGCCCAATTCGTCGAGCCATGCACTGATCGGATCGATCCTGGGCGTCGGGTTCGCCAACCAGTTGCTGTCGGGCAATGGGGGGACATCGGGCGTCGACTGGGGTCAGGCGCAAAAGGTGCTGACCGCGCTGCTCGTGAGCCCGCTGGTCGGGTTCGCGGGCGCGTTCGTGCTGTTGCTCGTCATGAAGCGGATCGCCCCCGATCCGGTCCTGTACGAAGCACCCAGGGCGGACCAGCCGCCGCCGCGCGGCATCCGCGCGCTGCTGATCTTCACCTGTACCGCGGTCAGCTTCGCGCATGGCGGCAATGACGGGCAGAAGGGCATGGGCCTCATCATGCTGATCCTGATCGGCTGCGCGCCCACCGCCTATGCGCTGAACCGTACCGTCCCCGACAGCGCCACGCCCGCCTTCGTCCGGTCCGCCGATGCCGCGACGCAGGCGTTCGCGCGGCAGGCGGATGGCGTGCGGCTGACCCCTGACGCCGCGCGCGCCGCGCTGACCGACGCGCTGCGCGATCGCCATGTCGAGGGGGCACGCACCTTTGCCGGGCTCGCCACCCTGTCGGACGACGTGTCGGACCGGATCGCGTCCTATGGATCGCTGCGCAAGGTGCCGGCCGCCGCGACGCCGAACCTGCGCAACGACATGTACCTCGTCCTCGATGCCGCCGCGCTGGTGCAGAAGGACGAAGCGACGCGCGCGCGGATGAGCGCCGCCGATCTCGACGCGGTCCACGCCCATGCCGAACGGCTGCAACAGGGCACGCGCTACATCCCCGGCTGGGTGAAGGTGGCGGTCGCGCTGGCGCTCGGTCTCGGTACGATGGTCGGATGGAAGCGGATCGTCGTCACCGTCGGCGAGCGGATCGGCAAGTCGCACCTGACCTATGGCATGGGCGCGTCGGCCGAACTGGTCGCCGCCTCCACCATCCTGCTCGCGGAACGGTTCGGGATGCCGGTGTCGACGACGCATATCCTGTCGTCGGGCGTCGCCGGTGCCTCGGTCGCCAACGGCGCCGGGCTGCAACGCCGCACGGTGCGCAACATGGCGCTGGCCTGGGTGCTGACCCTGCCGGCGGCGATGGCGCTGTCGGGCCTGTTGTACTGGTTGTTGCTGACGATCGCGACCGCCAGCGGTCTTTGACGGGTCAGGGGCAGGCCGGCTCGCGCCGACCCGCCCCTTGTCGATACCCTCTTTACCGTTGCGGCGCGGGTGCCGCCGTCGGTGCCGGGGCGGGCGGTGGCGTCACCGCGCCGCGAGCCACCGGGCGACCGGCAACCGGTGCGGCACCGGCGGGTGGCGGCGGCGGTGCATCGGCACCGGCCGGGGGAGGCGGCGGCGCGTTGCCATCGGCGGGCGGCGGCGGCGGGGGACCGTCATGGCCGGGACCGTGTCCGGGGCCATGGCGGGGACCACCATCGGGGCCACCATCCGGACCATCCTTGGGTCCGCCATCGCGACCGGGGCCGTGACCCGGGCCATGGCGCGGGCCGACCTCGGTGATCCGGCCCTGCGGATCGACCAGATAGGATGCGCGCAACTGGCCGTCGTCATAGCGGCCCTGCACCATCACCGCGCTGCCGCGGGTCAGGTTGGCGCTCGCCTCGCGCCCCCCGGCCACCATCGTGCGGCCAGTGGCGTCCTGCACGATCAGCCGGTCGCCATAGATCTCGGCGACCCGGCCCTTCACCGTCACCACGCCGTTCGTCGCGGGCAGCTTCGCGATCGCGGTCGGCACCGTCGGTGCCATCTCGATCGTCGGCCGGGTCAGCGACACCGCCCCCGCCCCGCCGGCCGCACCGACCGCGAGAAGGACGGCGGCACCGATGCCGAGGCGGGTGCGGGGCGTTCCGAAAGTTCTGTAGTTCATCATCAACTCCTGTCGTTGGTCGATGAGGGCTTCTACCGTGCCGTGGCCCACGCCCGCTGAACCGCACGGTTCAGTTTCCGTTTAGCCTGCCGGGATAGCGAACCATCCATGCGTATATTGCTTGTCGAAGACGATGCCGATCTGGGTCCAGCCATCGCGCGCGCGTTGCGGGCGGAGCATTTCGCGGTCGATCTGGCGACCGACGGGATCGACGGCGCGCATCTGGGCGAGACGGAATTGTTCGACGCCGCCGTCCTGGACCTGGGCCTGCCGGGCAAGGACGGCGTCACCGTGCTGGGCGAATGGCGCCGCGCCGGGCGCACCATGCCCGTCCTGATCCTGACCGCGCGCGAGGCATGGTCGGACAAGGTCGCGGGCTTCAAGGCGGGCGCCGACGATTACATGGTGAAGCCGTTCCGCGTCGAGGAATTGGTGATGCGCCTGCGCGCGCTGGTCCGCCGCGCCGCCGGCCACGCCGCCGCGCGGGTGACGTGCGGGCCGCTGGCGTTCGAGACGCAGACCGGCCAATTCGAGCTGGACGGGATGCCGCTGAAACTCACCGCGTTCGAATGGCGTGTGCTGTCGGCGCTGATGCTGCGCAAGGAAGCGGTGATCGAACGGCTCGACCTGCTGGAGCGGGTGTATGAGGGCGATGCCGATGTCGATTCGAACAGCCTGGAGGTGATCGTCGGTCGGCTCAGGCGCAAGATCGGCGCGACGATGATCGAAACCGTGCGCGGGCGCGGGTATCGGCTGACCGCGAGCGTCGCGGCATGATCCTGCGCGCGCCGCGATCGATGCAGGGGCGGCTGTTCGCGCTGTCGCTGCTGGCGACGTTGGTGGCGTTGCTGATCGCCGCCTGGGGCATTGCGGGCGTACTGGAACGCTTCGTCGTCGCCGGCATCGACCAGCGGCTGGATGCGGAGATCGCCCTGCTGGCGAGCGCAGTGGACGGGGACGGCCGCATCGACCGCACCCGGATCGAGGCGCGACGCGGTGTCATGCAGTCCGGCGGCGGCTGGCGCTGGCGTATCGAAACGCCGCGCGGGGCGATGGGATCGACCGACCTGCCCGCGCTGGCGGATGGCCCGCCGGGTCCGCCCGGACTCCACGGCCCGCGCGACGATCGGCGGGATGGCCCGGATGGCCCGGATGGGGAACCGCGGGCGATCGACGGACAGACGGAACAGGGCGTCCGCCTGCACGCCCGCCGCTATACCATCGCGACGGCCGCCGGCCCCGTCACCATCACCGCTGCCGCCCCGCGCCGGGTGATCGCCCGGCCGATTCGCGATGCGATCGTGCCGTTGCTGATCGTGCTGGCGATGCTGGGTATCGTGCTGACGCTGGCGGCGTGGGTGCAGTTGCGGCTTGGCCTGCGCCCGCTTCGCCAGTTGCAGGGTGCGGTGGCGGCGATCCGGGCGGGGCGGGCCGACCGGGTCGACGAGGACCAGCCGACCGAGTTGCGGCCGCTGGCGGCGGAACTGAACGCGCTGGCCGCCGATAACGAGGCGGCGCTGGCATCGGCGCGGATGGCCGCCGCCAATCTGGCGCATGCGTTGAAGACGCCCGTCGCCACGCTGGCGCTGGCGGTGCGGGACGATCCCGAACGGGCGCGTCAGGTGGCGCGGATCGATGCCACCATCCGCCATCATCTGGGCCGCGCGCGTGATGGCCATGCCGGCGCCCGCGTCGTCACGCCGCTGGCGCCGGCCGTCGCGGCCTTGGTCCATGTGGTCGAGCGCCTGCATGCCGGCCGTGACGTGACCATCGACGCTGCCATTCCGGCCGACCTCGCCGTACGTCTCGATGCGCATGATCTGGACGAGATCGTCGGCAATCTGATCGACAATGCCGCCCGCCATGCCAAAAGCGCGGTGCGGATCGTGGCGGCTCGCGAGGATCGGATGGTCCGGTTGTCGGTGATCGATGACGGCCCGGGCATCGCCGCTGCCGATCGTCAGCGCGCCACCGATCCGGGCGTGCGACTGGACGAGCGTGGGGACGGCCATGGCTTCGGGCTGGCGATCGTCCGCGATCTGGTGGCGCTGCACGGCGGTGGCCTGTCGCTGGACGAGGCGCCGGGTGGCGGGTTGGCCGTGACGGTGACGATACCGGCGGCGCTTTCCTGAAACCCGCCTATTCGATCGGCAACCGCCGTGCCTCGCGGATCGCCAAGCCGACCAGCAATGCCGTCGACAACAATACCCCGGCGACCATCGCGCCGGTTCCTAACAGACCACCGGTCGTCATGTCGGTCGTGGCGCGCACCCCTACGTTACCAATACGGGCACTGAATTCGGCGATCTGGCGCTGGTCCAGTCGCGACGACAATCGATCGGGTAGCGACAAGATCAGCTGCGCGGCCGCTTCGCATCGACCTGCGCGAACTCGACGCCGGATTTGCGGCAATCCGCACCGATGACCGGATAGGGAATGTCGGTGTTGCGCGCCAACTGGTCGGGCAACGCCGCGCGGCATTCGGCCATCGTCACATAATGCGTCGGCATCACGCGGGCGGGCGTGCATTGCTGGTTGCCGTCACCGCAACCCAGGATCGCCATTACGAAGAACATCGATTCCATCAGCGTCTCCAGTCACCCGGCAAAACGGGTCATTGCGCCGCATGGTTCCGGTTAACCAAACCACGCCCGCGAATGACTCCCGGTGTTGCACGCGGGCCGCATAGCCACGACATAAGGAACACATGCCGCCCCTCTCCCAATCCGCCGCCATGCCCACGACCGGGGCGGAACAGCCGCTGCTCCCCACGCTGCGCCGGTTCTTGCCCTATCTGTGGCCGGCGGGGGAGCCGGGGCATCGCGCGCGGATCGCGGGGGCGATGGCGCTGGTCCTGTGTTCCAAGCTGATCCAGGTCTTCGGTGCCGCCTATACCCTGAAATACGCGGTCGATCGCATGGCGGCGGGGGCCGGCGGCGTCGATCGCAATGCGGCGACGCTCGTGATCCTGCTGGTGCTCGCCTATGCCGCGTCGCGGTTCGGGACGACGCTGTTCGACAATCTGCGCAACGCGGTGTTCGAACGGGTCGGGCAGGACGCGACCCGGCGGCTGGCGGCGGACGTGTTCCGGCACCTGCACGGCCTGTCGCTGCGCTTCCATCTGGAACGTCGCACCGGCGCCGTGACCAAGGTGGTGGAGCGCGGCACCAAGAGCATCGATACGATGCTGTACTTCCTGCTGTTCAACATCGCACCGACGGTGCTGGAACTGGGGCTGGTGCTGGGCATCTTCTGGCGTAGCTTCGGCCTGTGGCTGGTCGGGGCGACCGTGGTGATGGTAGTCGCCTATATCTGGTTCACGCGCGTCGTCACCGACTGGCGCAACGCGCTGCGCACGCGAATGAACGATCTGGATACCGGCGCGGTCGCGCATGCGGTCGATTCGCTGCTGAATTTCGAGACGGTGAAGTATTTCGGCGCCGAGGAGCGCGAGGCGCGGCGGTACGAGAACGCCGTCGATGCCTATGCGCGCGCCGCCACCAAATCCGAAAACTCGCTGGCATGGCTGAACGTCGGGCAGGCGGCGATCACCAACCTGATGCTGGGCGGCGGCATGGCGTATGTCGCGTATGGCTGGAGCCGCGGCAGCTTTTCGGCGGGCGACGTCGTGTTCGTGTCGACGTTGCTGGCGCAGCTGTTCCGCCCGCTCGACCTGCTCGGCATGGTCTATCGAACGATCCGGCAGGGCGCGATCGACATGGCGAGCATGTTCGCGCTGATCGATACCGCACCCGACATCGCCGACGCGCCCGGCGCCGTACCGCTGCACGTCACGCGCGGGCATGTGCGGTTTGAGGATGTGCGCTTCGGCTATGATCCCGATCGCGCGATCCTGCGCGGGCTGGACATCGACGTCCCCGCCGGCACCACGCTGGCCATCGTCGGATCGTCGGGTGCGGGCAAATCGACCCTCGCGCGGCTGTTGTATCGCTTCTACGATGTCGAGGGCGGGCGCATCACCATCGATGGTCAGGATATCGCTACGGTCACCCAAGCCTCCCTGCGCGGGGCGATCGGCATCGTGCCGCAGGATACCGTGCTGTTCAACGACACCATTGGATACAACATCGCCTATGGCCGCGAAGGCGCGAGCGACGACGAGGTCGTGCGCGCCGCGCAGGGTGCCGCCATCGCCGGCTTCATCGAACGCCAGCCCGACGGCTATCTGACCCGCGTCGGCGAGCGCGGCCTGAAGCTGTCCGGTGGCGAGAAGCAGCGCGTGGCGATCGCCCGTACCCTGCTGAAGAATCCGCCGATCCTGATTCTGGACGAGGCGACCAGCGCGCTCGACAGCCGGACCGAGGCGGATATCCTCGCCACGCTGGAGGCGGTGGAACGCGGGCGCACGACGATCGTCATCGCGCACCGCCTGTCGACGGTGGTCCATGCCGACCAGATCATGGTGCTGGATGCCGGCATGGTCGCCGAACGTGGCACGCATGCGGAATTGCTGCGCCGGGGCGGCCTGTATGCCGAAATGTGGGCGCGGCAGGCGCGCGAGCGGGAACAGGCGCTGGCGGCGGAATAGGCCGTCAGGCGATCAGGTCGCGCGTCTCCGGATGCTCGGTGACATAATGCGCGACGAAGCTGCACGCCGGCACGATCCGCTCGTCCCGCTCCCTCACTTGTGCCAGCGCGCCGGCGATCAGCCGCGTCGCCACCCCCTGCCCGGCCAGCGCATCGGGTACTTCGGTATGGGTGAAGACCAGCGTATCGCCCTCGCGATCATAGGCGGCGATGGCGGTGGTGCCGTCGATCGTCAGTTCGAAACGGCGTTCGGCGGGATTGTCGCGGACATCGGTCATGACGGCACAACGCACGGGTCGCGATGCGGTTACGCGCAGGTCAGCCGGATTTCGCGCGCCGGCTTGTCGAATATCAGCGTCGAGCACCGACGCAGCACGTCCGCGCCCAGCGACAGGCGATCCCGCTCCGGATCATATCGCTTGTCGCGCGCGACGACGACGATCTCGTCCGGGTCGGGCGGCGGCGCATCCGCATCGGGGATCGCGGCGGCGTTGCCGACATCGGCGGTCCTGACACCCAGCCCGGCGATCGACAGCGGTCCGATCGCGATCGGCCGGTCGAGCCGCATCCGCCGCACCGGCCGCTCGATCCCGAATGCGATCTCGGTCGTGAAGCGCGTATCCTCCATGCCGCCGCCATAGGCCTCGGCCAGTCGCCGCCCCGCATTGGCGGTCGCCAGCGTATGCGGATGATGCGGATCGAACCGCACCCGCATCGGTTTACCGCCCACGTCGATCCGTGCGAACAGGCCGCCCCAACCGACCATCGGTCCATCCTGCTCGATCATCGGCAGCGTCACCGTCCGCTCGCCCGGCAAGGGCTTCTGGAACACGAAGCGCACCACCGGCTCGGCCAGCCCGCCGGGGCCGACCACCCCGTCCAGCCCCGCCACATAGGGTCGCGGCGCCCAGGCCACCGTCGCGCGACGCGGCGTATCGCCGAACCGCGCCATCGTGGTGTGACCGCGCACCAGTTCGGGGCCGACCGCGACGTGGAGCAGCACATCGCCGGCCCGCAGCCGCGCCCGCTTCGCCGTCGCTTCCGTCAGGATCGGGATGCTGAACGCCGCCGGATCGATCCGCATCCGTGCGGTCACGCGGTTGACGGGCACATCGACCTCGCCCAGCCCCGGCACCAGCCGCTCGGGCAGGGGCGCCCCGGCGGTCGTCGCCACGGCCGCCAACGCCAGCCACGCCGTCACCGCCATCCGCCGCGCCATCGCCATGTCCGCTCTCCCACGATGACGATAGCGCGGGGCACGGCGGACGCAATCGCCGCCCGTGCCATTGTGGCGGCATCCCGCACGGCCTAGATCGCCCCCGATGGTCCCCGATCCCCTCCCGACCCTGCAACGCGTCTTCGGCTTTCCCCAGTTTCGCGGCGTGCAGGCCGATGTGGTGGACCGCGTGCTCAATCACCGCCGCACGCTGGCAGTGATGCCGACCGGCGCGGGCAAGTCGCTTTGTTATCAATTGCCGGCGGTGATGATGGAGGGGACGTGCGTCGTCGTGTCGCCGCTGATCGCGCTGATGCACGACCAGTTGCGCGCCGCCGAGGCGGTGGGCATCCGCGCCGCCACGCTGACCAGCGTCGACCAGAACCGGGGCGAGACGCTCGCCCGGTTCCGCGCGGGCGAACTCGACCTGCTCTACATCGCCCCCGAACGCGCCTCGACCGGGCATTTCCGCGAGTTGCTGGGCGAGGCGAAGCTCAGCCTGTTCGCGATCGACGAGGCGCATTGCGTCAGCGAATGGGGGCACGACTTCCGCCCCGATTACCGCCTGCTCGAACCGTTGATGGACGCGTTCCCCGACGTCCCCCGCCTGGCGCTGACCGCCACCGCCGATGCGCACACCCGCGCCGATATCGTCAAGCAGCTCGGCATTCCGGCGGACGGCATGATCGTATCGGGCTTCGACCGGCCCAATATCCGCTATTCGATCAGCCCGAAGGCGAACACGTCGAAACAGATCGCCGACCTGATCGCCGCCACCCCCGGCCCCGGCATCGTCTATGCCCAGACCCGCGCCGCGACCGAGAAACTGGCCGAGGCGCTGGCGAAGACCGGGCGCCCGACCCGCGCCTATCATGCCGGTCTCGACCCGCATATCCGCGCGAAGAACCAGTCCGATTTCGTGGCATCCGAGGACATGGTGATCTGCGCCACCGTCGCGTTCGGCATGGGCATCGACAAGCCCGACGTCCGCTTCGTCGCGCATGCCGGCCTGCCGAAATCGATCGAGGCCTATTATCAGGAAACCGGCCGCGCCGGCCGCGACGGCGATCCTTCCGTCGCACACCTGTTCTGGGGCGCCGAGGATTTCGCCCGCGCCCGCCAGCGGATCGGCGAAGTCGAACCCGAACGCCAGCCCGGCGAGCGCCAGCGTCTCGCCGCGCTCGGTGCGCTGGTCGAAACCGGCGGGTGCCGCCGCCGCGTGCTGCTGAAGCATTTCGGCGAGGATCTGGTCGATGATTGCGGCAATTGCGACAATTGCCTGGGCTCCCCCGACGCCGTCGATGCGACCGAGGTCGCGCGCAAGTTCCTCTCCGCCGTGTTCCGCACCGGCCAGATGTTCGGCGCGACCTATATCGAACAGGTGCTGCTCGGCCAGTCGACCGACCGCAGCGTCGATCGCGGACACGAGAACCTGTCCGTCTGGGGCATCGTCGAGGGTGACGAGAGCGCGCTGGTGAAGCCCGTCGCCCGCGCGCTGGCGTTGCGCGATGCGGTGCGGACCAACGAGCATGGCGGGCTGGAATTCGGCCCCGGCGCGCGGCCGCTGTTGAAGGGCGAGGCGACGCTGTCGGTCGTCATCCCGCCCAAACGCGAACGCCGGGGCAAGCGTGTCGCCGCCGTCGCCGCGAACCCGGCGGACAATCCGCTGTTCGAGGCATTGCGCGCGAAACGTCGCGAGCTGGCGCAGGCGGCCGGCGTCCCACCCTATGTCATCTTCCACGATTCGGTGCTGCGCGACATGGCGGCGCAGCGTCCTGCGTCGCGCGCGGAACTGTCGATCCTGTCGGGGATCGGTGCACGCAAGCTCGATGCGTATGGCGACGCGTTCATCGAAGTGATCCGGAACGAGGCATGACCGGCGCCTAAAAGGGCTGACGCGGGCCTTTTCATCGCTTAGGGTTAATGCATGATCCGTCCCCTCAACGACCGCGTCGCGGTGGCCCCGCAGATTTCGCCCGACGACGTGGCGGCGATCGCCGCCGCCGGTTATGTCGCGATCGTCAACAACCGCCCCGATGGCGAGGAGCCGGGGCAACCCACCGGCGACGAAATCCGTATTCAGGCGGAGGCCGCCGGCCTGACCTATGTCGCCATTCCCGTGACGGCAGCGGGGTTCAGCCATCCGCAGATCGAGGCGATGACCGCCGCGCTGGCCGCCGCCGATGGCCCCGTGCTGGCCTATTGCCGGTCGGGTACGCGGTCGTGCAACCTGTGGGCGCTGGCCGCCGCGCGCGCCGGTCGCGATCCGACGCTGATCGTCGCGCAGGCGGAGAATGCCGGATACGACCTGTCGGGCATGCGACCGACGCTGGACGCGCTCGCGAGCCCGCAGTGATCGCACCACTGGCCGACGCCGACCCTCTGGCGATCGGCGGCGCGGCGGCACTGGCCGCCCTGGTGGCGATCGGGATCGGCTGGACGACGGTGCGCCGCCGCCGGGTGGAGCCGATCGGCAGCCTGGAAGACGCGGCCGACGCGGTCGAGGCGATGTTGGGCGGCTCACGGGTCGCTGGCGCCGTCGTCGGCGCCGACGGGATCGGCGCGCTGGCGGTGACCGATGACGGGCGGGTCGCGGCGATCAAGCGCCGTGGCCACCGCCTGATCGCGCGTGAGGTGACATGGCGCAGCGTGCGTTCCACCGCCGCGGGCATCCTGATAGAAACCGGCGATCCGCGGCTGGGCGAGGTCGCGCTGGCTGGCGTCAACGCCCTCGACATCCGCCGCCTGGCACCGAAAGCGAAGAATCGATGATCGGCAACACGACGGCAGCGGCGGCACAGGCACCGCATCTCTACCAGCGTTTCATCCTGTGGATCGGCGACGGCACCGGCCTGCCCGATACCGTGCTGCATATCCATGCCGGGCTGGCGGTGCTGATGCTCGCCCGCCTCGCCACGCGGCGGTCGCTGGGCAGTTTCATCCCGCTGTCGGTGGTGGTCGTCGCGGAGCTGTTCAACGAGGTGATGGACCGGCTGATCTATGGATCGTGGCGCTGGCCCGATACGCTGGGCGATATCGCCAACACGCTGTGGTGGCCGACCGCGATCTGCATCGGCATCCGCCTGCGCCCGATGATCGGCCGTCGCAAGGCTTACTGATCCACGCACAGAAACGCACATTACGCCTGTATTCGTGTTCCTGCGAAGGCAGGAACCCAGAGCCACACCTGACATCGTTTATGGTTCTGGGCTCCCGCCTTCGCAGGAGCACGGTGCTATCGATCGCCACGCCTAATCCATAAAAAAGGCCCGGTGCGTTTCCGCACCGGGCTTAAGGTCGTCCGCAGGAGGAACGTCGGTGGGGGGCGGATCTGTGCCCGCCCCCGAACTCAATAATTGTAGGCGCGCTCGCCATGCTCGTTGATGTCGAGACCTTCGGCCTCGACCTCGGCCGACGGGCGGAGACCCATCGTCATCTTGAGCCCGTAGAACAGCACCGCGGAAACACCGCCGGACAGGACCAGCGTGACCAGCACCGCCTTGATCTGGGTCAGCACCTGCGCGCCCATGTCATAGGTGCCGGCGACCGACGGGAAGACGGTGTAGTCGAACCACCCCTGACCGCCGAGCGCGGGGTCGGCGACGATGCCGGTGCCGATCGCGCCGATGATGCCGCCGACGCAGTGGATGCCGAACACGTCGAGCGTGTCGTCATAGCCGAACTTGTTCTTGATCGTCGTGACGAAGAAGAAGCAGACGCCCGACGCGACGAAGCCCAGCAGGATCGACGTCATCGGTGCCGCGAAGCCCGACGCCGGGGTGATCGCGACGAGGCCGGCGACCGCCCCCGACACGCCGCCCAGCAGCGACGGCTTCTTGTGCACGATCTGCTCGATCACCGCCCACGCGACCGCCGCCGCCGCGGTGGCGACGAAGGTGTTGATGAACGCGACCGCCGCGACGCCGTTGGCCTCCAGGTTGGAGCCGGCGTTGAAGCCGAACCAGCCCACCCACAACAGGCTGGCGCCGATCATGGTCATGGTCAGCGAGTGCGGCGGCATCGGCTCGGTCTTGTAGCCGTTACGCTTGCCGATGATGAAGCAGCCGACCAGCCCGGCGATGCCGGCATTGATGTGCACCACCGTACCACCGGCGAAGTCGAGCGCCCCCCAGCCGTACAGCAGGCCGGTGTCGGTCGGCGTGTCGGACAGGAAGTCCGGGCCGGCCCAGTACCAGACCATGTGCGCCATCGGGAAATACACGATGGTCAGCCACAGCACGACGAAGATCAGCAGCGGCGTGAACTTCACCCGCTCCGCGAACGCACCGACGATCAGCGCCGGCGTGATGCACGCGAAGGTCATCTGGAAACAGACGAACGCATATTCGGGGATATAGACGTTGTTCGAGAACGTCGCCGCATAGGTGGAGGCCGAAACCCCCGCGAGGAACATCTTCGAAAAGCCGCCGACAAACGAGTTACCGCTGGTGAAGGCCATGCTGTAACCCCAGCAGACCCAGACGAGGCTGGCGACCGACACGATCATGAACACCTGCATCAGCACGCTGAGCATGTTCTTGGTCCGGACGAGGCCGCCATAGAACAGCGCCAGCGCCGGCACCGACATCATCAGCACCAGCGCCGACGAGATCAGCATCCAGGTCGTATCGCCCTTGTTGACCATCGTGGCCATCTGTTCGGCGGTCGGTGCCTTGATCGGGCCGGCAGCCGCCTGCGCCCATGCGGGCGCGGCGACGAGCGCGGCAGCGGCGAGGCCACCCGCACTCGCCATCATGCGAGACAATTTCATCATTCCCCCCTTCACAGCGCCGAATCGTCGGTTTCGCCGGTGCGGATGCGCACCGCCTGTCCGACGTCGAGCACGAAGATCTTGCCGTCACCGATCGCGCCGGTGTTCGCGGACTGCTGGATCGCCTCCACCACCCGGTCGGAAAGGGCGGCGGCGCAGACCACCTCGATCTTGATCTTGGGCACCATGTTGGTGCTGTATTCGGCCCCGCGATAGATTTCGGTCTGGCCCTTCTGGCGCCCGAAACCCTTGACCTCGGTGACCGTCATGCCCGCCACGCCCAAGGTGGTGAGCGCTTCCCTCACCTCGTCGAGCTTGAACGGCTTGATGACCGCAATGACCAGCTTCATCCCGCCCCCTTTTGGATGATGTTCCAGTATGCCGCGTTGCAACGAACGTGCCATATCGCTCGTCGAGGCGGGTGGTGGGGGCGAGCGGGCGCCGGGCAGAAGCTAACGAATAATTAACAGGCAGCGATGTGCAATTGCCTGTTTATTGGGCAGTGATGATACGCTCCGCCGTCGCGAGATCGTCCTCGTCCACCATCACCCGCACCGGGATCAACAGCCAGCTGCCATCCGCGATGCTGCTGCCGGCATCGAACGCGACCGCGTCGATCCCTTCGGATTCCAGTCGTCCGATCACGATATGCGCCTCGTTGCGATTGAAGCGGCCGAGTTCGACGAGGCTCATGACATCCCACTCCATTGACGCGCATTGATGATACGCATAATTTCAGCGCATGAAGCACGACGATATCACGCCCGCCAAGCGTCGTCCTGTCAACTTGTCGCTGGACACCGGCATCGTCGCCGCAGCGCGCGAAGCCGGCGTCAATCTGTCACGTGTCACCGAGGCGGCCCTTCGCGTTGCCATCAAGCAAGCGCGCGAACGCCAGTGGCGGGAGGATAATCGCGAGGCGATCGGTCATTTCACCGACTGGTACGAGAAGAACGGCGATCCATTGGCCCATCTGACCGCTCTCTGATGGCGCAATTCGATGTCGTGCGCGTCACGGGCAACGTCCTCGTACTCGATTGCCAATCCGATTTTCTCGGCGACCTGCCCACGCGTTTCGTCGTACCGCTGCGTCCGTCCGATCAGATCATGTTACCCCGTCTGACGCCGACGTTCACCGTAGACGGCCAGTCGCTGACCATGCTGACGCCCCTTGCCCGGAGCATCGCCAAGCGCGACATTCTCGGCATCGTCGTCAGCCTGGCGGAGCATGAATATGAGATCAAGGCCGCCCTCGATATGCTCGTCAGCGGCTTCTAACCGGCCGCCGTGCCGCCCACCGTCAGTCCCTCGACCAGCAACGTCGGCTGACCCACACCGGCCGGCACGCCCTGCCCGCCCTTGCCGCAAACGCCGATGCCCTCGTCCAGCGCGAAGTCGTTGCCGATGCCCGTCACCTTGGTCAGCACGGTGGGGCCGTCCCCGATCAGCGTCGCGCCCTTGATCGGCGCGCCCAGCCTGCCGTCCTCGATCATGTACGCCTCGGTGCAGCTGAAGACGAACTTGCCCGACACGATATCGACCTGCCCGCCGCCGAAGCTCTTGGCAAAGATGCCCTTCTTCACGCGCGATAGCAGTTCGGCGGGATCGTCCCTGCCGCCCTTCATGAAGGTGTTGGTCATCCGCGGCATCGGCGCATGCGCATAGCTTTCGCGGCGACCATTGCCCGTCGCGGCCATGCCCATCAGCCGCGCGTTCAGCCGGTCCTGCATGTACCCCTTCAGGATGCCGTCCTCGATCAGCACCGTCTCGCGCGTCGGCGTGCCCTCGTCATCGATCGACAGCGATCCGCGCCGGTCGGGGAGCGAGCCGTCATCGACGATCGTGATCCCCGGCGCCGCGACCCTCTCGCCCAATCGACCCGAAAATGCCGACGTGCCCTTGCGGTTGAAATCGCCCTCCAGCCCATGGCCGATCGCCTCGTGCAGCAGCACGCCGGGCCAGCCCGGCCCGAGCAGCACGGTCATCTCGCCCGCCGGTGCGGCGACCGAATCGAGATTCACCAGCGCCTGCGCCAATGCCTCGTCGATCCCGCGCTGCCACGTCGCTTCCTCGAACAGCCGGTCATAGAGGTAGCGGCCACCGATCCCGAACGTCCCCGTCTCGCGCCGGCCATTCTGTTCGACCACGATCTGCACGTTCAGCCGCACCAGCGGGCGCACGTCGGTGGCGACAAAGCCGTCCGGTCGCACGATCTCGACCACGCTCCACGATCCCGACAGCGACACCGATACCTGCGCCACGCGCGGATCGCGCGCGCGGGCGGCGGCATCCACGGTCTGGCACAAATTCACCTTGTCGGCGAAGGGGATCAGGTCGAGCGGATCGGCGTCGGTGTACAGGTGCCGGTTGGTCCCCTGCGGCGGCGCGGCCTTCGTGGCGGTGGACGGATCGATCAGCGCCATCGTCTGCGCGGCACGCCTGATCGCCGCCCCGGTCAGCTCGCTGGCATGCGCGAAGGCGGTCGTCTCGCCGGACACCGCGCGCAGGCCGAAGCCGGCATTGGTGTCGTAGCTCGCCGTCTTCAGCCGGCCGTCGTCGAAGCCGAACGCCTCGGACTTGCGATATTGCAGGAACAGTTCGCCATCATCGGCCTTGCCCAGCGCATCGGCGGTCAGCGCCTGCGCCGCCTCCGGCGTGAGTTCACGGTAGAGGAACGAGCGCGGATCGAGATAGGCCATGGCTCGCAATATAGGTGCGGGCGGCCGAAGGTCCACGGGCGTTGCGCGTATAAGTCGCGGGGAAATCAGGGCCGCGTCATGGCGAAGCCATGCCGTCGAACGGCGCGGGCGAGTCCGACCGTCGGCCGATCGGCGGCCCGTCTTCGTGTGTCGGGTTAGAGGCTGGCGCCTTCACTGATATCGGGCAGCTTGCCCTGATCCTTGCCATCGGCCGGGCCGCCGATCAGCACGAAGCGCCGGTCACAATAGCCGCAATCGACATACCCATGCTCGTCGATCTGCAACCACACGCGCGGATGGCCGAGTGCGGCGCCGCCCGGAATGTCGGTGGCGCCGTCGCAGGCGACACGGGACTGGCTGACATGGGTGATTTCGAGCGGCGGGTGCATGGCCGCATCCGATAGCAAGTGCGGCCCCCGCCGCCAATCCCGTACTTGGCGGATCGCGTCGCGAGGCCTATCGCGCGGTCATGACCGAAGCGGCGATCTCGATCCAGAACCTGTCCAAGACCTATGCCGGCGGCAAACGCGCGCTGGACGGCGTGTCGTTCGATGTGCCGCGCGGGCAGATATTCGGCCTGCTTGGCCCCAACGGCGCCGGCAAGTCGACGCTCATCAATATCCTGGCAGGCCTCGTCAACAAGACGGACGGGTCGGCCTCGATCTGGGGCTTCGACATCGACGCGCACCCGCGCAATGCGAAGGTGTCGATCGGCATCGTCAATCAGGAAATCCTGTTCGACCCGTTCTTCACCCCGATCGAGACGCTGGAAATCCAGGCCGGGCTGTACGGCGTGCCTAGGACGCAGCGGCGGTCGATGGAATTGCTGCGTGCGGTGCATCTGGAGGACAAGGCCAATGCCTATGCCCGCACCCTGTCGGGCGGCATGAAGCGGCGGCTGATGGTGGCCAAGGCGATGGTCCATTCCCCGCCCGTGCTGGTGCTGGACGAACCGACCGCCGGCGTCGACATCCAGCTGCGCCAGCAATTGTGGGAATATGTCCGCTCGCTCAACGAGGCGGGCGTCACCGTGGTGTTGACCACGCATTACCTCGAAGAAGCCGAGCAACTGTGCGACCGGATCGCGATCATCAACCATGGCAAGGTCGTCGCCAACGAACCGACCCGCGAACTGGTCGGCCGCGCGCAGGAGAAGGTCGTGGTCGTCACGGTCGACCGCGATCTGGACGTGGCGCCCGATGCAGGCTGTTTCGACAAGGTCGTGCTGAAGGGCAACCGGATGCTGGAGATCACCTATAACAAGGCCCGCGTGAACGCCGGCGAGGTGCTGGCCGCGGTGACGCGCGACGGCCTCGGCATCGTCGATGTCTCGACGCGCGAGGCCGATCTGGAGGACGTGTTCCTCAATCTGACGCGCGCTTCAACCTGACTGGGAGCGTCGCGGCCGGCCCCTTCCCCGCGTCGACGTGACGGGGCGGACGGCGATCGCGCCGGCGATCAGGATCGCGGGCATATAGATGAACGAGTTGAGCGTCGCATCCGCCATCGCCAGCAGCACGATCATCGCCAGCGGCAACGTCTCGTCATCGGCCGCCCACGCGGCATAGGCGACCCGCCGCCACAGGATCGCCAGCGCCGGCGCGATCACGCTGCCGAACGCCAGCAACAGGCCGATCAGCCCGAACTGCCCGACGATCAGCATCGCCAGCCCCCAGGGCCGCGTGCCGAACCGCCGGAACCAGTCCCACTGCGCCGTCCCCTGCACCGGCGCGGCGTGGATCGCCGGCAGCACCTTCGTATCCTGCGATATCCGCCAGGTGAACGATCCCCGCCCGATACCCCGCACCGCGCCCAGCACCTCCTGCCCGAACGCCGTATCGCGCGCGATCCGCTGGACCGGCACGATCCCGCTCAGATGCGCGGCGGCGACCAGCGCGACGATGCCGATGACGCCGCCTAGCAGCGGCTTCAGGAACGCCCGCGACCGCAGGATCAGGAACACCAGCCCCGCCACCAGCAGCAACAGGGCACCGATCGACTGGGCGGCGACCGCCATCACCGTCAGGATGGCGGCCGGCACCAGTCCGCGCCGACCGCGATCATCCTCCGCCTGTCCGAACGCCAGCCACAGGGCGGCGAGCGCGTTGAGGCAGATCCAGATGCCATATTGATTGCCATGTTCCAGCAGGCCGAGCGGCCGATAGCCGACATACCGCTCCATCCCATCGGTGCGGAACGGGTGCGGTGCATAGATCGCATCGTACAGGAATGGCCCCACCGACGCCTCCATGATCGCCACCGGCAGCATCGCCAGCCCCGCCCACACCTGCGCGCGGAGCAGGGCGAGCCGGTCGTCGGCCGTCGCGATCCAGATTCGCCCCAGCAGCCACGGCAACCCCCAGCAACCGGTGACGTACAGGCATGCCACCAGCGGCGATGGCGACGGTGTCGCCGCGATCAGCCCGTCGACCAGCGGCCACAGGCACCACGCCGCCATCGGCAGGTCGATCCAGTGCGGGCGCCAGCGCGATACCCGGCGCCGATCGAACACCACGCCCCATAACAGGGCCGCCGCCGCGACCACCCACGCCTTGGTGACGAGCATGTCCGATGGCAGCGCCGTCCCGACGATCCACCACGGCAATCCATCGGTGGCGACCGGAGGGTAATGCCCCACCGGCAGCAGTATCCACCCGCCGAAAAAGACGATCAGCACCGCGGTTCGCACCGGCAACCGCAGGAACGGCAGCATGGCGATCACTGCGAACAGAACATAGATAGCGTAGAGCAAAATCGATATCCGGTGACAGCGGGGCCTCGATACCGCGCGGCAAACGGGCTAGGCGGACGCGTGCCGCAGATCAATTGGACGCAGACCGCCGGCCTGACCGGTTTCGCCCTCGCCGCCATTTTCTGCTGGCGTGCCGCGGGCCGCCAGCGGGGACCATGGCGGTTGCTGGCGATCTTCTATGCGGTGCTGTGCGGGGAGATCGTGGCCGGTATCCGGCATACGCTGTTGCGGACAATGGGCGGGATATTCGGTCTCGGCAGCTATTACATGGATCGCCGCCCGGTCCAGCTTGCCGCGCTCGCGATCCTGATCGGCCTTGCCGTCTGGCTGGCGTGGCGGACCATGCGCACCGCCGCGCGGCGACCGGGTGCGCGGCCCGCCCGGATCGTCGCACTCGTCGCCGCCGGTCTCTTCGCCGCCGAGATTGTCTCGCTGCATCAGGTCGATGCGGTGATGTACCGCCGGATCGGCCCCGTCATGCTGATCGGCTGGCTGTGGCTGGCATGCGGCGTGGTCGCCGCGATCATCGCGGTCGGCGCTCGCCCGACCCGTAAACGGCGGTCGCGATAGCCCACGGACAGGTCGTCGGTGATGATTTGGCCGAATCGGTCCATTCCGGGACGGGTCAAGGCCTTTCACCAATTTCGTTCATCGTGTTGCCGACGATTTTCTCCATTCCTGTTCCGTTCCGGGATTCAATGGACCGGCAATTGGCTGGATCACGATGTGGCCGGCTCTCTATTCAGAATGGGTCGGTTCCATCTGGAATCGCCCGGAGTGACCGTGCGTTGGCAACGAGTATCAATTGGTGGGGCGTCGCGGTCCTGAGTATGCGGGGGGCCGATACATGGTCGCCGGCGCATGAAGTCAGCCGGGGCAACCTTGCCGAGATGATCTCCCTTGCCCAGTCCTGGCCCGAGGACGAGCAGCCCCGCCTGTTCCTGACCATCGAACGGACGAATCGCCGGCTGTCGTGGACGAAGATTCAGGAACTGGCCACCCGGCCCGATTTCCCCGTATTCATCTGATTGTCCGTCAAGGCGCGATCGGCCGTGCATGACGTGCGATCGACGGCCATTCCGGTTTTCCCGTTGACCTGCCATAAATTTCGCATCTCTTTGTGCTGTCAGGTCGTATCTACGACCCAACAGCGGGGAAAGAGAGATCTTGAGCGTGTTTTCGATGGCAACGCCGGGGCCCGCAGCCCCCCCACGGTCTATCGTGAATCCCGTCACGACCGGCCTGCACCTGCGCACCGATGGCGCCTGGATCGACCAGCATTCGCGCTGCATGCCCGCATTCGACGACACCGGGCCGCTCACCGTGCTGGTCGCCCTGAAGATCTGGGACAGCCTGTCGCGAATGCATGCCGGCGCCACCGATGCCCTGATCGCCGAGGTTACGGACCTCGCCACCCGCCATGGCCGCTGGTGCACGCTGTACGGCCTGCGCGCGCTGGCGATCGAGGCGGACGGCACGGCCTGACGTCGGCCTGACGCCAACCCGACACCGGCGATAATCGCCACCGCCGCCGCTGTCCTAATCATGCGGTTCATGCCACACCGCCGCGCATGTTTGCGCCATGCCCAACTCCGAACCGCCCGACCCCCGGTTTCCCTCGATGACCGCCACCGTAAATGCCGCCCCCGTGAAGACCGCCGACGTGCTGATCGTCGGCTCCGGCGCCGCCGGCCTTACCGCCGCGCTCAACCTCGCCGACCGGTTCACGGTGACGGTGCTGGCCAAGGGCGCGCTGAACGAGGGGTCGACCGCCTGGGCGCAGGGCGGGATCGCCGCGGTGCTGGAACCGGGCGACACGTTCGACAACCATGTCGAGGACACGATGGTCGCCGGCGCCGGCCTGAACGACCGCGCTATCGTCGAATTCGTCGTCGAACGCGCGCCCGCCGCGATCGAGCGCCTGCGCAAGCTGGGCGTGCCGTTCGAGACCGAGGGAGACGCGCTACACCTGACGCGTGAGGGCGGCCATTCGCACCGCCGCATCGTCCATGTCGCCGACGCCACCGGCTGGGCCGTGCAGGAAGCGTTGCAACGCGCCGCCGAGGCGCATCCCAACATCACCCTCGTCCCCGATCAGGTTGCGATCGATCTGGCGACCAGCCGGCATGAGGAGCGGTATTCCGGCGCCGGCAATGTCTGGGGCGTCTATGCGGTCGATCGCCTATCGGGGAAGGTCGCGCTGTACACCGCCCGCGCGACGATCCTGGCGACGGGCGGGGCGGGCCGCACCTATCTGTTCTCCACCGCCCCGCGCGGTGCGACCGGGGATGGGATCGCGATGGCGTGGCGGGCCGGCGCGCGCGTGTCGAACATGGAATTCATGCAGTTCCATCCGACCTGCCTCTACAATCTCGACGTCAAGAACTTCCTGATTACCGAGGCGGTGCGCGGCGAGGGCGGGCAGTTGAGGAACCCGAACACCGGCCACCGCTTCATGCCCGATCTCGACCCCCGCGCCGAACTGGCGCCGCGCGATATCGTCGCCCGCGCGATCGATGCGGAGATCAAGCGCTACGGCCTCGATTACGTCCATCTCGACATCAGCGACCAATCGCCCGACTTCATCCGCCACCATTTCCCCAACATCCACGACAAGCTGCTGGGTCTGGGCATCGACATGACGAAGGAGCCGATCCCCGTCGTCCCCGCCCAGCATTACACCTGCGGCGGGATCGTAGTGGACCGCGACGGCCGCACCGACCTGCCCGGCCTGTATGCGGCGGGCGAGTGCACGCAGTCCGGCCTGCACGGTGCCAACCGGCTGGCGTCCAACTCGCTGCTCGAATGCTTCGTCTTCGGCGAGGCGGCGGCAGAGCACATCGCCGCGCACTGGGATGCGCTGCCCCCCGTGCCGCCGATCCGCATCTGGGACGAAAGCCGCGTCACCGATTCGGACGAAGAGGTGGTCATCAAGCAGAACTGGACCGAAATCCGCCGGTTCATGTGGAATTACGTCGGCATCGTCCGCACCACGAAACGGCTGCAACGCGCCGCCAGCCGCATCAAGCTGATGACCGACGAGGTGGCGGATTATTACGGCCATTTCCGCGTCACGCCCGACCTGATCGAACTGCGCAACCTGCTCCAGACCGCCGACCTGATCGTCCGGTCGGCGCTGCACCGCAAGGAAAGCCGGGGCCTGCATTACACGCTGGATTATCCGGAAAAGCTGGCCGAAGCAGCCGATACGATCCTGGTTCCCTGACCTGCGACTCGGATCGGCGCGGCGTTGCGGCATTTCGCCGCAGCGATCGCATCCATCTGTTTCGCTGGCCGCCGGGAAGGATAAGGTCGGGCAAGCGGTACGGGTGCCCGATTTGATGTTGTTTCCTAAGCTGGCGGTTCCTTTCCTGTTGTTGCTCGCGGCCTGCGGGTCGTCGTCGCGACCCGGCGCCAGCAGCCCCGCGCCA
The DNA here is from genome assembly GCF_016427505.1 of Sphingomonas mollis. Taxonomy (GTDB): domain Bacteria; phylum Pseudomonadota; class Alphaproteobacteria; order Sphingomonadales; family Sphingomonadaceae; genus Sphingomonas; species Sphingomonas mollis. The sequence continues at coordinate 108,356 of NZ_JAELXS010000007.1, read as the reverse complement.
CAGGCACAGGAACCGCGGGCGGCGGTGTCGATCACCGTACCGCCGCCGATCGCCCGCCCCACCGCCAACATCCCGCGCGCGTTGCAGGCCAGTATCGAAACGCTGGCCCGCAATTTCGACGGCCGCGCCGGCATCGCCGTGCGCGCGGTCGACGAAGGCTGGACGGTCGAGGCCGGCGGCCGCCAGCGCCTGCCCCAGCAATCCGTCTCCAAACTGTGGGTCGCGATCACCGTCCTGGACCAGCGCGATCAGGGCAAGGTCAGGCTGGACCAGCCGATCACCGTGCTGCCCACCGACCTGACGCTGTTCCACCAGCCGATCGCCTATCTGGTCGCCAAGACGGGCCGGTTCGACACCACCGTCGGCGGCCTGCTGACGCGCGCGCTGACCCAGAGCGACAATACTGCCAACGACCGTCTGCTGACGCTGGTCGGCGGGCCGGAGGCGGTGCGCCGGCTGATCGCGGCAAAGCGGCTGGGCGATATCCGCTTCGGCCCTGGCGAGCGCCTGTTGCAGGCGGGCACCGCCGGCCTCGTCTGGCAACCCGCCTTCGCAATCGGCAACGGGTTCGAGATCGCCCGGTCGCGCCTGTCGCCGGAGGCACGCGCCGCAGCGCTCGATCGCTACGTCGCCGATCCCCCGGACGGCGCCGCGCCGCTGGCGATCGCCGATGCCATTTCCCGCGTCGCGCGCGGCGAACTGCTGTCGGAAACCTCGACGCGCATCCTGCTCGACACGATGGGCGCGTCGATCACCGGCCGTGCCCGTCTGCGCGCGGCGATCCCGGCCGGGTGGAAGATCGCGCACAAGACCGGCACCGGTCAGGATCTGGGCGGGCGCAACGCCGGCTTCAACGATGTCGGCCTGCTCACCGCGCCTGATGGCCGCCGCTATGCGCTGGCGGTGATGATCGGCGACACCCGCCGCCCGATCCGCGAGCGCCAGATGCTGATCCAGAACGTCGCCAGCACGGTCGCCGGGTATGCCGGCAGCCACCCCGGCAGTGCCTTCGCCTCGACGATCGCGAACTGAACCATGATAAGCCCCTCCCCTTCAGGGGAGGGGTTGGGGTGGGAGACGCTGCGTAGCGGCTGGATCGTTTCGGCGTCCTCCTCCCCAACCTCTCCCCTGAAGAGGAGGGGCTTATGGCTTGGTCCCCCCCGACGAACCCGCTACACCCCGGCCACCATGCCCCATCTCTATCTCGTCGACGGCTCCGGCTATATCTTTCGCGCGTACCACCGCCTGCCGCCGCTCACCAACGTGCATGGCGAGCCGGTCGGCGCGGTCTATGGCTACACCACGATGCTGTGGCGGCTGGCCGACGAGGTTCACGCAGCGGAAGGCCCCACCCACATGGCGGTCATACTCGACAAATCGTCGAAGACGTTCCGCAACGACCTGTACGACCAGTACAAGGCGCACCGCCCGCCGCCGCCCGAAGACCTCGTTCCGCAGTTCCCGATGATCCGCGACGCCACCCGCGCCTTCTCGCTGCCCTGCATCGAGACCGAGGGGCTGGAGGCGGACGACATCATCGCCTGTTATGCCAAGGCCGCACTGGCGCAGGGCTGGTCGGTCACGATCGTGTCCAGCGACAAGGACCTGATGCAGCTGATCGAGCCGGGCCTCGACCTCTACGACACGATGAACAACCGCCGGCTCGGCGCGGAGCATGTCGCCGAGAAGTTCTTCGGCATCGCCCCCAACCAGTTGGGCGACGTGCTGGCCCTGATGGGCGACAGCGTCGACAACGTCCCCGGCGTCCCCGGCGTGGGGCCGAAGACCGCGGCGAAGCTGATCCTGGAACATGGCGATCTCGAATCCGTCCTCGCCGCCGCCGAGGGGATGAAGAAGGGCAAGCTGCGCGACAATCTGATCGAACATGCCGATATGGCCCGCCTCAGCCGCGAACTCGTGTCGCTGCGCTGCGACGTCGCCCTGCCCGAACCGCTGGAGGATCTTGAACTCAAGGGCATTCCCGATGCGCCGCTTCGCGCCTTCCTCGAACATCACGGCTTCCGCTCGCTTCTGACGAAACTGGGTCAGGTCGCCGATGCGCCCGTCCCGGCCCCCGCCTCCGTCCCGATGGAGGAGGACCCGCCCTGCAACCTCGACGAGTACGAGACGGTGCAGGATCTCGACGCGCTCGACCGCTGGATCACCATCGCCCGGCATCAGGGGTGGATCGCGGTCGACACCGAAACCAGCTCGACCGATGCGACGCAGGCCGAACTGGTCGGCGTCAGCCTCGCGCTACACCCCAACCTCGCCTGCTACATCCCGCTGGGGCATGGCGGCACCGACCTGCTCGCCGAGGTGCCGGTGCAGATCGACGTCAAGGCGGCGCTGGCGAAGCTGAAGGACCTGATGGAGGACCCGTCGGTCCTGAAGATCGGCCACAATCTGAAATTCGACATGATCGTGCTGGGCGAACGCGGCATCGACATGGCGCCGCACGACGACACCATCGTCATGAGCTTCGACCTCGACGCCGGCCTGCACGGCCACGGCATGGACGAACTCGCCGCCACGCACCTGTCGCACAGTTGCATCGCGTTCAAGGACGTGGTCGGCACCGGCAAGACGCAGCGCGGCTTCCACGAGATCGACCTGAAGACCGCCACCCGCTATGCCGCCGAGGACGCGGACGTGACGTACCGGCTGTGGAAGCGGTTCAAGGCCCGCCTGCCCGCCGAGGGCGCGACGCGTGTCTATGAAATGGTCGATCGCCCGTTGATCCCCGTCATCGCCCGCATGGAGCGGCGCGGCATCAAGGTCGATCGCGAGCGGCTTGCCGGCCTGTCCGCCGAATTCGCCGGCCAGATCGCGGGGCTGGAAACCGAAGTCCACGCGCTCGCCGGCGGCCCCTTCACCATCGGCAGCCCCAAGCAACTGGGCGACGTGCTGTTCGAACGCATGGGCCTGAAAGGCGGTCGCAAGGGCAAGTCCGGCGTCTATTCGACCGACGTGACCGAACTCGAACGGCTGGCGCGCGACAAGGACGCACCGGGTGTCGATCTGGTCCGCAAGGTGCTGGAATGGCGCCAGTTATCGAAGCTGAAAAGCACCTATACCGACGCACTACAGGCACAGATCAACCCGAAGACCGGCCGCGTGCATACGTCGTACAGCCTGACGGGCGCGCAGACCGGCCGCCTGTCGTCGACCGAGCCAAACTTGCAGAACATTCCGATCCGCACCGAGGTCGGCCGCCAGATCCGCGACGCCTTCGTGGCGGAGCCGGGCAACGTCATCCTCGCCGCCGATTATTCGCAGATCGAACTGCGCCTCGCCGCGCACATGGCCGATGTGCCGGCGCTGCGCGAGGCGTTCGCCAACGGCGACGACATCCACTCGCTGACCGCGCAGGAGCTGTTCGGCGAGGTCAACCGCGACACGCGCGGCCGGGCCAAGACGATCAACTTCGCCATCCTCTACGGCATCAGCCGCTGGGGGTTGGCCGGTCGGCTCGACGTGACGCCGGACGAGGCGCAGGCGATGATCGACCGCTATTTCGAACGCTTCCCCGGCGTGAACCGCTACATGGCCGACACGCTGGAGGGCGTGCGCGAGCGCGGCTTCACCGAGACGCTGTTCGGCCGCAAGACGCACTTCCCGCGCATCAAGTCGAAGAACCAGGGCGAACGCCAAGGCGCCGAACGCGCCGCGATCAACGCCCCGATCCAGGGCACTAGCGCCGACATCATCAAGCGCGCGATGGTCCGCATGGAACCGGCGCTCGACGCCGCCGGCCTCGGCCATGTGCGGATGCTGTTGCAGGTCCACGACGAACTGGTGTTCGAACTGCCGGAGGGCGACGTCGACGCGGCGAGCACGGTGATCTGCGAGGTGATGGAGAACGCCGCGACGCCGGCGGTGACGCTGACCGTACCGCTCGGCGTCGACATCGGCACCGGCCTAAGCTGGGGCGCCGCGCATTGAGCCGTCCCACACCACCCTCACCCTTCGCCGGCTGCGCCGTCTTTTCCCTCTCCCGTCTGGAGCGTTGGGTGAACAGTGCCCCGCACTGTTCAGGTCATGCCGGGGGCATGACCGACCCAACGCTGGAGGGAGGCGCGAAGCGCTGGAAGGATGAGGGTGGATACGCCTCCGTCGTCATGCCCCCCCGATGACCCCCACCAAGGACATCGACGCCCTCGCCAGGGGCGGCCGCACCAATATAGCCGGCTTCGCGCTGCGCCTGCTGGCGCGCATCCCGTTCCTGTTCATCGCCGGCCGCTTCTATGGCCCCGATCTGGTCGGCCGTTTCGCCATCGCGGTGGTGGTCGTCGAACTCGCCGCGCTGCTGGCCACGCTCGGCATGAAGCGCGGTCTCGCGCAGGCGCTGGCCAAGGCCGATCGCCCGCACGTCCATGTCGTATGGGATGCGATGGCGCTGGCGCTGGTCGCCTCGCTGGTCGCCAGTGCGGTGCTGTGGTCGATGCCGCAGCTTCTGTATCCCAACACGCCCGTCACCGGGCTGGACCGCTGGCTGGCGCTCGTCGTCGTCGCCATCGCCTGGTCCGACGTCAGCCTCGCCGCCCTCGCCTATCGGCTGAACGTCAAGGCGGCGGTGACGGCGCGGGCGGTGGTGGAACCGTGGACGATCTCGATCGCGGCCTATGCGTTTTCGTTCTTCACGATCCGCGACGGGCTGGTCCTGTCCTATGTCGCGTCGATGAGCGCGGCGCTGATCGCCAGCATGGTGCCGTTCCTGCGCTCCTACGGCCTGCCGCATGGCTGGTCGCCGCGCCTGCGCGAACTGGCACGGCTCGGCTGGGCCAATGCGCCGCTAGCGGGGGCGGACGCGCTGGAATGGGGCAGCCGCAACGTCGATCGCTTCATCCTCGGCCTGCTCTTCGCACCCAGCGTGGTCGGCATCTATTACATGGCGCAACAGGTCGCCTCGTTGCCGCAGAAGCTGAAGACCAGCTTCGACCCCGTCCTCGGCCCGGTCATCACCCGCGCGCTGGCGGCGGACGACCGGCCGGCGATCGCCGAACAGGTGAGGCAGGTGGCGTTCTGGATCATCGCCGCGCAGTTGCTGCTGGCGTTGATGGGGTCGATTCCGGGCAAGGCGGTGATGGGCGTCGTCGGCCCGCAGTTCGTCGCCGGCACCGCCGCGCTCGCCTTCCTGCTGGCCGGCGAGGTCTTCGCCTCGACCGGATCGGTGTGCGAAACCGCGCTCGTCTATGTCGCGCGGCATCGCAACCTGCTGATTTCCAGCATCATGCTGGCCTTTCAGATCGGTCTCAGCTTCGCGCTCGTCCTGCTGATGCGCGGCTGGGGCTGGCCGCCGACATGGCAGGCGGCGGGGCCGGCGGTGGCGCTGGCGACCAGTCTGGGCATCACCTCGATCGTCAAGGCATCGTTGCTGCGCCGGCTGCTCGGCGCCCCCGTGTCACCGCTGCGCTGGCCGCTCGTGTGGGCGGGACTGGCCGCGATCGTCGTGGGCGGCGCCTTCACCGCCCTGCCGCACGAATATGAGTGGGCGGAACTGCTGATCGGCGAACCGGCGCTCGCCGCGACCTATCTCTACATCCTGTGGAAATGGGCCTTCCGCCCCGCCGACCGGGCCTTGTTCGGAAGGATGGACAAGACCGAGGGGGCGACCCTGCCCAATGTCGGGTCGCCGGTGCGGTAACAACGAGTCAACGCATGACGGAATGACCGTCGTTGCGAGCGGAGCGAAGCAACCCAGGGCACCGCACGCCCCGCTGGATTGCTTCGCTCCGCTCGCAACGACGGATCAGAATGAAGCCGTCCCACTCAATGCCGGAAATGGCGCATCCCCGTGAACACCATCGCCAGCCCGGCCGCATCGGCGGCGGCGATCACCTCGTCGTCGCGGATCGATCCGCCCGGCTGGATCACCGCCGTCGCCCCCGCCTCGACCGCCGCCATCAGGCCATCGGCGAACGGGAAGAACGCATCCGACGCCACTGCCGACCCGGTCGTCCGCGCCTCGGACCAGCCGGCCTTGTCGGCGGCGTCCTTCGCCTTCCACGCGGCGATGCGCGCGGACTCCAGCCGGTTCATCTGTCCCGCGCCGATCCCGGCGGTGCTGCCGTCCCTGGCATAGACGATCGCGTTCGACTTCACATGCTTGGCCACCGTCCACGCAAAGCGGCAATCCGCCAGTTCCCGCTCGGTCGGCGCACGCCGGGTTACGACCCTCAGCATATCGTCAGTCAGCCGGCCATTGTCACGTGACTGCACCAGCACGCCGCCGACGATCTCCTTGTGCAACTCACCTTCGCGCATCGAATCGGGCAGCCCGTCGGTCAGCAACAGACGCAGGTTCTTCTTGGCCGCGAAGATCGCCAGCGCCTCCTCGTCGGCACCGGGGGCGACCACCACTTCGGTGAAGATCCCGGTGATCGCCCGCGCGGTGGCGGCGTCGATCGACCGATTCAGCGCGATGATTCCGCCGAATGCCGATACCGTGTCGCATGCGAACGCCGCGTCATAGGCATCGGCCAGCGTCGTGGCCGTCGCGACGCCGCAGGGATTCGCATGCTTGACGATGACGACAGTCGGACCGGCGTCGCGGAACTCCGCGACCAGCTCCAGCGCCGCATCGGCGTCGTTGTAGTTGTTGTAGCTCAGTGCCTTGCCCTGCACCTGCCGCGCCTGGGGCAGCCCGGCGGGTAAATTCCAGCTGGCCGACGACAGCACCCGTGCGGTCTGGTGCGGATTCTCGCCATAACGCAATTCGACGACATCGGGCATGTCCTGGTTCGTCTCGCCCGACTGGCGGTGGAACCAGCCCGCGATCGCGCCGTCGTACATCGCAGTGTGCATGTATGCCTTACCCGCCAGCCGGCGCCGTGTCGTCATCGTCGTGCCGCCGCCCTGCGACAGTTCGTCCAGCACCACGGCATAGTCGGCCGGATCGGTGACGATGGCGACCCATGCATGGTTCTTCGCCGCCGAGCGCACCATCGCCGGTCCGCCGATATCGATATTCTCGATCACCGTGTCGGCGTCGGCGCCGCTTTCCATCGTCTTGACGAATGGATAGAGGTTCACCACGACCAGATCGATCGCGCCGATCGCGTGCTCCATCATCGCCGCGACATGCGCGGGGTCATCGCGCACCGCCAACAGGCCGCCATGCACCGTCGGGTGCAGCGTCTTCACGCGGCCGTCCATCATCTCCGGAAAGCCCGTCAGCTCGGACACGTCCTTCACCGGGAGGCCGGCATCGCGGATCGCCTTCGCCGTGCCGCCGGTCGACACCAGCTCGACCCCCGCCGCCGCCAGCGAGCGGGCGAGATCGACGATGCCGGTCTTGTCCGACACGGACAACAGGGCGCGGGTGACGGGGACGGTATCGACGGTCATGATGATCTCCCCCCTTGGCCGATCGGGCGGCAAGGGGCCGGGGTGGGCGTTATCTGCCCGCGCCCATAGGCGTCCCCGCCCCCCGAATCAAAGGGCGCACATCAAAGCGCGCGCTTCAGCACCCAGCTGATATGCGCGCCGCCCGCCGCCGCCTCGCCGCCGACCACCAGTTGCTGGATATCGACCGGTCGCCCCTCGCCGTCCATCCACACGCTGTCCTCGATCCCCAGCGTCCCGCCCCGGCAGCGGAACTGCCACATGCCCCCGCCCGGCAGGCGGAGCAGCGCCGCCTGTCCGTCGGCGGTCGACGACACCTCGACCCCGCGCCCGAGGTGAAACCGCAGCGCGAATTCGGTGGTGTCCGGCCGCCGCTTGCGCCCGGCGGGCAGCAACGCGTCCTCGCCGCGCAGCTCGCGCCCGTCGCCGGTCAGCATCAACTGGCGGCGATGCAGGAAGCCCCAGCGGCGGACATAGCCGTCATGGCTCGCCTCGATCCGGCTCGCAGCGTCCGATTCCTGCCGCGACAATTCGACCTGCGCGACGCCGCGGCCCAGCGTGCCATCGGCATGGATCGCGGTGGAATTGCTGTCGCCCAGCGTCAGCGTCGAATGCGCCGCCGTGGAGCGCAGCCCTTCCAGCAATTCGGCCGGCATCGCCGCATGCGCCTCGCGCGCGCCGCCGCAATTCACCACCAGCCGCACCGGTCCGTCGGAGAATTCGAACGCCAGCGTCGATGCGCAACCGCCCGCGACGACGCGCGCGACCGGCGGCGGCGCGGCATCGACGATCAGCACCGTGCTGCCCGCCGCCAGCCGCTGATACCCCCAGTCGCGCGACTGGCGCAGCGGCCGGGTGCGGATGCCGGTGGCGCGGATCACCGCCGCGATATGCTCGGCGGTCGCTGGCCCACCGCCCTGCCAGCTCGACAGCATCTGGTCGCCGTGCAGGCTGCCCAGCAACGCCGGCATCGCCCGCGCCATCGCCGCCATCACCGGTTCGGGCAACGCGACGCCGCGCGCCTCGTACACCGCGCGCAGCGTCGCCAGCAGCATCATCGTGTCGAGCAGCATCGCCGGGCTGCGCGACACCGATCCGCCATCGTCCAGCAGGCCGCTGCCGATCGCGCGCGCCAGTCCCGCCTCGCCGAATGCCAGCCGCGGCTCACCACCGGGGATTAGCAGCCCCGCCGCGACGACGCCGCACCACGCCGCGATCCGGCCCGCGCCCGGCGCCGCCTTGTCCGCGCCGCGATCCAGATGCCGCGCCCCGCGCGCCAGCGTGTCCAGCACCCGCGACCGATAGACCAGATCGTCCGACGACAGGATCAGCGGCGCATGCGCGGTCCAGTACAGGATGCGCCGGCCCCACAGGTCGGGCGCCCAGGCAGCCCCCTCGACCTTGTCGGCATGCACCGCCAGCCACTGCGCCATCAGCCGCTCGGCGATCGGCGACCCTTGGTCCCGCGTCGCCACGCTCGACAGGTCGCGCAGCCATGCGAAGCTGTGCCAGTACGCCGCGAACGGCGTGCCCCAATCCGCCTGTGCAGGATCGAACGTGTCGAGCGTCCGCGTCTCGCCCCTGAACGTGATCCGACCGCCCAGCAACGCCAGCCCGCGCGACACGTCGCCCATCACCGGATCGTCGGGCACCGCGATCAGCTTCAGCGGAAACCGCCCGTTCAACCGCATCGTGTGCAGCGGCGTGCGCCAGGTCAGCTTGTGGAACGCATCGGCCAGACGATCGGCCAGTGATCGGCCGCGCTCGGCGTCGATCGACATCAACCAGTGACCCTCGTCGATCCCCTGCATTTCAGGATCGACGGTCACAACACCGGCTTCGGCCTCGCCTATCGGGCGATGTTCACCCACCGTCGCGCCCGTTACCGCCCCCATGACCGCGCAGGGCCGCGATGTTGGCAGCATAGGCGGACGGCCCGCCCCGGAACACCGCCGTCCCCGCCACCAGCGCATCCGCCCCCGCCGCGATGCAACGCGGGGCGGTGACGGGATCGACGCCGCCGTCGACCTCCAGATCGATCGCCCGGCCGCTGGCGTCGATCATCTTGCGGATCGCGGCGATCTTCTTCAGCTGGCTGTCGATGAAGTGCTGGCCGCCGAAACCGGGGTTCACGCTCATCACCAGCACCAGGTCGACCATGTCGATCAGGTAATCGAGCATTTTGGCCGGCGTGCCCGGATTGATGACCACGCCCGCCCGCTTGCCCAGCGACTTGATGTGCTGGATCGACCGATGGATATGCGGCCCCGCCTCGACATGCACAGTGATGCAATCTGCCCCCGCCTCGGCAAAGGCATCGAGGTAACGGTCGACCGGCGCGATCATCAGGTGGACGTCGAACGGCTTGGTCGTGACCGGGCGGATCGCCTTCATCACCGCTGGCCCGAACGAGATGTTGGGCACGAAATGCCCGTCCATCACATCGACATGGATCCAGTCGGCGCCCGCCTCGTCGATCGCACGCACCTCCTCGCCCAGACGGGCGAAATCGGCGGAGAGGATAGATGGAGCGATGCGGACGGGCTGCATGCCGACGCTCTCTATCACCGCCCGCGCGCGCGGCAAGTCAATGGGCCAAGTCAGCTGCGCACCAGCCGGACGATGAAGAAGCCGTCATTGCCGCCCTCCGCGATATCACCCGGCATCGTCCGCACCCAGCCACCCTCGGTCGCGGCGACCGGCAACGTGCCTTCGGCCACCGGATCGATCCGGTAATCGCCGCGCGCGTTCAGGAAGCGCTCCAGTTGCCGCTCGCCCTCCTCCGGCTCCAGCGAGCAGGTGGCATAGACCAGCGTCCCGCCCGGCTTCACCCAGTCGGCGGCGCGGACCAGCAACTGCGCCTGCAATTCGGCCAGTTCCGCCACCATCGACGGCCGCACCCGGTGCAGCACGTCGGGATGCCGGCGGAAGATGCCGGTGGCGCTGCACGGCGCATCCAGCAGCACCGCATCGACCGGCGCATCCGGCTTCCATTCGCGCACGTCGGCCTTTACCACCTCGGCCTTCAGGTGGGTGCGGAACAGGTTCTCGCGCAGCCGCTTGATCCGCCCCTGCGACGAATCGACCGCCACCGTGGTCCACCCCGCCGCCGCGAGCTGCATCGTCTTGCCGCCGGGCGCCGCGCACAGGTCGAGCACGGTGCCGCGCCCTTCGCCCAGCAACCGGGCGGGGAACGACGCGGCGATGTCCTGCACCCACCAAGCCCCATCGGTATAACCCGGCATGTCCGGCACCGAATCATGATCGCGCAGCCGCAGATGGCCCGGCGCAAACGACACGCCGCCCAGCTTCTCGCGCCATTCGTCGGTCTCGGCCGAGTCGGTCAGCGTGATGTCCAGCGGCGGCGGCGCGGCGATCGCGTGTTCGGCCGCCTCGACCATCGCCTCGCCCCATGCCTTTTGCCAGCGCGCCTCGACCAGCGGCGGCAGCGCCGGCACCTCGGGCAGCAGCGCATGGCCGCGCATCAGCGTGCCGAACACGCCATGGACCAGCTTGCGCGGGCCGCCATCGACCAGTGGCAGCACCGTCGAGATCGCGGCGTGCGGCGGCGTGCCCAGCACCAGCGCCTGTACCAGCGCGATGCGCAATGCCATCCGCGCCTTCGCATCGTCGGGCAGCGCGCGCTCGGTCGCGCCATCGATCAACGCGTCGAGATCGGGCAGCCGGCGCAGCGTTTCGGCGGCGATGGCATGCGCCAGCCCGCGATCCGGGCCATGGACCATCCGCGTGGCCGCCGGCAACGCCGCCTCCAGCGCCTCGCCCCGGCGGAGGACGGCATCGAGCAGCTTGATCGCGGCGCGGCGGGTGGGAACGCCGAGCGGCTCGGGTGCATGGGTCTGGTGGGTCAAGCGGTCATCGTCGATTCGGGTTGGGCGCCATCGCGCGGGGTTGAACGGGTGCGGCTCCCTTGGGATCGCGCGGTCGCATGCCTATGTGGAGCAGAACCGCCGCAACCGAAAGAGCCGTCATGGGCCAGCGCCCCGACCATGTGAAGCCGCCCGCCTATCTGTCGCCCAATCCGCCGGTGCCCGAACCCGCACCGGCGCCGCTGGTGAAGGACGATCCGCTCGGCCGCGATCCCGTCCGCTACGGCGACTGGGAGCTGAAGGGCATCGCGATCGATTTCTGATTTCCCCTTTCGCCACAAATGACACGCGCAATCGAATCGATTGCGGAACGAAGTCCGGCGCTGAACGTCCCGCCTAACGATGAGCATCATGGGGAACAGGACCGCCCGCATCGTGGCGGCGGTGGCAGCGATCGTGGCGGTGTTGTTGCTGATACTGGCCGCTTTCCCCTGGGGCATCCTGCGCGGCATCGTCGAACGGGAAGCGACCGAGCGGTTCGGCCGGCCGGTCAGCATCGGCGCGGTCGAGCGTGTCGATCATATCGGCTTCACCCCCACCATCGCCATCCGCAACGTGCGCATCGCGCAAGCCGACTGGGTCGGCCCCGGCGATTTTGCCCGGATCGATGCGGTCACGGTCAGTTTCCCCGTCTGGCCGCTGCTGACCGGCGATTTCCGGCCGCATGACGTGGTGGCCGATGGCCTGCGCCTCGCCCTCGCCCGCGATGCGCAGGGGCGGACCAACTGGGGTCGGCCGGGCAAGCAGGAAAGCGGCGGCGGCTCCACCGATCTCGGCGCGCTGACCGTGCGTAACGCCGTCATCAGCTATGCCGATGCCAAGCAGGACCGGCAGGTGACCGTCGCGGTCGCCGCCGACCCGGTCGGCGGACTGCGCGTCAAGGGGCGCGGCCGGATCAACGCCGTCCCTGTCGCGCTCACCGTCACCGGCCCTGCTCCCGTCGCCGGCAAGCCATGGCCCTTTACCGCGACGATCGACGGTAACGGTCTGGCGATGCGGACGACCGGCACGATGGACCGGCCGCTCGACACCGACGCCATGACGCTCGACGTCACCGCCCGCGCCACCGACCTGAAGCTGATCGACGCGGTGATCGAAGCGGGGTTGTTCCGCACCCGGCCGGTCGCCCTGCACGCGCAGGTCCGCCGCGATCCCGATACATGGACGATCACCGGCCTGCACGGCACCATCGGCCGGTCCGACATCGCCGGACATCTGGCGGTGAAGAAAGTCGACGGCCGGTCGAAGATCGACGGCGCGATCACGTCGCGCGCGTTCGACTTCGCCGACCTCACGTCCGCCGAGGGACGCGCCGAGGCGGCCGCGCTCGAACGGCGGATCGGCCCCCGCCTTGTCCCCAACACCCGCATCGACATCGGCAAGATCCAAAACACCGATGGTCGCCTGTCGTTCAGGGTCGGCCGCATCATCGGCGCCAACTCACCGCCGATCGTCAGCATGGCCGGCACCTTGGTGATGGACCACCGCTTACTGACGCTGGCGCCGTTGCGGCTCAGCCTAGCGCAGGGTCGCGTCACCGGCCGCGCCGTCGTCGACCAGCGTCGCGGGCAACGCTCGCCGACGCTGACGCTCGATCTGCGGCTGGCGGATGGCGAGGTCGGCGCCTTTGCCGCCGGTGGCCAGTTCACCGGCAGGCTGGCGGCGCGGGTACGGCTGGCGGGCGTCGGCGACACGATCCGCGATGCGGTCGGCCGGTCTGACGGATCGGTCGGCTTCGTCGTCGTCAACGGCCGCCTGCCCGCGCGCTACGCCGCCGCCCTGGGCTTCGATGCCGGCCGCGCGCTGCTGGCGGGATCGAGCGACCGGACGGCGCTGCGCTGCCTCGTTACCCGCCTGTCGATGCATGGCGGCACCGGTCGTGCCGACCCGCTGTTGATCGACACCGCGGTCAGCCAGTTGACCGGCACCGGCACGGTCAGCTTCCCCGACGAACGCCTCGCCTTCGTCCTGCGCGGCGCCCCCAAGCAGAGCGTCCTGCTCCGCATCCCCGGCTCGGCGACGGTCGGCGGGACGCTTCAGAACCCGGCGCTGTCGGTGCCGCCGCAGGTGAAATCGGTCGGCAACATCTTCAAGGCAATCGGCAACCGCATCACCGGTCATAGCGGCCCCGTCGCCACCGACGCCGATTGCCGGTCCCTGACCGCCAGGGCGTTGCGTTAGAAGAGACACCTCGCCTTGATCCGTCATTGCGAGCGCAGCGAAGCAACCCAGGGCAGCGCGCGAAACACTGGGTTGCTTCGCTGCGCTCGCAATGACGGACGGGTTTTGTGTCGGCTGCCCAGCGTCGGCAATCACCACTGTCCTACACGATCAACCCAAGATATCCCCATCCACCTGCCGCTCTTTCAAACCGTCCATCCCCCCCGCTACGCTTTCGCGCGCGTGTACGCGTACGCGCGCGGCCGTGAGTGTGACTTTAGTGACTTTCCGCGCCGGCCATGGGCAAAGCGAAGGGGCCTAGACCCCCTCCTCCCGCAACGGCCGCGCCAGCAAGGCGCCGATCACATCCTCGACCGCCGCACCCTCCAGCAAGCGGCACACCGCCTCGCATACGGGCATATCGACCCCCACGTCCGCCGCCGCCTGACGCAGCACCGGGGCGGTGAACGCGCCCTCCGCGATCGTCCGCCGATCCGCCATCAGCACCGCCGCCGGCTGACCCCGCCCCAGCCCGACCCCGAGCGAGAAATTGCGGCTGCTGGTCGACGAACAGGTCAGCACCAGATCGCCCAATCCCGACAGCCCGGCCAGCGTCTCCACCCGCGCACCGCGCGCCAGCCCGAACCGCGTCATCTCGGCAAAGCCGCGCGCGATCAGGGCCGCCCGCGCGTTCTGGCCCAGCCCCGCGCCCTCGACCACGCCGCACCCGATCGCCAGCACGTTCTTCACCGCGCCGCCGATTTCGGCACCGACCACGTCGCTGCTGGCATAGGGCCGGAAATGCGGCGCCGCGAGCCGGTCGGACAGACGCGTCCGCAGGGCCGCATCCTCGCATGCCAGCGTCACCGCCGTCGGCAATCCCGCCGCGACCTCATGCGCGAAGGTGGGGCCGGACAGCACCGCGATCGGTGCCGCCGGATGCACGGCGCGGGCGATCTCGCCGACCAGCCGCTTGCTGCCCGCCTCGATCCCCTTGGCGCACAGCACCAGCGGCGTACGACCGACCGGCGTCTCCGCCAACACCGCGCCGACATGCTGCGCCGGCGCGACCACCAGAATCGCATCGCGGTCCGCCAGTTCCCCCAGATCGCCGGTCGCCCGGATCGTCGGCGACAGGTCGATGCCCGCCAGGAACAGCGCGTTGCGATGCTCGCCGTTGATCGAGGCGACCACCGCCTCCTCGCGCGCCCAGAGCAGCACGTCCTGCCCGCCGAACGCCGCGACCTGTGCCAGCGCCGTTCCCCATGCGCCGCCGCCGATGACACCTATTTTCATAGAGGGGATCTTCATGCCTTCACTCCCGCACCACGCACCGCTTCCGCCGACGGATCGAGCGGCCAGCGCGGCCGCGCCGGGATGTCGAGCGGATCGGTCAGGCCAGCGGCGAACCGCTCCACCCCGGCCCACGCGATCATCGCCGCATTATCGGTGCATAACCACAGGGGTGGCGCGACGAAGCGGCGGCCATGCGCGGTCGCCAGTCCCTCCAGCGCGGATCGCACCGCCGTGTTCGCTGCGACGCCGCCCGCCACGACCAGTGTCGCCGCTTCCGGCACCGCATCCAGCGCCCGCGCCGTCCGGTCGAGCAGGCAATCGACCACCGCCGCCTGGAACGAGGCGGCCAGATCCTCCGGCGAATGATCGTCCTTTGCCCGCGCGACCGCGCTCTTCAGGCCGGCGAACGAGAAATGCGGTTCGGCCGAACCCTTCAGCGGGCGCGGCAATGGCACCGCCTTCGGATTGCCCAGCAGCGCCGCCCGCTCCACCGCCGGGCCGCCGGGAAAGCCGAGGCCGAGCAGCTTGGCGGTCTTGTCGAACGCCTCGCCCGCCGCATCGTCGATCGTCGTTGCCAGCCGCCGGTATCGCCCGACGCCCTCGACCAGTAGCAACTGGCAATGGCCGCCCGACACCAGCAGCAGCAGGTACGGAAATTCGAGGTCCGGATCGGACAGCCGCGGGCTGAGCGCATGGCCCTCCAGATGATTGACCGCGACCAGCGGCTTCCCCACCGCATGCGCCAGCGCCTTGCCGGTGACGAGGCCGACCATGACGCCGCCGATCAGGCCGGGGCCGGCGGTGGCGGCGATCGCATCGACCTGATGCAGCGTCACCCCGGCATCGGCGAGCGCGGCGGCGATCAGCGGTTCCAGCGCCTCGACATGCGCCCGCGCCGCGATTTCGGGGACGACGCCGCCATAGGGCGCATGGGCCGCCTCCTGCCCCGCCAGACGATGGGCAAGGACGCGGCGATCGCCGGTAACGAGCGCGGCGGCGGTCTCGTCGCAGGAGGATTCCAGACCAAGGATCAACATGATCCCCTCCTATCCGCTCGGCCGCCGCTTGTCGAAGCCGCGGGGGTGCGGCAAGAAAGGGTGATGGTGCGTTTCAGGCTCGGCACGCGCGGTTCGCCGCTGGCGCTCACTCAGGCGGGCATGGTCCGCGATGCGCTGTGCGCCGCGCATGGCTGGACGCCGGACATGGTCGAGACGGTGGTCATCCGCACCACCGGCGACCGGGTGCAGGACCGTGCGCTGGCCGATATCGGCGGCAAGGCGCTGTGGACCAAGGAACTGGACCGTGCGCTGCTGGCCGGCGAACTCGACGCGGCCGTCCATTCGATGAAGGACGTCGAAACCGTGCGCCCCGCCGCGATCCGCATCGCCGCAATGCTGCCCCGCGCGGATGTGCGCGACCGGTTGATCGGCGTCGATTCGATCGACGCGCTGCCCCCCGGCGCGGTCGTCGGGACCAGCAGCCCGAGGCGACGGGCGCAGTTGCTGCGGCATCGGCCCGACCTGCAAATCGTGCTGTTCCGCGGCAATGTCGACACGCGGCTGGCCAAGCTGGCGGCGGGGGAGGTCGATGCGACGCTGCTCGCCGCCGCCGGGCTCGACCGCCTCGGCCGGATCGATACGGGAACCGCGGTGCCGACCGCGGCGATGCTGCCGGCACCGGCGCAGGGTGCGGTGGGGATCGAGGTGCGGACCGACGATGGCGAGGCGCTGGAGCGCATAGCCGCGATCGACGATCCGGCGACGCATGCCTGCGTCGTGGCGGAGCGGGCGCTGCTGACAGTGTTGCGGGCAGACTGCCATTCGCCGGTCGCGGCGCTGGCCAGCCTGTCGGGCGAGATGCTGTTGCTGCGCGGCGAATTGCTGTCGGAGGATGGCGCCGAGCAGGTATCGGGCTATGTCGAGGGAACCGACGGTGCCACGCTCGGTGCCGCGCTCGCCGCCGATCTGCTGGCACGGGCACCGGCGGCAGTGCGGCGCCTGTTCGAGGGATGAGGCGACCGCTGATCGTCCTGCGGCCGGAACCGGGCAACGCCCGCACCGCCGCGGCGATCGAGGCGCTGGGCGGCGAGGCGATCCGGTTGCCGCTGTTCACGATCGAGCCACGGCCATGGCACGCCCCCGATCCGGCGGCGTTCGACGTGTTGCTGGCGACGAGTGCCAATGCCTTTCGCCAGGGCGGCGCGGGGCTGGCGGGTCTGCGCGATCTGCCGGTCTGGGCGGTGGGCGCCACCACGGCTGAGGCGGCAAGGGCGGCGGGCTTCACGGTCGCGCGCATCGGCGAGGGCGACGGGAGGACGCTCGCCCTGACTGCACCGGCGGGTTTGCGGATGCTGCATCTGGCCGGGAAGGAGCGGATCGCGCCGGCCGGCATCGCGGCGACGGTTATGACACGATCGGTCTATGCGGCACCACCCACGGATGTTTCGGCCGCAGCGATCGCCGGCGCGGCGGGCGGCGTGGCGCTGCTGTATTCGACGCGGGCGGCGCGGCGATGGGCGGAACTGGTCGATCTGCACCGCCTGCCCCGCGACACGATCCGGCTGGCGACGATCGGTAAGGCGGTGGCGACGGCCGCCGGTGACGGCTGGAATCGGGTCGCTGCCGCTGCCGTTCCGACCGATGCGGCGGTGGTGACGCTCGCGTTGGGACTGTCGATCGATGCTGAATGATTGACCGGCGGGCGCGCGGCGAGGATAAACGCCCGCAATGAGCAGCACCGCGCCCTTCGATGCCCCCACGCGCGGGCGCCGCCTTGGTCCGATCATCGCCCTGATCGTGATCGCCTTCGTCATCGGCGGCCTGCTGGTCGGCTATGCGATGCGATCCGGCTGGACCGCCGGGTTGCTGGATGCCCAGGCGACCCGGAGCAGCGATCGGGGGGCGACCAACTTCGTGCCGGCTCAGCCGCTCAATTCGTCGGGCGGCACCCCGGCGGTCGATCCGACGATGCTGGTGACGCGCGAGGCGGCACTGGCCGGACAGCTTTCGGCGCTGGAGGCGCGCGCCGCCGCCGTCGCCACCGATGCCGCTGCCGCCGGGGCGCAGGCGACGCGGGCGGAAGCGCTGATGGTCGCCTTCGCCGCGCGCCGGTCGATCGATCGCGGCAACAGTCTGGGCTATCTGGAGGAGCAGCTGCGCAGCCGCTTCGTCGCCGCGCAGCCACGGGCGGTGCAGGTGGTGATCCAGGCCGCGCGGACGCCGGTGACGGTGGAGGATCTGCGTCAGGGCCTCGACGCGATCGCCCCCGACCTACAATCGGCGAGCGGTGGCGACTGGCTGGCCGATACGCGGCGGGAGATCGGCAATCTGATCGTCGTGCGCCGCGAAGGCACGCCCTCCGCCGCCCCGGCCGAGCGGCTGGCCCGCGCGCGCCGGCTGCTCGACGATGGTCAGGTCGCCGCCGCCCGCAGCGAGGTGTCGCGCCTGCCCGGCGCGGCGCAGGCCGGCAACTGGATGGCCGCCGCTCGGCGTTACATGCTGGCGCATCAGGCGCTCGACGTGATCGAAACCGCCGCGATCCTGGGGCAGGCGCAGGGGCCGCAAGCGCCGGTCCGCACCGAAACCCCGGTGGCGACGACGACGATGTCCGCCGAGGGCGCGAGCGAAGGTTCGCGCTAGGTTTAAACAAAGTCATCAGCCTCTCGACGGCGCGGAAAGTCTCGAAAGTCACGCCCCGCGATCGTGCGCGCGCGTGCCCGCGCGCGGGGGCGGCTGGAGTTTAACCGGACCGTGTCAAAGAGCAGTTGCTTACCCGGTAACTTATTCCTGTCCCTGTAGGACAGAGGCTTTCGCGCGATTCACGATCGTTTCGTTTGCGGCGATCCCCCTCCACCAGCTTCGCTGGTCCCCCTCCCCGTGCCGGGGAGGATTTTAGAGGCGCTCGATCAGCGCCATCGCCCCGTGGGGCGCGCGGATCTTGGCGCCGTTGATAAAGAAAACGAACGTGTCGCGCGCCTGTTTGGGCGGCGCTTCGGTCGTGACATAGGGCAGGCCCGCGGGTCGGCCGCCGGCCGCCCATGTCCGCGCCTTCGTTGCCCAATGGTCGAGCGCGGTGTCGTTGTAGCCCGTCGCTTCCTCCTCGACCGCGTTTTCCAGGCGGGCGTAGACGAAGTCGCCGGTGATGTCGGCGATCGCCGGATACTCGCCTGAATCCGCGAACACGATCGTCACGCCCGCATCGCGGCACAGTGCAATGAATTCGGGGCAGGCGAAGCTGTCATGGCGGACCTGGATTGCGTGGCGCAGTGCTACGCCGTCATGGCTGGCAGGCAGCAGTTTCAGAAACGCGCCGAAATCGTCCGCGTCGAATTTCTTGGTCGCCATGAACTGCCACAGGATCGGGCCGAGCCGGTCGCCCAGTTCGACGATGCCCTGCCCCACAAAACGCTGGATCGACTCGCCGGCTTCGGCCAGCACCTTGCGGTTGGTGGCGTAGCGTGACGCCTTGACCGCGAAGACGAAGCCGTCGGGAACGGTCCTTGCCCAGCCGGCGAATGTTGCCGGCTTGAAACCGGAATAATAGGTGCCGTTGATCTCGATCGCGGTGACATGGTTGGCGGCATATTCCAGCTCGCGCTTCTGCGGCCATTTCGCCGGGTAGAAGCTGTCGCGCCATGGTTCATAGGTCCAGCCGCCGATACCGATCAGGATGGGCGCGCGAGTCGGATGTGTCGTCATGCCCCCGGTATAGCGCAGCCGGCGGCGCGGATCGCGTCTTCGAACGGGCGAACGCCTCGCTGTCGCCCAGCCGGCCCGCGCGTAGCGTTCGGTGAATCACGGCTCCGCAGGTGTACCATCGACCAGTCCCGGCAATGCGTCGAGCCGGCCGCGATTAGACATCGGCTGTCGCGACCGCGCAGGCGTCCAGGATTACCATGCTGATCGGCGGCAGCTTAAAGAAGGGCAATTATGGGATGTACGGGTGCGCGGCCTCCCCACGCTTCTCGTTCGCATGGCCCATGCGCGGATCAGCGTGATGGGCGGCGAATCAGACGACAGGTGCTGTCGACGGCGCACCGCGACCCGGATGGCGGGACGCCGGACGAGGCGGGGCGTCCAAGGCCCCGATCCGCGCGCCGTATCAAGATAAGGAGCAATGCGTGGCAAGCGACGGCGCAGTTGTGGGATGCTGGCATTGTCGGTCCGGCGCAGACGTGCGATGTGCTGGAACTGGCACTGGCAGTGACGCTGGAGACACCGATACTGGAGCGTCCGCGTTTCGGCTTCTTCAGGATGTGATGAACGTCACCCCGATACCGGCCACCTAAATGGTAGAACGCATCCAATGATTGCGACTGTTGCCGAGGGTTCCGACTGGATTGGCCGCTTGCTTGACCTTTGCGAGTTTGCCGGTGTCATCGGCGCGGGTATCGGCGGTCTGGTCGTGCTATTCAAAAACTGGCGAAAACGACTTGGCGTGGTTCGATGGCCGAGACGACGCACCGCACTGAGGCGATTGCATCAGTTGCGGCAATTCCACGCCAATCCCCGGCTCCTGATCGCATATGTCGCGCGTAGGGGCGTGGGATTGGCGATGGTGGGGTCGGCTATCCTGCTGAACGATGCGCTGTACGCGGGCGATCACATCCGCGCATTGTCCGGTCATCCCATGACCGGATTACGCTGGGAATTGTTGATGGCGGCGCTGGCGAAGCTGTCCTTTGTCACTTTGCTGGTGCTGGGTGGAGCCGACACCGTCGAACGTATCGACGACTGGGCAACATTCACGAAGCACGAACACGGCTGCTGGAGCAGACGCAGATGCTGAAAGGATGATTACCGTCACCGCCTCGCTCGATCGGGAAGCTATGCGATGATGGCATTCACGCTCATCCCGATCCTGGCAATATCGCCTGCCGCATCATCCGCACGGTGCGGCGGCCCGGCGGCCCGTCACGACCTTCTACCATCCGATGATCGCCACGCTGATCGTCCCCTGCCTTCAGGCGGGCGGCAGCGGAAGCACTGCCGCTGCCTGTGAGCAGGCGCAGGTCGCGGCGGTGGGGACGAACGCCGGGTGTCTCGCCCAATGCGCGCGAGACGATATTTCCGCGCCGGCACCGCGACGACGGGTTTCATCAGGGCGGCGGGTGGCGCGCTTCTATGGACGACGGAGGATGCGCCAGCGATACCAGCAAGGATCGTGTTCCGTCGGAACGGCATGGCGCGGCTGGCGGGGGAAAGGCGGAACGCCTGACGCGCCCGCCTCACCTCAGCCATATTCGACAGCGTCGAAGCGGATCGGCGCCCCCGCCGCCGCCTCGCCCAGCTCGCCTTCCCACATGGCGACATGGCCGCGCACGATCGTGCCAATCGGCTTGCCGGTCATCTCCATGCCCGTGAAGGGCGACCAGCCGGATCGCGATTGCAGCCAGGATTCCTCGACCGTCCACTTCTTCGCCAGATCGACGATGGTGAAGTCGGCATCGTAGCCGACGACGATCCGGCCCTTGCCGGTGATGTTGAAGATCCGCTGCGCGCCTGCGCTGGTCAGCTCGATCAGCCGCTGCAACGTCATCCGCCCCGCCGCGACATGCGTCAGCAGCAACGGGAGCAGCGTCTGAACGCCGGGCATGCCGCTGGGCGAATCGGGATAGGCCTTCGCTTTTTCCTCGACGGTGTGCGGCGCATGATCGGACCCGATCACGTCGGGCACGCCCTGGTTCAGCCAGTGCCACAACCCGTCGCGATGCGCGCCCGACCGGATCGGCGGATTCATCTGTGCATAGGTGCCGAGGCGCGGATAGGCTTCCTCGCCCGCCAGCGTCAGATGTTGCGGCGTCACCTCGCAACTGGCGACATCCTTGTGCTGTCCGAGCAGTTCCAGTTCCGCCGGGGTCGTGACGTGGAGCACGTGGATGCGGCGGCGCGCGGCCTGTGCCAGCGTCAGGATGCGCTGCGTCGCCAGCAGCGCGCTCGTATCGTCGCGCCACACCGGATGCGACGAGGCATCGCCCGCGATGCGATGATCGAGCCGCGCCTGCATCCGCGCCTCGTCCTCGGCATGGATCGCCACGCGGCGATGGCCCGACGCCAGCACGCGGGCCAGTTCCGAATCCTCCGACACCAGCAGATCGCCGGTCGATGCGCCCATGAAAATCTTCACGCCCGCGGTGCCGGGGAGCCGTTCCAGCTCAGCCAGACTGTCGGCATTGGCGCTGGTCGCCCCGACGTAAAAGGCGTGGTCGCACCACATCCGCTTCGCGCGCGCCAGCTTGTCGGCGATCGCCGCCTCGCTGTCGGTATTGGGCTTGGTGTTCGGCATTTCGAACACCGCCGTCACGCCGCCCATCACGGCGGCGCGGCTGCCACTTTCGAGGTCCTCCTTATGGACCAGACCCGGTTCGCGAAAATGCACCTGCGTGTCGATCACGCCGGGCAGGATATCGAGGCCCGTGCAATCGATCGTCCGGCCCGCATCCCCCTGCGCCCCGATCGCCACGATCCGGCCGCCGCTGATCCCGACATCGGCCTGTACGGGACCGCCAGGCAGATGGACGGTGCCTCCGACGAGTTTGAGATCGAACGACATGCTTGCAGGGTCCTTTCGCCGGCGACGCGGCCCTCCTACCTTGGGTCCAT
The DNA here is from genome assembly GCF_016427505.1 of Sphingomonas mollis. GTDB lineage: Bacteria > Pseudomonadota > Alphaproteobacteria > Sphingomonadales > Sphingomonadaceae > Sphingomonas > Sphingomonas mollis. The sequence continues at coordinate 86,065 of NZ_JAELXS010000007.1, read as the reverse complement.
GGAGCATACCAGCCTGCGAACCACGCTTGTCGATCGTGCGGTCATCCGCGTTGCGGGGGACGACGCCCGCAGTTTCCTGCAGGGACTGGTCACCGCCGATCTTGCCGCACTAAGCCCCGCCACGCCGCTTTGGGCGGGCCTATTGACGCCGCAGGGCAAGGCGCTGTTCGATTTCATGTTGTGGGCCGATGGCGATGCTGTGCTGATCGACGTGGAGGCGACGCAGGCGGAGGCGCTGGTCCGGCGCCTGTCGATGTACCGTTTGCGCCGGCAGATCACGATCGCGCGCACCGAGCACGCGGTCCACTGGCACCCCACATCCGGCGATGTCACCGATCCGCGGCTATCGGCGCTCGGCTATCGATGGCTGGGCGATGCGGGCGAGCCCGCGGACGGCTGGCATGCCCATCGGCTTGGGTTGGGCGTGACCGAGGGGGTCGCGGAACTGGGGTCCGGCGAAACGCTCTGGCTGGAATGCAATGCGCGGGAGCTGAACGGGGTCAGCTTTACCAAGGGCTGTTACGTCGGGCAGGAGAACACCGCCCGCATGCATCACCGCGCCAAGGTCAATCGCCGTCTGGTCGTGGCGCCGATCGGACCGGTTGGCGACCGGACGCGGATGACCTATCCCGATCTGGGCCTGATCGTCGAGCATCGCCGGGTCGAAAATCTCGGCGATGCGTTGCGGCCAGCCTGGCTGGAGGCGGCGCTGCTCGACTGATCTGCCGCTCAGCGGCTGCGCGCGACGGCATCGGCCTTCATCCGACCTTGGCTCGACATGAAGGGGCCGACCGGCTGCCGGATCGGCGCGAAGCCGCCCAGTCCGGGGCGTTCCGGCATGCCGACATAGATCGCCTCGATCCCGCCACGTGCGTGATACGCCTCGTGCCAGAAACCGCAGCCCTGCGTATCGCGCAGGAAATCCCGCCACCAGCCGGCATGCGGTGTATCGCGCGTGAAGCGACCGAGACTTTCCGCGTCCCGCCAATATTGGCGGATGCCGAGATGGTTCCAGCCGAACATGAACTGCTCATCCCCCAGCAGGCCGTCCGGTTTGGCCGTCCGCATCGCCGCCAGACCACGCCCGATCCCGAATAGCGCCGGTAATGCCCGCCAGCGCCGGACCTTGAAGCCAAGCAGGACCATGACGAGGTCGGGATAGCCCGACAGATCGACGGTTTCTCGCAATGTGCCAGCTTGCATGACTTCGCTCTCCTGCTTACGGTGTATACGTAATGAGCGTTGATTACAGTGTAAACAGGGTAATTCGGTCATCATCCGATCTGCGTGAGCGGTTGATCGAATGCGCAGCCACCATGGTCGAAGCTGGCGATGCCGAAATTAGTCTGCGCGGTGTCGCGCGTGCTGCGGGCGTATCGGCGATGGCCCCCTATCGTCATTTTCCCGACAAGGCGGCCTTGATCGGTGCCGTCGCGAGCAGTGGTTTTGACGTGCTACGGCAAGAACTGGAAGCGGCGGACCGGTCCAATGATGACAAGCGACGTGCGCTGATCGCGCAGGGTGTGGCTTATGTCACCTTCGCCCGCGATCATCCCGCGCTGTTCAGGATGATGTTTGCCGATCCGTCGACCACCACATTGGCGCCGAACTGCGACACCGATGCCTACAGCGTTCTGGCGAACCGCGTCGCGAGCTTGACGGTGGACGACGGCGAAACCGCAGCGCTCGCATGCTGGTCGATCGTCCATGGGTTGGCGATGCTGATGCTCGACGCTCGCATACCCGATGGTAGTGAACGAGCAGAGACAGTGTTGACGTTATTTGTTCGCGGCCTGACCAGCACCTTAAATCGCCATTTGCCGCGCTGCGATATGCGCTGACGGATCGAAGAGGCGTTCCCACGCAGGAACAGCAATCTCTTGGCCGGTTTAGAGCAATCCAGTGCCCACCGAACAATAACGAAAAAAGGGGAGACCGGCGGTCGCCGATCTCCCCGATTTTCTTGCCGAAGCAGGAAGTCTTACTGGCCCGAACCCGGACCGTAAGTGATTTCCACGCGACGGTTCTGCACTTCGCGGACGCCATCGGCAGTCTGCACGCGCAGGTTGGTTTCACCAAAGGCGCTCGTCGTGATGACGCCATCTGGGATCGAGCGCGAGCTCATGTACGCCTTGACCGCGTCAGCGCGACGCTGCGACAGGCCCTGGTTGTACTTGGCAGCGCCCGACGTGTCGGTGTAGCCGGCCAGCATGACCTGCGCGTTACCGCAGCTCTGATACTGCGTCACGGCGTTGTCGAGGATCGACGAAGCCTCTGGCGTGACGTCCGACTTGTTCCACTCGAAGAACACGATGAACGGACCAGGCGAGCAGACCACAGGCTCCGGCGCCGGTGCGGGCGGCGGGGGCGGCGGTGCCGGGGGAGCGGGCGGCGGCGGCGGCGGCGGCGGCGGCGTCGGCGAACCGAAGTTGTAGCTCAGGCCACCCAGCACGCTGTGCGAACGGTAACGGCCGTCCAGCGTACGGTTCGTCACGTCGACCAGCTTGACGTTGTCGGCGTTGAAGAAACGATACTTCAGCGTCGCGTCGATGTGATCGGTCAGCGGTGCACGAATGCCGGCCAGAGCCTGCCATGCGAACACGGTGTCGCTGTCGTTCAGGAAGTCGCCGTTCGTGCCGAGGCCGTAATTGGCCTTGACGCGAGCGACGCCGACGCCGCCACCGACGAAGCCCTGAATGGCATCGTCATCGCCGAAGTCGAGCAAGCCGTTCAGCATGAAGCTGAGCGCCGAGCTGCGGCCACCGGCTGCATCATAGTTGCCGGCAACTGCCGAACCGGGCGTCGTCGCCGTGGCCGTCAGATAACGCGGCGTCGTGGTGGTCGACGAATAACCGTCAACGGTCGCACGACGATAGCCGACTTCGGTTTCGAGGCGGAAGCCGCCGAAATCGTAACCGACAACGCCGTCGACGTCGAAGCCATAATTGTGATCGACAGTGCCCGTACCCGACGTCGCCGCAGTGGCGCCCGTGATATCGTAATCAATGTCTTCAACGATCATCGCGCCGCCTTCAACGCCAACGTACCACGACTTGTCGCGGGCGAGGGCGGGTGAAGCAAGCGCTGTTGAGGCGAGTGCCAGAACGATGGCAACCTTCCGCATCATAGTCCCCTTTCTTGAGTGTCACTACGGTGTGCGCAAACTCACTATAGGGCAGATGGTTTCGCGGCAAGATCACAAACTTTCACATGTGTGGCGCAAGAGACACACTCTCGGGACGCGCCAGACGGTGCAAATGATGCCGTGGATCGAGTTTTAAATATTGGCCGTACCGGGGCATCGACGGCATCTCGGTCGGCCACCTTGACCGCGGCGAGAAGGATTCTCACTTTTTCACATATCTTATCAGCATCTTAACTGAGATCACGTGTGTTTTTGCGGCGTGTACATCGGGGCCGTATCCGCGTCAGTTGCTTCGGTTGCGGCCTACAAATGGTTGCGACACCGACCTATGTGACCCTCAAGTCATCATCGATCATCAATTTGTTCGTCGATCGCCGATTTGTCTCTGCGCCTCCGACCTTCACCCTATTTCAGCCCGCAAGAACGATGTCCGCAGGCAACGAATCTACCCACGTACCCCGCTGAGTCACGGCCGCAATCAAACCTGCGGTCATCGGCAACGCCAGTTTCGGTTCTGCCGTGTTGATCTCGCGCACACCATTCGTGTCGGTCAGCGTGACGCGGTAGCGTTCGACTTCCTCCCCCAACGGCGGAACGATTCCCTCGGGCAGGTTCCAGCCGATCCTGCTTCGCCGCGTCCAGCGAAGTATTCCGCCATCGGCCGGTTCCCATCGCAGATTGATCGGCGATGGCGGCCGCAGCGACGCGCCCGTCACCACGCACCGCGCCTCCGCCGGTTGGTCGTCACCGGCACCCGCCGCAACCGCTCGTCCAGCAACGCCGCCACCCGATCGGGCCGACCGCCGCGCAAGCCATAGCCCGTCGGCACCGCCCCCAGACCCAGCGCCGCCGCCGCCAGCCCGACGCAATCCACGCCGTCCATTCCCCGGCCATGCAGCCGAAACCGCACGCCCAGCATTCCCCGCGCCGCCGCGACGACTCCGCTCAACCGCCCGGCCACCGGGTCAGCAGGTCGATTCCCGGCAGATGCGGCTCGCCGCGAAAGTTCGCCGCATTGCCGAACCGCCGTGCACAGGTCGCCAGCGTCCGGTCGCATCCCTCGACCAGTTCCACCAGATCGCCCGCCGTCACCGCGAACACCGGCGGCGCGCGCAACGTCACCTGCGCCCCCGCCGACATCGCCACCGCGCTGTCCAGCCCGCCATTTGCCCCGCCGATCCCGCTGCGCCATTCATACGCCTCGCCATGCCGGCACAGCGCGATCAGGCCGCTGGTCCCCTCCACCATCACCGCGCGCACCTCGTCGATCGATCCGCCGACCAGCGCGATCCGCGCCTTGCCGTTCGCGCGGGCCAGCGCGCTGACCCACTCCGCCCCCGCCCGCGTCTTGCCGAACCCGCGCCCCGCCCGGATCAGCCACAGCGACCAGTCGTCGCGACCGGGCAATTGCCCGTCATGCGCCCAGGTCGGCCAATGCTCGTCCAACGCGTGCAATTCGCCATGCGACAGCATCCGCAACGTGCGCAGCCACTCCACGCGCGGATGCGCCACCAGCCGCGCGACCAGCGGCTTCAGGTCGCCGCCGCTCATGCCGACCTCGCCTTGCGATCCAGCGCATCGAGCTTGCGGATCAGCGTCGACTCGACCTCCTCGATCGGCACCTGCCGTGTCATCGATGCCCGCCCGCGCCCCGCCGCCCGTCGCGCCAGCACCTCCAGCGCCAGCTTGCGGTCGATCGCCTCCTCCTCGCCCGTCCCCATCGCCGTCGCCAGCAATGACGCTTCCAGCCGCACATAACCCTCGTCCAGCGCCGCTTCCCACGCCGCCGCGAAGCCCGCGTCGCGCTGCCGCAACCGGTAACAGGCCCGCGCCTCCACCCCCGCTTCGACCGCCGACCGCGTTACGTTCGCCGTCGCCGCCAGCACCTCCAGAAACCGCTGCCGCCGCACGGCATGCAGCGTCCGCTCCCCAACCTCAGCCATGATCCGCCCCCCGGCTCATCCGAACATCGTCGGGCCGGCAGCGACCGGGGCATCCGCCCCGACCACCCCGGCCCGTTCGACTATTCCTCGATGTTCCTGTTATGTACCCAAACAGCGTGACGCTGTCAAGCAAAATGTACCGATCTGGTTAAACGAATTTGCCCGCCGCGATCAGGTCGCACGCCTCGCCGATCGCCGCATACACCCGGTCCATATCGTCATCGCCGATACAATAAGGCGGCATCACATACACCGTATCCCCCAACGGTCGCAGCAACAGGTCACGCTCCCCGAAGAAGCGCAGCAGTCCCGGCCCCAGCGCCGACAGATACCCGTCCCGCCCGCCGATCTCCAACGCCGCGATCGTCCCGATCTGCCGCACCCCCGACACCGCCGGATGCGCCGCCAGCCCCGCCAGCCGCGCCGCCTGCCGCGCGCCCAGATCGGCTACCCGCGCCAGCACCGGCTCCTCGCGCCAGATGGCCAGATTCGCCACCGCCGCCGCACACGCCAACGGGTTGGCGGTATAGCTGGACGAATGGAAGAACATCGTCGCCCGGTCGCGACTGTAATGCGCCGCCCACACCGCCTCGCTCGCCATCGTCACCGCCAGCGGCACCGCGCCCCCGGTCAGCCCCTTCGACAGGCACAGGATATCCGGCACGATCCCCGCCTGCTCCCCGGCCAGCAGCGTCCCCGTCCGCCCCCAACCGGTCATCACCTCGTCGCTGATGAACAGCACTCCCGCCGCCGCGCAGATCGCCCGCATCTCGCACAGCACCCATGCCGGATAGACCAGCATCCCGCCCGCCCCCAGCACCAGCGGCTCGACGATGAACGCCGCCGCCTCGCCACCCGCGCACGCCCGCGTCAGCGCGCCCAGTGTCGCTTGCTCATGCCCAGCGGCAGGAAACGGCACCGTCTCCACATCGAACAACAACGGCGCATAAGCCCGGTTGAACACGCCGCGCGCACCGACCGACATCGCGCCGATCGTATCGCCGTGATACCCATGCTCCATCACCAGGATGCGATGTCGCGCCTCGCCCCGCGCCAGCCAGTATCCCAGCGCCATCTTCAGCGCGACCTCGACCGCCGTCGATCCAGAATCGGAATAGAACACCCGCGTCAGGCTGTCCGGCATCATTGCGCGCAGCCCCCGCGCCAGTTCCTCCGCCGGTTCGTGTGTCCATCCGGCGAAGATGATCTGGTCCAGCCGTTCCGCCTGTTCCCGCATCGCCGCCACGATCCGCGGATGCCGGTGGCCATGCGTGGTCACCCACCATGACGAGATCGCATCCACGATCCGCCGCCCGTCCGCCGTATGCAGCACCGCCCCCTCGGCACGCGTCACCAGCGGGATCGCCTCGCCCAGCCCATGCTGCGTGAAGGGATGCCACACCGACGACTCGATCATCGGAAGTCCTCCACATCGAACCCGCTCGCAAACGCCGCCGCCAGCGTCCCGGCATCCAGCGGATCGAGCAAAGGCAACCGCCCCAACCGCTTCACGCCCCCGATGGCCGCGATCGTCGCCTCGCTATCCTCCACCGCCTCCCCCACGAACGCCACGCCCAGCACCGCCACCCCGCGCGACCGCAACGCCTCGATCGACAACAGGCTGTGGTTGATCGTCCCCAGCCCCGTCCGCGCCACCAGCACTACCGGCCGCCCCCAGCGTGCGAACAGATCGGCGAACAGCAACTGCCGTGTCACCGGCACCAGCACCCCGCCCGCGCCCTCCACCACCAGCGGCCCGTCCACCACCGGCAGCACCAGCCGCGCCGGGTCGAGCGTCACCCCGTCGATCTCCGCCGCCCGGTGCGGCGAACACGGCGTCCGCAGCCGGTACGCCTCGGGCAGGCACCGCCCCGCCGGCACCCCCAGCCGCGTCACGCCAGCCACGTCGCCACCCTCATCGGTCCCCGCCTGCACCGGCTTCCAGTACTGCGCCCCCAGCGCCACCGTCAGCGCGGCGGCGAACACCGTCTTGCCGATATCGGTGTCGGTCCCCGTGACCACGATCGTCATCGCCGCACCTCCCGCAACACATCGCCCAGCGCCCGCACGTCGTCCTCCCCGACGTTCAGCGTCAGCGAGACCCGCAGCCGCGCCGTCCCCGCCGCCACCGTCGGCGGCCGTATCCCGCGCACATCATATCCCGCCGCCTGCACCGCCGCCGCGATCCGCATCGTCTCGCCATCCTCGCCGATCACCAGCGGCATGATCTGCGACCCCGTCACCGTCACCCCGCACGGCGCCAGCACCTCCGCGGCCACCGCGATCAGCGCCGCCAGCCGATCCCGCCGTTCCGGCTCGTCCGCCACGATGCGCAGCGCCTCCCCCACCGCCACCGTCATCAACGGCGACGGCGCGGTCGAAAAGATGAAGCCCCGCCCCCGGTTGACCAGAAAGTCCCGCACCACCGCCGGCCCGCACACCAGCGCCCCCTCGACCCCCAGCGCCTTTCCACAGGTATGCAGCGAGATCACGTTCTCCCGCCCCTCCAGCCCCGCCGCCAGCCCACGCCCGCCCGGCCCCCAGACCCCCGTCGCATGCGCCTCATCGATCAGCAGCATCGCGTCATGCCGCGCCGCCACCACCGCCAGTTCGTCCAGCGGCGCCCGGTCGCCATCCATCGAATACAGGCTCTCCACCGCGATCCACGGCGTTCCCGTCCCGCCGCCCGTCCGCCAGCGAACGATCGCATCCTCGAACGCCCCCGCATCGTTATGCGCCGCCGCCATGCAAGCCGCCCGCCCCAGCCGCACCCCCTCATGCGCGCTCGCGTGGATCAGCGCATCATGCACCACCAGATCGCCCCGTTGCGGCAACGTCGCCAGCAACGCCGCATTCGCCGCGAACCCGCTGCCGAAGAACAACGCCGCCTCGCACCCGAAGAACCGCGCCGCCTCGTCCTCCAGCCGCTCGTGTTCGACGTCGTTCCCCCGCAGCAGCCGCGATCCCCCGGACCCCACCGCCACGCCCCGCGCCACCGCGTCCGCCACCGCCGCCGCCAGCCGCGGCGAGGTCGATAGTCCCAGATAGTCGTTCGACGAGAAATCCACCCCCCGCCGCGGCGCCAGCGATCGCCGCCGCCCCATGGCGGCCAACTGGTCGAGATCGCGGCGATGGGCGGCAAGGTGGGGCATGCCCGCGCTGTAGGACGCGTTCGCCCGATGCGAAACCGCCCCATCCTCACCCTCGCACCCGCAGCATAAATCTGTTAGGGGCGCGCGCATGCTCAACATCAACGGCATCACCGTGCGCCTCGGCGGCCGCACGATCCTCGACGGCGCGTCGGCGGCACTCCCCCCCGGCAGTCGCGTCGGGCTGATCGGCCGCAACGGCGCCGGCAAGTCCACGATGGTCCGCGTCATCGCCGGCCTGCTCGAACCCGACGAGGGATCGGCGGAGATGCCGCGCGGCAGCCGTCTCGGCTATATCGCGCAGGAGGCACCTGCCGGTCAGGAAACGCCGTTCGACACCGTGCTCGCCGCCGATACCGAACGCGCCGCGCTGATGATCGAGAGCGAGACGTGCGAGGACCCCGACCGGCTCGGTGACGTGTACGAACGCCTGATCGCGATCGACGCCTATACCGCCCCCGCCCGCGCCGCGCAGATCCTGCTGGGTCTCGGCTTCGACGAAGAGATGCAGGCGCAACCGCTCGACAGCTTCTCGGGCGGATGGAAGATGCGGGTCGCGCTTGCCGCGCTGTTATTCTCGCAGCCCGACGTGCTGCTCCTCGACGAGCCGTCGAACCACCTCGATCTCGAAGCGGTGATGTGGCTGGAGGATTTCCTGAAATCCTATTCCGCGACGATCGTCGTCGTCAGTCACGAACGCGATTTCCTGAACAACGTCGTCGATCACATCCTCCACCTCCAGGGCGGCAAGATCACGCTCTACCCTGGCGGCTATGATGCGTTCGAGCGCCAGCGCGCCGAACGCATGGCGCAGCTGGCGGCGGCGAAGGCGAATCAGGATATTCAGCGCGCCAAGCTGCAGGATTACGTCGCCCGCAACTCCGCCCGCGCCTCCACCGCCAAACAGGCGCAAAGCCGGCAGAAGATGCTGGCGAAGATGCAGCCGATCGCCGAACTCGCCAACGATCCGTCGCTGTCGTTCGACTTTCCCGACCCTTCCGAACTGCGCCCGCCGCTCATCACGCTCGACATGGCGTCGGTCGGCTACAGCGACATCCCGATCCTCAAGCGCCTCAACATGCGCCTCGATCCCGACGACCGCGTCGCGCTGCTCGGCCGCAACGGCAACGGCAAGACCACGCTCGCCCGCCTGCTCGCCGCGCAGTTGGCGCCGATCGACGGCGAGATGAACGCGTCGGGCAAGATGAAGGTCGGCTATTTCACCCAGTATCAGGTCGAGGAACTGGACGCCGACGACACCCCGCTCGAACACATGACCCGCATCATGAAGGGGTCCAGTCCCGCCGCGGTGCGCGCGCAGCTCGGCCGGTTCGGCTTTTCGGGCGATAAGGCGATCGGCAAGGTCGGCAAGATGTCCGGCGGCGAAAAGGCGCGGCTCGCCCTCGCCCTCATCACCCGCGACGCGCCGCATCTGCTGATCCTCGACGAGCCGACCAACCACCTCGACGTCGATGCACGCGAAGCACTGGTGCAGGCGCTCAACGCCTATAGCGGCGCCGTCGTGCTGGTCAGCCACGATCGCCACATGCTCGAACTCACCGCCGACCGGCTGGTGCTGGTCGACAACGGCACCGCCAAGGAATTCGACGGCAGCCTCGACGATTATATCGCTTTCGTCCTGAAGGGCGACAAGCCCGATGGCGCCGCCCCCGGCGCCAGCAAGGCCGATCGCAAGGCCAGCAAGAAAGCCGCCACCGACGCCCGCGACCGCGAAACCGCGCTCCGCCGCACCATCCGCGACCTCGAAGCCGACACCGCCCGCCTGACGACCGAGCGCAACGCCCTCGACCGCGCGATGTTCGACCCCGCCGGCGCCGAACCACGCTTCGCCAAACTCAGCATGAGCGACCTCGGCAAACGCCGCGCCGACGTGCAGGGCAAGATCGAAGCGGTCGAGGCGAAATGGCTGGAAGCGACTGAGGCGCTGGAGACGGCGTAACAGCACTGGCCTTTCGAGCGAGATTTGGGCAAAATCACGGTCTCGCACGGGAGGCAGCAATGGAGCTATTTCGGTTACGGCTACAAGGCGCAACATGATGTGAACAGCGTGGAGGGCTTCTGGCGGATCTCAAAGGGGTCGATCCAATCAACGCACGTAGCTATCAGCTCAAGTATCCGCGCGCTATCTAGATGGGTTCACCTTTCAGGCGAACCATCGCGAGGGGTGAACAGAATGTTCTATCTTCTGGCAAAGGCGCTATGACACCACTTAAGAGAGCGTTGAACGAGTCTCCTGAGATCGTTCCAATGGCATCACGTTCGGCCTGATCTATAGAATCAGCTAACCGCCCTGTTTTCAGGGCCTCTCCCAAGATTAGCTGTTCGAGCGTTATGCGACGTCGCGCGTGTCAAAACGCAACCGGTTGGGGACAATTTGAAGAAGATCGTCCTCCTCATCAATTCGTAGTACCCGCATATCGCGTACCACTTCCCAGAACCACGTATAGCGGTCGTTGACTTCCAGCACTGCAGCTGCGCACGTCATCGCGGATGTTTTCTCGTTGCCGTAGAAAACCGAACCTTGCTGTCGTGTGAATCCGTAGCTCTCAAAAACGCGAGCGATTTTATGCCAAGCGCCATGCCGCTCCGCGGCTTCCGTGTTCAAATCATATGCGATTGCGTACACACGCCCTGCCTTCCGCGAGGGCCGATCACCTTGTCCGCGTTGCGGATAGATCGGCGTAACAGACATAGGACTCCCCTAGGAAAAGCGCCATTTGCACTACCTCCTCTAGACGGAATCATCACGATTTGCTAGCAGAAGACCGTGGCCGGAGAGCGATCTCCGGCCACGGTCGTCCACTAGCTCTATAATAAGAGCAATGGGTAGCTAAGGGGTTGCCGCCCCCGCCACCCTGCGGAATGATAGCTCATTCCTGTGGTCCTCCATATTGCGCGTCTGGCGCGATCTCTGCCTCGTCTAGCAGTTCCTCGAACTCGCTAGGCGGGGCATTCTCATGATGGACTGTGTTGTCCATATTCAATGGGTATCGCTCGCCGTGCTCGGCGCTTTTCAGCGTCCAGCCAGCCCGACCATACCCCTTAATTTTCGAACTGCGCGCCAACAAAGCAGATAGCGAGTTGACCTTGTTTTCTCCGGTGATCTCCACGTCTAGATAATCTAGCTGCGCGACCAGCTTGCGCGTGGCGACCGGATTGCTGCCGTCGCCCGGAAGGATCGATGCAACGGCATTGACGATCCTATGCCCATAAGGCCCGAACTTATCTAGTCGGTCCTTAGCGTTCCGCACGAGCCCCGCCTCTGCGGCGACTGCGTCGATAATGGCCGGCGTCGTCGACTTTGCGGGCTTTGCCAATCCGTCACGATAGACTGCGAGGAACTGGTGCACAGCTTCTAGCTTTGCCGCTAGCGCCTGCGCCTCCGCTTCCATCCTCACGATTATATCGTCGTCCATGACGAGCCCCTTACATTCCTACAATCCCTCTATGACGGACAAGAGGGGAAAGGGCAAGCATGGATGGGAGGGCCGTGTTTTCTACTTCCTTTCTTCCCATCACGATAACGGACGGGGTTCCTCTCCTCTTGTTTCAATAAAGATGGCTTATGTCGCGAACGCATTTGTGACGTCCCCTTCCTATGCCAACCCACAATGGCAAAAAGCTGGCGATGGGGTTGCGCTCCACTCGTTCCCATCACCAGCTACCGGCAAAATGGATAGTGTTCAGGCCTAACCTTGGCCTAACTTTCCGCAGCACATTACGATCAGGGAATCAACCGATCCGCACGTAACTGCCTGAAAAGACCAAAAAACGCATCATCGGTCGGCTGGTAATCCAGAAACCCCAGCCGCCGGCTCTTGCCCATGTCCGTCACCACTTCGATCGGCCGCCCCAGATCGGCATCGGTGTGCCAGGGCGACGCCAGCCGCGACAGGTCGGCCTCCGCCAGCTCCTCGCGCTCGGCGATTCCGCGCCACACGCCGGCATCGTCCGCCATCTGCTCTTCCAGCGGCTTCACGCTGCCATCGAACGGCGCCGGCTCCAGTCCGAACCACGCCGCGATCCGGCCCCACATCCAGCTCCACCGGAACACGTCGCCGTTCACGACATTGAACGCCTGATCCCGCGCCGCTGGCGTCTCCGTCGTCCACACCAGATGCCGCGCCAGTTGCCGCGCATCGGTCATGTCGGTCAGCCCGTTCCACTGCGCCGCCGACCCCGGAAAGCGGAACGGCCGCCCCACTTCGCGGCACAGCGTCGCATAGACGGCCAGCGTCGTGCCCATGTTCATCGCATTGCCCACCGCGCGACCGATGATCGTATGCGGCCGATGCACGCTCCAGCCGAAGCCGTCACGCGCCGCCGCCGCGAACACCTCGTCCTCCTGCGCGTAATAAAAGTTCTCGACATCCAGCCGCCCCTGCTCCTCGCGGAACGGCGTCTGCGGCAAAGCGCCTTTGCCGTACGCCTCGAACGGCCCCAGATAATGCTTCAGGCCGGTCACGAGCGCGACGTGCCGCACCCTTCCGGCCGGCCGCACGCCGTCCAGCAGGTTGCGCACCATCGCCGCATTGACGCGGATGTTCTCCGCCTCGGTCGCCTGCCGCGACCATGTCGCGATGAACACCGCATCCGGCTTCACCCCGGCCAGCGCCGCCGCCGTGCCGGCCGCGTCCTGCAAATCCGCCGCCACCGGCGTCACGCCATCCTGCGCCAGTGGTCGCCGCGCCAGGCCATGGACGGCCCAGCCATCCGCCACCAGTTGCGCCGCGGTCGCGCTGCCGACGATCCCGCTGGTCCCCACGACCAAAGCCGTACGTGTCATCGTTCATTCTCCGTGAATTCATCGCGACACGAACCGGGCCGCTTATGTCACGGAGTCAAACGCACCGGGCCGCAATCGGACCCGGATGGTCGTCGATCAGGCGGTGGGCTGGTCTTCCGCGCCGCCAGCCGTCTCTTCACCGGCAGCCGGCCGCTCGAACCACGCCTCGACCTCGCCGACCAGCTTCAGCGTCAGCGCCCGTCCCTTGCGGTCGACCTTCTTGCCCAGCGCGACCCGAATCCAGCCTTCGGAAATGCAATATTCCTCGACATCCTTGCGCTCGACACCCTTGAAACGGATGCCGATGCCGCGCTCCAGCAGCGGCTGGTCGAAATACGGGCTGTCGGAATTGATGGAAAGGCGATCGGGAGGCGTGTCGGTCATGCCGCGCGCTTAGCCGTGCCGATGCCGTCCGGCCACAAAAAAGCGGCGCGGGAATGGCTCCCCGCGCCGCCGGTCATGCGATCAATAGCCGTAGCCACCATATCCGTCGTAACCGCGATCATAATAGCCACGGTCGTAATAACCCGGCTCATAATACCGCTCCCGCACCACGACACGGGGCGGCGGCGAATAATAGCGTTCGCGATAGACCACCCGCGGCGGCGGCGCGTCATAGTAATAGCCGCGGTCGTAATAACGGTTGCGGTTGTTGTTCGACGCGATCGCCGCCCCGACACCCAGCCCCAGGATACCACCCAGCACCGCGCCGGCCACCGCGTCACCGCCGCCACGGTGACCGCGATAATTACGATATCCGCCCCAGCGCTGCGCTTCGGCCGGCACCGCCGCGGTCAAGACGGTCGCGGCCAGCACCGCGCCCAATCCGGCCTTCTTCAACATCCCATTCATCTCGAACCTCCGATACAGTTACGCCCGGTCCGCCAGATTCAACGCACAATGGTGCGACCGTGTTGCGATCCCTGCCCGAGTCGGGCTGAATGATCCCGGAACCGTCTGTTTAAGGAACGTTCATGCGCTGGATCGTGAAGACCGAACCCGACAGCTATTCCTTCGCCGATCTGGTCGCGGAGGGCCGGACCGAATGGACCGGCGTCCGCAACCACGCCGCCGCCAGCCACCTGCGCGCCATGGCAGTCGGCGACGATGTCCTGATCTATCACAGCGGCAAGGAAAAGGCCGCCGTCGGCACCGCCACCGTTGCCCGCGCCGCGCAACCCGATGGCGACGAAAGCTGGGTCTCCACATCCCTCGCCGCCTGCACCCCGCTGACCCATCCGGTGACGCTCGCCGCGATGAAGGCCGATCCGGCGCTCGCCGCCATGGCGATGATCCGCCAGTCCCGCCTGTCGGTTTCCCCCGTCACCGACGCGGAATGGGCCGCGATCCAACGGCTGGCGAAGAGCTGATCTACCCCCGCGCAAAAGCCTCCGCCTCGGCCACCTGCGCATCGCCAGGCCGCACCCCGGTATAGAGCACGAACTGCTCCAGCGCCTGCAACGTCGCCACCGCCGCGCCGGTGATCCGCCGCTTCCCCGCCGCCCCGGCCGCTTTCAGGAATGGCGTTTCCGCGGGGATCGCGACGACATCGAACGCCACCTCGCAAGCCGCGACCATCGCCGCCTGAAACGCCATCGCATCGGCATCGCCACCCGCCATCCCCAGCGGCGTCACGTTCACCAGCAGCGGCGCACCCTCGTCGCCCAAATCTGACTGCCAGCCAAAACCGTACAGCTCCGCCAGCGGCCGCCCCTTCGCCTCGTTGCGCGCGACGATCACCCCGTCGCGAAACCCCGCATCGCGCAGCGCCGCCGCCACCGCCTTGGCCATCCCGCCCGATCCCCGCAGCACGAACCGCGTTGCCGGATCGACCTCCGCGATCAGCGCCGCCACCGCCGCATAATCGGTGTTGTGCCCGGTCAGCACGCCGTCGTCGTTCACGATCGTGTTCACGCTGTCGATCGCCGCCGCCGACGGCGCCAGCCCGTCGAGCAAGGCGATCACATCCTCCTTGAACGGCATCGAGATCGCACACCCGCGCACCCCCAATGCCCGGATGCCGCCGATCGCACCCGCCAGATCGGTGGTCGTGAACGCCTTGTAGACGTAATCCAGCCCCGTCAGTTCATAGAGCCGGTTGTGGAACCGCGACCCGAAATTACCCGGCCGGGCGGCAAGCGACATGCACAACCGCGTATCGCGGCCAATCGGAGGTTTGCTGGTCATCTTCGGGCTATACCTGACCCGCTCGTTCCAACAAATGACGCGGCCGCCAACGTTACGCGGGAAGATAACCCGTTCTCATCAGAAAAGCGCGAAGAGAGGCAGGGAAATCCTTGAAGTGCGTGATATGTCCTTCGGGACAGCGATAATTCGTCAACGCCGACACCTGCACGTCACACGGTTCCCAAAGGTTACCGTCCGGCTCGTAATGCTGAAGCATTGCCGCCCAGGCCATCTTGAACTGCCCAGCCCGGGCAGCATCGGCGATATAGGCTGCACAGGCGCCGTTACGATAACGCGTCTTCGACAGGCAGATCGGTGCCAGCCGCGCCATATCTGTTGCGAACACGATGCGAAGGGCCGGATCGCGACTTTCGTCGACGAGCTTGCCGTCCTTGACGGTGAACAGTCTTGGCGGGCGTGGCGTGCAGGCGTTGCAGCCGAACACCGATTCGAACGATCCGTCTTCGAGCTTCAGATCGATCCTGCCGTCCCCCGACAGATCGCGCGGTGCATTCGCGATTTCGCCTTGGAGCCGCTGACCATGCGGAAGATCCATCGGCAGAACCCGGTAGCCGTTGCCACTCGGCATCACCAGTTGCGCTCTCATATCGCCGCCCGAGCCGCCATACTGACTCTCTATGATGAGTCCGGGTCGGGAGTCGCTTTCCCGAAACCGCACGACCGCTATCCGCACATAGGCACTTTGCCGATCGGTCGTTATCGATCGCGGCACTACGCCCGGCGCGCTCACCGTCACGGCGGCCTGATTGTTATAGCCCTCCCAACGGCAGCTACTGTCGCCGTCAGGTTGGGCGGGGCAGGGCAATGCCTCGACCCGCACCGACACTCCACCCGATATAAATGCCGCTGGCCTCTTCTCGAACGAGTTCCAGGTCTGGAATCTGCCGATCGGTACATCGATCGGTGCCGCGCCGATGAGGAGTCCGACGAACGCCAGCTTCAGGACGCGCATGATGCTCCACCTCGTTCGACGTGCTTGTAGAGTCAGGATGCAGCGGCTCGATCATCTCCGCAATCGGAACAAGCAGGGACATCGATCCGCGCGTATCCGGATGGCGGCCGTTACAATGCCCGCCATTATTTAACGAAAGGCGCATGCAAAAAAGGGCCGGACGTCTCCGTCCGACCCCTTTTCTTCAATCAGCCCCGTCGCGGCAAAGCCGCGCCGTCGGTCCTCGCTGTGGCGAGGCCGGCCGGGCGGGCCGCTTCGGCTCGGTGCAGCTTCGCCGCGCCTTGCCCGGCCCGCCTTACGCGGCCTGCTTCGCGCGGCTCGCCTTCTTGCGCTCGTTCGCGTCCAGATAGCGCTTGCGCAGCCGGATCGACTTCGGCGTCACCTCGACCATCTCGTCGTCGTCGATGTACGCGATCGCCTGCTCCAGCGTCGCGCGCTTCGGCGGGGTCAGGCGCACCTGATCGTCCTTGCCGCCCGAGGCGCGGAAGTTGGTCAGCGCCTTGGTCTTCATCGGGTTGACTTCGAGGTCATCGGGCTTGGCGTTCTCGCCGACGATCATGCCCTCGTACAGCGCTTCGCCGTGACCCACGAACAAGATGCCGCGTTCTTCCAGCGGACCCAGTGCGTAGTTGTTGGCTTCACCCGTGCCGTTCGAGATCAGCACGCCGTTCTTGCGGCCTTCGATCTTGCCCTTGTGGGGACCGTACTTTTCGAACAGCCGGTTCATGATGCCGGTGCCGCGCGTGTCCGACAGGAACTCGCCGTGATACCCGATCATGCCGCGCGAGGGGGCGGAGAAGGTGATGCGCGTCTTGCCGCCGGTCGACGGACGCATGTCGGTCAACTCCGCCTTGCGCAGGTTCATCTTCTCGACGACCGTGCCCGAATGCTCGTCGTCGACGTCGATGATGACGGTCTCGTACGGCTCGGTCTTCTGGCCGTTCTCGTCCTCGCCGAACAGCACGCGCGGACGCGAGATGCCCAGTTCGAAACCCTCGCGGCGCATCGTCTCGATCAGCACGCCGAGCTGCAACTCGCCGCGGCCCGCGACCTCGAAGCTGTCGCGGTCGGACGCTTCGGTCACCTTCACGGCGACGTTCGATTCGGCTTCGCGGAACAGGCGGTCGCGGATCATGCGCGACGTCACCTTGGTGCCCTCACGACCCGCCATCGGCGAATCGTTCACCGCGAACCGCATCGACAGCGTCGGCGGATCGATCGGCTGTGCGTGCAGCGCCTCGGTCACGGTGATGTCGGCGATCGTGTTGGCGACGGTCGCGACCGACAGGCCGGCCAGGCTGATGATATCGCCTGCCTTGGCCTCTTCGACGGGAACGCGGTCGAGCCCGTGGAACGACAGGATCTTCGACGCGCGGCCGGTTTCGATGATCGTGCCGTCGTCACCCAGCGCATGGATCGGCTGGTTGATCTTGATCGTGCCCGAATTGACGCGACCGGTCAGGATACGGCCCAGGAACGGATCGCGGTCGAGCAGCGTGACCAGGAACGTGAAGGGCACGCCCTCTACTTCGACCTTCGGCGCGGGAACGTGCGAAACGATCGTCTCGAACATCGGGATCAGCGTGCCTTCGCGCGCGTCCATGTCGGTCGAGGCGTAACCGTTGCGGCCCGATGCATAGAGCACCGGGAAATCGAGCTGCTCGTCATTGGCGTCCAGCGACACGAACAGGTCGAACACCTCGTCCAGCACTTCCTGGATGCGCGCGTCGCTGCGGTCGACCTTGTTGACGACGACGATCGGCTTCAGGCCCAGCGCCAGCGCCTTGCCCGTCACGAACTTCGTCTGCGGCATCGCGCCTTCCGACGAATCGACCAGCAGGACGACGCCGTCGACCATGCTCAGGATGCGCTCCACCTCGCCGCCGAAATCGGCGTGGCCGGGGGTGTCGACGATGTTGATGCGGATCGATTCGCTCGCGCCCGGCGGGGTCCAGTCGACCGACGTCGGCTTGGCGAGGATCGTGATCCCGCGCTCCTTTTCGAGGTCGTTCGAATCCATGGCGCGCTCTTCGATGCGCTGGTTGTCGCGGAACGTGCCGGACTGGCGAAAGAGCTGATCGACCAGGGTGGTTTTACCATGATCGACGTGCGCGATGATCGCCACGTTGCGGAGGCTCATGAGGAATCCTGAATGTCTGGGGCTATAATTGCGTGGGGCCATAGCCGAACTGACGCTTTTCGGGAAGGGCATCAATTTGTGCGCTGCAACGACGACCGCAAGCGACGCCGGGGATCGTTGCCGTCATGGTTAATCAGGATTAAATCCGATCTGGAGCTGTTGCCGCTCGGAAAATCCATTTCCCATGGGCTGACGCTTCGGGGAGATTGTCATGAAGACGCTCTATCTAACCACTATGATGGCCGCCATGCTGGTTGCACCGGCAGCACAGGCGGCCACGGTCGTCGATCCGACCGGCGACTTTTCGCCCGGTTATGTCGGCGCGGCCGCCGATCTCGACGTCACGTCGTTCACCGTCGACTATAACGCCGTCACCAACGTCTTCACACTGGGCGCGACCATGGCGGGCGCGATCGATGCGACGACCGCGGGGGTCTACATCATCGGCGTCAACACCGGTACCGGCACCAATGCTCCGTTCGCCGCCCTCGGCGCCCCCAATGTCCGCTTCAATCAGGTCGTCCGCGTCAACAAGGACGG
Source organism: Sphingomonas mollis (assembly GCF_016427505.1). Lineage (GTDB taxonomy): Bacteria > Pseudomonadota > Alphaproteobacteria > Sphingomonadales > Sphingomonadaceae > Sphingomonas > Sphingomonas mollis. The sequence goes on along the minus strand of NZ_JAELXS010000007.1, from coordinate 67,181 downwards.
CACGGCCGTGGTCGGCGCCAATCCGCTGACCGCGACGATCGCCGGCAACGCGTTTTCGCTGGCGGTGTCTGGCACGCTGTTCGCCAGCACCGGGTTCGCGGTGCAGGATTACAGTTGGAACCTCTGGCCGCGTAACGGCGTCGGCGCTGGAACCTTCGTCACCGATTTCGCGCCGGACAACGCCATGCTGACCGCCGCGGTGCCCGAACCGGCCAGTTGGGCGATGATGTTCATGGGAATGGCCGCGATCGGCATGACCCTGCGTCTGCGCCGCCGCCCGAGCATCCGTTTCGCCTGACCGAACGGGCCGGTTCCCCCGCCCATTCGGGGACCGGCCCTGCCCTTTCATGTGTATTACTTCGACATGGCACTTGTCTTCCCGTCGCCGCCCGCGCATTTTGACGACACATTTCGCAGCGGGACGGTGATATGAGCGTCGAGACGACCACGGCCGAAAAAGAACTGGTGCTGACGCCGCCCGATCCGGTGCCCACCGTCACCGCCGCCAAGGCCGCCGGCCTCGTCCCCGTGGACGACGGCAAGAAGACCGAACTGGCGTCCCGCGTCGATACCTTCGTCGCCGATCTCGTCGCGCAGGATGTGAACAGCCCCGAATTCGGCCGCCGCGTCGATGCGATCACGGCGATGGGCGCCAAGGAAATCCGCGAGGCCGCCGGCCAGTCCAACCGCTTCCTCGATCGCCCGGTAAAAGCGATGGATCAGGACACCGGCGTCGGCAAGGATCTCGCCGAACTGCGCCGCGTGGTCGAGGATCTCGATCCCGGCAAGAAGGGCAACCTGACCACCCCGCAAAAGCTGTTCGGCATCATCCCGTTCGGCAACAGGATGCGTAACTATTTCGACGGCTATAAATCGTCGCAGACGCATATCAGTTCGATCCTGAAGAGCCTCGCCAGCGGCAAGGACGAGCTGCTGATGGACAACGCCGCGATCGATACCGAACGCGCGAACCTGTGGGCGGCGATGGGTCGCCTCGAACAGATGATCCACCTGTCGCAGACGATGGACGCCAAGCTGGAAGACAAGGCCAACGACCTGGATCACACCGATCCCGCCAAGGCCAAGGCGATCCGTGAAACCGCGCTGTTCTACACCCGCCAGCGGACGCAGGACCTGCTGACCCAGATGGCGGTTACGGTGCAGGGCTATCTGGCGCTCGATCTGGTCAAGAAGAACAATGTCGAACTGGTGAAGGGCGTCGATCGCGCCTCCACCACCACCGTCGCCGCGCTCCGTACCGCCGTCACCGTGGCGCAGGCGCTGACCAACCAGAAACTGGTGCTCGAACAGATCACGCAGCTGAACACCACCACCGCCAACATCATCGATTCGACCGGCAAGCTGCTGAAGGAGAACACCGCCCGCATCCACGAACAGGCGGCCAGCGCGACGATCCCGATCGAAACGCTGCAACGCGCGTTCCAGAACATCTACGACACGATGGACGCGATCGACACGTTCAAGATGAAGGCGCTCGATTCGATGAAGACCACCGTCAACACGCTGGGCAACGAGGTCGAGAAATCGCGCGGCTATATCGCTCGCGCCGAGGGCGCCTCGCAGGGCGCGCTGAAGGGTCCATCCGACCAGTACCGATTGGAGGCGCTGTAATCGCATGAGCGAGGTCGACGACGCGATCGCCGCCGCGCGCGCTTCCTGGTCGCGCATCTCGGACACCGGCGGCCAGCCCGCCGCGCCGCGCCGCGCCATGCGGACGCGCGGTCAGGGCGCGCGCCGGATGAAGCGGATCGCGCTGGCGATGCTGGCGGTCCTCGTCGCGGCGTTCGTTGCCGGCCTGATCCTTCCGACCGGCATCGGCATCATGGGTGTATTCCTGACGCTGGTCGCGCTCGTCGGCGTCGCCGTGCTGTTCGCGGTCCTCCCCGCCGCCAGCGACCGCGCGCCCCCGCCGGAAAAGCTGAAGACCGTCGATATCAAGGCACTCCCCGCGCAGACCGAACGCTGGCTCCACGCCCAGCGGCGTCTGCTCCCCGCCCCCGCCCAACATCTGGTCGATCGCATCGGCGACCGCCTCGGCACGCTCGCCCCGCAACTCGCCCGCGTCGATGCCAACAGCGAATCGGCGCTGGAAATCCGTCGCCTCGTCGGCGAGCAACTACCGGCCTTCGTCGACGATTACGCCCGCGTCCCCGAACCCCTGCGCCGCACCGACCGCAACGGCCGCACCCCCGACGCCGCGCTGGTGGACGGCCTCTCCGTCATCGAACGCGAGATCGCCGCCATGACCGAACGACTGGCCCAAGGCGACCTCGACTCCTTGCAGACCCGCAGCCGCTATTTAGAAATGAAATACACCAGCGACGGCACGCCTACATAAAATCCTCCCCGCTTTGCGGGGAGGGGGACCGTCGGCCGCAGGCCGATGGTGGAGGGGGATCGCCCCGAGAGCTGCCGCCCGAAAGCCACCGCCCCTCAAATCAACGCCAGCTCCGCCAGCTTCCCCATCAATGCCGCCGGCATCTCGGCGATCCCGGTTCCGTCGCCACCCAGATCGACCGGCGCATCCGCTTCTTCCAGATAGCGCCAGCCCTGATGCGCGCGTTTCGGCCGTGCCTGCACCAGTACCAGTTCGGGATCGAGGTGGATCGCCACGCGCCCGCCCTCCGCCTCGCCGAACGACAGGATCGGCGACCGCGCTACCAGTTGATGCTTGATGATCCAGAACAGCGAACCTTGCCCCGTGATCTCCTCATGCCGCTTGGGCAGATAGCGCGTCGTCAGGTACATGCCGCCTTCCGCCGCGCGCATCCGCAGCCGTTCGGCCAGATGCTCGACGCTGGTCGCGCCGAACGCCACTTTGGTCAGATGAAGCGCCATGCCAGCCCATCTGGGCATGGCCGGCCCGCGATCAAGCGCCCAGCCCCGCCAGCGACGCGAGGCCGAGGAACGCGAAGAAGCCCATCGTATCGGTCAACGTCGTCACGAACACCGCCGACGACACCGCCGGATCGACACGGAACCGGTCCAGCGTCACCGGCACGACAACGCCGGCCAGCCCGGCGACAAGATTGTTGATGACCATCGCCAGCGCGATCACCAGCGACAGATCGCGGTTACCGAACACCACGAATGTCCCCACCCCGATCAGCAGGCCGAGCGACAGGCCGTTGGCCGCCGCGATCCGCAATTCGCGCACGATCATCCGCGTCGTGTTCGACGATGTCAGCTGGTTGGTCGCCAACGCACGGACGACCACCGCCAGCGTCTGCGTGCCGGCATTGCCGCCCATCCCCGACACGATCGGCATCAGCACCGCGAGCAGCGCGAACCGCGATATCGTCCCCTGGAACAGTCCGACGACCGAGGCCGCGACCATCGCCGTGCCCAGATTGACCACCAGCCACGTCAGCCGCGTCCGCACCGTGAGGCGGATCGGCTCGTTGATGTCGCCCTCGCCCGCGCCCGACAGGCGCAGCACGTCCTCGCCCGCCTCCTGCTGGATGATGTGGACGACGTCGTCGACGGTAATCATGCCGACCAGCCGCCCGCCGCCATCGGTGACGGCGGCGGAGATCAGCGCGTATTTCTGGAACCGCAGCGCAACCTCTTCCTGATCCATGTCGACCGGGATCAGCGTCTGCTCGCGCGCCATCACATCGGCCACCGGCACCCAGTGCGGCGTGCGCAGTATCCACGACAGCGCACAGGTGCCGACCGGCCTGTGCGAGGGATCGACCACGAAGATTTCCCAGAAATCCGTGGTCAGTTCCTCGTGGCCGCGCAAATAGGTGATGACGTCGCCGACGGTCCAGTGCTCCGGCACCGCGATCAGCTCGCGCTGCATCAGGCGGCCGGCGGATTCCTCCGGATAGGACAGCGCCTCCTCGATCGCGGCGCGATCGTCGGGGTCGAGCGCGCGCAGCACCGCGCGCTGCTCGTCCTCGTCCATGTCCTCGATGATCGCGACCGCGTCGTCGGTATCCAGCTCTGCGGCCAGATCGGCGATCTCATGCGGTTCGAGCGCGTCGATCAGGTCCTCGCGGACATAATCGTTCATCTCGGCGAACACGTCGGCGTCCAGCAGCGAGGCGACCGCGCGCGCCAGCGCCGCGCGCTGTTCGCCCGGCGTCAGCTCGAACAGATCGGCCAGATCGGCGGGGTGCAGCGGCTCGACCAGCGAGCGCGCTTCCTCGTCATTGCCGTCCGCCACCGCGTCCAGCACCGCCCGGATGAATTCCGGACGCAGGTGATCGTCCTCGTCCAGCTCGGTTTCGGTCTCGACCTCGATGTCGGGAAGCTCGCTGGTGCTCATCGCCGCCTCCCCTGTCGTTCGCGCCCGGTCGCCCTATCGCGATGCAGCATCATTTGCCAGTCGTCGAATGCGTACCTATCTGCCGCCGCACGGAATTATAACACAGGAGTTTCCACCATGGCCGATACCCCCGAAACGCTGACGATGACGCTCGACGGCGGCGACGTGACGATCAAGCTGCGTCCCGATCTCGCCCCCAAGCATGTCGAGCGGATCGTCGAGTTGGCGAACGACGGCTTCTACGACGGCGTCGTCTTCCACCGCGTCATCCCCGGCTTCATGGCGCAGGGCGGCGATCCCACCGGCACCGGTATGCACGGCAGCGACAAGCCGAACCTGAAGGCCGAATTTTCCGCCGAACCGCATGTCCGCGGCGTCTGCTCGATGGCGCGTACGAACCAGCCGGACACGGCGAACTCGCAGTTCTTCGTCGTATTCGACGACGCCCGCTTCCTCGACAAGCAGTACACCGTCTGGGGCCAAGTCACCGACGGCATGGAACTGATCGACGCCCTCCCCAAGGGCGAACCCCCGCGCGAGCCGGGCAAGATCGTCAAGATGCGCGCCGCCTGACGTTCCTGCCACCCGCCGCGCCTCACGCGCGCGGCGGGTGGCAGCCGTTTCAGCCGCGCCCTTTCAAAAACATCACGGTCAGCACGATACAAAACATCGCCATCGCCACCATGCGGGCGATCCACGGCACGATCAGCCACCCGCCGATCGCACCCACGGCCTTGCCGACGACGCCACCGTCGACGCCACGAGCCGATCGCGGCGACCCCGCGACGGGATAGCCGCAGCGCGGACAGGCGGGCGCCATATCCGATACGCTCTGCCGGCATTCCGGACACGCGATCAGGGCCATGTCGTCCTACTCTCCCGTTGCACCAGCGGCGGCGGGCTGGATGACGATTTCCACCCGGCGATTCCGCTGGCGGCCATCCGGATCGTCGCTGCCATCGGGCTTCGCATTGCCCGCCACGGGCTGGCGCTTGCCCAGCCCCGCCACCGTCGCATCACGACCGCCGTTGCGTTTCAGCCACGCCGCCACTGCCTGCGCCCGCCGCAACGACAGTGGATCGTTATAGGCATCGGTGCCTTTGCCATCGGTATGTCCGTTCACCTTCACGGGCGCGGCGGGATAGCTGCCCAGCAGCTCGGCCGCCTTGCGCAGCGACTGTTCGGCATCGGGCCGCAGACTGGCCTTGTCGAAATCGAACAGGATATCGGCCGGCAGGTCGATCACGATCGACCGGTCTCCCGCCTGCCGCGCATGGAGTTCGGACAGCAGGTTTTCGGTCAGGGCAAGCCGGTCGGGCGCCACCTCGGCGGCCCGGAATACCGAGGCGCGTTCCTCGGCCGGGGCGAAGCTGCTCTCCGGCCCCGCCGCCCCGCCGGCACTGTCTGTGCCGATCAGCGTCAGGCGGCTTTCCGGGGCATCGACGACGAGGCGAAAACTGCTCGTCTCGTCCTTCAGGCTGCGCGGTGCCGGGCGGCTGTCGCACCCGGCCAGCGTCAGGACACAGGCGGCGGACACCCATGCCCCCGCGCCGACACGCCGCACCATGGCGGGCCGCATCACCGTGCCGTACCGTCCAGCGGGATGACCATCGTCAACCCCGGCGAGATGATGCTGTTGCCGTCGTTATTGTCGTTTACCACCAGCTTGATCGATTTCGCATTCGGCGCCACCGCACCGAGGAACACCAGCTTGCCGTCCATCGTCTGGCCACGCGTGATGCGCAGCGACTGGTTGTCCTGTGGCGGCTTCAGCATCAGGCGATCGCCATTGGCCGCCAGCAGGTAGGTGCCGTTGCCGGCCAGTTCGAGACTGTTGGTGATCGTACCGCCATAAGACGCACTGACATCGAGCGTCGTCGCGTCGGTACCCAGTTCCACGCTCTTCACGCGCAAGGTGACACCGACCGGGGCCGCACCCTGAACGTTGACGGCGATCGTCCGCGGGTCGGCGGGAATGCTGGCGACGGGGGCGGCGGCGCTGGCTCCGACATCCCCGCCGGTCCGCGCCGGCTGTGCGGCGGCGGATTCGTTCGCGGCCGGCGGTGACGGGGAAGAGGGGGAGCAGGCCGCCGTCGTCATGGTCAGCAGGGCGATTGGCAACGTCGAACCGAACTTTCGCATCCATCCACTTCCTTTTCTGGCCACCGGAAAACCGGGAGTGAAAGTTTTGGTTCCGTAACGAACCGGCCCGGATGGGCAGGCGACGAGACGGTCAGGGAAGTCTGCGGATCGATATCGAACCATGACAGGCGTTTGGGCCGATCCGGTAGTAAAACCCGTTTGACCGTTTCCCGCGGGGCCCGATCTGGATGACGCGCTCAGCCAGCGCGATCCTTCTCCAGCAAGGCGAACAGCCAGTCGTGGAACAGCTTCACCGGCTTCGACTGCAACGCCCGTGGACGACACACGAACCAGTGGCTGTACGGACTCTCCACCTCGATCTCGGGGAACAGCCGCACCAGTCGCGGGTCGTTGGCGTGCTCGAAGTGGCTGGCATGCATGAACGCCACGCCCAGCCCCTGCGCCACCGCCTCCAGCATCAACCCGCCCGAATCGAACAGATCGACCGCCAGCGGCTTCACCGGCCCCAGCCCCGCCGCCATCGTCCATGCCTGGATCGTATCGGGCATTTCGCGGTGCAGCAGTGCGGTCAGCCCCGATAATTGTTCGGGCCGGGTGATCGGTCGCGGCCCCTCGGCCAGCGCCCGCGTGCCGATGACATAGACCGAATTCCGGTCGAACCGCTTCGCATAGAGCGACGGATCGATATCCCGCGCCAGCGCGATCACCGCGTCCAGCCCCTCGCCCAGCCGCGCGACGCCATGCCCGGCGGTGTCGATATCCAGATGCAGTTCGGGATGCGCCTTGCGCAGCGCGCCCAGATGCGGAAACAGCCGCTGCGCCGCGAACAGCGGCAGCACGCCCAGCCGCAGCCGCAACAGTTCCGACCCCGCGCTCATCGCCTCGACCGCATCGGACAACTGGTCCAGCACCGGCGCGATCTGGGTCAGCAGCCGCTCGCCGTCCTCGTTCAGCACCATCGCCTGATGCCGCCGCGCGAACAGTGGGCGCGCGATGAAGCGCTCCAGCGACTGCACACGCCGGCTCAGCGCGGGGGCGGACAGCGCCAGCTCCTCGGCCGCGGCCTTAATCGAGCCCAATCGCGCGACCTGCACGAATGCCTCGATCGATCCTAAAGGTGGCAGCCTGCGCATTGCTCTCCTCGCCGCCGGCACATACGATTGCAGTTAGCGCAACCATGAATCGTCTTTTCGCACTTGCAACATAAGCCGGCCGGCGACAAAAGAAACACGCCTTTCAGGCATCCTCTCCTAAAAACTTATTCGGGCTGGCGCATTTGTGCCGGCCCTTTTTTTGTCCGTCGTCATTTCGGCCCCATATTTGACGGCGTCCGGTCGCATGCCCCCTCGCACCACCGGAACCGGCTTCCTACTTCTCACGCTTGCCGTCCAAGAGGAAGCCCATGGCCGATACCGACATCCCTACGCGCAAGATTCAGGTGGCGAACAGCCGGCCCGAGGATTCGGGCCGTGGCCTCGCTCATCTGCCCCGCACGCTGATGGCCGCGCTCGGCATCGGCGAGGGCGACGTCATCGAGATCGTCGGCAAGCAATCCACCCCCGCCCGCGCCGTCGGCCCGTACCCGGAGGACGAGGGCCTCGACATCCTGCGCATCGACGGGCTCCAGCGCGCCAATGCCGGCGTCGGCTCCGGCGACGTGGTCGAGGTGCGCCGCGCCGAATCGAAGCCTGCGACCCGCGTCGTCTTCGCCCCCGCCCAACAGAATCTGCGCCTGCAAGGCTCGGCGAACGCGCTCAAGCGCACCTTCATCGGTCGCCCCTTCTGTCAGGGTGACGTGGTCGCGACCGCCGGGCATCAACGTGTGTCGGACATGCCGCCGACCGTGCAGCGCTTCATGAACGCGCCAGCCTATGCGTTGCAGGAAATCCGCCTCCAGGTCGTTTCTGCCAGCCCCAAGGGCGTCGTTCATATCGACGAGAATACCGAGATCGAGCTGCGCCCCGAATATGAGGAGCCGCAGGCGGCAAGGCGTGCCGACGTCACCTATGACGATATCGGCGGTATGGCCCAGACGATCGACGGCCTGCGCGAGATGGTCGAGTTGCCGCTCCGCTACCCGGAATTGTTCCAGCGCCTCGGCGTCGATCCGCCCAAGGGTGTGTTGCTCCACGGCCCGCCCGGCACCGGCAAGACCCGCCTCGCCCGCGCGGTCGCCAACGAATCGGACGCGCAGTTCTTCCTCATCAACGGTCCCGAGATCATGGGCTCCGCCTATGGCGAGTCAGAATCGCGCCTGCGCGACATCTTCGAGGAAGCGACCAAGGCCGCCCCTTCGATCGTCTTCATCGACGAGATCGACTCGATCGCGCCCAAGCGCGGCCAGGTGCAGGGCGAGGCCGAGAAACGCCTCGTCGCGCAGTTGCTGACCTTGATGGACGGCCTCGAATCACGCGCCAACATCGTCGTCATCGCCGCCACCAACCGGCCCGAGGCGATCGACGAGGCGTTGCGTCGCCCCGGCCGCTTCGACCGCGAGATCGTCGTCGGCGTGCCCGACGAGCGTGGTCGCCGCGAAATTCTTGGCATCCACACCCGCGGCATGCCGCTCGGCGATCATGTCGACCTCACCGAGCTGGCGCGCACGACCTACGGCTTCGTCGGCGCCGATCTCGCCGCGCTGGCGCGCGAAGCGGCGATCGAGGCGGTGCGCCGCATCATGCCGAAGCTGAACCTAGAAGAGCGCACCATTCCGCCCGAGGTGCTCGACACGCTGTCCGTCACCCGCGAGGATTTCCTCGGCGCGCTGAAACGCGTCCAGCCGAGTGCGATGCGCGAGGTGATGGTCGAGGCCCCGCGCGTCCGCTGGGAAGACGTCGGCGGCCTCGACGCTGCGCAGGAACGGTTGAAGGAGGGCGTCGAACTTCCCCTGAAGAACCCCGACGCGTTCCGCCGCCTGGGCATCCGCCCTGCCAAGGGCTTCCTGCTGTACGGCCCGCCCGGCACCGGCAAGACGTTGCTCGCCAAGGCGGTCGCGCGTGAGGCGCAGGCGAACTTCATCGCCACCAAATCGTCCGACCTCCTGTCGAAATGGTATGGCGAAAGCGAACAGCAGATCGCCCGCCTGTTCCAGCGCGCGCGTCAGGTCGCGCCGACGGTGATCTTCATCGACGAACTCGACAGCCTCGTCCCCGCCCGCGGGTCCGGTGCCGGCGAGCCGCAGGTGACGGAGCGGGTGGTGAACACCATCCTTGCCGAGATGGACGGGCTGGAGGAACTGCAATCGGTCGTCGTCATCGGCGCGACCAACCGGCCCAACCTCGTCGATCCGGCGCTGCTCCGGCCGGGCCGCTTCGACGAACTGGTCTATGTCGGCGTCCCCAGCGCCGCCGGCCGCCGCCGCATCCTCGATATCCAGACGGCCAAGATGCCCCTGGCGTCCGATGTCGATCTGGATGAGGTCGCGCGCCGCACCGACCGCTTCACCGGCGCCGATCTGGAGGACGTCACCCGCCGCGCCGGTCTCGCCGCGCTGCGCCGCTCGATCACCAGCACCGACGTGACGATGGCCGATTTCGAACACGCCCTCACCGATTCGCGCGCCAGCGTGACACCGGAAATGGAGCGCGACTATGAACAGATGGCCAGCCGTCTGAAACAGGACGCCGCCTCGATCCAGCCGATCGGCTTCGCGTTTCCCAGCCGGCCCGTCACACCCGAAGAGTGATCCGGGCGGGTCGCCAACATACCCTGTTCCCCGGCCTCCGCCGGGGGTTAGGATCAGGATAACAACCCACCTCTATTCTGACAGACCACCCCGCGCCCACCGATACGACCGGTCCACCCCCGCCACCGCAACCTCGTACCGCTCATACCAGTCCGCCCGCCCCGCATCGCGGATGGCGGCATGAACCGGATGCCCGCGCCACGCCACCGCCGCCGCCTCGTCCGCCCACCAACTGACGGTGATGCCGAATCCGTCCGCCCCGCGCGCGCTGTCGACGCCGCGATAGCCGGGCTGCCCGGCGGCCAGCGCCTCCATCGCCACTGCCGCCGCGCCATACGCGTCGTCGTCCCCCGCCCGCCGTTGCGAGAGGAAGACGACCGCCACCTGTCCCGTCCGATCCGTCATAGGCGGACGGCCATCCCTTATTGTTTCGTCGCCGTAAACTTCGCTGTCGATCCGTTGCGCTTGTTGTCGTTGCTGTAATCGAGCGTCCGCCCGTCCGGCCTCACCGTCACCGTCGTCACGCTCGCCACCTTGCCCTCACGCATCATCGTCGACACGAACGACGATGGGCCGGTCCGCACGAACTTCACCATCGTGTTGCCCGGATCATTGGCCATCGTCACCGCCGGCCCGCCGAACCGCGCCGTCACGCTCTCGCCGGTCGGATAGGTCATCGTCAGATTGTCGCCCTCAGTCCTGAAGGTCACCATCGTGCCCGAATCGGATACCGTCGCGCCGCTCTTGCCGCGCCAGCTACCAGAAATCGCGTGCGCCCCGGCCGGCGCCGCGGCCACGCGGGTCTGCTGCGTTTCATAGGTGACGGGCGTGCCGTTGCCGCTGCTGCTGTCCTCGCCCTTCTGGGTCACGACATTCTTGTCGGACGATACCGTCCAGACTTCGTCGCCATTGACCTTGCCGGCCTTGCGATAGGAGAACTTCACGGTCATCGGATCGATCACCGTCACCGATACGTCGTCGGTATAGGGATCGCCCTTGATCGGGTGGAAGGCACCGTCCGCTGCGATCGTCCACGGTTCGGGGCAGGACACGCAGCTATATTTGCCGGCCTTCAGCGTGCGGATCATCGGCTTGCCGCCGAACTGGGCGGTGCTGGTGTCGACCTTCCATGTCCCGTCGAATACGCTTTGCGCGGCGACGGGCGTCGCGGCACACAGAAATGCGGCAAACGGCGCCGCCATCACGAACAAGGCTTTCATCATCGTCTCCTCCTGTCGTCTACAGGGAAGCGCGCCGCGCCATGATATCGCACGGCCGTCTCCCGCCTTGGGGAAACACGACACGCCGGCAACGCGCGTTCCCGAAACGGGGACGCAAGCGGCGGTCGATCGATGATATGACGCCGCGATCAGCGCGCCAAGCGGCTGCATCGGCCCGATCCGGTACTGTCGTCCCATCGCGGGAATGAACCCGATGGCTTGCAACACGTTCGGCACTTGTGCGACGGAAGGGGGAGACCCTCGCCGTTCGTGTGGGGACCACGATCGACAGGATTTCGATGGCTAGTTCGACCTCTGCCGCCCGCCGCGTGCGCCGCCCCGCCGGGATACCGTCGCCGGCACAGATGTTTTTTCAGGGCTTCCTGAAACATCCCGTGATGGTCGGCTCCATCATTCCGTCCTCGGACAAGCTGATTCGCAAGATGCTGTCCCGAGTCGATTGGGATGCTTGCAAACTTTTCGTGGAGTACGGTCCCGGCGTCGGCACCTTCTGCCGTCCGATCCTCGAACGGATGGCACCCGATGCCACGCTGATCGCGATCGACACCAACACCGATTTCATCCGCTATCTCGATGCCACGATCGTCGATCCGCGTTTCCAGGCCGTCGAGGGATCGGCCGCCGACGTGGCGCAGATCATCGCCGATCGCGGCTTCGCCCATGCCGACTTCGTGCTGTCGGGCCTGCCCTTCTCGACGCTGCCGCCCGGCGTCGGCCCGGCGATCGCCGCCGCGACCCATGCATCGCTGCGGGTCGGCGGAGCGTTCCTGGTGTATCAGTTCAGCCCGAAGGTGAAGGACTTCCTCGATCCCCATTGGGATCGCATCGACCACGATATGGAATGGTGGAACGTTCCCCCCGCCCAGCTCTACTGGGCCTGGAAGGAATAAGCCGACGCGTCGTCATTGCGAGCGTAGCGAAGCAACCCAGTGCTCCGCGTGAGACACTGGTTTGCTTCGCTACACTCGCAATGACGGCGTTCTCAGATCGGGCGGGCGGCTATCACGGCCGACCCGACCCGCTCACATCATTTCTTGCCGGCGCGCTGCTTGCGGGCGGCATAGCGCGCATCGCGCGCCGCCTTCATCTCGGCTTCGGTTGGCATCGTCGGAATATACGGCTTTGCCGCCTCTGCCGCAGCGGCAGCCGCTTCGGCAGCGGCAGCAGCGGCCTCGGCCGCCCGCGCCTTCTTGTCGGCGATCTCCTGCTCGCGCGCCGCCTTCTTCTCGGCGCTCAGGCGCGCCTTTTCCTCTTCGCGGGCCGCAGCGGCCGCACGCCGCTCGGCCAGTTCCGCCTCGTCGACGGGCGGCTTCGCGCGCAGCTTGTCCAGCGCAGCCTGCTTGGCCTTGGCGGAGAGCGCGTTACGCTCCTGAAAACTCTGTTCCTTGAAGGCAGCCATAGAGACGAAATGATCCTGTCGTTGGTCGGGAATCGCGACACCCACCCATGGGCGCCGCTCACCATCACACGCCCGATAGGGCAAAACGCCGGTTTCTACAAAATATCCGGATTTGCAGGCGTAGCGGCACCATAACCGATCGACGGCTACCGATGGTTCCACCCCCGACCGGCCATCGGCCGACAAGGATGCTCGCCACCCGCTGCCCCCTGCTGTATCGGCCCCTGATGACACCCAGAGAATTGCTCGGCACCGCGCAGATACCCGGCGGGAACGAACTCCGCCTGTTCCGGCGCGGCGGCGACTTCATGATCGTGCTCGACCGCAACGAATTGATGAGCAGCCGGATGAGCGGATCGGAAGAGGCGCTGGCGGTCATGACCTGCGACCGCCTGCGCGGCCGCCCCGCCCCGCATCTGCTGATCGGCGGCTATGGCATGGGCTTTACCCTGCGCGCCGGCCTGGCCGCGCTCGGTCCCGATGCCCGCGTGACGGTGGCCGAACTGGTGCCGGAGATCATCGAATGGGCGCGCGGCCCGATGGCGACACTCACCGCGAACGGCCTAGACGACCGCCGCGTCGATCTGGTCGGCGGCGACGTCGCCGATGTCATCGCCGCCGGCCGCGGCCGGTACGACGCCATCCTGCTCGATGTCGACAACGGCCCCGACGGCCTCGTCCGCGTCGCCAACGACCGCCTCTATTCGATGCGCGGCCTCGCCACCGCCCGCGCCGCGCTCAAACCCGGCGGCGTCCTCGCCGTTTGGTCCGCCGGCGCCGACCCCGCCTTCACCCGCCGCCTGAACGCCGCCGGCTTCGACACCGACGAAGTGGGCGTGAAGGCCCGCAGCAACGGCAAAGGCCCCAGCCACATCATCTGGTTCGCCACGCCACGCTGAACCGTTCACGCGAAGCCGCAAAGAAGATGGTTTCGCGCAGAGGCGCGGAGGACGCAGAGCGTCAAGAACATACAGCGCTGTCCGTTCAAATGACGCCAGCGATCGCTTCAGCGACCCGCCCGGCGCGCAACCCCTCTGCGTCCTCCGCGCCTCCGCGCGAAACCATCACTTCCTGTTTCTTTTCGCGGCTTCGCGGCTTCGCGTGAATGCCAAACTCGACCGCCCCTATTCGTCGATCCCGAAATTCAGCCCCCGCGACACACTGGGATCGACCACCGCCAGCGTCAGGTACGCGCCGAACTGCTTCACCCGCTGCCACCACCCCGTCCGCGCCTTGTACACGTCCCAGGTGATCGCCTCCGACTGCGCGATCTCGCCGTCGACATACCCCCGGACATGGTCGGCAAAGGCGCCATCCTCGATCCGCAGCATCAGCTCCAGATTGATGAACAGGCTGCGCATGTCGAAATTGGCCGACCCGACATGCACCGCATCGTCGACGACATACAGCTTGGTATGCAGCTTGGTCTGGGTAAACTCGAACATCTGCACCCCCCGCCGCAACAGGCCGGCATAGGTGAAGCGCGCCGCCGCGATCGTCGCATTGTTGTCCGATTTCGCCGCCGTGACGATCCGCACCCGCTTGCTCGCCCGCCCCGCCCGCTCGATCCGGCGCAACAGCAACGGGCTCGGCGTAAAATAACCCGCGATCATATCGATGCACCGCCCCCGCGCCATGTCGTCGCGCAGCGTCCGCGCCCAGGGCGACAGCTTGCGCGTCGGCCCGCCGATCAGCCAGCGCAGCGGTCCCTCGGTTTCGCTATATTTCGCCAGCGCCTTGTTCAGCGGCCTGATCTTCGGGTTGGGATGCTCGATCGCGGTCTTCAGTTCATCGAAATAGGCCGCCATCCGCGCCGCCGCCGGTCCCTCGACCAGCAGGCCCAGATCGCGCCACGCCTGCTCGGCCGCCGTCCCGAAATAATCGTCCTCGACGTTGAAGCCGCCGATGATGATCCGCGGCGCGTCCTCCGCATCCGCCAGCGCCAGCTTCTGGTGATTGCGCAACAGATACCGCCGCCCGAACTTCGCGGCGAAGCGGCACATGTCCACCCCCGCGTCGCGCAGCGGCGTGAAGAAGTCGTCATCGGTATCGTCGCTGCCGAACCCGTCGATGATGAGCGCCACATCGACCCCGCGCCGCGCCGCCGCCATCAGCGCCTCGTTCACGCGCCGGCCCGCGCCGTCATCGGCGTAGATATAATACAGCACCCGCAGCGTCCGCCGCGCCCCCTCGATCAACGCCACCAGCGCATCCAGCCGGCGCGGTCCGGTGTCCAGCAGCGTCAGCCGGTTGCCGTCCACCGTGAACACCGGCTGTTCGGGCGGCGGTGTCATATCGGAAGACGGAGGACTTTGATTGACCGATGCCATCTTTCCATTACGCGCAGGGACGCCCGGTTGATCCATGTTCCTCGCGCCGGCCGCTCCCCCGCCCCGCCAACCTTGATTTTACCGGCCCGGTCTGCTAGCCGCCACGGCTCTCCCTATTCCCCGGGTATTTGAAGGACACGGCATGGCGCGCGTCACCGTCGAGGATTGCGTCGACAAGGTTTCCAATCGCTTCGACCTGGTGCTGTTCGCGGCCCAGCGGGCACGGCAGATTTCCGGCGGCGCCGATCTGACGCTCGACCGCGATCGCGACAAGAACCCGGTCGTCGCTCTCCGTGAGATCGCCGAGGAGCGCGTGCGCCCCGACCATCTCGAAGAATCGGTCATCTCGTCGCTCCAGAAGGTGCAGATCGACGACGATGACGAGGTCGATGCCGTCGGCTCGCTGTCCGGCGCGGCAGAGGCGCTGCGCCTCACCGCCGCCGCCCCGCCGCGCAACCAGAATCTGGGTGCCGACTACGACGGCTGATCCGCTACGCTGCCCGGCAGCGTGACGATCCGATACGAAAAGAGCCGCGACGGCAACGTCGCGGCTCTTTTTATGTCATTCCCTCTCCCAACGGGAGAGGGAGGGAGGCGCAAAGCGCCGGAAGGGTGAGGGTGTGCCGAGGCGGCGGCGGCAGAACCTACCTCTCCTCGTCCGCCCTTGCATCAACCGTGGCCGCCCGCCCCTTGAACCCCTGCGCGATCACATACCACTCCGACGAATCCTTCCGGCTAGCCGGCGGCTTGGCATGCTTCACCGCGGTGAAATTCCGCTTCAGCGTCGCAACCAGATCATTGTCCGCCCCGCCCGCCAGCACCTTGGCGACGAACGCCCCGCCCGGCCGCAGGATGTCGCAGGCGAAATCCACCCCCGCCTCGACCAGCCCCATCGTGCGCAGATGGTCGGTCTGCGGATGCCCGACGGTGTTCGCCGCCATGTCCGACAACACCAGATCCGCCTGCCCGCCCAGCGCCTCTTCCAGCAGGCGCGGCGCGCTGTCGTCCATGAAATCCAGCTGCATGATCGTCACGCCGTCGATCGGATCGACCGGCAACAGGTCGATGCCGACGATGCTGGCGGCCGGCACCTGCCGCCGCACCACCTGCGACCAGCCACCGGGCGCGATGCCCAAATCCAGCACGCGGCGCACGCCCTTCAACAGCCCGAATCGCTCGTCCAGTTCGATCAGCTTGTACGCCGCCCGGCTGCGATAGCCCTCCGCCTTCGCCCGGCGGACATACGGGTCGTTCAACTGCCGCT
Source organism: Sphingomonas mollis (assembly GCF_016427505.1). Lineage (GTDB taxonomy): Bacteria > Pseudomonadota > Alphaproteobacteria > Sphingomonadales > Sphingomonadaceae > Sphingomonas > Sphingomonas mollis. Next base: position 50,865 of record NZ_JAELXS010000007.1, on the reverse strand, counting down.
CCAGCCAGCGCTGCGACGCCGCGGTCCGGCCACGCGCCGTCTTCACCCGCGTCCGGCCGCCCGATCCACCCCTGCTCACAGTCTGTTCTCACCCATCAATCGGCGTAATATGCCCTCGCGAATGCCGCGATCGGCGATGCCGAGCCGTTCGGCAGGCCACAAGTCCATGATCGTTTCCAGGATCGCACAGCCCGCCACCACCAGATCGGCCCGCTCCGCGCCGATACACGCGACCTGCGCACGCTGCGCGATCGATTTGCCCGACAAGGACCGGCTGATATCGCGCATCGCCGATGTCGGCGCGATCAGGCCATCGACCATCGACCGGTCGTAATGGCTCAGCCCCAGATGCACGCTGCCCAGCGTCGTCACCGTACCGCTGGTCCCCAGCAACCGCGGCCGATCCACCCGTGGCAACCGCGCCGCAAACCCCGCCATGCTCTCCGCCGCCAGCGCCCGCATCCGCGCATAGACATCGGCGAGCGATGCCGCCCCACCGTCCGCGCTGCCCGCCACGCTCTCGGTCAGCGACACCACGCCCCACGGCGCCGAATGCCAGTCGAGCACGCGCGGTTGCGGCCCGGCGGTATCGACCAGCACCAGTTCGGTCGATCCGCCGCCGATATCGAACACCAGCGCCGGGTCGCTCCCCGGCTCGATCAGCGCATGACAGCCCAGCACCGCCAGCCGCGCCTCTTCCTCGGCGGTGATGATGTCCAGCCGGATGCCGGTTTCCGCATGCGCCCGTTCGATGAAGGCCGCACCATTCGCCGCCCGCCGGCACGCCTCGGTCGCCACCGATCGCGCCAGCACGACGTTGCGCCGCTTCAGCTTGTCCGCGCACACGCGCAGCGCCGCCAGCGTCCGCTCGATCGCCGCATCGCTCAGTCGCCCGCTCGCCGCCACGCCCTCGCCCAGCCGGACGATTCGCGAAAACGCATCGACCACCGCAAAGCCCGCGCCCTGTGGCCGGGCGATCAACAGCCGGCAGTTGTTGGTGCCAAGGTCCAGCGCGGCATAGGCCTGCGCATCGGACCAACGGCCGCGTGGCGGCCGGGTCGGCGCCGGACGGGCAGGACGGTCCTGCCGGTACGGCTGTCGGGTGGAAACGTCCCCCATCGCCGTGGTGCTTTCTTTTAATGTTCTGCCGTCGCGGGCCAGACCCGCTCGGTGCTTGCCGCCAACGTAGCGATACCCGCCCCCCACCACAAGCCGAGCGTTGACAGGCCGCCCGACCCCGCCTAGATGCGCCGGCCTGTTGCCCCGTCGTCTAAAGGTAAGACTACGGACTCTGACTCCGTTAATTGAGGTTCGAATCCTCACGGGGCATCCAATTCCAAGCTGCCAAGTGGCTGGAATTTGTCAGAAATTTAGCGAGATCGATGTCTGACTTATCACAGTCAACTAGCGTTCGCTGACTGTATAGCTGTTTTTGGGATTTTTCCGCTTCACCCCTTGACAAATTGACTAGACGCGGAACGGCATATGCTCTATATGCGACTCATGGCTCTCCGTTTCCAATTCAATGAGCGGAAGGGTACGGAGGCTCTGGCGTATATCACGTCGAGATGGCCGGGAATTTCCGCATTTTTTGCCTCCAAGGTGCTTTTCTACGCAGAAAAAAAGCATTTGAATGCGTACGCTCGTCCGATCGTAGCGGATACGTTCGTAGCGATGCCGAATGGTCCAGTCCCATCGACTCTTTATGACTTCATGCGCAATCGACTTGGAATGGCGGGCGATCCCGAGGCGGTTCAGGGCGCGATCGATTGCTCACAATATCCACGAATGGCAGCGCGGCGGGATGCCGATATGTCTGCGCTATCAGACACAGACCGGGCCTGTCTTGATGAGGCGATGGAATTCTGTCGATCAAAGGGCTTTGGCCATTTGTCGTCGCTGACGCATCAGGAGCGCGCGTGGGCGGATGCCAGCTCAAATGGGCCGATGGATTATGAGAAGTTCATCGATGAAGACAACCCGCATCGCGAGCAGATTTTAGAGGATGCGGCCGACTTTGCGGCATATGGCGTTTTGTGAGCGTTGGAGACGTGTTCGTCGTTTACACGGCACTTTCCAAACCCTCCAAAGATAAAATTGTCGTCTGCGTGGGTAATAATCCGCCGATATTCTTTTGGGTTAATACCGACCCTCGCTTTCATGGAATTGGCCAGATGCGATTGTCCGGGAACGACCATACTGCTCTTACCCATGATTGTTATCTGGATTGCAGCCGCGTTACTACATTTCCTGCGCATGAGCTTCGGGCCGCTCGACAGCGTGATCCGATCACAACGGATTTAGCAGATGCGATCGTGAAATTTCTTGAAACGGAGCAGCCAGCTACTCTCCCCTCGGCACAGCGGGAATCAATCTGCCAGGTTTTGCGCGAGCACGTTTGATATCGATTTATCTGTAACCGAGTCTTCCTAGCGATCGGCTGCATACCAACCGCCTGATTTAACAGAAATTTAACCCACTTTGATGCTCGTCCGTCAAATAAAAGAAATGCTGCACCGCAAACAGCCTTAAACCGGCCTTAACCATAGTAGCCGATAACGGGGGCATGGATCGCATCGCCCCGCCCGCCGCCTATGCCGATTCGGGATCGTCCGTCATGGCGGCATCGTCCGGCATCGCCGCCTTCACCGCCGCCCTCGTTCGGCGCCTGCCCGTCAACGCCGGCACGCTGGCGACGATGCGGATCGATGAGGCGCGGGGCCTCGCGTCGATCATGGTCGTCGCTTTCCACGCCATCGGGTCGGAGTCGCTTGTACATTCGTCCTGGGCCTATCTGGCCCAGAGCCTCACCTTCGTGCGGATGCCGCTGTTCATCGCGATCACCGGCTATCTCTATGGCCTGCGCCGCGGGCATCGGCCGCTGACCTTTACCGGCTGGAGCAAGCGCACCGGCCGGCTGCTGCCGCCGTTCCTGCTCGGGACGTTGGTCTGCTGGACGATCAGCCTGCACAAGGGGCGCCCGTTCGAGATCGTGAACGGCCTGATCTTCGGCGCCTGGCACCTTTGGTATCTGCAAGCTCTGGCCATGATCCTGCTCGCGGTGTGGGTGATGGACAAATGGCTGCGGCCGTCGAACGATCGCCTGTGGATGGTCGCGGGGGCAGCGTTTGCCGTCGTGGCGACGGGCATGTTCAGCGGCGTCGCGCAACTGTCGGTCGCCAAGGCCGCGTATCTGTTGCCGCATTTCCTGGTCGGCGCGGCGATCGGCGCGTCACCGGCCCTGCTGGAACGCCGCCGGAACCGGATCGCGATCTACATGGCCGGCGCGTTCGGCCTGATCGCGCATCAGGCGTCGCTGCTCGGCGTCGGTTCCGAATGGGCCAAGACGTCGCTGGTCGCCGCCACGATCGGCGTCGCCACCTTTACGCTGGTCCGCACCAGCATGCCCGCCAGCCCCGTGCTGCGCCGCATCGGCGCCTATTCGCTGCCGATCTTCCTGTGGCATCTGCCCGTCGCCTCGGTGTTGAGCGCGCTGCTCCTCCACCGATTCGGCACCGAGCCGCACATCGCCGTGATTGCGAAGATGGCGTTCGGCATCGCCGTCCCCATCGCCGCCGCGATCGCCTGCGCGCGCCTCGCGCCGCAGATGCTGATCTTCGTCGGCCGGCGCGCGACCAGCCCGTCGCCGGAACCGGCGGCGGAAACCCGCCGCCCGGTCCCGGCGCTTAGCCCGGCGCTGGCCTGACACCCCTACTTCAGGGCCGCGATAGCCTTGGTCGCCAGTTCGCCCGTCCAGTCGAGATCGCCGACCGTGCGCAGCACCTCGTGCCCGGTCGAATCATACAGGATGCTCGTCGGCAGGTTGCTGGCCACCGCCGGCACCCACGCCATCTTGGGATCGGTATAGGCCTTCAGCGTCTTGAAGTTGCGCGCCGCGAAGAACGGCGCGACCTTGGCCGGGTCCATGTCCTGGCTCAGCGTCACGACATGCAGCCGCCCCGCCTCGCGCGTCGCCAGCGCGTCCAGCGTCGGCAGTTCCTTCACGCACGGCCCGCACCATGTCGCCCACAGGTTCAGCAGCACCGGCTTGCCGCGATAATTTACCAGCGTCACGCTTTTGCCTGCGGGATCGAGAAAGGCGAGCGTCGGCGCCGCATCGCCCGCATGGCTGCGATCGAACGATCCGCCGGCGGCGGCACCGGCGGGCGCGGACGGCGCGACCTCGTCCGCACTGACGGCATCAGCGGGGTTGGCGGCAGAGTTGGCGGACGCGGCGGCATTGCCTTGCCCCCCGTCGCCTGACGGCTTATCGCCGCACGCGGCCAGCAGGCCTGCAAGCAGGACCGGAACGATCAACGAACGCATGAAAACCTCCAATGCCATGTGGGGCGGCCGCTTTGCGGAGGGCCCGTCGGCGGTGATGCGCGAGATTAACGCATCCCTGCCATTCGACAAGCGTATGTGGCGTCAGGATATTGCTGGGTCAAAAGCCCATGTCGCGATGCTCGGTGCGCGGGGCATCGTGTCGCCCGCCGATGCCGCGACGATCGCCGCCGGGCTGGACCAGGTGGCCGCCGATTACGAAGCGAACGGCGTCCCCGACGATCTCGCGCTCGAAGACATCCATATGCTGACCGAGGCACGGCTGGCCGATGCGATCGGCCCGGTCGCCGGCCGGCTGCACACCGCGCGCTCGCGCAACGATCAGGTCGCGACCGATTTCCGCCTGTGGGTACGCGACGCGATCGATCAGGTGCTGGCCGCGCTGGCCGGTTTCCAGACCGCGTTGCTGGTCCGCGCCGAGGAACACGCCGACAGCGTGATGCCCGGCTTCACCCACCTGCAATCCGCGCAACCCGTCACGCTCGGCCATCACCTGATGGCGTATCACGAGATGATCGCCCGCGACGTCAGCCGCTTCGCCGATGCGCGTACCCGCCTGAATCGTTGTCCGCTCGGCTCCGCCGCGCTGGCCGGCACCGGCTTCCCGATCGACCGCGACGCGACCGCCGCCGCGCTGGGGTTCGATGGCCCGACCCGCAATTCGCTCGACGGGGTCAGCGACCGCGACTTCGCGCTCGATTACCTGACCGCCGCCACGCAATGCGCGCTGCACCTGTCGCGGCTGGCGGAGGAATTCGTGCTCTGGGCGTCGCAGCCCTTCGGCTTCGTCGCGCTGTCCGACCAATGGTCGACCGGCAGTTCGATCATGCCGCAAAAGCGCAATCCCGACGCCGCCGAGCTGGTGCGCGGCCATGCCGGCCGGATCATGGGCGCCATGACGTCGTTGATGGTCACGATGAAGGGCTTGCCGCTCGCCTATTCCAAGGACATGCAGGACGACAAGCCGCCGGTGTTCGAGGCGCACGACCTGCTCGGTCTCTGCCTCGCCGCGATGACCGGCATGGTCGAAAGCGCCACGTTCCGTACCGAGCGGATGCGCCAGGTCGCCGAAGCCGGCTTCTCCACCGCCACCGACCTGGCCGACTGGCTGGTGCGCGAGGCGGGGTTGCCGTTCCGCGAGGCGCACCACGTCACTGGCCGCGCGGTGAAGCGCGCCGAGGAACTGGGCGTCGGCCTCGACGCGCTGTCGCTGGACGAACTCACCGCGATCGACGCGCGCATCGATACGTCGGTCTATGACGTGCTGTCGGTCGACGCCTCGGTCGCCAGCCGCACCAGCTTCGGCGGCACCGCCCCCGCCAATGTCCGCGCGGCGATCCGCGCAGCGAGGAATATCTGATGCGCGGCCTTCTTCTGCTCCCTTTGCTGCTGGCCGGTTGCGGCTCGGCCGCCGGCCTGAAGCCGCCCGAAGGCGGCAAGCTGCCCGTCGCCCCGCTCGGCGCGCGCGCCACGCCGACGCCGCAACAGTTGCTGACCCCCACCACGCAGCAGCGACCGCAACGCAGCGACGAGCTGCTCCGCAGTTCCGAAGAGCGTCGTTCCGACGAATTCGATCTGCCGCCCCGCTGATGAACCATTTCGATCACAAGGACGGCGTGCTGCACGTCGAGGACGTCGCCATTCCCGCCATCGCGGCGGCGGTCGGCACCCCCGTCTACATCTATTCCGCCGCCACGCTGCGCCGCCATGCCCGCGTGTTCCGCGAGGGTCTTGCCGGCGTGCCGCGCAAGCATCTGGCGTATGCCATCAAGGCCAATCCCAACCTCGCCGTCCTGCGCGTGCTGGCCGATGAGGGATACGGCGCCGACGTCGTGTCGGTCGGCGAGATGCGCCGCGCGCTGGCCGCCGGGATGCCGCCCGCCGACATCGTGTTCTCCGGCGTCGGCAAGACGAAGGCCGAACTCGCCGCCGCGCTCGACGCCGGCATCGGCCAATTCAATCTGGAGCTGGAAGAGGAAGGCGTCGTCCTCGCCGCCCTCGCCGCCGAACGCGGCATCCGCGCCCCCGCCACCCTGCGTGTCAACCCGGACGTCGATGCCGGCACCCACGCCAAGATCTCGACCGGCCGCAAGGAGAACAAGTTCGGCGTCCCGATCGACCAGGCGGCGGCGATGTTCGACCGTCTGGCGCCGCTCCCGGGCCTGAACCTGCGCGGCGTCGCGATCCATATCGGCAGCCAGTTGTTCGATCTGGCCCCACTGGAGGCCGCGTACACCCGCGTCGGCGAACTCGTCGCCGAATTGCGCGCCGCGGGCCACACCATCACCCATGTCGATCTCGGCGGTGGTCTCGGCGTGCCGTACAAGGCGGGCGACATGCCCCCCAGCCCGGCCGATTACGGCGCGATGGTCGCCCGCGTCACCGCGGATTGGGACGCCGAACTGATGTTCGAACCCGGCCGCGTCATCGCCGGTAACGCCGGCGTGCTGCTGACCGAAGTCATCTGGGTGAAACCCGGCGTCGTCCACCCCTATGTCATCGTCGATGCCGCGATGAACGACCTCGCCCGCGTGGCGCTGTACGATGCCTATCACGATTTCGTCGCGGTGCAGCCCAACGGCGACCGGATGACCGCCAACATCGCCGGCCCGGTGTGCGAAAGCGGCGACACCTTCGCGATGGGCCGCGACATCGACCATGTCGTGTCGGGCGACCTCGCCGTGTTCCGCACCGCCGGCGCGTACGGCGCGACGATGGCCTCCACCTATAACAGCCGCCCGCTGGTGCCGGAGGTGCTGGTCGACGGCGACCGGTTCGCGGTGGTCGCCGACCGCGTCGCCGCCGAAACGCTGATCGCCGCCGAGCGCGTGCCCGACTGGCTGAACGAGGCGCGCGAGGGATGAGCCTGCACAGCCTGCCGCTGTTCATGCGGCTGGCCGGGCGGCCCGTGATCCTGCTGGGCGAAGGTGAATCGGCCGACGCGAAACGCCGCCTGCTCGAACGCGCCGGCGCGTTCGTCTGCGGCGAGGATACCGCCGCCCCCCTCGCCATCGTCGCGATCGATGACGAGGACGTGGCGCTGGCCGCCGTCGCCCGGCTGAAGGCGCGGGGCATTCTGGTCAACGCGGTCGACCGCCCCGATCATTGCGACTTCACCCTCCCCGCCATCGTCGATCGCGATCCGGTGCTGGTCGCGATCGGCACCGGCGGCGTCTCCGCCGGCCTCGCCGCCGCGCTGCGCCAGCGGCTGGAGGCGCTGCTCCCCGCCTCGCTCAGCAGCCTTGCCGATGCGATGCATGCCGCCCGCACCGCGATGCGCGACCGCTTTCCCGATGGCGGTGAGCGCCGCCGCGCGATCGGCGCGGCCTTCGCCCCCGGCGGCCCGCTCGATCCGCTGGACGACCACCCGAACGCCGACGTCATGACCGCCCTCACCGGCGGCGGCCCCGCCCGGCTGGAACGCATCGTCCTCACCTCCCCCGACCCCGACGACCTGACGCTGCGTCACGCCCGGCTGCTCGCCAACGCCGACCGCGTCTTCCACGCCGATGGCGTCCCACCCGCGATCCTCGACCGCGCCCGCGCCGACGCCGCCCGCATCGCCGGCCCGCCGCACGACGCACCGGGCCTCTCAGTCTGGCTGGAGATGGCGTGATGGACGCCTATTGCTACCGCATCGCCGGCGGTGACGGCACCCGCATCGACCCGGCGGAGGCGCTGGCCGACCGCTGCGACCTCGTCTGGATACACCTCGCCCAGATCGATCAGGAAACGCAGGACTGGCTGCGCGGCCCCGCCGGCCTCGACGACTATATCGTCGACGCCCTCACCGCGACCGAGACGCGCCCCCGCTGCGAGGCGTTCGGCGACGGCGCCTTCCTCAACCTGCGCGGCCGGTCGAAGGAGGAACCCGACAGTTCCGATCTCCTCGCCTCGGTCCGCATCTGGGCGGTCAAGGGCCGCGTGTTCTCCGTCACCCGCAAGCCGCTGATCGCGGTCGGCGCGGTGAAGCAGGAGGTGACGGCGGGCCGCATCCGCGATCCCGGCGACCTCATCACCGCCTTCGCCACCGCGATTACCACCGATCTCGACCCCGACGTCGCCGAACTCGGTGACCAGCTCGACGATTGCGAGGAACAGCTCGACGCCAACCGCGTGTTCGAACTGCGCCGCAACGTCAGCCGGGTGCGCGTCGCCGCCATCGCCTATCGCCGCTTCCTCAGCCCGCAACGCAGCGCGCTGGAGAAGCTGGCGGCCCTGCCCGGCGACTGGCTGGGCGACGACGATCGCCTGCACATCGCCGCCGCCGCCGATCGCGCCGCGCGCATGGCCGAGGAACTGGAATCGATCCGCGAGCGATCCGCGCTGATGCACGAGACCCTGTCCGATCTGCGCGCCGAGCAGATCGACGGCCGCACGCTCATCATCTCGATCGTCGCGATGGTGTTCCTGCCGTTGACCTTCATCACCGGGCTTTACGGCATGAACGTCGCGCACCTGCCCTATGCGCAGGAACCATGGGCATTCGACGCGATCATGGGCGTCTGCACCACGATCGCGGTCGGCGTGGTGCTATATTTCGTCCGCCGCCACTGGTTCACTCACTGACCTGATTCGGCCGCCACCCGCGCCAGCGGTGCGAAGCGCGCCACCTGCCGGCCGATCAGCCGCAATTGTTCGACCACCGCCGGGTCGCTCGCCCCGCCCTCGTCGTCGAAACGCGTCACCTGCGTGTTGATCGCGGCGGCGAACGGCGTCGGCCAGCCGCGCAGCGCATGGACGATCGACCGCAGCGCCGCGATCGTCGATCCCGTCGCCTGCCAGCCATAGGCGGTGGCGATCAGGCCCACCGGCATGTCCGCCAGATACGGCCGCCCGTCCTTCGCCGTCTCTTCCAGCAGGTCGAGCGCGTTCTTCACCACGCCCGATATCGACCCGTGATACCCCGGACTGGCGATGATGACCGCCGATGCGCCGCGCACCGCATCGACGAACGCGCGCTCGTCCGGCGTGCGCGTCGTCGCGCGCGGATCGTACAGCGGCAGCCGCGCCATGTCCGCGCCGCCGAACATCCGCGTCGCGAATCCCTGCTGCGCCGCCGCCTCCAGCGCGATGCACAGCGCGCGTTCGGTCGACGATACCGCGCCGATCGTCCCGCCGATTCCCACCACCAGCGGCCGCTGCCGGTCGATGTCGCCTGTCGTCACCTGATCCATCCCGCTCCTATTCCACATTAGCGCTGCAAAAGAACAGGGGGGTCGCGCTTCCGCGGTCACGCGATTATGAAGGACCACATTGCGCGAGGTGTTCTAGTCAGGTAGAACAGCGCCCGTGTCCTGGAACCCGCCGATGCGCCCCGACCCCTTCGATCCCGATCGCCCCCGGCCCCGGACCGACCATGATACCGAACGCCCCTACACCTATGCCGGTGTCGATCCGTGGCGCGACCGGTTCGATGCCGAGCCACGACCGGAACCCCGATCCTATCGCTGGATCGGCCGCTGGCTGGTGCGCGGGTTCGCCGCCGGCATCGTCCTGCTCGTCATCGCCATCGCGTGGCTGGCGATCACCGCGCCGCTGTCTCGCTCGTTGAAGCCGCCGACGCCCCCGTCGATCACGCTGACCGCCGACAACGGCACGCCGATCGCCCGGCGTGGCGCGATCATCGGCACGCCGGTCGATGCCGCCACCCTGCCGCCGCATGTGCGCGAGGCGTTCATGGCGATCGAGGACCGGCGCTTCTATTCGCACTGGGGCATCGATCCGCGCGGCATCGCCCGCGCCGCATGGGCCAATATCGGCTCCGGCGGCGTCCGTCAGGGCGGCAGCACGATCACGCAACAGCTGGCGAAAAACGCCTTCCTCGATTCGGATCGCACCGCCGCGCGCAAGCTGCGCGAGGTGATGATCGCGTTCTGGCTGGAGGCATGGCTGACCAAGGACGAGATCCTGTCGCGCTATCTGTCGAACGTGTATTTCGGCGACAACGTCTATGGCATCTCCGCCGCCGCGAAACATTATTTCGGCCGCACCCCGCAGACGCTGAGCGTCGGTCAGGCGGCGATGCTCGCCGGACTGGTCAAGGCGCCCTCCCGCCTCGCCCCCACCGTCAACCTGAAGGGCGCCCGCGCGCGTCAGGCCGTCGTCGTCGCCGCGATGGAAGATGCCGGCTTCCTGACCCAGCGAGAGGCCGATGCGGTGCAGCCGCAGCGCGTGCTGGCCTCCCGGCCGCAGCAATTGCCCAGCGGCACCTATTTCGCCGACTGGGTCCTGCCCCAGGCCCGCGACCGCGCCGGCGAGGTGAAGACCGAGGCGACCGTCCGCACCACGCTGGACCCCCGTCTCCAGAACGCTGCCGAACGCGCCATCCGCGGTGCCGGCCTGCGTCAGGCGCAATCGGCCCTCGTCGCGATGCACCCGGATGGCCGTGTCGTCGCGATGGTCGGCGGCCGCGATTACGGCAAGAGCCCGTTCAACCGCGCGACGCAGGCCCGTCGCCAGCCCGGATCGACGTTCAAGCTGTTCGTCTATCTCGCCGCGCTGCGCGCCGGCATGACGCCCGATACGGTGATGGACGATTCGCCGGTCGAGATCGCCGGCTGGAAACCGCGCAACGACGACAACCGCTATCTGGGGCCGATCACGCTGCGCCGCGCCTTCGCCCGCTCGTCCAACGTCGTCGCCGCACGGCTGACGCAGGAGGTCGGCGTACGCAACGTCATCCAGACCGCGCGCGATCTCGGCATCTCCACCCCGATCGCCAACGAGGCGACGATCGGCCTCGGCACGTCGGAGGTATCGCTGATCGAACTGACCGCCGCCTATGCCGCGATCGCCAACGGCCGTTACCCCGTGCAGCCGCGCGGCGTCGACGAGGTCGCCGACCGCAGCTGGTACGCCTCGCTGGCGGGGCGCAGCCGTGCCCTGCCCGAAAATGTCCGCAGCCAGATGCTGCAGCTCCTGTCGTCCTCGATCCGGGGCACGGGTCGCGAGGCGGTGCTGAGCATCGATGCCTGGGGCAAGACCGGCACCTCGCAGGACAGCCGCGATGCGTGGTTCATCGGCTTCGCCGGCGATCTGGTCGTCGGCGTGTGGGTCGGCAACGACGACAACAGCCCCAATCCCGGTCTTCACGGCGGCGGCGTGCCGGCGCGCATCTGGCGCGACTTCATGCAGAACGCGCTCGGCGTCGCGCCCCCCGTCGTGGCCGAACCCGAACCGGCGTTCGACGGCAACGCGGTCGAGGGGATCGGCAACGATCTCGCCGACATGGGCGCCGACGCGCTCGACGCCGCCGCCAGCCAGTTGGAAGGGCTGGGCCTCGAAATCCGGCAGGGCGACGACGGCTCGATCTCCGTCGGCCCCCGCCGCGACCGCGACCGTGACCGCGATCCCGGTCCCCCACCCCGCGACGACCGCCGCCCCCCGGACGAACCACAGGACGAATTCTGACGATCTTTCCCTCTCCCACCGGGAGAGGGAGGGAGGCGCGAAGCGCCGGAAGGGTGAGGGTGTTCACCAGGCGCGAAAAGGTATGTCCTACACCCCGACGCGCTGATACACCCAACCCATCGCTCTTTCCCAGTACCGGCCAGTATAATCCCGCCCACGCGCCCGCGCACGCACGCCCTCGCGCGCGAGCGCAGGTGTGACTTTAGCGACTTTCCGGCGCTTTCACGTCAGCAACATTGACGTGGCCGGCACATCTTTCCACAGCGCCCGCCATGCGCTTCTTTTCCGACAACGCCGCCCCCGTCCATCCGCGCGTCTTCGCTGCGCTGGCCGAGGTCGATCAGCTCGACACCGCCTATGACGGCGATCGCTGGTCGAAACAGCTCGACGGCCGCCTGTCCGACCTGTTCGAAACGGAGGTGCGCGCGCTGTGGGTGCCGACCGGCACCGCCGCGAACTGTCTGGCGCTCGCGGCGTTGTGCCCGCCCTATGGCGGCGTGATCTGCCACCGCGACGCGCATATCCAGAACGACGAGGGCGGCGCCCCCGAATTCTACACCCACGGCGCCAAGCTGATGCTGGCCGACGGCGACGGCGCCAAACTGACCCCGGCAAGCATCGCCGCCGTCGCCGATGCGATCGCCAACGACGTCCACCGCGTCCAGCCGCACGCCGTCTCGATCACCAACGCCACCGAATACGGCCTCGTCTATCGCCCGGACGAGGTCGCCGCGATCGGCGATCTCTGCCGCAGCCGTGGCTGGCGCTTCCACATGGACGGCGCCCGTTTCGCCAATGCGGTGGCCAGCGCCGGTTGTTCGCCCGCCGACGTGACATGGCGGGCCGGAGTCGAGGCGCTGTCGTTCGGCTTCGTCAAGAACGGCGGGATGAGTGCCGAGGCACTGATCTTCTTCGACACCGGCCTCGCCGCCGCCACGCTGCGCCGTCGCAAGCGCGCCGGTCTGCTGCTGTCGAAGGGTCGCTACCTCGCCGCACAGATCCTGGCGATGACCGAGGACGATCTGTGGCTCGACAACGGCCGCGTCGCCAATGCCGGCGCCGCGCTGCTCGCCGACGCCGCCGGCGACCGCCTCGTCCATCCGGTCGAAGCGAACGAGGTGTTCCTGCGCGTCACGCCTGACGAGGCTGCGGCGCTCAGGGCAAAGGGGTTCGACTTCTATGACTGGGGGCCGGGCGAGGCGCGGCTGGTCATTTCGTGGAACCAGCGCGAGGACGCGATCCGTCCGCTCGCCGACGCGATCCAGGCCTTGTGAGCGCTACGCCCAACAGCGATTTCGCCGGCACCGCCCCGCAATCGACCCGCGCGTCGATCCTGATCCCGTTCGCCATCGTGACGCTGATCTGGGGATCGACCTGGATCGTCATCCGCGACCAGATCAGCGTGGTGCCGCCCAGCTGGTCGGTCACCTATCGCTTCCTCGTCGCCGCCGTGGCGATGGGCATCTGGGCGCTGATCCGCCGCGACAGTTTCCGCTTCGACGGACGCGGCCTCGCCTTCGCCACGGCGCTCGGCGTGCTGCAATTCTCGCTGAACTTCAACTTCGTGTACCGGGCAGAGGGGTTCATCACCTCCGGCCTCGTCGCCGTCACCTTCGCGATGCTGCTGGTGCCCAACGCGGTATTGGCCCGCCTTTTCCTCGGGCAAAAGATGGGCCGGCAACTGGTGCTGGGCTCCGCCGTCGCGATGGCCGGCATCGCCCTGCTATTCCTGCACGAGGCGCGATCCGATCCGCAGGGGCCGACCGCCTCCTTGGTCGGGATCGGCTGGACGCTGGCGGCGATCCTGTCCGCCTCCACCGCCAACGTGATGCAGGCGAGCGCCACCGCCAAACGCTATCCGATGGCATCGACGCTGACGATCGCGATGCTGGTCGGCGCCGCGCTCGATGCCGGGGCGGCATGGTGGCTGGCGGGACCGCCGGTGTTCGAGCCGCGTTGGGGCTATGTCGCCGGCATCCTCTATCTCGGGCTGTTCGCCTCCGCCCTCGCCTTCCCACTGTATTTTCAGGTGCTGCGCGTGATCGGCCCGGCCAAGGCGGCCTATTCCAGCGTCATCGTGCCGGTCATCGCCATGCTGTTGTCGACCGTGTTCGAGGGTTATCGCTGGTCGACATTGGCGGCGGGTGGCGCAGCGCTGACCGGACTGGGCCTCGTCATCGCGCTCAGCGCCCGCAGGCCCAACCGGTAATCCGGCCAACGCGGGGTCCAGCCGAGCACCCGCTTCGCCTTGCCGTTCGCCACCCGCCGGTTCTCCGCATAGAAACCGCGCGCCATCGGTGACAGGTCGGCCAGCGACACGAGCGGCGGCGGCGTGCAGCCGATCAGCCGGGCGCCGAACGTCACCACGTCGTTCGGCGAACAGGGCAGGTCGTCGGCCAGATTATACGCCCCCGCCGGCCCGTCGAACCCGGCGATGACACCTGCGACGATGTCGTCGACATGCACCCGGCTGAACACTTGCCCGGCCACATCGACCCGGTGCGCCTCCCCGGCCCGCACCCGGTCGAGCGGCGAACGGCCAGGACCATAGATGCCGGGCAACCGGAAGACGCGCGTGCCGATCGCCAGCCAGTCCGCATCCGCCTGCGCCCGCGCCGCCCGCCGGCCACCGCCGGTCGCCGCCGTCTCGTCGATCCACGCCCCGTCCGCATCGCCGTATACGCCGGTCGACGACAGATATCCCAGCCACGCCCTCCGGCGGGCGAGCACCGACCCATAATTCACCAGCACCGGATCGCTCTCCGCCACCGGCGGCACCGACGACAGGATGTGCGTCGCCGCCGCGATCTCCGCCAGCACCGCCTCGCGGTCGTCGAACCGCACCGTGCCGTCGCGACCGTCCCGCGTCGTGCCGGTCACATGCCAGCCCTCGCCCGCCAGCCGCTCGCCTAGCCGGCCCGCGCTATAGCCGAGGCCGAAGATCAGCATCCTGCTCATCAGCGCGCCATCGCCCCCTTGTAGAGCGTGCCGAAATAATCGCCCTTGTTCCACACCGGTCGTTCGGCCCCGTCGGCGATATCGCGGGCGATGCGATAATTCACATCGACGAAGCGCACGCCCTGATCCCACATGATCGGCAGCGACAGATCGTCGCAGGGTCGGTGGTAGCAGGTCGACAGGAACCCCTCGACCGCCGCCTTGCCCGGCCCCTTCTGCCCCGGCCACAGGAAGACCGAGGGGATACCCTGCTGCACGAACCGGAAATGGTCGGACCGGACGAAGAAGCCCTGTTCCGGGTTCGGATCGGGCGACATCGTCGTCCCCGCCGTCGCCGCCGCCCGCGCCACGATCGGCCCAAGCGTCGATCGATCCGCGCCGAACACGATCATGTCCTCGAACGGATAGAGCAGCATCGGCATGTCGAGGTTCACGTCGGCGACGATCGCGCTCTTCGGTACGGTGGGATGATGCGCAAAGTAATCCGCCCCGACCAGCCCCTTCTCCTCCGCCGTCACTGCCAGGAACATGACGGTGCGGCGCGGCGGCTTGCCGCTGGCGGTGAAGCGCTTGGCCTCCTCGATCAGGCTGGCGATGCCGATCGCATTGTCGAGCGCGCCGTTGTTGATCGCATCGCCGTTCACCGGCCGACCCACACCGATATGGTCGAGGTGCGCGGACAGGACGACCACCTCCTTGCCGACCACCGGGTCGCTGCCCGGCACGATACCGACGACGTTGCTGCTCGGCATCGGCGTGAAGCTGGTATGGAGCGCGATAGTGAGCGTTCCCGGCAGCGGCACGGCCTTCAGCCGCGGTTCGGCACGGGCGGCCTCGGCAACGATGCTTGCCCATGATGTGCCGGCACCTGCGAACATCCGCGCGGCTGCCGTTGGGGAGAGCGTCCCGAGCAGCGGCGTCGTCGGCGTGGCCGTATTGGCGAAGCCGGCGGGCGCCGCCCAGTTGGTGCGGGCGCGGTCATAGGAATCCGCCATCCGCGTCATGCCGTCGGCGGTCGTCGAAGGCGCGGCCAGTTCGATGGCACCGACCGCCCCGTGCGCCGCGGCGATCCGCAGCTTTGTATCGGTAGACCCGAAAAACGCGCGTTCCTCACCGGCGAAGCGACCCGGCGCGCCGCGGAAGAAGGCGACGATGCGGCCTTGCACATCGACGCCCTTATAGCTGTCATGGGCATATTGCGGCGCGTCGATGCCATCGCCGACGAACACCACCGGTGCCGAGACGCTCGTCTCGACCCGTGCCGGATCGGGGGCTGGCACGACATCGGTGCCGAACGCCAGTGTCCGTGGCTCACCACCGCGCGCCGTCCACACGAAGCTGCCCTTGTCCGCTGCCTTGTACGCGACCAGCGGCACCTGTTGCAGGTAGCCGCCGGCATCGCCCGCCGGTCGCAGGCCGGCGGCGTAGAATTGCGCGGCGACATATTGTGCGGCGATGTCGTATTCGGCGCTGCCCGCCTCACGCCCCTTCATCGCGTCGGACGCCAGGAACATCACGTGCGCCTTCATCGCCGCCTGACCGGCGGGCAGCGGCGCGTTCAATCGGGCATTCAGGGCCGCCGCATCCGGCTTGACCGGCGCGGGCACGGGGACGGGCGCAGCCGTCTGGGCGATCAGCGAGGTGGACGACACCAGCGCCACCAGCGCGGCCGGGAAACGATACATCGACAAGGTCCTTGATTCTCCACGCGCTGCTATCACGCCGCGCCCAACGCGCGAAGTCGGTGGAACGCCCGCCATCGTCGTCTATATTGATGCGATGGATATCCAGCACAGCCTCGCCCAGCCCCCGGTCGTCATCCTGCGCGAAGACTATCGGCCACCGGCATGGCTGGTGCCGGAAACGCGGCTGGTATTCGATCTGGATGCCCATGCGACACGCGTCCACGCGATCCTGTCGGTGACGCGCAACGGCGATCATGGCGAACCGCTGCGCTTGGACGGCGCCGGCCAGACGCCGCTCTCGGTGACGGTTGACGGCATCGCGATCGACGACTGGCGGCTGGAAGGCGAGCAGCTGGTGATCCCGCTGAGCGGCGGCCAGCACCGTGTCGAAACCGAGGTCGAGATCGCACCCGATCGCAACACGCAGTTGATGGGACTGTACGCCAGCGGCGGCAATCTGTGCACGCAGTGCGAGGCGGAGGGCTTTCGCCGCATCACATACTTCCCCGACCGGCCCGACGTCCTCAGCCGCTATGCCGTGCGGATGACGGCGGACAAGGCGCGCTATCCGGTGCTGCTGGCGAACGGCGATCCGATCGCGACGGGCGATCTGGATGGTGGCCGGCACTGGGCGGAATGGAACGACCCGTTTCCCAAGCCTTCCTATCTGTTCGCGCTGGTCGCGGGCGATCTGGCGGTCAATCGTGGCACCTTCACCACCCGATCGGGCCGCGAGGTCGCGCTCGGCATCTGGGTCCGTGCCGCCGATCTCGCCAAGACCGACCATGCGCTCCATGCGCTGAAGCTGTCGATGGCGTGGGACGAGCGCGTCTATGGCCGTGAGTACGATCTCGATGTGTTCAACATCGTCGCGGTCGACGATTTCAACTTCGGCGCGATGGAGAACAAGGGGCTGAACATCTTCAACAGCCGCTATATCCTCGCCGATGCCGATACCGCGACCGACCATGATTATGACGGCATCGCCGCGGTCGTCGCGCACGAGTATTTCCACAACTGGTCGGGCAATCGCATCACCTGCCGCGACTGGTTCCAACTGTCGCTGAAGGAAGGCTTCACCGTCTATCGCGATCAGGGCTTCTCTGCCGATCAGGGATCGGCCGCGGTCAAGCGGATCGAGGATGTCCGCTCGCTCCGCGCCGCCCAGTTTCCCGAAGACGCCGGCCCGCTGTCGCATCCGGTACGCCCCGATGCGTATCAGGAGATCAGCAACTTCTACACCGCCACCATCTATAACAAGGGTGCCGAGCTGATCCGCATGATGGCGACGATCCTCGGCCCCGCCGCCTTTCGCGCCGCCACCGATCTGTATTTCGACCGTTTCGACGGCACGGCCGCGACCTGCGAGGATTTCGTCGCCTGCATGGAGGAGGCGAGCGGCGCCGACCTGTCGCAGTTCCGCCTGTGGTACGGACAGGCGGGCACGCCGCGCGTGTCGGCCAGCATCGACCATGTCGCCGGTGGCGGCCGCGCGACGCTGCGGCTGGCGCAGCGCGTACCGCCGACGCCCGGACAACCGACCAAGCGGCCGATGGTGCTGCCGCTGAAGGTCCGGTTGTTCGGGGCGGAGACCGCCACGCCGTTGACCGACGAGCGTCTGATCCTGCTCAGCGATGCCGACGAGACCCTGGTGTTCGAGGGCGTGACCGAGCGGCCCGTACTCTCGATCAACCGCGGCTTCTCCGCCCCCGTGATCGTCGAGAGCGACCGCAGCGCCGCCGACCTCGCCTTCCTCAGCGCGCATGACGACGATCCCTTCGCCCGGTACGAGGCGATGCAACAACTGATGCTCGACACGCTGGTCGCCGGCGCGATCGAGGGACGGGCGGACCATGACGCGGTGATCGCGGCGGTCGCCCACACGCTGGACGATCCCGATCTCGATGCCGCCTTCGTAGCGGAGGCGGTGCTGCTGCCGTCCGACGCGTTCGTCGGCGATCAATTGGCGCTGGTCGATCCGGATGCGATCTTCCGGGCGCGGGAGGCCTTGCGTCGCGACATCGGCGTACAGTTGCAGGACCGCTGGCGGCTCGCCTACGACCGCGCACCGGCGGTGCCCTACGTCTATTCGCCGACCGAAAAGGGCAAGCGGCGGTTGCGCAACGTGGCGCTCGGCTATCTGGCGGCGACCGATGCCGCCGATGTCGCGGCCCTCGCTTTTGAGCAGTTCCGGGCGGCGGACAACATGACCGATCGGCAGGCGGCGCTGACCACGCTGGTCAACGGCGACGCGGAGGAGCGGCAGGCGGCGCTCGACCTGTTCTATGCCCGCTATGCCGACAATGCGCTGGTGCTGGACAAGTGGTTCCAGACACAGGCGCTGGCGACGCGGGACGATACCGCGGCGGTGGTGACGCGGCTGGCGGCGCATGCCGACTTTTCGCTGGCGAACCCCAACCGGGCGCGCAGCCTGATCGGCGCGTTCGGCGTGAACCAGCGGGCGTTCCATCAGGCGGACGGGGCCGGTTATCGCTTCCTGGCCGATCAGTTGATCGCACTCGACCAGTTGAACCCGCAGACCGCGGCCAAGCTGTTGCCGCCGCTCGGCCGCTGGCGCCGGTTCGATCAGGGTCGCGCGGCGCTGATGCGGGCGGAACTGGAGCGGATCGTCGCCACCCCCGGCCTGTCGCGCGACCTGTTCGAACAGGCGTCGAAGAGCCTGGAGGCCTAGGCGATCGTCAGAACAGCCGGCCGCCGTCGGGCACCGGCTGGCCGGGGCCGATTAGTACGACCTTGCCGTCGGCGTCGGGAAAGCCGAGCGTCAGCACTTCGGACATCATTGGCCCGATCTGGCGCGGCGGGAAATTGACGACCGCCGCGACCTGACGGCCGACCAGTGTGTCGGGCGTATAGTGTTCGGTGATCTGGGCGGACGACCGCTTGCGGCCGATCTCCGCGCCGAAGTCGATCGTCAGCTTGATCGCGGGTTTGCGCGCTTCCGGAAAGGGTTCGGCGGCGACGATCGTGCCGACGCGGATGTCGACCTTCAGGAAGTCGTCGTAATCGATCACGTCCATCAGAAATCCAGATTGTCGTAGTGCGCGGGCGGCCCGATCATCTCCATCCGTTCGGACAGGAGCGGACGGAAGGTGGGCCGGCTCTTCAGCCCGCGATACCAGCGCGCGGTCTGGTCGTGGCCCTTCCAGTCGATGCCGCCGAGATAGTCGGCGACCGAGATCTGCGCGGCGGCAGTCAGATCGGCGAGGCTCATGGTCGCGCCGCCCAGCCATTGGCGATGATCGAGCAGATAGTCGGTGTAATCGAGATGCCCGACCGCCGCCTTCATCGCCTCCCGCAGTGCCCGTGCATCAGGCGTGGCGCGCTGGGCGATGCGCTTGACCATGCGTTCGTGGAGCAGCGGCCCGGTGACGTCGCGATAGAAATGCGTGTCGAACCACGTCACCAGCCGGCGGATTTCGGCGCGGTTGGCGGCGGTGCCGTTGATCATCGCCGCCTTTTCGACCGTCTCCTCGAAATACTCGCAGATCGCCATCGAATCGATCAACAGCGTGTTGCGGGCCGGATCGACCATCACCGGCGTCTGCGCGGCGGGATTCATGTCGACGAATTCGTCCCGCCGGACCCAGGGGGATTCGCGGACGAGTTCGTAGCCGACCCCCTTTTCGCCCAGCAACAGGCGCACCTTGCGGCTGAAGGGACAAATCGGGAATTGATACAGTTGCCACATGGTCACGGTGTTAGCCGTCCCGACGTGTCGGCGGAAGGGCAGTGGTAGTGCTTATTGCGAATGGAACTTCACACTGCTTCGCACCCAGACGATGCATTTTTCTGACATGACCGACCGTGGCGGCATGAAAGTCACTCAGGCGTGATGACGGATGTCCTCGCGCTTAGAACCGCAGGCGTCGATGCGACATGAGAAACAGCGCCACGAGGATACGATCGACAGGTCGTGTAGGACAGGGCCATGTCGGCCTTGATCATACCTGTTGGACATTTGTTTGCTGACGGTGGCCGGTTTGCAACACGGCGACGAGCGACATCGCCTTCGTGGTGGCGACCGATAGCGCGTATTGCGGCTGTGGAAAGCCCGGCATACGGACCGTTCCCGCTCAGACCGTCGTCCACGCCGGTATCGATCCATGGGAACCGAGATTCACGCCGATGGACGCGCTGTTGTTCCTGTTCGCCGCGATGGCGCTGGTCGCGCTGGCGGATCGCTGGCCGCCGCTGGCGCTGGCGGCGGTGCCGATGGCGGCGTTGGCGGGGACGACGTTGCCCGATTGGGATATGGCGCTGGACCTGGGCCATCGCAGCGGGCTGACGCATGGCGTGCTGCCGGTGTTGCTTGCGCTGTGGTCGCCGCGATGGCGGCCGGTGGCGGCGGGGCTGGCATTGGGGATCGGGCTACATCTTTCGGCGGACGTGTTTCCGAACGGGATGCGCGGGTTCGCGACGGTGAAGCTGCCGGGCGTCGGGTCGATCGGGCGCGGCGGATCATGGGCGTGGCTGGCGGTGAATGCGGTCGCGGCGCTGGCGATCGGGGCGCTGTTGTTGCGGCGGATGGCGAGCGCGGGCGTAACGCTGGTGATCCTGATCGTCGTGGCGGTGATCGGGGCGGCGTATCTGTTCGTCACCGATGGCGGGTGGCCGGCGCTGCTGGTGTATGGCGGCACGGGGTGGGCGCTGGTGCGGCGGCGGGGGATCGCCAGCAGCTAGGGGTCGTGCTCGATCAACATCTGTTCACCCTCACCCTTCCCACCCGGCTGCGCCGGGCGGGCCCCTTCCCTCTCCCATCGGGAGAGGGAGAGACGCCGAAGGCGGCGAAAGGTGAGGGTGAACAGATGTGATCGAGAACGGCTCTAGGCGTTATATCAACCATCGTCATTGCGAGCATAGCGAAGCAATGACGGATCGGGGTGAGGTC
Organism: Sphingomonas mollis; assembly: GCF_016427505.1. Lineage (GTDB taxonomy): Bacteria > Pseudomonadota > Alphaproteobacteria > Sphingomonadales > Sphingomonadaceae > Sphingomonas > Sphingomonas mollis. The sequence continues at coordinate 29,556 of NZ_JAELXS010000007.1, read as the reverse complement.
GTCACAAGCTAGACCTGTGGTCGATGCCCCCCCCTCCGTCAGTCCTGCGGACTGCACCTCCCCGTGCCGGGGAGGATTTATTCGGCTGCGATCTGTTCGATCTGGTCGTCCAGCGGGTGGGCGAGACGGGTGAGCATTTCCTTGGGCACGACTTGCCAGAAATCGCCGGCGACACGCTCCCAATCGTCGAGCAGTCCCTTCGACCAGCGGCTGTCGGTGGCCTTGGCATGCGCCGCAACGAGATCGTGCAGCACGCCTTCCCAATGCGCCGAGCCGAGCCGCCGCCAGGTGATGTTCTCCGGGTTGGCGCGGCGATCGAACTGCCCTTCCGGATCGTAGATGAAGGCCATGCCGCCAGTCATGCCGGCGCCGAAATTCGCGCCGACCTTGCCCAGCACCACCGCGACACCGCCGGTCATATATTCGCAGCCGTTCGCGCCGCAGCCCTCGACCACCACCTGCGCGCCGGAGTTGCGGACGGCGAAGCGCTCGCCCGCCTGCCCCGCCGCGAACAGCCGGCCGCTGGTCGCGCCGTACAGCACGGTGTTGCCGATGATCGTGTTGTCTTGGCTGGCCAGTGGTGACGACACCGCCGGCCGCACGACGATGACGCCGCCCGACAGACCCTTGCCGACATAATCGTTGGAATCGCCGAACACCTCCAGCGTGATCCCCTTGCACAGGAAGGCGCCGAGCGACTGGCCGGCGGAGCCGCGCAGGCGGATGGTGACGTGGCCATCGGCGAGCGCGGACATGCCGAATTTGCTCGTGATCTCCGACGACAGGCGCGTGCCGACCGCGCGGTGCGTGTTGCGCACCGAATAGGTCAGCTGCATCTTTTCGCCACGGCTGAACACGGCGGCGGCATCCTTGATGATCTGCGCATCGAGGCTGTCGGGCACCTCGTTGCGCCACGTATCGAGGCTGAAGCGCCGTTCCGCGTCGGTGGCATCGACCTTGGCGAGGATGGGGTTCAGATCGAGATCGTCGAGATGTTCGGCACCGCGGCTGACCTGACGGAGCAGTTCGGTGCGGCCGATCACGTCGTCGAGCGATTTGACGCCGAGCCGGGCGAGGATGTCGCGCACCTCTTCGGCGATGAAGGTCATCAGGTTGATGACCTTTTCGGGCGTGCCGGTGAATTTGGCGCGCAGGCGCTCGTCCTGCACGCAGACGCCGACCGGGCAGGTGTTGCTGTGGCACTGGCGCACCATGATGCAGCCCATCGCCACCAGCGACAGCGTGCCGATGCCGTATTCCTCGGCCCCAAGGATGGCGGCGATGACGATATCGCGGCCGGTCTTCAGCCCGCCATCCGCGCGCAGGCGGATACGACCGCGCAGGCCGTTCAGCGTCAGCGTCTGGTTGACCTCCGACAGGCCCATTTCCCACGGCGTGCCGGCATATTTGATCGACGTCTGCGGGGACGCGCCGGTGCCGCCGACATGGCCTGAGACGAGGATGACGTCGGCATGCGCCTTCGCCACGCCCGCCGCGACGGTGCCGATGCCCGCCGAGCTGACGAGCTTCACGCAGACGCGGGCGCGCGGGTTGATCTGCTTGCAGTCGTAGATGAGCTGGGCCAGATCCTCGATCGAATAGATGTCGTGATGCGGCGGCGGCGAGATGAGCGTGACGCCGGGAGTCGCGTGGCGCAACTTCGCGATGAACTCGGTCACCTTGAAACCGGGCAGCTGACCGCCCTCACCGGGCTTGGCACCCTGTGCGACCTTGATCTCGATCTCCTCGCACGCACCGAGATATTCGGCGGTGACGCCGAAGCGGCCTGATGCGATCTGCTTGACGCCGGAATTGCCGTTGTCGCCATTGGCGTATGGCTTGAAGCGGATCGTGTCCTCGCCGCCTTCACCCGACACGGCCTTTGCACCGATGCGGTTCATTGCGATCGCCAGCGTCTCGTGCGCCTCCGGCGACAGCGCGCCGAGCGACATGCCGGGGGTGACGAAGCGCTTGCGGATCTCGGTGATCGCCTCGACCTGATCGATCGCGACGCCCTCTGCCGGGAAGTTGAACTGGAGCAGATCGCGCAGATAGACGGGCGGCAGGTCACTGACCCCGCGCGAGAATTGCAGATAGCTGGAATAGCTGTCGGTCGCGACCGCCGTCTGGAGCAGGTGCATCAGCTGCGCCGAATACGCATGCGTCTCGCCATCCGCACGCTGGCGATAGAAACCGCCGATCGGCAGGGTGGCGACCGCGCTGTCGAAGGCGAGATCGTGGCGCATCATCGCCGACAGATGCAGCGAGGTGTAGCCTTCGCCGGAGATCTTGGCGGGCATGCCCGGAAACAGGTCGTTCACCAGCGCGCGGGACAGGCCGACCGCTTCGAAATTATAGCCGCCGCGGTAGGACGAGATGACCGCGATGCCCATTTTCGAGATGATCTTGAGCAGCCCCTCTTCCACCGCGACGCGGTGACGGGTCAGGCATTCCTCGATCGAGAAGTGGCCGAACAGACCACGGGCATGGCGATCGGCGATCGCGGCTTCGGCGAGATAGGCGTTCACGGTGGTCGCGCCGACGCCGATCAGGACCGCGTAATAATGCGTGTCGAGGCATTCGGCACTGCGCACGTTGATCGACGCATAGGAGCGCAGACCACGGCGGACGAGATGCGTGTGCACCGCCGCCGCCGCCAGCACGCCGGCGATGGCGACGCGATCTTCGGACACATGCTCGTCGGTCAGAAACAGTTCGGAGCGGCCTTCGCGGACCGCCTGTTCGGCCTGGTTGCGGATGCGCTGGATCGCGGCGCGCAGGCGTTCGGGGCCGCCATCGGCCTCGAACGTGCAGTCGATCTCGGCGGCGGCGCGGCCGAAATGGGTCTTCAGCCGCTCCCAATGCGCGCCGGTCAGCACGGGCGAGTCGAGTACCAGCACGCGTTCGCGCTGGTCGCGGACATCGAGGATGTTGGCGAGGTTGCCGAAGCGCGTCTTCAGCGACATCACATGGCGTTCGCGCAGGGAATCGATCGGCGGGTTCGTGACCTGCGAGAAATTCTGGCGGAAGAACTGGCTGATGAGGCGCGGCTTGTCGGAAATGACGGCGAGCGGCGTGTCGTCACCCATCGATCCGATCGCTTCCTTGCCGCCCTCGACCATCGGCGACAGGATCAGCTCCATGTCCTCCAGCGTCTGGCCGGCGGCGACCTGACGGCGCGCGAGTTCGGGGCGCGGGAAGCGCAGCGCGTCGACGGTGGTGGGCGGCAGATCGGCCAGCGTCAGGAATTCGCCGGTCATCGCGGCATAATCCTGTTCGCTCGCGATCCGGTCCTTCACCGCGCGATCTTCCAGCACGACGCCTTCGTCGAGATCGACGGCGATCATCTGGCCCGGCCCGAGGCGGCCCTTGGCGATGATGGTCGATTCGGGGACGACGACCATGCCGCTTTCCGACCCGACGATCAGCAGGCCGTCATTGGTGCGGGTATAGCGCAACGGGCGGAGTGCATTGCGGTCCATGCCCGCGACCGCCCAGCGGCCATCGGTCATCGCGAGCGCGGCGGGGCCGTCCCACGGCTCCATCACCGAGGCGAGATAGCGGTACATCGCCGCATGGCTCTCGGGCGTGTCGCCGCGTTCGTCCAATGCCTCGGGCACCAGCATCAGCTTGGCGGTCGGCGCGTCGCGGCCGGAGCGGCAGATCGCCTCGAACACGGCGTCCAGCGCGGCGGTGTCGGATGCGCCGGCGGGGATGACCGGCTTGATGTCCTCCGAATTGTCGCCGAACGCGATGCCGGCCATGCGGATCTCGTGGCTGAGCATCCAGTTCTTGTTGCCGCGGATCGTGTTGATCTCGCCGTTGTGCGCCAGGCAACGGAACGGCTGCGCCAGCCACCATTGCGGGAAGGTGTTGGTGGAATAACGCTGGTGGAAGATCGCGACGCGGCTTTCGAACCGCTGGTCGGTCAGGTCTGGGTAGAAGACCGACAGGCTCTCGGCCAGGAACAGGCCCTTGTACACGATCGAGCGCGCCGACAGCGAACAGATGTAGAAGCCCTGGATCTGCGCGGCGATGATCCGCTTTTCGATGCGGCGGCGCACGAGATACAGGTTCTTCTCGAACTCGGCGACGTCCTGTTCGTCGGGCAGTGGCCCCGCGATCATGATCTGCTCGATTTCGGGCCGGGTCGCCTGCGCCTTCTGACCGATGACGGACACATCGACGGGCACCTGACGCCAGCCATAGATGGTGTAGCCCGCCTCGATGATCGCGGATTCGACGATCGTCCGGCAATCCTCCTGCGCGCCCAGATCGGTGCGCGGCAGGAAGATTTGGCCGACGGCGAGCCGGTTCGGCCGGACCTTGTGCCCCGACGCGGCGATGGCATCGTCGAAGAAGCGTAGCGGCAGGTCGAGATGGATGCCGGCGCCGTCGCCGGTCTTGCCATCGGCATCGACCGCACCGCGATGCCACACCGCCTTCAGCGCATCGATCGCCGATTGCACGACGCGGCGCGAGGGCCGGCCATCGGTGGCGGCGACGAGGCCGACGCCGCAGGCATCGCCCTCATATTCGGGGCGGTACATGCCGTGTTCGGCGAGATAGGCGTGCTGGGGGGTCATGCTCTGGACTCCAGTAGGCGTCGTGCGACGACGACACGATGCGCCCGCTCGGCGGCATCGAAGAGAAACGGAAACGCGTCATGGGCAGCGATGAAGCGATCGTAGCGATCGGACGAACCAAGCGGATATTCGTGGACGAGTTCGTTGCGCAGCTTGGTAATCGCGACCCAGCGATCGGGATCGTCCAGAACATCAAGTTCCGCCATCCGGTTGGCGATGTCGAGGGGATACAAGCCCTTCAAACGCACGGCCATGATCCGGAGGATCGCGCGAAACAGACCGGTCAGGAGCCCTTCCATCTGCTCGAACTGCTTCAGCATCGCAGTGCTCGCCATACGCTGCATCGTGGTCATCGCGGCGAAGGTGGCATCGTCCACCGGCATCCTGCCGATCAGCGGCAGCGTTTCACGCGCCGATCGTTCGACCGCCGCAATCGCGTCCAGCTGGTCGGCGACGATCTCCTGCTCAGGCGTCACAGGACCACCCCGTCACGATAGGCGATCCGCTCAAATCCCCGCGGGGTGCCGCCACGCCTGGACAGGATCAGATCGACCTTTTGCGGTTCGATCCGGCGAAACAGCACGTCTTCGAAGACACCACGCGCGTGCCACTCGTCAGCCGGGGGGTCGATTTCGATATGCAGGTCGATGTCGCCGCCGCGTGCATCGTCATCGAGACGACTGCCGAACAATCGCACGACCGCCGTCGGGCCGAACGCCTCGCGCGTTGCCGTCTTGATCGCATCGATGTAATCGGGTGCCAGCCTCACGCGGCGACCTTGACGGCCTTCGCCTTTGCTTTCAGCCATTTGTGCATGCTGGCCGCCACGTCACGACCGTCGCGGATCGCCCAGACCACCAGCGAGGCGCCGCGGACGATGTCGCCCGCCGCGAACACGCCGTCGAGGCTCGTCATCAGCGTTTTGCCGTCGACCAGCACGGTGCCCCAGCGGCTGACGCCCAGTTCGGGGGCGCCCCAGAGCGTCGGCAGGTCCTCGGCATCGAAACCGAGTGCCTTGATGACCAGATCGGCCTCCAGCGACAGTTCGGCGCCGGGATCGACTTCCGGCGCGCGGCGGCCGCTGGCGTCGGGCGCGCCTAGGCGCATCCGGCTGGCGCGGACCTGCGACACCGTGTCGTTGTCACCGGCGAAACCAAGCGGGGCGGAGAGCCAGACGAATTCGGCGCCTTCCTCCTCGGCGTTGGCGACTTCGCGCTGGCTGCCGGGCATGTTGGCGCGGTCGCGGCGATAGAGGCATTTCACCGAGGTCGCGCCCTGGCGGATCGCGGTGCGGACGCAATCCATCGCGGTGTCGCCGCCGCCGATGACGATGACGTTCTTGCCCGCCGCATCGAGCGAGCCATCGTCGAACGCGGGGACGGCATCGCCGAAGCCCTTGCGGTTCGACGCGGTCAGATAGTCGAGTGCGGCGACGACGCCGGATGCGCCGTTGCCCGGCACCTCGACCTGCCGCGCCTTGTACACGCCGGTCGCAATCAGGATCGAATCGTGGCGCTGGCGCAACTCGTCCAGCGTCGCATCCTCACCGACCGCGAAGCCGTAATGGAACTCGATCCCGGCCGCGGCGAGGCGGTCGATACGGCGCATGACGACGGGCTTTTCCAGCTTGAAGCCGGGGATGCCATAGGTCAGCAGGCCACCGGCGCGGTCGTGCCGGTCATAGACGTGGACGTCGTAACCATGACCGCGCAGATATTCGGCGGCGCTGAGTCCTGCCGGTCCGGCACCGATCACGCCGACCGACTGACCGCGCGACGGGCCGACGACGACCGGCTCCACCCAGCCCTCCGCCCAGGCGGTGTCGGTGATGAACTTCTCGACCGACCCGATCGTCACCGCGCCGTGACCGGAGAACTCGATCACGCAATTGCCTTCGCACAGCCGGTCCTGCGGGCAGATGCGACCGCATATCTCGGGCATGGTCGAGGTGCTGTTCGACAGCTCATATGCCTCGCGCAGCCGCCCCTCGGCGGTCAGACGCAGCCAGTCGGGGATATGGTTGTGCAGCGGACAATGCACCGAACAATAGGGCACGCCGCATTGCGAGCAGCGCGACGCCTGATCCTCAGCCGTCGGTGCCGCATAGCGGTCCGCGATCTCACGAAAGTCGGCGGCGCGCAGATCGGCATCGCGCTTGGCCGGATAGGCCTGATCCTGATCGACGAATTTCAGCATCGGGTTGTCGGCCATACGGCGTCTCCGCTCGGAAAATTACTCCGGCGGCTCTACCGACGACCGAAACCTATAACAAGTAAGCCTTGCTTACCTATAAAAGCGTCGGTCATGATTTATTTCGCACAAGTGCGAATGGATCGCAAGAATAAAAGGCCGATGCGGCTCTAATGATTGTAGAGAAAGAACAGCGCAGCAGTGCCCGCGACGATTCGATACCAGGCGAAGGGTGCGAAACCGTGCCGGGTCACCACCGCCATGAATCCCTTCACCACGGCCAGCGCGACGATGAACGACACCACGAACCCGATGGCGATCAGGCCGAGACCCCCACTGGTGATCGCATCACGGTGCTTCACCATCTGCAACACCGTCGCGCCGGTCAGCGTCGGCAGCGCGAGGAAAAAGCTGAACTCCGCCGCCGTGCGCCGATCGATGCCCAGCGTCATCGCGCCCATGATCGTGGCGCCGGAACGGCTGACGCCCGGAATCATCGCCAGACACTGGACGATGCCGATCTTGGCCGACTGGATGGCGGACACGCCGGCGATGCCGCCCACCGGCTGCGTCTTCGCCAGCCGCTCGACGATCAGGATCGCGACGCCGCCGACGATCAGCGCCCACGCCACGACGATCGCGTTTTCCAGCAACGCCTCGATCTGGTCGTTGAACGCCAGCCCCAGCACGACGGCGGGGACGAACGCGATCAACAGGTTGCGCACGAACGCGATCGAATTCGGCTCGCGCTTCAGCAGGCCGGTCAGCACCGCCATGAACGTCCGCCAGTACAGCACGACGATCGCCAAGATCGCCCCCGGCTGGATCGCGATATTGAACACCGCCCAGCGCGACGCGTCATATCCCATCAGGTCGGTGGCGAGCACCAGATGGCCGGTGGAGGAAACGGGCAGGAATTCGGTGACCCCCTCGACGATGCCGAGGAGGATGGCGACCAGATAATCGTTCAAGGGCGTCGCTCCGGACGGGAAGAAGGGATCAGGCGGCCTGTTCCAGCGAGCGTCGGCCGAACCGGCCCTGCCGGCGGAAGCGGACCAGCCAGTCGGAGGCGACCGCCGCCAGCGGCGTGGCGGCGACGCCGAGCGCGTCCAGCCCGTCGGTCTCGGTGCCGACGATATTATCCTGCTGCAACATCAGCCACTGGTCGCGCGTGATCGGCCCGCCGGGCACCGACGCCAGCAACGATCCGATCGCGTCCGGCAATTCCAGTATCGTCGGCGAGCGGCCGATCGCATCGGCGATGAAGCGGATCAGCTCACCCATCGACAGGATATCGGGACCGCCGAGGGCGAACGTCCGGCCGCCGAAGCGATCGGGATCGCTTGCCGCCGCCGTGATCGCCGCGCCGACATCGCCCGCGAAGACCGGCTGGAACCGCACTGGCGCGCGCAGGACGGGCACGATGGGGCTGGCGGCGATCATGCCGGCGAACCGGTTGACGAACTGATCCTCGCGACCGAACACGATCGACGGGCGTAGGATCGTCGCCTGGGCGAAGGCGGCGCGCACCGCGGCTTCCCCCTCGCCCTTGCTGCGGCCATAGGCGGATTTGCTGCCGGCATCGGCGCCGATCGCGGACACGTGCACCAGTGCTGCCGCACCGGCCTGCGCCGCGGCCTCCGCCACCGTACGGGCGCCATCCACATGGATGCGGTCGACCGCCCCGGCCAGCACGCCGACCAGATTCACGACCACGTCCGCACCGGCCACCGCCCGCGCGATCGTATCCGGCCGCGTCACGTCGGCGGCGACGAACTGGGTCTGGCCCAGATTGCCCTGCGTCTTCAGGAACCACGCATGGCGCGGATCCCGCTGTGCGATGCGTACCCGCGCCCCGGCGGCGAGCAGGGATCGCACGGCATAACGCCCGACGAAACCGCCCCCGCCGATCAGCGTCACCAGCTTGTTGTTCATGTGTTCGTATCCCGCTGCGGCCATGAAATGCCTTTGGCCGTGACGAGCGCTGTTGACAAGGCTCCGTCACGTCCCCTAGAGGCGCCGGCCTACCCCGTGCCCAGATGGCGGAATTGGTAGACGCACCAGCTTCAGGTGCTGGCGATCGCAAGGTCGTGGAGGTTCGAGTCCTCTTCTGGGCACCATTTTTCCCGGGGTCAGAATACCCTTGGGAACCAGCGAAAAAGCGATGCTTCGGAGCGCGTCTTACTCGCCATTGCGGGTTGACGGCCGTCGTTCTTCTGCCGCCCTCTATCCTGCCACGCTTCACACGCATCTGCGATCGAGCTTCGCTGTGAGCGACAGGCGAGCACGGGATTTGCTCGGTATCAAGCATGCCGTCCTGGTGGTTAGATAATATCTTTACCTTTCGTTCGGATCATATTCTTCCTCAACCCGTAACTTGCATATCGACGTTATCCCGATAATATCATACTTAATTGGTAAGTAAGAGACGGTGGGGAGAAAACGACATGACGGGCAGCGGGCTTCGGCATGGGCAGATCGACCGCCGTCGATTGGTGCAGACCCTGGGTGTCACTCCGTTTCTCGGCTTGTTCGGTCCGGCAGTTCTGGCCGGCGAGCGCGAGGCGTCGGGCGATCTGGCGGCGATATGGCGGCGGGCGCTGGACCCGGATGACGAGGGGCTGTCGCGACGCTGGTATGCCACGACGCTGCCGGACACGCTGCCGATGCCGGGCAGTCTGGAACAGGGCCGTGTCGGCAATCCCGTCGCGTTGACCACGCCGTGGACCGGCGACGTCAACGACCGGTCCTATTTCACCGAACCGAACTACGCACGCTATCGTAAGCCGGGGCAGTTGAAGGTGCCGTTCTTCCTGCAACCGGACACCTGGTATCGCGGTGCCGCCTGGTATCAGCGCGACATCGATATTCCCGCCGCGTGGCAGGGCAAGCGCGTCGAACTTTTTCTGGAGCGACCGCACTGGGAGACGCGCGTATGGGTCGACGGGCGCGCGATCGGGCGGAGCGACGCGCTGCACGTGCCGCATCTTTATGATCTCGGTCGGTTGTCGCCGGGCGTCCACCGGCTGACGATCCGCGTCGACAACCGCATGATCGTCGAGATCGGCCATAATGGCCACGGCGTGACCGACCATACCCAGGGCAACTGGAACGGCATCGCCGGCCGCATCGAACTGCGCGCGAGCGAACCCGCATGGATCGACCGGGTGGACCTTTATCCTTCGTTCGCCGACCGGGTGCTGACGGTGCGCGGCACGCTGGCCCGGATCGGCGCGGCCACCGGCGCCGCCACCGCGGACATCCTGTTCGCCGGCCGATCGACCCGCGCGACGGTGGAATGGACGGGGACGGACGGCCGGTTCGAGGCGAAGGTCGGCGCCGACCCCGGCGACACCGCATCGGCGCGCGCGTGGGACGAATTCGATCCGGTGCTGCACGACGTCACGGTGCGGCTGGCGAACGGCGAGGAATGGCAGGGCCGCTTCGGCTGGCGCGAACTCGCCGCCGGCCCCGATGGCTTCACCATGAACGGCCGCCCCGTCATGTTTCGCGGCGCGCTGGAATGCAGCATCTTCCCGCTGACCGGACACCCGCCGACCGACATCGACAACTGGCGCCGGATCATGCGCCGCGCCAAGGATTACGGCCTGAACCATCTGCGCTTCCATAGCTATTGCCCGCCGGGCGCCGCATTCGATGCCGCCGACGAGGCCGGTATCTACATGCAGATCGAAACCGTCTGGGCGAACCAGTCGGTGAAGATCGGCAGCGGGTTGCCGGTCGATCGCTGGGTCCTCGCCGAAACCGATCGCGTGCTGGCGGCGCACGGCAATCACCCGAGCTTCGTCCTGATGACGCATGGCAACGAACCGGGCGGCGGCAAGACGCCGGCGGGAGAGGCGAAGCGCGATGCGTTCCTCGCCGCCTATGTAACGACCTATCGGCAACGCGATCCGCGCCGGTTGTGGACGGCCGGATCGGGCTGGCCGTTGATCGACGAGAGCCAGTACCATGTCACGCCCAAGCCGCGCATCCAGGACTGGGGCCAGGGGCTGGCGTCGCGGATCAATGCGAAGCCGCCGGAGACGCAAACCGATTATCGCGATTTCATCGGCCGTTACCGCGCGCCGGTCATCAGCCACGAAATCGGCCAGTGGTGCGTCTATCCCGACCTGAACGAGCGCCGCAAATATACCGGTTATCTGAAGGCGAAGAATTTCGACATCTTCGCCGACCGGCTGCGCGACAACGGCCTGCACGATCTGGCACCCGAGTTCCTGTACGCATCCGGCCGGCTGCAGGTGCTGTGCTACAAGGAAGAGATCGAAAGCGTCCTGCGGACCCACAAGATGGGCGGGTTCCAGTTGCTGGGGCTGCAGGATTTCCCCGGTCAGGGCACGGCGCTGGTCGGGGTGCTCGATCCCTTCTGGGACGACAAGGGATATGTGACGGGATCGGAGTACCGGCGTTTCTGTGCAGCCACGGTGCCGCTCGCGCGGATGGGGTCGCGCGTGGTCGATTCGGGCAAGGCGTTCGCCTTCACGATCGACGTCGCGCATTTCGGCGCGGCGCCGATCGCGGATGCAGCGATCGTCTGGCGGATCGAGACGACGGACGGCGCGACGCTGGCGGAGGGTTCCTTCACCCACACGATCCCGCTCGGCAACGCGCCGCTCGATCTGTCCGCCGCCCCGGTGCTGACGGTGAAGAGCGCCAGCGCGGCGCGGCTGACCGTCGGCATCCGGCACGCGGGCCGGATGGTTGCGGAGAATGACTGGGACCTGTGGATCTATCCGGCCGTAAAGGCGTCATCGGCCACCAGCCGCATCCGGCGCACCGACCGCATCGACGCGGCATTGCTCGACCATCTCGCCGGCGGTGGCGATGCGTTGATCGGCCTGTCGGGGAAGAGCGTCGCCAACTATGCCAAACGGTCGGTCCAGCTCGGCTTTTCCAGCATCTTCTGGAACACGTTGTGGACGCAGGGTCAGCCGCCGACGACGCTGGGTATCCTGTGCGATCCCGATCATGCGGCGCTGGCCGATTTCCCCACCGACGCGCACAGCAACTGGCATTGGTGGCACCTGATCCACCGCGCCGGCGCCCTGCGGCTCGACCTGTTGCCGCCCGGCGTGAAGCCGATCGTGCGGGTGATCGACGACTGGTTCACCGCCCGTCCGCTCGGGCTGGTGATCGAGGTGGCGGTAGGACGCGGCCGGGCGATCGTCTGCGGCTTCGCCCTCGACGGCACGGGCGCGGACGATCCGGTCAGCCGGCAACTGATCGCGAGCCTGGAACGCTACATGACCGGCGACCGCTTCAGACCAGCGACGCCCGTCTCCCCCGATCAACTCCGCCGGCTGGCCGCGGTATAGGTCAGCGAGCGGAGCCGGGATAGATAAAGACGGGATTGGGGTAGCGGCGTGTCGGGTCCATGTCGGCTCGCTTCATCGGGGCGAGCGAGCGTCGGCGGTCTTGCCCGTACCGATCAGGAAATATGGCAACCGGCGAAAGCCATGCCCCGTCACCAGTCCCGTTCGATCTGCTCCAGCGTCTTGCCCTTCGTTTCCGGCAGCATCCGATGGATGAAGACGAACCCCGCCGCGCAGATCGCGCCGTAGATCCAGAAGGTAACACCCGTCCCCGCACGGGCGTTGAGCAGCGGGAAGGTGTAGGTTAGCAGGAAACACGCCGCCCACAGCGCGGTCGTCGCGATCGCCATGCTTGCGCCGCGTGCCTCGCCCGGAAAAATCTCCGACAGGGCGACCCAGGTCACCGGCGCCAGCGTCATGGCGTAGGTGGCGATCGCCGCTACGACCAACAGCAACAGCGGCCAGCCCTGCACCCCCATGACATACCCCGCCCCGACGGCGGCATAGATGATCGCAAGGCCCGCACATCCGACCAGCAACAGGCGACGCCGTCCCCAGCGCTCCACCGTGCCCAGCGCGACCAGCGTGAAGACGCAGTTCACGACACCGGTGATGACGATGTTGAACAGCGTGTCGGACACCTCGTATCCGGCGCCGGCGAATATCTCCTGCGCGTAATTGAAGATGACGTTGATGCCGCACCATTGCTGTAGCACGGCCAATCCGACACCGATCAGCAGGACGCGGCGGAAACGGGGTTCCTGCAACACCGCCCGCAGGCTGCGACCGGGTGCCGCCTCCAGCGCGCGGCGGATATCGTCGAGCGCCACCTGCGCATGCGCCTCGCCGCCCAGCCGGGCCAGAACCGCACGCGCCCGGTCCCACCGGCCGCGCAACGCCAGCCAGCGCGGGCTTTCGGGGATCAGGAGACAACCGAGCACGAACGCGATAGCCGGCACTGCCGCCGCCGCGAACATCCAGCGCCAGCCCAGCATGCCGTTCCACGACGCGGCGATGTCGGCGGCCGTGGCACCGGGCGCGACCGGCTGCGCGATCAGCCAGTTCACGATCTGCGCCGCCAGCAGGCCGATGACGATGGCGATCTGGTTCAGGACGACCAGCCTGCCCCGGCTGCCCGATGGCGCGATCTCCGCGATGTAGAGCGGCGACAGGCCGGACGCCATGCCGATCGCCACGCCGCTGGCGATGCGCCACGCGACGAACATGCCGAAGCCGCTCGCCAGCGCCGTACCGATCGACGACACCGCGAAGATCACCGCCGCGATCAACAGCGCGGGCCGGCGGCCGTGACGATCGGCGATGACCCCCGACACCATCGCCCCCGCCAGACATCCGATCAGCGCGCAACTGACCGCCCATGCCTGGGCCGACGGCGTATCGAGCGCGAAGGCCGCTTCGTAGAACGGCTTCGCGCCGCCGATCACGACCCAGTCATACCCGAACAGCAAGCCGCCCAGGGCCGATATCGCCGCCGCCAGCCAGACCGCGCCCGTCGCGGTGGGTGCATCACCCCTCGCCTCGGGTCCTCCGAGATCGACGACGTGCATGTTACAGCCTCCCCATGCGGCCGCCATCGGCGACGATGTCCTCGCCGGTGATGAACCGCGCCGCGTCCGAGGCGAGGAAGGCGGCCAGCGCGGCGACGTCCTCGGGCTGGCCGAGATCGGCGGGATCAACCATTTCGGCTCCCGACGCGATGTTCGGGCTGGCGCGCAACAGCGATCCCTCGATGGCGCCGGGCAGGATCGCGTTCACGCGAATGCCCAGCGGCTTGCCCTCGATCGCGGCGGACCGCGTCAGGCTGACCAGCGCGGCCTTGGCCGCCGCATAGGGCGCGACGAGGGCGGAAGTGCGCCGGGCGTGGACCGAGGCGATGTTGACGATGCAGCCGCCCGGCGTCATCCGGCGAAACGCCTCGCCGATGAACATCGCCGCGCCGACCAGATTGACGTCCAGCAGCCGGCGCCAATCCGCCGCCGCCAGTTCCGCCAGCGGCTTGTAGATCATGATGCCCGCGACGTTCACGACGACGTCGAGCGAACCGAACCCTTCCTGCGCGGTGGTCGCCGCCGCGGCCACCATAGCCGGATCGGCGATGTCGGCGGTGCGGATCAGCACCTGCGTCGCGCCGTCGGCCAGCAGCGCCTCGGCCGCCCCGCCCCCATCCTCGCGCGCATCGACCAGCAGCAGCGATGCGCCTTCCCGCGCAAAGGCGCGCGCCACCGCCATGCCGATATCGCCCAGCCCGCCGGTCACGATCACGCTGCGCCCGGTCACCATTCGCGAAGCTCCCCGTCCCGTCCCCGCCAGACGGGATTGCGCCAGCGGTGGGGATCGACCGCCATCGCCCGCACCGCCTTCTCGTCGATATCGACGCCCAGCCCGACCCCCTCGGGCACGGCGACACTGCCGCCGTCGATACGGAACAGGTCGGGATTGCGCATCAACGTCGCCAGTTCCTGTGCCGCGCCGTTGTAATGGATGCCGAGCGATATTTCCTGGATGACGAAGTTGGGTGTCGCCGCCGCGAGGTGCAGGCATGCCGCCAGCGCGATCGGCCCGATCGGACAGTGCGGCGCGAACGCCACGTCATAGGTTTCGGCCATCGCGGCGATACGGCGGCATTCCGAAATACCACCGGCATGGGCCAGATCGGGCTGCGCGATATCCAGCGCTCCGCTCTCGAAGAAGGGCCGGAAATCCCAGCGGCTGTACAACCGCTCGCCCAGCGCCAGCGGCACGCTGGAAAAGCCGGCCAGACCGGCGAAGATGTCGGGATTGTCGCCCAGCACGATCTCTTCGGCGAACAGCGGACGCAGCGGCTCGATGGCGCGCAGCACGGTGCGCGCCATCGGCTTGTGGACGCGGCCGTGGAAGTCGATACCGACGTCGATGCCCGTGGCCCGCACCTCCGCCAGCCGCGTGGCGACGGCGTCGATCTTCGCCGGACTGTCGAGCCAGCCGACATCCTCGGTGCCGTTCATCTTCACCGCGGTGAAGCCCTGATCGATGCGGGCGCGGGCGGCGGCGGCCACGTCGGCGGGGCGATCGCCACCGATCCACGCATACACCGGGATGCGGTCGCGCACCCGTCCGCCCAGCAACTGATAAACCGGCACACCCAGCTTGCGCGCCTTGATATCCCACAATGCCTGATCGATCCCGGCGATGGCCGACAGCAGGACAGGGCCACCGCGATAGAAGCCCAGCCGGTGCAGCATCTGCCACGCATCTTCGATGCGGTCTGGGTTATGCCCGATCAGGCGGTCACGCACCGCCTCCAGCGCGCCGACGACGGCCTCGGCATGCCCCTCCAGCGTCGCCTCGCCCCAGCCGACCGCACCCTGTTCCGTCTCGACCCGGACGAACAGCCAGCGGGGATGGACCAGAAACGTCTCGATCCGGCCTATCCGGTCCACGCCGTCGGCGGTCATCGATATATCCCCATCTGGAACGTCATCGTTGCGTGCGATCCTAACCGTCGCCTGACAAGCGTCAAGAAATTATCATATTTTACTTTGCCCGAGAAGAAGGTACGACGCGCTATGGTCGCCTTCGATCTGCATGCCTGTGGATCGCTCACCGGATGGGCGATCGGGGCGGCCGCTTCGCCGGCTGAGCTTCGCCTTACCCGGTGACCTCGTGAGCGCGATCCGGTATGCGATCGGGATGGACATCAGCAGCAAGCCATCGGCGGCACGGGAGGACGGGAGCGGGAACATCACCCGGCGCATTGCCAACGATCTGGGGCGGGCGATCGTCACCGAGCAATTCACCGCCGCGACCGGATTTCCGTTCGAGGCGCAGCTTTGCGAGCAATATGGCGCCAGCCGGCCGGTCGTACGCGAGGCGGTGAAGATGCTGACCGCCAAGGGCCTGCTCCGTGCCCGGCAACGCGCCGGCACGGTGGTGCAGCCGGAGGACAGCTGGAACCTCCTCGATCCCGACGTGCTCAAATGGCTGTTGGAGCGGGAATTCTCGATCGACCTGCTCATCGCGTTCACCGAAATGCGGATGGCGATCGAACCCCGCGCGGCCGGACTCGCCGCCGACGGCGCCACCGGGACGCAGCGGGCGGCAATCGGCCACGCCACCGACCGGATGTTCAGCGCCGAACAGGGCAACGACGATCCGCTCGAGGCGGATATCGCCTTTCACCGCGCCGTGATCGAGGCGAGCAACAACCGCTTCATGCGACAGTTCACCGATCTGTCGGAAGCGACGCTGCGATTCAGCATCCGGCGGACGAACGAATATGCCGGCGTCAGCCGCGCCAGCGCGATCGATCACAAGCGGGTGGCGACGGCCATCATGAAGGGCGACGCGCTGGCCGCGTCAGCCCTGATGAGCAAGCTGATCGAGGGGGCTCTCAACCTGCTGTTGAAAGCGGGGAACCATGTCGTGAAGCAGAGCTTCTAGTTCAGGATCTCCGATAGCAATATATTACTTATATCCCATGCAACGCGACCGCCCGACATGTCGGTCGCCGTACCAGCATGTCGGCGGCCCGCGATATCGCCGCCGATCAGAACCGGAACCGGACGCCGGCCGACAACAGGCTCGCTTCCCAGCGAACGTCGCGGGGATAGCGTGAATCCTTGACGTAGCTGTGGTACGGCGTGCGTAACAGATTGGTGGCGTCGACCGTAAAGGTCAGTTTGTCACTGATGTTATAGCTCGCCGACAGATCGAGGCGACCGACCGAATCCGAATAGACGGTCGTGAACACGCCGGGCGCGCCGAAGCCGTCGACGTTGGCACTTCGGTAGTTGTACGCCAACCGGATGCTCGTCGGTCCGAGTTCGTAGAGCCCGATGACGTTGAAGCTGTATTTCGACACGCCGGGCAGGGTGTTGCGGCCCCCGACGAAGTTCGCCGCCGACTGCAACGTCTGCTCGCCGTCGATATAGGTGAAATTAGCCTGCGCACCGAGACCGCGCAGCGCGCCGGGCAGAAAGTCGAAGAAGGTCGTCGCCGCTGCCTCGATCCCCTTGATCTTGCCGGAACCGGCATTGGTAGGGCGATAGACGAGGATGTTGCCGAACGGCGCGACATTCACGATCTGCGGCAGCGAGTTGATGAAACCGTCGATCTCGCGATAGAAGCCCGCGACCGATACCGATCCGGTGCGCGAAAAATAATATTCCAGCGACGCATCGTAATTGTCGGAGCGGACCGGCTGCAGATCCGGGTTGCCGCCGTTGCCGGTGTACGAGATGTTGCCGCCGATCGTCCCCTGCTGCACCGTCAGCGTCGGATTGATCTGGTTGAAGCCGGGCCGGGTCAACGCCTCCGTGCGCGACAGACGCAGTTTCAGGCGATCGGTGAAGTGCAACTGTGCACTGATATTGGGCAGCACGTCGGTATATTGCTGGGAAGAGGCGATCGGGACGAGCAACGTCGCGCCCCCGGCACCCGGCAGCGAGTTGGTGCCGTCCAGCCGGTTGCGGGTGATGACCATGCGCGTACCGATCACGCCATCGATCGGGATACCCAGATCGAACGCATAGTCGACCTGCGCATAGCCGCTGAACACCTGCTCGCGCGCGGAGAAGGCGTTCAGGGGGTTGAGGGCGGGTCGTTCCGGCGCCCATTGCCCGCGCGTGCCCGCATCGGCGCTCGCGCGCACCAGAGCGTCGCGGACATAGCCGCGCACATCGTTGATACGGTCGTTCAGGATGTCGGCGTCCGGTGCGAACCAGGATCGGAATTTCTGCACGTCGTCGCCGTGGAAACCGGCTTCGATGATCTTGCCGTCGGACACGCCGGGCACCCGCGAGATGGGATCGCGCAGACCGGCAAGGCCGGCATAACGATCGCCATAGGTCGAACTGGCGTTGCGATTGGCGTAGCGCCATCCGAACTTGAACTTCGGTAACAGGGGGGAGCCGGTGTCGAGGTCCATGTTACCCTGCCACTGCCACTGGTCGCCGGTGGCGCGACTCCGGTTCTCATAGAGGCCGCGCACGTTGAAGCTGGCCGGGTCGGTGAAATCGGCGCCGGTGGGTACGAAATCGACGCTGCGTTCCGCGTTCAGCCGGACCGCCAGCGACAGCGGGCTGACCATCTGGGTCTGGAATTCGTAATAGGTGTTGTCGACCGTCGACTTGGTGAAGGCCAGATCGGTGGTGAACACCGCATTGCTCACCTCCCACCGGGCACCGAGCGCACCTTGCAGCGTATCGGTGCGGCCACGCCCGGCCTGCTTGGTCGGGCCGTTGACGATGCCCAGATCGATGTCGAACGAGTCGAGCGTCGTTCCGTCCTGCGTCAGCACGGCGTTGCGGATCGTCGGTGGACTACCCCCGGTGGTGCTCGACTGGATCGAGATGCCGAAGAAGTCGTTGGCGACCTTGTTGCGATAGCCCTGATACAGACCGTCGGCGTAGATCATCAGATTGTCGGACGGCTGCCATTGCAGCGATCCGTTGATCGACGGCCGCTGACGATTCCCGCGCTGATAGAAGAGCCCGATATCCTGCGGAAAGGTGAAGTTGCGCCCGACCGATGCCGGCAGCACCTGCTGCGCGGTCGGCACATTGTCCTGAAAACCCTGATAGCGGATCGAATTCAGATAGCGGGTCTGGGTGAAGGATGCGTTGAGCAGCGCGCCGATCTCACCGATGCCGGTCTGCCAGCGATTGCTGACGAGCAGGCTGCCGATCGGGTCGAGCTTGCGCGACTCGGTGTTGTAGACGCCCCGCGCCGCGCCGGCGAGTTCGAAGCCCTTGAAATCGAATGGCCGGCGCAGTCCGACATCGATCAGGCCGGCGATGCCGCCCTCCAGATTCTGCGCGGTCACCGCCTTGTACACGTCGACGCGCGAGAGGGCCTGTGCCGGGAAATCCTGGATCGCGACCGAGCGGCCATCGGCGGTGAATATCTCGCGCCCCTGCACCGTGGTCTGCACATTGGGGAGGCCGCGGATCAGCACGCCGTTCGCTTCGTCGGCGTAACGTGTCACCTGCACACCGGTGACCCGCGCGATCGCCTCCGACGCGTTGTTGTCCGGGAACTTGCCGATATCCTCGGCGACCAGCGCATCGACGATCGCGTCCGAATTACGCTTGATGTTCTGCGCGCTGCTCAGGCTCTGGCGGATGCCGGTGACGATGATGTCGTCCGTCGAACCATCGGCCGGCGGCGCGGTGTCGGTGGTCGGGTCGGCGCTGGTGGTGGCGCTGGTGGTACCCGGCACCTGTTGCTGCGCGATTGCCGGTGCGGCGGAAGCCAGCACCAGCACTGTTGCCGTCGACGTCAACAGGCGTGCGATCATGATGTTCTTCATGTTACCCCTCCTCGATTATCGGCTTGGTTGATGTCGTCGTGTCAGTGGGTGGCCGGCGCCTTCGACCCCGGCATCGGTGCCACGGCGATGTGATCGATGTTCGGGGCGAAGCGAGAGCGCAGCAGCACGCCCGGCCATTGCTGCGAGGCCAAGGTACGCCCGTCCCGGTTGGGCTGTTCCTCGCCGGCGATGCGGATGGTGTTCGTGCCGGCACGCAGGGTCACGGGCACCGTCATCTCCCACCAGTTGTTGCGGTGAAAGCTGTTGGGAAAGGTCGCCAGCACCGGCGTGGCACCGTTGACCGAGATGCGCGCGATGCGCGCGAGCGGGTCGGGATTATAGTGCGTCGCCTTCGACTGCTCGTCGTTCGAATAGCGGATGGTGAGCGCATAATCGCCCGCCCGGTCCACCGTCACCGCCGGGAACGTCAGCGTGTTGCCATTGCCCGGTGCGCCGCCGATGTCGAACACGGCCCGCCCGCCGCTCGCCAGCGTGGCGGGCATGATGCGCGCGACACCGGCGATCGTCGCGGCTTCCGCTTCGTAGATGCGGGCGGGCGAGGCCGGCGCGCTACCGACGCGCAGGCGATGCAACCGTGTCGTGCCGGTCAGTCCGGTGAGCGTCACCTTGTTGACGCCGCCGAACAGGAAGGCATCGCGCGTCGCGCGGGCCAATATACGCCCGTTGACGGCGAGGCCGGCCATGCCGTCACCGTCCGACTCCACCGTCAACCGCGCCGGACCGTCCTGCGCAGCATATACCCAGAAGGTCGCGGCATCGCCCTTGTCGAGCCGCACCGCATCGGCGGCATCGGCGCCGGCATTCGTCCGCGTCAGCCAGGCGTCCCGCGCTTCGTAACGGGTGTCGGGCGCCGTATCGGCGAGCGACAGCGTGATGCGATCGACCAGCGCATTGCCCTGCGTGCGACGCTTGCCGTCGAGGCTGCGCGTCGCCAGCGTCAGGACGTGGCGCCCCTCCGTCAACGTCACCGCCGTATCGGCGTGATCGAGCACGGATGGCTTGTAGCCGAGCGGCAGGAATAGCTCCGTCTCGCCGATCGCCTTGCCGTCGATGCGCAGGAATATGTTGGTCGGCCCCTGCGCGACGGCCTTCGGGTCTTGATTGAAGGTGCTGGCGAGGACGCGCAGGTCGTAGCGGCCATCGCGCGGCACATCGACCGCGAAGTCGAGCCCGGCATTCGCACCGGTGGTGAATCCCTCCACCGAATAGCCGCCCGAGGTGTGGAAGCGGCCCACATCCTTCGGCGATCCCTCCGGCCCGCGCACCGTCAATCCGGTGCCCGTCCGGCGTGCCGCTTCGGCCTCGTAATCCTGTCGCCACGGTATCGCGGGTGCGATGGATCGCGCACCCCTGGCATCGGGTGTCAGGACGACTTCATAGGCGGATTCCTCCCGCAATCCTGGCAGGTCGCCAGTGCCGAACGCCAGATCCACGCGCCCGTCACGTATCGGCACCGCGCGTTCCGCGACGACCAGCGGCGGCGGCGCATCGCCAAGCTGGCCGGTCCAGCCGATCTCGCGCACCCGTACCCGCGCGGTGGTGCCGAAGGACGCCGGCATCCTGGTCAGGGCGATCGTCGCACCGCCGCTCCTGCCACCGAACAGCAGCCGGGCCTGCCCCCGCGTCGGATCGAAGGACGCCAGACCCTGCAGCGTGTAGCTTTCGTCCGGGTGCGGCGGCGTGACGGTCAGGCCGTGCCCGCTCATCGTGCGGTACGCATTGAGCAGCCACCACTGGCCGTTGCCGCGATTGGCCTGAACCGCGGAGTCGCTCAGATTGCCGTCGATGTTCCAATAGGCGATGTCCGCGTCGATCTTCGAATCCTCGATCGCGGCGATCCACTGCACCATCTGTCCCGGCACGGACGTGTGGTAGTTATGGGCGTATTCGTTGATGTTGATCGGCAGGTGGCGCCCCTGCAACGGCGTGCCGGCAAACAGCGTGTCCTCCCACGCGCGATATTTCCTGACGCTGGCGCGGACGGTCGCGGGATTGCTCAGTTCGTGCCACGTCACGACATCGGGCACGGTGCCGTTCTTCACCGCATGCGCGATGAAGCCCTTCACCTCGTCGAACAGGATGCTGGTGTTCGGTCCCGCGATGCGCGCGCCGGGCAATATCTGGCGGATCGCGCGATAGGCGCGGTCCCAGGCGTCGAAGAACGCGGTCGGGTTCTTCTGCCAGCCGACACCGTTGCAGCTTTTGACGCCGTCGCCGAACATGTTCCCTTCGGGCTCGTTGAACGGCGCGAAGACGATGCGATCGCGATAACGCACGGGCATCGCGCGGACCTGTTCGGTCTGCATCCGTATCTTGTCGAGATAGGACGCCACCGACTGTTCGCAGGTGCCGGTCTTCCACGCATAGGGAAATTCGCGGTAGATGTCGGTCATGTAGATGTAGGTGTCGCCGCCCGACGCATCGGTCAGCAGCGTCGATACCTCCAGCGCATCGGCACCGGGATGCTGCGGCCCGTCCTGCGCCTTGGTCGATACGGTACGCAGCGCGATCCCCTCGACCAGATTGGCGCTGGGCAGGCGCGCGTCGTACAGGCCGTACAGCGTGCCGGACGCGCCGCCATGAACCGGGCCGGTGTCGCTCGACAGGTCGGCCTCCAGCCGCTCGGCCACCTGCTGGCCTGCCACCGGCGCGGCGACGAGGGCGGACGAGCCGAGCAGGACGGCGACGATGGTCGTGGCACGACGGCGGAGGGCGGACGCGGATGTCATGGGATGTAGCTCGGCCTCGTTGGGGATGTGATGACGGTTCATGCCCTGCGCCCGGCCGTCATGCGGTCGATCGTCGCGCGGTTCAGGATCAGGCGGCTGGCGGTCAACGCGAGCGCGAGGTGCATCAGGCCGGGGATGACCGTCGACAACAGGATGATGCCGGTGAGCGAAAGCGGTGTCTGGTTGCCGGCGCCCGCCTGATACGACACCGCGACGAGCACGCCGCTGATGAGTACCCCGGCCACGGCCCAGGCCAGTTTGACGAAGAACTGGTTGAACGCGAAGCTCATCCCCGACGATCGCGTGCCGAGCCTCCACTCGCCATATTGGTCGGCGAGCTGGATCAGCGTGAAGTGCAGCGGCAGCGTGCAGCCCAGTACGATGCAGCACAGGCCGACCAGCACCAGCCATAGGGTCGGATAGTCGCCCGGCACGAAAAAGGCGGCGAAATGCCCCGCGACCAGCACCAGATTGACCCAAACATAGACGGTCTTCACGTCATAGCGCCGCGTGAACAGCTGGACGACGATCGAGCCGATGAAACCGCCGGTGGTCGCGATACCGAAGAACAGCGCCTGATAGGTCGTGCCGCCGTTCAGGACGTAGGTGATGAAATACAGTGCGGCGCCGCCCTTGGTATTGAAGATGCCGATCAGCAGCAGCGTCATCACGAACGTCAGGCGTAGCTGATCGTTCTTCAGCGTGTTGGAGATTGCCACGCGCAACGGTAGCTCGACCGCATCGGACGGCACCGCCCGCTCGCGCACGAACGCGAAGCAGATCAGGAACATTGCCACCGCGGCCAGACTGAGGATCGCGACGCCGTTGCGATAACCGAGCGCCACGTCGGCGCCGCCTAGTTGCCGCACCATGATCGGCAGGCCGACCGACACCCCGAACGACGCGATCGCGACCATCGCGAACCGCACCGACTGGCACGCCACACCCTCACGCGCGCTGTCGGTCATGCGGGTGATGAGCGCGCAATAGGGCACGTTGTTCAGTGAATAGGACAGCGCCAGCAGGAAGTAGGTCGCGGCGGCATAGGCCACCTTGCCGTCATAGCCGAGGTCAGGCGATTGGAAGGTCAGGAAGCAACTGAGCCCGACCGGGATCGCGGTCCACAACAGATACGGCCGGAACCGGCCCCAGCGGGTGTGGGTGCGGTCGGCCATCATCCCGATCAACGGATCGGAAATCGCGTCGAAGATGCGTAGCGACAGGAAGATGACACCGACGATGCCCGGCGCCAGTCCGAACACGTCGGTGTAATAAAAGGTCAGGAAATTGGCGATCAGCCCGGTGATGATCGTGCCGCCCGCGTCACCGAAGCCGTAGCAGACCTTCTCGAAGAACGGCACGCGGTCCGCGGGCGCGACGGGGCCTAGCTCCACCGTACCGGCGTCCCCCTGTTGCGCGATCGTCACCATCAGCGTCTCCTCTCCTGCCCGTCGATACCGCTATGCGCGTGCTGTCGGATCAGCTCGTCCCGGCGTCTTGCGCGAAGGCCGATGCCACGGCGGCACCGGCGCGGACGAAGACCGGGATGCGTGCGAGCGGTGCGGCGCAACGGACCACCCGCCCGCCGGCGACCGCATCACCGCTCCATGCATTTACCCAGTCGCCGTCAGGCAGATACACGTCGCGCTCCGTCACCCCCGCCGCCACGATCGGCGCGACCAGCAGGTCGGGGCCGAACATGTACTGGTCGTCGAGCGCCCAGCAGCGCGCGTCGTCAGGGAAGTCGAAGAACATCGGCCGCATCAGCGGATCGCCATGCTCGTGCGCCTTCACCATCAGCGACGCGACATAGGGCCGCAGCCGTTCGCGCAGCGCAGCGTAGCGACGCAGGATATCGAACACTGGCTCGCCGAAACTCCACAGTTCGTTGCCCGCGCCGGTATCGCATTGCGCGACGCCGTCACGAAACGGCTCGGCTGGCGGGGTGATCGGGTCGCGGTGGCCGTGCATGCGCAGCACGGGGGTGAAGACCGCCCATTGGAACCAGCGCACCATCAATTCTCGGAACGTGGGATCGTCGACATGGCCGCCGTGGAAGCCGCCGATATCGGTGGTCCACCACGGAATGCCCGCCATGCCCATATTCAGGCCGGCGCTCAGCTGGTTGCGCATCGCCGCGAACGAACTGTGGATGTCGCCCGACCAGACCAGCGCACCCTGACGCTGGCTTCCCGCCCAGGCGCAACGCACCAGACTGACGATCTCGGTTTCGCCCTCGGCACGCAGACCGTCGTGAACGGCTTGCGCTAAGTGGAAGGGATAGGCGTTGCCGACCTCCAGCACGCCGCCGGCATGATAGCGATAATTGTCGAAATCATAGGCGGAATATTCCGGCTCCGCCTCGTCCAGCCAGAACAGCCGGACGCCCAGATCGCGATAGTTGCGCTTCAACCGCTCCCACAGGAATGCCCGCGCGCCGGGATGGGTCGGATCGATGAAGCGCGTGTTGCCGAGGAAATCCTGTTGGATGTCGATTCCCCGGCGCGTTCGCACCAGATAGCCTTTTTCGGCCATTGCCGGATAATTCTCGGACCGCGGATCGACCGTCGGCCACACCGACACCAGCAATTCGGTGCCCATCGCCTTCAGCTCGGCGGTCATCGCCGCCGGATCGGGCCATTCGCGCGGATCGAAGCGCCAGTCGCCCTGCACCGGCCAGTGGAAAAAATCGGCGACGATCACCGCCAGCGGAATGCCGCGCCGGCGATACTCGCGCGCCACCGCCAGCAGTTCGTCCTGCGTGCGATAACGCAACTTGCTCTGCCACAGGCCCAGCGCGAAGTCGGGCATCTTCGGCACGGTGCCGGTGACCGCGGCATAATTGCGGACGATCGCGGCCGGCGTGTCGGCGGCGGTGACCCAGTAATCGATCTCCCGGGCGGCGTGCGCGATCCAGCACGCGCCGTTGGCGGCGAAGCACACATCGCCGACCGCGGGGTTGTTCCAGAGGAAACCATAGCCGTCGCTCGATACGACGAACGGCACGCTCGCCTGCGAATTGCGCTGCGCCAGTTCAAGGATGCAGCCGGCCAGATCGAGATTGGGCTGTTGATACTGGCCCATGCCGAACAGCTTCTCGCCCGGCTTCGCCTCGAACCGTACGGTGATCTGCGATACGTCGCCGTGCAGCGGCCTGAACTCGCGTCCCGCGATGCCGAGCGCGCTGATCGTGCCCGTCGCATCCGTGCCGACCGTCCAGAATTTCGCCACCGTATCGCGCTGGCGCCACTTCTCCTCCAGCAGCACGCGGCGGTTCCGATCGAGAAAGCGCACCCGCCCCTGCAGGTCGACTTCAGCGGCGATATTGCCGTGTTCGATCCGGGCGACGTTGCCGTCGCGCCGGACGACCGGATCGGGTGTCGCCACGTCGAGCAACGCCCCCGGCGACGCCGCCCGCGCCGGACGATCGGAGGCCCGCAGACGCAGGCCATGCGGTCCGTGCGCCTCGATCCTCAGCCAGTCGCCATTGTACGACCAGCCGATCGAATGCGATTCCAGGGCAAGCGTATCCAATGCGATCCTCTCCTTCGGATACGGTTCGCGCCGTTCCGTAAACGTTTCCGGTGTTGTCGCGTGGAGTAGGGCCGCTGTCAATCCACTTGCGCCGACGGAGCCGCGCCGCGATCACGGCGGCATGGATATCCGCGACCTTGCCCGCCAGCTCGGCCTGTCGATCGGCACGGTCTCGCGCGCGCTGAACGACCGCAAGGACGTGAGCGCGGCCACCCGCCAGCGCGTGCTCGAAGCCGCGACGCGGCTCGGCTACACGCCCAACCAGTCGGGCCGAACGCTGCGCAGCGGACGGACTGGCACCATCGGTTTCATGCTGACGCTGGAACATGACAGTGCCGTTCATGGCGATCCGTTCTTCATGGCGCTGCTGGAAGGGGTGCAGACCGGACTGGCCGAACACGGTCTCGATCTGGTCGTGCTGCTCGCACGCACGGGAGAGGATGGCCTCACCTTCCTGCGTCGCCATGTCGCGCGCGGCACCGTCGATGCCTGGCTGCTGTCCGCGACCCGGTATGAGGATAGCCGCATCGACTTCCTGCTCGACCGGAGGATTCCGTTCGTCGCCCTCGGTCGTTCCGCGACCGCGCGGCCCTTCGCCTGGATCGATCTCGATTTCGAAAGCGTGGTCGCCGATGCCGTGGCGCTGTTCGCGGCGGCCGGTCATCGCCGGATCGGACTGGTCGCGCCGCCCGCCACGATCAACAACAGCCATATCATCGTCGACAGCTACCGAACGGCGCTGGACGATGCCGGCATCACGTTCGATCCGGCACTGGTCCACAACGGCGATACCGATGAAAGCGATGGCGAGGCGACGGCGCGGCAATTGATGGCGCTGGACGATCGGCCCAGCGCGCTGTTGCTGATGGGCGAGACGGCACCGGTGGGGGCGTATCGGGCGTTGCGTGGTCTTGGGCTGGAACCCGGACGCGACATCGCCTTGATCGGGTTGCGCGACAGTCCGACATGCCGGGCGCTGTCACCGGACCTGACCTGCTTCACGTTGGCGTTGGAAGACCTGGGGCTGGCGTTGGCGCAGGGGATCGGGGCGGCCGTGGCGTCGCGCGACGGTCATGACGTTCCGCTGCTGCAGCAACGCTGGCCGATGACACTGCGTCTCGGCGACAGTCACCACATCCGGCCACCGGTCTGAAACGATCGTCGCGGCTATAATCAGGCAGCGCACCCCAGGCTGAAAACCGCCCTGCTGATCCGAAGAACTTGTCACTTTCCCGACAGCGTGCAAAGCCGACGGCAAAATAAATAGTACACGGGGGAGGCGACGATGGTCACGAAAGCGCTGCTGTGCGGGATGATGCTTGCCATCGCTATGCCGGCCGATGCCGCCCCGGCGTCGATCGAGCGGCCCGGGACCATCCTGTACGGCGTCGCCTATTACGACGAATACACGCCCGTCGACCGCGTCGACGAAGATGCGCGGATGATGAGGGCGGCGGGGATCAATGTGGTCCGCATCGCCGAATCGACCTGGGGGACGCTGGAGCGGCAGCCGGGCGTGTTCGACTTCACTCATGTCGACCGGATGCTGGCGGCGATGCACCGGCAGGGCATCAAGGTGATCGTCGGCACGCCGACCTATGCCGTGCCGACCTGGCTCGCGCGGCAGCATCCCGACGTGCTCCAGCGGCCGGGGCAATATGGCACCCGCCAGAACATGGACATCACCGACCCGGATTACCGTGCCGCGTGCGAGCGCGTGATCGTGGCCTTGATCGACCATGTGAAGGACCACCCCGCCGTCATCGGTTATCAGATCGATAACGAGACGCGCACCTTCCCGCTCGATACCCCGCGCATCCAGGCCGCGTTCAAGGCCGGGATGCAGCGCAAATGGCCGAGTCTGGACGCGCTGAACGCGGCATGGGGCCTGAATTACTGGTCCAACCGCATCAACGACTGGGACGATTTCCCGACCACCACCCATTCGATCAACGCCAGCGTCACAAGCGCGTTCGCCGAGTTCCAGCGCACGCTGGTCACCGATTTCCTCGTCTGGCAATCGCAGCTGGTCCGCGGCCATTCCCGGCCCGGCCAGTTCATCACCCATAATTTCGATTACGACTTCGACGGCGGTTTTTCGTCCGGCCTGCAAGGCAGGGCAAATCATTGGCGATCGGCCAAGGCGGTCGATATCACCGGCGTCGATATCTACCATCCCAGTCAGGAAAAGCTGACCGGCACCGAGATCGCGTTCTTCGGCGACCTCGCGCGCTCGATCCGTCCGGGCGAAAATTACTTCGTGATCGAGACGGAGGCGCAGGGCTTTCCGCAATGGACCCCGTTTCCGGGACAGTTGCGATTGCAGGCGTTCAGCCACCTCGCCTCCGGCGCGAACATGGTGTCCTATTGGCACTGGGCATCGACCGCCAATGCGATCGAAACCTATTGGCGCGGACTGCTGACGCAGGATTACCAGCCCAACCCCGTCTATGACGAGGCGAAGACGATCGGGGCCGACCTGAAACGGCTGGGATCGAAACTGGTCGACCTGAAGAAGGACAACAAGGTCGCCATCTATGTCAGCAACAATGCGCTGACCGCGTTCGACGCGTTCAGGATCAATGCCGATGGCCGGCAAATCAGCTACAGCAATGTCGTCCGCGGCTTTTACGACGCGCTGTATCGCCAGAATATCGAGGTCGATTTCGTCAGCGTCGATGCGCCGGTGCCGCTGGATAAATACAAGCTCGTCATCGTCCCCGCGCTCTACGCCGCCAGCGATGCCGAGATCGCGACGCTGAACGATTATGCCAAACGCGGCGGCCACCTGCTCTACAGCTTCAAGAGCGGTTTCTCCGACGAGAACGTCAAGGTCCGCTATGCCAGCCAGCCGGGCGCGATCGCCGAGGCGGCGGGCGTGAAGTATCAGTTGTTCACCATTCCCAACGACGTGTCGCTGGCCGACGATCCGTTCAAGGTTGGTGACGCCGAGAACCGCCCGCGCTGGTGGATGGAGATGCTGACCCCGACCACCGCCACCGTGGTCGCCCGCTACAAACACCCGTCATGGCCGGCCACGGCGGCGATGACGCGCAACGGCTGGGGCAAGGGCGAGGTCAGCTATGTCGGCTTCATGCCGACCGACGCGATGGCGGAGAAACTGCTGGCCGACGAAGTCCGCCGCGCCGGTGTCGAGGTGCCGGCCGAACACTGGCCGTTGATCGTCCGTCGGGGTACGGCGCGCGACGGTCGATCCTTGCGCTATGTGCTCAATTATTCGGCCACGGCACGACCGGTGATCGATGCGACCGGCGGCACGGAATTGCTGTCGGGCCGAAAGCTCGCCGCGGGTGAAGCCATCGACCTCGCGCCTTGGGGCGTGGCGATCGTACAGGGCCGGTGATGTGATCTGACGGGCTATTTCACCGCCGGTTCCAGCAGCGCCAGCACCACGTCGTTGCTGCGCATCGGCACGGTGGCGAGGTAGCGACCATCGCGTCCGATCGTGACCGAGCGATCGGTTTCCGGCAAGTCGCGCGTCAGTGATTGCAGTTCGGCCAGTTGCGCAGGCGACAGGGTGGCGGGCGAACCCATCTCCAGATAGCGGGTGTGCGAATCATTGGCATGGTATCCGGTACGCCGTATCGTCAGCCGGTAGCGACCGGGCTTCAGTCCGGCGAAACCGATCGCGCGCGGTATCGCCTGCTGCGCCGGCAGAACGCGCGTGAAGAACGGGCGGTTGCTGATGTCCTGTCGTGGTTGCTGCCAGTTCCATAGCAGGACGCCGGTGCGACCACCTTCGCTGGCGGCGAGGGTCTGATCGTCGCCGGTCGCGATCTCGCGGCCGCGCAGGAGGTGCAGATACTTGTATGCGAACCACGCCGGTTTGCGGA
>NZ_JAELXS010000006.1 GCF_016427505.1 Sphingomonas mollis | reverse complement strand
GCATTGCTCTCCGTCCGCCGCGCCAGATCCTCCGACGCCTGCGCGATCTCGCCCGATCCCGTCCGGATCGTCGTCGCGCTGTCGGTCACCGACCCGATCAGGTCGCGCAGCTTGCCCAGTGCCTCGTTATAACTGCTCTCCAGCACCGCGAAGCTGCCCGGCAGCCCCGACAGCGTCGTGGTCAACTCGCCCGATGCCAAGGCGGTCAGCGCCTGCTCCGTTGCGGTGATCGCGGCGTCGCGTTCGACCTGTGCTTCCTCAAAATACACCGACAGCGACAATTCCATGTCGAGCAACGCCGCCTTGACGATGGCGATGCTGGCATCCGTCGCCGTTGGCGCCCGGAACAGCGCCAGCGCCCGTCGCCATGGGCTGTAATGGCGGCCGATCCCCGCCAGCAATTCCTCCAGCACCAGTGCATAGGCACCGACATACCAGCGCGGTTCCAGCCCGATCCGGGCATGGACCGCACCGATCCGACGCACGCTGGCATGGAATTCCTCGTCGAACCGGCCGTTCGCGATGTTCATCCAGTGCGACTCCTGCGCCGCCTTGGCCGAACTGACATGGCTGCCGTCGCGAAAGAAGCGGGCGGTTTCGGGCTGTTGCCGCACGCGGGCGTAGAACCGGTCCAGCGCCTTGCCGATCAGTTTCCCGATCAGCGGTCGTACCGCTGCGACCGTCGCCTGCTGATCCGCGCTCACCTCCATGAAGGCGAGGCGTGATTTCACTTGATCGACCGGCATTGCATTCCCGCTTCTCGCATCGCGGCAGTACAAGCGCGATGTCCACAGCAGGATTATAGGGCGCGACGAAACGGGTCGGTCACGAACACTCGCCTGAATCGATCCGTATCGGCACTATCGCACGGCATGGTGCCGATAGGGTCAGACCGCGCTCACCAGCAATTTGTCGATCCGCCGCCCGTCCAGATCGACGACCTCGAACCGCCAGCCCTGCTCGATGAAGCTCTCACCCTCCGCCGGCAGATGCCGGAATACCGCCAGCGCCAGCCCGGCCACGGTCGCGAAATCGCGGTCCTCGGGCAGGTCGATACCCAGCCGGTCGGCCAGCGCGTCCGCCGACGCCGTCCCCGCCACCAGCAACGACCCGTCGTCGCGCTCGACGACCGGCGGCGATTCGTCGGGATCGGCGTCGGAGGCGAACGTCCCGCCGATCGCCGACAACAGGTCGGCCGGTGTCACGATCCCCTCGAAATGGCCGTATTCATCGTGGATCAGCGCCATCGGCACTTCCGCCTGACGCAGCGCCAGCAACGCGTCGGGCGCGTCGATCCGGTCGATCACCACCGGCACCTTGCGCTTCAGCACGTTCAGGTCGATCCGCTCGCCGCGCAACAGCGCCGCCGCGATATCGCGCGCCTGCACCACGCCGACCATGTTGTCGATCGACCCGTCGCCGATCGGCAACCGCGTATGTTGCGTCGACAACAGCTTGGCGTGGATCGTCGCTTCGTCGGCGCGGCAATCGAGCCAGTCGACCTCGGTGCGCGGCGTCATGATCTCGCGCACCGGCCGGTCCGCCAGCCGCACGACGCCGGAGATGATCGAGCGTTCATGCTCTTCGATCACGCCCGATTTCGATGCCTCGGCGACGATCAGGTGCAGTTCCTCCGCCGTCACCTGATCCTCGTTGCTGCGGTCCAGCCGCAACAGGCGAAAGATCAGCGCGCTGGTCGAATCGAGCAGCCAGACGAGCGGCGCGGTGAATACCGCCAGCCAGCGCATCGGGATCGCGACCAGCGACGCCACCGTCTCCGGCGATCGCAGCGCGATCTGCTTGGGCACCAGCTCGCCGATGATGAGCGAGGCATAGGTCGTCAGCGTGATGACCAGCGCGAAACCCAGCGTCCCCGCCGTCTCCGCCGGCACGCCCAGCGCCTCCAGCCGCGCGCCCGTGGGGGTGCCGAGGCTCGCACCCGAATAGGCGCCGGCCAGAATACCGATCAGCGTGATGCCGATCTGGACCGAGGACAGGAACTTGCCGGGATCGGCCGCCAGCAGCATCGCCGCCCGCGAGCCCGACCGGCCACTGCGCGCCATCGCCTCCAGCCGCGCCTTGCGCGAGGACACGACGGCGAGTTCGCTCATCGCAAAGACGCCATTCAACGCAACCAGCGCGAGGATGATGACGACGTCGAGCCAGGGGAAGGGGGGAAGCGGTGCCATTGGCGTGCGAACGCTCTTTGCCGGTAAAAGCGCCACGCGACAACCGTTCATGAACGAAGATGGTGTGCGAGACGGCGGTCAGCGTCCATTCAGTGCGCACCCGGAACAATCCTGTAGATTTCCGGGTTCACCCGGACATTCAGATCAAGGGGCCGTTTGCCATGAAGACCAATCCGTTTCTCGTCGCCGGTCTGGCGACCCTGCTCGTCACCGCCGGCTGCACCACCGACCCGGACACCGGCCAGCGTCGCATCTCGAAGACCGCGATCGGCGGCATCGGCGGCGCGCTGGGCGGCTACCTGCTCGGCGATCTCGTCGGCGGTCGCCGCGACCGCACGGAAAAGCTGGTGGGCGCCGGCATCGGCGGCCTCGCCGGTGCGGGTATCGGCGCGTACATGGACAAGCAGGAGCGCGAGCTTCGCGAACGCACCGCCGGCACCGATGTGCAGGTGATCCGCCGCGGCGACGATCTGGTGCTTAACATCCCGTCGGGCATCACCTTCGCCTATGACAGCGCCAATGTGCAGCCGCAGTTCCAACGCACGCTCGATCAGGTCGCGCAGACCCTGTCGCAGTACAATCAGACCTATATCGACGTGTACGGCCACACCGATTCGGTCGGCAGCGACGCGTACAACCAGACGCTGTCAGAGCGCCGCGCGACCTCGGTCGCCGATTACCTCGCCAGCCGCGGCGTCCAGACGGCCCGCATCGGCACCCGTGGTTACGGCGAAACCCAGCCCATCGCCTCGAACGACACCGACGAAGGCCGCGCCGCGAATCGCCGGGTCGAGATCAAGATCGTGCCGATCTCTCAGAACGATCTGCGGTAAGATTCCTCGTCCCGTGTTCCTGCGAAAGCAGGAACCCAGAGCCAAATGTGATTCGCTCGTGGCTCTGGGCTCCTGCCTCCGCAGGAGCACGGGATAGCTATTGGTGAATCACCTACCGCCGGGCGGCGAAGAAATCGCGCAACAGCGCCGCCGCCTCGCGCTCGCCGATCCCGGCATACACCTCCGGTCGGTGGTGACAGGTCGGCTGACCGAAAAATCGCGGCCCATGCTCCACCGCCCCGCCCTTCGGATCGGCCGCCGCATAATAAAGCCGCGCGATCCGCGCATGCGCGATCGCCCCCGCGCACATCGCACATGGCTCCAGCGTCACCCACAGGTCGCAATCCTCCAGTCGCTCACGACCGAGCAGCGCCGCACCTTCCCGAATCACCCGCATTTCGGCATGGGCAGTCGGGTCGGCCAGCGTTCGCGGCGCATTCGCCGCCACCGCGATCACCACGCCCTCCCGAATCAGCACCGCCCCCACCGGCACCTCGCCGGCAGCAGCGGCACCGGCTGCAGCATCGAGCGCCCGGCGCATGGGATCGGGTAACGGAATCACGTCCACCGCCCTGCAGTGCCGGACGATGGACGTAAAGCGGCTCCTATATAGGGGTAGGTCCGGCGATCAGTTCGGGGCCTGCGCATTGGCCGGCCGTTCGACCTCCAACGTCGGCACCGCCACGGTCTTGTTCTCCGTACCCACCGATACCCGCGCCACGTCCGCCTGGAACTGTGGCGCCTGCACCACGCCGGGCTTCACCTGATCGATCGAGATGAAGCCGAAATACATCAGCGCCGCCACGATCAGGGCAACCACGGCCAGCAATACCAACAGCGTGCGCATCATCTTCTCCCTATGGTTCGTTACCGTAACAACGTCGTGGTAGCGGCTCCGTTGCATACGCCAAAGCTTGACGTCCCCGCCGGCAAGGGCTAGTCGCGCGGCCTTTCCGGGCATTCCCCCGAACCAGGATAATCGATCATGTCGCGTATTTGCGAGCTGACCGGCAAGGGCCGGCAGGTGGGAAACAACGTTTCGCACGCCAACAACAAGACCAAGCGTACCTTTCTGCCGAATCTGCAGAACGTGACGTTGCTGTCCGACGCTCTCGAAACCAGCGTGCGCCTGCGCGTGTCGACGCACGGGCTGCGTTCGGTCGAACATAATGGCGGCCTGGACAACTGGCTGGCCAAGACCAGCAACGACAAGCTGTCGCTGCGTTGCCGTCGCCTGAAGCGCGACGTGCTGAAGAAGCGCGCCGCCACCGCCACCGTCGCGGCGTAACACCTCTTATCAGGTGTCGTTGACGAACCATCCGCCGGTCATCGACCGGCGGATGGTTCGTCATGTCGGTCGTCCAGCCGGAACTTCAGCAGCAACGATCGTTGCAGCGGCAGGCGGTTGTCGTCCGATACCAGCCAGATGACGGTGGCTGCCCCCTCGCGGCGGGCGGCGATCCCTTCGAAATTGTCATGGATCAACGGCGATGCCAGCCGTGCGATCTCACGCCCTTCGACGATCGAATCGGGCGCGAGCGCGCGCGGATCGATCAGCACCAGCCGATTCGACCAGCGGAACGGCAGGTCGAACCGCCGTTCCAGCACGATCAGCCGGCCATCCGGCAATTGCGTCATATCCGCCGGATCGAATCGCGGCGCCGGCCGATAGCGAAAGCGGAACGCCGGCACCGGATCATCGACCGGATCGGCCGCCCACACCAATCCGACCCGCAATGATTCGCCATGGGGTTTCGATTCGCTGATTGCGACGAAGCGGCCATCCGCCAGCCGCGCCATCGTCTCGATGCCGCCATTACTGCGCCAGTTCGCCATCGCGTCCGGCGCCACGCCCGCCTGCGCCGTCGTCAGCGTCGCATCATATCGCCAGATCTGGTTGAACTGCTCGAAGCCCACCCACGCCCGGTTGCCCGCAGCATCGATCACCATCGATTCCGAATCACGCGACCGCTTCGTCCAGCCCGTCGCAGGCCCGGCGGGCAATGCGGCGAATCGCACATCCTCAATGCGCCAGTCGGATCGCAACCGGAACCGGACGATATTGCCGTCGTCGCTGAGCAGCGTGAAGCGGTCGCCGTCCAGCGCCATCGCCGAATAACCGCCGAATGCCGGATCGGGACTGGTGAGCACCACCCCGCCCATGAAGGTCAGCGATCCCGCCCGTCGCCGTGCCGGGTCGTTCGGGTCGAGCATCACCGGCCGGGCGGTCATCCGCGCGTCGTCCCCCAACAGGCTCAACCGCGCATCACCCGACCATCCGGCCCCCACGAACAACGGCATCGCCATCACGGTCAGCCACACGACACTGCGTTTCATCGCCCTCGCTTACGCCATGGTAACCAAACCGAAAGGCTGAACGGGCGATAACATCCGCATTCAGGGTCGGCTCAACGCGAATCGTCCAGAACACTTTCATCGACGATGGGCATCGACGACGGGCCGACCATCCCGCCGACGAGCCAGGACCGGGAGAATGAGAATGTTCAAGAAGATATCACTCGCCGCCGCCGCTCTCGCGATGGGCGCCTCGACCCTGGTGCCGGTGAGCGCCGCCGATGCCCAGCGTCGCTACTATCGCGACGACGGGTATTCGCAGCGCGCATACCGTGATCGTCGCGATTATCGGCCCCGCCAGTGCAAGGACGGCTCGACCGGCGCCATCATCGGCGCGATCGCCGGCGGCCTGCTGGGTCGCACCATCGATACCCGGGGCGACCGGACGATGGGGACGCTGCTCGGCGCCGGTGCCGGCGGCCTTGCCGGCCGCGCGGTCGAGCGTTCCAACCGGCCCGGCTATTGCCGCCGCTGATCTAATTGCCGCCGGGCCATGCGCCCGGTGTGCCACCAGTTCCCTCGCGTAGCGTAACGAGGGCGGGGGGTCGGTGCCTTGTTGGCATCGGCCCCCTTGTTCGTCGGGGCCACCCTTTCTGCCCCATTCCGGTTGCAGCGGGCGACATCGATCGCCGTACCGGTTTGGTAAGTTTCGCTTAACGATCCGTGCCGCCATGTCGTCCGCACAAGGATCGGGGCGAGGTGATCGGATGGTGGCGGCATGGATACTGGATCGGTTCGACGATCATCATGCGCGTTCCGTCACGCTGTTCCGCCAGATGCGCCCGCTCCTCGATCCCCGGGGCGAGGCGGACCTGCCGGCGCTCGCCCGCATCCGCTGGGCCTTGCTGCGCACGCTGGTCGAGTTCCAGTTGTTCAAGCACCGCGACATCTTCGATCCCGTCATCCGCCTCGGCACGCCGCCGCAACAGGCGCAGGCGAGCGCGTTGAAGGAGGATTGCGCGCAACTGGGCGCCGACGTCCGCGCCTTCGTCACGCGGTGGAGCAACGGCAGCGCCGGCACGGCATGGGCGGATCATCGTGCCCAGACGATCGCGATCCTCGACCGGGTCGAACGCGGCCTGATCGATCAGCGCCGCGCCATCATCACGCTGCTGCTGGACAACCGCGCGATCATCCTGCCCGCCTTTCGCGCGCGCGCCTGAACGACCGGCATGGCGGCGCGCGAATCAGCCGCCGCCATGCCGGCCGGTCGATCAATACATATGCTGGCCGCCGTTGATGCTCAGCGTCGATCCGGTGACGAAACCGCCATCCTCCGAACACAGGAACGCGACGCCGCGGGCGATCTCATGCGCCTGACCCAGCCGGCCGACGGGAATCTTCGCGACGATCTTCTCCAGCACTTCCGGCGGCACGGCGGCGACCATGTCGGTGTCGATATAGCCAGGGGCGATCGCATTCACGGTCACGCCGGCGCGCGCGCCTTCCTGTGCCAGCGCCTTGGTGAAGCCATGGATGCCCGACTTGGCGGCGGCGTAGTTCACCTGGCCATATTGCCCGGCCTGCCCGTTGATCGACCCGATATTGACGATCCGCCCCCATTTGCGATCGCGCATGCCCGCGAACGTCGCCTTGGCCATGTTGAAGCAACCGCCCAGATTGGTGTCGATCACCTCTTTCCACGCCTCGTACGACATCTTCAGGATGGTGCCGTCGCGGGTGATGCCGGCATTGTTGACGACGACATCGATCGGCCCCAGATCCTCGGCGACCTTCGCGCAGCCCGTCTGGCAGGCGTCGTAATCCGACACGTCCCACTTGTACGCCTTGATCCCGGTGCGCTCGGTAAAGGCGGCGGCGCGTTCGTCGTTACCGGCGTAATTCGCCGCGACGGTGAAGCCGGCCTCCTTCAACGCCAGGCTGATCGCCTCGCCGATCCCACGCGTTCCACCCGTGACGATTGCCACCCGTGCCATTCAGTATCTCCCTCTCCTAGTTTCGGAGGACGCTACGGCAGGCGTATCCAGCCTTCAAGTTCGCGCGAGAGGATTTTCTGTAACATAACAATGCCGACGTCCTCGTCGTTCAGGCACGGCAGATAGGCGAAGTCGGTCCCGCCCGCCTCCTCGAACGATTCGCGCCCCCGGATCGCCAGTTCCTCCAGCGTTTCGAGGCAGTCGGCGGAAAACCCCGGCGCGAAGATCGCCACCTTGCGCGTCCCGGCCTTTGCCATCTCGACCAGCGTCTCGTCGGTCGCCGGCCCCAGCCACTTGGCCGGACCGAAGCGCGACTGGAACGCGATCGTCACCGGCCGCCCCAGCGCCGCCTGCAACAGCCGCGCCGTCTTCTGGCAGTGGCAGTGATACGGATCGCCCAATTCCAGCGTCCGTTTCGGCATCCCGTGGAAACTGGCGATGATTGCTTCCGGCTCGAACGACAGCGCCGCGATCGACCGTTCGACCGAATCTTTAAGCGCGCCGATATACAGCGGATCGTCGTGATAGGGCGGCAGGGTGCGGATCGCCGGCTGCCAGCGCATCGTCGCCAGATGCGCGAACGCCCGGTCGTTCGCAGTCGCCGTCGTCGCCGCGCAATATTGCGGGTATAGCGGCGCCAGCAGGATGCGTTCGCACCCGGCGTCCTTCATCGCCTGCAACCGGTCGGCGATCGCCGGGCTGCCATATCGCATCGCCCAGTCGACCAGCACGCCCGGCCCGAACGCGTCCGCCAGCCCCGCCGCCTGCAACCGCGTGAACGCCGCCAGCGGCGACCCGTCGTCGCGCCACACCTGGCTATAGGCGTGCGCGGACTTTTTGGGCCGGGTGTTCAGGATGATCCCGCGCAGGATCGGCTGCCATGCGATCGCCGGCAATTCCACGACGCGACGATCGGACAGGAATTCGCCCAGATACCGTTTCACCGACTTCACATCGGGGCCATCGGGCGTGCCGAGGTTCATCAGCAGCACGCCGATCTTCGGGGCCGGGATGACGGGATGGCCGGGGGGCAGATTCATCGAATGGTGTTTCCTGAAGACGCGCGAATATCGTCCATCGACGCTGTAACGTCGCAACCCGACATAAGTCCCTGTCCCCGCCGACGCCATGGCGCCGTTGGCAGGATACACGACCGCACCGTCACCGCGTCAAAGGCAGCATCCGCATCCGCTGCCCCGTCGCCGCCTGCATCGCATTGGCGATCGCCGGCGCGACCGGCGGCACCGCCAGCTCGCTGACTCCGCCCGGTGCGTCGTCCGACGGGATCAGCTCGACCGTGATGTCGGGCGTATCGGCCAGCCGCGGCAGCCACAGCGTGTCGAACCCACGCACATCGGCCAGCCCGCGCGTGAAGCCGGTCGCCGCGCCCAGCGCCTGTGCCAGCCCGAAGATCAGCCCACCCTCGATCTGCTGGCGCACCAGGTCGGGATTCACCACCCGCCCGCAATCGACCGCCGCGACCAGCCGCTCCACCACCGGCCGCCCGTCCGCGCCGCCCCGCGCCTCGGCCATCACCGCGATGTAACTGCCGCGAAAGGCGTGCGCGGCGATCCCCTGCCCGCTCCCCGGCACGCCGCCTTCCCATCCGCCCAGCGAGGCGGCGGTCGACAGACAGCGGGCCAGCCGCGGCTCGCCGCCCAGCATGCCGATCCGGTACGACACCGGCTCCGACTGCGCGACATGCGCCAGTTCGTCGAGGAAACACTCGGTGAAGAAACAGCCATAACCATGCGCCCCGCCGCGCAGATGCCCGGTCGGCAGCGCCGTGGCGATGGCATGGTGATCGATCGCACAGGCCGGCACCCGGTACGGCAGGGTCATGCCCCCCGCCGCATAGCGATCCGCCGGATCGATCCGCAACGCCGTCGCGATTCCCGGCCCCGGCAACAGCCGGTCCGCCAGCGCACGGCCGGTTGCCGGCGTCGCCAGCGCCGCCCGCCAGCCGAGGATCGCGCCATTCGCCCCCAGCCGCGCCTCCATCCGCGCCAGTGCCGGCGGCCGATACCGATCATGCAGCAATGATTCGCCGCGAGACCAGACTAGGCTTACCGGCCGCTTCACCTCGATCGCGATCTGCGCCGCCTGAATGCCCGCCTCATGTTCCAGGCCGAAACCGAACGATCCGCCGAGCGTCATCGGATGGACGGTCACGGCCTGCTCGCCCAACCCCGTCGCGGCGGCCACCGCCGCCCGCGCGACGCCCGGCGCCTCGGTCTGCAACCATAGCTGCAACCGCCCGTCGTCGAACGACGCCACCGCTGCCGGCGTCTCGATCGCGGCATGAACCGCGGCTCTCGCCCGGTACGTCGCGCTGACCGGCCGCCCGCCGCGAAACGCCACATCGATATCGCCCACGCTCGCGATCCGCTGGCCCTTCGCCTCCAGCGCCGCCGCCAGTGCCGCCTCGATCGCCGCATCGTCGATCACCGGCCCCTTGGTGGCGAAGCGCGGCGCCAGCGCATCGAGCGCCCGCTGCGCCGTCCATCCGGTGATCGCCACTGTCGCGACCCAGCCAGGCCGCTCCACCACCGCGATCATCCCGCGTACCCGCCCGGCGGCGGCGCGGTCGATGCCCACCACCCTGGTATCGCCCGGCGGCCCCTGCCGGATCGCGGCATGGACCATGTCCGGCAATCGCACATCGGCTGCATAGTTCAGCGAGCCATCGACCTTGGCCGGCGCATCCAGCCGGGGCAGCGATTGCCCCATCAGCTTGCCCGCCCCGCCGACCCCGATCGGCAACGGATCGGGCGGTGACAGCCCCGCCGCTTCCGCCGCCAGATCGCCGAAGCGCAACCGCTTGCCCGCATGCGTGACGAAGCCGGCCGCCGTCGCGCAATCGGTCCACACCGCATCCCACCGCGCCGCCGCCGCCATGCACAGCACCGCCCGCGCCGCGGCGGCGGCGGCGCGTGTCGGCTCCTCGAACATCCGGATCGAACTCGACGCCGCCGTCAGCATCGGCGCCGGCCATGCGCCGACACCACTCCGGACATCTTCCGGCAGGATCGCCGGCATCCCCTCCAGCAGGTCGTTCAACCCCAACGGATTGCCATAGAGCGGATTGAGCGGCGCCGGCTCCACGCCCACCGTGCGCCAGTCCGCGCCCAGCTCGTCCGCGACGATCTGGGCCAGCCCCGTCCAACTGCCCTGCCCATATTCGGCCTGCGGCACCGCCACGGTGATGCGGCCGTCATTGCCGATCGTCAGCCACGCGCCGAACGCATGCTCGCCCGGCCCCGCCACCAGCGTCGGCGCATAATCGCGCGGCCACAGCCCCCACGCCGCGATCAGCCCGACGCCGACGCCACCGCCGATCAACACCCCGCGCCTCGTGATCCCTGCCATGCCCCGCTCTACCGGCGGCCGACGGCGAAAGTCACCCCTGTTCCCCGGCGCAGGCCGGGGTCCAGTTGGGCGGCAGCGGTAACGGCACGCACCGATCCATTACGACCACCTCTCCAACTGGACCCCGGCCTGCGCCGGGGAAAGGATTCATGCGGCCACCGCGTGGCCTGCCATCGCCCGGTACGTCGCCTTCAAACCCACCTTGTCGATCTTCTCCGTCCCCAGCCGGGGCAGCGGCGCATCGGCCATCCAGATCCGCGCCGGAATCTTGAACGCCGCGATATGCTCGGCCAGGAACAGCGCCAGCGCGTCCGCCCCGACCGGCTCGCCATCGACATAGACGACCGCCACCGGCACCTCGCCGAACTTTTCGTGCGGCAGGCCGAATACCGCCGCCTCATGCACCGCCGGATGGGCATAGAGCGCCGCCTCGACCTCCTGACAGCTGATGTTCTCGCCGCCGCGGATGATGATGTCCTTCTTGCGATCGACGATGAACAGATACCCGTCCTCGTCCAGATAGCCGATGTCGCCGGTGCGGAAATATCCGTCCGCCGTGTACGCCGCCGCCGTCGCCGCCGGGTTGTTCCAGTATTCGCGGAAATTGCAGATCGACCGGATGCCGATCTCGCCGCGCCCGCCCTGCGGCTGATGCACGCCGGCATCGTCGACGATCGCGATCTCGACCAGCGGACGCGACGGCCGCCCCGCCGAATCGGGCTTGGCGAGATAGTTGGTCCGCCAGTTGCCGCTGCCGACCGCGTTGGTCTCGGTCAGGCCATATCCGATCAGCGGCGCCGATCCGCCCATCTCCGCGTCGATCCGCCGGACATGCTCCACCGGTCGCGGCGCACCGCCCGCCGCGAAGTCGGTGACCGACGACAGGTCGTATTTCGCGCGATCCGGATGGTTCAGTATCTCGAAGCTCATCAGCGGCACGCCGACGAAATACGTCACCTTCTCGGCCTCGATCAGCCGCATCGCCTCTTCGGCATCCCATTTCGGCATCAGGATGATCCGCCGGCCCATCGCGAAGCTTTGCAACAACACGGTGATCTCGGCGGTCACATGGAACAGCGGGATCGTCAGCATCGTCACCGGCTGGCCGACCGGCGCCTTCCCGTCCTCGGTCGCGATGCCCAGCATCGTGATCGCCTGCGCCAGGAAATTCAGCGTCCCGCCCATCACCGCGCGGTGATCCGACAGCGCCCCCTTCGACTTACCCGTCGATCCGGAGGTGAACAGGATCGTGGCCAGATCGTCCGGCCCCAGATCGGGCAACTCGCCCGGCGCGCCGGCCAGCAGCGGCGCGATGGCGGTGGCGAGCGGCGCGGTATCGTCCAGTTCGATCACCGGCACCGCCAGCCCCGCGATCCGCGCCAGCCGCTTCGCGCGCGGGCCATCTGCGACGATCAGCGAGCAATCGACATCCGCGATCGCGGCGGCCAGTTCGTCCGTCTGCCACCAACCGTTCAACAGCGTCGCGACCCCGCCCGCCATCACGATACCCATGTACGTGACGACCCACGCCGGCGAGTTTCGCCCCGCGATCCCGACCCGGTCGCCACGCGCCACGC
Source organism: Sphingomonas mollis (assembly GCF_016427505.1). Lineage (GTDB taxonomy): Bacteria > Pseudomonadota > Alphaproteobacteria > Sphingomonadales > Sphingomonadaceae > Sphingomonas > Sphingomonas mollis. Next base: position 269,710 of record NZ_JAELXS010000006.1, on the reverse strand, counting down.
CGCGCCCGACCAGCGCCCGCGCCACCCCGGCGGCGGCCGCGAACGTCTCGGCGAAGCTCAACCGCTCCTCGCCCGCCACCAGAAAGGGCAGGTCGCCATGCTGCGTACAATAATGCGCGAAATACTGCGTCAGCGAGGGCGGCGCGGCGGCGATCGTCGGCAGTTCCGTCCCCCAGCGCGCGATCGAACCCAGCGGCAGGGGGCCGCCCGGCCCCGTCACCTTCGCCAATGTCTCGTCCATTCGCCGGTCGAGCTCGGTCCGCATCCTTCTCTCCACTTGGTCTTGTTGTTTTGCGCCACTATGGAGGCGGGAATGACGGGGGGAAAGCCTTGATCCAATACCTTGCAGCGGCACCGGGCCATATCCGGTTCGCCGATCTGGGCCTGCACCCGGAAATATTCTCGATCGGCTTCTTCACGCTCCGCTGGTACAGCCTTGCCTATATCTCGGGCATCGTCCTCGGCTGGTGGTATCTGCTGAAGCTGCTGGCCCAGCCAGGCGCGCCGATGGCCAAGCGCCATGCCGACGATCTGGTCTTCTACGCCACGCTCGGCATCATCCTTGGCGGACGCCTCGGCTATGTGATCTTCTACGCGCCGGAGATGTTCCTTCACCCGCTGATGATCCTGAAACTGTGGGATGGCGGCATGTCGTTCCATGGCGGCGTCATCGGCACGTCGCTCGGCATCATCCTGTTCGCGCGCAAGCACCGGCTGGACTGGCTGCGCATCCACGATTTCGTCGCCTGCTGCGTCCCCTTCGGCCTGTTCTTCGGCCGGCTCGCCAATTTCGTGAACGGCGAACTCTGGGGCAAGCCCAGCGACGTGCCATGGGCGATCGTTTTCCCGCGCACCGTCCCCTTCCCGCTCGTCGATCCGGCGCGTCACCCCAGCCAGCTGTACGAGGCGGGGCTGGAGGGCCTGTTGCTCTTCGCCATCCTGTGGTTCGCCTTCTGGCGGACGAAGGCGCGCTACGATCCGGGCAAGCTCGTCGGCCTCTTCCTGACCGGTTACGGCCTCGCCCGCTTCACCGTCGAATTCTTCCGCGAACCCGACAGCCAGTTGCGCGCCTTTGCCGAGGCGACCGGGCTCCACATGGGCCAGTGGCTGTGCGTGCCGATGATCGCCGGCGGCGTCTTCCTGATCGCCACCTCCGCGCGCCGTCGCCGCCGGGTGGAGCCGTTCGCCGGTACGGAGAGCGTCGCCTGACGGACCTTCCGAACCCGGCCGAACCGCTGCTGGCCGAACGCCTCGCCCGCGCCATCGCGCTGGGCGGGCCGATCCCGGTGTCGCAATACATGGCCGCCGCCAACGGCCATTATTACGCGACCCGCGATCCGCTCGGCGCGACCGGCGACTTCACCACCGCGCCCGAAATCAGTCAGATGTTCGGCGAACTGGTCGGCCTGTGGTGCGCAGACCTGTGGGACCGCGCCGGCCGCCCGACGACGCATTGGGTCGAACTCGGCCCCGGCCGCGGCACGCTCGCCGCCGATGCCCGCCGCGCGATGGCGAAGGCGGGCTTCGAACCGGCGGTCCATTTCGTCGAGACCAGCCCCGTCCTCCGCGCCGCGCAGGCCACCGCCGTACCGGGCGCGACCTTCCACGATTCGGTCGAATCCCTGCCCGACGATGCCGCATTATTGGTCGTCGCCAACGAATTCTTCGACGCGCTGCCGATCCGCCAGCTGCTGCGCGGCGCGCAGTGGCGCGAGCGGCTGGTCGCGTGTCAGGACACGCTGTTCCTGCCGATCGCCGGCAAGCCCGTGCCCGACGCGATCGTCCCCGAACCCCTGCGCGACGCCCCCGCCGGATCGATCCTCGAAGTCGCGCCCGCCGCCATCGGCGTGATGCGCGCGCTCGCCGCCCGGATCGCGCGACAGGGCGGCGCGATGCTGGCGATCGATTACGGTTACGAAGGCCCCGCGCTCGGCGACACGCTGCAGGCCGTGAAAGCCCACGCCTTCGCCAACCCCTTCGAGGCACCCGGCGAACAGGACCTGACCGCGCATGTCGATTTCACCACCCTTACCGCTGCCGCACAGAGTGCCGGTGCGGTCGCATGGGGACCGATCGAACAGGGAGAATGGCTGGTGAAACTGGGCATCGACCACCGCGCCGCCGCGCTCGCCCGCGCCACCCCCGATCGCGGCGACGCCATCGCCGCCGAACGCGTGCGGCTGGTCGGCGACATGGGCGCGCTGTTCAAGGCGCTGGCGATCACCGCCCCCGGCTGGCCGACCCCGGCGGCCTTCGCATGATCGCGTATCGCGATGCCGGGCCGGCCGATGCCGCGACGCTGTCCGCCGTCAGCCGCCGCGCCTTTACCGAGACGTTCGGCCACCTCTATCGCCCCGACGATCTCGCCGCCTTCCTCGATCGCCTGAGCGAGGCGGCATGGGCCGCCGAACTGGCCGATCCGCGCTTCACGATCCGGCTGGCGGAGGATGACGGCGTCGCCGCCGGCTTCGCCAAGCTCGGCCCGCCCTCGCTGCCGTTCGAACCGCGCGGACCATCGGCGGAACTGCGCCAGCTCTATGTCCTCGCACCATGGCAGGGTGCCGGTGTCGCGGTCACGTTGATGGACTGGACGATCGCCACCGCCCGCGCGCAGGGGGCCGCCGACCTCTATCTGTCGGTCTTCATCGACAACGAACGGGCAAAGCGCTTCTACGCCCGCTACGGGTTCGAGCGCATCGGCACCTATGCATTCATGGTCGGCAATCAGGCGGACGAGGACGATCTGATGAGGCTCGCCCTGTGATGACCGACGTGACGACCGATACGATCGACCCGATCCGCGCCGCCGCCCTGGCCGGCGTACCCCATGGCTTTCTCGGCCGGCGCGGCGGCGTGTCTCAGGGTATCCATGACGGCCTGAACGTCGGCCTCGGTTCCGAGGACGACGCCGATGCCGTCACCGAAAACCGCCGCCGCGCCCTCGCCGCCGTCGCGCCGGGTGCCGACCTCGTCACGCTCTACCAGATCCACTCCGCCGACGTCGTCACCGTCACCGCGCCGCTGGCCGACCGTCCGCACGCCGACGCGCTCGTCACCGACCGGCCCGGCCTCGCGCTCGGCATCCTCACCGCCGACTGCGCGCCCGTCCTCCTCGCCGACCGCGAGGCGGGCGTCGTCGGCGCCGCCCATGCCGGCTGGAAGGGCGCCATCGCCGGCGTTACCGATGCGACGATCGCCGCGATGGAGGCGCTCGGCGCCCGTCGCGAGCGCATCGCCGCCGCGATCGGCCCCTGCATCGCGCGCGCCTCCTACGAGGTGGACGCCGCCTTCTTCCGCCGGTTTGCCGAGGCCGATCCCGCCAACGAACGCTTCTTCGCCGATGGCCGAGTGGATCATTACCGCTTCGACCTCGAAGCCTATGTCACCCACCGCCTCGCCGCCGCCGGCATCGCCCGGATCGAGGCGCTGGGGCTCGACACCTATGCCGACGAGGCCCGCTTCTTCAGCTATCGCCGCGCCACCCATCGGCACGAACCGTCCTATGGCCGCCAGATCGCGATCATCGCGCTGGCCTGACGCGTCGGCCAAGGATCACCCCCATGCCCCGCAACCTCTTCCGGCCCATCCTGGCCGGCGCGCAGTTTCCCGACCGATTGCTGGCCTGTATCGGCGCGGCGGTCTGCATCACGCTGACCATGGTCGTCTGTGCGCAATTGCCGCTGACGACGGGCGACCTGCCGATCATCGTCGCACCGCTCGGTGCGTCGGCCGTGCTGGTCTTCGCCGTTCCCGCCAGTCCGCTCGCCCAGCCCTGGCCGGTGGTGGGCGGCAACATCATCTCGACGTTGATCGGCGTGGCCGCGTTTCACGCCATTCCGCAGGTGACGATCGCCGCCGGCATCGCGGTGGGTGGCGCGATCCTCGTCATGTCGCTGCTCCGCTGCCTGCATCCGCCCGGCGGCGCCGCCGCGCTGACGGCGGTGATCGGCAGCCATGGCATCCACGACGCCGGCTATGCCTTCGCCTTCGCGCCCGTCGGGATCAATTCGATCGCGCTGGTGTCGCTCGCCACCGTCTTCCACCGGATGACCGCGCGCAACTATCCCCACCAGCCGATGATCGCGCCCGGCCCGGTAGAACCGCAGCCGGACATCAAGCTACATAGCGACGATATCGACGCCGCGCTGGCCGACATGCATGACAGCTTCGACATCGGTCGCGAAGACCTCGACCTCCTGCTCGCCCGCGCCGAACATCACGCCGCGACCCGGCGCATGACCCGTCCACCGCGTCAGGATCGCTGACGGGCATCGCCAATCCGCCGCCGCCGTCCTACATCCGTCTCCGACAAGGAGACAGAACATGCCAGGCGACAAGACGGAAGCCGATCTCACCGGCGTCGAACGCCGGATCAGCCCCAAGCCGCCGGTCGAGAAGATCGCGGGGCGCAAGCTGAAGCCATCCACGCTGATGATGGGTCACGGCTATGACCCCGCTCTGTCGGAAGGATCGCTGAAGCCGCCGATCTTCCTCACCTCCACCTTCGTCTTTCCCTCTGCGGCGGCGGGCAAGCGGCATTTCGAGGGCGTGACCGGCAAGCGCCCCGGCGGGGCCGAGGGCCTCGTCTATTCGCGCTTCAACGGCCCCAATCAGGAAATCCTCGAAGACCGGCTGGCGATCTGGGAGGAAGCGGAGGACGCGCTCGCCTTCTCGTCCGGCATGTCGGCGATCGCGACGCTGTTCCTGTCGATGGTCAAGCCCGGCGACACCATCGTCCATTCCGGCCCGCTCTATGCCGCAACCGAGACGCTGATCGCCCGCGTGCTCGGCCGCTTCGGCGTGCAATGGCTCGACTTCCCCGCCGGCGCGACGCGGGAAGAAATCGACGCGGTGATGACGAAGGCCGCGACCGGCCGCGTCGCGCTGATCTATCTCGAAAGCCCCGCCAACCCCACCAACGTGCTGGTCGATGTCGAGGCGGTCGCCGCCAGCCGCGACGCGATCTTCGGTACATCGCCCGACAAGCCGCCGATCGCGATCGACAACACCTTTCTCGGCCCACTCTGGCACCAGCCGCTGCGCCACGGTGCCGACATCGTCGTCTATTCGCTGACCAAATATGCCGGCGGCCATTCCGATCTGGTGGCGGGCGGCGTGCTGGGGACGAAGGCGCAGATCGATACGATCCGGGCGATGCGCAACACGATCGGCACGATCTGCGATCCCAACACCGCGTGGATGCTGCTTCGGTCGCTGGAGACGCTGGAATTGCGGATGAGCCGCGCCGGCGAGAATGCGGCCAGGGTTTGTGCCTATCTGCGCGATCATCCCAAGGTCGAACGCGTCGGCTATCTCGGCTTCCCCCGCGACGATCGTCAGGCGGATATCTATGCCCGCCACTGCACCGGCGCCGGCTCCACCTTCTCGCTCTACCTGAAGGGCGGCGAGGCGGAGGCGTTCGCGTTCCTCGACGCACTGCGCATCGCCAAGCTGGCGGTGTCGCTCGGCGGCACCGAGACGCTCGCCAGCCACCCCGCCGGCATGACGCACCTGTCGGTGTCGGACGAGCGCAAGGCGGCGCTCGACATCACCGACAATCTGGTCCGCATCTCGATCGGGGTCGAGGACGCCGACGACCTGATCGCCGATTTCACGCAAGCGCTGGACGCCATTTGATGCCGGTCTTCACCGATATCCCGCAGGCCGATTTCCTGACCGCGATCCACGATCTCGCCGCCCAACTGGCGGCGGATATGTGGACGCCGCACTTCATCATCGGCGTCGGTCGAGGCGGGCTGGTGCCGGCGGTCTTCCTCAGCCATGCGAGCGGCCTGCCGACGCTGTCGGTCGATTATTCCAGCCAGGTAAAGGACTTCGCCGACGAACCGCTGGTCAAGCTGGCCGCGCGCACCCGTGACGGCGAACGGTTGCTGTTCCTCGACGACATCAACGATTCCGGCCGCACGATCACCCATCTGCGCACCGCGCTGGCGACGGCCGGTGCCGTGCCGGGTGCGGTACGCTTCGCGACCCTGATCGATAACGAAAGCTCGGCGGAACGCGTCGATTACCGCCACCGCACCATCGACCGCCGCACCACCAAGGACTGGTTCGTGTTCCCATGGGAAGCGGTCGCGCCGCCCGCCGCCATCGCAGATGACGCCGCGGAGGTACCGGAGCGGATCGCATGATCGCCCTCATGCTCGCCGCCGCCCCCTTCACCAGCGCCGCCGATCACCTGCGGATCGAGCGCCCCGCCGGCGCGCAGGTGTCGCGGACGCTCGACGGCCGATCGTTGATGGCGGCCGGCTGGCGGCTGATGTGGGACGGCAAGCCCGCCGGACCGGGCAACGACGTCGTCCGTTTCACGATCCGCGCGCGGCCGACCGATGGCGTCGGCGTGGTCGACGAGATGCTTCAGATCGGCATCGGCAAACCGGGCAGCGCCCGCGATTGCCTGACGCGGGGACTGCGCGGTGGTAGTGCGCGTAAACTCCCCGATCGCCTGATCGACGGTCGCCGCTGGACCGCATGGTCGAACGGCGACGCCGGCATGAGCCAGCAGATCACCGCCACCGATCTACGCACCGTCTATCGCAACCGCTGCTACGCGGTCGCCCGGATCGGTTATGCGGTAAAGGCGATGGACACCCCGCGCGGTCTACCGGCGCAGGCTATGGCGGCGGCGGCGATGGACCGGGCACTGGCGACCCTCCGCCTGAAATAAGATTGTGTTCCTGCGCACGCAGGAACCTAGGGTCACGAGCGAACCGCACATGGCTCAGTGCTCCTGCGTCCGCAGAAGCATGGGCCGATCAGATATGGATCACCGCACCGGCGTACGATCCACGATCCGCCCGGTGGCCGGCGGCCCGACCGGCTTGCCCGTCGCCAGATGCGCCACCAGCGCATCGAGATCGCTTGGCCCCCCGGCCACGTCACGCCCCGCCGTCAACGTCGAGAAACCATCGCCGCCAAAGGCCAGGAAGTTGTTCACCGTCACCCGGTACGTCGCCGCATCGTCCAGCGGCGCAGTCCCGACCCGCGCGTCCATGATCCGCGATCCCGCCGGCCGCGAGCGATCATAGGCATAGGTCATGCCCGCGACGCTCATCACGATCTTGCGGTCGATCTGCTGTTCCAGCACCGCCCGCACCTGCGCACCGGTATAGGCCCGCACCATCAGCGTGTTGCCGAACGGCTGCACCGCATACAGATCGGCATAGGTGATGCTGCCATCCGGCGCGGGGTTCAGGCTGGTTCGGATGCCATAAGGGTTCATCAGCGCGATCTGCGCGCCGCTGACCCGCGTCGCCGCCAGTTGCGAATCGGCGATCAGGTTGCCGAGCGCTGTCTCGGTCATCCCGCCGCCCTCCTTTGCCTTGACCAGCGGCCCCGTCAGCAGACCGACCGGCTTCGACGCGAGCGGCGCGGCGGCGGCGGTATAGCGCGCCACCAGCCCCCCGACCCTCGGCTCCGGCGCATAGCGCATGGTGAGGTCGGACGGGGCAACCGTTTTACCGTCCGCGCCGACATACCCCTCATTCTGCACGACGATGTTGCGCGCCCGCTTGCCCACCACCCGGTGCGTCGCCGGATCGATCGCCAGCACCGCATCCGTCACCAGCGTCCCGTATCTGCCCGCGCTGGTCAGCAGGAACGGCCGCGCGGGGTCATAGGCGGCGTAACCGCAGATATACGACCGGTGCGTATGCCCCGACACGACCAGATCGACCCGCGTATCCAGCCGGTCGAGGATCGGCCTGATCGCGCCCGACAATGCGGTGCAGTCGTTCGGTCCGCCCTCCGCCGCGCCGCCCTCATGGATCAGCAGCACGATCGCATCCGCGCCGCCCGCGCGCAGCCCGGCGATCTGCGCATTGGCGGTGTCCGCCTCGTCCGCGAACCGGATGCCGGGGATGCCCGCCGGATTGACCAATGTCGTCGTCGTCCGCGTCGTCAGGCCGATGAAACCGATCTTGACCACCCGCGCGCCGTCGCGAAACTCGCGGATCGCGGTGGCCGGAAAGGCACTATGCCCCGACGCCTCGATCGTATTGCCCGCCAGATACGCAAAACGTGCGCCTGCGAACCGGTCCAGCCGGCACGGCTCGCCGTTGCCCGTCTTCGCGCAGCCGCCATTCTGCAAGCGCCGCAATTCATCGATGCCGCGATCGAATTCGTGATTACCCGCCGCGTTCAGGTCGACGCCGATCAGGTTCATCGCGGCGATGGTCGGCTCGTCGAGGAATAGCGACGACACGATCGGGCTGGCCCCCGTCATGTCTCCCGCCGACACCGTGATCGAATGTGCCGCCTGTGCCCGAAGCCCGGCGATCGCCGAGGCCAGATACGCCGCACCACCGGCCGGCGCCGCGACCGGCTTGCCATCCGCCCCCGCGACGTCGATCGACAGTTTGGGCGGTTCCAGATTGCCGTGAAAATCGTTGAAGGCGATGACATGGACCTCGACCGGCCCCGCCGCCGCGCCAGCTACCGGCCCCGCCGCCCCGCCGGCTACCGGCCCCGCCGCCCCGCCGGCTATCGGCGCAGCCGTCCGCCCCGCGCACCCGGCCAGCAACGCCGCAGCGACCAGCGCCGCGAGGCCGCGCATCAGCCGTCGCCCAGCCGCTGGATATCCGCCCCCACCGCCGACAGCTTCTCCTCCAGCCGCTCATACCCGCGATCGAGGTGATAGATGCGGCTGACCTGCGTCTCGCCCTCGGCGGCAAGCCCGGCCAGGATCAGGCTCATCGACGCGCGCAGGTCGGTCGCCATCACCGGTGCGCCGACCAGTTTGTCGACGCCGCGCACCACCGCGGTCCGCCCGCTGACGGTGATGTCGGCACCCATCCGCGCCAGTTCCGGCACGTGCATGTACCGGTTCTCGAAGATCGTCTCGGTCAACATGCTGGCGCCATCCGCCTTGCACAGCATCGCCATGAACTGCGCCTGCATGTCGGTGGCGAAGCCGGGGAACGGCGCGGTCGTCAGCGTGATCGGCTTCAGCGGACCGTCCGCCGATACCAGCACCGAATTGGCCCGCGCCTCGACCTTCACCCCCGCCTCGGTCAGCGCCGCCAGCGTCGTGCCCATGTCGTCGGCCGACACGTTGGTCAGTTCCAGCGAGCCGCCGGTGATCGCCGCCGCGCAGGCATAGCTGCCCGCCTCGATCCGGTCGGGCATAACCGCATAGGTCGCGCCGTGCAGCCGCTCGACGCCCTCAATCTCCAGCGTCTCGGTGCCGATCCCCTCGATCCGCGCGCCCATCGCGACCAGGCAACGGCACAGGTCGACGATCTCCGGCTCGCGCGCGGCGTTCTCGATCCGGCTCGGCCCCTTCGCCAGCACCGCCGCCATCACGACATTCTCGGTCGCGCCGACCGACACGATCGGGAAGCGATAACGCCCCCCGGCCAGCCGCCCGCCCGGTGCCGTCGCCCGGACATAGCCCGCCGCCATCTCCAGCTCCGCGCCGATCGCCTCCAGCGCCTTCAGGTGAAGGTCGATCGGCCGGTTGCCGATCGCGCAGCCGCCGGGCAGCGACACCCGCGCCTCGCCCGCCCGCGCCAGCACCGGCCCCAGCACCAGGATCGACGCGCGCATCTTGCGCACGATATCGTACGGCGCCTCGGTCGAGGTTAGCTTGCCCGCCCGGATCGTCATGACCCGGCCGAAATCCTCCGGCCGCGTCCCCTCGATCGATGTCGATGCGCCCAGCTGATTCAGCAGGTGGCCAAAGCCGTCCACGTCCGCCAGCCGCGGCAGATTGCGCAGCGTCAGCGGCTCGTCGGTCAGCAGCGCGCACGGCATCAGCGTCAGCGCCGCGTTCTTGGCACCCGAAATGGGCAGGCGACCGGTCAGGCGATTGCCGCCGCGGATGATGATGCGATCCATGCACTCCTCCCTATCGACCCCGGCGTATCGTGCAAGCGTCGGCACAGAAGCTGTTGGTTGATCGACTTTAATGCGCTTTTTTACAGTTGGCGCATAATCGGCCTTCTGACGGGGGATCATCGCGCACGTGCCGGATAGTTGCTTCGCCGACCGCGTCGGCGATCTGATTGCGTTGACGCCCGGGGAGAAGGCGGCACTGGCGGCATTGGGCGAGCGTGAGCGACGCCTGCGCCGCAACGCCGTGCTGCTCAGCGAGAACGACCGGCTGACCGAGTTGTTCGTGCTGAAACAGGGCATGATGATGAGCTATGTGCTGCTCGACGACGGGCGCCGGCAGATCCTGCGTTTCATGTTTCCCGGCGATTTCCTCGCCACCGCCGCGCTCGCCTATGGCACGTCGCCCGAAACGCTGATGGCGCTGACCGACAGCATCGTCTGCCCGTTCGACCGCAGCGTGATGGCCGGATTGTTCGATCACCACCCGCGACTGGCGGCGGCGATCACCGCGCTGGAACAGATGGAGCGTGTGGCGATGACCGATCGCCTCGCCGCGATCGGCCGCACCTCGGCCAAGGCGCGCGTCGCGGGCCTGCTGCTGGAACTCCGCCACCGCCTGCGCGCGGCGGGCAACAGCCTGGCAAAGGGCGCCGCGCCGGCCAGCTTCTCCCCCGGCATCACGCAGGAGGAGATCGGCGACGCCACGGGCCTGACCGCCGTCCATGTGAACCGGATGCTGCGACAACTGGAGGATGACGGCCTGCTCGCCCGCGACGGCGGCCGCTTCACGGTACTCGACGACGCGCGGCTGGCGCGCACCGCCAATTATGTCGATCGATATGCCGGGCTGGATTTCGGCTGGTTGCCCCAGCCGCGATAGGGCGCTTGGGCCAACGCACCCAAATACCCGGCACCTGCCTGATCCGTTCGTGCTGAGCGAAGTCGAAGCACTTTGGGGATAGCGGGCCTTCGACTGCGTTCAGGCCGAACGGTAGGGGGCAGGGCTTAACTCAGGCTGCGTCTTAACATCGGGCGTCCGACCGCCCTACGCCTTCTCCAGCGTGCATTGCAGCGGATGCTGGTTCTGCCGCGCGAAGTCCATCACCTGCCCGACCTTCGTCTCGGCGACCTCGTACGAGAACACGCCGCACACGCCCACGCCGCGCTGGTGGACGTGCAGCATCACCCGCGTCGCTTCTTCCATGTCCATCCGGAAGAATCGTTGCAGGCACAGCACCACGAATTCCATCGGCGTGTAATCGTCGTTCAGCATCAGGACGCGGTACGGAGTCGGCTGTTTCGTGCGGGTACGGGTCTTGGTGGCGATACCGGTCCCTGTGCCGCCATCGGTCCCGTCGCCATCGCGGCGCTCGGCCATGAAAATCGTTCGCCTCTGCATGTGTCGCCGAAATATGGCACGTGCATCGCGCGGGGCAAGTACCGATACGCGCCAAAACCCGTGCAAAACGGAAAAGGGCGATCCGCGTCGCCGCGAACCGCCCCTTCACCTCACCGCCCGGACGGGCGGCAGGGGATCGCTTACGCGACCACCTTCATCTTGTCGGCCGCCACCGCGACGCGGTTCGAGATCGGCTGCGCGACCTCGCCGGCCAGCTTCAGCGACGCTTCGGTGCCGCGCGACGTATGGGCGACCAGACCGTCGAAGACCGAGCGGACATAGTCGCTCTGGAACTTCAGGAACTCGGTCGGCGACTTGATCGACGCCATCGTGCGCAGCGCTTCCGACGCGCTCTCGAACGACGTCTTGGCATAGGCAGCCGCGTCCTGACCCATCGACTCGAGGCCCTTGGCCGCGATCTTCGACGATTCGACCAGCGCCTCGACGTTGCCCTTGCTGAACTCGGTCACTTCCTGGAAGAACTTGGTGCTCTTCTCGACGGCACCCTTGGTGCGGTCGTTGGCTTCGGCGAACAGCGCCTGGGTCTTCTCGGCGGCGGTGTTGGTGGCGGTCGTGGCGTCCATGATGATGTCCTCTTCGGCGGTTTGAACGGAATCGATAAGCGTGGAAGTGGCCGGTTCGATGCTGGCTGCGACCACGGCGGCCGCGTCGGCGACGGGCGCCGCGACGGCCGGCATCGGCACGGCAACAGGCGGCGTCACGACCGGTGCCGGCGTGGCAGCGACGGGCGGCTCGACCGGCTTGGCGGGAACCTTCGCCGCAACCGGCTTGGGGGCCGGTGCCTTGGTGATCTCGACGGGCTTCGGTTTGGCGACGGGTGCCGGCGCAACGACCGTCTTCGCGGCCAAAGCCGGATTGGCGAGCGCGGCAGGAATCGGGGACGGGGCCTTGGTCGCCGTTGCCGGGTTAACCTTGCGCCCGGGGCGCTTGCCCCCTGACATAGCCATAAGCCGCCTCCACTCCTCTGCTGCACTGCACAATATAGAACCTCGACACGACGTTCAAGACCATTTTTGTGCAGTGCAACAAATTTTAGCGAGTGCGGACGTACAACCCCGGCGCAGCCTCCAGCGCGGGCAGCGAACCCTCCCCCGGCACGCGTGGCCCGGTGGCCGGCACCTCGCCGCTATTGCGCTCGGCCAGCCATGCCCGCCAGTCCGGCCACCAGCTGCCCTTGGTTTCCTTCGCGCCGGCGACGAAATCCGCCAGCGAGGCGACGGCATCGTCGTTCGTCCAATACTGGTATTTGCCCGCCGCCGGGTGGTTCACGACGCCGGCGATATGCCCCGATCCGGCCAGCACGAATCGCAATGGCCCGGTGAAATGGTCGGTCAGCTTCCACACGCTCTCGGCCGGCGCGATATGATCCTCGCGCCCCGCCTGGACATAGCTCGGCGTCTTGACGATCGACAGGTCGAGCGGCGTGCCGTCCACCGTCATCGCCCCCGGCTTCACCAGCAGATTGTCCCGGTACAGGTCGGTCAGGTACGACAGGTGCCAGCGCGACGGCAGGTTGGTCGTGTCGCCGTTCCAGTGCAGCAGGTCGAACGGCGCGTAATCCTTGCCCATCAGATAGTTGTTGGTGACGTAATTCCAGATCAGGTCGCGCCCGCGCAGCAGGTTGAACGTCGCCGCCATGTATCGCCCGTCGAGGAAGCCATCGGGCGACAATTGCTTCAGCATCTTCAACTGCTCGTCATCGACGAAATGGCGCAGGTCGCCGGCCTCCGCGAAATCGACCTGCGCGGTGAAGAACGTCGCGCTCGCCACCTTTTCGGCCTCACCCCGCGCGGTCAGCAGCGCCAGCGTCGCCGCCAACGTCGTGCCCGCCACGCAATACCCGATCGTATGCACCGACGGCACGTCCAGCAGCGCCCGGATCGTATCGACCGCATCGACCTGCGCGGCGACGTAATCGTCCCACACCACGTCCTTCATCGATGCGTCGGCGGAGCGCCACGATACCATGAACACCGTGATCCCCTGCTCCACCGCCCAGCGGATGAAGCTCTTCTCCGGCGTCAGGTCCAGGATGTAGAACCGGTTGATCCACGGCGGAAAGATCACCAGCGGCGTCGCCATCACCGTGTCCGTCGTCGGCGAATACTGGATCAGCTCGTACAGGTCGGTGCGCTTCACCACCTGCCCCGGCGTCATCGCCAGATTGCGGCCGAGCGCGAAGGACGTGCCGTCGGTATGCGTGATCTGGCCGCGCCCCATGTCGGCGACCATGTTCTGCAGACCCTTCAACAGGTTCTCGCCGCGCGTCTCGATCGTCCGCTCGATCACCTCCGGATTGGTCCAGGCGAAGTTCGTCGGGCTCATCGCATCGACGAACGCCTGCGTCGCGAAGCGCAACTGCTCCTTCTGCTTCGGCTCGACACCCTCCACCGCCTCGACCCCGCGCAGCATATGGTCGGCGATCGTCTGGTAACTCTGGCGGACCAGATCGAACACCGGCTCGCGCCATGCCTCGCTGCGGAACCGGCGATCGGTCGGCGCTTCCACAGCGGGCGCCTCGCCCGGCGTCAGGAAGCGGCTCCACATCGCCATGCTGTCCACCCAGAAATCGCGCGCGCGCTCCAGGGTGGCGGGATCGTTGATGCCCGGTACGGTAAACGCCGGGGTGGCGGCCAGCCCCTGCTCCATCATCATCTGCTGCGCCCGGCCCATCACCCAGGTCCAGTGCTGCAGGTCCTCCAGCGGGGGCATGTCGGGACGCGACCCGGCGTTCTCTGGCTTGGCGGAAGTATCTGCCATGACATCCTCTCTGGTTACGGGCCGGTTCTACCCGAACCCATCGTCCCGGCCAACGTCCGACATCCGAGCCCTCACTGCTTTCGCCGCACCGTTAATCGGCGTAAGGCGGGCATGGTTTCCATCGAAGGCCCAACAGACATGTCCGACGAGTTCTACCGCATCAAGCGCCTGCCCCCCTATGTCATCGCCGAAGTGAACGCGATGCGGGCGGCGGCGCGCGCGGGCGGCGAGGACATCATCGATCTGGGCATGGGCAATCCCGATCTGCCCCCGCCCGACCATGTCATCGAAAAGCTGATCGAGGTCACGCGCAAGCCCGACGCGCACGGCTATTCCCAGTCCAAGGGGATTCCCGGTCTCCGCCGCGCGCAGGCCAATTATTACGGCCGCCGCTTCGGCGTCGATCTCGATCCCGAGACCGAGGTCGTGGTGACGATGGGGTCGAAGGAGGGGCTGGCCAGCCTTGCCACCGCGATCACCGCGCCCGGCGACGTCGTGCTCGCGCCCAACCCGTCCTATCCGATCCATACCTTCGGCTTCATCATCGCCGGCGCCACCATCCGCGCCGTCCCGACGACCCCGGACGAGGCGTATTTCGAAAGCCTCGAACGCGCGATGGCCTTCACCGTCCCGCGCCCGTCGGTGCTGGTCGTGAACTATCCGTCGAACCCGACCGCCGAGACGGTCGATCTCGCCTTCTACGAACGCCTCGTCGCGTTCGCCAAGGAGCAGGGGCTGTGGATCCTCAGCGACCTTGCCTATTCGGAACTGTATTTCGACGGCAACCCGACGCCGTCGATCCTGCAGGTGAAGGGCGGCAAGGACGTCGCGGTGGAATTCACCTCGCTGTCCAAGACGTACAGCATGGCCGGCTGGCGCATCGGCTTCGCGGTCGGCAACAGGAAACTGATCGCGGCGATGACGCGGGTTAAGTCGTACCTCGATTACGGCGCCTTCACCCCGATCCAGGCCGCCGCCTGCGCCGCGCTGAACGGCCCGCAGGATATCGTCGAGCGCAATCGCCTGCTCTATCACAAGCGCCGCGACGTGCTGGTCGAAAGCTTCGGCCGCGCCGGCTGGGACATCCCCAGCCCCCGCGCCTCGATGTTCGCCTGGGCACCGCTGCCCCCCGCGCTCGCCCATCTCGGCAGCCTCGAATTCTCGAAGCAGATGCTGACCGAGGCCAAGGTCGCCGTCGCCCCCGGCGTCGGTTACGGCGAGAATGGCGAGGGCTATGTCCGCATCGCCATGGTCGAGAACGAACAGCGCCTGCGCCAGGCCGCGCGCAACGTGAAGCGCTACCTGCAATCGATGGGCGTCAACACCCCGGCGCAAGGATCGGGGTGAATGGGCGGGGTGATGGGGGCGGGCTGAACACGCGGGCGGCGATGGATTATCTTGACCGCCCCATCGCCGCTCTTGCTCGCATCCCGGCCAAAGCGCCCGTATCGGCGCATCAGGAGGATGCCGCATGTTCCTGTTCAACGGTCTGGAAAGCCACCCGCGCTCGTTCGTGAAGGCGGTATCGTGGCGCACGGTCGGGTCGATCGACACGTTCATCCTTGGCATGATCTTCTCCGGCGACGCCAAGGTCGCCGGATCGATCGCGGGGACCGAGGTCATCACCAAGATCGCGCTGTTCTACTTCCACGAACGTGCCTGGTCGCTCGTCCACTGGGGCCGCCGCCCCGCCGTCGTGGCCCCGGATCAGTCCGGCGAGGGCGCCGCCCCCATCGGCTGACCAGCCGTCCGGGATGGCGGCCGGCATCGCCATCGACTGCGCCGATCACGGCCAACGGATCAATTCTGTTGCAAAGCAGCGCACCTAACCGCCATCTTGGGGCCGTGTTGAGACAATATGAACTGGTGGATCGGGTCCTCGACTACGATCCCGACGCGGACGAGGCATTGCTGAACCGCGCCTATGTCTTTTCGATGCACGCGCATGGCAGCCAGAAGCGCGCCTCCGGCGACCCGTATTTCAGCCACCCGATCGAGGTCGCCGGCATCCTCACCGACCTGCGGCTGGATGCGGAAACGATCGTCACCGCCATCCTGCACGACACGGTCGAGGATACCGTCGCCACCCCGGAAGAGATCGCGCGCCTGTTCGGCCCCAACGTCGCGCGCCTCGTCGACGGCGTCACCAAGCTGTCCCGGATCGAGGCGCAGACCGACAACGAGCGCGCCGCCGAGAACCTGCGCAAGTTCCTGCTCGCCATGTCCGACGACATCCGCGTGCTGCTGGTGAAGCTCGCCGACCGCCTGCACAACATGCGCACGCTGCATCACATCGCCAAGCCCGAAAAGCGGCGGCGGATCGCGCGCGAGACGATGGATATCTACGCCCCCCTGGCCGAGCGGGTGGGCATGTACGAATTCATGAAGGAGATGCAGACGCTCGCCTTCCAGCAACTCGAACCCGAAGCGTATGAAAGCATCACCCGCCGCCTCGAACAGCTGAAGCTGGGCGGCGGCGACCGGATCGCCCGCATCGCATCGGGCCTGAAGCTGCTGCTGTCGCGCGGCGGCATCGAATCCGACGTCACCGGCCGCGAAAAGCATCCCTACTCGATCTTCCGCAAGATGAACGAGCGGCACATCAGCTTCGAACAACTGTCCGACGTCATGGCCTTCCGCGCGCTCGTCCCGACCGAGGAGGATTGCTACCGGGCGCTGGGCGTCATCCATCGCCGCTGGCCGATGGTGCCGGGCCGGTTCAAGGATTACATCTCCACCCCCAAGCGCAACGGCTATCGCTCGCTGCACACCACCGTCATCACCGCCGAACAGACCCGCATCGAAATCCAGATCCGCACGCCGGCGATGCATGCGGAGGCGGATTTCGGCCTCGCCGCGCACTGGACCTACAAACAGGCCGAACGTCACGATGCGCAGGTCAGCTGGATTCGCGACCTCGTCGAGATCCTCGACACCGCCGACAGTCCCGAGGAGCTGCTCGAACACACCCGCATGGCGATGTACCAGGATCGCATCTTCGCCTTCACGCCCAAGGGGGAGTTGATTCAGCTGCCCAAGGGCGCGACGCCGATCGATTTCTCCTACGCCGTCCACACCGATCTCGGCGATCAGGCGGTTGGCGCCAAGATCAACGGCCGCGTCGTGCCCCTGTCGACCGTGATCGAGAATGGCGATCAGGTGCAGATCCTCCGCTCCGCCGGCCAGACGCCGCAACCCGGCTGGCTGAACGTCGCGGTGACCGGCAAGGCGCTGGCCGCGATCCGCCGCCACCTGCGCCAGACCGAGCGCGCCGAACAGGTGACGCTCGGCGAGAAACTGTACGAGGACATCGTCGCCCGCCTGCCCGCCGCGCTGGGCGTGGACGCCATGAAACAGGCGCTCAAGCGGTTGAAGCTGCCCGACGAAGGTTCGCTGATGGTCGCCATCGCGCGGCGCACGCTGTCCGACGCGGCGGTGATGGAGGCGCTGATGCCCGGTTCCGCCGGCGCCGACATCGCCGCCATCGCCCCGCAATCCAGCGCCCTGTCGATCAAGGGCCTGACCCCCGGCGTCGCCTATGACCTCGCCCAATGCTGCCACCCGGTGCCGGGCGACCGCATCGTCGGCCTGCGCCGTCCCGATGCGGGGATCGAGGTGCACGCGATCGACTGCGTCGTCCTGACCGAACTCGCCGACCGATCGGACAGCGAGACCGACTGGGTCGACGTGTCATGGGGAGAACGCACCGAGGGCGCCGTCGCGCGCATCTCGGTCACCGTGAAGAACGAACCCGGCGTCCTCGGCCTGCTCGCGACCGTGATCGGCCAGCACCGCGCCAACATCATCAACCTGCGCCTCGACACCCGCGACGCCCGCTTCCACACCAACGCGATCGACGTGGAGGTCCACGACGTCCAGCAACTGATGCGCCTGATCG
This sequence comes from Sphingomonas mollis, assembly GCF_016427505.1. GTDB lineage: Bacteria > Pseudomonadota > Alphaproteobacteria > Sphingomonadales > Sphingomonadaceae > Sphingomonas > Sphingomonas mollis. The sequence goes on along the minus strand of NZ_JAELXS010000006.1, from coordinate 251,777 downwards.
CCGCCTTGCGTGCGCTGGACGCGGTGAATGCGGTGGAACGGGTTTGACGGGTCGGGGCCAGCCGACATCACCAGACCATAGCCGACCGGGATCGCGCCGTTACTAAAGGCCGATTTTCCCCAGATAGAATTGGCCGACCCCTTGCTCGATCCATAATTGCCCCGGTCCGAACGTCGTGAGAAGATAGGCGATGCTGACCGCGACCGACGCACCGATCGAGATGATCGTCAGCGTCCAGACCAGTCCGGGTTTCAACGACCAGCCGCTTCGACCGGCCATCGCCAGCCCGGAAAAGCCGAGAAACTCGATCACCGGATAGAAATCGATCCGATAGCGAAAGCACATGCTGATGGCGCACAGCATCAGCAAGGCGGACACCGCCAGACCGGCGGCGATGGCGCCCCCCTGCCGCCCGGCCGGCCCCCGTACCCGAAGCCACTGGATCACCGCCATGCCACCCAGCAACAGCAGCAACGGATCGGTCAGCAGGAAACTGCTGGGCGGCAGTTCGGCCGCATCGATCAGGCGAAGTCGGGTCGTATCGAACAGCAACTGGCCGTCACCGCCCCGCAATACCCAGACCGGGAACAGGTAATAGACGAGGCCGAACGGTATCCGCTCGATATTGAACAGGCCATATTCGGCGGTGCGCCGCAAGCGATCCGGAAATTCGATGTTGAGAATATAATATTGGTAATCGGCAAACGTCAGCGGATTGCCCCATCGGCCATAATTGACGCCGGCCGTCGCGATCCCCGCCACCGTCAGGATCGCCAGCGCCCGCCAGGATTGCCGCAACTGACCACGCCAGTTGCGGCGATCGTCCATCACGGTAACGCCCAGAAGCAGTCCGAACGCCGCGACGAGGCCGATGCCCGTCGATACACGGGTCAGCAGCGCGGCCCCCGCCGCCACCGCCATGACCACCCGTTCGCGCTCGCCCAGACCGCGATGTTGCGCCACGATGGCCGCCGCGACGAAGATGGCGGCGAACAGACCGGCCCACAGGCACACCTCCTGGAACAGGCTCGGTCGAACGAAGCACATCTGCGCACCGGACAGCGCGACCACCAGATACGCGGCCCGCGCCAGATAGCGCGGGATCGCGACATGGTGTCGCACGATGTAGTGCACGGTCCAGAGCTTGGTCACGCCCATCATCAGCAACGCCAGCAGACAATAGGCGATCGTGAAGTTGACGTCGCGCCAATGGGGCAGCACCGTGACCGGCAATCGCAGCACAGCGGGCATCACCCCCCAATAGGCATAGACCAGGCCGTTGCGCGCAAAGCCCTCACCGCCGATGACCATGGGATCGACATCGAATCGCCCCTGAAGCAGGTGATCGAGCATCGAATTGAAGGTGCGCGGCAACGGACTTGGATTTGCCGAGTAACGGGCAATGACCGTAACGAAGACATAGAAGGATGTGATGCCGACGACGATCGCAATCCACGGCCGGCGGAACCATGTACCGACCCCGGCCGCATGCACAGCCCCACTGCCATTCGCCATTCGATCCCCCTGTCAGGATGATGTCGGCGCCCCAGATCCGGCATCACTGAAGACACTGGCTATCTCAACTCCCGCATCCAGTCACTATACGGACTGGGGATGATGGGAGGGGGAGTGTGCCGGACAGAGAAACATCCGGGCCGAAAGAGAAGACTTCGCAACTCTTTCAGGTCACGCCGGGAAACGGCGTCCGTCCCCGCGCTCTCGCGCGCCTCCCGGTCACGGTAAAGAACGCCCGGCGTCCCCGGCCTGCTGGCGACCATGATCGCCCGGCACCGCACCCACATCATCAACCTGCGCCGCGACGCCCGCGTCCACACCAATGCGACCGACGTGGAGGTCCACGACATCCAGCAACTGCTGCACCTGATCGCCGCCCTGCGGGCGCTGGACGCGGTGAATGCGGTGGAGCGGGTTTGAGGATAACGGGTTTAAGAATAAAATGACAGTAATCGATACCTTACGTGGCGTTACCGCCATTCCCAAAAGGATCGAAAGAGAGAGCGCACAACGTAATCTCTACGTTGAAATAAATTAGACTTTAAAATCTCGAACTAAATGACGTATCTCGATACGCCTGTAACATTATTGTAATTATAGATCTATAATTGATTGTCGTTGACGGAAAGCGATGTGAGAAAATTTGCATCCATTAAGACCTATTATTATCCGGAGATTACGTAATGATACGTGTCAAGACTACCGCCGTTCTTATGGGTCTCTTGATACTAATTTTCCTTGTAACTTTTCATATCACTCAGCAGAAAATATCTCAACCATATGAGACTTTTGCAGTTCGCGTGGTGGCAAGTACGATGAATCCCAATAATGCTGCCGCAGCGAGGCAATCATCAGGGACTCGTCAACTTCCACCGGAAACGCGGACACCGCGCTTGGACATTAGCGGCGACCCCGAGCGTACGCGGACAGCACTCGGTACTGAGCAGCGTGATCTGGCATGGGCGCCTCAGGCTGAGCAGACGATCAAAGCTGCGTTTGCCACTTCGGGTTGGGCTTTGCCAGTCACCGTCGATTGTCGATCGAGCGGCTGCGAAATTACCGGGGAACTATCCGGGATTAGCAAGAGCAATCTACGTTCTACTTTGGGTCGCCTGACAGGCTCCGACATAAACGCCAAACTTAGCAAAATCGGACTGCAGCCCGACGAACACCCCGTTTACACGGTGGTTTCCGATGCCCCTTTAAGACTTTCGTTTAGTCGGTTAGTGGCTCGGGTGACAGGAGCGTAAATATGTCATCTTACATCGATCGGAGAGACGGGCACATTAATATACATCATCTAGTTGCGATTGCGCAGATTTTCGCGATCACTGGATGCACTGGTGCCCAGCCTATTGTGGCGTCAAGGCCTACAAGCCAGATTGTTGTCCCGGAACATCGGCAAGGTCAGTTGTCGATCCAGAACGGCTGCACCTACCTTCGCGCCGCAGGGAGACGATATACAATCATCTGGCCCGATGGGTATCGATGGAGCGCCGAGCTTGGAGGTGTCGCCTCACCCATCGGGAGCGTTCTCAAGAATGATGCCCTGATCCGAGCACAGGGTGGTGACGGGTCGATCAATTTTTTGCGTAATGAAGTCATCACATTCAAGAAGCTCTCACGATGCGGACGGCCTTACATCATTACTTCATATATCGAGGAGATCGGAAGATGAGAAGTATGTTTGGGAAAATTAGCTTTTCAGCCCTCGTTTTAGCGATCGGTGTCATTTTGCCATCAAGCCAATCTTTCGCTTCCGAGAATTATGGTGTGGCAAAGATGACGGAGCCTTTCGCTGATCCAGGTGAGCAAACGGCACGCGCCTATGCAATGACGGAAGAGCTTACGATCTCGGAGGCGACGAGGCGCTTGCGGCTCATGAGCGAAGCCGCGCGGCTGGCTTACCAACTGCAGGTCCGATATCCTGATACAGTCTCTGGCGTGGAAGTCGTCGGTGGCCGGGGGTTCCGGGTGGCTGTCTACGGAGTACGAGACGCGATAGGAGCAATCGAGAAGACATCCCGGGAAATCTCCAGTTCCAGCGAGCTTGGCCAGATTCTTGATTTTCGCTCAGCGCCCACGTCCGCCGCGGCTATATCCGCCTCCGCCAAGCTCCAACTAGCCGGACTGCGGGCCAACGGGATCGAGGCTGTGATCGCGTCGAACGCACGAACCGGACAGACAAAGTTGCTCGTAAAGGATTCCACCGCGACGCTCATGGGTCTAGTCGATGGGGCGCTTCGTGCAACTGTTGGAACGCGGATCGAGCATTTCGACGGTATTTTTACCACCGCTACAGAGGTGCCGGGCGGCCAACTATACGATGGCCCCACGTATAAATGTACACGTGGCTTCAACGTAAAACAGATAAACGGTTCCCTTTACGGAATATCAACTGCGGGTCACTGTGATAACAGCGGCACCGATGGGCCGACAGGAAAAAACACTCGCATTCAAGCAAGAATGGACGACCAATGGTCTGGACAGTCAATGGTCGACGTTTTCCGGAGGTCAGGCTTACCTCCTAGTTCCAAAGTTCTACAATGGAACATCTATGATAACAGTTACCGGAGGAAGCTATGAGACGCCCGGGATGTATGCATGCAAATTTGGACTGACGACGCTCCAAACCTGTGGGACCATCGATTCCTACATGTATACTGATTCGCCATATGGCGACTTTCCACGCATGAACTGGAACGAGAATTTTCCGAAGCAATCAATCGAGGGCGATAGCGGCGGACCGGTCTATTTCGGATCGCTCGCGATAGGCCAAGTTCACGGCCGGGATGGGGGATACATTCCCGGCCCACACACTAACATGTATTTTACGCCAATTCGCGCTTGGGGTAGCAACAATCTGCCAATCGGGGTGACGTGCTCCTGTTGACGCTGCTGAACGAGCATAACCTTACTTTGCCGTCCCGCCGCTTCTGCTGGCGGGGCGGCAGCTACAGCGCGTTGGTTTTCCGTGAGGTTCCAAGTCGAAGTGCAGCACAGAAGGTGGCCGCATGAGGACAGCCCCATTCCCCATGCCACCGAGCCATGACAGTTTCCCCTGACTTTCACCCACGCGCACGATCGCGCGTATGCGAGGGTGTGACTTTCGGGACTTTCCGTCGCCGCCGGCCCCGACGACCGTCACCGGGAACCATGCCCGCATCGGTGCTTTTTCCCTTGCTCGAAGGGGAACGACACCGATGACCATCCGCCTGTCCGCCGGCCTGTTGCTGGCCACCGCGACCATCGCCGCGCCGGTCGCGGCGCAGCAGACGCGCTCGATCTCCGCCTCCGACCGGCAACAGGGGGCGCAGGCCAATCCGCAGTTGATCGCCGAATATGGCGGCGCCTATCGTAGGCCGCAGGCGGCCTATGTCGACCGGGTGGGCAAGCGGGTGGCGGTGCAGTCCGGCCTGTCGAACGCGACCGGCGATTTCACCATCACCACGCTCAATTCGCCCGTCGAGAACGCGTTCGCGATCCCCGGCGGCTATGTCTATGTCACGCGCCAGTTGCTCGCGCTGATGAATTCCGAGGCGGAGCTGGCGTCGGTGCTGGGTCACGAGGTCGGCCATGTCGCCGCCCGCCACGCCGCCGGCCGCAACACCCGTTCCACCATCGGATCGATCCTCGCCGCCGGCGCCGGCCTCGTCACCGGCAGCAGTCTCGCGACGCAACTCGTCGGCAGCGGCGCGCAGCTCTACACGCTGAAATATGGTCGCGATCAGGAATATCAGGCCGACGGCCTCGGCGTCCGCTACATGACCGCCGCCGGCTACGATCCCTATGCCGCCGCCGACATGCTGAGCGCGCTTGCCGCCTCCAGCGACCTGTCCGCGCGGGTCGCCGGGCGTAACGCGAACGCCGTCCCCGGCTGGGCCTCCACCCATCCCAACAGTCAGGAACGCGTCCGCCGCGCCGCGCAGCTCGCCGCCGCCACCGGCAAGCCCGAAACCACGCCGGCGCAGGACACCGCCTTCCTGCGGATGCTCGATGGCATGCCCTATGACGAGGACCCGGCGCAGGGCATGATCGACGGCCAGACCTTTCGCCATCCCGCACTCCGCATCCGCTTCACCGCGCCGGCCGGCTATCGCATGGCCAATGGCGCGGACGCGGTGACGATCGCCGGGTCGGGCGGCCAGGCGCAGTTCCAGACCTCGACCGCTTCCAGCCTCGACGCCGCGATCGCCGCGCGCTTTCAGGCGCTGGGCGCGGCGGCCGGCAACGGTGAAACGCAGCCCGGCAGCGCCAACGGCGTGTCCTATGCGCTGCGTACGATCCGCGCCGCCGCCAATGGCCGCGCGGTCGATGCCACCGTCGTCGCGTATCGCTTCCCCTCGTCGGTCTATACCTTCACGCTGGTCACCCCGGCGGGCAGCGGCGTCGGCCCGTTCCAGCCGCTGCTCGCCAGCGTCGCGCCGCTGTCCGCCGCCGATGCCGCCGCGGTGCGCGGCAAGGTGATCCGCATCGTCACGGTCGGTCCGCGCGACACGGTCGATACGCTGGCGGCGCGCATGGCCTATCCCGATTATCGCCGCGAACGCTTCGTGACGCTGAACGGCCTCGGCGACGGCGCGACGCTGACGCCCGGTACGCTGGTGAAGCTGGTGGTGGCGGGGTGAGAACCCGCATGACGCCCCGCCCCCGCGCCGCTACAACACCGGTTCATGTATCGTCCCCTCCATCGCCCTGCCCTGTCCGTCGTCGTCCCCTGCTATAACGAGGCCGCGTGTCTCGACCTGCTCCACGCCCGCATATCCGCCGCCGCGCGGGCGGCGGTGGGGGACGATCACGAGATCGTGTTCATCAACGACGGCAGCCGCGACGACAGCTGGGCAGCGATGCAGCAACTGGCGGAAACCGACCCCCGCCTCGTCGCGATCAACCTGTCGCGCAACCACGGCCACCAACTGGCGCTGACCGCGGGGCTGGACCTGTGCGCCGGCGACCAGATCCTCATCATCGACGCCGATCTTCAGGACCCGCCGGAACTCCTCGCCGACATGCGCCGCACCATGGCCGCGCAGGGCGCCGACGTGGTCTACGCCGTCCGCCGCAGGCGCGAAGGCGAGACGCTGTTCAAGAAAGCCACCGCCGCCGCCTTCTACCGCGTCCTGGACCGCGTCACCGACACGCCGATCCCGCTCGACACCGGCGATTTCCGCCTAATGAGCCGCCGCGCGCTCGATGCGTTGCTGTCGCTGCCGGAACAGGCGCGCTTCATCCGGGGCATGGTGGCGTGGATCGGGTTCCGGCAGGTGCCCTTTCCCTATGACCGGGCGGAGCGGCATGCCGGCGAGACCAATTACCCGCTCGGCAAGATGATCCGCCTCGCCTTCGACGCCGTCACCGGCTTCTCCACCGCGCCGCTGCGCTTCGCCAGCCATGTCGGCCTCGCGCTGACCGCCGTGTCGCTGCTCCTGATCGTCTATATCGCGATCGGCTGGCTGTCGGGCACTGCGGTGCAGGGCTGGACCTCGACGATGCTCGTCACCGTCGTGCTGGGCGCGGTGCAGATGTTCGTGCTCGGCATGATCGGCGAATATCTCGGCCGGCTGTACATCGAATCGAAGCGGCGGCCGCTCTACATCGTCGCCGACGTCGCCGGACCGATTCAGGGCCACGCCACGCTCGGCTTCCGCGCCGAACCCTTGCCGTCAGGCCGGCCGGGCGAGCGTGACGATCGAGACGCCGGGCGCCATCGGCACGCGCCCGACCATGTGGCGCTCCAGCCGGAAGATCGTCTCGAACAGTGAATTGACCACCGGCGGCGGCGGCGAATCGTCGCTGTCGTCCCGACCCGTCATCCGCCCCAGCAGCCGCGCACTCGCCGCCAGCGGGAACAACAGGCTGTTGAAATAGCCGAGCTTGTCCGCCTTCAACCCCGCCCGCTCGATCGCCGAGCGCAGCGTCTTCTTGGAATAGCGGCGATGGTGATGGTTCACCACGTCGTGCGCGCTCCACAGCCATTGATGCGCCGGCACCGCGATCAGGATCTTGCCGCCGGGCGCCAGGCACGTCGCCATCGCCGCCAGCGCCGCGACGTCGTCCTCGATATGCTCCACCACGTCGAGCACCGCGATCAGGTCGTAATGCCCCCGCGGCACCCCGGGCAAGGCCGGCAACGGCGCCGCGCCGACAGGCCGGCCCAGCCGCTCGCTGGCGATCTCGCGCGCCGCCGGATCGATCTCGATCGCGTCGATCTCGCCGAACTGGGCCAGCATCGGCAGATTGTGGCCGGTCCCGCACCCGATCTCCAGAATCTTCGCCTGCTTGGGCAATTCCCCGAAGCGCGTCAGATAATCGGCCAGGATGTCGCGCCGCGCCCGGTACCACCAATGGGTGGAATCATGCGCCGCCATCCGGTCATAGACGATGCGATCCATGGCTCAGGCAAACACCCAGAGGCGGTTCAGCATGAAGGTGACGAGCGGCGTCACGAACAGCACCGGGACCAGCGGCCACCACCACGGCCCCGCCAGCATCGCGTCGTCGGTCAGCAACCACACCCACAGCGTGTTGGCGCCGTAACTGACCAGCGACACCGCGAAGAACCGCTTCGTCGTCTGCCCCGCATCCGCGCCATGTCCGCGAAAGCTCCAGCGGCTGTGAATCAGATAGCCGGAGACCATCGCGACCAGATACCCGGCCAGATTGGCCACCTGTTCGGACGTGATCCGGTATTTGGCGAGCGGCGAATAGACAACCGTGTAGATCGCCGTGGTGATCCCCCCGGCGATGGCAAAGCGGACCAGCTGTCCGAAGACCTCGCTGCGCCGCCAATCATCCAGCTTTGATAGTGCCGCCACCGCTTGCCCTTTGCCTCGCTCGCCCTAGAGCGGAGCCCCGGCGTCTATAACGCGTACGGACAAGGGGAAAGCATTTTGATTCTGGATGGTGTCCCCGGTCTGAAGCGGGAACTGGATCGCCGCTGGGTCGCGTTCGTGCTGATCGCGTGGATCGCGGTGTCCGCCTGGTTCGTGTTCGACCGCTGGAGCGCGATCCGCTGGCTGTCGCTGGGCGACACCGACGACAATATGCGCCTGATGCAGGTGCGCGCGTGGATGGCCGGGCAGGACTGGTACGACCTGCGCCAGTACCGGATGAACCCGCCGGCCGGCTTCGACATCCACTGGAGCCACATCGTCGATCTGCCGATCGCGGGACTGATCCTGCTGTTCCGCCACTTCATGTCCCCGAGCTGGGCGGAGCGGCTGGCCTGCGGCATCGCACCGCTGTTGCCGCTGGGCGTCGCGATGATGGCGCTGGCCGCCACCGTCCGCCGGCTGGTCGGGCCGATCGCCTGGCCGCTGGCGCTGATCTTTCTGGTGATGAGCGCCACGACGACGATGCTGATGTTCATGCCCGAACGCATCGATCATCACGGCTGGCAGCTCGCCTGTCTGGCGGTGACCGTCGCCGGCCTGTGCGATCCGCGCACCGGTTGCGGCGGCGCGCTCGTCGGCCTCGCCAGCGCGATGTCGCTGTCGATCGGGCTGGAGATGCTGCCCTATTGCGCGATGGCGGGCGCCATCCTGACGCTGCGCTGGGTATGGGACCGGCGCGAGGAGCGGCGGCTGGAAATCTACGCCATCACGCTGGGCGGCGGCGGCGCGGCAGGGTTCGCGCTGTTCGCGTCGCGCGCCAACTGGGCAATGCGCTGCGACGCGCTGACGCCGGTATGGCTGAGCGTTCTGATCGCGGCCGGCGTGCTGCTGTTCGTCCTGTCCTATCTGTCGCCGCGATCGGTGATCGTGCGGCTCGCGCTGGCCGTGGCGGCGGGCGGGATCATCGCGGTCGGCTTCGCATCGTTTTTCCCGCAATGCCTCGGCCGGCCCGAACAGGTGTCGCCCGAACTCGTCCGCACCTGGCTCGCCAATGTACGCGAGGCCAAGCCGCTCTATGCCCATCCCTTCCGCGTCGCATTCCCGATCGCCACGCTGCCGGTCATCGGCCTGATCGGCGCGTTCGTCGGCACATGGCGCGCGCGGCGGACGCCGGCGCTGATCGGCTGGGTCGCGGTGACGCTGTTCACCTGTTTCGCGGTCGCCATGCTGTTCTGGCAGGCGCGCGCCGGCCCGGCGGCGGCGTTGCTGGCGATCCCTGGCGCGGTGGCGCTGGCCGCCCTGATCCTGCCGTGGCTGCTCGGCCATCCCAAGCCCGTCGTGCGGGTAGTGGGAACCGTGACGGCGTTCATGCTCGTGTCCGGCCTGTTCGCCGGCTGGGTCATCCGCTGGCTGCCGATCGACCGGCCGAGCGCTTATACCCGCCGCGTCAACGCCGCGACGGGCGAGTGCATGCGCACCTCGCGCCTGCTGACGCTCAACCGCTATCCGGCCGCCACCGTCTTCACCTTCGTCGATCTCGGCCCGCGCCTTATCACCATCACGCATCACGATGCGATCGCCGGCCCCTATCATCGCAACGGCGACGCGATCCTCGACGTGCAGCACGCCTTCAGCCGCTCGCCGGATCAGGCGCACGCCATTATGAAGCGGCACCGCGCGACCCTGTTGCTGGTCTGCCCGAACATGAGCGAATCGACGATCTACCGCGCCCGCAACCCCGGCGGCTTCTACGACCAACTGGCGCGACGGGGGTCGTTCGACTGGCTGACGCCGTTGCCGCTGCCGCGCGGCGCACCGTACAAGCTGTATCGGATCAGTTGAGCCGCAACGCTGCATCATGTCGGATCGATGCGGCAATTGAACCATCCACGCCGGATGTTGTTCTCCGATGACCAGGTCATCGAGGTGATACCGACATTCACATGATCGTATCACGCAAATCAGTCGCGCTGACGCTGGCTGGAGCGTTCATACTCTCGCTCGTCGCCTTTCTGGTATATCAGATTTCCACCCGTGGCTGGACGCAGATCGTTACCGGCCTGCCAAAGGTATCGGTACCGTGTCCGTCATCGGCGCAGGCATTTCTGGTCATCGGTCAATCGCATGCATCGAATACGGGTGTGGAGCGTCACCGGCCAACCGCCACGGCGTACGCCTTTGATGACGGCGACTGCTATTCGTTGATGGACCCCATGCCGGGAACCACCGGACGCAGCGGATCGATCTGGCCCGCGTTCGCCGATGCGCTTGGCCACCCGTCGGTCATCGCCAATATCGCGATCTCGGGTTCCGCCATCGAACAATGGACCACGTCCGAACAGATGGCGAAGGTTCGTCGGACACTCGCCGCGATGAAGGCGACGGGCTATCCCGACCCGATCATCATATTCATGCAAGGTGAAACCAACGCCGGGCTGCGGGACCCGGCGGCCCGGTATCTTGCCCAGCTTCGCCGGCTGATATCGGTCGATCCGACCGCTACATGGATCATCACGCGTGAAAGCGTCTGCCGGAAATCACCGACCAAATGGCAGCCGCTGGACGATGCACGCGACCAGTTGGCGCGGGAATATGCCGGAGTCGTGATCGGTCCCGATCTCGACCGTATTCCCATGAACAAACGGCAGGATGATCGATGCCATCTGACATCGGCCGCCCAGACCTGGCTGGGCCACCAGATTGCATACACGGTACGATCACTCGTCACGTCGTGATCGGACGATGGCGGGGTGCACCGCACCGAAGCTGGTCCTTGTCGATGATGGCCCACATGGCGGGTACCCCATAGGGAAGGAAACAGTTCGTTTCCCACCTCGTTGGACCTTAACCATCCGCTTTTGCGTAGGGCGACGCCATGCAAGACCTTCCCCATCCCGATCAACGCCCCGATCAACGCCGCGCGCTCGCCCGTCTCATCGCCCAGTCGCTCGATCTGGCCGACACGCTGGGACTCGACATGGTCGGCATCTCGCTAAACGGTGCGCTTGAGCAACTGATCGGCGCCACCACGCTGGCACCGGTGACGGCCCATTGACAGGTCGGCGCCCGGAATTCAGCGCAGCGTCGCTTCCAATCCGTCGATCACGAACTGCACCGCCAGCGCCGCCAGCAGCACACCGAGCAGCCGGGTAATCACCGCCTCGATCTTCGCCCCCAGCAGCCGCATCAGCGGCCCGGCCGCCAGCAGGGCCGCCAGCGTCAGCGCCAGGATCGTGAACAGCGCGGCCAGCACCACCGCCGTCCGCTCGATCCCGTCGTTGCGGCTCATCAGCAGCATCACCGATGCGATCGATCCTGGTCCCGCGATCATCGGCATCGCCATCGGAAAGATCGACACGTCCTCGACCTCGTCGGCGGACAGGTTGGCGGCGCGGTCCTCGCGGCGTTGCGTGCGCTTTTCGAACACCATTTCCAGCGCGATCAGGAACAGCATGATGCCGCCCGCGATGCGAAAACTGGCCAGTTCGATGCCCAGGCCCTTCAGCAGATCCTCGCCGAACAGCGCGAAGACCAGCAGGATCGCCGTCGCCACGCCGACCGCGCGGATCGCCATAGCCCGGCGCACTGTCGGCGTCGCTCCCGCCGACAGCCCGGCATAGATCGGCGCACAGCCCGGCGGATCGATCACCACGAAGAACGTGATGAGCGACGAGATATAGAGTTCGATCACAACGCCGCCTCGACACCGTCGCGGCGGCATGCCGAGACATAGGTGTTGCGGAGCAGGCAGGCGATCGTCATCGGTCCCACCCCGCCCGGCACCGGCGTGATCGCACCCGCGACCTCGACCGCCTCGGCGAAATCGACATCGCCGACCAGCCCTGCCTCGGTCCGGTTGATGCCGACGTCGATCACCGTCGCGCCCGGCTTGATCCAGTCGCCCTCGATGAAGTTCGCGATGCCGACCGCCGCGACGACGATATCCGCCTGCCGCACCCGCGCCGGCAGATCGCGCGTGCGGCTGTGCGCGACGGTGACGGTGCAGCTTTCGGCGATCAGCAACTGCGCCATCGGCTTGCCGACGATGTTCGACCGGCCGACCACCACCGCGTCCAGCCCGGTCAGGTCGGGCAGCACCGACTTCAGCAACATCACACAGCCGAGCGGCGTGCACGGCACGAAGCCGGGCATCCCCGTGGCGAGACGCCCGGCATTGACCGGGTGAAAGCCATCGACGTCCTTGTCGGGATCGATCGCCAGCAGCACGGCTTGCGTGTCCAGATGCTTCGGCAAAGGCAACTGCACCAGGATGCCGTCTACCGCCGGATCGGCGTTCAGCGTCTCGACCAGCGCCAGTAGCGTCGCATCGTCGGTATCGGCGGGCAGGCGATGCTCGATGCTCTCCATTCCCGCCTCGCGCGTGGCGCGGCCCTTGCTCTTCACATAGACCGACGACGCCGGGTCCTCGCCGACCAGCACGACGGCCAGACCGGGCGCGCGGCCCGCCTGCTCGCGAAAGGCCGCGACATGAGTGGCGATGGTGGCGCGGAGGCGGGCGGCATGCGCCTTGCCGTCGATGATCGTAGCGGTCATGGCGCCGCCGCATAGAGGGTGCGCGCGATTTCCGCCAGCGCAGCGGCGTCGCCGGCGATCCGGAGCCGCTTCACCCGCCCGGTTTCGCCGCTGATGATGCTCACGGCTCGCTTGGGAACGACGAACGCGTCGGCGATCAGGCTGACCAGCGCCGCATTCGCCTTGCCGTCGACCGGTGCGGCGGCGAGCCGGGTGACGATCCGGCCCTCCCGGCCACCACCGATCGCATCACGGCCGCCGCGCGGCGTCACCCGGATGCCGACGACGATGCCGTCCACCTGAACCTCAATAAGCGGCGCTGAGATAGCTCGCCGCGATGTTCGGGATCACGATCTGCCCCAGGATATAGATCACCAGCAGCACGATCATCGGCGACAGGTCGAGCGCCCCGAAATCGGGCAGGATGCGGCGGATCGGCCGGTACAGCGGCTCGGTCATCCGGCCGAGCGCGGTCCACACGGTGCGGACGAAGTCGCTGTGCGTGTTGATGATGTTGAACGCGATCAACCACGACAGGATCGCCTGGACGACGATGATCCACCACACGATGTTGAGCAGCAACTGGACGATCTGAAGAAGCGCGATCAAGGCATGACTCCGGTGGGGACGTGATGACTTTATAGGGAGCCGGAGGCTCTCGTAGAAGCCCTGCGCCGGATTAGGTGCGCGTCCGGTTAACGCGCCTGCGCCTTGGCGCTCACCAGCGTCCCCGCACCCGCCCGCGTGAAAATCTCCAGCAGCATCGCATGCGGGATGCGTCCGTCGAGGATCACCGCCGCATCGACGCCCGATTGCACCGCCGCCACGCACGTCTCGATCTTGGGGATCATCCCCCCTGTGATCGTCCCGTCCGCACGCAGCTTGGCGACCGCAACCGGATCGAGCGCGGTCAGCAGCGATCCGTGCTTGTCGAGCACGCCCGCCACGTCGGTCAGCAGGAAGAACCGCGACGCGCCCATCGCCGCCGCGATCGCCCCCGCCATCGTATCGGCGTTGATGTTGTACGTATGCCCGTCCGCACCGATGCCCACCGGCGCCACCACCGGAATGATGCCCGCGGTCGACAGCGTATCGAGGATGCGGCGATCGACCGCGATCGGCTCGCCGACGAAGCCCAGATCGACATGACGCTCGATGCCCTGCAACGGATCGGGGTCCATCCGCCCGACCTTCTCGGCCAGCACCAGTCCGGCGTCCTTGCCGGAGATACCGACCGCGCGACCACCCGCCTGGCCGATCCAGCCGACGATATCCTTGTTGATCGATCCCGCCAGAACCATCTCGGCGATCTGCGCGGTTTCCTTGTCGGTCACGCGCAGGCCGTTCACGAAGCGCGATTCGACACCCAGCCGCTTCAGCATCGCGCCGATCTGCGGGCCGCCGCCATGGACGACGACGGGGTTGATGCCGACCGCCTTCAGCAGCACCACGTCCTCGGCGAAATCGCGCTGCAATTCCGGGTCGCCCATCGCGTGGCCGCCATATTTCACGACGAACGTCTGGCCGGCATAGCGTTGCAGGTACGGCAGCGCCTCGGTCAGCGTTTCCGCCTTGGCGAGGAGGGCCGGATCGGGAGCATGACTGGTCATGGCCGCGCCTTTAGCGGTGCCCGCCCCCGCCGTCACCCCGCCTGCACGGCACTATGCTGATGGCGTACGATCCAGCCGCCGCCCGATGCCCACGAACAGATAGATCGCCGGCGGCACCAGCACGATCGACAGCACGACCTTGGTCAGCATCTGCCCGGCCATCAGTCCCACGATCGGCCGCTCGCCCAGAAACGAGATGGTGATGAACAACACCGTATCGACGACCTGGCTGACGATGCTGGCGATCATCCCGCGCAGCCACACCAGCCGCCCGCCGCCCGCCGCGCCGCCCGCGCCGGACAGTTTGGCGAAGATCAGCACGTTCAGCGTCTGCGAGATGCCGTACGACACCAGCCCCGCCAGCATCATCCGCGAACTCTGCCCGACCACCACCGGAAACGCATCGATCGCGGGCGGGTACATGCCCGGATCGTGCGGCAGGACCAGCACGATCTGGATCAGCACGGCCGACACGATCAACGGCACGAAGCCCAGCCGCACCAGCGTCGTCGCGGTCCGCTGGCCATGCAGCTCGGCGATCGCGCTCGACATGACGACCAGCAACAGGAACGCGAAGATACCCGCCTCCACTGCCAGCGGCCCCAGCGCGACCTGCTTCACGCCCAGCACGCCGGCGATGCACACCATGCCGCCGTACAGGACCGAAAAGACGAACAGCGAGCGGGAGATCATGGGCGCAGGCGCGGCGGGGGTTTCCATCGCCGGACGCTAGCGCCGGCTTCGCGGATGCACAATCGGCTGTCCTCTTTGCGCATTTTATGGTGAGTGGCCGGGTTGAACCGGGGATGGGACGGGCGTTTTGCCCGAAGAAGGGGTCGTTTGGCGTGACTTTCGTGACTTTCTTTTCGGCAGGAAGCCACCGGTGAGCCGTTTCCTGATCGGCATCGCCGGCATTCTCGTCATCCTCGGCATCGCCTATGTCCTGTCGGTCGATCGCCGGTCGATCCGGCTGCGCGTCGTCGGCTCGGCCTTCGCGTTGCAGGCGGGGATCGCGGTGCTCGTGCTCTACGTGCCGTGGGGCAAGCATGTGCTGCAATGGATGTCGGGCGGGGTCGCCAATCTGCTCGGCTATGCCAATGCCGGCACCTCGTTCCTGTTCGGGGCGCTGGCGAGCGATCCGCTCGGCCGTAATTTCGCGATCCAGGCGCTGCCGGTCATCATCTTCTTCGCCGCCCTCGTCTCGATCCTCTATTATCTCGGCATCATGCAACTGGTCGTGCGCTGGCTGGGCGGCGGCATCGAAAAGGTGATCGGCGTCTCGAAGGTCGAATCGCTCTGCGCGGCGGCCAACGTCTTCGTCGGCCAGTCCGAATCGCCGCTCGTCATCCGACCCTATCTGGCGGGGCTGACGCCGGCGCAGCTGTTCACGGTGATGACCAGCGGCATGGCCGGCGTCGCCGGCACGATCCTCGCCGCCTATGCATCGATGGGCATCTCGATCGAATATCTGCTCGCCGCCAGCTTCATGGCCGCGCCCGGCGGCATCCTGATGGCCAAGATCATCATGCCCGACCGCGCCGAAACGCCCGAAGGCCAGTTGCCGCTCGGCGACAATATCGAGGACGAGAAGATCGCCATCGCCGAGGCGAGCCATGACGAGGAAAAGCCCGCCAACATCATCATGGCGGCAGCGCAAGGCGCACAGACCGGCGTGAAGCTGGCCGTCGCCGTCGGTGCGATGGTGCTGGCCTTCGTGGCGCTGGTGGCGCTCGCCAACGGCCTGCTCGGCGGATTCGGCCACTGGTTCGGGATCGCCGATCTCTCGTTCCAGGGACTGCTCGGCTATGTCTTCGCGCCGGTGATGTTCCTCCTCAACATCCCGTGGAGCGAGGCGGGGATCGCCGGCGGCCTGTTCGGCCAGAAGATCGTCCTGAACGAATTCGTCGCCTATATCGACCTCGGCAAACAGGCCGCCGTCCTGTCGCCACGCACCGTCGCAGTCGTCACCTTCGCGCTGTGCGGTTTCGCCAATTTCTCGTCGATCGCGATCCAGATGGCGGTGACAGGCAGCCTCGCCCCCAATCAGCGCCCGCAGATCGCCCGGCTGGGCATCCGCGCGCTGGTGGCGGGCAGCCTCGCCAACCTGATGTCGGCGGCGCTGGCGGGATTGCTCATCAGCTGAATTCCGCTTGCGGTTGACGTTGCGTCAACCGCTATCGACCGTTTCATGGCAGAGACGATCGACATTACCGCAGTGGCATCGGCCACCGGCCTTACCCCCCGCGCGCTGCGGTTCTACGAAGCGCGCGGGCTGGTCCGGCCGCTGCGCACCGCCGGCAGGCGCCGCATCTATGGCCGCGGCGAGCTTGCCCGGCTTCATGCCGTCGTCGCGCTGAAGCGGGCGGGGTTTACCCTGACGCAGATCGCCGGCCTGCTCGGCGACCGCCACGTCGATCTCGCCCGCCTGATCGCCGCGCAACTGGCCGCGATCGACACGCGCGCTGCCGAGATCGCCGAGGCCCGCGCCCTCCTCCTCTCCGTTCAGTCCCGCCTCGATCGCCGCGAGCCGATCGACGTCGCGACCCTTTGCTCGCTCATCAGACAAGGAGACACGACGATGACCCAACAGAACTGGCAGGCGGTATTCGACCGCTATCTGTCCGACGAAGCCAGGGCCGATTTCGCCCGCACCGCCCCGGCGATGCCCGAGGGGTTCGATCAGGCGGCCTATTCCACCCAGTGGACCGACCTCGCCACGCGGATCGAGGCGGCGTTACCGCTCGATCCCGCCAGCGATCGGGCCGGCGCCTTCTTCGACGAATGGCAGGCGCTGCTCGCCCCGTTCACCAGCATCGCGACGCCCGCGATGATGACCGGCGTCACCCGCATGTACGACGACATGGATAGCTGGAAGGGCGAACAGCAACCGCCCTTCCCGCCCGAAGTCTGGGCCTTCATCACCAGCGTCGGCGCCCTCCGCCGCGCCGGATGACCGGACGGGAGGCCAGACCGGCCTCACGTCGCATCCGTCAGGGCGTGACCACCGTATCGATCACGTGGATGATGCCGTTCGACTGCATGACGTTGGCGATGGTGATGCGGCCCATATGGCCCTTGCCGTCCATGATCGCCCAGCCGCTGCCGGCCTTGTGGAACGTCAGCGGCTCACCCTGCACCGTGGTGTAGACCGCGTTGCCGCCATTCGCCTTGGCCTTCGCGGCGATATCGGCGGCGGTGATGCGGCCGGGCACGACGTGATAGGTCAGGACGGCGACCAGCTGATCCTTGTTCTCCGGCTTCAGCAGCGTGTCGACCGTGCCGGCCGGCAGCTTCGCAAAGGCGGCATTGGTCGGCGCGAAGACCGTGAACGGCCCCGGTCCCGACAGCGTGTCGACCAGCCCGGCCGCCTTCACCGCGGCGACCAGCGTGGTGTGATCGCGCGAATTCACGGCATTCTCGACGATCGTCTTCGTCGGGTACATCGCCGCGCCGCCGACCATCGGGTTCTTCTGCGCCGCGATCACCGCGCCGCCGCTGGCCAGTGCGACGGCCAGCATCATCGTCCGTATCGATCGTCTCATGGACATCGTCTCCTGTCGGCTGCCATCAGCGGCGGCCGACAGGAGATACGGCCCGCGCCGCAAAACGACGCAAAGCCGATGCGGCTCGATCAGGCGAAGCGGACGCGCACCCGCGACCGGCGCCGCGCCGCCGCCCCGACCAGGCCGAAACCCAGCACCATCATCGCCCAGGTCGTCGGCTCCGGCACCGCGCCGGTCAGCGTGCGATACTCCGCCTCGCTCAGCTTGAAGCTGTAGATCAGGTTCGGGATCAGCGACTGGCCGGCGGGGCACGCCGCGCCCAGCGCCACCTGGCTGCTCGTGCCGCCCACGCCACTGGTGCAGACGTCGAACTGGGTGTTGGCGGCGCCGCTCTGCGTGACCGAGAAATCGTTGTCGGTCACGACGATCAGCGTGTAGCTGCCATCCGCCAGCCGCGGTCCGAACGCGAAGCCCTCGATCTTCTCCGGCACGGTCATGCCCATCGCGCGCAGCGCGGCGGCGATGTCGAGGAACGGCGTCGCCGTCTTCGCCACCGGGTTCACCCCGGCGGGCAGCGTGTTGGTGCCCGACAGGCTGATCTTGCTGACATCGGTCGCCCCGGCCAGATCGATCCTGTAGATGCGCTTGGACCCCACCGGCGTCGCCGCCGTGGGATCGTCGACGCCCAGCCCGCGATTGTCGCGTTCCAGCACCAGCAGCGTACCGTCGCTCACCGCCTGGATCGCCGACACGCCGATCGAGCGGCCTTGCGCATTGATGTTGAAATCATTGGCCGTGCCGGGGATGCGCCCGTTGATGTCGGCGACCGCTTCCAGCTGATAGATATACTGCGCCTTCTCCGTCCCCGTCGCGACGTCATAGGCGACGATGCGGACGTTGCGGCTGAAGCGGCCTTCGGAATTGGTCGTGCCGTTGTTGGTGTTCCGGCCCTCGTCGACCAGCGGGTCCTGCAACACGGCATAGGCGGTCTTGCCGTCCGGGCTGACCGTCAGTCCCTCGAACCCGCGATTGTCCTGCCGGCCCGTGGTGATGGTCGACCGGCCATCGACGTAATTGGTCGTGCCGCCCGTATCCTTGGGCACGAGATTGGCGGGCGTCGCGAAGGCGCGGACGAAATTGCCGGCGGGCGTGAACTCGTACACCGACGGACCATATTCGTCGGACACCAGCAGATTGCCGTTGGGCAACCGCGCCAGACCTTCGGGATCGAGCGACCCGCCCAGCGTCGCCGCGCTGCCGTTCAGGATCTGTGGGTTCAGACCGCTGAAATCCTGGCCGTTCGCCTGCTTGAACAACACCGTGCTCTGCAGGTTGAAGCCGTTGATGGCGCCGCTGTTGTTATCGATGTCCAGCGTGAAACCCTGCAACCGCGGCGCATAGGGCAATACGCCGCCACCCGGCCCCCGGTCGCTCATGCCCCAGAACATGCCGGTCGCCGCATCATAGCTCAGGTCCGATCCGAAACCGCCCAGCCGGTTCGATCCGGCACCGGTCAGGCCCGACAGGTCGGTGCCGTTGGCGACGCTGAATTGCGATACCAGCGTCACCGCGCCGGCGGGTGCGGCGGCGAGCATGGCGGCAACGGCCACGGAGGCGGCGAACGAATGGCGCATGGTTATTCCCCTGTTAATCATCCGCGATAAACAGGATTTCGGTGACAGCCGCGTGACGGCCGGCGCCGCCGTTTCCCCCGCTGTTACGTTTTGAAACACGGACGCAACGTGGCGCGCCGAGGCGGCGGGCCTTCATGGAGCCCTTGTCGATGCCCCGCCGCGTTCTGTCCTGCCCCGCGTTCGCCCTTGCCCCCGCCGTGCTGTTCGGGCTGACCGCGCTTTGCCTCGTCGGTTGCGCCCATCACCCCGATAGCCCACCGCCGGGCGGGCCCGACTTCGGACCGGCACCGGGCGATCGCCTGTTCATCAGCCCGGCCGGCGAGCCGTTCCGCGCCCCGCACAACCCTGAACAACGCTGGTTCGCCGGCGCCGATCGCGACGACGACGGCCACCTGATACGCGCCGAATTCGTCGCCGATGCGATGCGGTTTTTCGCGGTGCTCGATCAGGGCGGCGACGGCGAGATCGATCCGGCCGACATCGATCGCTACGAAACCGTGGTGGCGCCGGAAATCCGCGTGCGCGGCGGCAATGGTGGCGGCCGCAGCGGATCGCCTAGGGACGGACGCGGCGGCGGTGGCCCGGGTGGCGGCGGTGGCCGTGGCGGCCCACCGGGCGGCGGCGATCGCGACCCGGCAGGTGGTGCTACCCCGACCCGCGCCGGGCTACAGGGCGCCGCCCGCTACGGCTATCTCGCCCTGCCCGAACCCGTTGTCGCCGCCGACCGCAACATGAACCGCGGCATCGACCGCGCCGAGATGCAGGCCGCCGCCGAACAACGCTTCGCCACGCTCGACACCGATCACGATGGCAAGATCACCCGCAGCGAACTGCCCCGCCTGAATTGATGATGCGCGCAGCCGGACCAACCGTTCGTGCTGAGCCCTTCGACTGGCTGGCAAGCCAGCCGCTCAGGATAAACTTCGGCGCGTAGCGCCGAAGTCGAAGCACTTTGTGGAAAGGTGGCCTTCGACTGCGCTCAGGCCAAACGGAAAAATAGGTCAAACGGCTTCCTACAGCTCACCGCGTCGGCACCGGCTCGTCGCCCGAATAATCATAAAATCCGCGCCCGGTCTTGCGCCCGTACCAGCCCGCCTCGACATATTTCACCAACAGCGGCGCCGGCCGGAACTTGGGATCGCCCGTCCCCTCGAACAGCACGCGGGTGATCTCCAGACAGGTGTCGAGGCCGATGAAGTCCGCCAGCGTCAGCGGCCCCATCGGGTGGTTCAGCCCTAACTGACAGGCCGCATCGATATCCGGGATCGTCGCCACGCCCTCGCCCAGCGCGAAGCACGCCTCGTTCAGCATCGGCATCAGCACGCGGTTGACGATAAAGCCCGGCGCGTCATTGGCCCGCACCACCCGCTTGCCCAGTGCCTGCGCGTAGGCCTCGACCTTTGCGACCGTCTCGTCCGAGGTGGCGAGACCGCGGATCAGCTCGATCAGGCCCATCACCGGCACCGGGTTGAAGAAATGTACCCCCACGAACCGCGCCGGATCGGGCGATGCCTGCGCCAGCCGCGTGATCGGAATCGACGAGGTGTTCGACGCCAGCACCGCATCCGCGCCCAGCACCTTGCCGACATCGGCGAAGATCTGGCGCTTGATCGCCTCCCGCTCGGTCGCCGCCTCGATCACCAGCGTGCAGTCGGCCATCGCCGCGACGCTCTCGACCGGATCGATCAGCGCCAGCGTCTCGTCGCGCGCCCCGGCGGTGATCTTCTCCTTCGTCACCAGCCGGTCGAGTGCCCTGGCGATACCGGCGCGACCCTTCTCGGCCTGTGCCAGCGACACATCGGCTAGCAGCACGCGAAAGCCCGCCTGCGCCGACACCTGCGCGATCCCCGCGCCCATCTGCCCCGCCCCGATCACGCCTATCGTCTGCATCATGCTCTCTCCGTCTCGTTTGCGGGCCGGCATACAGATCGGGGAACGAGGCGGCTAGGCGGCGGTTATCATGATCATGCGCGTAACGATCTCCGCCGCCCTGTTGGCCGCCACCGCTCTCGCCGCCTGCTCTACCGAGCCGACCGCGACCGACCCCGCCGCCAACGCCGCCTCGCCCGCACCCGTGCCGACCGGCACCCCCGCGTCCGTTCGGCCCACCCCCTCCGTCGCGACCACTGCGGTGAAGCCGGGGACGCTGAAAACGTTCGGCGACTGGGCGGTCGGCTGCGACAACACGCGCCTCTGCACCCTCGTCTCGCTCGGCCCCGATGGCGGCGAGTTTCCACCGGTGACGATGGCGGTCATGCGCCAGCCGGGGCCGGACGGCGCGATGGAGATCGCCTTCGCGCCGCTGGGTGACGGACCTGCCGTCAAACCCGTCGCGCTGGCGATCGACGGCCGGCAGGTCGCTTTGCCCACCCTGACCGGCGCCGACGCGGCAAGGGCGGTGACGGCGATGGCCTCAGGAAAGGAACTCGCCGTGATCGAGGCCGGCGACCACCCCCGCGCGCGCCTGTCGCTGAAGGGCGCTTCGGCGGCCCTGCGCTGGATCGACGATCAACAAGGCCGGGTCGGCACCACCACCGCCCTCGTAGCGAAGGGCAACAAACCAGCTTCCACCGTGCCCGCGCGCCAGCCCGCCCCGGTCATCGAGGCCGTCATGGCTGGCGGCACCGCCGCCAACCCCGGCAAGCAGCAACTTGCCGCGATGCGCCGCCGCGCGCAGTGCGAGCCATCACGGATCGACAGCGGCGATCTGTTCCGGCCGGAAACCCATGCGCTGG
This sequence comes from Sphingomonas mollis, assembly GCF_016427505.1. GTDB lineage: Bacteria > Pseudomonadota > Alphaproteobacteria > Sphingomonadales > Sphingomonadaceae > Sphingomonas > Sphingomonas mollis. Next base: position 229,414 of record NZ_JAELXS010000006.1, on the reverse strand, counting down.
GCGGCGGCGCGACGCTGGTGCTGCTGCCTTGCTCGCTGGGCGCGTATAACCTGTCGGCGGCGATGTTCGTCCTGCGCGGTGACAAGGTGGAACCCGCCCTCACCGACGCGCCATCGGGCTTTTCCGAAACCCCCGCCGGCCCCGATTCGGCGGTATCGAGCGTCGTCAACGGCGAGTGGAAGGACGGCGAATTGCGCAGCTTCGCCAAGGGTCGTGGCCTCGGCGATTGCGGCGTCGCGCAAACCTTCGTTTGGGACGGCACTCGCCTGCGCCTGTCCGAACAGAGCGAGATGGGCGAGTGTCGCGGCAATCCCAACTACATTCCGACATGGCGGGCGCAGGTCGTTCGTCGCTGACGGTCAGCGCCCGCCCGGCCTCACCGCCAGCAGGTTCGCCACCTGCCGCTTGAACGCCCGCAGATTCTCGCCCGACAGACGCGCCACGCTGTTGAACGAGATCGAGCGCGGGTTGATCGACTGGCCGTTGCGCCACACTTCCCAGTGCAGATGCGGCCCCGTCGACATGCCGGTCGATCCGATATAGCCGATCACCTGCCCCTGCCGCACCCGCTGCCCCGGTCGCACCGCGATGCGGCTCATATGGCCGTACCCGCTGGCAAGCCCCGCGGCATGGTTCAGCTTCACGAAATTGCCATAACCCGCGTTGCGCCCGGCGCTGGCGACGACACCGTCGATCGCCGCCAGGATCGGCGCGCCATAAGGGGCGGCGATATCCAGCCCCTTGTGCATCCGCATGAAGCCCAGCAGCGGATGCATCCGCATCCCGAAGTTCGACGTTACGCGCCCCGCCACCGGCATCCCCATCGTGCCGCGCCGTTCGGCCTGCCCGGCCGCGTCGAACCATGCCGCCTCGCGTTCGCCATTGCCGGTCCAGTGCAGCAGGCGGATCGCCTTGCGCCCCTGATCCAGTCCGGCAAACAGCAGGTCGCCCAGCTTCGTCTCACCGGTCGCGGCGCGATCCTGCTCGATCACCATGTCGAAACTGTCGGCGGCGTTCACGTCGCGGCCGATCGACAGCCGGGTCGCCATCGCCTTGATATAAGACTCGACCGCGCGCGCCGGCACGCCCGCCGCCCGCGCCGATCGATAGAGGCTCGATCCCACCAGCCCCTGGATGCGCAGCGGCGTGTGATCCACCGCGATGGGTTTGCGCTCCAGCCGCAGCCCGTTGCCGTCGCGCACCACCGCCACCGCCAGATCGAAGCGCGCGCGCAGCGACAGTTGCTCCAGCGGCCGCGGCATCGCCCGGCTCGACCGGCGACCAAGCGTCAGCGCGATGCGCGTACCGGCGGGGATATCGGACAGCGATGCCGCCCCGCCGACCAGCCGTGCCGCCTCGTCCGCCTGCGGCCGCCCGACCCCGGCGCGTTCCAGCGCCCGTTGAAAGGAATCCCCCTGTCCCAGCGTCGCGGACAGATCGATCTGCGGCCGCTCGGGTGCCTCGGCGAGCGGACGGACGAGGTCGCTCGCCGCCATCCGCCGGCCGGTGGTGCTGCCCAGCGCCAGCGGCGCGATCGCCTGCGCGCGTGCCTGTTCCTGCTCGGCATCGCCCAGCCGCGCGGGGACGGACCCCACCAGCGGCCGGTGAAATCCCGGCGACAGCGCGATCGTCGCGGCACACAGCGCGGTGCAGGTGACAAGCCCCCGCCACCAGTCGCGGCTGCCGACCCGCGCGCCCAGATCGGGCACCCAGTCGATCGCCGCCGCCCGCGCGCGCCAGTCGCTAACGACGGGAGCCGCCACCGCGCGACCAAAGCCACGCGCGCTGGTGCCGCCGGCGAATTCCAGACCCTGATCGGTTTTCAGATACAACGGGCGACACTCTCGACACGGGTGATACCGCCGTTCCCCCCGGCGTCGGTCGTCAGGATTGTGCACCCGACTTGCTAAAGTCAAATTAACCCGCCGCCTGATGCCGCCCCGCTGCGACGGGCGGTGGCACCCCCGCGCCGACCCGCAATCGGACGGGGAACCGTCGATAAACCGTTGCGTAACAACGCAAGAGCCCCGATGTTACCGGCATGACCAGCCGCGTCTCCGGCGTGACCGCCGTTCTCGGCCCGACCAACACGGGCAAGACGCACCTCGCGATCGAGCGGATGACCGCGCATTCCAGCGGCATCATCGGCTTCCCGCTGCGTCTGCTGGCGCGCGAGGTCTACGACCGCGTCGTCGCGATCAAGGGCGCGGCCAGCGTCGCGCTGGTGACCGGCGAGGAGAAGATCGTGCCGCCCCAGGCGCGCTGGTTCCTCTGCACCGCCGAATCGATGCCCGCCGATCACGATGCCGCCTTCGTCGCGCTGGACGAGGCGCAACTGGGTGCGGATCGCGAGCGCGGCCATGTCTTCACCGACCGGCTGCTCCGCATGCGCGGGCGCGAGGAGACGATGATCCTCGGTTCCGAGGCGCTGCGCCCGATGGTGAAGGCGCTGGTCCCCGATGCCGAAATCGTCGGCCGCCCGCGCTTCTCGACGCTCAGCTATGCCGGCGCGAAGAAGATCAGCCGCCTGCCCAAACGCTCCGCCATCGTCGCGTTCAGCGCCGAGGAAGTGTACGCCGTCGCCGAGATGCTGCGCCGGCTGCGCGGCGGCGCGGCGGTGGTGATGGGGGCGCTCAGCCCCCGCACCCGCAACGCGCAGGTGGCGATGTTCCAGGCGGGCGAGGTCGATTACCTCGTCGCCACCGATGCGATCGGCATGGGCCTGAACATGGATGTCGCCCATGTCGCCTTCGCCTCGCTCAACAAGTTCGATGGTCAGCGCCAGCGTCGCCTGACCGTGGCCGAGATGGCGCAGATCGCCGGCCGCGCCGGCCGCCACCAGCGCGACGGCACGTTCGGCGCACTGGTCGACGAAGGCCCCGGCGCGTTCCTGCCCGAAGAGGTCTTCGCGATCGAGGAACACCGCTTCCCCCGCCTCGAAAACCTGTACTGGCGCGATGGCAGCCCCGACACCGGCAGCGTCGATGCGCTGATCGCCGGTCTGGAACGCCCGCCGCCCGCCGGCGTGCTGCGCGCGCCCCCCGCCTCGACCGACCTGCTGGTATTGAAGCGGCTCGCCGACGAGCCGTGGGTCCGCGACCGCACCCGTCATCCGGCGATGGTCCGGCGGCTCTGGGCGGCGTGCGGCATCCCCGATTTCCGCAAGCTCGGCCTCGACCCGCACACCCGCTTCGTCGAGCGCGTGTTCAAGCATCTGACCGAGGGTCGCGGCCATATCCCGCACCAATGGTTCGCGGACGAGATCGCCCGGCTCGACACCATCGCCGGCGATGTCGAGACGCTGGCCGGTCGCCTCGCCGCGATCCGCAGTTGGGCCTATATCGCGCAGCGCCCCGACTGGCTGGCCGACCCCGCCGAATGGGCCGCGCGCACCGCCGCGATCGAGGAACGCCTGTCCGACGGCCTCCATGCAAGCCTAACTCAACGCTTCGTCGACAAGCGTACCACCGCCCTGATCCGCCAGATCGGTGCCGATGCCGGTGCGCTGCCCGTCGTGGTGGGGCTGGAAGGCGAGGTGACGGTGGAGGACCACCCGATCGGTCGCCTCGACGGGTTCCGCTTCACCGTGGAACCCGGCGCCCGCGCCGGCGACAAGCGCCTGCTGCTCGCCGCCGCCGAAAAGCGTCTGGGCGCCGAACGTGGCCGCCGCGCCGCCGCGCTGGTCGACGCGCCCGATACGGCGTTCGTGCTGGCGGCGGGCGAGGTGTTGTGGACCGGCCACCGCGTCGCGACGCTCGCCGCTGGCCGATCGCTCGCCCGGCCCCGGCTGGTGCTCGACCGCGAGCTCGACTCGCTCGATCGCACCGCCCGCGACCGGATCGCCGACCGGCTGGCGCGCTGGTTCGCCGATACCGCCCGCCGCCGCGTGCCGGCGCTCGTCGCGCTGGCCGATGCCGCCCGCGATCCCGCCGCCACGTCCGCGTTCCGGGTGGTCGCGGCGGCGGTGGAGTCGGCCGGCGGCATCGTGCCGCGTCTGCCGCTGCGCCTGTCGCTCGACGCGCTGGCGCCGGAGGAGCGACGGCGATTGCGCGGGTTCGGCCTCGTCGTCGGCGCGCTCGACCTGTTCGACCCGCGCTTGCTGAAACCCGCCGCCGCCGAATGGCGCCGCGCGCTCCTCGCGGTACGCGAGACGCCGCCGGCCATGGCCCCCGCCGGCGCCACCGTCCTGCCACGCGACGCACCGGGCGCCAGCGTCGCCGCCGGCTTCCGCCCGCTCGGCACGCAGGCGGTGCGCGTCGATCTGGTCGAACGCATCGCGCGCGCCGCGCACGATGCCCGCGCCGGCCGCAAGCCGTTCCTGCCCGATCCCGCGCTCGCCACCTCGATCGGGCTGGAACCGGGGACGCTCGCACGGCTGATGGCCGAACTCGGTTTCCGCCCCGCGAACGACGCCTGGGTCTGGCGCGGCCGCCCGCCCGCCCGGCGCGCCGTCGTCGTGCCGGCGAGCGACAACGCCTTTGCCGGACTGGCGGGATTGTTCGGCCATGGCTGACCTGCCGGGCGCCGCGACCATGCGCCTCGACCGCTTCCTGTGGTGGGCACGACTGGCCAAAACGCGCGAGGCAGCCAAGGCGATCGCCGGCGACGGCCACCTCCGCCTGAACGGTCGTGCGATCGACCGCGCGCATGTCGGCGTCCGCATCGGCAACATCCTGACCTTCGCCAGCCATGGCGGCCAGATCCGCGTCCTGCGCATCGAATCGCTGCCGCACCGGCGCGGCCCGCCGGCCGAAGCCAGGGGGTGCTATATCGATCTGCAAGCTGCTAACGTCTCGCAGCAAGATCAGCTTGATTGACGTCTATCGCCATGCGGCATAGCAGCGCCGCGTTATGTTCCGGAGCTTCCCATGACCTACGTCGTCACCGACGCGTGCATCCGCTGCAAGTATATGGATTGCGTCGAGGTATGTCCCGTGGACTGCTTCTACGAGGGCGAGAACATGCTCGTCATCAATCCGTCCGAATGCATCGACTGCGGCGTGTGCGAACCGGAATGCCCGGCCGAGGCGATCCTGCCCGATACCGAAAACGGGCTGGAGAAGTGGCTGGAGCTGAACACCACCTTCTCCGCGCAATGGCCCAACGTCACCCGCAACGCGCAGCAGACGCCGCCCGATGCCGACGAGTTCAAGGGTGTCGAGGGCAAGTTCGAGAAGTATTTCAATCCGGAACCCGGCGCCGGCGACTGACCGCCCGATGACCGCCGCGCTCGACCGTCGCACGCTGCTCGTCGGGATCGGCGCCAGCATCGGGAGCGGCGTCGTGGCCGGGCTGGCGGCACCGGCGCTGGCCCGATTCGATCGCTTCCCGGCACCGACGCGCGAACTGATGGTTCCCGTCTCCGGTGGCCGCGTCTATGTCCGCATCAATGGCGACCTCGCCGGTCCGCGAGCGCCCGTCGTCTTCGTCCACGGTGGACCGGGCGGCACGCATGACGGCTATCTGGAGGCGCTGACGCTCGCCGATCCCCGTCAGGGTCCGCCCCGCGCCGTCATCCTGTACGATCAGCTCGACAGCGGCCGGTCGGACCGGCCGAACGATCCCGCCAACTGGACCGTCGCCCGCTTCACCGACGAGCTGGAGGCGATCCGCACCGCGCTCGGCGTCCCCCGCTGGCATGTCTGCGGGCATAGCTGGGGCGGCACGGTCGCGCTGGAATATGGCGCGCGGCGGCCGGCGGCACTGGCCGGACTGGTACTGGCCAGCCCGTTGATCTCGACCCGCAGCTGGATCGCCGATGCCGACATCCTCCGCACCCGCCTGCCCGATACGGTGCAGAAGACGCTGACCGCCTGCGATTCACCCACGCCGCCACCCACCGCCGCCTGCACCGCCGCCACCGACGCCTTCTATCGCCAGTTCAATGGCCGCGAACCGCCAAGCCCGGCTGTATTGGCGGCCCGCCAGTCACGGCAGGGCGGCGGCTTCAACCCACAACTCTACCGGACGATGTGGGGCGCGAGCGAGTTCGTCGCGACGGGCACGCTGAAGGAATATGACGGCGAACCGCTGCTCGCCCGGCTGGACGGCCCCCGCACGCTGTTCATCGTCGGCCAGTATGACGAGGCCCGACCCGACACGGCGGAAGCGTTCGCGACGCGGGTTCCGGGCGCCGAATTCGCGGTGGTGCCGGGCGCATCGCACCATCTGTTCGGCGATCGCTCGGATGAAACGCTGGGCCTATTGCGCCCGTGGCTGCTGCGGCACGATCCACGCAAAGCGTAACGGCCACGAAAAATCCGTCGCCGGTCGCGTTACACGATTCCTGTCGCTGGTAATTTTCTTACAGACATGTTAAACTGCGTCATCGGGTGCGGTATATATTACCGCCCGCCTGGAGACGTTCGATCCATCATTCCCGTTCGGTTCGTGTGCGACACCCCCGCCGCCACGCAACCGCCCGCGGAATCTGATCCAGAAAGGCCCTTTGCAAATGGCTGTCAAGGCACTGTCCTTCGATGTCGGTGATTATGTCGTGTACCCAAAGCACGGCGTCGGCCGCGTGATCGAGCTGCAACGCTCTGAAATCGCTGGCATGACGCTCGAACTTTATGTGCTGCGGTTCGAAAAGGAGCGGATGACGCTCCGGGTGCCGACCAACAAGGCCGAAAGCGTGGGCATGCGCAAACTGTCGTCCGACAAGACGATGCAGGAGGCCATGGACACGCTGAAGGGCAAGCCCAAGGTCAAGCGCACCATGTGGTCGCGCCGTGCGCAGGAATATGAGGCGAAGATCAATTCGGGCGACCTGGTGTCGATCGCCGAAGTGGTCCGCGACCTGTTCCGTGCCGACGACCAGCCCGAGCAGAGCTATTCCGAGCGCCAGATCTTCGAAGCGGCCACCAGCCGCCTCGCCCGCGAGCTGGCCGCGATGGAAGAGGTCGACGAGCCGCGCGCACAGGAGAAGATTCTCGAGATCCTCCGCGCCGCCGCCGCGATCTATAACAAGGACAAGCCGGCCGCCTGACCGGCGTTCATCGGCAGGTCGATTCGGGAAAGGGCGGTCCGGCGACGGGCCGCCCTTTCTCGTTTGCGCTCCTCCATGTTGTGTATTAATACACCAATACACAAGGGGAGATGTTTCATGATCCGCTCGCACTATCTGTCCGTCCTGCTCGCCCTAGTCGCCATCCCGGTCGCCGCCTGTTCGATGGGCCGATCGGACGATGAGGGCATCGCCGCATCCGGCACCGGATCGGAGCGCAGCTATGCCGTCACCGATTTCACCAGCATCGGTCTGGGCGGGGCCGGCGATGTCGAGGTGCGGGTCGGCCCCGCCTTCTCGGTGAAGGCCATCGGCACGCCCACCGCGCTCGACAAGATAAAGGTCGAACGCGACGGCAAGTCGCTGAACCTGTCGCGTCGCAAGGGCTTCACCTGGGGTGGCGGCGACAAGGTCCGCTTCCTCGTCACCATGCCGCGCATCGAGGGTGCTGACATCGGCGGGTCGGGCACGATCGTCGTCGACCGGGTCGAGGGGCCGTCGTTCAACGGCAATATCGGCGGATCCGGCCGACTCGATATCCGCGGGCTGAAGGTCGACAAGGCCGAATTCGGGATCGGCGGATCGGGCGACATCGCCGCCGCCGGCACCGCCCGGTCGCTGGAGATATCGATCGGCGGATCGGGCAAGGTCCGCGCGCAGCCGCTGCGCGCCGACACCGCCGAGGTGACGATCGCCGGTGCCGGCGACGTGCAGGCGACCGTGCTGCGCAATGCCGACGTGACGATCATGGGGTCGGGCGACGTCACCATTACCGGCGGCGCGAAATGCTCGGTCACCAAGATGGGCGCCGGCAAGGTACATTGCGGCTGATCCGCCGCCGCACCGTCACGCCATGACGGGGTGACGGTGCGGCTTGCACCCGGCGCACCTCCGCGCGACAGTCGGCCGATGCGGGCCATCCTCCTCTTCGCGCTGATCGCCAACCCGGCCCTTGGCGCCGAGCGGACGGTCGGCATCGGCAGCTTCGACCGGCTGCGCGTCGACGGACCGATCGAGGTCCGCGTCACGACCGGCGCGTCCCCCGCCGCCCGGATCACCGGCGGGCGCGACGCGATCGAGGCGATCGACGTGCGCCTCGACGGCCGCACCCTCGTCATCCGCCCGGCTACCACCGCCGCCTGGGGAGAGCGCCCACGCGGCGCCACCGATCGCGAGCCGCTCACGGTATCGCTCGGCACCCCCTCCCTCGCCGCGATCTCGTCGGTGGCCGGCGCCCGCATCACCGCCACCGCCGCGAAGGGCGACCGCATCGATCTGTCGGTCATCGGCGCCGGCGCCGTGGCGGTCGATCAGGCGACCGGAACCGACCTGAACGCGACGATCGTCGGTGCCGGCACCATCACCGTCGCCGGCCGCACCACGCGCGCGCGACTCGTCGCCAACGGCCCGGCCACGCTGGACGCGGCCAGACTGGAGGCGGGCGACCTGATCGTCCTGCTCGACGGCACCGGCAGCATCGCCGGTCACGCGCGCTACACGGCGCAGGTATCGAACACCGGCGTCGGCAGCGTCACGGTGACCGGCAACGGCAAATGCACCGTCCGGCGCGGCAGCAATGGCCCCGTCACCTGTGGAACGGGCCGCTAGATTCTGATGACATGAGGTTGAACCGTTCATCCTGAGTAGCCGCTGAGCTAGTCGAAGCGGCGTATCGAAGGACCGCCGCAGGTGCTTCGATACGGGCCTTCGACAAGCTCAGTCCCTACTCGGCACGAACGGTTCTACTCAACGTCATCACGCTCTAGCGTAGCGCCCAGCGCATCAGCCGGCCGACCCCCATCGCCCCCAGCCGGATCGCCGGCTTGCCCGCCGCCGGCACGTCGAACCCGTGCAGCGTCGCCGCCCAGCGCGGCATCAGGTCGACGCCCGCCTGCATCATCACCGCGTTGACGGGGGCGTTCAGCAAGCTGGGCGATGGCTGCCGCACCAACCGCCGCGCCATCTCGCGCGTGCGATCATCGACCCGCAACGCCGGCCGCATCGCCGTCAGATACGCGGTCAGCGCCACCCGCGTCGCCGGCACATCCACCGCGCCCAGCCGCCGCGCGACCTCGCCCATCTCGGCGACATAGGCGTCCTGCCGCACAACCGGCATCGCCGGATCGCGATAGCGCAGATGCGCCCGCAAAAAGCTGTCGATCTCCGCCGCATGGACCCAGGTCAGCAGGTCGGGATCGTTCGCCGAATAGGGCGTGCCATCGGGCAGCGTCCCCGCCACCCGGTCATGGATCGATCGCACCCGCCCGATCATCCGCTCCGCCGCTTCCGTGGACCCGAACGTCGTGGTCGAGATGAACTGCGCCGTCCGCTTCAGCCGCCCGGTCATGTCGCGGCGGAAATCACTATGGTCCCACACCCCCGCCAGCGCGGCGGGATGCAGCATCTGCACCAACAGCGAACACACCCCGCCGATCATCATGCTGGTGAAGTCGCCATGCACCGCCCAGGTCGCCGATCCCGGCCCGAACAGGCCCGGATCGCCCGCCGGCCGCGACAGGTCCATCTCGCCGGACCCCACCAGCCCGCGGACCCGTCCACCGATCGCCTGTCGTATATCCATCGATCAATTATGGGGAGCCGGACCCGTCAGCGAAAGGCGGCCGCCTGCGCCGCCACCGCCGCCCACGCCTCGACCTCCGCCGGATAGCGCGCCGTCACCACCAGATCGCTCGCGACCCCGGCATCGGCATCGACGCTCACCTCGCCCGCCCATTCGAACGTCGCATTGCCCGACAGCGTCACCATCGCATCCTCGTCCGCCACCGCCCGGACCAGCCCGCCCCGGTTCAGCACCGTCACCGCCTCGCCGAAGCGCCACCGGCCGGTCAGGCACGCAGCATAGGTCGATGCCGCCATCGCGCTGCCGCAACTGTTGGTCAGGCCGACACCGCGTTCATAGGTGCGCACGAATAGCGAATCGGCCCCGACCACCACGAAGCTGACATTGCCGCGATTCGGCAACCAGTCGGGCGCCGCCTCGCACTGCTCGCCGATCCGCACCAGTTCGGCCTCGTCGATCGCCTCGACGAAGCTCACCAGATGCGGATTGGGGATCGCCACCGCCGTGAACAGCCGCTCGCCGAGCGGCGCGACGGGCGCATCGACGATGCGGCTGGCCCCGACATGCATCGGCCAGCGCGTCACATCCAGCGACGCCGGCCCCGCCGTCTCGCGCACGGTATACACCCACGCCGCGATATCGGCATCGCGCGCGACGGTCGCCAGCGAGTTGACCAGCCGCACCCCCGCCTGATCGACCGCCAGCGCATCGAACCCCGCCCGCGCGACGCAGCGCAGGCCGTTCAGGCACGTCTCCGCTTCCGATCCGTCGACGTTGAACATGCGGAAACCGATCGGGTGCGTTGCATCGCCGTCCAGCAACAGCAACAGGCCGTCGCCCCCCACCGGCCCCGCCCGGTCCGCCAGCGCCCGCGCCACGCCGGCCCACTCGCCATCCGACAGCGACAGCCCGCGCGCGTCGATCAGCGGGAAATCGTTGCCCGATCCGTGGCATTTGACGATCGACAGGCGCATGGGGATGGGGTCCGGGTACAGGTGTCAGTGGACCCCATAATGGGACGCCACGCGGTCCAGCGCCAGTGTCAGGACCAGCCGCCCCGCCCGTGCCGGCCATCCCATCGCCTTTTCCGCCGCCGGCAACGCCTCGCCCGCGCACACCACCCGCCACAGGATGTCCGCCAATCCCGGCCCCGCCGCCGCCACCGCCGCGTCGAAGCGGCGCTTGGCCGCCAGTTGCGCGGTGGCGGGGTCGTCCGCCGTGCCACCGCGCGATCCATCAACGCGGGCGCTCCATTGCATCGTCACGCTGGGGCCGAGGGAGGCGCGTTCGTAATCGGCGCGCAACCGCTCCCCCGCCTCGAACTGGCGCGGGCTCACCAATCCTCGCGCGCGCAACCAGCTCAGAGGCGATTCGGCGACGTTCACCATCACCCGCCGCCCCCGCGACCCATCCTCGCCTCCCAGGGTCCGTTCCACCAGTTCGCGCATCCGTCATCTCCTGTCCGACGACATGGGCTTGCCATAACGGCACGGCTGTAGGACAGCGGCGAACCTATCCGGTTGGAGAATTTCAATGATAACCGCCATTCGGGAGGTTCGCCGCGCCAAGGGCATGACGCTCGATCAGGTCGCGCAGGCATGCGTGCCGCCCACCACCGCGCAGACGATCGGCCGGCTGGAAACGGGGACGCGCACCGTGTCGGTCGACTGGCTGAACCGCATCGCCGCCGCGCTGGGCGTAGCCGCCGCCGATCTGGTCCGCCTGCCCGATCGCCAGGATCTGCCCGTCGCCGCGCAACTCGACGAAACCGGCGCCCATGCGCTGCGTCGCCCCGCCACCGCCGCCCCGCCCGTGGTGCTGCCGGGCATGGTCGCGATCACCGTCGGTGCAGCGACCGGCGATTACCGCGCGGGTGACATATTGTGGTGCGAGACGCTGGCCCCCGCCGACTTCGCCCGCGCGCTGGACCGCGACGTGCTGGCCCCCCGCCCCGCCGGTCGCTTCGCGTTCGGGCGGCTGGTGGCGATCGAGGGCGACGTGATCCGCTTGCTGCCACCCGCATCCCCGCGTGAGCAGGTGGACGACCCGGCGTGGCTCGCCTTGCCGGTCCGGTTGGTCAGGTCATTGTGAAAAGGGGGTGCGTGGTGGGCGCTGACGGGCTCGAACCGCCGACCCTCTCGGTGTAAACGAGATGCTCTACCAACTGAGCTAAGCGCCCGCGCGCCCCTCGCGGCAACGCCGCGTCCGATGCCTTTAGCGGCTTGCCGGCGGATAACGCAAGGACCGCGTCACGCGATCGGCACGCCCGCCCGGCGGGCCGCCGCGACATAGCCCTGCATCCCGTCCAGCCCCCGCCCGGACAGCGTCATGAAGGCGCGACGCCGGTCGGTGGGATCGGGCAGCCGTTCGACCAGCCCGGCCTCGGTCAGCCGCGTGATCCACCGGAGCGCGGTGGTGGGCGCGACGGCGGCGGCGATGCACAGGCTGGATACCGACACGCGGCTCCCCTCCAGATGCGCGGCATACAGATCGAGCAGCATGTCCCACGCCGGGTCCTCGAACAGCCCGTCGCCGAAGAACGAATCGCGCAGCCGCCGCGCACGGATCGCCTGACGGATGATCTGCGGATCGGCGACCTCGCTCGCCGGCTTCACGCCGAAACTCGACCGCCGCGCCTCGACCGCCCCGTCGCCGGATCCCGTCAGGCCGCGTTCGCCATCGGTCAGCCGGACCAGCAGGTCGGCAATCCGCGCGATCTCGCCGTTCAGCCGTTGCAGCCGCTCGCCCTCATCCTCACGCACCCGGTCGGACAGGCCGGACCGGGTCGATGACCGCCCCGCGACCGCCAGCATCGCGACCAACTGGCCCGTACCGGCATCGCACAGCAGTTCGGCCGCCGTGCCCAGCAGCACCGCGGCGACGGGATCGATCTGGTCCGGGTCCAGCGTGACCACGATGTGCGGCGCCAGCACATCGATGGCGCTGCCGATATGCGGCAGGGCGGCATCGATCACCGCCCCCGCGATACCCTCCGCCTGGATCAGCAGCACGGGGTTGCCGAGCTGGCGGTCGATCAGCGTTTCCGCCTCGTCCCAGTTCAGCGTGGCCGCCACCCGGCCGCCCGCCATCGTCACCGCATCTTCGGCCCCGCGCTGCCGCGCCGGGGCGGCCAGCACCACTACATCGAACATTTCACGCACGCGCCGACAATCCCCCTTGGCCGGCGTCCCCGCGCCGCACTACGCCGATTATCCCAGCGCCTTGACGATCTCTTCGACCATCTTCTTGGCGTCGGCCAGCAACATCATCGTATTGTCGCGGTAAAACAGTTCGTTGTCGACCCCGGCATAACCGACGCCGCCCATCGACCGCTTGATGAACAACACCGTCCCCGCCTTCTCCACGTCCAGCACCGGCATGCCATAGATGGGTGAGGTCTTGTCGGTCTTCGCCGCCGGATTGGTCACGTCATTGGCGCCGATGACGAAGGCGACGTCGGTCTGCGCGAATTCCGAATTGATGTCCTCCAGCTCGAACACCTCGTCATACGGCACGTTCGCCTCGGCGAGCAGCACGTTCATGTGCCCCGGCATGCGTCCGGCAACGGGGTGGATCGCGTATTTCACCCGGACGCCCTCGTCCTTCAGCTTGTCCGCCATCTCGCGCAGGATGTGCTGCGCCTGCGCCACCGCCATGCCGTATCCCGGCACGATGATGACCTGTTCCGCCTGGCTCATCAGGAACGCGGCATCCTCCGCCGATCCGCGCTTCCACGGCCGGTCGATCGCCGCGCCGTCGCCGCTCGGCCCCGCCACCGCGCCGAATCCACCCGCGATCACGCTGATGAAGCTGCGGTTCATCGCCCGGCACATGATATAGCTCAGGATCGCGCCCGACGACCCGACCAGCGCGCCGGTGATGATCATCGCCGTATTGCCGAGCGTGAAGCCCATCGCCGCCGCCGCCCAGCCGGAATAGCTGTTCAGCATGCTGACCACGACCGGCATGTCCGCGCCGCCGATCGGCACGATCAGCAGGAACCCGATCAGGAATGCCAGCACCGCGATCGCCCAGAACGCCCACGCGCTCTGGCCTTGCGTGAAATACACGATCAGCAACAGGATCGCCGCACCGATGACCAGGTTCAACAGGTGCCGCGCCGGCAGCAGGATCGGCTTGCCGCCCATCGTGCCGTTCAGCTTCAGGAACGCGATGACCGAGCCGGAAAAGGTGATCGCGCCGATCGCCACACCCAGCGACAACTCCACCCGGCTGGCGGTGTGGATGACCGCCACCGGATCGCCGATCAGCGGCACCATCAGCGTCGCGATGCCGAACGCATCGGGGTTCAGGAACGCCGCCACCCCGACCAGCACCGCCGCCAGACCCACCAGCGAATGGAACGCCGCCACCAGTTGCGGCATCGCCGTCATCGCGATCTTGCGCGCGATAACGAAGCCGATGCCGCCGCCGATCGCGATGGCGATCAGGATTTCGGGCAGCGAGGCGATCTCGTGCGTCACCAGCGTGGTGACGACGGCGATGCCCATGCCGATCATGCCCAACCGGTTGCCCCGCTGGCTCGTCGCCGGGCTCGACAGCCCCCGCAGCGCCAGGATGAAGCACACGCCCGCGATCAGATAGGCCAGCGCCACCCACGGATTGGCCGCGACCTCATGCATGCCGCTTCTCCTCCGTCGCGGCGGGCCGCTCCTTCTTCTTGTACATCGCCAGCATCCGCGCGGTGACCGCGAACCCGCCGAAGATGTTGACGCTCGCCAACACCACCGCGAGCAGCCCCAGCCACTTGGCAACGGGCGATCCGGCCGCGGCCGACGCCACCAGCGCCCCGACGATGATGACCGACGAGATCGCGTTGGTCACCGCCATCAACGGCGTATGCAGCGCCGGCGTGACCGACCACACGACGTAATAGCCCACGAAACAGGCCATGACGAAGATCGACAGAACCGCGATGAAGGTCATGATATCTCCCAATCCTCCCCGGCACGGGGAGGGGGACCGCTCGCCGCAGGCGAGTGGTGGAGGGGGTTCGCCGCAGTCGCGACGATCGCCGTCACCACCGCATCGACGTCCCTCAGCACATCGGCAGCGGCGATGCGCAACACCCTGTACCCGTTCCCGGTGAAATAGTCGTCGCGCACGGCATCGCGCGCCGGTCGATCGCCCCGTCTATGCGCCTCCCCATCGACCTCGACGATCAGCGCAGCCTGCCGGCAATAGAAATCGGCGACATAGGGGCCGACCGGATACTGGCGCCTGAATTTCTGGCCGGTGCGCTTCGCTCGCAGATGCTGCCATACGAGCACCTCCGGCAGACTCATCGTCCGCCGCAGTTTACGGGCGAGCGGCACTTCGGGGCGGAGCATCCGGGGCGACCCCCCTCCACCGGCGGCGCCGGTCCCCCTCCCCGTGCCGGGGAGGATCAAGAAACCAGCCTCGGGTTCACCACCGCGCCACCCTTCGTCAGCCGAATCGCATCGCCGATCTCGGCATCCAGCACCGGTCGCCCGGCATCCTTGTCCCAGAACGCGCTCAGGAAATTATACAGGTTGCGCGAGAACAATGCCGAGGCATCCGCCGCCAGCCGGCTCGGCACATTGCGATGGCCGACGATCTTCACGCCGTGGCGCAGGGCGACCTCGCCCGCCACCGCGCCCTCGACATTGCCGCCCTGTTCGACCGCCAGATCGACGATGACGCTGCCGGCGCGCATGCTGGCGACCTGCGCATCGCTCACCAGCCGCGGCGCCGGACGGCCGGGGATCAGCGCGGTGGTGATGACGATGTCTTGCTTGGCAATATGCGCGGAGACCAGTTCGGCCTGCGCCGCCTGATATTCCGGGCTCATCTCGCCGGCATAGCCGCCCGCGCCCTCACCCTCGATCCCGGCGACGTTCTCGACGAAGATCGGTTTCGCACCCAGCGACTGGATCTGTTCCTTCGTCGCCGACCGCACATCGGTCGCCGACACCTGCGCCCCGAGTCGCCGCGCCGTCGCGATCGCCTGCAATCCCGCGACGCCGACGCCCATCACGAACACGCGCGCTGCCGCCACCGTGCCCGCCGCGGTCATCATCATCGGAAAGGCGCGGCCGTATTCGGCCGCCGCGTCCAGCACCGCCTTGTACCCCGACAGGTTCGATTGCGACGACAGGATGTCCATCGACTGCGCGCGGGTGATGCGCGGCATCCATTCCATCGCCAGCGCCTCGACCCCGGCGGCGGCATAGCCATCGACCCGCGCCCGCTCGCCGACCGGGTTCAAACTGGCGACCAGCCACGCCCCCGGCGCCGCGCCGCCCAGCGATGCGGGGTCAGGTCCCTGCACGCCCAGCACGATATCCGCCGCCGCCAGCGTCGCCCCGTGGTCGCCCACCGTCGCGCCGGCATCGGCATAGGCGGCATCGGCATAGCCCGCCGTTTCGCCCGCCCCCGCCTCGATCGCGACATCCGCGCCCAGGCCGATGAATTTTTTCACGGTCTCCGGCGTGGCGGCCACCCGCCGTTCGCCATCGGCCCGTTCGCGGAGGATGGCGATTTTCATGGCCGGGTCAGACCGCGATCAGCCAGACGACGATCGCGGCGATCAGAAATACCCCCAACGCACCCCATTTCATCATGCCGATCATTCGGTCATAAGTCGCAACGTGCGCGTTCAGATCACCCTTACCAGATCCGTTACCGGCCATCGTTGCATCCTCGATCCTGTATCGAGCGAGACCCTATCGACCCCGTCGCCCTACCTCAACCCCTACGCCGCCGGTGATGCGCTTAAGGCCACCTTTACTGTCCGCTGCCTATCGACCGTACCGAACTGGGACGGATTCGGCGAATGACGCGCAACGGACAGCGATTGCTACTCCTGATTGACGACGAACCGGCGCAGCGCCGACTCGTCGCGGCGCTGGCGGCGCGGGGCGGATGGCGCTCGATCTTCGCGGGCGATTTCGAACAGGCGATCGCCACGCTGGGTACGCAGGACGGCATGATGCTCGATGCGGTGATGATCGATCACCACGCCGCCGATGCCGATGTCACGCGCCTGATCGCCGAACTGCGCGAACGGCGTCCCGCGCTGCCGATCATGCTGCTCACCGCCAACGGTTCCGCCGATCAGGCGGTGGCCGCGATGCGCAGCGGCGCCACCGATTTCCTGGTCAAGCCGCTCGCCCCCGAACGCCTGCTCGCCGCGCTGGAAGCCGCCGTCGCGGGCAGCAGCGCCGGCGAACTCCGCCCGCTGACCGAAAAGATTCCCGCCCTCCTCGCGTTCGACGAGATCGTCGGCTCCGCTCCCGAATTCCGCGCCGCGCTGGCGATCGCCGCCAAGGCCGCCCGCGCCCGCGTCCCCGTCCTGCTCGAAGGCGAAAGTGGCGTCGGCAAGGAAGTGGTGGCCAAGGCGATCCACGCCGCCTCGCCCCGTGGCCGCAAGCCGATGGTGTCGGTCAATTGCGGCGCGATCCCCGCCAACCTCGTCGAAAGCGAGCTGTTCGGCCATGAAAAAGGTGCCTTCGCCGGCGCCTTCGAACGCAAGATCGGCCGCGTGCGCGAGGCGGAAGGCGGCACGCTGTTCCTCGACGAGATCGGCGAGATGCCGCTCGACGCGCAGGTTAAGCTATTGCGGCTGGTGCAGACCGGCGAAATCCAGCCGCTCGGCGCCCGTCATGGCCAGGCGGTCGACGTCCGCGTCATAGTCGCCAGCAACCGCCGCCTGAGCGAGGAGGTGGAGGCCGCGCGTTTCCGCGAGGACCTGTTCTATCGCCTGAACGTCGTGCAGGTCACGATCCCTCCCTTGCGCGAACGGATCGGTGACATCCCCGCGCTGTCGCGCCACCTGCTCGCGCGAATCGCCCGCCAGCCGGGTCTGCGCCCGCTCGGCATCACCGACGACGCGCTCGATCTGCTCGCCGCCTATGAATGGCCGGGCAATGTCCGCCAGCTCCAGAACGCGCTCTTCCGCGCCGCCGTGCTGTGCGAGGGGTCGGCGCTGACCCGCTGCGATTTCCCGCAGATCGCCGCGATGGGCCATCGCCGTGGCGGCGGCGCGGCGGAGGGCGGCGGCGTCACCCTGTTCAATCCCGACGGCCATATGCGCCCGCTGGAGGATATCGAGGCGGACGTGATCCGCCTCGCCATCGGTCACTATCGCGGCCGCATGACGGAGGTCGCGCGCCGACTCGGGATCGGCCGATCGACGCTCTATCGCAAGCTGGGCGAGCTCGGAATCGACAGCGCCGCCTGATTTTTTGCGGCCGACCGACCGGAATCGCACGGCCAAAGGAAGACAAGTCAGTTGGCGCGCCCTAATCGGTGGGGATGTCGTTCACCGATCGCACCATCCTGGTCACGGGCGCCGCATCGGGCATCGGTCTGGCGACCGCGCGCCATCTGGCGGCCGCGGGTGCGGCGCGACTCGTGCTGGTCGACCGCGACGCGGAGGCGCTGGTCCGGCTGACCTTCGATTGCACCGTCGACCTGCTGCCCGGCGATGTGGCCGACGAAGCCTTCTGGGATAGTGCCGCGCCGTTTCTCGGGCGGCTGGATCATGCCGTCATCAATGCCGGTGTTGCGGGCGCCGGCGCCATCGCGAGGCTGGAATTCGCCGAGTGGCGGCGGATCATGGCGGTCAACCTCGACGGCGCCTTCCTGACGCTGCGCGCGGCGATGCGCGCGATTATGGCGGGGGATGCGGCACGTGGCGGGTCGATCGTCGCGGTGGCGTCGGCCGCGGGGATCAAGGCCGAACCCGGCATCGCCGCCTATGCCGCGTCGAAGGCGGGGCTGATCCAGCTCGTCCGCGTCGCCGCAAAGGAAGGCGCGCCGGATCGCATCCGCGTCAACGCCATCGCCCCCGCCGGGGTCGAGACGCCCGTCTGGGATAGCGTACCGATGTTCGCGGACCGCGCCGCCGCGATCGGTCGCGATGCCGCCTTCGCCGAACTCGCCGCGCTGGCGACGCCGCTCGGCCGCTACGCCAGCGCCGAGGAGGTCGCGCGGCAGGTCGCCTTCATGCTGTCCGACGATGCGGCGTTGATGACGGGCAGCGTGCTGCTGGTCGATGGCGGATACACGTTGTGACCAGCCCTGCGCCTTACGTCCTGCTCGACGACGCCCGCCCCGGCGGCACCGCGCGCCTCTATCGCCAGCCGGTCGAGACGGTCGAGGCGACGACGCCGCACGACGTCCCCGCCGCGCTCGACCGTCTCCGCGCCGCCACCGCCGGCGGTCTGCACGCCGCCGGCTTCCTGTCGTACGAGGCGGGGGCGGCGTTCGAACCCGGCCTGCCGCCACCGCCGCCATCGCCCACCCCGCTCCTCTGGTTCGGCCTGTTCGAAACGTGGGAGCCGGTCGACGCCACGCATTGGCTGCCCGACCCGGCCGGCGCATGGATCGGCACGCCGCAGCCGCTGATCGAGCAGGAAACCTATGAAGCCCGCGTCCGCGACATCCTCGCGCTGATCGCCGCCGGCGACCTGTATCAGGCGAATCTCAGTTTCCGCGCGACCGTGCCCTTCGTCGGCGATCCGCTCGCCCTCTATGCCCGCCTGCGCGGTGGTTCGGCGGCGGGCTACGGTGCCGTGGTCGCCACCGGCCGCGATACGCTGGTCAGCCTGTCGCCCGAACTCTTCTTCCGCCTCGACGGCGACCGCCTGACCTGCCGGCCGATGAAGGGCACCGCCCGGCGCGGCGAGACCGCCGCCGGCGATGCCGCGCTTGCCGCCGCGCTGGCCATCGATGCCAAGAATCAGGCGGAAAACCTGATGATCGTCGATCTGATGCGCAACGACCTGTCGCGCGTCGCGGTGCCCGGCAGTGTGGCCGTGCCGGAACTGTTCGCGGTCGAGACCTATCCGACGATCCACCAGATGACGTCCACCGTCACCGCCACGCTCGCCCCCGGCCGCGATGCGATCGACGTGCTTGCCGCCACCTTCCCTTGCGGCTCGATCACCGGCGCGCCGAAGGTCCGCGCGATGCAGGCGATCGCCGCCATCGAGGGGGAGGCGCGCGGCGCCTATACCGGCGCGATCGGCCGGATCGATGCCGGCGGCGACGCGCAGTTCAACGTCGCCATCCGCACGCTGGCCATCGTACCTGGGGCGATCGTACCCGGCGCCGGTCACGCCACGCTGTCGCTGGGCGCGGGCATCGTCGCCGATTCGGACCCCGCCGCCGAGTGGCAGGAATGCCTCGCCAAGGGCGGCTTCGTCGGCGACGGCACGCCTGCGTTCGACCTGATCGAAACGATGGCCTTCGATCCCGAAGAGGGTATCATGCATCTCGACCGGCACATGGACCGGCTGCGTGACAGCTCGGCGCGACTCGGCTTCGCGTTCGATCGCCACACCGCGCGCAACGAGTTGCAGGCCGCCACCTTCCGCCTGCGCGAGGGGCGGCGCATCCGCCTGCTCCTCGCCCCCTCCGGCGCGATCGCGATCGAGACGTCGCCGCTGCCGCCTGCCCATCCCGGCCCGCTGTCGGTCGCGATCGTGCCGCTACCCGTGCCGCCCGCCGACCTGCGCCTGCGCCACAAGACCACCGACCGCCGCTTCTACGACAACGCCCGCCGCGCCGCCGGCACCGACGAGGTCGTGTTCGTCCATGACGGCCTGTTGACCGAGGGCAGCTTCACCTCGCTGTTCGTCCCCCGCGCCGATGGCGTGCTGGTGACGCCCGCCGGCCCGGCGGGGCTGCTGCCCGGCATCCTGCGCGCCGAACTGATCGACACCGGCCGCGCGGTCGAGGGCGATGTCCGCGTCGCCGATCTCATGAACGGCTTCTTCCTCGGCAATGCCCTGCGCGGCCTGATGCCCGCCAGTCTTGTTGCGCCGCCGAAATAGGCTATAGCGCCGCCGCCCCCAGCCAATAAGGCCCGATCATGCACACCTCCGCCGCGCTCGACCGCATCAGCCCTTCGCCGACGCTCGCCATCACCAGCCGGGTGATGGAACTGAAGCGCGCCGGGGTCGACGTGATCGGCCTGGGCGCGGGCGAGCCCGATTTCGACACGCCCGATTTCGTCAAGGAAGCCGCGATCAAGGCGATCCGCGACGGCAAGACGAAATACACCAACGTCGACGGCACACCCGAGCTGAAGGACGCGATCGTCGCCAAGTTCGCGCGCGACAACGCGCTTATCTACACGCCCAACCAGGTCAGCGTGAACGTCGGCGGCAAGCACACGCTGTTCAACGCGATGGTCGCCACGGTGCAGGCCGGCGACGAGGTCGTGATCCCCGCCCCCTATTGGGTCAGCTATCCGGACGTCGTGCAGTTCGCCGGCGGCACCCCCGTCATCGCCCCCGCCGGCCCCGAACAGGGTTACAAGCTGTCGCCCGAGGCGCTGGATGCCGCGATCACCCCGCGCACCAAGTGGGTGATCCTCAACTCGCCGTCCAACCCCACGGGCGCCGCCTATTCGGTCGCCGAGCTGAAGGCGCTGGGCGAGGTGCTGCTCCGCCACCCGCATGTCTGGGTGTTCGCCGACGATATGTACGAACACATCGTCTATGACGGTTTCCGCTTCGCGACGATCGCCGAGGTGGTGCCGGAATTGTACGAGCGCACGCTGACCGTGAACGGCTGTTCCAAGGCCTATGCGATGACCGGCTGGCGGATCGGCTATGCCGCCGGCGCGCCATGGCTCATCAAGGCGATGTCGAAGCTTCAGTCGCAATCGACCTCCAACCCCTGCTCGATCGCGCAGGCCGCCGCCGTCGCCGCGCTGACCGGCGACCAGTCGTTCCTCGCCGAACGCAACGAGGCGTTCCGTGGCCGCCGCGACCTCGTCGTCTCGGCGCTCAACGCGATCCCCGGCATGACCTGCCCGACGCCGGAGGGCGCGTTCTACGTCTATCCGTCGTTCGCCCCGCTGATCGGCCGCGTGACGCCGAAGGGCGTGACGATCACCGACGACGAGGCCTATGTGGCCTATCTGCTCGACGAGGCGCGCGTCGCCGCGGTGCAGGGCGCCGCTTTCGGCCTCTCGCCGGCACTGCGCATCAGCTATGCGACCTCGGACGCGCTGCTGACCGAAGCCTGCAACCGCATCGCCGAGGCCACCGCCGCCTTGCGCTGACCTGTTCCCCGGCGAAGGCGAGACTGGGTAAAAGTCGGCATCTTCGATGCTCTGCCTGTTTTCCCGCGAACGCGGGAATCCAGGGTCCCGCAGAATAACAGTTCGTGAGCCTGTGGCCCTGGGCTCCTGCTTTCGCAGGAGCACGGAATAAATATTCGCCTTCTGCTTCTACGCAGATCCTGACGCCGGAATGAACGTCTCGCCCAGCGAGCGTTCATTCCGGCAACGCTATGTTTCAGGACAGTCATCTTGTCGTGACGTGGTGCATCCACGACATGGCATTCAACGTAGCTGCACCGGACGTTCGGTGACGCTCTTTAGGTTCAAGGATTATGATCAGCTTTCTCAAGTCCAGCTTCGTGTGGCAGTTCGCCGGCGGCTTCGTGCTTGGCGCGATCGGCCTCGTGGCGCTTCAGCCGGCCGAGGCGACGCGCGAACTGGCCAGCCGCTTCACCCCCACGCATCAGGTTCGCTGAGATGAAGGCGGCGGGCATCGCGATCGGCACGCTGGCCGTGCTCGCCGCCACCATGGCTGTCGATCACGCGCAGGCCGAACGCGCCGTCCCCGTGCCCGCCGCGCGCAGCGACGTCCCCGCCACCCCCGGCCTGCAGACCGCCGTACTCGCCGGTGGCTGTTTCTGGGGCATGGAGGCGGTGTTCGGCCATATGAAGGGCGTGAAGGCCGTCACCGCGGGCTATGCCGGCGGCGCTGCCGGCACCGCGACCTATGACAAGGTCTCGACCGAGACGACCGGCCATGCCGAGGCGATCCGCATCAGCTACGATCCCCGGCAGGTCAGCTATGCGACGCTGCTCCGCATCTATTTCTCGGTCGCGCACGATCCGACGCAGTTGAACCGCCAAGGCCCCGACAGCGGCCCCAGCTACCGCTCCGCCATCTTCCCCCAGACGCCCGGACAGGCCACCGTCGCCCGCGCCTATATCGCGCAACTGGGTCAGGCCCACGCCTTCCCCAAGCCGATCGTGACGAAGCTGGAACAGGGCAAATTCTATCCGGCCGAAGCCTATCATCAGGATTTCTTCGACCGTAACCCCGGCCACCCCTACATCGTCGCCTGGGACAAACCGAAACTGGCCGCCTTCCGCGCCGCCTACCCCGCGCTGGCGCGCTGACGCGAGCTTTCCCTCTCACACCAGGAGAGGGAGAGAGCGCCATGCCCCAAGTGTCGTCATTGCGAGCGCAGCGAAGCAATCCAGAGCCCCGCGCGCTGCCTAACGCAAATTGCGTGAAATCGGACCCATCCCCTGACCGTTCAGCCTGAGCAGAGTCGAAGGCCACCTATCCGCAAGGTGCTTCGACTTCGCTCAGCACGAACGGGTCGGATTAAGCGCACGTTGCCCCGGATTGCTTCGCTGCGCTCGCAACGACGGCCATTCCGGCCGCCAGCCCTCAGGCCGCCAGCGGAAACCGCAGCAACCGATCCGCCACCGGCACCCATGCCTGCGCCGCCTTGCCCACCGCCCGCACGATCTCCGGATGATCCGCATCCAGCCCGCCGGTCAGCGATCCGAACGCGGGCAGGATGATCTTCGTGCCGCTGCCGATGAAGCATCGCCGCGCCACCTGCCGCCCGCGCACCCGCACGCGCAGCTTGGGATGGAAATGTCCCGACAATTCCGGCCGCGTCTCGCGCGGATCGGCTTCGTGGCGCATCACGATGCCGTCCACCACGACCTCCTCCGCCACGTCGCCGCCGCACCGGTCGCGGATCGCGGGATCGTGATTGCCGGTGATCCATGTCCAGCGCGTCGCGGCGATCAGCCCGCGCAGCATCTCCTGCGCCGCAACCGGCAACCGGTCGCATCCCTCGACATCATGGAAACTGTCGCCCAGGCACCAGATCTCGGTCGCCCCGGTTCGCGCGACCAGCGTCGTCAGCGCCGCCAGCGTCGCCTGCGAATCATAGGGGGGCAGCAACTGCCCCCGCGCCGCGAACCAGCTCGCCTTCTCCAGATGCAGGTCGGCGACCAGCAACGCGGCCCGCGCCGGCCAGTAAAGCGCACCGTCGGCCAGTGCCAGAAACTCGTGTCCGCCGAACGAAAGGGGAACCATGGACCGCCCATGCCCATGATGCCCTTTCTTCGCAAGCGCTTGTTGCCGGCGGTCGTCCACTCGCTGACAGAAAGGACAGGTGCAGGATCACCGGATCGGCCCTATGTTCGGCACCGAGCAACAAGGAAATCCGATGCCCCTTCCGATCCTGATCGCCGCCGCCCTCGTTCAGGGCGCGGCCGCCGCGCCCGCCCGGCTGACTCCCGAACAGGCCGACGCCCGCTGCGTCGTCATGCTCGGCTTCATCAGCACGCAAGGGAGGATGCCCGCCGACAAGATGGAGGCGGTGAAGAACGGCACCGCCTATTATCTGGGCAAGCTGCGGGGCCGCAATCCGAACGTCAACCTGCCCGCCGTGCTCGACGCCGCCGCCAAGACCGCCGCCGCGCAAAAGGTACCCGTCGGCCCGGAGAGCCAGCGCTGCGGCGCCGAGCTGAGTTCCCTCGCCGCCGCCTCGCGCCCCCCTGCCGCCGCTACCCCGCGTAAGCCTTGACCAGATCGAACAGGTAATCGCGACCATCATAGAGCGAGCGGACGCGAATCCGCTCGTTCAGGCCGTGGGTGCCGCTGCCGTCCTTGTCGATGAACATCCCCGGCACGCCGTACACCGGGATGCCGATCGCCTGCAGGAAGATGCCGTCGGTCGCGCCGGTCGACATGAACGGGGCGAAGGGCACGCCGGGGAAATGCTTCGCCGCCAGCTTGCGCGCCGGATCGATGATCGCCGGCGTCAGCTTGGGCGGGATCGCGACGGGGCGGACCGGCTGGTTCGCCGTCACCGTCACCGCCGGTCCGGCCAGTTCCTTCAGCTTGGCCAGCGTGCCGTCCACCGTCTCGCCCGGAAAGATGCGGCAATTGACGTTGGCGGTCGCCCGCTGCGGCAGCGCGTTTTCGGCATGGCCCGCGTTCAGCAGCGTCGCGACGCAGGTGGTGCGCAGCGTCGAGTGATACGCCTTGTCCGCGCTCACCGTCGCGTCCGCCGCCTTGTCGGTCGGGTCGGCCAGCAACTTGCCGATCGCGTCGCCCATCAACGGTGCGCTGACCTTGGCCTGCGCGGTGAAGAACGCCCGCGTCGTGTCGGTGAAGCGGACCGGGAATTCATATCCCTGCACCGCCTTCACCGCATCGGCGAGTTGATAGATCGCGTTGGTCGGCACCGGTTGCGAGCTGTGCCCGCCAGGATTCGTCGCCAGGAAGGTGTAGTTCTGCGCCGCCTTCTCGCCGACCTGCATCGCCAGCGTCTGGCGCTTGCCATTCTCGTCCAGCCGGCCGCCGCCGCCCTCGTTCAGCGCGAATTCCGCCGCGACCAGATCGGGCTTGTTCTTGGCCAGCCACTCCGCGCCGTTCCACGCGAAGGTCGTCTCCTCGCCACAGGTCAGCGCCAGCTTGATCGTCCGCTTCGGCTTCGGCCCGCTCTGTTTCAACCGGATCAGCGTATCGGCCCAGATCGCCGCCTGCGCCTTGTCGTCGACGGTGCCGCGGCCCCAGTAATAACCGTCCTCCTCGACCAGCGTGAACGGATCGCGCGTCCAGTCCTCACGCTTGGCCTCGACCACGTCCAGATGCGCGAGCAACAGCATCGGTTTGGCCGCCGCATTGCTGCCCGGCAGCACCGCGACGAGGCCACCCTCCTTGGGATGATCGGGAATCGAGAAGGGATGCAGGTCGGCATCGGCGAATCCCGCCGCCTTCAGCCGCGTCGCGATCTGCGCCGCCGCCTGCGTGCAGCTACCGACCGACAGCGTCGTGTTGGTTTCGACGAGTTGCTTGTACAGGTCGAAGAACGCCTTCTGGTCGGGCCGGTCCTGCGCCATCGCCGGCGTCGCCGCCATCACCGCGCCCGCCAGCGCCCATCCCGTCAACCGCATGCCCGCTCCTTCTTTATGAACCGTCAGTAGAGCGTGTCGCGGACGTCCACGCAACGGGGACGTGAGGCCGCTTCGCCGAGATGGATCGCATCATGGCCGCCATCCAGCACACGGTTTGCTAACCGTTTTGGATGTACAAATAACGGATGAAGAATTTCCTGCGCGCCCTTTGGTTTGTGTGGGAAGCCGCAACGGCGCCGTTCTATCCAGACCCAGCCTTGAAGGTCGAGGGGGCCCGAAGCTGGCTCGAGAACAATGTTCGAGTTGGCGATCGTCTTACACCTCGCCTGATAAAGGATATGAGAGCGGCCGAATTCAAGGCCGGGCGTGCTCCAGCAGATATCCAGCGAGATATCATCATGTCTCGCCCTTGGAGCAATCTGCCAATTGCTCATATATACGTTTGTGAAATGCTGGTCTCTTCACGACCGGCTATCAGCGCAACCGATGTTCGAGCATGGATTGCGTTAGATGTCCATAACACCATCATTCATAGAGAAATCGTGGAGCTCCGCGTGGGCCTGTAAAGGCGACAACGCTCACCTTATGAGCGAGCGAAAAGCAGCTTTTGGCGTCCGTAACGTTCTGCTTAGGTGACCAGCAATGGCGCAAACGGGCCCACGCCCGCTGCCACCGCTGTCGAACATCGGAACCACGGCGCGGTGGGCTGTCCTACAGCGGCATGATGGCGTACGGCTTCGTCCGCAATCGCTCTTTCTCACGGTCTGCCGACCACCCGTTATAATCCCGCGCACGCGTGTACGCGCCCACGTGCGCACGATCGCGCGCACGTGGGAGGTGCGACTTTAGCGACTTTCCGCGTCCGCCTCACCGTGCCGCAAACGACGTTCCCCGCGTCATGACATTGCGCGGCAAGGCCAGCCGGATCGTGCGGTTGGTGAAATCGATCTCGACCGACCGGAACATCCTGAGCGTTTCCATGCCCAGCAGCAGCGCCGGCTTGTCCGCCAGCCCGAACCGGCCAAACGGAACGACATCCGCCACCGCCACGCCGACGCCGGAAAAGGTGACGCCGCCGATCTCCAGCCGGTCGAGTTGATGGACATCGGCGACCAGCGTCTCGCCGCTCGCCGCGATCATCGATACCGGCCCGATCGGCACCGACGACTTCGCCAGTCGCAGCAAGGCGCTGTTGGCGATCGTCACCGGCGATCCCGTGTCGATCACCACCGCAATCCGCTTGCCGCGCCAGTGCGCATCGGTGACGATCAACTGGCCGAACCGCGATTTGGCGACGATCACGATCTCGTCGGGCGCCGCCGCCCGCTGCATCCGGCGTCGCGCCGGCGTCAGCGTCATGTTGCTGCGGTCGAAATCGATCACTACCCGCTGGCCCTGCAACGCATCCAGCCCCAGCATCCCGGCCGCACCGATGAAGCGGCGGGCATAGACCGGCGCCTCGATCAGATCGGGCGACAGGCGGCTGACCTTCAGCAACGGGATGCGCGCCGTCGGCGTCGACAGCGTGCTGGCCATCGTCGTCACCCGAACGAACGGCCCCGGCTCCAGCCCCAGACTGGCCGCCAGTTCGGTCGACACCACCGTCCGCTCGGCCCCCGTATCGATCACGAACGGCCATGCCCCCTTGCCGGCGATCGTCACCGGCACCGTCATCCGCAGGTCGAGTTCTTCCAGCGCCAGTTCGTCACCCGGATCGGGCGGCACCGCGGGTAAGGCGGCCGCCACATCGGGCAAGGGTCCCGGCACCGGCATCTGCGCGAGCGTGGGTGCCGTCCACCACAGCCCCGCCGCCGCCATCAAGGCGAACATCCTCTCCATCCTGCGCAGAAAGCTGCGCCTCGCCGCGCCGCTTGGCAAGCGCTCAGTCGATTCGCATCGCCTCGGCGGCCAGCACCTCCGCCTCGACCAGCAGCGCGTCGTCGCCCGCATTGGTCGATATCCGCTCGCGACCGATCAGGACCAGCACCGGCACCGCCAGTGGCGACACCCGGTCCAGATCGACATGCAGCATCGTCCCCGCCGCCCGGTCGAGCAGGTTGGCGAGTCGCCCGACATCGGTCATCCGCGCCCGCGCATCGTCCCACGCGGCCTGCAGCAACAGATGCGACGGTTCGTATTTGCGCAGCACGTCATAGATCAGATCGGTCGAAAACGTCACCTGCCGCCCGGTCTTGCGCTTGCCGGGATGCTGCCGCTCGACCAGCCCGCCGATCA
Organism: Sphingomonas mollis; assembly: GCF_016427505.1. Classification (GTDB taxonomy): domain Bacteria; phylum Pseudomonadota; class Alphaproteobacteria; order Sphingomonadales; family Sphingomonadaceae; genus Sphingomonas; species Sphingomonas mollis. The sequence continues at coordinate 201,628 of NZ_JAELXS010000006.1, read as the reverse complement.
CCGCGACCTCGCGGAACGCGCGTTTCAGCAGATGCGATTGCTGCACCCATTCGACAAACTCATGTTCGAGAATATCGGCCGAGAACAGCGACGCCGGATCGGTGATCGGCTCCAGCGCGAAACAGGCGATTGCATAATCATTGGCGACGAAACCCAACGGTTTCAGCCCCTGCGTCTCCATCCGCCGGGTCAGCAACATGCCCAGCGACTGATGCGCGTTCCACCCCTCGAAGCCGTAAGCGACCATGTAATACCGCCCTTCCCGTGGAAAGGTCTCGACCAGCAACTGGCCCGGCCGCGGCAATACGGAGCGGCGCTCGTGGATCTCCAGCCATTCGCGGACATCGTCGGGAAAGCGCGACCATTCCGCCGAACTCGACAGGAACCCGCGCACCCGGTCGGCAAGGCTGGTCGACAGCGGCATCCGGCTGCCGCCGTAACTCGGCACCCGCGCCGGGCGGCTGGTGGCGCGGACGATCAGGTCCTCGGTATCGATCTTCTCAACCTCCAGACTGAGGCCAGCAAAGAAAAAGGTATCGCCATGGCTCAGCGTGGCGGCGAAGCCCTCCTCGACCTTGCCCAGATTGCGGCCATTGCGGAAACGGACGGTCAGCATCGTCGCCTCGACGATGATACCGGCGTTCAGGCGATGTTGCGCAACAAATTTCGGATGCGCCACACGCCAGCTGCCATCGGCGTCCTGCACCAGCCGCTTGAACCGGTCATAGGCGCGAAGCGAATAGCCACCGTCGCGGATGAAGCCGAGCACGCGGTCGAACACCTCGTCGGTCAGCGCCGAATAGGGCAGCGCGGAACGGACTTCGTCGAGCAGTTCCGCCTGCTGGAACGGCGCGGCGCAGGCACAGGCCATCACATGCTGCGCCAGCACGTCGAGCGCACCGGGGCGAAACAGGTCGGGGTCCAGTTCCCCCGCCTCGACCGCATCGAGGGCAGCGCGCGCCTCCAGATATTCGAAGCGGTTGCCGGGCACGAGGATCGCCTTCGACGCCTCGTCCAGCCGGTGGTTGGCGCGGCCGATCCGCTGCAACAGCCGCGACGATCCCTTGGGTGCGCCCATCTGGATGACGCAATCGACATTGCCCCAGTCGACCCCCAGATCGAGACTGGCCGTCGCCACCAGCGCCCGCAGCCTGCCCGCCGCCATCGCGCTTTCGACCTTGCGCCGCGCCTCCAGCGACAGGCTGCCGTGATGAACACCGATCGGCAGACCCTTATCGTTCGCCTTCCACAGGTCCTGAAAGATCAGCTCGGCGAGGCTGCGGGTGTTGCAGAACACGATCGTCGTGGTGTGCGCCTCGATCTCCCGCATCACCTGCTGCGCAGCATAACGGCCCGAATGCCCGGCCCATGGCACGCGGTCCTCGGGCAACAGGATGTCGATCACCGGATCGGCCCCCGCCTCGCCCTGCACCAGGCTGACGGTGTCGATATCGCCGTCCGGCGCCAGCCACGCCCGATAGCCGTCGGGATCGGCGACGGTGGCGGACAGCGCGACGCGGCGCAGATCGGGCGCGATCCGCTGCAGCCGCGCCATCGACAGCGACAACAGGTCGCCGCGCTTGCCGGTGGCGAAGGCATGGACCTCGTCGATCACGATCGTCCGCAGGCCGGCGAACATCGTCGCGCTGTCGGGATAGCTGAGCAGCAGCGACAGCGATTCGGGCGTGGTCAGCAGGATGTGCGGCGGCTTCACCCGCTGCCGCGCCTTGCGGTCCGACGGCGTGTCGCCGGTGCGGGTCTCGACCCGGATGTCGAGGCCCATTTCCTCGACGGGGGTGACGAGGTTGCGCTGGATATCGACCGCCAGCGCCTTCAGCGGGCTGACATAAAGGGTGTGCAGCCCCTCGGTCGGATGCTCGATCAATTCGGTCAGCGTCGGCAGGAAGCCAGCCAGCGTCTTGCCCGCCCCGGTGGTGGCCACCAGCAGCGCGTGATGCCCGGCCCGTCCCTCGGCCAGCATGTCGAGCTGATGACGCCGGGGATGCCAGCCGCGGGTGGCGAACCAGTCGGCCAGGGGGGTGGGGAGATTCATCTGGACGCTATGTAGGGTCGCCGGGCGGCGGCGATAACCGCGATCAGGCGAGGTTGCGCCCTATCCGTGCATCAGGCGTCGGATGCAGTCGCCGCCGCCAGCCGATCCAGCCAGGCCTGCGCCTGTTTCGGCTCGCCGACCGCCTGCGGTCCGACCGGCCCGCGCGACGCGGCGAATTGGCGGTGAAGGTCGAACGGCGACAGGCCGAGACGATCCCTCGCCTCGTCGATCGCCTCCCCGATGTCGTTCAGGTTATCGATGGTCGGGGCGATCGCGGCGCGGGACGCACGGTCGTTCTGGTGACCGAACAGTTTCATCTTTCCCGCCGCCGTCCTGCGCAACGCCTCGACCAGCGCGGCGGTGTATTCCGCCTCCAGTTCCAGCCGCTGGATGTCGAGGCGTTCAAGTCGGTCAGCCTTTGCCATCGCCCACCCCTATCCCGCGGCATCGGTGTCGGCAATCGAACCCGGATGATCCTCCCGCCGTTCCCTGCGTTGAGGGGACATGGCAAAGCTCGGCGACTGGATCGAACCGCATCCGCACGGCATCTATGTGCGGCCCGCCGATGCGTGGGTCGACCCTTCCGAACCCAGCCCCCGCGCGCTGGTGACGCATGGCCATGCCGACCATGCACGGGGCGGCCATGGCCGGGTATGGGCAACGCCCGAAACGCTGGCGATCATGGACGCACGCTATGGCCCGCAGACCGGTGAGCCGGTTGCTTACGGCGAGACGATCCGGATGGGCGAGGTCGAGGTGGGCTTCGTCCCCGCCGGCCATGTGCTGGGATCGGCGCAGATCGTACTCGATTACCGGGGCGAGCGGGTGGTCGTGTCGGGCGATTACAAGCGCCGCCCGGACCCTACATGTACGCCGTTCGAACCAGTGAAATGCGACGTCTTCATCACCGAGGCGACGTTCGCGCTGCCGGTGTTCCGGCATCCCGACACCGGCGACGAGATCGACAAGCTGATCGCCCGGCTGCACGCCAATCCCGATCGCTGCGTCGTCGTCGGCGCCTATGCATTGGGCAAGGCGCAGCGGGTGATCGCCGAACTGCGCGAACGCGGGCATGAGGCGCCGATCTACATCCACGGCGCGCTGCAACGGCTGTGCGATCTGTATGCCGAACACGGCGTGCGGCTGGGCGAGCTGATCCCGGTGGCGGATACGCCCAAGGCGGCAATGGCGGGGCATGTCGTGATGTGTCCGCCCGGCGCGCTGAACGATCGCTGGTCGCGGCGGCTGCCCGATCCAATCACCGCGATGGCCAGCGGGTGGATGCGGGTGCGGCAACGGGCGGTGCAGAAGAATATCGAACTGCCGCTGATCCTGTCCGACCATGCCGACTGGGACGAGCTGACCGACACGCTGACCGAGATCGCGCCGAAGGAAGTGTGGGTGACGCATGGCCGCGAGGATGCGTTGGTCCATTGGTGCATGACCCGCCAGATCAAGGCGCGCGCGCTGGCGCTGGTGGGCTTCGAGGACGAGGACGATTGAGGCGGGAACGACGGCTTATGGGAACATCCGCACGTGTCTTTCGCTGTTAAATCTCCCATCAGGAGCAAGCCCATGGCCGATCACCGGCTGACCATCGACCCCGCCACCGTGTTCGACAATGTCGATGAACGCCGCGTCGAATTCGCCGCCACCATCGATGGCGAGCCCCGTGCCTTCGCCGCGCAATATGATCTGCTGGAGGCGCTGGCCGCCGAGACGCCGGACGACCGGGCGGTGGCGCTGTTCCACCGGCATCTGCCGCGGGTGCAAGAACTAGCGGCCGTGGCGGCGGCGCGCGATCAGGATCAGGCGATCGTCGTCGTCAGCGAGAATGATCTGGCATGACCGAGGGCATCGACTGGCAGATGAGCGCGGCGCTGGAGAACGTGCCCCGCGGCGACAGCGAACTGGCACAGGTAAGCAGTCTGGCCGGCGCGGTCAGGGAATGGGTGATGCTGGACGGCGAGATGCAGGCCGGGGCGCTATTGACGCCCGAACGGCCGGTGGCGGTCGATGACGGCGAGCCGGTCGCGGCATTTGCCGGCATGGCGATCCGGGCGCTGGCGGAGCGGCTGGATTGAGCTGTCGCCCGCCAGATGCCGGGGAGCAAAATTGGCAAGGCATCCCGTCATCGCGAGCGTAGCGAAGCAACCCAGAGCCGCGCGCATGACGCTCCGGGTTGCTTCGCTACGCTCACAATGACGAATCGATATGATTACCGCGTTCCGCCGATGGGCATGCAGTCGAACCCTCCGGCCGCCGCCGCCGCGCACAGGCGGATGGCGCCAGCTCGATCCGACGCCGCCCCGACGCGGACACGGACCAGCGGCTTGCCCGGCACCTGCTCGTAGGAAGGCTGATACGCCGCCAGCGACGGGACACGGGCCAGCGCCTTTTGCCACGCGGCCTCCGCTGCCGGCCGGCCGGTGAAGGCGCCGATCTGGATACGCCATGGCGCCGCGCCGGGCAGGCTGGTGGTAGCTACCGGTGCCGCGGCCATGGCGATGCGTGCGGCCGGATTGCGCCGGCTGGTGAAATAGGGCTGTTCGAGTTCTACCAACGCAGTCGGCGCGAAGGTGGCGAGCGCATCGGCCGGGGTCGCCGATGTGCGTTCGGCGACGGTGCCGGCGACGGTACAGAAACCGCGCTGCGCCGCCGGATCGGCGAAGAAATTATAAAGCTGCGTCATGTGCCGGTCGAGCGTGGCCGGGTCACTACCATGGCGTGTCTTTTCGGCGGCATAGGCGGCAGCGAGCGTCGCCTTCCGATCGGTCAGGAAGGCGTTGTAGCGGGTGACGATCGCGGCACCGGCCGGCCCCTGCCCGCAACTGAGCGCCGCGACGTTCAGGGCCGCACGCAGATGCCAGACCGCTTCCTCCGGTCCCAGATCGCTGTTGATCGTGGGGGTCGGCGGCGGGGTCGGCGTCTCGACCGGCACGGGTGGTTCGACCGGCGGCGGCGGTGCAGGCTTGTCGCGATGCGCGCAGCCGGCGATCAGCAGGGCCAGCGTCGTGCCGGCGATCGTCTTGCGCATGTACATGGCCCCCATGGCGATTTCCCTACCCGTTTCCCCCTACCCGCTTCGTCGTCGGCGTAAAGCGACGCTGCGGCGGGGCGTGCGATCCGACGTCATGATGCGGGACTTGCCAAGTCGTTCGGAACGCGGGAACAGTGCAGGTATCCTTCCCTATTTATCGAGGAATGCGTCTTGCCGTCGAAGCTGCTGATCCCCTTCCTGCTGTCCTCCGTCATCGCCGCGCCGTCCTTCGCGCAAGAGGCGAAGTCCGACGCCAAACCGGCCAATGGCAAGACGCATAGCGAGATCGCCAAACAGGACGCCGAAGCCGCCTGGGCGCTCGCGCCGATCGAGGAGCAGGAGGTGAAGCACCGCGACGCGGTAACGGTGGGCGGTCGTCGCCTGCCCTATACCGCCAGCGCGGGCACGCTGACGATCCGCGATATCGAGGGCAAGCCGACGGCCAGCGTCTTCTACACCGCCTATACGCTCGACGGCGTGAAGCCGGGCAGCAAGCGGCCGGTAACGTTCTTCTACAATGGCGGGCCGGGCAGCCCCAGTTTCTGGCTGCGCATGGGGTCGTTCGCGCCGATCCGCATCCGCACGACCAACCCCGAATTCATCCGGCCGGCGCCGTATGACGTCGGGCCGAACCCTGACACGCTGCTCGACAAGACCGACATGGTGTTCATCGATGCGGTCGGCACCGGTTACTCGCGGCCGCTGGGCGATATGAAGCCATCGGACTTCTATGGCACGGACGAGGATGCGGACGCCTTCGCCAAGGCGATCCTGCGCTACGCCACCAAGTACAGCCGCTGGACCAGCCCCAAATTCCTGTTCGGCGAAAGCTATGGCACGCTGCGCTCCGGCGCGCTGGCGTATCAGTTGCAGGAACGCGGCATGGCGCTGAACGGCGTCGTGCTGCTCTCGTCGATCATGAATTACGGTTATCGCCAGCCGGGGCTGGACCAGGTCTATCTGAACTATCTGCCCAGCTATGCGGCGACGGCATGGTATCACAACCGGATGCCCAACCGGCCGGCGGACGTGGCGACGGCGGTGGCGCAGGCGCGGTCCTTTGCGACAGGGCCGTACATGGTCGCGCTCGCCAAGGGGCAGAGCATTTCCGACGCGGAACGAAATGCCGTGGCGAACCAGATGAGCCAACTGATCGGAATCAGCCCCGATTTCATCAAGCGCGCGAACCTGCGCATCGACCTGCCCCGGTTCCAGAAGGAATTGCTGCGCGGGCAGGCGCGCACGATCGGCCGGTTCGATTCGCGCTACACCGGGATCGACACCGATGCGGCGGGCGAACGGCCGGAGACGGATGCATCGTCCGACGCGATTTCGGGCGCGTACATCGCCTCGTTCACCGATTATCTGACGAGCACGCTGGGGTACAAAACCGAGCTGCCCTACCGCCTGTCGGCGCGCGATGCGGCGGGATGGTCGTGGAACTGGAAGCACGAGGCGCCGGGGCGCTCGGGCGGCGGTGGCCAGAACAATCCCAACACGGCGATCGATCTGGCGGCGGCGATGCGGGCCAATCCGTATCTGAAGGTGCTGTCGATGAACGGCTATTACGACATGGCGACGCCGTTCTTCGGCACGGAGAACGATCTGGGCCACATGATGCTGGAGCGCCCGCAACAGGCGAACCTGCGCTTCACTTACTATCCCGCCGGCCACATGACGTATGTGAACCCCGACGCGCTGCACCGGATGAAGGCCGATCTGGCCGGCTGGTACGACGAGGCGGTGAGCGATGCCCGGTCGGCGACCCCGCCGGTTCCCGCCACGACGAGCACGGGTGGAGATACGCCCAACTGAAGGCTGTCGAGGCCGTCATTGCGAGGAGCGAAGCGACGCGGCAACCCAGAGCGTCTTGGCCGGAACCCTGGGTTGCTTCGCTCCGCTCGCAATGACGGCCGGAACTATACGCAAGACGGATCAGCGTTTGGCGGAAGCCCACCCCAGATCGGCGACCACCGGAAAATGATCCGACGGATAGCGATCGCCCGCATGGTCGGTCAGCGTCGTTGCCCCGCGAACCGTAAAACCACGCACGAAAATCCAGTCGATCCGCCGGTCCGGCTTGCCGGTAAAGTCGTGGAACGTCTCCGCCGGCCCGGTGCGACCTGGGGCGGCGGTCCAGACATCCGTCAACGTCGCGGCAAGCGTCGCGTGAGCGCGGCTGTCGGGCGTGGTGTTGAAGTCGCCCGTCAGCACCACCGGATCGGTGCCGGCGATGGCGGGCAGGCGTGCGGCGATCAGACGCGCGGCCTTCTCCCGCGCCGCCTCGTCCTGATCGCGATAGGGGAAATGCGTGTTCAGCAGCACGAAGCGGCGGCCAGCACGATCCCGAAACCGGCCCCATGTCACCATCCGCGGCAGGACGTTGCCCCAGGTGATGCTGGCCACCGTATCGGGCGTATCCGACAGCCAGAAATCGCCGCTGGCGAGCAGGCGCAGGCGATCCACGCGATAGAGAATGCCCATATGCTCGTCGCCATGGCCGCCGCGACGGTCGCGCCCGAACCACGCATAGCGCGGCAGGCGCCGGATGACGTCGTCGCCCTGCCGCTGGAACAGTTCCTGCGTGCCGATGATGTCGGGATCGGCCTTCGCCACCGTGGCGGCGAACAGATCGCGCCGGTTCGCCCATTCGTTCGGGCCGTCGCTGGCGATCGGCAGGCGGACATTGAAGGTCATGACGCGCAGATCGCGTGCGACCGCCATGCCCGGCGTCAACAGCAGCGCGAGCGCCAACAGGAACGCGCGGATCATGCTCCCTCCAGCGTCTTCTGCCGGCGGCGCTGCACCGAGCTGCCGATGCCCAGCGCCTCGCGATATTTGGCGACGGTGCGGCGCGCGATGTCGAAGCCCTTGGCTTGCAACAGTTCGACCAGCGTGTCGTCGGACAGGATCTTCGCGCCCTCCCCCGCGATCAGCGCCCGGATCGCGCTTTTCACCGCCTGCGCCGACACGGCATCACCGCCATCGGCGGCCTGGATCGCGCTGGTGAAGAAATATTTCATTTCGAACATGCCGCGTGCGCAGGAGAGATATTTATTGCTCGTCACGCGGCTGACGGTCGATTCGTGCATCTCGATCGCATCGGCGATCTGGCGCAGCGTCATCGGTTTCAGATGCGCGACGCCGTGGCGGAAGAACGCCTGTTGCTGCTTCACGATCTCGGTCGCGACCTTCACGATCGTGCGCTGACGCTGGTCGAGCGCCTTCACCAGCCAGTTGGCGCTGGCGAGGCAATCGGACAGCCACGCCTTGGCCGCCTTGTCCTGCGGGCCGTGGCTCAGTTCGGCATGATAACGGCGGTTGACGAGGACGCGGGGCAGCGTGGCGCCGTTCACCTCGACCAGCCAGCCGCTGCCGGTCGCGCGCACGAACAGATCGGGGACCACGGCCTGCGCTGGCTCGCCGCCATAACGACAGCCGGGTTTAGGATCATAGGCGCGCAGCTCGCGGACCATGTCGGCCATGTCCTCGTCGTCGCAGTGGCACAGCCGCTTCAACCGGCCGAGATCGCCGCGCGCGAGCAGATCGAGATTGGCGAGCAGTTTCGCCATGCACGGGTCGTAGCGATCGGCCTCCTTCGCCTGCAACGTCAGGCATTCCGCCAGATCGCGCGCGCCGACGCCGGTGGGATCGAAGGTCTGGATCGTCGCCAGCACGCCCTCTACCCGCGCGAGGGAAATGCCGAGGCGACCGGCGATGTCGAGCAACGGGACGGTCAGATACCCGGCCTCGTCGATCTGGTCGATCAGGTGCTGGGCGATGAAGAAATCGATGGCCGATACCGTGGTGCCGGCCTGCGCGAGCAGATGGTCGGCGAGGCAATAGCTGGTGTCGGCGAAAGCATCGAGATCGGGGCCATCCTCCGGCATCTGGCCGCTGCCGGACGATCCGCCCGCCGATAGCGCGCCATCGAAACTGCCGCCGCCGTCGCTGATCGAATCCTGCTGATGGCTTTCGGTGGCGTAATCGACGTCGATCGGTTCGGCCGGGGCGGTGCCGGCGAGCAGTTCGTCGGCGGCGGCCGGCTCTTCGCGCTCGATGCGTTCGGGCTTCACCACCTCGTCGGTCTGCGACGCTTCGAGCAGGGGGTTGCGCTCGACCTCCTCGGCGATGAAGCCCTCGATCTCCAGGTTCGACAACGCCAGCAGCTTGATCGCCTGTTGCAGCTGCGGCGTCATCACCAGCGACTGCGACTGGCGCAGGTCGAGGCGGGGGGCGAGGCTCATGACTACCCCGCCACCCTAAAGCGAAAAGGTCTCGCCGAGGTACAGACGGCGGACATTGGCGTCGGCGACGAGTTCGGCGGGGCTGCCCGTGAACAGCACACGGCCGTCATAGATGATGTAGGCGCGATCGACGATGTCGAGCGTTTCGCGGACATTGTGGTCGGTGATGAGCACGCCGATGTCGCGGCGCTTCAGGTCCTTCACCAGATCGCGGATGTCGGCGATCGAGATCGGATCGATGCCCGCGAACGGCTCGTCGAGCAGCATGATCGACGGATCGGCGGCCAGCGCACGGGCGATCTCCGCGCGGCGACGCTCGCCACCCGACAGCGCCATGGCGGGCGCGGCGCGCAGGCGGGTCAGCCCGAATTCCTCCAGCAGCCGGTCGAGCTTGGCCTGGCGCGCGTCGCGATCGGGCTCCGACAGTTCGAGCACGGTCAGGATGTTCTTCTCGATCGACAGGCCCCGGAAGATCGAGGTCTCCTGCGGCAGATAACCGAGGCCCAGGATCGCGCGACGATACATCGGCAGGCCGGTGATATCCTCGCCGTCCAGCATGATGCGGCCCGAATCGGGCTTCACCAGACCCATGACCGAATAGAAGCACGTCGTCTTGCCTGCGCCGTTCGGGCCGAGCAGACCGATCACCTCGCCCCGACCGACCGACACGGACACGTCGGTCAGCACGGTGCGCTTGTCATAGGATTTGGCGATCGACACGACCTGCAATCCGTGGGCGACCGGCGGCTCGGCGATCGGCGGCGCGGTTTCGAGGGTGGTCACGTCCATCGGGTCGACATCTCGCAGCAGAGGATTGCCAGAAGGTTAGCGTCGGCCGGCTGCTTCACCGATCTGGCAGGAAACATGCATGGCCGATTATGCCTCAGCGCATCGACGCGGGGAAGCCCCGATCGTGGCGACCGACGCATGGGGGCGGCATCCCGCCGCCCGTCAGTTGTTCCGCTGCGGGACCGAGAAGGTGCCGGTGACCCGGCCGCCGCGCTGCTGCACCGTGCCGGCGGGCGCGCCGCTGCTGCCCGCGACCGACGATCCGTCGATCACCGCACGACCGGTATCCAGGTTGATCGTCAGGCGACCGCCGTTGACGGTGTTGCCGCCCCCCTGCGTCAGGCTGACGGCGCCCAGCATGGTGATGAGGCGCTTGTTCAGATCGTAGATCGCATATTGGCTCTTCGCGATCTGGTCCGGCCGGCGGACGGTGACGCCGCCCGACGCGTCCAGCCGCGATACCTGCGGACTGCCGCCGACCACCTGTCCGGTATAGGCGACCGTCATCCGCGTGGCGTCCAGCGTCATCTCCGCCTGCTTGACCGACACGTTACCGGTCAGCACGGCGCGGTTGGCGCGGTCCTGCAACTCGATATGGTCCGCGCCGAAATCGATCGGCGCGTTGGTGTTGTGACGCTGCTGCGCGGGGGCCGTCGTGGCGAGCCCCGTCAGGAGGGCCGGCAAGAGAACTGGCAGGATGAGGATGGACACGCGCATGCGGCGCTATTTCGCCCCTCGCGGGTCGAACCGCAAGCGGGCATTGCCGTCGAGCGTGACGGTACGGCTTTCCAGATCGGCGCGCATCCGGTCGGCGCTGAACACACCTTGCGGCACGGTGCCGGTGACGGCGCCGGTGCTCTGCATCCGGCGCGATTGCAGATCGAGCGTCGCGTCGCGCGTATCGAGCCGGTAACCGCCCGCCGCGCGCACCGCGATCGGCCCGTCGAGCGTGACGCGCTCATTGTCCATATTATATCGCCCCCGCCCCGCCACGATCCGCGCCGGTCCATCGGCCAGCTGGATACCGGCCTGCAGATCGCGCAGTTGCACGACGGGTTCGGCGGAGCTGCGCTGGATCGCGGAACCGGCGTCGAGTTCGAACGGCTGGCCCTTGGTATCCTGACCCCGGTAACGCGCCGCCTGAATCTTCATGCGTTCGTGCGCCACCTCGACCTTGTTCTTGTCGAGCACGAACGACACGTCGCCCGCCGCCGTCAGCGGCGCCATGACGAGGAACGCGGCGAGCACGCCGATGCCCATCGGCAGCACGACACGGGCGATGCCGACCAGTCGGTCGTGCCGGCTGCCGGGCGCGGCCCAGTCCTGCCGCGCCGACCGCATCCGGCGCGCGACATCAGACATGGGCGAAGATGTCCTGTTCCGGCCACCCGGCCAGATCGAGTTCGGCACGGACCGGCAGGAAATCGAAACACGCCTGCGCCAGTTCCATCCGCCCCTCGCGCGTCAGCCGGCGCTCCAGCTCCGCCTTCAGCCGGTGGAGGTACCGGACGTCGGATGCGGCATATTCCTTTTGCGCATCCGAAAGTTCGGGGCCGCCCCAGTCGGACGATTGCTGCGCCTTCGACAGATCCTGCGCCAGCAGTTCGCGGACCAGTTCCTTCAGGCCGTGCCGATCGGTGTAGGTGCGCACCAGCCGCGACGCGATCTTGGTGTCCCAGGCGGGCGCCGCGACGACGCCCAGATAATGGCGGATCGCGGCAATATCGAACCGGCCGAAATGATAGAGCTTCAACACCCCGGTATCGGCCATCAGCGCGCGCAGGTTCGGCGCGGCATAATCGCTGCCCGGTCCGAAGCGGACGAGGTGTTCGTCCGCGCCGCCATCGGACAGCTGGACCACGCACAACCGGTCGCGCGGGGTGATGAGTCCCATCGTCTCGGTATCGACGGCGATGCTGGTGGCGCCCGCGAACAGGCCGGCGGGAATGTCTTCCTCGTGGAAATATACGCTCATCCGCTCGCCGTAGCGGCTGGGGCGTGAACGCTCAATGGCCGGCGGCGGTGGCAAGGCACGAGTCGCCGCCACATTATGGCCGCCATGGCCGTTGCCGATCGATTGCGGGAAATGATCGGCGCACATTCTGTGCCGTCCGGGCAACGTTCCGCCGTTTTCCGTACGTGTTCCCGCCATAAAGGTGACGAATTTGTTCGCGGCGCCCGTAGAGTTCCGCTATATATCGAATCAGGCGCAGAAGGTTTCGCGCCAAAGGATCGTGAGAGCTTCGTCCGGCGCTCGTGTTCTTGAGGATGCATCATACGGGCGAACCGGGAAGACGAACAGGGCTTATGGGTTTCGATAAAGGCGGCCGCGGTAACCGTGGCGGACGTGGTCGCGACAAGCGCGACAGCTTCGGCGGCGATGACAATGGCGGCGGCTTCGGCGGCGGCGGTTTCGGCGGCGGTAGCAGCTTCGGCGGCGGCGGCGATCGCTTTGGCGGTGGCAGCAGCTTCGGCGGCGGCGGCGATCGCTTCGGCGGTGGTGGCGGCTTCGGCGGCGGCGGTGGCGGCGGTGGCTTCCGCGGCGGTGGCGGCGGCTTCGGTGGCGGTGGCGGCGGCGGTGGTCGCGGCATGCCCCCCCAGGTCGTGGGCGAAGGCACCGGTGTCGTAAAATTCTTCAACGCGCAGAAGGGCTTCGGTTTCGTCGTCCGTGATGATGGCGGCGAAGACGTGTTCGTTCACATCTCGGCCGTCGAGCAGGCCGGCCTCAGCGGTCTGGCCGAAGGTCAGCCGATGGGCTTCACGCTCGTCGATCGCGGTGGCCGTATTTCGGCGACCGAGCTGAAGATCGATGGCGAGCCGATGGCCGTCACCGACCGTGCACCGCCGCGCGAACCCCGCGAGGGTGGCTTCGGCGATCGTGCGCCCCGTCAGGGCGGCGGCGATCGTGGTGGCTTCGGCGGCGCGCCCGGCGGCGCACCGCAGCGTCAGCTGACCGGTGAGAAGGCGACGGGCACCGTCAAGTTCTTCAACGCGATGAAGGGCTTCGGCTTCATTCAGCGCGACGATGGCCAGCCCGATGCATTCGTGCACATCTCGGCCGTCGAGCGTGCTGGCATGGCCAGCCTGAACGAGGGCGACCGCCTGCAGTTCGAGATTGAGGTCGATCGTCGCGGCAAGTACGCGGCAGTGAACCTGGCGCAGGGTAGCTGATCCGGCTTTTCGCCGATTAGCCTGACCGACGTCTGACGAGCGGCCCGCCCGGCATTTTTGCCCGGCGGGCCGTTTGCGTTTACGGATGGCGGATGTCTTTCCGCACCCCGCCCCCCCCTCGTCGGCTCTTGCGTACCGGCGCACCGGCTATCTTCCTGGCCGCCGCCATGCTGGTGCCGTCGATGGCCTTTGCACAGGCGCGGCCCGCCGCCGCCGCTCCGGCCGCCACGCGGGTGCCGATGACGGGCGTCACCGTGGTGGCGCGATATCCGCATGATGCGACCGCCTTCACCGAGGGGCTGATCTGGCACGATGGCGCGCTGTACGAGAGCGTTGGGCGGGAGGGGCAATCGGATGTCCGCCGGGTACGGCTGGCCGATGGCAAGGTCGAGCGGCGCGGCACGATCCCGCCGGCGCAATTCGGCGAGGGGCTGGCGGCATGGCGGAACGAACTGGTCAGCCTGACCTGGCATGACGGTATCGCCCATCGCTGGGACCCGAAGACACTGAAGCGCCACGGCCAGTCGCGCTATGTCAGCGAAGGCTGGGGCCTGACCGGCGATGGCCGCGCGCTGATCCAGTCGGACGGCACGGCGACGCTGCGCTTCCTCGACCCTGCGACGCTGAAGGTCCGGCGACAGGTGTCGGTGACGCTGAACGGCCGTCCGCTCGACCAGATCAACGAGCTGGAATGGGTGGATGGCGCGATTCTGGCGAATATCTGGCACCAGCCGTTTCTGGTGCGGATCGATCCGGCGAGCGGCCGCGTGACCCGGATCATCGACCTGCGCCCACTGGTCGCGGAGATCGCCGCGACCGACCCGGAGGCGGTGGCCAACGGCATCGCCTATGACGCGGCGAAGAAGCGGCTGTTCGTCACGGGCAAATTATGGCCGACGGTGTTCGAGATACGTCTGAGCGATCGATAGGCATGGGCTTCCGCCACGGATCGTTGACCGCCCCTCACGCGTATGCCGCAAGGCAAGGGAGATACGCATGGGCAGGATGATCGACGGCACGTGGCACGCCGGCAAAATGACGGAAGACGCGGCGGATGGCGCCTTCAAGCGGCAGGATGCGGGCTTTCGCGACTGGGTGACCGCCGACGGCGGGCCGGGGCCGGATGGTCAGCCGGGGCGACCGGCGGCGGTGGGGCGGTATCATCTATATGTCAGCTATGCCTGTCCATGGGCGCACCGCACGCTGATCGTTCGTGCGCTTAAGGGGCTGGAGGACATGATCGGCGTGTCGGTCGTCGATCCGGTGATGCTGGACCATGGCTGGACCTTCGCGCGCGATCATGGCGGCACCGGCGATCCGCTGCACGGCGCGGACTATCTGTGGCAACTCTATGCCCGCGCGCGGCCCGACTATACCGGCAAAGTGACGGTGCCGGTGCTGTGGGACCGTGAAACCGACACGATCGTCAGCAACGAATCGTCGGAGATCATCCGCATGCTGACCGGCGCGTGGGACGAACTGGGCGCGACCGAGGGCGATTATTACCCGTCATCGCTGCGGCCCGAGATCGATGCGATCAACGCCGACGTCTACGATCACGTGAACAACGCCGTATACAAAGCCGGCTTCGCGACGACGCAGGCCGCGTATGAAGAGGCGGTCGAGCCGCTGTTCGCGACCCTCGACCGGCTGGAGGAGCGGCTGACCGGTGCGGACTGGCTGGTCGGCGGTCAGATGACGGAGGCGGACATCCGCCTGTTCACCACGCTGGTGCGGTTCGATGCGGTCTATGTCGGGCATTTCAAGTGCAACATCCGGCGGATCGTCGATTACCCGACGCTGGAGGCGTATCTGGAACGGATGCTGGCGATCCCCGCCATCGCCGCGACGGTGCATCTGGATCACATCAAGACGCATTATTATGCCAGCCACCGCGATCTGAACCCGTGCGGGATCGTGCCGGTGGGGCCGGCGCTGCCCTGGGCCGGGCTGGTCGAACCGATCAGGTAATCAGGTTTTGCAACGTGGCGATCCGGTCTGCTTCGGCGGCCGGCTTGTCGAGGCGGATGCGGGCGATGCGGGGAAAGCGCATCGCGACGCCCGACTTGTGCCGGGTGGAGGTGTGGATCGAATCGAACGCGATCTCCAGCACCAGCGTCTTCTCCACCTCGCGCACCGGCCCGAACCGGCCGGTGGTGTGATTGCGCACGAACTTGTCAAGCTGGCGCAATTCCTCGTCGGTGATGCCCGAATAGGCCTTGCCGACGGGGAGCAGCTCGCCTTCCTCCGTCCAGCAACCGAAGGTGTAATCGCTGTAATAGGACGACCGCCGGCCGCTGCCCCGCTGCGCATACATCATGACGCAATCTGCGGTCAGCGGATCGCGCTTCCATTTATACCATAGCCCGGCACGACGACCGCCGGTGTACGGCGAATCGCGACGCTTCAGCATCACGCCCTCGATCGCGGCATCGCGCGACCCGGCGCGGATGCCCTCCAGCGCGGTGAAATCGGCGGCGTCGATGACCTGGCTGATATCGAACCGGTCTGGGTCGAGCCGCGGCACGAACGCCTCCAGCCGCGCACGGCGCTCGGTCCATTTCAGCGCGCGCAGGTCCTCGTCGCCATCGACCAGTATGTCATAGAGGCGGACGAAGGCGGGATAGTCGGCCAGCATCTTGGCCGACACCATTTTCCGCCCCAGCCGCTGTTGCAACGCGTTGAAACTCGCCGCCTCGCCGCCCTGCGCATCGCCCTTCACCAGCAATTCGCCATCGACCGCGCCGGTTTCGGCAAAGGCGGCGGCGACATCGGGAAAGCTGCCGGTCACATCGTCGCCGGTGCGGCTGTACAGGCGGGTCTGACCGGCGACATGGACGATCTGGACGCGGATGCCGTCCCATTTCCATTCGGCGGCATAATCGGCGAGATCGACGCGCGCATCCTCCAGCCCGTGCGCGAGCATGAACGGCCGGAAGACGGGGACATCGGCGACAGTCGGCTGCGCGCCCGTGCCGGTCGCCCAGGCGAACAACTCGGGATAGGGCGCGGACAGACCGTGCCACACCTCCTCCACCGCCTCGACATCCAGACCGAACGCGTCGGCGAAGGCGGTCTTGGCAAGGCGGGCGGAGACACCGATCCGCAACGCGCCGGTGGCCATCTTCAGCAGTGCGAAGCGTTCCTCGGCATCGCTGCGGTCGAGCATCGTCGCCAGCATCGCCGGCGCCTCGGTACGCGACAGATGGCGCAGGCGATCGACGACCTGCGTGATCGACAATGGTTCGGGATCGACCGGCACGACGGGTGCGGGCCACAGCAGCGCCACCGTCTCGGCGGTATCGCCGACATAATCGCGGCTCATCCGGAACAGCACGGGATCGACGCGTTCCTCGATCAACGCGCGGATCAACGCGGGCTTCACGCCCTTCAGATCGAGATCGCCGGTCAACGCCGCCATCGCCCAGCCGCGATCGGGATCGGGCGTGGCGAGCAGGTAATCGGCGATCAGCTTCAGCTTCGCATTGCGCCCCCGCGTGTAGATCAGCGAATCGAGGAGCGCGGCAAAGGCATGCATGATGGGGCAACGCGCGGGATCGGCGTTGCGCTCCCGGCGGCGGCTTCGATATGCCGGACAGCATGATCGCCCGTCGTCTTCTAGCGTTTTTGTTGTTCGCTCTAGTGATGGCGGGCGGGGTGCTGGCGGTCGCTCATCGACAGGCGCGGGCTGATCCGGTGGTGAGGCGAGCGTCGGTCGCGCTGCCCCGCTGGCCCGCGGACGCGCCGCCCGTGACGGTCGCCTTGCTGAGCGATCTACATGTCGGCAACGCGGCGATGGATGCGGAGCGGCTGGCGCGCATCGTTACTCAGGTGAATCGGCTGAAACCCGATCTGGTCGTGATCGCAGGCGACTTTATCGCCGGTCATACGCCGGCGGATGCGAGCGCTGCGCCACAATTGGCGCCGCTGCGGCGATTGACCCCAAGGCTGGGGACGATCGCAGTACTCGGCAATCATGATTACTGGACGGACCCGTCCCGCGTCAGGGCGACATTACGGGCGGCGGGGGTGACGGTGCTCGCTAACGAGGCGGTCCAGCGCGGGCCGCTTGCGATCGGCGGACTGGACGACCAGCCGACGCATCATGACCGATTGCCGGCCACACTTGCGGCGATGCGGCGGCTGGGCGGTGCATCGGTGATGGTCGCACACTCACCCGATATCGCGCCCGGCCTGCCGGATGACGCGCCCCTGCTGATGGCGGGGCATACGCATTGTGGGCAGATCGTGCTGCCCCTCTACGGCGCGCTGGGCCATGTCTCCCGCTTCGGCGACCGCTATCGTTGTGGCGTAGTGCGAGAGGGCGACCGGACGACGATCGTCGGCGCCGGTCTGGGGACGAGTGTGCTGCCACTACGCCTCGGCGCACCAGCCGATCTGTGGCTGGTGCGCCTGAGCGGTTAATCCAGTACCTTCTTGCCCGCGACCAGCCCCAGGACGAGGAAGATCACGAACAGCGCCAGCGCGATGAAGAACAGGATCTTGGCGATGCCGACGAACGCGCCGCCGATGCCGCCAAAGCCGAGGCCACCGAGAACGAGGCCGATGAGGAGGAAGATGATCGCGAGCTTGAGCATGACGGTTCCCTTTTACGATTTACGGCTGGCTTCGAACAGGAACCAGGCACGCTCTTCGGCCTGATCGATCCATTCGTCGGCGATCGACGAGGTGGCGGTATCCTTGGCGGCCTCGGCCCGCTCGCGCGCGTCGCGCAGCGTTTCGATCAGCTTCAGATTGTCTTCGCGCAGTTCGGCGAGCATCTCGTGCGGTGGCACGAAATCGCGATCGTTATCGGCGATCTGCTGGTGACGGCTGATGTCGCCGATCGACCGCAATGTGGTGTTGCCGGTCTTGCGCACGCGCTCGGCGATCGCGTCCGTCACGCCCAGAATCTGCGCCGCCTGATCGTCGAGAAGCAGGTGGTAATCGCGGAAATGCGGACCGGACACGTGCCAGTGAAAATTCTTGGTCTTCAGATAGATCGCGAAGCAATCCGCCAGTGCGGTATTCAGCGCGTCGGCGACGGTGCGGGTATCGTTGCGATTGAGATCGCTGGGGGTTTCGAGGGCGGGGTTGATGTCGGCCATGCCAAGCTCCGGTGTTCAGATTCGGATGCGCAACGATCCGCCCGGAAAATGGCTCCGCCTAATCGTTCATCCCGCGAGACGGACCGAGCAGGCGGCGGCAAACGTCTCGCACGCGGCGACATCCTGCCGATCGCTGCCGATCGCATCGGCAAGCAGCGACAGCCAGCCATGGACGAGCGCACCGCACTCGCCGCGCGACAGCGCCGAATCGAGGAAATGCGCGACGGTGACGGCGGGGTTCAGGCCGTTGCGATGCGCGATCACCCGAATCGCATCGACATCCGGCGCGATCTCTCGGGCGCGGGCATAGGGCGCCCGTACGTCGATCGCGGCGATGCGGACGTTCAGGTCGGCACGAACCGCATCCAGGTCCGCCATCTGCGCCAGCGCGTGTACCGATGCCATGACGCCCGTCCCCCAAATCATTGTTTTGATGTGGCATCAGCCTGCGCATGGTTTTGTTAAAGCCTGATGAACCCCATGGTTAAAACACGGGCGAAATGCCCCTGATGGTTGACTCGGCCGCCATCATGCGCCATGCGCCGCCACTGATCGAGCGGTGGCCTGACGGCTGGCCGCTCTCTTCTTTTTCAGGATTAGGGCTCATGGCCAAGCCAACCACCGTCAAGATCAAGCTCGTCAGCACGGCCGATACCGGCTTCTTCTACGTCACCAAGAAGAACCCGCGGACCAAGACCGAGAAGCTGAGCTTCAGCAAGTACGATCCCGTCGTGCGCAAGCATGTCGAGTTCAAGGAAGCCAAGATCAAGTGATCCGGTGGGCGGCGTGAAGCCGCCCCTCGTTTCCACGATCGATCGGGCAGTCAGCCGCGGGTGATCCTCGCGGCTTTTTGTCGTGGGCGCGACCGATTGCCTCGACGACCGCCGCGGCGACCGCGGCGGCAACCGGCCGTCAGCGCATGCCGGAGGCCAGCTCGCTCACCGCGCTCATGAACCGGGCAAGGCTGATCGGTTTCGAGATATACGCGTCCGCCCCGGCGGCGCGGATGCGGTCCTCGTCGTCGCGCCCGGCATAGGCGGTCACCGCCATGATCGGGATACGGCGCAGCGCCGGGTCCTTTTTCAACGCCAGGATCAGCTCATAGCCGGTCACATGCGGCATCTGGATGTCCATGATGATGAGGTCGGGTTTGAACTCGGCCGCGCGGGCCACCGCCTCTCGCCCGTCGCGGACAGGCTCCGCCTCCCACTCATGCGCACGCAGGAGATCGCAGAAGAGCTTCAGATTGAGTTCGTTGTCCTCGACAACGAGCACCTTTTTCGCCACGCGCTGCATGATCCCTTCTCAACCGGACGGTAGACAATGCCCGGCCCCGTTACAAACGAAGACGCTATTTCCCTCGCGTTACAGGCGCTTGTGTGGACCCTGAATGAACCGGATCGCGCGGATCGCCTGCTGGCGGTCACCGGACTGGACCCGGACGACCTGCGGACGCGCGTCGGCGAGCCTGCCGTCCTGTCGGCGGCGCTCGGGTTTCTGGAGGGGCATGAGCCTGATCTGATCGCCTGCGCCGCGGCGCTGGGGGTCCCCCCGCAGGCGCTGGTTGCCGCCCATTACTGGCTGGAGCAGGCATGACGCCCCCCGCAAGACCGCTGCTGATTACCGATTGCGACGAGGTGCTGCTGCACATGGTCCGGCATTTCCGCGACTGGCTGGACGAGGCGCACGACATCGATTTCGATATCGGCGCGGGCGATTTCCGGCGCAGCCTGACCCGGCGCGACGGCGGCCCGCCCCCCGATCAGGATGCGATGTGGGGCCTGCTGGGCGGGTTCTTCCCGGCCGAGATGGATCGCCAGACGCTGGTGCCGCACGCCGCCGAAGCGCTGGCGATGCTGGCCGAACGGGCGGACATCGTCGTACTCACCAACCTGCAGGATCATTGCCAGCAGGCACGGATCGACCAGCTCGCCCGGTTCGGCATCGCGCACCGCGTGGAATGCAACCAGGGCGGCAAGGGCGATCCCGTCGCGCGTCTCGTCGCCGAGCATGGCGACCCGGTGACGGTGTTCGTCGACGATCTGGCGGTGCATCACGACTCGGTCGCGCGGGCGGCCCCCGGCGTCCACCGGTTGCACATGATCTCCGACCCCGAACTCGCCGCGGCGATGCCCCCCGCACCGGCGGCGCACGCACGGATCGACGACTGGCGACCGGCCGGCGACTGGATCGCGGCGCGATTCGCCGGGGGGCCGGCCGCCGCCTGAAACGCGGGTCGACTGGCGGCTTGACTGGCGGGGGCGGTGGAGGCACGCCCCGTGCCATGACCGACCATATCGACCGCACGCTCGCCGACCTCGGCCTCTCCCTCCCAGAGGCCGCGGCCCCCGTCGCCGCCTATGTCCCCGTCGTCGAGGTGAACGGCCTCGTCCATCTGTCCGGCCAGTTGCCGTTCAAGGACGGCGCGCTGGTCACCGGCCGGCTGGGCGACTCGCTGTCGCTGGAACAGGGTCAGGAAGCCGCTCGCCTGTGCGGCCTGATGATCGTCGCCCAGTTGAAGAAGCACCTCGGCGACCTGTCGCGGGTACGTCGGATCGTGAAGCTGGGCGTGTTCGTCAATTCGACCAGCGACTTCACCGACCAGCCCAAGGTCGCCAACGGCGCGTCGGAACTGATGGTGGCGCTGTTCGGCGATGCCGGTCGCCACGCCCGCTCCGCCGTCGGCGTGCCGGTATTGCCGCTGGGCGCGGCGGTGGAGATCGACGCGATCGTCGAGATCGGCGAACCGCTCGCCTGACGCACACCATTCCAAGCTTCCGTTCCCCGGCGGAAGCCGCGGTCCAGTTGGGTGAGTGATCGTAATGATCAATACAGCCATCCCGACTGGACCCCGGCCTTCGCCGATGAACTGGACTGGTTTTGAAGATCACCGCAGGAACCCCTGCCCGTCCGTCTCGTCGCCCCTATATGAGGCGACGATGACGTTCACCGCCAGCCCACCTTTCCCGACCCGCGACCCCGAGGCGACATCTTGACCGGCGTCGCCGCGCGCCTGTGCGAAGGGGTCCGTGCCATCGCGGCGGCGGACTGGGATGCATGCGCCGGCGCCGGCAACCCGTTCGTCAGCCACGGCTTCCTCGCCGCGTTGGAAGAATCGGGCAGCGTCGGCGGGCGATCGGGGTGGCAACCGCTGCCGATCGTCATCGACGGCCCCGATGGCCGCCCCGCCGGCATCGTCCCCGCCTATGCCAAGTCGCACAGCCAGGGCGAATATGTGTTCGACCATGGCTGGGCGGATGCATGGCAACGGGCGGGCGGCGACTATTACCCCAAGCTGCAGATCGCCGCGCCGTTCAGCCCGGTGCCCGGTCCCCGGCTGCTGCTGCGCGATCCGGCAGTAGCCCCGGCGCTGATCGCCGCGCTGGAGACGGTGGTCGACCAGAACGGCCTGTCCTCCGCCCACGCCACCTTCGTCACCGACGACCAGTTGCCGGCGTTCGAGGCGGCGGGCTGGCTGATCCGGCAGGGGACGCAGTTCCACTGGGCGAATGATGGTTATGCGACCTTCGACGATTTTCTCGCCGCGCTGGCGTCTCGTAAGCGCAAGGCGATCCGCAAGGAACGCGCCGCGGCGGTCGAGGGGCTGACGATCCGGCATCTGTCGGGCGATGCAATCCGGCCCGAACATTGGGATGCGTTCTGGGCCTTCTATCAGGACACCGGCAGCCGCAAATGGGGGACACCCTATCTGAAGCGGTCGTTCTTCCCGCTGCTGGGCGAGGCGCTGGGCGACCGGGTGCTGCTGATCCTGGCGGAACGGGACGGTGTGCCGATCGCGGGGGCGCTCAATCTGGTCGGCGACGATGCGCTGTACGGCCGGTACTGGGGTTCGACGGAGGAGGTGCCGTTCCTCCATTTCGAGCTATGCTATTATCAGGCGATCGACGCTGCCATCGCGCGTGGCCTAGCGCGGGTCGAGGCGGGGGCGCAGGGCGAACACAAGCTGGCGCGCGGTTACGTGCCGGTGCCGACCTGGTCGGCGCATTATATCCCCGATCCGAATTTCCGCCGCGCGGTCGCCGATTTCCTGACCCGCGAGCGCGAAGGCGTCGCGGCAGAGGCGGGTTATCTGGCCGAGATGGCGCCGTTCAAGCGCGGCTGAGGCTGTACCAGGGCGGGGGGTATATCCGCCGGCGGACGCCGGTCGTCGATGCGGAACAGTATGTTGCGGCCATCGCGCCAGATCGGCGTCAACCCGCGCACCAGCGCCGGGTCGTACCGTGGCGGGTTGAGCAGCCAGACATAATCGAACGCATCGCGCGGGAAGGTCGCCAGCGCCATGCTCAGCGGCCGCCACCACTCGCCGCGACAGCGGCGGTCGGTCACCACCTGTGACGGATCATGCGCGAAGCCCTTCGCCGCATAATACCGCGTCGTAAGCTGTTGCGCGCCGGCCATCGACCATTGATCGTTGGTATAGGCGAACTTGCGTTCCAGCAGCAGGCCGGGGACATGTTCCAGCCGGCTATACGCCCAGTCGTCGCGACAGCGCCGGCCGACGAAGCTGACGACGCGCGCCCGATCGGGAATATACTGCAACGCAGTCAGCGCCCGGTCGTAACTGCGGTCGTACAGCCAGTAGCTCCACGTCGTCCCCACCAGCCGCGCGCCGAAGAAGATCAGGCCCAGCGTCGCGAAGGTCGCGGCCCCCCGGAACGACAGGCCACCACGCGGGCGCAGGCCGATCACCGCGATCGCCAGCGCGAACGGGGCGAGGCGCATATCGGCATAGGCCGAACCGAACACGATCCGCGGCAGGATCAGGAACACGACCAGCAGGAAGATCGCCGAGAGGGCGAGATTGCGCGAATGTTCGATCCGCCGGTCGCGCATGCCCTTCACCAGGATCAGGAACAGCACCGTGGCGGAGGCGACGTCCCACACCTGCCAGCGGTCGCGCAGGACCATCGTGACCCAGCTGAACTTGGCCTGCCAGTTGAACCAGTCGGCGGTCTGGCCGGTGACATGGTCGCCCGATCGCCAGAAGATCATCAGCGCCATTGGCAACGCCAGCGGCAGGCAGCCGAGACCGGCGCGCACCAGCGCCTCCAGCCAATGGCCACCGCGGCCGTCCTTGCGCAGGTCGTGCTGGCGGATCAGCTCGGCCGAAAACGCGAGGACGCCGAGCACACCCCAGCCGAAGGTGTGGCAGACCCACAACGCGCATGACAGCGGCAGGAAGAGAACCGCGCGCAACTGCAACCTGCCTAGCCGCGCGAGCCGGAGCCACCACGCGAACATGTTCAGCGCCAGCGCCATCGACAGCGCGAAATTCACGAACCCGAACTGAAACGGATAGCTGTACGCCAGCGGCAGCGCGAACAGCGCGGTCGCCGGGATGCGGCCATGCACCTCCCGCGATATCCATAACAGGCCGGTGACGGTCAGCGCGGGGATCGCCATCACGATCAGCTTCACCGTCAGTTCCAGCCCTAAGATCGGCGCGAGCGGGATGATGAGCAGGTCGATGCCGAGATTGCCGATCAGCGACCAGCGGAAATCATACCATTGGTTCAGCCACGGATTGCCGCCGATCGCGAGCTGCACGCGATACCGGGCCATATGGCCGGGCAGATCGACCAGCGGTGGAATCTCCGGCCACCACAACGGAATCGTGACCGCGATCGCCATCGCCGCCACGAACCACCGCGTCTGCCACCAGTGCAGCTTTTCCCCCATCACGAATGCCTTAAGCGCCGCGACTCATCCGCGCAACGTGGTTGCGGTATATGGCATGGCCGGGGACTCCATACCTGTCCGCCCGGACGTAATCAGCGATCGCGCCGGCCGAGCAGACGCAGGCGCAGCGCGTTCAGTTTGATGAAGCCGGCGGCGTCGCGCTGGTCGTACGCACCCTGATCGTCCTCGAACGTCACGACCTTTTCGCTGTACAGCGAATGCGGCGACTTGCGGCCGGTGACGATGCACGATCCCTTGTACAGCTTCAGCCGGACGGTGCCCGTCACCTTCTCCTGGCTGTAGTTGACCGCGGCCTGCAACATCTCGCGCTCCGGCGAGAACCAGAAGCCGTTATAGACCAGCTCGGCATAACGCGGCGCCAGCTCGTCCTTCAGATGCGCGGCACCGCGGTCGAGCGTGATCTGCTCGATCCCCCGGTGTGCCATCGCATAGATGGTGCCGCCCGGCGTCTCGTACATGCCGCGGCTCTTCATGCCCACGAAGCGGTTCTCGACCAGATCGAGCCGGCCGATGCCGTGCGCGCGACCCAGGTCGTTCAGGCGCGCGAGCAGCGTCGCCGGGCTCATCCCCTCGCCGTTCAGCGCGACACCGTCGCCCCGCTCGAAATCGATCGTGATGACCTCGGGCACGTCCGGTGCATCTTCCGGATTCACCGTGCGCGAATAGACATATTCCGGCACCTCGTCCCACGGATCTTCCAGCACCTTGCCCTCGGACGAGGTGTGGAGCAGGTTCGCGTCGGTCGAGAACGGTGCTTCGCCGCGCTTGTCCTTGCTGACCGGGATCTGGTGCGATTCGGCGAACTCGATCAGGCGGGTACGGCTGGTCAGATCCCACTCGCGCCACGGCGCGATGACCTTGATGTCGGGCGCCAGCGCATAATAGCCCAGCTCGAAACGGACCTGGTCGTTGCCCTTGCCCGTCGCGCCATGGCTGACCGCATCGGCGCCGACCTGACGTGCGATCTCGATCTGGCGCTTGGCGATCAGCGGCCGGGCGATCGACGTGCCGAGCAGATACGTCCCCTCGTACAGCGCATTGGCGCGCATCATCGGGAAGACGTAATCCTTCACGAACTCCTCGCGCAGGTCGTCGATGAAGATGTTCTCCGGCTTCACGCCCATCAACTCGGCCTTGGCGCGGGCCGGTTCCAGCTCCTCGCCCTGCCCTAGATCGGCGGTGAAGGTCACGACCTCGCACCCGTAATTCTGCTGCAGCCATTTCAGGATGACGCTGGTGTCCAGGCCGCCGGAATAGGCGAGGACGACTTTGTTGATCGCGGGCGTGTCGGTCATGCCGCGCCCCTATGCGCTGGGCGCGCGGGGCGCAACCGTCCGGTGATGCGTTCAGCGCCGATGCAGTCGCCGTCGCTATGACGGCGCCACCCGTCAGGAGATCATTTGCATGCGTTTCGTCTTCGCCGCCCTTACCCCTGCCCTGGTTATTATCGCCGTCGCCGCTCCCCTGTCGGCACAGGAAACCCGCGCATCGGCCGCCGCCAAATTCTCCCGCGAATTCGCGGCGTCCGACACCAACAAGGACGGCGTGCTGACCCGCGCCGAGGTGCAGGCACGGATCGGCACGATGGCGGCGGGCAACAAGAAGCTCGATCCCGTCCACACCAAACGCCTGTCCGACCTGTGGTTCACGCGCGCCGATGCCAACAAGGACGGGAAAGTGACGCAAGCAGAGGCGCAGGCGCTGCTGACCGCGACCTTCGACGCCTATGACGCGAATCGCGACGGCAAGGTCGGCACCGACGAACGCGCGGCGGCGAAGGCCGGGATCAGCAAGGGTCGATAAGGCGAAACCCGGTGGCGCGATCGGCGCCACCGGGTCCGGCAATTACCTGAAACGACCGCTGAGCGACACGCCGATGATCCGTGGTTCGTTGAACACGGCGGCGTTGTAGTTCTCGATCACGCCCTTCAGGTTCTTCTCGTTCGTCACGTTGCGCGCGAAGGCGGCGATTTCCCACGCGTCGTCCGGCGCGGCATAGCCGGCCTTCAACCCGATCTCGAAATTGCCGTCGGCGTAAAATTCGCGCGTCCGGTACAGGACGAAGTTGGTGTAGCCCTGGATATTGCCATCGGCGCCGAAAAACACCTTGCCGTCATTGGCGAGCGGCACGTCGTACCGCACCGCCGCGTCGAGGTTCCAGCGCGGCGCGTTGGGCAACGGATTGCCGTCGATCTGCGCGAAGTAGGTCCGGCCGGTGCCGGTGCCGCGCGTGAAGAACGGATCGGACACGGTGCAGGTCTGCACCCCGTTCAGGCTGCACGTCTGCGCGAACACCCGCTTGTCCCTGATCTTCGACGACAGCGCACTGGCGCCCAGGCTGAACGCCAGATCGCGCACCGGCCGCCATTCCAGTTCGGCCTCCATGCCATATGCCCGCACCTTGTCGGCGTTGAACAGCACGCCATTGCCGTTCGAATCATTGCCGTTCAACTGAATGTCGTTGACGGTGTAGGTGAACACCGACGTGTTGAAGCGGACGGTGTTGTCGAACAGGCTGGATTTGGTGCCCACCTCGTACGACGTCACCGTCTCGCTGTCCGCCGTCGTGAAATCGGCGTTGAACACGGCGGAGCGACCCTGGATCGTCGGCCCCCGGAAACCACGCGCGACGCGGGCATAGATGCTGTTGTCGGGATCGACCTGATACAGCGCGCTGACGTCCCAGCTGGGCTTGGTATCCTTCAGCGTCACGTCGGTGCGGCCGCGATAGGGATTGGTGGCCGATCCGGCGTTCTTCAGCAGGCGGGTACGCTTCCTGTCCTCGGTCACGCGGCCGCCGGCGGTGATCGTGAAATCGGGGGTCAGCTTGTAACTGGCCTGCGCGAAGCCCGCATAGCTGCGGTTCGTGTTGAACAACCGCACCCAGTTGTTCGGATTGCGGCCCGTGCCAAGCGCGTCGGGCTGGCGCAGGAAGAACGTGCGCTGATAGAAATCGGTGGTGTCGGCCGAGTTGAAATAGAACCCGCCCAACTGCCACGTGAAGCGATTGCCGGCCGCGCTCGCGAGGCGAACCTCCTGCGTATACTGGTCGAGATCGCGGACCTGGCCCTGACTCTGGCCGAACCCGTTGGCGCGGCCGTTGAACGGATACAGCACCGCCGCGCCGCCATCGGTATCGCCGCGGCTATACCCGCTGGTCGTCTCCCACGCGCTGATCGAAGTCAGCGTGACGCCGCCGAAATCATAGCTGGCATTCACCGACGCGCCCTGCGTGTCGTAGGACTGCGGATTGTCCTGCCCCTCGTCATACGCCACTCGCCCACGCGGTTCGGCAGACGCGTCGTTCGACCCCCGCTTCAGCGCCCCACGGTGGAACAGCGTCGACGTGCCGTCATACCAGCGGGCATGACCGGACACGAGGACCGAGGCGCGATCGGTGGGCGTCAGCAGGAATTGCAGGCGCACGTCACGCTCGTCGAAACCGCCCATCGCATCCTTGCGCGGGGTGGCAGTGCCGTCCGGGCTGGTGCCGGCAAAGGCGTTGTCGACCCAGTCGGCGCGGTGCTGGATCAGCGCCGACAGCCGCACCGCGACGAGATCGCGGACCAGCGGCCCGCCCACGCCCATGTCGAAGCTGGTCGTATAGTAACTGCCGACCGACGCCTGCGCGCGGCCCTGCCATGTCTGGCTCGGGCGGATCGTGTCGAACTTGATGATGCCCGCCGTCGTGTTGCGGCCGAACAGCGAACCCTGCGGCCCGCGCAGCACCTCGACCTGATCGACGTCGAACACCGGGTTCGATTTCAGAACGACATGTTCGAGGACGACATCGTCCTGAATGATCGACACGGGCTGCGACGCGCCGAGATAGAAATCGATGTTGCCGAGGCCACGGATATAGAAGCGCGGGAAGATGCGCCCCGTCGTCGTTTCCGCATACAGGCCCGGCACGCGACCGGCGAGCGCCAGGATGTCCTCACCACCCGACTGGAAATCGCGCAGTTCCTGACCGGCGACGACCGCGACCGACACCGGCACGCGCTGCAGGTTTTCCGAACGACGCTCGGCGGTGACGGTGATCTCTTCCAGACCCGCATCGTCGCTTGCGGCGGGCGCGGCGGACTGGGTCGACGCGGGATCGGGCGCCCCGGCGGCAGGCGGCGTCTGTGCGACGGCAGCCGATGCGAACGCCAGCGCGGAAAGCCCCGCGCCCAGCGACAGGGCGGGCTTCAGGTAACGGAATGGCACGGTATATCCCCCAACAGGTGTCATCGGTGGCGTCCGTCACCCCGTGTCCCGCCGTCCCGGCCGCGTTTCGCGTGCCGGATGGCAAAGGCACACTCCCTGCGAAGAAGCGGATACCCCAGACCGGATGGCTAATCCCGATATGTGACCGGTTTGTGGCAGCCGCGACAATGCCGCCACGCCCGTGTCATTCGCGCAACAGGCGCTCCGCCCCGGCGATGTAATCGCGGGTCAGCGGCACCGTCAGGCGGCTCTTCGACAGCTGCACCTGATAATTGACCATGCCACCCGTCCGGAACGCCGCCGCCGCGCCCGCGAGATAGAAGGTCCACAGCCGATAGAAACGCTCGTCGTACAGCGCCACGATCTGCTCCCTCGCGGCGACGGTGCGGTCGTACCACTGGTCGATGGTCAGCGCGTAATGCAGGCGCAGCACCTCGATGTCCGTGGGGATCAGCTTGGTGCCCTCATACCCGCGTACGATCTCCGACAGGGCGGGGTTATACCCGCCGGGAAAGATGTACTTGGTGGTAAAGGTATCGGTGACGCCCGGTCCGCCCATCCGCCCGATCGTGTGGAGCAGCATCACGCCGTCATCGGCCAGCAACGCCCGGCACTGGCGAAAGAACGCGCCGTAATGCGCCGGCCCGACATGCTCGAACATACCGACCGACACGATCCGGTCGAATGTGCCGGTGACGGCGCGGTAATCGATCAGCTCGAACTTCACCTTGTCGGCGACGCCCGCGTCCTCGGCCCGGCGCCGCGCGACCTTCAACTGTTCTTCGGACAGGGTGACGCCCAGCACCTCGGCGCCGGTCTTGGCATGCAGATACAGCGCCATGCCGCCCCAGCCGCACCCGATGTCCAGCACCTTCATCCCCGGTTTCAGCAGCAATTTGGCGGCGATATGTGCCTTCTTGTCCGCCTGCGCCCGTTCCAGCGTGTTGGCGGCATCGGTGAAGTACGCGCAGCTATACTGGCGATCGGCGTCGAGGAAGAGGTCGTACAGCCGGTCGGACAGGTCGTAATGATGCGCGACGTTCCTTTTCGACCGGCGTGCCATGTTGATGCGGTCGAGCCGGTGGACCACCTGCCCCAGCAAGCGGATCGGCGCCGCAGGGCGCAGGCTGCTCCCCCGCTCCCACGGCGAGTTACCCTTCAACAGGTTGACCAGATCGCGGATGTCGCCGCGATCGATCACCAGCCGGCCGTCCATGAACGCCTCCGCCGCGCCCAGCGCCGGATGGCGGACGATGCGGCCCACCACGGCCCGGTCGGTGAAGCGGATCGCCACGTCGGGCAGCTTGGGATCGGGGGTCCCGAAGGTTCGCGTGATGCCATCGGCATGGGTAACGGTAAGCTGCCCACGCTTGACCTGGGCAGTGAAGAAACGATCGATCAGCGCCATGCCGGGCTATTAACGTCGCCAGGCGATCCTTGCCAACACCCGCGTCAGATTCCGGCGTACCAGTCGTAATCAACGGTATCTTCCCAAAAGCCGCCCTTGCCCTTGCCGATCCCGTCCAGGCTGGCGACCGCGTCGATCCGCATCAGATATTTGGCGTGCTTGTACCCCAGTTGCCGCTCCACGCGCAGCCGCACCGGCGCGCCGTGCGGGATGTCGAGCGGACGGCCGTTCATCGCCCAGGCCAGGATCGTCTGCGGGTGGAAGGCATCGATCATATCGATCGATTCATAATATGGCGCGCCGCCGTACAGGTCGGCGCAGGTGAACACGACATAACGCGCGCTCTCGCGCACCCCCGCCGCCTTCAGCACATTGCCCAGCATCGGCCCGGTCCACTGCCCGATCGCGCTCCATCCCTCGACGCAGTCATGCCGGGTGATCTGGCTGCGGTTGGGCAGTGCGCGCAGGTCGGCGAGCGACAGTGACAGCGGCCGATCGACCAGCCCGCCCACCGCCAGCCGCCAGTCGGCGAAGCGGTTCGCGACCATCGCCTTGTACGCCGGCGTATTCGGGTCGCGCGTGCCGTTCGACCGGAACACCGGCGACATCTGGGCCGGCGTGAACTCGGGCGCCAGCGCACCGCGGTTCTGCAGCGCGCGGTGCAGGCCGCGCTGCATATCCTCGCCCGCGAACAGGATCTTCCGGGCCGCGGGGATCTGGATCACCCGGTCGCACCCGGCCAGCAGCAATCCCGCCCCCCCGGCCAGCAGCGACCGTCGCGAAAAATCCGGCCGGATCATTCCGCCGGCACCCGCCAGCGCCCGGTAATCATCGACCGCACCTCATTGCCCGCCCCCGCCAGGATGACGAGCACCAGATGCACGATCGTGAAAAGCCCGATCAGCGTCGCCATCATGAAATGCACCGACCGCGCCGATTGCCGGCCGCCCAGCACATCCAGCACCCACGGCCATGCCGCATCCATGCCGGGCGACAGCGCGATGCCGGTCAGGATCACCAGCGGCAGCATCACGAACAGCACGACGATGTACGACAGCTTCTGGAAGATATTATAGTCGCGCGGCCGTTCGGGATCGTGGAACCGGAAATTCAGGTGCGCGCGGAAATCCGCCCATAGATGCCGACGCGTCAACTCGGTGCGCCGCAGCGTCAGGTCGCGCCGGAAATGGCGGTTCAGCAGGCTGCCGATCATATACGCCAGCAACCCGAACCCCAGCACCAGCGCAAAGAACAGGTGCCACCGCCGCGAGATGGCGAGGTTATAGCTCGCCGGAATCGTGATCCACGCCGGAAAGCGCGGCAGTTGCAGCCACGCATGATCGAAATTGGCGCCATACCGCCCCCAGTACAGGCGCGGATGCGCGTTCGAGATCCCCAGTCCCGAGCCGAGCAGCACGAAGATCGCCACCGCATTCACCCAATGCCATATCCGCGTGACCAGCCCGTGGCGGCGGATCAGGGTGCCGGGGGCAGCAATATCGTCGACTGGCTCTGTAACCATATCCGCGCCTTAGCAGTTATGCCGCCATGATCGAGTGGCATTTCTACGAACCTGCGGCGGGCCATCGCCTGCCGCACGACCCCCTCAACGCGATCGTCGCGCCGCGACCGATCGGCTGGATCTCCACCGTGTCCGCAACGGGCAAGCGCAACCTCGCGCCCTACAGTTTCTTCAACCTGTTCAATTACCGGCCGCCGCTGATCGGCTTTTCCTCGATGGGCTGGAAGGATTCGGTCGCCAATGCGGAGGCGACGGGCGAGTTCGTCTGGAACCTCGCCACCCGCGATCTGGCGGAGGCGATGAACGCCAGTTCGGCGGCGACCGACGACGACGAATTCACGCTGGCCGGACTGGAGGCCACCCCCTCCCGCCTCGTCGCCCCGCCGCGCGTCGCGGCCAGCCCGGTCGCGTTCGAATGCAGGCTGACCCAGTTGATCCGGCTGGAGACGAAGGAAGGCCGCGCGCTCGACCAATGGCTGGTGATCGGCGAGGCGGTCGGCATCCATATCGATGCCGCCCTGCTGGAAGACGGCATCTACCAGACCGCCCGTGCCCGGCCGATCTCGCGCGGCGGCGGTCCGGCCGATTATTTCGAGACGCGCGAGGATGCGCTGTTCCGCCTGAGACGACCGGACTGAACACCGGTTCTCGCTATATGGAATAATAAATCATCTATTGATCGACTCAGAATATGACTGCATCATTGCCCGGTCGACCGAACACGGCGGCAGGGAGAGGATGAGCATGAGCAAAGGCCTTTGGAGAGTCGCGGCACGGGCATCGATCGTCGCGATCGCAACGACATGGGTGGTCGCCGCCCCGGCGATCGGCGCGCGACAGATCGAACGGCTCGATCGCGGCGTCACGGCGGTACCGGCGATCGGCGGCACCGGCATCCTGGTCAGCTGGCGGTTGCTGTCGACCGACGCCGCCGCCACCGGCTTCAACCTGTATCGTGACGGCGTGAAGCTGAACGCCGCACCGCTGACCGGCGCGACCAATTTCCGCGACGACGGCGGCACGGCGACATCGACCTATGCGATCAAGGTGGTCGTGAACGGCCGCGAGCAGGACCGCGCCTTCACCGCGCGCGTCTGGGCGGCGGGATATGGCACGATCCCCATCCAGCAACCCGCCGGCGGCACCACGCCCGACGGCGTCGCCTATACCTACACCGCCAACGACGCGAGCGTCGGCGACCTCGACGGTGATGGCCGGTACGAGATCGTGCTGAAGTGGGACCCGACCAACTCGAAGGACAATTCGCAGTCCGGCTATACCGGTCCGGTGCTGCTCGACGCCTATACGCTCGACGGTCGCCGTCTGTGGCGGATCGATCTCGGCCGCAACATCCGCGCCGGCGCGCACTACACGCAGTTCCAGGTGCAGGATTACGACGGTGACGGCCGCGCCGAGGTGGTGATGAAGACCGCCGACGGCACCGTCGATGGCGAGGGCCGGGTGATCGGCAACGCCGCCGCCGATTTCCGCAACAGCGCCGGCTATGTCCTGGCCGGCCCCGAATATCTGACCGCGT
The DNA here is from genome assembly GCF_016427505.1 of Sphingomonas mollis. Lineage (GTDB taxonomy): Bacteria > Pseudomonadota > Alphaproteobacteria > Sphingomonadales > Sphingomonadaceae > Sphingomonas > Sphingomonas mollis. The sequence goes on along the minus strand of NZ_JAELXS010000006.1, from coordinate 168,823 downwards.
TTCAGGGCGCCACCGGCCGCGCGCTCAGCACGGTGAAGTATGTCCCCGGCCGCCATCCCAATACCGAGAACCCGACCGGCGCCCAGCTCAGCGCGATCTGGGGCGACAATTACGGCAACCGCGTCGATCGCTTCCTCGCCGGCACCGCCTATTTCGACGGCGCGCGCCCCAGCATCGTGATGGGTCGCGGCTATTACACCCGCTCGACCGTGGCCGCGTGGGATTTCCGGAACGGCCAGCTGGTGCAACGCTGGTTCTTCGATTCCTCGGCGCAGGGTGTGCCCAGCAACTATACCGGTCAGGGCAACCACAATCTCAGCATCGCCGATGTCGATGGCGACGGCCGTGACGAGGTGATCTACGGATCGATGGCGATCGACGACAACGGCACGGCGCTGTGGACCGCCAAGGTCAACAACATCAAGGTCGGCCATGGCGACGCCCTCCACGTCGGCGACCTCGACCCCAATCGCCCCGGCCTGGAACGGTTCGGCGTACATGAGGACTTCGCCGGCAATGGCGGCATCGCCGCCACGATGATGGATGCCCGCACCGGCCAGGTACTGTGGACCGTCTCCGGTAACCGCGACAATGGCCGCGGCGTCTCCGCCGACATCGACCCGCGTTACGCCGGCGAAGAGAATTGGTCGGCCCGCCACACCGGCCTGATGACCGCCGCCGGTCAGGTCATCAGCGCAGCCAAGCCCAGCCAGACGAATTTCGCGATCTGGTGGGACGGCGACCGTTTACGCGAGCTGCTCGACGGCACGACGATCAGCAAGTGGAACTGGACCACCGGCACCGCGACGACGCTGCTGAACATGACCGGCACCATCTCCGCCAACGGCACCAAGGCGACGCCGGCACTCGCCGCCGACATCCTGGGCGACTGGCGCGAGGAAGTGGTGATGGCCGCCGCCGACAACCAGTCGCTGCGCATCTACGCCACGCCCTACCCCACCGAAACGCGCCTGCCGACGCTGATGCACGACCCGGTCTATCGCGCGAGCGTCGCGTGGCAGAACACCGCCTACAATCAGCCGACGCACACCGGCTTCTATCTGGGCGAAACGACCGCGCCGTAACCGATGCGGGGGCGGCGCGCGTCGTCCCCGAAAACATAAAGAGGGAGAGCATGATGAAGCGGATTTCGGGACTCGTCGCGCTCGGCGCGGCGGCGGTGGCATTGAGCGCGCCGGCCACGGCGGCGACGCTGACGACGGCGTTCGATGCCGACAACAGCAATGACGGCGTGATGTTCGACGTATCGGTGCTGACCGGCGGCGTGTCGTTGCAGAGTATCGGCATCAATGCAGAGGCCGGCACCTTCGACTATGCGGTCTATTACCGGGCCGGCGGCATCGGCACCGCGGTCAACACGCCCGATGCATGGACCCTGCTCGGCAATTTCAACGCGCTGACCACCGCCGGCCTCGGCGCGGTCACGTTGCTGGACATCGCCGATCTCGATCTGGCGGCGGACAGCCTGTACGGCTTCTACGTCACCGATACGCAGGGCGCGTTCTCGATCGCCTATACGAACAGCACCGGATCGGTCGGCGACGTGCTGGCCGCCGACGAGCGGCTGGCGATCGGCGTCGGATACGGTGTGACCTGGCCGTTCGGCGAGGCATCGTCGCCCCGCGCCTTCAACGGTACGCTGAACTATGTCGCGGCGGTGCCGGAACCGGCCAGCTGGGCGATGATGATCGCCGGCTTCGCGCTCGTCGGCACCGCGATGCGCCGTCGCCGGACCCGCGTGGTCTTCGCCTGAACCAATCGAGGGGCGGCGTGGTCAGCGACCCGCCGCTTCCTCTTCCGGTGTCTTGCGCACCGGCTCGGCCCCGCCCGCACTGGTCCGGGCGACGATCTCCTCCGCGCTCAACTCGCCCGACGGGCGAACGGGCGCCGGATCGAGTCCCTGCCGCGCCGGTGCCGGCCCGGCCCCGACTCCGCCGAGCAGATAGAGGTCGGACCGCACGCCGTTCTCGACCAGCACGACATGATCGCTCTCGACCGCCGCCAGCGTGATGCCGGGTGCGACGGTATCGCCGATCCGGAACGTCGCGGGTTCCTGTCCATCACGACCGATCGTCGCCGATGACGCAGCCGGCGTCCCGCCGACGAACACCGCCCGCAATTCGATGCCGACCCCGGCAGATTGCTCGGTCGCGGCCGGCGTATCACCCGCCACCACCACGACACCCGTCCCGGCGGGGGCCACCGGCTCGACCGGCGACCAGTGCCAGAACGCAGCCGTGCCGATCAGCAACAGCGCGATGATCCCCAGCGCATACGATGATCGCTGCGCCGATCGGGCCGGCAGCAATTCCGGTCGAATGGTTGCATGGGGCCGGACCGGGGCGGTCATGCCGCCCTCCGGATCAGGGTGCGCTTCAGGTGCCGCACGTCATCACTCTCCCGCTCCCATCGAGGGGAGCCTGTCGGCGGTGAATCCGCCGGTTATGGTTAAGGTAGGAGAGGCCGGGCCGGGAGGCAATCGTCAGACCGATTGCCTGAAAGCTTTTCAGCCATAGGCGCGGTAGAAGAACACCGTCGTCGTCAGTGCGGTGACCAGGATCGTCCAGCCGCGCACCGCCCAGGGCGGCAATCGCTTGCCCACGATCGCGCCCAGCCAGCCGCCGACGATCCCGCCCGCCAGCATCGGCAGGCACGCCTCCCACCGCACCAGCCCCGCCAGGACGAAGACGATCGCGGCGGAAAAATTGGCGGTGGCCAGCATCAGCGTGCGCGGCGCGAACATCGATCGCGGGCTGGCCCCGGCGAGCAGGCCATAGGTCGCGGTCATCATCATGCCGATGCCCCCGCCGAAATAGCCGCCATAGACGCCCAGCACCGCCTGTGCTGCGACCAGCACGCGCGGCCCGATCGTCACCCGCTCGCGCAGCCACATGGCGGCACGCGGCCCGAACACGATCGCCAGCGTCGCGACCAGCAACAGCCACGGCACGATCACGTCGAACGTCGCCCCCGGCGTCCACGCCAGCAGCCCGCTGCCGACCAGCGCCGCGGCAAAGGTGATCGCCGCCAGCAATCGCACCGGCACGCCGCCGACCGGCGCCAGCTCCTCGCGAAAGCTCCATGCGCTCGCCGCCGCTCCCGGCATCAGTGCCAGGTTGGACGTGGCGTTGGCGATGTTGGCCGGCGTGCCCAGCGCCAGCAGCGCCGGCATCGTCGCGAACGTACCACCGCCCGCCAGCGCGTTCATCGCGCCGCCGACCACTCCTGCCGCCGCCGCCAGTCCCAGCGATGCGGGATCAAGCAACGAGCGCGGCCGCCTCGCGATCGAGCTCGGCGCGGCTCTTCTTCTCGGCGGCGGTCTTCAACTGGCCGCACGCCGCATCGATATCGCGCCCGCGCGGGGTGCGGACGGGCGCCGAGATGCCCCCCTCGAACACGATGTCCGAGAACGAGCGGATGCGATCCGGCGTCGAGCATTCGTAATTCGCGCCCGGCCACGGGTTGAACGGGATCAGGTTCACCTTGGCGGGCAGGTCGTAATGGCGCAGCAGCCGCACGAGTTCGTGCGCGTCCGCGTCCGAATCATTCTTGTCCTTCAGCATCACATATTCGAACGTGATCCGCCGCGCGTTGTTGGCGCCGGGATAATCGGCGCACGCCTGCAACAATTCCTCGATGCCGTATTTGCGGTTCAGCGGCACGATCTCGTCGCGCACCTCCTTCGTCACCGCGTGCAGCGACACCGCGAGGTTCACGCCGATCTCCGCCCCCGCCCGCGCCATCATCGGCACGACGCCGGACGTCGACAGCGTGATCCGCCGCTTGGACAGCGCCAGGCCGTCGCCGTCCATCACCAGCTTCAGCGCATCGCGCACCGCATCGAAATTATACAGCGGCTCGCCCATTCCCATCATCACGATGTTGGTCAGCATCCGCCCCTCGGGCTGCGACGGCCATTCGCCCAGCGCGTCGCGCGCCAGCATCACCTGCCCGACGATCTCGCCCGCGGTCAGGTTGCGCACCAGCCGCATCGTGCCGGTGTGGCAAAAAGTGCAGTTCAGCGTGCAGCCGACCTGACTCGACACGCACAGCGTCCCGCGATCGGCATCGGGGATGAACACCGCCTCGTAATCCTGACCGTCCGGCGACCGCAGCAGCCATTTGCGCGTGCCGTCGGTCGACACCTGCGCCTCGACCACTTCCGGGCGGCCGACCACGAACCGCTCGGTCAGCCACGGATGCTGCGCCTTGGCGATATCGGTCATCTGCGCGAACTCCGTCGCGCCGCGATTGTACAGCCAATGGAATATCTGCTTGCCGCGCAGCTTGGCCTGTTTCAGCTCCATGCCGGCATCCAGCAAGGTCTGGCGCAGTTGCTCCTTCGTCAGCCCGATCAGGTCGATCCGCCCATCCGCCCGAAGACTGGGCGCGCGCGGCACGGGTACGGGATCGACATGCCCGGGGATGGGCATCAGGTTCGCGGCTGTCTGCATGGCCCGCGCTTACCGCAAAAATGCGGCTTTTTCCACACCTACCGCCCGCCGCGCCCCAGACACGCCAGCGCCGCCGCGTCGATCGCGGTGGCGGCACCGGCCAGCGCATAGGTGTCGGCGAACGGCCGCCCGCCGATCCCGACCCACTCCACGCTCATGCTGCGTTCCGACCGCAGCGCCGCGACCAGCGCCCGGTCGCTCGCCGAATCGGTCGCCCAGGCGTCATGCCCGCGCCCGATCAACTGGAACCGGCGCTCGCCCGCGGTCAGCGTGATGACCGCGCCCGTCGCGGCGAGGCGGCTGAGGCGGATGTGCAGCGACGATCGCAGGCCCCTCGCCGGCCAGGTCGCGATGCTGGCCGCCGCCGGCGTGCGCCATCCGCCCGCGGCCACCACGGGGCGGGCGATCGCATAGCAGCGTCGGGAATCGCGGAACGCCGCCCAGCCGCGATAGACGCCGACCGTCCGGCTGGTCGGATCGCGCGGCGCCCCACCGGTCGTCCCATTGATCGTCGCCATGACCGGCCACGTGGCCAGACCCAGCATCATCGCTCCGATCCGTGCCACCTGCCGCATCCGCGCGCTTTTCACCGCCCGGCGAGCGGACGCAACGGCAATTCCGCGCGCGGTCGCATCCCCGTCCCGAAACGATCCCGCCGGAACGCTTGCCCTGTCTCCTTTTTCCAGTAGGACTGGCCGCCAATTTTCCGGCCTCGGGATTCGGTGGGGCCGAAGGGGATACCGCATGAAGGCGACGATCGAACGCGCGACGCTCCTCAAGGGGCTGAGCCATGTCCAGTCCGTGGTGGAGCGGCGCAACACCATTCCCATCCTGTCGAACGTGCTGCTCGAGGCGACGGCCGAAGGTACGCTGAAGATGATGGCGACCGATCTCGACCTGCAGATCAACGAATCGGTGCCCGCTGCCGTCGATCAGCCCGGCTCCACTACCGTGTCGGCGCACACGCTGTTCGATATCGCCCGCAAGCTGCCCGAAGGATCGCAGGTCCAGCTGTCCGCCGCCGAAGGTCGTATGGCGATCGTCGCCGGCCGTGCGCGCTTCTCGCTCGGTACCCTGCCGCGCGACGATTTCCCGGTGATCGCCGAGGGTGAGCTGCCGACCCAGTTCGAATTGCCCGCCGAAACGCTGAAGCAGATCATCGACAAGACGCGTTTCGCGATCTCGACCGAAGAGACGCGCTATTACCTGAACGGCATCTTCCTGCACGTCGCCGACGGCGACAGCGCGCAGCCGGTGCTGAAGGCGGCGGCGACCGACGGTCACCGCCTCGCCCGCATCACCCTGCCCCGCCCCGATGGTGCGGAGAACATGCCCGACGTGATCGTGCCGCGCAAATGCGTCGCCGAACTGCGCAAGCTGCTCGACGAGGTCGACGGATCGGTCGGCGTGTCGCTGTCGGGCACCAAGATCCGCTTCGATCTCGGTCGCGCGCTGCTGACGTCGAAGCTGATCGACGGCACCTTCCCCGATTATTCGCGCGTCATCCCGACCGGCAACGACAAGATCCTGAAGATCGATCCTAAGAGCTTCATGGAAGGCGTCGACCGCGTTTCCACCATCGCCACCGAAAAGACCCGCGCGGTGAAGATGGCGCTCGACCGCGACAAGATCACGCTGTCCGTCACCAGCCCCGAAAACGGCACCGCCGCCGAGGAAGTGTCGGGCGAATACGTCGCCACGCCATTCGAGATCGGCTTCAACAGCCGTTACCTGCTCGACATTCTCGGCCAGATCGACAGTGACCTCGTCGAGGTTCACCTGGCCGACGCCGCCGCCCCCACCCTGATCCGCGAGAACGACAAGAGCCCCGCGCTCTACGTGCTGATGCCGATGCGGGTGTAGACGGCCACAATTGCAATATGTAAAGTTTTCACGCCTTAGACGATCACGAAGACTGCCATTTCCGATGGTAAAAAATGTCAAGTTTCTCCTCAAAAAGACGGCCATAATTGGCTTTCGTAAACTTAGGCGTGGCGGTGGCACCTTTTCTACTGTCCAGGGTTGATGGTTGGCATGTCCGACCATCATCTCTCCTTGCAGCGTAGCGTCATCCGGGAGTGCCGGTACGACGACGGCGAGCGTGTCCCGCAGCTCGTCGATTCTGCAGGTGTTCCCGACGCTCGTGTATCGGCTTACGTCACGACGTGGTTGCGCCCCCAAGGACGTGCCTATGCCACCATGGAGAACCACCTCCGGGGCATTGCCCGAGGCGTCGCATTCGTTGCAAATACGGGCATCGACATCGATCGGCGCCTTGCCACTACCGGCATGATCTTCGATCGGCTCGAGCTCGACAATCTCGCGAGAGCCTGCGAGGAGCGGCTCGACGGCAAGGGTCGTATAGGGGCGGCTGTGGCGGGGAGCTATTTCACCGCCTTCATGGATTACCTCTATTGGCTGCAGGAGCCGTTCCAGCAGCGAGCGGACAAGCAGACCAGAGGTCTGCTGGAAAGCGAGAGGAGGCGCTTCGATCGGCTGGTCCAGGAACGCTGCCCCCGGGAAGCAGGCCCCGCACCGAACCGCAGCATACGCAAGGGACTGACACCCACACAACGGCAACTGTTCTTGGAGGTGATTCATCCGGACCACGCGCAGAACCCATTCACGCCGAAGCTGCGGATCCGGAACTATGCCATCCTCATGCTCGCGTACTATCTCGGTCCTAGAGCTGGCGAGACGCTGAGCCTGAAGCGTCCGCAATTCGACGATCGGAGCGCCGACAGGACGGTCACGATCGAGCGCCGCCCATTCGATGCCGAGGACCCGCGATCGGAACCCGCCTTGGTGAAGACGCTCGGCCGCACGATCCCGTTGATGGACCAAGTGGCTGATTCGCTTGCCGCATGGGTGCGGCACAGGGACGGAAAGACGAAGGGAAGGGCGAATTTTCCGGCTTCGGCCCGACGGAACGGCTTCATATTCATTTCGACCGGCGGGCCCCCCCTGTCGGGGCGTCGTCTGCGTGACATCTATGCGACCCTTGGTGCATCGTTTTCAGAGCTGGCGAACATCACTCAGCACGTTCTCCGTGCTGACGACAGCGAACGTTGGGTGGAACTCGACAGGGCAGAGAATAGGGACAAGGTCGAGAGCGATAGGGCTCACAGGGAAAAGAAGGGCTGGTCGCAGAAGTCGAGAATGATCGAGCACTATGCTGGTTTCATGCTGAGCCAACAGAGCCAAGCCTTCATTCGTCAATCGAATAATCGGCTGATGGCGGGCAAGCGCTGAACGCCGCTAATCGAAGGGCCTGCTGGTTATTGTCGTCCCTCGCGACCGATCGGTGGGAGCGAAGTCGGCAGGCTCCGTACATCGATGCCCTTGAGATGTAGATGAGCAAAGATAGCATTCCATCGCCGATCATACTCGGCAATAGTTTTGCGTAGCATGTCATTCTCTTCCTTGATCAGACGATTCTTTCGATCTGCGGGACTTTCGACATCATCGCCCTTCTTGCATCGCCCTGTCCTTCTGGCTTCACGAAAGGCGTCGACTCGCTTCTTGTAGGAACTTTCGATACTTTTGTGATCGCACAGCGCCTGTCGCGTAAAGTCGCGTCCTGTGGTCTCCTTGGCGATCTCGACGACGACGGCCCAGGTCGGTCGAGTAGTGGCAGGTAGCCGGTCCACCGCGCTGCGGATGCGCGATGCCTCGACCTTCGACAGGCGCGTCCCGCTCACCTTGACCCGCCGGCGCCTGGGCCAGGCTTCAAAGTTGATGAGCTACTCGGCATGTGCACGATGGTGCCGGAGTCCAGCTGCCCGTCGTGCACAGCCATGATGCGCTTCAGGCTGTCCCGCTCCCGCTCATGAGCGGCGACCCAACGGTCGGCACCCCACTCCTCGGCCGTCATCGCTTCACGCGCGATCGCAAGCTGCTCCTCGACGGCGACAAGGCGCTGGGACGTACGCTGCTGCGACTGCTCGTCACCCTTGATCACACGCAGATCGCCGCACCCCGCGCAGGCGCCATGCTTGGCACAGGGATACACGTTCCATGGATGAACGCAGATCCCGAAGTCGGTTACATGCGCGGATGCCGTGGTGCTTGCGATGAAGTCAGCCCGCCGGATCGGATCGTTGATGCGGGCTGCGGCATCGGCGATTGGCCCTTCCGCCTTGCCGTCCTCCATATACTTCCGCATGCGTCGGACGCGTTCCGACTGCAGCATGTGTTGATAGGCGGGGTTGTGACCGATGTCGGCACGGCCGAACCACCTGGCCACCTCCATTTCGGACAGGCCGCCTTCTTCGGCCAGGGTGTTCAGCCAGTGCCTAAAGTCGTGCGTATCGACCGATAGCGTCTCTCGGTTGGGACCGAAGTACTCAAGGCGGTCGAAGATCGATTTCTGCGTCTTACTCTTGAGCCCTCCCAAAAAGACGTCGATCATGGCGTCGGTCACCAGCCGGACCGTCCCTGGCACACCGGCCTTATGATGACGGTGGACGAATCGATGCGAGACGACGCACAGACTCTCGGCTATGTCCTGAACGCCCTCGCCAGCGCGAAGAATGTTTCCGGCGATCGACCTGCCACACAGATGAGCTTCCAGGTTGAGCTTGCTGACCTCGAAACTTCGGAAACCTCTTGTCTTCGACAAAGTTCTAGCGTGATTTTCGAGGTATTGATTGGCTAGACTCTGAACCCGCTGCCTCGACAACTCGGTCTTTCCACGGCCGAGCTGGAGGACCAGTCCAAGTTCGTACGTCGACAGCATGGCGTCCGCTGGAAGGCTGTCCCAGGGCTCGCCAAGTAGCGTACGTCCAGCGTGACGGCGCTGGTACGACGCCACTGCTCGATGGGGATCCGTGATCCTGCGGATATCCGCCAGGGCTCGTCGTACGATGGGCTGCATGACGGTCGGGATCGGCTTGAGCCTAACTTCGAGATGACCCTGCTTCTCCGGCCAGTATCGCAGCGCCATGCGCACCAGAGGGGTGCCTGTGCGATCGAGGAGCTGGATGCCGTCGTCATCGAGTGCGGCCTCCTCCACCAGGCAGTCGTTCGGGAGGGTCAGCGCTTCGTTGATCCGAAAGCCCGCGCAGACCAGCAGGTCGACGATCCGGACGAGCAGCAGATCGCGATCGTCGAGATCGGTCCGCAACGAGAGGTCCGCGAGCGCATCCAGCACTTCGGGCGAAGGCATATGGTCGCTGCGCAGCCGGTCCTCGTCCGGTACCACCGCGCGGCGGTCTTTGTACGACACCGGCGGGCACTTCCAAGAAAGCGCCAGCGGAACGATGCCGTCCCGCACGAGCAGGTTCGCTATGAAGATCAGCTTCGACCTGATGTTCCTATATCCCGCATTCATGCTCTCCGACGCCTGCACCGCGGCACGCTCGAGGTGGCCTGCGGTAACGAGGGTCACGTCAGCATCGCCGCGATCCGGCGAGAGCTGGAGGAAAAGGAATGAGGCCGCCCTGATCACCTGCTGGAGGTTCGAGGCTGCGTACCCGCCGACTTCCTTCGCTTCATATCGGCAGACAAGAGCCTTGACGAAATCCATGTAGCGAGGCGGAAAGGGCGCTGCGAGGTTGCCCTTGGTCGATCGATCGATCGTGAAGCATAGACCGCCGTCGCCGGCTGATGACGCCCTGCTCTTGCGTTGCAGATCCCAGCGAGGACTGTTCCAGTCTTCTGCCCTGAGTACGTTCGCCTGCTTGGCCTTCTTTACCAGACGGGCCAGGTTCTCGCCGCAGGTGCGCTCCGCCGCGCTCGCGAATGGGCGAACCACGGCAACGGAAGAGCGCTTGGAACGATGCGGATCGAGCGTATCGCTCATTCGCCGACATTCCGGATTGCCGCACACCGCCGGATGACTGCCTTCGCATTAGCGATCGCGCGATCGTTGATCTGGGTCCAGCGAGGGTCGTCGCCGTTCGCGAGCCTCCGCTCACGCTGGAGCAGAAGGTCGTCAAGGACCGCCTGATGGTCCGCATCGACGAAGGGGATGAAGACCCGACAATCATAGCAGGCAGTGGGCGCATGCTTCTCGCAGTCACCAAGTTCGCCGCACGACCCGACGGCACGCATGGCGTTCATCGTCGGGCTCACGTGGGAAATGCGGCGCAGCGGTTGTCCTGCTCCCTGGGCGTCGACCTCGTCCAGTGCGATCCGACCCATGAATGCGTCCGCTACGGGGCTGAGGAAGCTGTCGACCGCCTTGTCGATCTGCTCCACCGCATCGAGCCGGGCGTTGAAATACACCATGACGTAGTTGAGCGAGCTATGGTCAAGCGCATCCGCCACGTCGCGGGGAGCTGCACCGTCGGCCACCAGCCTCGCGGCGAAAGTATAGCGGAGACGCCGCGGGGTTAGGCGAAGGCGGCTTCCGTCAGCTGCCCTGAGATCAAGTAGCTCCGCGACTTCCTTGAGGATCATACCGGGCCAGAAGGCTTCGACCCGGAAGGCGCTGGCGTCGAAGGCGCCGTCAAGCAGATCTTCCCGCGCCCATCGAGTGCGAAATAGAGGCCAGTCGAAGCGCCGACGGTCGATACCGTCGCGATATAGGGCCTGCTGCCGGTTGTCGGTGACTAGCTGGTCCAGCACGGCACCGACCGCCGCGGGAACCTGTCTCGTTCTGAACTGATCCCTCTCGCCCCTGGTACGCTTCTTGATGCGTGGAACCTGTACCTGATATACGGGGTCACCATCGGGCACGTCGACGACGGAACAGTCGCCCTCGTGAATAAGCCGCAGATTCTTGCTGTTGCAGCCGAAGCAGATGAATAGCCAGGTCACTGCCAGGTGAGTGGTTGGGATCAGGCGGCGCTCCGTCGCGTCCTTGAGCTTCACCAGCAGAGCGTCCATCTCGCGACGCGGTATCGGACCCGACTGGGGGTCGTTCGACAGGACGGCCTGGCCTATCGGGTTGTTGCCGATGACCATCTCGTCGAGTTCCGCCGCTACGTCGTCGTCGAATCCTTCGATCCCAAGATCGGTGGACATAAGGTACATGCGTGCGAATGCGCCCACATAGTTGGGTCGAATATGTTTCGAGACCGTCCGATCCACCGCGTCCTGGAAGGCCTCCAAGACGCTTCGGTCCAAGTGACCTGACTCGTCCAAGGATCGACGCACAGCGACCTGAACATCGAGCTCCGCCAGCGGACGGAGCATCGACCGCTGGCTCGCAACGTAGGAAGCGGAGTTGACACGGAGATGATGCTCTAAGAAAGACCGCACACCATCGTCTATCGATTGATGGTATCCAAAGATCTTGACGTCGATCCGATGATTGGGGGACATATGCCAAGATGTCCCGGCAACGTCCAACTCCAGGCCGGTCTTGGTGCGAACCAAGCGCTCAGGGTTAAGATTCGCTTGAGGCGAGTAGGATGACCGATCAGATTTTCGCAGTTTCATCTGGGTATACTTCCCACACGTGACTCATCTCTCCGCCGGCAGGCACGTGCCAGCGAAAACACAGGATCCTAAGACGGCGATCGAGAGGGCCGGCTGCAGCCTCTCTTGCGATCGCGCGATGGTTCGGTACGGCAGTGACCAACCACTGAAGCAGTCAGAGGCAATCACCCGTTCCTTTGGAGACCCGAAGAAGGCCATAGAACGGAACGCACAGTGAACGGTTCCGGCCAGGACGATGTCCCATCCAGAAATTGCTGACGACCAGCCTGACAGCTCGGATGTTGACGCTCGGGGGCTTACGTGACACGCAGTCTCTCGCCCCTGATTCGGGCACCGTCTGGAGGATATCCTCTAGTCCGGGGTCATTCTCGGTCTCCTAGTCAAGCCTGGGGAGCCCGAAGAAGCGGTTCGCGGGGCCTGCCGCCGCTAACGGTGGCCCCGCACCTTCCTACCGGGCAGGATGGCTGCGGGCGATGCACGCCTGCCGCCGACGAAACTTCGAATATGGTCATCACGCCACCTCGCGCTTCGCGGTCTTGGGGCCGCGGAACCTGACGACCTCGCCCCTGACTTCCTTCTCGACCGAGGCCCGATCGACCCTGCCAAGCGTCCAGCTGCCGCTGTCGCGATCGTGTGCGACCTCGTCCTTGGCCGCCAGCTTGCGGAGCAACGGCGACACGCTCGTCCTCGGGATGGTCTCGTCGAAGCGCACCTTTACCGCGTCGATCATGGAGCGGACGCCCAGCGGCCCTCCGGCTTCCCCCAGAACCGTCAGCAGCATGGCGCGGTGCGTCGGCCGCCTCTTAGCCGCCGTTGCGGCTGACGGGGGCCGTGCCGCGCCGTCGCCCGGCGCGATCCCTAGCATGCGCTCCGCCACTCCGATCGCACCGTTCAGGCGATCTACCAGTTCGGCTGCCTCATCCCGCTGTCGATAGAGATCATCGAGATCGAAGGTCACCATTCGCGGCGAGGGGGAAGAGAATGATTCGACCATGTCCGAACCATGATGATCGGACAGCTCAGTGTCAACCTTCCTCTAGTGTCCAGTCACCATCAAGATAGTCAGCAAGGGAGAGTCTGCATGAATATGCACGACACGGAGCGATCCTCGCGGATCGTTGCCGAAGCTACTCGCGTCATCGAACTGACCCGGCAGATCGACACCGCGCTCGATACCGCCAGGTCGCTCATCCGCGAGCGGCATGCTACCGCGAATTTACTGGCCAGACTGGCCGATGCGGATCTCGCTATAGGCACTGGGCCCGTCGCGCCCGAGGCGATCGATACCGCCATGGCGGTCGTCGCGGATGCCCGCGAGGACGGCATCGATGCGGAAGCGCTGACGGGCGAGATCATGCGGCTGACCGGGCTCGACGTCACGCCTACGGAGCTGAAGTCGGCAGTCAGGCCACATCTGGTAGCCGGAAGGATCACCCTTACGGCAGGCATCTAGCGGAGGGGCAAGGGCAGAGCGAACAGGCGCCATGCCAAGGGCGCGGTCGATGCTCCGACGGATCGCGATATGGTCCTCGAGGTGCTGCGGGCATCCGACGTGCCGCTAGGCGTAGCGTCGATCATGCAGGCGGTCGAACGGCGCTTCGGCGAGCGCATCCCGCGCACGAGCGTATCGCCGCTCCTCGCGAAGCTGCGCGACGCAGGCGGCATCGTCCTCCACGTAGGAGGCAAGTGGACTGTGCCGGAGACCATATCGGAGTCCTAGCAAAATAATTCCTCTATTCGTGAGTCCAAATCGTTCTCGCTACGTTCTGCATTTTCTGGATGACACATCCCATCCTGAAATGACGGCGCCTGAATACCGGCGCCGCGGACGGAGCTTCACACATGAGGAACATCGCCTTCGAAGACCAGCTCGAAGCGCTCGGCGACAGGGGCTCGGGCCCGCTATCCTGGTGGCGCACGAGCTCCTGCACCACCTTCCTTGCCGACGCTCGCATCGTCGAGACCGCCGTGGTCTCGATCGTCTCGGTCAGCCGCCTCGCGCCGCCCGCGCTCATCGCGGAGCTGGCCACCAGTCCCGAGGACGAGCTCGCCCCGACGTGGAACGACCTGGCTCACCTCTTCTTCTCGATGGACGCGATGGCGCTTGGCATCAGCTACGACATCGCCGGCAGCTGCGCGGCTCTCTCCGCCCGGCAGATCGATCCGCTGGGCTGCATACTGCTGCTGAAGGCGCTCGCCGAGCCCTACATCACCCGCGATCCCGAGACCCGTATCTGGGTGGCCAGCACCTGGCTAGCGGAGCGCGGCTCTCTGCTCAACCAGACGACGCTGTCGACTGTAGACTGGTGGCAGACCGCCCGCGGGCATCAGGCGCCCCTGCTCGCGGGAGAAGCGTGATGGATCCGCTCTTCTTCTTCGGCATCGGCGTGGCGCTGGCCGGCTGCGGATCGATCGGGACCACACTTGCTGCGTGCCGCGAGATTCTCGCGATTCCGCGCGGCCCCGGCGCTCTCAGCGCCTCGGCCCTGCTTGCGGCCATGCTCTTCATCCTCCTCGTCGGTTGCGGTATCGTCGCCGGCGGGCTGTGGGTCGCTCTCGCGGTGGCGGGAGGTGCGCATGGCTAAGCGCCGCCCCACGCCCTCGGCGATCGCGCCCCGGACCGATGTCGTTGTAGCCGGTCAGCGGATGGAAGCGGCTTACAGCGTCCCGGCGCTCGCCGCACGCGCGCCGGGACCGTGGGAGCGCGAGCCCGACAAGCTCGCCTGGACCGATCCCGACACTGGGTACGCCTGCATCATCCGCCGCATGCCGGGAGGACACCTCGGCGGCTTTGTCGCCGTGCCGCCCGGCCACCCGCTGACCGGCTGGGCCGCCGATGCCGTCCCCGCGCAGCATGTGCGCGCCCATGGCGGCCTCGACTATGCGAGGGCCTGCGACGAGCGCGGACCGGAAGCGGTTTCGATCTGCCACGTCAAACCCGACGTCGCCAACAGCGACGATACGGCGTGGTGGTTCGGATTCTCGTGCGACCTGCCGGACGACCTCGTCCCGGATCACGCGGCGCATGCCGCGGAGGCGCGCCAGGTCGGCATCACGCAGACGTACAGGAACGCGGAATACGTCCTCGACCGGTGCACCGAGCTCGCGGCGGATCTCGCCAAGGCGGAGGAGCGGCGATGAACGACTATCGCCATTCCCCGGACCTGCCCTGGGGGTACTGGATGCGGACGGCGACGTCGCCTGGCGGCGTCGTCACCGTCATCGACGAGGAGGGGCGCTCGTGGCTTTCTGTCCGCGACGCGTTCTGGTCGGGGCGTCTGCACATGTGCCGTGGACCGGGACAGGTCCAGAACGAGCAGCTCGAGCTGATGCTCGCGATGCTGGCGTCCATGCACCGCGGCGTCGTCGCCTTGCCGGAGCAGACGCATGCTCTCTTCAGCGGCGACCATCGCCATGCCCAATTCTGGAGATACTGGATGCAGGCCGAAGGCCTCGTCGATAACGACTTCAGGAACGATCCCCTGATCGCCAAGCCGAGCGCCGAGGGCATCGCGGTGCTGCGGATGCTCGCCGCCACCCGCCCCATCGAGCTGAATGCGATCCCGATCGGCGCCGCAGCGGTCCGGTTCTGCGGGAATCCGTACATGGACGATGAGTACAATCGTCACGCCTTCGAGGCGGAGGTCAATGGGGCGCTTCCGTACGTTTTCGTGCGGGAAAACATCTTCGGCAGCGAGAGCATATCGCTCCTGACCCGCAACCCCAGAGACGTCATTCCGATGGCCCGGACAATCTGGCACCTGCCGTTCCCGGACGCAACGCTGCGCGACCGGGCGTTCCACTGGATGATCGATCGGTCGGATCGCTGGACGAGCTGGGGAGAGCTCGTGACGGAGAGGGGGCCCACCGCACTGACGCAGCACCTCATGACACTCGTCTTCGCCGGTCACCGGGAACGGCAGTCGCACGAGCCGCCCCGCCATGCCGGGCGGCTGGCGATCGCCCATGACGAGGCGGAACGGCCGTGAGCCGCCTCCCGCCGGAGGACGCGACGCGCGGCATGGTTCCGCTGACCCCAGGGCCAAGCTCTCTCTCCGGCCAGGCATTCGAAGGCGACCGGCTCGACATGCCGGTCGTCATCGTCTCGGCGCTCGGGGCCACCGGCACGCGGGTCGAAGACTTCCTCGCGCGTCTGGCCGAAGGGCCGATCTGGCAGGATAAGTCCATCCGGTCGACCGACCGCGAGGTCGACATCCAGGCGTATCTCGCCCCCGAGGGACTCAGGTGCGTGATCCGCCTCGCCCGGAACGCCTTCTACCATCATCCCTTGGGCACGCTTCACGTCTATGGCTTGCGGCGGCCGAAGATATCAATCGGTGACGGCGTCCCGCTGCACTCCATCCTGCCTGATGACCTGCTCGACACGATCCCGATCATGGTGATCGGGATCACACCGCTGAACATCATCAGGCCTGACATTGGGATCAGCCTTCGGGTGACCATGCCCAGGATCCAAGTCGATGTTCCGGCCGATGGTCGGTAGCTGACGCCACGCAGAAAACCCATGCCGCTCCTTGCGAGCCGCCTGCGACCGCAAGACCGTTCAAGCGGCCGTACTGCGCCGCATCAGATATCGGCGGCCGTCCCCCCGCTATTCACCCGTCGACCAACTGCGAACGGCGAGCGACCAGCATAGCGTCGCGGCTCGAGCACCATCAGTGTACGAGTCCTGTCCAGCGCATCCAGATCGACGATCGATAGGATGCCCACGCCATCCGCGTCATAGCTGCGGAACATCGCGCATATCTGGCCACGGACGGCCACGGGGTTCGTCGTCAGCGCCTCCACGTGTATGCCACGATCCAGCAGCTGCATCGGGATGCAGTGCCACGCGCCCTTCATCCTCGACGACTGGATCAGGACCGGGGTCCATCCCGACCTGACCCAGGTCGGCATCGACGTGCGCTGCTGGCTTGTAGGCACTCTCGTCGTGATCGCGGTGGCCGCGGCAATGGTGCAGGGATGCTTCGGCCAAGGTGGCCCAAGCTCGTCGAAGAAGACGCGCCCGCCGGTCGGTGACTGATAGAAGAAGACGGGCGCGCCGCAGACCGGACACCTGGCATTGGGTATGGTGTAGCTGTCGAATGTCCTGAAGGCGGGTCGGAGTGGCGTGCCCTGATAGATCATCGGACCGACACCTGCTCGCCCTATGCTGACGCACCATGGGCAAAGACACGACGAACGGTGGTTATGCCCGGTCAATCCGCCCCGCCTGCTGCTCCGTCCCTCTATCGATAGTGCAGACTGCTTCCCAAAGGGAAGACCGGTCTATGACCAGCCCGAGCCGCCTGGCGTGTATCCTCGTCCCAAGTTGCAACCACCACGGGCACCTGGGCCAATTCGCGTGATCCATCCAGCGATCGCAGTAGCAGAACGAGGCAATCAGGTCGGTCGACCGGCACGTCGCAACACAGGCAAGCCTCGAAGCGGATGGCCTGCGTTGCGTGATCCAGGCTGGCTCGGCGACCCGCTGTTCGGATTTCCGGGCATGATCATCCGCCGGATGAAGCCGCTCGACCACCAGAAACCGGGAATGGGCACGGCTATTCTGCTTCACATGCCGACGATCACGGTGTGGCTGCCGCGCGCGATAGCATCGGTCGCGCGGACGTGCATTCCGTCCTAGAGCGCCGGCTTGCCACCCAAGCCGCGCTTCGACGCCTCCCGCTCGACGAGATCGGAAACCACGCTTGACGTACCCTCCGGCTGCGACAGTGCGATCGTGCCGCCGCGCGCGTTCACGTCGGCGTACAGCCGGAAGACGCCGCCTTCGCCGAGACACGCGGCCTGCCCGCACCACCGCGCATGCAGGCCCTCGCCATCGATGGTCCCGCTGTCCCTGGACGGCGGACCGTACTTCCCCACAAGCAGCGTGCGCCAGGCAGCGGGTTCGGTGCCTGCGCGCACGATATAGGTGATGCTGCGGACCCGCGCACCGTCCGGCCATCCGAGCATGCGGATCATGATCCTTCCGCCCTTGCCGTCGTCGATGTCCGCATTGTTCAGGACGCTGCCGCCCTTCAGCGGCAGCCGCCCGCCGCGCAAGTTGACGGCCTGGCGGACGCGATCCTCGAAGGTAATCGCGCGCGTCCGGCGCCTCACCGTCATGCCGCGCTCCTTCAGGACGCGCTCCGCCTCGGCCTCGCTCATGCCGAGCCTGAACCCGGCAAGATCAAACGTGGCGGGACTGCCCTTGACGGTCGCTGGTGCGGGAGTGGTCACGCCGGTCTGGCCAACCGCGGAAAGCTGCGCCGCCGCCAGGGCAAGCGCCGTCATCGTCGTCATGTGCATCGTGGAAGCTCCTCTCAGATGTCGATCTGTCCGGACCGGCGGAGCGAGCGGATGCGCAGATGCGCGACGCCGCCGATCACCAGGTACATGACGAGGTAGGGCCAGCCGTGCTGGGCGAGACCGATCCGCATCGCGACCGCGGTCAGCGCGGCCACGATGAAGGGCACGGTTCGCAGCGAGCACAGCACCGCGAACAGGATCCAGCTTGCCGTCGGACGGATCATCGCCGCCACCGCGGTGGCAAGGCACACAGCCGCACCGATCGGGTCGCTGTTAATGAAGAGCGCGACTATCCAGCCCGGCACGATCAGGAAGAAGACGCCGAGGACGAAAATCGGAACGAAGGGTACGGTCTGGACCGGCATCGTCAGTCCTCAACGACCGCTGCGTGTCCCTCTGCCGTCGCCCTCGCGAGTGCTACGGTTTCCTGCCCGGCCTGATCCCCAATCATCGCTGCCCTCCGTCGTGGAAGGGGCGCAGCCCAGTCGGCGGCGTCCCGTGAGACGGGACGCCGGCCCCTGAGCCGGGTGTTGGAAACCTGAATTGGAACAGGCGCGGAAACCTTTAACCGGGTGGTCTGGACATACGTCCCCGCCACCCGGCCGAAGAGCTCTTCGACCGTCTTGGTCTTTCGACCGACTTCCAATTTTCAGGGTTTCCACGCCCCGGCTCGAGAACCGCTTCCCGTGCATCGGTGAACATAGGTCGCCAATTTCAGGATAGCGACCATTTTCAGGATGGATGCGACGGTAACCATCGACGTCGTGGCCGGTACTCGCGATCGTACGCCTCCCGGGCCATCCGGGGGCAGATCGCAGAAAGTCACATGCTCGTGCCGGCAAATCGATGCGCTGCGCTACGAACGGCTCGGCCGGCGGAAGTCACACCAGGATTTGGTGCTGACACTTGGCAAACAAAGAAGCCTTGTTCAGCAAGCTGACGACGTTCATCGATCCCTATTTCGGGATGATCTCAGACCAGACGGCTCAATTACCTCCCGGGGCCTTGTTCAAATCGTCTGTTGATACGGCCGGCAACCCACGGCAGAACCGAAGGAGAACAGTAGGGGGAGACGGCATGCCGCTGATTCGTCAGCTGAAGATCGAGCGGTTCAGGGGCATCCGACATCTCGAATGGTCACCAGGCAGCGGCATCAACGGCCTCATCGGACCGGGTGACTCCGGAAAGTCGTCGGTGCTGGACGCTATCGATCTCGTGCTCTCCGCCCGCCGCTCCGCGACGTTCACGGATGCGGACTTCCATGGCCTCGACACGGCTCGGGACATACTGATCGATGTGACGATCGGCGATCTACCTGCCTCCCTTCTTGACCTCGATAGGTACGGGTTCTTTCACCGGGGCTGGGACAGTGACATCGGCGTAACCGACGAGCCGGAAGCAGGCAGTGAGATCGTCGTCTCGATCCGGTTGACCATCGGCGCCGATCTTGATCCCAAATGGACGCTGTTCTCCGAACGCGCGGAGGCCGACGACTGCCTTCGCGACCTGCCTTTCGCCGAGCGGGTCAGGCTGGCACCGACCCGACTCGGCGCCTTCGCGGGCCATCATCTCGCATGGGGAGTCCGAAGCGTGCTCAACCGCATCGCCGAGGTGCGGCCGGCGGCGGGCGCGGCACTCGCCGATGCCGCCCGTCAGGCGCGGGCCGCGTTCGGCGATGCCGCCGCCGCGGAAGTCGCCGACACGATCGCCATGGTGCGCGATGTCGCCGGACAGGTGGGAGTCGCCGGCGCAGAAGAGGCCGAGGCCCTGCTGGATGCGCACGGGGTCAGCTTCGGCGCGGGCGCCATCGCATTGCACGATGGAGATGGCGTTCCGCTGCGTAACCTCGGCCTTGGCAGCTCGCGTCTTCTGGTCGCCGGCCTGCAGGCTCTCGCAGGCAATACGTCCCCGATCACGCTCGTCGACGAGCTGGAACATGGCCTTGAGCCTTTCCGAATTATCCGCTTGCTTCATCAGCTCGGCGCGAAGGACGCGGTCCCGCCTCGCCAGGTGTTCGTCACGACGCACTCGCCCGTCGTCGTGCGCGAGCTATCCGCGCAGCAGCTCTGGCGCGCCAGGCGTGATCCTGATGCACCTGATCTCTCGCTCATAAAGCTGGGCCGAAATCCGGCGGACCAGGGCACGCTCAGGACGTGCGCGGACGCCTTCCTGGCCCCGAGCGTGCTCGTCTGCGAGGGGGCGACCGAGGTCGGTCTGATCCGCGGTCTCGATCTCTACTGGACCGATCAGGGCGACCGTCCGATGGGCAGCTGCGGCGTCGCTACTGCCGACGGTACGGGCTCGAACATGCTGCAGCGGGCGCTTTCGTTCGCACAGGCAGGTTACCGTACGGGACTGTGGCATGACTCCGACAAAGAGCTTGACGCCGAAGAGCTGCGCGCCCTTGAGGAAGCCGGGGTAATGCGCTTCTTCTGGGACGAGCCCAACACCACCGAAATGCAGATCTTCGCATCTATCGCCGACGACGCCATTCGACCCCTCGTCGAACTGGCCCGCGAATGGAACGGAGAAGAGTCCGTCAACGGACAGATCCGCGCCCGCAAGGCGGATCTTGATCTCGCCTTCGATGATCCGCTTGGATACGACCTGGCGGAGCGCAGCGCTCTCGGCGCAGCTGCCACCAAGGGCAAATGGTTCAAGACGGTCAGCTATGCCGAGACGATCGGGCGCGACGTGCTGGGACCTCACCTCGCAGGCAGTGGCGGACGCCTGGTCCAGACAGTCGAGGAGCTGCGGGCATGGATCCTGAACGCTCCGGAAGACGGCGAGGAGGACGCGGGCGACGACGTCGAACCGGAATACCTCTAGATGAGCCTCTTCGATCTCCCACCCGGGGCGGTGGTCGCACCTGCCGGCTGCGGCAAGACACAGACCATCGTCGACGCGCTCGCCGGTCACGATGGTCTTCCCGTGCTGGTTCTCACCCATACCAACGCAGGCGTGACGGCGCTTCGGACTAGGCTCGCTCGGTCAGGCGTGCCGGCGGACCGCTATCGGCTAGCGACCATCGATGGGTGGGCGCTCAAGCTCATAACCCTGTATCCAGGCCTCGCCGGTCACCGGAACGTCGGGAGCGCGATCGACTATCCCGGCACCCAGGACGCAGCCGTTGCCGTTCTTGAAAGCGGGGTGCTCGCGCCCGTGCTCCGCGCAAACTATGGACGGCTCGTCGTCGACGAATACCAGGACTGCTCGGCAAGGCAGCATCGACTTGTTCGAGCCCTCGCTGCGGAGCTTCCCTGCCACGTCCTTGGCGATCCGTTGCAGTGCATCTTCGATTTCAACGGCGCACGTCCGGACTGGGACGGGGACGTCATCCCCGCGTTCCCGACCGTCCTTGAACTGGACGTCCCGCACCGGTGGGTGAACGCCGGCCAGCCCGAACTCGGGCAATGGATTCTCGATGTCCGGGCGGAACTCCTCCGGGGAGCGCAAATCGATCTCAGGACCGCTCCGCCTGCGGTCTGCTGGATACAGCTTCCCGACGATCAGGCAGACCGGCAGCGTGAGCGCGCGGCTGCCGTCGCGGCGGTGCGCGGGAGAGCCGGTGCCGGACTGCTCATTATCGGCGACGCCCGACCGGTGAAAAGCCGGATCGACTTCGCGCGAGCGACGACGGGCGTTCAGGTCATCGAACCCGTCGATATGTCAGACCTTATCACGGCGGCGGGAGAGATCGAGGCCGCAGCGGGAGTCGACAGGCTGAATGCCACCCTCCGCTTCGTCTCGCAGGTGATTGCGGGCGTGGCGAACCCATTGGCGCAGCGGATAAATGCCTTGCGGCGAGGACCACAAGATCCTCCTGCTTCCGACGTGGAGCGGACCTGCATCCGATTTTTCGCTGAGGACGGCCTCGCGCTGGTACGCGATATCCTCGAGGAACTTCGCGCGACTGCCGGTCTCCATGTGTACCGGCCACATATGCTTGCGGTCATGATCGCTGCCCTGTCGCGCGCCACGGCCCGCGGCATCGATCTGCGAACGGCGGCGATCGCGGAACGCGAGGTTCAACGCATCAAGGGACGGCCTCTTCCTGCTCGGGGTATCGGCAGCACGCTGCTGCTCAAGGGATTGGAAGGCGAACATGCGATCATTCTCGACGCAGATCCGATGACCGCGCAGCATCTATACGTGGCTATCAGTCGGGCATCGACTTCGCTGACGGTATTCTCGACCGACCCGCGAGTTCCCTGACACCCTCATCTGCTCTTCATTCCGCTCGGTGATCGTTCTGGATCACCTCGTGGGGGCATGGCTTTAGGGCGGATCCGCCGCGGGGTCGCCGCGGCACGGTCGAGCCCTCGCATTCGTCTCGTCGACGCCCTATCAAGCGGATTTGCCGCATAACTTGCGTCACCGTCATCGTTCGATTTATGTTCTATCAGACGGGACTATCAGGCATCCTATGCGGAGGCACCAGTTCGGGCGGCGACGCTGTCACATAATGGCGTTCAATAGCTTTGCCCGACTTCGGCATCCTTCCTATAACCGTCTGATGACCCTGAAAGGAAAGGAGGAAGTACATGGCACCGCTGGCAGAGACATCGTGTGATTCCACTTCACTCGCCTTCAGCGCCGACCATTCGGTCATCAATCTGGATGCCAATGCGAACGCAGCTCCCACGGCGATGGTTCTTTCGGCCGTCGTCGAGGCGATGACGAGCGGCGCCGGCAATCCGTCCAGCGGCCATCTCGCCGGCGATCTCGCACGTGCGATCGTCGAGCGAGCCCGTGATGCCGTAATTGGTCTGTTGGGCGGCGCCTACGAGGACGGTGTCGTGTTCACCTCGGGATGCACCGAGGCCAACAACACGGTTCTACGCGGGCTAGCCAGTCACCCGGCGCGAACCCTATTTGTCTCCGCTGTCGAGCACGCCTCCGTCCTGAAGGTCGCCCAGCGTCTCGAGGTTGAGGGCACCGAGGTGCGGGTCGTGCCAGTCGATGCCGGCGGTATCGTCGACCTCATCGAGCTCGAGGTGGGCCTGCAGGACAGTCGCGACAGGGGCTTGATCTCCATCCAAACGGCGAACAGCGAGACTGGGGTCATCCAGCCCATCGCTGCCATCGCCGACCTTGCCCGCCGGTACGGTGCGATCTTCCATGCCGACGCGGCCCAGTCGTTCGGCAAGATCCGGACCGTGCTCGGCCGCGGGCATGGGCCCGACGTGATCACCCTGTCGGGCCACAAGCTGCACGCCCCCGCCGGGACGGGCGCCATCGTGAACGGCGGCGCCGCGATTGAGTACGCTCCGCTGATCGTCGGCGGCGACCAGGAGCATGGCCGTCGTGCGGGCACCCAGAGCGTGCCGCTTCTGGCTGGTCTCGCCGCGGCCTGCAAGCAGAGGGCCAGCGCCCTCGACGCGGACGTCGCGACGATGTCGACGCTACGGGACAGGCTGGAGTCCAGCATCCGTACACTGTTGCCCTGGACAGTGGTGAACGGGGCTGGGGCACCGCGGCTGCCCAACGCCTCGAATATCCGGTTCGTCGGGGTCGACGGCATGGCGCTAGTGGCCAACCTCGATGCGGAGGGCATACTGGCGTCACAGGGATCCGCCTGCTCCAGTCGACGTCCGGAACCCTCCCACGTCCTCACCGCGATGGGCCTATCAGAAGCGGAGGCCTTCTCCAGCGTCCGCTTCTCCGTATCCCCGCTCAACACCCATCAAGAGATCGACCAAGCCGTGCAGATCATCGTCGCCGCAGCATCCCGCCTGAGGGGTGGCCTGTGAACCAGCCGTCCGTCCGCTTTCAGTATGGCGGCCACGTCACCTTCCCCGTCCGCTACGGCTGGCTTCCCAAGGGCCTTTCGCAGATGGTCCGCGAAGGCACCTTCGCGCCGTCAACCGACGTGGCGGACAGTCTCGGGCTCGGATCCAAGATGGTCGAATCCCTCGCGTTCTGGCTGTCCGCCATGGGGCTTTCGGACACCCCGGGCGACGACGCCAGACGGGCGGGCAGGACGGCGACTGGGATGGCGAGGCTGATCTCCGCGAACGACCCCTACTGCGAGCTTCCCGGCACGTGGTGGTTCCTGCACCTCGCGCTCGCTCGACGGGAGGGGACGGTCTGGGCCTGGTTCTTCAACGACTATTCCGAGCGGCTGTTCGACCGCATCGGCTGCACGGACGCCTTCCTGCAGCATACGAAGGCGAGGGCGCTCCGTCCCGCTAGCCAAGCGATGGCGACCAAGGATGTGGCATGCCTTCTCGGCGCCTACGCGTCGCGGCCCGGCGTCGACATCGTAGATCCGGACGACGTCGGAGCCTGTCCGCTGCGGGAACTCGGCCTCGTGATCAGGCATGAGGCGGTAGCGCGCTTCGAGCGCAGCCGTGCACCGGTCGGCGTGCCGCCCGAGGCGTTCCTCGCCTGCGTGTCGCTGCTGTCCGACGAGACCGAGAAGGACGCGCTGAGTCTGCGCGAACTTGCTACCCTCCGCCACGGCCCGGGCAGGATCCTGTGTGGCGGCCTCGACTTCGTCGAGGAAATGACCGGCCGTGTCGGCGGCAAGGCCTTTCGCGGGGTGACCGTCGACACGTCGGCGGGCGAGCGCCGGCTCGAGGTGCCGTCGCGCAGCGTGACGGACTGGCTCGGTGACTTCTACCGCCGCGTAGGGGGAGCCGCCTCGTGATCGACGCCGACTTCTTCCGCTCGCTCAATCTCGTCGAGGATCTCGCCCGCCCCGAGCGCTTCGCCCACTACCGGCCGACCCGCCGGGCGCTGCCCATCGTCGAGGCGGTCGTCACGCCCGGTGCCGCCACCATGGTGATCGCGCCGTACGGCAGCGGCAAGAGCCTCGCCGCGGGCGTCGGCGCGCTCCAGGTCAGGAACGACGCGCCCGGCCGTCCGGTGGTCGAGACGATCGCGGCACGCATCGGCGACCTCGACGCGAACCTGGCGGACGCCGTCGTCGAGCGTTCGCGATCGGCCTCGTGCGGCGCCGTCGTCGTCCTGTCCGGCTTGGTGGCCGAGCCGCTGGCGGAGATCGCGACCCAGCTCGGCATGAGCCATGCGCCGAAGTCTGTGGAGGGCTTCGGCAAGGCGATGCGCGAGGGCGGATGGGATCATGTCGCGATCGTCTGGGACGAGTTCGGACGCCATCTCGAAGGCCTCGTCGCCGAGGGGCGGTCCAGCGAGCTCGACCTGCTGCAGCGGCTGGCGGAGCGGGTGTCGCGTGCGTCCGCGCCGACGATGAGCCTGACGCTGCTACTTCACCAGAACCTGCTGGCGTACGCGACCAGACTGAATGAGACCTCGCGGACCGAGTGGCGCAAGGTGGAAGGCCGCTTCCGGTCCATTCGCATGGTCGAGGACAGTCAGGAGTTCTACCGCCTGGTCGGCTCGGTCGTGGAAGGCCTGCGGCCGGAGGATCTGCCCGTCGCTACGATCGCCGACGAGACGGTCGCGGCTGTAATCGCTGCGCGGTGGTTCGACGGCGTCGACGACATCGCGACCGCCCGCGAGATACTTGAGACTGCCCGTCCGCTCACGGCGGGCGCGCTCCAGGTTCTTCCTACCCTCGTCGCGCGGGTCGGCCAGAACGAGCGGAGCCTGTTCTCCTTCCTGCGCGAGATGGACCTGGCCGGGACCGTCGGCATCGAGGCCGTGTACGAGGCCTTCTCCGATGCGATGCGTACGGACGTGGGCATCGGCGGAACCTATCGCCGCTGGATAGAGACCGAGAGCGCCCGGTCCCGCGCCCGCGAGCCCATCCAGCGCGAGATCCTGGCGGCGGCGTGCCTTCTCCAGCTCGGTATTAGCGGCGAACGACGTCGGCTGCCGCGCGCCGTCCTCGAGCTCGCGGTCGGGGACCACACGATGCCCGCCGCACAGGTGTCGGCGGCTATCGACGACCTCGTGGCCGCGCGACTATTGCTGTGGCGACGGCACAACGACGATGTGGCCGTGTGGCACGGCGCCGACATCGACGTCGCGCATCGGGTACGGGAAGAACGCGAACGCCGTTCCGCCGACTTCGACATCCGCACCTTCCTCGAACAACGCTTTCCTGCACCGCATCTACGCGCGCCCGGTCACAATGCGGAATTCGGCGTCAACCGGTTCCTCGCCGGTCGGTACGTCTCGCCGGAAGAGCTGCGTCAGGGTCTGTCCGTCCCCACTGAGGCCGGCGCCATCGCCTATGTCCTCGCCGAGGACCGGAGGACGATCGAAGATGCGGTCGACCAGGCGAAGCGCCAGCGTCCAGGGCGCACCGTCGTCGTCGTGCCCGACCGGCCGCTCGAACTCGAAAGCGCGGCGCTCGAGCTCGTCGCCATCGAGGCCCTCCGTCAGGACGAGGAGTTCGTCGCCTCCGATCCGATGGTCGTGACGGAGATCGACGAGCTACAGTCGGTCGCCTTCGGTCAGCTGGCGGTCCTGCTCCGCGGCCTTCTCGATCCCCGCGGGCTGGGATCGACCTGGATCGCGGACGGCAAGGTGCTCGACGTCACCGAGGAAAAGCCGGGCACGATGGCGGCCTCGCGGCTGCTCGGCGGATGGTACAGCCAGACGCCCCGGATCGCCAACGAGCAGCTGATGCGGGCCACCGCATCTCGCACAATGCAGACGGCGCGGGTGCGCGTCGTGCAGGCCATCCTCGAGCGCGGAGACCGTGAACGTCTCGGCTACGAGGACGGCGACCGGAGCGCAGAGGGCTCGATATACCGCACCGTGATAGAGAACACGGGTCTGCGCCCGGCGGGAGCGACCCGGTTCGCAGACCCGATGGAGATCAAGGATCCGGGTCTGCGCGAGGTCTGGATGCAGATCATGGAGTTCTTCCGTGTGCCGACTAAGCCGGGCAGCTACCGGGGCATGTCGGAGCTGGTCGCGGATCTCGAGGACGTCACCACCGGGGTACCCCGCGCCGTCATGCCGATCCTCGTAGCGGCGGGATACAGTCACTTCGCCCGCTCCGTCGCCATATACCGCGACGGCACGTACGTCCCGGACATCATGGGATTCGGGTTCGACGCGATGGTCGCCTATCCCGAGGGCGTGACGATGCGCGTCGAGGAGCCCACCGACACGCTGCGCGAGTATCTCTCAGCCCTCTGCTACGTGCTGGTGCACGAGCGCCCCGCGCCGGACGTCGAGCTGATCCGGGCGGCGCAGGACGCGGTGCAGAAGTGGCTTGTCACCGTGTCGGACGGCACGCGCCGCTCGAAGCGGCTGACCGACACGGCACGTGCGCTGCTGCGCGTGACGACGGCACCCGCCGATCCCGTCGACATGCTGATCCGCGACATTCCGGCCGCCTTCGGCGCGAAGAAGATCGGGACGGACGTCATCGCCCGCGTCGAGCGGGCCAGGAACGAGATCGACCACCTGCGCGAGGCGTTCGCCGACGAGGCGGTCGTACTCCTCGAGGAGGGATTCCGCACCTCGGCGCAGCCCGGCGAACCGGTCCTGACGGTAAAGGCATGGGCGGACTGCTTCGACGCCGCATCTCTCGAACGCCGCGGCGATCTCAGGATCGTCGACCGCTCGGTGCTGCGGAAGGCGCTGGAGACGGCGGAGGGACGATTTTCGCCGAAGTCGCTGGCGAACGCGCTCAGCTCGATCCTGCTCCAGCGCAGCCTCGACAAGTGGGACGACCGGACGTCGCCGCAGTTTCGGGCGGCGCTGCGCGAGGCGCGGGCACGTATCGAGGCCGCAGCGCTCGACGTCGAGCGGCCGGCCATGGCGCTACGGCCCATCGTGGAAGCCAAGGTCCGCGAACTGAACGAACTTCTTGCCAGGATCGACGGCGGTGACGACAAGAGTTCGAAGGGCCGCGTGGCCGTCGGGAGCAGGAAATGAACGTCGCAAGAGTTGACGATGCCGTACGTGACAAGGAGGCGCGGCACATCGTGCCCGTTTCCGGGGGCAAGGACTCGTCGGCGCTCGCGGTCTACCTGAAGGAGCGCAATCCCGAAGTCCGGTTCGAGTACGTCTTCTCGGACACGGGGGTAGAGCTGCCCGAGACCTACGATTATCTCGACCGTCTCGAACACGTGCTGGACGGGAGGATCCATCGGGTATCGGCGATGGATCTGTTCGACATCGCCGAGAAGCCAGGCCGCACGGCATTCGACATCGCTCTCTACGAGCACTTCGCGGGATTCCTCCCCAGCCCGCGCGCGCGCTGGTGCACCCGCATCATGAAGATCGCGCCGTTCGAGCGCTTCGTCGGCACCGACCGGGCGTATTCGTACATCGGCATCCGCGCGGACGAGAATCGCTCGGGATATCTCGGTACCGGCACCGCCGGTGCGAAGCCCGTCGTAATCTCCGAACAGCCGAACATTACGCCGGTTTACCCGTATCGCGACGACGCGATTGATATCGCCGAGGTGAACCGGATCCTCGACAGCGCCGGTCTTGGCCTACCCGAATACTATGAATGGCGCAGCCGATCGGGCTGCTACTTCTGCTTCTACCAGCAAATCGGGGAATGGCAGGGCCTGAAGGAACGCCATCCCGAACTGTATCAGAAGGCCAAGGCGTACGAAGGGATGAAACGCGGCCGCAAGTACACCTGGGTCGACGGCCGGTCCCTCGACGACGTCGAGAGGATGCCGAGACGTGCCGTGTCGGCTAAGGCGGAGGACGGCTGCGCCGTGTGCCACCTGTGATGCTTGAGCTGAAGCAGAACCCGCTGGTCGACTTCCTGCGCTCCTACGGACCGCTGCCCTCGTCGAACGCGCAGTTCGACGAGCACGTGCAGCGCACAGCGAAGCGCAAGAACGTTCAGCCCATCACCGTAACCGCACCCCGAGTGGAAGAGGTGCTGGCGGCCTGGCAGTCGGCCTCTCCGCCCAGCATCGTCCTGACCGGAACCGCCGGAGAC
Source organism: Sphingomonas mollis (assembly GCF_016427505.1). GTDB lineage: Bacteria > Pseudomonadota > Alphaproteobacteria > Sphingomonadales > Sphingomonadaceae > Sphingomonas > Sphingomonas mollis. The sequence goes on along the minus strand of NZ_JAELXS010000006.1, from coordinate 139,798 downwards.
GGGAAGACCTATACCTGCCGCTCTGCCCTCGAGAAGGTCGGGGCGGACATGAGCGAGTGGGGTACCGCCAAGGTGCTCGATGTCATTCTGCCGACCGGTGGAACGGTCAGGGTCGTCAAGGATCTCGCCGAACTGGTCGACGACGAGAAGGCCGAGATCTACGAGGCCTTCGCGGCTTCCGTGTTCGGCACTTCCGATATTCCCCTGCTGATTGCATCCAATGACGGACAGCTCGTCGCCTTTGTACGGCAGTTCGCCCACCTGCACCCGCAGGGTGAGCAGCTGGACGAGGCCGTCCGGACCATGCTCGTCCGGGAACGGCCAGAGTTTCCGGGCTTGGCGCTCCGCCTGTTCAATCTCAGCAGGCAGCCTCACGACATGCTGTTCGACGAGGTCGTCAGAGCAATCGTCGAGCATCAGGACTGGGAGCGGTGCTCGGGCTGTACCCTGTACGAGAACTCGACCTGTCCTATCCGGCGGAACCTTGCAGTCCTGGCCGACCCGGCGGATCCCGGTCTGCGGGTTCGTCTGGGCAGGCTGATACGCTTGGCAGCGCTGAACGACACGCATCTGCCCGTCCGCCAGCTGCTATTGCTGTGTTCCAACATTCTGCTGGGGGATAGCGGCGCAGCGGGCCTCATTCGATGCACCGACGCGCATCACCTCGCCCCCGCTGGCGACACGTCGCGGCGCGTGAACCCATTCCGCAATCTTCTCGGTCTAAACTTCGACGCCGCTACCCGTCAGCAGTTCAGGGCATTCACCGTATTCGATAGCTTCGGACTCGGACGTGAAACACTCAACGCGTTCGACGAGCTGATGATCGAGATGGAACCCGCCGAGGCCTTCGTCCAGTTCATGGCGGCCGACGGACATCACGGCGACGTGCTGCTTGCGACGCACCGGACCCGATATCGTGCGGCGCCGGCGGAAGTGGACATGGGCGTGCTGCACGATGCGCTGGCAGACCAACGCAGGCGGCTGTTCTTCGTGCTGCCGGAAGGAGACGAACGCCTGAACCCCTGGCTCCTGACGATCTTCACGGGCGGCGGCGACTATCTGCGGTTCGCGGACGGTCTCGCCGGCGGTGCCGATACGGGACGCACTCGGCGCCACCTGATCACCGGCCTCAACAGGGTATACACCGGGCTTATGGCCGACGACGACGACAAGCTCTGGCTGACCGGACCTGCGGGCTATACGCAGAGCCGGCAAGGCAGGGTCCTCGACACGGCGGCGCCGATCAGGCTTGGGGCTTCGCCGCAGGAGCGGCTCAGCGTCGACTTCGATGCCAGGGGGACGAATGCACGTCCCCGCATGGTGATACGGCGCGATGGCGACGAACTCACCGCAATCGACCTCACGCCCCTCCTGTTCGAGTACCTCGTGCGGATTCGGAACGGCAGTCTCCCCTCCAGCTTCTCCCGCCAGTGCTTCGAAGAGCTGCGGCAGTTCCGTCTCCGCTCCGTAGCCCGGCTGGCTAAGGAGGGTCTGCTCCCGCCGGAACCCACCGAGGTCACCCTGGTACGTCTTCCTTCGAACGGTAGGCTGGCGCTTGCCCCGCTACCTCTCGGTGTCGCATGACCGATCTTGCTCATTTCAAGGTCGAGGGTGCACTCGACGTCCCCGAAACGGCTCAGCGTGACTCGTGGGGCGTAAACATCGAGCAGATGATCTGGGGGCATCGCCTCATCAACGATCAGTCACCTTGGCTTCTCCTGCTCGAGACGATCGCCATCATGGCTGCGCGGGCCAGCGACAAAAACAAGGGAAGCATATTCCTGCCATTGTCCGGCAAGCACGAGAAGTTCTCGTACGACGTGCCGATGCGTGCGGACCTGCGCAGTCTCCTCTTCCAGGATCACGTCCTCGACAGGATCGCCGCCGACGGCGACACACTGTCTGACGAGGCCAAGTGGGAGAAGTGGCGCGGCAAACGTAGCCCAGCGGAGGTCGCTCATCTTCGCGAGCGCTTCGACAAGTTCTCGTCCTTCCACGACGCGGTCGATCTGCTGCGAGCCGCGGTGGTCGAACCGGAGCGCGGCCGCCGCGCCACCTCGCGGCACCTGATACCAGGCGGAACCGACATGCTGACTGCCGACTACGGCATCAGCAAGAAGACGGGCAAGGTCACCAGCGATCGCAAGTTCTTCGCGCGTGGCGGCGAGATCGTCTTCCTGATGCTCAACCGCAGCAGCCTTGCGGAGCGCGTAGAGGAACTGGTCAGGCGGAGGCTGCTCGTCGACACGGGCCGATGGAACCGGGTTGCGAAGCTGCTTCAGAAGCCGAGCGAGCCGACCGAGGAGGTGGACGCTATCCAGTACAGGGTGGGCTATCTCCCGCTCCCGCACCACTTCGTCTACGATCGACTCGCCGAGGACTGGGTGGCCATCCTGAGCCTCGAGCAGCTGCCGGACGATCAGCTCGCCGAACCTCTGATGCGCGTCACCGGCCTCCACGTGGCGCGCTATATCGTCGAGCGCTCCGCCGAGGTGCTCGGCCGGCGCCAGGATCAGCCGATGCCTGTCGACATGGCCATGACCAGCGCGGGCGGCCTGCGACGGGTGTCCCGAGAACGCTTCCAGCTGCACCGGGAGCTCTCACGGCTGGCGATCTCGAAGACCGTCGACGATTTCGCGGCCAGCGGTCCATGGCAGCAGGCCGGGGCGGCAGGCGATCCGACGGCTAGGCGGAAGCAGCTGCTGTCGGAGGTACTGTCGTTCAAGGTCGACCAGAAGACGACCGATCCCACACGCATGATCGAGGAGCTTCGCGAGGAGGCCCTCGCCAAGCACGCAAACCACCTTGGGCAGATGCTCGGGGTCCAGGCGGAGCGGATCGGGCTCGCCGTGAGCAGGGTCGGACAAGGACGATGGTACGCCGCGAACAACGGCTTCCTGGAAGCGCTCGTCCTTGCCAACGTGACGGCGCCTGTCGAACTGGAGCGCTACCTCGAGACGATCTGGGCGCGCTACCGACTGGTCATCGGACCTGCCATCGGCCAGCGCGAACTCGGCACCGACGCCCCGTTCGAACAGCTCCGCGCCAACCAGCGGGTCTTCGAGGAACGCCTACGCATGCTCGGCTTCCTCGAGCGCCTTTCCGACGACTGCGCCTTCGTGCGCAATCCCTACCATCAGGCCGACGGCAAGTAGATGACCACGCAGACCGCACACGTCCCCACCACCGCCAACGAGGGCCCGGCCGATGGGAGTCAGTCGTCCCCTCCAACGAACCACGAGACGCGTGACGACGCGATTCTCGTCGCACAGGTGGCGGCGCAGCGCGTGCGGCGGGCGCTGCTCGCCAGTCCCGACGAACCGGTCCTGTTCGCGGTATTCGACTTCGACAAGGACCAGATCCGCCGGATCCTCGAGGCGATCCACGCGCTGGAACCTGCAGCCCGTATCGCCATCCATCCCGATCTGGTGAGCGGAGCTGTCCGGAAGGAGTGGATCTCGGACGAGCCGCTTACCCACTGGCGTAACGTCGAGCGGACGGACGCCGACCGCGCGGTCGTCTCGGCGGTCGGCAACGACGCGCTCAACCGCCTAGGCGAGACGGCGGCCACCATCTACCGCATCTCTCCCGACCACCTGAAGGCGGACGTGGACGCTTGGTTCGATGCGAGCCTGCACCTGCGATCGCTGGAACCGCGACATCAGGACTATCTCCACCGCGCCATCAGGGGGCTGCTGCGCACCGACATCCCGACGGGCGTCGGGACGTTCGCGCAGTTCATGCTCGAACTCGACGACGGGGTGGACAAGCAGGCATCCCATAAGGCGCTCAACCGGGCGCTGACGGTGCTGCGGATGCCACCCGAGGCTCCGACCTTCGCGCCACCAGGCGACCGCGGACGACTCACTTCTCCGGAATCCTGGGCGACACAGCTGAGCGAACTCTACAATCGCGTGTCAGACGTCGCCTATCTCAGGAACGACAAGGGATCGCCCCTCGAACGCCCGGTTCTGCAGTCGCGGCTGGACAAGCTGATACAGGAAGGCGAGATCCAGCCTGAGGACGCGGCGAAGTTCCAGGCGCTTCTGGATGACGGCGACATCGAGCCCGGAGTCTGGACCGAAAGCCAGGAAGGTTTCGTCACTCTGAAATGGTCGACGATCCAGAAGGTGATCAAGACCCGCAAGACGACCAAGGAGGCGCGACTGGGCCAGGCGACGATGGACTACGTCGATCGCGAAGCCGCCGGGTCGCTGAGCGCAGTCGACCGCGACATCCTGGAGCGCCTGGACGAGAGCCGCCCTGCCGACGCCGCGGAGACGGCGCTGTACGGCCGCCACCGCACGCGGCTGGAGAAGGACCGAAAGCTCGCAAGACGTTGGGAGCAGTTTATCTTTCGCGAGGTCCGCGCCCACGCGGATTTGGAGGTCGGGCTGCTGCGCTCGACATACGAACTCCTGTCGACGGCCGCCGTGGACATGGCGGACAGGATAGTCCTGTTCCGCCTCGACAAGGCGAACGAACTCGACTTCTGGCGTCAGCACGTCCTGGAGGCGTCGGTCACGCTTCGCGACCGCTATCGGGGGCTCGACGACGCGACGCCGGACTTCGTGAGGATCGACTGCGGCATCTGCTGGACGCGCGACTGGGCAGGCGAGATCGACGCGGTCAGCGATCATCAGGGCAAGGACGCCGAGTTCCGGTTCGAGGTCTACCTGCTCGGCAAGGGCGACTTCCTGCCGGACGGCGCCGTCGACCCGACGAAGCTGGACCATGCGATCAAAACGCAGATGATCTGGACCCCAACCGTGCGCGGTCTCGGGGTCAACTTCCCCGACCACCTCCGCGCGGCGGCACCGCCGGATACCGGAAAGGTGCAGCTGCTCTGCGGTCGGTTCTCGCGGACCGCCAAGGACACCGTGTCGGGCCCCGCCTCGCTGAAGCTCGCCGTCCGAGAGACCATCGGCGACATCAACGCGACCGACGGCGGGCAGCTGTTTGATCCCAACGATCCGACGTCCGACATGGGAGCGCACTTCGCCAGCGGACTTGCGGACCTATCAGCTAAGAACATCGTTTCGCCATCCGGTCGCTCAGCCATCGAGGCGGCGTACGCCGCATTCGCCGAAAGCTACGGCGAAGCCCTCAAGGCCTTCTTAGAAGGCAAGGGCGCGATGGCCGACGCAGTGATCGAGCAAGCTCGGCGATTTGGACAGCTTCTGCACGCGCTGCGCACGCACGCATACAGGGACGCATGCAAGCGCGTACTCTGGACTCCCGTGATGACGATCGGAATAGCGCTTTCACGCAACTCTCCGGGCGCAATCGTTACGCCGCTGTCTCCCTTCCGCCTCGCCGAGATCGGCCTTCGCGCGCGTATGCTGAAGGACAGCCTCGATACCGTGGCGTCTGGTCTCGACGACAAGGGCCTGCGTTCCTTCGTCCTGCGGGCCGAGGCTGACCTGCAGCGCAGCTGGTTCAGCGACTTCGCGGTGCTGCAGACTGGCGAGAACGTCTTCGTGTCGATGACGGAGAACCAGTTCCTCGCCGACTATTCGTACGTCGAACCCGCTGCGGCCCCAGGAACGACAGGCGAGGAGCAGGGCGCACACACGAAGCAGGCGGCGGACAACCTGATGAAGGTGCTGTCCGAGCATCTCGATCTTCACCCTCACAACGCAGCCAACTTCTCGGTCGTGCTCTACAATTCCGAGAGTCGCGACCTTCCCTCGGCTGTCGCGGAGCGGCTCGCGCGCCGGGTGGACGAGGACACGCGGCTGCGTTGCGATCTCATCATCGCCAGCGACGACCGCAAGAGACTTCGCCAGCTGTACGCCGAGCAGAACGTTTCAATCGGACGTGAGCTAGACTCGAGCGGCGGCGCCGACCTCACCAAGGAGTTCCTGTCGAACCTGCGTGTCGGCATCGGCGACGTCGAGCAGCTCGCCACGTCGGAGCACGACAACAAACCCCTCGACATCGCCTTCCTGCAGGATGTGTTCGCTCGGAATGCGGGAACCCACTGGCGACGCTGCGCCACCCGCGCCGCATGGCCCGACGTCGATCTGTCGACCCGTGCGGCACCGTCCCGTCGCCTCGTGCACGGCGCAGGGGAGAACCGGACACGCATGCTTCTGGCATCGCCAACCCGCCCCGAATGCGTCCAGCGCTATCTCGACCTGGCGATGGAGATGGCATCGAGGGAGACGGACGATCCCGGTCGAAGCGATCACTGGGAGCCCGTGCGGGAGATCTCGTTCGATCACGACGAGAACGCCAAGATCATTCGCCGCGCACATGATATCGCCGACTGGGTCGTTACCTTCGACACGATCGCGGACCGCAGGCTGTTCCGGCAGAACGGCATCAGCGTCATCCGCTCGGTGCCCATCGAGGAGGTGCGTCACAACCTCGTCGTGTCGACTTGCGCGCACAGGCGGTCGCTGTCCAAGCGGCTTGCCGAGATGCTCGCGGACGTCACGGCTCGCGTGCCGCACGACGAGATCGATCTCGCTAGGACGCTCATCGACCGCGCGGCGGACCTGTCGGGCCAGATCGTGCTACGGGCGGCCAACCGGGACACGGCGGCGCTTGAACTGATCGGCCTCAGCCTCAGCGAACAGCTGATCCGGAGCTCGGTCGGTGCGCACGGGCAGATGCTCGCCTGGTTCTTCCTCGACGACTTCAAGACGCGCTTTGGGCATCTGCTGAGCGATCCAGTCGCGGACCTGCTTCTGGTCAGCGCGCGCGAGGTCGAAGGCAGGCATGTAGTGACGCTCACTGTCGTGGAATCCAAGTACGTCAGCGCCGACGGCCTGATCGCAGCCCGGAGCAAGTCGCGTCAGCAGACAGAGTCATCCATGAACCGACTGCGTGCCCGCTATGGCAGCGGGGCGGACCGACTCAATGCGGCTGCTCACGCCGCGCAGCTCGCCGACCTGCTCGTCGAGCACGGCAGCTTCGAAGAACGCGAGGACGGCGACAGGCTGCTCGAACGGATCGCGCAGATACGTGCGCTCGACGTCGAGATCGAGGTGACAGGGGCATCCCTCATCTTCGTGCACGACGAGGACGGCCCCATCGACCCTCCGGTCATGGACGACGGGCTTCTGCAGGCGATCTACAACCGTTCGGCCATCGCTTCGCTTCTGGAGGACGTACGCGGCGGCGGCGACTCGCCTCCGCTGCCGGGTCCCCCGTCGCCGCAGGGTCCACCCCCCGCCCCGGACGGTGACGAAGGCGGCGATCGGACGCCTGACGTTCCGCCGCCACCCACCTCTCCGTCCACGGCGGCCGGAAGCTCAACCGCCGATGACGAACAGGGTCCGGTCGAAGTAGGCGACGGCATGGGCCTGTCGACGCTGGCAGCCGCGCCGCCGCCGGGGGCAGGCTTGCCGTCTTCGGACATCCTGCCGGAGAACTTCCTACCCTACTCCGATGACGCAGCGGACGGCGAACCCGCATCGCTGCCGGTAGGCGATGTCGTTCCGAACGGAGATTTCCGCAGCGGCGTAGCGACAATGCTTGCGGAGCGCCCGGTACCCCCGGCGGAGATTGCAGGTCAGGAATGGCTGCAGGCGACGGAAAGAAGACTGAAGACGGCGCTGAAGGGGTATGGGCTCACGACCGAGGTGGTCGGGGCGCGTCTGACGCCGAACTCCGCCCTGATCCGCTTTCGCGGTAGCGACGAAATGACCACCGATCTCGTGCAGAAACGCACTTCGACGCTGCTCACCTCGCATGGTCTCGAAATCGTCGCGGTGCGGCCTGCCAAGGGCGAGGTGGTGGTCATGGTCGCGCGCGACGATCGCATCACTCTTCCGACCCTCGACGTCTGGAAGCGGCGGACACTCCCCGCAACGGCGCCGTTCCGGAACACCAGCTTCGTACTGGGCGAGCGGGAGGATACGGGCGAGATCCTGTACCTGAATCTTGGCGGCCCCTTTGCGGGGCAGCCACAGCACGGACCGCACACGCTGATCGCGGGCGAGACGGGCGGCGGCAAGGGCGTCTTCACCGCCAATCTCCTCCTCGATATCTGCTCGACGAACTCGCCGACTGCGGCGCGCATCCGACTGGTCGATCCCAAGGCCGGCATCGACTACGGCTGGATCGAACAGGTGCCGCATCTCGACGGACCGATCATCGTGACCGCGGAAGAGGCAATCATCGCCCTCAGGGATCTCGTGGGAGAGATGGAGCGGCGGTACGCCGAGGTTCTGGCCCCATCCAGATCGCCCAACCTCGACGCATACAATGCCAAGGTCGACGAGCAGCACAGGCTGCCGCGCATCTATTTCTTCCATGACGAACTCGCCGACTGGATGGCGGACAAGGCGGACGGACAGTATCGCGACGCCGTCTCCGAATACGTGGTGCGTCTCAGCGGCAAGGCCCGTGCGGCCGGAATCCACCTGTTCCTGATCACCCAGCGACCTGACAAGGATGCTCTTCCCGGTCTGATCAAGGCGAACATGAACAACAAGATCGCCCTGAAGGTGTCGAACAGGGTGAACTCGCAGATCATCCTCGACGAGGGAGGAGCCGAAGGTCTGCTTGGTCACGGCCACATGATCGCTCGCCTGGCCAATCAGCCTGGCGGCCTGATTTACGCGCAGGCGCCGTACCTCGACCCCGAGGAGGCGTCCGCCGTGGCCCTCGGGACGACGAAGGCCTGACCGTTGGGAATCGGCAAGTCGGTGCGCGGAGCTGTCTACGTGCACAGGTCGGCCCTGCACCTTCTCGACGGTGGCAAACAGGACGCAGTCAGCCGGGCCCAGACCCTGCATGACGGCGGCTGGAACGTGGCCCGCATCGAGGCCCGCCGCATCGGCCTGCTTCTCTACCGCGACTTTGATCGCGATCCCTTCCCGGCGCTGGCCCATTCCTGGGTTCTTGCCGAGGGTTCCGAAGTGCCAGCCGAGATCGACTATTCGCGCCGGATTAACCCGCCAATACTCCACAGGAAGGAACTGCTAGTCGCCGACGACTACCCGCTGCGCGCCGAGTGGGCGAAGCTCACGTCGAGCCTGGTGGCCGCGTCGGCGTTCGTGGATGCGCATCGCATCGGGACACGGCGGCAATGGGCATCGCGACTGGACAGTCTCGGCCTCCACGTGGAGGACTGGCCATGACACCGCGCGGGATCGACGACGGGCTGGTCGTGGCCCGTCATCGCACCGCCATGGTTCGCCATCATCTCTCCCAGCCCATGTCCCTGCTCGTGCGGACGGGCGTCGTCCGGCCTGGCGTCAGCGTCTTCGACTATGGTTGCGGTCAGGGCGACGACCTTCGCGGTCTGATCGCCGCGGGCGTCGAGGCATCGGGATGGGATCCCCACTTCGCGCCTGACGCCGTGATCGCGCCAGCGGAAATCGTCAACTTGGGCTTCGTCCTGAACGTCATAGAGGACGAGCGCGAACGATCGACGGCGCTGGAACGCGCCTGGACGCTCGCGGGTCGCGCCCTCGTCGTCTCGGTCATGATTGCCGGCGCGGTTCCGGTCGATGGCCTGAAGCCCTTCCGCGATGGCTATCTCACGTCCCGGGGTACGTTCCAGAAATATTACCAGCAGGACGAGCTGCGAAAGATCGTCGCGCATGCGACGGGCAGCGAGCCGGTAGCGCTTGCACCCGGCATCTTCGTCGCCTTCCGCAGACCCGAGGACGAGCAGGAGTTCCTGCTGGAGCGTCGGAGGGGCCGGCGCGCCTCGACGGCGGCCTACGCAAGCGCGCGGCCGCGCGCTTCGCAGTCGACCGCACCCGTCCATGAACGAATCCAGGGCCCGCTCGAGGCGATCGCCGCATTCGCGCTGGATCGCGGACGCATGCCCCACGCCGACGAGCTTCCGTCGGAAGTTCACGACCGCCTCGCGCAAGAGAGGGTGGGTCTGTCCCGCGCGGTAGCCACCGCGACGGACGTGATCGACGAGGATGCCTTCCATTCCGCCGCTGCGAGCCGTCGCGAGGACCTGCTCGTCCATCAGGCGCTGAACGTGCTCAACCGCACGCGTTCGGCAAGCCGACCGGGCGCATCGATCGTGCGCGACATCCGTCACCACTTCGGCAGCCAGCAGCAATTCGCCGAGCAGGCGCTCGAATACCTGCACGCGCTGGCGGACCCGTCGCGGACGGCCGAGGCGATGGTCAGGTCAGCCGGGAAAGGGCTGGGCGCTCTTGACGAGGATGGCCGTCTGGTGATCGACGGGGACAGGGTGGAGCAGCTCGAAGGCGTGCTGCGCTGCTATTACGGATGCGCCGCCTTCTTCGTCGGCGAACTCGGGCAGGAGTATATCGCAAGGCTCGATCCGGTGCGCAGACAGGTCTCGCTCTTCCGTGTCGAGGACCGGCGAAGCCCGTTCCCCATCATGACCGGTTCGGTGACGATCGACCTGAAGCGACAGAACGTGATCATGCGGGATGACCGCAGGGTGCTGGCTCGGAAGGCGGACGTCTACGGTCTGTCCGCTCGATCGCGTCAGCGTGATGAGGAGCGCAAGCGCCGAGCCGCCGAGGGCTGGGCCGACGAGAGGGTGCTGATCAGGCTCTGACCATTCTCACCAACCCTACGGACCGGCGAGCACGTGCGTCTTCGAGCGATAGACAGTCCGTCCGAAAAACGGGCGATTGTCGGTCATCCGTGATGCTGTCCGGAAACTGCCCGCGGAACGGATTGGCGGACAGGGGGTTTTCCGGACGAGTTTACGGACGGAAGGCGAAGTTTCGTGACGGTGATTATGGGTGCGACATTCGTTGGGGGAGCAGCGATCGCCGGCGACTCTCTTCTCCACAACCCTGACACCATGGCGACGGTCAGGAACTCGTCCAAGACGACCGTCATCGGCAATCGTGTTGCAGTCGCGCAAGCCGGACAGTTCACTGGTACTGAACGTGTGATGGACGAGCTCGAGAAGCTCAATCCGAGCGCCGTCACGCCACAGGCTGTGGTCGACTGCATTGTGTCTCATGCCGGTCAAATTCATGCTGATCGAACTAAGACTGGTCGGAGCTTAGAGACCTTCTATCTCGTCGGCGGAGTCGAAGAGGACGGCAATTCTGTTATCGTGTCGATTGCGATTCACCAAAATGAGGTGAAGCGGTTCTCCGGTCCGGGACAGATGATTGCCATCGGCACGCAGCTCCTCACGCAACAGCGTGCGTTCGACGCATTCAACTCCAGCGTGAGGCCAGGTTCGAACATCGTCGAACTGGACACCTGGGTTCGGCGGGTGGTTGCTGACGAATCCACAGCTTCTCCGCAGACGGTTGGCTTTCCCGCGACACTGCTCGTCATGCGGCGCGAGAACGCGATCGAGGCGCATCTCGAAACGACAGGCGAGCATGATGGTCGCCTTGCCGGCTTCATCCCGTAGTCGGCGGCGTTTAGGTCATATGACTTTAATCGGATACGCCCGTGTGTCGACTGCCGAGCAGGAGCCGGCACTTCAGCTGGACGCCTTGCGCGCAGCGGGGTGCGCCCGGGTCTTCGAGGACAGAATCTCGGGCGTCCAGGCCGACCGCCCGGGACTCAGGGCCGCGATCGAATATCTTCGCGACGGAGACACGCTCGTCATCTGGAAGTTTGACCGACTGGGTCGGTCGGTCCGCCATTTGATAGATACGGTCGGCGAGCTCGAGCACCGCAACATCGGCCTACGTTCGCTCACCGAGGCGGTAGATACCAACACCCCAGGGGGCAGGCTGCTCTTCCACATCTTCGGAGCGTTGGCGCAGTTCGAACGGGACCTGATCGTGGAGAGAACGAGCGCAGGTCTTCGTGCGGCAGAGGCTCGGGGCAGGAAGGGTGGACGGCGTCCCGTGATCACACCGGACAAGCTGGAGCGCGCCCGCATGCACATCGCCGCAGGACTGACGGTCCGCGAGGCGGCGGCGCGGATGAAGGTTGGCAAGACCGCGCTGTATGAGGCGCTCAGCCAGGCGAAGGAGCGCACATGAGCCCCGATGCCCCCGTCGAGCAGGGGGTGCGCGACCTCATCGACACCATCATCCAGGAGCTGGAAGCCATACCGGACGCCAAACTCGGCGGCCCAGCGGCACCGGCCGCCCGGCTGAACGCACGCGTGGTGGCCGATTACCTCCGCGGCCTTGGGGAAGAAGCGCTGCCACGACATGCAGGCAAGGCGTCCGCCGGGAAGGTGGCCCAGGCCATCAGCGCCGGCGGACGTCGCTTCAACCGCCAGAACTTCGCCACCAACGATTGGTGCGCCCGCCTGCTCGCCACCTATGACGAATGGGAAAGAACCGCCGGGACGACAAGGCTTGCCGCCGCCCGTGCGGCGGCGGAGGAGCAGGAGCCGAGCAATCGTCGCATTTCCGATCTGGAGAGCGAACTGTTGCTCCTGCGTGCGGAGAACCAGCGGCTTCGTCAGGAGGTCGGCTTCCTGCGGGGCTTCGTCGCCGAGACGGGACGAATGCCATGATCGCGAACGGCACCGCGCCACACGGAGTGACGATGGAGCTGACCGTCACCTCCTTCCACCCTTCGCCCGCGAACGGCGGCATCATGATCGGCAGCACGGGGGACGGAGCGTCGCGACGGGTCCGTATCGGCGCGAATGTGGCGACGCGCGAGCCGAAGGCGGGCGAAGACTGGCGCGTCACCGGCGCGTGGGTCGACGATCCGGATCACGGACGACAAGTCCGGGCGGACATAGCGCTGCCCCTCGTTCCACGGGGTGAGGCGATCGTTCGCTGGATCGCGACGAACCAGGCCGTCGCCGGCGTGGGCCGCATCACCGCGGGCAAGCTGTGGAAGGTGCACGGGACCGATCTCTACCGCATTCTTCAGGACGGCGACGCAGGGGCTCTCGCTGCAGACCTCGGTCCTGTCGTTAGCGTCGCGCTGACGAACGAGTTCCGGATGCTCGCCGACGAGGTCCACGTCCTGGAGCAATTCGATCGCTACGGTTTCGATGCCGCGACCGCCATGATGGCGGCGCAGCTCTGGGGTCGCTCCGCAGTCCAGAGGCTTGAGGACGATCCGTACGCTCTTTCAGCCCTGCAGCCCTGGCGGAAGGTAGACGACCGGGCGCGCCGGCTCGGCATCGCCACCGATGATCCCCGCCGCCTGCGCGCGGCCGTCGAGGAGGTGGTCGCACGGCGGTACCGGGGGCACGAGCGGGGTGCAGGAGGTCACACCGCGTCGGAGCGTCGGGACATTCTGGCTGGTCTCAGGTCGCTCCTGGGCCGCGCGGGCGAACGCCACGCCGCCGCCGCGTTCGATCTCGCTGTCGCTGACGGTCAACTCGTCGAGCGCGCCGGCATGTGGCAGGGACGCGGGCCGGCGATGATGGAAGCGGAGATCGAGAGGAAGATCTCGAGTAGGCTTCGGGAGGTCAACGCTCCGCGGGAGAAGGCCGAGAGCGCGATCGCTGTCATGGAAGCGGAGCTGGGCTTCCGGATGGATCGGGCGCAGATCGCGGCCGTGAAACAGGTGGCGGCCTCGCGCTTCTGCATCGTCGACGGAGCGGCAGGTACGGGAAAGAGCACGGTCACCCGCGCGATTATGCATCTCGCCCACGACCTCGATCGGGCATACACGCAGATCGCGCTGAGCGGACGCGCCGCCAAGCGTCTCCAGGAGGCGACGGGTCATGACGCAATGACCGTGCATCGCTTCCTGAAGGCGATCACGGTCGGCGGGCGGAAGATGGGCGCCGGCATCCTCGTCATCGACGAAGCGTCGATGATTGCTACGCCCGACCTGTGGCAGATCATGTCGTGGATCCCCGATGAGGTCAGCGTGGTGCTGGTCGGCGATCCAGGACAGCTGCCGCCAATCGGTGCAGGCAACCCTCTCGCCGCTCTTGTTGGAACAACACGGGTACCCCGCGCTACGCTGAGCCAAGTTCATCGCCAGTTGGGGGACAGCGCGATACCCGTGATCGCTTCCGCCATCCGCACAGGAGCCATGCCCGAGGTGCCGCGCTTCGACGCCGAGGATGCCGGACGTGACGGGGTCTTCATCGCCGCCTGCAGTACGGCTGACGTTCCCGACACGATCATGGGGATCTTGGAGGCGTTCGTCGGCTCGCCAGCAGACAAACCGGATCGGGCGGCGATGCGGCACCTCCATGCCGCGCGCGTCCAGATCCTCGGCATGACCCTACGCGGTCCTGCCGGTGTGACGACCCTGTCCGACCGGATCGAACGGCGCTGGGCCGGCGCGCAGCCTCCGATCCACGACTGGGGGATCGCTGAGACCAGCAAGATACTGTGGACGCGCAACAGCTACGATCACGACGCGGGATCGGTGGACGACGAAGGGCGTCGGAAGACTGTCGACATCATGAACGGCAGTCTCGGCATCGTGCAGCACGCCACGCCCAAGGGGGCCATGGTGCTGTTCGACGACGAGGCAGGCACGCGGACGGAGATCCGACCGGTCGATCTCCAGCGCATCCTGCGAGGATGGGCGATCACGGTGCACAAGGCCCAGGGATCCGCGTTCGAGCGGGTGATCATCCCCATCGTGCCCAGCCGGCTGCTGGACCGCACCATGATCTACACTGCGATTACGAGGGCGCGCAGGACCGCCGTACTGGTCGGGGATGTGACGCTTCTAGAGCAGGCAGTATCGACGTTCCCGGCCGCGGCAAGCCGTCGGCAGTGTCTCCTGTCGTGACGTACCGTTCAGCCGAGCCAATCCTCGTCGGACCACGGATCGGCCGACAGTCGCGCTGCGAAAGCGTCCTGAAGCTCCTCCGATGTCTGCCAGATCGCGTCCTCGTTCATCCCGTCGATGATCGACTTCACGATGCGAGGTCGTCGGGTCGCGGACGGCGACGAGCGCCAGGCGAGGTCTTCGAAGAAGCTGGCTTCGAACTTTTTAGCCACGTCCGGATCCTGCCAGACGTCGAACATCGGCGCGAACGTCATCAGCCGAGCATGGCGCTGCTGGAACGCGGGGTCGGAGAGACTGCGCCTTCGCGAGGTGACGAATCGATTGAAGGCAGCGTCCCGATCGCGCACCGGCCTGGCGTCGATGCCGAGATCATCGAGGTAACGGTCCATCGAAGCAACGTAGGCCTGGAAGGCGGCCCGCACGCGGTCTTCGCCGCCGTCCTCGGTGAGGGCCCATCCAATCGACGCGAGGCGCGAGCGGCGCGCGTCCTCGCGCTGCCGCACGGAAGCCTCGGCTTCCTCGGCATAGACGCGCGGCATCCACAAGCCGAAGAGCGTGTCCATGCCGAGCGAGCGAAAGCGTGTGCGCGTCTCGACGCCGTCCCCGTCCCCATCCTCGTCTGCCGGCAGAGCCAGTGCGCTGCGCAGGCCGAATCCGAAACCCTCGGTCCGGGGGCTGGCATGCTCGACGCCGCTTCCTTCGCCCAGTCTGGCATCGATTCGCCTGCGATCTTCGGGCGACAACCTGTACGCATCGAACGTGAAGAGCTGCTGCGCCGGCGGCCGATGGCAGAGAACGCCGTCCAGAAGGAACTCGCGGATGGTAGTTGCAGACTGACGTTCTGGGACGCCTTGCTCGACGGACTGTGCAACGGCGAAGACGGCATCGACGTAGCTGGAGAGACCCGGGTGTCGCCCCGCCACGCGGATCATCAGTTCGTGCCGTTCGCTGCCGGGGTTGGCGGAACCGACATACCAGGAGGGTCGGGTGGTGCGGAGAAACCGGAACAGTTTGGTGTGAAAATGGACAGGAGAGCGACCGACCACCGCGACTTCGATGTCGCGATACCCCAGCCGACGCAGTTCCGATCGAACGTCCTGCATCTCGCGGAAAGTGCGTGGCAGGCTCACGGTCGCGTCGGAGCCGACCGCGATCCTGACCTTGCACGCGCGTCGGCGACGTGCCGGAAGCCTCCTGAACAGCTTTACCAGCCATTCCGCCTGGTAATATCCGCCCAAGATGGTGATTTCGGTGGCGTCCGCTGCAGCGGCGGAGAGGGCTTCGTTGAGATCGACGACGGTCTCGCCGTCGATCTCGAGGTCAACGGCGTCGGCTCGCCCGACGTAGATCTGATCCGCAGCCATTCGTGCCCCCCTGTGCCAGCATCGTTGAACGCCCCACGCCGATGTGTAAAGTTCGATGGGTTGTCCGCCTGCGAAGGATCCGAGAACTTGACAGTCTGCAGAACCGACGAGGCATTGAAATGCGAAAAAGTACGCAATTGCAGGCACCTGCGTGTCGGTCGGACTGACAGTTTACAGATTTCTGGCCGTTTAAGGACGTGATTGCGGGCATCCCGGCGCGGCCCTAGATATTCAGGCAGGAGGAGTCGCGATCGTGGATGCCTATAATCTTTCCGACGCCGACGGCCGACTGACCGAACTCGTCGATCGGGTGCGACAGGGCGAGTCGGTCGATATCCTTCAGGAAGGCCGGATCGTCGCCCGATTGACGGCCGCCGCCCCCGTCGCCGGTGACGCCGTTCGACAGCGTCGGGAACTTCTCAAGAAGATTCGGGTCGTGGCCGAGGCACTGCCCCTCGATCCGATCGACACCGTGGCCGACATGCGTAAGCAAGCCCGCTACTAGTGATTTATTGCGATACGTCGCTGCTGGTATCGCTCCTGACGGCAGAGACGGCAAGCGATCGGGTACGGAACTGGTTCGATCAACAATCGGACACGCTGGCCTTCAGTCACTGGACGCGGGTGGAGGTGGCGAGCGCCTTCGCGATGAAGCAGCGACGCGGCGCCCTGAGCGGCGCCGAAAGGCTGGCGGTCGAGGACAATTGGCGGCTGCTGCAAGCCACCATGAACCTGCTGCCGCTGCATGATCGCCATTTCCTGCAAGCGGCGCTGATGGTCGATGCGCAGCCGCGCGGACTGCGATCCGGTGATGCGTTGCATCTGGCGATCGCGATCGACCATGGTTGCGATCTGGGCACGCTGGACGACGATCTCGCCACGGCGGCTGGCCGATCGGGCATGACGGTACATCCCGCCGCCACCTGAATGCCCTCCCGCCTGATCCTCACCGATTTTCGCAATCACGCCGCACTGGCGCTGTCGCCCGGCCCCGGCTTCGTCGTGCTGACCGGCGAGAACGGCGCCGGCAAGACCAATGTGCTGGAGGCCGTTTCCCTGCTCGCCCCCGGTCGCGGCCTGCGTCGTGCCGGACTGGCGGCGATGGCGCGGCAGGGGGGTGACGGCGGGTTCGGCGTGGCGGCGACGGTGGCCGGCGATGTCGAGGTGGCCACCGGCGCGCTCGCCTCGGCACCCGAACGCCGGCTGGTGCGCGTGCAGGGCGCGACCGCATCGGCCAACACGCTGCCCGAATGGGTGACCGTCCTGTGGCTGACCCCCGCCACCGATCGCCTGTTCGTCGAACCGGCGGGCGAGCGGCGGCGGTTTCTCGACCGGCTGACGCTGGCGCTCGCCCCTTCGCACGCCATGCACGCGACCCGGTACGAAGCGGCGATGCGGGAGCGCAACCGCCTGCTGACCGGCGAGCGCCACGCCGATCCCGACTGGCTGGGCGCGCTGGAGGCTCGCATGGTCGAACATGGCACCGCGCTCGATGCCGCCCGCGCCGACACGGTGACGCTGCTCGCCGATCGGCTGGCGGCGGTGCCGGCCGGGCCGTTCGCCCGCGCCGGGCTGGCGCTGGTCGGCGAGGCGATCGAGCCGGAAGCGTTCGCCGCCGCGCTCGCGCTCGGCCGGCGGCGCGATGCGGCGGCGGGGCGGACGCTGGTCGGCCCGCACCGCGCCGATCTGGCGGTCACCCATCTCGACAAGGATCAGGCCGCCGCCCTCGCCTCCACCGGCGAGCAGAAGGCATTGCTGCTGGGCATCGTCCTCGCCCATGCCGAACTGGTCGCCGACCGCACCGGCCGCGCCCCCGTGCTGCTGCTGGACGAGGTCGCCGCGCATCTCGACCCCACCCGCCGCGCCGCGCTGTTCGACCGGCTGGCGGGGCGCGGCCAGACCTGGATGACCGGCACCGAGCCGGCGCTGTTCGACGCGATCGGCACGGACGCGACCCGCATCGACCTGTGACCGGCCGCCGGCAGGCGGCGGCGTGAAGTGACCCATTCTGGTACGTATCGGCCCAAACGAGCCCTGCCTTTCCGAACCCGCAAACCTATGATGGTTTGGCTAACGGGGGAGCACGACAGCGATGGGTATGATGAGCCGCATCACGCGGGTGAGCATGGTCGCGATCGCCTTCGGGCTGGCCGCGAACGCGCAGGCCGCCGTGGTGCTCGATCCCGTGATGCAGGCGATCGCGCCGGGCATCGGCGTCAACGTGTCGCCCTTCGTCACCGCCCCCGCCGTCTATGGAGCGGCGGCGGTCCAGTCGATGCGCGCCGTGAAGGACGGATCGAACCGCCTGTTCGTCAACGATACCCACGGCGTGATCTCGGTCACGACGACCGCGGGCACCACGCCCGGCGTCTATTTCGACATCCGCAAACAGGGCGTCGGGTTCGCCGAAATCAACAGCCAGACCGGACTGGTTTCGTCCGCCTTCCACCCGAACTTCAACGTCGATCCGCTGAAACCCGGCTATCGCACCTTCTACACGAACGACACCACCGCCGCGGCGGGCGCACCGGCCGCGACCTATGCCGGCAACGGCCCCGTCAACCATCATGACGTCGTGCGCGAATGGACCGTCGCCGATCCCGCCGCGCCGACCGCGACGATCGTCGCGACGCGTGAGGTATTGCGGATCGCGCAACCAAGCGGCGATCACGGCCCCGGCACCATCTCGTTCAACACCAGCGTGGACACCACGTCGACCGACTATGGCAAGCTGTACATCGGCCTCGGCGATGGCGGCGGCGTCAACGATCCCTATGACAACGCCCAGGACCTCGGCAGCCCGTTCGGCAAGATCCTGCGCATCGACCCCGCCGATCCCGACGGCGATGGTCCGCTCGCCTATTCCGTGCCGAAGGACAATCCGCATGTCGGCGAGGCCGGCGCGCTCGGCGAGGTCTGGGCATCGGGCCTGCGCAATCCGCAACAGTTCAGCTGGGATGCGCTGAACGGCCGGATGTACATCGGCGACATCGGTCAGGCGCAGCTGGAGGAAGTGAACATCGGCACCGCCGGCGCCAATTACGGCTGGCCGCTGCGTGAAGGCAGCTTCGGGCGATCGACCGATAAGTCCGTGTCCACCGCCACCGACGATCCCAATCCCGGTCGCTTCACCGATCCGATCGCGCAATACGATCATGGCGAAGGGTCCGCGATCGGCGCGGTCCAGCTTTATCGCGGCTCGCTGATCCCCGAACTCGCCGGCCAGATGCTGGTCGACGACATCGTCAACGGCCGCATCTTCTATTTCACGCCGGGCGACACCAGCGGCGAGGGTGGCCTGGCGCTGCTCCGCGAACTGCAACTGAACCTCGATGGACTGCCGACCAGCATGATGGCGCTGGAGGGGACATACCGGGTCGACCTGCGCATGGGCGTCGATGCGCTGGGCGAGCTGTACCTGCTGACCAAGAAGGACGGCGACATCTATCGCCTGCTGGGCGCGGTGCCGGAACCGGCGAGCTGGGCGATGATGATTGTCGGCATGGCGCTGGCGGGCGCGATGCTGCGGCGGCGGCGCGCGTCGCCGGCTTCCGCCACCGTCTAACGACGGAAAACCGCCGCTTTCATTTGGGGATATGGGCCGGAGTCGCTATATCCCCGTCATGACGAATTCCACCGATCCGGTTCCCAACCTTCCCAACACTTCCGATTACGGCGCTTCCTCGATCAAGGTGCTGAAAGGGCTCGACGCCGTGCGCAAGCGGCCGGGCATGTATATCGGCGATACCGACGACGGATCGGGCCTGCACCACATGGTGTTCGAGGTGAGCGACAACGCGATCGACGAGGCGCTGGCCGGGCATTGCGATCGCATCGACATCACCCTGAACGCCGACGGATCGGTCAGCGTCACCGACAACGGCCGCGGCATCCCGACCGGCATCCATGCCGAGGAAGGCGTATCGGCGGCCGAGGTCATCATGACCCAGCTCCACGCTGGCGGTAAGTTCGAAAACACCAGCGACGACAACGCGTACAAGGTGTCCGGCGGCCTGCACGGCGTCGGCGTCTCGGTGGTCAACGCGCTCAGCGAATGGCTCGACCTGACGATCTGGCGCGACGGCGAAGAGAATTACATGCGCTTCGCGTTCGGTGATGCGGTCGCCCCGCTGAAGGTCACCGGCACCGCCGATGGCCGCAAGGGCACGCGCGTCACCTTCCTGCCCTCGCCCGCCACGTTCAAGATCATCGAATTCGATTTCGAGAAGCTGGAACACCGTTACCGCGAACTGGCGTTTCTCAATTCCGGCGTCCGCCTGTTCCTGACCGACGCACGCCATGAAGAAGCGCGCACGGTGGAGCTGTATTACGAAGGCGGCATCGCCGCGTTCGTGAAGTGGCTCGATCGCGCGAAATCGCCACTGTTTCCCGAACCGATCGCGATCCACGGCCAGCGGGACGAGGTCGGCATCGACGTCGCGCTCGAATGGAACGACAGCTATTACGAAAACGTCCTCGCCTTCACCAACAACATCCCGCAGCGCGACGGCGGCACGCATCTGGCCGCGTTCCGCGCCGCGCTGACCCGCACGCTCAACAGCTATGCCGAAAAGTCGGGCCTGCTGAAGAAGGAAAAGGTCTCGCTGACCGGCGAGGACATGCGTGAGGGGCTGACCGCGATCGTCTCGGTCAAGCTGCCCGATCCCAAATTCTCGTCGCAGACCAAGGACAAGCTGGTCTCGTCCGAGGTCCGCCAGCCGCTCGAAAGCCTGATGGCGGACAAGCTCGCCGAGTGGCTCGACGAAAATCCCGCCCATGCCAAATCGATCGTCGGCAAGATCATCGACGCCGCCGCCGCCCGCGAAGCCGCCAAGCGCGCCCGCGAGCTGACCCGGCGCAAGGGCGCGATGGATATCGCCTCGCTGCCCGGCAAGCTGGCCGATTGTCAGGAGCGCGATCCCGCGAAGTCCGAACTGTTCCTGGTCGAGGGTGACTCCGCCGGCGGCTCCGCCAAACAGGGCCGCGACCGCCATTTCCAGGCGATCCTCCCCTTGCGCGGCAAGATCCTGAACACCGAACGCGCCCGGTTCGACCGGATGATCTCCAGCCGCGAGATCGGCACGCTGATTCAGGCGATGGGCACCGGCATCGGCACCGGCGTCGATCGCGCCGGCTTCGATGCGGACAAGCTGCGCTACCACAAGATCGTCATCATGACCGACGCAGACGTCGATGGCGCGCATATCCGCACGCTGCTGCTGACGTTCTTCTATCGCCAGATGCCCGAACTGATCGAGCGCGGTCACCTCTTCATCGCCCAGCCGCCGCTGTACAAGGCGACCAAGGGCCGGTCGGAAGTGTATCTGAAGGACGATGCCGCGCTCGACGATTATCTGGTCGAGGCGGGCGTGCAGATGATGGTGTTCGAAACCGTCAACGGCCCGCGTACCGGTGCCGACCTGAAGGACCTGACCGACCATGCCCGGCGGATGCGCTCGGTCATGCGCTACGTTCCCCGGCGCTACGACGCCGGGATCATCGAGGTGCTGGCACTGGCCGGCGCGCTCGACCCGACGCTCACCCGCGATCAGCGCGAAGCGACCGCGACGGAGGTCACGCGCCGGCTGGAATCGGGCGATACCGGCCATGTCGGCGAGGCGAAATGGTCCGCGCGCCTGACCGAGGATGGCGGCATCCATTTCGAACGGCTGTGGCGCGGCGTGACCGATCACCACATTGTCGAGGCCAGCTTCATCTCGTCGGCCGAAGCGCGCAAGCTGCACACACTGGCGACCGAACAGTCGGACAGTTTCGCCCATGCCGGCAAGCTGGTCCCCTCGCGCAGCACCGCGCAGGCCGCCGCTGCCGAGGAAGCCGCCGCCGATGACAGCGGCGAACCGCAGGAAGAGGCCGGCGCGGTCGGTCAGCCGTCCGGCGCCACCAGCGCGCTGATCCGCGGCGAAAGCCGCGTGGCGCGCCCGTCGCAGCTGCTCGACGCGATCCTGACCGCCGGCCGCAAGGGGCTGGCGATCCAGCGCTACAAGGGGCTGGGCGAAATGAACGCCGAACAGCTGTGGGAAACCACGCTCGACCCCTCGAACCGCACCATGCTGCGCGTGACGTCGAACGACGTGTCGGCGGCCGACATGATCTTCACCCAGCTGATGGGCGAAGTCGTCGAACCCCGCCGCGAATTCATCCAGGACAACGCACTGAACGTGGCAAATCTGGACGTCTGAGCACTTGTTCCCCGGCGAAGGCCGGGGTCCAGTTGAGTGAACGGCCGTAAAGACTCACGACGATCATCCCAACTCGACCCCGGCCTCCGCCGGGGAACAGTATTTCGACATGCCGGACACCCGTCCGCTATGTCCTACAGCGCCATCATCGATTATCCCGGTCGAACAGTCGCTCTTTCAAACCGTCCACCCGCTATAATCGCCCACGCGCAGGCGCACGCACGATCGCGCGCGCGTGGGAGGTGTGACTTTCGGGACTTTCCACCTTTTCCCTCTCCCACCGGGAGCGTCGGAAGGGTGAGGGTGACCGGACCTAGTAAGGCGGCGCCACCACCGCCCGCTGCGCCGCCGCCGCATCTGCCCACCACGTCAGGTCATCGGCGAACCGCGGAAACGCCCGCTCCAGCGAAGCCCCGCCGCCACCGGTCGGTCGCGCCTCCTCGTCCAGCGCCGCGCTGATCGGCCCGACCGCCAGCGTGCTCGACGTCACGACCATGCCCATTTCCGACAGCGTCCCGTGCCACGCCACCCCCGCCCGCGCACCGGCGAAGCGGCCCGCGGAATAGCTGGCGATCGCCGCCGGCCGCCAGAACCATTCCTCCAGGAAATGGTCGGTCAGGTTCTTTAGCCCCGGCTGCACGCCCCAGTTATATTCGCCGACCACGAACAGGAACGCGTCCGCCGCGCGGATCTTGCCGGCCAGCGCCTCCATCGCCGCCGGCGCCGTGCCGGCGGGATGCTCCTTGTACATCCGGTCGAGCATCGGCAGCCCGACCGCCCGCGCGTCGATCAACTCCACCTCGACGCCGCGCTCACGAAACCCGCGAACGCAGTAATCGGCCAGGCGGATGCCCATGCGATCGGCGCGATAGGAACCGTACAGGACCAGCAGCTTTTTCATGACCGCCAGCCTGCCCTATCGCGCCGCGATCGACAATCGACCCGACGATCCGGTCAGAACTTCACTCGCACGCCGCCATAGACGCGCCGGCCATAGGTTTCGATGATGTTGCGGCGATAGATGCTCGCCGCATTCTCGGTCCGCTGCGCGTTGAAGACGTTCACGCCCTCCAGAAACAGCGACACCTTCTCGGTCAGGTTGGCGCTCGCCGATGCGTCCCACTGGCCGAACGGCTCGCCCACCGCCGGGTTGTTGCCGCGATCCAGCGCCGCGATCAGATAGCGCGAGCGCCAATTGTACGACAGGCGCGCCGACAGCGACCCGTTGTCGTAATAACCCGACAGGTTATAACTGTGCTTCGACAGGCCGGGGAACGTCAGCGCGTCGCCCGTGAAATAGTCCTTCTGGTTATACCCCTTGTCGTCCGACCAGGTGTAGTTCGCGGTCACGCCGAAACCGTCGAACGGCTTGGGCAGGAAATCGAACGCATACTGGCCGCCGAACTCCGCGCCGTTGATCTGCACCTTCGACGTACCGTTCACCGGCAACGTGATGGTGTAGTTGACGCCGTCGATCACCTCCTGCTGCGTGGTGCGATCGACGAACGAGCTGATGTCCTTGCGGAACAAAGTCGCCGAGACGAAATTCACGCGGCTCAGATACCATTCCACGCCCAGATCGTACTGGCGGGCACGGTAAGGTTGCAACGCAGGATTGCCGCGCGATCCGGTGAAGCCGACATTGTCCAGCGTGAAGCGCGGCGCCAGATCGGACGGCGCCGGCCGCGCGATCACTTCGGTGGCGGTGCCGCGCAGCTGCAGCTTGTTGGGGATCAGCTCCAGCTTCAGGTTCAGGCTGGGCAGGAACTCGGTATATTCGCCCTTCGACGTAAACGGGGTGACCGATCCCGGTCGTGTTCCGGCAGGTGCCGATACGATCGATCCGCGCGTGTCGGTCTTCGTATTGATGACCCGCGCACCGACCACGCCGGTCAGCCGCTTGCCCAGCGGTTCCAGCTCGAACGCGGCGGAGACATAGGCCGCCAGATTCTTGTCGGTGACGCGCCACGTATCCGCGGCCACCGGATTGACGAACGGATCGGGTATCCCCGCCGCATTCGCGACGTTCATGCCGAGATTCAGCCAGCGCTTGATCCCGTCGAAGCCAAGATCGCCGGTGTTGAAGAAATCGTGATCGCCCAGCGTCGCATTCGGCCCGACGATGCTCTGGATCTGGTTCAGGATATCCGTCGTCGTGCCGGTCGAATCGGTCACCGTCTGCGACGATCCGCTGGCATAGGTGTTGCTGGTGATGTTGCCGCGACCCGGCGTGTTCGCGACAAAGGCGTTGTACGTCTTCGTCCCGTCGAACAGCCGGCTGGTGACCTTCACGTCGCGCTTCTGCACGCCGAATTTCAGCGAGGTCAGCCAGCTCTCCGGCTTGTACTCGCCGTCCAGCTTCAGGTCGATTTCCTGCTGCTCGTTATACCGCGGCCGGCGCAGCACGATGAACTGCGTCAGGCCCTGCGTCGTGGCGACATCGATCGGCAGCGTGATGTTCGGCGCCTGCTGGTCGTTGCTGTAATCGACCGTGATCGACGACAGACCCTGCGCCACCGCGGTCGCGTTGATCTCGTTGTTGTACGCCTTCGCCTTGGCATAGGCGGCGCGGCCGGTGATCTTGAACTGGTCGGTCACGTCCCAGTCGGCACCGACCTGTCCGTTGAACTGCTGACGGTCGATCACGCCCAGGATGTTGCGATAGGTGGCGCTCAGACCACCCGGCGCCCCGGCCGCACCGATGAAAGTGACCTTGTCGACCGTCTGATCCTCGCCCAGCGTCGTGTTCGCCAGATCGACGCCGCCATTGGCGACCGCCTGCGTCGTGCTCAGCTGGAGGAACTGCGAGTCGATCTTCTGCTTGCCGCGGGTGTAGGTGCCCTCGACAAAGGCGCGGACATCGTCGCTCGGCCGCCATTCGACGATGCCGTTGAACGCGTAACGCTCGGTCAACTCGCGGTTGATGACGTAGCGGGGAATGTCCGGGAAGAAGTCGCCGAACCCGTTATTGTCGATATCGACACAGCGCGCCTGATTGCGGGCGGCGAGGCAGCCGGTGCTGGCGGGATTGGTCGCCGATGTCGGGAAACGCTCGATCTGGCGCCAGCCGGTGGTGCGGGCCTGATCGTACCACAGGCTACGCTTTTCATAGGTGCCCGACATCAGCACGCCGATCGTGTCGTTGGCGAACAGCTTGCTGCCGATCAGCGCGAACTTCGGATCGACGCGGTCGGCCAGGTCGCCATAGACCGCCTGCGCGGAGCCGGACAGGAAGCCCTCCTTCGCATCGAACGGCCGGCGGGTGATGATGCGCACCGTCCCGCCCAGACCGCCCTCGGTCATATCGGCGGTGGCGGACTTCACCACTTCCAGCCGCGAGACGAACTCGGCGGGGATGTCGCGGAACTCGACCGAGCGGCTGGCGACGCCGGCGGCGGTGCTGAGCGCGGTCTGGCCGTTGATCTCGACGCGGTTCAGCGCCGGATCGGCACCGCGGATCGACACGCCGGAGCCTTCGCCGCCGGCCCGCGTGATCTGCACGCCGGTGACGCGCTGCAAGGCCTCGCCGACATTCTTGTCGGGAAACTTGCCGATGTCCTCCGCCGAAATGGCATCGAGCACCTGCGCCGAATCGCGCTTGGCGCTGAGCGCGTTGGCCAGGCTGGCGCGGATACCGGTGACGACGATGTCGGGACCGCTGGCATCATCCGCCTGGGCGGGTTGCGTCGGCTGGTCGGTGGTCGCCTGCACTGGCGGTGGCACCGGCGCGCCCTGCGGCGTGGTGGCG
Source organism: Sphingomonas mollis (assembly GCF_016427505.1). Lineage (GTDB taxonomy): Bacteria > Pseudomonadota > Alphaproteobacteria > Sphingomonadales > Sphingomonadaceae > Sphingomonas > Sphingomonas mollis. Next base: position 113,882 of record NZ_JAELXS010000006.1, on the reverse strand, counting down.
ACGGGCGCGGTTTGCGCAGCGACGGTGCCGGCGGCAAGCAGAAGAGCGGCACCCAGGGCGACGCGCGATACACCGGTCAGAACGGCGGCAGTAGTGTGGGTCATTATCCCCTCCATCAAGCGGAGCAACGCGCCCGGTACGGACAACTCCATCAAGGCGGTTTCCCAAAATGTGATATTGGGTCTCGCTTCTTGAATTTCACCTACGCCCATTGGGATCGCATCGTCAAGCAAACGACATGGACGATGACCTTTGCTTTCGGGAACGACCTGTTAGGCTGTGCCCGCAAAGCGACGACGAGAGCAGGAGAGAGCGGCATGAAGGCGATGTGGATCGCGGCGGCGGCACTGGTGACGGCCCCGGTGATGGCGCAACAGGCATCCGCCCCGGTCATGCGCGCCCTCGCCGATCCGGCACGCGCCGACCAGCAGGGCGACGATGCCCGGCGTCAGGCGGCAGCGGTACTGGCCTTTGCCGGCGTAAAGCCCGGCGACGTCGTCGTCGATTATCTGCCGGGATCGGGATATTGGACACGCATCTTTACCGGCATCGTCGGGCCGAAGGGCAAGGTCCTTGCCGTCTGGCCGGCGGCGGGCGCCCGCTATGCGGAAAAGAGCCTGCCGGCCCTGAAAGCGCGCAACCTGCCCAACGTCACCGCCGAGGTTCAGGCGACCAACCTGCCGACCGCGCCGGTGCCGGTCGATCTGTTCTGGACGGTCCAGAACTATCACGACATCCCGAACAACGGTGCGGGCGAACCGGCGCTGCGCGCGTTCGACGCGGCGGTGTTCAAATTGCTGAAGAAGGGCGGCACCTATGTCGTCATCGACCATGCCGATGCACCCGGCAGCGGCATGGCGCATACCGGCACGACGCACCGCATCGATCCGGCTGCGATCCGCCAGCAGGTGGAATCCGCCGGCTTCCGCTTCGTCGGCGAGAGCAAGGTGCTGCGCAACCCGGCCGACGACCACAGCAAGGCCGTGTTCGACCCGGCGGTTCGGGGCAAGACCGACCAGTTCGTCTATAAATTCCGGAAGCCCTGAGCCGGCGTCCGGACGCGCCTAGAGCAGCAGTTCCTGCGCCGTCATCCGACCGACATGGCCACCGCCACGACGCCGAGCCATCTCGGTTTCGGCGGTGTGACGGATATCGGGATCGCGGTCGCCGAGGAAACCGATAAGGCTCTCCTCCTCGATCTCGCGCCATTCCTTGCCGCGATCGGGACCATAGCGGACGCGGGGCAGCAGACCCGGCTCCTTCGACCACTGGATCAGCTGTTCGACCGACGCCTCGTTCAACTGATCGCGCAGATGGTGGGCGGTGACATAGCTGTCGGGGAATGCGCGGTGGATCGGCAGGCCGCGTTCATGGATCATCCCCTCGGGTTTCCGCCAATAGCGCAACACTTGATTGGAGAAGCTGGGGCTATCCGGCCACAGGCGCAGCGCGCATTTCCACGTGCAGATCCAGTCGGCACTGCGCGTCAGCGAGGCGGTGCAGAACTGCTCCTCGAAACTCGCCCTATGCGCGGCGAGCGCGATGCGACGCGGCCAGGGATCGAGCACCGGCCGGGCGACGTCATGCCACCAGCGAGCGTCCGCCACATCCTCGTCGCGGATATGATGGATCGCCATCGTGATCGGCGGGATCTGGCGACCGGGATTGACGAGGATGCTGCCCCCCTCGCCATACAGTTCCCAGCGGCCGTCCTTGCCCAGCGCCACGTCCTGCCAGCCGATCTCGATCACCGCATGGGCGGGCGGTGCGTTGCCGGTGGTTTCCAGGTCGATGACGCGGACGATCTGTGGTTGGGGCGGAGGCATGACCGCCCATGTGGGCGTTCGGACGGCAAAAATCGAGCCGGGCGTCAGCTTTTAGCGGCGCATCCGCGATTGACGTCGCTCGCCGCCAGATGCGCGTCCACCTCCGCCAGCAAGCGGGCGAGGCCAGCCTCGTCATTCGCCTCCGCCCGCACCGTCAACGCGCCCTGCGTGTTCGACGCCCGTAGCAACCACCACCCATCGGGCCGCACGACGCGCAGGCCATCGGTGCGATCGGCCGCAACCCCGTCCCGCTCCAGCCGCGCATCGACCGCCGCCACGACCCCCAGCTTGCGATCCTCCGCCACCGGAATGCGCAGGTCGGGCGTCGAGACCAACGCCGGCATCGCGTCACGCAACTGCGTCAGAGAGCGGCCGCTGGCGTGGATCGCGCGGATCAGCTTCACCGCCGCGAACAGCGCATCGTCGAATCCGTACCAGTCGTGTCCGAAGAAGATATGCCCGGACATCTCGCCCGCCAGCGGCGCGCCGGTCTCCACCATCTTCGTCTTGATCGCGCTGTGCCCGGTCTTCCACATGCAGGGCGTGCCGCCAAGATCGGCGATCCGGTCGAACAGCGCCTGGCTGGCCTTCACATCCGCGATGATCGTCGCGCCGGGCAGTTCGCGCAGCAACGGCTCGGCGATCAGGCCCAGTATCTGGTCACCCCACAGCACCCGTCCCTTGCCATCGACCGCCCCGATCCGGTCGCCATCGCCATCGAAGGCCAGCCCGAAATCAAGGCCCTTCGCCGCCACCAGCGCCTGCAGATCGACGAGGTTCGCCTCCTCGCTCGGATCGGGATGATGGTGCGGGAAATGCCCGTCCGGCTGCGTGTAGAGCAGGTGATGCTCGCCCGGCAGCAACGCCGTCAGCCGCTCGACCGCCGGCCCGGCGGCGCCGCTGCCGCAATCCCAGCCGATCCGGTACGCGCCGCCGCCATAGCCTGCGAACAGCCGGCCGACATAGGCGTCGAGCATGTCCGCGTCGGTCACCGTGCCGTCGCCCTCGCTCCAGTCGCCCTGCTCGGCCAACCGCGCGAGATGCTGGATATCGTCCGCCCAGAACGAACGATGGCCCAGCACCATCTTGAAGCCGTTGTGATCGGCGGGATTATGACTGCCCGTCACCTGGATACCGGCATCGACCTCCATCACCGCCTCGGCATAATAGAGCATCGGCGACGGCCCGAGGCCGATCCGCACCACATCGACGCCACCGGCGGTCAGGCCACGGACCAGCGCCGCCTCCAGCATCGGCGACGACAGCCGCCCGTCACGCCCCACGGCCACGCGCGTACCGCCAGCCGCCCGCACGCAGGTCGCGAAGCTGCGACCGACCGCCACCGCATCCGCTTCGTGCAGCGTCGCGCCGACGGTGCCGCGAATGTCGTATTCGCGCAAGATCGTGGGATCGAACCGGTGGCTCACGCGCCGTCGATCGTCCGATCGCCCGCCGGTCGCCCGACCAGCGTGTCGCGCGCGGCGTTGATCCGGCGCGCCAGTTCGGTCGATCCGCCGCGATCGGGATGCACCCCCGCCAGCAACCGGCGATGCGCCGCCCGGATCGCCTCCGCATTCGCGCACGGGCCGACGCCCAATATCGCCCGCGCCTCCACTTCCTCGGCCGCCATGCGGCGCTTGCCCGAGGGTCGCAGATATTTCCACACCACCCAGATGATAAGGGCGGCGAGCAGGAACTTCATGCAGCGACACCCGGCACGACCGGCTGACCCGACACGACTTCGGGCAATTGCAGCGCCGCCATCATCTCGCGCAGTTCCTGCCGCGCGGCGACATGGCCGAGACCCATCGAGCCGAACTCACGCGCGTCGATCATCGTCAGCCCCTGCGGGAACATCTCGCGATAGATCACGCGTTCGCCGAGACCCGGGATGATCCGGAACCCGACCCGCTTCGACAATTGCCCCAGCGCCTCCTGCACGCGGCGCATGTTGCGCGCCTCGATATGCTGAAGCCGGTTGCGCAGCACGACCCAGTCGATCGTCGTCCCGTCCGCCCGCGCCCGCTGCTTGCGCGCATCCCAGATCAATTCGGAATAGAAGGACGGGCGCGTCACCTGGAACGTCTCGGGATCGACCTGTCCGATCAGGTCGAAATCGACGAAGCTGTCGTTCATCGGCGTGACCAGCGTGTTCGACAGCGTCGCCGCCGTCCGCGCGAACGGATCGTCGCGGCCGGGCGTGTCGACGATCAGGAAGTCGGTATCCCTCAGCAGGCTATGCCATGTCTCCGCGAAGAAATCCTCGCTGACGCCGTCATGCGTGGCGTGGCGTGGCATCGGCAGCGCGTTGCCGTTGCGTCGGATGGTATCGGCGCGGTTGTCCAGATAGCGGCCGACGGTGCGCTGGCGATGGTCGAGATCGAAGCACGCGACGCGCGCGCCCTTCGCCGCGAGCGCGATGGCGACATGGACCGCAGTGGTCGATTTGCCGGTCCCGCCCTTTTCATTGGCGAAGACGATGATATGCGGGCCGCTCGGCAACACCCATTCCCCTGTTGATCGTTGCTTGTCTGCTCCATAGAAGCACCGCCCGCATTGTTCGAGGGGGAAGTTTCGTTTGCGTACCGTCCGGGAACTGGAAGAGCTGCGCGGAATCATCGCCGGCTGGCGGGCGGAGGGCGCGCGGGTGGCGCTCGTCCCGACGATGGGCGCGCTGCACGCGGGTCACATGGCGCTGATCGAAACCGCCCGGCGCGGCGGTACGAAGGTCGTCGCCTCGATCTTCGTCAATCCGCGCCAGTTCGGACCCAGCGAGGACCTGTCCCGCTATCCCCGGCGCGAGGCGGCGGATGCGCGCCTGCTGACCGAACATGGTTGCGACCTGCTCTGGGCGCCGGGGGTCGAGACGATGTACCCCGATGGCTTTGCGACCAGCATATCGGTATCCGGCGTCAGCGACGGTCTCGACGGCGCGGCACGACCGGGCCATTTCGACGGCGTCGCGACGGTGGTGGCCAAGCTGTTCAATCAGGTCCGGCCCGACATCGCCTGTTTCGGCGAAAAGGATTTCCAGCAACTGGCGGTGATCCGCCGCCTGGTCATCGACCTCGATATGGATATCGAAATTCTCGGCGTCCCGACCCAGCGCGATGACGACGGCCTCGCTCTGTCGTCGCGCAACATCTATCTCGACGAGGGCGAGCGCGCCCGCGCCGTGGCGCTGCCCCGCGCGCTGGGCATCGCCGCACGGGCGATCGGCCGCGGCGAGGATGTCGGCGCGGTTCTCGCCGATGCCGGGACGACGCTGACTGCGGCTGGATTCGCGGTGGACTATGTCGAGCTGGTCGATGCCGAGTCGCTGGCCCCGAATCCGGCGGCGGACCGCCCGCGCCGTTTGTTGGCAGCGGCGCGGATGGGCGCGACACGCCTGATCGACAATATTCCCGTCGAGTGACGTTAACGCATTAACCATTTGGTGAAGCGTTCCCGTCCAAGCTGTGAGCAACAGCGGACAGGATGTTCCCATGGCCAACAGTTTCAAGAATGCCCAGTTTCTGATGGACAGTCGTTTCGCCGACGCCGCACGCGGCGATGGCGATGCGCTCTATGACCTCGGCATCTGCTATCAGACCGGCACCGCCGGCGTCGGCGTCGACCTGATCGAGGCGCATAAATGGTTCAATCTGGCGGCCGGCGCCGGGCTTGAAGCCGCCCAGGACGCCCGCGCCGAGGTGGCCGAGGAACTGACCGCCCGCGAAATCTCACGCGCTCAGGCCGCGGCCCGTGCCTGGCTGGGGTCGATGCAGCAGCGCGCGGCCTGACACGGAAAAGCGGCCGGGACGTTCCCGACCGCGCATCTCCGTCGACTCACTCCGCCTTGGGGGCCGCTTTCTTCGCCGGCGCCTTCTTGGCCGCAGGCTTCTTTGCCGCCGCTTTGGCCGGTGCATCCTTCTTCGCCGCCGGCTTCTTGGCTGCCGCCTTTTTGGGCGCCGCCTTCTTCTTCGGCGCCGGTGCGGCCGCCGCGCGTGCGTCGATCAGCGAGGCCGCTTCCTCCAGCGTCAACTGATCGGGCGTGATCGATTTCGGCAGGGTCGCGTTGGTTTCGCCATCGGTGACATAGGGACCGTACCGCCCCTCCATCAGCTTCAGTTCCAGTTCGGTCCGCGGATGCTTGCCCAGCTCCTTCAGCGGCGCGCGGGCCGCCCCGCGCGCCGGACGGCCACCGCCCGCCGCCGCCTCGGCCAGCTTCACCACCGCCGCGTTCATGCCCGTCTCGAACACATCGGCGGTCGATTGCAGCCGCGCATATTTGCCCGAATGCGCCAGATAGGGGCCATAGCGCCCGATCGAGGCGGTGATATCCTCGCCCGACTCAGGATGCTTGCCGACCGTGCGCGGCAGGCTGAGCAGTTTCAGCGCCCATTCCAGATCGAGTTCGACATCCTTGGGGATCGACGCGCGCTTGGCATCCTTGCCATCGCCCAGCTGGATATAGGGACCGAATCGCCCCGATTTCCGCTCGACCGGCAGGCCCGTCTCCGGGTCCTTGCCCAATTGCTCAGGCCCGGTGTCCTCGTCCGCCGACCCGCCCTGCGCGAAACGCCGGGTGAATTTGCATTCGGGATAGTTGGAGCAGGCGACGAACGCGCCGAAGCGACCACCGCGCAGCGCCAGCTTGCCCTCGCCGCAGTTCGGGCACAGCCGCGGATCGCTGCCGTCCGCCTTGTCCGGGAACAGGTACGGCGCCAGGAACACGTCGAGTTCGGCGGTGATGGCGCTCGGCTGCTGTTCCATCACCTCCGACGTCAGCGGCTTGAAGTCGCGCCAGAACGCTTCCAGCACCGCCTGCCACTGCGCGCGACCGCCTGATACGTCGTCCAGTTCCTCTTCCAGATCGGCGGTGTAATCGAAGCCGACATATTTCTGGAAAAACCGCTCCAGAAATGCGGTGACGAGCCGGCCGCTTTCCTCCGCGAAGAACCGGTTCTTCTCGATCCGCACATAGGCGCGGTCCTTCAGCGTCTTGATGATCGACGCATAGGTGGAGGGCCGGCCGATGCCGAGTTCCTCCATCCGCTTGACCAGCGACGCTTCGGAGAAACGCGGCGGCGGCTGAGTGAAATGCTGCTCGGCATCGACCGCCTTCTTCGCCGGCGCATCGCCCTCGCGCATCCGGGGCAGACGGCGCGACTCCTCGTCGGCGCTGTCGTCCTGTCCTTCTTCATATAGCGCGAGATAGCCGGGGAAGAGCACGACTTGGCCCGTGGCGCGCAACACATGCCGTCCGGTGCCTTCGGCCAGTTCCACCGTCGTCCGCTCGAACCGCGCCGATGCCATCTGGCTGGCCAGCGCGCGCTTGAAAATCAGGTCGTACAGCCGCGCATGATCGCCGCCACCCGCCTTGTCCTTGCCGAAATCGGTCGGACGGATCGCCTCATGCGCTTCCTGCGCGTTCTTGGCCTTGGTCTGGTACTGGCGCGGCTTGTCCGGGACATAGCCGGCGTCATACCGGTTCGCGATGGCGAGACGCGCGGCGGAGATGGCGCTGCCGTCCATCTGCACGCCGTCCGTCCGCATGTACGTGATCGCGCCGTCCTCATAGAGTCCCTGCGCGATCCGCATCGTGTGATCGGCGGAGAAGCCGAGCTTGCGCGCCGCCTCCTGCTGCAGGGTCGATGTAGTAAAGGGCGGCGGCGGGTTGCGCGTGCCGGGCTTGGTCTCGACCGACTGGACCGAGAAACGCCCTTCCTCGACCGCGGCCTTGGCGCGCAGCGCGTCGCCCTCATTGCCGATCGACAGGCGGTCGAGCTTGTTGCCCTCGAACTGGACGAGACGGGCGGTGAACGGCGTGCCGTCCTGCTCCATCTGTGCGGTGACGGACCAGTATTCCTGCGCCCGGAACGCCTCGATCTCGCGCTCGCGCTCGACGATCAGGCGCAGCGACACCGATTGCACACGGCCCGCCGACTTGGCGCCGGGCAGCTTGCGCCACAGCACCGGCGACAGCGTGAAACCGACGAGATAATCCAGCGCCCGCCGCGCCCGATACGCGTCGATCAGATCGGTATCCAGCTCACGCGGCGCCTTCATCGCCGCCAGGATCGCAGGCTTGGTGATCGCGTTGAACGTGACGCGCTGCACGTCCTTGGGCAGCGCCTTGCGCGCCCGCAGCACCTCTTGCACATGCCACGAAATCGCCTCGCCCTCGCGATCCGGATCGGTCGCCAGGATCAGACGGTCGGCGGTCTTCGACAGATCGGCGATCGCCTTCAGCTGCTTGGCCTTGTCCGCGTAGTTCTCCCACTCCATCGCGAACCCGTCGTCCGGGTTTACCGATCCGTCTTTGGGCGGCAGATCGCGGACATGGCCGTACGAGGCGAGAACCCGATAATCCGAGCCGAGGTATTTTTCGATGGTCTTCGCCTTGGCGGGCGATTCGACGATGACAAGCTGCATGACTGGCTAATAGCGTCCTTACGTGTACGCGCGAGGGTGGCGAGGTTGATCGGGCGGCGTCAAGTCGCTGGTGCTATCCGATATAGAGCACGACGATCAGCAGAGACTTACCCGCCCGCCAGCGTGGCGTTCCAGTCGCCCGGCCAGTTCCAGCTCCAGCAACACCGTCTGCACCACCGCCGGCGGGCGGCCGGACTGGCGGATCACCTCGTCGACCGGCACGGGCGCCGGGCCCAGCAACGCCGACACGGCGGAACGCGCGGCATCGTCGGCATCCTCGGGCGGCGGCCCGCCCCAGCCATGGACGGGGGAGCGCACCGCGCGCGGATCGATCGGGCGGATCTGTTCCAGCACGTCGGCGGCCGACTGGATCAGGATCGCGCCTTCGCGGATCAGGCCGTTGCATCCTTGCGCGCGCGGATCGATCGGGCTGCCCGGCACCGCCATCACCTCGCGGCCCAGTTCCACCGCCAGCCGCGCGGTGATGAGCGATCCGGATTTCGGCGCCGCCTCCACCACCACGGTGCCCTGCGCCAGTCCGGCGATGATGCGGTTGCGATAAGGAAAATGGCGGGCGCGCGGCTCCGTGCCCGGCGGCTGTTCGGCAATCAACAGACCGCGCGTCGCCACCTCTTCCTGCAAGGCGGCGTTTTCCGGCGGGAAGACGACGTCGATGCCGCAGGCGATCACCCCGATCGTCCCGCCCGCCAGCGATCCGGCGTGGGCCGCCGTGTCGATACCGCGCGCCAGACCAGAGACCACCGTCGTGTCCTGCGCCACCAGATCATGCGCCAGTTGCCGTGCGAACCGGCACGCGGCGGCAGAGGCATTGCGCGCGCCCACGATCGCCACGCACGGCCGCGCCGCCAGCGTCAGGTCGCCGCGCACGATCAACACCGGCGGCGCATTGTCCAGCTCGGCGAGCAACGGCGGATACCCGGCATCGTCATGAAACAGATATCGCGCACCGAGTCGGGCGACCTGCTCCCGCTCGCGATCGATGGCCGCCGCGTCTGGCGGCGGCGGTGCCATGCCGCCGCCGCGCCGGGCCAGCGTCGGCAACGCCTCCAGCGCCCGGCCGGCATCGCCGAATCGCGCGAGCAACTGGCGATAGGCGACCGGGCCGATGCCACCGGTCCTGAGCAGGCGCAGCCGCGCCGTGATCGTGTCAGTCACGCCGGCCGATGCGTGGTTCGGTGCCGGCCAGCAGCCGCTCGATATTGTCGCCATGTTTCCAGATCACCAGCAGACCGAGCGCCAGCAGCAGCATGACAAGATCGAATCGTCCCCACAGCGCCGCCGCGACGGGCGCGCTGATCGCCGCCGCCATCCCGGCGACCGCCGAAATCCGCAATCCCGCCAGCAAGGAAAGCCACACGACCGCATAGACGACACCGATCGGCCAATGGAGGCCGACGACGATGCCCATCAGCGTCGCGACCCCCTTGCCGCCGCGAAAGCGCAGCCAGACGGGATAGCAATGGCCGATGAACGCACCCGCAGCCGCCAGCACGCCTTCGCCCGGAAACAGCCGCTCGACGATCAGCACCGCCGCCAGCCCCTTCAGCATGTCGAGCAGCAACGTCGCCGCCGCCAGGCCCTTGCGGCCCGTGCGCAGCACGTTGGTCGCACCGATATTGCCCGATCCGATCTGGCGCAGATCGCCGGCCCCGGCCACGCGCGTCAGAATCACGCCGAACGGGATCGACCCCAGCAGGTAACCGATCAGCAACGCCGACGCCGGAGCGATCCAGAGGATATCAGTGTGCAAATTTTCCCCCTTCGTTCCGCTATACCGTGCCGGGCGACGGCCTGTCCACCGCCTGTCCCTTCACTTCGCTCAAGGGCCTCAAGGGGTGACGCGATCGGATCGTGCCGGCTAAAGGCGGATTCATGATCGACGACGCCCCGATCCTGTTCTTCGATTCCGGTGTCGGAGGCCTGTCGGTGGTCGGGCCGACACTGGCGCTGCTGCCGCATGCCCGCATCGTCTATGCCGCCGATTCGGCGGGCTTTCCCTATGGCACGAAGAGCGAGGCGGAGATCGCCGCCCGCGTGCCGGCGCTGCTCGGCCGGCTGGTCGAACGCTATCGCCCGCGACTGGTGGTGATCGCGTGCAACACCGCCTCCACCATCGCCCTGCCCGCGGTGCGCGCCGCGCTCGACGTGCCGGTGGTCGGCACGGTGCCGGCGATCAAACCGGCGGCGGCGATGAGTGCGACGCGGGCGATCGGCGTGCTGGGCACCGAGGCAACGGTGCGCCAGCCCTATGTCGACGATCTGGCGGCGCGCTTCGCCGGCGATTGCCTCGTCCTGCGCCACGGATCGGCGGCGCTGGTCGAGATCGCCGAGGCGGCGCTGGCCGGCCAGCCGCCGTCGCCCGATCGCATCGGCACGGAGTTGCAGGGACTGTTCGGGCAGGACGGCGGCGACCGAATCGACGTGATCGTCAACGCGTGCACGCATTTCCCGCTGCTCGAGGACGATATGATCGCGGTCGCGCCACCGGGCGTCCGCTTCGTCGATGGCGGACCGGGAATCGCACGACGAATCGCCTATCTGACGGAAGGTCAGGCATGGCCGGCGACGCCGCAGCCCGGCACGCTGGTCTTCACGCGGGCCGATGATCGCACCCGCGCGATCGCGGCCACCCTGGCGTCGCGCGGCTTTCCGCTACTGGAAACGTTGTAAATCCACGGAAGCCGGGACAATTTGTCCGCCCCGTCGATCATAGTCACCGCTTTTATGCGCTGGCCTCGCGAGGGGGACGCCATTACATGGGCAGCCCATGAGCAGCGACGGCACCGATGTGCGCGTGGATTACTCGCGCGTGTTCACCCAGGCGATCGATCGCCTTCATGCCGAGGGGCGCTACCGCGTCTTCATCGACATTCTGCGCAACAAGGGCGCGTTCCCCAATGCGCGTTGCTTTGCCGGGCATAACGGGCCGAAGCCGATCACCGTCTGGTGCTCCAACGACTATCTCGCCATGGGCCAGCATCCCAAGGTGATCGCCGCGATGGAAGAGGCGTTGCACGATGTCGGCGCCGGCAGCGGCGGCACGCGCAACATCGGCGGCAACACGCATTATCATGTCGATCTGGAAGGCGAACTCGCCGACCTGCACGGCAAGGAAGCGGCGCTGCTGTTCACCAGCGGCTATGTCTCGAACGAGGCGACGCTGGCGACGATGGCCAAGATCCTGCCCGGCTGCGTGATCTTTTCCGACGAGCTGAACCACGCATCGATGATCGCGGGTATCCGCAATTCGGGCTGCGAGAAGCGCATCTTCCGCCACAACGATCTGGCCCATTTGGAAGAATTGCTGGCGGCCGAAGACCCGTCGGTGCCCAAGCTGATCGCGTTCGAGAGCGTGTATTCGATGGAGGGCGATGTCGCCCCGATCGCCGCGATCTGCGACCTCGCCGACCGGTACAACGCGCTGACCTATTGCGACGAAGTCCACGCGGTCGGCATGTACGGCCCGCGCGGCGGCGGCATCTCCGAACGCGACGAGGTGGCCGAGCGGCTGACGATCATCGAGGGGACGCTGGGCAAGGCGTTCGGCGTCATGGGCGGCTATATCGCCGCCAGCCGCACGATCATCGACGTCATCCGCAGCTATGCGCCCGGCTTCATCTTCACCACCAGCCTGTCGCCCGTGCTGGTCGCGGGCGTGCTGGCCAGCGTGCGCCACCTGAAATCCTCGACGGCGGAACGCGAGGGGCAGCAGGCGGCGGCGGCGATGCTGAAAACCATGCTGGCGGATGCCGGCCTGCCGGTGATGGTCGGCGAAACGCATATCGTGCCGGTGATGGTCGGCGATCCGGTGAAGGCGAAGAAGATCAGCGACATCCTGCTCGCCGAATACGGCGTCTACGTTCAGCCGATCAACTACCCCACCGTACCGCGCGGCACCGAGCGCCTGCGCTTCACCCCCGGCCCCGCCCACAGCGAGACGATGATGCGCGACCTGACCGGCGCGCTGGTGGAAATCTGGAGCCGGCTGGAACTGCGCAAGGCGGCGTGAACGCCGGCCGGGCGCGACGGTCAGTCGATGACGATCGTGGCGTCCGTGCCGGGAACGGCGATCGGCTCGCCGAAGCGGATCGTGCCGACCAGCGCATAATCGCCAGCCACGGGTTCGCCGAAGACATGGACGACCGATCGCTCGCCATCGATCACCCAGTAAGCGGCGATCCCCGCCCGTGCATAGGCCAGTCGCTTCAGACCCAGATCGCGCACGATCGTCGATTCGGCAATCTCGATCACCAGTGCGACATCGTCCGCGTGTAACAGACCGATATCGCCGACCGGGCGATCGAGAATGGCGGCATCGCATGCCATCACCGTATCATCACCCAGGTCGAGGCCGACCTCTCCCCGAATCAATTCCTCCGACACGACCTTCGCCAGCCGGATCACGATCCTCGCCTGACGGCCGGCATGCGCATTGTGTGGCGGATTCATCCGCTCCAATTCCCCCTGAACCAGTTCCATCTTCATGTCGTCGAACGCCCCGGACTCCATCATCCGGAGAAACTCGGCGGTCGTGAAGCGCGCGGTGAACGACGTATCGAACGGGGTCGCCGAAAGGGTCGTCGCAGGCCGGTTCATGCCCCGACCATAACAGATCGCCGCCAGCCCGTCACACCACCCCCGTCAGGATGGTCAGCACCCCCAACCCTACCGACAACGGCACGCGCAGGCCCATCCATCCCGTCGGCGCCTCACCCGTCGCAACCAGATGGCGATCCACCAGCAGCGTCAGCAGCAAACCACTGCCGAGGCCGACGAGCGCCCAGCGCAGCGACCCATGCAGCGCCACGCCGACCAGCAATATCGTCACCAGCGTCGGCGCCACCGCCAGCCCCGCCAGCGCCCCTTGCCCGCTAGACCGGCGCACCGCCCATCCCCACCAGATGCCACCGAGAAAGCTGAAGATCAGCGCGGCATAGACGAACGCCATGCCGTGCAGCACGCCCAGCCCGTCATGCCCGGTCGCTAGCCCCACGAGCAGCGCCGCCTGTGGCAGTAACCCGGCGAACCCCAGCAGCCGGGTGGTGCGGTCGATCGACCCGTTCACACCGCCGCCAGCGCGCCGGTCGCCACCACCGGCCCGGTCGGCTTGCCGGTCGGCGATCCGCCCTCCGGCTCGATCGAGATGGCCAGCGTCGCCCCCGCCGCGATCCGCGCGCGGTCGGCCGCCGGCACGACCAGCAACGTCGCATCACGCGCCAGCAACCCCAGCGGATACGGCACGCCATCGCCGCCGATCACCCAGAGCTGCGCGACGCGCGTGGCCGGCGCATCGGGCGCGGCGGTCACGCGGATGCTGCCGTCCGTCGGATCGAACGCGGCGGCGACCGGCGCTTTCGCGTCGCCCAGCGCCGCGACGAGGATCGGCGCGGAGGCAGTGATCGGCGGCGGCCCCATCGGTGCGCCACCCGGCGGTGGCCCACCCGGCCGCAATGCAACGACCAGTAACAGGCACGCGGCCAGCGCCGTGCTGACGATCGCCAGCAGCGGCCACGGGAACGGCCGTCCGCGCCGGGCGGGCGCGACGCCGCCCAGACTGGCATCGATCCGGTCGATCAGATCCTCCGGCGGCTGCGCTTCGGGCCACAGGTCGAACAGTTGCGACAGATACATCCGCCAGCGTTCGACATCGGCGGCGAAACCCGGCTCGGCCAGCATCCGGCGAAGCGCGACGGCGCGTTCCTCGCCATCCAAAAATCCCAGCGCCAGTTCGCCCGCCGCCACGTCCGGTTCGTCGTCGGGGCTCAGCGGTTCAGGCGGCACGGTCGAGGCACTCCTTCAGGCGGGCAAGGCCACGACGAATCCAGCTTTTGGCGGTCCCCAGCGGCACGCCCCGGCGCTCCGCCAGCTCGGCATAGGTGACGCCATCGAAAAACGCGGTGCGGATCGCCTCGCTCTGGCGTCCCTCCAGTTCGCGCAGGCAATCCTGCAGCGTATGCGATCCGTCCGACGCCATCAGCATCGCCTCGGCATCGGGCGCGGAATCGGCGATGTCGGGCGCGTCCTCGATCGGGGCGGCGCGGCGGACGCGCTGCGACCGTTGCCAGTCGATCGCGCGGTTGCGGGCGATCGTCGCCAGCCACGTGATCGGGCTCGCCCGTCCCGGTTCCCACGCGCCCGCCCGGCGCCAGATGATAAGGTAGACGTCGTGCAACACGTCCTCCGCAGCCTGTCGATCGCCACAGATACGCAGGGCGATCCCGAAAAGCTTCGCGGAGGTCAGTCGATACAGTTCGCGGAAGGCGGCACGATCCTCGCTTCCGGTGGCGATCAGCACGCTGGCCAGATGGGCGCGGGCGTCGTCGGTGGCGATGCGTTGCATCCGGGCAGACTAGCGGCTGCGGTACGGACGACAAGACCGAATGACGGCGACAACGCTGTGGCCATTTTCCGCGTCTGTCGGTAAGGGCGCTGGCATCCATCCGCTTCACCGTCAGCAGGGATCGCCCATGCGCATCGCCATCGCCTCCGATCATGCCGCCGTGTCGCTGAAGACGACGCTGGCCGCCTGGCTCGCAGAGGTCGGCCATGAGGTCATCGATCTCGGCACGCATGGCGACGCGCGCGTCGATTACCCGGATTACGGCCATGCCCTGGCCGAGGCGCTGGCCGATGGTCGCGCCGAACGCGGCATCGCGCTGTGCGGATCGGGGGTCGGCATCTCGATCGCCGCCAATCGCCACCCCGCCTGCCGCTGCGCATTGGTGTCCGAACCCCTGTCGGCCCAGCTCGCGCGTCACCATAATGATGCCAACGCCATCGCGATGGGCGCCCGCCTGATCGGCGACGACATGGCGAAGGCCTGCATCACCGCTTTCCTGTCCGCCGAATTCGAAGGCGGCCGTCATCAACACCGCGTCGACAAGCTATCGAAGGAGTTCGCCGCATGAGCACCCAGCCCCAAGACATTTCGCCCCGGGATATTTCAGGCGTCCAGCCGGATGGTTTCTTCACCCGCGGCCTGGCCGATGCCGACGCTGCGATCTTCGCCGGCATCGCGCATGAACTGGAACGCGAGCAGACGCAGATCGAACTGATCGCGTCGGAGAACATCGTGTCGAAAGCGGTGCTGGAGGCGCAGGGCTCGGTCTTCACGAACAAATATGCCGAGGGCTATCCCGGCAAGCGCTATTATCAGGGTTGCGCGCCGTCCGACGAAGTCGAGCAGCTGGCGATCGACCGTGCGAAGCAGATCTTCGGCTGCGGCTTCGTCAACGTGCAGCCGCATTCGGGCGCGCAGGCCAACGGCGCGGTGATGCTGGCGCTGGTGAAGCCGGGCGAGACGATCCTGGGCATGAGCCTCGACGCGGGTGGCCACCTGACCCACGGCGCCCGCGCCGCGATGTCGGGCAAGTGGTTCAACGCGATCCAGTACGGCGTCGATGCCGACACCCACCTGATCGATTACGCCGAGGTCGAACGCCTCGCGGTCGAGCATCAGCCGAAACTCATCATCGCCGGCGGCTCCGCCTATCCGCGCACGATCGATTTCGCCAAGTTCCGCGCGATCGCGGACAAGGTCGGTGCGTATTTCATGGTCGACATGGCGCACTTCGCCGGCATCGTCGCCGCCGGCCTGCACCCCACGCCGTTCGGCCACGCGCACGTCGTGACCACCACCACGCACAAGACGCTGCGCGGCCCCCGCGGCGGCATGGTGATGACCAATGACGAGGCGATCGCGAAAAAGATCAACTCGGCGGTGTTCCCCGGGCTTCAGGGCGGCCCGCTGATGCACGTCATCGCCGCCAAGGCGGTTGCCTTCGGCGAGGCGCTGCGCCCCGATTTCAAGAGCTACATCGCCGCCGTGGTCGAGAACGCCAAGGTGCTGGCCGCCACGCTGAAGGAACGTGGCGCCGACGTCATCGCCGGCGGCACCGACACGCATCTGGCGCTGATCGATCTGCGCCCGCTCGGCATCACCGGCCGCGACGCGGACGAGGCGCTGGAGCGCGCCGGCATCACCTGCAACAAGAACGGCATCCCCAACGATCCGCTGCCGCCGGTGAAGACCAGCGGCATCCGCGTCGGCAGCCCCGCCGGCACGACGCGCGGCTTCGGCCCCGCCGAGTTCCGCGAGATCGGTCACATGGTCGCCGACGTGCTCGACGGTCTCGCCAAGAAAGGCGAGCACGGGGACCCGGAGGTCGAGGCGGACGTTAGGGCGCGGGTACGCACGCTGTGCGCACGCTTCCCCATCTACCAAGGATAAGCACCATGTCGAAGATCGACGAAATCCAGACCGAAGTGAAGAACACGCCGGGTCTCGGCAAGAAGATGGCGAAGTACAGCGCGATCGGCGCGGTGCTCGCGATCCCGCTGCCCGTCGTCGGCCCGGTGCTGGGCGCGATCGTCGGAGCCGGCGTGGCCTATGCCAAGCGCAAGGGCTGACCGCTGAATGCGCTGCCCCTTTTGCGGCCATGAAGACAGCCAGGTAAAGGACAGCCGCCCCACCGAAGACGGGGCGGCGATCCGGCGTCGGCGGCAGTGCGAGGGGTGCGCAGCGCGGTTCACCACGTTCGAACGCATCCAGCTGCGCGAACTGACCGTGTTGAAGAGCGAGGACCGGCGCGAGCCGTTCGACCGCGAGAAACTGATGCGCTCGGTCTCGATCGCCGCCCGCAAGCGGCCGATCGAACCGGCGCGGATCGAGAAACTGGTGTCCGGCATCCAGCGCCGACTGGAAACGCTCGGCGACAGCGAAGTCACCTCCGCCCGGATCGGCGAGATGGTGATGGATGGCCTGAAGGCGCTCGACTCGGTTGCCTATATCCGCTTCGCCAGCGTGTACCGCGACTTCAGCGAGGCACGGGATTTCGAGGCGTTCGCCGGGCAGGTTGAAGAGGCCGGGCGGGGTTAGGGCCAAACCTTTCGTCCAAAGGGCAATCAAGTGGCCCTCATGCGCTCCTACCCTTCCCCACTCCGTTCGTCCCGAGTAGCCGTCGAGCTTGTCGAGACGGCGTATCGAGGGATAGAGCCGAACGATGACGTTCTGGGCCTATATCCTCCGCTTTGCCGACGGCAGTTATTACACGGGTCACACCGACGATCTGGAACGCCGCGTCGGCCAGCATCAAACCGGTCAGGTCGCGGGATATACGCAGAAGCGGCGGCCGGTTGTGTTGATGTGGTCGCAGGATTTCGACAGTCGTTATGAAGCGCTGACAGCAGAGGCACAAATCAAGGGTTGGTCCGCGCCAAGAAAGAGGCGCTGGCGAGAAGCGACTGGGCGGCACTGCATGAAGCCGCCATCCCGCCCGCGGAAAGAACCCTTCGACTTCGCTCAGGGCGAACGGAAATAAGAATGATCGACGTCACACACGGAACCGACCAGCCCACGCCTTCACCCTCCGTTCGTGCTGAGCGAAGTCGAAGCACATTTGTCAC
Source organism: Sphingomonas mollis (assembly GCF_016427505.1). Lineage (GTDB taxonomy): Bacteria > Pseudomonadota > Alphaproteobacteria > Sphingomonadales > Sphingomonadaceae > Sphingomonas > Sphingomonas mollis. Next base: position 96,213 of record NZ_JAELXS010000006.1, on the reverse strand, counting down.
CCCGCCATCCCCCACCCCACCCCCCGTCATCGTCCTCGTCCGCCCCCAGCTCGGCGAGAACATCGGCAAGGCCGCCCGCGCCATGCTGAACTTCGGCCTCGTCGAACTACGCCTCGTCGCCCCCCGCGACGGCTGGCCCAATCCACAAGCCGGCCCGGCCGCCAGTGGCGCCGACATCGTGCTGGAACAGGCGGCGGTCTATGACACCGTCGCCGCCGCCGTCGCCGATTGCACGCACGTCTACGCCACCACCGTCCGCAAGCGCGGCGTCACCAAGCCGGTCGCCACGCCCGAAGCAGCGGCGCGGGCGATCCATGCCGATCCCGGCCGCGCCGCGATCCTGTTCGGCCCCGAACGGTCCGGGCTGGAAACCGACGACGTCGCGCTGGCCCGCACAATCATCACCGTGCCGATCAATCCCGAATTCGGCAGCCTGAACCTCGCGCAGGCGGTTATCCTCGTCGCCTATGAATGGTCGAAGGGGCAGGAACTGGCGCAGCCGCCGGAAACCGAGATGCCGTTGCCCGCACCGCAGGGCGAACTGGACGGCATGATCGCGCAGCTTGACGACATGCTGGTAGCGGCGAATTTCTTCTTCCCGCCCGCCCGCACCGAAACCGTGCGGCGAACGCTGCGCACCCTGCTGACCAAACCCGGCTGGTCGGCGCAGGAGGTGCGGACGATGCGCGGCGTGCTGGCCGCGCTCGACGGCCGTAAGGCGCGGCGATCAGCGCCGGTCGAACGCGGCGAGTTCATAGGCGATGGAGGCCTCGACGAGACGCTCCCATAGATCGCCGACCACCGCCTCCGGCACGCCCGCATCCCGCGCGGCGGCGCAGGCATTGGCGATCACCTGCGCCTTGCGATCCTCGTCGCGCACCGCGCCGCGCACCGGTTTGATCCGCGCGGCCGCATCCATATAGCCGAAGCGGCGTGCCAGCAGCGTCACCAGATCGCGATCGACCTGATCGACGCCGGCGCGCACCTCGGCCATGGTGGAACAGTCGGCGGGAGCAACGATGATCATGTCGCCCCGCATAACGCGCCTGCACGCCATCGCAAACGGCGGATCGACAAGTCGGCCGCGACACGATATCGACAGTATACGTTTTGGCCTGTTCCGGGGATGACCATGTCGATCGCGATCCTCCTGACCCTGATGCAGGCCGCGACGCCCGTCGCCGTGCCGACGCCGGCCGCCGATCCCGAAAAGCGCATCTGCCGTAGTACGAAGATCACCGGATCGCGTCTCGGCCAGACCCGCGTCTGCCACACCCGGCGCGAATGGGACGAGGCCAGCGCCGTCGCGCGCCAGCGGATGGAGCATATTCAGAACGGCGCGATCAACACCGGCCAGTAAGGTCGCGCCTTCTCCCCAAACTTGACTCGGGCGGAGCGTCCCGCTAACCGCGCGCCTTCGCAATGCCCCCGCACCCCGGTGAAGCGGCGGGCCTGCCCTCATAGCTTTGAGACGTAGCGCGATACCGGGACCAACCCGCCCGTCCGTTCGCGGATCGGCGGTCAACGTCGTTCGAATTGCCAAGGATCTATCATGTCGAAGCGTCAAAGCGCGAAGTACAAACTCGACCGTCGTATGGGCGAGAACATCTGGGGCCGCCCGAAGTCCCCGGTCAACAAGCGCGAATACGGCCCCGGCCAGCACGGCCAGCGCCGCAAGGGCAAGGTGTCGGACTTCGGCATCCAGCTGCGCGCCAAGCAGAAGCTCAAGGGCTATTACGGCGACGTGACCGAGAAGCAGTTCCGCGCCTGCTATCACGAAGCGGCCCGGATGAAGGGCGATACCAGCCAGAACCTGATCGGCCTGCTCGAGCAGCGTCTCGACATGCTCGTCTATCGCGCCAAGTTCGCCCCGACGATCTTCGCCGCACGCCAGATCGTCAGCCACGGCCACATTCGCGTCAACGGCGTGAAGTGCAACATCGCCTCGCGTCGCTGCTTCGTCGGTGACGAGATCACGCTGGGCACGAAGGCCAAGGAAATGGCGCTGGTGCTGGAAGCACAGAACCTCGCCGAGCGTGAGATCCCCGACTATGTCGCGCAGGACGGCAACGCCAAGGTGACGTTCGTTCGCGTACCGACGCTGGACGAGGTTCCTTACCCGGTGAAGATGGAGCCGAACCTGGTGGTCGAATTCTACTCGCGCTAAGCGAGGAAGAAGACCACCGGACGGCCGACGGGCTACAGCCCGTTCGACGACGCGGCTTTGCCGCGGCGCGCTCCGGAAGCAAAAGAGGGCGGCCCCATGGGTCGCCCTTTTTCGTTTGGACAAGCCGCGCGCCTGACGCCAGAACGCGCCCGCAAAGGAGTACCCCATGCGCGCCGCCCTTCTCCCCCTGTTGCTCACCGCCGCCCCGCTCGCGGCCCAGACCGCCCCGGCGATCGACGTCGAGACGCTGAAGACCGTCACCCGCGACCTGTCCTCCGATGCGTTCGAGGGCCGCGCCCCGACGACCCCGGCAGAGGAGAAGACGGTCGCCTATATCGTCGATCGTTTCCAGAAGGCGGGGCTGAAGCCCGGTAACAACGGCAAATGGACGCAGGACGTGCCGATGGTGGAGATCACCGCCACGAACGTGCAGCCGCTCTCCTTCACCGGCGGCAAGTCGCCGGTTACGATGGCGTACCGCACCGACATGGTCGCCGGCACCTATCGCGTCGTGCCGCGCATCGACGTGCGTAACAGCGATGTCGTCTTCGTCGGTTACGGCATCACCGCGCCCGAAAAAGGCTGGGACGATTATGCCGGGGTCGATGTGAAGGGAAAGACCGTCGTCATCCTCATCAACGATGCCGACTGGCAGACGATGTCGCGCGAAGGCCCGTTCGAGGGTCGTGCGATGACGTGGTACGGCCGCTGGCCCTATAAGTTCGAGAATGCCGCCAGGCACGGCGCCGCCGCCGCGATCATCGTCCACCAGACCGAACCCGCCGCCTATCCCTGGGCGGTCGTGCAATCGTCCTGGACCGGCCCGCAGCTGGAACTGGACGAGAAGGGCGATCACATGGACCAGAGCCAGGTCGTCGGCTGGATGCAACTGGCCAAGGCGCAGGAACTGTTCGCCAGCGCCGGCAAGGATTTCGCCGCCCTGTCCGAAGCCGCGAAGACCAAGGGCTTCAGGGCCGTGCCGCTCGGCCTGAAAATGTCGACCGGCTTCGGCAATGCGATCAAGCGTCAGGCATCGAAGAACGTCATCGGCGTCCTGCCCGGCACCACCGCCCCCCATGAATATGTCCTCTATTCCGCGCACTGGGACCATCTCGGTCGCTGCGACGCGGTGGATGGCGACGATATCTGCAACGGGGCCGAGGACAATGCCACCGGCGTCGCCGGCCTCGTCGCATTGGCGGAGGCGAATACGAAGGTCGGGCCGGCCAAACGCACCGAGGTCTATCTCGCCGTCACCGCCGAGGAATCGGGGCTGCTGGGTTCGCGCTATTACGCCGAACACCCGGTCTATCCGCTCGCCAGGACGGCCGGCGGCGTGAACATGGACGTGCTGAACGTCCACGGCCTCGCGCATGATTTCGTGCTGACCGGCGCGGGCAAGAGCGAGATCGAGGATCTGGTGAAGCCCATCGTCGCAGCACAGGGCCGTCGCATCGGCGTCGAGCCCACGCCGGAACGCGGCAGCTATTATCGCTCCGATCACTTCTCGTTCGCGCGGCTCGGCGTCCCTGTCCTCAGCGGTGAATCGGGCGAGGATTTCGTGAAGGGCGGCCCCGCCGCCGGCAAGGCGGCGAGCGACGCATACAACGCCAATCGCTATCACAAGCCCGCCGATGAATATGATCCCAACTGGGACTGGTCGGGTGCGGTGTCCGACCTGACGATCTACTACACGCTCGGCCGCCAGCTCGCCGACGATACGACCTTGTGGCCCAACTGGTATCCGACCGCCGAATTCCGCGCGGTTCGCGACAAGGCCCGCGCAGGAGTTACGAAGTGACGCGTCCGACCCCTCCCGCCGAATGGGCACCGCATGAAGCGGTCTGGATCGGCTTCCCCAGCCATCCGGAACTGTGGGAAGACGATCTGGACCCCGCCCGTGACGAAGTCGTCGCGTTCGCCCGCGCGGTCCACGCCGATGGCCGCGGCGAGCGCGTGATCCTGGTCTGCGCCGATGCCGAAGCGGCACAGACCGCCCGCGCCCTCGCACCGTTCGCCGGGATCGAGGTGCAGGCGTTCGGCGATATCTGGCTGCGCGATACCGGCCCCATCATCCTGTCGGACGGCAGCGCCAGCGATTTTCAGTTCAACGGCTGGGGCGGAAAATACGACCTGCCCGGCGACGACACCGTTGGCCTTCGGCTGGCGCAACGTCTCGGCCGCCGCGTCGGCACCTGCAACTGGGTGCTGGAGGGTGGCGCAATCGACGGCGACGGCACCGGTATCATGGTGACGACCGAACAATGCCTGCTCAATGCCAACCGCAACCCATCGCTGACCAAGACGCAGATCGAGGCGAAGCTGCGTGACGATCTCGGCTTGTCGCGCGTCGTCTGGCTGGGCGAGGGATTGCTCAACGACCATACCGACGGCCATGTCGACAACCTCGCGCGCTTCGTGGCTCCGGGCCGGGTCGCGATCCCCGAACCGGCGGAGAACGATCCCAACTGGCAGGTGTACAGCCGCGCCCGCCGCGACCTGATCGCCGCCGGCCTCGACGTGGTGACGATCCCCTCCCCCGGCCGCGTGCTGCGCGACGACGAGGTGGTGCCGGCCAGCTACATGAACTTCTATATCGGCAATGCCGCGGTGGTCGTGCCCCTCTACGGCGCGGAGAACGACGACGCCGCGGTGGCGGCGATCCAGGCGCTGTTCCCGGACCGGACCGCGGTCGGCCAGCGCGCCGACCACATCCTGACCGGCGGCGGCAGCTTCCACTGCATTTCGCAGCAGATTCCCGCCTGAGAACTTCCCTCCCGCTTGCGGGAGGGGTCGGGGGTGGGCATGTCCCGACCGCCATCACCCGTAATCCCCACCCAGCCCCTCCCGCCAGCGGAGGGGAGCAGGATTGACCATGACCCAGATCACCGTCGCCGCGCTCCAGCTCGGCTTCACCGCCGATATCGACGCCAACATCGCCAATGTCTCGCGCCTGGTGCGCGAAGCGGCGGCGCGCGGCGCGCAGGTGATCCTGCCCCCCGAACTGTTCGAGGGCGAATATTTCTGCCGGGTCGAGGACGAGGGCCTGTTCGCCAACGCCGCCCCCGTCGGCGAGCACAAGGCCGTGCTGGCGATGCAGGCGCTGGCCGAGGCGCTGAAGGTCACGATCCCCACCAGCTTCTTCGAGGCGGACGGTCCGCATCATTACAACAGCCTCGCGATGATCGGTCCCGATGGCGAGGTGCAGGGCGTCTATCGCAAGAGCCACATCCCCGATGGCCCCGGCTACGAGGAGAAATTCTATTTCCGCCCCGGCAATACCGGCTTCAAGGTGTGGCGCGGCCCGCCCGCCGCGCCGGCGGCGAAGCTGGGCGTCGGCGTCTGCTGGGACCAATGGTATCCGGAAACCGCGCGCGCGATGATGCTGATGGGTGCCGAACTGCTGTTTTACCCGACCGCGATCGGCAGCGAACCGCACGACACCTCGCTCGACACCGCCCGGCTGTGGCGTCGGGCGATGGTCGGCCATGCGGTATCCAACGTCGTGCCGGTGATCGCCGCCAACCGCATCGGCGTGGAGCATGGCCAGACTTTCTACGGTACCAGCTTCATCACCGACGAACGCGGCGACATCATCGCCGAACTGGATCGCGAGGAAGAAGGCGTCATCACCGCGACGATCGATATCGACCGGGTAAGGCGCCACCGCGCCGCCTTCGGCTTCTTCCGCGATCGCCGTCCCGACCTGTACGGACGGCTGGTGCAGGATATCTGATCGGCCGGATCGAACCGATCCGGGGTCGTAACCGATTATATACGACGATCCCTGCAAAGACCGGGGATGGAACAGTCCTCCCTGCTCGATCGCCTGCATCGCCACCAGCGCCTGGCGCAGGATATCCTGACCCGCGGGGCCGCCTGCATCGATGGCGGCCCCGACATCGCACTACCGGCGATCGCCGGCCTGCGTGCGGAGATGGGGCAGGTGCTGCGCGACTATCAGATCTTCAAGCACGAAGAGATCTTCGATCCCGCGGTAACGTCGGGATCGCCGGATCGCATCGAACGGGCGCGCGCGATGAAGATCGAATGCATCGGCGCCGGCGAATCGTTCCGCACGCATCTGGTCTATTGGCAGCACCGCGACGTCACCGCGGAATGGGAAGCGTACAAGGCGTCCGCCCGCCTGACGATCAACCAGCTCAAACGCCATATCGGCAAGGAGGAAGAGGGCATCACCGCCCTGCTGACGGATATGTCCATCGACGCGTAACGGCGGGACATCACGCTCGCGCCGGTGCGATGGCTGCGATAAGCGGCGGCGATGGCCACGACCCTTTACGCCATCGCGCTCGGCGCCAACCGATACGGGCGTCACGGCCGCCCATCCGCCGCCATCGTCGCCGCGCTGGCCGCGATCGGCGGGGTAGAGGCAGTCTCGCCGATCATCGCCAGCGCCCCGATCGGCCCCTCCACCCGCATGTTCGCCAATGCCGCCGCGCTGATCCGCAGTGACGAGCCGCCCCCCGCCCTCCTCGCCCGGCTGAAGGCGATCGAGCGGCGGATGGGTCGGCGACCCGGTATCCGCTGGGGGGCGCGGCCGATCGATCTCGACATCATCCTCTGGTCGGGCGGCCCATGGCGCACCCGGACGCTGACGATCCCCCATCCCGCCTTTCGCGACCGGCGATTCGTCCTGGGTCCGCTGGCGCGAATCGCCGCCCGCTGGCGCGACCCGATATCAGGTCTTCGCGTCCGTCATCTGCTGAGCCAGGTTGACCGCCGCCGTCCCCGCACCTAGGTCGCACCTCGACGATCGTGGGGGTCCGTAGCTCAGTCGGTAGAGCAAGCGACTTTTAATCGAGAGGTCCCGGGTTCGAGCCCCGGCGGACCCACCATCGTCTCTACCTTTATGCTCGGCGCCATCCGGCGACAATGCCGCAACCACGGCATCGCTGTTGACCCGATCCAATCGCGTGAGGCTGTCCCATTATGGGGCTTAGTTAACAAACTATGCTTGCAAGCGTGTGGGACTCGGATTTTTTTCAGGGTATTAGAAGCTGACTCAGACGGAATACTGTCTTGGTTGCGCAGCGCCCGCGATGAGGCGCACGATAAACAGGGGTAGTTCCATGCGTTCCACTTTCATTCTCGCCGCGACCGCGGCCGCCGTTCTCGCCATGCCGGCATCGGCCGCCGTCGTGATGACCACGCCGGGCAGCGCCGCCGCCTTCGCGCCGCCCGCCGGTACGCTGGTCAATTTCAATTCCGGCACGGTTTCGGCACCGTTCACCTACACGACCACGGGTACCGCCGGCATCGTTTCGGGTGACTCGACCAACAACTATGCAGAGCCCGCTTTCAGCGATGGCACGCGCTACCTTGCGGTTCAGGGTGGCGGCACGGCAACGCTGCAGTCGGCCCTGTCGTTCGAGAGCGTCAGCTTCTTCCTGGGTTCGATCGACACGTTCAACACCGTGTCGCTGCTGAACGCAGCCGGTAACGTGATCCAGAGCTTCACGGGTTCGGACTTCATCGTCCCCGCCAATGGCAACCAGGATCTGCCGTCGACCAACCGTCGCGTCACGCTGGTCGTTACGCCCAGCGAGCAGCGCATCGCTGGCGTCCGCTTCTCCAGCGGCGTGAACGCCCTCGAAGTCGACAACGTCGTATTTGCAGTGCCGGAGCCCACCACGTGGGCGCTGATGCTGCTCGGTTTCGGCATGGTCGGTGCCGCAACCCGTTATCGCCGCCGCAAGATCGCGGTTGCGTTCGCCTAATTACTCCCTGTTTTTAGGCACTTTAAGGCCGCCAGCTTTCGAGCTGGCGGCTTTTTTGCGTTTAACGGGGTCGTGATCCTCACGCGGCTGAACCAGTCGTCTGTCTGAAAGCCATCAAATCGCCCCGTATCGCTTTTACCTGTCGCGTGGCCTGATAACGGAGACGGCATGACCGATATCGACCGCCATGCCCCGGCCGGCCGCCGCCGCCTGCCCCCACCCCTCGCCGGTATCGCCCTGCTCGCCGTTGCCGCCGGACTGGCGCTGGCGATCGGCGCGTTGCTCGACCGGCTGCCGTTCGATCCCGATCGCGCGATCGTCGCCGGCCTGCGCGCGTGGGGCGGGCCGGCATGGCTGCCCGGTGTCGCGGTCGATTTGACGGCACTCGGCGGTGGCACCGTCCTGATCCTCGTCGTGACGATATCCGCCGGGTTGATGCTGGCCGAACGCCTGTGGCTGACCGCCGCGATGCTGGCCGCCGCCAGCTGGTCAGGCGGTGAGGTCGTCGCCCTCGTCAAGCGCATGGTGGCACGCGCCCGCCCCGATCTGGTCGATCATCTCGTCCCGGTGTCGAGCGCCAGCTTCCCCAGCGGCCACGCCGCCAACAGCGCGATCGTGTACCTGACGCTGGCGGCGCTGGCGTCACAGGTGGTGCGTGAGCGCGCCGCGCGCCGTTACCTGTTCGCGGTCGCGGTGCTGCTGGTCGGCGCGATCGGCTTCAGCCGCGTCTATCTCGGCGTCCATTGGCCGTCCGACGTGCTCGCCGGCTGGAGCTTCGGGACGTTATGGGCGCTCGGCTGGTGGTGGGCCACCGCCCGCACCCGCGCCTCGATCGGCGGCGAGCGCGAGTAACCGCTCCGCCGCCTTCAGATGCGGCGCATCGACCATCCGCCCGTCCAGTTGCAACGCCCCCGCCCCCGGGTTCGCGGCGAACAGATCGACCACCGATTGCGCATGGGCGATTTCGTCCGGCGTCGGCGTGAAGGCGGCATTGATGATCGCCACCTGCGCCGGGTGGATCGCCATCATCCCCGTGAAGCCATCGCGCCGCCCCCGCGCGGCATAGGCGGCCAGCCCGTCGGTATCGCGAAAATCGGGATAGACCGTCTCGATCGCCGCCACCCCGGCGGCATGCGCGCCGAACAGCGTCAACGACCGCGCCAGCTGGTACGGCGCGGTATAGCCGCCATCCGCCTCGCGCGCCGCACTCGCCCCGATCGCCGCCGGCAGGTCCTCCGCCCCCCAGGTCAGCCCGATCAACCGGTCGGCGACGCCGGCATAGCTGCCGAGCTGAAAGATCGCCGCCGGCGTCTCGGTCGCGACGGGCAGGATCGGCAGCGTCGTCCGCGAAGCCAGCGCCGTGATCGACGCCGCCCCCTCCGCCTTGGGCAGCATCAGCGCATCGGGCGCATCGGACAGCACTGCCGCGAGATCGTCGTCGATCAACGCCGACCCCAGCGGATTGACCCGCACGATCAGGGGCAACCGCCGTGGTGCCGCCAGAAACGCCGCCACCGCTGCCCGCGCCGCATCCTTGCGGGATGGCGCCACCGAATCCTCCAGGTCGAGGATCAGCGCATCCGCCCCGCACGCCAGCGCCTTCTCCATCCGCTCCGGTCGGTCGCCGGGCACGAACAACAGCGAGCGCAGGCGCATCATCCTTATCGACCCATTTCGGCCAGCTTGCGCTCCCACGCCAGCGCATCCGTAATGATGCCGTTCAGATCGTCATGCTTCGGCGTCCAGTCCACCGTCGCCATGATCGCCCTGTTGTCCGAGATCAGTTCGGCCGGGTCACCGGCCCGACGGCCCTCCAGCTTGCGCTCGATCGTCACGTTGGTGACGCGATCGACCGCGTCCAGCACTTCGGCGACGGAGAAGCCGCGGCCATAACCGCAGTTCAACGTGTGGCTCTCGGTCGGCTTCGCGCGCAGCAGGTCGAGCGCGGCGACATGCGCCGCCGCCAGATCGGTGACATGGATGTAATCGCGCACGCCCGTGCCGTCGCGGGTATCGAAATCGGTGCCGAAGACCGACACATGGCTCCGCCGCCCCGTCGCCGCCTCGACCGCCACCTTGATAAGATGCGTCGCGCCAGCCGTGGACTGGCCCGACCGGCCCTGCGGATCGGCGCCGGCGACGTTGAAATAGCGCAGCGCGCAGAAATTGATCGGATGCGCCGCCGCGACATCGCGCAGCATCACCTCGGTCATCAGTTTCGACATGCCGTACGGGTTGATCGGCACCGTCGGATCACCCTCCGCCACCGGCGTGCGGACCGGCGTGCCATAGGTCGCGGCGGTGGACGAGAAGATGAAATGCTTCACCCCCTCCACGACCGCGCTCTCGATCAGCGAGCGCGAGGCGGCGGTGTTGTTACGGTAATATTTCAGCGGATCGCTGACCGATTCGGGCACCACCACCGATCCGGCGAAATGCAGGATCGCATCGACGTTATGGCCACGGATCGCCGCGCGCACCCGCCCCTCGTCGGCGACGTCGCACTGGACCAGCGTCGCGCGATCGTCGACCGCCCAGTCGAACCCGGTGACCAGATTGTCGACCACGACGACCTCATGACCCGCATCCAGCAGCGCCAGCACCGCATGGCTGCCGATATAACCCGCACCGCCCGTCACCATTACCGTCATCGACCGTCTCCCTTTCGCGCTGACTAGCGGCTTCCTATCTTGCGATCAAAGGAGTTGGTGATGACGGACTATGTAACGCTGGCAGGCGGCTGCTTCTGGTGCACGGAAGCGGTGTTCAAGGATGTGATCGGCGTCACGTCGGTCGAAAGCGGCTATATCGGCGGCAGTGTGGCCAACCCGACCTACAAACAGGTGTGCGGCGGCGACACCGGCCATGCCGAGGCGATCCGCGTCGGCTTCGATCCCGAACAGGTATCGCTGGACGATATCCTCGACATCTTCTTCGCGACGCACGATCCGTCGCAGTTGAACCGTCAGGGCAACGATGTGGGCACGCAATACCGCTCCGCGATGTTCCCCGCCTCACCCGAACAGGAAGAGGCGATGCAGGCCGCGATCACCCGCGCCGGCGAAAGTGGCGGCAGGATCGTCACCACGATCGAACCGATGGATACCTGGTATCCGGCGGAGGGGTATCATCAGGATTACTGGGAAACGTCGGGCCGGTCGAACCCGTATTGCATGGCGGTGATCCCGCCCAAATTGCAGAAACTGCGCAAGAGCTTCGCGGCACGGTCGAAGACGGTGGCGGCGTAGTTCATCGGTTCAACCCCTCCCCTTCAGGGGAGGGGCAAGGGGTGGGGCGGTGTCTCACCGAGAGCAACGCCAGCGGCGTCCTCCACCCCAACCCCTCCTTTGAAGAGGAGGGGCTTTTTACCGAAAATTATCCGCGTACGCCTGCAATTTCAGCTTCTTCTCCGGCGCCGGCACGACCGTATAATCATGCCCCTCCCGCTCGCACAGAGCCACCGCCGCCTCCAGCGTCGGGAACAGCAACCGGATCTGGTCGCGCGTGTCGCCGCTGCCCGCCCAGCCGGTCAGCGGATCGGGTTGCTTGGCCTCCGACGGCTCGAATTCGAGCTGCCACTGGTCGGTACGTGCACGCCCGGACTGCATCGAGTTCTTGGGGCGCTGAAAAATGCGAGCGATTGCCATGAGCTCGTCCTACCGCGATCCGCGCGCCCGTGCATCCGCATTTTTCGTCCGCAGCGTCGCGGGCGCGGCGGCGGGATCGTCGGGCCAGGGGTGACGCGGATAGCGCCCGCGCATTTCCTTTGCCACCGCCGCCCAGCTTCCCGTCCAGAAGCCCGGCAGGTCGCGCGTCGTCTGGATCGGCCGCCCCGCCGGGCTGGTCAGCGACAGCACCAGCGGCACGCGGGCCTCCCCCACCACCGGATGCACCGCCAGCCCGAACAGCGACTGCACGCGCAAATCGACACGTGGCCCACCCTCGGCGGCATAATCGATCGCGTGCGTGCTGCCCGCCGGGCTAGTGAAGCTGGCCGGCGCCAGCCGGTCGATCCGCCGCATCTCGTCCCAGCCGATCATTGTCCGCATCGCCTCGACCAGCTCGCCACCGCCGATCTGATCCAGCCGCCGCCGGCCGGCCAGCAATGGCGGCAGCCACTCGTCCAGCCGCGCCAGCATCATCGCGTCGAGATCGATCCCCGCATAGCCCGCCCGGTCGCGCAACTGCTTTGCCCGGTCGTCCCACGGCAACCGGTCCAGCCCGTGCGTGCGCACCCCCTCCAGCAACGCCGCCGCGACCGCCGCCGGCTCGGCCGCACTGTCCGGCCCCGATTGCAGCCGCAAACTGCCGAGCCGCCGCTCGCGCAGCGCCAGCACGCCACCCGTCGCCGGATCGAACGTCACCGTCCGCGTCAGTTTGATGCGTTCCGCGAACAGCGACTCGATCGTCGGCAGGTCGATCACCGCCGCCGACAGGATGCGCGCACCCGCCGCCGACCCTTGCGTCTCCGCCACCGCCAGCCATTCGGCCGACGCCAGCGACGATGTCGGATCGATCCGGAACCCGCGCCCGCCCACGCTCGCCCAATGCTCACCCGACGCATCCCGCCGCCGCGCCACCCGGTCGGGGAACGCCAGCGCCACGCACAGACCTTCACCCCCCGTGCCGGCCTCGCCACGCGGCCCCAGCTTCGCCCAGCGCTGCGCCAGCTTCCGCGCGCCCTCCGCCTTCGGCCCCCGCTCCGTGCGCCAGCGCCGCCGCCGCGTCTCCAGATCGGGATCGTTGCCGCCGATCCCCCGCTCGGCGAGCAGCACCGCGACATCCGCCGCCACCCCCGTCAATCCGCGCTCCCCCGCCGCCAACAGCATATGCGCCAGCCGCGGCGGCATCGGCAGGCCGGCGATTGCGCGCCCGTGCGCCGTCGGCCGCCCATCCTCGCCGATCGCGCCCAGCGCCAGCAACCGCGCCCGCGCCTCCGTCACCGCCGCGACCGGCGGCGGATCGAGCCACGCCAGCTCGCGCGGATCGCCGACGCCCCAGATCGCGGCCGCCAGCAACAGCGACGACAGGTCCGCCTCGACGATCTCCGGCGGATCGAATCGCGGCAGGCCCGCCGTGGCCGCCTCTTCCCACAATCGATACGCGACCCCCGGCCCCTGCCGCGCCGCGCGCCCCGCCCGCTGCGTCGCCGCCGCCTGGCTCGCGCGTTCGGTCACCAGCCGCGTCATCCCCGCCGCCCGGTCGTATCGCGGCCGCCGCGCCAGCCCCGAATCGACCACCATGCGGATGCCGTCCAGCGTCAGGCTCGTCTCCGCGATCGACGTCGCCAGCACCAGCTTGCGCCCCGCCCCCGGCTTGATCGCCGCGCGCTGTTCGGCTGGGTCGAGGCTCCCGTGCAGCCGGTGCAGCACCACGCCCTCCGGCAACCGGTCGAGCCGCTCCGCCACCCGCTCGATCTCCGCCACGCCGGGCAGGAAGGCGAGCACCCCGCCCTCCTCCTCCGCCAGCGCACGGCGGATCGCGGCGGCCATCTCGTCCTCGATCCGCCGTTCGCCCGCGCGGCCGATATGGCGCAGCGTCAGCTTATGACTCCGCCCCTCGCTCTCGATCACCGGCGCGTCGGTCATTAGGGCGGAAAAGCGCGCGCCATCCAGCGTCGCCGACATCGCCACCAGCCGCAGGTCCGGCCTGAGCGCCGCCTGCACATCGAGCGCGAACGCCAGCCCGACATCCGAATCGAGACTGCGTTCGTGCACCTCGTCGAACAGCACCGCCGACACGCCCGCCAGCTCCGGGTCCGCCTGAATCCGCGCGACGAAGATGCCCTGCGTCATCACCGTCACCCGCGTCGCCGCCGACCGCTTCTTATCGAGCCGCGTCGCATAGCCGAACACGCCGCCGACCGGCTCCCCCGCCAGCGCCGCCATCCGCTCCGCCGCCGCCCGCGCCGCCAGCCGGCGCGGCGACAGCAGCAATATCTCGCCCGTGCACCATGCCTCGCCCAACAGCGCCGGCGCCACCGCCGTCGTCTTGCCCGCTCCCGGCGGCGCGACCAGCACCGCCGACGATCCCGCACGGAGCGCGCCAAGCAGATCGGGCAGCACCGCCTCGATCGGCAGCGGCAGGTAAGATGACGGCGAGTTCATGGCGTCCGGCCTTGCCACAGGCAGGGGCTGGTGGGACAGGGGGCGCGAGGTCGCCGAAAGGATCGATGTGAGCGGACAACATCACGCGCATGGTCACAGCCACGATCATGGCCACGATCACGCGGCCGACCAACCCCACGCCTTCGGCATCGGCCACGGCCATGGCCACGGCCACGCGCATCACCACGGCCCCGCCTCGTACGACCGCGCCTTCGCAATCGGCATCTCGCTCAACATCCTCTACGTGCTGGCGGAGGGCGGCGCCGGCATCTGGACCGGCTCGGTCGCGTTGCTGGCGGACGCCGGCCACAACCTGTCGGACGTGCTCGGCCTCGCGGTCGCCTGGGGCGGTGCCTCGCTCGCGCGCCGGCCCGCCAGCAAGCGCTTTACCTATGGACTGAAGGGATCGACGATCCTCGCCGCGCTGCTGAATGCGCTGCTGTTGCTGGTGGCGCTCGGTGCGATCGTGCTGGAGGCGGTGCAGCGGATAGACGACCCGCCCGTCGTCGCCGGCCTGACCGTCTCGATGGTCGCGGGCGTCGGCATCCTCGTCAACGCGCTGACCGCGTGGCTGTTCGCCAGCGGTCGTCACGGCGACGTCAACATTCGTGGCGCCTTCCTGCACATGGCGGCGGACGCGCTGGTGTCCGCCGGGGTCGTCATCGCCGGCATCGTCATCTGGCAGACCGGCCTCGGCTGGATCGATCCGGTCGTCAGCCTCGTCATCGCCGGCCTGATCTTCTGGCAGACCTGGGGCTTGCTGCGCGAGACGACCGAGATGGCGCTGGCCGCCGTACCGCGCGGCATCGATTACGATCGTGTCGCATCCGCACTGATGGAACTGGACGGCGTCGATCGCATCCATGATCTGCACATCTGGCCGATGTCCACGACCGAGCCCGTGCTGACCGCGCACCTGCTGATGCCGGCCGGCGCCCCCGGCGACGACTTCCTCGCCGCCGCGCAGGCGATGCTCCACGACCGATTCGGCATCGGCCATTCCACGCTACAGGTCGAAACCGGGGAAGGATGTACGGTCGGCGGCTGCTAAACCCCTCTCCCTCTGGGAGCGTCGGGTGAACAGTGCCCCGCACTGTTCAGGTCATGCCGGGGGCATGACCGACCCGACGCTGGAGGGAGGCGCGCAGCGCCGGAAGGGTGACGGTGACGCAAATCCAGCTATAGACCGAACCTCAAATCCGCGACTGCGTCCAGCGCGACCGCGTCACCGGCCCCAGGATCACCTTCGTCCCGTATATCTGTCGCAGCTGCTCCGCCCCGGCGCCGTTGACCATCACGACATGCGTGCCGCCCGATGCCAGCGTCTCGATCGCGCTGATCGCCACGTCGTGTTTCAGGCACATCTGCACCACCGCCGCCCGCTCGGCCGCGATGTTGAGGGCGCGCGAACCGGGGCGATCGCGATCGCTCGTCAGGGTATCGGTGAAGGTCATCGGGCCACCCCGGCCGCCGGCATCCACGATGTCGGTCCGCCGGCAAATCCGGCCTCACGCACGAATGTCATGACAATCAACTCCCGATCATAGCGGGAGCGCGCGCATCTCTCAGTCGCACCATGCTCGATGGGGAAATGCGATGGGCATCCTATGCAGCATTACCGGCCGTCGCGCCAGAGGGGCACGGCGGTGTCGTTCAGTAAGCCCGCGCCACCGCGAATTCGACCGCCTCGACCATCGCATCCTTGGCCTTGCTCGCGGGGAAGCCGCCGATCGCATCGATCGCGCGCTGGCCGTAATGCCGCGCCCGCGCCAGCGTATCGTCCACCGACCGCGTCTGGCGGACCAGCGAGATCGCGTGGAGGAAATCCTCGTCGCTGTCGCGCCGCCCCTCGACCGCGTCCTTCCAGAACTTGCGATCGTCGGCGTCGCCGCGCGCATAGGCCAGGATGACGGGCAGCGTCATCTTGCCCTCACGGAAATCGTCGCCCGCATCCTTGCCCATCGTGCCGGCGTCGGACACGTAGTCGATCGCATCGTCGACCAACTGGAACGCGATGCCCAGATTGCGGCCATAGGCGTCCAGCGCCGCTTCCTCCGCCTCGGGCCGTTCCGCCACTACCGCGGCGATCCGGCACGCGGCGGCGAACAGTGCCGCGGTCTTGGCGCCGATGATGTCGAGATAGCGATCCTCGTGCAGGTCGACCCGGCGCGCGGCGGTCAACTGGTTCACCTCGCCCTCCGCGATCACGGCGGACGCGTTCGACAGGATCTTCAGCACCTTCAGGCTGCCATCCTCGACCATCAGTTCGAACGACCGGCTGAACAGGAAATCGCCGACCAGCACGCTCGCCGGATTGCCCCAGATGATGTTCGCCGTGCGCCGGCCCCGGCGCAGGTCCGATCCGTCGACCACATCGTCGTGCAGCAGCGTCGCGGTGTGGATGAACTCGACCGCGGCGGCGAGCCGATGATGGCGATTGCCGGTATAGCCGATCAGCCGCGCACTGCTCAGCGTCAGCATCGGCCGCATCCGCTTGCCGCCGCCGGCGATCAGATGCCCCGCCAGTTCGGGGATCAGCGGAATGTCCGACTGCATGCGATCGAGGATCACCGCGTTCACCGCGTTCATGTCCCCGGTGACGAGGCTCATGATCGGTTCGAGCGAAGGCGTACGGGCGCTGAGGCGGTGGACGGTCGCGGTCATCACTGCCCAAGTGGCGGCAAGCCCGCCGCAACGCAACCCCGCCCTTGCCCACGGCGCCCTCCCTCGCGCAAAGAGCCTTTCGAAAAGGAGCGTCCGACCATGACCGAACCGGCCGATCAGGTGTTGCAGGGCTATCGCCAGTCGATCGACAATATCGATGCGGCGCTGGTGCATATGCTGGCCGAACGGTTCAAGGTGACGCAGGCGGTCGGCCGTCACAAGGCGACGCACGGCCTGCCCCCCGCCGACCCCGGTCGCGAGGAGCGCCAGATCGCCCGCCTGCGCCAACTGGCGACCGAGGCGCAGCTCGACCCCGAATTCTCCGAGAAATTCCTGCGCTTCATCATCGACGAGGTGATCCGCCACCACGCCCGGATGCAGGCGTGACCGGTTTCCTGCCCCAGCACGCAAGCGCGTTCCTGCTCGCGATCGAGGGTGGTGACGGCGCCGGCAAGGCGACCGCCGCCGCCGGAGTCGCCGCACAACTGAACGCCGCCGGCCGCACCGCGACGGTGCTGTCCTTCCCGCGCTACACGCACACGCTGGGCGGGCATGTGCTGGGCGATTACCTTGCCGGTCGCCTGCCCCACACCGCCTCGCCCCGGGCGATGGCGACGCTCTACGCGCTCGACCGGCTCGAATCGGCAGCCGTCATCGCGGCGGCGGCGGCGGCGCATGAGGTGGTGGTGTTCGACCGCTACATCGCCTCGAATATGGCGTATCAGGCCGCGCAGGTTCCCGCCGACGATGCGCGCGACCTGATGGCGTGGATCGCCCGGCTGGAGGTCGACCAGTTCGGCCTGCCGGTCCCCGACCTGTCGGTCTATCTCGACACCCCCGCCGACATCGCCCGCACCCTGATCCTGCAAAAGCGCAGCCGCAGCTATACCGACGACGCGCTCGACGCCTACGAAGCCGATTTCGCCCTGCAGACCCGCGTCCGCACCAATTACGCACTGATGGCGGCGGCGGGACTGCTCGGCCGCTGGGCGACGGTGCCGACGATCGCGGCCGGTTCGCTTCGTTCGCCCTTGGAAATCGCCACGATGATCGTGGATCGACTGGATGACGCCCGTCCGGATCGTTGATCCCGGTGGGGCATAAACCGGGCGGAACCGCACTGTACATCATGCATTGGTTTATTGCCGGTTCGCCGGTTCCGTCACCGGTCAGCATGGATCGGGACGCCGCAAGGAGACGATCATGATGAAGCTTTTGCTCGCTGGTCTGGCGATGGCGGCAGCGCCCGTCACCGCCGCCGAACACCGCACCCGTATCGATCATCCCGTCGGGCCGGTCGATGCCCATTACCGGGCCAGCGTCGATGTCGCCCACAAACAGGTCGGTGCCGTCGCACCGGGCGGTCGCAGTTCGTCGCTGCGATGCCATTGGAGCGCCACGGTCAACGTCGATCGCGTCGCACGCCATGCCGCCGGATCGGTCATGGCCCGATCGATCAGTCGCGATGCCGCGATCAAGGGAAGCCGCCCCGGCTGGTGCGAAGGCCAGCGCACCGCCATTTCGCGCGATGTCGCGGCCCGGATGGACGAGGTCCACGGACATATGATGGCCGTCGCGCGTGAGGATCACCCCGTCCTTCATGCCGAACTGGACCGTCTGCACGGTGCGCGTACCGGATGAAGGTGTTCGCAGGAAAGCCGCCGTGGTGGGCTATCCTCACCCCGGCGGCCGTGATGATGATCGGCGGGCAGGGTGCCCATGCGCAATCCGCCGATTTCCAGCCATCGCCGACCGGCGGTGTCGAGATCGCCACCGACGAACGACGCCGCGGCCTGAGCTGGAGTGACGGTGACGCCGCGATATCCGCCGATCTGGCGGTCCCCGTTGCCGGATTGATCGCCACCGGACGCGTGGTTTCGACGCGCGGGTCGGATCGCCATGGTGGCGCGGACGCCGTCACCGACCTGAGCCTGGGTAGCGAACGCGATGTCGGCCCGGTTATCGTTCGTCTGCGCGCCACCGGCCATCTGTTCATCGGCGCCACCGGTGGCATGGATTATTATGAATTGGGGATCGGCGGTCGATACACGCTGGGTCCGATGCTGTTCGATGCCGGCATTGAGTACGTGCCGTCGCAACGCGCGATCGGCGGCGACAATGTCTATCTCCGGGCGGGCGTCTCGGCGGGCATCCCGGCCACCCCCTTCACCATATCCGCGGGGATCGGACACTCGACCGGTGGAACGGATGAACCGGCACGGGCGGCGCGTTTGCGTCCGACCGGTGATTACACCGACTGGCGTCTGGGCATCGACCATGTCCGCGGTCCCGTGACGCTGGGGATCGACTATGTCGGCACCGATATCGACCGGTCCCGTGCCGCTTTGCCCTTTGCGGATCGCAGCAACAGCGGGGATCGCCTGTTGGCCCGCGCGCGCCTGTCCTTCTGACGCGCGCGGATCGCCCGCCTATCCCGCCGCCTCTATCCCGCCATCGTCTGGACCGACCCGGAATCCACCCGGATATTCGCCCCGTTGATGAAGCTCGCCCCTTCGGAACACAGGAATACGATCGCCGCCGCGACCTCCTCCGCCTTGCCACGGCGTTTCAGCGTCATGCCGGGCCGTTCCTCTTCAAGAAAACTGTCGATCGCCTCGTCGACGCTCGTCCCGTTCTCATCCGCCCGCTTTCGCATCATCTTGTCGGTCATCGGCGTCGCGATGAAGGCCGGCGACACGCTGTTCACCAGCACATTGTCGCAGCCATAGGCCTTCGACAGACCTTTCGCGAGGTTCAGCACCCCCGCCTTCGACGCGCAGTAAGCCAGTTCGTCGACATAGGGCTGCACCGCATCCTCCGACGCCATCAGCACGATCCGGCCCCAGCCGCGTTCACGCATCGCCGGGATCGCCTGACGCGTCATCCGCACCGCGCCCATCAGGTTGATGTTTAGCGTATCGAGCCAACCCTTGTCGTCCACCTCCAGGAAATCACCCGTCGCCCCGGTCACGCCCGCACAATTGACGAGGATATCGGGCTCGCCCAGCTTGCTCCGCACTTCCTCGAACAGCGTCACGACGCTGTCATTGTCGGTCACATCCGCCTCGACCGCGATGACCTCGCCATACTGCCTCAAATCTTCCAGACTGGCGTGAAGCTCGCTGTCCGTCCGGTCGGTGATCGCGACGCGGCACCCTTCCTCCAGCAGCATCCGCGCCGTCGTCTTGCCCATGCCGGAATCCGCGCCCGACACGAGCGCGATGCGGCCCTTTATCCCGTAATCCATCCTACGCCTCCCGCGTCGGGCTGGACGCGTTCACTTCCTCCTTGGGCGGCGCCTTGTAGGACAGCGTCTGCAACTGCGTCTCCGGGTCGATCCGGCGCGTCCGCGTGAACGGTTCCAGCTTTTGCGACGTACCGGTTTCCAGCGCCTTCACGATCCCCTCGATCACCCGCAGATCGGCGATGCCTTCCTCGACGTCCGGCTCGGGATCGCGACCGTTCAGGATGCAGTCGGAGAAATACCTCATCTGCCCGCCGAACTGATCGGTCTTCTTGAAGCTCTCGTGGCTCTTGTCCTCGCCGATCGTCCGGTTCTGTTCCAGCGGATCGCCGAAGCCGAAGGCCGGGCTCATATGGATCGACCCCTTGGTGCCCGCGATGATCAGGCTGTTCACGTTGTTGGCGTAATAGGACACCGTGAACTGCGCGAGCCTGTCGCCCGGAAAGCGCAGCGTCACCGCCACCGTATCGTCGATATCGCCCAGCCCCGCATTGGGGTGCCGCGTCGCCACCGCCGATACGACCTCGGTCGGCTCGTCGCCGAACAGGTAACGCGTCGCGTTGATCGGATACGGCCCCATGTCGAACAGCGGCCCCGCCTCGATCCCGTTATGCGCGCGGTGATTGGCGGGATCGACCATCTGTCCGAAGCACGACGTGAAGCAGATCAGGTCGCCCAGTTCGCCCTCGCGGATGCGGGTTATCGCATCCAGCGTCGCCGGTTCGAAATGCAGGCGATACGCCACCATCAGCTTCGCGGTAGACGCCGTCACCGCCGCCTCGATCGCGCGACCCTGCTCGACCGAAATCTCCAGCGGCTTTTCCACCAGCACATGCACACCGGCTTCGAGCGCGGGAATCGCGAATTCCGCATGGCGCCAGTTGGGCGTCGCCAGATAGATCGCATCGACCGTGCCCGACGCCAGCATCTCGCCGAACTGCTCGTACGTATACGTGTCGGCGACATCGTACATCTCGGCCAGCCGCCGCGCCTTCTCCGGATCGCCCGTCACCAATGCGACGAGTTCCGAGTTACCGGTATGCGCGATGCCCGGCATCATCGCCGCCTGCGCGATGTCGCCCAGACCCACCACGGCATAACGGACCTTCTTGTCCGAACCGAAACCGAACGCCGATGCGATGCTCATGAATAGTCTCCTGCGATCAATGTCTTGGGAATTTGATGCCGGAACGCATCGCCGCGTCTTTCTCTCCCGTCCCTCATCAAAAGCGGAGCCGTTGCCGCCGTCATCGGTTCATGCCCCAACCCCTGCCGGAGCACTGCGTGACCACCTCTCCCCAACAGACCTGCGGCGCCACGCGCGACGCCGACGGCTATCTGCCGATCGAGGAATATGGCGCGCTGGGCGATGGCCGCGGCATCGCGCTCAGCGGGTCGGACGGCTCGATCGACTGGTGGTGCGTCCCCAACATGGATTCGCCGCCGCTGTTCGACCGGCTGCTGTCCGCCGACGAAGGCGGCCGCTTCGAGATCACCCCCGATATCCCCCACACCGTCACCCGCCGCTATCGCGAGGGCAGCAACGTGCTGGAGACGGTGTTCACCACCGAAACCGGTCGCGCCACGCTGGTCGAATCACTCAACAGCAACACCGCCGGCCGCCTTCCCTGGGCCGAACTCGCCCGCCGGATCGAGGGGGTGGAGGGCCGCGTCGCCTTCACCATCGACCTGCGCTTCAGTCGTCAGGCTGACACGATCAACCCGTATCTGTCGCGGCGCGGCCGGCACGACATCTTCCACGCCGGCCATGTGCTGGGCCTGTTCCTGCGTACCGACAATGTCCGCATCGACCGGATGGACGACACCGGCATCGCCGCCACCGTCACCATCAACACCGGCGAGCGCGCGACGCTGGCGATCGTCGCGGGCGAGGACGAACCGCTGATCGTCCCCCCGATCGCCGACATCGACGCCCGCATCGATCGATCGGACAAGGAATGGCGCGACTGGTCGTCGCTGCTCCACCATGACGGCGCGTGGCGGCCCGAACTGATCCGCAGCGCGCTCGCCCTGAAGCTGCTGCTCTATTCGCCCACGGGCGCGATCGCCGCCGCCGCCACCAGCTCGCTGCCGGAAAAGATCGGCGGCCCCAAGAACTGGGACTATCGCTACGCCTGGATTCGTGACGCCGGCTACACGATCAAGGCGTTCCTGCGCATCGGCGCGTGGGGCGAGGCGAAGGCCGCGCTGACGTGGCTGCTCAAACGCCTCGGCGAAGGCCAGCCGCAGGTCTGCTACACGCTCGACGGCAAGGAAGTGCCGCCGCCGGCGGAGGTCGACGTCCCCGGCTATCGCAACTCGAAACCGGTGGTGATGGGTAACCTTGCGGGCGATCAACACCAGCACGGCATTTATGGCGACATCTTCGAAACCGTCGGTCGCTTCGTCGCGTGCGGCAACATCATCGATTCGCAGAGCGCGGAAACCCTGTCGCATCTCGCCGACGAGTGCGCCGACCGCTGGCGCCTGAAGGATGCTGGCATCTGGGAGCTCGAAGAACCCCAGCACTACACCATGTCCAAGATCAGTTGCTGGCAGGCGCTGCAACGCGCGATCGAGCTGGTCGACGAGGGGCAGATGCCCTCCACCTGCCGCGACCGCTGGGAACGCGAGCGCACCCGCATTGCCGACTGGATCGGCGAACATTGCTGGTCGGAAAAGCGCGGCGCGTATCTGATGTACCCCGGCGCCGATCAGATCGACGCCAGCATCGCGCTCGCCGTCCGCTTCAAATTCGACGGGCAGGACCGGCTGGCCCGCACGCTCGACGCGATCGACAAGGAACTCGGTCGCGGCGCCTTCCATTACCGCTACACCGGCGCCGCCAAGGAGGAAGGCTGCTTCCTCGCCTGCACCTTCTGGCTGGTCGAGGCCCGCGCCCTGCTCGGCCAGCATGACCGCGCCGAAGCCACCTTCACCGCCGCCATGACCGCCCTCGATGCCCGCGGCGTCGGCACCTATGCCGAGATGATCGATCCCGACACCCACGCCTTTCTGGGCAACACACCGCAAGGCCTGACGCATCTGGCGATCATCCAGGCCATCGCCACCCTGACCGGTCGGGAATTGTAGAGCGGGTCGCCACTTCACGCCCGGCGAACCTTCGTTCCCCGGCGAAGGCCGGGGTCCAGTTGTGTGAACGGTAGTGATGATCCATCATGGCTATCCCAACTGAACCCCGGCCTCCGCCGGGGAACGCTCCAGAATTTCACGCCACCCTCACGAAATCACGCTAAAGCCGTCCCACAATAACGGAGAGGATGGCAAAAAATGAGAATCACCCCCCTCCTCCTGATCCTCACCCTCCTGACCACCCCCGCCGCCGCGCAACTCGCCACCGGCCACCCCACGAAAAACAGCTTCCCCCTCGCCGCCGGCAACACCGCCGCCCCCATCCTCCACGACCCCGCCGACCATCCCGTCGTCGCCCGCGCCGCCGCCGACCTCGCCTCTGACATCCGCGCCGTCACCGGCATCACCACCACCGCGACCACGACCGCGCCGATACCCGGCACCCGCCCCGTCATCATCGGCACGCTCGGCCGCAACCGCACGATCGACGCGCTGGTCCGCGCCGGCAAACTCGATGTTCATCGCCTGCGCGGCGCGTGGGAGAGTTTCCTCATCACCGTCGTCCGCCGCCCCGCCCCCGGCCTCCCCGCCGCGCTGGTGATCGTCGGCAGCGATCGGCGCGGCACCGCGTTCGGCGTGTACGAACTCAGCCAGTCGATCGGCGTATCGCCCTGGCACTGGTGGGCCGACGTCCCCGCGAAACACCATGCCGCGCTTCACATCGCCGCCGGCACGCATCGTTTCGGCCCACCCTCGGTCAAATATCGCGGCGTGTTCCTGAACGACGAGGATTGGGGCCTCCACCCCTGGGCCGCCAGGACCTTCGAACCCGAAAACGGCGGCATCGGTCCCAAAACATACGAACGCCTGTTCGACCTGATGCTGCGGCTGAAGGCCAACACCGTCTGGCCGGCGATGCATCACGTCAGCGCGCCCTTCAACCGCAACCCCGCCAATGCGAAGCTCGCCGACGACTACGCCATCGTCATGGGGTCCTCGCACGCCGAACCGATGCTGCGCGACAATGTCGGCGAGTGGACCGACGCGCCCGACCGCTTCAACTACGCCACCAACCGCGACGGCGTCCGCGCCTATTGGGACGAACGCGTCCGCACTAACGCGCGCTACGAAAGCCTGTGGACGCTCGGGATGCGCGGCATCCACGATTCCGGCATCGTCGGCGCCGACACGCCCGCCGGCAAGATCGATCTGCTCGATCGGGTATTCGCCGACCAGCGCGCGATGCTTGCCGCCAACATCGATCCGCAGGTCGATCGCATTCCCCAGATGTTCGTGCCCTACAAGGAAGTCCTCGACCTCTATCGCGCCGGACTGAAGGTGCCGGACGACGTCACGCTCGTCTGGCCCGACGACAATTTTGGCTATATCCGGCAATTTCCCAACGCCGCCGAACGCCGGCGGTCGGGTGGCTCGGGCATCTATTACCACCTGTCCTATCTCGGTGCGCCGCTGTCCTATCTCTGGCTCGGCACCACCCCGCCCGCGCTGATCCGCACCGAGATGACCCGCGCCTTCGATCAGGGCGCGCGCAGCGTCTGGATCGCCAATGTCGGCGACCTGAAACCTGCCGAGATCGGCGTCACGGCGTTCCTCGACCTCGCCTGGAACGTCGAGGCATCGCGCACGCAGACGCAAGCCACCTTCCTCGCCGACTGGACCGCCCGCACCTTCGGCGGCAAGACGTCACAACAGATTGCCGACGTGCTGAACCGCTGGTACACCCTCAACCTCGAACGCCGGCCCGAACATCTGCAATGGTGGCTGCCCGGCCAGCGCGCCCGCCGCAGCCCGCTGACCCCGACCCAGATCGATACCCGCCTCGCCGCCTTTGATGCGCTCGTCGCCGATCTCGACCGGATCGAACCCGCCATCCCGCCGGCGCAGGCCGATGCCTTTTTCGAACTGGTCGCCTATCCCGTTCGCGCCGCCGCACTCGCCAACCGCCGCTATTTCGCGGCCGAACGCTATGCGACGACGATCGACGCCCAACCCGCCATCGCCCGCCGCTGGGGTGCCGACGCCAACCGGTCGGACACGGCGATCAAGGCGCTCACCCGCCGGTTCGACACCATCGCCGGCGGCAAATGGCGCGGTTTCATGGCGGAGGAACCCGCCGACAACCAATGGACCAGCTATCGCACCGTCCCGCTCGCCCTGCCCGCCGCCGGTCTGGTCGACGACAGCCCACCCCCCACCCTGTCCCCGGCCAGCGACCCCGCGATCATCGAGGCGGAAAGCGTCGAACCACCCCAAGGCTGGCGCTTCGTCGCAGGACTGGGGCGCGGCACCGGCGCGATGATCGCCGCCGGTGGCACGGCATCGCTGTCCTACGACCTGACGCTGACGACGCCGCAGTCGCTCGCGATCGATATCCTGCCCACCTTCCCCGGCGGCGGCGGGGACAGCGCGTTCCACCTGACCGTCACGATCGACGGCCACCCGCACGCCATCGTCATACCGCGCACCACCGGCGACCCGGCATGGTCGGCCGGCGTCCTCGACAATTTGTTGTCGGTCCCCATCCCCGGCACGCTGCCCCCCGGCCGCCACCGCGTGACTATCGCCAGCGCCGACGAAGGACTGGCACTGGACCGGCTGCGGCTTGCTGCACCGCAATAAGCCGCACGTCGCGCACGTCCTGCCGGGTCGCGGTGGACGTGGACGAGGCGATCGGTGATAGCCACGATCCGCATGACCGCCGCTACCCTTCCGCTCGATACCATCGCCGATCCGGCCCCCCGCCGGCCCCGCCGCTGGCTGCGCGGGCTGGGCTGGACCGTGGCCGTGATCGTCGCGCTGGTCGCGGCACTCTGGTTCCTGTTCACCAGCGCCGCCCCCGCAGTGCCGCCGATGCCCGCCCCCACCGCCGAACAGGCCGGCGCCGGCCGCGACGCGGTGATGCAGTTGCGCGGCGAGGGTGAGGCACCCCGCGCCCATGGCATCCGCCTCGGCGCCGACCAGTTGCAGGGGATGGCCGCGCTCGCCAGCCACGGCTTCCGTCCCGCCCGCTTCGCCGTCACGCTGCGCGATCAGGCGGTGGCCGTCACGGTCAGCCGCGCCCTGCCGCTCGGCCGCTGGTTCAACGCCGATCTCGTCACCGGCGGTCGCCAGACCGGCTTTCCCCACGCGCGCCTGCGGATCGGCAGCGTCACCTTCTCGCCCTTCTGGACGCGCAAGCTGATCGAGACCGCCCGCCGCTTCGCCCTGTGGCGCGGGATAGAGGTCGGCCCGCTCGACACGCTGGTCCGCGGCATCGCGGTCGGCGGCGGCGAAGTGGCTGCGGTGGTCGATCTGCCCCGCCCGCCCGGCCCGATCGACGGCGCCGTCGCCACCCGCCTCTATTGCGCGCTCGCCGCCGCCCAGCGCCGCACGCCGTCGGACGATTTCGCGACGCATGTCCGCCGCGTCTTCTCCGCCCCCAAGGGGGCCGAGACCGACGTCGTCCGCAACCGCGCCGCCTTCGTCGCGCTGGCGATCTTCCTGGTCGACGACCGCGTCGCCGAGCTGGCCGATGCCGCCACCGCCGGCATCGCCGCCTGCCACATCGCGCCGCCGACGGTCATGATCCACGGCCGCGCCGACCTGCCCAAGCACTGGTCGCTCTCCGCCGCCATCGCCGCCGCCTCCGGCACGCAATTCGCGCAGGCGATCGGCGAGTGGAAGGAACTGGCCGACAGCCTGTCGCCGCAATCCAGCTTCGCGATCGGCGATCCGTCCGGCTTCTCGTTCGTCGACGTCTCCGCCGATCGCGCCGGCTTCCGCGCCGCCGGCCGCGCCGACGAACCGGGCGAGGCCACCCGCCTCGCCGCCACCACGCCGGACCAGTTGCTGCCGCCCGTGCTGCTGAAACAGCCCGAGGGCATGAAAAAAGCCGATTTCGTCCGCGATTACGGCAGCATCACCGATCCCCGCTACACCGCGATGGTGGCGAAGATCGACGCGATCCTGAACACCGACACGATCGACTGACGCCGGGTCAGTCGCGCACCAGAAACGGCGCCGCCACCTCCGGCCGCACCCTGAGCAACCGGCCCGTCGCCCGGTCGATCAACGCCCACGTCGTCACCGCCGCCACCTTCACCCGGCCCGCCTCGTCCACGAAGCGCACATGCCGGTCGAACCGCGCGCCCTTCGGCTCGCTCACCCATGTCTCGCCCGTCACCCGGCCGCCTTCGGTCAGGTTGCCGCGATAGTCGATCTCGTGCCGGGTCACGACCCACGCATAGGCCGCCTGATGCTCGGCCGGCGCCACCGCCGCCCAGTGCGCGGTCGCGATGTCCTGAATCCAGCGGACCCATACCGCGTTGTTCACATGCCCCAGCTCGTCGATATCCGCCGCCGCCGCGACGAAGTCCTGCCGGAACTGCACCCCCGCCGTCATGCCGCCCGCGCCCGCCACCAGCGGATCGCGATAATCAGCACCACCACGCCCAGCACGATCTCCACCGTCTGCGCCGATGGTCGCAGCCGCCCCATCAACGCCTCGATCCCGTCGCCGAACACATAACCCAGCGTCGTGAACAACGTCCCCCACATCGCCGCCGCCAGCAGGTTCAGCGGCAGGAACGTCCGCATCGCCACATTGGTCGTCCCCACCGCAATCGGGCTGATCGTCCGCACCCCGTACAGGAAGCGGAAGATCAGGATGAACCACGCCGGATGCCGCTCGAACGCCGCCAGCGCTTTCGCGAAAGCCGGCCGCGCCATGATCCGCCGAACGCGCGGATGGTCGCGGTATCGCCGGCCGATCTGGAAGAAGATCTGGTCCGCCACGAACGATCCCGCCACCGCCGCCGCCATCGCGCCCCATAAAGGCACGATACCCTGATGCGCGAGCAGCCCGCCCGTCACCACCACGGTCTCGCCCTCCACCCCCGCGCCGACGAAGATCGCCGCGAGGCCATAGCGCGCCAGGAACGCCTCGATCGCCACCTATTCGGCGATCCCGAGCTGCCACAGCACGAACGCATGCTCCTCGGCCACTTCGCGCAGGCTCTCGAACCGGCCCGACTTGCCGCCATGCCCCGCGCCCATATTGGTCTTCAGCAACAGCACATTGCCGTCGGTCTTCGTGGCGCGCAGCTTCGCGGCCCATTTCGCCGGTTCCCAATACGTCACGCGCGGATCGTTCAGGCCGCCGCTGATGAACAGGGGCGGATAATCCTGCGCCACGACATTGTCGTACGGGCTGTACGAGCGGATCAGCGCGAACGCGTCCGCATCCTCGATCGGATTGCCCCATTCCGGCCACTCGCCCGGCGTCAGCGGCAGGTCCGCGTCCATCATCGTGTTCAGCACGTCGACGAACGGCACGTCCGCCACCACCGCGCCCCACAATCCGGGATCGGAATTGGCCACCGCGCCCATCAATTCGCCACCCGCCGAACCGCCCGCGATCGCGATCCGCCCCTCGCCCGTCCAGCCGCCCGCGACCAGCCCGCGCGCCACATCGACGAAGTCGTTGAACGTGTTCGTCCGCTTCTCCAGCTTCCCGTCCAGATACCATTGCTGGCCCAGATCGTCGCCGCCCCGGATATGCGCGATCGCAAAGGCAAAGCCGCGATCGAGCAGGCTCAACCGCCCGGTCGAGAATCCCGGCGGAATCGCCATGCCGTACGCGCCATATGCATAGAGATAGAGCGGCCCCGTCCCGTCGCGCACGAAACCCGCCGGATACACGATCGACACCGGCACCTCCGTCCCGTCGCGCGCCGCGATCTTGATCCGCTCGGTCCGATAGCGACCCGCGTCATAGCCCGACGGTATCTCCTGCACCTTCAGCGTCGTCAGCGATCCCGTCGCGACGTCGTAATCGAACACCGTCCCCGGCGTGACCATCGACTCATACCCCATGCGCAGCACGGTCTGGTCGTATTCGGGGTTGTCGCCCATGCCCGCGGCATAGCTCGCCTCCGGGAACGCCACGCGCTGCACCGGCACGCTCGAATCATAGCGGTGGATCTCGATCTGATCGAGTCCGTCCTCACGCCCCTCGACGACGAAGAAATCGCGATAGCAATCCACGCCCGTCATATAGAAATGCGCGCTCGGCCCGATCAGCTCGGCCCACTCGCCGGGCGCGTCGATCGATGCGGCGCAAAGGCGGAATTGCGGATCGATGTCGTTGGTGTGGATGAACAGCGTGCCATCATGCTCGTCCACGTCATATTCGCGCCCCGGCTGCCGCGCCGACACCAGGATCGGCGTCGCGGTCGGATCGTTCACCGGCACCAGCCGAATCTCGCTCGTCACATGGTCGCCCGTGCCGATCACGATCCACTGCCGCGACCCCGTCTCGCCCACCGACACGCGAAAACCCTCGTCGGCCTCCTTGTACAGCTCGATATCGTCGGCCACCGGCGTCCCCAGCCGATGCAGCCGCGCATTGTCCGTCCGCCATTGATCGTTGGCCAGGCCATAGAGGAACGCGCTGTCGTCCGCCGTCCACACGATGTCGGACAACATGCCCGGAATCACCTCGGGCAAATGCTCGCCCGTGGTCAGGTCCTTGACCCGCACCGTGAACCGCTCCGACCCATTGTCGTCGATCGCATAGGCCAGCAGCGTGCCGCCATTGCTGACCGAAAACGCGCCGAGCCGGAAATATTCCTTCCCCTCCGCCAGCGCCGGCTCGTCGAGCAACAGCTCGTCATCACCACCGGCGACGGGCTTGCGCCACCATTTGCGATACTGGCCGCCCGTTTCGAACGCGGTCCAGTACAGCCAGTCGCCGTCCTTTTGCGGCACCGAGGAATCGTCCTCCTTGATGCGCGCCTTCATCTCTTCGTACAGCCGATCGACCAGCGGCCGGTGCGGCGCCATCACCGCCTCGAAATACGCGTTCTCGTCCTTCAGGTAATCGAGGATCGCCGCGTCCTCGACCTCGTCCGGATAGGCCGCATCCTTCAGCCACGCATAGGGATCGTCCACCGTCACCCCGTGTGCGGAATAGCTGTGCGGGCGGATAGCCGCGACGGGCGGGATCGGCAGGGCGGTATCGGGGGCGGTATCGGTCATCCCTGCCCCATAACGCCTGCGCGCCGCCGGAACATCCTACTTCCGTCGATCCGTCCGTGCCTTGGGGTTTGTTGGGAAACGCGTTGAAGCGCGTTTCGAGGGGGAGCGGGCGTAGCTTGGCGAGAGGCTACGGCAATGCGAAGTATTGATGGAGGCCAAGCGGAGGGCGGCAACGCTTCAAAACTCGCACTTTCGCGAGTTTTCAAACAGTCATCTGCCATACAGGCAACCTGCACTATCACCGTCGTTCGATGATTCCCGACCCGGTCTCCCATCCCACGTTCTACGCCGCCGTGATCGCGGTCGTCGCGGTGCTGATGCTCGCGCGTCGCCTGATGATCGTTCGGCTGGCGGTCCAGATCGTCACCTGGGGCGCGATCGCGCTGCTCCTGCTGACGGTGCTGGGCCAGCGCGCGGAATTCGACCCCTATCTCGGCCGCGTGGCCCAGTTCCTGAAGCTGGAGGACCAGCGCGTCGTCGGCGACACGATGCGCGTCAGGATGAGCCCCGACGGCCATTTCTGGGTCCGCGTGCGGATCGGCGACACCGAACGGCGGATGCTGGTCGACAGCGGCGCCACCGTCACCGCCATCTCGACCCGCACCGCCGCCGCCGCCGGCCTGTCGGTCGGCGAGGGGATCGTCCCCATCCTGCTGCGCACCGCCAACGGCACCGTGCAGGCCCAGACCACCAGCGTCGACGAACTACGCCTCGGCAACATCGTCGCCCGCGACCTGTCCGTCGTCGTCTCCCCCGCCTTCGGCGACGTCAACGTCATCGGCATGAACTTCCTGTCGAAACTGAAATCCTGGCGCGTCGAGGACAACACGCTGATCCTCGTCCCCCACCATCCCCAGCCAAATACCTGAAATCCCTCTCCCATCGGGAGAGGGAGGGAGGCGCAAAGGGCCGGAAGGGTGAGGGCGGCCACAAAGAACAGGCAAGACGTTCACGCAAAGCCGCAAAGCCGCGAAGCGAAAAAGGCATGTTCACGCAGAGACGCGGAGACGCGGAGGGGTCACGCCCGGTGCAACATCATCCCACCTCACCCGCACCGCCCATATCGGCTCGCCAGGTAACTGCCCTCACGATAACCCAAAACGAAATCTCCGCGTCTCCGCGCCTCCGCGCGAACCACCTCCTTCTTCTGCACTTCTCTTCGCGCCTTCGCGCCTTCGCGCCTTCGCGTGAACCTACACCCCCCTGTCCTACACCCCCCGCATCTGGCAAAAGCCATCACTTCATGACCACCCGTCACACCCCCAGCGTTATAATCGCCCCCACGCGTGCGCCCACGCGCCCGCGCACGATCGCGCGCGCGTGGAGGGTGTGACTTTAGTGACTTTCCAGCCCCGGATACCGCTCATGTCCACGCACAAAGATCGCCTCGCCGCCCTGCGCGACCAACTCGCCCGCCAGCGTCTCGACGGCTTCGTCATCCCCCTGACCGACGAGCATCTGAGCGAATATGTCGGCGCCTATGCGCAGCGGCTGGCATGGCTGACCGGCTTTCAGGGTTCGGCCGGCACCGCCGTCGTCCTGCCCGCCGATGCAGCGATCTTCACCGATGGCCGCTACACGTTGCAGGTGCGCGAGCAGGTATCGGGCGACGACTGGCAGTTCGTCGGCGTGCCGCAGACATCGGTCGCCTGCTGGCTGGGCGAGCATGTCGATGGCGGCGCGCGCATCGGTTACGATCCCTGGCTCCACACCCGCGCCTGGGTGGACGAGGCCAGCGCCGCGCTGGCGGATCGGGACGCCGTGCTGGTGCCGGTCGACGCCAACCCGGTCGACGCGATCTGGCCCGATCGCCCCGCCCCGTCGCCCGCGCTCATGACGGTCCATCACGACGATGTCGCCGGCGCTTCGTCGGCCGCCAAGCGCGCGGCGATCGGTGACTGGCTGGTCGACAAGCGCGCCGATGCGGTGGTGCTGTCGGCGCTCGACTCGATCGCGTGGCTGCTCAACGTCCGCGGCGGCGATGTCGATCACACTCCCGTCGCGCTCGCCTATGCGATCGTCCACGCCGATGGCGCCACCGACCTGTTCGTCGCCCCCGACAAGATCGACGATGTGGTCCGCCAGCATCTCGGCAATTCGGTGAGTCTGCACGACCGCACCCGCTTCGAATCGACCTTGCGCGATTTCGCCGGTCGCCGCGTCGTCGCCGACCCCGCCGGCTCGGTCGCCGCGATCGTCCATGCGCTGGAAGCGGGTGGCGCCACCGTCATCGCGCAGCGCGATCCGGTGTTGCTCGCCAAATCGATCAAGAACCCCGCCGAGATCGCTGGCCACCGCGCCGCCTCCGCCCGCGACGGCGCCGCCCTGACCCGTTTCCTCCACTGGGCCGCGACCACCTGTCCGGCCGGCACCGAGACCGAGCTGTCCGCCGCCGCGAAGCTGCTCGAATTCCGCCAGGCCTCCGGCCTGCTGCGCGACACCAGCTTCTCGACCATCTCCGCCACCGGCGCGCATGGGGCGATCCCACATTATCACGTCACCGACGAATCGGACGCGGCGATCGAACCCGGCCATCTCTTCCTGATCGACTCGGGCGGCCAATATGCCGACGGCACCACCGACGTCACCCGCGTGCTGCCGATCGGCCCGCCGACGCCGGAAATGCGCGACCGCTTCACCCGCGTGCTGAAGGGGCACATCGCCATCGCCACCGCGATCTTTCCGGATGGGACGATGGGCGGCCAGATCGATGCGTTCGCGCGGCGGCCGCTCTGGGAGGCGGGTCTCGATTACGGTCACGGCACCGGTCACGGCATCGGCGCCTATCTGTCGGTCCACGAAGGTCCGCAACGCATTGCGAATCCAGCCTATCCCGGCGGTCAGGCGCTCGAACCGCTGCGCGCCGGCATGCTGCTGTCGAACGAGCCGGGCTATTACAAGGCGGGCGAATACGGCATCCGGATCGAGAATCTGGTGCTGGTCGAACCTCGCGCCATTCCCGGTGGCGATCCCGATCGTGTCATGCTGGGATTCGAGACACTGACCTTTGCCCCGATCGACCGCGATCTGATCGATCCGGCCCTATTGACGAACGACGAGCTTTCATGGCTCAATGCCTATCACGCCAAGGTGACGCAGATCATCGGCCCCCTTGTAGAGGATGAGGTGAAGGCATGGCTTTTGGAAAGATGTGCGCCCGTCGGCTGATGTTCGCGCTCGCGGTGCTCGGTGTCGGCTGCGGTGCCTCGTTCGCCGCGTGGGAAGCGGCCGGCGTCGCCACCTATGCCGCCGGGTCCTTCGTCCGACGATGATCCGCCGGACCGCCTGACGGCTCTTCCCCCCGCGCCTGTGCCTTGCGCTTGCGCAGGTTCGTCCTCAGCGCGGCGGCCATCCGTTCGGCCTTTTCCTCGTCCTTCGTCATGCGACCGCCCTACCCCGCCCACCAAAGCCTTGACAACACGCCCCGCCTCCGCTCTAGGCGCGCTTCGCCCGAAACGGTCGAGTGCTGCCGTAGCTCAGTGGTAGAGCGCATCCTTGGTAAGGCTGAGGTCGTGAGTTCAATCCTCACCGGCAGCACCATTTTTCCGCTAATCGTGTAGCGGTTCCAGCGCGAGCAGCGCGAAGGTCGCGAGCCAGTGCTCGCCCATATAGGTATCGGCCAGATGCGGCAGGCTCGCCGCCAGATGCCGTTCCGCCGCCGCCTGCGCCGCATCATGGACGGGATGGTCCGCACCCAATCGCGCCGCGATCGTCCGCCAGCACCAGGCACGGCTGAGGTTCAGGCCATCGAGATGCGCGATCTTGCCGTCGCTGCGATCGCTGACCGTCGCCGGCGTGAACAGCGTCGCCGGCCGCCCCGCCGCCACATCGGGCAGGAACGCGTCGAACCAGTCGCGAAACGCCAGTGGGGGCAGCACCTCGGCCATCAACAGCGCCTCGCACAGCGCCGGCGACAGGAACTCGTCGCCGCCCGGTTCCCAAGCCTGACAGTGACGATCCTCGGCGAACCAGTAGCGGGCCCGCTCGCCAATCAACGTCGCCAGCGCCGGATCATGCGTCACTGCCCAGCGATGCGCCAATGTCAGCGCGAAGCCGGTGTTGAAATGCGTGCCGACCCGCAACGGATAGGTCAGCTTCGGCAGAAACGCCGCAAACCGCGCCGCGAACGCCGCCGCCAGCGGCGCCAGCACCTCGCTCCACGGCTCGGGGTGACGAGCCGCCTCGTCATGCAGCGCCAGCGCCCATGCCCAACCATAAGGCCGCTCGAACCCGCCCGCATCGGGCCGAGCCAGATAGGCAAGCTCTCCCGCCATCTTCTCCGGCACCAGCATCCCGTCCGCCAGCGCCCCGATCGCCGCCGCCTCCGGCATGGTCGGGAACAACCGGCGCAGCCGCAACAACTGCCACCAGCCATGGACGCAGCTATGCCAGTCGAAACTGCCGTAGAAGACCGGGTGCAGCGCCGACGGCGTCGTCGCATCCGCCGGTCCGTTCAACACATGGTCCAGCTTGTGCGGATATTCCCGCGTCACATGGCCCAGCGTCAGTCGTGCAAAGCGGCCGGCGGTGTCGGCATCGATCCCGGTCATGCGATCATCCAGTACAGCAGGAGAATATTGAACAGCAGCAGCGGCAAGGCGGTCGGTATCTGGGCGCGGATCACGCCGTAGCGGTCCTTCAGCTCCAGCAGCACCGCCGGCACCAGATTGAAGTTCGCCGCCATCGGCGTCATCAACGTGCCGCAGAACCCGGCGAGCATCCCCACCGCCGCGACGATCGCCGGATCGCCCCCGGCGCCGCGCACCAGCAACGGCACGCCGATCGCCGCCGCCATAACCGGGAATGCGGCAAAGGCGTTGCCCATGATCATCGTAAAGACCGCCATGCCCAGCGCATAGGCAACCACCGCGCCGATCACGCTGCCGGTCGGGATCACCTGTCCCATCAACCCGCCGACGACCTCGCCGACACCCGCCAGCGCGAACACCGCCCCCAGACTGGCCAGCATCTGCGGCATCATCGCCGCCCAGCCGATCTCGTCGATCAGGCCCCGCCCCGCGGCAAACGCTGCTGCCGGTCGCGCCCGCATCAGGTACAGCCCCAGCGCCAGCGCAATCAACGTCCCTGCCGCCAACGCCACCAGCGTCGCCTGTTTCGGATCGACCAGCGCCGGAAATTGCTTGAAGGCCAGCGTCCCGAGCAACGCCACCGCCGGGATCACCAACGCCGGCACGAACACCCGCGCCCCGCGATCCATCGGCGCCGGCGTGCCCTCACCCCGCCGCATCCGTCCTGTCGCTGCGATCGCCACCAACGCCAGCACCAGCGCGCCATTGCCAACGTCGCCCAGCCGGTCGCCGGCCATAAACGACAGCGCGATCAGCGACTGAAAAGCCCCGTTCGCCCAGCGCCTCGCCAGCAACGACTGGCCTGCGAAGATCACGAAGGTAACGCCCGCGACCAGATAGACGAAGCCAAGCCCGATCATCGCCCCCGCGCCAGTCGCCGGTCGAGCAGCAACAACCGAAAGCCATGAACGACGAATGCGGCGATGGCGGTGGGGATCGCCCATACCGACAACTGAAACGGCTCCAGCACGATGCCATACCCTTCCAGCACGCCCTTCATCAGCAGGATCGATCCGATCGCGATGAAGATATCCTCACCGAAGAACACGCCGACATTGTCCGTCGCCGCCGCCATCGCGCGCACGGTTTCGCTTTCCGCCTCATCCCGCGGATCGGCCGCCGCCTCCGCCATCGGCGCAACGAGCGGCCGCACCGTCTGTGCAGGTCCGGCGATCGAGACGAGGCCCAGTGCGGCGGTGATCTGCCGGAACAACAGATACCCGATCAGCACCCGCCCGGCAGTCGCGCCGCGCAACTTGCCTACCAGCGCGCGGGCCCGCGCCTGTAGCCCGTGCCGTTCCAGCAACCCGATCACCGGCAGCACGATATAGATCGCGGTCACGTAACGCGTATCGTTGAATGCCCGCCCGAACGTCGCCAATACCGCCACCGGATCGAGCCCCGCCGCCAGCCCCGTGACCAGCGCCGATACGATGATGACCAGCAGCGGGTTGAACCGAAGCAGGAAACCCGCCGCAATGACCACGATCCCCGCCAGAACCAGCATCAGACGGCGGACCCGTAACCGCCGCCGCCCGGCGTCTCGATGACCAGCACGTCGCCCGCCGCCATTTCGACCCGCGCCGTCGCCGCCAGCGACTCGACCGAACCATCAACTCGCTCGACCTGGTTCACGCCGACCGTGCCATCGCCGCCCCCTGCCAATCCGAACGGTGCGATCCGCCGGTGGTTGCTGAGGATACCGGCACGCAACGGCGCCCTAAACCGCAAACGCCGCCGCGTGCCGTTACCGCCGCGCCATTCACCCTCGCCGCCCGAGCCGCGCCGGATCGCGAACTCCTTGACCAGCACCGGATAACGCGTCTCCAGCACCTCCGGGTCGGTCAGGCGGCTGTTGGTCATATGCGTCTGCACCGCATCCGCACCGGCAAAACCCGGCCCCGCCCCCGCGCCACCCGCGATCGTCTCATAATATTGATAGGTGTCATCGCCGAAGGTCAGGTTGTTCATCGTCCCCTGACTGGCCGCCATCGCACCCAGCGCCCCCAGCAACGCATCGGTGACGACCTGGCTCGTCTCGACATTCCCCGCCACGACTGCTGCCGGGAAGCGCGGATTGAGCATCGATCCCTCCGGCACCAGGATCGTCACCGGCCGCAGGAAGCCTTCGTTCAGCGGCACCGCCTCATCGACCAGCAGCCGCAGCACATAGAGTACCGCCGCCCGCGTCACCGCCAGCGGCGCGTTGACGTTGGACGGACGTTGGTCGCTGGTGCCGGCGAAATCGATCACGGCCGTCCCCGCCTCGCGGTCCACGCGCACCGTCACCTCGACCGCGGCGCCCTCATCCGTCTCATACCGGAAACGACCATCGGGCAAGCCGCGCAGCAACTGCCGCGCCATCGCCTCGGCATGTGCCTGCATATGCTCCATGTAACCGGCGACGACGTCCAGCCCATGCGCCTCGACCAGCCCGTCCAGCCCCGCCGCCCCGCGCGCGCAGGCGGCCACCTGCGCCGCCAGATCGGCGAGATTCTGTTCGATGTTGCGGGCCGGCCAGTCACCACTCCCCAGCAGCGTAGCGATCTCGTCCCGCCGCATCCGCCCGTCCTCGACCAGCAGCACGTCGTCCAGCACGATGCCCTCGTCGAACAACGTCCTGCTGTCGGGCGGCATCGATCCCGGACTCGTCCCGCCGACATCGGCATGATGCCCCCGTGCGGCGACGAAGAAGGCGGGCGTATCGTCACCTGCGAACACCGGCATCACGACGGTGATATCGGGCAGATGCGTGCCGCCGGCATAGGGATCGTTCAGCGCATAGACATCGCCCGGCCACATTCCACGACCATCCGCGTTCTCACCGCGCCGTTCGATCACCCGGCGAATGCTCTGCCCCATCGATCCCAGATGCACCGGGATATGCGGCGCATTGGCAACCAGATTACCGTGCACGTCGAACAGCGCGCACGAGAAATCGAGCCGCTCGCGAATGTTCACCGACGCGGCACTGCGTTGCAGCGCCGCGCCCATTTCCTCCGCCAGCCCCATGAACAGCCCGGCGAAGATCTCCAGCCGCACCGGATCGACCGCCGCATCCGCCCGCTCGCGTCCACGCGGCACGATGCGCGACATGACGAGGCTGCCATCGGCGATCACCGCCGCCTGCCAACCGGGTTCGACGACGGTGGTCGATACGGGATCGACGATCAATGCCGGCCCCGGCACCACCGCCCCCGCCGCCAGTCCTTCGCGCCGGTGAAGCGGCATGGTACGCGTCTCGCCCGCCATATAGGCGATCGTTTCGCCGATCGCCGGCGACGTTGCGGCGGGCAGCGACGGTGCGACCGCTTCCGTGCCCTCGTCACCGATCGCCTCGACCCGCACCAGTTCGACCACCAGCGCATCGTCGCCCAGAAACCCGAACCGCTGGCGATGCGTTGTCGCGAACGCCGCCGCCATGGTGTCGCTATCGCCCGCCGCCACCTCGATCGACTGATCGACACGGGCATAACGGATTTGCGCCCACGCTTCGGTACGAATCGCGTGCTCCGGCAAGCCCTGTGCGGTCAGTGCCGCGACCGCCTCCGCCGTCAACGCCGCCACCGCCCGGTCGAACGCCCCCCGATCGACAAGCGGCGCTGCCAGCGTCGCCTGTCGCATCGTCCGCCGGCTTGCCAGCCCCATACCGAATGCCGACAATACGCCGGCCAACGGGTGGATAAGCACCCGCTCCATCCCCAGCGCATCCGCGACCAGACATGCATGCTGCCCGCCCGCACCACCGAAGCACGCCAGCGTATAGGCCGCCGGGTCCTCGCCCCGCGCCACCGACACCGCCCGGATCGCCCGCGCCATATTCGCCACCGCGATCGCCACCAGTCCTTCGGCCGCGGCCTCTCTCGTCAGCGGTTCGCCGATCGCCGCTGTGACTTCGGTACACAGCGCATCGATCGCCGCGACCGCCGCATCGCGATCGAGCGGCTGATCGCCATCGGGGCCGAACAGCGCCGGGAACTGGCCGGGCATGATCTTGCCGAGGATAAGGTTGCAGTCGGTGACCGTCAGCGGACCGCCGCGCCGGTAGCAGGCCGGTCCCGGATTGGCGCCAGCGGATTCTGGCCCGACGAGCAGCCGCCCTCCGTCGAACCGACAGATCGATCCACCGCCCGCCGCCACGGTATCGATCCGCATCGTCGGTGCCGCGACGCGCACGCCACCGATCACCGCATCATGCCGCCGTTCCAGCGTCCCGGCATAGAGCGACACGTCGGTCGAGGTGCCGCCCATGTCGAACCCGATCACATGGGTGAAACCTGCCCGCGTTGCCGTCTCCGCCATGCCGACGATCCCGCCCGCCGGCCCGGACAAAAGCGCATCCTTGCCGCCGAACGCCGCTCCTTCGACCAGTCCACCGCTCGATTGCATGAACAACGGCCGCTGCCCCGCCAGCGCCGTTTCCAGTCCGGCAACATAGCGCGCCAGCACCGGCGACAGATACGCATCCGCCAGCGTCGTATCGCCGCGCGCGACCAGCCGGATCAGCGGCGCCGTATGGTGACTGACCGACACCTGCGTGAAGCCCGCCTCCCGCGCCAGATCGGCCAGCGCCTCCTCATGCGCGGTGTAGCGCCAGCCATGCATCAGCACGATCGCCACCGCCGCGATCCCTCGCGCCCGCGCCGCCGCAAAGGCTGTCATCGCCGCCTCGCGATCCAGCGGTCGCAGTACGTCACCATCGACATCGACCCGCTCGTCGATCTCCACGACCTCGGCGAACAGCGGCGGCGGCCGCTCGATCGCGCGCGCGAAGATATCGGGCCGGTCCTGATAGCCGATCGTCAACGCATCGCCGAAACCGCGCGTGATCGCCAGCAACGTCGGCTCGCCCCGTCGTTCGAGCAGCGCGTTCGTCGCGATCGTCGTGCCGATGCGGATATCGGCGGGTGGCAACGGCCCCTCGGCAATCCCGGTCAGCTGGCGGATCGCGGCGACGGCGGCATCGTCGTAGCGACCGGGGTCCTCCGACAACAGCTTGGCGACCTGCAAGCGTCCATCGGGCGCGCGGGCGACGACATCGGTGAAGGTGCCGCCGCGATCGATCCAGAAATGCCAGCCTGCCGTCATGCCGTCGCGTGTTCCTCCATGCGGTGATCGAGCAGCCGCGCCACCTCGGCATAATCACCAGCCACGGCGTCCGCCCCCAGCGCCAGCAATCGCGCGCCGTGATCGGGCGCGCAATGCGTACCGGCGGTCAGGCCGATCACATAGGCCCCCGTCTTCACCGCGCCCGTCACGCCGATCAGCGAATCCTCGATGATGACGCAGCGGTCGATCGGCACGCCCAGCATCGCCGCACCGTGCAGGTACAGATCCGGCTCCGGCTTGCCCCGCGCCACATGTTCGCGCCCGGAATACAGATGCGGCCCGAATGCGTCGCGCAGACCCAGATGCCGCAGATGCGCGTCGATCCAGTGCGTCTTGCTCGAAGACACGATCGCACGCGGCAACGACACGGGCAGCGACCGGACGAACGCCGCCGCGCCGATGACCTCATCGACTCCCTCCGCCACGACCCGCGCATCCTCCGCCGCCCGCGCCTCGTGAAATCCGTTGGGCAATGGTCCACCGATCCAGCCACGAACCGCGTCGAGGAACCCATCCCCCGACAGACCGGTGAAATGCGCCATCGCATGGGCCGGCGTCGTCGGATGGCCCAGCTCGGTCAGCAGCTCCGCCAGATGCCGGTTGCCTGCCTCCTCGCTCTCGATCAGCACGCCGTCGAAATCGAACAATATCGCATCGAACTTCACAGCTTCATCTCCCGCGCGCCGAACAGGGCCGTGCCCACGCGGACATGCGTCGCCCCCATCATCACCGCCGTCTCCAGATCATCCGACATGCCGATGCTCCGCCCGGCCAAGCAATGATCGCGCGCCAGCTTGCCGAGCAGCGCGAAATAGGGCGCCGGCTCCACGCCAAAGGGCGGAACTGCCATCAGCCCGGCCACCGGCAGATCGGCATCCCGCGCCTGCGTCAGCAAGGCCGGCAGGTCCGGGATCGGACAGCCGCCCTTCTGCGCTTCCTCGCCGATATTGACCTGCACGAAACAGGTCGGTCGCCGTCCGGTTCTCTCCATCGCGGTGGCAAGCGCGCTCACCAGCGACGGCCGATCGACGGAATGGATCGCATCGAACAGCGCCACTGCGTCCGCCGCCTTGTTCGACTGCAACTGACCGACCAGATGCAGCGCGACGCCGTCGTATCGATCGCGCAACTCCGGCCACTTCTCCTGCGCTTCCTGCACTCGGTTCTCGCCGAAGACCCGCTGCCCCGCCTCCAGCAACGGCAGGATCGCCGTTGCGGATTGCGTCTTGCTGACCGCCACCAAGGTCACGTCTTGCGGCGATCGATCCGCGAGTCCCGCCGCCCCGGCGATCCGCGCCCGGATCGCGGCCAGCCGCGTTGCACTGTCCTGTTCGTCCATGCCCGCGCTATAGGGGCCACCGTGCGCCGCCGATACCCCGAGAGCTGGTTGATGACCGACGAGCGGCTGGAAGACCGGCTATGGCCGATCCTCCTGCATATGCCGCCCGGCAGCGGTGTCGTCTTCCGCCATCGCGCCACGCCGCCTGCTGAGCGTCGCGCCCTGTTCCAGCGTGTCCGTCGCATCGCCCGCGCCCGGCGACTGCTGCTGCTGGCGGTCGATCCGCCTTTGCCGGGTTCCGTCGGCATTCATGGTCGGGTTTCAGGCGCAACCAGCTGGCCGACGCATGACCGGGGCGAGGCATTGGCAGGCGTACGGGCCAACACAAAGCTGCTGTTCGTATCGCCGATATTCGCCACCCGTTCGCACCCCGGCGCAGCCGCGCTTGGCCCGATCAAGGCGCGACGTATCGGCCAGGGCTTGGGGGTCGCAATGATCGCGATGGGGGGCATGGATGCGCGCCGCTGGCGTCGCATCCGTCATCTGGGATTTGCGGGTTGGGCAGGTATCGACGCATGGCCGGTCGGCTCTTCCGCGTCGATAATCGATCGTCAGAAGCGGAAGGCAGTGCCCACATAAACCGCCTGGCTGTCGCGGCGCTGATCCGCGGCCTGCGTCAACCGCTCGCGATCCAACCGATACCGGACGCCCGCGGTCACATCCAGATTGCGCGTCAGCGAATAGGAACCGCCCAGATCGACCGAGTAGCTCGGCAGATCGGC
Organism: Sphingomonas mollis; assembly: GCF_016427505.1. Classification (GTDB taxonomy): domain Bacteria; phylum Pseudomonadota; class Alphaproteobacteria; order Sphingomonadales; family Sphingomonadaceae; genus Sphingomonas; species Sphingomonas mollis. Next base: position 54,400 of record NZ_JAELXS010000006.1, on the reverse strand, counting down.
CACCGCCCGCGGCGTATCCGCCAGCGGCCGATCGGCCACGGCGGCAACCCGGCCGGTCCACCGCTTGCCGGAGTAGCTGAGCGCGACATCGGCCGCCTCGCGACCGCCCGGCTGGCTGGCAAGATCGACACGGGTCACGTCACTGGCGATCACGAACCGCTTCCAACCGACGGCGACACCCAGGTTATACGCGATTGGGGCCAGACCGATCGTCGTATCGGCCGCCGCGACGCTGCGATCCGATACACCGCGATTCGTCCGCGCACGAACGGCCACGGTCATGGCTCGCGTATCATGGCGCGACTCGGCCGGGGTGAAGCGGAAATCGCCGCCGAAATTACCACGGGCCAACAGCGCGGCCAGACGAGGATCGCCCGCCGCCGGCGTGAAACCACCGACGGTGCGCACCGTCTGACGAGTCGGTGCACGCAGCGACTGCTTGTCGGTGGCCCCGAACGCAGGCGCGACGAGAGTGCCCGCGGCAGCAAGTGCCCCGGCAACTATCCCGACGATGATGCGCCCCGCGATCATTAATGTCTCCAATTGGTCCCCGTCCCGAACCGCACGTACCATGATTCGATCCGCCGTCGCCATTGGCCCACAGCGATTTATACTACCTGTTGCACGGCGCACACAGTCGGGCGCGCTGCTTGCGGGCGCGGGCGCCCCCCTGTAGAGGCCAAGATTGATTTTTCCCGCAGGATTCACGCCCATGCATCGTCGTTCCGCCCTCGCGCTCGGGCTCGTCGCCGCGCTGTCGCTTTCCGCCTGTGCCAGCAAGGGTGATCGCCCGAAGAGCGATCTCGCCGCGTCGCGCGTCACCACCATCGGCGTGAACAGCTATCTGTGGCGGGCCAGCCTCGACACGCTGTCGTTCATGCCGCTGGTCCAGACAGACTCGAACGGCGGTGTCATCGTTACCGACTGGTACGTCAATCCGCAGACGCCGACCGAACGGATGAAGGTGACGGTGACGATTCTCGACCAGGATCTGCGCGCCGATGCGGTTCGCGTCGCGGCGCTGCGTGAGATCAATCGCGGTGGCCAGTGGGTCGCCTCGCCGGTGCAGGCCGCCACCACGCAGAAGCTTGAGGATCTGATCCTCACCCGCGCCCGCGACCTGCGCCGCTCGTCGATCGCCGGCTGATATCGCCCTTCCGCCCGTGCCGATCTGCGGCCGGGCGGCACGTTAGATACGGAGTTCACCAAGAATGTCGCGCTTCAACGCGCTCAAGGCCGATGCGCATTGGCAGCGTGTATGGGACGAGCGCCGCACCTTCGCCGCCGACGACGCCAGCACGAAGCCCCGCGCCTATGTGCTTGAGATGTTTCCCTATCCATCGGGGAAGATCCATATGGGCCACGTCCGCAACTATACGATGGGCGACGTGCTGGCCCGTTATCGGCGGATGACCGGGCATGAAGTGCTCCACCCGATGGGCTGGGACGCGTTCGGCATGCCGGCCGAGAATGCCGCGATGGAAAAGGGCGTGCATCCCGGCACCTGGACCCGCGCCAACATCGCCGCGATGAAGGCGCAGCTGAAGCGGCTGGGCTTCGCGCTCGACTGGACGCGCGAACTAGCGACGTGCGAGCCGAATTACTACGGCCACGAACAGGCGCTGTTCCTCGACCTGTTTGCAGGCGGGCTGGTCTATCGCAAGGAATCCTCGGTCAACTGGGACCCGGTCGACATGACCGTGCTCGCCAACGAGCAGGTGATCGACGGCCGCGGCTGGCGTTCGGGCGCGGTGGTCGAGAAGCGCAAGCTGAGCCAGTGGTTCCTGAAGATCACCGACTTCGCCGACGAACTGCTAGATGGCCTCGGCAAGCTGGAACATTGGCCCGACAAGGTCCGGCTGATGCAGGAAAACTGGATCGGCAAGAGTCAGGGGCTGAAGTTCAGCTTTGTCCTTTCTTCTCCCCTCCCGCTCGCGGGAGGGGTCGGGGGAGGGCCTGTCGCGACCGACCCGGACACATCCCCTCCCCCAGCCCCTCCCGCAAGCGGGAGGGGAGAAGACAGCGTCGAGGTCTTCACCACCCGACCGGACACGATCTTCGGCGCCAGCTTCGTCGCGGTCGCGGCCGATCACCCGATCGCGCGTGCGCTGGCCGAAGGCAATCCGGCTGCCGCCGCCTTCATCGAACGCTGCAAGCAGGGCGGCACCACCGCAGCCGAACTGGAAACGCAGGAAAAGCTCGGCTTCGACACCGGCCTGACCGCGCAGCATCCGCTCGACTCAAGTTGGCAGTTGCCGATCTACATCGCGAACTTCGTGCTGATGGAATATGGCACCGGCGCGGTGTTCGGCGTGCCGGCGCACGACCAGCGCGATTTCGATTTCGCCCGCAAATACGGCCTGACGATCAAGCGCGTCGTGTCCGACGGCGCTACCGACGAACCGGCATTCACCGATGACGAGGCCTATACCGGCGCCGGCACCATCGTGAACTCGCACTTCCTCGATGGGATGACGATCGAGGACGCCAAGCGCGCGGTGATTGACCGGGCCGAGGTTGAAGGCTGGGGTACCGGCACCACCGTGTTCCGCCTGCGCGACTGGGGCGTCAGCCGCCAGCGTTACTGGGGCACGCCGATCCCGATCATCCACTGCGGCGCATGCGGCGTTGTGCCGGTACCGCAGGATCAACTGCCCGTCATCCTGCCCGATGACGTATCGTTCGCGATCCCCGGCAACCCGCTCGACCGGCATCCGACGTGGAAACACGTCGCCTGCCCGTCCTGCGGCGCGGATGCAGTTCGCGAAACCGACACGCTCGACACCTTCGTCGATTCGTCCTGGTATTTCATCCGTTTCGCGAGCCAGCCGGACGACCAGCCGTTCGACCGCGCCGAGGCGGAACGCTGGCTGCCCGTCGCGCAGTATATCGGCGGCGTAGAGCATGCGATCCTGCATCTGCTCTACGCCCGGTTCTGGACGCGGGCGCTGCGCCATATCGGCAAGCTCGATATCGCCGAGCCGTTCGCCGGCCTGTTCACGCAGGGCATGGTGACGCACGAGACATACAAGTCCTCCGATGGCCGCTGGCTCGCCCCGGATGACGTTCGCGACGGCACCGAGATCGCGACCGGCCATCCGATCACGGTCGGCCGCGTCGAGAAGATGTCGAAGTCCAAGAAGAACACGATCGATCCAGAACCGATCGTCGATCAATATGGCGCCGACGCCGTCCGCTGGTTCATGCTGTCGGACAGTCCGCCCGAACGCGACCTGCCCTGGTCCGAAGCCGGTATCGAAGGATCGTGGCGTTTCGTCCAGCGCCTCTGGCGGCTGTTCGGCGCGGATATCGACGATGTCACGGGTGACGATCTGCCGCTGCGCAAGCTGGCCCACCGTAGCACCACCGGCGTTGCCGAAGCGATCGAGGGACTGCAGTTCAACAAGGCGGTGGCGCTGCTCTACACGCTCGCCAATGCGATCGAGAAAGCGCCTGCCTCCGCCGACCGTCGCACCGCCATCGACACGCTGCTGCGCCTGGCATCGCCGATGGTGCCGCATCTGGCAGAGGAGGCGTGGGGCATGGCCGGACGTGAGGGCCTGATCGCCGATGCTCCCTGGCCCACCGTCGATCCGGCCTTGCTGGTCGATGACGAGGTGACGATTGCGGTGCAGGTCAACGGCAAGCTGCGCGACACGCTGGTCGTCGCCAAGGGGACGCCGAAAGATGTGCTGGAAACGACGGCGCTGGCCAGCGACAAGGTCATCCGGCTGCTCGAAGGCCAGTCCCCGCGCAAGGTGATCGTCGTGCCCGACCGTCTCGTGAATATCGTCGCATGATGGCCCGCTGGCTCCTCGTCGCAGCGATCGCCTCGGCGCCGATCCTGTCGGGTTGCGGACTGAGACCGCTGTATGGCGGCGGTTCGAGCGGTAGCGTCGCGTCGGCGCTGACGCAGGTCGAGGTATCGCCGATCGAGGGCAAGGCGGGATGGCTTATCGCCACCTCGCTGCGCGACCGACTCGGTGCCAGCGGTGCACCCCGTTATCGGCTCGATATCCGGCTGGACGATCAGATTATTGGTCTTGGCGTTCGTCAGGACGACAGCGTCACGCGGGAACGGCGAACGCTGCGCGCGCGGTTCCAGCTGGTCGATATGACGGACAGCACCGTCGTGGTCGATGCTACGGCTGGCTCGGATGCGGGGATCGATGTCGTCCAGTCCGAATATGCGACCATCGCGGCCGAAAACACCGCGCTGGAGCGCCTCTCAGGCATCGTGGCCGACAAGATCGTCGCCCGGATCGCCCTGTATGCCCAGCAGCGGAGAAGCGGGACTGAAGCGCCGCCCGCCGTTACGCCCGCCCCCACGCCGGTCCCGTGAAGGCGAGCGCCAACCAGATCCGTCAGGCGCTCGCCGCGCCACGTCTCCGCTTTTACCTGCTCCACGGCCCCGATGAGGCCGGCGCCGGCGCACTCGCGGCGGTGCTGGCGCAGGCGATGGGCGATCGGGCGGAACGCGTCGATCTGGATGGCGCCACGCTTCGTTCCGATCCGGCCCGGCTGGCCGACGAAGCTGCGTCGATGTCGCTGTTCGGCGATGCCCGCCATATTCGCGTGACCGGCATGGGTGACGAAAGCGTCACCGCCGTCACCGCGCTGCTGACCGCTGAAGCAGCCGGCAATCCGGTGGTCGCGATTGCACCCGGCGTTCGTTCGACCGCGAAGATCGTGAAGATGGCCATCGACTCCCCCCACGCCCTCGCCTTCGCGTGCTATCCCCCGACGGCGCAGGACGCCGAACGGCTGGCGACGACGCTGGCCGGTGAACGGGGGATGCGGCTGGCGACCGGCGTCGCGGCCCGGCTGGTCACCGCCAGCAGCGGCGATCGCTCGGTGATGGCGCAGGAGATCGAGAAGTTCGCGCTGTTCCTCGATGCGGCGCCCGATCGACCCCAGGAACTCGATCATCAGGCGCTCGATCTCGTCGGTGCCGACCTTGATGAAGCGGAGGCGACACGCGCGGTGGAGGCTCTGGTCGAAGGGCGACCCGATCATCTGGCCGAGGAACTCAACCGGCTGAGCGAGGCCGGCACCTCGCCCATTCCCTGGTTGCGGCAGATCGCCCGCCGGCTCGTCGCCCTGATCGATATGCGCGCCGATGTGGCGAACGGCGAACCCGTCGATGCCGTGATGAAGCGTCACCGGGTGTTCTTTCGCGATGAGGACGCGACGGCAAGGGCGCTACGCCGGTGGACGCCGATGATGTTATCGACGGCACTCGCCCGAACCCGTGCCGCCGAGCGTGCGGTGATGAGCCCCGGTAACGCGGGCGGCGTCTTGGCGGATGAAGCGGTGTTACAACTCGCCCGCGCGCTGGCGCGGCGGGGCTAGATCGTCTCGCCCGTGAGCCGCTGACAGATCATGTCGAGCTGATCGAGCGTCGAGTATCCCAGCGTCAGCGAGCCACCCTTCTCACCATGGGTCACGGATACCGCCACCCCCAGCAGGTCGGCCAGCTGCCGTTCCAGTGCCGCGATGTCCGCGTTGCCGGCGTCCATGCCGCCCTGTGACGACGGTCGATTGGCCCCTGCCCGATCGCGCGGTGCCTTGCTCTCACGCGCCAGCTTCTCGGTTTCGCGCACCGACATGCCGCGGGCGACGACTTGCGATGCCAGCCCCTCGACATCCGGTGCGCCGAGCAACGCCCTGGCATGACCCATCGACAGCGATCCGTCGACGACCTGCGCCTGAACCTCGTCGGGTAACTCCAGCAGCCGCAACAGGTTGGCGACGTGGCTACGCGACTTGTGAACGATTTTGGCCAGTGCATCCTGCGTATGGCCGTACTCACCGGCGAGCCGCTGATAGGCCTGCGCTTCCTCGATCGCGTTCAGATCCTGCCGCTGGATATTCTCGATAAGCGCGATTTCCAGCGTCTCGGCGTCGTCGAGATCACGCACCACGACGGGTACTTCATGGAGCCGTGCGCGCTGCGCTGCCCGCCAGCGGCGTTCGCCCGCGACGATCTGGAATTGATGGCCATGTGGCCGCACGACGATCGGCTGGATCAATCCGCGTGCCGCAATCGAGGCGGCGAGTTCGTCCAGCAACGCCTCGTCGAACCGACGACGTGGCTGATCCGGGTGCGGCGCCAGCGAATTGACCGGCAGCATCCGCAACCCGCTCGGCGTTTCCGTATCCGAGGCCACCGGCGCCTCACGGGCCATTTCGCCCAGCAAGGCATCGAGTCCCCGACCCAGACCGCCTCGCGGCCGACGCGCAGCCTCGCTCATGCCGCTGCCGCCGCACGCGGCAAGCGCTGGATCATCTCACGCGCCAACGCCATATAGGCTTCCGATCCCGAACACCGATGGTCGTAGATCAGCGCCGGCAAGCCATGACTGGGGGCCTCCGACAAGCGGACGTTGCGCGGGATCACCGTCTGAAACACGACCGATCCCAAGACGGCGCGGACGTCGGTCGATACCTGCTCCGTCAGTCGATTGCGGCGGTCGTACATCGTCAACGCCACGCCCAGTATCGAAAGACCGGGATTGAAGCGGCTACGGATACGCTCGACCGTGCTCAGCAACTGAGACAGCCCCTCCAATGCGAAGAACTCACATTGTAGCGGCACCAGCAGAGCATCGGCCGCGACCATGGCATTTATCGTCAGCAACCCCAACGAAGGGGGACAATCGATCAGGATGATATCCCAACTGCCCGTCGATCCCTTCAACGCGAGATCGAGCCGATGCGTCCGTGCGTCGAAATCGACCAACTCGATCTCTGCGCCTGACAGATCGACGGTGGCAGGCATCAGATCGAGCCGTGGCACCTTGGTCGGCACGGTCGCCTGAGAGACGGTGGACGACCCGATCAGGACATCATAGCTCGACCGCTGCCGTTGAGAATGGCCGATGCCCAGACCCGTCGATGCGTTCCCCTGGGGATCAAGATCGATCAGCAGGACACGGCTGCCCGTAGCTGCCAATGCCGTACCCAGATTGATCGCACTGGTGGTCTTGCCGACCCCGCCCTTCTGGTTCGCGATCGCGATCACGGTCGTCATGCGCGAGGCTCCAGCACCAAAATAAACGAGTCGGAACGAGTGAGGCTTTGTTCCACGTGAAACACCAGCTGATGACGGGCGCATAACGCCGGAAGCGATGAGGCATCCACCGTCCCTCGCGGTAGTAGCCATCGCGTCGTCTTTGTGGCGCAATGCGCTGCGGCAATCAAAAGCTTTTCCACGGAAGCGACTGCGCGCGCCGTGATGACATCCGCAGTCCACTCGATATTTTCGACTTTGCTGGCAGCGATCTTCGCATCCGTCAGGCTCAATCGCTCGATACTTTCAGCCAGAAAATCAGCCCGCTTGCGCCGCGGCTCGACCATCATGATCGGGCTGCAACCGGCGATGGCCAACACCATTCCGGGAAATCCCCCACCCGTTCCGATATCCAACCAACGCCCGGCAGCACCTCCGGCCATCTCGATCAGCTGCAACGAGTCGACAACATGGCGGTCCCAGATCGCCGGTATCGTCGCCGGCGAGATCAGGTTTTGCCGGCTATTCTCCGTCACTACCATATCGACGAACGATATCATCCTGTCGAACGCAAGTGCATCGACCCGCTGCCGCACCCAATCCTGCGCTTCGATCTCCGTCACGCCGCTACCTTCTTGGCATGAAGCAACACCGCCGACAGCGCCGCTGGCGTCACCCCTCGAACACGGGCAGCAGCTGCGAGAGACCGTGGGCGGCTCGCGCCCAACCGGGCGACCATCTCCAAAGAGAGCCCCGGCACCGCCGCGTAGTCGATCACGTCCGGCAACAGCACATCCTCATCCGCGCGAAGGCGGCGTACCTCTTCCGCCTGTCGTTCGAGATACGGTGCGTAGCGCGCATCCTCCACGATCTCGCTGACGATCGCAGGCTCGACCCCCTCGCAAGCCTGTGGCGCGATCTGGTCGAGAGTTACGCCTTCGAACCGCAGCCATTCCCATGCCGTCCGCTTGGCTCCATCACGGCTGACACCACCACCCTGATCGGCCACCTCGCTGGCCGAGTGAACCGTCGCAAGGCGTTGGCGAAACGTCGAACGTTCCGCTTCACGCTGGTGCTGATGCTCTCGCCGTTGCTCGCTAACGCACCCCGCTGCCTGAGCGATGCAGCCCAGCCGGGTTTCCGCATTGTCCGCCCTCAACGCCAGACGATATTCAGCCCGCGCGGTCAGCATCCGGTAAGGCTCGGTGACACCCTGCAATACCAGGTCGTCGATCATGACACCTATATAGGACGAGGCACGGTCCAGGCGGACAGGATCGAGATTTATTGCATGAGCCGCCGCGTTCAGTCCTGCAACAAGTCCCTGCCCCGCCGCCTCTTCGTACCCGGTGGTTCCGTTGATCTGCCCGGCAAAAAACAAACCGGGCATGGTACGTAGTGCCAATGTAGGCTCCAGCGCCCGCGGGTCGATATGGTCATATTCTACGGCATAGCCGGCCGTAGTAATACGAGCCTGTTCCAACCCCGGAATGGTTGCCAGCATGGCCGCCTGCGCCGTTGCCCCGATCGATGTCGACAGGCCGTTGGGATAGACCATGGGGTCATTCAGCCCCTCCGGCTCAAGGAATATCTGGTGACCATCACGATCGCCGAAGCGGTGAATCTTGTCCTCGATCGACGGACAATAACGCGGTCCCGCACCCTCGATCGCCCCCGAGAATAGCGGCGATTCAGGGATCGCATCGCGGATGATCGCATGGGTCGCGGCCGTCGTTCTTGTGATCGCACAGGCAATCTGCGGCACGGAACGACCGTGCGTCAGCGCAGACATCGTCCAGCCATCATTATCCGATGGCTGTTCTTCCAACCGTGCCCAGTCGATCGTTCGGCCATCCAACCGTGGCGGTGTCCCCGTTTTCAGCCGAGCCATCGGCAAGTTCAAAGCGCGCAACCGGTCAGCCAGCGGCCCCGCCCCCCGCTCATCGACCCGACCACCTTCGCCTCGCTCGCTGCCGCGAAACAGGCGCCCGCCCAGAAACGTGCCCGTGGCAATGACCACCGCTCTTGCGGGTAGCTTTGCACCCCCCGCCAGCGTGACACCTGCAATCTTGCCGCCCGCAAAATCGATATCGATCACGTCACCAGCGATCACATCGACGCGTTCTTCAGCGGTCACCATCGCCCGAACGGCAGAAGCATAGAGCGCACGATCAGCCTGAATCCGCGGACCCTGTACAGCCGCCCCCTTGCTCCGATTGAGCATCCGATGATGGATGGCGGATGCATCCGCCGCTCTCGCCATGATGCCGTCAAAGGCGTCAATCTCTCGAACGATATGCCCCTTGCCCAACCCGCCGATCGATGGATTGCACGACATCACGCCAAGATTATTGCGGTCGAAGGTAACAAGAGCCACCATCGCCCCTCGCCGGGCGGCAGTCATGGCGGCCTCCACGCCGGCATGGCCGGCGCCGATCACGATCACGTCAAACATGGCATTGCCTTATCGCCAACGGCCGGGTGCCGTCAAAAACGTTCCACGTGGAACATCACTTTCCGAGGCAAAAACGCGAGAACAGCGCGTCGAGCATTATTTCTGTCGCATCCGTACCTACGATACCGGCAAGCGCTACGCGCGCGCAACGTAGGTGCTCACCTATCAAAAGCGGGTCATTGGTGGAGGTTTTCATCCCTGCGACCGCGTCTCGGCAAAGCATTCGATGACGCTCGCGCAAGGGCAACGTATCAGCTTGAGGCAACAGCGATACGGCGCGCTGTTCGATCTCCTGCCATAGCCGATCGATACTTTCCGACCGATCCTGACGCACGGCCATGGTCGGCCCTTCCGGCATGCCATGCCGCTCCGGCAAATCAGCGCGAGGATACACCCACAGCGCATCTGTTCGTGGTGGTCGGATGTCGTCGAGCCACAAGAGGATATCGGCGGACTGGATCGCCTGATTGGCGCGCTCGACCCCTATTGCCTCGACCGCGTCATCGGTTTCGGTCAGACCGGCGGTATCCAGCAGAATATAAGCGATGCCCCGCCGCATCACCGTCGCCTCGATCCGGTCACGCGTCGTCCCCGCGATCGGCGAAACGATCGCCGCATCCCGCTCCGCCAGCAGATTGAGCAGCGTGGACTTGCCGGCATTGGGCGATCCGCCGATCACGACCCTGATCCCGTCCCGCAGTCGTTCTACCGGTGGTGCAGCCGCCACTGCCCCGATCTCTGCCGCCAGATCGTGCATCTCACGGATGATGCGCGCTACCTCATGATCGCCCGCATCGACGTCATCCTCGTCCGCATGATCGAGAACCGCTTCGATCCGAGCTGACAATATCGCGATCCCATCCAGCCAGCGTGTGATCTGTCGACTGATCCGGCCCTCCGCCGCCGCCAGCGCCGCGATCCGTTGCGTCTCGGTTTCGGCCTCCAGCAAATCGGCCAGACCCTCCGCTTCCGCCAGATCGATCCGTCCGTGCATCAGCGCCCGTCTGGTAAATTCGCCCGGCTCCGCGATCCGGCAGCCGGGTGTCTCGCCCAAAGCGCGTTCTACGGCGGCCACGACAGCGCGACCGCCATGGCAGTGCAACTCCACCACATCCTCACCGGTCGCGGTCCGCGGCCCCGGAAAGACGATCACCAGCGCGCGGTCCAGCAACATCCTATCCGCATTGCGCAGCGGCCGCAGCGTAGCTTGGCGCGGCGAAGGCAATGTACCAGCCAACGACGTTGCCGCCGCCATCGCCATCGGTCCGCTGACCCGGATCACCGCGATCCCCGCCGGTGGCCGCCCGCTGGATATGGCGAAGATCGTGTCGATCATCCGCCAGCGGGCTTCGTCGCCCCCTCCATCAGACGGCGCCAGAATGTCATCCCCGCTTCGCCCATCGGCGCCCAGCTGCGCATCATCGCCTCCATCGCCTCGGGTCGCATATTGCCCTCCATCGCCTCGCCCATCACCGTCAGATAGCGATCGTGCAACGCCGTCAGGTCGGGCAAGCCCATGGCCCGACGCGCTTCTTCCGGTGTGCAGTCGATCTCGATCGTCACTTTCATGATCTAGTTTCCTTGAGGAGGCAGAGACGGATCGTCATAGCGCCAGAGCGATGGGGCGGCGTCAACGCCGTCCCTCACCCGTCACAGGAGACGAGCATGACCGGCACCATCACCATCGACACCGATCAGGGCAGTTTCGCCGCCTATCGCGCCGAACCCGCCGATACGCCCCGCGCGGCCATCGTCGTGATCCAGGAGATTTTCGGCGTCAATGCCGGCATCCGGCGCAAATGCGATACGCTGGCCGAGGCCGGCTATCTCGCCATCGCGCCCGACCTGTTCTGGCGGTTCGCGGCGGGGGTCGAACTCGATCCCGATGTGAAGCCCGAATTCGACCGCGCGCTGGAACTGATGGGGCAACTCGATCAGGATGCGGCGATCCGGGATATCGAAACCACGATCCGCACCGCACGCCGCCTGTTGCCCGAGGGCGGCAAGGTCGGCGTCGTCGGTTACTGCTTGGGCGGCCGGCTCGCCTTCATGGCGGCGGTACGGACCGATGTGGACGCCAGCGTCGGCTATTACGGCGTCGGGATCGATGGCCTGCTGGGGGAAGCGCAGGCGATCGCTCACCCTGTTCTGCTGCATATTCCCGAGGAAGATCACTTCGTCGACAAGGCCGCACAGCAACGGATGCATGATGGTCTGGATGGGCATGCCAAGGTTACGTTGCATGATTACCCCGGTGAGGATCACGGCTTCGCCACCGAATTCGGTACTCGCCGATCCGATGCGTCCGCCGAACTGGCCGATAAGCGCACCGCCGCGTTCTTTGCCGAACATCTTGGCTGACAGGAAAAAGGCCCGCCTTTCCGGGCGGGCCTTTCATCATCAGGTGAAGAGGCTGACCAGCCCCAGCGTATCGGTGGTCCCCTTCCAGCCCTCGTAGATCATCTTGATCGCGACGAGCAGGATGACGCCCAGTCCGATATAAGCGATCCAGCGATAGCGATCGATGATCCGGGCGATGAAGTTCGCCGCCAGACCCATCAGCGCCACCGACAGCAACAGGCCGACGACGAGGATGCCGGGATGCTCGCGCGCCGCGCCGGCCACCGCCAGCACGTTGTCGAGGCTCATCGACACATCCGCCACCGCGACCGCCCAGGCGGCGCCGGCGAAGCTCTTCATCGGCTTGACGCCCTGTTCGACGTTCGCCTCGTGATTGCCGCCTTCGCGGATCTCGCGCCAGAACTTCCAGCTGACCCAGAGCAGCAAGAGGCCGCCGGCGAAGATCAGGCCGACGATGCCCATCAGCCACGTTACGATCAGCGCGAAGAAGATGCGCAGCACCAGTGCCGCGCCGATGCCGATCAGGATGACCTTCTTGCGCTGGTCGGCTGGCAATCCGGCCGCCAAGGCGCCGACGACGATGGCGTTGTCGCCCGCCAGGACGAGGTCGATCATCAGCACCGATCCGAATGCGGCAAGCGCCGCCGGTTCGGTGATGTTGGAAAAGTCGGCGACGATATGTTGCCAGATTTCGGCGGGCGAACCCGGTCCGGCCGTCGCCGCGGCCGCCAGCATGGATAGGATAGTCAAAGGTCGGGCTCCCGGTATCGTACGGAGAGAAACGATCGCCCTGCCCCGCCAGTTTCAGTCGTTCTTCATCGCCAGCCCCGCCACGGGCAAAGCCCGCGTCGTCGGTCGGGGCTTTGCCCCGCCGGCCGAACCGGTGCGAGTCCCACGCCAACATGGCGCGGGCCGCACTCGGTTACTGGTTCATGCTGTCGAAGAAATCTTCGTTGGTCTTGGAATTCTTCATCTTGTCGAGCAGGAATTCCATCGAGTCGATCGTGCCCATCTGCATCAGGATACGGCGCAGGACCCACATCTTCGACAGCTTGTCCTTGGCGACGAGCAGCTCTTCCTTGCGGGTGCCGCTCTTGCCGACGTCGAGCGCCGGGAAGATGCGCTTGTCGGCGACCTTGCGATCGAGGACGATTTCGGAGTTGCCGGTGCCCTTGAACTCTTCGAAGATCACCTCGTCCATGCGGCTGCCGGTGTCGATCAGCGCGGTGGCGATGATCGAGAGCGAGCCGCCCTCCTCGATGTTACGCGCCGCACCGAAGAAGCGCTTCGGCCGCTGGAGCGCGTTGGCATCGACGCCGCCGGTCAATACCTTGCCCGAAGACGGCACGACGGTGTTGTAGGCACGGCCGAGGCGGGTGATGCTGTCGAGCAGGATCACGACGTCCTTCTTGTGCTCGACCAGCCGCTTGGCCTTTTCGATCACCATTTCGGCGACCTGGACGTGGCGCTGCGCGGGTTCGTCGAAGGTGGAGGATACGACCTCGCCCTTCACGCTGCGCTGCATGTCGGTGACTTCTTCCGGCCGCTCGTCGATCAGCAGGACGATCAGGAAGACCTCAGGATGGTTCTCCGAGATCGCGCGGGCGATGTTCTGGAGCATCACCGTCTTGCCGACGCGCGGCGGGGCGACGATCAGCGTGCGCTGGCCCTTGCCCTGCGGGCTGACGATGTCGATGACGCGCGCCGACTTGTCCTTCTGCGTCGGGTCCTCGGGGTCGAGCGTCAGCTTCGATTCCGGATAGAGCGGCGTCAAATTGTCGAAATTGACGCGGTGACGGACCGCGTCGGGATCATCGAAATTGACCGTGGTCAGGCGTACCAGCGCGAAATAGCGCTCGCCGTCCTTGGGACCGCGGATCTCGCCCTCGACCGTGTCACCGGTGCGCAGGCCGTGTTTGCGGACCTGGTTGGGAGAGACGTAGATGTCGTCTGGACCGGCAAGGTAATTCGCCTCGGGTGAGCGCAGGAAGCCGAAGCCGTCCTGCAGCACCTCGATGGTGCCGAGACCCATGATCTGGTCGCCGCGTTCGGCCTGTTCCTTCAGGATGGCGAACAGCAGGTCCTGCTTGCGGAGCGTGGAGGCGCCCTCGACGCCCAGCTCTTCGGCCAGTTGCACCAGTTCGGCCGGTGTCTTTTTCTTCAAGTCTTTGAGATGCATGGATATATCCGGATGCAGATAGTCGGGAAAGATAGCCGGGTCGGCGTCGGGAACGCAGCGCAACGGGGCTGGGCAAGAAACGTGGAACGACAGGACGTCGCTCTCTACGGTCGATCAGGGCGTAAGCGGCGGTTGGGCATCCGTCAAGCGAAAGCGCTGATTCAGCAGACGGGGATCGAGAGGCGGTCGATCGCGGAAAGTCTCGAAAGTCACACTCACGCACGTACGCGCGTAGGCGCGCCCGCGTGAGGGGCCGATTGGAGTGAAGGAAATGCACGTCATTGGAAGGGGATAGTGGTTTTCGGGGGTGTAGGACATCGCCCCACTTACTCCTCGGCCACCCTCACCCTTCCGTGGCTGCGCCGCTCCCTCCCTCTCCCAAGGGGAGAGGGAATTTTTCTACGGTTTTACGATCACCAGCACGACGATCAGCGTGACGGCCAGCGCCGGGATCTCGTTCAGCATCCGCAACTGCTTGCCCTGCAAGGTCGGGCGGTTCGCGGCCAGTTTCTTGGCATAGCCGACGGCCCAGCCGTGATAGCCCGACAGGAGCAGCACCAGCAGCAGCTTGGCGTGAAGCCAGCCCAGCCCCCCTGCCCCGTCGAACAGGCCGATATTGGCCGACAGCGCCAGTCCCAGCACCCAGACGACGATCATCGCCGGCGTCAGGATGATGCTGCGGATCTTGCCCTCGCGCTCGACCCAGAGCGCCGCCTCGTCGCTGCGACCGGCGGCCAGCGCTTCCTGATGATAGACCAGATAGCGCGGCAGCATGAACAGCCCGGCCATCCAGAAGATCACGAAGATCAGGTGCGCCGCCTTCACCCAGTCATAGGCCGCGCCCAGCCAGCCGCTCATGCCGTCCTCCTGATGCGAGCGATCAGCCGCTCGACATGCGAAATCGGGGTGTCGGGCAGGATGCCGTGCCCCAGGTTGAAGACATGCGGCCGATCGGCCAGCGCGCCGATGATACGGTCGATCGCGCGGTCCAGTTCCTCACCGCCGGCGATCAGCGCCAGCGGATCGAGATTACCCTGCACCGGCATCCCTTCGGGCAGCATGGCATGCGCCCAGACGGGATCGACGGTTTCGTCCAGTCCCAGCGCATCGACCCCCGTCTCGCGGGCATAGGCGGGCAGCTTGCCCCCTGCCCCCTTGGGAAAACCGATGATCGTCAGGTCGGGCCGCCGCGCCCGCAGGCCGGCGACGATCGCGGCATTGGGGGCGATGACCCAGCGTTCGAACTGGGCGGGGCTGAGCGATCCGGCCCAGCTGTCGAACAGCTGCACCGCCTCCACCCCGGCATCCGCCTGTGCGACCAGATAGTCGATGGTCATTGCGACGATCGCATCGATGATCGCGCCGAATCCTTCCGGGTCGCGATAGGCGTAACGCCGCGTCTCGCCCTGATCCTTCGATCCCTTCCCCGCCACCATATAGGTCGCCACCGTCCAGGGACTGCCCGCAAAGCCCAGAAAGCCGGTTTCCGGAGGTAGCATGGCCGCGACCTGCCGAACGGTCTCGTAGACCGGCTCCAGGCGCGCCGGGACACGGTCCAGCGCCGCCAGGGCGTGATCGACCAGCGGCGGTTCCAGCCGCGGCCCCTCCCCCACGCCGAAGCTGAGATCCTGACCCAGCGCCCAGGGGACCATCAGGATGTCCGAGAAGAGGATCGCGCCGTCGAAGCCGAACCGGCGGATCGGTTGAATCGTCACCTCGGCCGCGGCGGCAGGGTCGGTGGCGAGGGCGAGGAAGCCGCCCTTCTCCGCCCGGAGCGCGCGGTATTCGGGCAGGTAACGACCCGCCTGCCGCATCAGCCACAACGGCGGCACCGGGCGGCGTTCGCCCCGCAGCACCGCCAGTAATGGCTTGTCCCGGGGGGCGGGGACGGAATCGCCGGGGGCGACGGAAGGGAGAGAGTCGGTCAGCGCCTTCTTCCTAACAGTAGATTCGAGAAAGATGTTGAAGTGGTAGGCACGTGGGCAACGGGGATTAGGCGGCCATCCCCGAATTGCCAACAGGTTGACTGCGCCGGAATCGCAGGAATCCGGTGATTCGATTCAACGATCCCCGTTATCCACAGCCTGTGGATAAAAATCGGGCCTGTGGACGCGCCTGTGGATAAGTTTCGGGTTGTCCACCGGTCGACAGCGGCTTGGCGTCTCGCCAGAGTTATCCTAGGTTCCATCCCGATGTTATCCACAGCCTTGTCCACAACCCCCGCCACGGGCGCCTGAGCGCCGTGGCCCTCACCCGCCTCCACCTGCATCTGCTGTCGGATTCGACCGGCGAGACGCTGGAGAACATCGCCAAGGCCGCGCTTGCCCAGTTCGACGATGTCGAGACGGTGCGGCATTTCTGGCCGATGGTCCGGACCGAAGCTCACCTCGAGCGCATCCTTCAGGAAATCGCGCAGAATCCGGGACTTGTGGTGTTCACGCTGGTCAATCCGGCGACCCGGCGGATATTGGAGGGGCGGTGCGTCGCGCTCGGTCTGCCGGCGGTGGCGCCGCTCGACCCGGTCAACGACGCGCTGTCGGCGATGCTGGGCCAGCAGGCCAAGGCGCGGCCGGGACGCCAGCACGTGCTTGACGCCGCCTATTTCGCGCGGGTCGATGCGATTCAGTGGACGATCGCGCATGACGACGGCATTGCCCATGAGGAATGGGAGGAGGCGGATATCCTGCTCGCCGGGGTCAGCCGGTCGTCGAAGACGCCGACGTCGATCTATCTCGCCAATCGCGGGTTCAAGACCGCCAACATCCCGATCGTGGTCGAGAGCCCGCCACCGAAGTCGTTGTACAGCCTGAGGAATCCGCTGGTAGTCGGCCTGACGACCAGCGCCGACCGGCTGATCGCGGTACGCCGCAACCGGCTGTTGTCGCTCAACCAGCAACCCGACACGCCCTATGTCGAAGAGGATGCCGTGGCGCGCGAGATAGCGTTTGCGCGGCGGATGTTCGCGGATAATGGCTGGCCGGTGATCGACGTCACGAGGCGGTCGATCGAGGAAACCGCGGCCGCCGTCGTCTCGCTGGTCAACCAGCGCCGCGCGGACCGCCAGCATCAGAGCGAGATGGACGAATGACTCCTGAAGTAACCGGGGGGAGCGACCGCAAGATTCTGGTGCTCGCCTCGCAGAGCGCGTCGCGCCGGGCGATGCTGGATGCGGCGGGCGTGCCGTACGAGGCGCTGCCGGCGCGGGTGGACGAGGACGCCGCCAAGGCGTCGCTGGCGCACCTGTCGGCGCGCGATCTGGCCGATGCGCTGGCCGAGTTGAAGGCGGTGAAGATATCGCGGCAGGTGCCGGGCGCGCTGGTGCTGGGATCGGATTCGCTGGTCGCGCTGGCCGATGGCAGCCGGCTCGACAAGCCGGAGAGCCGCGAGGAGGCAGCCGAGCATCTGGCGCGGATGAGCGGGGGCGTTCACGACCTGTGGAGTGCCGCCGTCGTCGCCGAACAGGGTAATGCAGTGTGGCGCCATGTCGATCGCGCGGAGCTGCATGTCCGGCCGTTGTCGGCGGCGTTCATCGAGGCGTATCTGGACCATGAATGGCCGGCGATCGCCGGCTGCGTCGGCTGTTTTAGGATCGAGGGCAGGGGGGTGCAGCTGTTCGGCCGGATCGAGGGCAGCCAGTTCACCGTGCTCGGCCTGCCGCTGTTGCCCGTGCTCGATTATTGCCGCATCCGGGGGGTGATCGCCGGCTGATCGGCAAAGATAGGGTGCGCCATGACTGTTGAGACGTTTCCGGGTGGCACGCGCCCCTATGCGGAGGTGATCGGCGATCCGATCGCCCATTCGAAATCGCCGGTCATCCACGGTTTCTGGCTGGAGGCGCTCGGCATCGATGCCGAGTATCGCGCCACCCATGTCACGCCCGACGACCTTGCCGCGTTCTTCGCGCAGCGGGTGGAGGACCCGCACTGGCGCGGGTGCAACATCACCGTGCCGCACAAGGTGGAGGCGATGGCGCATGTCGGCGATCCCGGCAATGTCCGCGGATCGATCGGTGCGATCAACACCGTGTTCCGGCAGGAGGATCGGACGCTGGCCGGCACCAATACCGATGCCGCCGGCTTCTGGGCGCCGATCGCCGATATGGAACTGGCCGACCGGCCGGTGACGGTGATCGGGGCAGGGGGCGCGGCACGCGCGATCCTGTGGGCGCTGTCGCGGGTCGGGGTGGGGCCGGTGACGGTGCTGAACCGCAATCCGCTGAAGGCGGCGGCGCTGCTGTCGTCGTTCGGGCTGAAAGGGCAGGCCTTGCCGCTCGGTCCCGCCGCGCCGGCCGCCGCGCTGCTCGTCAATGCCACCAGCCTGGGGATGGTCGGGCAGCCGCCGCTGACACTCGACCTGTCGGCGTTGCCGAAGGACGCGGTGGTGTACGACATCGTCTATGCGCCGCTGGAGACGCCACTGCTGGCGGCGGCGCGGGCACGGGGGCTGGACACCGTCGACGGGCTGGAGATGCTGATCGGGCAGGCGGCGGTCGCCTTTGCGATCCTGTTCGGCCAGGACCCGCCGCGCGACCGCGATGCGGAGCTGCGGGCGCTGCTGACGGCATGATCGTCCTCGGCCTGACCGGGTCGATCGGCATGGGCAAATCGACGGTCGCGGCGATGTTCGCGGACGAGGGCGTGCCGGTGTTCGATGCCGATGCCGTGGTGCATGGCCTGCAGGGGCCGGGCGGGCGGCTGGTTCCCGCGATCGAGGCGGCGTTTCCGGGGACGACGGGGGCAGGGGGCGTCGATCGGGCGGCGCTGGGGCAGGCGGTGCTGGGCGATGCCGCGGCGCTGTCGCGGCTGGAGGCGATCGTGCATCCGGCGGTGGGCGAGGAGCGGGCGGCGTTCCTGACCGCTCAGGCCGCTGCGGCGATCGTGCTGCTCGACGTGCCGTTGCTGTTCGAGACGGGGGGCGAGCGATATTGCGACAGGGTGGTGGTGGTCTCCGCCGCCGCCGCCGTGCAGCAGGCGCGGGTGCTGGCGCGTGACGGCATGACGGCGGCGCGGCTGGCGGCGATTCTCACCCGGCAGATGCCCGATGCCGACAAGCGCGCGCGGGCCGATTTCGTCATCGCGACGGACGTATCGCTGGACGAAACAAGGGCGGCGGTGCGGCGGGTCGTCGCTTGCCTGACCGCGCGATAAGGCCGATACGATGGCGATGCGCGAGATCGTGTTCGATACCGAGACCACCGGCTTCAAATTCTCCGAAGGCGACCGGCTGGTCGAGATCGGCTGTGTCGAGATGGTCAACCGGGTCGAGACCGGTCGTACCTTCCACGCCTATTACAATCCCGAACGGTCGATGCCGGTCGAGGCGTTCAACGTCCACGGCCTGTCGGATGCGTTCCTGCGCGACAAGCCGGTGTTCGCGGCAGGGGTCGCCGACTTTCTCGACTTCATCGGCGATGCGCCGTTGATCGCGCACAATGCCAGTTTCGATTTCGGCTTCATCAACGGCGAGCTGGCGGCATGCGGCTTTCCGCCGGTCTGCCATCGGACGCGGATGATCGACACGCTGCAGATCGCGCGCAGCCGCCATCCCGGCGCCAAGCACACGCTCGACGCGCTGTGTTCGCGTTTCGGCGTCGACCGGTCGCATCGCGTGCTGCACGGCGCGCTGCTCGACGCGCAGTTGCTGGCGCAGGTGTATGTCGAGCTGATGGGCGGCCGGCAGATCGGGCTGGGCCTGGCCGACGATCTGCCCGTCGCAGCGGCGGGGCCGGTCGTCGCGGTCACGCCCCGCACCCTGCGCCCGCCACGTATTTTCGCCATTCCCGAGGGAGAACTTGCGGCCCATGCCGCGTTCATGAACGGGATCCCCAATTCGTTGTGGGGACCATCACGGGGGGCCGCGGCGTCCGGATGACGCCGAATTCGGGTGGAGCCAACAGGACCGCCCGATAGATGGAGAGTAAGATGGATATCCGGATTTCAGGTCATCAGGTCGATACGGGCGACGCGCTCAAGACCCATGTCCAAGACCGACTCCAGGGTATCGCCGACAAATATTTCAGCCGTGCCATCTCTGCCGAAGTAACGTTCGGACGCGGGCCGCACGATGTCGGTTTCACCTGCGACATCGTGGCGCACGTGATGAAGGGACTGGTGCTGAAAGGCCGGCACGAGGCACAGGAGGCGCATCCCGCCTTCGATGGCGCGGCCGAGAAGATCGAAAAGCAGTTGCGCCGCTATATGCGTCGCCTGAAGGATCGACACACCGCGCAGGCGATCGAGGTTGCCGAAGCCGGCGCTTATGACAATGCAGGCTATACCCTGTTCGCCGAATCGACCGCCGAGGAGGTGGAGAACGACGCGCCGCTCATCATCGCCGAAACGCGGGTCGACGTGCCCGACGCCAGCGTGGGCGACGCGGTGATGATGCTCGACCTGCGGAATACCGCCGCCCTGCTGTTCCGCAATTCGGGGACGGGCGCGTACAACATGGTCTATCGCCGCGGCGACGGGACGATCGGCTGGGTCGAGCCCCAGCGGATGGGCGAAGCGCTGACCAGCGCCAACGCCGCCTGACTTGCCACCCCCGTACGAGCCGCTATGCGCCCGTACGGGGGCGGTTTGCTTGAGACAGCGTGATGAATGATTTCAGCGACCTGTTGCGCGCGGATGCCGTGTCGACAGGGGTGACCGCGGCGTCGAAAAAGGCGCTGTTCCAGCAGCTTGGCACGATGGGTACGGCGCTGGCCGATATCGACGCGCGGGTGATCGCCGAGCGGCTGGGCGAGCGGGAGCGGCTGGGGTCGACGGGGTTCGGCGGCGGCGTCGCCATTCCCCATGGCAAGTTTCCCGGCCTTATCGCCCCGATCGGGCTGTTCGTGCGGCTGGGGCAGCCGCTGGAATTCCAGGCGGTCGACGATCTGCCGGTCGATCTGGTCTTTGCGTTGCTGTCGCCGATGGCGGCGGGGTCCGAACATTTGAAGGCGCTGGCCCGCGTGTCGCGGCGGATGCGCGACCGGGCGTTCCTCGCCAAGCTGCGCGGGGCGGGATCGAAGGATGCGCTGTATGCGCTCTTCATCGCGAGCGACGCCCGACATGCCGCCTGAACGAACGGGCGAACGGGCGGTGGAGCAAGGCGGCGAGGCGGCGCATTTCCGGGCGCTGGAAACGCTGTACGCGCAGGCGCCGATCAACCGATTCTTCGATTCGTCGCTGGAGATCGTCGAACGCGGCGTCGCGCGCATCCGCTTCACGCTGGACGAGCGGCATTTCCACGCCGGCGGCGCGGCGCATGGGACGAGCTATTTCAAGATGCTCGACGATGCGGCATTCTATGCCTGCAATAGTCTGGTCAGCGATCGTTTCCTGCTGACGACGGCGTTCAACCTGTTGCTGACCAAGCCGCTGCTCGCCGGTCCGGTGGTGGCGGAAGGACGCTGGATCAGCGGTCGCCGTCGCGTATTCGTGGGCGAGGCGCGGTTGATCGATGCGGAGGGGGAGGAGGTCGCCCGCGGCACCGGCACCTTCATGCGTTCGCGGATCGCGCTGGCGGGTCTGCCGGGCTATATTTCGGCATGAGCGGACGCCTGCCGAGCGGCCTGCTGGTATCGGCGATGCTGCGGCGGGCCAACGATTCCGGTGGCTTCGGCGCGGTGCTGGCCAAGGGCGATGCGCAAGCCGGCGGCATACTGGCCGTGGTGGTCGAACCGGGCGGCCCGGAGCGGCTGGTGGAGCGTGGCATCGGGCCGGATGGCAACCCCGCCCTGATCGAGTCCACACCCGCCGACGACCTGATCGGATACTGGCAAAAGCGGCGATCGCGCGACCCGGATTTGTGGGTGATCGAACTGAACGTCCCGGGGGCGGAACGACTCGTCGCTGAAACGATCCTGTGTATTTGACTCGTTAACCCGAAACGGCGAGCGCGGTTCCATCGAAATCAGCGTTGTGCTTGCCGGGGTGCGATCCGGGCCGGTGACGCAGTCGGGGGGACGCCCGGACGATCGATTATGTCGATCGGGTCCGTGGTCCAACCGCATGTACGTTTGAATGAATGTCGTTTGCTTCCCGGGTCGCCAGCTTCGCGGCCATGTCTTTCTCGCTCGTCGCGCTGATTGGAACCAGCACGCCGGGTTGGGCAAACGGCCTGGACCGTAGCCTGATCGCGACTCCGACTCTCGCCACGCTCAACACGCTGGCCCCCCATGTGGTTCCCGATCAGATCGCCCCCGGCGCGACGGTAGAGCCCGAAGTTTCCATCCCCGATGTCGATCAGTCCGTCGTTCAGGACGATGACGACAATTCCTATGACAGCCTGGCCGAAGCGGTCGCCGATCAGGACACCGTCGCCGCCGACGACACGATGCGCTGCCTGGCCGGCGCGATCTATTTCGAATCCAAGGGCGAGCCGCTGTCCGGCCAGCTCGCGGTGGCGCAGGTCATCATCAACCGCGCGAAATCGGGTCGTTTCCCCACCGACGTCTGCGCCGTCGTCAAGCAGCGCGGGCAGTTCAGCTTCGTGCGCGGCGGTCGTATCCCGTCGATCGACGAGGCCCGCCGCAGCTGGCAGACCGCCGTGGCGGTGGCCCGTGTCGCGCTGAGCGATGCCTGGGACAGCGTTGCCAGCGAAGCATTGTACTTCAACGCGCATGGCCGTTCGCCCGGTGCGCGGATGCAGCGCGTCGCCGCGATCGGTGGTCATACCTTCTATCGGTGAACTGATCGGTGAGGGGTCGGGAACGGCCTTGATCCGTTCGTGAAACGTTCTTATGCCGGGACCATGCTCGACATGGCCCCGGCTTCCTGTGTTGATGGCGATCCCCAATTGTGTGCGGCCGATGTCGCGCGCGGCGTCATCCGCCTGCTGCTGCGCCACGACCTGACCGCGATGACCGAGGTGCCGCTGGAAGGCGGTCGCCGCGCCGACCTGATGGCGATCGATGCGCGCGGGCGGATCGTAGTCGTCGAGATCAAGGTATCGCGCGCCGATCTGCTCGGCGACGGGAAGTGGCCGGATTATCTCGACCATTGCGACCGCTATTTCTGGGCGGTGCCGGCGGGGTTCGACCTGCAACCACTGATGGGCGCCGCCTTCCTGCCCGAACGGACGGGGATCATCGTCGCCGACCGTTATGACGCCGCGATCGTGCGCGAGGCGCATACGACGCCGCTGCCGGCGCATGTCCGCAAGCGGTGCACACTGGCCTTCGCCCGGCGCGCGGCGCGGCGACTGACCGCGCTGGTCGATCCCGAAGGGGTGGGGTTGGCGGGGTAGGGCATCTCCGCGACGGGCGGTGATACGAAAGTAAAATTATCAACCTGTTCCCCGGCGGAGGCCGGGGTCCAATTGGGCGAAGGTCGATTATCGACCGCCACAGCTTTCCCAACTGGACCCCGGCCTCCGCCGGGGAACAGGTCGCTCTGGAGTGGGATGATTTCGGCGATGACGGCCGATATCCACCCTCACCCTTCCGCTGCTGTGCCGCTCCCTCCCTCTCCCGGTGGGAGAGGGAAAGCACCTACAGCCGCGGGCCGGAGACGGCGGCGCGGGTGCGTTTCGGGGTTTCGTCGAACAGTTTGGCGATGGCGGTGTTGCGGGTGTCCTGCGCGGCGTATTCGCGCGCGGACAGGCCGGCCATGACGTCGGCCTGATCGGGATCGGCCTTGGCCGCCAGCAACAGGCGGACCATGTCGATGCTGCGGCCCTGCACCGCCAGGATCAGCGGCGTGACGCCGGACTGGTTGCCGAGGTTCGGATTGGCCTTTGCCGCGGCGAGGATCGGGATCATGTCGCGCTGGCCGCCCTGCACGGCGAGGATCAGCGGGGTGTTGCCGTTCCTGTCACGGATGTTGGCGTCGGCGCCCTTCTGCAACAGATAGCGCAGATAGGTTTCGTCGCCGCGCTTGACGACGATGTGCAGCGCGCCCTCACCGGAATTGATATCGCGGGCGTTGACGATGCTGCTGCCCGGCTTGTCGAGCATGGCGATCACGTCGTTGCCCTTGGCATCCTTCACCGCCTGAAGGAACTTGTAGCTTTCCGACTGCTGCTGCGCCGCGACCGGTGTCGCGATGGCCAGAAAAAGAGCGGGTGCGGCCCACATCAGGAGCTTGGCATTCATGGCGTGATCCTTGGCTTGTCGGGTCCTGCTTGCGCGGGCGTGGCGAAGAGATCAAGGGTCGGAACCCATGAACAGATGCTGGATATCGCTGCCGCTGGCGCTTGCCGCCTGTCATCCCGCGTCGCCCGCCGATGATGCCGCCGCGCCGCTGGCGGGGGCGAGGATCGGCGGGCCGTTCGCGCTGGTGGACCAGAACGGCAAGCCGACGACCGACCGCAGCTTTGCGGGCCGATACCGGGTCATGTATTTCGGCTACACCTTTTGCCCCGATGTCTGCCCGACCGATGTGCAGACGATCGCGCAGGCCATGAAGCTGCTGGAGCAGCGCAACCCGGCGCTGGCGGCGCGGGTGGTACCGATCTTCGTCACGCTCGATCCGGCGCGCGATACGCCGGCGGTGCTCAAACAGTTCGTGAGCGCATTCCACCCCCGGCTGGTCGGGCTGACCGGCGATCAGGCGGCGATCGATGCGATCAAGAAGGCGTACGGCGTCTATTCGGCGAAGGGCGATGCATCTGCGGGTGGCGGATACCTCGTCAATCACAGCCGGCAGGCCTATCTGATGGACCCGGCCAACCGTCCGCTGGCGCTGGTGCCGCAGGATCAGGGTGCCGAGGCGGTCGCCGCCGAGATCGGGAAATGGGCCAGATGACGACACGCTATTGGGAAGACACGCCCATCGAACGGCTGGACCGCGGCCAGTGGGAATCGCTGTGCGACGGGTGCGGCAAATGCTGCGTCCACAAGCTGGAGGACGAGGAGACGGGTGAGGTGCTGCCGACCAACGTCGCCTGCCGCCTGCTCGACCGGCGATCCGGCTTCTGTTCGGATTACAAGCATCGTCGCGCCTATGTGCCGGAATGCGTGCGGCTGACCGCGGGCAACGTCCGCGATATCGAATGGCTGCCATCGACCTGCGCGTACCGCCTGCGCGCGGCGGGCGAGCAACTGCCCGAATGGCATTATCTGGTGTGCGGCGACCGTGAGGCGGTGCACGCGGCCAAACAGTCGGTACGCGGCTGGACGGTCAGCGAGGACGATGTCGGCGATCTGGAGGACCATATCGTCGAGCGCATCCTGTGAAGGCAGGGGCGGCGGCTGCGGGGGCGGAGACGGTCGACGGGTTCGAGATCGTCCGTCATCCCAGCGCGCGTCGCCTGACGCTGTCGCTCGATCCCGCCAGCGGGCGGGCACGGCTGGTGCTGCCGCGGCGGGCGGCGCTGAAACCGGCGATCCTGTGGGCCAAGGGCAAGGCGGACTGGCTGGCCGAGCAGCGCGCGCGCCTGCCCCGGGCGCGGCCGTTCGTGGTCGGCGCGACGATCGAGGTGGCGGACGAGATGCTGACGATCGTGCGGGACGAGGGCCGCCGGCGCAGCGTGCTGCGCGATGGCGACCGGTTGCTGCTGGCCGGGCCGGCGGAGACGATCGGGCGGCGGGTGGAGGCGTGGCTGCGCGCGCGGGCGCTCGACCTGCTGAGCGTGGAAACGGCGGAGTTCGCCGCCAAGGCGGGGGTGGTGGTGACGCAGGTGGCGATCGGCGATCCCAAGCGGCGCTGGGGCAGTTGCGCGTATTCGGGCGCGATCCGGTATAGCTGGCGGCTGTTGCTGGCGCCGGGCTGGGTCCGCCGCGCCACCGTCGCGCATGAGGTGGCGCACCGGGTGCATATGAACCATGGCCCCGATTTCCACGCGCTGGTCGCGAATTTGCTCGGCGAGGACCCGACGCCGGCGCGCGCATGGCTGCGCACGCACGGCGCGGCGCTTCACTGGGTCGGGCGGTCGTCCGAGGGCTGACGCGGCACGGGCTGGACCGTGGGTGGCGTATTGCGTGGTGGTTGCTGGCGGACGGGTGGCGCGGGCTGGCGGCGGTCGTCGGGGTTGGTGACGCTGTCGATCAGGTCGTCGAGCTGCTGTTGCGGCGTCCGTTCCGGCGCGACGGGGCGGTCGCCCTCCGGCTGGGTTGCTGGATCGACGGGGGCGGGGGCGACCGGCTGTTCGATTGGGTTGCCGTTCTCGTCCACCAGCGGGGTACCGCCAGCGCCGCCGCCATTGTCGGGGGTGCCAAAATAGCTCTCCTCGTCGGGTTCAAGCTGCCATTCGGGCAAGGTGACCTGCGTGTCGAACTGTTCGATCGGGCGCGACGCGGTGGCCGGCTTCATGAAGGCGGCGAAGGCGCGCGCCGGGGCGGTGCCGCCGTGCAGGCCGCTGATCGGGCGGGCATCGTCGCGACCCATCCAGACGCCGGTGGTGAGGCCGCTGGAGAAGCCGAGGAACCAGCCATCCTTGGATGACGAGGTCGTGCCGGTCTTGCCCGCGACGGGGCGGCCGATCTGCGCCTGACGGCCGGTGCCGGTGTTGACCGCGGTCTGGAGCAGGTCGGTCATCTCGGCGGCGACATAGGGGGCGACGAGAACGCGACTGCGATCGACCTCGTGCGTGTAGATCGTCTCGCCGTTGGCGGTGACGCGGACGATGCCATAGGGGACGACGGCGACGCCCTTGGCCGCCACGCTGGCGAAGGCGCGGGTCATGTCGATCAGGCGGACGTCGGACGTGCCCAGCACCATCGACGGGTGGGTGTTGACCGGCGTCGAGATGCCGAACCGGCGGGCCATGTCGGCGATGGTGGTGAAGCCGACCTCCTGCCCCAGCTTGGCCGCCACGGTGTTCAGCGAATAGGCGAAGGCGGTGCGCAGCGTCACGTTGCCGGAATTGCGACGCGAATCGTTGCGTGGGCTCCAGCCGTCGATCGTGACGGGCTCGTCGACGACGGTATCCTCGGGCTTGTGACCCGCCTCCAGCGCGGCGAGATAGACGAACAGCTTGAACGAGGAGCCCGGCTGGCGGACCGCCTGCGTGGCACGGTTGTAGATCGAGGTGACGTAATCCTTGCCGCCGACCATCGCGCGCACCGCGCCGTCGCGGTCGAGCGACACCAGCGCGCCCTGCGCGCCGGCGGGGGCGTTGGCGCGGATCGCCTCGTCGGCCTGACGCTGCATGGCGGGATCGATCGTCGTCCACACCTCCAGCGGCGCCTGCGTCTCGTCGATCAGCGTATCGAGTTGCGGCAAGGCCCAGTCGGTGAAGTAGCGGGCGCTGTTCTGCGGCGGGGTGGGGGCGAGCTTCAGCCCCTCGGGGTCGGCGGCGGCCGCTTGCCCTTGCGAGATATAGCCGTTGCGCACCATCTGCTGGATGACGACGCCGGCGCGGCCGACCGCGGCGTCGGCATCGGCGGTGGGCGAATAGTTGGACGGTGCCTTCACCAGTCCGGCGATCACCGCCGCCTCGGCCAGGCTGAGGTCGCCGGCGCCGTGGCCGAAGAATTTACGCGCGGCGGCATCGATGCCGTACGCGCCGCCGCCGTAATAGACCTTGTTCAGGTACAGTTCGAGGATCTGGTCCTTCGAGAATTTGCGTTCCATCGCCAGTGAGAGAATCCACTCGCGGAACTTGCGACCGAATTTCTTCTGGTTGTTCAGGAAGATCGTCCGGGTGATCTGCTGCGTGATGGTCGAGCCGCCCTGAATCCAGCGGCCGCGTTCGTAGCGGATCATCACCGAGCGGGCGATGCCGATCGGATCGACGCCGGGATGGCTGCGGAACCGGCGGTCCTCGACCGCGATGGTGGCGTCGCGCATCACCGCGGGGATGGCACGATAGGACAGCCATTCGCCGTAACTCGGCCCCAAGGAAACGATGATCGACCCGTCCGAGGCGTGGACGCGGATCATCTGGCCGTTGGGGGAGGATTTCAGCTCCTCGAAACTCGGTAGCTGCGCGCGCGCGACATAGACCGCGACGGCGAGCGCGCCGAGGCCGAGCAGGCCGAGCGCGATGAGGATCTTCAGGGTGATGCCGAACCGGCGACGCCAGGGCGAGCGGGGGGCGGGACGCTTACGGGCCATGTGCGGTCCGCGAGATACGCGTTAACCGACGCCCCCACAAGCGTTCGATGACGGGAACGCGGGTGGGGGCGGGGAGGCGATCACGCTTTCGCGCGGGGACGGAAATCGAGCGCGAGCGAGTTCATGCAGTACCGCAGGCCGGTGGGCGGCGGACCATCCGGGAAGACATGGCCGAGATGGCTGTCGCACCGGGCGCAGCGGGTTTCGGTGCGGACCATGCCATGGCTGCGATCGGTGTGATCGACGACGGCATCGGCCGCGATCGGCTGGGTGAAGCTGGGCCAGCCCGAGCCGCTGTCATATTTGTCGGCGCTGTCGAACAGCTCGTTGGCGCAGGCGCCACAGCGGTAGATGCCGTCCGCCTTGTTGTCGTTCAGCGCACCGGCGAAGGCGCGTTCGGTGCCGGCTTCACGCAGGACATGATATTGTTCGGGGGTCAGCCGCTTGCGCCATTCGGCTTCCGAGAGGGTCAGGGTTTCCATGCCTCCTCATGTGGTTGGGATTACGCCTGTCTTCAAGCGGGTGGCATGGGCGATCAGGCGGATCAGCGCGGGGTGGCTGGCGCGGACCATCCATGGCGCGGCGCGTCCCTCCGCCAGGGTGCGCAGCCAGTCGGCCACGCCGATCGGGCGGGCGAGGGTGCGGGCAAAGCGGGTCTGCCACCGGGCAGCGGCAGCCGGACCGCCGCCGGCATGGGCGCGCGCGGCGGCGATGCCGCTCGCCAGGGCGATGCCCATGCCCTCACCCGCCAGCGAGGGGATGACGCCGGCCTGATCGCCCAGCCGGAACAGGCCGGCGACACCGTCACGCTGCCGCCAGCCATAGGGAACGTTGGCGATGGCATCGATCGGCTCGCCCGGTGCCATATAGGCGAGCCGGTCGGCCAGCGCGGGGGAGCGGTCGGCCAGCGCGGTCAGCAGCGCGGCGGGGCTGCCGGCTTCGGTCAGGCGCGATCGGCGGACGGCGAGGCAGAGATTGGCGCTGCCATCCTCTTGGACGGCAAGACCGGCATAGCCACGGTCGAACAGGTGAAGCTCGATCGCGTCGCCGACCAGCGCACCCAGCGCGGGATGCGGGGTGAGGCGGACGCGCAGGCCCAGTGTCGGGTCGGCACCGCGCGCGTCTTCCGGGCGGGCGAGGCCGCGCAGGTCGTGCTTGCCGGTGGCGAGGAACAGCGCATCGGTGGTCAGCGTGCCGCCATCGGCGAGGCGGATCGTGTCGTCCTCGATCGCGCGCACCGCGACGCCGCGCTCGACCGCGGCGACGGTGGCGGCGCGGGCCATCAGCAGCGTGTCGAGGCGGTGGCGGGATACGGCCAAGGCCGGGCGGGGCAGGGGCGCCTCCGCCATGGCGCTACCGGCGAATAGGCGGGTGCGGGTGATGCGGGCGCGGTTGAGGTCGTCCGCCGCGATGCCCAATGTCGCCAGCGTATCGAGGCTGCGCCAGCTGAGGAAACCGCCGCACAGCGCGTTGCCGGTTTCGCGCGATCGCTCCAGCAACAGCGGGCGCTCGCCTCCGAACTGGGCAAGCGCGATGGCGGCGGCGGTGCCGGCAGGGCCGCCGCCCAGGATCAGCGCAGGCGTTCGACGCATAGCCGAAACGGAAAGACGCGGAACACGCGTGCATCATCGATGCCGGCCTCGGCCAGCAAGGGCAGCCACTCCGCCGGGCGGAACGACCGCGCGACCGACAACGTGCCGTCATGACGCACGATCGGATGCCAGCGTGCGATCCGGGCGAGGAGCGGGAAGCCGGCATGGGCGAAACGGTGGCGATGCAAGTCGTTGACGAACCAGCAACGGGCGTTCGCCTCCATCCAGCGGAGAAAGGCGACCAGTTCGTCATGGGTCATGTGATGCGCGACGAGGCTGCTGATGACCGCGTCCCAGCCGCCGCCCCTGTCGGCATAATCGCCGGTGACATAGGTTATGCCCGACCCTGCGAGGGTATGAAGGCGCGCGGCGCGCTCGCTGCGGGGGTTCAGGTCGACGCCGACCAGATCGACGGCGATGCTTTGGCGGGTGGCCCAACGCTCGATCCGACGCAGCATGTCGCCGTCGCCGAAGCCGACGTCGAGGATGCGCAGCGTGCGATGGCCGGCGGCGGCGCGGGCGAGGAACGCCAGCGTGGGTCGCGGTGCCAGCGTGACGGTGTTCACGCGGGCGAGGTCGGCGACGACGGCGGCATAATCGTCGGGATCGAGGTCGTCGGCATCCATCAGCTCGGGGCCGGGCGCGCGTGCCGTGAGGTTCATGCCGCGCTCCGGAAGCCGAAGCCCTCGGCGGCGAGACCGGGACCAAAGGCGAGCGCGACGCCGTGATCGATGCGGGGGCCGGCGAGCAATCGTTCGAGCGTGAACATCAGCGTGGCCGACGACATGTTGCCATTGTCCGCCAGCACGCCGCGCGCGGCATCCAGTGCATCGTCCGGCAGGGCCAGCGCCCCCGCCACGGCATCGAGGATCGACCGGCCGCCGGCATGGACCGCCCAGCCGTCGATCCCGGCGGGGCCGCGCCCGGCGGTGACGATGTCGCGGAAATCGGCGTCGGCGAGGCCCTCGGCGATGCGGCGGGGGACCTCGCCCGACAGGTGCATCGCGAAGCCGCGATCGGTGATCGCCCAGCGGATCAGGTCATGGCTGTCGGGCAGCGTCGCGGCGAAGGGCTGGTCGAGCATGAAGCCCACCGGGTCCGCCGTCACCAGCGCCGCCGCCGCGCCATCGCCGAACTGCAACTGGGCCAGCAGGATTTCAGGCGCGTCGCTGTCCTGCAGATGCAATGTCGACAGTTCGCAGGTGATGACCAGCACGCGCGCGGCGGGTTCGGAGCGGACGATATGACGCGCGCTGCGCAACGCGGCGACGGCGGCGTAGCAACCCATGAAGCCGATCAGGAGTCGCTCGACCGACGGTGCCAGCCCCAATCGGCGCGCGACGATCTGGTCGAGACCGGGGGCGACAAAGCCGGTGCAGCTGGCGACCACCAGATGGGTGATGCCGTCGATCGGCACACGCGCCGCCAGCGCCTCGACCGCCAGCAGCGACAGCGCCGGCGCGGCGGTGGCATAGATCGCCATCCGGGCGGCGGTGCCGGGCATCGTATCGGCATAGAACCCGCCCGCGCCGACGGGGGAGGCGCCGGCGGCGGTGGGGGGCAGTACGGACCAGCGATGGCCGATGCCGGCGCGCCGGGCCATGCGGGCGAACAAGCGGGCGGGTGCCGGTGCGAGACGCGCCTGCGCCCAGTCGATAAAGGCATGATGGACGTCATGGGTCGGCGTGGCGACGCCGATGGCATTCAGATGGGCGGGCACGACGTTCCTTCGGAGCAAGTCGCCTGAACGCGCGGTCGCGCTCCGTGTGCCGTAAGTCAATCGTCTTCGAGAACCCGCTGTTCCGTATCGAGTTGAAAACGTGTCTGGATCATCGACATGCCGTGATTGACATAGGCCGCGATCACATGCTCGTCGGCGTCGTCGAGCAGGCAGCAGGCTTCGTGTAACAATCGATATACCCGCTCAGCGTCCATGATCATCTCCTGCCAGGGTTCGGCACGTTGCCAAGACTTTATAGCAATGCCAGCCGACGACCAACGATCCGCTTCACTATTTTTGACTGCCACTTCGGTTAGGTAAATCTATGCTCACAAAAAAGGTCACGCGATAAAAAGAAACCATGATGGTTCGATATGAACTTATTGCGGATACATTAATTCAGGTTGTTACTTGTTGTTGTCGTATCGCATACACTCGGCTCGGGCGGATGAACGGGACATGCGGTCTCATCAACGCCAGTGTTGCCGTCGCTGCCAGGGGGTAAGGCGTTGGGAACTGAACGGGAGGGATCGTGAACGAGGAAGCCGTCGTTTCGCTGATCAAGGATCTGACCGCCAAGCTGTCGGCGGTGGCGGAGGAGTTCAGCGGCCGGGTCGATCGGGTAGAGGCCGACGATCCCGCTGCACCGGCGGTCGCCGTCCCGGATAATCTGTCACGGGTGAAACGGCTGATCGCCGAGCGGCGATCGCGGCGCCGGTTCCTGCCGGCCGAACTTTTCCACGAACCCGCCTGGGACATGCTGCTCGCGCTGTATGTGGCGAACGAGGAGTCGCAGGCGATGAACGTGAAGAGCCTGGTGGCCTGTGCCGACGCGCCCGTCACCACGTCGCAGCGGTGGATCGAGCATCTGGCGAAACTGCGGCTGGTGACGCGCGTCGTCGATACCGTCGATCGTCGCCGGGTCGAGGTGTCGCTCAGCCAGACCGGGATCGAGGCGATCGAGGCGTATCTCGCCGCCCATCGCTGAACGGCATTTCTTCAGGCGTCGGGGCCGTGCGCGCGGCCGAAATCCTCGCGCGCGTCGTCCTGTCCCTGTTCGACGATCGACCGCCGGATCGCGCGGGTGCGGGTGAACAGGTCGAACAGCGCATCGCCATCGCCCCAGCGGATCGCGCGCTGAAGCTGGGCGAGGTCTTCCGAGAATCGACCGAGCATTTCCAGCACCGCTTCGCGGTTGGACAGGAACACGTCGCGCCACATCGTCGGGTCCG
Organism: Sphingomonas mollis; assembly: GCF_016427505.1. Lineage (GTDB taxonomy): Bacteria > Pseudomonadota > Alphaproteobacteria > Sphingomonadales > Sphingomonadaceae > Sphingomonas > Sphingomonas mollis. Next base: position 21,867 of record NZ_JAELXS010000006.1, on the reverse strand, counting down.
ACGCGGCGATGCGGGTGAAGTCGCGGAAACCGCCGGCGGAATATTTGATGACCTCGCTCTCGGTCACCGCTTCCAGATCGCTGGCGGTGCCGACGATCGAATAGGCGATCAGATGCGGCAGGTGGCTGGTGACGGCCAGCACGCGGTCGTGGTGCTCGGGCGTCATCGTCTCGACATCGGCACCCAGCCGCCGCCAGAAGCTGGCGACGCGCTCCACCGCGACTGGGTCGGCATCGGCGGCGGGGGTCAGGATGCACCAGCGGCCGGCGAACAACGTGGCGAAGCCTGCTTCCGGCCCGCTGCGCTCGGTGCCGGCGACGGGGTGGGCGGGCACCACGGCGATGCCGGGCAGCGCCAGCGCCAGCGCGCGGGCGACATCGGTCTTGCAACTGCCGACATCGGTGACGACCGCCTCGGCGGGCAGGTCGGCGGCGATCTCGCCCGCGACGGTGCCGATCGCGCCGACGGGGACGCACAGGACGACGAGGTCGGCATCGGTCACCGCCGCGCCGGCACTGTCGGCGACGTCATCGGTCAGGTCGATGCGCAATGCGGTGGCGCGCACGTCCGGATCGGCGTCGTAGCCGGTCAGCCGCACCGTCGGCATCGCCTGACGCACCGCGCGCGCCACCGACGAGCCGATGAGGCCCAGACCCAGAATCGAGACGCGCGCGAAAGGCAGCATCAGATCGCTGCACCGGCCAGATCGCGCAATACCGCGACGACGCCCCGCATGTCCGCCTCTGCACCGATGGTGATGCGCAGCGCATGCGGCAGGCCCTGATTGGGCAGCCAGCGGGTGGCGTAGCCGGCGGCCATCAATGCCTGATAGGCCGATTCGGCGGTCACCTCTCCCTCGAACAGGACGAGCGAGAAGTTCGCCTTGCTGGGCACGACGCGCAGGCCGGCATTGCCCAGCTGCGCGATCTCGGCGGCGAACCAGTCGCGCCATTTGCGGTTGTGATCGCGGCTCTGCTCGACAAAATCATCGTCGCCCAGCGCGGCGATCGCCGCCAGCCCGGCACCGATCCCGAACGCGAAGGGCGCGCGGATGCGGTGCATAGCGTCGATCAGCGCGGGCGCGCCATAGCCCCAGCCGACCCGCTCCGACGCCAGCCCGAAGATCTTCGAGAAGGTGCGCGTGACCAGCACATTGGGCTGGGTGCGGGCGAGGTCGAGGCCGCCGTCATCGTCGTCGGCGTCGAGATATTCGGTGTACGCCTGATCCAGCACCAGCAGCACGTCGCGCGGCAGACCGGCATGGAGGCGCGCGATTTCGCCCCGGTCGGTATAGGTGCCGGTGGGGTTGTTGGGATTGGCGACGAACACGACCCGCGTCCGCGGCGTCACCGCCGCCAGGATCGCGTCGACATCGGTGGCATAGTCGCGATCGTCGGCTACCACGGGGGTCGCGCCGACGCGGCGGGTGGCGATGTCATAGACTGCGAAGCCGTAGCGGACATAGATGATCTCGTCGCCGACCCCGGCGAAGGTGCCGGCGGCGAGATGCAGAACCTCGTCCGATCCGGTGCCATAGACGATCCGTTCCGCCTCGATCCCGTAATGCGCCGCGATCGCCGCGCGCAGATCGGCGGCGGCGGCATCGGGATAGCGTTCGAGATGATCGGCGGCCGACCGATAGGCGTCGCGGGCGGCGGGCGAGGTGCCGAACGGGTTCTCGTTCGACGACAGCTTCACGATCCGGCGACCGTCATCGGCGGTGGCGCGGCCCGGCACATAGGGCGCGATGCCCATGATCCAGGGCTTGGCGACGGGGGCGTCGGCCGTATCGGCGGCGGTGTCGGTCGCGGGGGAAGCGGGGGCGGCTGAATCGATCATGCGCCCGCGCATAGCCGCCACGGCCTTGCCATGCCAGACCATGGGGCTTAGCGAGCCGGCCATGATGGACGAGCGTTTCGGGCTTTCGCGCCGCGTGTCGCTGCCCGGGCCGCTCGGGCTGGACGGGGGCGGTATGCTGTCGCCCGTCGAGATCGCGTACGAAACCTATGGCACGCTGGCGCCGGATGGCGGCAATGCCATCCTGATCTGCCACGCGCTGACCGGCGACCAGCATGTCGCCTCGCCGCACCCGCGCACCGGCAAGCCCGGCTGGTGGTCGCGACTGGTGGGCGAGGGGAAACCGATCGATCCGGCACGCGATTTCGTCATCTGTTCCAACGTGCTGGGCAGTTGCATGGGGTCGCTGGGGCCGTCGACGATCGATCCGGTGACGGGGCGGCCATGGGGGATGGCGTTCCCGGTCATCACCATCCGCGACATGGTGCGCGCGCAGGCGCTGCTGCTCGATCATCTGGGCGTGTCGGTGCTGCGCGCGGTGGTGGGCGGATCGATGGGCGGGATGCAGGCGCTGAGCTGGCCCGCGACCTTCCCCGACCGGGTACGCGCGGCGGTGGTGATCGCATCGACCGCGCGCCACACCGCGCAGAACATCGCCTTTCACGAAGTCGGGCGGCAGGCGGTGATGGCCGATCCCAAATGGCGCGGTGGCGATTATCGCGACGATCCGCCGGCCGCCGGCCTGTCGGTGGCGCGGATGGCGGCGCACATCACCTATCTGTCGGAGGCCGGGCTGACCGAGAAGTTCGGGCGCAAGCTGCAGGCGCGGGCGAACGGGATCGAGGGGGCCAAGAGTTTCGGCTTCGACGCGGATTTCCAGGTCGAAAGCTATCTGCGGCATCAGGGATTGAGCTTCGTCGACCGGTTCGATGCGAATTCGTACCTCTATATCACGCGCGCGATGGATTATTTCGATCTGGCGGAGGAGCATGGCGGGCTGCTCGCCAATGCGTTCCGCGCGACGGCGGCGCGGTTCTGCCTGGTCAGTTTCGATACCGACTGGCTGTATCCGACGATCGAGTCGCGGCATGTCGTCCATGCGCTGAACGCCGCCGGGCGGGCGGTGAGCTTCGTCGAACTGCACAGCCCCTATGGTCATGACGCGTTCCTGCTCGATGCGCCGGAGATGAACCGGGTGGTCGATGGTTTCCTGAAGGCGGTGGCATGACGATCGAGATGGTGCCGGCCGAGGGATATGAGCTTTCGGACGACGCCGCCCGGCTGCAACCGGCGGCGATCCATGCCTATCTGATGCGTAGCTACTGGTGCCCCGGCATCGACCGGGCACTGGTCGAACGCGCGATGGCGGGATCGCACTGCGTCGGTATCTATCATGGCAACGAACAAGTCGCCTTCGCGCGGGTGGTGACGGATCATGCGACGTTCGCGCATCTGGCGGATGTCTATGTGCTGGAGGAGCATCAGGGGCGGGGGCTTGCCTCCGCATTGCTGCGGTATTTCGACGCGCATCCCGATCTCCAGCGGCTGCGGCGGTGGACGCTGAATACGCGCGACGCGCATTCGCTGTACGAACGCCATGGCTGGGAGCGGATCACCGGCATTTTCATGCAACGATTCGACGCGGATGCGTCGCGGGGAGCGACGGCGGCATGACCCTGCGGCCCGATCTGGCGATCATCGCCGACCATGTCGCGCGCGGGGCGCGGGTGCTGGACGTCGGCTGTGGCGATGGCGCGCTGATGGCGGCGCTGCGCGATACGCGCGATGTCGATGCGCGGGGGCTGGAACTGGATGCCGCCAATGTCGCGCGCGGCGTCGCGCGGGGACTGCCGGTGGTGCAGGGGGATGCCGACAGCGATCTGGCGGGATACCCCGACGACAGTTTCGATTACGCGATCCTCAGCCAGACGTTGCAGACGTGCCACGCACCCGACCGGGTGCTGGACGAGCTATTGCGGATCGGGCGGCGGGCGTTCGTCTCTTTTCCCAATTTCGCCCATTGGCGGGTGCGGCTGTCTTTGTTGTGGGGCGGTCGGATGCCGGTGACGCCGTTGCTGCCCGAGCAATGGTATGACACGCCCAACATCCACCATGTGACGATCGACGATTTCCGTGCGTTTCTGTCCCGTCGCGACGTGGCGGTAGAGGGGGCGTGGTTCCTGTCGCGGGGGACGCGGCGGACGGACGCGGGGGCCAATCTGCTGGCGGAACATGCCGTGTTCCTGTTGCGCCGATGATCCACGTGGAACAAATCGTGCGGGTTTCGGTTATCATACGTCAACATCGGAACGCTTAATGCTGAAAACCGCCCTCATCGTGGAAGACGAGATCTTCGTTGCGCTTGATCTGGAGCGGATTTTGATCGACGCCGGTTACACGGTCGCGGCGATCGCCGCCGATCGGGACAGCGCGCTGGAAGCAGCGCCATCGTGTGGCTTTGCCTTTGTGGATGTTAATCTGCGGGATGGCCCGACCGGTCCCGAGATCGCGCGCCGCATCGCGGCCGATCATGGCATCAAGGTGGTATTCGTAACTGCCAACCCCACGCAGATCGGCACCGGCGAAGGTGCGCTGGGTTATATTCGCAAGCCGTTCAACGAGCGCGAGATACTCGCTGCGGCCGCGCTGGCTTCCGGTGACACCCATGTGGCGAATGACGATCTGATGCCGATCGGCGGCGTCGTCTCGCTCGGCTGAATATCAGGTCCGGTTGAAGGACGGGCGCGGCACCCTGATCGTCGCGACCAATCCCGCCGGTTGCCAATCGCGCTGCACCTGACCGCCCAACTGGCGCACGGCGCTCAGTTCGATCAATTGGCTGCCGAAACCATTCATCGCCGATGCCGGCACCGCCACCGGCGGGCCGTTCCGCTCCGTCCAGACCAGCGTGACGACATCGTCGCTCTGTTCGATCGACACATCCACGCTGCCGCTGTTGGTCGATAACGACCCATATTTGGTCGCGTTGGTCGCCAGTTCATGGAACAGCAGGGCAAGCGGCGTCGCGGAGCGATCGTCGATCAACACGTCCTCGCCATTCACCTGAATGCGCGGATCGTCGAGCAACTGGTACGGTTCGAACAGGCTGTCGAGCAGCCCCTTCAGACTGTCCTGCTGCGCGGACGGCCGCGACTGCGCGCTGTGCGGCCGGACGAAATCATGCGCGCGGCCCAGCGCGGTGATGCGCTGGCGCAGGTCGGTGGCGGCGGGCGCGAATTCCGGACGGTTGCGGGCGGCGAACTGGATCAGGCCAGCGACCACCGCGAAGATGTTCTTGATCCGGTGCGACAGTTCCTGGCTGATGATCTCACGCTCTTCCAGCGCCAGTTTCTGTTCGTGGATGTCGGTGCAGGTACCGAACCAGCGAATGATTTTACCGGCGTCGTCGCGGATCGGCAGGGCACGACCCAACACCCAGCGATAGGTGCCGTCGAAATGGCGCAGGCGGTATTCGATCTGGTACGGATCGCCGGTTTCCAGACTATGCCGCCACACCGCCCAGGCACGATCCTGATCGTCGGGGTGGAAAATATCGTTCCAGCCCTCGCCATCGGTCGATCCGACGGCGGTGCCGGTGAAATCATACCAGCGCGCATTGTAATAATCGTGGAAGCCATCGGGCAGGGTCGACCAGACCATCTGCGGCATGGTGTCGGCCAGCGTGCGAAACCGCAGCTCGCTCTGTTCCAGTGCATGGCGCTGTTCCGCCTCGGCGATCCCCTGTTCGCGCGACGAGCGACGATCATCCAGCCGCGCCATCGCCGCACGGGCGAGGACGGTCAGCCCCTCCTGCTGCAACGGCGTCAGGCCATCGCGCGGTACCGTGTCGAGGATGCACAAGGTGCCGAGCGCACTGCCGTCCGATGCCAGCAAGGGCGCGCCGGCATAGAAACGAACGAACGGCTCCGCCGTGACCAGCGGATTATCGACGAAGCGCGGATCGCGATGCGTGTCCGCCACCACCATGATACCGGGCGATGCCAGCGCATGCGTGCAGAACGAGATATCGCGCGGCGTGCCCGCCATCTCGGTACCGGTGCGGCCGAGGAAATGCTGATATTCATCCTCGAGCAGCGTCACCAGCGCGACCGGCGCATCGCACAGCGCCGCCGCGAACCGGGTGATGTCGTCCAACGCCCCCGTCGTCTTCAACGAGTGGGCGTCGTACATCGACAGCACCCGCGTATGCGGATCGTCGCAAAGGATGGGGTCGGGCGCCTCGATGTCGGCCATCAGAACGGAACGTCGTCGTCGAGATCGTCCGCGAAGCCACCACCCTGACCGAAGCCACCACCGCCGCCACGATTGCCGCCGCCGCCGGACGGCGCACCGCCGCGACCGCCGCCATAACCGCCGCCCGATCCGCCACCGGACTGACCACCGCCCTCCCAGTCGTCACCGCCGCCGCTGCGGCCACCACCGCCGCCCTGACCGCCACCGGGTCCATCGAGCATGGTCAGGACGCTGTTGAAGCCCTGCAACACGATCTCGGTCGAATATTTGTCGGCGCCGGACTGATCCTGCCACTTACGCGTCTGGAGCGCGCCCTCGATGTACACCTTCGATCCCTTGCGCAGGAACTTCTCGGCGACGTTGGCCAGGCCTTCGTTGAAGATGGCGACCGAGTGCCATTCGGTCTTTTCCTTGCGCTCGCCGGACATCTTGTCCTTCCACGACTCCGACGTCGCGATGCGCAGATTGACGACCTTGCCGCCGTTCTGGAACGACTTGCTCTCCGGGTCGCGACCCAGATTGCCGACCAGAATGACCTTATTGACACTGCCTGCCACGAACCAGAACTCCATTTGAAGGCACAATTGCTCGATCGAGCTTAAGCGAATATAACGAAGTGGCGTAGGACCTGGATACAGATTACCCGATGGAATGGGCAATCGCTTCTGGGGAGAAGGATCAGGCCCTACGCCTTCAAGCGAATTTGGACTTCGCTCGTTGCATCACATCAAAGGCCGATGGAAACCGCCAGCCAGTATGTGATGCCTGCCATAATGTACGCTGCAGCGAACAAATAGCCAACCATGAACGCCGGCCACTTCCACCCATTCGTCTCGCGCCGGGTCACGGCGATGGTGGAAATGCACTGCGGCGCGAACACGAACCACATCAGGAACGCGAGTGCGGTCGGAAGGCTCCAGCGGGCGCGGAGATTGTCGGTGATCGCCTTCTGCCCGCCCTCCGCCTCCGGATCGTCGATCGCATAGACGGTGCCGATCGCCGCCACCGCCACCTCGCGCGCGGCCATCGCCGGGATCAGCGCGAGCGCGATGTCGCGGTTGAAGCCGATCGGGCGGACGACGACCTCCAGCCCGTTGGCGATGCGGCCGGCGATCGAATAATTGACCTGGCTGATGCCGCTGCCCTCCGGCGGCTTGGGATAGGACAGCAACGCCCACAGGATGACGGTGGTGAGCGCAATGGTGGTGCCGGCGCGCTTCAGGAAAATCTCGACGCGGCTCCAGAGGCCGAGCGCGACGTCGCGCCATTGCGGCAACTGGTATTTCGGCATCTCCATCATGAAGCCGGACGACGCACCCTTGGTCACGGTCCGCCGCAGCACCAGCGCCGCGACGAACGCGCCGAAGATGCCGAGGACATAGAGGCCGAGCAGCACCAGTCCCTGCAACCCCATCCAGCCACCCACCGTCCGGTTCGGGATGAAGGCGGCGATGATGATCGTGTAGACCGGCAACCGCGCCGAACAGGTCATCAGCGGCGCGATCAGGATCGTCGTCAGCCGGTCCTTTTCGTCATCGATCGTCCGCGTCGCCATGATGCCGGGCACCGCGCAGGCGAAGCTGGACAGCAACGGGATGAACGCCCGCCCCGACAGGCCGACCCGCGCCATCACCCGGTCCATCAGGAAGGCGGCGCGGACCATGTAGCCGGTCGCCTCCAGCACGAGGATGAAAAGGAACAGGATCAGGATCTGCGGCAGGAAGACAAGGACGGCACCGACACCCGCGATCAGGCCATCGGTGATGAGCGACCGGACGAAACCGTCGGGCAACAGATCGCGCACCGCCGATTCCAGCAGGACGAAGCCCTGTTCGATCCACCCGATCGGCGCTTCCGACCAGGCGAAGACCGCCTGAAACATGACGAACAGCAGCGTGAGCAGCAGGATCGGCCCCGCCACCGGATGCAGCGCGACCGCGTCGATCCAGTGGTTCCAGCGGCGGCCCGGCGTCTCGGCGATCACGGCGGCATGGGCGATGGTGCGGGCGCGGCGTTGCAGGACGACGATATCCTCGACCACGCCGGCCGATGCCGGCAATGGCCGCACCGATCCGGCGCCCACGATCTGCGTCAGGGCGGCGCGCAGGTCGTCGAGGCCGCGCTTGCGCACCGCGACGGTCGGGATGACCGGCACGCCCAGTTCGCGCGCGAGGACGGCGGGATCGAGCGTCAGGCCGTCGCGCTCGGCCAGATCGACCATGTTGAGCGCGACCACCACCGGCAGCCCGAGCGCCAGCAATTGCAGCGTGAAGCGCAGGTGATTGTCGAGATTGGCGGCATCGACCACCACGACAAGGGCATCGGGCAACCGTTCGAAACCGCCACGCCCGGTCACGACGTCGCGGGTCACGCGTTCGTCGGCGGAGGCGGGGTCGAGGCTGTAGGTGCCGGGCAGGTCGACCAGTTCGACCGGGCGACCGTCATCCAGCGACAGGCGGCCCGAATGGCGCTCGACCGTGACGCCGGGGTAATTGCCGACTTTCTGCCGGGCGCCGGTCAGGGCATTGAACAGCGCGCTCTTGCCGGCATTGGGATTGCCGACAAGCGCCACCAGAGGTGCGACGTTCATCCTATCCGTGGGAAACGCTGATCGCGGCGGCGACGGTCCGGCGCAGCGCCACCGTCATCCGGCCGATCCGGCAGGCGATCGGGCCGCTGCCGAAGCGCGAGCGGTGCAATACCTCGATCCCGACGCCCTCGTCGAAGCCGAGTTCGCGCAGGCGGCGCGCTTCCGGCACCGCCAGCCGCTCCCAGTCGATCGACGCGACGGTCGCGCGGGTCTGACGGGGAAAAGTCGCAAGGCTGTCGAAGGTCGTCGCCATACGGGTCACATAGCGACACTGCGATTGATTATCAATTAGCGGCGGGTGCGATGATGCAGATCGTTTCAATGCACCGTCATTGCGAGCGAAGCGAAGCAACCCAGGGCAGCGCAAGGAACACTGGATTGCTTCGCTGCGCTCGCAATGACGATCGCTTAAACCGCCGGGTAACGCAGCCGGCCGATGAACCGCGAGAGGCTGGGGCGGTGCTCTGTGCGCTTGAGGAAGCCGGCCTTGGCCTTTTCGAACCGCATGATGCCGTCGATGCGGCGCGACAGGAAGGCACGGGTGTCGGCCAGCCCCTCGCTCTCGTCGTCCAGCGCGACGGTCATCGTCGATCCATAGACGCCGAACAGGATGCCGCGCTTGGTGTAGTGATTGTAATCGACCGCCGTGTCACCCGCGCGTCGCCAGATCAGATCGACCGTCCGCCAGCCCAGCTTGCCGCTGCGCACCAGATTCTGCGGCAGCGCCAGGATCGCCAGTGCGCGGCGGAGCGCCTCGCGCTCGGGGGCGACCGCGTCCAGCCGGGCCTCGACCAGCGCGGTGATGCGTTCGCGGATCTTCATCGTCGCCATGCGATCGGGCGGGCAGGCGTCCAGCATCGCCGTGTCGATATGCGCGAACCACGCGTCGATCATCGCGATCGGCCCGCCCTCGAACGCCAGCCGGGCGATGTCGGGATCGACGCCGGCCGACTCGGCGGCCATGTCGCGCGCGGCGTCGCCCCAGCCGTCGAAGGCGGCATTGGCGGCGATGCCGGGGGCCAGCAGCGCGCGGGCTTCGTCGAGGGTCAGGTCGGCGGGGTCGAAGGCAGTCATGGGGGACATCGGCGGAACGCTCCTCAATCCGTCAGATGCGGTGTCGCGGGCGCGGGCGCAACCCGTGGGGTGCGGCGAACGAGCACCAGCGCCACCGCGACCATCGCTGCGCCTACGAGATCGGGCAGGCCCAGCCGTTCGCCATACACGATCCAGCCGACCGCGCCGGCCACCACCGGCTGCACCAGCAGGGTGATGCCGACGACCAGCGGCGACAGCTTGCCCAGCGCATAGATCATGCAGCCCTGACCCAGCACCTGACTGACCAGCGCGACACCGATCAGCGGCCCCCACTGCGTCGGCCACAGCGACTCGCCGAGGATCGTCGCGAAGACGTAGAGCGGCGCGATGCTGGCGAAGGACGACAGCGCCAGCGCCGACAGCGGCGCCATCGTGTCGCGGACGCGCGCCATCACGATGAAATAGCCGGTGTACATGATGCCGGCACCCAGACACATAAGGTCGCCGGCCAGATTGCGCGGATCGAGCTGATAGGACCGGCCCATCAGGAGCGCCGCGCCGACCCCGGCCAGCACCAGCGCGCTCCCCTGCGTTCGCGTCGGCCATGCCCGTGCGATCAGGAAGCCATAGATGGGGAAGAACAAAGTCGCGCAATTGCCGAACAGCGTGGCGTTGGCGAGCGTGGTGCGCAGGATGCCCAGATGCCACGTGCCGAGATCGGCGGCGAAGGCGACGCCGGCGACGACCAGCAACGCCCACAGGCCGCCCGGCAACCGCTGCGGCCGGGCGCCACCCGCCAGCGCCAGCGCCGCCAGCATCGGCGTCGCTAGCGTGATCCGCCAGAAGGCGGAAGCGACCGGGCCGGTATCGGCGGCGCGGACGAACCAGGGGCCAAAGGCGAGCGCGATATTGGCGACGATCAGGACCGCGAAGGCGACACCCAGACGGGGGCTACTTGGGGAGACAGCAGTTTTTCTTGGGGGCCGGGCCGGATGCATGGCGCCCTGTAGCGGCCTATTTTGCTTCCCGACAGTTACACCAACTTCGAGTTTCCTGAAGGATCATCCATGCCCAATCTTTTCGACCCCCTGACCATCGGCGCGATCGAGGCGCCCAACCGTATCCTGATGGCGCCGCTGACGCGCGGCCGCGCCGACAAGGAAGCCGTGCCGACGGCGATGATGGCGGAATATTATGCGCAGCGGGCCAGTGCCGGCCTCATCATCTCGGAAGCGACCGGGATCAGCCGCGAAGGGCTGGGCTGGCCGTTCGCGCCGGGCCTGTGGTCGGAGGCGCAGGTCGAGGCGTGGAAGCCGGTGACGAAGGCGGTGCACGATGCCGGCGGCCGGATCGTTGCGCAGTTGTGGCATATGGGCCGGCAGGTCCATTCGTCGGTGATCGGTGGCCAGCCGGTGTCGTCCTCGGCGACCGCGACCAAGGGTCAGGCGCACACGTACGAGGGCAAGCAGGATTTCGAGACGGCACGGCCGCTCGAACTCCATGAAATCCCGCGGCTGCTCGACGATTATGAACTGGCGACGCGCAATGCGCTGGCCGCCGGGTTCGACGGGGTCCAGATCCACGCCGCCAACGGCTATCTGATCGACGAATTCCTGCGCGACAACGCCAATTTCCGCGACGACCGCTATGGCGGCAGCCCGGAAAACCGCATCCGCCTGCTCCGCGAAGTCGCCGAGCGGGTGATCTCGGTCGCCGGTGCCGACCGCGTATCGGTGCGCCTGTCGCCCAACGGCGACTCTCAGGGCGTCGATGACAGCAATCCGGCGGCGGTGTTCGTGCCGGCGGCCAAGGCGCTGTCCGACCTGAAGATCGCCTTCCTCGAACTGCGCGAGCCGGGTCCGGACGGCACGTTCGGCAAGACCGATGTGCCCAAGCTCAGCCCCGAAATCCGCAAGGTGTTCGACGGCGTGCTGGTGCTGAATTCGGACTACTATAACGCCGACGATGCGCAGGCGGCGCTGGACGAAGGCGTGGCAGATGCGATCAGCTTCGGCCGGACGTTCCTCGCCAATCCGGACCTGCCGGAGCGGTTGCGGACGGGTGCGCCGCTGAACGCGGACAATATGAAGACGTGGTACAGCCAGGGGCCGGAGGGATATATCGATTATCCGGCGCTGGAAACGGTGGCCGCGTAAGCACTGACTGACTCTGCTTCCGTCATTCCCGCGAAGGCGGGAATCCATATACTCTGACGGTGCGGTTCGATCCGTGAAGTCCGCCTATATGGATCCCCGCCTTCGCGGGGATGACGGTAGTTGGTCTGTAGTGGTCAGCGATGTTGGCGCCGCGCCCGCCATTCCGCCGCGCTCTGCCCCCAGGCATCGACGCGGAACTCGTGGAGCGGCGGGGGCAGCGTTACCGGGCCCCGGTTGACGCTGCCCAGCCGGTTCGCCAGCGCGATCGAGCCGGCATTGTCGGGATCGATGGTGTGGATCACGCCGGTCCAGCCGAGCACGTCCACCGCGTAATCCATCGCTGCCACTGCCGCTTCATGCGCGTAACCCTTGCCGGCAAACGCACGGGCGATGCCCAGCCGACCTCGGTGCCGGGCCAGCCATCGGGCTGATGCGGGCCAATGCGGCCGATCCATTCGCCGCTGTCGCGCAGGATTACCGAGAACATCGAAAAGCCGCGGATCGTCCACGCGCCCGCCATGCCGCACAGGCTGCGCCACGCGACGCCACGCGGCTGGACGCCGCCGAGGAAGCGCATCGTCTCCTCCTCGGCATGGAACGCCGCCCAAGGCTCCCAATCCTCCGCCGCCAGCGGCCTGAGGATCAGCCGGGGGGTGAAGAGGATCGGGCCGGTCATCTCAGCCGAACCGGGTCTGCAGGTCGAGCATCGCGATCGCCGCCTTCGCCGCCTCGCCGCCCTTGTCCTTTTCGTCCGGCCGGGCGCGGGTGAGGGCCTGCGCCTCGTTTTCGGTCGTCAGGATGCCGTTGCCGATGGCGAGGCCGTCCATGGTCAGCGCCATGATCCCGCGCGCGCTTTCGCCCGCGACGATTTCGAAATGATAGGTCTCGCCCCGGATCACGACGCCGAGCGCGACGAACGCGTCGAACGATTCCGCCGCCAGTGCGATCGCGCCGGGAACCTCCAGCGCGCCGGGGACGGTAATCGTCTCATGGCTATGCCCGGCGGCCTCGATCGCCGCCCGCGCACCCGCCAGCAGCAGGTCGTTCAGATGGTCGTAGAAGCGTGCTTCCACGATCAGGATGGTGGCCATGCTTGTTCTTCCTCGATCGGATGATTGCCGTTCCCCGGCAGAGGCCGGGGTCCAGGTGGGTGAAGGTGTGTAAGCGCTCACGACGGCCTCCCCAACTGGACCCCGGCCTCCGCCGGGGAACAGACGTGATGGGAACCGCTATTCCTCGATGCGCCGTTCGCCGACGATCGACAGGCCGTACCCGTCGAGGCCCACGAGCGTATGATGCGTGTTGGTGAGCAGGATCATGTCGTGGACGCCCAGTTCGGCCAGGATCATCGCGCCGACGCCGTAATCGCGCAGTTCCTCCATCGGCACCTCGACCTGCTCGCCGGCCTGACGGCGGACGGCGGTGGTGAAGGCATCGGCGCGCTGGCGGTTGATGAGCACGATGACGCCCGACCCATGGCGGGCGATCGCTTCCATTGCACGCGACAGCAGGGCACCGCGATCATTATCCTCGCCGAACAGATCGCCGAACGGCGACAGCGCGTGCATCCGCACCAGCACCGGCTGCGACGGATCGATCCGGCCCCTCACCAGCGCGACCTGTTCGGTGCCGGTGGCGGTGTTGCGATACGCGACCGTCTTCCACTCGCCGCCCCAGCGGCTGACGAAAGTCGCCTCCGACATCTTTTCGACCAGATGGTCGTAGCGGCGGCGATAGGCGATCAGGTCGCGGATCGTGCCGATCTTCAGATTGTGGAACTGCGCGAAGGTGACGAGGTCGTCCATCCGCGCCATCGTGCCGTCCTCGTTCATGATCTCGCAGATCACGCCAGAGGGGTTGAGGCCGGCGAGGCGCGACACGTCGACCGCCGCCTCGGTATGGCCGGCGCGCACCAGCACGCCGCCGTCGCGGGCCACCAGCGGGAAGACATGGCCCGGCGTCACGATCTCTGCCGCACCCTTGCCCGCATCGATCGCGGTGGCGATCGTGCAGGCGCGGTCGGCGGCAGAAATGCCCGTCGTCACGCCCTCGCGCGCCTCGATCGACACGGTGAAGGCGGTTTCGTGGCGGGTGCCGTTGTTGCGGCTCATGAGTTCGAGGCCGAGTTCCTCGGTCCGGCTGCGCGTCATCGCCAGACAGATCAGGCCGCGGCCGTGGCGGGCCATGAAGTTGATCTTCTCCGGCGTCGCCATCTGCGCGGGGATGACCAGATCGCCCTCGTTCTCGCGGTCTTCGTCATCGACCAGGATGAACATCCGGCCGTTGCGGGCCTCGTCGATGATCTCCTCGGGCGAGGACAGGAAGCCGTGCGGCAGGCGGGCGAGTGCGGGATTAGCGGCCACGATAATACTCCATGCGCTGCAGGTACCGGGCCAGCACGTCGATCTCGATATTCACCGACTGGCCCTGCCGGATCGCGCCGATCGTGGTCGCGACCTGCGTGTGCGGGATGACGTTGACCGCAAAATGGGTGGTGTCGTCGCGATCGTCCACCTCGTTGACGGTCAGCGACACGCCATCGACGGTAATCGAACCCTTGGTGGCGAGGAAGGGCGCCAGTGCAGGGGCGATCGCGAACACGATCCGGATGGAATCGCCCACGGTATCGACGCTCATCGACGTCGCCACGCCATCGACATGGCCGGTGACGATATGGCCGCCCAGCTCGTCGCCCAGCTTCATCGCGCGTTCCAGATTGAGCGGGCGGCCGGCGATCCATTGATCGGTGGCGGTGCGGCTGATCGTCTCGCCCGACACATCGACCGCGAACCAGCCGGGGCCTTTATCGACGACGGTCAGGCAGACGCCCGAACAGGCAATCGAGGCGCCGAGATCGACGGTGGCGGTATCATAGGCGGTGTCGATCACGACGCGGGTGTCGCCACGCGACTCCACGCGCGCGATCGTGCCTATATCGGTGACGATGCCGGTAAACATGGTGTGCGCTCGTAGACCTCCACCCGGTCCCTGCCAAGCGCGCGCGCATCGACCAGTCGCCAGCGGCCATGCGCATCGGCGAGCGCGGCGAGGCCGATATCGCCGAGCGCGGGCTTGCCGGCCCCGATCAGGATCGGCGCGCGGTAGAGCAGCAGGCGATCGACCAGATCGGCGGCGAGGAATGCGGCGGCAGTCTGCGCCCCGCCCTCGACGAAGAGGTGGTCGGTGGCGGGCAGGGTGGCGATGGCGGCGGGGGTAGGGATGACGTGCCAGTCGTCGGACACCGCCGTCGCGCTCAACATCACCCGCATCGGGCTGCGCGCTTCCAGTCCCGGCAACCGCACATCCAGCACCGGCGCATCCGCCCCCACCGTGCCGCGCCCGACGAGGATCGCGTCGTGCCGGCTGCGTTCGAGATGCACATGCGCGCGGGCTTCGGGGCCGGTGATCCAGCGGCTCTCGCCCGAGGCCATCGCGATCGCGCCGTCGAGCGAGGTGGCGAGTTTCAGCGTCACGTGCGGCCGGCCGAGCGCCCGACGCGTCAGGAACCCGGCCATCGACCGGCGCGCTGCCGCTGCTTCCACGCCGGTCGTCACCGCGATCCCCGCCGCGCGCAGGCGGACGAAGCCGGCGCCGGCGGTGCGCGGGTCGGGGTCCTCGATCGCGCCGACGACGCGGCCGACGCCGGCCGCGACCAGCAGGTCGCTACAGGCGGGACCGCGGATCGATCGATGCGCGCAGGGTTCCAGCGTGACGTAGCAAGTTGCGCCGCGCGACTCTGTGCCCGCTTCGGCCAGCGCCATCGCCTCGGCATGGGGCCGGCCACCTGCCTGCGTCCAGCCACGACCGATTACGCGGCCCTGCTTCACGATCACGCAACCGACATTGGGATTGGGTGCGGTCCGGGCCCGTCCGCGCGACGCCAGCGCCAGCGCCGCGCTCATCCAGCGCGCGTCGTCGGGGGTCAGATGCCCCAACGCGACAGCTGGTCATCGACCTTCTTGAAGCTGGCCTGCCTGGCCTTTTCGGCGGCCTCGATCTCAGCCAGCCGCTTGGCCTTGATCGGCGCGTCGATCGCCTGTTGCGCCCTGATCTGCGCATCGGTGCGGTCGGCGGGCCATTGCTCCACATAGATGATATTGCGTTTGTACTCCGGCTCGACATAGCCGTCGTGCACGAAGGCGTAGATCAGGAAACCCGGGATCATCATGGCGAGCGCGAGAAACCCCACCTCGTAGCGCTCACGGGTGGCGAGGAACTGGCGCAGGTCCTTGTAGGCGCGCCACGGCGACATGCGGCTGAAGAAGCTCATACGTCTGAAAATAGGGCAGCGGGGCCGGTCGCGCCAGCCCCGCTGTTTGCCAGGCCCTGGCGGAATCAGTCGGTCATCACGAAGGTGACGGTCATCGTCCGCCATGCCTCCTGCGGCACTCCGTCGCGAGTGCCGGGGGTGAAGCGCCAGCGGCGCAGCGCCTGTTCCTCGGTGGCGCGAAAGAACGCGTCGCTGGCGGCGGCGACGCGCTCGACGCGCTTCACCCGGCCATCGGTGCCGATCAGCACGCGCACCGTCACCTTGCCCCCGGTGCCCATGCGCCGCTCGGCGGCGGGGTAGGCGGGTTGCAGGTCGCGTGCATAGCGCGGGTCGAGCGCGGGACCGAGGATCACGGGGAGCGGGACGGGCGGCAGGATCGCGGTACCGCTGCCGGTGGCGGGGCCGGCTTCCGATCCGGCCGGGATCGGCGGCAGCGGATCGACGGGGATGGCGAAGGTGTCGGTCGCCGGCGCGGTCTTGATGACGGGTACGGGATTGTCGAGCCGGGGTGGGGTCGGCCGCGCATCGGTGCGCGCGAGCGGTTCGGGCGGGGGTGGCGTCACCGGTGGCGGCAGCGGGATGTTCTCGGTCAGGAGCGGCGGTTTGGCGGGCTGCATCGTCACGTGCGGCACGGCGATCAGCAGCGCGGCAATGACGGCGGCGTTGATGCCGATCGCGGCGGCCAGGCCAGCCGGATGGAACCGGCTCTCGCCGGCGAAGCGGTTCGCGTACATGGGCATGCTCCTTTTCGTGTCCTGAATGACGCGAGTCGGCCGTTCGCTGTTTGAAATGTTACATCATTACTTTTCTGACGCAAGTAATCCCGTGAAGGGCACCCACAAGATGTTCGCGCGAAGCCGTGAAGCGAAGAAAGAAATATGGTTCGCGCGGAGGCCCGGAGAACGCGGAGTTGTCGCGCCGGGCTGAGCGTGGGGCAGATTATCGGTCGGCCTCGCATCGTTGCTTCAATGAGGTGGATGCCGCTGCGTCACGCGCCACTCTCCGCGTCCTCCGCGCCTCCGCGCGAAACCAAGCTTCTTCGCGGCTTCGCGTGAACATTTCGTCCCGGCATCCGAATGCCGATCGGTCCTAGGCCGAAAGCCGCGCGATCGCCCGGTCGCGACCGATCAGCGGCAACAACGTCGCCATGTCGGGGCCGTGGTCCAGCCCGGTCAGCGCCCGCCGCAGCGGCAGGAACAGCGCCTTGCCGGTGCGGCCGGTCGTCGCCTTCAGCCGGGCGGTCAGCGCGTGCCAAGGGTCGGCGGCCCAGTCGATCGCCTCCGCCTCGACCGCTGCCTGCGCCAGATACGCGCGGTCCGCGTCGGCGATGTCGCCCATGATCGGCCCCTCGATCACCCGCCACCAGTCGGCGGCTTCGGCGACACGCGTCAGGTTCGGCCGCACCGCCAACCACTCACTTTCGCCCATGCCGGCGGGCAGGCGGTCGGCCACCGCGTCATGACCCAGCTGGTGGACGATGCGCGCATTCACCTGCGCCAGCTCCGCCTCGTCGAACCGCGCCGGCGCCCGGCCGAAGCGGGCGAAATCGACGCCCTCGATCAGCGGCGCGGGGTCGGCGAACGGTTCGACGGGATCGCTGGTGCCGATCCGCGACAGCAGCGACACGACGGCGGCCGGCTCGATCCCGGCATCGCGGAAATGATCGACGCCGAGCGAACCAAGCCGCTTCGACAGCTTGCCCTCCGCGCCGGTCAGCAGCGCGGCATGGGCGAAGGCGGGGGGCGTCACGCCCATCGCCTCGAACATCTGCACCTGCAACGCGGTGTTCGAGACGTGATCCTCACCGCGCACGACATGCGTCACGCCCATGTCGATATCGTCGATCGCGGACGGGAGCATATACAGCCATGATCCATCGGCACGGCGCACCACGGGATCGCTCATCGTCGCCGCCTCGAACCGCTGCGGTCCGCGGACCAGATCGTCCCATGCCAGCGGCGTGTCGTGGTCGAGCCGGAAACGCCAGTGCGGGCGGATGCCGTCGGCCTCCAGCTTCGCCCGGTCGACATCGGTCAGCGACAGCGCGGCGCGATCGTACACGGGGGGCAGGCCGCGCCCGAGCAATATCTTGCGCTTCAGGTCGAGTTCCTGCGCGGTCTCATACGCCGGATAGACGCGGCCGGCGGCGACCAGCGCATCGAACCGCTCGCCATACAGCGCGAAGCGTTCGGACTGGCGTACCTCCGCATCCGGCGTCAGCCCCAGCCAGGCGAGATCGGCGCGGATCGCATCGACGTACCGTTCCTCGCTACGCTCCGCATCGGTATCGTCGATCCGCAACAGGAAACGCCCACCGTTCCTGCGCGCCCACAGCCAGTTGTGGAGCGCGGTGCGGATGTTGCCGACATGCAGGCGGCCGGTGGGCGAGGGAGCGAAACGGGTGACGACCATGCGCCTGTCCCTAAAGGCGGCAACGGGGGCGGGCAAACACCTTTGCCCGATGCCCTTTGGTATGTGGCTCTTTCGTTACGGCACTGCACGCCGTAAGGGGCGCCCAATCCAAGGGGACGACCATGAAACTCATCACCGGCAATTCCAATCTGCCGCTGGCGCAGGCGATCGCTGATTATTGCGAGCTGCCGCTGACCGAGGCGCTGGTCCGCCGGTTCGCGGACGAGGAGGTCTTCGTCGAGATCATGGAGAATGTCCGCGGCGAGGATGTGTTCGTCCTGCAATCCACGGGCTTTCCCGCGAACGACAATCTGATGGAACTGCTCATCATCATCGACGCGCTGAAGCGCGCGTCGGCGCGGCGCATCACGGCGGTGATCCCGTATATGGGCTATGCCCGGCAGGACCGGAAGCCGGGGCCGCGCACGCCGATCTCGGCCAAGCTGGTCGCCAACCTGATTACCGTGGCGGGTGCGGACCGGGTGCTGTCGGTCGATCTGCACGCCGGGCAGATCCAGGGCTTCTTCGATATACCGACCGACAATCTCTATGCCGCGCCGGTGATGTCGGCGGACATCCTCGCCCGGTTCAGCTCGAAGAACCTGATGGTCGTGTCGCCCGACGTCGGCGGCGTGGTGCGCGCGCGGCAACTGGCCAAGCGGCTCGACAACGCCCCCCTTGCCATCGTCGACAAGCGTCGCGAGCGTGCGGGTGAATCCGAGGTGATGAACATCATCGGCGATGTCGAGGGACGCTTCTGCGTGCTGATCGACGATATCGTCGATTCGGCCGGCACGCTGTGCAACGCGGCGGCGGCGCTGCGCGAGGCGGGGGCGGAGGATGTCGTCGCCTATGTCACGCACGGTGTGCTGTCGGGCGGCGCGGTGGCGCGGGTCGACGGATCGGAACTGCGCGAACTGGTCATCACCGATTCGATCGGCAACCACGAGTCGATCTCGACCACCAGCCGCATCCGCCACCTGCCGATCGCACCGCTGCTGGGCGAGGCGATCAAGCGGATCGCGGATGAGACGAGCGTGTCCAGTTTGTTCGACTAAACAAACTGGACCGGCCGGCGGGTCGGCTGGCCGAACCCGTCCGACGGTGGCTTTGCCGTCGTTCCGCCTTGATCTAACCTGCTGCCCCGTCATCCCGGCTTTCGCCGGAATGACGGGGCAGGGAACGATCACCGGCCACCCAACGCCACCAGATGGTCGAACACCACCGCATCCAGCGGCCGGCTGAACTCGCAGCCATAGCGCGTCGGATCGCGCCACGTGACGACCGCCTCCAGCGGCGCCAGTCCCGGCAGCGTCAGCCACACGGGCGTCCCCGGCGACAGCGCAAAAGTGGTTTCGGCACGAAAGCCGGTCGGCGATACCTCGATCAGGTCGATGTCGAAGCGCCCCTGCCGGTCATCGCGCAGATGGGCGCGGGTGCGGACGCGGCATCGGGTCGTGCCGCGCGCGTCGATAGCGGCAAACGGATCGGTGGCGGGTGCGAATGGCGGGGCGAAGTGCGGCTGTTCCATGCCGCGGCCCTAGCGAATCGTGGTTGCTGCGACGTTAAGCGTCGATCAATCCGGCGTTCATCATCTTCTCGATATTGCGATGCGTTATCGATCGTCATGCGATTTAACCCGCCCGCACTGGATTCTGCCGGCCCCCTGTGCTTAAGGCGACGGGTTTTCTCATAGCGAGCGAGGGCGTCCTCCATGAACATCCACGAATATCAGGCCAAGGAATTGCTGGCCAAGTTCGGCGTCCCCGTACCCGCCGGCTTTGCGGCGCTGACCGTCGAGGAAGCCGTGGAGGCGTCCAGGAAGCTGCCCGGACCGCTGTTCGTCGTGAAGGCGCAGATCCACGCCGGCGGCCGCGGCAAGGGCAAGTTCAAGGAACTGAGCCCCGAGGCCAAGGGCGGCGTCCGCCTCGCCAAGACCGAGGACGAGGTTCGCGCGGCGGCGACCGACATGCTCGGCAACACGCTCGTCACCATCCAGACGGGTGATGCGGGCAAGCAGGTCAATCGTCTGTACGTGACCGACGGCGTCGACATCGCCAAGGAATTCTACCTCGCGCTGCTCGTCAACCGGGCGACCGGCCGCGTCTCGATGGTCGCCTCGACCGAGGGTGGCATGGACATCGAGACCGTGGCGCATGACACGCCCGAGAAGATCCACTCGATCGACATCGACGCCGCTACGGGCTTCCAGCCGCATCACGGCCGCGCCGTCGCCGCCGCGCTGGAACTGACCGGCGACCTCGCCAAGCAGGCCGCCAATGTCGCGTCGAAGCTGTACGACACGTTCCTGGGCACCGATGCCGAGCAGATCGAGATCAACCCGCTCGCCGTGACCGAGGACACCGGTTCTGGGGCAAAGCTGATGGTCCTCGACGCCAAGGTCGCGTTCGACGGCAACGCGCTGTTCCGTCACAAGGACCTTTTCGAACTGCGTGACGAGACCGAGGAAGACCCGGCCGAACTGGAAGCGTCGAAATACGACCTCGCCTACATCAAGCTCGACGGTGACATCGGCTGCATGGTCAACGGCGCCGGCCTCGCCATGGCGACGATGGACATCATCAAGCTGAACGGCATGTTCCCGGCCAACTTCCTCGACGTCGGCGGCGGCGCCAACAAGGAGAAGGTGACGGCGGCGTTCAAGATCATCCTGAGCGATCCGGCCGTGAAGGGCATCCTCGTCAACATCTTCGGCGGCATCATGCGCTGCGACATCATCGCCGACGGCATCGTCGCGGCGGCGAAGGAAGTGAATTTGCAGGTGCCGCTGGTCGTGCGTCTGGAAGGCACCAACGTCGAGAAGGGCAAGGAAATCCTGGCCAACTCCGGTCTCGCCATCGTCCCCGCCAACGATCTGGGCGACGCCGCCCGCAAGATCGTCGCCGAGGTGCAGAAGGCGGCCTGATCCGCTGCCTTTCACGGCCATGGAAAGGGGCTCGGACGGAAACGTCCGGGCCCTTCTTCGTTAAGGGTCGGTGAGGAGTCCCCGTGCCGTAGCGGCAGGCGTGGATTTCCATACCCGACTTGCGAAAACGACGCAAAACCGCCAAATGCCATGCCGATGAAACCGTGCAAGAACGATCGAATCTGGAGGACGCCCCGATGAAGGTGCTGGTGCCGGTCAAGCGTGTGCTTGACTATAATGTGAAGCCCCGCGTGAAGGCGGACGGATCGGGCGTCGATCTGGCGAACGTCAAGATGAGCATGAATCCGTTCGACGAGATCGCCGTCGAAGAGGCGATCCGGCTAAAGGAAAAGGGCGCGGTCACCGAGATCGTCGTCGTGTCGATCGGTGAGCAGAAGTCGCAGGAAACGCTGCGCACCGCGCTCGC
>NZ_JAELXS010000005.1 GCF_016427505.1 Sphingomonas mollis | reverse complement strand
AGCAACGACGCGCAGGCGGCAGGAGACCATCTGCCCGTCACCGCTCGCGGCATGCTGTCACCGCCATCGCCACCGCGCAATGAGCAGGTCCGCGCCTACCTCATGCGGGCGCTCGGTCGCGGGTAGCATCGAGGAACGCGGCGACCCACACCAGCGGCGCATTCCAGTTGATCGCGACCTCGTTCATCGTGAACGCGCGGGAGTCGTCGCGCCAGCATGTCTGGCCGACGCAATGACCTTTCATCGTTGCCGCGATCTGATCGCTCATCGCGGTCGAGTTGGGACCACCGGACAGCACACCCGGCGGAGGCGCGGGATAGCGCGCGTCTGCCGCCTTTGCCCAGAACCGATGATGTGGCCGATGCATCGATCGCACACCGAAGCCGTTGACGAAGGATCGGTCGAGCGCGTTGCGGCCGAGCAGGTAATCGGCGACATCGACCACCGCCTCGCGATATTTCGGTGCACGCGTGATCTGCCACGCGACGCCCAGCAGGATCGCCCGGTTCAGCATCGTCGAATTCGAAGCCCAGCCATAGACTGCCCCCGCCAGGGGCAGGCGATAGCCGTTGCGGGTGCGCTCGGCGAGAATGGTATCGGCCAGCGTCACGATCCGCGCGCGGACGGCCACGATCGTTTCGGCCGACAGCTTGTTGGGCACCGTGGCCAGCGTCAACAAGCCGGCAAGATCGGTATTGCCCCAGCTTAGATCGATGCCACCGCGATCGAGGAACCGCGAGCCCTGGATGGTGGTCAGGAATGCCGCGTCACCGGTGGTCGCGAGCATCTCTGCCGCCGCCCAGAACCGCTCATCGTCGACGGACTTGTCACCATAACCACCGCTGCCGGTGAAGTCCGAACTCGCAAGCAGCGCCGGGTGCCGTTGCGCGGCCGCCCAGCCGGCCTTGGCCGCAGCCAGTGCGCGCGCGGCGAAGGCAGGGTCGAGGGTGCGCCAGATCCGGGCCGCCTGCGCCGCCACCGCCACCATGTTCAGTGTCGCGGCGGTCGATGGTGGATACAGGAACCGGCGCATCGGATCGTCGGCGGGTGCCATCGGGAGGCCGGTCCATGCCTCGTCGGCCACTTTGGTATGCGCCAGCCCTCCCGCATCGATGGTGCGGAAGTCACCAGCGGGGCCGCCGGTATCGGTTCGCATCGCAACCATCAGTCGCCGTTCCGCCGGTATCTGCATCGCCAGCAGGAACTCGACCTCGACGCGCGCCTCGTCGAGCAGGTCGTCGATGCCGTTGGCGTTTTCGGCGATCGGTAGTCGCCCGTCGGCGAATGCGGCGCCATCCCCCAGCGCCGTCAACCGCTGCTGCAGGTCGAGCAGCGTCCATGCCGAGATGCCGCCATTGACGACGTATTTGCCGTGGTCGCCCGCGTCGTACCAACCGCCAGTGACATCGAGCCGGTAACTGCAGCCGGGCCAGCGCACGCCGCGCTGGTCTTTACCGTCGAAGCACGTGACCACTTCGTGGCGGTGGCCGGCCGCGCGCGCGAGATCGGGCCGTTGCACATGCTGCGCCAGGATCGGCACGCCGCTGCTTTGCTGGTAGAAAAAGCCCATGGCGTCGGTCGCGAGCCGTCGGAACGGCCGCTCCGTAATCTCGAAGGGCTGACTGCGCGCGTTGCCGACCATCAATCGATAGCCCATCCCGGTGAGGCGGTAGCGACCGAAGTCGATACGCTGAACCGTCTCGTCCGAAGATGCCTCCGGACCGAACGGGGTCGTGACGCCATGGTCAACCACGTTTCCGGACCGGTCGAGCAGGTGCCATCGCGACGGCGCCGGTCCCTGGTCGGCGACGATCGCGGATTTCGGACCCGTAACTTCGTAGCCGGTCTGGTTGACCCGGATGGCACTGGCAGATGGTTCTGCCACCTGGGCCAGCAAAAGCGAAACCAGTGTCATGTCAGTTCTGTCCACGTTTGATAGGCATATAGTCCGCCGGTCGGCCGTGATCGCGACACGGTAAGATCGCCGCACCCGCCGCCGGTGCGTCCTGCGCCATCATGCAGGCATGGTGTTGGCGACGTCTACCTATAAGCACCACTGGTGGCTGCGGCGGCATGTACCGGCATGACGATTTCAGCCTTCGTTCCGACCGTAGCGATGCTTTCGAGCGACAGTGTGCCACCCATGGCCCTGATTATTCCCGCGGAAATCGATAAGCCGAGGCCGGACCCACGGCGGCCGTTCACCGGGGTCGCGCAATAGCCGAACCGTTTGAAGAGCAGCCCCTGTGCCTCGGGCGGGATGCCGATGCCGGTATCCTCAACGGTGATGGCGAGATATTTCGTCGACCGTTCGTCGGTGGAAATGGTGACGCGTCCGCCAGCCGGCGTGAAGCGGATGGCGTTGCCGATCAGGTTGATGAGAACCCGGCTCAGTTTGCAGGGGTCCGCCATCATCGGCGCTGTCGTGGAGCAGGGGACGACGGTGAGGGTGATGTCGAATTCGATCGCCTGTGCCGATACGACCGCCAATGCCGCCGCAATGACGGCTTCCGGACCGCAGGGCTGGATATCGAGGTCGATCAATCCGGCGTCCAGCCGCTCAAGCTCCAGAACATCGTTCAACAACGTCGTCACCTGCGTCGTATTGATTTCGATCTGCTCGACCCAGCGGCGCTGGGGTTGCGGGATCGCATCCCCCTTCGTGAGCAACGCCGCGTTCAGCGCGACACTGCCCAGCGGCGAGCGGATTTCGTGGACGATATCGATCAGCGCCCGGCCGCGAGCTTCCTCGGTCGCGATCAGTTGATCGCGCAGCGTCAGATAGCGGTCATTGAGGATCGTCGTCCGGGTGACGTAGATGATGAGGCCGATGATGCCGACGCCCATGCCCCAGGGTAGCGAGCGGCGGCCAAGTTCGACCGACAGCATCAGGATGACGGCGGCCAGCAGTAACGGGGGAAGATCGCGGGGGACCCTGAGAATGAGAACCCGCCACCGCGACGACGTCTCGCATCGCTTCTTGGACGTCGCCCATAAATAGGCGACGAAGGCCATGTCGCCGAACACCCATTTGGCGGAATTGTCGGCGAAGCCCCATTTCGCAACGGCGACCGCGGCGAAGATGCTGGTCACGGCATAGACCGAATGCAGGATCGCCAAAGGCCCGATCAGCCGCCGTATCTCACCCGATTGCCGCAGGTAACTGGCGATGGCGACCACGGCGAGCGCGACATGCCCGACATAGAGGAAGCGTGAATCGGTCTGCCTGATATGCAGCAACGCCGTGCCCGGCCAGGAAAGGATCGCCAGCAACACGCCCAGCAGCACGACCTGCGCGACATCCAGGCTTCGCAATCGCCAGCCCTGATCCTCGCCGGAGGTCGGTAGCAACGCGATCAGGAACAGGACCTGTCGAAACAGTCCGATCAGACTGAGGAATGGCATCGCGGCGTCGGATGGTGCCATCATCGCCGCCGTCGTCCAGCTGATCGCCCAGATGATGAACGCGGCCGTTACCAGATGCCACCGCCATCGGTGCCGGTCGACGGCCGATCGGGATGTCAGGTGGATCGTTCGAGCGGCGCAGAGGGCGACCAGCGCCGCCGTCCCCGCCCGCATGCTGACGGACTGATCGGGCCAGCCGATGGTCACGGCAATCTGTGCGACGACGCATATCAGCGCCGCCGTTATCCAGAAGTGACGGGCTGCCCCTGTGGCGATTGTCTGTCTCTTCACCATCGTCGATCGTGGTTGTCGCCTCCACGTAAACCTGTTCGCGCCCGTTCGACCATATCGTTGTGGGCGATCGTCGCGAATGCGACTGGTGGGGCAGTTCGACCGCCGCCTCGAAAAAATACCTCCCCCGCCTGAAGGCGAGGGAGGTGGAGGGTCAGAAGCGAGCGCGGGCCCCGAAGAGATACCGTGCGCCGGTATTCTGCAGCAGCAGCAGGCGTTCCTCGCGCAGTGAGTAATCACGGACATACTGATTGGTGATGTTCACGCCCTGCACGTAAACCTGAAACCGCTCGTCGATGTCGTACGCGATGCTGGCGTCGAACTGGCCATAGGCCTCGCGGTTCTCGGGGCGGGATGCGGCACCGAAACAGGCGCGCTGGAACGACGAGCGCCAGTTGTACGAACCGCGTGCCTGAATGCCGAACTTTTCGTAAAAGACGCTGCCGTTCGCCGAATGCGGCGAGAGGCCGTTATAGCCGCAATCGAGCGCCGACGCGCCCGCGCCCCGTTCGACCGAACTGGTGACATAGGTGTAGTTGCCCGCCACGCCGAAGCCGGAGAGGACACCGGGGAGCCGGTCGAGCGTGTATTGACCGCCGATCTCGACGCCCGCGATCCGGCCCGACTGGCCGTTGCGCGTGCGGGTATCGAGGAACTGGCGCCCGGCGAACTGCACCGGCAACGTCTGGCTTTCGGAAAAGTCGGAGAAATCCTTCATGAAGCCAGCCAGGCTGAGATAGCTGATATCGGTCAGGTAGTATTCGAGCGACAGGTCGTAGTTCGTCGACTTGAACGGCTTCAGCAGCGGGTTGCCGCCCCCCGACGTGGCATTCGTGATCCGGCCGCTATAGGAATTGTCGGTGCCCAGCGACGTCAGGGTCGGGCGTGTCACCGTCTTCGATACCGCCGCGCGCAGGAATATTCTTGGCGTGAATTCATATTTGAAATTCGCCGATGGCAGGACGTTGGTATATTCGTTGTCGATCCGGATTGCCTGCGCCGGACCGAAGTTGAAGTTCAAATTGTCGTCGCCGGGATTGACGGTGATGCTGACGACCGGCTGCCCGAACCCGCGTGACGTGACCTTGGTGTTGACGACGCGGACGCCGACATTGCCCGACCATTGATCGCCGCCGAGATTGGCGTTGAGATAGCCGGCCAGCACCTTTTCCTGCACATCCAGCCGCTGTCCGGGGCGATTCCGCAAGCCGTATGGGCCGCCGTCCAGCGCCTGAACCCGCGTTGCTTCCGCCGCCTGCTCCGCCGCCGTTCGCCCCTGCCGCGGAACGGCGAGGATCGAGGGCTGCGAGATATAGGCGAAGATGTCGGCCGGGTTGAACGTGAAGAAATTGCGCGGGATCAGGTTGCTGCCCGACGCCTTGGACAGATATCCGTCCAGTTCGTACGCCTGCACCAGATTGGCCGGGATGCCGACCTCGTAACCGCAATAGGTGCAGACCGAATCGGAATTGTCGGCGATGTCGCGCGTTTTGCGCCGCTGGTTATAGGCGGCACCGAAGCCGAGCGACTTCAGGGGACCGTATTCGGCCTTCCAGTCGCCATCGGCGTGAAATTCGATGCCCTTGTCCTTCACCTCGACCAGCTGGTTGAGCGCATAGTGCGCGCGCAGGATGTTGGGATCGGTGATCGGCCCCAGATTGGACGCGGTCGGGATATCGTTGTCGGGCGTCAGGTCGAACCGGGGCGATGTCTGCGCCAACGTGCCGACGACGACGAACTGGTGCGGCTGTTCGCGGGTCGCCTGCGTGGCGGAGGCATCGAATTTCAGTTTCAGGCGATCGGTGGCGTCCCAGGCCAGATTGGTGCCGAACTGATAGCTCTCGGTATTACGATTATAGGTGTAGACGATGTTGTCGTTCTGGGAGAGCGTCACGCGATCGTCGCTCAACCGGGAATCGGTCAGCGCAGGATTGCGCGCCAGGAACTGCGAGCCCGGCCTGTTGAAGCCGGTCACCGTGCCGTTCGCATCGGTCTGGACGCCGATGAAGCGCGGGGTGAAGAACAGCCCGAACCGCCGCGTTTTTTGCGACACGTTGAACCTGGAATAGAGGCCGTCGACGGTCAGCAGCAGCTTATCGTTGATCTGCGACTGGATAGCCCCCGCGAGGTTGATCCGTTCGCGGGTGTTGGCCTCCCGGTTGAAGTTCAGGTCGCGGGGCGTGTGGATGTCGCCGCTGTTGATGAGGATCGTCCTGTTCGCGACCGGCAGGTCCAATTGATTGGGCAGGTTCGACGCCGTCTCGGGCGCATTGATGATCCCCTGCGGCCCCAGAATCCATCCGCCGATGTTGACGTTGTCGTTCTGGCTCTTGCGGTTGGTGTACGACCCGGACAGCACCACGCCGAACGTCTTGTCGTCGTTGGTCCACGATGTCACCGCGGACAGGTCCGGACTGACCTTGTCGGCCAATGTGTCATAGATTCCGCCAGCGGCCGCCGACAGGTGAAAGCCCGATTTGCCATCCAGCGGCCGGGCTGTCACGACGTTCACGGTCGCGCCGATGCCACCTTCCTGCAATTGCGGCAGCGACGATTTGTAGACGTCGGTGCGCTGGATCATGTTCGACGACAGCACGTCGAACGAGAATTCGCGACCGTCATTGTCGGTCGCCATGATGCGGCCGTTGACCAGGACGGTGTTGAACTCCGGCCCCAGTCCGCGAACGGTGATGAACTGTCCCTCGCCGCCGCTGCGATCGATCGCGACGCCGGTGATACGCTGCAACGATTCCGCCACGTTGTTGTCGGGAAACTTGCCGGTATCCTCGGCGGAGATCGAATCGACGATGTTGTCGGCGTTGCGCTTGGTGGCGACGGACGACCGCAGGCTGCTGCGGATGCCGGTGACGACGATGTCCTCGTCGGTGGATGCGGCTTCGGACGGTCCCTGGGGCTCGGCTGGCGTATCCGCCTGGGGTGTGCCGGTCGCAGCGACCGAATTGGCGTTGGATTGCGCGGTCGCTGGCGCAGCCAGAAAGGCAAGAGCGGTGGCACCTGCCAACAGATGAGCTTTCATATCCCCTCCTCTTTCGCGAGCTTATAAGTTGCCCTCGTTTGTCCCACATCTGGTAAGAGTATTGTCATGTCAATTGCCAGTTTGAGGGTGGATTGTTAATCCGATGTGCGACGATATCGCATTGCGATAATCGCCAAACTACTGAGATAAAGTCGAACGTTGCGAGATTTGGTGCGATGCAACAGGCCATTGGCCGGATCGGCGAAAAAATTTATGGGATCGTCATCGACTTTTGTCGGTGTAGTGATACTATTTTGCGACAGGTCCGGACATCCGTTGGTCGAAGCGTACGACCATCGCCGATGTATCGGACACGCCAAACGGGAGGGGAAGCATGAACGGACCGCAGATCGATCGCCGGGGGATATTGGCCTCCGGATTTGCCGGGGCGGCTGCATCGATGGTGCTGCCGGCGATCGCCACGGCGCGCGCGCCGGGTGGCGGGGTGCTGGCCCCGCGGCCACCGATGGGCTGGAATAGCTGGAACAGCTTCGCGACGACGATCACCGAGGCTCAGGCGCGCGAGACGGCGGCGATCATGTCGAGCAAGCTGCTGCCGTTCGGCTACGACATCTTCACCGTCGATATCCAGTGGTACGAGCCGGAGGCGTCGAGCTACGAATATAACGGCAATCCGGTGCCGGCGATGGATGGATACGGCCGGCTGATCCCCGCGCCGAACCGTTTTCCGTCGAGTGCCGACGGGTCCGGCTTCACGAAGCTGGCTGCCGACGTTCACCGGATGGGGATGAAGTTCGGCATCCACCTGATGCGCGGTATCCCCCGGCTGGCGGTGAAGAAGAATCTGCCCATCCTCGGCACGAAGTACCGCGCCGCCGATGTCGCCGACACGACCAGCATCTGTTCGTGGAACCCCGACATGTACGGCGTCGACATGACGAAACCGGGTGCGCAGGCCTATTACGACAGCGTGTTCAGGCTGTACGCCGACTGGGGCGTCGATTTCGTCAAGATGGACGACATGAGCCGCCCCTATGACGCACATGCGCCCGAGATCGAGGGTGCGCACAAGGCGATCGTCAACACCGGTCGCCCGATGATGCTGAGCCTGTCACCCGGCGAGACGCCGGTGATCCGCGGCGATCACGTCCGCCAATATGCGCAGATGTGGCGGATCAGCGATGATTTCTGGGACGAATGGGCGATGCTGGAGGCGCAGTTCACCCGGCTGGAGAACTGGAACACATGGCGCCGTCCCGGCGCATGGCCCGATGCGGACATGCTGCCGCTGGGCCGGCTGGCGCTGGGCAAGCGCGACACGAAGTTCACGCCCGACGAGCAGCGCACGCTGATGACATTGTGGTCGATCGCCCGGTCGCCGCTCATCATGGGCGGCGACCTGCGCCACCTCGATGCGCCGACGCTGGCGCTGCTCACCAATCGCGACGTGCTGGCGGTCAATCAGTCGAGCACCGACAACCGTCCGCATTTCGTGCAGGACGGCGCCCGCATCTGGTCCGCCCGGCCGGAGGGGAGCCAGGATCGCTACCTCGCGCTGTTCAATACCACCGACAAGCCCAAGGAGGTGACGATCGCCCTGCGCGATCTCGGCAAGTCGGGGTCGGTGGCGGTCCGCGACCTCTGGTCCGGTCGGGCTGCCGGCACCGCCCGCGACCGCATTACGCGGACGGTATCGCCGCATGGTGCCGAACTCTATCGGCTGACGTGATGGCATCATCGCGGTATCCACGGGCGAAGACTGTCGCGCGGGGATGCCGCGGTGCTATGGTCCGTACGATGGCGCGCCCAGTCAGCGGAATATGATGTCGGAAACAGCGATGACCGATCCCACGGACGAAAAGAAGCCCACGCAGTCCTCCGGGCGGCGGTTACGTGGCGCGGTGGCGCATACGCTGGGGCGGGCCATCCTGGCGGGCGATTATGCGTCGGGCGATGCGTTGCCGGGCGAACTCGCCTTTGCGGAATCGCTCGGCGTGTCGCGTGGCGCCTATCGGGAGGCGGTGCAGGCGCTGATCGCGAAGGGGCTGGTCGAAAGCCGGCCCAAATCCGGCACCCGCGTCCTGCCGCGCCACCGGTGGAACATGCTCGATCCCGATGTGCTCGCCTGGGCCTTTGCGGGCGATCCCGACATGCAGTTGCTGCGCAGTCTGTTCGAACTGCGCGCGGTGGTGGAACCGGCGGCGGCGGCCTTCGCGGCGGAGCGCCGCGATCGCGACGATCTGAGGATGTTGAAGGACGCGCTGGGCAGGATGCGGCGCCACACGCTGTCGAACGATGCGGGGCGGGCGGCCGACCGCGAATTCCATGCCGCCATCCTGACGGCATCGCGCAACGATGCGTTGATAACGCTCAGTGCCGGCATCACCGCGGCGGTCGAATGGACCACCCAGCTCAAACAGCGCGACCGCGTCCTGCCGCGCGATCCGATGCCCGAGCATGTCGCCGTCTACGACGCGATCGTCGCGGCCGACCGTCAGGCCGCCGCCGAGGCGATGCGCAAGCTCGTCGATCTGGCCCTGGCCGACACCCGTGCCGCGCTCGACGGCAAGGTTGGATAACCCGCGTCGATCCGCTGGCTAGCCTATCGAACAGGACGAAATCGCCGGCTCGAACCGGGCATTGTGCAACTGGCGTAACCGTTCGATCTGGGCGAGCGACGCCGACAGGATCGTCGACGGCGCCAGCGCATCGGCGCGGTGCAGGGCCACGACCTCGTCATCGGGCAGAGCGCGCATCGCCGGCTCGTCGATCGTGTACAGGCCGGCGATATCGTGATCCCGGCCATCCGCCTTTCGCACCGACAGGATCAGCGGGCGGACGAGGCGTTTGGCGGCATAGCGCGCGATCAGCGTCCGGGCGGCGGCGATGTCGGCCATCACCTGTTCCAGCGCCTGATGCAGATGGCCCAGCAAGGGGGCGGGGCGGCCATCGGCGAACAGGGGCTCGCCATCGGTGCCGATCGTCGGATCGGCGACGTCCACGGCCAGCCCGGCGGCACCATTCGGGTCGAGCCGGAAACCCGTTAAAAGCGCGGCGCGCGGTATATAGGTCGCCTGGAAATGCCCGCCGAACGAAAAGAGATTGGTCGGCTCGACCAGTCCCAGCAGGGCGATCAGATCGAACCGGCCCGTGTTCGCGTCCTTCGCAAGACAGAGCGGCATGTCGGCGGCGGCAAAGGCGATCTCGGATAGGCCCAGTTGCACGATCTGGCGCGTCGCACCGGCCGCGTTGCGATCGAAGCATAGCGCGCCATGGTCGGCCATGTTCAGGGGGGCGATACGGCTCATACCAGTTGCAGGCCATGGTCGCGCACCGCGCGCAACAGATCGCGGTGGCGCGGCGCCCGGTGCAGCAGATCGGCCCGTGCGCGGTCGTTGCGCGCGACGAAGCGGCCTGCCATCACCGCGTCGGGCGAAGCGGCATCGACGCGCGGATAATCGCTGGCGAATTGCATGCCGTGCAGGACGTATTGATAGCTCGGCCATGAGAACACCTCGCGCGCATGGTCGAAATCCTGCGGCGCCGGCGAATGGTGTCGCCAGAGATCGAGCCGTTCGCGCAATCCGTCCGGGATCGATGACGGGGCGGTGTTGTCCCGCCAGAACGCGGTGTCGGTCCGTTTGGTCAGGACGTAGTGGAGCTTCAGGAATTCGATGATCCGCTGCCAATGATGGCGGAACGTGTCGTTGAACTGGTGCGCCATCACGTCCATCGCCGATCGCGTGCGCGGGAACCGGTCGGCGATGGCATCCATCGACGTCTCGATCAGCATCAGCGCCGATGCCTCCAGCGGTTCGATGAAGCCCGCCGACAGCCCGACGGCGACGCAGTTGTTCTGCCAGAACCGCTCGCGGTGGCCGGCGTCGATGCCGATCCGGCGCACGGACAGTCCGTCGGCGCGTGGCCCGACATAACGGCGGAGTGCCGCCTCCGCCGCATCGTCGCTGGTGTGCGCGCTGCTGTATACATGGCCGACGCCGCGGCGCGTCCACAGGCCGATGTCCCAGATCCAGCCGGCGTCCTGCGCGGTCGAGACGGTGTGACAGGTGATGTCGTCGTCCTCGCCGTCATAGGGCACCTGCATCGCCATCGCGCGGTCGGCGAACAGCACGTCGCTGCACCGTCGGAACGGCACGCCATAGACGCCGCCGATCAGCAGCGCGGCAAAGCCGGTGCAGTCGACGAACAGGTCGCCCGCCAGTCGTCGGCCATCGCCCAGTTCGATGTCGGTGATGTCGCCATTGTCGGCCATGTGCGGGCGCACCACGTCGCCCAGCACGTGCTCCACGCCCAGATTGTCCACGGCATGATCGCGTAACAGGGTGGCGAACTTGCCCGCGTCGAGGTGATAGGCGTAATTCGCATGGCCGGCATATTCGGGCATCAGAATGGTCTTGGGCGCCAGCCCGGCGTCACACAGCGTCGCCTGGAAATCGACCCAGCTGGCGAAATCCGCCGCCTCCGTCGCGGGGCGATGCAACCAATGCGGTGCCAGATCGATCTCGGTCGCGCCCGCGGGCGGATTGAGCGGATGGTAATAGCCATCGGCCGGCGATCCGTCCGTCCAGCCGACGAAGCGGGCGCCCTGTTTGAACGCGGCGTCGCATGACCGGATGAAGTCGGTTTCGGTGATGCCGATCTTCGCCAATGTGTTGCGCATCGTCGGCCATGTGCCCTCACCGACGCCGATCGTCGGCACGTTGGTCGATTCGACCAGCGTGACGCGGACGCCGCTGCCGGACCGTTTCGCCTGCGCCGCCAACCGGCACGCCGCGATCCAGCCGGCCGATCCTCCGCCCACGACGACGACATGTTGCACCAGTCCGTTCACAGCTTCCTCTCCGGGGAACATGTCGTTCTCCCAAAATGCTCCGATAGGGCGCATCCCCTGCTATTTCTGATTGTATTTATCATACAATGAATTTAGCAATCGAATTCATCCTGCCCGGTCGAGGCGGGGGACGATTAAACGAAGGGGAGAGCGATGGCTATCACGCAACGAGTTTCCGGGCGCCGGGCACTGTACACGGCATATGGACTGGCCAGCGCCATGGGCGCCCTGATCGTGGCCACGCCGGCACTGGCGCAAACCCAGACCCCGACCGACCAGGCCGCCAGCCAGCTGCCGCCCGCCGAGTCGACCGCCGTTCCGCCCAGCCAGGCCGAAACCGATGCCTCGGCCGCCGATATCGTCGTTACCGGCATCCGCGCCAGCATCGCCTCGTCCGCCGCGCAGAAGCGTGACGCATCGGGCATCATCGACGCGATCTCGTCCGAGGATCTCGGCAAGTTCCCCGACGCCAACGTCGCCGAATCGTTGCAGCGTATTCCCGGTGTGGCGATCGATCGCAGCAACGGCGAAGGCCAGTCGGTCACCGTCCGTGGACTGGGGCCGCAGTTCAACACCGTGCTGTTCAACGGTCGCAGTTTCGCCTCGGACAATTTCAACCGCTCGTTTTCGTTCGACCTGATCCCGGCCGAACTGATCAGCGGCGCGCAGGTGTACAAGAGCGCACAGGCGCCGTTGCAGGGCGGCGGTATCGGCGCGACGATCAACATCCAGACGCCGCGTCCGCTCGCGCTGAAGGAATTCAAGGGCATCTTCACCGCGAAGGCGCTGTACGAGAAGAACAGCGAAAAGGTCACGCCGCAGCTGTTCGGCCTGTTGAGCGACACCTTCGGCGACGGTCGCCTCGGCCTGTTGGGATCGCTGTCCTACCAGAAGCGTATCGCGTCGGTCGACTCGGTTACCAATGGTGGCTATCTGCCCAGAACGTCGGTCGGGCCGAACAGTGCGCCGTTGTTTACCAACGTCTATGCCCCCCGCAATCAGGACGTGGGTAACGCGCGCGACGTCCGTACCCGTCTAGGTGCGACGCTGGTCGCGCAATATGAGGTCAACGATACGCTGACCTTCACGGCCGATGGCCTGTACAACAAGTTCAAGAGCGACTCGACGACGCGCGCGTTGGGCAGCTGGTTCGAACCGTCGAGCTACACCGCCGCGACGATCGACAGCAACCGCACGATCACCTCGCTGACGACCAACGGCAACGCCGACTTCATCTCGTCGGGCGCGATCCGCGACACGACGACGTGGGAAGCCGGCGGCAATATGGAATGGAATCCCAGCAACCAGTTCAAGATGACGCTGGACGCCAGCTGGTCGCGCGCGAAGAACGCCGGCGGCGGAAAATCCTATTTCGCCGTGATCGGTTCGCCGTCGCGATACACGTTCAATCAGGCCGAGGACGGCGGGATCGGATCGACCTCCGGCTACAGCACGGGTGCGCTGACCAACCCGGCACTGGGCCGTACGCACATCGCGGGCGTCAACGGCAACGACATCACCGAGAAGGTGACCGAGTATCGGTGGAACAACGAATGGAAGCCGGACACCGGGATCGTCAAGGCGCTCCGCTTCGGCCTGGCGCGCACGTCGCGTGACAAGAACAACGTGCCGATCACCTCGGCCGATGATGTCGGCTGCGTCTATTGCGGTTATCCGACACTGGCCGATCCATCGTTGCTGTCGTCGTACACGATGAACTCGCTCGGCGCGAAGAGCGGGTCGGTGCCGCTCACCTTCCTGACCTTCGATCCGCGGGCCTATCTGAACTTCCTGACCAGCGCGGCCGCGACGTCGGCGCTCGATCGGGCGCAGGGATTGGCGGCCGGCACGACGGCCGCACGCTATGCCCGCGCCAACGGCTACACCGCGACGCCGCAGCCGTCGGCGCGTGTGAAGGAAACCGTGTACGCCAGCTATGCCGACGTCGATTTCGAGGCGGACATCGGCAGCATGCCGTTGTTCGTCAACGTCGGTGCGCGGTACGAGTACACCGAACTCAGCTCGTTCGGTCAGCAGCGGCAGTTGATCGACCTTACCCCGACCGGCGGCAATCCGCCGACCGATCCGACGATCTATGTCGGCGTGTTCGCCAGTCCGGCGGGCGTGTCGATCACGCAGAAATCGTCCTACAGCAACTTCCTGCCGACCGCGAACGTCCGCCTCAATCTGACACCGAAGCTGCAGGTTCGCGCCGCGGCGTACCAGACGCTGACCCGTCCGGCGATCGGCGATCTGGCGCCGACCTTCAACACCGATACGCTGCGTCCGGCGACGCTGAGCGCCAACGGCGGCAATCCCAACCTGAAGCCATATCGTGCCAACAACGCCGATCTGTCGGTGGAATGGTATCCAACGACGACGACGACGCTGTCGGCGGCGGTCTTCTTCAAGAAGGTCGACGACTTCATCATCCAGAGCTTCGGTGATGAGCGGTTGCCGATCCTCAATGCTGGCAACGCGCAGGGCGTGCGTCTGCCGGTCGGCGGGCTGATTACACAGACCGGTGGGCAGTTTTTCGGTGAGTTCAGCGTGCGGCGTCCGCGCAATGCGCAATCGCTGGAGATCAAGGGCCTGGAATTGAACGTGGTCCACACGCTCGACTGGCTCCCCGGCGTCCTGAGCGGTTTCGGCGTGCAGGCCAATGCGACCTTCGTGAGCACCAACCGCGAATTCGACGTGACCCAGATCGGTCAGTCGTTCGCGGCGGAAGGGATCGGCAATTCGCAGAACGCCACCGTGTTCTATGAAAAATACGGCATCTCGGCACGCATCGCCTATAACCGTCGCGAGCGGTTCCTGCGTCAGTTGGCGGGCGGTTCGGGCAACGAGCCGATCTTCGTGCGCGATTACGGCCAGTTCGACGGTAGTGTCGCCGTCAACGTGACGCCGGCGGTGCAAGTGTTCGTGGAAGGCACCAACCTGTTCAACGCCAAGTATTTCACGACCGGGCGTTTCGACAACCAGTTGCTGTCGTATCAGAATTTCGGACCACGTTACGACGCAGGCGTGCGCTTCTCTTTCTGAGAATATAAAGAAGCAACCGGGGCGGGATCGACGTGCGATCCCGCCCCGGCTTTTGTTGATCCCGACTGTCCGTACCGCGTACGAAGTCCCCCTCAGCGCCGGAGAGAAGTATGCGTGGCAAGACAATCCTGATGGCGTCGGCGGTCGTCGCGGCATTCAGCGGCGTCGATGCGCAGGCGAAGGTGACGGCACCGGCCGGGGCGCGGATATTCCGCCTCGACGGCGCCGGCGTGACCTATGCGATGGGCGTCGACGACAAGGGCTATCTGCAACCGCTATATTGGGGCGCACCGCTCGCCCCCGGCGATCCGCTCGTCTCGACCGACCCGGTGAAGACCGGCGATCCCGTGCTGGTGAAAGCGCCCGGCGAACTGTCGGGATTCGATCCGGCGGGATCGGTCACGTTGCAGGAATATCCGGGGCAGGGCGAAGGGCTGGTCAACGATCCCGGCATCAAGACGATCTTCGCCGACGGCAATCGCGATCTGGTGCTGAAGTACAAATCGCACTCGGTGCGCGGCGAGACGCTGGTGATCGAGCTGGCCGACATCAACCGGCCGCTGACCGTGACCCTGCGCTATACGATCGATCCCGACACCGGCGTGCTGGCGCGATCCGCCTCGGTCCGCAATGGCGACAGCCGGCCGGTGCGGGTCGACCAGATCGCTTCGGCGGTGTTCACGCTGCCGGTGAGCGACGATTACCGCCTGCACTATCTGACCGGCCGTCACGCCGCCGAATGGACGAAGAAGGACGTTGCGATCACGCCGGCGCTGACCGTGCTGGAAAGCCGGCGCGGATCGACCGGTCACGGCAACAACCCGTATTTCGCGATCGGCAAGGACGGCGTGACCAGCGAGGATGCCGGCCCCGTCTGGTACGGCGCGCTGGCATGGTCGGGATCGTTCCGGGTCAGTGTCGGCCAGGACAATCTCGGTCGCATCCGCATCATGGGCGGGTATAACCCTTACGACTTCTCATGGACGCTGAAGCCGGGCGAGACGCTCGACACGCCGGTGTTCTACGCCGGCTATTCCAACGCCGGCATGGGCGGTGCCTCGCGCACGTTCCACAAGTTCGAGATTGCACACATCCTGCCCGGCGGCGAAAAGGCGAAACCGCGGCCGGTGGTCTATAACAGCTGGGAAGCGACCGCGTTCGATGTGACCGAAATCGGCCAGGAAGCGCTCGCCGAAAAGGCTGCCCGCATCGGCGTGGAGCGCTTCGTCGTCGATGACGGCTGGTTCGGCGCGCGCAACAGCGACAAGGCGGGACTGGGCGACTGGACGGTCAACCGCACCAAATTCCCCAACGGCCTGAAGCCGCTGATCGACAAGGTCCATACCCTCGGCATGGATTTCGGCCTGTGGGTCGAACCGGAAATGGTGAACGTCGACAGCGACCTGTACCGCGCGCATCCCGACTGGGTGCTCAACTATCCCGGCCGCCCGCGGACGGAGGGACGCAATCAGCTGGTGCTGAACCTGGCGCGAACGGATGTGCGCGATCACCTGCTCGGCGTGCTCGACAAGCTGGTCGCCGAGAACGACATCGCGTTCCTGAAATGGGATTATAACCGCAACTGGACCGAAGCCGGTTGGCCGCAGGTGGCGGTGCAGGACCAGCAGCGCGTCTATGTCGAATATGTCCGCAACCTCTATTACATCCTGTCCGAACTGCGTCGCCGCCACCCGAAGCTGGAGATCGAGGGCTGCTCCGGCGGCGGCGGTCGTGTCGATCTCGGCATCCTCGGCCTGACCGACGAGGTCTGGCCGTCGGACAACACCGATCCCGCCGACCGGCTGATGATCCAGGACGGCTTCACCCAGGCCTATCCCGTCGCGGTCATGATGGCGTGGGTGACCGACAGCCCCAACTGGGCGAACACGCGCACGACCTCGCTCGATTACCGGTTCCTGTCGTCGATGCAGGGCGGGCTGGGCATCGGTGCCAATCTGGACAAGTGGAAGGACGAGGACTTCACGACCGCCAGCAAATGGGTCGCGGCGTACAAGACCATCCGCCAGACCGTGCAGCGCGGCCAGTTGTACCGGATCGATCCGCCGGTCAGGGACAATGCGTCGTCGGCCACCATGTACGTGTCGCAGGACAAGCGTCAGGGCGTGATGTTCCAGATGCTGCATTCATCGATGTGGCGCGACAATCCCGCGCCGAACCATCCCAAGGGGCTCGATCCCGCCCGGTCCTATGCGGTGTCGGTGCTGGGCGGCGGTGCGTTGCCGGATGGCGTGCCGGCCCGCGCCAGTGGCGCCTACTGGATGGAACGCGGCCTGCGGGCGCCGCTGAAGGGCGATTTCGTCGGCACGGCGTTCGTCTTCGAAATGAAGGACTGAAGGTGCATCGCATGAAGATGGTGGTTCGGTCGATCCTGGGCGCGGCCCTGACGGCAACGACGCTTCCGGCCTTGCCGGTCGGGGCGCAGGCGACGGCGCCGGCACATAGCTTCGCGGTTGGCGGGTCGCAGTTCCTGAAGGACGGCAAGCCCTATCAGGTCATCTCCGCCGAGATGCATTATGTCCGGATACCGCGCGCCTATTGGCGCGATCGCCTGCGCAAGGCACGGGCGATGGGGCTGAACACCATCACCACCTATGCCTTCTGGAACGCGCACGAACCGCGCCCCGGCGTGTATGACTTCACCGGCCAGAACGACATCGCCGGCTTCATCCGCGATGCGCAGGCAGAGGGACTCGATGTTATCCTCCGGCCCGGCCCCTATGTCTGTGCCGAATGGGAACTGGGCGGTTATCCGTCCTGGCTGCTGAAGGATCGCGGCCTCGTCCTGCGATCGACCGACCCGACCTACACCGCCGCTGTCGAGCGATGGATGGTCCGGCTGGGGCAGGAGGTGAAGCCGCTGCTGTTGCGCAATGGCGGCCCGATCGTCGCGGTGCAACTGGAGAACGAATATGGTGCCTTCGGCGACGACAAGGCGTATCTGAAGGGGCTGGAGGCGACCTATCGCCGTGCCGGACTGGCGGACGGTGTGCTGTTCACGTCCAATCAGGCGGGTGATCTGGCCAAGGGCTCGCTGCCGCATCTGCCCTCGGTGGTGAATTTCGGATCGGGCGGCGCGCCGAACGCGGTCGCGAAGCTGGAGGCGTTCCGGCCCGATGGCGTGCGCATGGTCGGTGAATATTGGGCAGGGTGGTTCGACAAATGGGGTGAGGACCACCACGAAACCGATGGTCGCAAGGAGGCCGAGGAACTGCGCTTCATGCTGAAACGCGGTTATTCTGTGTCGCTGTACATGTTCCATGGCGGCACCACCTTCGGTTGGATGAACGGCGCCGATTCGCACACCGGCACCGATTATCACCCCGACACGACGAGCTATGATTACGACGCCCCGCTCGATGAAGCCGGCAATCCGCGGTACAAATACGCGCTGCTCGCCTCGGTCATCGCCGAGGTCACGGGCAAGCCCCCCGCGCCGGCCCCCGCGCCGAGTGTCGCCGCCACGTTCCCGGTGTCGCCGATCCGGCGCAGCGCATCGCTATGGGACAATCTGCCCGATCCGATCCGCGCCCGCCGGCCGATGACCTTTGAGGAACTCGACCAGAATTACGGCTACGTCCTCTACCAAGTGACGCTGGCCAAGGGGAAGGCAGGGCCGCTCCTGCTCAAGCGCATGCACAGCTATGCGCAGGTCTATCTTGACCGCAAGCTGGTCGGCACGCTGGATCGCCGGCTGGGGCAGGAAACGGTGAACCTGCCGCAGCGGGATGGTCCGGTGACGCTCGACATCCTGGTCGAGAATACCGGGCGGGTGAATTACTCGCATGCGATCCGTACCGAGCAGACGGGGCTGACCGGCGCGGTCACGCTGAACGGCCAGCCGATCGAGGACTGGCGCATGTTCCGCCTGCCGATGAACGACCTGTCGACGCTGCGCCTGTCGACCGCCCCCTGTATCGGTCCATGCTTCTACGAAACCGAGATGACGGTGGACCGGCCGGCGGACACGTATCTGGACATGCGCGGGCTGCATAAGGGGCAGCTGTGGCTGGGCGAGCATAATCTCGGCCGCTTCTGGTCGATCGGCCCCGTCCACACGCTCTACACGCCGGCGCCGTGGATGAAGCAGGGTGCCAACCGCATCCTGTTCTTCGACCTGACCGGCGATGCCACCGATCGCCTCACCACCGTGAAGGCACCGGTTTTCGGCAAGGTCACCAAGACCCGCGAGGCGCAGTAAGCGGGTCTATTTCCGCTTGCACGGAAAAGCGCGGCGCAGCGCGTCGCGGATCACGAATGACGGCGCGACGCTGGTCTTCCCGGCCTGTTTGCGCAGATATTTGCGTGCGACGGCGGCAACCTCGATATTCGAGGAACGGGCGGTCGACGGGCAGATCTGACGGGACAGCGACAGGGCGTCGAACACCCCGATGATATAGCCGGTGCAGAAATTCGAGGTGGGATCGGTATCCTTGCCCCGGCAATATTCGACCAGCTGGCCGGTCGTCAGCGAACTGACCACGACCGGTCGATCCGCCGCAGCCAGCATCGCGAGCATGAACATCATCATCAAGGTTCCTTCGAGTGACGACGGCCCTTCACGCCGGCGCCGGCCCTATCTCGACGCGGCGGTCAGATAGGGCAACAGCCGCAACCGGGGAAACACGTCGTCGAGCGACCGGGTGTCCGGCAGGATATAGACCACGCCGCCCCGCTTCTGGAACAGCGGGCGAAGCGTTTTGGCGTAGAAGCTGGTGCCTACGTTGATGCAGCCGAAGGTGATCCGGTTGTCGTCCGGGGCCGGCGACGCCAGCCGCACCAGCCGCTGTTCCTTCTTGTTGGTATTGATGACCGCGTGCAGCGCGACCGAATTGACGTAATCCACCCAGAGCACGCGCTGGCGGCCAAAGGCTTTCCCGAATTTGGCGACGTACCGGCCCGCCGGCGTCGTCCGTTCGGCCGGGCCGATCTCCGACAGGCTCTTGGCCCCTACGCCCGGGGACGAGTCATCGCCGACGCCGACACCGATCAGCACCGGCGTCTGGCCGAGCGGCTTGCCCTTCGCATCGAACAGGAAAAGCGATGCGGTCTGCTTGTCGATGACCGCATAGGGAAGGGCGCCGTTGTCGCGCGCCGCCGCGACCCAGGCGGTCAGACGAATGGTCGACGCCGATGGCGGCGGCAGCTCGATCGCCGACACGGCGGCTTCTTCGGGGAGCGGCTTTGCCGGCACGCGGGCTACGCCCTTGCGATCGCGAGGATGTGGCCCTGCGGCGGCCGGCGACACGAGCGCCGCAAACAGCGCGGGGATCAACCCCGCGCTACAGGCGATGTGGAACAATCTGGTCGACACAATGGCCTTGTTCAGCGGAACGCTCCGTCGATGCAAGCGCGTTGTGCGATGACGTGCCTAGCCGCGGGGCTTGCGCTGCTGGCGCTGCAACTGTTGCTGCATCTGCTGGTCGAGGCCATCGACGCGGCCATTTATCTGGTCGATGCGCTGGGCGTTCTGTTGCGCCTGACCGGCGGCGGCCTGTGCCTGGGTAAGCGCCTGGCCCGACGTGCCCTCGACCGTGCGCAGTCGTCCGTCCATGCCGTCGATGCGCGAGTTCACGGTCGCGATCTGCTCGCGGACGAACCCCTTCGTGGCGCAACCGCCCAGCGCGGTCGAACCGATCAGGATCATCACGACGGCCGAATATTTCGGAAGAACTGAACGCATATACTTACCTCTCCAATTTGGTCGTGCCAGTCAGGTCAGGCTTGCGGTCGGTTGACAATCGCTATCGGCCGAGACGTGCGGGTTATACGGCGAAACTATAAGGCTGGCTATCCATCGCTTACTGATATCCGGCATCAAATGTTTGCGACGAACTGATCGTGGATTGCGCCGTGCCGCAGCGAAGTCCCGACATACTTATGCAATGTTATGCTGGGGATTGAACGCCACGTTCAGGCGTGCCCGATCTGTCCGTTGTCGACATCCAGATCGCGCAGATCGCGCCCGCGGGTTTCGCGCCCGAACCAGGCGACCAGTATCAGCGATGCGGCGGTCGGCAGCATCATCAACCCGGAGGACAGGCCCATCGACAGGATGATGCCGCTGATCGTCAGTCCCTGCGCGAACAGGCCGCCGCCCTTGGTGCAGGCCGCGACCCAGCCCGTCGCCCGTCCCCGCACCCTCAGCGGAAAGCTCTCGGCGGTGTAGGGCAGGACGATGGCGATCATGCCGTTGGTGCCGACGATCAGCAGCGCCACCGGCAGCACCGGGCTGCCGCTCCCCGCCAGTTCCAGACGCAGCACCAGCAACAGGCCGGCCAGCGTCAGCGCGATCATCGTCACCAGCGCCCATTTCGCGCTCCACCGGCTGTACAGCAACGCCGCGATGAATACGGTGGGAAAGGCGATCAGCGCGCTTTCGGCGAGCAGCCTGCTCGACACGCCGACCGAATATCCCTTCGCGACGAGATCGGCCGGCAACCACAACAACAGGCCGAAGTTGATGAGCCCCCATGACAGCGCACAGATGCTGAGCGCCGCCAGCTTGCCGTATAACCGCGGGCCGGTGAGGGCGTGCGCGCCGCGTTTCTGCACGCTCGCCGTCGCGCTCACGCTGGACGCGGTCGCCCCGAAGCGCCGCATCACCGCCTCCGCTTCCTGCACCCGGCCACGGGCGAGAAGGAACTTGGCCGATTCCGGGATGAGCGCGCCCAGCAAGACCAGTGTCAGCCCGGTCGGCAGATTGGCCAGCCACAGGATGCGCCAACCGAAGATCGGTTGCAGCAACGCCGACAGACCGCTCGCCGCGAAATAGCCACCCACCGCGCCCAGCCCGCCGACGAGCACCAGGCTCCAGCCGCGATGCCGGGTCGGCATCATCTCGGCCAGCAACGCATAGGTCACGGGCAGCATCCCGCCCGCCGCCGCCCCCATCATGAAGCACATGGCGATGTTCCACGCCAGACTGGGCATCGCACCGCAGATCGAGGTGCCGACGAACATCACCGCCGACAGCAGGATCGATGCCTTGCGGCCGTACACATCGGCGATCCAGCCCCACAACACCGATCCCGTGACGGTGCCGGCCAGCGCGAAGAACGGCACCAGCGACACGGTCTTCTTCGGCACGCCATATTCGGTAATCATGCCGGGAACGGTGAAACCGAGC
Organism: Sphingomonas mollis; assembly: GCF_016427505.1. GTDB lineage: Bacteria > Pseudomonadota > Alphaproteobacteria > Sphingomonadales > Sphingomonadaceae > Sphingomonas > Sphingomonas mollis. The sequence goes on along the minus strand of NZ_JAELXS010000005.1, from coordinate 321,914 downwards.
GACGCGGGTTTCATCACGTCGATCACCAGCGCGACGACCAGCACCGCCATCAGGCCCCAATGGGCCGGACCCAGCTTCGCATCTTCCGGCGCGGCGACGACGATGTCGGCGGCGGCGGCCCGCTGCGCGGCGACGTTGCGTGGCAGCAGTCCATAAGCCGCCACGATCGTGCCCGCGACGATCAATCCCATGCCGGCCAGCATGACATTGTCCATCGGCATGCCGGCTAATTGGTAATGCATGGCGCGGGCCATCGCGAACATCGGCAGGTGCGCGCAGACTCCGGCGGTCACCGCGACGCAACCCAGCACGAATGCCCAGACCGCCTGTCGATCCGACAATGTGCTGTTCAGCCCGCCCATAACCCATACCCCGCCAGTAATATCGCGATAGCAGCACGGACGGCCCAGGGGAAAGCGGCACCCGGTCGATAACATTCATCAATGTCCGCCCGATCAGCCCACTGAAATCCTAGAATAATCCCAACAGGCAAACGCCGCGGGAGAAAGACATGACACTGACGACCATATGCGCGCCGGTCGCGCTCGCGGTCCGGTCGATCGCGCCGTTTTGCGACGAGGTTCGCGCGGCCTTTGGCGGAACGGGCGACATCGCGCTCGATCTGTCGGCGGTCGAGGACCCCGATCTCAGCGTGATCCAGCTGGTCGAGGCCGCGCGTCGTCAGGCAGCGCGCGATGGCGCGGTGCTGACGCTGGCGCATCCCGCCACCGGTCCGCTCGCGGCGCTGCTCGACCGTGCCGGGTTCGCCGACCTGTCGCCCACCGATACCCAATTCTGGTTCCACGGAGCTGCATGATGACCGCCACGATCCTGACCGTCGATGATTCCCCCAGCCTGCGGATGGCGATCCGCATCGCGCTCACCAATGCCGGTTATACCGTGGCGGAGGCGGGCGACGGGGTAGAGGGGCTGGCGCAGGCTGCCGCGACCCGCTTCGACCTGATCGTCACCGACCTGAACATGCCGAACATGGACGGGCTGACGATGATCCGCGAACTGCGCAAGCAGCCGGCGCAGGCGGGCGTGCCGATCATTTTCCTGACCACCGAATCCGACGCCGGGATGAAGGCACAGGCCAAGGCCGCCGGCGCCACCGGCTGGCTGGTGAAGCCGTTCGTCCCCGATCAACTGGTGAAGATCGCGCGCAAGGTGCTGGGCCGTTGAGCGCTGTCGATCCGGTGGCGATCTTCCGCGTCGAGGCGGGGGAGTTGCTCGATCAGGTCGAACAGGACCTGCTCGATCTCGGCCATCGCCTGACCGATGCCGCGCTGGTCGATGCGGTGTTCCGATCGCTGCACACCCTGAAAGGGTCGGGCGCGATGTTCGGGTTCGATGCGCTGGCCGCGTTCACCCATCACTGCGAAACCGCGTTCGACCGGGTCCGCAAGGGGCTGGCACCGGCGACCGCCGAACTGGTCGCGGTGATCCTGTCCGCGCAGGACCATATGCGCGCGCTGGTCGATGGCGACGCGCCCAGGGCCGATGGCGACGCGATCCTCGCCCGGCTGGAGGCGGCGATCGCGGACGGTGCCGATCTGCCCGTCGGCGCTCCGGTCGTGGCCGGCGGCGGTGGCTGGCGGTTGTCGTTTGCGCTGCCCGTCGATGCGATGGCCAACGGCACCAATCCCCTGATGCTGCTCGATGAACTGCGCGAGCTGGGACCCTGCACCATCGTCGCACGCACCGATACGATCCCGCCGCTCGACGACCTGACGCCGACCGACTGCCATATCGGCTGGGACGTGACGTTCGCCGGCGCGGTAACGCGCGAAGCGATCGAGGATGTCTTCATCTTCGTCATGGACGATATGGAGATGACGCTGGCGCCGCTGGATGCGGCGGCCGATGAAGTCACGCCGGACGTCGACCTGCCACCTGTCACGGATGTCGCCAGGGCCGATCCCGTATCCGTCGCCGCCAAGGCCGGCGAAAGCGTCCGCGTGCCCGCCGAACGGCTCGATACGCTGATGGACCGGGTCGGCGAACTCGTCATCGCGCAGAGCCGGCTGTCGCAGCTGGCCGGACAGGACGGCGGGCTCGCCCTGCGCTCCGTGTCCGAGGAGATCGAGCGGCTGGCCGGCGAGTTGCGCGACACGATGATGGTGTTGCGGATGGTGCCGGTCGCCACCCTGTTCGGGCGCTTCCGCCGGCTGGTCCACGATCTGGCGCGCGATACCGGCAAGGCGATCGAGCTGGTCACCGAGGGCGAGACGACCGAGGTCGACAAGACCGTGGTCGAACGCCTGTTCGATCCGCTCGTCCACCTGATCCGCAACAGCTGCGACCATGGTCTCGAAACCGCCGACCAGCGCCTCGCCGCCGGCAAGCCGGAGGCCGGCATGGTCCGCCTGTCCGCGCATCAGGCGGGCGGCGAGGTCGTCATCACCATCCGCGACGACGGCCGCGGCATCGACCGCACCCGCGTCCGGGCCAAGGCGGAGGCGAACGGGTTGATCGAACCCGGCGCGGTGCTGGGCGATCAGGAACTGCTGCAACTGATCTTCGCGCCCGGTTTCTCGACCGCGGCGCAGGTCACGAACCTGTCGGGCCGCGGCGTCGGCATGGACGTCGTCAAACGCACGATCGAATCGCTGCGCGGGACGATCGACGTCGCCAGCATCGATGGCGAGGGTTCGACGATCACGTTGCGCATCCCGCTGACGCTGGCGATCATCGAAGGGCTGCTCGTTCGCGTCGGCGAGGGGCGCTATGTCGTGCCGCTCGCATCGGTCGAGGAATGTCTCGAACTGTCGCTGGAGGAAGACCTGCGCTCGCGTGCGCGCAGCCTCATTACGCTCCGCGACCAGCTGGTGCCGTTCCTGCGCCTGCGCGATCTGTTCGCCACCGGCACGCGGCCCGATCCCTGGCAGAAGATCGTCGTCGTCTCGACCGGAGCGGAGCGGGTCGGGCTGGTGGTCGATCAGATCATCGGCAACCATCAGACGGTCATCAAGGCGATGTCGCCGCTCCACCGCGACGTCGCGTCCTTTTCCGGTGCCACGATCATGGGGGACGGCGGTGTCGCCCTGATCCTTGACATCGCCCAACTCGTCGCCACCGGCCAGTCCAGAGACCAGAGCAGGGAGGAGCGGCTGCGGGCCGCGGGATAACATCATGACCCATCCATCATCCCCTTCATCGATCGCGTGGAACGCCGATGGCGAGTTGCAGGCGCTGACCTTCGTCATGGGCACCGAAACCTTCGCGATCGAGGCGGAATTCGTCCACGAGATCCTCGACCTGCTGCCGACCACGGTGGTGCCGGGCGCCGATCCGCTGGTCGGCCACCTCATCAACTTTCGCGGCCGGGTGATCCCGCTCGCCGATCTGAAGCCCGCCTTCGCGATGGAGGCGGCGACCGACACGTCGCCCAGCCGGATCATCGTCGTCGAACTGTCGATCGGCGACGGCAACCATTATGTCGGCCTGCGCGCGGACGCGGTCGACGAGGTCGCCACGATCCATGTCGATACGGTGGAGCCGCCGCCGCAGATCGGGATGCGCTGGCCGCGCGACCACGTCCGCGGCCTCGTCCGGCGCGGTGACGGCATCGTCGTCATTCCCGACATCGCCATCCTCTTCGAACGCCTCGCAACCCGCGCGGGCCGTTCCGTCCACTGATTTCATTCCCCGGGGGGACAATTTCGATGCGTGCTACGATCAAGATGAAACTGGGTGCGACCTTTGCGGTCCTCGCCGCGATATTGCTCGCTATCGTGGGTGTTGGACTAAGCCGGCTCAACACGCTCAACGGCGCCATGTCGTCCATGGCCAACGGACCGGTGAAGCGGCTCAATATGGCGCAAAACGTCGAGGCGAAAGTCAGTCTGGTCGTCCGAAACGAAAAGAACATCGTCCTGACGTCGGATGCCGTCCAGGCCAAGACGTATGTAGAAAGCATGACGAAGCAGCGTAACGCCGTGGACCAGATGATCGACGAGGGTCAAAAACTGGCGGTGACGCCGGAAGGGCAACGGCTATGGGCGACGATGAACGATCTGTGGAGCGCCTATAAGCCCATAAACAACAGGGTTCGAGAGCTTGGACTTGCTGGCAGGAACTCCGAGGCTGCGGCTCTGACCCTGAACGAATCCAGGGACAAGGTTCTGGGGATGAGCGACGCGACGGATAAGCTCGTCAAATTCTATCAGACGCAGATGGCGGCCTCGGTTCAGGCCGGGCATGATTTATATGCGGCGGCACGTACGACGATGCTGATAGCCGCCGGCTTCGCCCTGCTGATCGCGATCGGCGGTGCGTTCTGGATCTCGCGGATCGTGTCGGTCGGCCTGGCCCGTGTCGGCACCGCGCTGGAAACCGTCGCCAGCGGCGATCTGCGCCATGATATCCACGTGACCGGCAACGACGAGATCAAGGATCTGGTCGATACGGTCAACATCATGATCGGGCGCCTGCGCGGCGTAATGGGCGATGTGAACGTCGCCGCCGACAATGTTGCATCGGGCAGCCAGCAACTGTCGTCCAGCGCCGAACAGGTGTCGCAGGGCGCGACCGAACAGGCCGCCGCCGCCGAGGAAGCATCGGCATCGATGGAAGAGATGGCGTCGAACATCAAACAGAATGCCGACAATGCCGCGCAGACCGAAAAGATCGCGCGCCAGTCGTCGAAGGATGCCGAGGAAAGCGGCGTCGCCGTCAACCGCGCCGTCATCGCGATGCGTACCATCGCCGAGAAGATCGGCATCGTGCAGGAGATCGCCCGCCAGACCGATCTGCTGGCGCTGAACGCCGCGGTCGAGGCGGCCCGCGCCGGCGAACATGGCCGGGGTTTCGCGGTCGTCGCATCGGAAGTCCGCAAGCTGGCCGAACGCAGCCAGACGGCGGCGGCCGAGATCAGTTCGGTCTCGTCCGACACCGTCGCCGCCGCTGCGTCGGCCGGTGAAATGTTGACCAGGCTGGTGCCCGACATCCGCCGTACCGCCGAACTGGTGTCCGAGATCAGCGCCGCCTGCCGCGAACAGGATATCGGCGCCAGCCAGATCAACGAGGCGATCCAGCAACTGGATCAGGTGACCCAGCAGAACGCCGGCGCGTCCGAGCAGATCTCCTCGACGTCCGATGAACTGGCGAGCCAGGCCGAGGAACTTCAGATCGGCGTCGCCTTCTTCAAGCTGGCCGACGGTGACAGCCATGCCCGCTCGGCGCAGCGGCCCGCCAGGGCACCCGTCGCCAAACCCAGGGGCAAGGCCGCTGCGGGCGTCCGGGCGAAGCCGCATTCGATCGCCGACCAGCAGGCCCGCGTCCGCGGCTTCGCACTCGATCTCAGCACGGGTGGTCCCGACAGCGAGGACGCCGAGTTCGGACGCGCGGCATGAGCGGTGCCGGCGATGTGCAGGCGGTCGTGTTCGGGCTGGGTGAGGAGGTCTTCGCCCTGCCGGTCGGGATCGTGCGCGAGATCATCGACCACCGGGATGCGTTTCGTATCCCGCACGGTCCGGACTGGCTGATGGGACTGACCGAGGTGCGGGACGAGGCGGTGCCGACGGTCGATCTGCGTCGCCGCCTCGGCCTCGATCCGGCACCGCTGACGCCGATGACGCGCATCCTGATCGTCGAGGCGGTGCTGGCCGATCGCCGGCTGACGCTGGGGCTGATGGTCGACCGCGTGCTCGATGTCGCCAGCTTCGCGGCGGCGGCGATCGAACCGACGCCGGACATCGGCGTGCGCTGGGACGCGCGCTATATTCGCGGCGTGGTGCGGACGGGCAAGGGCTTCGTCGTCCTGCTCGATCTGGCCGGCATCTTCCACGGCGGTGACGACGCGGCGGTGCTGGCAGCGGCACCGGTCGCTGCCGCCGCCTGATCCGATTCCATCCGAAGGAACCGCCCCATGTCGGCGATCGAAGCCGCCGGTTCCTCGCCCGAGGGCCGGCTCTCCACCCGCGATTTCAACCGTGTCTCCGCCTTTGTCCGGCAGCGGACGGGGATCAAGATGCCCGCCGGCAAGCACACCATGCTGGAAGGGCGGTTGCGGCGGCGGATGCGCGCCGTCGGCGTGTCGTCGCTCGGTGCCTATTGCGAGCACCTGTTCGCGGACCAGAATCTGGCCGATGAGACGCCGCACCTCGTCAACGCGGTCACGACCAACAAGACCGATTTCTTCCGCGAACCCCGGCATTTCGACTTCCTGACCGACGCCGCGTTGCCGGCACTCGCCGCGCACGGCACGCGCCGTCTGCGCGCGTGGAGCGCCGGCTGCTCGACCGGCGCGGAGCCGTACACGCTGGCGATGCTGTTGCAGGATCATGCCGATGCCGGCGGCCCGGATTACGGCATCCTGGCGACCGACATCGATACCGATGTGCTGGCCGCCGCCCGCCGTGGCATCTATCCGGCCGACATGGTCGCGCCGGTGCCGGTGCGGCTTCGCCAACGCCATGTCATGGCGGCACAGGACAGCCGCCGTCGCGAGGTGCGGATCGCGCCCGGCCTGCGCGCCGCCTGCGGCTTCGCGCCGCTCAACCTGATGGATGCGCGCTATCCGGTCGGCAGCCCGATGCACCTGATCTTCTGTCGCAACGTCCTGATCTATTTCGATCTGGAGACGCAGGCGGCGGTGATCCGGCGGCTGATCGAATGCCTCGCGCCCGAGGGATATCTGTTTCTCGGCCATTCCGAGACGATTTCCGGCATGGGCCTGCCGCTGGTCGCCGTCGCCAACACCGTCTTTCAACGGAGCTGACGCTACATGCCCGCCCCCCCGCGCGTCCGCGTGCTCATCATCGACGACAGCGCCAGCGTCCGCCAGACGATGACCGCGATCCTGTCCGCCGATCCCGGTATCGAGGTGGTCGGCACCGCCGCCGATCCCTTCGCCGCCGCGCGGCATATCCAGAACGCGGTGCCCGACGTCATCACGCTGGATGTCGAGATGCCGCGGATGGACGGCATCACTTTCCTGCGCCGGTTGATGAGCCAGCATCCGATCCCGGTCGTCATGTGCTCCTCGCTGGTCGACGAAGGATCGCAAACGCTGCTTCATGCGCTGGAGGCCGGCGCGGTCGACGTGATCCTGAAACCGCGCGTCGGCGTGGCCGATCACCTGATCGATGCCCACCGGCACATCTGCGACACCGTGAAGGGCGCGGCAAACGCCCGCGTCGGCAGCCGTCGCCCCGCGCGCGTCGCCGCCCCGCAGGCGAAGCTGACCGCCGACGCCGTCCTGCCGCCTCCGCGTGCAGGCGCGATGAGCCGCACGACCGAGATGGTCGTCTGCCTCGGCGCCTCCACCGGCGGGACCGAGGCATTGCGCGCCGTGCTGGAGGCGCTGCCCGCCAATTCGCCCGGCATCGTCGTCGTCCAGCATATGCCCGAAAGTTTCACCAAGGCCTTCGCCAAACGCCTGAACGGGCTGTGCGCGGTCGATGTAAAGGAGGCGGAGGACGGCGACACGGTGATGCGCGGCCATGTCCTGATCGCGCCCGGTGGCCTGCGCCACACGATGCTGGAACGACAGGGCGCGCGCTATCACGTCTCGGTGCGGGAGGGGCCTCTGGTATCGCGGCACCGGCCCTCGGTCGACGTGCTGTTCCGGTCGGCGGCGCGCTCCGCCGGATCGAACGCGGTCGGCGTCATCATGACCGGCATGGGTGACGACGGCGCGCGCGGCCTGCTGGAAATGCGTCAGGCGGGCGGCCGCACCTTCGCGCAGGACGAGGCGAGTTCGATCGTGTTCGGCATGCCCAAGGAAGCGATCGCACGCGGTGGCGCCGAACGCGTCATCGGCCTGGATGCGATCGCGCGCGAAATGCTGCAGGCGACCACCCGATGAACGCGCCCATCGATCACGCGACGTTCGACCGGCTGGTCACGGCGGAACCCGATACGCTGGCGACGCACGCGCGGACCCTGGCGGCACTGGCGGCGGGACTCGACCATAGTTTCGTCCAGGCCGGCACCGCGCTCGGTTCAGGGATCGAGGTCACGGACCGGATCGTCACTGCGCTGGCCGGGGTGGAAGCGGCACTTGACGATGGTGCTGCCGGCACCCCCGGTGACGGGCTGGTCGCGGTGGCTGCGCGGCTTTCCGGCCTGCCGCAGGAACAGGCGGTGCGCCGCACGACGTTCGCCCCCGCCGGTGCCGCGGCCAGATCGCTGGTCGATCACATCGGCGAGATTTTCCAGACGCTGCGCCTGCTCGGCATCTATGCGATGAACGTGAAGGTCGCGGCGATGGGTGCGGCCGATCTCGTCGCGATCATGGACGAAATGACGACGCGGATGACCGCCGGCGAAGCCGACATTCGCCAGCTCCAGACCGAGATCGCGCTGCTGTCCGCCAGTCTCGACCGGATCGCGGGGGCCGAACGGGCGCTGACCACCGAATGCGCCCGCGCCTTGCCGGCCGCGCCGACCCGGCTGGAAAACCATGCCGGTGCATTGCGCCGATATCGCCATGGTGCGGTCGATGTGGCTCGGCGCAGCGGCATGCTGGCCAGCACGATCCGTACGCAGGTCGGCACCGCGCTCGGTGCGCTCCAGATCGGCGACATCACGCGGCAGCGGCTGGAACATGTCGTCACCGCGCTGGAGATGCTGGGCGAAGCGCGCGCCGACGATGCCGGCATGACGGAAGATCATGTCCTGTCGCTGCTCGCCGACCAGTTGAACGCCACCGCCGACGATTTCGATCGCGAGGCCGGCTCGCTCGTCGCCGCCCTGATCGCGATCGTACCGCAGGCCGGCGCACTGCGCGATCTGCAAGCCAATGACACATCGCAGGGCAGCAGCAGCTTCCTCCGCGATCTCGAAGCGTCGGTGACGGAGATAGAGGCGCTGACGCGTCGGCTGCGCAGCGCGGATGCGGAGACCGAGGCGGCGGCGACCACGATCGTCCGGCTGGTCGATGCGATGGTCGCGCGCACCGCGATGGTCCGCCGGCTTCAGCGTCACGTCCAGCAACTGGCGTTCAACATCGACCTGAAATCGCGCCGGCTGGAATCGAACGGCGGCATCATCGTCGCCGCCGATTACATCCGCCGCGTCGCCAACCAGCTGGACGATGCCGCGATCGGCCTCACCGCCGCGATCGGCACGCTGGAATCGATCGGGCAGGCCGCCCGTGCCGCCAACATCGACACGATCGATCCCGGCGCCATGCTGACGGTAGCGATGGACGCGATCCGCGAAGGCGCCATGCAGACCGATCGCGCCGCCGACGCGGCGGGAGACGCGGCGACCCGCGTGCTGCGGATGTTGACCGGCACATCGGCCGACCTGCGCGACAAGATCGACGCGGCCGGGACGATCCGGACGATCGCCGCGGAACTGGCGACACGCGCCGATCGCGCTGCGGCGGTGTCGCCCGACGAGGACAGCCCGCTCCACATACTGCTGCCCCGGATCGCCGCGCTCTACACGATGGCATCCGAACGCGAGGTGCATCAGCGCCACCTGCTGCCCGGCATGGCCGCCGTTCATGTCGAGTCGACCGACGACGCCGACGACGATCTGTTCGACGATGGTCTTTTCTAACGAACGGATCGATCGCCGACGGTTCGACCTGACAGCGTATCGACCGCATGATAATCGTCGCACCATGTTCGCGCCGTTCCTGACCCCCGCGTACCTGCCGTTCGCGATCGCGTTCGTGGTGATGATCGGCATCGGCCTGATCGAGGCGATCGGGCTGGGTCTGGGGCATCTCGATCTGGACGGCGAACTGGGCGTCGATGCGAATGGCGGCGTGCTCGACTGGCTGGGACTGGGCGGCGAATTGCCGATCCTGATCTGGCTCACCTCGCTGCTCGGCTGCTTCACGCTTGCCGGCATCGCGATCCAGCAGACCGCGACCGCGCTGACCGGCGCCCCGCTGCACTGGGGACTGGCGTCGGGCGGCGCGTTCGTGGCGGGCGCGCTGCTCAACACGCTGGCGGCCAACGGCCTGGCGCGCGTCATGCCCGGTTTCGAGACCACGGTGATCTCGACCGACGACCTGCTCCGCCAGCGTGGCACGATCCTGGAGGGGACGGCGCGGCGCGGATCGCCCGCCCGCGCCAAGGTGGTCGACCGGCACGGACAGGCGCATTTCGTCATGGTCGAACCGCATGACGATGCCGACGCGCTCCGCTCCGGCGATACCGCGCTGCTGGTCCGGCGGGAGGGCAAGCTGTTCTTCGCGCTGCCCGAGGGAAACACGCTTCTGCAATCAATCTGATATACACGCGCATCAACCGGAGGGGGTTTCATGCCTGCATCGTTTCTTAACATCCTGATCTACGCAGGCATCGTGCTGCTCGCGCTGGTCGTCATCGGCATCATCCTGACCCGCCTGTATCGCCGCGCGACCAAGGACGTGGCGCTGATCCGCACCGGCTTCGGGGGAGAGAAGGTGGTGCTGAACGGCGGCATCATGGTGATCCCGGTGCTGCACGAACTGATGCAGGTGCGCCTGACGACGGTGAAGCTGGAGGTGTCGCGCCTGAACAAGGACGCGCTCATCACGCTGGACAAATTGCGCGTCGATGTCGTCGGCCTGTTCCATATCAAGGTGAAGCCCGACGCGGAATCGATCGCCGCCGCCGCGCAGACGCTGGGCGATTCGGTCAACAGTCCCGATGCGGTGAAGTCGCTGCTCGACGGCAAGCTGGTATCCGCGCTGCGATCGGTCGCCGCGACGATGACGATGGAGCATCTCCACGCCAACCGCGCCGATTTCATCCAGAAGGTGCAGGAGGCGCTGATGACCGATCTGGACATGAACGGCTTCCAGCTGGAGTCGGTCAGCATCACCCATTTCGACCAGACCGCGTTCGAACATTTCAACGAGAACAACGCCTTCGATGCCGAGGGGCTGACCGTGCTGACCCGCACGATCGAGGAGCGAAAGAAGATCAGGAACGACATCGTCGCGACCAACCGCGTCGAGATCGAACAGCGCAATCTGGACGCGAACAACCAGTCGCTGGAGATCGCGCAGGCCGCCGAACAGGCCCGCCTGTTGCAGGAGCAGACGCTGGCGGCGCGGCGCGCCGAACAGGCCACCGCGATCGCCACGGCGGAGGCCGAACAGACCCGCCTTGCCGAGATCGCCCGCATCACCGCGATGCAGGCGCAGACCGTCGCCCAGACCGAGGCGGACAAGATCGTCAGGACCGCCACCATCGCCCGCGACGGCGCGATCCAGACCGCGACGATCGAGCGCGACCGGACGATCGAGATCGCGCGCATCACCACGGCAGTGCAGACCGCGCAAAAGTCCGAGGAGGAATCGACCGCCACCGCCGCCGCCAACGAGGCGCGCGCACTGGCCGTCCGCGCCGAGGAAAGCGTCGCCACCGCCAAGGCGACCGAGATCGCCAACCGCAACAAGAACGTCGCGGTCATCGCCGCCACCCAGCGCGCGCAGGAGGAAGCGGTCGGCATCACCGTCGCCGCCTCCGCCGAAAAGGAAGCCGCCGAGGCGCGCGCCAGTGCACTGCGCACCGAAGCCACCGCGCAGGCCGACGCCGAAAAGGCCCGCGCCGAAGGTCGCGAGGCCGCGTTCAGGGTCGATGCCGCCGGTCAGGCGTCGATCAACGAAGCGACCAACATCCTGAGCGACGCCCAGACCGAACTGCTCGTGCGCCGCGCGATGCTGGAGGCACTGCCCGCGATCATCGCCGCGGCGAGCAAGCCGATGGAGAATATCGACCGGATCAGCATCCTCGACGCCCGCGGCCTGCACGGCGATGCGTCCGGCGGCGAGACCGGCAGCGGTGGTCAGGGTAATCTGGCCGACGCGGCGGTCGCGGCGGCGATGCGTTACCGGGTCGGCGGGCCGCTGATCGACGGATTGATGGCCGAACTCGGCATGACCGGCGGTTCGCTCAACGGCATGCTCGCCGGCAGCGGCACGACGGGCGCCGCGATCGACAAGGCCGCCGACGTGGAGACACCCCCGCCGAGCCCGTCCCGGCTGGTCAATGGCGGCGGCGACCACGCGCCCGGAAACTGACGCAACCGATCGCCGACCTGGATCGGGATGAGCCCCATCCCGATCGTCAGGCCGGCTCCACCGCGTATCGCAGGTGGACGACGCCGTGGTCGACCGGTGTCGCCGACCGGAAGCGCAGGCGCACCTTGCCCGCCAGTCCCTCCGTCCCGTTCGCGATGATCGACGGCGTATCGGTGCCGCCGTCGATCGCCGGTGCGAGCAGCACGTGCATCTCGTCCACCACGCCCGCCGCCAGCAGCGATCCGTTGATGCCGGCGCCGCCCTCCAGCAACAATCGACGTATCCCGAAGGCATCGCCCAGCACATGGAGCATCGCGGCGATGTCGATCGTCGCCGCTGTCGCGACGACATAGGACACGCCGTCGTTCGCCAGTTCCGCCAGATGATCGTCCGGCACATCCCGTCCCAGCAGCACGACGACGTGATCGTCGCCCAGCGTGCCGCCATCGAAATGCAGCTTGCCCGACGGATCGAGCGCAACCGCGTAGCTGTCGGCGCGCGTCGCGACATGCACCGGTCGCGCCACGTCCGTCACCGATGCCGGCGGATGCGCGGTCGCCTTCGTCATCTCGGCCATCGTCACTCGCCCAACCAGCCACGCATCGCCGTCCAGTTCGTCATGGATACGCTCGTACAGCGCGGTCCAGTCCTGACGGGTGCCGTCCGGGCTGGCCGTCTAGAGCGTGATGACATTGAGTAGAACCGTTCGTGCTGAGTAGGGACTGAGCTTGTCGAAGGCCCGTATCGAAGCATCGACGACAGCATCAGGCAGATGACCTGCGGCTTCATGACCGTACCTCGCCGGCATAATCGGCGTCGGATACGTGTTCCAGCCAGTCGACCACCTTGCCGTCTTTCATCTCGGCGATCGCGATGTGACTCATCGCATTGTCCGGGCCGGCGCCGTGCCAGTGCTTCTCGCCCGGCGCGAAGAACACGATATCGCCCGGCCGCACTTCCTCGATCGCGCCGCCCTCGCGCTGCACACGGCCCAGTCCGAAGGTGATGATGATCGTCTGGCCCAGCGGATGGGTGTGCCATGCCGTCCGGGCGCCGGGTTCGAACGTGACGGTCGTCCCGCTCAGATTGCCGCTGCCGGCAAACGGCGCGTCGGTACGGACGGTGCCGGTGAAATAGTCCGCCGGTCCCTTGCCCGATGGCCGTGACCCGCTGCGCATGATGTCCATGATCGTCTCCTGTCGTCGTCCGGCATGTGGGTTGGACGATAGAGCGCGATTAGGCGTTGGAAGTTGCATGGACTGATGACTAGGCTTCATCGATGAAACGCGATGATCTGGTCGACCTGAACGCCTTTATGGCGGTCGCCGCCGAAAAGAGCTTCACCCGCGCGGCGGCGAAACTCGGCACCTCGCAATCGGCGCTCAGCCATACCCTGCGCCGGCTGGAGACGCGGCTCGGCGTCCGGTTGCTGACCCGCACTACGCGCAGCGTGTCGGCGACGGCGGCGGGGGAGCGGTTGCTCGCCACGCTGGAGCCGGCGATGGACATGATCGATGGCGAACTGGCCTCGCTGGGCGATCTGCGCGACAAGCCCGGCGGCACCATCCGGCTCACCACCTCCGATCATGCCGCCACGACGGTGCTGTGGCCGGTGCTGGAACGCTTCCTGCCGGATTATCCGGATATCCATGTCGAGCTGGGCATCGATTCCAGCTTCGCCGACATCGTCACCGATCGGTTCGATGCCGGTGTGCGGCTGGGCGAGGCGCTGGCCAAGGACATGATCGCGACCCGGATCGGCCCGGACCTGCGCATGGCGGTGATCGGTTCGCCCGATTATTTCGCGCGCCATCCCGCCCCCGTGACGCCGCAGGATCTGGCCCGGCACAACTGCATCAACCTGCGCATGATGAGTTCGGGCGGCCTGTATGCCTGGGAACTGGAGAAGGACGGTCGCGAGATACGCGTGCGGGTCGACGGGCAGATCATCTGCAACGACACAAGGTCGATCGTGCGCGCCGCGACCGCCGGTCTGGGCCTCGCCTTCCTGATGGAAAGCTCGGTCGCCGAACCGCTGGCGGATGGTCGGCTGGTCCGGGTGCTGGAGGATTGGTCGCCGTCCTTTCCCGGCTATCACCTCTATTATCCCAGCCGTCGCCAGCCATCGGCGGCGTTCGCGCTGCTGGTCGATGCCCTGCGCTACCGGCCGTGATGTATTCGGCCCCGGTCGCCGGTCTGGCGATCTCGCCCGCCATCGTTATGGAGACGGCGATGATCGACAGGGCCGACCGCGCATGAGCAATGGATGGGACAAGCCACCGGTGCGCCTGTCGCTACCCATCGACGGCGCGTCGGCGGAACGCGCCCGACTGCGCGCCGAAGAACGAGAACGCCGCGCCCGCGAACGGCTGGACGCCACGCAGGACCGCAGCGACCGGCGCGCATCGGAACGCGAGCAGGCCGCCCGCGACCGCGAACAGGCGCGCGAACAGCGTCGGCTGGAGGAAGCCGGCCGGATCGAGGCACGAAGCGCCGATCGCACCGAACAGGCCGCCGCGCAGGAGGAACGACCCAAACGCCGCCGATCCGGCGCCCTGGCCCGCACGGGCGAGGTGCAGCGCGAACGCGATACGCGCCATTACCAGACCGTCGTCGATACCGGCCGCGTCCGCGAACTCGCCCGGCGTGGCGCGTCGGTTTCCGGCCTCGCCGGCGCATTCGGCATCTCGACCGAGGATGTGGCCGCCATCCTCGCCGACGACGGCGCGGACGGAGAACCGGCATGACGGCGCGGCTGAAGATCTATTTCGATGGCGGCTACCGGCCCGGCGGCGGCGGAATGGAAACCGCCGTCGTTGTCCGGGGGCAGGCGCACATCCAGCCCGATCTGGGGGAGGGGACCAGCATGACGGCGGAGTGGCTCGCGCTGCTGCAGGCGCTCCGTCTCGTCCGGACGCTCGGCGAGACGAACGTCGTCCTGCTCGGCGATGCGGTCGCGGTGATCGATCGCGCGAACGGCGTCCTGAAGGCGCGGGGGGCCTGCCTGCCGCATCTCACCGCCGTGCGCGATCTGACCGCCGCGCTCGGCTCGCCGCCGATCCGCTATGTCAAGCGGGCGCAAAACCTCGCCGGGATCGCCCTGTCCCGCCGCCATCCGCGATAGGTCGCGGCCGATCGACACGCTCTACAGCTTCCGGCGATGCCCCTATGCCATGCGCGCTCGCCTCGCCCTGCTGGTCGGCGAGGTGCCGTTCGCGATCCGTGAGGTGACGTTGCGGCACAAGCCGGCGGCGATGATCGCGATCTCGCCCAAGGCGACCGTGCCCGTCCTGCAGTGTGCCGATGGCCGGGTGATCGACCAGAGCATCGATATCATGCGCTGGTCGCTGGAACGCAGCGATCCCGAACGCTGGCTGGCCGGCGATGACATGGCGCTGATCGACCTGTTCGACGACCGGTTCAAACATCACCTCGACCGCTACAAATATGCCGATCGCCACGGCGCCGACCCCCTCGACCATCGCGCCGCCGGTCTCGCGCTGCTGACCGTGCTGGAGAAGCGCCTGTCGACCGTCGCTAACCTGTGCGGCCCGACGCGGTCGCTGGCCGACATGGCGATCATGCCGTTCGTCCGCCAGTTCGCGGCGGTCGATCCGGACTGGTTCGATGCGCAGCCCATCCCGCAGGTTCGGCAATGGCTCGCCGATCATCTCGCCTCGCCGCTGTTCGGCCGGGCGATGGAACGACTTGCCCCGTGGCGGCCGGATGATCCCGTCACGCTGTGGCCGTCGGCCGATCCCTCGTTATAGCCGTGGCGGATCAGCTGGCGGGAACGGTATCACATGACGGACTGGACGATCGGGATCATCGGCGGATCAGGGCTCTATGCGATCGACGCGCTGGAGGATGCGGCGTGGCGTGATGTCGAGACGCCGTGGGGCGCGCCATCGGACCAGATATTGTTCGGCCGGATCGGCGACGTCCACCTCCGCTTCCTGCCGCGCCACGGCCGCGGTCATCGCATCCCGCCGTCGGAGGTCAACGCCCGCGCCAATATCGATGCGTTGAAGCGGGCAGGGTGTACCGACCTGCTCGCCGTCTCGTCGATCGGCTCGTTGCGCGAGGAACTGGAGCCCGGCCGCTTCGTCGTCGTCGATCAGTTCATCGATCGCACCGTCGGCCGTCCCGCCAGCTTCTTCGGCACCGGGCTGGTCGCGCATGTCTCGATGGCCGAACCGGTCTGTCCGCGCCTGTCGGCCTTCGCGGCGGAGGCGATCAAGGCGGCCGGCGGCACGATGGCAAAGGACGCGACCTATCTGGCGATGGAGGGGCCGCAATTCTCCACCCGCGCCGAAAGCATGATGTACCGGCAATGGGGTGCCGACGTCATCGGCATGACCGCGATGCCCGAGGCGCGGCTCGCCCGCGAGGCGGAACTGCCCTATGCGCTGGTCGGCATGGTCACCGATTACGACTGCTGGCGCGAGGAAGCCGGTTTCGTGGAGGTCGCCGAGGTGATCGAACAGATGACGGTGAACGGTACGATCGCCCGCCGCCTGATCGAAACCTTCGCCCGCGCCCTGCCGGCCGGCCGCACCGCATCGCCGCTCGACCGGGTGCTCGACCATGCGATCATCACGCCGTCATCGGCGCGCGACCCGGTATTGGCGGCGAAACTGGATGCGGTGGCCGGGCGGGTGCTCCGCCCCTGATCGTTGGACCCTGTCTTCATTGCGAGGACCGAAGCGACGCGGCAATCCAGAGCGTCCTGGTCGTGGCCAGAGCATCGAGCGCTTGATCCGACCCGTTCGTGCTGAGCGAAGTCGAAGCACCTTGCGGATAGGTGGCCTTCGACTTCGCTCAGGCTGAACGGTCAGGGGATAGATCCGATTTCACGCAATTTGCTCCAGAGCTGTTCTCGATCACGTCTGCTCCCCCTCACCCATCGCCGCCTTCGGCGTCTCTCCCTCTCCCGATGGGAGGGGGAAGGGGCCCGCCCGGCGTAGCCGGGTGGGAAGGGTGAGGGTGACCGATATTGATCGAACGCAACTTCAAAGATCGCGGCGCTTCGCTCGCCATGACGACCGGACCTATATCACGCTCTCGCCACGAGGTTCATCCGCCGCCAGCGCCTCGGCGAGCATCGCGCGGATCGCCTTCAGCGCCGCCTCGATCTCACTGATCGCCTCGGCATCGCCCGCGTCATCCGTTTCGACCGGCGCATCCACCGCCACCGCCGGCCCCGTCTCGGCAGCGAGCAGTTTCTGCACGCCACGGATCGTATAGCCTTCGTGGTTCAGCAGCCGGTCGATCCGGCGCACCAGCACGGCATCCTCGGGCCGGTAATAGCGCCGGTTGCCGGCGCGCTGCATGGGCTTGAGCGAGGGAAAGCGCGTTTCCCAATATCGCAGCACATGATGCGGCAGGCCGGTTTCGGCGGACAGTTCGCCGATCGTCCGCAAGGCTCCGTTCGCCTTCGGCGTCGGCGTCGTCACGGCGATCAGCCGGTCGCCTCGGCCGCGACGATGCGGTCGCGCATCATCTGACTGGCGCGGAAGGTCAGCACGCGGCGGGGCGCGATCGGCACCTCGACGCCGGTCTTGGGATTGCGGCCGATCCGCTCGCCCTTGTCGCGCAGGACGAAGGTGCCGAAGCCGGAGATCTTGACGTTCTCGCCCTTCGACAGGGCCTCGCACATCTCGACCAGGATCTGTTCGACGATCTTGGACGATTCGGCGCGGCTCAGCCCCACTTCGCGATGAAGTGCTTCGGCAAGGTCGGCGCGGGTCAGCGTTCCGGCATCAGTCATGTCATATCCCCTTGGGGCGGAGAGCCTACACAAGCCGCCCCCCGATCGAAAGAGGGGTTTGCGAGTGATTGTCGTTTCGTAGCCGAAATCATCCCGGAAAGCGCCGGTTTCGTCGCGTTCAGAAACGAATGACGGCCGCGCCCCAGGTGAAGCCACCGCCCATCGCTTCCAGCACGACGATATCGTTCTGCTTCACGCGGCCATCACGGACGGCGGTATCCAGCGCCAGCGGCACCGATGCCGCCGATGTGTTGGCATGCTGGTCCACCGTCACCACCACGCGGTCCGGGTCCAGCCCCAGCTTGCGCGCGGTCGCATCCAGGATGCGGGCATTCGCCTGATGCGGCACGACCCAGTCGACATCGGCCGATTCGATCCCGGCGATCGCCAGCGATTCGGTCATCACCGCCGCCAGATTGGTGACCGCGTGGCGAAACACCTCGCGCCCCTTCATCCGCAGCTTGCCGACCGTGCCCGTCGTTGACACGCCGCCATCGACATAGAGCAGGCCGTTGTGCCGCCCGTCCGCGTGCAGCTTCGTCGCCAGGATGCCGCGTCCGTCCGCCTCGGCGCTCTCCTGCGCCTCCAGCACGATCGCGCCGGCGCCGTCGCCGAACAGGACGCAGGTGGTGCGGTCCTCCCAATCGAGCAGTCGGCTGAATGTCTCCGCGCCGATCACCAGCGCGCGCCGGTACACGCCGCCCCGGATCATCGCATCGGCGACCTGCACCGCATAGAGGAAGCCAGAACACACCGCCGCCACGTCGAACGCGACGCAGTCGTCGATGCCCAGCATCGCCTGCACCTTGGTGGCGGTGGCGGGAAAAGTCTGGTCCGGGGTGGCGGTCGCCAGCACGATCAAGTCGATCTGGTCCGCCTGCAACCCGGCCGCCGCGATCGCCGCGATCGACGCATCGCGCGCCAGCGTCGCGGTCGTCTCGTCCGGGCCGGCGAGATGGCGGAAGCGGATGCCGGTGCGCTCGACGATCCATTCGTCGCTGGTATCGACCTGTTCCGCCAGTTCGGCGTTCGACACCCGCCGCACCGGAAGAGCCGAGCCGGTACCCGTCACCACCGCGCGGATCATAGGACGGCCTTTTCGACGATGGTCGGCTGGTGATCCAGCCCCAGATCCTCGGCGATCCGGCGCGTCAGGTCGTTGCGCACCATCTTGGCCGCATTGCCGATCGCGGTCGCCACGCCCAGTTCATTGGCGCTGCCATGGCTCTTCACGACGATGCCCTTCAGGCCCAGAAAGACCGCGCCATTGTGATTGTTGGGGTCGAGATGATCGCGCAGCAACTGCGTCGCCGGGCGGGAGATCAGGAAGCCGATCTTCGACCGGGTCGAGCTGGTGAAGGCGCGCTTCAACAGGTCGGCGACGAATCGCGCCGTCCCCTCGGCGGTCTTCAGCGCGATGTTGCCGGCAAAGCCGTCGCACACGATCACGTCATGATTGCCGCGTGCCAGCTTGTCGCCCTCGACGAAGCCGGTGAACGCCAGCGGCAGGTGCGTC
Organism: Sphingomonas mollis; assembly: GCF_016427505.1. Taxonomy (GTDB): domain Bacteria; phylum Pseudomonadota; class Alphaproteobacteria; order Sphingomonadales; family Sphingomonadaceae; genus Sphingomonas; species Sphingomonas mollis. Next base: position 302,651 of record NZ_JAELXS010000005.1, on the reverse strand, counting down.
GCCGCGCGCAACTCGCTGGCCGCCGCGCGGATCTCTTCGGTGCCCTTCTGATCCTCGGACCCGATGTTCAGCAACGCCACGCGCGGCCGCTCCAGATCGAGCGTGGTGCGCGCATAGGCGGCGCCCATCACTGCGAACTGTACGAGGTTGCGCGCATCGCACTCGGTATTGGCGCCGAGGTCGAGCATCACGACGTCATTGTCGCCCAGCGTCGGCAGCGGCGCGGCCAGCGCCGGCCGGTCGATGCCCGGCAGCATCCGCAGCGACAGCTTCGCCATCGCCATCAGCGCGCCGGTGTTGCCCGACGACACGGCGGCATGCGCGCGACCCTTTTTGACCAGGTCGATCGCGATACCCATCGATGTCGTCTTGGCGCGACGCATCGCCTGGCCGGGCTTTTCGCTCGACCCGACGACTTCGGGGGCATGAACGATCTCGGAATGCGCGCTGAGGTTGGGATGATTCGCCAGCCCTGCGCGGATCGCCTGCTCGTCACCGACCAGCAGGAAATGCATCGAGAACTGATCCTCGTACCGGCGCCGCGCACGCGCGACCCCGGCGAGCATCACTGCCAGCCCTTCATCACCGCCCATCGCGTCGATGGCGATGCAGGGCTGGTCCGTCATCAGCGTATGTCCGTTCGGTGTGGCTTACGCCTCGACCGACACGACCTCACGGCCGTTGTAATGGCCGCACGACGTGCACAGGATGTGCGGACGCTTCAGCTCACCACAGTTCGGACACTCCTGGAATGCCGCGACGGTCAGCGAATCGTGACCGCGACGCATGCCGCGCTTGGAGGGCGAAGTCTTTCTTTTGGGGACGGCCATTGCGGCACCTTATCGTCTTGAATCGGTTGAAGGATGGGACGCGAAATGCTGCCCGGCCCAAAAGGCCGCGCGTACATTCCGGACGCATCGCGAAGCGTGGCGCTATAGCGATTTCGGCTCATGTTGCAAGCACGTGACCGCAGTGGCACGGGATGTTCGTCAAAGGAGCGTCCATGATCCGTCCCGCCGCTATCGCCAGCCTGCTCTCCCTGCCGCTCCTGCTGGGGGCCGCCGCCCCCGCCGATCCAATTTCACCCGAACGGCTCTCCGCCGATGTGAAGGTGCTGGCCTCCGACGATTTCGGCGGCCGCGCACCGGGTACGCCGGGCGAGGTGAAGACGATCGACTGGCTGATCGCGCAATTCAAGGCCGCCGGCCTGCAACCCGGCGGTCGCGCCGGCAGCTGGACGCAGGACGTACCGCTGATTCGCACGCAACTGGGGACCGGCACCGTCTCGGCGAACGGCGTCGCGCTGGTGCAGGGCCGCGACGTGTATCTCAGCACCGTCCGCCCCGTCACCCGCGCCCAGGTGGCCGCCGCGCCCATGGTTTTCGTCGGCTACGGCGTCAGTGCGCCGGAGCGTGGCTGGGACGATTTCAAGGGTGTCGATCTGAAGGGCAAGGTCGCCGTCTTCCTCGTCAACGATCCCGATTTCGATGCGGTGGCGGGCGAGCCGGTGGCGGGCAAGTTCGGCAACCGGCGCATGACCTATTACGGCCGCTGGACCTACAAGTTCGAGGAGGCGGCCCGTCGCGGCGCGATCGCCGCGCTGATCGTCCACGACACGCCGGGCGCCGGTTACGGCTGGAACACCGTCACCGCACCCGCCGGCGAGAATTACGATGTCGCCAAGCCACCCGCGCCGCGCGTGATGCTGCAGGGCTGGCTGGAGGGGGCGGCCGCGACGCGGATGTTCACCGCCGCCGGCCTCGATCTCGCGCAACAGCGAGTCGCCGCCCGCCGCGCCGATTTCCGCCCCGTGCCGCTGGCGGGCGCGGGCTTTGCCGCCGACCTGCCCGTCACCTTCACCCGCGCGACCAGCCGCAACGTACTGGCGAAACTGCCCGGGACGACCCGCGCCGACGAGGTCGTGATGTACGGCGCCCACTGGGACGCTTATGGTGAGGGCGCACCGGACGCGCAGGGCCGCCGCATTCGCCCCGGCGCCAATGACGACGCGCTCGGCACCGCCGGCGTCCTCGCCATCGCCCGCGCCGCCGCGAAGGCTCCGCGCACCCCCCGCACGCAGGTCTTCGCGCTATGGACGGGCGAGGAGCGCGGGTTGCTCGGCTCCGAAACCTATGCCGCCGATCCCATCTATCCGGCCGCGAAGACGGTCGCGAACCTGACGCTCGACATCCTCCAGACCGCCGGCCCCGCCCGCGACGTGATGCTGGTCGGCGACGGCCAGAACGCGCTGGAGGACATGCTCGCCACCGCCGCCACCGCACAGGGGCGCACCGTGACGCCCGAGGCGCTGCCCGAACGCGGCCTGTTCTATCGCGCCGACCATTTCTCGGTCGCGCGCCGCGGCGTGCCGACACTGCTCCTGATGGCGATCAGCGGCGCGCCCGATCTCGTCACCGGCGGGCGCACGGCGGGACAGGCATGGCTTGATGGCTATATGCGCTGCTATCACCAGGCCTGTGACGCGTGGAGCGCCGACTGGGACCTGCGCGGCGCGGCGGCGGATGTCGACCTGCTCCGCTCGATCGGCGCGACGCTGGCGAACGGCACGATGTGGCCGGAATGGCGCGACACCTCGGAATTCAAGGCGATCCGCGCGAAGACGGCCGCGGAGCGGCGGTAAAAAAACTCCCCTCCCGCTTGCGAGTTTCAGGTCGGTCATGCCCCCGGCATGACCTAAACGATGCGGGGCATCGTTTACCTGAAACTGGGTCGGGGGAGGGCCTGTCCACCAACAACGCGATGGTCGGGTCGAGTAAGATGGCGTTGGTTTGACCCGTCATTGCGAGCGGAGCGAAGCAACCCAGAGCAGCGCGTCACGCCCTGGGTTGCTTCGCTCCGCTCGCAATGACGGACGAGTCTGTATCAGGTCCGCTCTAGCCCGCCTCACCCCAGCACCGCATCCCCCACGAACGGATTAGTCCGCCGCTCATGCGCGAAGGTGCTCGGCTGGCCATGCCCCGGAATGAACGTCACATCGCCCAGCGGCCACAGCTTCTGCGTCACCGACGTCACCAGATCGTCGAAGCTGCCTAGCGGAAAGTCGGTCCGCCCGATCGATCCCTGAAACAGCACGTCACCGACCTGCGCGAACTGCGACGGGGCGTGGTGGAAGATCACATGGCCCGGCGTGTGACCCGGCGTCAGGTACACGTCCAGCGTCAGGTCGCCGATCGTCACCGTCTCGCCATCGTCCAGCCAGCGATCGGGCTCGAACACCACGCCGCGGATACCATAGTTACGGCCATCCTCGTCCAGCCGCGCCAGCCAGAAGCGATCGGCCTCATGCGGCCCCTCTATCGGCACGCCCAGCGCGTCGGCCAGCGGCTTCGCCTCGCCGGCATGGTCGATATGGCCATGCGTCAGCAGGATCTTCTCGACCGTCACTCCCGCCTCGGCGATGGCGGCGTGGATGCGGGGCAGGTCGCCGCCCGGATCGATCACCGCCGCCTTCATCGTCGCGGTGCACCACAGGAGCGTGCAATTCTGTTGCAGCGGCGTCACCGGCACGATCACGGCGCGTAGGGGAGGGGAGGCGGTCATGCCACCTGCATGCGCAAAGCGGGGATGGCGGTCAACGCCGTCACCACAACACACCCTTGTCGGCCGTGATCGGGGCGGGTGCCTCGTCACCGATCGACTGGAGCAGGTCGATCTCGATCGTGCGGCACATCGCTGACAACGGCACGTCGTGCACGGTGTTGGCGAACGGATCGACCAGATCGTCACCGATCTGCAGCACCGCCAGAAACATCAGCCCCGCGATCGTCGATCCCAGCGGCGTCGCGAAGCCCAGCGATTCGACCAGTCCGATCGGCAACAAGATGCAGAACAGATGCGTGAACAGCGTCGGGAAGAACCGGTACTGGTTGGGCAGCGGCGTGTTCTTCAGCCGCTCCATCCCGCCCTGCGCATTGGCGATATCGACCAGCACGGCCTCCATCTGCGTCTGCTGGATGGTGTCGATCCAGCCCCTGCGCTGCGCGTCGGCGATGCGGCGGCCGGTGCCGTCGAGCAGGCCATTGGCCGCATTGGCGCGCGCCAGCGCCGGCTCCGCCTCACCCTGCGACAGGAAGCGCAGCACCTCGCCATCGCGATCCTGCCTGCGCAACTGGCACCGCAGCGCGTTCACATACGCGATCTGGCGCAGCACGATCGTCCGTTTCAGATCATGCGCCTCCGGATCGGGCAGGAAATTGCGCGCCGCGCGCGACAGGCTGCGCGATGCGTTGATCATCGCCCCCCACAGGGTTCGACCCTCCCACCAGCGTTCATAGGCGGAATTGTCGCGGAACCCGAGGAACAGGGCGAGCGCGGTGCCGAACAGCGGCAGCGGCAGCGTCGGCGCCTTGAACGGCAGGACGAAATACGCGACCGTCACGACAACATCCCACACGAACAGGATGACGAGCGGCTTCCAGACTTCGGACACGATCCGGCTGAGGCGGGGGGTGGCGGCAACGATCAACAGTCAAATCCCTTTGTTGCGGGTGCGAACGCCTTAACCGCGATCAGGTTCAGCCGACCAGAGCGCGATCGCGACATCCCCGCCAGATTTTCACCGCCTGCACCGTCTCCGCGACGTCGTGGACGCGTAGCAGCTGCACGCCCGCCTCGATCCCCTTCAGCGCCAGCGCGATGCTGCCGCCCAGCCGCCGGTCGACCGGTGCCTCGTCCGCCAGCGCGCCGATCATCCGCTTGCGACTGGCGCCCAGCATGATCGGGCAGCCAAGGCCATGGAACGCCGCCAGCCCGTTGATGAGCGCGAGATTGTCACCCAGCGACTTGCCGAAGCCGATGCCGGGATCGACGACGATCCGGTCCCGCGCCACCCCCGCCGCCACGACCGCCGCGATCCGCGCCTCCAGCCAGCCGAATACCTCGCCCACGACATCGGCATAGGCGACCCGGCCGTGCCCGCCCTTGGCCGGGTCGGGCGAATGCATCAGAATGACCGGACATCCGGCCCGCGCCACCACGTCCAGCGCGCGGTCGTCCCACAACAGGGCCGACACGTCGTTGACCATGCCCGCCCCCGCCGCCAGCGCCGCCTCCATCACCGCGGCTTTCCGCGTATCGATCGACACCAGCGCACCGCTGCCCGCCAGCCGCTCGATCACCGGCACCGTGCGGGCGATCTCGTCGCCCTCCCACACCGCCGCCGCCCCCGGCCGCGTCGATTCGCCGCCCAGATCGACCAGCGCCGCACCCGCCGCCAGCATCGCCACCCCCGCCGCCGCCGCGTGCTCGGGATCGTCGACATGCCGGCCGCCATCGGAAAAACTGTCCGGCGTCACGTTCAATATGCCCGCCACCTGCGGCTGATCGAACTTGAGCGTCCGCGCCCCGATCGTCAGCGCCGGCCGGCTCGCGACGATGCGCGCATGGAGCAGCGCCGCCCGCTCGTCCAGCGCCACCGCCTCGTCGATCGGCAACGTCCGCCGCCGGCCGTCCTCGCTTACTTCATAGGCGGCGAACCATTGCAGCCCGCCCGCCAGCCGCGCGACGCTGCCGTCGTCCAGCCCGACGGGCGTGTCGACGAAGCGGACCGGGCGCAGCCAGTCGATCAGGGCTGCGTCGCCAGCAGCCAGGTCTGGCGCAGCGTGTCGATCGGCTGCAGCTTGCCCGCCGCCTCGTGGTGCCAGAACGTCCAGCCATTGCACGCCGCCGCGCCCTGCAGCGTCGCGCCCAGCTTGTGGATCGACCCGATCGCCCCGCAATCGCTGAGCAGCGATCCGTCGGCGCGGATTGTCACGCGGAACCGCCGCTTGCTGTCGTGCAGGACCGCGCCGGCAGTCAGATATCCGTTCTCGACCAGCGTGCCGAACGACACCTTGGGCTGCTGGCGCGGGCTCTGCATCGTCGCCAAGGCTGATTCGTCGAGTGGCAGCGCGGCGGCGATCCGCTCCTGCGCGGCGTCGATATAACCGGTCTCGCGCTCGATCCCGATCCAGTGCCGGCCCAGCCGCTTGGCCACCGCGCCCGTCGTACCGGTGCCGAAGAACGGATCGAGCACCACGTCGCCCGGTTTCGTGCAGGCCAGCAGGATGCGATACAGCAACGCCTCGGGCTTCTGGGTCGGGTGGACCTTCGTCCCGTCCTTTTTCAAACGTTCCTGCCCGCCGCAGATCGGGAATTCCCAGTCCGACCGCATCTGAAGCTCGTCGTTCAGCGTCTTCATCGAACGATAGTTGAAGGTGTACTTCGCCTTCTCACCCTTCGATGCCCAGATCAGCGTCTCGTGCGCGTTGGTGAAGCGGGTGCCGCGGAAATTGGGCATCGGATTGGCTTTTCGCCACACGATGTCGTTCAGGATCCAGAATCCCAGATCCTGCACCGCCACGCCGACGCGGAAGATGTTGTGATAGCTGCCGATCACCCAGATCGTGCCGTCATCCTTCAGGATACGGTGCGCCTCGGCCAGCCACGCGCGGGTGAACGCGTCATAGGCGGCGAAGGTGTCGAACTTGTCCCATTCGTCGGTGACGGCATCGACATGGCTGCCGTCCGGCCGGAACAGCTCGCCGCCCAGTTGCAGGTTATAGGGCGGATCGGCGAAGACCATGTCGACCGATTTGGCCGGCAGCGACCGCATATGCGCGATGCAGTCGCCCATCAGGATGCGGTCGAGCGGCAGCGGCCCCGACGGTTCCACCGCCAGCGACTCCTTCGCCCTGGCGCGTGGCCGCGCGATCGTAGCAATTGCCCCCAATGTCCGTCCCCTTCGTCGTGCCTCATGGTGGCGATGCGGCCGATGTCGTCAAGCGATGATTGTTAACGACATCTGCCGCCCGGCCATGAACCATGGATGAAGGGCCGACCCGGCACCAACATCTTGCGCATCGCCGTCCACCGACGCCCCAGCGCTTGCGGGTGTGACTCTAAAGACTCAAAGGCGCATCAAAGCGGCAGAACCGTCTGCGCGACCGGCGCGAAGCTGTACCGGTGCAGCGGCGTCGGGCCATGATCGCGCAGCGCCGCCAGATGCTTCGCGCAGCCATACCCCTTGTTGGAATGCCAGTTGTAATGCGGATAGGTGGCGGCATGCGCGATCATCATCTGGTCGCGCGTATGCTTGGCGACGATCGAAGCGGCGGCGATCGACAGGCTCTTGGCATCGCCCCCCACCAGCGGCGTCGCGGCATAACCCCAGCGCGGCAGGCGGTTGCCATCGACCAGCACATGTCCCGGCACCGCGCCCAGCAGGTCGGCCACGGCATCGACCGCCAGCGTCATCGCCTTCATCGTCGCCCAATAGATGTTGAGCCGATCGATCTCGTCCGCCTCGACGATGCCGATTCCAACGATCGCGCAGCCTTTCAGGCGCCCGCACAACCGCTCCCGCTCGCTGGCCGACAGCTTCTTCGAATCATCGATCCCGCGCGGCACGCCTTTGGGCGGCAGGATCACGGCGGCGGCCACCACCGGCCCCGCCAACGGCCCACGCCCCGCCTCGTCCACGCCGACGACCGGGCCGAGGCAGAGCTTTTCGTGCTTCAGGCCGGGCATGTCGGCATTTTCCGGGTGATATCCAGTAAAATCGCCTCCCCGGCGGAGGACGGGGGCCAGTTGGGAAGGCCGCAGTAAGTCATCACAACCGTTCACCCAACTGGACCCCGGCCTCCGCCGGGGAGGCTGATGGTTTGGCGGAGATGATTCTGTAAGGATCGATCCCCAGCGCATGACCCATCGGTCCATGCCCGCCGCCGATCCCCGGTGCGACTGCAAGCGCGGCACGAACATAGCCGATCGCCCGGCCAGTGGCGTCCGTCGGAGACAGTCCCCGCGCCAATCCCTCCGCGATGCCGCTGGCCAGCGTGCACCCGGTGCCATGGCTGTGGCGGGTATCGATGCGCGGGTTGCTCCAGCGCGCGATCTCGCCACCCCGGTCGATCAGCCGGTCGGTCACGGTTTCGCCCTCGCCATGCCCCCCCTTCACGACCACCGCACAACCATGCGCCAGCACCGCCACCTCGCCACCCAGCGCCGTCAGTTCGGGAAGGTTCGGCGTCACCACCGCGGCGATCCGCATCAGCCGCGCAAAGGCGGCAACCGTCGCCTCGTCGGCCAGCGTCGCGCCGCTGGTTGAGATCATCACCGGATCGAACACGACCGGCACCGACAGCCCCTCCAGCACCGCCGCCACCGCCTGCGCTGTCTCCGCCGATCCGATCATCCCGATCTTCACCGCATCGACGCCCAGATCGTCGATCACCGATCGCATCTGGGCCGCGACCATGTCGGTCGGCACCGGATGCACCGCCTGCACGCCCAGCGTATTCTGCGCGGTGATCGCGGTGATGGCGGTCATCGCATGGCCGCCCAGCATCGTCACCGTCTTGATATCCGCCTGGATACCGGCGCCGCCGCCCGAATCCGATCCGGCGACGATCAGGACGCGGGCGATCGTCATGCGGTAGCCGGCGGCGTCGCCGCCTTGGCCCGCGTCGGCCGATCGACCAGCTCGCCGCGGCAATTCGGACAGCGCTCGTCCAGCTCGTCCGCGCATTCCGCGCAAAAGGTGCATTCGAACGAGCAGATGAACGCGCCGGGCGCAGGCGCGGGCAGGTCGGTGCCGCACCGCTCGCAATCGGGTTTCATCGCCAGCATCAGGCGGCAGCCCGCACGGCGTCGCAGATGCGATCGACCAGCCGTTCGACCTGTCCGGCATCGTCGCCCTCCGCCATCACCCGGATCACCGGCTCGGTGCCCGACGCACGGATGACGAGGCGACCGCGGCCGAGCAGTTCGGCCTCCGCCCCGGCGATCGTCGCCTTCACCGCGTCGCTGTCGAGCGGCTTGCCGCCGGCGAAGCGGACGTTCTTCAGCAATTGGGGCAGGGGATCGAAGCGGTGCAGCACCTCGCTGGCCGGCGCACCCGCGCGCTTCACCTCGGCCAGGATCTGCAACGCCGCGACCAGCCCGTCGCCGGTGGTGCCGTAATCGGACAGGATGATATGCCCGGACTGTTCGCCACCGACGTTGAACCCGCGCGATCGCATCGCCTCCAGCACATACCGGTCGCCCACCTTGGTGCGGACGAGGCCCAGCCCCTGCGCCGACAGATGCCGCTCCAGCCCCAGATTGGACATGACCGTGGCGACCAGACCACCGCCGGCCAGCTTGCCGCGCCGCGCCCAGGCAGCGGCGATCGTCGCCATCAACTGGTCGCCATCGACCACCCGGCCACGCTCGTCGACCACGATCAGCCGGTCGGCATCGCCGTCCAGCGCGATGCCGATATCCGCACCCGACGCCACCACCGTCTCGGCGAGCGTATCGGGCGAGGTCGATCCGACGCCGTCGTTGATGTTGGTGCCGTTGGGCGTCACGCCGATCGGGATGATGTCCGCGCCCAGTTCCCACAGCGCGGCAGGCGCGACCTTGTACGCCGCACCGTTCGCGCAATCGATCACCACGCGCATCCCGTCGAGGCGCAGGTTTTCGGGGAAAGTCGACTTGGCGAAGTGGATGTACCGGCCGGCGGCATCGTCCACCCGGCGCGCACGGCCGATATGGTCGGACGGGGCGAGGGGCACGTCGCTGTCGATCAGCGCCTCGATCGCTTCCTCCGCCTCGTCGGACAGCTTGTACCCGTCCGGTCCGAACAGCTTGATGCCGTTGTCGGCATACGGATTGTGGCTGGCGGAGATCATCACGCCGATATCGGCGCGCATCGACTGGGTCAGCATTGCGATGGCGGGGGTGGGCAGCGGCCCGGTCATCACCACGTCCATGCCAACCGCGGTGAAGCCCGCGACCAGCGCCGATTCCAGCATATAGCCGGACAGGCGCGTGTCCTTGCCGATCACCACCCGGTGCTTGTGACTGCCGCGCAGGAAGTATGCGCCGGCCGCCATGCCGACCTTCATCGCCATCGCCGCGGTCATCGCGCCGGTGTTGGTGGCGCCGCGAATTCCGTCGGTGCCGAAATATTTCCTTGCCATTTGCCCGCTTTCCCGTCCGACTATCGGTCGTCGGCGCTGATAGCGCGCCCGAACGCGAAGGGCGAGCATGTCGCAAACGAGCAGAATATTATCGGCCCTGATCGCCGGCATCGTGATCGGCATCCTCGCCGCCGCGCTGGCGCCGGAACAGGCGATCGCGGCGACGGCGGTGACGCAGCCGATCGGCACCGCCTGGCTGCACGGCTTGCAGATGGTGATCGTGCCGCTGATCGTCGGCCTGCTGATTACCGGCATCGGCGCGACGGCGGAGGCGGCCCGCGCCGGGCGCATCACCGCGCGCGCGCTGGCGATGATCGTCGTCATCCTGTGGAGCACCACGATCATGGCGGCGTTCGTCATGCCGGTCATCATCGATCTGTGGCCGTTGCCGCCGGCACTGGCGCAGGCGTTGCGCGCGGCGCTGACGGATGCGCCGCCGGTCGGGACGGTGCCGGGGATCGGCGCGTTCTTCGACACGATCGTGCCGACCAACGTGGTCGCGGCGGCGGCGGGCGACGCGTTCCTGCCACTGACCATATTCTCGCTGGCCTTCGCCTTCGCGATCAACCGGTTGCCATCGGCGCAGCGCGACCTGCTGACCGGGTTCTTCAAAGCGGTGGTCGATGCGCTGCTGGTGCTGATCGGCTGGGTGCTGAAACTGGCGCCGATCGGCATCTTCGCGCTCGCCTATACCGTCGGCGCGCGGACGGGGACGGCGGTGTTCGGGGCGCTGGCGCATTACATCGTCTGCGTCTCGGCGATCGGCGTCATCGTGCTGCTCGCAGCCTATCCGGTCGCGGCGATCGGCGGGCGGGTGCGGCTGTCGCGCTTCGCCCGCGCGGTGGCGCCGGCCCAGGCGGTGGCGATCAGCACGCAATCCTCCCTCGCCTCGCTGCCCGCCATGCTGAGGGCGTCGACCGATCTCGGCGCCTCGCCCGCCACCGCCGGGATCGTCCTGCCGCTGTCGGTCGCGGTCTTTCGCGCGACCAGCCCGGCGATGAACCTGTCGGTCGCGCTCTATGTCGGGCATCTGATGGGCGTGCATCTCGGCCCCGGTCAGATGGCGGCGGGCATCGCGACCGCGGCGATCACGACGATGGGGTCGATCAGCCTGCCGGGCACGATCAGCTTCATCGCCTCGGTCGCGCCGGTCGCCATCGCGATGGGCGTGCCGATCGAGGCGCTGGGGCTGTTGATCGCGGTCGAAACCGTGCCCGACCTGTTCCGCACCGTCGGGAACGTGACGATGGACACCGCCGTTACCCTCTCCGTCGCGGCCCGCTCCGGCGCACAGGAGGGCGGCGCGCAGGAGATTCCGCATGAAATACCGCACCCTCGGCCCTGATTTCGAAGTATCCGCCCTCGGCCTCGGCTGCATGCCGATGGCCGGGATCGGCAAGGGCATGTATGGCGAGGCCAACGCCGATGAGAGCATCGCCACGCTCCACCGCGCGATCGAATTGGGCGTCACGCTGTTCGACACCGCCGAAATCTATGGCCCGCTGGTCAACGAGGAACTGCTCGGCCGCGCGATCCGCGGCAAGCGCGACGGCGTCGTCATCGCGACGAAATTCGGCTTTCGCTACGACGAGAACGGCATGACCGGCGTCGACAGCACCCCCGCCAATGTCCGGCGCGCGTGCGAGGGAGCGCTGAAGCGGCTGGGCGTCGAGACGATCGACCTGTTCTACCAGCACCGCGTCGATCCGAACGTGCCGATCGAGGATACGGTCGGCGCGATGGGCGAACTGGTGGCAGAGGGCAAGGTCCGCCATCTGGGCCTGTCCGAAGCCGGCGTCGAGACGATCCGCCGCGCCGCCGCCACGCACCCGATCGCCGCCTTGCAGAGCGAATATTCGCTGTGGGAGCGCGATGTGGAGGAGGCGATCCTGCCGGCGTGCCGCGACCTCGGCATCGGCTTCGTCCCCTACAGCCCGCTCGGCCGCGGCTTCCTGACCGGCCAGATCACCAGCCGCGACGATTTGCCCGAGGGCGATTACCGCCGCAACGATCCGCGCTATTCCGCGGAGAACTTCGCCCGGAACATGGAAATGGTTGGCGTGGTGAAGACGATCGCCGCCGCCCATGGCGCCAGCCCGGCACAGATCGCGCTGGCGTGGTTGCTGGCGCAAGGCGACGACATCGTGCCGATCCCCGGATCGAAACGCCGCGTCACGCTGGAAGACAGCATGAAGGCCGCCGACGTGACGCTGTCCGCCGACGATCTGGCGAAGCTGGACGCCGCCGCCCCGCGCGGTGGCACGGCGGGGCCGCGCTATGGTGAAAAGGCGATGGCGATGACGCGCATCTGATCGGGCCAGGACGGCGGTGTATGTCCTACACCGCCGCATCCCGGTATCAGGATGCGACACCGCTTTTTCTCACCGTCCGTTCAGTTCATCCACCCTCACGCGCCCACGCCCGCGCGTGCGCAGGTGTGACTTTCGGGACTTTCCGCGACAAAAACCCTCTCCCACCGGGAGAGGGATTTGGGGCGCAAAGCGCCGGAAGGGTGAGGGTGGCCGCGTTACCGCCGCGGCGCCTGCTCACCCCGCGTATCGACCCCCGCGGCGGCCGGCTCCGCCAGCGCGCTATCGCCGGCCAGCCCATGATCCACGCTCTTGCCCAGCGTATCGAGGTGCATCAGCTTCGTCACCGGCCGCGCCAGCAACAGCACGACCACGCCGATGCCGATCGCGAACCAGCCGATCCGGCCATAGACCTCCAGCACCTGCGCCGGCCCGGCGCCCTCGCCACCGGTCGCCTGCGCGATCAGCCCGGCCAGGAAATTCCCCGCCGCCGTCGACAGGAACCACGTCCCCATCATCAGCCCGGTCATCTGCGGCACCGACAGCCGCGTCATCGACGACAGACCGACGGGCGAGAAGCACAGCTCGCCGATCGAATGCAGCATGTAGAGCAGGATGACGAAGATCGCCGGCGTCAGCCCCTCGGCCGGTGCGCCCCACGTCAGGACGAAGAAACCCGCCCCGACCAGGATCAGGCCAAGCCCGAACTTCAGCGGCGCACTCGGCTCCAATCCGCGCCGCGCCAGCTTGATCCACAACGCGCCGAACAGCGGCGCCAGCGTGATGATGAAGAACGGATTGACCGACTGGAACACCGTCGCCGGGATCGTCCAGCCCAGGATCGTGCGGTCGACCTGCTGGTCGGTATAGACGTTCAGCGACGATCCGGTCTGTTCGAACAGCGCCCAGAACAACGGGCACAGCGCGATCAGGAACATCGCCGCGAAGATGCGGTCGCGGTCCTCGCGCGGCAGGCGGACGACGGCGGTCCACAGGATGTATCCGATCGTGCCGATGGCCGCGACGATCAGCGCGGTGCCGACCACGCCCTGATTGCGCACCAGCCACCACGACGCGGCCACGCCGCCCAGCGCCGCCAGATAGATCGTCCATTCCCGTGACAGGCCGATCGGCCCGCGTCCGCTCAGCCGCTCGGCCGATGGCGGCGCACCGACGCCGTGCAGCGCCGGTTTGAACAGCACGAACGCCACCAGCCCCAGCGCCATGCCGATGCCCGCCGCGCCGAAGCCCCAGTTCCAGCCCACCGTCTCGCCCAGCACGCCGACGATGATCGGCCCGGCAAAGGCGCCGGTGTTGATGCCCATGTAGAAGATCGAGAACGCACCGTCGCGGCGGATGTCGTCGCGGGGGTAAAGCTGCCCGACCAGCACCGAGATATTGGCCTTCAGGAACCCGGTACCGACGATGATGAAGGCGAGGCCGGCATAGAATCCCTCCATCGCCGTGCCGCGCGCGCCCACCGGCCCCTCGACCAGCGCGATCAGCAGATGGCCGGTGGTGATGAGCACACCGCCCGCCAGCACCGCCTTGCGCGCCCCCAGATACCGGTCCGCCAGCCACCCGCCCAGGATCGGCGTGATGTACACCATCGACGTATAGGCGCCGTACACCGCATAGGCGGGCTGCTCGGTGAACAGGAAATGCTTGGTGAGATAGAACACCAGAATGGCGCGCATGCCGTAATAGGAGAAACGCTCCCACATCTCGGCGAAGAACAGCAGGTACAGGCCACGAGGATGCCCCAGAAACGTCTTCGCATGCGGCGGCACCCCGCCGCCCTGCATCACTGTCGCCATATTCTTTTCAACTCTCCAAGGCTTTGGGTGCGACCCTAGCGGCATCGGGGCGGGTGTAAATACGGGCGGGGATGCCTACGTGGCGCAGCGATGCTGAACGACCATTCCTCGCCCGCCGCCTTCCTCGCCACCCGCCGCTCCGGCAAGCCGCGCGATCTGGTCGCGCCGGGGCCGGACGCCGAGACGCTGATGGAAATGCTGGCGATCGCGGCGCGGACGCCCGATCACGGCAAGCTGGCGCCGTGGCGCTTCGTCGTGGTGGCCGACGATCGCCGCGATGCGTTGGCGACGCTGATTACCGACGCCTATCTGGCCGAAAAGCCGACCGCCTCGGCGGCGGAGATCGCGGGAATGGACCAGTTCGCACATCAGGCCCCGGCGCTGGTGGTGGTGCTGTCCTCACCCAGGCCGAACAGCCCGATCCCGGTATGGGAGCAGGAGATGTCGGCGGGCGCGGCCTGCATGAACCTGTTGCACGCCGCCAATGCGCTGGGTTTCGCCGGCGGCTGGCTCACGGGGTGGCCATCGTACAGCGATACGGTGCGCGATGCGTTCGGCGCCGCGCCGGAACGCATCGTCGGTTTCGTGTTCATCGGCACGCCCGGCCGTCCGCTCGACGAACGGCCGCGTCCCGAACTTGGCCGGATCGTATCGCACTGGTGAGTCGACAAGACCGGCCATTACTGTATTATCCCGGCATGACAGCGCTAAGCAACGAGGACAGCCCCGTTTATCTCCGCCTGCGCGGTGAGATCGCGACGGGTATCCTGCGCGGCGCGTACCGGGCCGGCGACCAGTTGCCCTCCGTCCGCGCCTTCGCCGCCGAACATGGCGCGAACCCGCTGACCGTCGCCAAGGCGTATCAGAGTTTCCAAGACGACGGCTATGTCGAGGTGCGGCGCGGCGTCGGCATGTTCGTATTGCCGGGCGCGGCCGAAAAACTACTGAATGCCGAACGCGAGACGTTCCACCGCCTCCACTGGCCGCGCATCGTCGAGGCGGTGAACCTCCTCGGCCTAGACTGGGACGAATTGCTGGAGCGCGAGCGCGCCTAGAACAGCCCGAGCGCCGCGACCTCCTCGACGCTGAGCGCGATCCCGAACATCAGGCCGAGCCGCATGCGATAGACGCGGGGATCGGTGATCGTCGCGGCGGTGTCGCTGCCGGCGGCATGGCGGCGGTAATTCGCATCGGTCAGCGTGGCAAAGCCGTGCGGCAGGATGATGCTGACGACGCGCAACTGGCGGAAACGGCTGGACGGCGCGGTCGACGACCACAAATTGCCCATCGCCAGATCGGCGTCGAACACCGTCGTCTCGGTAAAGCTGTATTGCGGCTGCCAGCCGTCGCCGGTGCCGCGCCCGTCGGTGGTGGACGCCGGGCCATGCCGTTCCAGCATCCAGCCATGCGGGTCCGACCGGATCAAACGGAACCGGGCACCATCGGGTGCCTCGGCTTCCGCACCCTCGACCAGCGGCATGACGGGCGCATAGCTGCCGCCGAAGCCCGGATCGGCGATCCATGGCTGGCCATCGATCTCAACGAGGCTGAATGTGTGCGTCAGCGGCGGCACCGCATCGCCACCGCCCAACCAGACCCGCGCCAGCAACGGGCGATGATCGAACCCCAGTTCGCCCAGCGCATCGCCGAACAGCCGGTTATGCTCGAAACAATATCCGCCGCGCCGGTCCGTCACCAGCTTGGCGAACACGCTGTCGCTGTCGATCGCGATGCCGCGGCCAAGGATGACGTCGAGATTCTCGAACGGAATCGCCAGCCGGTGCGCGCGTTGCAGCCGGCCCAGCCCGGCTGCGTCGAGCGTCGGCCGGGCGGGCATGTCGATACGGGTGAGGTAGGAGTTTAGGTCGAACATGCGGCGGTCTTTAATGTGGCAGGGCAGATTGGTGAAGGTCGCCCTTCGACGGGAAAATCAGGCCGCAAACGCCTCCGCCGGCACCGCGTACAGCACTGCCGCACTCGCCATCGCCGCCGCGCGCAGGCCCAGTGCCTCCGGCACGATCTGTTCCAGATAGAAGCGCACGCTCGTCCGCTTCATCGCCGCGAAATCGTCGTCGCCCGTCGCCGCGCGACCCTGCCGCTCCATCAGCCAGCCACAGGCGGCAACGGACAGCATCGTCAGGAACGGATAGCTGCCCGCCAGCCGGTCATCCTGCCCCGCCCGTGCCAGATGTCCGCCGACCGCTTCGCACGCATCCACCAGCGTGACCAGTTCGGGCGCCTTCGCCTCCGCCCGCATATCGGCGATCAGCGTCGCAAACGCCGATCCGCCGCCCAGACCCAGCTTGCGCCCGACCAGATCGGCGGCCTGGATGCCGTTTGTCCCCTCATATATCGGCGTGATGCGGGCATCGCGAAAGAACTGCGCGGCCCCCGTTTCCTCGACATAGCCCATGCCGCCATGCACCTGAATGCCGAGGCTTGCGACCTCGTTGCCGATGTCGGTACCGTGCGCCTTGGCCAGCGGCGTGACGAGTTCGAGCCGGTCCTTCGCCTCCGCATCGCCCAGATTGGCGCGATCGACCTGCCCGGCGGCATAATAGACCAGCGCGCGGGCGGCCTGCGTCTGTGCCTTCATCCGCAGCAGCATCCGTCGCACGTCGGGATGCTCGATGATCCGCACCGGATCGCGGCTGGTGCCGCCCGCCCGCGCCGATTGCACCCGGTCGAGCGCATAGGCGACGGCGGCCTGCGTCGCGCCCTCGGCTACCTGCACGCCCTGCAAACCGACGTTCAGGCGGGCGTTGTTCATCATCGTGAACATCGCGCGCATGCCGCCATGTTCCAGCCCGATCAGCTCGCCGACGCAATCGCCGGTATCGCCGAACGACAGGACGCAGGTGGGCGAGGCGTGGAGGCCCATCTTGTGTTCGATCGATACGACGGTGACGTCGTTGAAATCGCCGGGCCTGCCCTCTGGATCGAGCCGGTATTTCGGCACGAGGAACAACGAGATGCCGCGCGTCCCCGCCGGCGCATCGGGTGTGCGGGCGAGGACGAGGTGGACGATGTTGTCGGCCATGTCGTGATCGCCGAACGAAATGTAGATCTTCGTGCCGCGCACGCTCCACGTCCCGTCGCCGCGCGGGGTGGCGGTGGCGCGGAGCGCACCGACATCGCTGCCCGCCTGCGGTTCGGTCAGGTTCATCGTCCCCGTCCATGCGCCGGTCGACAGATGCGGCAGATACGCCGCCTGTTGTTCGGGCGAGCCGTGGTGCAGCAATGCCTCGATCGCGCCGACCGTCAGCGTCGGGCACAGCGCGAAGCCCATGTTCGCGCCGCCCAGCGTGTCGAGCACCGCAGTCTGGAGCGCGAAGGGCAGACCCTGTCCGCCCCATGCCTCTGGCGCTCCGATCGTCCCCCAGCCATTGTCGACATAATCGCGATACGCCCGGGCGTAGCCCTCCGGCATCCGCACGCCCTCCGGCGTCCATTTCGCGCCCACGGTATCGCCGATGCGGGCGAGCGGTGCCCATTCGCCGGTGGCGAACTGGCCGACCCCTTCCAGCACCGCATCGACCACATCTTTGCTGGCGGCGGCGAAGCGGTCGGTGGCGGCCAGATCGGGCAAACCGACGACATGCGTCAGCACGAATCGCTGCTCGGCGACGGGGGGTGTGAAGGGCAAGGTTCTCTCCGGATTTTTACGCGGTATAGGCCGACAATCATGGCCGCTTCAAACCCCCGCATCCGCCCTTACGGTACGGCCGCGATCGCCGAAGCGGCGGCGCTGATCCGCGCCGGCGGGATCGTCGCGGTGCCGACCGAGACGGTGTACGGCCTCGCCGCCGATGCGGGTGATTCGGCGGCGGTGGCGCGGATCTATGCGGCCAAGGGGCGGCCGTCGTTCAACCCGCTGATCGTGCATGTCGCCGACATTGCAATGGCCGAAGAACTGGCGGTGTTCGATGACGATGCACGGGTGCTGGCGGCGGCGTTCTGGCCGGGGCCGTTGACGCTGGTGCTGCCGCTGCGGCCCGGCGCGCCGATCGCGTCGCTGGTGACGGCGGGGCTGGACACGGTGGCGATCCGCGTGCCCGCCCACCGCGCGATGCAGGCGCTGATCGCCGCCGCCGGCCGCCCGCTCGCTGCCCCTTCCGCCAACCGCAGCAACGGGTTGAGCCCGACCGAGGGGGCGCATGTCGTCGCCAGTCTGGGCGAGGCGGTGCCACTGGTCATCGACGACGGCGCCTGCGCGGCGGGCGTGGAATCGACGATCGTCGCCGGCCGTGATGTCCTGCGGCCGGGGCCGATCACGGCAGAGGACATCGCCTGCGTCTTGCCCGGCGGTGGCGCTACGCCGACGCCGGCCGGCCGGATCACCGCACCAGGTCAGTTGGCGACGCACTATGCCCCCGCCAAGCCGCTCCGCCTCAATGCGACAGCGGCATCGCCCGACGAATGGCTGATCGGCTTCGGCGCCATCGCTGGCGACGACACGCTGTCGGCGACCGGCGATCCCGTGGAGGCCGCCGCGCGCCTGTTCGCCGCACTCCACCGCGCCGATGCGGCACCGGCGGCACGTATCGCGGTGGCGCCGATCCCGTCTGCGGGGATCGGCGCGGCGATCAACGACCGGCTGATCCGCGCCGCTCACCGATAGGGGTCAGACTTTCGGACGCGCCCGCAGCTCGTCGCGGATTTCCCGCAGCAACGCGACATCGACCGGCTCCGCGGCGGCGGTCTTTTCCTTCTCCTGCTCGAACAGCGTCGTCGCGCGGTTCACGGCACGGACGACCATGAAGATGATGAAGGCGACGATCACGAAATTGACCGCGACGGTGATGAACTCGCCATAGCCGAGCAGCGGCACGCCTGCCTTCTTCAACGCGGCATAGTCGCTCGATCCCTGCAACGCGGCGGGCACCGGGCCCATCGTGATGAAGTAGCTGGAGAAATCCAGGCCACCGAAGATCTTTCCGATGATCGGCATCAGGATATCGTCGGTCAGCGACGTCACGATCCGGCCGAACGCCGCGCCGATGATGACCGCGACCGCCAGATCGAGGACGTTGCCCCGCGCGATGAACGATCGGAATTCCTTGAGCATCGTCATGTCTCCCGTTGCTGCATCCGGCCGGACGCTACGGATTAACCATCGAAACGGCAACGATGATGACGGGTCCGGCGCCTGAATACGATTGCCCCTTCGCCCGGCGGCGGCCGTGTCCTATATCGATAGGACAGGATCATCAGGAGGTCGCATGTTCCGCCAGTTTGCCCCGGTCGCGCTCGTCGCCACGCTTGCCGTCCCGCTCGCCGGCTGCGGCGTCAATTCGATTCCGACCGCCGAGGAGAATGCCAAGGCGCGGTGGGCGGACGTGCAGAACGAGTATCAGCGTCGCGCCGACCTGATCCCCAATCTGGTATCGACCGTGCAGGGCTATGCCAAACAGGAACGCGAGGTGCTGACGCAGGTGACGCAGGCTCGCGCGCAGGCGACGTCGATGCAGGTGTCCGGCGACGACCTGACCGACCCGGCCAAAGTAGAGGCCTATCAGGCGGCGCAGAACACGTTGGGCGGCACGATCGGCCGGCTGCTGTCGATCACCGAGAATTACCCCGACCTGAAGTCGAACACGAACTTCATGGCGCTGCAATCGCAGCTGGAGGGGACGGAAAACCGCATCACCATCGCGCGCCGCGACTACAACCAGGCGGTGCAGGACTATAACACCCGCATCCGCACCTTCCCCGACGCGGTCGGTGCGAAGATCTTTTACGGCGCCAAGCCGATGACCCCGTTCAAGGCGACGGCGACCAACGCGGAATCGGCGCCGCGCGTGGATTTCGGCAACACGAACTGACCGGGGCATGACCATCATGTTCCGCTGGCTGCTCGGCCTGTTCCTGCTGATGACGGCGGGCTTCGCGACCGCGCAGACGTTTCCGCCCCTGTCGGGCCGGGTGGTCGATGCCGCCAGATTGCTGACGCCGGAACAGACGCAGCAGCTCGACCAACTGTCGCAACAGGTGGAGCAGGCATCGACGCGTCAATTGGTGGTGGCGACGGTGCCTGACCTGCAGGGATATTCGATCGAGGATTACGGCTATCGCCTAGGCCGCGCGTGGAAGATCGGGCAGGGCGGCGCGAACAACGGCGTCATCCTGCTCGTCGCGCCGACCGAGAAGAAGGTGCGGATCGAGGTAGGTTACGGGCTGGAACCGATCGTCACCGACGCGCTGTCCAGCGTCATCGTCAACCAGACGATCCTCCCGCGCATCCGTGAGGGCGACATGGGCGGCGGCATCGTCGCCGGCGCGCAGGCGATCGCCGAGCAACTGAAACTGCCGCTGGAAGCCGGCGAGCGCCGCGCCCAGGCGCAGGTGCAGGCGGCCGGCCCGAAGCGACGGTCCGCCAGCAACGGCGATATCGCCGTTGCGATCTTCTGGGCGGTGGTGATCGTGTTCGTCGTGCTGCCGCTGGTCGTCAGCCGCGCCCGGGGCCGCCGTTATCGCGGCGGTATCGCGCCGGTTGTGCTGTGGGGGCCGGGTCTTGGCGGCGGCGGCAGTGGCGGGTCGTCCTGGGGCGGCGGGGGAGGCTTTTCGGGGGGCGGGGGCTTCTCCGGTGGTGGCGGATCGTTCGGGGGCGGTGGCGCCTCGGGCGGGTGGTGATGTCGCTGCTGGATGGCGCGGGCCGCGATGCGGTGGCGGCGGCGGTCAAGCGCGCGGAGGCGGGGACGGACGGCGAGATCGTCACCGTCCTCGCCGAACGGTCCGATGCGTACCACGATGTCGCGTTGCATTATCCGGTGGCGGCCGTGCTGGCGGTGACGGCGATCGCCGCCATCCATCCGCCGTTGCTGATGGTCGGCGACACCGGCTGGGGCGACTGGCAGCTGGAACAGGGGCTGTTCGCGCTGCTAGTGGCGCAGACGGTGACGTTTCTGGTCGTTCGTTTCGCGCTGGCATGGATGCCGCTGCGCCTGAAGCTGACGCCCCGCGCCACCAAGGCGCGGCGGGTAAGGCGGCAGGCGGTTCGCGCGTTCCGGCTGGGTGCCGACCGTCGCACGAAGGCGCATGAGGCGGTGCTGCTCTATCTATCGCTCGACGAGCATCTCGCCGAGATCGTCACCGACAGCGCTATTCACCGTCGCGTTCCGAACGAGGCGTGGGGGGAGGCCATGGCGGCGCTGGTCGACGAGGTCCGCGCCGGCCGCCCCGCAGCCGGGTTGATCGCGGCGGTCGATCGCATCGGCACCGTGCTCGCCGAACATGTACCCAGGACGGAGATGGACGTGAACGAACTGCCCGACCGGCTGATCGAATTATGAGCGACCCCACGCGGACGATGTGGGAGGGCCGTTACCTGAAGGTCAGCCAGCAGGGCACATGGGAATATGCCGAGCGGCAGGGCCAGATTGGCGCGGCGGTGATCGTCGCGACCGACGAGGCGGGGCGGCTGATCCTGGTCGAGCAATTCCGCATCCCCATCGGTCGCCGCTGCATCGAGCTACCCGCCGGTCTCGTCGGTGACGAAAGCGCGGGCGAATCGATCGTCGATGGCGCCCGGCGCGAACTGGAGGAGGAAACCGGCTACCTCGCGGACAGGATCGAGGAACTGGGGTTGTTCTATTCCTCGCCCGGCATGACGTCGGAGAGCTTCATGGTCGTCCGTGCCACCGGCCTCGTCCGCACCGGCGCGGGCGGTGGATCGCCGGAGGAGGACATCACCGTCCACCATGTCGCACCCGCCGACGTGCCGGCTTTCGTTCGCGCTGCCCGAACATCGGGTCTGGGCATCGATGCGAAGATCCTGCTGCTGCTGGATCAGACGACGATCGCCTATTCGGCTCCTTAAGCGGCGACCAGCGCCACCGCGGTCGCATCCGCCAGACTGGTACCGTCCAGAATACGCGCGGTCTCGTCCCGCACCCGCATCATCGCATGGCGGATCGCGCAATCCGCCTCGCTCTTGCAGTCCGTGCAGCGGCGATAGGCAGTGCGGCTGACGCAGGGAACCAGCGCCAGCGGCCCCTCGATCACGCGGATGATATCGCCCAGCGAGATCAGATGCGCCGGCCGGGCCAGCACATATCCGCCCATCTTGCCGCGAAAGCTCGTTACCAGTCCGGCATCGCGCAGATCGGCGAGGATCAGTTCCAGGAATTTGCGCGGCACGTTCGCTTCCGCGGCGATGCGCGTCATCGGCGTCGGCGGGCTGTTCGGTGGCACCTCGGCCAGCAACAGCATCGATCGAAGGCCATAACGGGAACGCTGCGTCAACATGATGGTCAGCCCTATGAACCCGCTTTGTGGCGAGCGAAAGGCGTTTGCACCGGCGCGCGCGGCTCCCTATATCGGATCGGTCGGGTTCGCCCGACTATGGCGATAAATCGCGGCGTAGACTAGATGCAGCGGACCCGGGGGCAGTACCCGGCGACTCCACCATTTGCACCGCCGTCCACCTGCTTTCAGCAGGGAAGGGGCGGTTCAGCTGATGGGGTCGAACCAGGATCGACGTGTATTGAAAGGCGCCGTTTTTGCTCGGAATGGGACCACCGCAACGGCCCATTACACAAGTGCCAACGATAACGAAGCACTCGCGATTGCGGCGTAACTAAGGGCCTCACGGCCTAAGGTTACTCCAAGATAGCGCGGTTGGACCGCACCGGGCAACAGAAGCGGAATCCAGCGGTACGGGGAGCACCGGGCAACAGAAGCTCCCCACTTTTGATCGATTACGCCGCCAGCTGCAATTTGCGTAGGTAGCGCAGCCACTGCGGATTGTTCGTTAGCAGCGATTGTCCGATCGTCAGATGTTCACACCCATCGATCTTTAACAACGCCGATTTGGTAGCGGAAACCAGCGCGGGCGGGACTAGGGGGCTGAACGTGATCCTTGTGATCGCCTCGACGGGAATATGGCAGTCTATGGCATCCTTCGTCTCATCGTCCGACAATGCGATGATGCGAAATTCCTTCTCGTCGCTGAACCCTGCGCGTTTCAGAAAGGGCAGTTCGTTCAATTCGCTGATCCGGTGCTCTCGCGCCTGATCGAACCGCAGATAACGTACCGATGCCGCGAGATGATGCGGCTCTGTCGCCGCGACCAGCTTCTCTTTGTCAAAGGCGACGCAGACGCCGGTCTGGCCACCGGCGAAGATTTGCCAGTGGTGAAAAGTCTCCGACGCTTCGGTCAGGCAGACGGCATAGACCTGCTTGCTGCCCATCCGTTGGCCATACTCGGCAAGGGCGAGATGATCGTTACGATCCGCCCAGTGCGCGGTACGGGTAAGGGCCAGTCGCCGGTTCGTCAGAAGATCGATCAGCGACATGACGTTTGTGTAGCGACGCAATAGCGTCCGCTTGCCGTCCGTTGGCGGTTGAATGCTCGGCAATTGATGTCCTCCTTGAGGACGGCTGGCCTAGGCGAAAATTCCTGACACGATGTTGATGACTGCTCCGTTCCGAACATAGTCATGACGGAAAAAAGGCCCGGATCATTCCGGGCCTTTTCATGTCGTTCGGCCGTGCCCGGCGTGTATCAGTCGCGATCGTTGTTCAGGAACGCCGGCGCGAACTCGGGTGCAGGACCGTCATCGTTGCCGCCTTCGCGACGCGGACGGTCACCACCCTCGGCGCGGGGGCCGCGATCGCCACGGTCACGACGCGGGCCGCCACGGCCTTCGCCGCCACCGCCGCCTTCGCGACGGGGGCCACGGCCGCCATCACGCCCACCGCCATCACGGTCACCGCCGCCGCTGCGCGGACCACGGGGACCACGATCGCCGCCTTCACGCGGTTCGCGGGCAGGACGGGTGTCCTCCAGCTCAGCGCCGGTTTCCTGATCGACGACGCGCATCGACAGGCGAACCTTGCCGCGCGGATCGATCTCGAGGACCTTCACCTTCACGGCCTGACCTTCGGAAAGGGCGTCCGACACCTTCTCGACGCGCTCGTTCTTGATCTCGGACACATGGACCAGGCCGTCCTTGCCGCCCATGAAGTTCACGAACGCCCCGAAATCGACCAGATTGACGACCTTGCCGTCATAGATCTTGCCGACCTCGGCTTCTTCGACCAGCCCCTTGATCCAGGCGATGGCCGCCTCGATCTGCGCAGGGTCGGACGACGACACCTTGATGACGCCCTCGTCGTCGATGTCGACCTTGGCGCCGGTGGTGGCGACGATCTCGCGGATCACCTTGCCGCCGGTGCCGATGACTTCACGGATCTTCGACTTGTCGATCGTGAAGCTCTCGATGCGCGGTGCGTGCGCCGACAGTTCCGACCGCGTCGAATCGAGCGCCTTGGCCATTTCGCCCAGGATGTGCGCGCGGCCCTCATGCGCCTGTGCCAGCGCGACCTTCATGATCTCCTCGGTGATACCGGCGATCTTGATGTCCATCTGAAGGCTCGTGATGCCTTCCGACGTGCCGGCGACCTTGAAGTCCATGTCGCCGAGGTGATCCTCGTCGCCCAGAATGTCGGACAGGACGGCGAAGTCCTTGCCCTCAAGGATCAGGCCCATCGCGATGCCCGAAACCGGACGCTTGATCGGCACGCCCGCATCCATCAGCGCCAGCGACCCGCCGCAGACGGTGGCCATCGACGACGAGCCGTTCGACTCGGTGATGTCCGACGTCACGCGGATCGTGTACGGGAACTCTTCCTTGGTCGGCAGCACGGCGTGCAGCGCGCGCCATGCCAGCTTGCCGTGACCGATATCGCGACGCGAAGGCGCCCCGAACCGACCGACTTCACCGACCGAGTATGGCGGGAAGTTATAGTGCAGCATGAAGTGCTGATAGCTCAGGCCGTTCAGGCCATCGATCATCTGCTCGGCATCGCGCGTGCCCAGCGTCGTCGTGGCGATGGTCTGCGTCTCGCCGCGGGTGAACAGCGCCGAACCATGCGCGCGCGGCAGGAAGTGGACTTCCGCGGCGATCGGGCGGACCGTCTTCGTGTCGCGGCCGTCGATGCGGCGGCCGGTCTTCAAGATCGCGGTGCGGACGATCTCCGCCTCCAGCTTCTTCACCAGCTTCAGCGCGGCGAGATAGCCTTGCGGATCGCCGTCCTTCAGGTCGGCCATGCCGTCGCGCGCCTTGGCGCGGGCGTCGTTGATCGCGGTCTGGCGCTGCTGCTTGTCGGTCAGCTTGTACGCTGCTTCCAGATCCTTGCCGATCAGCTTCTTCAGCTTGGCCTTGACCTCGGCCTTGTCGGCCTGGATCTTCAGCTCCCACGGGTCCTTGGCAGCCTGCTCGGCCAGATCGATGATCGCATCGATGACCTGCTGCGACGCCTTGTGCGCGAACATCACCGCGCCCAGCATCACGTCCTCGGACAGCTCCTTGGCTTCCGATTCCACCATCATCACCGCGTCGTGCGTGGCGGCGACCATCAGGTCCAGCTCGCCGGCGGCGACCTGCGCGTCCGACGGGTTCAGGACATATTCGCCATTCTCGTAACCGACGCGCGCGGCGCCGATCGGCCCCATGAACGGCACGCCCGACAGCGTCATCGCGGCCGATGCGGCGATCATCGCCAGCAGATCGGGCTCGTTCTCGCCGTCATACGACATCACCTGCGCGATGCAGTTGATCTCGTTGTAGAAACCTTCCGGGAACAGCGGGCGCAGCGGGCGATCGATCAGGCGGCTGACCAGCGTCTCACGCTCGGTCGCGCCACGCTCGCGCTTGAAGAAGCCGCCGGGGATGCGGCCGCTGGAGGAGAACTTCTCCTGATAATGCACGGTGAGCGGGAAGAAATCCTGCCCTTCCTTGACGTTCTTGGCGGCGGTCACCGCGCACAGAACGACCGTTTCGCCGAGCGTCGCGAGCACCGCGCCGTCGGCCTGACGGGCGACACGGCCCGTTTCCAGCGTCAGCGTCTTGCCGCCCCACTGAATTTCTACCTTCTTGGTATCGAACATCTGATTTCCTTCACTCCGGCGGGCCAATCCCGGCCGGGGCCTGTCTCACGAACGTAACCGGTCCGTGGCGGTATGGGGCGAGTTGTCGCCCCTGTGCCCTCACGCCGAATTGCATGGGGCAGATACGAAAAGGGCGCCGCTAAGGGCGCCCTTCCGATTACTTGCGAAGACCCAGCTTCGCGATCAGGTCCAGATAACGCTGGCCTTCGGTCTTGCGGAGATAATCCAGCAGCGAACGCCGCTTGTTGACCATCATCAGCAGCCCGCGGCGCGAATGGTTGTCCTTCTTGTGACCCTTGAAATGCTCGGTCAGGTTGCGAATCCGCTCGGTCAGGATCGCGACCTGCACCTCGGGGGAGCCGGTGTCGCCTTCCTGGCGGGCGTGTTCCTTGACGAGCTCGGTCTTGCGCTCTGCGGTGATCGTCATGATTCTTCCTTCGACATCGTCAGATTGAAACCCCGGACGACGCGGACCTCGCCTGCGATCACATCGACCAGCGCCACGGGGACGTCGTCGAGCATCGCAAAGGCCGCGCCATCGGTGGCTGCGATCCCGTCCAGTACACGCCCCTGACGGAGCGCCCCTGCCTGGTCGGGGGTGAGGGGAAAAGCCGGGATGTCGTCCAGCCCCGCCCTCAACGGCAGGAGTATGCCTTCAAGGGCGCGCGCCTGCCCCAATTCGGCCAGTTTGTCCAGCGTTATCGCCTGTGCCAGCCCGAACGGCCCCGCCTTGATCCGCCGCAACATGGTGACATGGCCGACCGTGCCGAGCGCCAGCGCGATGTCGCGCGCGAGGCTGCGGATATAGGTACCCTTCGACACATGGGCGACGAGCGTCGCTTCGGCAAGTTCCTCCCCGGCACGGGGAGGGGGACCATCCAAAGGATGGTGGAGGGGGGCTTCCACAGGCGAAGCGCTCGCGGCGATCCCCCTTCCCCCCTCGTCTGCGACGAGAGGTCCCCCTCCCCGTGCCGGGGAGGATTGCAGATCGTGAATCACCACCGCCCGGCTCTTCAGCACCACCTCTTCCCCGGCCCGCGCGCGATCGT
The DNA here is from genome assembly GCF_016427505.1 of Sphingomonas mollis. GTDB lineage: Bacteria > Pseudomonadota > Alphaproteobacteria > Sphingomonadales > Sphingomonadaceae > Sphingomonas > Sphingomonas mollis. Next base: position 275,618 of record NZ_JAELXS010000005.1, on the reverse strand, counting down.
AGGCCCGCTCGCCATCCACCTTCAGCGCGGAATAGGCCGGCGGCACCTGATCGATCGGCCCCGTAAAACGCGCCAGCACCGCCTCCACCGCTGCCGCCGTCGGCCGTACCGGGGAAGTGGCAATCACCGCCCCCTCGCCATCCAGCGTGTCGGTCTGCTCCCCGAACCGGATCGTGAAGGCATAAATCTTGTCGCTGTCGAGCAACCGCCCGGCCAGCTTCGTCGCCTCGCCCACCGCGATCGGCAACACCCCCGTCGCCAGCGGATCGAGCGTGCCGCCATGCCCCACCTTGAACTTGCCATAGCCGCCCTGACGCAGCGCGCGTTTCACCGCGGAGACGGCCTGGGTCGAGCCGAGGCCCAGCGATTTGTCGAGGATGATCCAGCCATGCATCCGCGCGGCGATAGCGGCTCGGGCCGGCGATGCCAGTCCCGTCAGTTCTCCAGCGCCTCGCTGAAATGCCGCCGGCACAGCGCGACATAGCGGTCGTTGCCGCCGATTTCGGTCTGGCACCCCTCCGCCAACGCCCGGCCATCGGTATCGACGCGCAGGTTCATCGTCGCCTTGCGCCCGCACACGCACACCGACTTGATCTCCGTCAGCTCGTCCGCCAGCGCCAGCAACCGCGCCGAACCGGGGAACAGCGCCCCCCGAAAATCGGTGCGCAGGCCATAGGCGAGGACGGGTATCCCGACCCGGTCGCAGATGCGCGCCAGTTGATCCACCTGTGCCGGCGACAGAAACTGTGCTTCGTCGACCAGCACGCATGACAGCGCATCATGAGCGTGACGATCGACGACACAGCGTTCCAGATCGGTATCCGCATCGAACATCGTGGCCGGCGCCGACAGCCCGATCCGCGACGCGATCGTCCCCGCCGCATACCGATCGTCCAGGGCGGCGGTGAACAGCATCGTCGCCATCCCCCGCTCACGGTAATTGAAATCCGCCTGCAACAGGTTGGTCGATTTGCCCGCGTTCATGCTGGCGTAGTAGAAATAGAGCTTGGCCATCAGAATCCGCGATAGAGCGTATCGCGTGGTTCGCGTAAGGGGCCATCCGCTTTGTCGATACGGATCGAAGCCGGATCAATCCGCCCCGTCCGCACATCGCCGATCATCCATAACGGCCACCAGTCACCGGCCTTCGCCGTGTCGCTACAGGCGTACAGCGAACTGACGGTCACGATCATCAGGCGATGACCATCTGCGGACCATCGCGCCGCGTTGGGCAATACGGCGCCCGGCGAAAGGCAGCGAAAACGTTGCACGGCAAGATGTTTGGCCGCCACGATCAACGCCGATCGTGGGACGACCTTATTGCCGACGATCTCGAAGAGCCGAAGATCGTCCATGAACGAGCCGACATGATGATTGACGGCTATCCGCCGCGAATCGGGCGACCACAGAACGACGAATGGCATATCGTCCGACAGTTCGGGTAGTCGCGCAACCACCCGCCCGCCCGCAGTTTGCAGTTCTATGGGTGGCTGATGGTCGCGATAGGCGCGCTGTACGATCGCGTAACGGCCATCAGGCGACATGGCCCGGCCAGCGCAGGTCGCCACGAACTGATAAGCCCGATGGCCGCGATCGAAACCGCTCGCCTTGCAATCGGTTGAAAGTGCGCCGATCTGGACGGCCTCCGCCACCTTCGAACCGCATAGCGTCGCCAAACCGACCGTCATCGCCATGGCCAGCACCCACGTCTTCATCATGATCGCAAAGGTTCGCGGGTCTTCGGATATGGTTCGATGACGATCGCGCCATTCGATACGGTCAGGCGAAGGCTCTGGCCGGGCCGCCAGCCCATCGCCTCCAGCGTCTCGGCGGGCAGGGTGACCCGGCCACGATCATTCATCACCACATGCCCGCTCATGGATTCAGGATGATGACGTGGCACGATATCGTCAATCGTCCGCCAAATCCTGCGCCACCTTCGGGGCACGCAACAGCTGATCGATATGGCTGCCTTCGTCGAAACTCTCGTCGGCGAGGAATTTCAGCTTGGCGGCGTATTTGGTCTGTACGCGGTTAGCGACCTCGCGTTGCAGATAGGCGGTATTGGTGCGCAGTGCCTTCAACACCGCGGCCTCGTCCTTGCCCAGCAGGGGTTTGACGAACACGGTTGCATGGCGAAGGTCGGACGACATCCGTACTTCGGTGACGGAGACGAGATGCTTCGCCAGCGTCTCGTCGTGCACGTCGCCGCGCTGCAGGATACCCGACAGGATATGGCGTATCTGTTCGCCGACGCGCAGCGTGCGGACCGACTTTTCCTGTGGTTCTTTATTCATGAAATGCTCCCTCTCCCCTTCAGGGGAGAGGGCCGGGGAGAGGGGCAGTATCGCTACCGTCCCACACTTCCCCTCTCCCGCCGTCGCTGCGCTCGACACCCTCTCCCTTGAAGGGGAGAGGATAGATTCATCACAGGGTCCGTTCGCGCATCTCGACTTCGAACGTTTCGAGATAATCGCCCGGCTTGATGTCGACGAAGTTCTGCGTGAACGTCACGCCGCACTCCAGACCGGCGCGGACTTCCGGCACATCGTCCTTGAAGCGACGAAGGCTGGCGATCTCGCCCTGGTAGATGATGACATCCGCCCGGGTGATACGTGCCTTGAGCGCCTTGCGGATATTGCCCTCGGTAACGAGCAGACCAGCGGCCTTGCCGTGCTTACCGGCCGAGAAGACCTCGCGGATTTCGGCGCGGCCGACGACCGTTTCGAAAGCCTCGGGCCCAAGCTCGCCCGCCATGCCGGCGCGGATTTCGTCGATCAGGTCATAGATGACGTCGTAGTACTTCAACGCCACCTTCTGCCGATCGGCGATCTCGCGTGCCTTGGCATTGGCGCGGACGTTGAAGCCGATGATCGGAGCGCCCGATGCACCCGCCAGCGTCACGTCGCTCTCGGTGATGCCACCCACGCCCGAGTGCAGCACCCGTGCCTTGATGAGATCGGTCGAGATCTTGTTGATCGACGCGACGATCGCCTCGACCGTTCCCTGCGTATCGGCCTTCACGACGAGCGGATACTCGATCGCGGCATTGGCCTTCAGCGCCGAGAACATGCTCTCCAAACTCGCCGGGGCGGTCGTGGTGCGCTTCTGCGTCAGCACGCTCTGGCGATAGGCAGCGACCTCACGGGCACGCGCCTCGTTCTCGACGACCTGCAACGGATCACCCGCCGACGGCACACCGGACAGGCCGAGCACCTCGACCGGCATCGAGGGGCCGGCTTCCTTCAACTGGCGACCCTTGTCGTCGACCAGCGCCCGGACCTTGCCGCTCTCCGCACCGACAACGAAGATGTCGCCGATCTTCAGCGTCCCGCGATTGACGAGCACCGTCGCGACCGGACCACGGCCCTTGTCCAGCTTCGCCTCGATCACCGTGCCTTCGGCGGCGCGATCGGGGTTGGCGGTCAGTTCGAGCAGTTCGGCCTGCAACTGGATCTTCTCGATCAGCGTATCGAGACCGGTCTTCTTCAACGCGGAAACCTCGACGTCCTGGACCTCGCCGCCCATTTCCTCGACCACGACCTCTTCGCTCAACAGGCGCTCGCGGATACGCTGGGCATTCGCCTCGTGCTTGTCGATCTTGTTGATCGCCACGATCATCGGCACGCCGGCCGCCTTGGTGTGATTGATCGCCTCGATCGTCTGCGGCATCAGCCCGTCGTCGGCCGCCACCACCAGCACCACGATATCCGTGATGTCGGCGCCGCGGGCGCGCATCTGGGTGAACGCCTCATGGCCCGGCGTGTCGAGGAACGTGACCTTCGACTTGTCCTTCAGCGTGACCTGATAGGCGCCGATATGCTGGGTGATGCCACCGGCCTCGCCGCGCACCACATCGGTGCCGCGCAGCGCGTCGAGCAGCGACGTCTTGCCGTGATCGACGTGACCCATGATCGTGACGACCGGGGGACGCGGACGCAGCGTATCGACCGCATCCTCGGTGGTGTCATAGACCAGATCGATGTCCGAATCGCTGACGCGGACGATGTTGTGGCCGAATTCGGTCACCAGCAATTCGGCAGTGTCCTGATCGATCGACTGAGTCATCGTGACGGGCATGCCCATCTTGAACAGCGTCTTGACCAGGTCGGCACCCTTTTCCGCCATGCGGTTGGCGAGTTCCTGCACCGTGATCGAATCGGGCACCTGCACGTCGCGGACCTGCTTGGCCTGCACCTCGCGCGGACCGCCAAAACCACGCTTTTCCTTCTCACGCGCACGTTTCAGCGCGGCGAGGCTGCGCGACCGCGCACCATCGTCGCCGAGCGCGCGGTTGACGGTCAGCTTGCCGCCGCGCCGCTCGTCGCCCTTGCGGTCACGCTGCTGCGGACGGCTGGGCGGCGCATTGCGCGGCGTCGCCTGACCGGCGGGCATCGGCCGACCGGCGCTCGACGCACCACCGCCCGATGGCGCGGAGGCCGCGGCGACCGGCGCGGGAGCGGGCTGCTCGACGGGCTTGGGCTGCGGCTTCGGGATTTCCGGGCGGGCGACCGGCGAGAACCGGCGCGGTGCCGGCATCGACGGATCGCGCGTCAGCTCGACGACCGGTGGCGGCGTCGGCGCCGCGACACGAACCGGCGCGACCAGCCTGGTCGGAGCAGGCGCGGGTGTGGGAGCCGGTGCCGGGGTCGGCGCAGGTGCCGCGACCGGTGCGGCCGCTTCGGCCACGGGGGCGGGTGCGGGCTCCGGCTCGGCGACCGGCACGGGCCGTTCGACCGGGCGGAAACCACGGCCTGCGGGCGTCGCCACGGTGGGTGCGGGGGCGGGCGCCGGTGCGGCGACGGCCTCTACCGGTACGGGTGCCGGGGCAGGAGCCGGCTGGGGAGCGGGTTCCGGCGTCGGTGTGGGCGCCTGTGCGGCCAGCGCGCGTTCGGCGGCGCGGGCGCGCTCGTCCTCGGCGGCCTGCGCACGCGCGGCTTCCTCGCGACGACGATTGTCCTCCAGCGAATGCATCCGCTGGTCCTCGGCATCGCGCAGCAGCCGGGCCTGACGCTCCTGCGCCGTCTCGTTCGACGGTGCCGGGCGTGGCACGGGCGCAGGGGCGACCGGAACCGGCGCCGCAACCGGTGCGGTCTCGACGGCGGCGGGCGCTTCGGCGGCAGGGGCGGGATCGCCAGGGCGACGCAGGACGCGCGCCTTCTTCGTCTCCACGATCACCGTGTTCGAACGGCCGTGGCTGAAGCTCTGCTTCACCTTGCCGGTCTCGACCGTGCGGCGCAGCCCCAGGGGCGCGCGCATTCCGAGCTTCGGCTTGTCGTTGTCGGTGTCGCTCACTCAAATTCCTCGTGCGTAGTCGCGGCCGGTGACGCCTCGGTTCCGTCTGGGACGGAGCGGTGCGCCGATGCGCCTTGCGAGGCCGTTTCGCAAGGGGCCGAGTTGGGTCCTGGCAAAGTGCTACTCTGCGCGGTGCCCGTCAGGGGTTCAGGTCCGATGAAATGCAGCCAGCGGTCGAGCGCTTCGCTCACCCGCTTCGCCGCAGCGCGGTCGGTCAGCGCAATGTGTACCACATTTTCGCGTCCCAGCGCCAATGACAATATGGGGCGAGCGATCGGTAACGCCAACCCCTTCAGGTCGGAACCTTCCATGTCGCGACCGACCCGCCACGCCTGCGCCAGTTTACGCATCCCGTCATCCCCCGCATCCGCGGCATGATACAGGGCGTGGAGCTGGCCCGAACGGGCGGCCGCCTCGATCTTGTCGGTGCCGCTCAACAGCGTCCCGCTCTTGGCTTCCAGTCCCAGCCGGTCGAGCGCATTGCGCTCCAGCGCGGCGGCGATCCGGGCGGGCAGGTCGGGCGACAGCGTAAAGTCGCCGGTCTTGAACGCGCGTGCCAGCGCCCCGCGCAACCGGCCCTTGGCGAAGGCCGCTTCCAGTTCCACGCGGGACACGCCGATCCACGCGCCACGACCCGGCGCCTTGGCCCGCACGTCGGGCAGCACCTGGCCATCGGGCGCCAGCGCGAGTCGGACCAGATGGTCGCGCTCGTCGCGGTCCTGCGACAGGATGCACTTGCGCACCGGACCTTCGGTGTCCGGGGCGACGCTATTTTTGCTGCCGGTTCTTACGCGGTCGGTATCATTGCGAGGGGTCCGCATGTGCGTCCTCCCGCACTTGGGGCGCGCCCTTGGCGGCGTCCCGGTCGGCGATCAACTGACCGCCGGCGCCGTAATTCTCCAGCGACACTTCCTCGATCACGATCTGGACGGCGGCCGGGTTCTTGCCCAGCCGCCTGACCAGCGATTCGGTCACGTCGGCGACGATGGCGGACTTCTGGTCCTTCGTCGCCGAACCGGAGATACGGATGCTGACGAAGGGCATCAGGCCTTCTTGTCCTCGTCACCGTCGATATCGGCCGGGGTTTCGTCGGTCGCGGTTTCCTCGACGGTCGTATCCTCGGCTTCGGCCACCTCGGCCTCCGCAACAGGCTCGTCGCCCGCTTCCTCGACGGTCGCGTCTTCAACGGCGTCGGCCGCGGCAGGTGCGTCCTCATCCTCGAACCAGTGCGCGCGCGCGGCCATGATGATCTCGTTGCCCTGCTCGTCGCTCAGACCATACTCGGCGAGAATGCCGCCCTTCGGCTCGGGACGCTTCGGTGCGTCCTCGTTGCGGCGGCGCGGCTCGGCGCGCTTCTTCTCGACCAGCTCGTCGGTCGCCAGATCGGCGAGATCGTCGAGCGTCTTGATGCCCGCCTTGCCCAGCGTCACCAGCATCGCCTCGGTCAGATACGGCAGCTCGGCGAGCGCATCCTCGACGCCCAGACCCTGACGCTGTTCGCGATTGACCTGTTCGCGACGATCGAGCGCTTCCTGCGCACGGCTCTGAAGCTCCTCGCCCAGACCCTCGTCGAAGCCCTCGATGCTCGAAATCTCGTCGAGCTCGACATAGGCGACCTCTTCCAGGCTGCTAAAGCCTTCGGCCACCAGCAACTGCGCCAGCGTCTCGTCCACATCCAGTTCGTTCTGGAACAGGTCGGAATTCGCGACGAACTCCTTCTGGCGCTTCTCGGAGGCATCGGCCTCGGTCAGGATGTCGATCGCCTTGCCGGTCAGCTGGCTGGCGAGGCGGACGTTCTGGCCGCGGCGGCCGATCGCCAGCGACAACTGATCGTCGGGCACCACCACCTCGATCCGCTCCTCTTCCTCGTCGATCACGACGCGGCTGACGGAGGCGGGCTGGAGCGCGTTGACGACGAACGTCGCGATGTCGGGCGACCAGGGGATGATGTCGATCTTCTCGCCCTGCATCTCCTGCACGACGGCCTGCACGCGGCTGCCCTTCATGCCGACGCACGCGCCGACCGGATCGATCGACGAGTCGCGGCTGATGACGCCGATCTTCGCACGGCTGCCCGGATCGCGGGCGGCGGCCTGGATGGTGATGATGCCGTCGTAGATTTCCGGCACTTCCTGCGCGAACAGCTTCTTCATGAAGTCGGGATGCGCACGGCTCAGGAAGATCTGCGGCCCGCGATTCTCGCGCACCACCTTCAGGATCAGCGAGCGGATGCGGTCGTTGACGCGTACCACTTCGCGCGGGATCTGCTGGTCGCGGCGGATGACGCCCTCGGCCCGGCCCAGATCGACGACGACATGGCCGAACTCGACGCGCTTGACGACGCCGGTGATGATCTCACCCTGGCGGTCCTTGAATTCCTCGAACTGGCGCTCGCGCTCGGCGTCGCGGACCTTCTGGAAGATGACCTGCTTGGACGCCTGCGCCTGGATGCGGCCGAATTCGATCGGCGGCAGCGGATCGACCAGAAAGTCGCCGACCACGGCGCCCTTCTTCAGCTTCTGCGCGTCCTTCTCGTTGACCTGCTTGTACAGGTCGTCGACCAGCTCCACCACTTCGACCACGCGCCACAGGCGCAGGTCGCCGGACGTCGCGTCCAGCTTGGCGCGGATGTCCATCTCCTGCCCGTAACGGGTACGGGCGGCGCGCTGGATCGCGTCCTCCATCGCCTCGATCACGATCGCGCGATCGATCATCTTCTCGGTCGCGACCGAATTGGCGATCGCGATCAGTTCGGCGCGGTTGGCGGTGGCCGTGGCCATCAGTGCTTATCCTCTGCTGTCGCCGGATCGACATCGATGTCGTCGGGCGCGTCTTCGAATTCGTCCGCGCCTTCGCTGGACAGCGGGGCGGTGGCGGCGATGAGCTTGTCGGTCATCGTGAGCTTGGCATTGTCGATATCGGCGAACCCGATCACGGTACGGCCGTGCTTGCCCAGATCGATCGTGATCCGGTCGCCTTCGACCCCGACGATCTCGCCGGTCAACTGCTTGCGGCCCTCGATCGGCTCGACAAGCCGGATACGCGCCTCATGGCCCGCCCAGTCGGAAAAGTCGGACAGGCGGGTCAGCGGCCGGTCGATGCCGGGCGAGCTGACTTCCAGCCGGTACGCTTCCTCGATCGGATCACGGCCCTCGGCCTCCAGCGCGTCGAGCATGTCCGACACGCGGTGCGACAGCGCCGAGCAATCGTCGAGCATCAACTGGCGCGTATCGGGGCGCTCGGCCATGATCTGCAACGTCGGGTCGGACTTGCCGCCCGTCATCTTCACGCGCACCAGTTCGAAACCCAGCGCCTTGGCTTCGGGTTCGATCAGGGCGGAAAGTGCGGCGATGTCGACCAAGCGATGCTCCATGGGTGGTTGCCGCCGCGGAGCCCGGCCCCGCAGCCCCTTGCACCTGACGATGTAAGAGAAAGCGACTGCGCTATACGCAAAGGCGGGTGCATAAACAAGTCTCGCATCCAATTTCGCGGCTCGGACGTTTCCCGACGAGAACCGGGAGAGACATGAATGAACACGAAGTTGCTGGCGGTGCTGCCATTCGCCCTGATCGCATGCAGCGGCAATGCGCCGGCCACCAGCCCGCCGACCGCCCCGCAAGGATCGGCGAAGCCGTTCGCCGAAACCGTGGTCGCGGATTTCGATTCACCCTGGGCGCTGGCGTTCCTGCCCGACGGGCGGATGCTCGTCACGGAGAAGCAAGGCCGGATGCTGCTGGTGTCGGCGGACGGGAAGCAGCGCCAGACGGTGGCGACCATCACGGTCGATAGTGCCGGGCAGGGCGCGTTGATGGATGTCGTACCGGCCCCTGATTTCGCCACCAGCCAGCGCGTGTATTTCAGTTATTCGGCGGCGGGTGAGGGCGGCAAGGGCGTCATTCTGGCGCGCGGTCGCCTGCGCCCGGATGGTGGCGGTCAGGGTGGCGAGCGCCTCGGCGAGATCGAGGCGCTGTTCCGCGCCGGTCCGCTGGTCGACGGCAACGGCCATTATTCCGGCCGCATCGCCTTCGCACCGGATGGCCGGCATCTGTTCTTCACTGCCGGCGACCGCCAGAAATTCACGCCGGCGCAGGACCCGAAGGCGACGCTCGGCAAGGTTCTGCGCCTGACGCTCGACGGCAAGCCCGCCCCCGGCAATCCGCTCGCCGCGAAGGGCTTCGACCCGGCGGTGTGGAGCTATGGCCACCGCAACCTGCTGGGAATCGCGTTCGATGCGAAGGGCAATCTCTGGGAACAGGAGATGGGGCCGAAGGGCGGGGACGAGGTCAACCTGATCCTGCCCGGCCGCAACTATGGCTGGCCCAACGCATCGAACGGCTCGCATTACGATGGCCGCGACATCCCCGATCACAAACCTGGCGACGGCTATGAGGCGCCGAAAGTCTGGTGGAACCCGGTGATCTCGCCCGGCGGCCTGATGATCTATTCGGGCAAGCTGTTCCCGCAGTGGCAGGGCGATGCCTTTATCGGCGGCCTGTCGAGCAAATCGCTGGTCCGCGTCGATCTGAATGGCACCAACGCCGCCAAGGGCGATCAGTGGGACATGGGCGCGCGCATCCGCGATGTCGCCCAGGGACCGGACGGCGCGATCTGGCTGCTGGAAGATGGCGGCGAATCGCAAGGACGGCTCATCAAGCTGACCCCGACGTCATGACACGGGCACCGCGTCGCGCCGGTGTCGTCGCGCTCGCGCTGATCCTCGTCGCGTGCGGCAGTGGCGGGAGCGACGACGATGTCGGCGTCGTTCCCGGCCCGACCCCGACCCCCACCGCGTCGCCGCAACCGGTGCCAACTGCGACTTCCGGACCGACGCCCGTCACCACCACCGCCGTCACGCGAACGCCGATCGCTACCCTCGATAATCCATGGGCCATGGTATTCCTGCCCGATGGCCGGATGCTGGTCACCGAGCGGCCCGGCCGGTTGCGGCTGGTGACGACGAGCGGACAGGTGTCCACGGCGATCGCCGGGGTGCCGGCGGTGGCCTATACGGGGCAGGGCGGGTTGCTCGATGTGGCGCTCGACCCCGCCTTCGCGACCAATGCGCGGGTCTATCTCAGCTATGCCGAGACGGGGACGGGCGGCGCCGGTCTGGCCGTGGCTCGCGGCACGCTGACCACCGACGCCGGCGGCACCGCGCAGTTGACCAACGTGGCGGTGATCTGGCGACAGGCACCCAAGCTGACCGACGTCCGGCATTTCGGCGGCCGCATGGCATTCGGCCGCGACGGCACGTTGTTCGTCACCGCCGGGGAGCGGCATCAGGGCGCACCGGCGCAGAATCTGTCGGTGACGCTGGGCAAGGTCATCCGCATCAATCCCGACGGCACGATCCCCACCGGCAATCCCTTCGCTGGCACCGCCAATGCGCGACCGGAAATCTGGTCGTACGGCCACCGCAACCCGTACGGTCTGGTGGTCGCCAGCGACGGGCGCCTGTTCGAAAGCGAGATGGGGCCGGAAGGTGGCGATGAGTTCAACCTCATCACCGCCGGCGGCAATTATGGCTGGCGGCTGGTGTCGGAAGGCAATGACGGCGAGGTACTGCCGCGCCATTCGACCCGCCCCGACCTGACCGCGCCGCTGTTCAGCTGGACCCCGGTGATCGCGCCGGGCGGCATGATCCAGTACACCGGCACCCGCTTCGTCGGCTGGGACGGCGATTTCCTGCTGGCGGGCCTCGTCTCGCAAGGGCTGGTCCGCGTGCGCGTGTCGGGCAGCACCACGACCGAGGCCGCGCGCATCCCGCTCGGCGCGCGCATCCGCGAGGTGGAGCAGGGACCGGACGGCACGATCTGGGTGTTGGAGGACGGCGGCACCGGCCGCCTCGTCCGCATCGACCCCGCCTGACGCCGTCAGGCGCGGGTGAGCAGATAGTTCATCCGCGCCGCCGCGATCGGCCGATCGCGATCGTCCTGCCACGCCGTCGCTTCGACATTGGCGATCCGCGTGCCCAGCCGCGTGACGACCCCCGCCGCCCGCGTCGTCTTGTCGCGGCCACCGCGCATGTAATCGATCGTGACGGTGATCGGCTTGATCGTCGCCTCCCCCTCCGCGGCCAGCGCATGTCGAAGCGCGGCGATCGCCGCCACTTCCAGCAGGCCCGCGATGGCGCCGCCATGCAGGAAACCGGGGCGTCCCAGCACCCCGTCGTTGAACGGCATCGCCATTATCGGCGCACCCGACACGTCCCGCTCCAGCGTCAGCCCGAGCAGATCGGCATAGGGCGGCAAGGCGCTCATGCCGCCGCATCCAGCAGCATGAACGTGCCGGCCACATGTGCGATCGGATCGGCCGGATCGCCGTCATGCGCCTGCCCCCGAACGAACGCCACCGACCGCGTCAGGCGATAACATTCGCCGCGCCCGATCACCGTCCGCCCCGGCGTCGCCGCGCGCAGATAATCGATCCGCAGGTCCAGCGTCGCATGTGGCGCGAAGCGGCCGCGCTTCGCCCACACCGCCATCGATGTCGCCATGTCCATCAGCGTCACGATCGGCCCCGACGCGATCACCCCGCGCACCGGATCGCCGACCTGATCGGCGGCATAGGGCAGTGCCAGTTCCACCCATGGTTCCGGCGCGGTGCCGTCATGGTCGTGATAGACGATGCCCAGCCGCCCGCCATGGCCGGCCTGCAACAGGGCGGCGAACCGCTTGACGTCGAACCCCTTCATCGGTCCTGTGGATACACGCGCGCCGGCCCGGTGCAACAGCGGCGCGATCAGGAGAGGATGATGACCGATCGCGTATCCATAGCCGTCGACGCCGGCGTCGCGCATGTGCAACTCAGCCGCCCGGCCCAGATGAATGCGCTCGATCCGGCGATGTTCGATGCGCTGGCGGCGGCCATCGACGCGCTGGCCGTTCGCTGCGACGTGCGCTGCGTCGTCCTGTCGGGCGAGGGACGCGCATTCTGTGCGGGGCTCGACATGGCCGCGATGGCGAGCGGCGGCTCCGGCCTGCTGACCCACGATCGCACGCACGGCCCCGCCAACCTCGTCCAGCACGTCGCCTGGGGCTGGCGCGCGATGCCGCAGCCGGTGATCGCGGCGCTGCACGGCGTGGCGTTCGGCGGCGGCCTCCAGATCGCGGCGGGCGCTGACGTCCGGCTGGCGACGGCGGACACGCGCCTGTCGATCCGCGAGATGCATTGGGGCATCGTCCCCGACATGGCCGGCTATGCCCTGTGGCGCGGCACGGTGCGCGATGATGTGCTGCGCGAGCTGGTCTACACCGCGCGTGAGGTCGATGGCACGGACGGTGCCGCGCTCGGCCTCGTCACCCGCATCGCGCCCGATCCGCTGACCGAGGCGCTGGCACTCGCCCGAACGATCGCCGGCCGCCATCCCGCCGCGATCCGCGCTGCCAAGCGCCTGTTCGCGGTTGCCGCCGATGGCGATCCCGCGACCATCCTGACCGCGGAAACCACCGAACAGGCGGCGCTGCTCGGCACCGCCGATCAGCGCGAACAGGTGCGCGCCAACATGGAGAAGCGCGCGCCCGTCTTCGGTGAAGGTGACTAAAAGCACGACGCTGTTGCTCCCACCCCGTTCGTGCTGAGCCCTTCGACTGGCTGGCAAGCCAGCCGCTCAGGATAAACGTCGGCGCGTAGCGCCGAAGTCGAAGCACAGGTGAGTCCCATGCCCTTCGACTTCGCTCAGGACGAACGGAACGGGATAGATCGTCATCTCGCCGAAGGGCTATTTTAGCGGATACGGCCCCTTGCCACCCTCAGCGATGAAGCGATCGGTGCGCTCGTCGATCATCGGCAGCGGTACCGATCCCAGCGCCAGCATCGCATCGTGGAACGCGCGGATGTCGAATTTCTCGCCCAGCGCCTTTTCCGCCTTCGCCCGGTTCGCGAGGAAAGTCAGCTCGCCCATATAATAGCTCAGCGCCTGCCCCGGCCACGCGATGTAACGATCCACCTCGGTCGTGATCTCGTGGTTCGACAGCGCGGTATTATCGCGCAGGAAGGCCTGCGCCCGTTCGCGCGTCCACCCCTTGGCATGGATGCCCGTATCCACTACCAGCCGCGCCGCGCGCCACATCTGGTAACTCAGCATGCCGAACCGGTCATAGGGCGTCTCGTACACGCCCATGTCCTCGCCCAGCGCCTCGCAATACAGCGCCCATCCCTCGCCATAGGCGGAGATATAGGTATCGCGGCGATAGGCGGGCAGGTCGGTCAGCTCCAGCGCCAGCGGCATCTGGAACGCATGCCCCGGCGCACTTTCGTGCAGCGTCAGCGCCGGCAATGAATAGAGCGGCCGCGACGGCAGATCATAGGTGTTGACCAGATAGATGCCCGGCCCGCCGCGCCCGCTGGTGTAGAACGGCGCGACATCCGCCGGCACCGGCTTGATCGCGAAGCGACCGCGCGGCAGATGGCCGAACCATTCGTCGGCCTTGCCGTCGAACGTCTTGGCGATCCACGCCGCGCGGTCGAGCAGGTCCTGCGGCGTTTTGGCATAGAATCGCGGATCGGTGCGCAGGAAGTTCAGGAAGGCGGGCAGGTCGCCCTGATACTTCACCTCGCGCATCACATCGCCCATCCGCGCCTTGATCTTGGCGACTTCGGCCAGACCGATGGCGTGAATCTGATCGGGGCTGAGATCGCGGGTGACATACTCGCTGACCTTGGACCGGTAATAGGCCTTGCCGTCCGGCAGGTCGTACGCGGCCAACGCGGTGCGCGCACCGGGGATATATTCGGCACGCAGGAAGGCGAGCAGTTTCGCATAGGCCGGCACGACACCGCCCGCGATCGCCTTCAGCGCCTCCGCGCGCATCGCGGCCTGCGTGGCGGCGGGGATCGTCGCCGGCATCGTCTTGAACGGCGCATAGAAGGGCGAACCCTCACCACCGCCGGCATCCACCACCTGCGCCACGCCGATGTCGCGTCCCTGCAGGGTCACGCGCGGCGGCGTGAGACCACGCTTCAGGCCGGCCCGCATGTTGACGATCTGCTGGTCGTAATAACGCGGCACATCGGCCAGCATCGTCAGGTAGTGGCGGTAATCGTCGGCGGTGCGATACGTATCGCGACCGGCCCCGGCCACCTCCATCCAGAAACTGGTGTCGGCGTTCAGCGGCTTTTCGAAATCGCGGAATTTCTGTTCGGCGAGCAGCGCGTCGATCTGGACGCGATAGACCTGATAATCCGCGCGCGCGGCCGGCGACAGCGTCGCGGGATCGATCGCCGCCAGCGCCGCGGCGGTCTCGGTCCAGCGTTTCAGTTTGGTCGCCTGCATCGCCGGACCGACATCGGGCAGGCCACGCCGCTCGCCCTTCGGCGTGTTCTCGTCCGACGGCCACAGCGTCCGCCGCCACGTATATTCCGCATCCGACAGCGCGCGGAATTTCGTGTCGGCGGGTGAGGGGGCGGGGGAGGGCGCAGGGGCCACCGGCGCGGTCTGCGCCGCGACGGGCGCGGACAGGGTGGCGACCATCAGCGCCAGCGCGGACGTCATACGGATCATGCGTTTTCCTTCACGACATTCTCGATATCGGCGATCAACTGCTTCGATACCCACACACCCTCGGTCAGGCTGACGGCGCGGGCGGCGTGACGGCGGGCACCGGGCAACCTTGCGCCCTGCGCCTCGATCCCGTCGAACAGCGCCTCCGCCCGCGCGATCTCGTCGGCGGCGGCATCGCCCAGAAAGCCGGCGGGATCGATCGCCAGGATCAACTCGCCACCGATCGGCGATCCGCCGCGACCACCATCGCGCGCCATCGATTCGCGGCTGGTCAGGTCGCCGATCATCGGCCCCGCCATCAGTTCGACCATCGCCGACAGCGCCGATCCCTTGTGCCCGCCAAAGGTTCGCATCGCGCCGGCCAGCACCTGCGCCGCCTCGGTCGTCTCCTGACCCTCGGCATCGTAACCCCAGTCGGGCGGGACCGGGCGACCGGCACGACGATGCAGCTCGATCTCGCCGCGCGCCACCGCACTGGTGGCGAAGTCGAACACGAACGGCCGCCCGCCGGGGCGCGGCCAGCCGAACGCGATCGGGTTCGTCCCGAACAGCGGCTTCGTACCCCCCGCCGGTGCGACCCATGCATGGCTGGGCGTAACCGCGATCACCACCAGCCCCTCGGCCACCAGCGCCTCGACCTCCGGCCACAGCGCCGCGAAGTGGACGACGTTGTTCAGCGCCAGCGCCGCCAGCCCCTGTGTCCGCGCGGTATCGACCAGCGCCTGCCGCCCCGTCTCGAACGCCAACTGCGCGAAACCGCCGCCGCCATCGACGCGCAGGATGGCGGGCGCGGGCCGCGTCAGCACCGGCGTCGCGTGCGCATCGACCACCCCCGTCGCCACGCTGTGCGCGGCGACCAGCAGGCGATAGATGCCGTGCGATCCGCAACCGTCGCGCTCGCCCGCCACCATCGTCTCGGCCACCGCCCCGACATGATCGGGGGCAAGGCCGACGCGGGTCAGGATAGCGCGCGCGAAATCGCGTACCTCGTCCAGCGTCATGTGGACCCGGTCGTCGCTCATGCCGCGACAGCCGGTTTGGCGGTGAACAGGCGCACGCCGAACACGGGGCCGGCGGTGTTCTTGTCATGCGGCACGAAGCGCACCTTGATCTGTGATTTGCCGCGCGTCAGCGGTTCAGGCAGCGGATAGTCCACGTCATAGAAACTGCCCGGCCGGCTCCGGTCCAGCGTCTGCGTCGCCACGCGCTGGTTATCGACCATGATGTCGAACGTCCGCTTGCCCTCGTCCCCCCAATAGGTCGCCTGCAGGATCAGCGGACCAGGCCGCACCTTCATCGTGAATTCGAAGAAACCGCCGGTGCGCGCATCGCGACCGGTATGGCCGCGATAGGTGACCGGGTACGAAATCTCCGACGTCAGCGCATGGTCGCGTTCCGGCTGCATCTCGCCCAGATGCATCACATCGACCGACCGTGCGGCGATATCCTTGCGCCGCGCCTGCTCGACGTTGAACGCCGCTTCCTCGGCCACCCACTGGCCATCGGTGAAGCGCTTGAAATACACCGCGCTGCGCCGGTCATACTGGCGATAGAACGGCACGAACGTCAGGTCGCCCGGCCGGATCAGCCCGGCCGTCTGATACTGCGCCGCCCCCGGCGCGATCGGTGTGAAGCGGGCGAGCAGGTCGCCGCCGACCATCGCCGGATCGGGCTTGTCCCAATCGCCGTCCGCGCGGCCCAAATCGGCGGCCATCACCATCGGCCCGCGCACCACCGCCACCGTCTGCGCATCGCCCGGCGTCGCCTCCAGCCGCAGGTCGAGCGGCAGGCGGATGCTGACCGCGTCGCCCGCCTTCCACTTGCGCTCGACGATCGCATAGCCGCCGGCGCGGGCCGCCTCGACCGGCTTGCCGTTGACGAACAGCTCAGCGGTCTTCGCCCAGCCGGGCACGCGCAACGCCACCGGGAAACGCCCGCCCCGCGCCAGCTTCGTCATCGTCAGCGTCGACAGCCCCTCGAACGGATAGGCGGTGTCCAGCGTCAGCGTCGCCCCCCGCGCCGCCCATGTCGCGTCGGCGGGGATGTAGAGGTTCACGAACAGCGTATCGCCCCCCTCCCAGAAGATCGATTCGCCATGCTTGGCATGGCTCTCCATGCCCGTGCCGACGCAGCACCAGAACTCCTCGCCGTCGAGCGCCGAATATTCGCGCTTCGCCCCGCTCATCAACGGCGTCATATAGGTGAAGCCGCCGTTCACCGGCTCCTGCTGCGCCATCACGTGGTTCAGGTGCGCCCGTTCATAGAAGTCGAACAGCGATCCGTCCGGCGCCCAGGCAAACAGATGCCGGGTCAGCTTCAACATGTTGTACGTGTTGCAATGCTCGCACGTCTGTTCGGTGATGTGCTGCGCGATCGTGTCCGGACCTGCGAAATACTCGCGATCGGCATTGCCGCCGATGACGTAGCTGTGATGCTTCGTCACCCGCTCCCAGAAGAATCGCGCGGCGGTCTGGTAATCCGGCCGGTCGGTGATCTCGTACAGCCGGGCGAGGCCGATCAGCTTCGGCACCTGCGTATTGGCATGGATGTTCGCCAGTTCGTCCTGCCGCGCGGTCAGCGGGTCGAGCACCTTTTTATGATAGATGCGTTCCGCCAGTTTCAGCCAGCGTGGGTCCTTCGTGCGCGCATATAGTTCGGCGAAGCTCTCGTTCAGGCCGCCATGCTCGCAGGCGAGCATCACCTGCACCTGATCGTCGTTCAGCGCAGCGAAGACCTTCTCGATATATCCGCCCAGACCCGTGGCGATCGCCATCGCCTTATCACTGGGTCCGATATGATCGATCACGTCGAACAGCCCCGTGTAGAGCTTGTGCCAATTGTAATAGGGCACCCAGCAGCCGTTCAGGTCGAACCCGGCCGACCGGATGTCGCCGCGCATGATCTCCGGGAATATCTCCTTCCCGTCGACGATCGTCCCGTCCTTCCGCTTGCGCGTGAAGCCGGCGACATAGCCGTCGCCGTTCGCGGTCTGACACGCCGTCAGTTCGTCGACGATGTACGCCGCGCGGGTGGCGCAATCGGTGCAGCCGATCTGCGCATGGGTCAGCGCCAGCCCGGACAGATAATGGCCCAGCGTATGGCCGGCGATCGTATCGCTTTCCCACCCGCCATAGATCTTGCCCTTGGTCGGCAACCCGGCAAAGGCGCGGAAATTGTGCAACAGCCGATCGGCGTCGAGCCGGAGCAGATAGGCCCTGTTAACCTCGACCGCATGCGCATAGTCTGACGGCCGCAGCCGGACCGCCGACAGCGGGAACGGCCTGGCACTGGCCGGCAACGCCGTGCCCAGCGCCCGCGCCGCGCCGGCGGGCAGGGCGAACAGGGGCAGCGCGACCCCGGATTTTAGCATGTCTCGGCGACCGATCGACATTTCTATCTCCAAAGAATACCGTATACGATACGGTGATAGGCTGATGAGTCAACGATGCATTGGCGGAAACGGCGGGGGAAGCAAACGATGGCACAGGCGCAGGGATGGAACAGGCGGGTATCGGCCGTCGCGATCATATTGGCGGCGACCGCGATCGGCCCGGCGCTGCCGGCGGCGGACAAGCCCGCCGTGGCGGCCCCGGCCGCCGATCGTTTCACCGTCGGCGATTTCGCGGTGGCGTTGCGTCACGACACGCAGACGCTGGCTAAGCTGTCGCCCTCGACCGATCCCGCCTTCGATTTCGTTCCCAGTGGTCGCGCCGGCGAACGGCAGGGCGACGGCTTCGTACAGGTCGGCGACGTTCACCTCCGCTTCCGCGTCGCCGAAGGCGCATGGCGGGATTACGCTTCCGCCAGCGATCACGGCCATGTCCGTATCCTGCCCGCAGGCGGCCCGGTGCTGGCCCGCGCGATGCTGGGCGACATGCTGCCGATCACGATCGAGCGGGCGTGGGTGAGGGAAGGCGGCACGCTGGCGCTGCGCTTCACTTTCGTCAATCGCGGCACCCAGCCGGTCGAGATCGGCGCGCTCGGCCTGCCGATGGTGTTCGACAACATCATCACCGATCGCACGCTGGAACAGGCGCATGCGCAGGCGAGCTTCGCCGATCCCTATATCGGCCGCGACGGCGGTTACGTGCAGGTCACGCGGCTGAACGGCAAGGGCCCGGCGCTGCTGGTCCTGCCCGAACGCCAGACCCCGCTGGAGGCGTACCGGATCATCCGTCTGGCGGGCAAGGCGCCCGCCGGCGACCTCTTCACCGACCGCACCTCGCGCGAACAGACCGCCGAGGGATTCTACGACTGGATGGTCGCGTCGAAGGGGATGACGCAGGCGAAGGATGCCGGTGCGCCGTGGAACGAGCCGACCGGCATAACGCTGGCCCCCGGCGCGCAGCGGACGGTCGGTGTCCGCTTCGTCGCCGCCCCCACGATCCACGCGATCGAACCGACGCTGGCGGCGCAGGGCCGGCCGCTGGCGATCGGCATCCCCGGCTATGTCGTCCCCACCGACAGCCCCGCCGACCTGTTCGTGAAGGCGCGGCAAGCGATCACCGGCATCGCCATCTCCCCCGTGGACGCGATGACGCTGACCCGCGTCGCCGGTCCCGCCGGCTGGGCGCGGTATCGTGTCGCGGGCAAGGGCTGGGGCCGCGCCCGCGTGGCGATCACCTATGCCGATGGCAGCGTCCAGACCGTACATTACTATGTGACGAAGCCACTGGCGCAGGTGTCCGCCGATCTCGGTCGGTTCGCGACGACGCGGCAATGGTTCGACGACGCCCGCGACCCGTTCCACCGCGCGCCCGCGATCCTCAGTTACGACCGCGAAGCCGACAAGATCCTGACGCAGGAACAGCGCGTCTGGATCGCCGGCATGAGCGACGAGGGCGGCGCCGGTGCATGGGTCGCAGCGATGATGAAGCAGCTCGACCATCCTGATTCCGTCGAGGTGGCGAAGCTGGAACGCATGGTCGACGAAACCGTGCTCGGCAAGTTGCAGGTCGCCGACGGCCCGCACGCCGGCGGCGTGAAGAAGAGCCTGTTCTGGTACGACCCCAGGACCTTCGCCGGTTATTACGACCCGGCGACCGACTGGCAGGCCTGGACATCATGGAATGCGAAACAGGCGGGCGATCTCGGCCGGTCGTATAATTACCCGCATGTCGCGGCGGGGCATTGGGTGCTCTATCGCCTCGCCCGCAATCACCCAGGCCTCGTCACCCGCCACGACTGGCGCTGGTATCTGGGCTGGGCACAAAAGACGACCGTCGCGATGATACGCGACGCTCCCGAGTACGCGCAGTTCGGCCAGATGGAGGGCGAGGTTTTCCTCGAAATCCTCATGGACCTGAAGCGCGAGGGGATGACGCGCGAGGCCACCGAGGTCGAGGCGTTGATGAAGGCCCGCGCCGACCACTGGCGCACGCTCGCCTATCCGTTCGGCAGCGAGATGGCCTGGGATTCGACCGGCCAGCCCGAAGTCTATGCGTGGATGCGCTATTTCGATCATCCGAAGGAAGCGGCGATCACGAGCGAGGTGATCCTGGGCTACGACCCGACCATCCCGCACTGGGGCTATAATGGCAATGCCCGCCGCTATTGGGACTTCCTCTACGGCGGCAAGGTGAAGCGGATCGAACGCCAGCTTCATCATTACGGATCGGCGCTGAACGCGGTCCCGCTGTTCGACGCCTATCGCCGCGACCCGGCCGACCTGCACCTGCTCCGCGTCGCCTATGGCGGGTTTATGGGCGGCATCACCAATGTCGATCGCGAAGGTTTCGCTTCCGCCGCGTTCCATTCCGAACCCGACATGATGAAATGGGATGCCTATAGCGGCGATTACGGCATGGGGTATTTCGGCCATGCCTATGCCGCGGCGACCTATCTGGTGCGGCATCCGGTGTTCGGCTGGCTGGGCTTCGGCGGCACGGCCACCGAGCGCGATGGCGCGATCGACATCGTCCCGCATGACGGCGCCCGCAGCCGCCTGTTCGTGGCGCCCGCCGGCCAGTGGATCACGCTGGCCGCCGGCAAGATCGCCAGCGCCCGCTATCTGCCCGCGACGCAGCGGATCGAACTGACCCTCGACCCCGCCACCACCTCGACCCCCGTCGCACGTCTGTCGGTGGAGGCACCCGCCGGCGGGGTGGCATGGACGCCCGATCGCGGCACCGTGGAACGAGGTGCTACGACCATCGCACTGGGTGCGGCGCCGACCACGATCACGCTGGCACCCCGCTGATGGACCGTCGCCAGTTCCTCGCCGGCGGCACGATCGCCGCCGCCGCGACGCCGCTCGCCGCACGGACCGCCGCGCTGCCGCTCAATCCGCTGTCGGCCGACGTCGCCGCCCTGCCGGTCGTCGCGCGCTTCACCACCGATGACGGCGCATGGGAGGTGCGCGAGGATCTGACCACCCGCGACGGGATGCTGGCGCTCGTCCGCGGCGGCGAGGCGGTGTTGTTGCCCAAGCGGACCGAGGCGGCACATGCCACCGCCACGCCCGTCTGGCTGGGGCTGGACCTGAAGGCGATCGCTTTGGCTGATGCCGATCTGCTCGCCGACAGGCTGCTGGCGGGCGGCGGCGATCCCGATCCCGAACAGGTGTGCGCCGCCGCCCCGCCAAGCGGATCGCGGTTCGATCCCGACAAGCTAGGCGCCCGCCTGCCATGGACGACCTTCGTCGGCACGCGTCAGGCCGGCGACACGATGCCGGTGTTCCCCAACGGCCGCACCCGTGGCTATCGCCCCGAACACGCCTTTGCCGCGCTGTCCGGCGACGAGGGCGCGAAGACCCGGTTCGAGGGGATGCTGGGCGGCTGGCTGCCGGCGGTGCACAAGGTGATCCCGATCTCCGCCACCGCCTGGTACGACCTGATCGTCTTCGCCGATGTCGATGCGAACGATCCGCTGCTGGTGCAGACATGGCACCGCACGATGCGGGTCGAGCGAGGCCGCGTGACCGAGGTGCATTATGGCCACAGCTATGCCGCGTTCCCGCCCCGTCGCCCGCATCCGACCGCCGAGGCCTTCTACCGCGCGCTGCTCCGCTTCGCGCAGGTCTGGCATGCGGAACTGGCCGATCTGGCGCCCGTCGCGCTGCCCGACCCGGTCTATCCCGACATGGTCGCCCATGCCTTCGCGCGTGAGATCGTGGTGCGACCGGGCGGCACCTATCCCAAATACGGCGTCGTCGATCGCGACTATGTCGGCCCGGAATATGACGGGTTCCAGGATATCTTCACCAGCTCGCTCTACGCCAATCTGGAATGGGGCCGGTTCGCGCAGGCCAAAGCGGTGCTGGACGAATATTTCGACGATTTCGTCGGCGACGACGGCATGGTCGACATGCGCGGACCGGAGGTGCCGCAATTCGGCCTGACGCTCTCGCTGATCGCCCGCTACCTGCGCTACACCGGCGACATCGCCACGATCGCGCGGATCAAGGACAAGGTCGTCGCCACCGCCCGGATCCTCGCCGAACTCCACGATCAGGCACTGGCGCTTCCCGCATCGGATCGCGGCCACGGCCTGTTGCACGGCTGGAGCGAATCCGACGCGTGCCTGCACCCCGACCCGAGCCTTTGGTGGAAGCCATACTGGAACAACAGCGCATGGGCGGTACGCGGCTGGCGCGACATCGCGCGGGTCTGGCCGGGACTGGGCAGCCGTGCCGAGGCGGACGACTGGACACGCCGCGCCAACCGGCTGGAGGGGCATCTGGTCCGCCGCATCCGGCAGGAGGTGCGCCGCGACCTGAAGCCCCCCTATCTCGGCCCGCTACCCGGTGCCGAGGGGACGTTCCGTCAGGCGCTGGCGACCGGCAAACCCAGCGAACAGGGCTGGTCGCACCGCGTCTATGCCGAACTGTTGCAAGCCGATGTGCTGCCCGCCGATCTGGCCGGTCTGATCGCCGATTGCGTGCGCGGGCACGGCGGCACATGCATCGGCGTGACCGCCAATTTCGCGCCCGCCAACGACACGCATCGCGATCAGCTCGGCTTCATCTCCTACGGCCATGCGCGTGCGCTGCTACGGCTGGGGCGGATCGAGGAATATCTGCTGTTCCTCCATTCGCACCGGTTCCACTCGCACCTGCCCGGCAGCTGGGTGGCGGGCGAAGTGTCGGGCATCGACGGCGACCTGCCGCTGTTCTGCATGCCGGCGCAGTTGACGATCCCGCTGCTGGTTCGCTGGATGCTGGCGATCGAGGACGACGATGCCGATCGCCTCGACCTCGGGCTAGGCCTGCCCCGCGCATGGTTCGCTTCGGGCAAGGAAATCGCGCTGAAACAGGTACCGACGCGCTGGGGCAGGGTGGACTATGCCACGCGGTTCGATACCGCCGCCAGACAAGCGACCGCGACCGTGTCGTTCGGCGCACAGGGGCCGGCATCGGCCCGCGTTCGGTTCCGACTACCCGTGCGACTGCTGTCCGCAACGGTAAACGGACGCCCGGTACGACTGACCGGCGACACGATAACCATCGACGCCCGCACCGGCGGACGGTTCGAAATCATCGCCCGAACGACCTGAACCTTTCCCCTCTCCCACCGGGAGAGGGAGGGAGGCGCACAGCGCCGGAAGGGTGAGGGTGGCCGGAATTACCGCGTGTTCCAGTCCGCCACACCCTCCCCGCGCAACGTCCGCAGGAAGAAATCATAATGCCGCCGCATCGCATAGGGCACCGGCCCGGTGGTGCGGCCGGCGGTGTGTTCGCCGCCGGGGATCACCAGCAACTCGAACTGCTTGTCCGTCTTGATGAGCGCATCGACGACCTGCATCGTCGATGCCGGATCGACGTTGGAATCCTGTTCGCCCACCACCAGCATCAGCTTGCCCTGCAGCTTGCCGGCATGAACGACGCCCGACGCATCGAGATAGCTCTGGTCCACCGGCCAGCCGAGCCACTGTTCGTTCCAGTCGATCTTGTCCATCCGGTTGTCGAAACACCCGGCATAGGCGATCCCCGCCTTGTAGAAGTCGGGATGGAAGAGCAGCGCGTTCAGTGTGTTCTGGCCGCCGGCCGATCCGCCATAGATGCCGACGCGGGTCAGATCGATCGACGCGTCCTTCGCCGCCGCCGCCTTCATCCAGGCGATGCGATCGGGAAAGCCCATGTCGTCCATGTTCTTCCATGCCACATCGTGGAAGGCCTTCGACCGGTTCGCCGTCCCCATGCCGTCGATCATCACGACGACGAAGCCGAGATCGGCAAGCTGCTGCATCCCCATCACCTTGTCGCCGCCGGAGAAATAGCCGAACGGCCAGAACGCCTTGGGCACGAAGCTGTCGTGCGGGCCGGCATAGATGTTCTCGATCACCGGATAATGTCTGGCGGGATCGAAATCGCGCGGCCGGACGATCAGGCCATGGATATCGGTGGTGCCGTCGCGCCCCTTGGCGGTGAAGCGTTCGGGCGGGCGGAAACCGGCGGCGGTCAGCGCGGTGATATCGCCCTTTTCCAGCGTCGCGATCAGGCGGCCGTCGGCGGCGTCGTGCAACTCGCTCGTCTCGGGCAGGTCGGTGCGCGAATACACATCGACGTACCGCGTCATATCGGGCGAGAAGCGCAGTTCGTGCGTGGCGTTCTCCTTCGTCAGGCGGACGAGATGACGACCGTCGAAATCGACGCGGAACCAGTGTTTGTAATAGGGGTCCTCACCCGGCACGACGCCGCTGGCGGAGAACCAGATCCGGCGTTTCGTATCGTCCACCTTCGCGATGTCGCGGACGATCCATTTGCCCTTGGTGATCTGCGTCTTCACCCGGCCGGTCGCGCCATCGACAAGGTACAGATGCCGCCAGCCGTCGCGCTCCGACGTCCACACGATCTCGCGGCCGAGGTCGCCCACGTCATGGCTATAGATCGCGTCGCGGAACACGAAGGTCTTCGGGTCCTCGCTGACCGCGACATGCGCCGCGCCGGTATCGGCATCGACCGCGACGATCCGCGCCTGTCCGAACCCACGGCGCAGATAATCGAACCGGATGCTCTTGCCGTCCTTCCGCCAGGTCGGCGCGGACAGATAATAGGGGTTGGGGAACAGCGCATTCGCCACGTCGATGCGTTTGCCGTCCGCCACTGCAAACAGCACCGGCTGCTCCTGATCCACCGCATCGCCGGGCTTGGGATAGAGTTGCTGCACCACCTCTGGCTGCACCTTGCCCTCGGGCGCGGCGACGACGCGCGTCACCATTCGGGCGAAGCCGGGGCGGACACGGTGCAGCGCGATATGCTGGCCATCGGGCGCCCAGGCGATCGTCTCCGGGTCGTAGAAATCGGCCGGGCTGCCATCCTGACTGCGCCACGCCTCCTTGCCGCCGCCGGCGGCGCGCACGACGAGATTGTCGTCGATCACCAGCGCCTCCCACTTCCCGTCCGGCGATCGGCGCGGATGGTTGTCCGCCGGCACGCGCAGATCGCGCACCACGCCGAACCCGCGCGGGCGCGCTTCGGGTTCGGGCGGCAGCGGCGCACAGACGGGTGCGGTCAGCGTGCAGCGGATCTTCCGGTCCCCGATCGTCGTCACGATCGCGGCACGCGCATCGGCATAATCGAAACGATCGAACGGCAGCCGCACCGGATCGACCGGCTTGCCCGTCATCGTCGCCAGCGCGGCGGCGATCGCGGTCGCATCGAACGCCGCGCGCTTCGCCTTTGTCGTGGCATCGACATCGACGAACGCGAAGCCGCCCGTCACGGTCTTGCGATAATGGAAATGCCGCCCGTCCCCGTCCCATTGCGCGGGCGAGGCGATATCGCGGGTCAGCCATTGCCACTGCTCGCGCAACGCCAGCGACCGGTCGATCCGCTCCGCCACGGTCTGCGCGACAACCGGCGTCGCCGTCAGCAACAGGGCGAGGGCAAGCGCGGCCCTCACTTCGCCGCGCCGATCGTGAAGCTATAGGTCAGCGGCTTCAACGGGATGCGATACGGCATGTGCGGTCGTCCATCCAGATTCCAGCCGGTATCGCCGCCCACTCCGGCTTGGTCGGCATCGATCAGCAATGTGCCGTTGCCATGCGGGCGGATGTCGGAACTGTGCGCCTGTCCCGGCGGCTTCATCGCCAGATCGGTATAGGGAAACGCCAGCGCATTGACCGACAAGGGCTGCGCCCCGGTGATACGGACGCCGGTGTTGCCCCCGGTCAGAGCGATCCAGCGCACATCCTGTTTCGCCCCCGACTCCTGCGGCCGTGCATAATCGTGATACTGATCCGCCAGCGCACCGCTCCACTCCGCGATCAACCCGCTCGTCTTGCGATCGGGATAGGTCTCATGCGGCCCGCGCCCGTACCAGCGTATCCGGTCGAGCGCCGCCGGCGTCTCGAACGCCAGCCCGACGCGCAGCGGATCGGGCAAGGTGGCGCGTAACGGATCGAACTTCACCGTCACCCGCACGCTGCCATCGCCCGCCATCGTCCAGCGCGTCTGCGTCTTCACCGAACCGACGCCCATGTCGTGATCGACGACGATCGTATCGCCTTCCCGGGCGATCACATCGACGCGGCGGTTTTCGGAAAAGACCTTCCACATCGCATGGCTCTTCGGCACGCCCGCACCGATATCGTTGTCGGTCGGCGCCCGCCAGAAATCGGGCGCGCCGCCGCTAAGCAATGTCGTGCCGCCGCGCGCATAGCGACGGACCAGACCGGTCGCCGCGTCAACCTCCAGCACCGCATCCGCCGCCGCCAGCCGCAACACGCCGTCCGCCTCGGTCGCCGCGACCGCACCGGGGGCGGGCGCCGGCAAGGCACGCGGCGGCGTCAGCGCGAACTGCTCCCAGCCCACGACATGCCCCGCCGGCAACATCGGCACCGCCCCCACCTTCGTCCGTGCGCGCAGGACGAGGATGCGCTCGGCGCTCCCATCCTTCGCCGCCGGCAAAGCAAGCGGCAGCGCCGCACTGCCCCCCGCCGCGACCGCCGGCATCGGCACCGCGCCCCGCGCCACCGCGACGCCGTCCTCCATCATCGTCCAGTCCAGCGTGAACCGCGACAGGTCGATATGATCGTGGCGGTTCATGATGCGATAGCCGCCCTCCGTCCGCTCGAACGCGATCGGCGACTGCGCCTTGGCCAGCTCATAATATTCCGGATCGGGCGTCCGGTCCGACTGGATCACGCCATCGCCGACCGGGCTGTCGTCGCCATGCACGCCCGGCGCCTTGGGATCGGGATCGAAGTCCAGACCCTGCCCCCAATAGGGCCGCCCCGCCTTGTCCGTCAGCAGCATCGTCTGGTCCACCCAGTCCCACACGAAGCCGCCCTGCAATTTCCGGTGCGCGCGCATCGTGCGCCAGTATCCGTCGATGTCGCCCAGGCTGTTGCCCATCCCGTGCGCATATTCGCACAGGATCAGCGGCTGGGTGAACGCCGGCGCGTTTGCGTAATCGACCATCTTTTCGACATCGTCGTACATCGGCGCAAAGATATCGACGTAATCGTTCACCGGATGCCGCCAGTTGCTCATGCTCCACCCGAGGAAGCTGGTGAGCCGCGACGGATCGCGCGCCTTCACCCACTTGCCCGCCGCCTCGAAACTGGAACCGATGCCGGTCTCGTTGCCCAGCGACCAGAAGATGATCGACGGGTGGTTCTTGTCGCGCTCCACCATCCGCTGCACGCGATCGAGATGCGCCGCCCGCCATGTCGGGTCGTTGCCGAGCAGCACCGATGGATCGTTATCGTTCTGCTGCGACAGGCTCAGATAGCCGTGGCTCTCGATATTGGCCTCGTCCATCACGTACAGGCCATATTCGTCGGCGAGATCGTACCAGCGCGAATCGTTCGGGTAATGCGACGTGCGCACCGCGTTGATGTTCGCCGCCTTCATCAGTTCGATATCGCGGCGCATCGTCGCCTCCGATACGATGCGGAATGTTTTAGGATCATGTTCGTGGCGATTGACGCCGCGGATCATGATCCGCTTGCCGTTCACCCGCACCTCGCCGTCCGCGATCTCGACGGTGCGGAACCCGATGCGGCGACTGGTCGCCTCGATCACCTTGCCCTGATCGTCGAGCAGTTCGACCAGCAGCGTGTACAGATCGGGCGTCTCCGCCGTCCACGCCCGTACCGCCGGCACGACGCCACTCATCACGACGCTGCGCGCCCCATCCGGCGTCCCGTCGCGCGTCAGCACCACACGCTTGCCATCGAGCAAGGTCGCCCGCACCGACACCGCCCGCGGCGCACCTGCCATATCGACCCGCAAACCCAGTTGCCCGTCACGATAGCTGGCGTCGAGTCCGGCCTTCACCTCCATGTCGCGGATATGCGTCGCCGGCGCGGCGTACAGCGTGACGCTGCGCTCGATGCCGTTGACGCGCCAGAAATCCTGATCCTCCAGATAACTGCCATCGGCGAAGCGATACAGTTCGATCGCGATCGTGTTGCGGCCAGGCTTCGCATAGCGGCTGACGTCGAACTCTGCCGGCAGCTTGGAGTCCTCGGAATAGCCCACCCGCTGTCCGTTCACCCAGACATAATAAGCCGCCCCCGCCGCACCGATCGTCAGCAACAGCCGCCGCCCCGCATAGTCCGCCGGCACCACGAAATCGCGGCGA
This sequence comes from Sphingomonas mollis, assembly GCF_016427505.1. Taxonomy (GTDB): domain Bacteria; phylum Pseudomonadota; class Alphaproteobacteria; order Sphingomonadales; family Sphingomonadaceae; genus Sphingomonas; species Sphingomonas mollis. The sequence continues at coordinate 247,292 of NZ_JAELXS010000005.1, read as the reverse complement.
TACGATCCCACCTCGTTCAGCGCATGATCGATCTTCGGCTGGTTGCGCGGAAAGGGATAACCGCTGCCGACGAACACCGCCCGGCCATGCCCCTCCGCCTGCCAGATGCCTGGCACCTTCATCATGCCCCAGCCGCTCACGTCATGATCGGGGCGATGGAAATCCACCGGCCGCGTCTCCGGCGTCGGCGACAGACGGAACCGCCAGTCGCCATCCAGCGACAGGTGATAGCGTGCCTTGGCCACATCGCCCCGCAATGCCGCGTCCCGCGTGTCGAACCCGGCGAAGGTCGCGTGCATCGGCTCCGCCCCTTCGCGGATCACCTCCGGCCGCTCCCATTCCGCCACCATCGGCGTCTGGGCGATGGCCGGCACGGCGCTGGACAACAGCGCCAGCGACAGGATCGATCGGCGGATGAGCGGCATCTTCACTCCTGAACATGAAACGACAAAGGGTCGGCGGGCATCGTCTACCCGCCGACCCTTCATGCAACCCGTCGTCAGAACTGACTGCTCAACCCGAAGAAGAACGAGCGACCGGCAACGTCATAGACACCCGGATAGGTGTTGCCGTTGCCGAACAGCGCCAGCAGACCCTGCGCGATCGCCGGCGGGTCCTTGTCCAGCAGGTTGGTGACGCCGGCGCGAAGGGTCACGCCCTCACGGACGGTCGCCGTCAGCGCCAGATCGAAATAGCTATAGGCAGGCAGCTTGGCATTAAGGGCCGACGCGTTCGTGTTGAACGCCAGCTTGGTCGCGCCGACATAGCGCCAGTTGAGCGAAATCGACCCGAACTTCGATGGATCGGTCCAGGTCAGGCGGGCCTGATGACGCCATTCGGGGCTGGGCTGGCCGCAAGTCGGCCCAAACAGGCCCTTGCAATCATACGAACCCTGTCCGGGCAGAGACTCCGTGACCAGGTCATTCAGCCATGTCCCCGTAAACTGGGTATCGAACCGGCCGATAGCGGTCGGCAGGCCATAGCTGGCACCGACGTCGATGCCCGACGTCTTCAGCGATCCCGTATTTTGCGTGGTCGAGATGACATAGCCCTGATCGCCGAAGATCGTTCCCGTCCGCGTATCGCGCTTGAACAGGGAACAGAAGAACGGATCGCCAGTCGCGATGCACTGTTCGATCGTCAGCGAGACGGGGATCGAATTGATGTAATCCTTCACCTTGATGTTGAAGTAATCGACCGACAGCGACAGACGCGGGATGAAGTGCGGTTCGAGCACGACACCAGCGGTGTAGGTATCGGCTTCCTCCGGCTTCAGGGCAGGATTGCCGCCGAACTGGGCACTGCAAACTTCGCTCGGGCAGTCGATGATCCGTCCATATTGCGCCGCCGTGACGCCGGTCAGAGCGCACTGCGCCGCCGTTGCAGTGGGAGAGACGGTGTTCGGGTCGTTGTCGACGATGCCGGCGCAAGGGTCTTGCGCCGCGATGTTGTTAACCGACTGGGACGCGAACAGCTCGGTGATGTTCGGTGCGCGGATCGCCCGGTTGTAACTGGCGCGCAGTCGCAGGTCGGCGACCGGGGCATATGAAATCTCGCCCTTGTAGGTGGAGATGCCCTTGTCGCGGGTGCTGTACTTCGAATAGCGATAACCGCCGGTCAGCGACAATTCCTGCGCGAACGGCATGTCCGACAGGATCGGCACGCGGACTTCGCTGAAGAATTCGGTGACGTTGAACTTGCCCTGACTTTCCTTCGTGCCCTTTTGCTGGGCCAGCGCGTCGGCGGTGAACTTCAGCGTTTCGCGCCGATGCTCGACGCCCAGCACGATGCCGATGCCGTTCTCCGCCCACGGGCTCTTGATGCCATAGGAAGTCAGGTCGGCCGTGACCGCGCCGTTCAGCACGGTCTCGGTATCGACACCGCGCGTGAAGGTCGGCGCGTAGATGTAGTTGAATCCGGCGTCGCTGATACCGTTATACTGGAAGACGTTCAGCGGAACGCAGCCGGGATCGGAACCATCGACCACCGACTTGCACGTCGGCACGCCGTTGACGTTCAAGACCTGCAGGCCCCGGTTCGCCTTGGCGGGATCGATATCGTTCTGATAGTTCTCGGTCAGGACGGAGCTGGAGAACAGTCCGTTCAGGTCGTACCGGATGCCCTCCGCGATCTCGCCGCGCACGCCGCCGTTCACGCGGTAATCGCGGTGGCGCAGGTCGTCGCGGCGCGGCCGTGCCCCTCCGGCGACCGGGCGATACCCGATGTACAGGTCCTGCGAGACGGCGGCGTTGCCGTAATTCGCGCCGCATAGCAGATTGCCCTGCTGCGCACTAAGCAGCGGATTGTTGCAGTTCACCGTGTACGTGTAACCCTGGAACAGGGCGGACGGTGCGACCTGCGAGTTGGTGTGATCGTCCATGAACATCACGCCGGCATAGACTTCGGCCGCCGGCACCACTTCGTAATGCGCGAACGCACCGGCGGTGAAGCGCGTATCGTTGCGCTGGAAATAGTTCAGCGGCGCGTAATTGTAACGGAACGTGCTGTTGTACGGAACCCAGGTCTTTGCCCCATCGCGCGTGTTGTTCAGGCGCGACCCCGCGCTGGGACCGGTCAGCGGCTGGAACAGGCCGAATTCGTTGTTGCTCGATCCGCCGCAGACATAACCGGCATTGCCGGGCGCGGGGTCCAAAGCGCAGGCGGACACGTCGCGATTGGCCTGCAGGATCGGCTTCACGTCACGATACCCGAAATAGGCGGTGACGTTGCCCTTGCCATCGCCGAAATTCGAACCGATCGCCAGATTGGCATCGAACCGCTGACCATCGACCGGGGAGGGCAGCGCGTTCTGGTAGCCGCTTGATGCGATCAGGGACCGGCGCGCGGCATTGTCGTTGCGATGATTGGAAAATCCGTACTGAACATCGCCGCGAATGCCGTCCAGATCGTCGCGCAGCACGAAGTTGATGACGCCGGAGATCGCGTCGGAACCATAAACCGCCGATGCACCACCGGTGACGACGTCGATCCGGTCGACCAGAAAAGACGGGATGAAGTTCAGATCGGTCGCCTGGATCGGCAGCAAGCGCTGACCATTGACCAGAACGAGATTTCGGTTGTTACCGAGATTGCGAAGATTGACCTTTGCCGTGCCATCGGCGCCGTTCGATACGTTTTGGTTCGCATCCGGCGTTACCTGCGGCAGGCGATTCAGGACGTTCTCGACGTTGGTCGCGCCCTGCAACCGGATTTCCGCCGCGTCGATCGCGGTGATCGGGCTGTTGCTCTGCATTCCTGGTTGAACGAGGCGCGATCCGGTCACGGTGATGTTGTCGTCACCGGTGGCCCCTTCCTGCGCACCGACGGCCGGGTCCGGTGTTACGGTCTGCGCCGCAGTCGGCACGGCGAACGCGGCGATCATGCCGGCGAGCGCGGTGGATTGCAGAAGCCGGATGGTACGATTCGTCATGGATGCCCCCCAATATTGTTGTGAGCATCATGGAATATATTATACGAAATGCGCAATAAGAAATATTCGATGACCTAAGCCGCTGAAAAAAGACAACAAGTTATGCCGAGCAAAGGCATACGAGCATTTTCGTGCGGGAAAAATGACACGGCAGACAGGGATAAAATGCTGGAACAACCGAATTTCAGCATAGGTTCGGCTGGCCAGGGTGGTCGGTGACCATCGTCAGCCATATGGATCATCGGTGCAAGATGACGGGATCAGATCGCACACCGGCGGTAAAGTGACGCGGTTCCCTACGGCGATTGATTTTCCATCATATTTAATATCAATTAGGGCCGATCCGTTCTTATCCCATCATCGCAACGGAAATTCCTTTGCGTATGGGGATCGACGGTGGCCATGCAGGCCGCAACAACATCGGCTTTCAGTCGCCGGTTGCTCACCAGACGTAAATAATAGTTGTGCGATAGGCATCCGTGATCGGTTGACGCCACGTATCTTGGCGCTACGGGTCGCCGCATAGAAGGAGTTTATCGATGGCTGACGATACGTACGAGAACAATGCAGTGGAACTGGCGACCGAGCTGACCATTGCTTGGCTGGGTAATCCCAACACTCGCATTTCGGCGGAAGAGGTGCCTGCGTTCCTTGGCAAGATGCACGAGACCGTCTCGGCATTGCTCGGCACCGGCGTTGCGGCACCGGTCGTGGCAGAGCCGGCAGGCGATTACACGCCGGCGGTCAGCGTGCGCAAGTCGCTGGCGTCGAAGGATCACATCATCTCGATGATCGACGGCAAGCCGTACAAGACGCTGCGTCGCCATCTGTCGACCAACGGCATGACGCCCGTCGAATATCGCGAGCGTTACGGCCTGAAGAGCGATTACCCGATGGTTGCCGAGAATTACTCGGAAAGCCGTCGCGCGATGGCCAAGAAGATCGGCCTGGGTCGCAAGCCCGGCGCACGCAAGACCGAGGAGGCCGCACCCGCCGCCGCCCCGCGTCGTCGCAAGGCGGAAACCACCGCCGCCGAATAATGGCTGGCGACACGTCGTCGCCCGCCGGACATGAAAACGCCCGCCGGGACATTTCCCGGCGGGCGTTTTCGCATTCTATCCCTCTCCCACCGCGAGAGGGAGGGAGTGGCAAAGCCGCGGAGGGGTGAGGGTGGTTCGCGCCATCTGCCGTCGCTGCGATGTCGAAACATCTGTCCTACACACTCCCATATCGATTATGCGGACTGGACCTGCTCTTTCTCACCGCCGGTTCCGGCGCTTCTATAATGCTCGCGCGCGCGTGCGCCCGCGCACGATCGCGCGCGCATGGGAGGTGTGACTTTAGCGACTTTCCACCGCCGCCGACCCGTCCGCGCCTATTGCCCGAACGTCGTCCGCCGATACAGTAGCGTGATCGCCACCCGCCGGTTGCGCGGATCGCCGGGATTGTCGGCGATCATCGGCTCGCGGTCGGCGACGCCCTCGATCCGTTCGAACCGGCTCTCGGGAATGCCACCCAGCGCCAGCCGCCGCCGCGTCGCCTCCGCCCGGCCGGTCGCCAGCATCCAGTTGTTCATGGCACGCGGATCGCCATACGGCACGCTGTCGGTATGGCCGCGGATCATGATCGGATTGGCGGTGCTGCGGATCGATCCGGCGATCATGCCGATTAGTTCGGCCGCGCGCGTGTCGAGCGTCGTCGTGCCGCTGGCGAACATCGAATAATCGGCATCGTCGACCAGGTCGATCCGCATCCCCTCCGATGTCCGGACGAACCGGATATGCTTGGCCAGCTTGGCGAGATCGGCAGACTTCATGATCCGTGCAATCACCTGACGGCGGGTTTCCTCGAACGACTTGGCGTCCTCGGCCCGGCTGGCAGGACTGCTGCGCAGCGATCCCTTCTTGCCCATGCCCGCCTGCGGCCCGCCCTTGACGGGATTCGTCGGCATTCCCACCGTGGCGATCGCGGCGGCGGCGGCCTTCGGCCCCAGCTTGTTGTTCGACATCAGCGATTCGCCGCCCAGCACGCCGCTGCCGCCCATGCCGATCGCATGCGTGTCGATCAGCGTCGGTGCGAAATAGTCGGCGATGCCCTTGCGCTGTTTCTCGGTCGTCGCACCCAGCAGCCAGAGCAGCAGGAAGAACGCCATCATCGCCGTCACGAAATCGGCATAGGCCACCTTCCATGCGCCGCCATGATGGCCGCCATGCCCCTCGATATAGATCTTCTTGACGATCACCTTGGGCGGAACGTTCGCCCCGTGCGGTGCAGCCTTCGCCATCGCCCTACTTGCCCCCCACGTTACTTACCCCGAAGCCCGTCGAAGACCTCGGCAAAGCCGGGCTGGTTCCGGTGCTGGATGCCGGCGCGCGCCGATTCGATGACCAGCGGCTGGGGGTGGCCGTGCAGCGAGGCGATGATGATCTGCTTCACCACGTCGTAGATCGCGGCATCGGCATCGATCACCTGCTTCAGCCGTCCCGCCAGCGGCGACACGATGCCATAGGCGAGCAGCACGCCCATGAACGTGCCGACCAGCGCCGATCCGATCATCTCGCCCAGCACCGTCGGCGGTTTGTCGATCGATCCCATCGTCTTCACGATGCCCAGCACCGCCGCGACGATGCCCAGCGCGGGCAGCGAATCGGCCAGGCTGTTCAGCGTGGTGTGCGGCCCCTCGACCTCGTGATGATGGGTCTTGATCGCATGGTCCATCACCTCCTCGACCGCATGCACGTCCAGCGTGCCCGACGACACCACGACCAGCCGCAGCGTATCGGCGATCAGGTTGATGAGCGTATGGTCCTTCAGCAGCCTGGGATATTCCGCGAAGACGGCGGAGGATTGCGGGTCCTCGACATGCGGTTCCAGCGCGATCGGCCCTTCCATCCGCAGCATCTTCATCAGCTTTGACACCAGGAAGATCGTGTCGAGATAATCCTGCTTCTTGTACTTCGGTCCCTTGAACACCTTGCCCAAACCGCCGCCGACGGCCTTCAGCTCCTTGCCCGAATTGCCGATGATGAGCGCACCGGCGGCAGCACCGCCGATGATGAGCATTTCGTGTGGAATGGCATGCATGACGGGGCCGAGCGCCCCGCCGGTGATGGCGAAGCCGCCGAACACCATGGCGAGCAGAACGACGAGGCCGATGGCAGGAAACATGAAACGCTTTTCCCGGTTGCGCCGGGCGTGTCCCGGCTTGTCGGCCAAGGATTAACCGCATTTCCTCGCCAACCCGTTACCATCGGGCGGGCAGGGCGCCTATAATAAGCGGTTCAGCGCAGATAATCGAACAGCGACAGCGACGACAATTTGCTGAAGCTGGATTGGGTCGCCGACAGGGCGGTCATCATCTGCTGCAATTCGATCACTGCCGACGTCACGTCGGTATCCTCCAGCTTCGATCGCAGTGCGGCTCGGTCGGTATCGGCAGTGGCGAGCAGCGTCTGCTGCAATTCGACGCGGGCGGACCGCGCGCCGACCGACGCCTGCACCACCGTCACCTGTTCGATGCCGGCGTTCAGGTCGTCGAGCGCGTCGCTCGCGGATTTGCCGGTCGATCCGTCGGCCTGCAATGCGGCGGCCAGATCGCTCAGGATCTTCAGCGTGTCCTTGCCGCCGTCCAGCTTGAAGATGCGCGATGCACCCTCGGTCGCCTGCACGGTCTGGCCATCGGCGATCGGCACCTCGGACACATTGATCGTGGCATAGGCGAAGCTGCCATCGGCGTTCTTCGTCACCGCCGGCACGCCGTCGGGCGTCCCGAACAGCGGCTGGCCGCGGACGTTGCGGATATTGGCAAGGCCGGCGACGGCATCGACGATCGACGCCAGTTCGGTGCCCAGAATCTTGCGGGTCGCAGGGGTCTGCGTGCCGTTGGCCGCCTGCGTCGTCAGCTCAAGCGCACGCTGCAACTGCGTGCCGATCTGGCCGAGCACGCCGTCCGCCTGATCGAGCAGCGATCCCGCCAGCGTCAGGTTACCGCCATAAACGGCGGCATCGGCATCCTTGCGGTTCAACTCGGCGATCTGCTGCGACGTCGCGGGCGCTTCGCTGGGCGTCTGGAAGCGTTTGCCGGTCGCGATCTCGGTCTGCAACGTGGATGCGCGGCTCGACATCGCCGACAGGCGCTTCGACGTGTTGTCGTAAAACGACGAGGTTGAAATCTGCATGGCGCCTACCTGATGTCCAATATGGTTTGCAGCGTGTCGCGCGCGATCTGGATCACGCGGCTGGATGCCTGATACGCCTGCTGGAACCGCATCAGCTCGACCGCCTCGGTGTCCAGATTTACGCCTGTCGCGCTGCTCAACGCGCTGGTCGCCCCGTCGCGGATCGCATTTTGCGCATTGGCTATGATCTTCTTCTGCTCGTACGCGGTCGCGTTCTGCGTGATCGTCGACGTCAGCGACGCCTCGTAACCACGACCCAGCCGCACCTGTTCCAGTTTGGCGAGATTACTCGAATCGCGCGCACCGCCACCGCGACTGGCGGCGGCGATCTGGCTGCCCTCGGTCATCGCGACGGTGATCTCGGTGGGGCGGGTGCCGGTCGCGAACATCGCGGTGCCGGGTGCGCCCTTCTGATCGTCGCCGGCCAACTGGTTGGCGTTGACCTGCGTGACGAAATCCCTGGCGACCGATTCGATGCTGTCACGGGCCTGCGCGATCCTCAGCGCGCCGTCGACGATCCCGGCCAATGCGCCGCCATTGGGGCTGACCATCATCCGCTCGCCGCCATAGGACAGCGCAAGCACCACCGCGCCTTCGTTATTGCGCGAATAGGCGACGCGACCAGCGATGTCGGCATCGACGAATGTCTGGCCGGCGGCACCGCCCAGCTTCACCGTCGATCGGCCGAGCGCATCGAAACTGACGCCGACATCGACGATCGCGCTCATCTGGTCGAGGATCTGGTCGCGCTGGTCGATCAGTTGGGCGGAGGCGGTGGTGCCGGGCGTCGTCCGGCCGAGACCGTCGTTGATGCGGACGAGCGCGACCCCAAGCGAATTCAGGCTGGTCGTCGCCTGCCGCGCGGTCGTGTCGAGATCGGTCGCGATTTGGTCGAACGCCGCCCCGGTGGCGGTGAAGGCAGTCGCGGCGGACTGCGCCGCCCCTAGCATCCCGGTGCGCAACGCACTCGAGTCGGGTTCGGCGGCGAGACTGGTCGAGGAGGCAAAGAAACGGGTGACGCGTCCGGTCAACTGATTGCCGGTCAGCGCCTTTTCGATCCGGTCCAGCCATGTCGCGCCGCTTTCGGTCCGCGACAGGTCGGCACTCGCCGTGCGGACCGCGGCACTGGCATAGACGTCGCTGGCCCGCGTCACGCCGGTCAGCAGCACGCCGTTGCCGGCGCCGTTGATCTCGACCGCGCCGGTGCCCGCCGCCATCTCGCTCAGCCGGACGCTGCGCCGCGTATAGCCGGTCGCGCCGACATTGGCGACGTTCTCGCCGACGACGGACAGCGCGGTCTGATACGCGCGGACGCCGGAAGCGCCGATGGACAGAAGGTCGCTCATGCCCGGCAATTATTGCCGGGAGTCGTTAAGATCACCTTGCGATCGCGAGAGGAAGGCCGTCATCGCCTTGCCGATACCCAGCGGCGTGTGCTGGGCCATCGCCGCCACCGTCTTCTGGTCCTGCATGTCGCGGAACGTATCGAGCGCCTTCGAATCGAACAGCGGGTCGGCCAGCTTGGCCGCGCGCATCGATTTCAGCATCATGCCGGTGAACACCGCCTCGAACTGCGCGCCCGCCTGTTCCAGGTTGGCCTTGCTCTTCAGCCGGCTGTTGTCGGTGCCGATGCCGGTGGTGGACGATACGGCGGCGGGAAGGCCGGGAAGGTCGGTCATAGCACGATCAACTCCGCCTTCAGGCTGCCGGCTTCCTTCAGCGCTTCCAGGATCGCGACGAGGTCGGCGGGGCTGGCCCCGATCGCGTTCACCGCGTTGACGACATCGGCCAGCTTCGGACCGGGGGCGAACAGGAACATCGGCTTCTTCTCTTCCTCGACCGACACGTTCGATCGTTGCTCGACCGCGGTCTGGCCGCCGGACAGCGGTGCCGGCTGGCTGATCCGCTGGTTCTCGTCGATCCGCACCGTCAGCTTGCCGTGCGTCACCGCCGCTGGGCCGACACGCACCGCCGAGCTGATGACGACGGTGCCGGTGCGCGCGTTGACGATGACGCGGGCGGACGGTTCGGCGGAGACGACGTCGAGATTCTCGATCGTCGACATCAGCGTCGATCGCACGTTCGCACCTTCCGGCGCGCGCACTGCGACCGATACCGCATCGATCGCCTGCGCCGATCCGGCGCCCAGCGTCCGGTTGATGACGCCCGCGACATTCTGCGCGGTGGTGAAATCAGCGCGCGCCAGATTGAACGTCAGGGTCGGCGCGGTGTCGAACCCGGTCGCGACCGCGCGTTCGACGGTGGCACCTTCGGGAATACGGCCGGTCGAGGGGACGTTGACGACGATCTTCGATCCGTCCGCGCCCTCGGCACCCAGTCCGCCGACCGCCAGATTGCCCTGCGCCATCGCATAGATCTGGCCGTCCGCGCCCAGCAGCGGGGTCAGGATCAGGCTGCCACCGCGCAAGGACTTGGCCTTGCCCATCGACGCCACGGTGATGTCCAGCCGCTGGCCGGGCTTGGCGAAAGGCGGCAGGTCGGCGGTGATCATCACCACCGCCGCGTTCTTCATGCCCGGATTGGCCCCCGGCGGCAGCTGGAACCCGAAGCGCGACGTGACCGCCTTCAGGCTCTGCACCGTGTATTCGAGGTTATCGTCGCCCGTGCCCGGCAGGCCGACGACGACGCCGTATCCTGTCAGCTGGTTCGACCGGATACCCTGAAATCCGCCCAGATCCTTGATCCGGTCGGCCGAGGCGGGAACGGCGAGGAACAGCGCGACGAGGCTGGCGAGGAGAAGCCGGATCATCAGAACGGACTCACGACGGAGAAGAACCGCGACAGCCAGCCCTGCCGGCCGGCACGCGCCACATCGCCCTTGCCGGTATAGGCGATCTGGGCATCGGCGACGCGGGTTGACGGGACACGGTTGTTCAGATCGACATCGGCGGTCCGTACGATGCCCTTGATCTGCACGAACTCGTCGCCGCGATTGAGCGTCACGCGCTTCTGTCCCTGCACCAGCATCGTGCCGTTGGGATAGACCGCCGCGACCGTTACCGAGACCTCGCCCGACAGCGAATTGGCCTGATCGGCCGACCCCTTGCCGTCGAAACCGCGATTGCCGCTGGCGGACGCTTCGGCCTTGCTGAACAGCTTGAACGGCCCAGCGCTCGGTGGCGTGATGCTCAGATTACCTTGCGAGTCGAGCTTCGACCCGGCGGACTTCGACGCGGCGGTGCGCTCGACCAGCACGATCGTGAGCGGATCGCCAACCCGGCGCGCGCGCCAGCCTTCGTACAACGCGGCATAGCCGTCGCTGGCGGCGAAGATCGATCCCGTCGCCGCGATCGGCATCGTTGCGGGGGCCAGCGGATGCGCGGCCGAGAAATCCTCCGCCGGCTTCTTCTTGCCAAACAGCCCAGCCTCCGCCGGTGTCGCGATCAGGGCCGCGACGATCAGAAGCGCGACGTGTCTCACAGGTTCTGGTTCACATATTTGAGCATGTCGTCGGTGGCCGAGATCATCTTCGAGTTGACCTCATATGCGCGCTGCGTTTCGATCATGTCGACCAGTTCCTCGACGACGTTGACGTTCGACGCCTCCAGCATCCCCTGCCGCACCGTACCGCGACCGTCGACGCCGGGAACGCCGACATTCGCCGCACCCGATGCCGCGGTTTCCAGCAGGTAATTGTCGCCCTTCGACTGCAAGCCGGCGGTGTTCGAAAAATTCGCGACCTGGATCTGGCCCAGCTGGCTCGCCTCGGTCTGTCCCGGCACCGTCGCCGACACGGTGCCGTCGTTACCGATCGTGATCGCGGTCGTGCCTTCGGGGACGGTGATGCCCGGCATCACCTGATACCCCTCCGCCGTCACCAGCAGCCCCTCGGCGGAGCGTGAGAAGTTGCCGGCGCGGGTATAGCCGAGCTGGCCGCCGGGCAACTGCACCTGGAAATACCCGTCGCCGTCCATCGCTAGGTCGAGGCTGTTGCCCGTCTGCTGCATCGACCCCTGCGTATCGATCCGCGCGGTGCCCTGAATGCGGACGCCCGTGCCCAGATTCAGGCCGGTCGCGTATTTGGTTTCGGACGTCGACTGCGCACCCGGCGCCGTCACGACCTGATAGGACAGCGTCTCGAACGCCGCCCGGTCCTTTTTATACCCCGTCGTGTTCACGTTCGCGAGGTTGTTCGAGATGACGCGCATGCGCATGTCCTGGGCGTCGAGCCCGGTGCGCGCGATATGCATGGCGGCGGTGGTCATTGGCTAATCCCTCAGCTCGGCAGGCGCATCAGCGATGCACCGCTTTCGTCCATGTCCTTGGCCGACTTCATCATGTTGGCCGTCACTTCGTAGCTGCGCTGGTTCTCGATCATGTCGACCAGCGCCTGCGTCATGTTGACGTTCGATCCCTCCAGCGCCCCGCCGGTGACCGTCCCGTCCAGATTGGCCGGCAGCGTGCCGCCACCCCGCACGCGGAGCAGGTTGTCGAGGCCCTTCACCGTGTCCGACCCCCTGGTCGACGCCAGTTTCAGCCGATCGACGATCTGCGGCGTGGCATCGCCCCCCTGCGGCACGATCGAGATCGAACCGTCGGCGGAGATGCTGATCGAACTGGCCGGCGGCAGCGTGATCGGCCCGGATTCACCCATTACGATATGCCCGTCGCCGGTCTGGAGCACGCCCGACGGCGCCACCTCCAGATCGCCGCGCCGGGTATAGGCCTCGCTGCCGTCCGCCGCCTGCACCGCCAGCCAGGTATCGCCGGTCATCGCGACGTCGAGCGGCCTGCCGGTCTGCTGGATCGCGCCCTCCGTCCGATCGGCGTCGGTCACTTCTTCCGACGTCGGCGAGCGCGCCTCGATCGTGCTGCCGCCACCTTTCAGCTCGATCCGGTCGAACACGACGCGATCGGCGCGGAAGCCGGTGGTCGACGCGTTCGCCATGTTGTTCGCGATCGCCGCCTGTGACGCCATGTGCGCCCGCAGGCCCGTCGCGGCGGTGTAGATCAGCTTGTCCATGCGGTGCTCCCGTCGCCTTCGGATCAGCTACGGATGTTGAAGATGGTCTGCGAAATCTGGCTGGCGGTATCCAGTGCCTTGGCATTCGCCTGAAAATTGCGCTGCGCCGCGATCAGGCCGACCAGTTCCTCGGTGATGTCCACGTTCGACCGTTCGATCGTGCCCGACATCAGGCTGCCGAAGCCGTTGCTGGCGGCCGAGCCCAGCTTGGCGTCGCCGGAGATGCCGGTCGCCTGCCAATAGCTGTTGCCCAACTGGCGCAACCCTTCCGGATTGGAGAAATTGGCGAGCATCACCTGACCCAGCGCCTGCGTATCGCCGTTCGAGAAGCTGGCCTTCACGATGCCCTTCTCGTCGATCGACACGCCCTGGATCTGACCCACGGCCTTGCCGTCCTGTCCGCGCGCGGTGACGTTGAACGGCTGCGACAGCTGCGTGGTGTCGACGCCGTACTGGAACGAGAATTGCTGCGTGGCGGTCGATCCGGCGGTCGAGAACTCGTCGTAGCTGATGTTGCCCAGCGGCGACGTCAGCGCGCCCGACGGGTTGAACGTCAGCGTCACCTTGTCCGCTCCGCCGCTCGTCAACTGCTTGTCGCCGACGAAGCTATGGACGGTCCAGGTCGAATCGTCGGTGCTGCTGGTCGGCGTCGTGGCGCGCGTGAAATAGTTGGTCAGCGTCAGCGCGTTGCCGCTAGTGTCGTAGATCGTGGTCTGCGACGACTGGTTGTAGCTGGTCGGATCGAAGCGATCGAACTTCGTCGCCGTCGGGATGGCGGCGTTGGCGTTCAGGTTCAGCGACATCGTGACGTTCTTGGTCGGGACCGCGGTGCCGCTCGTCTCCGGCAATTGCAGGCTGCGCGCCGCGTCGGTGCCGGTGGCGACGACCGAACCCGATCCGTCCACCGGATAGACCTGCAGGTGCGACCCTTGCGAATCCACGACATAGCGTTCGCTGTTGACCAGGAAGCCGCCGTTGCGCGTGAAATTGACGCGTGCGCCGTCCACATCGGGCTTCACGACGAAGAACCCGTCACCCGATACCGCAAGGTCCAGCGTGTTGGCCGACTGCACGTAATTGCCGTTGCCGAACTGCTGCCGGTTGGCCTTCACGACCGTACCCGACCCAACCTGTTGCGCGGGGTTGAGCGAGACGGATGACGCGATCACGTCGGCGAATTCGGTGCGGCTCTTCTTGAAGCCGTTGGTCGCGACGTTCGCCAGATTGTGGCTGATCGTCGCCATTTCGGTCTGCGAGGCCTGAAGGCCGGAAAGCGAGGTGTAGAAGGACATGGGGGTCTCCGGAGAAAAGGGGGGATCAGCCGATCTGGCGGACGGCGCTGACGGGAACGTCGCCGATGCCCGGCAACGTCAGCACCGCGCTGCCGGTGGTGGTCGAGACGGAGGCGACGGGCGCCCAGACCAGGTTGGTGGCGGCCACTGTCTTGCCGCTGTTCTGCGCGTTGACGGCGACCTTGAACGGCCCGGTGCCGGCATCCGCGCCGGTGGTGGTCTTGCCGTCCCAGTCGTAAGTCACGGTGCCCTGCGCCTGCTTGCCGAGATCGAGCTGGTTCAGCACCTGCCCGTTCTCGTCGCTGATCGTCACCGTCGTGCCGCTGGCCGCGCCGCCCAGTTCGATCGCGCCGGTCAGGCCACCGCCGCTGCGGCCATAGGCGGTGGTGCCGGGGGTCAGCACCGTCTTGCCGATATAACCCATCGCATCGGATGCGGTGGTCGCGCCCAGCTTGTCGGAGATCGCCTTCAGCGTCGTCGACATCTCCGATATCCCGGCGAGCGACGAGAACTGCGCCATCTGTGCGACCATCTGGGTGTTGTCGACCGGGTTGAACGGGTCCTGGTTCTTCATCTGCGCGGTCATCAGCGTCAGGAAGTCGGACTGGTTGAGCGAGGTCGAGGCGCTCGCCGACGCCACCTTCGAGGTGGAGGTGCGGGTGATGCCCAGATTGGTGAGCGTGGAATCGAAGGATGCAGCGGCCATCGTCAGCGCCCGAGCTTGAGGGTGTCGATGATGAGCGACTTGGCGGTCTGCATCACCTCGACGTTGTTCTGGTATCCACGGGCGGTTTCCATCATGTCGACCAGCTCGCGCGTCTCGTCGACGGCGGCCTCGAAGATGTTGCCGTCCTTGTCCGCCATCGGATTGCTGGGGTCGTAGCGTTTGGTCGGCTCGCCACCGGCGGTCACGACGCGCTCGACATCGACGGTCGCCATCCCGCTGGCGTGATCGAAGCTGGTGCGGAACACCGGCTTCATCGTCTTGTACGCCGCCTCGGCGGAGCCGGCGACGTCGCCGGCATTGGCGAGGTTCGAGGCGGTGGTGTTCATGCGGACGAGCTGCGCGCTCATCGCGCGGCCCGCGACCTGAAAGATCGTCATCGGTGAACCGGCCATCTCAATCCCCCTTCAGCGCGCGGGTGATCTGGCTGATCCGCCCGTTCAGGAACGACAGGGTCGTCTGGTACTGCACGGCGTTCTCGGCGAACGCGGTCTGCTCGGACGACAGTTCGACGGTGTTGCCATCCATCGACGTCTGCATCGGCACGCGGTATTTCGTCGCGGCGTCGATGCCGTCCTGACCGCCTTCCAGCGATGCCAGCGCCGATTTGAAATCGACGTCGCGCGCCTTGAAGCCGGGAGTCGACGCATTCGCGATGTTCGAGGCAAGGACACCCATGCGCTGCGAGCGCACTTCCAGCGCCGCGCCATGAACCCCGAAAAGCGTATCACCTGCCATGCCGGCCTCCCGCGTCCCGATTGACGCAACCGTGACTAAGCAATGGCCGTGCCAGTTTTATCGCAAGGGGTGGGAGGGGAGGGGCGGCAGCCGGTCGGCAACGCATCCGGCAACGGTTTGCCGGGCAACGGCAACCGCTGTCGCTCCTCTCCACGCATTGCAACCGTCATTCCCGCGAAGGCGGGTATCCATAAACTCTACCGTAGCGGATCACGTTGCGACGTCGGCCCGTATGGATTCCCGCGTGCGTGGGGATGACGGCATAAGTCGAGCAGCGGATAAATTCAGTTCGCCAGTTCGCAACTGGCCCGCCGCTTGCATGCAATGGCGGTATGCAGGTCGCCACACTCTACGATCCGGTCGCGCTCGCCGTCGTCGTCGGCGGGACGCTGATCGCCACCATCCTCCGCACGCCCCTTCGCGATGTGGTGCGCGGGATATGCGCGCTGGTCGTGCTGCGCCGTCGCCGCTTTTCGGCCGAACCGCTGTTGCGTCAGGTCGCTGCCTTGTCGCGCATCGCGCAACGGCACGGCGTGCATGCGCTCGACCGCACCGTCATCACCGATCCCGACATCGCGCTGGCGGTTGTCGCGATCGTCGATGGGTCGACGGCGGTCGAGGTGGAGGCGATCATTCGCGCCAGCCGTGGCAACCGCATCGAACGCCACATCGCCGTCGCCGAGATGTGGGCCGCCGCCGCCGAGGCCGCACCCGCGATGGGCATGGTCGGCACGCTGATCGGCCTCGCCCGCATGTTCGCCGATATGGAGAACACCGCCGCGATCGGCGCCGGTATGGCGGTCGCCCTGCTGGCGACGCTCTACGGTGCGTTGCTGGCGAATTTCATCCTCGCCCCCATCGCCGCCCGCCTGCGCGCCGCCGGTCGGGCGGAGGCGCTGGAGCGGGTGCGGCTCGACGCACCGCTGGTCGCGCTCGCCGAACGCGAGACCCCACGCCTGCCGCATGGCCATCCGTTGCAGAGCGTCGCATGACCGAATGGCCCGACGCACCACCGGCACGGCCGCTGTGGCTGGTGACGCTGGCCGATCTGGCGCTGTTGTTGGTCGGGTTCTTCGTCCTGCTCCAGTCGAGCCGGATCGAGCCCGCCTCGCTCGCCCGGTCGCTGCGTACCGGTTTCGCCGGTCCGGTGGTCGATGCGCCGATGGCGGTCGCCGCGACGCGGATCGACGGGTTCGCGCCACGATCGGCCGCCCTGCCGCACGATCCGGCTACGCTCGCCGGCTGGGCACGTACGCAACTGGCCGATCCCCGCGTCACGCTGACCGTCACCGGCGCGGCGGGGCAGGCGGGTGATGTCGATCCCGTCACCGGTTCGGCCACCCTCCTCGCCACCGATCGCGCCCGCGCCGTCGCCGCCGTCATCGCGCCGATCGCACCCGCCCGCGTGCTGATCGCCACCACCGCCGGCCCGCCGGCCGTCACCGTCACGCTCGCCTTTGCCGGTGAGCCGCCAAGGACCCGACCATGATCCCGCTATTCCTTCTCGCCGCCGCCGCGACCGCCGGTTTCCAGGATATCGCCGCGCTCGACCGTGCCGTCGCTGCCTTTGCCGGTCATGCGACGGGAGAGGAAGGCGGGGCGCAGGCCGGCATCGATGCCCGCCTGCGGCTGCGCACCTGCCCGACGGTGGCGTTGTCATGGCGCAGCGAGGCGCATGATGCGGTCGTCGTCGCCTGTTCCGGCCCCGACTGGCGGCTGTTCGTTCCCGTCCGCCGCGCGCCCGCTGTCGCCGCCGGCGCGGCGCCCGCCACGCCGCGGCCGGTCCCGGTCGCCAAGGCGGAACCGGTGATCCGTCGCGGCGATGCGGTGACGATCGAGGCGGGGTCGAACGGCTTCGCGATCAGCCGCGACGGCGTGGCGATCGCCGATGCCGCCCCCGGCGCCCGCTTCGGCGTGCGGGTCGATGGCGCCACCGCGCCGGTGCAGGCGGTGGCCGTCGCCGCCGGCCGCGCGACCCTGCCCGGCTGGCAATGAATCATTCTCTCAACAAAATGCTAAAGCCATCGCGCATCCGGCCGTTTCCTCCGCTGTCAGGAACCGGAAGGTACGGGCGTAATGGACGCGATAGGCAGGACAACTACGGGAAGCGCGACACGCGCCATACCGTCGACGACGATGGCGCAGGTGCGCGCCGCGGCGACGGAACCGCGCCTTGCCGCGTCGGCCACCGATGTGGCCGCCGCCCGCTCGCCCGCGCTGGCCAAGGCGCTGGCCTCGTCGCCACCGGTGGATGTGGAACGCGTCGCCGCGATCAAGGCGGCGATCGCCAAGGGTACGTTCCCGCTCGTTCCCTCCACGATCGCGGATCGGTTGATCGCCCTGAAACTGGACTGGAATGCCAATGACAAGGCGTGATGCCCTGGTATCGGTGATCGACGCGCTCCATGCGGAAATCGCCGCGTTGAAGGCGAACGACGTCCGCGCGCTGGAACGCGCGACGGCGGACAAGCTGTCGGGGATCGACGCGATCGCCGCCGCCGGCACCGGCCCGGCCGGCCCCGACGTGCGCGAGCTGGCCGATGAGGCGAGCCGTCTGAACGAGACCTGCCGGATCTACGTCAACCTGATGGCGGCAAATACCCGCCGCCGCCTGCAAACCCTGACCGGCGATGCCTTTGCCGCCCACCGGCCCATGCTGCGCGGGGCCTTTGCCTGACGGGTTTCGATTGAACTGGCACGGCCCTTGCTGATGATCCCTTAGAACAGGGGTGATCCAGCAAACGTGACCGCAGTCAATCCATCAGCCACCCGCCGCGTCCAGTCCGCGATCGCCTATGCGTCCAGCCGGACGGGCGTCGACTTCGACTATCTGATGGGGCAGGCCAAGGTCGAAAGCGGGCTGAACGCCGCCGCCCATGCCGGCTCGTCCTCCGCCTCGGGCCTCTATCAATTCATCGAATCGAGCTGGCTGGCGGTCGTCAAGAAGCACGGCGCCGAACACGGCCTCGGCTGGGCCGCCGATGCGATCGGCCAGACCGGGTCGGGCCGCTACACCGTCGCCGATGCCGGCACGCGCCAGGCGATCCTGTCGCTGCGCGACGATCCCGCCGCCGCCAGCCTGATGGCCGCCGAACACGCCTCCGACAACAAGGATGCATTGGAAGGCAGGCTAGGCCGCGATGCCACCGGCACCGACCTCTATATGGCGCATTTTCTCGGTCTGGGCGGTGCCACCAAATTCCTGTCGGCGATGCAGTCGAACCCGGACGCCAGCGGTGCGGCGCTGTTTCCCGGTGCCGCACGCGCCAATCCCGGCGTCTTCAACAACGCCGACGGATCGCCCCGGTCGCTGTCGGCGATCTATCAACGCTTTGCCGCCAAGCTGGGGCAGGGTGCCGACAGCGTGACCGAGACGCGGGCAGCGAACCTGTCGTTCGCCGCACAGGCGCTGGCGCTGGATGGCGACACTACCGTCATCACCGGCAACAACCAGAGCGCCACCGATGCGATCGCCTGGGCCAATTCGACGCTCGGCCGGCTGGGGACGGAAAAGGCGAGCGTCCTGCGCCCGACGCCTGAAACCGCGCGGCTCGCGTACCTGATGCTCGCACGGATGGGTGGCTGAGATGGGCAAGATCCTGGGTCAGGCACGCGGTGCGGCCCTGCCGCTGGCGATCCTGTTGCTGGTCGTCGTCATGGTCGTGCCGATCCCGGCCGTGCTGCTCGACATCTTCTTCGTCGCCAACATCGCGATCAGTCTTGCGGTCCTGATGGTCGCGCTCAATGCGCAGAAGCCGCTCGATTTCTCGTCCTTCCCCACAGTCCTGCTGTTCGCGACGCTGTTCCGCCTCGGCCTGAACGTCGCCTCCACCCGCATCGTGCTGGTGCACGGGCATGAGGGCGAGAGCGCGGCCGGCCACGTCATCGAGGCGTTCGGCACCTTCCTGATCGGTGGCGATTACGTCGTCGGCATCTTCGTCTTCGCGATCCTGATGATCATCAACCTGATCGTCGTGACCAAGGGCGCCGGCCGCGTGTCGGAAGTGTCCGCCCGTTTCACCCTCGACGCGCTGCCCGGCAAGCAGATGGCGATCGATGCCGATCTGAACGCCGGCCTCATCACCCCCGACGAAGCCAAGGCGCGCCGGGTCGAGGTATCGACCGAGGCCGATTTCTACGGATCGATGGACGGTTCGTCCAAGTTCGTGAAGGGCGACGCGGTCGCCGCCATGCTGATCCTGGCCGCCAACGTCATCGGTGGGCTTATATTGGGGCCGGTCAGCCACGGCATGACGATCGCCGCGGCGGCAAAATCCTATATCCTGCTGGCGATCGGCGACGCACTGGTGGCGCAGTTGCCCAGCCTGATGCTGTCGATCGCCGCCGCCGCGATCGTGACCCGCGTGTCGTCGGACAAGGACCTCGCCGGCCAGATCGGCGGCCAGTTCGGTTCCCCACGCACCTGGACGCCGGTCGCCGGCATCCTCGCGCTGCTTGGCCTCCTGCCGGGTATGCCGCATCTCGTCATCCTCACCGCCGCCGCCATCGCCGGTTTCGCCGCATGGAAGCTGCGCCAGATCGAACGCCGCCCGATGATCGTCGCGGCGCCCGCTGTCGCCGAACCGGTCGATCCGTCGCGGATCGGCTGGGAGGAAGTGACCGAGGGCATGCAGGTCAATCTCGACATCGGCTATGGCCTTGTGCCGCTGGTCGATGAACGGCGCGGCGCGCCGCTGATGGGCCGGATCACCGGTGTGCGTCGGCAATTGTCGAAGGAACTGGGCTTCGTCGTGCCGCAATGCCGGGTGCGCGACGACATCAATCTCGCCCCCTACACCTATCGCATCATGGTCAACGGCGTCTGCGTCGGCGAGGATCAGGTATCGCCGGACGAGATGCTGGCGCTCGATACGGGCCAGGCCTTCGGCGCATTGCGCGGCAAGCAGACCAAGGACCCGACCTTCGGGCTGGAAGCCATCTGGATCGCATCCGGCGATGCCGATGCGGCGACCGGCGCGGGCTATCTGGTCGTCGATCCCGGCACGGTGATGGCGACGCACCTGAACCACGCGCTGGGCGTCAACGCCGCCGACCTGCTCGGCCCCGACGAGGTGCAGTCGCTGCTCGACGGGTTGAAGGATCGCGCCGGGCAGCTCGTCGCCTCGCTCTGCCCGCAACCGTTGCCGCTCACCGCGCTGACGCAGGTGCTGAAGGGGCTGCTGGCGGAGCAGGTGTCGCTGAAGGAATTCCGCCGCCTCGCCAGCGCTATCGCGGTCGCCGCGCAGCGGACGCAGGACCCTGAAGACCTGATGGAGGCGATCCGGCCGACCATCGGGCCGCTCGTCATCCAGAAACTGTGCGGTGTGCGCGAACCGTTGCGCGTCATGACGCTGGAGGGACAATTGGAAGCATTGCTGGGACAGGCGATGCGCGCCGATACGTCGCGCCGCCATGTCATCGAACCCGATCTGGGCCGCCGCATCGTCGATGCGCTGCAGAACGCCGCCCAACCGCTGATCGCCGAGGGCAAGCCCTTCGCGCTCGTCGTGCAGCCGTCGATCCGCATCGCCGTGCGCAAGCTGGTCAGGACCTGCCTGCCCGATACGCCGGTGCTGTCGTTCTTCGAGGTGCCGGAGGACAAGGCGGTCGAGGTCGTCGCGGTCATCGGTGCGCACCAGCCGGTACAGGCGCTGGCAGCATGAGCGCCGAACCGATGGCGACGGCGTTCGATCAGGCGACGCCGCTGCCGCTCACCTATCGTCCTGGCCAGCGACCGGGCGGTGACGGCGAGGCGCTGATCCGCCAGCACCTGCCGCTCGTCCGCCGCATCGCGTGGCACGTCCACGGCGCGATGAGTACGCTGGTCGAGGTCGAGGATCTGGTGCAGGTCGGCCTCGTCGCGCTGGTCGAGGCGGCGACGGGGTTCGAGGATCGCGGTCAGGTCACGTTCCGGCAATATCTGGCGACGCGGCTGCGCGGCGCGATGATCGACGAACTGCGGCGTCAGGCGACGACGACACGCGGGGCGATGCGGCGGCGGCGCCAGCATGCCGACGCGATCCGCCAGCTGACCGATGCCACCGGCAAATCACCGGCGGAAGCGGCGGTCGCCGCCCATCTGGGCGTGACGGTCGATCGCTTGCGCAGCGAGTACCAGACGGCCGACGCGGTCCGCTTCGATTCGATCGACGAGGTGTATGCCGACGACCTGCCATGGTTCGCCGACGACACGCCCGACGCGTTCGAGCAATTGTCCGACGGGCAGACCCGCGACCGGCTGATCGCTGCGATCACCGCACTGCCCGAACGCGAGGCGCAGGTGATCCAGCTTTACTATGTCGAGGAACTCAATCTGGAAGAGATCGGCCAGGTGCTGGGCGTCGGCGCGGCGCGGGTCTGCCAGATCAAGGGATCGGCGCATGCCCGGCTAAAGAAGGCGATGGCCCGCCGCTGACGGTTTGCGCTTTCGACGGCTTGGCATCCGGCCTGCGATACCGCATCGGACGACAATGCCGGATTCTTCCCATCCATCCGTGACCCCCGCCTCGCCGCTGACCCTGCCGATCTTTCGCGCCGTCTGGATCGCCAGCATGGCGTCCAACTTCGGCGGGCTGATCCAGTCGGTGGGCGCGTCGTGGATGATGACCTCGCTGGCGCCGTCGCCGCAACTCGTGGCGCTGGTGCAGGCGTCGACGACACTGCCGATCATGCTCTTTTCTCTTTGGGCCGGGGCGATCGCCGACAATCTCGACCGGCGGATCGTGATGCTGGGGGCGCAGGGGTTCATGCTGCTGGTGTCGGTGGCGCTGGCGATCTGCGGCTGGATGGGTGTGCTCAGTCCCGTCCTGCTGCTGGTCTTCACCTTCCTGATCGGGTGCGGGACGGCGGTGAACGGCCCGGCGTGGCAGGCATCGGTCGGCGATATGGTGCCACGCCCTTCGCTGCCGGGGGCGGTCGCGCTCAACAGCATGGGTTTCAACATCGCGCGCAGTCTGGGGCCGGCGATCGGCGGCGTCATCGTCGCGGCGGCGGGTGCGGCGGCGGCCTTTGCGGTCAATGCGGTCAGTTATCTGGGGCTGATCGCGGTGCTGGCGCGCTGGCGGCCCGATCTGCCGCCCCGGCTGCTGCCCCGCGAAAAGCTGGGCGTCGCGATGGCGGCGGGTGTCCGCTATGTTGCGATGTCACCCAATATCCGCATCGTGTTGTTGCGGGCGTCGCTGTTCGGCATCGCCGCCAGTGCGATCCCGGCGCTGATGCCGCTCGTGGCCCGGACGCTGATTACCGGCGGGCCGCTCACCTATGGCCTGTTGCTCGGCGCGTTCGGTGTCGGCGCGGTGGGCGGTGCCTTGTCGAGCGGCGAGTTGCGGCGGCGTTACTCGATCGAATGGATCGTCCGCATCGCCTCGGTCGCGCTGGCCGCCGGGGGCGCCACCACGGCGTTCAGCCATACGCTGGTCCTGACCTTGCCGGCGCTGATGCTGGCCGGCGCGGGCTGGGTGCTGGCGCTGTCGACCTTCAACGTCACGGTGCAGATGGCCGCGCCGCGCTGGGTCGTGGCGCGGGCGCTGGCGCTGTACCAGATGGCGGCGTTCGGCGGCATGGCCGGGGGTAGCTGGATATTTGGCGTCGTGGCGGAGGATCACGGCGTCGCGGTGGCGCTGGGTGCGGCAGCGCTGGTGCAGACCGGCGGCGCACTCGTCGGCCTGATCCTGCCGTTGCCGCAGATCGGCGACCTGAATCTCGATCCGTTGAACCGCTGGTCGGAACCGGATACCGCCGTGCCGGTCGAATCGCGCAGCGGCCCGATCGTGGTGACGATCGAATACCGCATCGCCACCGGCGATATCGTCGGGTTCCTGAGCGCGATGAACGAGCGGGGCCGCATCCGCCGCCGCGACGGCGCCCGCCACTGGACGCTGCTGCGGGATCTCGGCGAGCCCGACCTGTGGATCGAGCGGTATCATGTCGCCACCTGGCTCGATTACATCCGCCACAACCAGCGGCGCACGCACGCCGATGTCGAGAACAGCACGATCATTCTGGCATTGCACGCCGGGCCGGATGCCCCCCGGGTCCACCGCATGATCGAACGCCAGACCGGATCGCTGCCGATCCTGCGCACCGCCGGTGCCCGCGAACTGGCGGAACCGATGACCGACGCGACGCGGTCGACCTGAGCCTTACTTCATCAGGCCGGCGGAGCGCAGCGCGGCCTCGATCACCGCCTGCACGCCCTCCGGTTTAGGCGTGACCGGGGTATCCGGCATCCGTTGGAGGTTGGGTGAGATGGTCGGTGCCGGGGTCGCCGGGGCCGCCGGTTTCGCCGCGCCCGGCATCGGTGCGGCCTCAGCGACCCTGTCCAGCAAGCCCCAGCTTGCCGCGATGTGGCGGGTGGAGGAGGTGCCGACATCGAGCATATAGGCACCCGCCACGCCAACGCCCGCGTCGCCGCGGGTATCGAGCGGCGTGCCATGGCCCATGCCGGCGATGCGGTGATCCTCGATCACGGCGCGACCCTGACGATCGAGCCACTGACGGCGGGGATGACCATCCACGACATCCTCGCGATCGGGGATCGGGCCGACGCCGTGGAGGAGGCGCCACTGGCCGATGATCGCATCGGCATTGGCCGGGCTGACCGTCGTATCGGCACCGCCCTGCCACACCGAGACGGTCGGCCATGGGCCGTCATGCGGGGAGGCGGCACGGACGAGATCGGCATAGGCGGCGTCACCGACATGTCCCTGACCACGCATCCGCTCCATCGCCTGCCCCACCGAACCGGCGGCGCCGTGCGGCAGGCCGGCGATGATCGCGCCACCGGCGAACACTTCCGGATAGGTCGCCAGCATGGCGGAGGCCATGCCGCCACCCGCCGACAGGCCTGTGACATACACGCGGGCGGGATCGACACCGTGGCGGTCGATCATCGTGGCGATCATCTGATGGATCGACAGCACTTCGCCGTCGTCACGCCGGGTGTCGGCGGCGGCGAACCAGTTGAAGCAGAGGTTCGGGTTGTTAGCGCGCTGTTGCTCGGGCAGCAGCACGGCAAAGCCATGCCGCTCGGCCAGCGCCGACCAGCCGGAACCGTGGTCGTACCCGGCCGCCGTCTGGGTGCAGCCGTGCAGGACGACGACCAGCGGGACAGTCGCGGTCGTGTCGGGCGCGTAAAAATACGCCTTCAGCCCGCCGGGATTGCTGCCCGTCATGGACAGTGGCGTCAGCCGGTCATTGTCGATGGCGCCGCCCATCTGGCCCGACATGGCGGACATCTTGTTCAGGCGGGACAGGGTATCGCTGATGCTAGGCATAAGGGCTCCGTTGGGCCGTGGAGCGTGACGCGTCCGATCGACGACGTCTATGCTGCAATGCAACATATGAGGATGGCGCAGCGGGATGCAAGGGCGTTGGTCGCCCGTCGCCGTGCCAAAACAGATGCCTGCCGGTCGGAAAGTCACACCGAAAGTCACACCCTCCACCCGCGCTCGCACACACCCGCGCGAATGGGGATGATCGGGGGTCGGATCAAGGGTAAGAAAGAACGATCGTCAAAAGGAATAACCGATCGTGGCGATGTAGGACAGCCGTGAAGTGTGGACCGTCATTGCGAGCGTAGCGAAGCAATCCAGGGCAGCGCGTGGAACACTGGGTTGCTTCGCTACGCTCGCAATGACGGTCGAACCGTTCATCCGGAAGCGGTCGTCCCGCAGCCTATGCCAGGAACGCCGCCATCCGTTGCGTGGCCGGGGCCGACAGGATCGCGCATTTCGCCAGCCAGTCGTCGTCGAAATAGGTGGCGGCATAGCGATCGCCACCGTCGCACAGCAGGGTGACGATGCTGCCCTGTTCGCCCGCCGCCGCCATTTCCTCGACCAGCGCGGCGCAGGCCCACAGGTTGGTTCCGGTCGATCCGCCGACACGACGGCCGAGACGGTCGGACAGGGCGCGCATCGCGCCGACGCTGGCGCAGTCGCCGACCGCGATCATCCGGTCGATCACCGACGGGACGAAGCTGGGCTCGACACGCGGGCGGCCGATCCCCTCGATCCGCGAGGCGCAGCCTTCGGGCAGTTCGGTGACGCGGCGGTCGGCGAAATGGCGGTGGAAGACCGAATGTTCGGGGTCGGCGACGCATAATCGCGTGGCGTATCGCTGATAGCGGATGAAACGGCCGATGGTGGCCGAGGTGCCGCCGGTGCCGGCGCCGCAGACGATCCAGCGGGGAACGGCGTGTTCCTCCTGCGCCATCTGCGCGAAGATCGATTCGGCGATGTTGTTGTTACCGCGCCAGTCGGTGGCGCGTTCGGCATAGGTGAACTGGTCGACGAAATGACCGCCGGTTTCCGCCGCCAGCCGGTGCAACACATCGTACACGGTGCGCGGATCGTCGACCATGTGGATCTCGCCGCCATGGAACCGGATCGCGTCCAGCTTGGGCGCGGCGGTCGACGCGGGGACGACGGCGATGAAGCGCAGGCCGAGCATCCGGGCGAAATACGCCTCCGACACGGCGGTCGATCCGGATGACGCCTCGATTACGCAGGTGTTCGGGCCGATCCACTCGTTGCACAGCGCATAGAGGAACAGCGAGCGGGCGAGGCGATGCTTCAGGCTGCCCGTCGGATGCGAGCTTTCGTCCTTCAGATACAGCGTGATGCCCGGATAACGCGGCAGGTCGACGCGGATCAGGTGGGTGTCGGCGGACCGGTTATAATCCGCCTCGATCCGCCGCACCGCCTCGTTCAGCCATGCCCGGTCGACCCGCGATACGGTCATTGCAGGCCGTGCCGCACGAGCATGGCGGTCGGTTCCGGATCGCGGCCGCGGAACGCGCGGAAGCTGTCGGCGGCGGGGCGGGTGGCGCCGCGCGCCAGCACCTCGTCGCGGAACAGCTCGCCGGTCGCGCGATCGACCAGACCATGTTCGGCGAACCGCTGGAAACCGTCCGCCGCCAGCAGTTCGGCATAGAGATAGCTGTAATAGCCCGATGCATAGCCGCCTGCGAAGATATGGCTGAACGCGTGCGGGAAGCGATGCCATGCCGGCGGGCGGATCACCGCCACCTCGTCACGCACCGCCTCGATCACCTCGATCGGGTCGCTGCCCATGGTGCCGAGGTGAAGCAGCAGGTCGAACAGTGCGAATTCGACCTGACGCAGGATGAACAGCCCGGCCTGGAAATGCCGCGCCTTCAGCATCCGGTCGAACAGGCCGGCGGGCAGCGGCTCGCCGGTCTGGTGATGCCCAGACATGCCGGTCAGCACGTCCCGGTCCCAGGCGAAATCCTCCATCAACTGGCTGGGCAGTTCGATCGCATCCCATTCGAAACCGCTGGTGCCGGCGATGCTCGGCCGGTTCACGCGGGTGAACAGATGGTGGAGGCAATGGCCGGTCTCGTGAAGCAGCGTCGTCACGTCGTTGTGACTGAGCAGCGACGGCGTCTCATCGGTATTGGGGGCGAAATTGCAGATCAGATAGGCGACCGGCACCGTCACGGTGTTGCCGTCCTGCAACCGGGGCCGCGCCTGCTGCATCCACGCGCCGCCACGCTTGCCGGTGCGGGCGTGGAGATCGAGATAGAGGCCCGACGATACCGTGCCGTCCTCGTCCAGCACATCGAAATAACGCGCATCGGGGTGCCACAGCGCGACGTCGTGGCGTTCCTGCAACCGGATACCGAACAGGCGGCCGAGCAATGTCTGCCAGCCGGCCATGACGCGGGTCACGGGGAAGTAACCGCGCACCTGCTGCTCGTCGACGGTGTAGCGATCCTGCCGCAGGCGGTTCGACACGAAGCCGACATCCCATGGCTCCAGATCGGTGATGCCGAACCGTTCGGCGGCGAATGCGCGCAGTTCGGCCAGATCGCGCTCGCCGGCCGGTTTGGCACGGCGGGCGAGATCGCGCAGGAAGGTGAGGACTTCGCCGGCATTGGGCGCCATCTTGGTCGCCAGCGACCATTCGACCGGATCGGCGAACCCGAGCAGCCCGGCCGCCTCGCGCCGCAGTTCCAGAATGCGGGCGATGCGGGCGCCGTTGTCGAACTGGCCGGCGTGCGGCCCCTGATCGGAGGCGCGGGTGGCCGAGGCGCGATAGACGCGGGCGCGCAGATCGCGATTCTCGGCAAAGGTCAGGATCGCGCCGACGCTCGGCCCCTGCAACGTGACCAGCCAGCCCTGTTGTTCCTTGGCGGCAGCGGCGGCGGCGAACATCGCCTTGTCGGTGTCGGATATGCCGGCGAGGTCCGCCTCGTCCGTCACCAGCGCTTCCCAAGCATCGGTGGCATCGAGCACCGCGCTGCCGAATTCGTTCGACAGGCCGGACAGTTCGACCGACACCGCCTTGAACCGCTCCCGCGCTTCCTCTTCCAGCGCGACGCCGGACAGGGTGAAGCTGCGGATTTCCCGCTCCACGGCGACGCGGTCGGCATCGGGCAGTTCGGCAAAGGCGGGCGAGGCGGCGAGCGCGACCAGCACGTCGTACAGGTCGCGGTTCTGGCCGACCTTCATGCCGTTTTCGACGAGGCGCTTCTGTCCCTCGGCATGGGCGGCGCGCAGTTCGGGCGTGTCGGCGACGCCGTGCAGATGCGACACCGCCGACCAGATCGCGCCCAGCGCGGTGTCGGCGCGCTCATAGGGGAGCCACACCTCGGCGAAGCCGGTCGGGCGGTCGCGGGTCAGCCGTTCCACCACCGCTTCATGGTCGGCGATCGCGGCGTCGAGCGCGGGGGCGATCGCATCGGGCGTGATGTCGGTGAAGCGGGGGAGGGCGGTGGCGTCGGCGAAAGGGTTCATGACCGGCATTTGATGGATACGCCGCCGCCGTTCAAGAGCCGCCCTCTATCGCGGGCGATAGCGCAGGCCGATCCACAGCGTGCGCGGCGTGGCGCGTTCGACGATGTTCGCGCCGCTGATCCCGGCCTCGACCCGCTCGTCGAACAGGTTCTCGGCGCGGGCCTCGACACTGAGCGCGGTGGTGACCGGGAGCGCGAGATAGGTGTCGAGGGTGGTGGCGGGGGCGAGCGTGCGGCTGTTCTGGTCGTCCTCGAACTGGCGGGCGACGTGGCGGATGGTAACGGCGGCGGCGATACCGCGATACCGGCCGTCGATCGTGGCGGACACCTGATCGCGCGGGGTCTGGGCGGGGCGCAGGCCGTCCAGCGCGAGCGCCGCACCCGATGCCCGGACGCGCGCATCGACATGGCTGTACGATGCGGTGACGCCGACCGGGCCGGGCCGCCACGACGCATCGACCTCGATCCCGTTCGATCGCACCGCATCCAGATTCTGCCGGACGCGGTAGATGCCGCCGGCCGCGACGAAACCGACCAGCGGGAAGGTGCCGGGGCCGGTGCCGGCGCTGACATTGGCGATCGCGTCGTCCAGCCGGCTGTGGAACACAGTGGCGGCGATGCTGGTCGTGGCGGTCGGGGTCAGCGTCACGCCGCCCTCCACCCCGGTCAGCCGTTCGGGCGACAGCGCGGCATTGGCGGCGGTGGCGTCGGCGCCGACGCGGAACGGGCGGTACAGTTCGTTGAGCGTCGGCAGGCGCCAGCCGCGATAGGCGGCGGCGCGCAACGTGACGGGCGACGCGACGCGCCACGCGATCCCGGCGCGGCCGGTCGCCTCCGTCCCCGTGCGGTCGGCGAAGGACAGGTCGTTGATCGCGGCGCCGGTGGCGATCGTGTTCTCGCGCAGGAAGCCGCCGCCGATCCGCCACCAGTCGACCCGGCCGCCCAGCGACAGCGTCACGTCGCCGGCCTGCACGCTGCCATCGGCGAACAGGCCGCCGGTCAGGTTCTCGCCCCCGGCGATGCGGCGGCGGGTGGGGCTGGCCGCGACGAAGGTATAGCGTTCCTGCGTCTGGCCCTTCACGTCGCGCACGTCCGCGCCCAGGCGCAGGGCGATCGCCTCGCCCAGCGGCGGCTGCACCTCCACCCGCGCGCCGAAACCGGTGGCAGGGGTGTTGTACTGGTCCAGCGTCTGCGTCGCGGTGGTGCGGGCGGCGTTGATGGCCGCGAAGCTGGAGGCGAAGGCGCGGGTCTGGACATAGCCGAGTGCGGACCAGCCCCAGCGGCCCCGCCCGACCAGGCGGATGCTGGCGTCCGCGCCCTCGCTCCTGTTGGCGGTGAACGGCGTGCCGCGTTCGCGCGTGTCGGTGAAGGCGGCGGCGTTGACCTGCACCTCGGTGTCGGCCGCCAGCGCCAGCACGGTGCGAATCGCGCCCGATGCCTGTTCGTAGGCAGCGGGGCGATCCACCGGGCCGCGATCGTCGGCGACGGTCGGGGTGAAACCGTCGCCGCGGGCATAGGCGCCCGAGATGGTCGCGAAGCCGCCCGGCCGGACGAGCGCCGCCGACCCCTGCGTCTCGATCGAATCGCGGCTGCCATACGCCACGCTGCCGATCAGCGGGGCGAGCGCGGTGGGGGTGGCGCTGTCCATCTCGATCGTGCCGGCCAGCGCGCCGGGTCCGTAAAAGCCGCTGCCGCCGCCGCGCGTCACGCGGATGCGGCCGATCCGGTCGGTGGCATAGGCGGGAAAGGCGACCCAGCCGCCGAACGGATCGGTCTGCGGCACACCGTCGAGGATCAGGAGCGCGCGGCTCGATGCGTTGCCGCCGAGGCCGCGCAGGGTGATGCCCTGGCTGGTCGGATTGGCGCTGCGGCTGTCGGAACGGCGGAACTGCTGGAGGCCGGCGACATCGGCCAGCACGCTTTCCAGCCGGTCGGACGCGTTCGTCTCGATCCGGCCGCGGTCGATCGTGACGACGTCGAACGCGCGGTCGCCGGGCTGGTCGGCCAGCCCGCGGCCGGTGACGACGATCTCGGGTGCTTGTGTCGTCTGGGCGACGGCGCCGGTGGCGCAGCCGGCAAGGAGCAGCGCGGCGGGGCGGAGGCCGGTCATGGGGGCAGGTTCCTGAAGCAGAAGCGGATTTGGCGTCCGCTTAGCAGGCGGGTCGCATCGCGCCACCCCGACCTTTCGTCCCATGCCGCACTTGAGCGGCGGGGATGCTGCCTCTAAGGCCGGCAGCAAGGAGAGCGATATGCGAAACATCGACCATCTGATCGCCGGTACAGCCGGGATCGGGGGCGGCAGGACGGCCGACGTCTTCGATCCGAACGACGGATCGGTGCAGGCCCGCGTGCCGCTGGGCACGGCCGCCGATCTGAACCGGGCGGTCGCCGCCGCCCATGCCGCGCAGCCCGGCTGGGCCGGGACCAACCCGCAACGCCGCGCGCGCGTGATGTTCCGGTTCAAGGAACTGGTCGAACGCGAGATGGATGCGCTCGCACACCTGTTGTCGTCCGAACATGGCAAGGTGATCGCCGACAGCAAGGGCGATATCCAGCGCGGGCTGGAAGTGATCGAATTCTGCTGCGGCATCCCGCACGTGCTGAAGGGCGAATACACGCAAGGAGCGGGCCCCGGCATCGACGTATATTCGATGCGCCAGCCATTGGGGCTGGGCGCGGGCATCACGCCGTTCAACTTTCCCGGCATGATCCCGATGTGGATGTTCGGCCCCGCGATCGCGTGCGGCAACGCGTTCATCCTGAAACCGTCGGAACGCGACCCCAGCGTGCCGGTGCGTCTCGCCGAACTGATGCTGGAGGCCGGTGCGCCCGAGGGCATCCTGCAGGTGGTGCATGGCGACAAGGAGATGGTCGATGCGATCCTCGATCATCCGGGGATCGCCGCGGTCAGCTTCGTCGGATCGTCCGACATCGCGCATTACGTCTATCGCCGCGGCGTCGATGCCGGCAAGCGCGTGCAGGCGATGGGCGGGGCCAAGAACCACGGCATCGTCATGCCCGACGCCGATCTGGATCAGGTCGTCGCCGATCTGTCGGGAGCCGCATTCGGGTCGGCGGGCGAGCGGTGCATGGCGCTGCCCGTCGTCGTGCCGGTGGGTGACAAGACGGCCGATCGCCTGCGCGAGAAACTGATCCCCGCCATCGCCGCGCTGCGTGTGGGCGTATCGACGGATGCCGATGCGCATTACGGCCCGGTCGTGAACGCGGCGCACAAGGCGCGTGTCGAGGACTGGATCCAGACCGGCGTCGACGAGGGCGCCGAACTGGTGGTCGATGGCCGTGGCTTCTCGTTGCAGGGGCACGAGCAGGGCTTCTTCATCGGCCCGTCGCTGTTCGATCATGTGACGACGGCGATGAAGAGCTACCGCGAGGAAATCTTCGGCCCCGTCCTCCAGATCGTGCGCGCGCCCGATTTCGAGACGGCGGTGCGCCTGCCGAGCGAGCATCAATACGGCAACGGCGTTGCGATCTTCACCCGCAACGGCCATGCCGCGCGGGAATTCGCGGCGCGGGTCAATGTCGGCATGGTCGGGATCAACGTGCCGATCCCGGTGCCGGTCGCCTATCACAGCTTCGGCGGGTGGAAGCGGTCGGCGTTCGGCGACATCAACCAGCACGGCACCGAGGGCGTGCGCTTCTGGACCCGGACGAAGACGGTGACGCAGCGGTGGCCGGACGGATCGGTGCTGCCCGGCGGCAGCGAGGATGGCGGACCCTCTCGCGTGCAGGATGCGTTCGTCATCCCGACCATGGGTTGAGGAGCATGACCATGAAGACACAGGCGATATTCGGCTTCGCCCTGCTGCTCGCCGCGTGCGGATCGAGCGACGAGGCTGGTAACAACAGCGCGGGCGAATCCACCGGCGGCGGTGCGGCGGTCGAACAGACGCCGGCCAATCTGATGGAGGACCCGACCAACAGCGTGGTGCCGCTGACGCCGCCCGGTTCCGGCCCGACGCCCATGGCGAGCGCAACCCCGGTCGCGGCGCTGCCGGAGGCGTTCCGGGGACGCTGGGGCATGACGGTGGCGGATTGCGATCCGGCCAAGGCCGATATCGCCAAGGGGCTGATGGTCGTGGCGGGCGATCGCCTGACCTTCTACGAATCGCGCGCGACGCCGACGAACATCCGCCTCGACACGCCGCTCAGGTTGACGATCGATCTGAGCTATTCGGGGGAGGGCCAGACCTGGACCCAGACCGCGACGCTGGGCCTGCTCGACGACGGCAAGACGCTGGTCCGCGAGGTCACCAGGGGCGACGATCTGGGCGTGAAGGGCGCGCAGCGATACAGTCGTTGCCCGGCGGCGGTGTCGTGATGCAGTTCGACATTACCGACGACCAGCGCGAAATCCAGGAACTGGCGCGGCGCTTCACCGCCGACCGGATCACCCCGTTCGCAGGCGAGTGGGATGAGAAGCACATCTTCCCGCGCGAGACGATCAAGGCGGCGGCCGATCTGGGCTTCGCGGCGATCTATGTGTCGGAAGAGTCCGGCGGCATCGCGCTGGGGCGGGTCGAGGCGGCGCTCATCATGGAAGCGATGGCCTATGGCTGTCCCTCCACCGCGGCGTTCATCTCGATCCACAATATGGCGGCGTGGATGATCGACCGGTTCGGGTCGGCGGCGGTGAAGGCGAAATACCTGCCCGATCTGGTGACGATGGACCGGCTGGCCAGTTATTGCCTGACCGAGCCGTCATCGGGATCGGATGCGTCGGCGCTGACCACGCGGGCGGTGCGCGACGGCGACGATTATATCGTCAGTGGCACCAAGCAGTTCATCTCCGGCGCGGGCGAGAACGAAATCTATGCCGTCATGGTCCGCACCGGTGCGGACGGGCCGAAGGGCATCTCGTGCCTCGTCATCGAGAAGGATATGCCCGGCGTGTCGTTCGGCGCCAACGAGCGCAAGCTGGGCTGGCATTCGCAACCGACGCGGCAGGTGATGTTCGATCAGGTTCGCGTGCCGGCCGAGAACCTCGTCGGCGCGGAGGGCGAGGGGTTCCGCATCGCGATGACCGGGCTGGACGGCGGCCGGCTGAACATCGGCGCGTGTTCGCTGGGCGGCGCGCAACGCTGTCTGGACGAGGCGATCGGCTACACCAAGGACCGCAAGCAGTTCGGCAAACCCATCGCCGACTTCCAGAACACGCAGTTCACGCTGGCCGACATGGCGACCGAGCTGGAGGCGGCGCGGGCGCTGCTCTATCTGGCGGCGGCGAAGGTGACGGCGGATGCGCCCGACAAGACGCGCTTCGCCGCGATGGCCAAGCGGCTGGCAACGGATACCGGATCGAGCGTGGTCGACCGCGCGCTGCAACTGCATGGCGGGTACGGATACCTCATGGATTATCCGATCGAGCGTTTCTGGCGCGACCTGCGCGTGCATTCGATCCTTGAGGGGACCAATCAGGTGATGCGGATGATTATCGGCCGGGATCTGGTGAAGTGATGGGCGCCGAGGTGATCGTCACCACCGACGGCGCCGCCGGCCGTCTTCGCCTCAACCGCCCCAGGGCGCTCCACGCCCTGACGACGGATATGTGCACCGCCATCATCGACGCACTGGAGGCGTGGCGCGAGGAGGGCGATGTCGGGGCGGTCGTGCTGGATCATGCCGAGGGACGGGGCTTTTGCGCCGGCGGCGATATCCGGATGCTGGCCGATAGCGGCGCGGGCGACGGCGCGGCGGCGCGGGCGTTCTTCGCCACCGAATACCGGATGAACCACCGGCTGTTCACCTATGCCAAGCCGACCGTCGCCTTCATGGACGGCGTGACGATGGGCGGCGGCGTCGGTCTGGCGATGCCGTGCCGGTTCCGGGTGGCGACGGAGAACACGAAATTCGCGATGCCCGAAACCGCGATCGGCCTGTTCCCCGATGTCGGCGGCGGCTGGTATCTGTCACGGCTGCCGGGGCGGATGGGGCAATTTCTGGCGCTGACCGGGCATCGGTTGAACGGGGCGGAATGCCTCGCGCTGGGGCTGGCGACGCATTACCTGCCTGCCGACGGAATCGAGGAAGCGAAGCGGCGGATCGCCGCCGATCCGCAAGGCATTGCCGCCGCACTGGACGGACTGGCGCTATCGCCGCCCGAAGCGGCCATAATGGGGCATCGTGAGGCGATCGACCGGCTGTTCGCGTCGGACGATTTGGACGAGGTTTTCGCCGCGCTCGCCGGTGATGGCGGCGAATGGGCTTCGGCGCAGCTGGCGACCTTGCGGACCCGGTCGCCGCAATCGATGAAGCTGTCTCTGAAGCTGCTGCTCGACGGCGCGACGATGGCGACGTTCGAGGACGAGATGCGGCAGGAATACGCGATCGCCACCCGCATCGTGCAGCGCCACGACTTCGCCGAGGGCGTGCGCGCGGTGATCGTCGACAAGGACAACGCTCCCCGCTGGAACCCCGCGACGCCGGAAGCGGTCAGCGACCACCTGATCGACCAGATCGTCGCGCCGCTGCCCGATCATGAGGCGTGGACACCTTTTTGAATGAGGATCGAATGGCCGAATACGATACGCTGATCGTCGAACATCGCGGGGCGGTGACGCTCGTCACGCTGAACCGTCCGCAGGCGCTGAATGCGTTGAACGGGCAGATCCTGACCGACCTGCTCGCCGCGATGGCCGCGTATGATGCCGATCCCGGCCAGCGTTGCGCGGTCATCACCGGATCGCCCAAGGCGTTCGCGGCGGGTGCCGACATCAAGGAGATGCAGGCGCAGGGTTTCGCCGCGATGTACGGGCATGACTTCTTCGCCGGATGGGACCGCTTCGCCGCCACGCGCAAGCCGGTGATCGCGGCGGTGGCGGGCTATGCACTGGGCGGCGGGTGCGAACTGGCGATGATGTGCGACTTCATCCTCGCCGCCGATACCGCGAAGTTCGGCCAGCCGGAGATCAAGCTGGGCGTCACCCCCGGCATGGGCGGATCGCAACGCCTGACCCGCGCGGTCGGCAAGGCGAAGGCGATGGAGATGT
The DNA here is from genome assembly GCF_016427505.1 of Sphingomonas mollis. Lineage (GTDB taxonomy): Bacteria > Pseudomonadota > Alphaproteobacteria > Sphingomonadales > Sphingomonadaceae > Sphingomonas > Sphingomonas mollis. Next base: position 212,182 of record NZ_JAELXS010000005.1, on the reverse strand, counting down.
GCCTGACCGGCCGGATGATCGACGCTGTCGAGGCGGAGCGCGCGGGTCTGGTCGCGCGGATCGTCCCGGCCGACGATCTGGTCGAGGAGGCGGTGAAGACCGCCACCGTCATCGCCGGCATGGCCCCGCTGGCGGCGATCGCCAACAAGGAGATGGTGCTGGCGGCGTTCGAGACCGGCCTGGCGGCGGGGGTGCAGTTCGAGCGGCGGTTGTTCCACGGGTTGTTCGGGACGGCGGACCAGACGGAAGGGATGGCGGCGTTCGTGGAGAAGCGGCCGGGGGTGTGGACGGGAAGTTGACCGGTCGTTCCCCTTCCGCTTGCGGGAGGGGCTAGGGGTGGGCCTGTCCACGCAAACAGCGGGCAACGACTGGTGACAGGCCCACCCCCGACCCCTCCCGCGAGCGGGAGGGGAGCAGAAGAAGAAGCAGGAGAGAGAGCATGGCACGCATCGCCTTTATCGGGCTGGGCAACATGGGGGGCGGCATGGCCGCCAACCTTGCGAAGGCGGGGCATGATGTCCGCGCGTTCGACCTTTCGGCCGACGCTCTGGCACGAGCCGAGGCGGCCGGGTGCCTGCCCGCCGCCGATGCGGTCGCGGCGGCCGATGGGGCGGAGGTCGTCGTCACGATGCTGCCCGCCGGCAGCCATGTCGAACAGGTCCATGCCGACATCCTCGCCGCGCTGCCGCCCGCCGCCCTGCTGATCGACTGTTCGACCATCGACGTCGCCACCGCCCGGCGCGTCGCGCAAGGAGCGACGGCGCGCGGGCTGGCGGCGGTCGATGCGCCGGTGTCGGGCGGGATCGCCGCCGCCGGGGCCGGCACGCTGACCTTCATGGTCGGCGGCAGTCAGGCGGCGTTCGACCGGGCGCATCCGATCCTGACGGATATGGGCAAGGCGGTGATCCATGCCGGTGGCGACGGCGCGGGGCAGGCGGCGAAGATCTGCAACAACATGCTGCTGGGCTCGACGATGATCGCGACGTGCGAGGCGTTCGCGCTGGCCGACAGGCTGGGGCTGGAGGCGCAGGCATTCTATGACATCGCCAGCGTGTCGTCGGGCCAGAGCTGGTCGATGACGAGCTATTGCCCGGTGCCGGGGGTGGGACCGGAGACGCCGGCCGATCACGATTATCAGGGCGGCTTCGCGGCGGCGTTGATGCTGAAGGACCTGAAGCTGGCGCGCGAGGCGGCGGCCGATGTCGGTGCCGCCACTCCAATGGGGGGCCATGCTTGCGATATCTATGCCGACTTCGTCGAGGGCGGCGCGGGGCGGCTCGATTTCTCGGGCGTCATCCGGACGCTGTGACGGGTCAGCCACACAGATCGGCGGGCGGACCGGTCAGTTGCGGCTGGTTGGCGAGCGCCGGCGACGGGCCGGGCCGCGACAGGTCCATGGCGCCGGCATAGAACGGATCGGCCTGCGCCCGCGCCAGCGTCGTGAAGCGGAAGCCCATAGACCGATAGAGCGCGATCAGCCGGGGGAGCATCCGCGCATCCAGCGCGCCGACATGCATCAGCAGGACATAGGGAATGTCGCGTCCGACCTGCGCCGTCGCATTGGCGCGCGATGCCAGCGCGGCGGTGCGGGCGTCGTTCAGGAATCCCTGTTCCAGTTGCGCGACGGCGGCGCGGTTTCCCTTCGCCAGGCAGGCGGCATAGGGTGCGTTCCAGGCGTAGTCGGCAAAGCCCATCGTCACCGCCGCGATCCGATAGCCACGGTCGCGCAGCGTGGCGCGGATCTGGTTCTGCGCCGCCGGCGACCGGCCCTCCGCCAGAAACGGATAGCGGAACCAGTGCCAGTCCGCCCGCGTACCCATGGCGGCGATCAGTGGCGCTTCGTTGGTGACGATATCGGTGGTGAAGGCGGCCGCGCCGACGGTGTCTAGATTGGCATGGGTATAGCCATGGTTCCCGATCGGCAGGCCGGCGCGGCGCCATGCGGCGATGGCACGCGCGGCATCGGGATCGTCGCGCTCGACGCCGCCGTTCAGGAACCCGAAGGCGGGTACGCGTTCCGCCTTCAGCGTGGCGGCGATGGCGCGGATGATGCCTTCGCGCGTCTGGCCGGGGGGCAGGGCGCCGTGCGCGGGCAGATCATCGAAGGTGATGGCGATAACGGGGGCCGACTCGGATGGCCGGGCGACGGATGCACCACTCGCCAGCGATGCAACGACCAACGCGATTCCTGCCCGACCGATCATCAACCACTCCATCAATCCGGCGATCCCGCCTGTGGATATGTCGCCCTCCGTGTCATCTGTTGACACACGACCGGCGGCTCACCAACAAGTCTGTCCATGGCCACCAATAGACTGTCCCGCAACATCTCGCTGACGCCCGAACTGGGCAGCTTCATCGACGATCAGCTCGCCTCGGGCGATTACGGCAATGCCAGCGAGGTGGTGCGCACCGCGCTGAAGCTGTTGCGGGCGCAGGATGGCGGCGGGTCAGCAGGATTGCCGGCGACGTGGCCGATCGGCGGCGGTGAGTGCGGCGACCTGATCCGGCGGTTCGACTGGGCGGCAACGTCACTGGGCGCGATCGACGGCTGGTCGGCGGAACTGCGCACGACCGTGGGCAACATCGTCAATTCGCCGGTGGCGAAGGTGGTGATGTGGGGACCGGACCATGTGATGCTGTACAACGACAGCTATCGCGCGGTGGCCGGCGATCGCCATCCGGCCGCGCTGGGCCATCCCGTCGCGACGGCTTTTCCGGAGGTATGGGACTGGAACCGGTCGGTGCTGGCGGCGGCACGGCGGGGGGAGGTGGTGGCGCACCGCGACCAGCCGATCCTGTTCCACCGCGCGGATGGTGACGAGACGCTGTTCCTCGATCTGTTCTACACCCCCGTCTATCTCGCCGATGGCCGGGTCGGTGGCGTGATGTGCACGATGGTCGACAATAGCGGCCGGGTCGGGGCGGAGCGGCGGCTGGCCGCCAGCGAGGCGCAGCTTCGCCAGATCACCGATGCGGTGCCGATGCTAGTGTCCTATATCGATCGCGACCATATCTATCGCTTCGCCAATGGCGCCTATCAGCAATGGTTTGGCCGGTCCCCGGACCAGATCGTCGGCCGATCGGTGCGCGAGATCGTGGGCGACAAATTCTACGCGCATCGCCGCGCCGCGATCGATCGCGCGCTGACTGGTGAGGGGTTCGCCGATGAGACGGTCCTGCCGGACCGCACCGGCCAGGCGCGGCGGTGCGAGATACGCTATATCCCGCATGTCGCGGCGGACGGGTCGATCCCCGGCGTCTATGTGCTGGGCATCGATGTCGAGGAACGGGCCGAGCGGGAGGCGGCGCTGGCGCACAGCAACGGCCGTTTCCGTACTGCGATGGATGCGGTCCACGGCGTGTTGTGGACCAACAGCGCGGATGGCCGGATGGTCGGCGAACAGCCGGGCTGGGCGGCGCTGACCGGACAGTCGATCGACGAATATCAGGGCTTCGGCTGGGCCGATGCGGTGCATCCCGATGATGTCGCGCCGACGATCGAGGCATGGAATGCGGCGGTTGCTGCCCGGTCGATGTTCGTGTTCGAACACAGGGTGCGTCGCCATTGCGGTACGTGGCGGACCTGCGCGGTGCGCGGTCTGCCGATCGTCGACGATGCGGGCGAGATCGTCGAATGGGTCGGCGTCCACACCGATATCACGCATCAGCGCGCGGCCGAGGCGGCGTTGCGCGAACAGGCCGAACACCTTGCCCGGCAGGTCCGCCACCGCGAGCGGGCCGAGGATCAGCTGCGCCATCTGAACGAGACGCTGGAAGCCCGCGTCATCGCCGAGATCGCCGAGCGGCGTCAGGCCGAAGCCAAGCTGGCGCAGGCGCAGAAGATGGAAACCGTCGGCAAGCTGACCGGCGGCGTCGCGCATGATTTCAACAACCTGTTGCAGGTCGTGTCGGGCAATCTGCAATTGCTGGCCAAGGACATCGCCGGCAACGACCGCGCCGAACGTCGCGTCGCCAATGCGATGGCGGGCGTGTCGCGTGGGTCGAAGCTCGCCAGCCAGTTGCTCGCCTTCGGCCGTCGTCAGGCGCTGGAGCCGAAGGTCGTCAACGTCACGCGCTTCGTGCGCGGGATGGACGACATGCTGCGCCGCGCGATCGGCGAGGGCGTGGAGATCGAGACGATCGTCGGTGGCGGCCTTTGGAATACGTTCATCGATCCGGCGCAGATCGAGAATGCGCTGCTCAATCTGGCGATCAACGCCCGCGATGCGATGGAGGGGCAGGGCAGGCTGACGATCGAACTGGGCAACGCCCATCTCGACGACGAGTACGCCCGCACGCATGAGGAGGTGGAGCCGGGCCAGTATGTGATGCTGGCGGTGTCCGACACGGGCAGCGGCATGACCCCCGACATCATCGACAAGGTGTTCGAACCGTTCTTCTCGACCAAGGTCGAGGGCAAGGGATCGGGGCTGGGCCTGTCGATGGTCTATGGCTTCGTCAAACAGTCCGGCGGCCATGTGAAGATCTATTCCGAGGTCGGCGAGGGCACGACGATCCGGCTGTACCTGCCGCGCGCGATGCAGAGCGAGGATGTCGAGGTCGCGGTCGATACCGGCCCGATCGCCGGCGGCACCGAGACGGTGCTGGTGGTCGAGGACGACGCCGAGGTGCGCGCCACCGTCGTCGAGATGCTGACCGATCTGGGTTATCGCGTGCTGAAGGCGGTCGATGCGGACAGTGCGCTGAACGTGATCGAAAGCGGCATCCCGATCGACATGCTGTTCACCGACGTGGTGATGCCGGGCACGCTGAAAAGCCCGGAGCTGGCGCGCATGGCGCGCATCCGCCTGCCGCAGCTCGCGGTGCTGTTCACGTCGGGCTACACCGAGAATTCGATCGTGCATGGCGGCAAGCTGGATGCCGGCGTCGAATTGCTGTCGAAGCCCTACACGCGCGAGGCGCTGGCGCGGAAGTTCCGCCATGTGCTGGCCAATCAGGGTCAGCGGGCGATCGGCGCGGATCGAATTGACGCGCCGGTCGCATCGGCGGAAGTAGCGCCTACCCCCGCCACCGACTCGCCGCCTGCCGCTCGTGGCGTGATCCTGCTGGTGGAGGACGACATGCTGATCCGCGCGGCGACCGCCGACATGTTGCAGGAGGCGGGCTTCGTCGTGGTCGATGCCGCGAGCGCCGAGGAGGCGATGGCTGCGCTGCAGACGGTGGCGATCGACGCGCTGGTGACCGACGTGAACCTGCCGGGTCTGTCCGGGCTGGCCTTCGCGGACAAGGCACGGGCGCTGCGGCCGGGGGTCGGCGTCGTCTTCGCCACCGGCGATACCGCCGCGGTGCCGGCGGGGACGGAGGCGGTGATCCTGGCCAAACCCTATCGCGGCGCGGCGCTGGCCGCGGCGGTGGTGACGGCGCTGGGGGACCGGACCGTGGCCGACGAGGATGTGGCGGCGACGGCAACGCCGCCGGTTTGATGGAGCAGGGTCGAGGCACATCGCTCCCGTGCTCCTGCGAAGGCAGGAGCCCAGGGCCAAAAGCGACATCGCCTGTGACCCTGGGTTCCTGCCTTCGCAGGAACACGGGAGGGTCCAACTGACGTCGGCTTAACGACAGCGACCCTGTCGGATGACATATTTGTCATGTCGCCGTCACGGCCCGGTATGCCGGGATCGCCTATCCCGTCTCTCGACAGCAGGGTCGCCCACCGCAGCGGCCCTTGCGACAGCGTTGACGAGATCGGTGCCCGACACTCCCGGGGGTGCCGTAGGGCCGGCGGAAAGGATGCTTTCCGCCGGCTTTTCCTGTATGGACCAGAGGGTGAGCGTAGAGCGATGAGCCGCAAGATCCTGATCGTCGAGGACGATGCCTCCACCGCCGCCTATCTGGCGAAGGGGCTGGCCGAGGCCGGTTATGCGGCGGAAACCACCGACAATGGCCGCGACGGCCTGTTCCTCGCCAGCGAGGGCGTGTTCGATCTCATCATCGCCGATCGCATGCTGCCCGGCCTCGACGGCCTGTCGATGGTCGGCGCGCTCCGCGCCGCCAAGGTCGCGACGCCGGTGCTGGTCCTGTCGGCCCTCGCATCGGTCGACGACCGGGTCGACGGGTTGAAGGCGGGCGCCGATGATTATCTGTGCAAGCCGTTCTCGTTCGCCGAACTGTCGGCCCGGATCGAGGCGCTGGTCCGCCGCTCCGACCGCGCCGCGACCGAGCCACAGAAGACCAAGCTGTCGGTCGGCGATCTGGAGATCGACCTGTTGTCGCGCCACGTCAGCCGCGCCGGTCGCGCGATCCCGCTGGGCGGTCGCGAATTCAACCTGCTCGAATTCCTCGCCCGCCATGCCGGCCAGGTCGTGACCCGCACGATGATGCTGGAGAAGATCTGGAACTATCACTTCGACCCCGGTTCCAACGTGGTCGATGTGCATATCGGCCGCCTGCGCCGCAAGCTGGAGGACGGGTTTGGCTCGCCGATCCTGCACACCGTGCGTGGTGCCGGGTATCGGCTGGCGGCGGACGGATAGTTTGCCCGCATGAGGTTGTCGGTCACGGCGCGGATCGCGCTGCTCGCGATCGCGCTGGCGCTGGTGTCGAATCTGGTGCTGGTCGGCTTCGTCTGGAAATGGACGCATGACGACGCGATCGCGGCGACGCGTCGCGAGATGACCGAGCAATCCGATGCGCTGCTGTCGATCTGGCGCAGCGACGGCCTGCGCCCGCTGGCCGCCGCCGTTCAGGACGCGCGGCCCCCCGGCGACGTCTCGCTGGTCGTGGCGGTGCTGGATGCGGAGGGGCGGCGGCTGGCCGGTTATGCGCCGCTGCGCGTATCGGTGCCGCTGCGCCCGACCCCGTTCCGCGTCGACCGGCTGGGCGTGACGGGGACGTGGGAGCAGCATGACACCGGCTATATCCTCCAGCCGATCGGCGCGAACTGGCTGCTGACCGGCCGCACGCTCGACGTGATCGAGGCTGAGCAGCGTGCGATCGAGGGGGCGTTGGCGCTGGCGGTCACGCTGTCGCTGGGGCTGGGCATCGGCGCCGGGCTGGTGCTGACCCGCTATGTCGGCAAGCGGCTGAACCGGATCGCCGGGGTGATCGAGGCGGCGGGCGAGGGTGACCTGTCGCGCCGGGTCGAGATGGTGGCGGGTGGGGCCGATTCGTTCGACCGGCTGGCGGCGCGGCTGAATGCGATGCTGGGCAAGGTCGAGCGGCTGATGACCGAATTGCGGCTCGTCACCGACAGTCTGGCGCACGATTTGCGCTCACCGCTCGCGCGCTTGCGCACCAAGACCGAACAGGCGGTGATGGCCGGCGATCCGCAGGCGCGCGAGGCGATGCTGGGCGGCCTGCTGGTCGAAACCGATCTGGTGATGCGGATGCTGACGATGGTGATCGAGATCAGCCGCTCCGAATCGGTATCGCGCGACCGGTTCACGCTGGTCGATCCGGTGGCACTGATCGAGGAGATCGCCGATCTCTATGGCCCAGTCGCCGAGGAGGCGGGGCTGGAATTCCTCGTCGCGATCGACATCGCGCCGCCACCGATGCGCCTGCACCGCGAATTGCTCAGCCAGGCGGTCACCAACCTGATCGACAATGCCCTGAAACACGGGGTGCCGAAACACGGCGCGGGCGGTGGCGTCGTCACGCTGCGGCTTGCCCCACATCCGGATGGTATCGCGGTGCAGGTGGAGGATCGCGGCCCCGGCATCGCGCCGGCCGACCGCGCGGAGGCGCTGCGTCGGTTCGGCCGACTCGATATCGCGCGCACCACGCCCGGTGCGGGGCTGGGCATGTCGCTGATCGATACCGTCGCGCGCCTGCATGATGGACGGTTCGAGCTGGACGACAATGGACCCGGTCTGATCGCGCGGGTCATCCTGCCGCGCTAGCGATCCGGGCCGAGGCGAATTCGTTAACCGCGGCATGATACGCATTAGGGCATGATAGCTCCCACATATGTCATAGAGCCGGACGCGGCGAACGAGTTCCTGCGGCTGACGCTGACCGGGGATTGGGATGTCGTGATCGCGCAGCGCTTTACGACGGATGTCACCCGGACGCTGAGGGAGATGATCGGGCAGGGCGCGCGGCCCGGTCACCTGCGCACGCTGATCGATATGCGGCGCAAGAACCTGTTGCCGCAGAACGCCGCGGCGGAATTCGCCAAGATGGTCCGCCCCGACTCGCCCTCGAAGCGGATCGCGATGCTGGTATCCGGGGCGATCCACCGGCTTCAGGCCAAACGCATGTCGAGCGAATGGCACCGGATCTTCGAATCGGAGGAAGCGGCGATGACATGGTTGATGGACCCGTCGGCACCACCCAAGACGTTCGGCATGCCGGCCGCTTCGGCGGGGTGATCGCGAACCCCGACAAAGGGGTGCAAGCGGCGACTGCGTTGGCTACCAGCAGGCGATGGATGCCCTGACCGCCTTCGGCCTGTTCGCCGTCACCTTCATGCTGATCTGTTATGTGCTGGAGGACCGGGCGCCGTTCTGGACGTTCCTGTTCGCGATCGGTTGCCTGATGGGATCGGCCTATGGTTTCCTGCAGGGCGCTTGGCCGTTCGGGGCGGTCGAACTGATCTGGTTCGTCGTGGCGTTGCGCCGCTGGGTCGGTCTGCGGTCGAAGGCGCGGGCGGCAGGGGGTGTCGAGGCGGAACCGATCGCTTGACTTGGCGTTTCGCGGCGCTTAACTGATCTTTACCCCGATCCACCGGTTCCGGCGGCGCTTTTTGGCGTACGTCGCAATCGTGCGTTCGGGCTTATCGCGTCGAGATAGCGGTCGTGCTGCCATGCCGATCGCTGTGGAGCTAGGAGAAAAAGAACATGGCACGTATCGCGGGTGTGAACATCCCGACCAACAAGCGCGTGGTGATCGCGCTGACCTATATCCACGGTATCGGCCCCGCCAATGCCAAGAAGATCACCGAGAAGCTGGCGATCGCGCCGGAGCGTCGCGTGCAGGACCTGACCGATCAGGAAGTGCTGCAGATCCGCGAAGCGATCGATGCCGATTACAGCGTCGAGGGCGATCTGCGCCGCACGACGGCGATGAACATCAAGCGTCTGATGGACCTCGCCTGCTATCGCGGCCTGCGCCACCGTCGTGGCCTTCCCGTCCGCGGCCAGCGCACGCACACCAATGCGCGCACCCGCAAGGGCAAGGCGAAGCCGATCGCAGGTAAGAAGAAGTAAGCGTCACACGCTCACTTCTTTCGTCGGGGTCCGGTCGGCAACCGATCGTCCCCGGCCTTTCAGGATAGGGTCAGGAATACCATATGGCACGTGAACCGCAGCGCATTCGCCGTCGCGAGCGCAAGAACATCACCGCCGGCGTCGCGCATGTGAACGCCAGCTTCAACAACACCATGATCACCATCACCGACGCGCAGGGCAACGCCATTTCGTGGTCGTCCGCCGGTGCGATGGGCTTCAAGGGTTCGCGCAAGTCGACCCCGTATGCGGCACAGGTCGCAGCGGAAGACGCTGGCAAGAAGGCCGCCGAGCACGGCGTCCGCACCATCGAAGTAGAGGTCAAGGGTCCGGGTTCGGGCCGCGAGTCGGCGCTTCGCGCGCTGCAGGCGGTCGGTTTCCAGATCACGTCGATCCGCGACGTGACGTCGATCCCGCACAACGGTGTGCGCCCGTCGAAGCGTCGCCGGGTCTGATTCGGTCGCCTGCCTGGCAGGCGCCCGATCTTTCAGGCGCCGACTGACGAGTCGGCGTCTTCTATACCGAGGCGGTTCCCCAACCGCCTCCAACCCAGGGGAACCCCGTGGCTGTCAATGCAAAGAACTGGCAGGAACTCAAAAAGCCGAGCGGCCTGGAAAAGAAGGGCGGCGATGGCAAGCGCAAGGCGACGTTCGTCGCCGAGCCGCTGGAGCGCGGTTTCGGCCTGACGCTCGGCAACGCGCTGCGCCGCGTGCTGCTCTCGTCGCTTCAGGGCGCTGCCGTCACCTCGATCAAGATCGAGAACGTGCTGCATGAGTTCTCGTCGCTCGCCGGCGTCCGAGAGGACGTGACGGACATCGTCCTGAACGTGAAGCAGATCGCCATCCGCATGCAGGGCGAAGGCCCCAAGCGTCTCCAGCTGTCGGCCACCGGCCCCGGCGAGGTGAAGGCAGGCGACATCGCCGTGTCCGGCGATATCGAGGTCATGAACAAGGACCTCGTGATCTGCCATCTCGACGAGGGTGCGACGCTCAACATGGAGCTGACCGCCGACGTCGGTAAGGGCTATGTCCCGGCCTCCGCCAACCGTCCGGCCGATGCACCGATCGGGCTGATCCCCGTCGATGCGCTGTACTCGCCGGTACGTCAGGTGTCGTACAAGGTCGATCCGACCCGCGTCGGGCAGGACCTGGATTACGACAAGCTGACGCTGACGATCGAGACCGACGGCACCGTAACCCCGGAAGACGCGGTCGGCTATGCCGGTCGTATCCTTCAGGACCAGCTGGCGCTGTTCGTCCACTTCGACGATTCGTCGATGACCCGTTCGGCCCCGATCGGCCAGGCGGCGGCACCGACGGCCGGTGGTGCGGAGCCTGCTGGCGATACCCAGCAGATCAACCGTTACCTGCTCAAGAAGGTCGACGAGCTCGAACTGTCGGTCCGCTCGGCCAACTGCCTGAAGAACGACAACATCATCTATATCGGTGATCTGGTCGGCAAGACCGAGGCGGAAATGCTGCGCACGCCGAACTTCGGCCGCAAGTCCCTGAACGAAATCAAGGAAGTGCTGTCGTCGATGGGCCTGCGCCTCGGCATGGAAATCCCCGGCTGGCCGCCCGAGAACATCGAAGAGATGGCCAAGAAGCTGGAACAGGAGATCATGGGGTAATCGCAGGTGGATAGCGTTCGCTATCCACCGTCTCGGCGATTATCTCGGCCGGCGGGCGGGGAAGCGGCAATGCCGCGATACCGACCCGTCCGACGTCAGGACGCGGGCTTCGCCCGCGGCCCCGCTTCGGGGTCCGGCCACCCCGGAAAGTCACACATCACCCTCGCCGAGGTGTGACTTTCCACGATTTCCCCGGCTTCGGCCGGGATGGGCTATGGGCGGTGGCCCGATCACACCGCCTGCTCTGGGGTTCCGTGACACGGCCCCTTATCGAACGAAGAAGGATTTACCCATGCGTCATCGTGTCGGCGGCCGTAAGCTACAGCGTACTTCGGCCCATCGTATCGCCCTGTTCCGCAACATGGCGGCAGCGCTCATCAAGCACGAGCAGATCACCACGACCGTCGCCAAGGCGAAGGAGCTTCGCCCGTATGTCGAGAAGCTGGTGACGCTGGCGAAGAAGGGTGGCCTGTCCAACCGTCGTCTCGCCCATGCCCGCCTGCTGGACGATGCGCAGCTCATCAAGCTGTTCGACGTGATCGGCACCCGCTACGCCGATCGCAACGGCGGTTACACCCGCATCATCAAGGCCGGCCCGCGCCAGTCCGATGCATCGCCGATGGCGATCATCGAGTTCGTCGATCGTGACGTTTCGGCCAAGGGTCAGGATTCGGGTCCGGTCATGAACAACGACGAGGATTACAACGAGGCGGCGTAAGCCGGACATCCCCGGGATAGCGAAAGCTGATCGGGGTCGATGTCCGGCCGGCCGGCGGCGCCAGGGCGCCGTCCGACGACATGGCTTCGCCATGTCGGCCCGTCCATATCAGGAGGCCGCGTTTCCATTCGGAAGCGCGGCCTCTTTCGTTGTCGGCCACATGTCGCTATCGGCCCGCCATGGAACACCCCGACAGCATCCTCATCGTCGATTTCGGCAGCCAGGTGACGCAGCTCATCGCCCGCCGCGTGCGCGAGGCCGGCGTCTATAGCGAGATCGCCCCCTTCCAGTCCGCCGCCGACGCCTTCGCCCGGATGCAGCCGCGCGGCATCATCCTGTCCGGCGGCCCGGCATCGGTGCTGGACGAGCACAGCCCGCGCATCCCCGACACGATCCTGAACAGCGGCCTGCCGATGCTGGGCATCTGTTATGGCCAGCAGGCGCTGACGCAGCAGCTCGGCGGCCGGGTCGAAAAGGGCATGGGCGGCGAGTTCGGCGAGGCGTTCGTGTCGGTCGACGCCACCTGCGCGCTGTTCGACGGTCTGTGGACAGAAGGTGAGCGCCATCAGGTGTGGATGAGCCACGGCGATCACGTCGCCGAGATCGCACCCGGCTTCCACCCCGTCGCCTCCAGCCCCGGCGCGCCCTTCGCGATCATCGCCGACGAGGCGCGGCGTATCTATGCGATGCAGTTCCACCCGGAAGTGGTCCACACGCCGGACGGGTCAAAGCTGATCGCGAATTTCGTCCGCCACGTTTGCGGTTTGCCCGGCGACTGGAGCATGGCCGGCTTCCGCGCCGCCAAGATCGCCGAGATCCGCGCGCAGGTCGGCGTCGGAAAGGTCATCTGCGGCCTGTCGGGCGGGGTCGACTCATCGGTAGCGGCGCTCTTGATCCATGAGGCGATCGGCGATCAGCTGACCTGCGTGTTCGTCGACGGCGGCATCCTGCGCGCGGGCGAGGCCGAGCAGGTCGTCGGACTGTTCCGCGGCCATTACAACATTCCGCTCGTCCATGTGCAGGCGCAGGACCTGTTCATGGATGGCCTGGCCGGCGTCACCGACCCGGAAGCCAAGCGCAAGTTCATCGGCAAGACCTTCATCGACGTGTTCGAGGCGGAGGCGAACAAGATCGGCGGCGCTGAGTTCCTGGCGCAGGGGACGCTCTATCCGGACGTGATCGAAAGCGTCAGCTTCACCGGCGGGCCATCGGTGACGATCAAGAGCCACCACAATGTCGGCGGCCTGCCCGAACGCATGAACATGAAGCTCGTCGAGCCGCTGCGCGAGCTGTTCAAGGACGAGGTTCGCGTGCTCGGTCGCGAACTGGGGTTGCCGGACGTGTTCGTCGGGCGCCATCCTTTCCCCGGACCCGGCCTCGCGATCCGCATTCCCGGCGAGGTGACGCGCGAGCGCTGCGACATCCTGCGCAAGGCGGATGCGATCTATCTGGAGGAAATCCGCAGCGCCGGCCTGTACGATGCCATCTGGCAGGCGTTCGCCGTGCTGCTGCCCGTCCGCACCGTCGGCGTGATGGGCGATGCGCGTACCTATGATCACGTACTGGCGCTGCGCGCGGTGACATCGACCGATGGCATGACCGCGCAGGCATTCTCGTTCCCCGGCGATTTCCTGCCACGCGTCACGACGCGGATCATCAACGAGGTGCGCGGCATCAACCGCGTCACCTATGACTACACATCAAAGCCGCCCGGCACGATCGAATGGGAATGAGACGTCGGGGCTAAAGCCTGACGAGCTGGTGGAATGCCTGTGTGACGGCATCGTCCGTCACCGGCTTCACCAGTATCTTGGCGGACGCGTGACAGGGATCGCATTCATCGGGACTGGCGGTGATGAAGATCACCGGCGTCGGCCCCAGCGCGTCGAGAATGCGCGCCACCGCCGCCGGTCCGCAGCCATTCTCCAGCTTCACGTCCGATGTGATGAGGGTGGGGTGGTGCTGATGCGCCATCTCCACCGCCTCGTCCTCGGTCGCGGCGAACGAGAAGGACGTGGCGCCGGCGTCGGCGAGGATCATCTCGATGTTCATCGCGACCAGCGGCTCGTCCTCGATAATCAGAACGTGGCACACAGGACGTCTCCGGTAACATGGATCAGCATCTAACGGTCGCTGCACCCGATAAGGTCCGCCACGGTACATTATAGCAGGAATTCGTCCGATCCCGACGACCGAGGACAGGTTATTGCGCCCGACCTTGGCCTCGCGGGCCTTTTCGGTTAACGCGCGCGATCATGTCCAGCCGTCCGCAAACGCTTTACGAGAAGATCTGGGACGCCCATGTCGTCGAACGTCGCGACGATGGTACGTGCCTGATCTATATCGACCGCCACCTCGTCCATGAAGTGACCAGCCCGCAGGCATTCGAGGGGCTTCGCGTCGCCGGCCGGCGCGTGCGGCGGCCCGAGCTGACGCTGGCGGTGCCGGACCATAATCTGCCGACGACGCCGCGGGTCGATGCCGCCGGCCGCCTGCTGCCGATCGCCGACAAGGAAAGCGCGGCGCAGCTCGACGCGCTTCGTCGCAACACGGCGGAGTTCGGGGTCGATTACATCGATGCGACCGCGGTCGAGCAGGGCATCGTCCATGTCGTCGGACCGGAACTGGGCTTCACCCTGCCGGGAACGACCTTGGTGTGCGGTGACAGCCATACGTCGGCGCATGGCGCGCTGGGGGCGCTGGCGTTCGGCATCGGCACGTCGGAGGTCGAGCATGTGCTCGCCACGCAGACGCTGCTGCTGTCGCCGTCAAAAACGATGGAAATCCGTGTCGATGGCACGCTGGGCTTCGGTGTGTCGGCCAAGGACGTGATCCTGGCGATCATCGGCAAGATCGGGGCGGCGGGCGGTACGGGTTATGTCGTCGAATATACCGGCGAGGTGATCCGCAACCTGTCGGTCGAAGGACGGCTGACGATCGCCAACATGTCGATCGAGGGGGGCGCGCGCGCCGGCCTCGTCGCGCCGGACGAGACGACGTTCGCCTATATCAAGGGCCGACCGATGGCGCCGTCGGGCGCCGACTGGGACCGGGCGGTGGCGTGGTGGCGGACGTTGCCGAGCGATCCGTGCGCGGTGTACGACCGGACGGTGACGCTGCACGCCAGCGATATCGCGCCGTCGCTGACCTGGGGAACGAGTCCCGAAGACGTCGTGCCGATCACCGGTTCGGTGCCCGATCCGGACAGTTTCGCCGATCCCGCCAAGCGGGCGGCGGCGCGCAAGTCGCTCGATTATATGGGCCTGACGCCCGGCACGCGGATGCAGGACGTGGACATCGGCCATGTCTTCATCGGCAGTTGCACCAACAGCCGGATCGAGGATCTGCGCGCGGCGGCCTCGGTCGCCGATGGTCGCCGCGTCGCGGACGGGGTGCGGGCGATGGTGGTGCCGGGGTCGGGGCTGGTGAAGCGGCAGGCCGAGGCAGAGGGCCTCGATCGCATCTTCACCACCGCCGGGTTCGAATGGCGCGAGCCGGGCTGTTCGATGTGTCTGGCGATGAACCCGGACAAGGTGCCGCCGGGCGAGCGTTGTGCCTCGACCTCCAACCGCAACTTCGTCGGCCGGCAGGGGCCGGGGGCGCGGACGCATCTGTTGTCGCCGGCGATGGCGGCGGCGGCGGCGGTGACGGGACGGCTGGCGGATGTCCGCGATCTGATGGGAGCGAAGTCATGAAGAAGGTTTTGGTGATGCTGATCGCCGGTGCGGTGCTGAGCGGCTTCGCGGCCTATAGCGCCACGGTGGCGAAGCCGCTGACGCAGGTTCGGGCGGGCTGATGCAGCCGGTCACCGTCGTCACCGGCACCGCCTATCCCTGGGGGGCGAAGAACGTCGACACCGACGTCATCATCCCGGCCCACTGGCTGAAGACGATCTCGCGGACGGGACTCGGTCGCGGGGCGTTCGAGACGGTGCGGGCGCAGCCGGACAATATCTTCGACGATCCGCGCTATGCCGGGTCGCCGGTGCTGATCGCGGGCGATAATTTTGGTTGCGGTTCCAGCCGCGAACATGCCGCCTGGGCGCTGGCGGACATGGGCGTGCGGGCGGTGATCGCGCCGAGTTTTTCCGACATCTTTTCGGGCAATGCCTTCAAGAACGGCATCGTCCCGGTCGTGCTGCCGCAGGACGCGGTGGACCGGCTGGTCGAGGTGGCGAAGGATCAGCCGGTGACGGTCGATCTGGAGACGATGACGGTAACGACGCCGTTTCAGGACCGCTTTCCGTTCGACCTTGACCCGTTCCGCCGCCAGTGCCTGATGGAGGGGCTGGACGAGATCGGCTTGACCTTGGCGCGAGATACCGCGATTTCGAAATTCGAGGGAGCGATGGCCGAACATCGCCCCTGGATCGAGGAGAGGCGCGGATATGAAGGCGTTGCTGTCGAGGGTGCCGGGCGGACCTGATCTTCTGGAATTGAGCGAGGTTCCCGATCCGCCGGTCGCGGCGGGGCAGGTGCTGGTCGCGGTGAAGGCCTGCGCGATCAACTATCCGGACGTTCTCATCATCGAGGACAAGTACCAGTTCAAACCGCCACGCCCCTTCGCGCCGGGCGGCGAGATCGCCGGGGTGATCGAGGCGATCGGCGAGGACGTGACCGGCTGGCAGGTCGGCGACCGGGTGATCGGCATGGTCGGTCATGGCGGGCTGGCCGAGAAGGTCGCGGTCGAGGCGGGGCGGCTGTATCGCCTGCCGCCGGAGCGTGACTTCGCCGAGGGGGCGGCGTTGCTGCTGACCTATGCGACGACTATCCATGCGCTGCTCGATCGCGGGCGGCTGGCGGCGGGGCAGCGCCTGCTGGTGCTGGGCGCGGCGGGCGGCGTCGGGCTGGCGGCGATCGAACTGGGCAAGGCGTTCGGGGCGCAGGTCGTCGCGGCGGTGTCGTCGGACGAGAAGGCGGTGGCGGCGAGCGCGGCGGGGGCGGACGAGACGATCGTCTATGGCCGGGCGCCGTTCGACAAGGATCAGTCGAAGGCGCTGGCCGACCGGTTCAAGGCGGCGGGGGGCAAGGCCGGGTTCGACGTGATCTATGATCCGGTCGGCGGCGATTATGCCGAACCGGCGCTCAGGTCGATCGGCTGGGAAGGCCGCTATCTGGTGGTCGGCTTTCCGGCCGGTATTCCGAAACTGCCGCTGAACCTGACGCTGCTGAAAAGCTGCGACGTGTGCGGCGTGTTCTGGGGTGCGTTCGCGGCGCGCGATCCGGCGGCGAATGCGGCGCATATCGACCGGCTGTTCGCGCTGTGGGCGGAAGGCGCGATCGCGCCCCGGGTAACGGCGCGCTTTCCGCTGGCACGCGGTGGCGAGGCGATCGCGACGATGGCGGCGCGCGGCGCGATCGGAAAGCTGGTGGTGACGGTTTAGCGCAACCGCACCTATCGATATCCGTTTGGCCTGAGCGACGTCGAAGACCAGCTTTCCACAAGGTGCTTCGACTTCGCTCAGCACGAACGGCTCAACACCCTTGGCCGGCTGGAAAGTCGCTAAAGTCACACTCTCCACGCACGCGCGATCACGCGCGTACATGCGCGGGGGATTATACCGGAGCGGGTCCGGCGATGCGAAAGAACAGGACGGGGATACCGGAACGACCGGCTGTAGGACAGCGGTCATCGTAACGCGGCGCACCGGCGCCGGACACGTTGCGCGACGGCGTCGGCGCGCCTATCTCGACGGAGATATGCGATGGGGAAGCCGCCGATGACCAGTTTCGACGATCGCGAACGCGCGTTCGAGGCGAAATATGCGCGCGATCAGGAGATGACGTTCCGCATCACCGCGCGGCGCAACCGGCTGTTGGGCCAATGGGCGGCGGTGCAGATGGAACTGACCCCGGCGGAGGCGGATGCCTATGCCAAGGCGGTGGTGCAGGCCGATTTTGAGGAATCGGGCGACGAGGACGTGATCCGCAAGCTGGTCGGCGACCTGACCGCGGCGGGGATCGAGACCGACGAGGGCATTGTCCGCCGCGCGCTGGAGGAACGGCTGATCGAGGCGCGCCGCCAGTTGATGGAGGCGCAGTAAGC
Source organism: Sphingomonas mollis (assembly GCF_016427505.1). Lineage (GTDB taxonomy): Bacteria > Pseudomonadota > Alphaproteobacteria > Sphingomonadales > Sphingomonadaceae > Sphingomonas > Sphingomonas mollis. Next base: position 194,598 of record NZ_JAELXS010000005.1, on the reverse strand, counting down.
GATGCCGATGGCCGCCGAAGAAATCGCCCGGATGATCCGCGCTGCCATTCCCGATGCCGAGGTGGAGATCACCGATCTGGCCGGCGATGGCGATCACTATGCCGCGCGCGTCGTATCACCCAGCTTTGCCGGGATGCCGCGTGTGCGCCAGCACCAGAAGGTCTATGCGGCACTGGGTGGACGCATGGGGGGCGTGCTGCACGCGCTCCAGCTGACCACCGCCGTTTCTTGAGCCGATTTCCTGAGGAAGACGACATGACCGACGACGCCAATGCCCGCATCGATGCGGTAGTCAAAGCCAACAGGGCCGTGCTGTTCATGAAGGGCAGCCCGCTGTTCCCGCAATGCGGCTTTTCCAGCCGCGCGGTGGCGATCCTGAACCATTTGGGCGCGGAGTTCGAAAGCGTCGACGTGCTGCAGGATCAGGGCATACGCCAGGGCATCAAGGCCTTTTCGGACTGGCCGACGATCCCGCAGCTCTATGTCGATGGCGAGTTCGTCGGCGGATCGGACATTATGATGGAGATGTACGAGAGCGGCGAACTAGCCGAGTTGTTCGGGGCGGAGAAATCCGACGCCTGACGGCCGGGTGGCTGTTTGATGTGACGACGACGGGCGCCGGGAGGCGCCCGTTTTCGTTTGTGGTCGTTGGCGAGCGCTCAATTGCGGGCGTTCGCCACTTGGGCGATGATGTCGCTATGAGCATCCTGACTGCCGTCCTGCTGGCGCTGGCACTGCTCGTCTGCAACCTGATCTATTGCGGGCGGCGCATCATGACCGACTTGCGCCATTCGCGACGCGTGGACGTGACATGGGGCTCGTTGGCTTTTTGCGGCGCGTTTATGGCTATGCTGTCGATGGCTTGGGCCACGGCAGCCAGTCTCGCTCATTTCTAGAGGCGGCTTACGCCCACTAGCGGACGCTAACAAACATGAGCAAATATGCGCCCATGGACACTCAGCCTCCAGCCACCCCGTTTAACGAAGACGAGGCAAGCGGGCACTTCTTTCGCCTGTTGGGAGAGCTGCATCATAGCTACACGGCGCTTGAGCATGAGCTAACGTGTTCAGTCTACGTAGCGGTGACACGCCTCGTCGAGCGGGATGATGCGGTCGTCGCTATGCTGGGTGGGCAACGCATGTCGCCGCTAAAGGATACTATTAAGCGCCTTCTGCGGGTGACGGGAGCTGCAATAGACCGTAAGGCATTTGTTGATTCTCTGTTCAGTCACCTAGGAGAGATACAGTTTTTCCGGGACCGGCTTACGCACTTTATAACGGTGATGTCGGATTATAACCCAGAATGCTGGGTGAATATGAACTTCACCGGCATTAAAGAGCGTGAGAAGATGGAAGACATCCACTTCAATCTTTTTGCACTCCATGCGGCAGCGTGCGATTTGCGCGCACTGCGCTTTCTGGTTGGCGCAATTTTCGCCTATCGAATTGCGGGAGTGGATGAAACTCTGCCAACTATCCCCGAATGGCAATTCAGCCCGTCGATGCTCGTTCGCGATCACCCTGTCATTCAGGAGACTCGTAGGGCTAACTCCCGAGGCGAAGCTATTCCGACTAACGGCAGCTAACCACCAATTTCCGACGTAGAAGCGGTCAAGATCGCCCTAATCAGGCCGCCGCTAACCTCCCGCCCGATTGATTCCCAGCGGCACCAGCCACCCCGCCATCGCTCCGCCGGCAACCAGCACCGGGATCACCCAGCCACCCTTCAGGCGCCAAGCAGCGGTGAGGGCGATGGCGAACAGGGCGATGGCGATGGCGGGTTGCGTCACTGGCGCGCCCGTCGCGCGGGCGAGCTGGGCGAAGGTGGCGGCGATGATGCCGATGACGGCGGCGGCTACGCCGGCGAGGAAGCGGTGGAGGGCGGGGTTCTCGACCACTGATTCCAGCCGTTCGAACAAGATCAACGAGAAGGCGAAGGCGGGCAGGAACATGCCGGCGGTGATCGACAGTGCACCGGCCGGGCCGCCGACGACATAGCCGACGAAGGTCGCGAAGATGACGAGCGGGGCGGGCAGGACGCCGGCCAGCGCGATGCCGTCAAGGAAGGTGGCGTCGCTCAGCCAGCCCCGCCCGACCGTGTCGGCGCGGACATAGGGGATCGCGGTATAGGCGCCGCCGAAGGTCAGCAGGCCGCCCTTCAGGCCGGCGACGAACAGCGCCGCCAGCGTCACCGGCGCGCCGGCCGCGACGGCGGTGCGGGCGGCCGGCAGGGCGACCGGCACCACCAGCGCGACGACGATCGCGGCGAGCAGGACCAGGGCCGCCATCGCCGGGCGGTGGACCAGCGCATAGACGAACCCGGCGGCGGCGAGGGGTATCCAGACCGGCACGCCGACCAGCGTGGCGATCAGGCTGGCGACGGCGATGACGGCAAGCAGCCGGTCCTCGATCACATGCTGGCCGATCCGCACCATCGCGCGGGCGATGATCGCCAGCACGACGATCTGCACGCCCAGCAATATGCCGGCCAGCTCGATGTTGCCGGCGATCCACGTGACGTACAGCCACCCCGCCGCCATCATCAGCAACAGGCCCGGCAGCATGAAGCCGAGGCCGGCGACGACCCCGCCCCGGCGACCACGGGCGACGATGCCGAGATGGACGCACAGCTCATGCGCCTCCGGGCCGGGCAGGATCTGGAGGACGGCGAGCAACCGGTTGAAGCGCGCCGGATCGATCCAGCGTTCGCGTTCGACCAGCGATTGCCGCAGCATGGCGATCTGCGCGACGGGGCCGCCAAAGGCGAGCGCGCCGAAGGTCAGGAACTTCAGGAACAGGGCGCCGAGACCGAGGTGGGGCGGGCGGGTGTCGGGGATCGGGTCGGTCATGCGTCGCTCCTGCGCGCCGTGGGCACGGCGGATGGAGCGGACTTGGACGGTCACCGTCTGACCGGGCGTCCGCGTCGGCCCGGTGGCGCGATCATGGGCGAGAGCGGGCCGATGGGTCAACCGTGCTGGAAAGGCCGGGTGCGGGTGGACCGGTGCGAGACGGATCGCGAGCGACCGGTCCACCCTGCTGAAAGCGCTGAGGCTTCGGCTGTCCCTATCTTAGCAGGGCGCGTGCCAGTTCGGTGAAAGGCCGGATTCCCGCGGGGTCCGGTGGTTAACGGTCGGGGGCGGGATGCGGCGGTCGTAAGATTTTCCGACAGTGGGCAGGCATCATTGACTACGCCTGTAATCGATGCGATTACAGGCGTAGTCAATGAGGGAGCGAGTCGTGGCCGAACGGATCAGCGATGCCGAACATGCCGTGATGGAGGTGCTGTGGGAGGCGTCGCCGCTTACCGCGCAGGATGTGGCCGAACGGGTCGATCCGGCGCGGGACTGGAGCGCCAATACCGTCAAGACGCTGCTGGGACGGCTGCTGGGCAAGGCGGTGATCGCGCATGAGCAGGATGGCCGGCGTTACCTGTACCGGCCTCTGGTGGCGCGCGACGATTATGTCGCGGGGGAATCGCAGCGGCTGATCGACCGGCTGTTCGGCGGGCGTCTGATGCCGTTCGTGGCGCATCTGGCGGAACGGGACGAGCTGACCGCGCGCGACATCGCCGAGATCGAGGCGATCCTGAAGGAGCTGAAGGCATGACCGGCTGGGCGGTGGAGGCGCTGATCGCGTCGGCGGTGCTGATGGCGGTGGTGTTGCTGGTGCGGGCGCCGGTGCGGCGGCTGTTCGGGCCGCAGATCGCCTATGCGTTGTGGGCGCTCCCGATGCTGCGGATGGTGACGCCGCCGCTGCCCGCCGACTGGCGCGAGCAGGCGGTGATGCCGATCAGCCGGGCGAGCGAGGCGGTGACGGTGCTGATCGTGCCGTCCGCCGCGCCGATCCGGGCGGCTGCTGCTGCTGCGGTCGAGCCGGCGGCGGCGCTGCCCTGGGGGGCGATGATCGCGGCGGCTTGGCTGCTGGGGGCGGGGGCGTTCTTCCTGCTGCATGTCGTGCGGCATCGGCAGTTCTGTCGGCGATTGTTGCTGGATGCGCGGACGCTGGACGAGATTGACGGCGTGCGGGTGATCGAGACGGCGGCGGCGGCGGGGCCGTTGGCGTTCGGTACGGCGCGGCGCTTCGTGGCGTTCCCGGACGATTTCGCCGACCGTTATGACGCGGACGAGCGCGAACTGGCGCTGGCGCATGAGCTGGGCCACCACGCGCGCGGCGACCTGATCGCCAATTGGGCGGCGCTGGCGCTGTTGGCGGTGCACTGGTTCAATCCACTGGCGTGGCGGGCTTTCCGGGCGTTCCGCTGCGATCAGGAACTGGCCAACGACGCGCGCGTGCTGGCGGGGCGCAGCCGGACGGACCGGCACATCTATGCCTGCGCGATCGTGAAGGCCGCGCATGGCGGCGCGATCTCCGCTGCCTGTCATCTGCACACCATCACCGACCTGAAAGGGAGACTGAAGATGTTGACGAATACGCGTCTGTCGCGCGCTCGCCTGGCCACCGGGGCGGCGGCGGTGCTGGGGGTCGTGGTGACGGGATTGGCCGTGACCGCATCGGGGACACAGGCGGCGGCGGCGATCACCGAGCGGGTGGAGCGGGCGACGGGTGTGCAGATCGCCGCACCGGCGGTGCCGCCCGCACCGGTCGCGCCCGCCGTGCCGGCGGCGCCGGCGTCCAATGAGAAGGCCACGAAGCGGGTCGTGATCGTCAAGGATGGTCGCTCCACCACCTATGTCGGCGCGGACGCCGACCGGTTTCTGACGACCAACCGGATCATGGTGCCGACGCCGCCTGCACCGCCCGTGCGGGTGGATGGGGCGAGACCGCCGCTGCCACCGGTGCCGCCGCGCGTCATGGTGATGCGGGTGAACGGCGACACGGTCGTCGATGGCGGCCATGGCCCGGTGACGATCCGCAGCGGCGATTGCCAGCCGGCGTCGGGCAGCGAGACGGTGATCCATCGGCAGGAGAATGGCCGGCGGGTGACGGTCCTGTGCAGCAACCGGATCGCGGCACAGGCCAGCGCGGCGGCGGCGGCGGCCTCTGCCCAGGGGGCATGGGCCGGTCGGCAGGCCGCCGATGCCGAGCGGCAGGCCGCACAGGCGCAGCGTCAGGCGGATCGCGCAGAACGTCAGGCGGCGATCGCCGAACGCCGCGCCAACGAGGCGAAGGTATCGGGCCTGAAGCAGGCGATCGCCAGCATCCAGTTGGCGCGCACCTCGATCGAGAACGATCGCAACCTGACGGGCGAGAAGCGGGCACAGGCGCTGGCCGGGTTGGACGATGCCTTGCGGGAAGTGCGCCGCGAGATGCAGGACTGATCCGGGGGAATCGGTCCGGCAGGAAGAAATGGGTTCGCGCGGAGGCGCGGAGACGCGGAAAAGAAGGGATGGCGGGAGTCGCTCGTGATGCCGCGGATCGCGATCCGGGGGGGCGTGATCTGGAGGGCCTGCGGCCGGCCGCGCGCGGCGCCGGGATCTCTCTTTCTTCTGCTCCGCGTCTCCGCGTCTCCGCGTGAACCGTTCAGGGGCTGGCCACATCATGCTTTATGGATGTTCGTCATTGAGAGCGCCGCGAAGCAATCCACGGCAGTGCGTGAGGCACTGGGTTGCTTCGCTGCGCTCGCAATGACGATATGTCGGGTTTGCCGAAATATCTTCTTCGCCTTTGAGACCGCAGAGGCGATGGCATCGGGGGACGGGCGGGGCTTGCCATCGCGGCGCTCCGCCGCCACATCGGTCGATAATGGCCGATCTCCCGACCGGAATGCCGATCCAGCTCGAACCGCTGGTGATCCGCGTGCTGGCGCCCAATGCCTCCGCCTATACCTATACCGGCACGCAATCCTATGTCGTCGGTGGCGCGGGTGACGTGGCGGTGATCGATCCCGGTCCCGACGATGGCGGGCATCTGGCCGCGCTGGAGCGGGCGATCGACGGGCGGCCGGTGCGGGCGATCATGATTACGCATCATCACCGCGATCACAGTCCGCTGGCCCGTCGTCTGAGCGCCGCGACGGCCGCGCCGATCGTCGGGGCGGCGCCCTTCGCACCCGGGGATCATGGGAGCCGCGCCGATGCCGCGTTCGATGCGGACTATGCGCCCGACCGGGTATTGGCGGAGGGCGATACGGTAGGCGGCGACGGCTGGACGCTGACCGCGCTGGCGACGCCGGGGCATACGTCGGCCCATCTGTGCTTTGCGTTGGCGGAGACACGGGCGCTGTTTTCTGGCGATCATGTGATGGGCTGGGCGACCAGCGTCGTCTCGCCGCCGGATGGCGACATGGGCGCGTACATGGCCAGTCTGGACAAGCTGATGGGTCGCGACGACCGCGTGTTCTATCCGGGGCATGGCGAGGCGGTGGAGAATCCCCGCCGGCTGGTGCGTGGGATGCTGGGCCATCGCAAGCAGCGCGAGGGCCAGATATTGCGGCTGTTGCGTGAGGACGGACAGGCGATCCCGGCGATGGTCGGGCGGATGTATGCGGGGCTGGATACGCTGCTGTTGCCGGCGGCGGAGCGATCCGTGCTGGCGCATCTGTACGATCTGGCGAACCGTGGGCTGGTGGCGCAGGAGGGTGAGACATGGCGGATCGCGGCGTGATCGATCCGGTGCCCGAGCCTGTGGCGAAGCAGGGCGGCGGGGCCGGATCGTTTCTGGCGAAGGCGACCGGCGTCGTCATCCTGCTGGTGCTGGCGGTCCTGCTCGCGCTGCTGGGGGTGCAGCGTTACGTCGCCGACCGGCTGACCCCCGATCCGACGACGATCGCGAGCGCGAGCCTGCAAGGGCTGCGCGAACAGAACCGGCTGTCGGCGTTCGCGGCGCGCTATGTCGCGGTCGTCACCTCGCGCCAGTCGCAGCTCGGTTTTTCGACCGAGAAGACGCTCATCATGCCGGGCTCGGTGCGGTACGAGGTCGATCTGGGCAAGCTGACCGAGCGCGACGTGGCGTGGGATGCCGCCACCAAGACGCTGTCGGTGCGGTTGCCGGCGGTCGAGGTGGATGGTCCGCAGGTCGATCTGGCGGCGACGCGCGAATATGGATCGGGCGGCGTGCTGACGACCTTCACCGACGCCGAATCGCGACTGGACGCCGCCAACCGCCGTGCCGGACAGGCCGAACTGCTGCGGCAGGCGCGCGAGCCGACGACGATGCGGCTGGCCAAGGACGCCACGCGCCGCGCGGTGGAACGCAGTTTCGCGCTGCCGCTGCGCGCCGCCGGGCTGGATGCGAAGGTGCAGGTGCGCTTCGCCGATGATCCGACGACCACCGATGAGCGTTGGGATGTCTCGCGCTCGCTGGCGGAAGTGCTAGGGAACAGGCAATAGCCGCAACCGACGCGGGCGGAGACGATCGATGGAATTGACGACCAACTTCACCGGGCTCGACCTGCGGGCCGAGATCGACCGGCTCCGCAAGGAGCGCAATGCGGTGATCCTGGCGCATTATTACCAGAAGCCGGAATTGCAGGACATCGCCGATTTCGTCGGTGACAGCCTCGACCTGTCGAAAAAGGCGCAGGCGACCGATGCCGATGTGATCGCGTTTTGCGGCGTGCGCTTCATGGCGGAGACGGCCAAGATCCTGAGCCCGCAGAAGATCGTCGTGCTGCCCGACATGGACGCCGGCTGCTCGCTGGAGGATAGCTGCCCGCCCGAACAGTTCGCCGCGTTCCGTGCGAAGCATCCCGATCACATCGCGCTGACGTACATCAACTGTTCGGCCGAGGTGAAGGCGCTGTCGGACGTGATCGTCACGTCGTCGTCGGCGGAGGCTATCCTCGCCAAGATTCCGCTCGACCAGAAGATCATCTTCGGCCCCGATCGCAATCTGGGCGGCTATCTGGCTCGCAAGACGGGCCGCGACATGCTGTTGTGGCCGGGTGTGTGCATCGTGCACGAGGCGTTTTCGGAAACCGAGCTGCTGAAGCTGAAGGCGCAGCATCCCGGCGCGCCGATCGCGGCGCATCCGGAGTGCCCTGCGATCATCCTGGACCATGCCGATTATGTCGGGTCGACGCGCGGTATCCTGGAATATGCCAATGCGATGCCGGGCGACACGCTGATCGTCGCGACCGAGCCGCACATCATTCATCAGATGGAGCGGGCAATGCCCACCAAGCACTTCATCGGTGCGCCGGGGGCGGACGGGAACTGTAACTGCAACATCTGCCCGTACATGGCGCTGAACACGATGGAGAAGCTGTACGTGGCGCTTCGTGATCTCGAACCCCGGATCGAGATGGAGGAGGGGCTGCGGCTGCGTGCCAAAAAGAGCCTCGATGCGATGCTGGCGATGGCGGGCGGCACGGTGGGGCAAGGCGATCTGGGACCGGCGACACTAACCGGCGACTGATGGCGTTCAGAACGGCAGGAGTTCGTCCTGCCGTTCCGGATCGGCGAGGCGGGCGCCGCCGCCCATCGCCTTTACGCGGTACAGGCTGCGGTCGGCGCGGGCCATCAGGTCGGCCAGCGGCCTGACCCCGCCATCGTGCACGGCGATGCCGATGCTGGCGCCCGACACCACGAGATCGCCGGCGATCGCATGGGGTTCCCGCAATACGGCGGCGATGTCGTTGCCGAGCGCGATCGCGCTGTGATTGTCATGATCGGCGGCGATGACGACGAATTCGTCCCCGCCGATCCGCGTGACCAGCGCATCCGGCCCGGCGACCTGACGCAGCCGGTCGGCGACGGTCTGGAGCAGGCCGTCACCGGCGGCATGGCCGTAACGGTCGTTGATCCGCTTGAACCCGTCGAGATCGATGTAGCACAGCGCGTCGCCCGCGCGGCCGGCAAATCCCTGTTCCAGCCCGGTCCGGTTGAGCAGGCCGGTCAGCGGATCGTGCAGCGCCAGATGCACCATCGCGCTTTCCGCCTGCATCGTCGCGACCAGTGCGCGGTTCAGGCGGAACGCGCCCGCCGTCATACCGACCATGAAGAGCGGCGTCTGCACCAGCAGCACCAGCAAGGCCGGCTGGTCGGACAGGATGGCAGCGAGGCAGCATGGCACTAGATTGCAGGTCAGCAGCAGCACGACGAAGCGCGGCGCCGCGTAATTGCGCAGGCATGCGCCGCCCGCCATTGCCGCCGACGACAGGCATACGATGACGGTCGATACCCAGTCGCCCGCGGTGATCGTGATGAACCCGCCATAGCCGATGCTGAGCGCCCATAGCACCGACATCCAGAGATGCAGGTCGGTAGGTGTCGATCGCCCGCGCCCGGCGCGGTGCAGCGAGACGGCCAGCACCGCCAGCCGGGCGGTGCAGATCGCAACCTCCACCACGAACCAGCCGATAAAGGGGGCGCTGCCCTCATGAAACGCGACGACACCGGTGACGAGCACCGAGTTGACCAGCGCCGCGAAGAATACCGTCAGCGTGCCGAACAACGTCCCCAGCAACGCCGGGTGCAGTTCGGCGGGCGTGTCGCATCCCGGAAAGGCGAGCCACCGGGTAATGGCTAGCCGCGGCGCACTGAAACCCATCGAACTGCGTAACACGCCCTGCGTCGTCCTGACCGAATGCCCCGCATGCTCGGTAGCGGGATCGTATTGATATTAGGTTGCGGACAACCTGTCCGAACTTGCGATCGGACGCTAGACGGTGCGACGACCGTCATGACATTTCCGTGCCCCGTCGTCATTTACGGACGGGGCGTGGCGGATGTGTCACGGCCGGACCCTTGCCGGAAAGTCCCCCGCGATGCCGTTGCCTGCCCCGTTCGACCTCGATGCGTTCGTCGCCGCCACGCTGGCGGAGGATATGGGCGGGGGGGGATTCGGGGGTGGCGACGTGACGTCCGATGCGGTGATCCCGGCGGACGCACGCTTTGCCGGGGTGATGGCCAGCCGCGATGCGATGACGGTGGCGGGGATCGAGATCGCCGAGGCGTTCTTCCGCGCGCTGGACCCCGATGTCGCGATCGAGCGGCTGGTGACGGATGGCGACCGGGTGGCGGCGGGCACGGAGTTGCTGCGGATCGTCGGCCGGGCGCGGGCGCTGCTGACGGCGGAGCGATCGGCGCTGAACACGGTGCAGCATCTGTCGGGCGTCGCGACGCTGACCGCGGCGCATGTCGAGGCGATCGCGGGCACGGGCGCGACCCTGCTCGATACGCGCAAGACGATCCCCGGCCTGCGCCTGCTGGAAAAATACGCGACGCGGATGGGCGGGGCGACCAACCACCGCATGGGGTTGTGGGACGCGGCGATGATCAAGGACAATCACGTCGCGGTGGCGGGCGGCGTCGCGGCGGCGGTGGCGCGCGCCGTGCAGGCGGGGATCGCGCGGATCATCGTCGAGGTCGACCGGATCGACCAGATCGTCCCCGCGCTGGACGCGGGCGCGACGCACCTGCTGCTAGACAATATGGACGCCGCGGCGCTGCGCCGGGCGGTGGCGATGGTGGGCGGCCGGGTGCCGACCGAGGCATCGGGCGGGGTCAGGCTGGAGACGATCCGCGCGATCGCGGAGACGGGCGTGACCTATATCAGCGTCGGTCGCCTGACCCAGTCGGCGCCGGCGGTCGACATCGGGCTGGATTTCACCGCGATCTGATGGCCCGCCCCGGCACTTCGGCGCAAGGTCGGTTGCGTAGTGCGGGTGCTGGGCTATCGTCGTGGTCGAACATGGGGGATGCGATGCGGCCGAAATCGGTGATACTGGGCGAGCAGGTCTATGCCGCGTCGATCGTGATGACGATCGCGCTGGCGGTGATGGGCTGGCAGGAGGCGGCGTCGGTTGGCGGGCCGGTGCTGGCGGCGACGATCAACGTGGTGGTGATCGGCCTGACGATCCTGCTGCTGTTGCTCGCGACGCGGCGGGGGAGCCGGGTGGCGCTGTGGCTGCTGACGGCGCTGACCGCGATCAACGTCGTCGGTTTCCTGTTCCAGATATCGGGCGGGGTGGTGGCGGCGGGCCTGTTCGGCGTGCTGACGACGATCCAGACATTGTCGAGCGTTATCGCCATGGTCCTGCTGTTCCGGCCGAATGCGCGGGCATGGTTCGCCAGCATGAGCGACGATACGACGGAAGATCTCGTATGATGCGGCTATCGTCGATCGTGTTCGGCGCGCTGATGGCGGCGGTGCCGGCGGTGGCGGGCGCGCAGGCGTATAGCTGTTCGGCGCCGGACGGGGTGCCGGCGATCCGGCCCGATCTTCCCTCGTCCAGCCAGCCGCGCCGGGTGCTGCCGATCGGCAGCTATACCCTGGCGATCACCTGGGCGCCGCAATATTGCCGCGAGAATGGCGACCGCGAGTCGGCGGCGTTCCAGTGTGGCGGGGGCAACCGGTTCGGCTTCACGCTGCACGGCTTGTGGCCCGATGGAACAGGAAAGGACTGGCCGCAATATTGCCGGTCGACGCCGCTGCTGCCGACGCGGGTGGTGAGCGCGCATCTATGCTCGACGCCCTCGGCGCAATTGATGCAGCACGAATGGGCGAAGCACGGCACCTGCATGGCGGGGTATTCGCCGGCGCGGTATTTCGGGCAGTCGACGGCATTGTACGGGCGGCTGCGCTATCCGGACATGGATGCGCTGTCGCGGCGGCCGTTGACGGCGCTGGGGCTGGCGACGGCGATCGCGCGCGCCAATCCGGGGCTGCAGCCGACGATGATGCGTGTCACCGCCGACAGGCAGGGCTGGCTGGACGAGGTGTGGATCTGTCTGGACAAGCGGTTCCGCTATCGAACCTGTCCGGCGCATCAGGGCGGGCTGGCCCCCAGCGCGCCCGTCAGGATCTGGCGCGGGGAGCGTTAGCGGTCGATCGTGACCGTGCCGGGGTGATGCTTGTCGAGGTGACGGTGGATAATCCGCAGGTTGCGGGTGTTCGACCGGAAGAAGAAATCGGCGGCGTCGCCGACGAATGGGACGACGCCAAGTATCGCATCGAAGCCGACATTGCCCATCATGCGCGCGATCTGGAATTTCGACATGCCGAGATTGCGCGCTTCCCAGACCAGCCATGTGCCCATCAGCGCGGCGAGTGCATCGCCGACGACGGGGACGAGGCCGATCAGGAAGTCGAGGCCGAACGGCCGGTTGATCCCCGGCATGGTGAAACTGCGCTCCAGCAGCTTTTCCAATGCCTCCACCCGGCGTCGAACCGAGGCGGGATCGCGGCCGATCGGCAGCTGGTCGAACAGGGCGGCGTTGGGTGTCATGACGATCAGGTGGGGTCGGGGCGCAGACGGTTCAACGGGTGCCAGGCACGGCTGTTCGCCTGCCACGCGGCCAGCCGGGGCGCGACGAGCGACCAGCGCAGCGGCCGGGCCAGCGGGATGAACCCGGCATCGGCGGACAGCGCGGCATCGGCGGCGGCGATCCGGGTGCCGCGTTCGGCGGGTGTCGGGGCCAGCCGGGCGGCGTCCAGCGCCTGCTGCGCCTGATCCCCGCAGGCCATGCACGCGGTGGCGAGATACCAGCGCGCACTGTCATAGGGGGCGACCGCGTCGATCAGGAGGAGATCGGCCTCGGCATCCGCGTCCACCCGGTCGAGGGCGATGCCGATGGTGGCGAACGAGGCCGCGAGCTGACCGTGTAGGAGGGTCGCACCCGGACTGCGCGACAGGGCGAGGCGAAGGCGGATCGGGCCGCCGCTCCATGCCGCCACGCGCGCGCGGGCGGCGGCGCGGCGCTGGTCGAGGGTCAGCAGGCTCCAATCGGGGATTTGCGGCGGCGCGGCTGAATCGAGCGTATCGGGCAGGATACGATCGACCGCGTCCCATCCCGGTGCGATCGCCGCGACGAGAGCAGTGCGATCGATCGCCTCCGACAAGGCGATGCGATTCGCCGGATCGGCCAGAAAACCGTCGCGGTTGATGATGGCGATACCAAAAAGACCGACGGCGGGATCGATCCGGGCGGCGGTGCGGGGCAGGTCGACGCCCGCGAGCAACGGCCAATCGGCATAGGTGCCGCCGCTGACGAGATCGGATCGCCGCGCCGCGAAGCGCAGGATGGCGTGCGATGCCCGCTCGCCGATCAGCCGGACATCCTGTTCGGGTTGCAGTTCGGCCTGATCGTCGGGATCGGCGCGGCCGGGATCGAAGGCGGGACGGAGCAGCGGGGTGGCGGAGGCCGACACGATGCGCAGCGGGCCGCTGCCCGTCGGCGGTGGCGATCGCAGCAGCGCCATGTCGGGCTGGGCGAACAGCTTCAACAGGTCGGGGCGGGGGCGGGCGAGACGGATTTCGATCACCTGCGGCGTCATCACCACGATCTCGTCGATAGCGGTCAGGAACGGCGCCAGCGGATTGTCGCGCGCCGCGATGCGGCGCCGCAAGAGCCGGACGACCTGTTCGGCGGTTACCCGGTCGCCACCGGTCCAATAGGCTCCGCGCAGGCGGAAGATGTAGCTCGCGCCGTCGTCCAGCACTGTCCAGCGTTCGGCGAGGCCGGGTTCGATCTGGCCAGCCGCATCGAACCGGACCAGCCCCTGCGCGGTCGCATCGATCAACAGGCGTGATGGCGTATCGCGAAGCGGTATCTCGGTCGCGGTATAGGCCGGTGCCTCGCCGATCGCGCTGACCACCACCGCCCCGGTATCGCGGCGACGGTCGCAGGCGCCGATCAACAGCGGCAGGGCAAGCATGATGGTGCGGACGGCGGGACTCGAACCCGCACTCCAGGGGAAGCGGATTTTAAGTCCGCTGCGTCTACCGGTTTCGCCACGTCCGCGCACCGGCATGGGAAAGCCCGATGCCGGCCGCAACGTCAAGCGCGCAGACGCTCAGACGTTGAGACGGGCGCGCATTTCCTTGCCGGGTTTGAAATAGGGAACCCGCTTGGCATCGACGTCCACCGTCTCGCCGGTCCGGGGATTGCGGCCCGTGCGGGCGTCGCGTGGCCGGGTCGAGAAGGCGCCGAAGCCGCGGATTTCGACGCGACCACCGTCGGCCAGACGGCTGGTGATCTCGTCGAAGAAGGTGGACACAATGGTTTCCACCTCGCGTGGGCTGAGCGTGCGATGCTCGTCACTGAGCCGCTGTACCAATTCCGAACGAATCAACGTCTACCCCCCGGCGATCACACTTCCGGCGATTGATACAAGTCAACTTTAATGCCGAATAGATTGATTCGGCACTCGAATGTAAAAAAAGGGCCGGAGTTTCCTCCGGCCCCTTCGTCTTACTTCTTCGACTGGTCGTTCTGGGCCTTCAGCGCGGCGCCCAGGATGTCGCCGAGCGACGCACCCGAATCGGACGAGCCGTACTGCGCCACGGCCTGCTTCTCCTCGGCGATCTGCATCGCCTTGACCGAGAAGGTCGGCTTCTTCGAACGGTCGAAACCGGTCACCATCGCGTCGAACTTCTGGCCGACCTGGAAACGCTCCGGACGCTGCTCGTCGCGGTCGCGGCCGAGATCGGTGCGCTTGATGAAGCCCGCGGCGCCATCGTCGCCCGCCTGCACTTCGAGGCCCGCATCGCGGACTTCGAGGACAGTGACGGTGACGACCTGGCTCTTGCCCAGACGATCGCCCGCAGCGGCGACGCCGCCGGCGGCCGGACCGCCACGCTCAAGCTGCTTCATGCCCAGCGAGATGCGCTCCTTTTCGGCATCGATGTCGAGCACGATCGCCTGAACGGTTTCACCCTTGCGATGCAGCGCCAGTGCGTCCTCGCCCGACACGCCCCAGGCGATGTCCGACATGTGGACCATACCGTCGACGTCGTTGTCCAGACCGATGAACAGGCCGAATTCGGTGGCGTTCTTGACTTCGCCCTCGACGGTCGAGCCGATCGGATGGGCCGACGCGAACGCCTCCCACGGATTGGCCTGCGCCTGCTTCAGGCCCAGCGAGATACGGCGCTTGTCCTGATCGACTTCCAGCACGACGACATCGACTTCCTGCGAGGTCGAGACGATCTTGCCGGGATGGACGTTCTTCTTGGTCCAGGACATTTCCGACACGTGGACCAGGCCCTCGATACCGGCTTCCAGCTCGACGAACGCACCATATTCGGTGATGTTCGTGACGCGGCCCGACAGCTTGGCGCCGACCGGATACTTGGCCGATGCGCCATCCCACGGATCGGATTCGAGCTGCTTCATGCCGAGGCTGATGCGCTGCGTGTCCTTGTTGATGCGGATGATCTGCACCTTCACCGTGTCGCCGATGTTGATCATCTCGGACGGGTGGTTGACGCGCTTGTAGCTGAGATCGGTGACGTGCAGCAGGCCATCGATGCCGCCCAGATCGACGAACGCACCGTAATCGGTGATGTTCTTGACGACGCCCTCGATGATCTGACCCTCGGCCAGGCTCATGATGAGGCCCGAACGCTGCTCGGCGCGGGTCTCTTCCAGCACGGCACGACGCGACACGACGATGTTGCCGCGCTTGCGGTCCATCTTCAGGATCTGGAACGGCTGGGGGATATCCATCAGCGGCGTGACGTCACGTACCGGGCGGATGTCGACCTGCGAACCGGGCAGGAACGCCACGGCGCCGGACAGGTCGACGGTGAAACCGCCCTTGACGCGGCCGAAGATCGTGCCCTCGACGCGGGCCGACTTCGAGAATTCGAGTTCCAGCTTGTCCCATGCGGCTTCGCGACGGGCGCGGTCGCGCGACAGCATCGCTTCGCCGTGCATGTTCTCGACGCGGTCGACATAGACTTCGACTTCGTCACCGACTTTCAGCTCGGCCTTCTGGCCGGGGGCGGGGGCGAATTCGCGGAGCGGCACGCGGCCTTCCGACTTCAGACCGACGTCGATGACGGCCATGTCGTTTTCGATCGCGGTGACGGTGCCGTGCACCACGCGCCCCTCGAAGCTGTCGGCGCCGCCGAACATGTCATCGAGCATCGCCGCGAAATCGTCGCGGGTGGGCTGAACCTGGGTTGCCATAAAAAGAGTAGTTCCTCGAACGTTGTTTCCGGCCAATCGGTTGGGTCCGATGGTCTTGGCCAAAAAGCCGCAACGACCCCGTGTCGATTGCGGCACCCGGCGAACGGGCACAGGCGGAGGGGCTAGACGCGTATGCGAAAAGGGCGCGTGAAGGATCGACCTTCCGCGCCTGCCTCCGCGAGCGCCTGCCCGCTGGATGTTGTCCTTATAATGCAAAAGCCGGCATGCCGCAATCGGGCATGCCGGCTTTGATCGCCCGCGTTATCGGGCGTCCGGCCGTCCGTGTCGCCACGGACGGCCGATGGCTATGTCAGGCGAAGACCGCGCCGGTCTTGCGACGACGGTAGCGAGCGGCGCCGGCGACCATGCCGAACCCGACGAGCATCATCGCCCAGGTGGCCGGTTCGGGCACGGCCGATACCGTGCGAACGGTCAGCTGCGCCAGCTTGAAGGCGTCGTTCAGACCATCCGGGCCGTCGACCGAGCCACCGATGACCCAGATGTTGCCGACCGCCGACGACGCCAGGTTGAACGTCTGGTTGGGAGTCGATGCGCCCTGCCCGTTCGTGTTGATCGATTTGATGCTCTGACCAATATTCGCGAGGCTTGTAGCCGTCAGGTTCTGGTCCCAGGCGCCCGTCAGCTTGTTCCAGCCGAGATAGGCATCGTTGTCCGTATAGTTGCGATCGACCAGCTGATAAGCGTTCAGCACGCCGGAAAGCAGCGTGACGTCCTGACTGAACTGCAGAACAACGAATTCCCAGCCGTTCCTGTTATCGATCTGGTGATAGGCGCCATCCCGACGCTCATCCTGCTGATAAACGCCCAGACCGTTCGTCCCGAACGAGGCGAGTTGTGCCGTCTTGAGCGAGCCGTCGAGTTCCAGCGACCACGCAGTCGCCTTGACGCTCAGCGTTTCCTTGCCGGTTGTCGCGGTATAATTGAAAACATTGCCATTTGCGGCAATCGGCGAACCGGTCCCCGCGCTGGTCGTGTTGACGATGAAATCGGTCGCCTGTGCGGGCATGGCGGCAGTGATGGCGGCTGCGGTCAGACCGATCTGAAAAATCTTGTTCATGTTGAATGTCCCTCGGTTGTTGAGGTCTCATTCCCAATGTTCCGGTGGCGAATCAATCGGCCTGTAGCGTCGCAAAATCCCCGTCTGAAACAGAAACTGGTTAATCAGTGCTGCCGTTAATCTTTGGCACCGGTCCTGCCCAATTCGACAAGGGCGATCGCGCGTTGCACCGATGCCTCGATCGACAGGAAACTGGTGTCGAGCGTGGCGGCATCGACCGCCTGGACCAGCGGCGCGGCGGCGCGGCCCGAATCGCGCAGGTCGCGGGAACGAATATCGGTGAGAACGCGGTCGAAGCTGATCGTCGAGCCGTTCGCCTGCAATTCGGCATGGCGGCGGCGGGCGCGAATCTGGGGCGTGGCGCGGACGAACAGCTTGGCGTCCGCATCCGGTGCGATCACCGTGCCGATGTCGCGACCATCCAGTACCGCGCCGCCGGGCTGATAGGCGAACCGCTTCTGCCGCTGGAGCAGCGAGGCACGGACCAGCGGATGCGCCGACACGATCGAGGCAAGCTGCCCCGTCGCGTCATCGCGCAGCACCGGATCGGCGAGCATCGCATCGTCGAAATCGCAGGCGGCGACGGCATCGGCCTCCACCGCCGGATCGAGGTCCATGGCGCGGACATTGGCGGCGACGGCGCGATAGAGCAGGCCGGTATCCAGATGCGGGATGGCATAATGCCGGGCGAGCGCGCGGGCGATCGTCCCCTTGCCGCTGGCGGCCGGCCCGTCGACCGCGATAATCATGCCGGCCCCGCGATCAGGCGGTCGAGCGACGCGTAGAAGCCGGGATAGCTGGTCGCGACCGGGCCGATATCATCGATCGTCACCGGGCGGACGGCGTGGAGGCCGGCGACGGTCATGCTCATCGCGATGCGGTGATCCAGCTTCGACGCGATGGTCGCACCGCCGGGGATCGCATCGCCGCCGGTGCCGTCGATCGACAGGCCGTCCTCATGCTCCTCGACCTGCACGCCGCAGGCGGCAAGCGCGGTGGCCATGGTGGCGATGCGGTCCGATTCCTTGACGCGCAGTTCGTGGGCGCCGCGGGCGGTAGTGCGGCCGGCGGCGAAGGCGGCGGCGACGAACAGGACGGGATATTCGTCGATCATGCTCGGCGCGATCTCGGCCGGCACGTCGATCGCGGTCAGCGCGGCGTGGCGGACGCGCAGGTCGGCGACCGGCTCGCCACCGACGGTGCGGGCGTCCACTTCCTCGATATCCGCACCCATCAGACGGAGCGCGGCGATCAGGCCGGTGCGTGTCGGGTTCAGCCCGACATTGGTAACGACGATGTCCGATCCCGGCACCACCGATGCGGCCACCAGCCAGAACGCCGCCGACGAGGGATCGCCGGGGACGGTGATCGACTGCGGCTTCAATTCCGCCTCGCCATGGATTTCGATGATCCGGCCGGCGGGCGACGGCGTGACGGTGAGATTTGCGCCGAAGCCGGCCAGCATCCGTTCCGAATGATCGCGCGTGGCGACCGGTTCGATGACGCGGGTGATGCCGGGGGTGTTCAGGCCCGCCAGCAGGATCGCCGACTTCACCTGCGCCGAGGCGACCGGCAGCGTGTATTCAATCGGCACCGCCGGCGTCAGCCCGCGCAGCATCAGCGGCAGGCGGCCGCCGGGGGAGGCGGTGATGTCCGCGCCCATCCGGGCCAGCGGTTCGATGACGCGGCCCATCGGCCGGCCCGACAGCGATGCATCGCCGGTGAACGTCGCGGTGATCGGATGGCTGGCGACCAGCCCCATCAGCAACCGGGTCGATGTGCCGGAGTTGCCCATGTCGAGTGCCCCGGCCGGTTGCAGCAGGCCGCCGACGCCGACGCCGCTGACCCGCCACACGCCATCGTCGCCGCGGTCGATCGTCGCGCCCATCGCCCGCATCGCGGCGGCGGTGGCAAGCACATCCTCTCCTTCCAGCAGCCCCTCGATCCGGCTTTCACCGACGGCGAGGGCGGAGAGCATCAGCGAACGGTGGCTGATCGACTTGTCGCCCGGCACCGCGACGGTGCCCGTCAGCGGCCCTTGCGCATCGATCCGGCGGGGTTGGGGTGCGGCATGTGACATTCGCGGCGCGCTTTGACAGCCGGGTTGCCGTATGGCAAGGCACCCGCCATGTTACGGGCGAGGGGCCACCTTCGGCCGCGATAACCCAATTCCGAAAGGCAAGACACGGCATGATCAAGCCGGAATGGGGCACGAAGCGTACGTGCCCGAAATGCGCGACGCGTTTCTACGATCTCGCAAAGGACGACCCCGTCACCTGCATCAATTGCAGCTATGCGTGGGAGCCGGAGCCGATCCTGAAGTCCAAGCAGCCCCTGCCGTTCGAGCAGGCCAAGCCCGACCAGGCCAAGCCGGATGCGGATCTGGAGGGCGAGGAAGAGGATATCGGCGCGATCACCGGCGAGGACGAAGAACCCTCTGCCGATGATGAGGTCGATCTGGGCGGCGACGACGACCTGGGCGTGGAAACGCCCACGGACGAAGACGAACATTGATGTGACGGGCTGGCAGGCGGTGTGAAAAACGCCGCTTGCCAAGCCGGAAGCGGCCCGCTAGTGGGGCCGCCTTCCCGACAGGATGGGGCCGTAGCTCAGCTGGGAGAGCGTTCGCATGGCATGCGAAAGGTCAGGGGTTCGATCCCCCTCGGCTCCACCATTCCTGTTCGGGTGACCGTTGGTTGCGCCGTGGCGTGATCCGGTTTTTGTGGGGCCCATAGGGCGTCGCTTTTTTCATTTTCAGTTAGAGCGCCGGTTGGTTGGTATCATCGATGTCGATGTTGCCGTCAGTCATCGCACGCGCCTGTTGGCCCGCCATCGCCACATCCTTGTTCCCCCACGGGAGCCGGGGTCCGGTTGGGAAGGCTTGAATGGCCATCGAGCTGATTTCCGTCGTTGCGAGCGTAGCGAAGCAATCCAGCGTCACATGCGTAACGCTGGATTGCTTCGCTACGCTCGCAACGACGACGCGGTGGATCACTGAGTCTTAATCTCAGCCGCCACCCGACTGGACCCCGGCCTTCGCCGGGGAACAACGTTGCTCAATCGGCGACCCAATAAAATCACACCGTCCATGCCGCCAGATCGTCCTGCTGGCCGATCAGCGCCAGTCCATGTGCGATCGAGGTGAGCTCGCCGCCGGTGGCGATCAGGTCGTCGCCGAACCGGTCGGTGAAGACGCGGCGGATGCGGGGGGTGAGGGAGGTGCCGCCGGTCAGGAAGACACGGTCGATATCCGATGCCGCGAGGCCGGCGCTGGTCAGCACCTGATCGATCGTCGCTTCGATCCGGGCGATGTCCGGGGCGATCCACGATTCGAATTCGTCGCGCGTCACCGATGCCTCGATCGTGAAATCGTCGCCGTCGAACGCGAAGGTCGTCGCGTCGGCGGTCGATAGCGTGCGCTTCACCCGGCCGACCGCGTCGTAGAGGCGATAGCCCAGTTCGCGTTCGATCACCGCGATCATCCGCCCGATCGCATCGGGGTCAAGCGCGGCGCGGCGCAGCTTCTCCAGTTCGGCGAGCGTGCGGCGGTTGCGCATCAGCGCGAGGCGCGACCAGTCGGCGAAATCGGTGAAATGGCCCGAGGGGATGTCGAGTATCTTGTCGAACGATCGATAGGAGCCGCCCTTGCCCAGCAGCGGCATGACCAGCCGGTCGACGATGCGCTGGTCGAATCGGTCGCCGGCGATGCCGAGGCCGGCATGGCCCAGCGGCGTGCAGCGTTGCGGCGAACCGGGGGCGGCAATGCGGACGCCGGAGAAATCGCTGGTGCCGCCGCCGAAATCGGCCACCAGGATCGTCGCCGGCTCCTCGATCCGCGAGGCGTAGCTGAACGCCGCGCCGACGGGTTCGTAGACATAGCTGATCTCTGCCCCGAGTGCGCCGAACATCGCGTCGTAGCGCTGACGGGCGAGCGCCGCATCGGGGCGGTGGCCGGCATAATGGACGGGGCGGCCGACGACGACGCGCGCGATCTTTCGGCCCAGCGCGCCATCGGCATGGGCGGCCATGCGCTCCACGAAGGATCGGCCGAGATCCTCGAAGCGATAGCGCCGCTCGAACACGGTGGCGTGTTCGAAGGTCGGGCTGGCGGCGACCGACTTGAACGACTGGATGAAGCGGCTGCCCTCCGGGTAATCGAGATATTCGGCGATCGCCCATGGCCCAGCCTCGACCGCGATGCCGCCGCGGGCGGTTTCCTCGTGCCAAAAGCACAGCGCGGAGCGGAAGACGGGGTCGGCGGCCTCCGGTCCGTTCAGCATCACCAGATCGGCGGTGTTTGCGTCGGTCGATTCGGCGAGCACGCTGTTGGTAGTGCCGAAATCCAGACCCAGGACGATCGCGGATTGTGCCTGCATCGAATCCACCTCGTCGTTCCGTCGCCGGCCACGCGGCCGGTGGCGTGCCTCTACACGTGGCGGCGGCGGCCGGGTAGGAGGGGGCATGATCCGATCCAGCTTTCCCACGCATCTGATCCGCATCGCGGCGGTGCTCCTGTCCTTCGCGGCGATGCCTGTGCGGGCGGAGACGATCCTGTTCGTCGGCAACAGCTTCACCTTCGGCGCGGGATCGGCGGCGTGGCATTATCGGCCGGGCAGCGTCGAGGACCTGAACGGCGAGGGGGTCGGCGGTGTGCCGGCGATCTTCAAGCGCTTCACCGAACAGGCGGGGCTGGATTATACCGTGGCGCTGGAGACGGGTGGCGGTCGCAGTCTGGGCTGGCACCTGAACGAGCGGCGGGCGGTGATCGACCGGGCGTGGGATCAGGTCGTCCTGCAGGAATACAGCACGCTGGATGCGGGCAAGCCGGGCGATGCGACGCGGACGATCGCGGACACGAAGGCGCTGGCGACGCTGTTCCGCGCGCGCAATCCGAAGGTGTCGATACGATTGACGGCGACATGGTCGCGCCCCGACCTCGTCTATCGACCGGGCAGCCCGTGGTCGGGGCGGCCGATCGGCGCGATGGCGGTCGATCTGCGTCGTGCCTATGACCGGGCGGCGAAGGCGGCGGGACCGGCGGTGAAGGACGTGGTGCCGGTGGGGCAGGCGTTTACCTGTGCGATCCGCACCGGCGTGGCGGACGGCGATCCGTATGACGGGACTGCGCCCGGGCAGGTCGATCTGTGGACCGACGATCATTATCACGCGAGTGCTGCCGGCTATTATCTGGAAGCGCTGATGCTGTTCGCGAGCATCACCGGCCGCGATCCGCGGACGCTGGGCGCTGGCGAGGCGGCGGCGGCCGATCTGGGCATCGCACCTGCTCTCGCGGTGGCGTTACAGAAGGTAGCGCAGCGGGCGACGGCGACCGACGGCGCCTGCGGTCGGTGAACCACAACACGGCGCCGCCGCGTCCTGCCCGCTGGCGGCTGGTGCTGTTCGGATCGGGCGACTTCGCGTGCAATCTCTATTGGCAGAGCGTCACGCTGTACCTGCTGTTCTTCTACACCGATGTGCTGGGGCTGGCGCCGGGGGTGGCCGGGCTGATCTATATGATCGGGGCGATCTGGGACGGGCTGGCCGATCTGGCGGTTGGGATCGTCGCGCAGCGGGGCCGCTATCGATACCGGACGCTGATCGCGGGCGGGACGATCCCGCTGGGGGTGGCGTTCGTGTTGCTGTACGGCGCGCCCGCCATAGTGGACGAGCCGGTGGCGGCGGCGCTGGTGGCGCATATCGCGTTCCGCAGTCTCTATGCGCTGGTCAACGTGCCCTATGCGGCGTGGAGCACGCGGATTACGCAGGACAGCGGCGACCGTACGTTCATCGCCGGCGCGCGGATGCTGTTCGGCGCGGCGGCGGCGACGATCGTGGCGCTGGGCACGCCGTGGATCGCGGCCCGGATCGGCGATGGTGTGTCGCCGGGAGGTTATCTCGTGGCGGCGGCGGTGTTCGCGGCGGTGGCTACGCCTGTGTTGTTGATGGTCGCGGCGTCGACGCCGGAGGTGTTGCCGGTGGCCGCCGTCGAGCGGGTGTCGGTGGCGGCGTGCCTGCGCGTGCTGGGGAGTAACCGGGCGTTCGTGACGCTGAACGCGGCGATGGCGGCGGGCGGGATCGCGGCGGCGCTGCTCAACCAGTCGGTCCTCTATTATTTCGCGCATGTGGTCGGCGATCCGGGGGCGGGGCCGGGGACGCTGGCGATGATGGGGCTGGTCGGCGTGGTGGTCGTACCGCTGTGGACATGGTGGGCGACGCGGCGGGGCGCGCGATCGGCATGGTTCGTGGCGGGGCTGGTCGGGCTGGCCTGTGCGGCGGGCTTTGCGATGTCGGCGGCGGGCGAGGGGACGACGCGGCTGTTCCTGCTGGGGATGCAGATCGCCTTTGCCGGGTTCAGCCTGGCCGGTTGGGCGATGCTGCCCGACACGGTCGAATATGGGGAGGCGACGCAAGGGCTGCGGGTGGAGGCGATCGCGTTCGGCGTGTCGGCGCTGGTGCAGAAGGGGGCGCTGGCGATGGCGGCGGCGGTGATCGGCGGTGTGTACGATGCGATCGGCTATGCCGGCGGGACGGTGCAGGGGCCGGCGGCGGTCGCCGGCATCGGCTGGCTGATGATCGTCGGGCCGGCGGTGGCGATCGCCGTGTCGATGGTGGCGATGGTCGCCAATCCGCTGCGCCGGGAGACGCATGATGCGATCGTGGCTGGGTTGGGGCGGGGGTGATCTGCCGATACGTACCCGACGAATGGTTGTTCTCCGGCGGAGGCCGGGGTCCAGTTGGGATGGCGGTAGTAAGTCTTCACAATCGTTCACCCAACTGGACCCCGGCCTCCGCCGGGGAACGTCTTGTCGAAATTGCCTATTCCCGCGCTGTTTTGCGAGCGTTCCCTCAGACCAGCGTGAACTCGCCCGCAACGCCCTCGGCTTCGGCCGAAGGGGCGACCCACAGGCGGAAGCGGCCGGGTTCGACGGTGGGTTTCAGGTCCAGTCCGATGAACGTCAGGTCGTCGTGGCGAAGGGTGAACGACACCGTCTGCTGCGCGCCGGCGGCCAGCCTGATCTTTTGGAACGCCTTTAGCTGGCGCACCGGGCGGGTGATGCTGGCGGTGACGTCCTGGATGTAGAGCTGCACCACTTCCTCGGCCACGCGGGT
Organism: Sphingomonas mollis; assembly: GCF_016427505.1. GTDB lineage: Bacteria > Pseudomonadota > Alphaproteobacteria > Sphingomonadales > Sphingomonadaceae > Sphingomonas > Sphingomonas mollis. Next base: position 170,593 of record NZ_JAELXS010000005.1, on the reverse strand, counting down.
GCCGCGATTGGCGATCGTGGCCGTGACCGTCAGCGCGCCGCTGGCGGTCAGGCGGCCGTCGCCGACGCCGAGCGCGCTATATTCGATCCGGCCATAGGTGAGGCCGTGGCCGAACGGGAACGCCGCCGTGTTCGGAAGCCCGCGATAATGCGCCTTGAACGGTTTCAGCTCGCCCGGACCATTGGGGCGACCAGTGCTCTTGTGATCGTAATGATAGGGTTCCTGCCCGGTCGCATGCGGAAAGCTGACCGGCAGGCGTGCCGATGGCCCCTCGACCCCGAACAGGATGTCGGCGATCGCCGGTCCGGATTGCGAGCCCAGGAACCACGTCACCAGAATAGCCGGCGCGTTGCGCACCGCGCCGTCCAGCACCAGTGCGCGGCCGTTGCGCAGGACGACGACGATCGGTTTGCCGGTCGCCGCCACCGCCTCGGCCAGTGCGACCTGCGCGGCCGGTACGACGATGTCGGTGCGCGATTGCGCCTCGCCCGACATGTCCTGGCTCTCGCCGATCGACAGCACCACGATGTCGGCCGCCCGCGCCGCCGCCACCGCCGCCTCGATCCCGCCGGGCAGAACCGCATTGACGCCGGCGCCGGCGGTCGCGGTGACCAGCGACGGATCGGCCAGCGCGGCGCGGACGCCGGTCAACAGATCGACCGCATCGGCATCCGATCCATAGACGTTCCATGGGCCGATCAGATTCTGTTGCCCCGAGGCGAACGGCCCGATCAGCGCGATGCGCTTGCCCGATCGGGGCAGGGGCAGCAGGTCGCCGTCGTTCTTCAGCATCACGATCGATCGCCGTCCCGCCTCGCGTGCCAGCGCCAGATGCGCCTTGGTGCGTACGCGTGTCGTTTCGCGCTTCGGGTCGATGCGGCGGAACGGGTTGTCGAACAGGCCGAGCCGCACCTTCAGCGCCAGCACCCGGCGCACCGCCTGATCCAGCCGCGCCATCGGCACCTCGCCCCTGGCGACCAGATCGGGGAGGTGGGCGATGTAGAAACCCGACTGCATGCTCATGTCGACACCGGCCATGAAGGCCAGCTTCGTCGCCTCGCGCGCGTCGGCGGCGAAGCCGTGATCGATCAGCTCCATGTCGCCGGTATAGTCGGACACGACCAGCCCATCGAAATTCCACTCGTCGCGCAACACGGTGTCGAGCAACCACGGATTGGCGGTGGCGGGGACGCCGGACAGTTCGTTGAACGAGGCCATCGTCGTGCCGGAACCGGCCGCGAACGCCGCCTGGAACGGCGGGAAATACACGTCGCGCAGCGTGCGTTCGGACACGTCGACGCTGTTGTAATCGAGGCCTGCCTCCCCCGCGCCATAGGCCGCGAAATGCTTGGCGCAGCTCATCACCGCATCGTCGGCGGTCAGGCCGCGCCTGCCCTGAAAGCCGCGCACCCGTGCATCGGCCATCATCCGGCCGAGCAGCACGTCCTCGCCCGCGCCCTCGATCCCGCGGCCCCAGCGCTGGTCGCGGGCGATGTCGACCATCGGCGCGAAGGTCCAGTCGATGCCGGCCGCCGATGCCTCGACCGCCGCCGCCCGGGCGGTGCGTTCGGCGAGGTCGGGCTCGAAACTGCCCGCCTCGGCCAGCGGCATCGGGAAGACGGTGCGGAAGCCGTGGATGATGTCGGCGGCGAACAGCAGCGGAATCTTCAGCCGTTGCTCGCGCATCGCGACGGTCTGCATCCGCCGCGCCATGGTGGCGCCGTTGCCGTTGAAGACGCCGGTCAGGCGGCCCGCCTTCACCTCGGCCAACTGCTCGTCGAAGCTGGCGGTGGCGGCGATCGGGTTCAGCGCGGTCGCGGCGCCGCCCGCCCAGGTCGCGGCCATCAGCGTCAGCTGCCCAGCCTTTTCCTCGACCGTCATCTGCGCGACCAGCGCCTCGACCGATGCGGGCAGCGCGGCGGTGCCTGCCTGTGCCAGCAGGGCGCGCGCCGGGCTGCTCGCCCAGGCGGCCACGACGCCGCCGCCGATCATCAGGGCACGTCGCGAGATGCGCTGCTCGGTCATCCTCATCCTCCATCTGTGACATTTCGGCCACTGGGCGGGCCATCTGTTGCATTTGCGTATTGAACGCCCTTTTAGGTTCATGTAACCGGTTACATCAAGCCTGATCGCACCGGTGCGTCCGGATCGACAGGGAAAACGGCCCGTCGCCATGATGGGTTGCGAGAGGATGCGACGGCGAATGCCCCATGCCACGATCCGCGATGTCGCGCGTGAGGCCGCCGTATCGGTGGCGTCCGTGTCACGCGTGCTGAACGGGCATGAGAATGTGCGGCCGGCGCTAAAGGCGAAGGTGCAGGCGGCCGCCGCGTTGCTTGGCTACGTCCCCCATGCCGGCGCGCGCAGCCTGAGCCTCGCGCGATCGGGCGCGATCGGCGTGGTGCTGCCCGACCTGCACGGAGAGTTCTTTTCCGAATTGCTGCGCGGCATGGACCGCGAGGCGTCGGCGCGCGGCTTGCAACTGTTGCTGTCGAATATGCACGACGATCCGGCACGCGGGATCGAGGCGCTGCACACGATGCGCGGGCGAGTCGACGGGCTGGTGGTGATGGCGCCGCATATCGATCCCGACCGGCTGTTCGGCCATCTGCCGCCGGGCATCCCCGCCGTGCTGGTCAATTGCGCCCCCCATCATCAGGCGCGCGCCGAGATGCGGGTCGACAATGCGGCGGGCGCGGTGGCGATGGTCGAGCATCTGGTCGCCTGCGGATATCGCCGCATCGTCCACATCGCTGGTCCTGCGGGCAATATCGATGCCGACGAACGGGTCGAGGGATATCGCACCGCGATGGTCGCCGCCGGGCTGGCGCCACGGGTGGAGCAGGGCAGCTTCATGGAGGAAGCCGGCGTCGCGGTTGCCGAACGGCTGATCGCCGAGGGGGCCGAGGTCGATGCGGTGTTCGCCGCCAACGACATGATGGCGATCGGCGTGCTGATGACGCTGCGCCGGGCCGGCATCGACGTGCCGGGCCGGATCGCCGTCGCCGGGTTCGACGACGTGCCGCTCGCCCGCCTGATCTCGCCATCGCTCACCACGCTGCGCATCGACATCGCCGGCATCGGCGAACGCGCCGTCGCGCGCCTCGCCGGCATCGTCGCGGGCGAGGACGACCGCGCCGTCGAACATCGCGCGCCGGTGCTGATCGAGCGCGAGACCACCGGAATCAACAACAGCCCGACAACCGGGAACAGCAGGGGAATATGATGATGACCAGGACGATGCTCCGTGCGGCGCTGATTGCCGCCACCACGCTCGCCGGCGGTGCGATGTTGATGCCGGTGCCGGTCGCGGCGCAGGTCGGGCAGGCGTCGCTGCGCGGCCGCATCACCTCGACCGCCGACAATCCGGTGCAGCAGGTATCCGCGGTCGAGGCATCGACGGGGTATCGTCGCACGGTCGTCGCCGGGGCGGACGGTTCCTACAATTTCGCGTCGATCCGGGCGGGCACGTACACGCTTGAAATCCAGCTGAAGAACGGCACGCGCAATTCGGACGCGTTCACCCTGCAGGTCGGCCAGAACGCCGGTCTGGACCTCGACCTGTCCGCTCCCGCCGCGCCGGCCCAGCCCGCGACGGAGGAGACGGTGGTCGGATCGACCACGTCGAACAGCGACGAGATCGTCGTCACCGGCAGCCGTATCCGCTCGCTGTCGGGCGGCACCGTCGGCACCACGATCACGCAGCGGCTGATCGACCAGCTGCCGCAGAACAGCCGTAACTTCCTCGCCTTCGCCGACCTTGCGCCGGGTGTGCGCTTCGTGGAGGAGAACAGCGGCGGTGCGGCGCGGATTCAGGGCGGCGCGCAGGACAGCCGCACCGTCAATGTCTTCATCGATGGCGTCAGCCAGAAGGACTATGTCCTGAAGAACGGTATCACCGGGCAGGATTCCAGCCCCGGCAACCCGTTCCCGCAGCTCGCGATCGGCGAGTATCAGGTGCTCAGTTCCAATTACAAGGCGGAGTTCGATCAGGTCAGCTCGGTCGCGATCGTTGCGCTGACCAAGTCGGGCACCAACGAATTCCACGGTGAGGGCTTCTACGATTACACCAACCAGTCGCTGCGCGACAAACGCCCGACCGAAATCTTCCCGACCCCGATCGCCAAGGTGAAGACCAAGGACCAGCAGTTCGGCGGCGCGCTGGGCGGTCCGATCATCAAGGACGTGATGCACTTCTTCGCCAGTTATGAAGGCAAGCGGCGGGCCTTCCCGGTCGATATCCTGCCCGGCAACGGCATCACCGTCGCCTCGCTGCCCGCGCAATATCAGAACCTCTTCGGCACGGTCAGCTCGACGTTCAAGGAGGACCTGTATTTCGGCAAGATCGATATCGTGCCGACCGACGGCGACCTGATCGAATTCACCGGCAAGTATCGCAAGGAATCGAACACCGGCGTCAACAGCGGCATCGCGGCGGTGGAAACCGCCAGCCCGACCAAGGTCGACGAACTGCGCGCGATGGGTCGGTGGCAGCATACCGCCGCCAACTGGATCAACGATTTCCGTGTGTCGTACGAGGATGTCAGCTGGGCGCCGACGCCGGCCCTGTTTGCGAACAGCTCGCTGTTCCAATCGACGATCCGCAATAACGGCGGCGTGACGCGGTTCGACCTTTTCCGCATCGGCGGCGGCTCCAATTATCAGGACAAGGGCCAGAAGGGATGGACGGTCCAGGACGATTTCACCTGGACCGGCATCGACCGTCACACGATCAAGGCGGGGGTGAAGACCAAGTGGGTCAAGCTCAACTCGCTCGAACAGAATCTGCTCAATCCGCTCTATACCTACGATGTCAACCTGTTCAGCCAGACCGGCTTCAACGACACGGTTCCGTACCGCGTCCAGTTCGGCGCACCGGGAACGTCCGGCAATTCGGTCGTGAAATCCAACAATTTTCAGTTTGGCATCTACTTGCAGGATGACTGGGACATCAGCGATCGGTTGACGCTTAACCTCGGCTTGCGTTGGGATTACGAGCGGACGCCCGCCTATCTCGATTACGTCACACCTGCCGAGAATCTGGCTGCGGTGTCGGTCGCCAACTACCCGAACTTGGTCAACGCTGATTACAACATAAACGATTACATCACCGACGGCAGCAAGCGTAAGGCGTTCAAGGGTGCGTTCCAGCCGCGGATCGGCTTCACCTATCGCCTCGACGAGCAGGGCCGTTTCACCGTGTTCGGTGGTGTCGGCCGGTCCTACGATCGCAATCAGTTCGATTTCCTTCAGCAGGAACTTAGCCAGGGCGCGTTCCGGACACGGGAATTCAACTTTATCGGCAATAATTCCCAGAACCCCTGCGATCCGGGGCTGACTTGCATCGCTTATAATCCTGTTTATCTGACACAGGCTGGCCGCGATATTCTGGCGGCACAAACTGTCGGCGGCGGGCGCGAATTACGCTTCATCAACAATGATCTGAAGGTGCCGTATTCGGACCAGCTGAGCTTGGGTGTGCGTCACCGGGTGCGGGCAGTCGAAGTGGAAGTCGGCTACACGCACATCGAAAGCAAGGACGGTTTTGTCTATCTGCTCGGCAATCGCCGGGCCGATGGATCGTTCTTCTTCAACGATCCAGCCAATCCTACCGATACGCCCAGTTCGCCCTTCGGTTCGCCACCGCCGGGATATGGCGCGATCATTATCGGTGACAACGGCCTGGAGACAAAGTCCAATGCTGCCTACGTCAAGTTGACCAAGTCGTATTCGGCCGCGTCGCCGTGGAGCATCGACGCCACCTATACCTATACCGATGCAGTCGAGAATCGGCAGTTCGGCGAAACCTTCTCGCTCGATTTCCCGTCGATCAACGATTACCCGACTCTGCGGTCGTCAGGCGTGCCGCGCCACCGGTTCGTCACCGCAGCCAGCGTCGATCTGCCGATCGGCGTGTCGATGTCGGGCAAATTCCAGATCGAATCGCCCCGTTATCAAAAGGCGATCCAAGATACTGCCAACCCGTTCGGACGCACCGTCGTCGGGACCGAGGTCTATTCGCTGGGCGATCGGTGGGGTCGGCGCCAGCTCGATCTGGCTTTTACCAAATACATTCCGATCGGGTTCGTTAACGATCAGGCCCGTATCCGCCTGCGCGTCGACATCATCAACGCGATGAACGATCGCAACTATACGGAATACAACAACGATCCCAACGACAACGTGGTCGATGCTGCCTCGCCGACCGTCTATCGTCAACGGACCGGATACAGCATCGGCGGCAATCCGCCGCGGACGGTCAAGCTGTCCGCCGGGTTCAGCTTCTGATCTGCCTCGCCGGGGCGGCACCGTCCGCCCCGGCCTCCTTTTGCCCGAAGGCCATTCGTGATCGATCGTCGCCACTTCCTCGCTGCCGGTACGTCGACGCTGGCCATGATGCTGACCGGCTGTGTCACGACCCGACGTGCCACGGGCCACTCCCCCGATCTGCTGACCGACATTCAGGAGCGCGCCTTTCGCTTCTTCTGGGAGACGACCGATCCCGCCACCGGGCTGGCGATGGATCGCTGGCCGACGCCGTCCTTCGCCTCGATCGCGGCGGTGGGGTTCGCGCTGACCGCGTATCCCATCGGCGTGAAGCATGGCTGGGTCACGCGCGAGGCGGCGCGGGCGCGGACGCTGACGACATTGCAGTTCTTCGCCGGGGCGCCGCAGGGGCCGGAGCCGACCGGCGCCAGCGGTTACAAGGGTTTCTTCTACCACTTCCTCGGCGTGACGAAGGGTCAGCGGTTCGCGCGGTGCGAGTTGTCGACGATCGACACCGCGCTGCTGCTGGGCGGCGTGTTGTTCGCGCAGAGCTTTTATGACGGCGACCACCCGGACGAGGTCCGCATCCGCGCGCTGGCGGAGCAACTGTACCGGGCGGTCGACTGGAGCTGGATCGTGCCGCGTCCGCCGTTCGTGTCGATGGGCTGGCATCCGGAGACGGGGTTCATCCCCAGCGACTGGAACATCTATAACGAGGGGATGATCCTGTATGTGCTCGGCCTTGCTTCGCCGACGCATCCGTTGCCGCCCGAGACGTGGCCGCGCCTGACCGAGCGGTTCGACGCCAGTTGGACCGGCACCGGCGATCAGGCACATCTGCATTTCGCGCCGATGTTCGGCCATCAGTACAGCCATGTCTGGATCGACTTCCGGGGTATCCGCGATCCCTATATCGCGACCAGGGGTATCGATTATTTCGAGAACAGCTGCCGCGCGACCTATCACCAGCGGAATTATGCGGTCGCCAATCCCGGCCGCTGGGCGGGATATGGCGCCGATTGCTGGGGCCTGACCGCATGCGACGGCCCCGGCGATTTCCGCACCGGGCAGGGCGACGATGCCCGTGAGTATTTCAGCTATTCTGCGCGCGGCCCCGGCGAACGCGACGACGGCACCATCGCCCCCACCGCGGCGCTGGGATCGATCGCCTTCGCGCCCGAGATCGTGGAGCCGACGATCCGCGCGATGCATGCCCGCTACGGTGCAGGCATCTACAGTCGTTATGGTTTCCTCGACTCCTTCAACCCCACCCTGACCGCACCGCACGAACCGCTGAAGCATGGCCGGATCGTCCCCGGTATCGGCTGGGTCGATGGCGATTATCTCGGCATCGATCAGGGGCCGATCGTGGCGATGATCGAGAACCACCGCACCGGCTTCGTCTGGGAAGTGATGCGCCGTAACCCGCATATCCGGCGTGGGTTGACGCTGGCGGGCTTCAAGGGTGGTTGGCTGGGCTGAAAGCTGGATGACTTCGGCCTGACGGAAGAAGTCGTGCGATGTTCCGACGGCAGAACGCCTGTTTCCGGTCGAGCCGGGTAGAGGACGTGATCGGACGATCCGATATGACCATGCTGCACTGCAACATGCATGCTATGGCTAGCCGGATGATCCAGCTGCAAACCGATCGCAACCTGATGACCGCCGAACTCGTCCGCGCGCACCCTTGCGTCCGCTGCGGCAAGCGCAGCTTCGTCGGCGTCAGCGAACGACGCCAGAGTGGCGAGCGACCGACCGCGACCTTTGCGGTGCAATGTTTCTCCTGCGGCCGGCGCGGTCGCATCGGCGCCCCGCGCGATGCGGTGGATGCGTGGAACGGCGCCCATCCCATCGCCCGACCGCGAACCCCCGTCGGACAATAAAAAAGCCCCGGTTGCTCAGTCGAGCTACCGGGGCTTTTTGATGGTGGGCGTGGCAAGGATTGAACTTGCGACCCCTGCGATGTCAACACAGTGCTCTACCACTGAGCTACACGCCCACTCTGGGCGGGGCACTAGCCGGAGGTCCGGGATCGTGCAAGCCTTCAATTGATGCCGTTGGCACTATCCTGTTCGAACAGGCGGTCCACCTCCATCACCAGCTCGCGCAGATGGAAGGGTTTGGACAGGATTCGGGCGTTCGGCATCGCCTGTCCGGCCTTCAGCGTGACGGCGGCGAAGCCGGTGATGAACATGACGCGCATCGTCGGCGCGATCTCGTTCGCGCGTTGGGCCAGTTCGATGCCGTCCATCTCCGGCATCACGATGTCGGTCAGTAGCAGATCGAACGTCTCGGTCTGCAACAGTGGCATCGCCGCGGTGCCGCGATCGACCGAGGTAACGCGGTAACCGGAACGCTCCAGCGCCCGCGCCAGATATTCGCGCATGACCTGGTCGTCCTCGGCCAGCAGGATTCGGATCATGTCGGCGCCTTTTCGTTGAACAGCGCGCATAGGGCGGGCCAGGTTAAAGAATTATAGTCGAAATATCGCGGTGCCGGCCTTACGCTGCGCCCAATGGAGCGCGGTGTCGATCAGGGAAGTTTCGATCGGTGGGGCAGCGGCGACCCCGTATCGCCCGTCATCATATCGGTTCCGCACGCCGGACGCGAGTATCCGCCGGCGCTGCTCGCCGCATTGCGGGTGCCGGTCGCCGCGCTGGTGGGGCTGGAGGACCGGTATGTCGATGCGGTGGCGTGCGGCGCACGCGGCGTCGAGACGATGCTGGTCCAGCGGCGCGGGCGGGCGTGGATCGACCTGAACCGGGCGGAGCAGGAGCGCGATCCGCGGGTCGATGAAGGCGCGTGCGCCGGTCGGCCGGTGCCACCATCCCCCCGCCTGCGTAGCGGACTGGGGCTGGTCCCGCGACGGGTGAGCGGGGCGGGGGATTTGTGGCGCGGCCGGTTCACCGGTGCGGCGATCGAGGAGCGCATTGCCGTCGATCATCGACCCTATCATGCCGCCTTGCAGGGGCTGTTGCGGGCGGCGCGGGCGAAGTTCGGGGTGGCGGTGCTGCTCGACCTGCATTCGATGCCGCCGCTGGCGGTGGGCGAGCCGCAGGTGGTGATCGGCGACCGGTTCGGCCGATCGGCGGGGGCACGCTTCGTTGCGCGGCTGGAGGCGGCGGTCATGGCGGCCGGCGTCTCCTGCGGACGCAACCGGCCTTATGCCGGGGGTGACATCACCGAACGGCATGGGCGGCCGTCGCTGCGTATCCACGCCATCCAGATCGAACTGGACCGCAGCCTGTATCTCGACGACCGGCTCGACCTGCCGGGGCCGGGGCTGGGTGCGACCGCGGCGCTGGTCCGGCGACTGATCGACGTGCTGGCGGATGAAGCAGGCGCGGGCGCCGGACCGATCGCGATAGCCGCCGAGTGACCGGCCATCCATAAAAAACCACCCCGCGCGGTAGTCCGCACGAGGTGGCCAAGGTTCAGGGAGGAGACACGCTAAAAGCGTGTCGTACGGCCTCGCGAAAGGGGGGACACGAAAGCCGTACGGGTCATAAATGGACTTTCCGCATTTTTGTTCAAGCCCGATGCGTAAAAAACTTTTTGCCGGGCCTGTCGAACGGCTTAGCGATCGAGCGCCGGGGCCATCCGGGCCAGCACATGGTCGCGCAGGATCAGGCGATGGCGCAGTGCGGCACCGATATGGAGCACCACCAGCGCCAGCATCACCCAACCCAGTATCTCATGCGATTCGTGGCCGAAACCGCCCGCGGCCTTCCCGACCGGCAGATACGGGATGTCGAACAGGCCGAACCATGTGAGGGGCCGGCGCTGGGCGCTGCCCGACACCATCAGCCAGCCGGTGACGGGCAGGGCGATCATCAACAGGTACAGCGCCCAGTGCGTGGCATGCGCCGCGCCGCGTTCCCATGCCGGGGTATGCGCGGGCAGCGGCGGTGCCTTGTGCGCCAGCCGCCATGCCAGCCGGGCGGCGGTCAGCACCAGCACGGTGATGCCCAGCGCCTTGTGGATCGGGAAGGCGAAACCCAGCACGCTGTCGTGGAGCAGGCCGATCGCCAGATTGGCGATGACGAAGACGGCTATGGTCCAGTGGAACCACATCGCGACGCGCGAATAACGGGCGACGGTATCGGGATGAGTGCTCATGCGCGGGGGTTCTCCTGGCGGGCGCGACGCGACCGGGCCAGAGAACCCCTAATCCCTCGCGATGGCAAGGGGGTGGGGTGGCGAGGGCCGCCGGGTGGGCGGCGGCCCTCGCCGGATCGGTCAGAGGGCGGGCTGAAGTTGCGGCTGCGGCGCCTGGCCGCGCTGCGCCTGCTTCGCGAAGATGTCGCGCATCAGCGACAGCGAGAACAGGTGCGCATAGAGCAGCGGCAGCATGCCCGACTGGCTCATCTTGCGCAGCTGGTCGCCGCGCAGGCCGGCCAGCTTCTCTTCGTTGACCATCTGGAAACCGCGATAGACGAACGGCTGATCGTTGCCGTCCATCTGGATCGTGACTTCGCCGTCCATCAACAGGTCCAGCTCGCGCAGTTCGCGCATGAATTGCTGGGTGCGCTGACCGGCCTGTTCGAAGGTTTCGTTGAAACCCAGGATCTGCTTGGTCAACTCGCTCGGCTGACCGTTTTCGAACAGCAGCTCGCCGTCGTCGAACGCGCCGATCGTCTCCGACGTCGGGTCGAAGCACAGCGACAGCTCCTCGGCATCCGGGCGCAGGCGGGCCAGCATGTACGGATAGCGGCGGATATAGGCGGGGACGTAGAACGCGCTCTCGGTCAGCTTGCCGGCGTCGTCGACGAACACGTTGGTGCCCTCGTTCAGGCCCATCAGCGCCAGTGGAATGGCATCGTCACCGATCGAGAAGACGATCGGCATGTGGCGCTGCACCAGCGGGAATTCGTCCACCGTGACGGGGATCGCGTGCTGGCCGACCAGATAGGGGGCGGTATCCTGCGGACGGACACGGTAATTGGCATGCGTCTCGCTCGAAAGCGGTTCGAGACCGTTGTAGAAGAGCGGCAGTTGCGGCGCGCTGGCCATGGACGAAGACTCCAGACTGGATATACGCGCAGGCCCCCCGCCCGCGCCGGATGGGGCGAGGCTCTAGGCCGCCGACGAGTTCGGGGCAAGGAGCTTGCCGGGGTTCAGGATGCCCAGCGGGTCGAGCGCGGCCTTGATCGCGGTGAGCGCCGCCAGCCGGCCCGGCGGGGCGAGGCGGGCGAGTTCGGCCGCCTTCATCTGGCCGATGCCATGCTCCGCCGAGATCGTGCCGCCCGCGTCGGTGACGAGGTCGTGGACGAAGCGGGTAATGTCGGGCGCATCCTCCGCATACCAGCGGTCGCGATCGACGCCGGCAGGTGCACGGACATGGAAATGGATGTTGCCGTCGCCGAGATGGCCGAAGCCGGATGCGTGCGTGCCGGGAAAGCGCGCGTCGCACGCCGCCGCCGCATCGACCATGAAGCGCGGCATCGCCGATACCGGCACCGCGATGTCGTGCTGCACCGCCGGCCCGCGCGCCCGCTCCGCATCGGACAGCGAATCGCGCAGGGTCCAGAACGCGGTCGCCTGCGCCTCGCTGGCGGCGATCGTGGCATCGGCGACCAGCCCGTCTGCTATGGCGGCGGCGAGCACGCGTTCCAGCAATGCGGCGGGCGCCTCCTGTCCGGCGGAGGCGGCGGTCGCCTCGATCAGCAGGTGCCAGGGATGATGGCCGGCGATCGGCGCGCGACTGTCCGGTACATGCGCCAGCGCCGCCGCCAGCGTATCGGCCGGCAATATCTCGAAACTCTCCACCGTATCGCCGGCCCGCTGGAACCGTCGCAGCAGCGCCAGCGCCGCCGTGGGATCGGCGACCCCGGCCCAGGCGACCCCGCGCGCCGCAATCGCCGGCACCAGTTTCAGCGTGGCGGCGGTGACGATGCCCAGCGTCCCCTCCGCCCCGATCAGCAACTGGTCGAGATTATAGCCGCGATTGTCCTTCGCCAGCGCGGGCAGACCGTCATGCACGCTGCCATCGGCCATCACCGCCTCCACGCCCAGCACCAGCCCGCGCATCGTGCCGAAGCGCAGCACCTGCGTGCCGCCGGCATTGGTCGACACCAGCCCGCCGATCGTCGCCGTCCCCCGCGCGCCCAGCGTCAGCGGAAAGCGCCAGCCGGCCACCAGCGCGGCATCGTTCATCGTCTGCAGGATCACCCCCGCCTCCGCCACCACGCGCCCGGCCTCCGCATCCAGCGTCCGGATCGCGTTCATCCGGCGCAGCGACAGCAACAGCGCCGACCCGTCGACCGGCGGCGTCGCGCCGCCGACCATCGAGCTGTTGCCGCCCTGCGCCACCAGCGGCACGCGGTGGCGGGCGGCGGCGCGGACGATCGCCACCACCTGATCGGTCGAACGCGGCGCCAGCAGGGCGGGGGCATGGCCGTGGAAGCGGCGGCGCCAGTCGCGCTCCCACGGCGCGATCATGTCGCGATCGGTGACGATCGCCGCCGCGTCGAGCAGCGGCGCCAGTTCGTCGATCATGGCCTGTTGCGGGGGCGTGATGCGGCTCGTCATCATGGTCCGCTACGATCCCATGCTCGCGCTGGCAACGACGGCCGGGTTAATCGCCTATTCAACAGCCACCGGTCATGTAGGTCATCGATCCATGCACCATCCCGCCATTCCCACCTCCCTGATCGCGCTGTCGGCGCCGCTCGCGGTCGCGATGGCGGAGCCGGTGAGCCCGGCCGTGGCGCAGATCGTTATCCATGAACGGATCACGATCCGGGTGCCACGCATGCCCCTTGCCGCGCCGGTATCCCGGCCGCAGCCGGGCAAGGGGTGGCAGGAGCGCAAAGGCCCCAAATGCCTCGACACCGCCGCTGTCGCGGCCGCTGCGATCGTCGCGCCGTCGTCGGTCGACCTGTTGCTGGCGGATGGCAGCTGGATGCGCGCGCGGCTGGATAACGATTGCCGCTCGGTCGATTTCTATTCCGGGCTTTATATCCGGCCCGGCGGCGATGGCCGCATCTGCGCGGATCGAGACGCCATCCGCGTCCGCTCCGGCGCCCGGTGCGAGATCGATTCGTTCAAGGTGCTGGTGGCGCGGCGATAGGGCGATCCCGACACCGCGGATTTGCTCTTTATCTTGACTTTCGCGGGCAGTTGGGCAAGCCCGCAAGCTGCACCGGGTGCGCCACACGCACCCTCATTCCGGACAACTGCATGCCCTTCGCCGATCTCGGCCTTTCCGACGAACTCCTGCAAGCCGTAACCGAGGCTGGCTATACCGAGCCGACCCCGATCCAGGCGGCGGCGATCCCCCCGGTGCTGATGATGCGCGACATCATCGGCATCGCCCAGACGGGGACGGGCAAGACGGCCAGCTTCGTGCTGCCGATGATCGACATCCTGGCGCACGGGCGCAGCCGCGCACGGATGCCGCGCAGCCTGATCCTGGAACCGACGCGCGAACTCGCCGCGCAGGTGGCCGAGAATTTCGAGAAATATGGCGCCAACAGCAAGCTGTCGATGGCGCTGCTGATCGGTGGCGTGTCGATGGGCGACCAGATCAAGGCGCTGGAGAAGGGCGTCGACGTCCTGATCGCCACTCCCGGCCGCCTGATGGACCTGTTCGGGCGCGGCAACATCCTGCTGACCGGCTGTTCGATGTTGGTGATCGACGAGGCGGATCGGATGCTCGACATGGGGTTCATCCCCGATATCGAGGAGATCTGCACCAAGCTGCCCAAACAGCGTCAGACGCTGTTGTTTTCCGCGACCATGCCCGCGCCGATCAAGCGGCTGGCCGACAAGTTTCTCGACAATCCCAAGATGATCGAGGTCGCGCGGCCGGCATCGACCAACATCAACATCACCCAGTGGCTGGTGCCGGTTAAGGGTTCGTCGGTCGACAAGCGCGAACGCCTGCGCCAGATCCTGGCACAGGAAGAGGTGACCAACGCGATCGTCTTCTGTAACCGCAAGACGACGGTGCGCGAACTGAACAAAAGCCTGAAGCAGGCCGGGTTCAAGTCGGGCGAAATCCATGGCGACATGGAACAGGCGCAGCGGATCGCCGAACTCGATCTGTTCAAGGACGGCCACATCAACATCCTCGTCGCGTCCGACGTCGCGGCGCGCGGGCTGGACATCAAGGGCGTCAGCACGGTGTTCAACTTCGATGCGCCCTGGCACCCGGACGATTACGTCCACCGCATCGGCCGTACCGGCCGGGCCGGGGCGACCGGCACCGCCTATACGTTCATCGCGCCCGACGATGCCGAGAATGTCGAGAACATCGAAAAGCTGACCGGCCAGAAGATTCCGCGTCTCGCCGTGCCCGAAGCAGCTCGCACTGCGGGGGGCGAACCGGCGTCGGAGCAGGAACCCGCCCGCGAGCGCCCGCGTCGCGGTGGTCGCAACCGGGCGGATCGCGCTCCTTCGGGAGCCATCGATGCGCCCGTCGCCACGGCACCGGTCGAGGAAGCACCGGCGGTCGAGGCCCGTGCCGAACGCCCGGCGCGTGCGCCCCGCCGCGATGCCCCCCGCGATGCGCGTCCTTCCCGCACGGAGGACCGTCAGCCGCGTACCGAACAGCGCCAGGACTCGCGGCAGTATCGCGAGGAGCCTGACGATGGCGGCTGGAACGGCCCGATCCCCGATTTCCTGAAGGTGGTCCTGAACCGCACACCCATCGACGCGTGATCGAGATCGTGCCGGCCGAACCGGCCAGCATCGCCAGCCCCTGCGTCAACATCTGCGCGCTGGACGATGCGACCGGCTGGTGCCGCGGCTGCGGTCGCACAATTGGCGAAATTTCCAACTGGAGTGCCAAGCCCTCCGCCGAACGCCGTGCCATCCGCGCGGCGCTGCCGGCGCGGATGGCGATGTTGGCCGACGGTGCATACCGATCGTCAGCGGCTGGAAAGTAACGACTTCAGCAACCGTCATTGCGCGCAGAGTAAAGCAACAGAGGGAACCGCGTGACGCTCTGGGTTGCTTCGCTACGCTCGCAATGACGAACCGGTCCGCCTGACATCATCGTGCTCCAGGTCCGTCTTTCTCGATCACCCGTCAGCGCTGCCGCCAGGTGGCCGCCAGCATCGCCCTGAGCAGATCGACATACGCCCACCCGTCCGCGCGGGCAGCGATCGCCGACAGGCAATCCTGATCGTCACGGCCCGGCCGGCCGGGGCCGGTCATGTTCGGCTTCATGTTCAGGTCGAACAGCTTGAACCGGCCATGGCGATCCGCCCGGCAATCGATCCGGATCGCCGTACGCGCATCGACCAGTGCGGCGGCGGCGGTGCACGCATCGATCATCGCGGTCACCGACGGTTCCCGCAGGCGCCCGGCGGCCAGCGCGACGCTGTTGGCGGAAACGGGCACATCGCCATTATAGGGGGCGACGCCGTCCCGCTGGTCGAAGCGGATCACCGGCCGCAGCGCCCAATGGTGGGAACCGTGCGTTCCGTCCGGTCTGGGGGCGGCAGGGGGCATGACCGTGACCGTCATCTCCTCGCCGTCCAGATACTCCTCCACCATCAGCATGTCGCCAAAGGTCGCCGCGTCGATCAGGGCGGAGGCGGCGGTACGCAATGCGCTCAGATCATGGACCAGCGTCACACCCTGACTGCCGCGTCCGCGCACGGGTTTGACGATCAATGGGAAGACCATCGCCATGTCGGCGCACGCCCGGTCGATATCGGCCAGCGCACGCACACCCTCACGCGCGGTGCCGGCCAGCAGGAAGGATCGCGCGGTCGGCAAGTCGGCGGCGGTCAGCGCCCGGTTCGTCTCGAACTTGTCGTCGAACGCCTGCATCGCACGGGGCAATTGCCCGACGATATCGACATCGCCCATCACATCTTCGAGCGGATGACCGGCAAACAGCACGGTATTGGCCCATAAGGTCGCCGCCCCGGCGGTACGTGCGGCATTGATGCCCTCGACCGTGTCGGGAAACACCCAGTCGAGCGCCGCCGCTGGATTGGGCGAGGCCGCCGGCGTCACGACCTGCAGGCCCGCCGACCGCAGGGCAAACGCGATATCGGCGCCGCCATCGGAATAACCGCCCGGCTTCGCATCCTTGCGAAGGCCGTCGATCAACGGTGGCGGCAGGGCCTGAAAGAGGACGGCGACGGGCGCTGATGGCAAAATCGTTCTCCTGTTTCCCCGACCTGTTGTCGCAGGCAGTGGCGCATTTCCAGGGTTTTGCGATCAAGTGGATGGCAATCCCCGGAAACGCGAAAAGGGCGCCCGAGTGATCTCGAACGCCCTTCCGGTTCGAGCCACGCTTGGGAGCAGCTCGACCTATTCGTGAAACTTTGCGCCGGCGATCACATGCCGTTGGCGAGGTTCGTATCCGGATCATTGGTACGCATGTCCTCGGCCTGATTCTGGCCGGTCGCGCGAACCGCATCGGCCCGGTTTTCCAGCGCTGCTTCGCCGGTTTCGGTCGTCGCGTTGTCGGCGGCCTCTTCCAGATTGTCGGCCACGGCTTCGCTGTTCGCCTCGATGTTGTCGGCGGCCTGCTCGGTCGGCGTCGAGTTGCAGGCGGACAGGGAGACGAGGCCGGCTGCCATACCGAGAACGAACATCTTCTTCATCGTGGATAACCCCTGTGGTGGATGACCCGAGGGCCAAGCGGGATCAATCGCCGACGGTCCGGATTGTTCCGGTCATGGTACGTTGCGGGCGGCCTGACCTTAGCCTGACTGTCCGACCCCGGCCGCCGCCGCGTCGTCCAGTTCGCCCGCCCGCTTATAGGCCGGGCGCGACAGGATGCGTTCCAGATAGGCGGCCATCACCGGCGTCTTTGGGATCAGCCCGAACTGCGTGTACCACGACACGCCGGAGCCGACATACACGTCCGCCGCCGTGAAGCGGTCGCCGGCGATATAGGGATGACGGCCGACCGCCTGCTCCAGCACCGATGCGGTCAGGTCGAAATTGCCATATCCAGCCATGCGCTGTTGCTCGGCGGTGGGTTCGACCTTCATCGACCGGTCGGTGACCGCAGCCTCCAGCGGCCCCGCCGCGAAGAACAGCCAGCGGTAATAGTCCGCCCGCTCTGCCGGTGTCGGGGCCAGACCGGCATCGGGAAAGGCGTCGGCCAGATAGGCGCAGATCGCCGCGCCCTCGGTCACGACCTGGCCGTCGTGGACGATGGCGGGAACCTTCATCATCGGGTTGATCGCGCGATAGTCATCGCCCTTCATGCTGCCTTGATAGTCCAGCACGACCGTCTCGTACGGCACGCCGACCTCTTCCAGCATCCACCGGGCGATCCGGCCGCGCGATTGCGGATTGGTATAGAAGGTAAGCGCCATCGATCATGCCTTTCCTAGTTGCCGGGTGAACAGGGCGAGTTGACGGGTCCAGGCGCGTTCGGCCTGGGGCTGGTTATATGCCTTGCTGTCGGGCGGGCACCAACCGTGCATCGCGCCCTCATACACCTCGATCTCCGCCGGCAATTTAGCCGCAGCGAAGGCGGCGCGCAGCACGTCCTTGTCGCCCGGCGCGCGCTGGTCGTCGTTGGTGGCGATCGCGATCAGATAGCCGCCCTTCATGCGGGGGATCAGCTTGTCCGGCGCATCGGCGGCATCGCCGACCAGTCCCGCGCCGTGGAACGACGCCCCCGCCCGGACGCGGGCGGGATGCGTGGCGGCGGTGCGCATCATCATCGGGCCGCCCATGCAATATCCCGTCACCGCCATCCCGCGCCGCGTATCGACCTGCGGCTGCTTGTCGAGCCACGCGACGAAGGCGGCGGCGTCGCTGGTGGTGGCCGCGGGCGTCAACGTCGCGCGCCACGGCGTGATCCGTTCACGCACCGCCGGCTGGTCGAACGATTCGCCGGGCTTCACGAAAGGCGCTTTGGTCGATCGGTAGAACTGGTTCACGACCAGCACGGCATAACCCGACTCGGCAAGCCGCCGCGCCATCTGCTGGAACGCGGGGCGCAGGCCCATGATGTCGGGCCACATCAGCACCGCCGGATGACGGCCGCTGGCGGGGGCGATGTAATAAGCATCGGCAGTGCCGTCGGCGGTGGCGACCGTCACGTCGCGCCCGGTGACGGTCAGTGCGTCGGCGGGGCTGGGCAACAGCATCGCGAGACTCGCCACGCTCATACCGATGCCGAATTCGCGCCGAGTCGCGCCGGTTCGTTGATTATCCTGCGCGGTCAGTTCGTCGCACATCGGTCGCATTCCTCTCGTTCGTTGGGCGGCAGCTTAAACCCAACGCGAGAGGACGCAACCACGCCCGCAGGCGCCTGGTGGATCAGCGTTTGAACGGGTCGTCGAACAGCGCGCGGGCCTGCGATGCGGCATCGCCGCCGTGCAGCGCCGAGTCGGTGTCGCGCGACGCGTTCACGCGTTCGGCCTGCAACTGCGCGATCAGCGCCTCGCGATCGCCTTCCAGACGGGTGTCGGTCGGCTGCGGCTCGTCGCCGGTTGCCTTCGACGCCTTGCCGACGGCGGCATCCAGTTCCCGCTGCGAGGTCAGGCCCAGCGTGACCGGGTCCTTGGGGGTGATGTTGGCGATGTTCCAATGGCTGCGGTCGCGGATCGCGGCGATCGTCGTGCGGGTGGTGCCGATCAGATTGCCGATCGCGCCGTCCGAAATCTCGGGATGATTGCGGATGATCCAGGCGATGCCATCCGGCTTGTCCTGACGCTTGGACACCGGAGTATAGCGCGGACCCTTGGTACGGCGGACCTGTTCCGGACCCTTGGTCATCTTCAACTTGTAGTCGGGATCGGCCTGACCCTTGTCGATCTCGTCCTGCGTCACCTCATGCGCGCGCACCGGATCGCGGCCGGTCAGCTTGGTCGCGGCGGTATCGTCGGCGATCGCCTGCACTTCCAGGATGTGAAGGCCGCAGAATTCCGCGATCTGCTCGAACGAGAGCGAGGTGTTGTCGACCAGCCAGGAAGCGGTCGCGTGGGGCATGAGCGGCTGGGCCACGGGGGGAACTCCGTAAAAACAGAAAGGGCCGCCCCTTCCCGGAGCGGCCTCGTATGGTTCCGACTTAGTGCGAATGGCCTCTCGGGGCAAGGAGTCGGGCAAAACGAGGATTGTGACACCAGAGCCACGCCCCGCCGACAAAGCCATCACCGTCACGGTTCTGCAACCTTCGTGCCTCAGGTCGGGCGTTGACATGCGTGCGGCGGACACGAACCGTGGCGCCTGCATGACAAGCAAAAGGGGATCATCATGACGAACATCTTCAAGGGCCTGGTCGCAACCGCCGCCGCCTTCACCCTCGCCGCGACGCCGGCGATCGCAGCACCCGCCAGTCCGGCGGCATCGCTGTCGGTGGCCAAGGCACGCGCCGCTTCGCCGACCGTGCGTGGCAGCAAGATCGCCGCGGGCGGCACCGCGACACTCATCAATATCGGCATCCTCGCCGGTCTGGCCGCGATCGTGCTGGTCGCGACCACCGGTGGCGACGACGACTCCGACAGCAACTGATTCCGTGAGCGGGTGATCGTCAGGGCAGGGTCAGCACGATCTTGCCGACATGGTCGCCCGCCTCCATCCGCCGATGCGCGTCCGCGACATCGGCGAAGGGGAAGGTGCGGTCGATCGCCGGTTTCAGGCGACCTGCTTCTACCGCCGGCCAGACGCTGCGCGCGATCTCGTCGGCGACCAGCGACTTGAACGCGACGCTGCGCGCCCTGAGCGTCGATCCGGTCAGGGTCAGGCGCCGCTTCATGATCTCGAACAACGGGATCGTCGCGGAAGCCCCGCGCTGCACCGCGATCGAGACGTGGCGGCCATCGTCGGCCAGGCACTGGATGTTGCGCGGCACATAATCGCCGCCGACCATGTCGAGCACCACCTGCACGCCGCGACCGTCTGTGATCGCGCGGACCCGCTCGACGAAATCCTCGCTGCGGTAATTGATCGCGTGATCGGCGCCGAGGCGCCGGGCGGCTTCGCATTTGTCGTCGCTGCCCGCGGTGACGATCGTCGTCAGGCCGAACAGCTTGCCGAGTCCGATCGCCATCGTGCCGATGCCGGACGTGCCGCCATGAACCAGCACGGTATCACCCTCGACCGCATAGGCCCGTTCGAACAGGTTGGTCCACACGGTGAACAGCGTTTCCGGCATCGCCGCCGCCTCGACCATCGACAGGCTTTCCGGCACCGGCAGGCACTGGCCATAGGGCGCGACGGCATATTCGGCATAGGCACCCCCCGATACCAGCGCGCAGACCGGCTGGCCGATCACCTCGGCCATCACGCCGTCGCCGACCGCGACGATCGTGCCGGCGAACTCCATACCCAGGATCGACGACGCGCCGGGGGGCGGGGGATATTTGCCCTCGCGCTGCATCACCTCGGGCCGGTTGACGCCGATCGCGGCGATGCGGACCAGCACTTCGCCCTCGCCGGGATGGGGGACGGGCCGGTCGACGACCTGCAATACCTCCGGCCCGCCGGGCTCCGCCGGGTCGATCGCCTTCATCGTCGGGGGGATCGCATCCATCGGTCAGCCTCATCACGGTGTCGCCGCCGTTATTGACATCGCCCCGCCGCCGGTCAACGCTCTGTCGCATGGAGCTGGACGATGCCACGTCGACGCCGAGCGATCCGCTGACCCGGTTGGTCAGGCAGGACCTCGATCCGCTGTCCGTCACCGAACTGGATGCGCGGATCGCCGCGCTAGAGGGCGAGATCGCCCGCAGCCGGCGCCACCGGGAGCGCGCCGTCGATCACCGCGCCCATGCCGATGCGCTGTTTCGCCAGTGACCCGGGGCGCTCCCGAACGGCCGATCCGGGCGGGGGTGCTTGATGCGGGGGCAGGGCGTTCCGACATAGATCGAAAGGACCCGGCTTCGGGTCCGACTGGAGTATCGTAAATGCCCTCTTTCGCTCCCGCGCTCGAGACCACGCTGCACAAGGCGCTCGAGGCTGCCTCGTCCCGCCGGCACGAATATGCGACGCTGGAACACCTGCTGCTCGCGCTGATCGATGACGAGCATGCGTCGAAGGTGATGACCGCGTGCCATGTCGATCTCGGCGAACTGAAGACCACGGTCGCGCATTATCTCGACACCGAACTCGACGCGCTGAAGGTCGATGCGGCCACCGATCCGTCGCCGACCAGCGGGTTCCAGCGCGTCGTGCAGCGCGCGATCCTGCATGTACAGTCGTCGGGTCGCGACGAGGTGACGGGTGCCAACGTGCTCGTGGCCCTGTTCAGCGAGCGCGAAAGCTATGCCGTCTATTTCCTGCAACAGCAGGATATGAGCCGACTCGATGCCGTCAGCTTTATCAGCCATGGTGTCGGCAAGGGTGGTGCCACCGCCGAGACTCCGACGCCGAAGGGCGCGGAGGAGGAAAAGCCGGCCAAGGGACAGGAGAAGGGCAAGACGGAAAGCGCGCTCAAGCAATTCACCGTCGATCTCAACGAGAAGGCGAAGATCGGCAAGGTTGATCCGCTGATCGGGCGTGGGCCGGAGGTCGATCGCACGATCCAGATCCTGTGCCGCCGGTCGAAGAACAACCCGCTGTACGTGGGCGATCCCGGTGTCGGCAAAACGGCGATCGCGGAAGGTCTGGCGCGCAAGATCGTCGAGGGCGACGTGCCGGACGTGTTGCTGGAGGCGGTCATCTATTCGCTCGACATGGGCGCATTGCTGGCCGGCACCCGCTATCGCGGCGATTTCGAGGAGCGGCTGAAGGCGGTCGTCAACGAGCTTGAGAAGCTGCCCCACGCGGTGCTGTTCATCGACGAGATCCACACGGTGATCGGCGCGGGCGCGACGAGCGGCGGAGCGATGGATGCGTCGAACCTGCTGAAGCCGGCGCTGTCGGGCGGATCGATCCGCTGCATCGGCTCGACGACGTACAAGGAATTCCGTAATCACTTCGAAAAGGATCGCGCGCTGCTGCGCCGGTTCCAGAAGATCGACGTGAACGAGCCGACGATCGAGGATACGATCAAGATCCTTGCCGGCCTGCGCTCGGCGTTCGAGGATCACCACAAGGTGAAATACACCCCCGATGCGATCAAATCGGCGGTCGAGCTATCGGCGCGCTATATCAACGACCGCAAGCTGCCGGACAAGGCGATCGACGTGATCGATGAGGTCGGCGCGATGCAGATGCTGGTGCCGGTCGCCAAGCGCAAGAAGACGATCACCTCGCGCGAGATCGAGCAGGTCATCGCGACGATGGCGCGCATCCCGCCGAAGAGCGTATCGACCGACGACAAGAAGGCGCTGGAGTCGCTCGAAACCGACCTGAAGCGGGTGGTGTTCGGCCAGAATTCGGCGATCGAGAAACTGTCCTCGGCGATCAAGCTGAGCCGGGCAGGATTGCGCGATCCGGAAAAGCCGATCGGCAATTATCTGTTCACCGGTCCCACCGGCGTCGGCAAGACCGAGGTCGCCAAGCAGTTGGCGACGATCCTGGGCATTCCGCTCCAGCGGTTCGACATGTCCGAATATATGGAGCGGCACTCGGTCAGCCGGTTGATCGGGGCGCCGCCGGGCTATGTCGGGTTCGATCAGGGCGGTCTATTGACCGATGCGGTCGACCAGAACCCGCATTGCGTGCTGCTGCTCGACGAGATCGAAAAGGCGCATCCGGATCTGTTCAACATCCTGTTGCAGGTGATGGATAACGGTCGCCTGACCGATCAGCACGGCAAGTCGGTCGATTTCCGCAACACGATCCTGATCATGACGACCAATGCCGGCGCCGCCGACATGGCGCGCGAGACGCTCGGTTTCGGCAACCTGACCCGCGAGGGTGAGGACGAGCAGGCGGTCCAGAAGATGTTCACGCCGGAGTTTCGCAACCGGCTCGATGCGGTGGTGCCGTTCGGCTATCTGCCGACCGATGTCGTCGCGCGGGTGGTGGACAAGTTCATCCTCCAGCTGGAACTTCAGCTGGCGGATCGTAATGTCCACATCAATCTCGACGACGCGGCCAAGGCGTGGCTGACCGAAAAGGGTTACGACAAGCTGTACGGCGCCCGTCCGATGGGTCGCCTGATCCAGGAGAAGATCAAACAGCCGCTCGCCGAGGAACTGTTGTTCGGCAAGCTGGTCCATGGTGGCGAGGTCACGGTGCGGATGAAGGACGGGCAATTGTCCTTCGCGATCGAGCCCGCCGCGCCGAAGAAGCCGCGCAAGAAGGGCGGCAAGACCGAAGCAGTCGAGGCCAAATAATGGTAGGGCGGGAAGCCGGTCATGGCTTCCCGCCCTTATTTCTGCCGCGTTGACCTTCCATCAAGAGAACCGTTGGTACAACGGGAACCCATGATGGGACGGGTAACGCGGCTGGTATTCTGGGGGTGGCTGACGCTGCTCGCCTGTGCCGTAACCGCCGGTCCCGCCACCGCCAGCACATCGCTCTCCGTGTGTATGATCCGCGCCGCGCCGGGCATGACGCCGCAGGCGCTGTTCGTCGATCCCGGCCGGTTCGATTGCGTCACGCCCCAAAAACATTTTGGTCGAGGCGATTTCTGGCTGTTGTCCCAGCCATTGCCTGACCTGACGGCCGATCATCCGCCGTTCTCCGTCCGTTTCGCCGGCATGTGGCGGGAACGGACCACGCTCTACACCCTGTACGCGGACGGAGCGATCGAGCGGTCCAGCTTCACCAGCCGGACGACCGGGCAGTTTCTGCGGCCGGGCGGTATGATCCGGATGCCGCTGGCAGAGCGGGCGGCGCCGCCCGTCCGCCTGCTCTGGCATATTCGCGGCGCCGGCAACATGCGCGGTGTTCTGGTGGAGCCCACCCTCGTCGATCGGCCGGAGGGCGATCGGACCGAGCTGCTCTTCGCGATCTTCTATGCCAGTTTCGCCGGCATGGCGGTGGCGCTCATCGTCTATAACCTCGCGCTATGGGCGGCGTTGCGGCAGGGGTTCCAGCCCGTCTATTGCCTGATGCTGCTGTCGCTGATCTGTTATTCGATCATGTCGTCGGGTGCGATCGGGCTGTGGTGGCCGGGAATCGACAACGAACTGCGATTGCGTCTGGCCGGATTTTTCCTCGGGACATCGGGCGCGTCCGTCCTGCTGTTCGCCCGGTTCTTTTTCGAAAGGCGGGTGTTCGCCGGCTGGCTCGCATGGGCGACCGACCTGGTGATGGTGGCGCTCGTCGGCTCGACGGCGATCTTCGCCTTGCTGGCGCCATGGCATATCAACGCGCTGGATAATGCCGTGACGATCAGCTTCCTGCTGCTGGCGATCGTCGTGTTGGCTATTCTGGTACAGGCGTGGCGGCGGCGGAGCAATTATCTGTGGCTGTTCGCGATCGCCTGGGGCGTACCGATCGTCATGGGATGCTTCCGCATAGCGTCGTCGTTCGGACTGGTCCGCTGGCATATCTGGACAGATCATTCGACGATCCTGGCGATGGCGCTGGAGGCTGTGTTGTCGAGTCTGGGCATCGCCTATCGCATCAGGCTGCTCAGTCGGGAACGCGATCAGGCGCGCGAGCAGGAAGTGGTGGCGCGCGAATTGGCGGATGTCGACCCGCTGACCGGATTGTTCAATCGCCGTGCCTTCCTGCGGCAGGCGATCGGACGTCCGGGGGCACAGACGCTGCTGATCGCCGATCTGGACCATTTCAAGCACATCAACGAAACCATCGGGCACGATGGCGGTGACGAGGTGCTGCGCTCGTTCGCGCGGGCACTGTCGGCGGCCGTGCCGGCGGGGGCACTGGTCGCGCGGATCGGTGGCGAGGAATTCGCCGTCGTCGGGGATGCCGATGCCGGGGCCGGGGCCGGGGCCGGGCCGGGAATCGACGGACCGGCGATCCTCCATGCGTTACGGCATGCCCGCATGCCGTTCGACCTGACGGTGACGTGCAGCATCGGCACCTGCACCGGGCCGTTGCTGCGCGAGGCGGATTGGAAGGCGCTGTATCGCGATGCCGATCGGGCCTTGTACGCGGCAAAGGCGGCGGGACGCGACCGGGCCCGCGATGCGACGACCTCTCCGGTCGCGGCGTGATCGGCCCGGATTGACGCTCGCACAAGCTTGCTTACACTGATGTAAATGAGCGACGAACGACCCTGGGCAACCCATTATCGCCACCCCGTGCCATGGGGCGACGTGCCCGATGAACGGTCGATGGTCGATCTGTTCAACGACGCGGCGGCGCGGCACGGATCGGCGCCGCTGATCGATTTTCTCGGCCGGCGTTACAGCTATGCCGAGACGCATGACGGCGCGAACCGGGTAGCGTGCGGGCTGGCGGCGATGGGGTATGGCCCCGGCGACCGGATCGGATTGTTCCTGCCGAACGTGCCGCATTATCTGGCCGCCTATTACGGCATCCTGAAACTGGGCGCGACGGTCGTCAATTTCTCGCCGCTCTATACGGTGGCGGAGCTGGCCGATCAGGTGGCCGATTCGGGGACGCGGTTGTTGTTCACGCTGTCGGCGACCGCCTTGTTGCCAACAGCTATAGCGGTGCTGGAACGAAGCGCGCTGGAACGGCTGGTGGTCGGGTCGGTGGCGGGGGCGCTGCCGCCGGCCAAGTCGCTGATCTATCGATTGTGGCGTCGGCGCGAGGTTGCGAAGACCCCGAACGACCCGCGCGTCACCGCCTTCTCGCGATTGATCGCCAACAAGGGGACGTGCGCCACGCCGTCGATCGATCCCGATCGCGACGTCGCGCTGATCCAGTACACGGGCGGCACCACCGGCACGCCCAAGGGGGCGATGCTGACCCACCGCAATCTGGCGGCCAATGCGGTGCAGGTTGCGGGTCTCGATCCCGAGCGGGGGCAGATCACCGACCGCATCCTCGGCGTGCTGCCGCTGTTCCACGTCTTCGCCAATACATGCGTGCTGAACCGGACGATCGTGACCGGCGGCGAGATCGTGTTGCTGCCACGATTCGATGCCGGGCAGGTGCTGGCCGCGCTTCAGCGGACGCAGGCGACGTCGCTGCCGGGCGTACCGACGATGTATCAGGCGCTATTGGATCATCCCAAAACCGCCACGACGGATTTCTCGTCGCTCCGACTCTGCATTTCAGGCGGCGCGCCGCTCGCGGCCGAACTGAAGGCGCGGTTCCGGGCGGTGACGGGGGCGGCGCTGGTCGAAGGATATGGACTGTCGGAGAGTTCCGGGGTCGTGTCGTGCAACCCGTATGAAACGGGGGGCAAGGACGGCACGATCGGACAACCGGTTCCCGGCACGGACCTGCGACTGGTGGACAAGGAAGACCCCACCCGGTCTGCCGCGCCGGGCGAGCCCGGTGAGATCGTCGTGCGTGGGCCGCAGATCATGAAGGGGTACTGGAACCGGCCGGATGCCGATGAAGCGGTGTTCGTCGTCGATGCAGCGGGCGACCGATGGCTGCGGACCGGCGATGTCGGCGTGATCGATGCCGAGGGGTTCGTGACGATCGTCGACCGGTTGAAGGATATGATCGCCGTCAGTGGCTTCAAGGTCTTTCCCAGCCAGATCGAGGCGGTGCTTTATCATCACCCGGCGGTGAAAGAGGCGTTGGTGATCGGCATGCCGGACGCCTATCGCGGCGAGCGACCACGGGCATTCGTAACGCTGAACGACGACGCGGTGGTGACGGAAGAGGCGCTGTGCGGCTGGCTCAATCCGCAACTGGGGCGCCACGAGAGGGTCGATCGGGTCATCGTTCGGTCCAGCATGCCAAAGACGATGATCGGCAAGTTGAGCCGGAAGGATTTACTGGCGGAGGTGTTGGCCGAGGCGACCGGGGCATGAAGCCCCGGTCGCCTGCCATTATTTAACGTGGGCCGGGGGTGGTGACGGTGGTCGAGGTTCCGGTCGTCGTCGTGCTGCCCGGCGTCGTCGATCCCGTGGTGGTCCCACCATAGTTACCGGCCGCTCCCGGCGTGTTGACCGTGGCACCGCCATTGACGGTCGCGCCGACACCGCCGGGCGTCTGCGTCGTGCTACCACGACGAGTGCGGGTCGAGCGGGTGGTCTGGCCTTGCGTACCGGGCGTGGTGCCGACGCCCGTCGTACCGGTCGCCGTCGTTCCCGTACCCATTGTACCGGTACCCATCGGATTGGTGCCGAGGGTTCCGGACGTGCCGGTGCTGAGGGTACCGGTCGTCTGGCCGGGCATGCTGCCGACGGTGCTGCCCGCCGATCCGGTGGCGGTCGATCCGGTGGTGGTCGATCCGGTCTGGGCGGTGGCGATCGCCGGGACGGCCAGCATGATCGCGGCAAGGGGGAGGGTGATACGCATGATGTTCTCTCCTAATTTTTGTCAGAGGTAGAACGACTTGCTACCGGCAGACGTTCCGTATGGTCAGCCGCATTGGGCACGGTGAAGTAACGCCTGATCCGCCAGGACGAGCGCGACCATCGCTTCGACGACGGGAACGCCGCGGATGCCGACACAGGGGTCGTGACGACCCTTGGTCATGATCTCGGTCGCGTCACCCTCGCGGGTGATGGTCTCGACCGGCGTCAAAATCGAGCTGGTCGGTTTGAACGCGACGCGCAGGCGGATGGGCTGTCCCGTCGCAATCCCACCGGCGATGCCACCGGCGTGATTGGCGAGAAATTCGGGGCCGTCGGCGCCGGGGCGCATCGGGTCGGCATTCTGTTCGCCGGACAGGCTGGCGGCCGCGAAACCGTCGCCGATCTCCACGCCCTTCACCGCGTTGATGCCCATGCAGGCGGCGGCGAGTTCGGCATCCAGCTTGGCATAGAGCGGCGCGCCCCAGCCGGCAGGGACGCCGGTCGCTTCGCAGGCAATGACCGCGCCGAGCGACGAACCGGCCTTGCGCGCTTCATCGACCAACGCCTCCCAGCGGCGGGCGGCTTCGGGATCGGGGCAGAAAAAGGGATTGCGGTCGATCTCGCCAGCATCGAAGCGGGCTGGGTCGATGGTGTCGCCGCCGATCGCCTCTACCCACGCGCGGACCCGAACCTGCGGGATGACGAGACGGGCGACCGCCCCGGCCGCCACGCGACTGGCGGTTTCGCGGGCGGAGGACCGGCCGCCGCCGCGATGGTCGCGGAAGCCGTATTTGGCGTCATAGGCGTAATCGGCGTGGCCGGGGCGATATGCCTTGGCGACCTCGGAATAATCCTTCGACCGCTGGTCGACATTCTCGATCATCAGACTGATCGGCGTGCCGGTGGTGCAGCCGTCGAACACGCCGGACAGGATGCGGACCTCGTCCGGCTCGCGCCGCTGCGTGGTGAAGCGCGAGGTGCCGGGGCGGCGCTTGTCGAGCCATGGCTGGATATCGGCCTCGGTCAGGGCGATTCCCGGCGGGCAGCCATCGACGACCGCACCGATCGCCGGGCCATGGCTTTCGCCCCAGGTCGTGAAACGCAGCACGCGGCCGAAGCTGTTCCAGCTCATGCGGATTGTCCCAACCGGGCGAAGGCGGCGGCATGTCGCGCCTCGCCGCGCACGCCGCAGGGCATCAAACCGCCCTGCAACGCCGTCGCCATCAGATAATCGCCGGCATAGGGCGACGCGAAACCCTTTGCGCACAGCGGATCGAACCCGAACCGGGTATAGAAGGCGGGATCACCGAGCACGAAGCATAACACGACGCCCTCCGCCTCCAGCCGCTCCATCCCGGCGGTGACCAATGCCTCCGCCACACCCTGTCGCCGATGATCGCCGGCGACAGCGACCGGCGCCAGGGCGACCGAGGGGACGGATCGATCCGCCACCGACACGTCCATCCGGCTGAATGCTGCGACGCCGGCGATCTGCCCGCTGCCTTCTTCCGCCGCCACGAGCAGCAGGACCATATCACCCTCGGCACACAGGTCGCCGATCAGGCGTGCTTCGGCTGGCGCCGGGAAGCTGGCAAGCAACAGGTCGTCGATCGCGGCGACATCGCCGGGCGCGGCGGGGCGGATGGCAAGCATCAGGCCAGCGCGATGTCGGGTGCGTCCTCGGCCTTCATGCCGATCACGTTGTAACCGGCATCGACGTGGTGGATCTCGCCGGTCACGCCGCTGGCCAGATCGGACAGCAGGTACAGGCCGGCGCCGCCGACATCCTCGATCGTCACGGTGCGGCGGAGCGGGCTGTTCAGCTCGTTCCACTTCAGGATGTAGTTGAAATCGCCGATGCCGCGTGCCGCCAGCGTCTGGATCGGACCGGCGGAGATCGCATTGATGCGAATGTTCTCCGGCCCCAGATCGACCGCGAGATACTTCACGCTGGTTTCCAGCGCGGCCTTGGCGACGCCCATCACGTTGTAATGCGGGATGACCTTTTCGGCGCCATAATAGGTCAGCGTCAGGATCGAACCACCCTCCGGCATCAGCTTGCGCGCGCGCTGGGCGACGGCGACAAGGCTGTAGGCGGAGATGTTCATCGTCATCAGGAAATTGTCGAGCGTGGTGTCGTAATAGCGACCGCGCAGCTGCGACTTGTCCGAAAAGCCGATGGCGTGAACGACGAAATCGATCGTCGGCCATTCCTCGGCGATTGCGGCAAAGGTGGCGTCCAGCGCGGCCATGTCGGCGACGTCGCAATCGAACAGGCGGGCGACACCCAGTTGCTCCGCCAGTGGCCGCACGCGCTTTTCCATCGCCGCTCCCTGATAGGAGAAGGCGAGTTCCGCCCCGGCCTCTGACAGGTACTTCGCAATGCCCCAGGCCAGCGACTTGTCGTTTGCGAGACCCATGATGAGTCCCCGCTTGCCTGCCATCAATCCGTTCACGCCGCCTGTGCCTCTGCCGTTGTCATCGCGGTGTCGTTTAGCGCCGGTTCGGGCGGTTCCGCCAGTGCTGCGTTCAGATGAGCGCCAAAAACCAGTCCCAAGCCGATGATGTAGAAGAACAACAGCATCACGATCACGCCTGCCAGGCTGCCATAGGTCAGGTCATACCCGCCCAATTGGCCCAGCACGATGGGCAACAGCGCGGTCATGCTGACCCACCAGACCGTCGTGAAGGCGGCACCCGGCCATTTGCGGCTGTCGGTATAGCGGTACTTGGACGGGGTGACCGAATAGAACAGCATGTACAGCGCGCCGAACATGATGAGGCCGGGAATGAACCGCGACAGGCCGATCAGGCCGACCCAATCCTGGGCGAAGGGCAGCAGGCGATAGACGAACTGTTCGGCGGCGGTCAGCACGCCTTGCGCCACGAAGGCGAACAGCGCGACGATGACCGACAGGATGATGACGCCCGACGACGACAGGCGCGATTTCCAGAAGGCGGCGGTCGCCTTCAGGCCATAGGCGCGGTGGAAGATGTCGCGGATCGTCTCGACGAAGCCACTGACCGTCCAGAGGCCGACCAGACCGCCAAGCCACAACAGATTGCCGGTCCGCGCCGCCAGCACGTCCGAAATCGGTTTCTGGAGCAGGCTGGCGACGTCGGGCGGCAGGACGTGCAGGAAACCGTCCACCGCCCGCACCGTCTCCTCGCTCTGGCCCAGCAGCGACAGCACCGCCGCGGCGGTGATGAAGAACGGGAAGAGCGTCATCAACGCCAGATAGGCGAGGTTGCCGGCATGGGTGAAACCGTCGTTGAACACACCCAGCGCGGCCCGCTTCAGTACTTCGAACGCATAGCTGCCGGGTCTGACCTTCGCCAGCTGGCGATCGAATTTGGCGCGGGCGCGGTGATGCGCGCGCGATTCCGGGGTGAGATCATCATTATCGTCCACGGGGGCTTTAGACGCCCATGGAGGCGCGCGGGTTCCCCCCGTCGCGGCCAGGCCAGCCCTCCACGAACTCGCGCAGGGCCGCATCGTCGGCGGGGACGTTGACCAGCAACGTCACCAGCTGATCGCCGCGACCGCCGCCCTTTTTGTGGAAACCCTTGCCCTTCAACCGGAGCGTGCGGCCCGACGAGGTGCCGGCGGGAATCGTGAGCATGACGGCATTCTCGACCGTCGGTGCCTTCACCTTGGCGCCCAGCACCGCCTCGCCCAGCGCAATGGGCAGGTCGAGGCGGACATCGTCACCGTCGCGTTCGAAGAAGCGATGCGGCTGGACCTCGATCGTGACGATGGCGTCACCGGCGCCGCCGGCACCGGGTTCGCCCTTGCCCGACAGGCGCATCTGGGTGCCGGACTGGAGACCGGCGGGCAGCTTCACCTCGATCGCCTTGCCGTCGCCCAGCGTCACCCGCTGGGGGGCGAGGGTCGCCGCGTCGGTGAACGAGACCTGCAGCTTGTACTGGATGTCGGCACCCTTGGGCGGCGGCTGGCGGCGGCCGAAGCCGCCCTGGAAACCGCCGCCGGCGGCACGGGTGCCGCCGCCGAACAGTCCCTCGAAGATATCGCTCATGTCGCCGGTGTCGCCACCGCCAGGAAAGTCGAACCCCTGGCTGCGGAAACCGCCACCCGGCGGCGGGCCGTAACCGGGACGACCGGTCGCTCCGCCGCCGAAGCCGCCGCCGAAGGGCGAGGCGGGATTGCCGTCGCCGTCGATCTCGCCGCGATCGAAGCGGGCGCGCTTGTCCTTGTCGGACAGGAGGTCATAGGCGTTGGTGACCTGGCTGAACCGCTCCGACGCCTTGGGATTATCCTTGTTGCGGTCGGGATGAAGCTCTTTGGCGAGCTTGCGATATGCCTTCTTGATGTCGGCCTCGGTAGCGGTGCGGGCGACACCGAGGGTCTTGTAGGGATCGGCCATTCACGGGTCCTATGTGTGTTACCGGCCTATGTGGGGCAGTCGTGCGCCCGGCGCAACGCGGTTGGTTGCTGGTGCGTTGAACGACCGAGGAGAAGCCAACATGACCGACAAGCAACCGATGCAGGCCAGTGGGCAGGACAGCCCCGGCACCCGCCCCGACGGGATCGAGGACGCGCCGGCCAAGGGTGCGGGCGGCGAGAGCGGCGGGGGTGCCTATCCCAACCCGCAGACCGGCAAGAAGGAGAAGAACGAGGGCTTCTTGAAACATGGCGGCCAGACCGAGATGGATTATTCCGGGCCGGGTGGCGAGAACGACGACAAGACGGGCAATCCCAATGCGGTGACCGGGGGGTAACCGGCCTTCGACAACGGAAAGTCACACCGTGGACGGGGTGGAGTGTGACTTTCCGACGCTTCGCCCCCGACTGGACGGACCGGGGGCGATCGGATGATATCAGGGAGCGGTGCTGTAGGACAGCCCGCCCTCCAGCGGTTCGACATCGACGCTGACGTCCATCTGTTGCGCGCCCGACCCCAGCACGACGCCATCGACGGGGGCGATTTCGGCATAGTCGCGGCCGACCGCCATGACGATGTGATCGCCGGCCATCCAGATGCCGTTGGTCGGATCGATGCCGACCCAGCCGCGCACCGGCCCGCACCACAGCAACACCCAGGCATGGGTCGCGTCCGCGCCGACGAGGCGGGGCTGGCCGGGGGGCGGGATGGTGCGGATATAGCCCGAGGCATAGGCGGCGGGCAGGCCGGCGGCGCGCAGCCCGGTAATCATGATCTGCGCGAAATCCTGACACACCCCGCGCCGCTGGCGAAAGGCGTCGCGCGGCGGCGTATCGACGAAGGTCGCGGTGCCGTCGAACTGGAAATCGCGCTGGATGCGAAGCGCCAGCGCCATCCCGGCCTCCAGACAGCCGCGGTCGGGGGTCAGGTCCTGCGCGCACCAGTCGCCGATCTCTGGATCGAGCGGGATCAGGGGCGAGGGATAGATGTAATTGGCCGGGCCGGCGGCGGACAGGTCGTGGCTGGCGCGCGCCCACGCCGCGATGTCCGCCAGCGTCGGGTCGCTGGCGTCGGGGATCGGGATCAGGCGATCGACGGTGACGCGCGCGGCGCTTTCGATCGACAGGGTGCGGACGGGGGTGTCGACGACGAGTCGCGTGACGTTCGCCAGCCCCGCCTCGGCATGGGCGGGGCCGAGGCGACCGACGGGTTCGACGGTGAGGGTATAGTCCTCAAGGTGCTGGCCCGGCCAGTCGATCGGTTTGAGCCGCAGGTTGCAGCGGGCGAACTTCACCTGATTGCCGTAGTCGAAGCGGGTGATGTGGCGGATGTGGTAGATCATATGCCTAAATCCTCCCCGGCACGGGGAGGGGGACCGCCAGCGTAGCTGGTGGTGGAGGGGGGTGACCGCAGGCGGGCGGGTGGCTGAACCTGCTGTCGCGGGCCG
Organism: Sphingomonas mollis; assembly: GCF_016427505.1. GTDB lineage: Bacteria > Pseudomonadota > Alphaproteobacteria > Sphingomonadales > Sphingomonadaceae > Sphingomonas > Sphingomonas mollis. The sequence continues at coordinate 137,297 of NZ_JAELXS010000005.1, read as the reverse complement.
GTGCCTTTTTGCAGGCGTGGCGTTCGCGGTGAGCCCCCTCCACCATCGGCTTTGCCGATGGTCCCCCTCCCTGTGCCGGGGAGGATCTGGATCGCTTCACGCAAGCGTCAGGCCTACGGCGCGCAGCGGTTCGGCGCCTTGCAGGAAGTAACGGCGGGCGACGGCTTCCGACAGGGTGCCGAGACGGCGTTCGACGTCGCCGAGCGTGTCGGGGTTCAGGTCGGCGGCCGTCGCCGTCGCGATGATCGCGGCAAGGGCGGTGGCGTGGGACTGTTGCGATTCGGCCATGTCGTCGTCGCCCAGCACCGGCAGCTTCGCCAGATGCTCCGCGATGCGCTCGGCCTGAAAGGCGAGGCTGCGCGGGTTACCGGGGTCGAGCGCAACGAGATCGACGACGGGCACGCGGGCGACGCCGGTGGGATAACGCTGGCGATAGCTGATCTGGCTGTCGCCGAGATCGAGCAGCGTCGACAGGTCGTCGGGGGTCGAGACGGTGTCGTCCTTCATCCCGAAAAGGCGCAGCGCGCGGGCGGTGGCCATGGCGCGTTCGATCCGGCGGCCGAGATCGTGGAAGCGCCATGCATCGTTGCGGACCATGTGTTCCGCCGACAGCCCGGCGATGGCGGCGTAACGGCGCTGCAGCGTGCCGGCGCGTTCCAGCATCCCGCGCTGGGTGGGAAAGGGCGCCTCCAGCAGGCGGACCATATCGGCGGACAGGCGGTCGCGCGATGCCTCGCCGATCTCTCGTGCGTAGCGGTTGACGGCGGCGACCGATTGCCAGCCTTCGTCCTCCATCGCGGCGCGAGCGAAAGCGGTCAGCGCCGCGCGCGACAGGCCGGGCGGATGCGCCGCGCCGCCGGCGCCGACGATCAGGCCGACGAGCTTGCCGACCGTCGCCGGCGACAGCACCGCTCCGCCATCGACGTCGATCGAATTGCCGAGCAGTACGCGGATCGCCGCCAGCAGCGCCTCGCCCCGTTCCAGATAGCGGCCGAGCCAATAGAAATTGTCGGCGACGCGGCTGGGCAGGGTGCCGGGATTGCGGCGGACGTGCAGCGAATCGGGCGCGGTCAGCAGCGAGATGGCGGCGACGGGTTCGGAGCCGTGGATGCAGACGTCCGCCGACCACAGTCCCTCGCCGATCGCCACGGCGGTGGCCTGAGGATGTTCGCCGATCCGGCCGAAGCCGCCGGGCATGACCACCCATTCGCCATCCGCCCCGCGCGCCGCGAAGACGCGCAGCGTGAAGGGGCGCGGTTCCAGCCGGTCGCCGACGACGACGGGCATGGTCGACAGCGCGACCTCCTCCTGCCCGACATAATCCTGCGGCCGGCGGGCGAGATCGGCGAGCAGGTCGGCGCGCGAGGCATGGTCGGCGAGGCCGAGCGGCAGATGGCCGAAGGCGGGGGCGATGGTGAGGGTGTCGAGGTTCGCCTCGACATGCGCGCGCTGCGCATCGCCCGCGCACCACCACGTGGCGATGGTGGGCAGCTTCAACGTCTCGCCCAGCACGGCGCGCGACAGGGTGGGCATGAACGCGGCGAAGGCGGGGGCCTCCAGCGCGCCGGCGCCGGGGGCGTTGGCGAGCACGACCTCGCCGTCCGCCCAGGCGTCGATCAGGCCGGGCACGCCGATCTGCGAATGGGTGTCGAACGCCAGCGGATCGAGCAGGCGCGGATCGAGCCGGCGCCAGAGCGCGTCGATGCGTTTCAGGCCGGCGATGGTGCGGACATAGACCTTGCCCTCCAATGCGGCGAGGTCCGCGCCCTCGACCAGCAACAGGCCGAGATACCGGGCGAGGTGCGCCTGTTCAGGGTAGGACGGATTGTAGCGGCCGGGGGTCAGCAGGCCGATGCGCGGATCGGTGCGGCGGCAGGCGGCGGCGATGCCGGCGCGGAAGGCGGCGAAGAACGGCGCGTGGCGCTGGACGTTCAGCTTGGCCTGCAACCCGCCGAGCGTGCGCGCGACCGCGAGCCGGTTTTCGAGCGCATAGCCGGCACCGGCGGGGGCGCGGAGGTGGTCGGCCAGCACCCGCCACTCGCCGCCGGGGCCACGAGCGAGATCGACGCCGATGAAATGCAGATGATGGCCGCCGGGCGGATCGATACCGACCATCGGGCGCAGGAACAGCGGGCTGCCGGTGACGAGCGCGGCGGGCAACGTGCCGTTCGCGACGAGCGTGCCGGCGCCGTAGAGATCGGCGGTGACCCGTTCCAGCAGTTCGGCGCGCTGGGCGACGCCAGCGGCGATACCGGTCCATTCGGCGGCGTCGATCAGCAGCGGGACCGGGGAGACGGGCCAGGGCCGCTCCTCACCATCGCCGATGATGCGGAAACCGGTGCCGATATCGGTCGCGTGCCGCTGAACCCGTTCTCGCGCATGGCCGAGATCGTCGGAGGCGACGGCGGCCAACTCTTCCAGCATCGCCTGCCACGGCGCGGTGGGGCCGCTGCGCAACAGATCGTGGAGGGGCGCGCGGGCGATATAATCGTCGATCCAGCGGCGGGCATGGACCTGCGCATCGAACAGCGGCGCCGACTGGCCGGGGGCAGGGGGAGCGGGCTGCGTCGCCATGGCTGTCGCTTGCACGTCCTTTTACGATCGTCGGGTGCGGTGATTGCCGGGCGTGGTCACACAGGACCGGGTTCAGGCGCAACCTGTTTCGGCGATCGGGGGCCGGATCAATGCACGACGCTATGGCCCAGCCCGATGATGCCGTACCGGACGGCGCCGTCGTAGAGCAGACGGTTCTCCTGTTCGACCTGTTGCGACAGTCGGGGCAGCATCGCCGCGGCGTCGCGGCCGAATTGCGACCAGCCATCCGCCTCGATCGTCGGCAGCCAGCGGGCGATGAACGCCTTCCAGTCCTGTTTCAGCAGGTCGAGCGTCGCCTGCATGTCGATGACGGTGTCGGCCGTGTAATCGGCCGCCATCGCGACGGCGGTCATGTCCACCACCTCGCGCTCGACGCCGAGATGGTCGGCGACGACGACCGCCAGCCGCGCCAGCATGCCCGATGCCTTGCCGCGGCTGGACACCGGCTCCTCCGACACCGCAACGAGCGCGCGGCACATCCGCGCGATCCGGTCATGATCCCCGATCAACCGCGCCCATGACGCGCGTTCGGCCAGATCGCTGTCGGGAAGGTCGAATTCTTTCCTCATGCACCATAGATATGGCGTTTCCGGTCGATCCCCAAGAACGCAGGTATATCCGCCATCGAAAACGGTAGTTTTCCCGTCCGGCTTGACGTCGCCTAGAAGAGGATCAGGCGTGGATGGCCGACCGGCAGAAAAGCGATCGCCGCCGCAACACCAGACCGATGGCTGCGAAACCGAGGATCATCATCGTCCAGACGGATGGTTCGGGAACCGCAGTCGTCACCGGCACTTCGACGACCCTGGCGTCGGTGGCGACAAATCCTACCCGGTCGGCCATCGTCGTGAAATTCATCATCGCGTAACCGGCCGCGGCAGGATTGGCATCGAACGAGAGGAAGAAGTCGTTCGTCCCGTTCACCAGCATATTGATCCCGTTGACGGCGCCACCGACCACCAGTCGCGGTGTCGTCGAGAATGCCGATGGCGGCATGTAGGCGAATGTCGGCGTGACCGAAAACGGACCGGTATCCGGTTTGCCGTCGGTCATCGCCCGGAAGCGATCCGGCGTGCCAAAAAAAACTGCCGTTGACATCGTCGTAGGTCAACTGGAACGTGCTGACGAGCGAAGCGAAGGGCGCAGGACTGCCGTCGAAATTCCGGAAACTGGTGGCCGTCACCTCGAATGCGCGGATAATTGTGGCCGCATCGGCGGGTGCCGACATCAAAAGCGCGACCATGGCCGCCATCGCATATCGCATGATTATTTCCCCCGAATGAGGCACGCGTCATAAGCGCGACGGTAAAGTCGGCAAGCGTCATCGTTCGGCTCGCCGCTGTCCGTGCTCTGACGGGACGATGCCCCTAAAGATCGGGCAGCGTCTGGTTGGCGATGCCCCATCCCTGCAACGCGCGGCTGCCGGCGCGGTCGATCAGGGTCTTTGCGTCGCGGACGGTGAAGCGGGCGGCGGTGTCGGTGTCGCGCAGTTCGGTCCACGATACCGGGGCCGAGACGGGGGCACCGGCGCGGGCGCGGGCGGAATAGGGCATGATCGCGGTGCTGCCGCGCTGGTTGCGCAGCCAGTCGATGAAGATCCGGCCCTTGCGCTTCGCCTTGGCCATGGTGGCGACGAAGCGGTCGGGTTCGGCCTGCGCCAGCGCCTGGGCGAAGCGGCTGGCGAAGTCCTTCACGGCGGGCCATTCCGCCTGCGGGGTCAGCGGTACGACGACGTGCACGCCCTTGCCGCCCGACAATAAAGGAAAGCTGACGAGGCCGAGTTCGGCGAGCTGTTCCTTCAGATGCTCGGCGGCCTTTTTGGTGTCGGCGAAATCGAGGCCCTCGTCGGGGTCGAGATCGAAGACCATGCGGTCTGGCTTTTCCAGCGCGGCATTGGCGGCACCCCAGCCGTGGAACTCGATCGACCCCATCTGCACGCAGGCGACGAGGCCGGCGGCGTCGTCGACATAGAGATAGTTTTCGGTGGAGCCGTCCTTTTCGCGGATCGGCACCTGATGGACCATGTCGCCGAAGCTGCCGGCGTCGTGCTTCTGGAAGAAACAGGCGCGGGCGCGACCTTGCGGACAACGGACGAGGCTGACCGGGCGGTCGCCGGCCCAGGGCAGCATGACGGGCGCGACAGCGGCGTAATAGGCGGCGAGATCGCCCTTGGTGACGTCGGAGTCGGGGAAGATCAGGCGATCGGCGCTGGAGATTTTCGGGAGTTTCGGGTCGGCCGGCGGGGCGGCGGGTGTTTCGGTCACGACCTCGGTCGCGGGCTTGTCGGTGCGCAGGCCGACGAAGCTGGCGTGGCGGAGGATGCCGTCGGGGGTGATTTCCGCATAGGCGACCTCGGCGACAAGATCGGGCGATACCCAGTGCGCGCCGCGGACCATGGCTTTGGGTGCTTTGACGGTGGCGGTCTTGCGGGCAAGAGGTTTCAGCTTCGCGCCGACTTCATCGAGGGTGGCGGCGTCGAAGCCGGTGCCGACTTTGCCGCGATAGGTCCATTCGCCGTCGTCATGGGTGGCGAGCAACAGCGAGGCGAAGCCGCGACCCTTGGTGGAGGGTTGCCAGCCGACGATCACGAATTCCTGCCGCTGGATGCATTTCGCCTTCAGCCACGCCTTGCTGCGGCCGCCGCGATAGGGGCTGTCGGCGCGTTTGGAGACGATGCCCTCCATCCCCTCGGCGCACATCTGGTCGAACAGTTTTTCGCCCGAGCCGACGACATGTTCCGAATAGCGGAGTTCGTCGGTGCCATCGCCGATCAGCGCGCGGAGGCGGTCCTTGCGCGTGGTGAGGGGCAGGTCGGCAAGATCCTCGCCGTCCTGTTCGATCAGGTCGAACGCGAACATCGTCATCGCGCCGTTGTCGGCGATGGCGTTCTTCAGGGTGGAGAAATCGGGTTTGCCGTCCTTGAACGACACGATCTCGCCATCGATCAACGCGGTGCCGGGGAGGGTGGCGGCTGCTTTCGCGATGGCGGGGAACTTGTCGGTCCAGTCGAGACCGGAGCGGGTGTGGACCTTGGCCTTGACGTGGGCGAAGGCGATCAGGGCGCGGTAGCCGTCGTATTTTATCTCGTGCAACCAGGCGGTGCCGGTGGGGACGGTGTCGACCAGGGTGCAGAGTTGCGGTTCGCGAAATTGGGGCGTGGTGGTTTTTCGGGAGCGCGCCGCTTTTGGCTGGCCCCCCTCCACCACGCGCTTCGTGCGCGGTCCCCAGTTCGAGGTCGATTGTGCCCCCGGCACAATCTTGGATCGCCGGGGGCGATCCACCCTCGAACTCCTTGCCGGGGAGGATTTTCCATCGGCTATTTCGGCCATCGTGCGGCCGGTCGAGATGCTGGTCAGGGCTTCCTCGACCAGCGTGTCGGTGCCGCCGGCTTCGGCGTCGTCGATCTTGCGGAGCAGCCAGTTCTCGCGCTTTTCCTTGGGGCGGCCCTTCAGGCGGATCAGGAGCCATTCGCCCTTCATCCGTTCGCCATCGAGGACGAAGTGGAGATGGCCCTTGTCGAGGTCCTTCGCGCTCTTCCCCTTGATCGGCGACCAGGTGCCGCGATCCCAGAGCATCACGGTGCCGCCGCCATATTCGCCGGCGGGGATCGTGCCCTCGAACGTGGCATAGCTGAGCGGATGATCCTCGGTGCGGACGGCGAGGCGTTTTTCGGCGGGGTCGAGGCTGGGGCCGCGGGTGACGGCCCAGCTTTTCAGGACGCCGTCGATTTCGAGGCGGAAGTCCCAGTGCAGGCGGGTGGCGTCGTGCTTCTGGACCATGAAGCTGTTGCCGTGGCCGGGGGCGAGCGTGCCGGCGGGTTCGGCGGTCTTCGTGAAGTTCCGTTTGGCGTTGTATAGGGCGAGGGGGTCGGCGGGGGCGTCAGCCATTGGCCGTCATGCCGGCGGAGGCTTGCATCTCCCTGTAGCGGAGAGACCCCGGCTTTCGCTGGGGTGACGGATGGAGGGGGTCATGCACGTTTTTTGACGGGCGCTTTTTTGGCGGGTGCCTTCTTTGCCGGCGCCTTTTTCGCAGCCTTGTCGCCCATCGACTTGCGGAGTGCCGCCATCAGGTCGACGACGTTGGAACCGCCGGTGTCGCCCTTGTCCTTATCTTCGATGATCTTCTTGCCGTTCGCCTTGCGCTTGCGCTCCACCAGCGCCTTCAGCGCATCGACATAGCGGTCGTGGAAGCTGGCGGGGTCGAAGGCGGAGGTCTTGCGGTCGATCAGCGCCTCGGCCAGATCGAGCAGTTCGGCGTCGGGCTTGTCGTCGGGGATTTCGCGGAAATACCCCTGCGCCTTGTTGACCTCGTCGGCGTAGCGCAACGTCTCCATCACCAGTCCGCGCCCGCAGGGTTTCAGGCTGACGATATATTCGCGGCCGCGCATCGCGAGCTGGCCAAGCCCGACCTTTTTGGTCCGACGAAGCGCCTCGCGCAGGACGATGAAGGCTTCCTCGGCCAGATCGTCGGCGGGGACGACGAAATAGGGTTTCTCGTAATAGAGGACGTCGATCTCGTGCGCGTCGACGAACTGGGTCAATTCCAGCGTCTTCTTCGATTCCAGCTTCACCGCGTCGATCTCGTCCTGCTCCAGCAGGACATATTCGCCCTTCGAGACCTCATAGCCCTTCACGATCTCGTCGACATCGACCGGGCCGACGCCGGTGACGACCTTCTCATACGAGATCGGCTTGCCCGACGGTTCGTGGATCTGGCGGAACTGGACCGCGGCGCCGCTCTTGGTGGCGGAATAGATTTCGACGGGGATCGACACCAGCGCGAGCCGGATCTGTCCCTGCCAATATGCCCGTGCCGCCATCTGCCACCTCAGTTTCGCGCACTACTCAATGCCGTTGCGACAATGTACGTGAATGGGGACTCGTTCCGTTGGTCGCGAAGATCGGCTATGGGGCGGCCATGACCGACGATCCCATCGCCCTGTTCGACGCATGGTATGCCGAGGCAAGAGCGTCCGAAATCAACGATTCCAACGCGATGGCGCTGGCGACCGCGGATGCCGACGGGCGTCCGTCGGTGCGGATGGTGTTGCTTAAGGGGCACGGCCCCGACGGCTTCGTGTTCTATACCAATCGCGAGGGGCGCAAGGCGGGCGAGCTGGCGGCCAATATGCACGCCGGATTGATGTTCCACTGGAAATCGCTGCGCAAGCAGGTGCGGATCGAAGGGCCGGTGACGCTGGCGACCGATGCGCAGTCCGACGCCTATTTCGCATCGCGCGGGCGGGATTCGCAACTGGGGGCATGGGCGTCCGACCAGTCGCGGCCGCTCGATTCCCGCGCGACGTTCGAGGCGCGCGTGGCCGAGGTGACGGCGCGGTTCGAGGGGCAGGACGTGCCACGGCCGCCATTCTGGGGCGGGTATGTCGTCGCGCCCGAACGCATCGAATTCTGGCAGGATCGCGCGCACCGGCTGCATGAGCGGCGTCTGTTCACGCGCGACGGTGCCGGCTGGAGCGAGGGGTTGCTGTTCCCATGACACGCGAAGAACAGCGCCGGTTCATGCCCCACGCGACGCGGGCCGCGCTGGCGAGCGTCGCGATGGCGACGTTCCTGCTGGGGTTGAAGGGTTTTGCCGCGTGGCACACCGGGTCGGTCGCGATGCTGGGGTCGCTGGCCGATACGGGCCTCGATCTGCTCGCCTCGCTTGTTACCTTGTATGGCGTGCGGCTGGCGGCGACGCCGGCGGACCATGACCACCGGTTCGGGCATGGCAAGGCGGAGGCGCTGGCGGCGCTGTTTCAGGTGGCGCTCATCACCGCGTCGGCGGCGGGCATCGCTTGGCGCGCGGTGCAGGCGTTTGGCAGTCACGCGCCGACGGCGGACGCGGAGTTCGGCATCGGCGTGTCGATCATCGCGATCGGCGCGACGGTGGTGCTGCTCTGGTATCAGCGGCGCATCATCCGCCAGACCGGGTCGGTCGCGATCATGGCGGACAATGTCCATTACCAGTCGGACGTGCTGCTGAACGGATCGGTGATCGTGGCGCTGGTGCTGGATCAGTATTTCGGATTCACCAAGGCGGACCCGATCTTCGGCATCGTCATCGCGCTATGGCTGGCATGGGGCGCGTTTCAGGCATCGTCCAACGCGATCGACCAGTTGATGGACAAGGAATGGCCGGAGGATCAGCGCGCCGGTTTCCTGGACGTGGCGGCGCGGCAGGAAGGCCTGCGCGGCATCCACGATTTTCGCACACGCCGGTCGGGTAGCCATGATTTCGCGCAGTTCCATATGGAGGTCGACCGCAACCTGACGGTCGCGCAGGCGCATGATCTGGTCGAGGCGGTCGAGATGAACCTGAAGCGTGCGTTCCCGAAGGTCGAGGTGCTGATCCATCTGGACCCCGAGGGCCATGTGGATACCGACAATCCGCTGGTCGAGGCGGATGTGACGCCCCATTGGTTCGGCAAGAGGTTGTAACGATGCGGCTTCCCTTCACTCAGGTCGATGCCTTTGCCGACGAGGCGTTCGGGGGCAATCCGGCGGCGGTGATGCCGTTGTCGTCCTGGCTGGACGACACGCTGCTGCTGAAGATCGCGCAGGAGAACAACCTGTCGGAGACGGCGTTCTTCCTGCCGGACGAGACGGGCGAGGCGGATTTCGAGCTGCGCTGGTTCACGCCGGCCGCCGAGATCGCGCTGTGCGGTCATGCGACGCTGGCGAGCGGGCATGTCGTGCTGCAATCGGATACCGCGCTCGACCGGGTGCGGTTCCGCACGCGTCGATCCGGCGTGCTGGAAGTGGCACGCGAGGGGACGGGTTATCTGATGGCGCTGCCCGCGCTTGCCCCGGCGCCGAAGCCGCTGCCGGCGATCGTCGCGGCGCTGGGCGTGACCGATCCGGTCGAGACGCTGTGGCACGATGGCGGTTATGCGGTGGTCGTGCTGGCCGACGAGGCGGCGGTGCGGGCATGCGATCCGGATCAGCGGGCACTGGCGGCGGCGGGGCGGTTGCTGGTGATCGTCACCGCGCCGGGCGACACGACCGATATCGTCAGCCGCGCCTTCACCCCCGGTTTCGGGATCGACGAGGACCCGGTGACCGGCGGCGCGCACGCGGTGATCGTGCCATATTGGGCGGCGCGGCTGGAACGCGATGCCTTCACCGCGTGGCAGGCGAGCGAGCGCGGCGGACGGTTGTCATGCCGGCTGGCGGACGACCGCGTGGTGTTGGGCGGACGATGCGTCACGGTGATCGAGGGCGCGTTTCTGCTTCCCTGACCGACACGATTGCAATTCGTGCAATCGGAGGCGATAAAGTTGCACTTGCGAAATCATACGCTGCGCTGCACAACGACTGTGCCTTTCAGGCATCCTCTCCTAAAAACTTTTACGGGTCGGCTTTGCCGGCCCTTTTTTTTCGTGCGCAACTCCGCTAGCGACCGGCCACTGTCGTTGCGCCGTCAATCAGAAATATGAATGCGGAGCGGAGCCGCCGGTCAAAACCGGCACCGGCGACACGATGGTGCGGGAGATCGAGCGCAGTGCAGGCGCTCTCTCCCGCCTTGCCCCTAACTTCGAATCACGCGGCGATCAGCGCCGCTTCGGTGGCCGCGATCCAGCCGCCACCCAATATCCGCTCACCGGCATACAGCACCGCCGCCTGACCGGGGGCGACGCCATATTCAGGCGTGTCGAACGACAGCCGGCCGTCGACGAAGCGCGCCGGGACCGGGCGGGCCATCGATCGAACCTTTGCGGTCAGCGGGCCGTCATGATCGCCGCCGATCCAGTTGACGTTCTCCAGCGACGCCGCCTCGACCGCCAGTGCGCGGCGCGGGCCGACGACGACGCGGGCGGTGGCGGGTTCCAGCCGCACGACATAGAGCGGTTCGGCATGGCCGCCGATCTCCAGCCCGCGGCGCTGGCCGACGGTAAAGTGGATCAGGCCGCGATGCTCGCCCAGCTTTTCGCCGGACAGGTCGACGATGTCGCCGCCCGATACCGCATCGGGCCGCAGCTTGCGGACCAGCCCGGCATAATCGCCATCGGGTACGAAGCAGATATCCTGACTGTCGGGCTTGGCCGCGACGCCGAGGCCCAGTTCGGCCGCAATCTCCCGCACGCGCGACTTGGGCAGGCCGCCCAGCGGGAAGCGGAGATAGTCGAGTTGCGGCTGCGTCGTGGCGAACAGGAAGTAACTCTGGTCGCGGGCCGGGTCGGCACCGCGGTGCAATTCGGCACCAGCGGGGCCGGGCACACGGCGAACGTAATGACCGGTGGCGAGGCAATCGGCGCCCAGCTCGCGCGCCAGACCCAGCAGGTCGGTGAATTTCGGGCCGGTGTTGCACGACACGCACGGGATCGGCGTGCGGCCGGCGAGATATTCGTCGGCGAACTTGTCGACGACCGATGTGCGGAAGGCGCTTTCATGGTCGAAGACGTAATGCGCGATGCCGAGACGGTCGCACACCGCGCGGGCATCGCGGATATCGCGGCCGGCGCAGCAGGCGCCGGCGCGGCCGACCGCCTCGCCATGATCGTACAATTGCAAGGTGACGCCGATCACCTCCGCCCCCGTCCGCACCGCCAGCGCGGCGACGACCGAACTGTCGACGCCGCCCGACATCGCCACCACGATCCGCTTGCCGCGCGGGTCGTCGAGCTGGAATTCGCCGTCCTGATCGATGCCGTTGTCCATAGACCCGCGCACATAGGCGCGCGCACAGGGCGGTGCAAATCGACAAAGGACAGCCACGCAGGCGTAAACGAAGGTTCACGATAGGTTATCCGCGGCTTTACCCGACCTTCATGACCCCGCGTGTAGAGCGTTCATCCGACGAACCCGGAGATACGCCGCATTGGACCTGACCCACTCCTCTTTCGATGGCATCGTCGACATCGCCGCGTTGCCCGAGGACCTGGGCACGCTGATGATCGACCTGTCGGCTCGACAGGAGACCAGCCCGACCGCGGTGGTGCAGTCGGGGCTGGCGCCGGCCGGTCCGGGAACCGGGCCGATGGCGGCGGTCGCCGTCATGGGCGGCGGATTGCTGGCACCCACGCACGGCGCGTTCAATCCGCGCGTGGCGGTCCGGCTAAGCCGGTGGAAAGACAGATGAAGGGTTCGTTTACCGTGGCGTTTCAGGCGTTCTTCAGGAGCGCCGGATACATCACCAGTACGCGTTTCGAGGGGGCCGGGAGCCCCGGCAGAGGTTGAACATGATCCAGAACGAAAAGATTCGTCCCGCCAAAGTCATCGGCCCGCTGGGCGAGCCATTGACGGTCGATACCCTGCCGCCGCCCTCCACCACCCGGTGGGTGGTCCGCCGCAAGGCCGAGGTTGTCGCTGCCGTCAACGGCGGGCTGCTGTCGGTGGACGAGGTATGCGATCGATACGGGTTGACGGCGGAGGAATTCGCCGGGTGGCAGCGGGCGATCGACCGGTCGGGGATGCCCGGCCTGCGCGTCACGCGCATCCAGCATTATCGCACGCTGTACGAGCGCCAGCTGAAGTACTGACCCGGTACGGGAACGGCGACGACGACGATGGCGAAGTCGTCCCGATCCTGGACCCGGTGCGCGAAACGTCGACACTAATCGAACCGCACCCGGAACAAGATAGAGCAATACAGGTTATTCCGGCATCGCCCGCTCCGGTCGCGGGCTTTAACGGAGGGACTGGACATGGGCATTATTCTTTGGCTGATCATCGGCGGCGTCATCGGCTGGCTTGCCAGCATCATCATGCGCACCGATGCGCAGCAGGGCATCTTCCTGAACATCATCGTCGGCATCGTCGGCGCGTTTCTGGGCGGCCTCATCATCTCGGGTGGGTCGATCAACAACCAGCCGCTGAACGTCACCTCGTTCCTGGTGTCGCTGCTGGGTGCGGTCATCCTGCTGGCGATCGTGAACCTGGTCCGTCGCGGCCGGGTGCGCTGAAGCACTGATCCCGCCGCTTCGGCGGGATCGACCAAAGGGGCCGTCCGGGCGACCGGGCGGCCCCTTTTTCGTTACTGATCGAGCAGGAAGCGGACCTGCAGCGTCGCGGTGATGTCCTTCTCACCCGGTGCGATCTCGGTCGAGGCGTCCGCCTTGGCCGCGCGGGCCATCAGCATCACCGGACGTTCGGGGCCGCCGCTGTCCTGTCCCGCCTCGGCGATCGAGACGATGCGGACGACGCGCAGGCCGGCGGCGCGGGCATAGAGATCGGCACGGGCGCGGGCGCGCTTCACCGCATCGGCGCGCGCCTCGTCCAGCGCCGCATCCGGTTCGGCCAGCGACAGGTTCGGCCCGTCGATCTGGTTGGCGCCTTCCTTCACCAGCGCATCGAGAATCGCGCCCGATCGCGCGACATCACGGAAACGGACCGACACGCTGTTCGTCGCCTGATAACCGGTGATGACCGGCGGCTGGTTTTCGGCGTAGCGATATTGCGGCGCCAGTTGCACCGTCGCGGTGGCCAGATCGCGCGGGGCGACACCGGCCTTGCGCAGGGCGGCCAGCACGCGGGCCATGGCGGTGGCGTTGTCGGCCAGCGCCTGCGCGGCGGTGGCGCCGGGGGTGACGACGCCGGCGCGGATCGTGGCGAGATCGGGAACGCGGGTCGTCCGACCCTCCGCCACCACATCGACCACGGTGCCGCTGGCCGGGATCATCGGCTGGATGCTGGTCTGCTGCCCCTGCGCGGCGGCGGCGACGGGCAGGGTGGCGACGGGCAGCGCGGCGAGGGCGATCATGACGGGAAGGGCGAGACGCATCGTTGTTTCTCCTGTTGCCCCGATGCCATGCCCCGCTCACGATCAACCGGCGATGAACGGACCGAATGCCAAGTCAGGTTGCGGGAACCGACGTTTGCAGGCAGGCAGTGACCGGCCGTCGGCGAAGTGTCTTGAGCCCGGTGACTTATTTCGATAATACAGCTCTGACGAGGCGGCCGTGAACAGCCGGGGATGGGATGGCGACGGGATGAATTACGAATCGGGCTCTATCGCGCAGGACCGGTTGACCGGCCCCGTGACGCCGCCTGCCCGTCGTGCATGGATCGTCGCGGCGGTGATCGCGGTCGTGCTGGCGATCGGCGCATGGGCGATCTGGGGACGCGGCAACCACTCCGCCGCCGCGCCCGGCACCGCCGCCGGTGCCGAACAATTGCCGAGCGTGACCGTGGTGGTGCCGGGGCGCAGCACCGTCGACCGATCGATCGCCGCGACCGGCACGCTGGCCGCGCGCCGCGAGATGCCGGTGGGCGTCGCGGGCGAGGGCGGCATGATTACGCGCGTGCTCGTCGAACCCGGCCAGTGGGTGAATGCGGGCCAGGTGCTGGCGACGGTCGACCGGTCTGTACAGGTGCAGACCGCCGCCGCGCTGGGTGCGCAGGTGAATGTCGCGCGCGCCGACCTGACGCTGGCGCAGGCGGAGCTGGATCGCGCCGTATCGCTGGTCGATCGTGGTTTCATCTCGAAGGCCGATCTGCAACGCCGCACCGCGACGCGCGATGCCGCGGCGGCGCGGGTGAAGGTGGCGGGCGCCACCTATGCCGAATCGCAGGCGCGCAACGGCCGCCTCGACATCCGCGCGCCGGCCGCCGGGCTGGTCCTGACCCGGCAGGCGGAACCCGGCCAGATCGTGAGTTCGGGCAGCGGCGTGCTGTTCCGCATGGCGCAGGGCGGCCAGATGGAGATGCGCGCGCAGATGAGCGAGGCGGACCTGCAGGGCCTGCATGCCGGCGCGCGGGCGCAGGTGACGCCGGTCGGCAGCACGCAGACCTTCGCGGGCGAGGTATGGCAGGTGTCGCCGATCATCGATCCGCAGACGCGGCAGGGGATCGCGCGCATCGGCCTGCGGTACGATCCGGCGCTGCGGCCGGGCGGGTTCGCATCGGCAACGGTGAGCGGCGCGACCAGCGCGGTGCCGCTGTTGCCCGAATCGGCGGTGCAGAGCGATGGCCGCGGCAATTACGTGTACGTCCTCGACGGCCAGAACCGCGCGGAACGCCGCGACGTGAAGGTCGGTCAGGTCAGCGATGCAGGCGTGTCGGTGGTCGGCGGACTGGCGGGTAACGAGCGGGTCGTGCTGGCGGCAGGTGCGTTCCTGTCGCCGGGTCAGAAGGTGAAGCCGGTCCTGCGCGCCGCGGCCCCCGCCGCCGCTGCGACCAACGGATAACCGCATATGAACTTCCGCAACATCTCCGCCTGGTCGATCCGCAACCCCGTGGTGCCGATCGTCCTGTTCGTGGCGCTGACGCTGGCCGGCATCGTCAGCTTCATGCGGATGGATGTGAACCAGCAGCCGGACATCGACTTCCCGGTCGCCTTCGTCATCATCAGCCAGCCGGGCGCGGCACCCAGCGAACTGGAAACGCAGGTGACCAAGCGGGTCGAGGCGGCGGCGCGGGGCCTGCGCGGGATCGACGAGATCCGGTCGACGGTGAAGGAAGGCAATTCGCAGACCATCATCCAGTTGCAACTGGGCACCGATATCGACCGCGCGGTCAACGACCTGCGCAATGCGATCACGCAGATCCGCGGCGACCTGCCCGACGGTATTCTGGAACCGCAGATCGGCCGTTTCGACACCAGCGACGAGGATATCGCGAACTTCTCGGCGCTGACCACCGACATGACGGTGGAGCAGTTGAGCTGGTACATCGACGATACCGTCAGCAAGGAATTGCTGTCGGTGCCGGGCTTGGGCGCGGTGGAGCGCAACGGCGGCGTCGCGCGCGAAATCCGGGTCATCCTCGATCCGGTGAAGTTGCAGGCACAAGGGCTGACCGCCAACACCGTCAACGCGGCGCTGCGCGCGGTCAACCTCAACGCGACGGGCGGCAAGGCGGAGATCGCCGGATCCGAGCAATCGGTGCGCGTGCTGGGCAATGCCAAGAACGCCTATGCACTAGGCCAGACGCAGATTTCGCTGGGCAACGGGCGGACAGTCAGGCTGGCCGATATCGCCGATGTGCGCGATGCCTATGCCGAACAGAAATCGTCCTCGGCGGTGAACGGCCATCAGGTCGTCTCGTTCAGTTTCACGCGAACCAAGGGTTCGTCCGACGTCACCGTCTATAACGAGGCGGTCAAGAAGCTGGAGGCGCTGGAAAAGCGCAATCCGTCGGTGCAGTTCAAGCTGCTGTCGACCAGCGTCACCTATACCGAACACGAATATGAGAACGCGATCGGATCGATGATCGAGGGCGCGGTGCTCGCGGTGGTCGTGGTGTTCCTGTTCCTGCGCGACTGGCGCGCGACGTTCATCTCGGCACTGGCGATCCCGCTGTCGGCGATCCCGACCTTCTGGTTCATGGACCTGCTGGGGTTCAGCCTGAACAACATGACGCTGCTGGCGCTCAGTCTGGTGGCGGGTGTGCTGGTGGACGATGCGATCGTCGAGATCGAAAATATCGTCCGGCATATGCGGATGGGCAAGAACGCGTATCAGGCATCGATCGACGCCGCCGACGAGATCGGGCTGGCGGTGCTGGCGACGACGATGTCGATCGTCGCGGTCTTCCTGCCGGTGGCGTTGATGCCGGGCGTGTCGGGGCAGTTCTTCAAGAATTTCGGCCTGACCGTGGTCGCGGCGGTGCTGATGAGCCTTGCCGTCGCGCGGCTCATCACGCCGATGATCGCCGCCTATTTCCTGAAGGCGGGCGGACATGAGCCGGCGGAGGACGGGCCGGTGATGAGCCGGTACGTCGCGCTGTTGCGCTGGTCGCTCGACCAGACGCGGCAGCGCCGGCTGTCGGCGCAGGGCGGCTGGCGGCGGTTGGTGTCGCATTTCGTCGATCACCGAGTGTGGATCATGGGCATCAGCGTGCTCGCGCTGATCGCCACGGTCGCGATCTTCATGATGTTGCCGCAGGAATTCCAGCCGCAGCGCGATAACGATCGCAGCACGGTACAGGTCGAACTGCCGCCGGGATCGACGCTGGAACAGACGCAGGCGGTGGTCAGCCGGGTGGCCGGCATCCTGTCGGCGCAGAAGCCGATCGTCACCTCGGTCTATCAACGTGCGTTTCTCGGCACCGGTCGTGTCACCGCCACGCTGGCGGACGATCGCGACCGGACCAGCGTGGAATTCGAACGCGCGCTGACCCCGACGCTGTCGGCGATCCCCGATGCGCGGGTGTCGTTCCAGAACCAGAATGGCTGGGGCGGGCCGAGCCGCGATCTGCAGATCACGCTGGGCAGTGACGATCCGGTGATGTTGCAGCAGACGGCGGACCGGATCGTCGAGCAGATGAGCCACCTGCCGATCCTGCGCGCGCCGCGCACCGCGGGCGGTCTGCAACGGCCGGAGATCGTGATCCGGCCGCGGATGGATCTGGCCGCCGATCTGGGCGTGACGACCAGCGCGCTGTCGAACGCGATCCGCGTCGCGACGCTTGGCGATATCGACCAGAACAGCGCCCGCTTCTCGCTCAACGACCGCCAGATCCCGATCCGCGTCGCGCTGGCCGAAAGCGCGCGCGAGAAGCTGTCGAGCATCGAGAACCTGCCGGTCAGCACGTCTAACGGTGGATCGGTGCCGCTTAAGGTGGTCGCCGATATCGGCTTCGGCGCCGGTCCGACCCAGATCGACCGGATCGCCCAGCAACGCCAGTTGACGATCGGTGCCGATCTGGCGCCGGGTATCGTCGAGGGCGATGCGATGAAGCAGATCCTCGCGCTGCCGGCGGTCACGTCGATGCCGATCGGGGTCAGCCGGCTGTCGGTCGGCCAGTCCAAGGCGCAGGCGGAGCTGGTGACGAACATCATCCTGGCCGTCACCTCGGGCTTCTTCCTGCTCTTCGCGGTGCTGGTGCTGCTGTATCGCCGGTTCCTGCCGCCGTTCGTCAATCTGGGGTCGCTGTTCCTGGCGCCGCTGGGCGCGTGTCTGGCATTGTGGATCGCGGGCATGTCGGTGTCGCTGCCGGTCTATATCGGGCTGTTGATGCTGCTGGGCATCGTCGCCAAGAATTCGATCCTGCTGGTCGATTTCGCGCTGGAGGAGATGAGCCACGGCGTGCCCAAGTTCGAGGCGATCGTCGATGCCGGGCACAAGCGGGCGCTGCCGATCGTGATGACGACGGTGGCGATGGTGGCGGGCATGGTGCCGACCGCGCTGTCGCTGACCGGCGACGGATCGTTCCGCGCGCCGATGAGCGTGACGGTGATCGGCGGACTGGTGCTGTCGACGCTGCTGACGCTGCTGATCGTGCCGGCGGGGTTCAGCCTGGCGGTGGGGGTCGAGACGCGGCTGGGCAGCCGGCTGGGTCGTCGCTTGCTGACGTTCAGGCCGGGCGACGACGGCGCCGAGGTGATCGGCGTGGTCGGGCCGGGTCGCGGTCCGCGTCTGGGCGTCGGACCGGGATCGATCGGGTATCGCGAGGACGGGCCGCATCCCGCGGAATGATGCGCCCGCCGCGGATTCGGACAGGCGCCGGCGCGGCGGCATGAACCATCCGCGCGCTCGGTCATTGTCCCTGCGATGAACATGGCCAGCGCGCGTATGATGGATGCCCCACCGGCGGGTCTGGTGAGGATGCGGCTGGTCGCGACCGTGCTGTTGGTGGTGATGGCGGCGGTGTTTCTCGTCAGCCGCCTGCTGGTCGACGAGCATCCCGCCTGGGGCTTCGTCCGCGCCTTTGCCGAGGCGGCGATGGTCGGTGGGCTGGCCGACTGGTTCGCGGTGACGGCGCTGTTCCGGCATCCGCTGGGCCTGCCGATCCCGCACACCGCGATCGTGCCGCGCAACAAAGACCGGATCGGCGACACGCTGGCGCAATTCCTGCGCACCAATTTCCTGATCCCGCGCGTGGTGGCGCGGCGGATGCGGCGGCTGGACGTCGCGGGCGCGGTGGCGCGCTGGCTGACCGATCCGCCCGAGGGTGCCGGCGGCCGTTTCCGGCAGGGCGCGTCGAAGCTGGTGGCGCAGATCCTCGAATCGCTCGATCCGGCGCGGCTGGGCGGCATGGTGAAGGCGGCGGCGGTCAATCGCCTGCGCGAGGCGGAGGTGTCGCCGATCGCCGGCCAATTGCTGACGGCGACGATGGCGCAGGGGCGGCACAAGCCGGTGCTGGACGCCGGTATCCGCTGGGCCGCCGCTGCGCTGGCCAGCAACGACGCGCTGATGCGCCAGATGGTGCACGAACGCGCCGGCGCGCTGTTGCGCTGGACCGGGCTGGACGAGACGCTGGCGGACAAGCTGATCGGCGGGCTGGACAAGCTGTTGATCGATATGGCCGAAAACCCGGACCATCCGTTGCGGGTGAAGGCGGAGGAGGGGCTCGATCGGCTGGCCTGGGACCTGCAATATGATCCGGCGATGCGCGCGCGGGTGGAGCGGGTGAAGGAAGAGTTGATCGCCAACCCGGCGATGGCGCGCTGGCTGGACGGGTTGTGGGAACAGGCGCGGGCCGCATTGCTGAGCATCGCGCGCGATCCGGAAGCGGCGATGGCGGGGAAGCTGGGCGAGGTGCTGCACCAACTGGGTGCGACGCTGCGTCAGGACCGGCGGCTGGCGACGACGATCAATCGCTTCGTCCGTCGCGCCGTGGTGGGGATCGCCGCGGATTACGGCGACCATATCGTCCGGCTGGTGTCGGAAACGGTGCGCGGCTGGGATGCGCGGACGATCACTGGCCGGCTGGAGAATGCGGTCGGTCGCGACCTGCAATATATCCGGATCAACGGCACGCTGGTCGGCGGACTGGTCGGTCTGGTCATCCATCTGGTCGACAAGCTGTTGTGATCGGACGCATCGGCCGATCGCCCGCGCGGTTCGCCGTGATGCAGTACCGGCTTGCCGTGGCGGGCGCTTTCCCGCAGAGAGGCGATCGATGACCGCCGCTGCAGACTTCCGCGAAGATGGCGACACGGTTCGCTTTTCCGGCGACCTGTCGCTAGCGCGACTCGGGACGTTGCCGGATCGACTGGAACAGGTCGGCGGCAAAGTGGACCGGGTCGATCTGTCCGATGTCGACCGGATGGACACGGTCGGTGCGTGGATCGTCCATCGCTTCGCCGCCCGTCACGATGCGCCGGTCGAGGGACTGGATGACGATGCGCGGCAGTTGTTCGATCAGGTGGTCGGGTCCGACCAGCACGTCGCGCTGCGCCCGTCGCAGGCGAGCGGCTTCACCCGCGTGCTGGGCGAGATCGGTGATGCGGTCGTCCTGACCGGGCGCACGTTGCTGGGGCTGCTCGGTTTCCTTGGCGCGACGACGCTGGCGTTCGGATCGGTCATCCGCCATCCGCGCCGCTTCCGCTTCAATGCGGTCGTGCATGAATTCGAAACGGTCGGCGTCGCGTCGCTGGGCATCATCGGCCTGATGAGCTTCCTGATCGGCATCGTCATCGCGCAACAGGGCGCGGTGCAGTTGCGCCAGTTCGGGGCGGAGGTGTTCACGATCAATCTGGTCGGGCGGCTGACGCTGCGCGAACTGGGCGTGCTGATGACCGCGATCATGGTGGCGGGCCGTTCGGGTTCGGCGTTCGCGGCGCAGCTCGGCACGATGAAGCTGACCGAAGAGATCGACGCGATGCGGACGATCGGCGTGTCGCCGATGGAGGCGCTGGTGCTGCCGCGCACGCTGGCGGCGATCATGCTGATGCCGCTGCTGGGCTTTTACGCCTCGCTGATCGCGATCATCGGTGGTGGCCTGCTGGCGTGGATATCGCTGGGCATTCCGCCGGTCACGTTCATCAGCCGCATCCGCGAAGTGGTGCCGATCACCGACCTGTATGTCGGCCTCATCAAGGCGCCGGTATTCGGTGCGATCATCGCCATCGCCGGCTGTTTCCAGGGGATGCAGGTCGAGGCGGATGCGGAACAGGTCGGCCTGCGCACGACATCGGCGGTGGTGCAGGGCATCTTTCTGGTGATCGTGCTCGATGCGTTCTTTGCGGTATTCTTCACATGGGTGGGGTGGAACTGATGCCCCATGACCGCAACCAGCGCCGCGACGACGTCATCATCGACGTGAAGGGGCTGCGCAACAGTTTCGGCGAATCGTCGGTCGTCCATGACAATCTCGATTTGCAGGTGCGTCGAGGCGAGATTCTGGGCGTGGTCGGCGGATCGGGCACCGGCAAGTCGGTGCTGATGCGATCGATCATCGGGCTCCAGACACCGGACAAGGGCGAGATCACCGTGTTCGGCGAGCCGACGATCGGCCGTGACGAGACCGAGGCGACGAATATCCGCAAGCGCTGGGGCGTATTGTTCCAGGGCGGGGCGCTGTTTTCGACGCTGACGGTGGCCGAGAACGTGCAGGTGCCGCTGCGTGAATTCTACGGCACGCTGCCGCGCTCGCTGCTCGACGAGATCGCGTCGTACAAGGTCGTGATGACCGGCTTGCCCGCGGATGCCGGGCCGAAATATCCGGCCGAACTGTCGGGCGGCATGAAGAAGCGGGCCGGGCTGGCGCGGGCGCTGGCGCTCGACCCGGAGCTGCTGTTCCTCGACGAGCCGACGGCGGGGCTGGACCCGATCGGCGCATCGGCCTTCGACGAATTGATCCGCTCGCTCAGCCGGACGCTCGGGCTGACGGTGTTCCTCATCACGCACGATCTCGATACGCTGTACGCGATCTGCGACCGGGTGGCGGTGCTGGCGGAAAAGCGGGTGATCGCGGTCGGCACGATCGACGAACTGCTGGCCACCGATCATCCGTGGATCCAGGAATATTTCAAGGGTCCGCGTGGCCGTGCGGCGGCCTCGACGCAGGAAATGCACGGGGCCGAGGTCGAGGCAAGTCGCCATCCGACTGAGGTCGAGGCGAACCGCACCGGCGAACGGTCGCAGGGCGGACAGGCAGACAACAACGCCCGTGGGGCGACTCACGAGGCAACAGGAACAGGCTGATGGAAACCCGTTCGAACCATGTTCTGGTCGGTGCCGTCGTGCTGATCCTTCTGGCGGTGCTGGCGCTGTTCACCGTGTGGATCGCGCGTGTCGGTGGCGCCGAGGAGAAGGAGTACGACATCTTCTTCCGCCAGTCGGTGGATGGATTGGCGCGCGGATCGGTCGTCACCTATTCGGGCGTCCCGTCGGGGCAGGTGAAGCAGATCGTGCTGTGGGCGAACGACCCGCAGTTCGTGCGCGTCCGCATCAGCGTGAACGACGATACGCCGGTGCTGCAAGGGACGACGGCGACGGTGATCGGCAGCTTCACCGGCACCAGCACGGTGTCGCTGGACGGCGCGCGCAAGGGCGCCGCGCCGATCGTCTGCCCGGAGCCGCCGAACCCGACGGTCTGCCCTTACGGCGTACCGGTGATCGCGACCAAGCAGGGCGGCATCGGCGCGATCCTGAATTCGGCGCCGCAGTTGCTGGAACGCCTGTCGACGCTTACCGAGCGGCTGACCGGCCTGCTGACCGATCGCAATCAGGCATCGATCGCGGGCATTCTGGAGAACACGAACCGGCTGACCGATGCGCTGGCCGATCGTGGGCCGGAGATCGCCGCGACGCTGGCGCAGACGCGGATCGCGATCCAGCAGGCGGGCGAGGCGTCCAAGCAGATCGGCGCGCTGGCGGAGACGACCAACGGCGTGCTGGCGAACGATATCCAGCCGACGATCAAGAACCTGAACGGCGCGATCGCGTCGGCGCAGAAATCGGCGGAGACGCTGAACGCGGCGATCGGCGATGCCCGGCCGGGCCTGCAGACCTTCTCGCGCCAGACGGTGCCGGAGGCCAACCGGCTGGTGCGCGATTTGCGCGTGACGGCGGCGGCACTGTCGTCGGTGGCGGAAAAGGTCGATCAGGGCGGCGCGAGCTCGCTGATCGGGCAGCAGAAGCTGCCGGACTACAAGGGTAAGTGAGGGCATCATGAACAAGTCGATCACCGTCGCCATGATGCTGGCCGTGGCCGCACCGCTGGGCGGATGCATCAGTTTCGGCGCGACCCCGCCCGATACGCTGATGACGCTGACCAGCACGGCATCGGTGCCGGTGGGCCAGCAGCAGGATTCGGCCAGGGCGAAGTCGATCGTGGTGCAGGTGCCGGTGACGCCGACCGCGCTCGCCGCGGCGCGGGTGCCGGTGCAGGCGACGCCGACGACGCTGGCCTATGTGAAGGATGCGCAATGGTCGGAACCGCCGGCGCGGCTGTTCGCGCGCCTGATGTCCGACACGATCGCGGCACGCGCGGGGCGCGTGGTCATCAGTCAGGTGCAGGCGGTGACCGAGGCCAACGACCAGCTGGCGGGTGAACTCCGCAATTTCGGGCTGGACGCGACGACGCGCGAGGCGGTGGTGACGTTCGACGCGGCGCTGTCGCGTTCGGGTGCATCGAACACCGAGAAGCGCCGCTTCGAGGCGCGGGTGCCGGTAGCGGCGATTGATGCGGCCAGTGCCGGGCCGGCATTGAATCAGGCGGCCAATCAGGTGGCGACGCAGGTGGCGGACTGGATCGGGCGGTAGGATTGCCTGAGGCGGGTGTGCTTTCCTGTGTCTTTTTAGAGCATCGAGCGTTTAATATGATCCGTTCGTGCTGAGCGAAGTCGAAGCACCGCCGCGGGACATGGCCTTCGACTTCGCTCAGGCCGAACGGAGGGTGGGTCTGATTTCACGCTCGATGCTCTAGGTTGCTCGTGAGCGGCTGATGGGTGTTTTCCTGCGAACGCAGGAATCCCGTATCACGGGCGGTGCCACTCGTTATTCTGGACTCCTGCGTTCGCAGGAGAACGGTGTGGCGCGATAGACTGACCGCAACTCCTATCGCATTAGTGCCATGATGCGTTCCGCCTCCGCCAGATGCAGCCGTTCCACCATGGCACCATCCAGACGGATCGCGCCTCGTCCGTCATAGACGGGATCGGCGAAGGCGGCGATGACGCGGGTGGCCCAGGCGATGTCGTCGGGGGAGGGGCCGAAGGCGGCATTGGCGGCATCGATCTGGGCGGGATGGATCAACGTCTTGCCGTCGAAGCCCCAGGCGCGACCCTGGTCGCATTCCGCCGCGAGCCGGTCGGGTTGATCGATCGCGTTGAGGACACCGTCGAGCGCCGTCATTTCCGCCGCGCGGGCGGCGATGACGATCCGGGCGAGCGCTGGCAATAGCGGCGCGCGATCCGGACCGGGACGGCAACGCAGGTCGATCGCGAGATCGTTGGTGCCGGCCACCAACGCGGTGAGCCTCGCATCGGCCGCGCCAGCGGCGATGGCGGGCAGGTTTAACACGCCGCGTGCGCTTTCGATCATCGCCCACAAGGCCGGCGCGTCGTGGCCGAGACGATCGCGTGCAGCGGAGACGGCGGCGGCATCGTCTACCTTGGGCAACAGGATCGCATCGATCGCCGTACTGGCCAATGCGGCGAGATCGTCCGCATGCCACGGCGTACCGGCCGCGTTGACGCGGATGACGAGTTCGCGATCGCCGAACCCCCCTTCCGCCACGGCGGCGACGGCGCGGGCGCGGGCGTCGTCCTTCATGTCGGGGGCGACCGCGTCTTCCAGATCGAGGATGACGACGTCGCAGGGCAGCGTGCGGGCCTTGGCGATGGCGCGCGGATTGGAGGCGGGGAGGAAAAGCGCGCTGCGGCGGGGGCGGGGCGGAACCATCGGCATGGCGTAGCGTCTCGTTGACGTGACCGAAAGCGGGATGACACGCCGTTCCGACACTGCACGTCTCCCGGTGATGGTCATTGCCGGGCATGTGTACCTGTGAGCCGTATGCGGCGGGTGATCGGTCGATCCAGCTTCGCGGCGTGCATGGTTGCGTTATCGGGATGCTCGCGCGGCGTGCTCGATCCGGCGGGGCCGGTGGCGGCGGGCGAGCGGACCGTGTTGTTCAATGCGCTCGCGATCATGCTGTGCATCGTCGTGCCAACGATCCTGCTGGCGCTGGCCGTCGGCTGGTGGTTCAGGGCGGGAAACGACAAGGCGGAATATCGGCCTGACTGGTCTTATTCCGGGCGGCTGGAATTGCTGGTGTGGTCGATCCCGGCGCTTGTCGTGATCTTTCTGGCGGGGCTGACGTGGATCAGCACGCACGAGCTGGCCCCTGAGAAGCCACTGGCGTCGTCGGTACGGCCGTTGCAGGTGCAGGTCGTCTCGCTCGATTGGAAATGGGTGTTCATCTATCCCGAACTGGGGATCGCGACGGTCAACCGGCTGGTGATCCCCGCGGGAACGCCGATCAGTTTTCGCATCACCAGCGGTACGGTGATGAACAGCTTCTTCATCTCGCAACTGGGCAGCCAGATCTATGCGATGTCGGGGATGGACGCGAAACTGCATTTGCAGGCGGACAAGCCCGGCCGCTTCCATGGCCTGTCCGCGCATTACAGCGGTGAGGGGTTCGCCGATATGGACTTCGCCGTCGATGCGGTCGCGCCGGCGCGGTTCGCCGGTTGGGTGGCGCAAACGCGGGGGCGTGGTCAGGTGCTGGATACGCCCCGTTTCCTGACGCTGGCCCGGCATCCGGGCAGTGAGAAGCAGATGGCATTCGGTGCGGTCGCGCCGGGGCTGTACGACCGCATCGTCGCCAATGCGGGTGCGTCGGTGCGTGAGGAAGCGACCGACGGGCGGGAGAATTCGGGTGTTCGGTAAACTGGGCCTCGACTCCATCCCGCTCGACGAGCCGATTCCGATCGCGGCCTCCGCCATCGTCGCGCTGGCGATCCTGAGTCTGCTCGGCTGGGTGTGGAAGCGTGGATATTTCCCATATCTGTGGCGCGAGTGGATCACGTCGGTCGATCACAAGCGGATCGGCGTGATGTATTGCGTGCTGGCGGCGGTAATGCTGCTGCGCGGGTTTTCGGACGCGTTGCTGATGCGGTCACAACAGGCGATCGCCTATGGCAATCCCGGTTACCTGCCGCCGGACCATTACGATCAGGTGTTCACCGCGCACGGCGTCATCATGATCTTTTTCGTCGCGATGCCGTTCATGATCGGGCTGATGAATTTCGCGGTGCCGCTGCAACTGGGTATCCGCGACGTGGCGTTCCCGACGCTGAATTCGGTGAGTTTCTGGCTGACCGCGAGCGGCGCGCTGCTGGTCAATGTCAGCCTCGTCATCGGCGAGTTCGCGAAGACGGGATGGGTGGTCTATCCGCCGCTCAGCGAGCTGCGCTTCTCGCCCGGCGTGGGTGTCGATTATTATCTGTGGGCGCTGCAGATATCGGGTGTCGGTACGCTGCTGTCGGGCGTGAACCTGGTCACGACGATCCTGAAGATGCGGGCGCCGGGCATGGGTTACACGCGGATGCCGATGTTCTGCTGGACGTCGCTGGCGACCAACCTGCTGATCGTCGCGGCGTTTCCGATCCTGACCGCGACGCTCGCGATGCTGACGCTGGACCGGTATCTGGGGTTCCATTTCTTCACGAACGAACTGGGCGGCAACCAGATGATGTTCGTGAACCTGATCTGGGCGTGGGGCCACCCGGAGGTGTATATCCTGATCCTGCCCGCGTTCGGCATCTTCAGCGAGGTGGTGTCGACCTTTTCCGGCAAGCCATTGTTCGGATACAGGTCGATGATCGTCGCGACGATGGCGATCTGCCTGTTGGCGTTCATGGTGTGGCTGCACCACTTCTTCACCATGGGGGCGGGCGCGGACGTCAACGGGTTCTTCGGGATCGCGACGATGATTATCGCGGTGCCGACGGGTGTGAAGGTGTTCAACTGGATCTTCACGATGTTCGGCGGGCGCATCCGATATACGTCGATGATGCTGTGGTCGGTGGGGTTCATCGTGACCTTTGTCATCGGCGGGATGACGGGGGTGCTGCTCGCCGTGCCGCCGGCCGATTTCGTGCTGCACAACTCGCTGTTCCTCGTCGCGCATTTCCACAACATCGTGATCCCGGGCGTGCTGTTCGGCGCGTTTGCCGGGCTGACATACTGGTGGCCCAAGGCGTTCGGCTTCACGCTGGACGAGAAATGGGGAAAGCGGTCGTTCTGGTTCTGGCTGACCGGATTCTACGTCGCGTTCATGCCGCTGTATGTGCTGGGTCTGATGGGGATGACGCGGCGGCTGGGGCATTACAACGTCGCGGGGTGGCAGCCATGGCTGATCGCGGCGGGGGTGGGGGCGCTGTTGATTGCGTGCGGTATAGCCTGCCAGATCGTCATGTTCGTCGTGTCGATCCGCAACCGTGCGGCGCTGGTCGATGAGAGCGGCGATCCGTGGGATGGCCGGACGCTGGAATGGGCGACGACGTCACCACCACCGATCTTCAACTTCGCGGCGCTGCCCGATGTGCGTGGCGAGGAAGCCTATTGGGGCCTGAAATCGGCCGCGCGCGAGGAGCAACGGTTGTCCGATTTGCCGGACTATGTCGCGATCGAGATGCCGAAAAACTCGCCGACCGGTGTCGTTTCGGCCTTCTTCGCGACGGCGATGGGCTTTGCGTTGATCTGGCATATCTGGTGGCTGGTCATCCTAGGCTTTGTCGGTGCCTGGGCCACGTTCGTCGTGTTCGCGTGGCGGGACGAGACGGAATATGAGATTGCGGCGGATGAGGTGGAGCGACGCGACCGGTTGCGGCGCGAGGGCAAGGCGGCGCTGCTCGGCGTACCCGATGGGGCGACGACATGAGCGCCACGCAGGCCCAGAGCAGCAACGATCCGCACAAGCTGGGGCATGGCGAGGTGCCGGTCAGCGAGCGGGGGCCGGCGCCCAAGCGCATCGTCGTCGCCTATGGCTTCTGGATATTCCTGCTGTCGGACTTCATCATGTTCGCCGGTTTCTTCGCGGCCTATGCGGTGCTGGTCGGCGAGACTGCGGGGGGACCATCCGGCGCGAAACTGTTCGACCTGACGCTGGTCGGATGGGAGACGGTGCTATTGCTGCTGTCGTCCTTCGCCTGCGGCATGGCGGGGATCGCGACGATCGCGCGCCACCGGTTCTGGTTTCTGGTCGCGATGGCGGTGACCGGGATGCTGGGCGCGGCGTTCCTGTGTCTGGAAGTCTATGAGTTCACGCATCTGATCGGCGAACGGGCGGGGCCGGGGCGCAGCGCGTTCCTGTCCGCGTTCTTCGCGCTGGTCGGGTGTCATGGACTGCACGTCGCGCTGGGGCTGTTGTGGCTGATGACGATGATGGCGCAGGTATGGGCGAAGGATTTCCGCGACGACATCCTGCGCCGGATCGCGTGCTTCAGCCTGTTCTGGCACGCGCTGGACATCATCTGGGTGGCGTTGTTCACCGTGGTCTATCTGCTGGGGGCGGGACTATGAGCGACCGGCAGCATGGCGAGGATCTGGACGATCAGAATGCGCCGGGTGAGGAAGGCGGGCGGGAATCGATCGCCGCGGGGGTGCGCACCTATGTCATCGGGCTGGTGCTGGCCGGGTTGCTGACGGCGGCGTCGTTCGCGGCGGCGGGCAGCAACCTGATCTATGGCCCGGCGATCCCGGTTGCGCTGATCGCGCTGGCGGTGGCGCAGATGGGCGTGCATCTGGTGTTCTTTCTGCACGTGACGACCGGGCCGGACAACACCAACAACGTGCTGGCGCTGGCGTTCGGCGTGCTGATCGTGGCGCTGGTGCTGGTGGGATCGCTGTGGATCATGGGCCATCTGCACCACAATCTGATGCCGATGGCCGAGATGATGCAGCGGCAGCGTTAGCGACCAGAATCAGGGTTTCTCGGTCAGCAGTGCGCGGGTGACCCCGTTGGTCCAGCCGAAGCCGTCCTGATTGGGATATTCGCCGCCGCCACCGGGGCGCCGTTCGACCACGTCGTATTTCTCCAGCAGCTTGCCCGACGCCTCATATTCGCGGGTGACGGTGGCGAGCCATGCGGCTTTGATCCGGGTCGCGAGCGCCTGTTCGCCGTAGCGGCGCAGGCCCTGGATCGCGATCCATTGCAGCGGCGCCCAGCCATTGGGATCGTCCCATTGCTGGCCGGACCCGGTCAGCGTGGTGCGGACGCCGCCCTCTCCCACGAAGGGGGCGAAGGCGCGGGCGGTGGCGCGCGCCTGATCGGCGGTGGCAACGCCGGCGAACAGGGGAAAGGTCATCGCGGCGGTGGCGACCGTGTTCGGCTGGCCGGTGTCGAGATCGTAGTCGGCGAAGAAGCGGCCATTCCACAGATGGCGGCGGATCGCCTGCGTGCGCGCCTCCGCACGGGCGGTGAAGCTGGTGGCGCAGGGCGTGTCGCGCAGCGCGCGGCAATTGGCGGCGATCGCCTGTTCCATGCCGACCATCAGGCTGTTGAGATCGACGGGCACCAGCCGCGTCGTGCGGATCGTGGCAAGGCTGCGGCCGTCCGCCAGCCAGCGTGACGAAAAGTCCCAGCCGCTCTCCGCCGCCGCGCGCAGATCGCGCATCAGTTCGGCGCGGGGACGGCCGGGGGTGGCATCGGCGAGTTCGGTATCCTCGCGATAGCTTTCGTCGCGGGCGTCGGCGCGATCGTCCCAATAGCGGTTGAGGAGCGCGCCGTCGGGCAGGCGGACGACGCGGGCGCTTTCATGGCCGGGGGCGAGCGTCGCGGCGCCCTGCATCCACCAGGCGTGCTCGGCGCGCATTTGGCGGGTACGGGTGGCGAGCGTCGCGGCGTCGCGCGACATGCCGGCGATCAGGTAGAAGAACGGCGGTTGCGAACGGCTGAGATAATAGGTGCGGGTGCCGTTGGGGATGTGGCCGTAGCGATCGATCAGGCTGCCGAAATCGACGACCATGTCCTCTACCAGATCCTGTCGCCCGGCGGCAGGCAGGCCGAGCATCGAGAACCAGCTGTCCCAATAATACATCTCGCGGAAACGCCCGCCGGGGACGACGTAGCGGCGCGGCAGGGTCAGCGCGGAGGAGCCGGCGGGGACGGTGGTGGTGGTGCGCGTCAGTTGCGGCCATAGCTGATCGATATGTTCGGTCAGCGACCGGCGCGGTTGCGGGCGGGTGACGGGCGCCTCTGGCAGGGTGAAGTTGGCGAGGACGAAGCGGCGGAGGGTGGCGTCGGTGCCGCATTTGCAGACGCGATAGGCCGCGACGATGCGGGCGCCGGGTCGCTTCGGCACCGCGTCGGCGAAGGTCTTTCCGTCAGGGAAAAGCCGGCGCATCTGGACGTCGTGGTACAGCTTGCCGAACCGCTGCGCGGGCGACAGCGGCGTCGCGGCGACGGTGAGGAGGGTGGCGGCGGCGAGAAGCAGGCGGGCGATCAAGGTCGGCTCTCCAGCAAATCCGCGCGGGCGAGCGTGACGCGACGTTCGCCACGATCGATGCGGATGTAGATGGTGTGGTGCGGCGTCGGCAGGCGAAGCTGGAAACCGCCGGTGCTGTTCCAGCGATCGGGCGTCATCGGCCGGTCGGTCATGTCGCGCCAGTCCGCCGATTGCAGCCACGCCTGATCGGCGAGCGGCCCGCCCCGGCGGAACTGCGACAGGCGGGCGACGAAATCCTCCAGCGCAACGTCGCGGTTCGTCCAGTCGAGCCACGTCGCGTCGTTATCCTGCGCATAGGCGTTGTTGTTGCCGCGCTGGCTGCGGCCGAATTCGTCGCCGGCGGTCAGCATCGGCGTGCCCCTGGCGGCGAACAACGTGGCGAGCAAGGCGCGGGCGTCGATATCGCGGGCGGTGCGGATGGCGGGATCGTCGCTGGGGCCTTCGGTGCCGTTGTTCCAGCAGACTTCCTCGCCATGGCCATCGCGGTTGTTCTCGCCATTCGCGTGATTGTGGCGGCCGGCATAGGCGAGCATGTCGGCGAGGGTGAAGCCGTCATGCGCGGCGACGAAATTCACGCTGCGGGTGTGGGTGCCGCCAAAGGTATCGGACGAACCGGCGATACGGGTGGCGAGCGCCCCGGAACTGCCATCGCCGCGCCAGAATCGGCGGACGTCGTCGCGGAAGCGGTCGTTCCATTCCAGCCAGTTGTCGGGGAACTTGCCCAATTGATAGCCGCCGGGGCCGATGTCCCATGGCTCGGCGATCATGATGCGGGTCGACAGGACCGGGTCGGCGGCGATCGCGGCGAAGATCGGCGCGGCGGGGTCGAAGCCGGGCGAGCGCGCCATGACGGGGGCGAGATCGAAGCGGAAGCCGTCGATGCCCAGCATCGCGAAATGGCGCAGCGTCGCCAGGGTCAGGTCGCGGACATGCGGGCGGGCGAAATCGAGCGTGTTGCCGGTGCCGGCATCGTTGATGAGCGATCCGTCGGGGGCGTGCGCGTAGGATCGGGGATCGAGACCGCGCAGCGACAGCGTCGGGCCGCCGATGTCGCTTTCGCCGGTGTGATTGAAGACGAGGTCGAGCAGCACGCCGATGCCGACGTCGCGCAGGGCCGCGACGGTCGCGCGCAGTTCCGCGACGCCGCCGGGACAGAGGCGCGGGTCGAGCGCCATCGGTGCGACGGGGTTGTAGCCCCAGGCGTTGACGAGGCCGAGCGGCGGCAAATGGCGTTCGTCGATCCAGGCGACGATCGGCATCAGTTCGATCGCGGCGACGCCGAGTTTCCGGAAATGCGCGACGATGGCGGGATGCGCGAGGGCGGCGATCGTGCCGCGCTGTTCGGGCGGCACGTCCGGGTGGCGCATCGTGAAGCTGCGGACGTTGAGTTCGTAGATCAGGCCGCCGGGTGCGAACAACGGCGGTTCCGGCAGCGGCGCGGCCGAGGCGCGCTGGACGATCGCTTTCGGCATCAGTGCGGCGGTGTCGGTGCCGAAGACCGACAGGGCGGGATCGTACGCGAAGCGGGTGTCGAGTTCGATGGCATAGGGATCGACCAGCAACTTGGCCGGGTCGAACCAATGGGCGTTGGCCGGATCGTGGCGACCAGCGGCGCGGTAGCCGTAACGCTGGCCGGCGCCGACGAGTGGCACTTCGACATGCCAATAGTCGCCGTCGCGCTGCATGGGGATGCGGCGCTCCTGCGCTCCGTCGAACAGGCACAGATGCAGCGCGGTCGCCTCGGGTGCGCGTACCGTGAAGCTCGTCCCGCCGTCGCGAAGATGCGCGCCGCAAGTCCGGTCGGCAGGCGAAGGAGCGGCGGGACGGATCAGGTCGGCGACGCGGCGCAACCAGCCGCCGGGTGCGCCGCGTGACAACGCCGTCACGTGACGACGTCGGGCTCGGTGCGGCCGGTGTGACGGACGATGCCGGCGATCGCGTCGGCCGCGGCGACGATGTCGGCGAGCATGTCCGTAGTATCGCCATCGATCGCGTCGGCCTCGAACCGTTCGAGATAGACGCGCAACGTAGCGCCGCTGGTGCCGGTGCCCGACAGGCGGAACACGACGCGGCTGCCGCCGACGAACAGCACGCGCACGCCCTGATTACGGCTGACCGACCCGTCGGTGGGGTCGTGATAGGCGAAGTCGTCGGCGGTCTCGACCTCCAGATCACCGAAGCGTTCGCCGGGCAGGGTGGCGAGCTTGCGGCGCAGTTCGGCCATCAGCGTGTCGGCGCGGTCGCTTTCGACGCCCTCATAATCGTGGCGCGCATAATAGTTGCGGCCATAGGCGGCCCAATGTTCGCGCGCGATCGTATCGACCGACTTGCCGGTTGCCGCGAGGATGTTGAGCCACAGGAGCACCGCCCAGAGACCGTCCTTTTCGCGGACATGGTCGGAACCGGTGCCGGCGCTTTCCTCGCCGCAGATCGTCGCCATGCCGGCGTCGAGCAGGTTGCCGAAGAACTTCCAGCCGGTCGGCGTCTCATAGGCGGGAATGCCGAGTTTGGCGGCGACGCGATCGGCGGCGGCGCTGGTCGGCATCGATCGGGCGATGCCCTTCAGGCCGTCCTTGTAGCCCGGTGCCAGATGCGCGTTGGCGGCGAGCATCGCGAGGCTGTCCGATGGGGTCACGAAGCGATGGCGGCCGATGATGAGGTTGCGGTCGCCGTCGCCGTCCGATGCGGCGCCGAAATCGGGCGCGTCGGGGGCCATCATCGTCTCGTACAGTTCGTGCGCGTGGACGAGGTTGGGATCGGGGTGGTGACCGCCGAAATCGGGCAGCGGCGTGCCGTTGCGGACGGTGCCGGGCGCGAAGCCGAGCCGGTTTTCGAGAATGTCGTGCGCGTAGGGGCCGGTGACGGCGCTCATCGCATCGAACGCCATCGTCAGGTTGGCGGCGCGGATCGCGGGGAAGTCGAACAGCTTCTCCATCAGCGCGGCGTAATCGGCGACGGGATCGACGATCTCGACGATCATCTCGCCGACCTTCACTTCACCCAATGCGTCGAGATCGATGTCGTCAGCCTCCACCGCGCGCCAGCGGTCGATCGTCAGGGTGCGGGCGTGGAGCGCCTCGGTCACCTTTTCGGGCGCGGGGCCGCCATTGGCGATGTTGTACTTGATGCCGAAATCTTCGTCCGGGCCGCCGGGATTGTGGCTGGCCGACAGGACGAGGCCACCGAGTGCGCCACGGATGCGGATCAGGTTGCTGGCGGCGGGCGTCGACAGGATGCCGCCACGCCCGACGATGGCGCGCGCGAAGCCGGCCGCGGCGGCGATCCGGATCGCGACCTGGATCACCTCACGGTTCAGGAAACGGCCGTCGCCGCCGATGACCAGCGTGGCGCCTTGCTTGCCGTCGATGACGTCGAACACCGACTGGACGAAATTCTCGGCATAGTTCGGCTGCTGGAAGACCTTCACCTTCTTGCGCAGGCCGGAGGTGCCGGGCTTCTGGTCGGTAAACGGGGTCGTGGGGTAGTCGCGGATCATGCCGGCTCCATCAGGTCGTGATACAGGCGAGCATAGCGCCGACCGCTCTCCCGCCAAGAGAAGTCGGCGTTCATGCCGTTCGTCTGCAGGCGTTTCCACGCATCGGGTTGGGCATGCAGCGCGATGGCGCGGCGGATGGCGTGGAGCAATGCGTCGGGGGTGACACCGTCATGGACGATGCCGGTGGCGACCCCGGCCGCCAGCGCGGCCTCGTTGGCGTCGACCACCGTGTCGGCGAGGCCACCGGTGCGGGCGACGACGGGGACGCAGCCATAGGCGAGGCCGTAAAGCTGGGTCAGGCCGCATGGTTCGAACCGCGACGGGATCAGGATCGCGTCGGCGCCGCCCTGCAACAGATGCGACAGGTTTTCGTCATAACCGATACGCACGCCGATGCGGCCGGGATGGCGATCGGCGGCGGCAAGGAAGGCGGCCTCCAGCGGTCTGTCGCCCGAGCCGAGCAGCGCGAGCCGGCCGCCGGCCGCGACGAGATCGTCGAGAATGGCGGCGAGGACGTCCATGCCCTTTTGCCAGGTCAGGCGGCTGACGACGGTGAAGATCGGGCCGTCGCCGGGGGCGAGGCCGAAGCGGTCATCGACGGCGGCGCGATTGGCGGCGCGGTCCGCCAGCGTATCGGCCGTGTAGGGGGCAGGCAGGGCGGCGTCGGTCGCGGGGTTCCAAACGGCCGGATCGATGCCGTTGACGATCCCGCTCACATCGGCGGCGCGCGAGGCGATGAGTCCTTCGAGGCCCATGCCGAATGCGGGATCGCGGATTTCGCGGGCGTAGGTGGGCGACACGGTGGTGATCGCGTCGGCGGCTTGCAGGCCAGCCTTCAGGTAACTGATGCCGTCATAATATTCGACGCCGTGGATGCTCGCCATCCAGTCCGGCAGGCCGAGCGCGGGGAACAGGCTCAGGTCGAACCGGCCCTGAAAGGCGATGTTGTGGACGGTCATGACCGTCTTCACCGGCGCGCCGAGGGCGCGGACATAGGCGGGGGCTAAACCGGCCTGCCAGTCATGGGCGTGGAGAATGTCGAAGCGATGGCCCTTCACTGCGCCGTCGGCGATGTCGGCGGCGGCGCGGGCGAGCGCGGCGAAGCGGCGCCAGTTGTCGTCCCAGTCCCTGCCCGTGGCGTCGCCATAGGGACCGCCGTCGCGATCGAACAGCGCGGGGGCGTCGAGGATCAGGAGCGGGTGGCCATCCAATCCTGCTTCGATCAGGCGGGCTTCGGTGCCAAACAGATCGGGCCACTCGTGGATGGCGCAGCCGGCGGCCATGGTCGGGGCAAGGGCGGGATAGCCCGGCAGCAACGTCGTGGTGGCGACATCTTGATCCGCCAGCGCGGCGGGGAGGGCGCCGACCACGTCCGCCAAGCCGCCGGTCTTGATGAGGGGATAGGCTTCGGAGGCGACGGAGAGGACGCGCATGGTTCAGGCAGTCCGGTGATTGCGAGACGCGACCGTTGCGTTCGGGGCTGGCCCCCCTCCACCGGCTGCGCCGGTCCCCCTCCCCGTGCCGGGGAGGATTGGTGTCGTCTGGTTCACGCCGTCAGCCGGTCGATCATGGGTTGGGTAATGAGGCAGATGCCCTTGTCGGTGCGGCGGAAGCGGGAGGCGTCGAGGATGGGGTCGTCGCCGACGACGAGGCCGTTGGGAATCTTCACGCCGGCATCGATCACCACCTGCCTCAGGCGTGCGCCGCGACCGATCTGGCAGTTGGGCAACACGACCGCTTCATCGAGCATCGAGAAGCTGTGCGCGCGTGTGCCGGTCGACAACAGGCTGCGGTTGATCGACGCGCCGGAGATGATGCAGTTACCCGACACCAGGCTGGCAACCGCCGAGCCACGCCGGCCGTCGATGTCGTGGACGAATTTGGCCGGCGGCGTGATCTCCGAATAGGTCCATAGCGGCCAGCTGGTTTCGTACAGGTCGAGTTCGGGCAAGACATCGGTAAGGTCGATGTTCGCTTCCCAATAGGCATCGATCGTGCCGACGTCGCGCCAATATGCCTGTGGTTCCTCCGACGAGCGGACGCAGCTGGCGCTGAAGCGGTGGGCCTGCGCCTTGCCGTGCTTTACTAGGTAGGGGATGATGTCCTTGCCGAAATCGCGGCTCGACCCCTCGGTCGCGGCGTCGCGGCGGAGTTCCTCGAACAGGAAACGGGTGGCGAAAACGTAGATGCCGAGACTGGCAAGCGCGACCTCGGGATTGCCGGGGATTGCGGGGGGATCGGCGGGCTTCTCGACGAAATCGATGATGCGGTCCTGTTCATCGACATGCATCACGCCGAACGCGGTCGCCTCCATCCGGGGCACTTCCATGCAGGCGACGGTAACGTCGGCGCCGCTGTCGACATGCTGCTGGAGCATGATCTCGTAATCCATCTTGTAGATGTGGTCGCCCGCCAGGATGACCATGAATTCCGGACCATAGCTTTCGATGATGTCGATGTTCTGGAACACCGCGTCGGCAGTGCCCTCGTACCACTGAAACTCGGATACGCGTTGCGACGCGGGCAGGATGTCGAAGCTCTCGTTGCGTTCGGGGCGCAGGAAATTCCAGCCGCGTTGCAGGTGGCGGATCAGCGAATGCGCCTTGTACTGCGTCGCCACGCCGATGCGCCGGATGCCCGAATTGATCGCGTTCGACAGCGCGAAATCGATGATCCGGCTCTTGCCGCCGAAATACACCGCCGGCTTGGCGCGCGTGTCGGTCATTTCGAACAATCGACTGCCGCGACCACCGGCGAGTACATAGGCCATGGCGTCACGCGCTAGCGGCTGGCCCCGACGATGATCCACGGCTCTCTCCCTATGATGCGCCGTTATCCCGGCGCGTTGTCATCCGTTCACCGCGAGTGTGCGACAGCCCGTCGTTCCCGACAAGGCCGTCGCAACGGTTTCGGTTCGATTATCCGTCATATTCCAGCATGATCGTGGCGAGCGGCGGCAACGTGACCCAAGCCGCGCCATCCTTCGCCTCGACCCCGCCGAGATTGCCAAGGCCGGAACCCCAATATTCCTGCGCGTCGGAGTTCATCACCTCGGTCCAGCGCCCGTCATGGGGCAACGATACGCGGTAAGGCGCGCGGGCGATCGGCGTCATGTTGACGATCACCGCGACCGGCTTTTCGCCCGGTGCCTTGCGCAGCCAGGCGAAGACAGAATTGGCCGCATCGTCACCGACCAGCCATTCGAACCCGTCGGCCTCGCAATCGCGGGCGTGCAGCGCGGGCTTCTCACGGTAGAGCCTGTTCAGGTCGCGAACGAGGCTGCGGACGCCCTCATGCGCGTGGCTGGTGCGCAGGTGCCAGTCGAGGGCACGATCCTCGGCCCACTCCTCGCGCTGGGCGAATTCCTGACCCATGAACAGCAGCTTCTTGCCGGGATATCCCCACATGAACGCATAGTAGAGGCGCAGATTGGCGAATTTCTGCCAGTCGTCGCCGGGCATTTTGGCGAGGATCGACCCCTTGCCGTGCACGACTTCGTCATGGCTCAGCGGCAGGACGAAATTCTCGGAATAGGCGTAGACGAGGCCGAAGGTGATCTCGCCGTGATGATGCTGACGGTGGATCGGTTCACGCGCCATGTATTGGAGCGTGTCGTGCATCCAGCCCATGTTCCATTTGAACCCGAAGCCGAGGCCGCCTTCACGCTCGCCCGGTGCCGGCGCGGGGCTGGAGACGCCGGGCCATGAGGTCGATTCCTCGGCGATGGTGAAGATGCCGGGATGCTCGCGATAGACGGCGCGGTTGGTGGCGCGGAGGAATTCCACCGCCTCCCAGTTCTCGCGGCCGCCATCCTCGTTCGGAATCCATTCGTCCGATTTGCGGCTGTAATCGCGGTACAGCATCGACGCGACGGCATCGACGCGCAGGCCGTCGAGGTGATAGCGTTCCGCCCAGAACAGCGCGTTGTTGACGAGGTAGCTCGACACCTCGCGCCGCCCGAAATTATAGATCGCGGTGTTCCAGTCAGGGTGATAGCCCAGACGCGGATCGTCATGTTCGTAGAGTGCGGTGCCGTCGAACCGGATCAGGCCATGCGCATCCATCGGAAAATGCGCAGGCACCCAGTCGAGCAGCACGCCGATGCCGGCCTGATGCGCGCCATCCACGAACCGGGCGAACCCCTCATGATCGCCGAACCGGGCGGACGGGGCGTAGAGGCCGGTCGTCTGATATCCCCATGACGGATCATAGGGATGTTCGGTGATCGGCATGAATTCGATATGGGTGAAGCCCATTTCGACGACATAGGGGATCAGCTTGTCGGCCAGCGCGTCCCAGCTGAGAAACCAGCCGTTCGCGTCCTTGTCCCACGATCCGGCATGGACCTCGTAGATCGAGATCGGCACGCGGCGGGGATCGACCGAGGCCCAATGTTCGCGGTGGCCCTTGTCCTGCCATTCATGCGTCATCGGCCCGGTCGTCAGCGATGCGGTGCGGGGGCGCAGCTCGGCGGCGAAGGCGAAGGGATCGGCCTTTTGCGGCTGCAGCTGGCCGTCGCTGCCGACGATTTCGAACTTGTACGCATGACCGGCGTTCAGATCGGGCAGGAAAATCTCCCACACCCCGACGCCGCCACGACGGCGCATGACGTGGCGGCGGCCGTCCCAGCCGTTGAAGTTGCCGACGACCGAAACGCGGCGGGCATTGGGCGCCCAGACCGCGAAATGCGTGCCGGTCGCGCCCTGATGCTCGACCAGATGCGCGCCCATCTTGTCCCAAAGGCGCAGGTGCGTGCCTTCGCCCATCAGGTAATCGTCGGTGGGACCGAGGATGGGGCCGAAGCTGTAGGGATCGGTCACCGACCATTCGGCGCCGTGTCCCGCCGCGCTGTAACGGACGGGTTGGGGATCGCCGCTGACGATCCCCTCGAACAGGCCCGCATCGTCGACGCGGGTCAGGGTGCCGAGGCTGGCGCCGGACAGGTCATGCGCCTCGACGCTGTCCGCCCCCGGAATCCAGGTCCTCGCGAAACTGCCCTCCGGTCCCGGAAAGATACCAAGGAGCGAGAAGGGGTCGTCGTGACGCCCTTCCAACAGGGCGGAGATGGCGTCACTTGGTGGTTTCACAGGACTCCCCAGATGTCCTTGGCATATTCGCGGATCGTGCGATCTGAGGAGAACCAACCGACGCGCGCGACGTTCCTTATCGTCGCACTATTCCAGTCGGAACGGTTCGACCAACGCCGGTCGACCGTTCGCTGGGCCGCCGCGTAGCTGTCGAAATCGGCGGCGAGCATGAACCAGTCGCCATCATAAAGGCCGCCCATCAGCCCCTTGTACCGATCGGGATCGTCCGGCGAGAACACGCCCGACGCGATCGCCGCCAGCGCCTGACCCAGTTCGGGCGACGCCTCGATCGCCTCGCGCGGATTGTAGCCACCGGCGCGCTTGGCCGCGACCTCGTCGGCGGTCATGCCGAAGATCACGATGTTCTCCGCACCGACATGATCGCGGATTTCCACGTTCGCGCCGTCCAGCGTGCCGATCGTCAGCGCGCCGTTCATCGCGAATTTCATGTTGCCGGTGCCGGATGCCTCCATGCCGGCGGTCGAGATCTGTTCGGACAGATCGGCGGCGGGGATAATCTTCTCCGCCAGCGACACATTGTAATTGGGCACGAATGCGACCTTCAACAGGTCGCCCACCGCCGGATCGGCATTGACCCGCCGGGCGACGTCGCCGGCCAGTTTGATGATGAGCTTGGCGTTGTGATAGCTCGACGCCGCCTTGCCCGCGAACAGCTTCACCCGCGGCACCCAGTCGCGTTCGGGATGGCTGCGGATCTGGTCGTAGAGCGCGACCGTCTCGACGATGTTCAGCAACTGGCGCTTGTATTCGTGAATGCGCTTGATCTGCACGTCGAACATCGCGTCGGGATCGACGCGCAGGCCGATCAGGTCCTTCAGATGTTTCGCCAGCGCCACCTTGTTGTCGCGCTTCACCGCCGCGAATTTCTGCTGGAAGGCGGCATCGTCGGCATGGGCGGCCAGCGCGTCCAGCTTTTCGGTGTCGTCGCAGAACGCGTCGCCGATCGCTTCGCGGATCAGGCTGGTCAGACCGGGATTGCATTGCTGCAGCCAGCGGCGCGGGGTGATGCCGTTGGTCTTGTTGTTGATCCGGTCCGGATACAGCTTGTGCAGGTCGGCAAAAACCGTCTGCTTCATCAGGTCGGTGTGGAGCGCGGCGACGCCGTTGACGCTGTGGCTGCCGGCGAAGGCCAGATTGGCCATGCGGACGCGCCGTTCGCCACCCTCGTCGATCAGGCTGATCGCCTTGATCGCCGTCTCGTCGCTGCCCGCCGCGCGTGCCTCGCGCAGCAGCTTGGCGTTGATCGCATAGACCAGCTGCATGTGGCGGGGCAGCAGGCGTTCGAACAGCGGCAACGGCCAGCTTTCCAGCGCCTCCGGCAACAGCGTGTGGTTGGTGTAGCCGAACGTCCGTTTGGTGATGTCCCACGCCTCGTCGAAGCCGAATTCGTGGAAGTCGATCAGCAGGCGCATCAGCTCGGCGACGGATACCGCCGGATGCGTGTCGTTCAGCTGGATCGCCGCCTTGTCGGGCAGGGTGCGGATGTCGCCGAAATACTGGACGTGGCGGCGGACGATGTCCTGGATCGATGCCGACGAGAAGAAGTATTCCTGACGCAGGCGCAGTTCCTGACCGGCGGCGGTGGAGTCGTTGGGATAGAGGACGCGGGTGAGCGTCTCCGCCCGCAGCTGACCGGACAGCGCGCCGGTGAAATCACCCTCGTTGAACCGGTCGAGACGGATCGGGTCGAGCGCGCGGGCGGTCCACAGCCGCAGCGTGTTGACCCGCTTGCCGCGCCAGCCCACCATCGGCGTGTCGACGGCCATCGCCTCGACCGCCTCGCCCACCTTCCAATGAACATGGCCGGTGTCGGTGCCGATCACCTCGCCGCCGAAGCCGACGAAATAGGCGCTCTCGCGACGCTCGAACTCCCACGGATTACCGTGCTGGAGCCAGTTTTCCGGCAGTTCGACCTGAAAACCATCGTCCAGCCGCTGGCGGAACATGCCGTTCACATAGCGGATGCCATAGCCATAGGCGGGCAGGTCGAGGCTCGCGAGGCTTTCCATGAAGCACGCCGCCAGCCGGCCGAGGCCACCATTGCCCAGCGCGGCGTCGGGCTCGATCTCCTCGATGACAGCGAGGTCGACGCCCAGCGACTTCAGCGCGCCGGCGATGTCGTGCGTCTGGCCCAGATTGGCGAGCGCATCGCGCAACAGGCGGCCGATCAGGAATTCGAGGCTGAGATAATAGACGCGCTTGGCGCCCTTCGCATGCGCCTCGCGCGTCGAGGTCATCCATTTTTCGATGATGTCGTTGCGGACGGTCAGGATCGTGGCGGCCAGCCAGTCATGCGGGCGGGCGGCCCGTTGATCCTTCCCGATCCGGTGGACGAGGGTTTCGAGAATGGCATCGGCGAGCGGATTGGCGTCGGCGACAGGCAATGCGGCAGGTGAAGTGGCCAAAGGGGCGCCCCGAATAGTTGGTCCGGTTTGATGTGTACCTGCGGCCGGGCCGAAGTCACGCGCCATTCGTATGCAGAGGTCTCACAACATTCCGTAAAGCAGCGTGCCGTTCAGCACGATGATGATCGCCGCGATCGCCCAGGCAAGCACGCGCAGCCACATCGGGCTGACGAGATCGCCCATCAGGTCGCGCCGGCCGGTGAAGGCGACCAGCGGCACGACCGCGAACGGCAGCTGCAGGCTGAGGATCACCTGACTGAGAACGAGCAACTGCGTGGCGCCGGCATCGCCGCTGGCGCCCACGACGATCACCGCCGGCACGATCGCCAGCGCCCGCGTGACGAGCCGGCGTGCCCAGACGGGCAGCCGCAGGTTCAGGAATCCCTCCATCACGATCTGCCCGGCCAGCGTGCCGGTGACGGTGGAGTTCTGGCCCGACGCCAGCAGCGCGACCGCGAACACGACGCTGGCCGCGCCCATGCCGAGCGAGGGGGCGAGCAGGCGATACGCCTCGTCGATTTCGGCGATGTCGGTGCGGCCGGCGGTGTGGAACGCGGCGGCGGCGAGGATCAGGATCGAGGCGTTGATGAAGAACGCGAGGCCGAGCGCGACCGTGCTGTCGATCGTGGCGAGCTTCGCCGCCTCGCGCTTGCCGCCGACGTCCTGATCGAACGCGCGGGTCTGAACGATCGAGGAATGGAGGTAGAGATTGTGCGGCATCACCGTCGCGCCGAGGATGCCGATCGCGATATACAGCATCGCCGGGTTGGTCAGGATCTCCGTGGTCGGCACGAGACCGCGCATGATCGCCCCCGGATCGGGGCGGGCGAGCGCCAGTTCGAACACGAAGCAGCCGGCGATGACGACCAGCAGCGCGATGATGAACGCCTCCAGCCGGCGGAAACCATAGCGTTGCAGCGCGAGGATCAGGAACACGTCGACCGCGGTGACGATCACGCCCCAGGTCAGCGGCAGGCCGAACAGAAGTTTCAGGGCGATGGCGGTGCCCAGCACCTCGGCCAGATCGCAGGCGACGATCGCGATCTCGCACAGCACCCACAGGACCAGCGTTACCGGCCGCGAGTAATTCGCCCGGCACGCCTGCGCCAGATCGAGGCCGGCCGCGACGCCCAGCCGCGCGGATAATGCTTGAAGCACGATCGCCATCAGGTTCGACAGCAGGATCACTGACAACAGGGTATAGCCGAAGGCCGATCCGCCGGCGATGTCCGTCGCCCAATTGCCCGGGTCCATATAGCCGACCGCGACCAGATAGCCGGGACCGGCAAAGGCGAGGAAGCGGCGGAACACGCCCGTCCCCTTGGGAACGGCCACGCTGCGGTAACTATCGGCGAGGGAACGGGCGGGTGTCGGCGTCATCGTACCTGCTCCTGCCGTATGCGGTCAGGGCCGGCAAGCATTGTGCACTCGACAGGAGGCCATTGCCTTTGTGACGTCGGCACGACAGAGGCGGGATATGCGTATGCTTATCCTGCCGCTGGCGACGATGGTCGCTGCCCTGACCATGGTTTCGGCCGCCGATGCGGCGACGCCGATTGCGGGTCGCTGGCTGACCGAGGAGGCCAGCGCGATCGTGACCATCGCGCCCTGCGGCGCGGCGACGTGCGGGCGGATCACGAAGCTCATCAAGGGGCCGCCCTCCGGCCCGCCGCTCGATCGCAACAATCCCGATGCCCGGCTGCGCGACCGGCCGATCGAGGGGCTGGTGATCCTGACCGAATTCAAGGACGGTGGCGACGACTGGCGCGGCCGCATCTACGACCCGAAATCAGGCAAGACGTACAAGTCGATCCTGAAGCGCGAGGCGGATGGCGGCTTGAAGGTGCAGGGCTGCATCGCGTTCTTCTGCCGGACGCAGCGGTGGACGGCGGCGCGCTGACCGGATCGCTAACCCGCTGGTAATACCGTTCCGGCTAGCGATGGTGGCATGGACGTATCCGCCAGCCTCGCCCGCCTGCACGAGCATCAGGATCGCATCCTGACGATCCTCGACCGTGCGACGAACCTGATCCATGGCGATCCCGATCGCAATCGTGCCGGGCTGGCGACGAGCCGCTGGGAAATGGCGCGGCGGCTGCGCGAATATCAGTTGTTCAAGCACCGCGAGCTGTTCGATCCGATGATCGCCGGCGGCGACCCGGACCAGCGCCGGCGGGCGCGGTTGATGAAGGCGGACTGCATCCTGCTGAGCGAGGATTTCCAGACGCATGTGGCGCGCTGGAGCGGGGTGGACGTGGCGGACGACTGGATCACCTATCGCCGGGCGATGCTGGCGATCACCACACGTCTGCGCGGGGCGGTGATGCGCGAGCGGCATGAATTTTCGCAGACGCTGCGGATGGCACCGGGGCCGGTGTCGCCCACGCGGATCACGGTCACCGGATAAAGCCCGCGGGCCATCTTGCCGCGGCCTGCGCCGGGGTCTAGGCGCGGCGCTTCATGCGGTCCGCCTATTATCAGCCTTCGTTGGACCGGCGGCGTCTCGTCTCCCTGTTGCTGACGATTGCCGCGCACATTCTCATCATCCTGTTGCTGTTGCGGCTGGCGCCGGCCGCGTCGCCGCCGCGCGAACCGGAATCGATGCCGGTGACGTTCGGCCTGGCGCCGGAACCGGGCGCCGCGCCCAAGGCATCGCCGAAGCCCGCCGTCGCCAGGGCGGCCCGTGCGGCGGGCGGTGCGCCGGCGGCCGCGCCATCGCGCGTGGCACCGCCCACCGATCTGCCGCCGCCGCCACCGACGCCCCCGATCGAACTCCCGTCGATGATCGGCGGCAAGGAGATGTTCGACGGCGTCGGCGCGGCGATGGCGACCCGCC
Source organism: Sphingomonas mollis (assembly GCF_016427505.1). Taxonomy (GTDB): domain Bacteria; phylum Pseudomonadota; class Alphaproteobacteria; order Sphingomonadales; family Sphingomonadaceae; genus Sphingomonas; species Sphingomonas mollis. Next base: position 93,791 of record NZ_JAELXS010000005.1, on the reverse strand, counting down.
GTGCCGACGCCGGTCGCGGCGAGGGAGAGGGCGAAGGCGACGATTCGGGCAAGGACAGCGGCAGCACCTATGGACCGGGCGAAGGACCGGGCGGGCAGCGGCTGTACAATGCGGAATGGTACACCCGGCCGCCGCGCGGCGTGCTGCAGTCCTATCTGCCGCGCGGGGCGCCGCCGAAGAGCTGGGGCATGATCGCCTGCCAGACGATCGACGATTACAGGGTCGACAATTGCCGGTTCCTGGGTGAATCGCCGCTGGGGTCCGGCATCGGCCGGGCGATGCGCGAGGCGGCGTGGCAGTTCCGGGTGCGGCCGCCACGGATCGGCGGCAAGAAGATGGTCGGCGCGTGGGTGCGTATCCGGATGGATTTCACGGACAAGCCGGAGGATTGAGCGTTCATCCGGCTGATGGACGAAGACTTTAGATAGAGATGTGTCAAGGTCCGTCGTTGCGAGCGCAGCGAAGCAATCCAGGGCAGCGCGCGGGACGCTGGGTTGCTTCGCTGCGCTCGCGATGATTGTGAATTGGGTTACTGAATCCGATATCACACCGGCGCGGCGACCACGTCCGGTCCGGCGCCATAATGATGCCAGGTGAAGATCGCCGCGGCGCCGCGATGGGGGCGCCATGCCTCGGCCAGTTCGCGGGTAAGGCGTTCGGAGGGGCGGGTATCGTGGCCGAGGATGCGGCCGACCTCGATCTGCACGGCGAGATCGCCGGCGGGCCAGATGTCCGGGCGACCTTCGGCGAACAACAGATATACCTCCGCCGACCAGCGACCGATGCCCTTCACGCGGACGAGGGCGGCGATGGCTTCCTCGTCATCGACAGGCAGCGCGGCGAGATCGAGGCGGCCGCTCGTCACCTCGTCGGCGAGGCTGCGGGCATAGCCGGCCTTTTGCCGGGACAGGCCGGCGGCGCGCAGTTGTTCGTCGGTGGCCGCCGCGACGACCACGGGATCGCTGGCGTTGCCCAGCATCGTGTCGAGCTTCAGCCACACGGCATTGGCGGATTGGACGCTGACCTGCTGGCCGATGATCGTACGCAGCAACGTGGCATACCCACGATCGCGCACGCGGGGTGCCGGATAGCCGATCCGCCCGATCGCGGCGGCGAAGGCGGGTTCGATATCGCTGAGCGCGTCGAGGCTGGTGCGCAGCTGGTTTTCGCTCAAGCCCATGATTGTCGGCCTTTCGAGGCTTGATCCGGGTGACGCGCACCGTCATGGCGGCGATCGGGAACAGGAGATTGCATGATGCCGACGCTTATCGTCACGACACGCGAAGGGGAAGAACGCGAACTGGCCGGCGAGACCGGCCTGTCGGTGATGGAAGTGATTCGCGACGGCGGCATCGACGAGCTGCTGGCGCTGTGCGGCGGCTGTTGCAGTTGCGCGACGTGCCATGTCCATGTCGATCCGGCGTTCCTCGACAAGCTGCCGAAGATGGGACCGGACGAGGACGACCTGCTCGATTCAGCCGGCGAGCGCGATGCGACGTCGCGGCTGTCGTGCCAGATCCAGTTCGGGCCGGCGCTTGATGGCTTGCGGGTGCGGATCGCGGCGGAGGATTGATGGCTGCTCTTTTCCTAATTCTCCCCCGGCGGGGGAGGGGGACCGGCCGAAGGCTGGTGGAGGGGTAGGTTTCCACGCACGCCGCACCATGACAGGATATGAACGATCACCGCATCGAGATCGGTGAGGACGTTCATAGCCGGAATCCGGCATACGCGAATGTGCTGCGCCGCAAGCCACGCGTCGCGCTCGCCATCGCGTTGTGGTCGATCGCTCCGATTATGGGCTTCCCCATCCACCTCGATAGCGAGATGATGGCTCGCACAGAAAAAATCGAGGACGTATCGGCCCGCAGGATGCTGGCGGCGAAACTTCAGACCTGCCGGCCGCTTGCGAAGTTCCTGCCATAGAATGACCTCTGGCAATGTCATCGTGCGGCGGAGCTTGCTGGCACGATGTTGCGTCTGTTTCGGGCCGTGGAGCATTTGGATAGCTACCCCTCCGTCGCGCTGCGCGCGCCACCTCCCCCGCCGGGGGAGGATTTTCCGGTCAGATCATTCCCGCGCCGCCACCGCATACAACGCGATCGCTGCGGCGTTCGATACGTTCAGGCTCTCCACCCGGTCCGAAATCGGCAGCTTCGCCAGCAGGTCGCAATGCGCTTCCGTGTTCTGGCGCATGCCTTCGCCCTCGGCGCCCAGCACGATGCAGATGCGCTGCGTACCCATCGCCTGCACCAGCGTCTGGTCGGCGCTGCCGGTCAGGCCGATGCGCCAGAAACCGGCCTCGGCGATTTCCTCCAGCGCGCGGGCGAGATTGACGACGCGGACCCAGGGCACCGTCTCCAGCGCGCCCGACGCGGCGCGGGCGACCGTGCCCGATTCCGGCGGCGAGTGGCGGTCCTGCGTGACGATGCCGAGCGCGTCGAACGCCGCGGCCGAGCGCAGGATGGCGCCGACATTGTGCGGATCGGTCACCTGATCGAGCACCACCAGCGGGCGCTGGTCGTCCTTGCCCGCCATCAGCAGGTCGGCCAGCCAAATGTCCTCCAGCGGATCGACCTCGGCGATCACGCCCTGATGCGGCGCATCGCTGGGGACGAGGCGGCCGAGATCGGCGACATCGGCATAGGTCACCGGAATCTCCGGCGGCACGGGGATCGCCGCCGCCGCCTCGCGCGTCAGCCACAGCTTGCGCACATTGCGGTCGGGATTGGCGAGCGCGGCGGTCACCGCGTGCCGGCCCCAGAGGCGGGGGCGGTTGGCGGTGCCGGTCGAGGGGCGGTGGCCACGGCGTGCCATCAGTCGTCATCTCCGTCGGAATAGGCAAAGGGATCGGTCACGGCGGGCTTGGTCGGCAATGGCGGCCGGGGCAAGACCTTGTCGCTATCGGCGGCGGCCAGCAGGACGCCGGCCAGCACGGTCGCCCCCTGGCGCATGTCGTCGCCCTTCAGGTGATCGAACGTGTCGGCCGAACTGTGATGGATGCGGCTGCCGTAATCGAGCGGGTCCTGGATGAACTGGAATCCGGGCACGCCGACCGACTGCATGAAGACATGGTCGGTGCCGCCGGTCGGCCGCACCACCACCGTGCCCGCGCCCATCGTCGCGAACGGGCTGAGCCAGTCGCGCAGCAACGGCACGGCCGCCGGGTTGTTCTCGGCATACAGGCCGCGCAGCTTGCCCGACCCGTTGTCGATGTTGAAATAGGCGGTCAGGTCGCGATAGCCGGGCAGCGGCGTGACCGGCCAGCGATTGGCGAAGCCGTAATAGCGCTGCATCCCCTGACCATTGCCTAGCGCCGTGCCGGCGCCGCGCGTCGCCAGATGCTTTTCGACATAGGCCATCGAGCCGAGGATGCCCTGCTCCTCGCCCGCCCACAACGCGAAGCGGATCGTGCGTTTCGGCCGGACGCCGGTGGCGGCGAGGATGCGCGCGGCCTCCATCACCATCGCGCTGCCCGCCGCGTTGTCCGCGGCGCCGTCGCCCGCGACCCAGCTGTCGAGATGCGCGCCGGCCATGACGTAGCCGGCCTTCGGATCGGTGCCGGGGATTTCGGCGAAGACGTTGTATGCGTTCACGTCGCTGTCGTCGAAGCGGACGTCGCTGACGATCTCCAGCGTCGGTGCGGGACCGATCTTCGCCAGGCGGGCGAGGCGGCGATAGTCCTCAGCGGCGATCTGCACGCCGGGCATCGACGGCGTCTCGCCGACGCCGAACATATATCCTTCGCCGTGGAGCAGCTTGCCATCGCGATACGATATGGTGGCGAAGGCGACCGCGCCCTCGGCCTTCAGGAAGGCGTCCAGCTTTTGCTGGAAATCCAGCCGCTTCAGGCGGCGATCCGTCGCCTCCGGGTCGTTATGCGGCAATTGATATTGGTCGAGCTTGCCGAGATCCTCGCCCGACAGGCGGCGGAACGGTGCCTCATCGGGCTCGTCGCCGGTGCCGGGCGCGGTGAGCATCACCACCTTGCCGCGCAATTGCCCGCGCCATTTGTCGAAATCGCGGATTTTTCCGATCGGCGCGACGATGACCGGGGCGGTCAGCGCGCCGGTGGTGGCGGGCGTCCACGCGATCGGGATGGCGGTCAGCTGGATCGCGCGCGGCGTGACCATGCGGACGCTGGATCGCTCGATCGACCAGCCGCGCCCGAACGGGAAGCCTTCCTTATGGATGTTCTTCAGGCCCCATTCGCGGAACCTGTCCTGCGTCCATCCTTCTGCCTTGCGCATCGCCGGCGAATTGGTGAGGCGGGGACCGATCACGTCGGTCAGCCCCTGTGCCGTCACCATCACCTGGCTGTGGTTCAGCCCCTCGTCGATGATGCGCGCGGTCGTGCCGTCCTGCGCGATGGCGGGCGAGGCGATCAGCGCCGCGGTGGCGGCGAGCAGCAAGTGACGGCGCAAGTGATTAGCCTCCCGGAATATCCCTGTGGCGGCGTGCTATGCGGGTGGGCGGATGTGTGCAAGCGTCGAACCGGTGGTTGACACGGCTTCCCCGCTTGGCCATGGAGCCGCCTCGCCGTTGGCGGCCCATCTGGACAGGTGGCCGAGTGGTTAAAGGCAGCAGACTGTAAATCTGCCCGTGCAAGCGTACGCTGGTTCGAATCCAGCCCTGTCCACCAACCGCTTCGATGCGGTTCGACTTCCTCCCGATGTTTTATGAAGACTTCCCCTTCGGGGTTCCCGAGATCGCGTCAATGCTCGGCGATCAGCACCACCCATTCGCCGGCGGGCTTGCCGAGCAGGGTCGCGATCCGGCTATACCTTTGCATCTTCCACGGATCGGCCGGTGGCGGGACGCGGCCGGAGCGTTCGGCGATCATCTGCGACATGGCGACGATCCCGTCCGTTCCGCCGCCACCGATCGGCGAGAAGGACTGCACGGTCGCGAAGCCGGCGGCGCGGGCGTATCGTTTCAACGTCCGGGTGGTGAACAGGTACAGGTGGCGCGGCACCTCCAGTCCCCGCCAATCAGGGCCGAACTTGCGGTGACCGGGCGCATCCAGATTGGGCGTGACCATTACGACGCGACCGCCGGGTCGGAGAATGCGGGCGCATTCCTTCATCACGGCCAATGTATCGGGTAGATGTTCGATGACGTTGTTCATGACGATCGCATCGAAACTGGCGTCCGGAAAGGCGCAGGCGATCAGATCGCCTTGCATGACATCGATCCCGGCGTGACGGCGCGCTGCCGCGACGGCCTTCTCGTCGAAGTCGATGCCGACGGCCTGCCAGCCTGCCTGTGCCATCTGGGCGAGAAATGCACCGTCACCGCAGCCCACCTCAAGCACTTTGCCGGGTGTGCGGTCTTCGAGATAGCAAAGACCGGAGCGAAACTGTCTGTGACGCCAAGGCATGATGCGGGCGAGCAGATCGCGCACTTTTCCGCCGCTATCCGGCTCGACCGATTTTTCAGATTGTGAGGTCAGTGGCGGCGCCGGATCGGGACCGACATCATTCGCATGCGTATAATATGTTGCATACAATTTATATAGTTCGGACTTTTCAGGTTGGGGGTTCAACCAACCAAGTCCGCATCGGCCATTGGTGCAACGCATTATCGACCATTTCCCTGGTGCGCCGAATATCCGATCCTGAATATCGTCGTGTATCTTGGTCCCGCGTGCAGAACAGCAGGCGCACGTATCAACTGGCATACAAATGATATCTTCGTTGATCATCGCCACCCCCTTATTAATTGAGTTGAGACTTGCGGAGATTCATTACGGGCACAACCCGTTTCGATGCGGGATAACTCCTGATTTGGGTCATCGCCCGGACGCGTGACTGGCACATGGGAGTTCGCGATAGTCTTCCGCGCGGCGATGCGACCAAGGGATCCGCCGCGTATCGGTGACAGCGATAACTCGCTCTTCGTCAGACGATCCTATGATCGCCTGATCGACGGCAAGGTTTCCACGCTGGCAGCGAACGGACACCAGGAGGAATGCCGGTTGAACGACGAGGGATGGGCGATCATGCAAAAGAGCGGAAGCGGCAGGAAATAGACGCCTTCGTACGTGGCCTGGATCAACGCCGCGCCGCTATTTCGGCCATCCAGTCCAACCGGGCGCGGTGCATGGTGTGAACGGTATAGGTCGTCGCCTTGGCAGCGATCACGTGGCCCACCTGCCGGCGTAACGCCGGATCGGCGAGGCTGCGCAAACGATCGGCCAGCGAGGCGGCGGAACCCTGTTCGTACAATATCCGCGTATCGAGACCCAACGCCCGATAGGGCGGCGTGTCGGGACATAGCGGGATGCAGCCACGACTGATGGCATCGAAGATCAGGCGAGGCTGCTCGTCGTTTAGGTTGGTCATCAGGACGATGTCCTGATTATCGAGAAAGTGGAAGAACGCGGTCGGATAGCCCACCGGCGGCAGGATGGCGAAGTCGGCCAGTTGCCCTTGCTCAGCCTGACGCGCCAAGGCGTCCTGTTCGGCGCCCCGGCCGATGATGGTCAGCGATGCGAACCGTTCCTGCCCGGCCAGCGCGAATGCATCGATGCCGATGTGGAAGCCCTTCATCGGTTCGAGCCGGCCGGCCATGCAGACGCGCAACGGTCGGTCATGATCGGCGCGGGGCGGGGCGATATCGTCGGCGTCGACCCAGCTTGCCACACCGACATGCACATCGCGGGCGACCGGCCAGACCAGCTTGCGCAGACCTTCGCCCACCACGAAGACGCCGGCGCATCGCGATGCCAGAAACAGCTGCGTCATCCGGATATCGACGAATTGCAGCAACGCCTTCGTTCGGGCGAACAGGGATTTGCCCTTCGCATTCATCGTATAGGTGCGGGCGCGGTTGCTGGAGATGCCGAGAAACACCGGTTTGCCGAACCGTTTTGCCCACTGCACGATCGGCAGATACGGCCTGGATGTCAGCCAGCCGGCATTGCCGGGAATCTGGATGAAGTCCGTCTGCGGGATCACGCTGGCCAGATCGTCGTCTTCCGTGACGAGAGCGATGCCGGGCGCAAGCGGGGCCAGCGCATCGCTTGTCGTATCGACGGCGGCGCATCGGAGCGTGATATCGGCGACGTCCGCCTGAGCATTGATATCGTGCGCCCACAGATCGAGCGTATGCCATGCGGAACCGACCCGGACGACCGGGATCGGCGAGCAGACCAGAACACGCGGCCTCACGCGTATAAGCCCGCGGGAGTCATTTCATTTCCTCGTCACCAAATGGTAACGTCGATCGGTCAATACGTGGATGCTCTGTTGGACTCACAGTGAGAATGTTCAGGTTCATGGCCGATTTCATCAAGCATCTGAAGGATCGGCGGCGCGTCGACGCCCTGCGGACATGGGCGGACACGCCGGTCGATGACGTTACCGAGAGTCGCCGGTCAGGCGCCCGGCGGAAGTAAGCCCCGAACGAAGCAGGTCGTAACATTCGTTCGCCAGGGCGATGAACCGCTGCTTCGGAAATTCGCCGAGCCGATTGGCGTAATGGCCCAGAGCGCCCAACAGGTGAGCGATCACCACGTCCACGCCCCCCAACGTCTCGCAATACCAGTCCAGTTCCGCGGCGAACTTCGCGTGTGCCATGCCGAACGACTGATGAAATCGCACCAGGTCGTATATCGCGTAACCCTGTCGCGCGCTGCCGGCCCAGTCGATGATCGCCAGATTGCCGGCGTCGTTCTGCATGACATTGTTGCGCCACAGGTCGCCATGCATCGGCACGTGCCGCACGACGATCCGGCCGGTATCGATCGCGTCTCTGGATCGTCGCGCCGCGTCGCGCATCGCCTCCGGCAATTCCGGCATATCGATCAGCGCGTCCAGCGACGCGCAGAACTCGCGATCGGCCGATTGACCCTGCGTGCCATGCAGTACCAGCGCGCGAAGCCAGGGCAGGATTTTGCCGACGACCATCGGTTTCTGGAACAGTCGCCCCAGTCGGCCGGGTTTCAATGGCTTGCAGCGGGGAAGTATCAGGAACGACCTGTCCTGCAGATGGCCCGTTCCGATCACGGGCAGGATCATCTGTCCCAGTTGATCGCCGAGTTCCTGCGCCATATCGACCATGGCGTCCCGCTGTATCGCGGCTGAATCGGGAAATGCCTCCGGCGATACGAACAGAATGTAATCGCTATCCACCAGAAATATCGCGGCACCATCGGCCACGATGGACTCACGCCGTACAACCTCGATGTTCTGGATTCTTCGTCCGCTGTCCGGCCCATAAATGGTCGGGGAGATGACGTCGATCATCGTCGCTTCCGGCGACCCGTCGGCAAGAATCGCGTTTTCCGACGAGTATGCAACAGCGAGCATACCATTTGATAATATTACAAATTTGTTAATACAATGTTAAACTCTTAATATTTTGCATCATTTCCTTTACCTTACATATGTTATTCAACCGATATGAATGAATTGGAATATTATCGAATAATAACAACGGGAAGATGGTCTCGAATAGATAAAGTGTTGCCATGAAGCCACAGGCGGATTCGCGATGTCCAGAGGTCCGGACAGCGGTGCACAGCTTTGCCGACGCTACGGTATCTCGAAGCTAGCAGGATCAGGCGCGTCAGCCAGCGCAGCCAGCCGCTTCGACCGGCGCATCATCGACGGTTCGGAATATCGCGATTCGAAAAAGCTGGAGCGGGTAACGGGAATCGAACCCGTGTATTCAGCTTGGAAGGCTGCTGCACTACCATTGTGCTATACCCGCGTGACCATCCGACTAGCGCCACGCGGCGCGCGGTGCAAGCCGGTCAGAAGCTCTCTTCGGCATAGACGCGGCTCAGGTCGCCGTTCCAGGTGCCGGCATAGCGATCTAGCAGGGATTCGGCCGGTGTCCTGCCGGTACGGACGATCTCGCGCAGCGGTTCCAGAAAGCCGGTCTCGTTATCGCCGGCATTGTTGAAACGGGCACGGGCGGCGAGGCCGGCATGGGCGATGTCGAGAACCGGGCCGGCAATATCGCGCAACGTGCCGCCACCGGGCAGGGGCGCGCCGAGTGCCAGTTTCGGCACCGCGTCGCGCAACGCCTGCCGCTCCTCCAGCGTCCAGTGCTTCACCAGATCCCATGCGGCGTCGAGCGCGGCGTCGTCATAGAGCAGGCCGACCCAGAAGGCGGGCAGCGCACAGATACGGTTCCAAGGCCCGCCATCGGCGCCGCGCATTTCGAGGAATGTCTTCAGCCGTACTTCTGGAAAGGCGGTGGACAGATGATCGGTCCAGTCGTCCAGCGTCGGCTTCTCGCCCGGCAGCACCGACAGGTCGCCGCGCAGGAAATCACGGAAGCTGAGGCCGGCGGCATCGATGTACCGACCTTCGCGATAGACGAAGTACATCGGCACATCGAGCATATAGTCGGTGTAGCGTTCGTACCCGAAGCCATCCTCGAACACGAAGGGCAGCATACCGGTGCGCTGCGGATCGGTGTCGGACCAGATATGGCTGCGGAAGGACAGCATCCCGTTGGGCTTGCCCTCGGTAAAGGGCGAGTTGGCGAACAGTGCGGTGGCGAGCGGTTGCAGGGCGAGGCCGACGCGGAACTTCTTGGCCATATCGGCCTCGGATGCGTAGTCGAGGTTCACCTGAATCGTGCAGGTGCGCAGCATCATGTCGAGGCCGAGGTTTCCGACGCGCGGCATGTGGCGGCGCATGATGTCGTACCGGCCCTTGGGCATCACCGGCAATTCGGCGCGGGTCTTGTCCGGCCACATGCCGAGGCCGAGGAAGCCGAGGCCGAGCCGCTCCCCCGCCGCCTTCACCTGTTCCAGATGGCGGCCGGTTTCAGCGCAGGTCTGGTGCAGATTGTCGAGCGGCGCGCCCGACAGCTCGAACTGGCCTGCGGGTTCCAGGCTGACGCTGCCGTCGCTGCCGTTCAGCGCGATGACGACACCGTTCTCCTCGACCGGGCGCCAGCCATGTTCGGTCAGCGCCATCAACAGGTCGCGGATGCCGCCGGGCTCGTCATAGGATGGCGCGCGGTGATCGGCGGTCCGGTACACGAACTTCTCGTGCTCGGTGCCGATCCGCCAGCGTTCGGCCGGCTTCTCGCCACGGGCGAAGCTTGCGATCAACTGGTCGCGCGATTCGATGATCGGCGAGGAGGGTACGGGCGCGGTCTTGGTCGTCATGAACCGCGCCTTACGCGCGGGCGATACCGCGCGCCAGACAGGATAAGCTGTCGCCGGATAAAGGCAGCGACCGTGTCACGATCGCCAGTCGCCCGCCGCCGCCATCCATAATGCCACGGCCGCCGCCGCCGCGGTGTCGGCGCGCAGGATGCGAGGGCCGAGGCCGATGCCGACGGCCTGCGGCACGGCGCGGATCGCGGCGCGCTCGTCCGCATCGAAACCACCCTCCGGCCCGATCAGGATCGCGGCGGGGCCGGGATGGGCGCGCATCGCGTCCAGTGCGGGCAGGCCGCCGGTCTCATCCGCGAAGAACAACGCGCGATCGGTCGGCCAGTCACGCAACAGCGCCGGCAGCTTCACCGGATCTGCCAGTTCGGGGAGCGCGGTGCGGTCGCATTGCTCTGCCGCCTCGATCATATGCGCGCGCAGGCGGTCGCCATTGGGCTTGTCGACCACGGTGCGGCGGGTGACGACGGGTACGAGGCGGGCGACGCCCAGTTCGCACGCCTTCTCCGCCATCCAGTCGACCCGGCCTTTCTTCAGCGGCGCGGCGCAGAGCCACAGGTCTGGCACCGGCTCACGCGGGCGCAGCAGTGCCACGACGTCGAGCATCAGGTCGCGCTTGCCGGTGGTAGCGATCGTGGCGAGCCATTCGCCGGTGCGGTCGTCGAACAGCTTCACCGGATCGCCCGGCTTCGCCCGCATGACGGTGGCGAGATAATGGGCCGGCGGCCCATCGATCCTGAGTGGACCAGCGGCGAGGGGGGCATCGACGAACAGGCGCGGCGTCGATTGCGGCGGCCAGGCGGGGGTGGCGGGCAGGGTAGGCTCCATCGTTCAGCGGCGGCGCAGGATGCGGCGGATGACGATCCAGGCAACGACCGCGACGAGTACCGCCAGCACGACGGCCCCGGCCACGGCGCCCGCGACGCGGAAGATAGCCCAGAACAACGCCTCGACGAACCGGCCGACCGCGACCGACAGGCCGATCATTGGGAAAAGCGCCGCAGCATCGATAGCCGGGATACAGGTCGCCGCGACCAGCACCAACCGGGGATTTCAATACGACATGGATCAGCCAGAAATATTGGCTGATCCATGTCAACCGAGCAATCGAACCGCTCCTACAATAGAGGACGGCAATCGCGGAGAACGGCACCGGGTCTCGCGATGTTGCCATCAAAATTCTCTGGATGGGGGGTGTTGGTTAAAATGCATCTGAGCAACTGGTCTATCTCCGCGAAACTGATCGCCGCGTTTTCCATCAATATCGCCATCGCGGCGATAACGATGATATTTCTGTGGAATGCATCCACGACCGTGGAGGAGGCGACGCGAAAGTCATCACGTGCGCAGGAAATATACAGTGAGACGATCGCGTACGAAATGGCCGCGCAGCGGTTGAGTGCGCAGGTGCGCGGCTATGTCATTACCGGCGACGATTATTATGCCGGCATCTACAAGGAAGCCGACGGACAGATGGCGGAAGCGCTGGCAAAGCTCGGCGAGTTGTTGAGCGACCCTGCGGATCTGGCGCAAGTCAGGGCGACCCGCGACCTGATGCAGGCGTGGCAGCCATTATGGGGTACGCGATTGATGACGCTGACCCGGGCCGGCCGCATCGAGCAGGCCATGTCGATTGTCCGGGCGAACAATAAGGTCCAGTTGCTGACGCCGGTTCTGATACCGCTGCGCGCGCTCCGGGCGCGGCAGGTGGAACTGGTCGAAACCTACAAGGCGCAACAGGATGTGGCGGTCGCCGACAGTTCCCGGGCGATGCTGATCGGCGGGCTGTTGCTGATGGTGTCGGTCATCGGGTTGTGCGTGCTGCTGACGCGGGCGATCGGCCGGCCGATCACGCTGTTGACCGAGGTGATGAAGCTGCTCGCGGTGGGCCGGTATTCGATCGACGTGCCCGGCCAGGACCGCGGCGACGAGGTGGGCCAGATGGCGAAGGCGGTGGCGGTGTTCCGGGAGAACGGGATCGCCAAGGAGACGGCCGATGCGGCGAAGGCGCGCGCCGATGCCGAACAGAAGATGGTGGTCGATACGGTGTCGGGCCATCTGTCCGACCTGTCGGACGGCGATCTGACGGTGACGATCGCACAGGAGTTCCCGCCCGAATATGCCGGGCTGAAGTCGAACTTCAACGAGGCGCTGGGCAAGCTGCGCGACCTGATCGGCGCGGTGTCGGAGAGTGCGACGACGATCCGGACGGGATCGGGCGAGATCGCGCAGGCGTCGGAGGATCTGGCGCGGCGGACGGAGAGCAATGCGGCCTCGCTGGAGGAGACGGCGGCCTCGGTGACGCAGATGGATGGCCGGCTGCGGGCATCGGCGGGTGCGGCGGCGCGGACGGTGGAGCGCGCGGATCAGGCGATCGCGACGGTCGGCGGCGGCCGGGCGGTGGCCGACGAGGCGGTGCAGGCGATGGGTCGGGTGTCGGAAAGCGCCAAGGGCATCGACAGCGTCATCGAGGGTCTCGACAAGATCGCGTTCCAGACCCGGGTGCTGGCGATGAACGCGGCGGTGGAGGCGGGCCGTGCCGGTGACGCCGGTCGCGGCTTTGCGGTGGTCGCCGATCTGGTGTCGGCACTGGCGATGCGCGCCGAGGAGGAAGCCAAGCGGGCGCGGGACCAGCTGACGGTGACGCAGACCGACATCGTGACCGCGGTCGAGGCGGTGACGAAGGTCGACGGGGCGCTGGCCAACATCTCGGGCGATGTCGCGCAGGTGCACGAGTTGCTGGCGACGATGGCGGCGGACAATCAGGCGCAGTCGGCGGCGATCACGCAGATCTCGGCGGCGATCGGGACGATGGACCAGTCGACGCAGCAGAACGCGGCGATGGTCGAGGAGACATCGGCGGCGGCGCGCAATCTGGCCAGCGAAGTCGGCAACCTCGCCGATCAGGCGGGGCGGTTCAAGGTCGCGCAGGGCGGTCGTTCCGCACCGGCCCCTCGCAAGCCGGATTATGTGACGCCGGGGGCGTATACCTCGCCGATCAGGCCGCTGCCGGCCGCCGCCATTCCGGCGATGGTGCGGGCGGATGACGACTGGAAGTCGTTCTAGACACCGAACCGTTCGTGCTGAGCGCAGTCGAAGCACCTGTGGAAAGGTGGCCCCTTCGACTTCGCTCAGGGCAGGCTTCGACTGCGCTCAGGCCGAACGGCAGAAGATCGTTCTCGTAAAGTGCTCAAGAGCATGTCCGCGGCCCGAAAGTCTCGAAAGTCACACCCTCCTACGTGCGCGCGATCGTGCGCTGGTCGATCGACAGTGAGAAAGAGCGGTTTCCCGACGGGATACCCCAAGCCCGCCGTGTAGGACATCGCCGCCTGTCACGGGTCCGGCGCAACGACCAAAAAAAGAGCCGGACGGTATCACCGTCCGGCTCTTTTCGTTCGTGTCCGGGTGGAGGGATCAGGCGGCGATGCGGCCGGGCTGAAGGCCCTCGATCAGCGAGCGGTTGACCTCGATCAGGGCGTCGATCGTGTCGCGGCCGGTGGCGACGTCGCTGGTGTAGCGGTCCACCCACAGGCCGAGCGACACGATCGAGGCGCGCAGTTCGACCGGCAACTGGTTGCCGCGCGAGGCGCAGTCGGTGCTGAAGGCGTTCCACATCATCCGGTTGCGGAACAGGATCGGCGCCAGCGCGACGCCGGTCACGCCGCCGTCGCGGGCGGCGATCATGTCGCCGGTGATCTCACGGAGCAACCGCACTTCGGTCGATCGAGGATGTTCGGTCATGGTGCGGGCGCGTTGATAGGCGGACAGGGACATGGTCGCTCCGTGATGATGTCGTTGGCATCATTCTAGGACGATCCGTCACCGGCGGGTCCGACGGCGTCCTATAAGATGATCGAGCGGGCAATATCGACCGCATCTATCCATAAAGGACGCCGTCGCATGCCCCAGACCATCCAGCCGCACCGGCTCGCCCAGGCCTTGGACGGTCATCGCGGCATCAAGATGCTGTCGCTGGATTGCTTCGATACGCTGCTGTGGCGCGACGTTCACGCTTCGCACGATATCTTCGAACTTCTGGATGGCGTCACGCCGCGTCAGCGCAGATGGGCCGATCAGGCCGCGCGCAAGGACCGGAAGCTGGCGTACGGCGCGTCCAACGAAGTGACCTTGCGAGAGATCTACGCCAAACTGCTGCCAAATCTCGATGCAGCGGCGCGTGAAGCCTATGTCGAGCGCGAGATCGCCGCCGAAGCGCGACATTGTTATGCATTCGCGCCGACGGTCGAATTGATGCGCGAAGCGAAGCGCCGGGGTTTGCCGGTCATCATCGTCAGCGATTCCTATCTCGAACGCGACCAGCTGGAGGGGCTGATCCGTGCCGCTGCGGGCGACGAGGTCGCCGACATGATCGATACGATCTTCTGCTCGTGCGAGTATCGATCGTCCAAGAGCGAACGGCTGTTCGACACGGTGTTGAAGCACACCGCGATGCGTCCCGACGGCATCCTTCATATCGGCGACAACAAACATGCCGATGCGATCTCCGGCATGCGCCATGGCCTTCAGGCGCTCCATCTCGTCCAGTTCGCCGACGCCACCGTCCAGCGGCTGCGTCAGGAACGGACGGCCGGTGCCCTGATGATGGGAGGCGGTACGGCATTCCAGCCGCATCGGGCGACGCTGTCGCTGAACGAAGGTGCGATCACCGGCCCTGCCGAGGCGATGGGCTTCGCCGCAGTCGGTCCGATCATGACCAACTTCGCCCATTGGATCGCGGCGGAAGCCGCGGAACTGAACCAGGCGCATGGCGGCAAGGTCCACCTGATGTTCCTGATGCGCGACGGATACCTGCCACAGGAGGTGTTCGCGGCGATCCATCCGACGATCGACACCCATGCGATCGAGATCAGCCGTTTTGCCGCGACCAGTGCGTCGCTGACCGATGCCGCAGCCATCCGCAAGTTCATCATCGAGGAAATCGGGCATGGTGCGGGGATCGATTTCCTTCGCCAGTTGCACGTCGTCGGTGACGAGGCGCACGAACTGCTCGACGGTCTGCCGGAGGATGATCCGCATGCGCTGGCCGATGCGCTGCAGACCGACGAGTGGGTCGAAAAGATCTCGGCGCGCGGCGAGGCTTATGCGGATCGGCTGGCCGACTACATCCGGGTGAAGATCGATCCGGCCCGGGGCGACACGCTGATGCTCGTCGATGTCGGTTACAAGGGCACGGTCCAGGGCAAGATCGCAGCGCAGATCGCAGACACCTTCGGCGTCAAGGTCGCCGGCCGCTATCTTCTGCTGCTGGAGGACGAGATCAGCGGATTGGACAAGCGCGGCATGCTCGCGCTGCGGAACCACGATGTCGCGACGCTGGAAACGTTGATGAGCGCGTTCATCGTGCTGGAGCAGTTCTGTACGCTGCCCCAGGGATCGGTGGTGGATTACCGCGAGGGCGGTCAGACGGTTCGCGCCGCCGTCCAGATCAGAAGGGAACAGAATTCGATCCGCGAGGCGGTGCAGGCAGGGTGCCTTTCCTTTGCCCGCACCGACGGCACGGCGATGATCCGGCGTACGGCCGTATCGCCCGACGCGGCGCACCGTGGTGCGGTGAGTGCGCTGGCCCGGTTGCTGTATCTGCCGTTGGCGGACGAAATCAAGGTGATGACCCGGTTCGAGCACGACTGGAATCTCGGCGGGGATTTCGTTGCGCTGCTGTTCGACCCGGACGCCGCCGAACGGGGTCTGCGCGAACGGGGCCTGTTCTACCTGAAGAATTCGCGGCGGCTTTTCCTGCCCGCCGAATTGAGGGGGCAGGGTTTGCCGACCAGCCTGACGCTGTTGACGCAGCGGCGCTTTGGTCTGGACCTTCGCTTTCCCGATTTTGCCGATCACACGCTGCCGGTCACCGTGCTCATGACGGACGGCAACAAGGCCTTTACCGATGTGGTTCAGGCACATCCGACGCATCAGGGCTATTATGTCGCCGCCGTGCCGATCGGTGCCGGCCGATACACCGTCGGCGTCCAGTTCGGACGCGATTTCGAACTGGTCCAGATCGAATCGGCCTGTTTCCTGCCGGTCAGCTCTTTCCTCGACGGCGAGGCGGCGACGCGTCTGACGACCAACGCCACACCGTATTTCGAGGATATGGAGCAGATCGCACCGGATATCTTCCGCTGCGGCAACGCCGAGTCATTCCTGATGGTGGCACCGCCACCCGTGCAGGACAGGGTTTCGATGATGCTCGCCATCACGTTCCGCCCGCTCGTCAAGCGTTGCGCCGCCCCCTCATCAACACCGACCACCATGTCCGTCCTCACAGGAGCCACAGCATGAACAACCTGTATATCCATTCGATGTCCGAGATGGCCGATACCATTCTCGACTGCCTGAAGATCGCCGGCGCCCGCGATGTCGTGGAAATCGGCGCCGATCTTGGCGGCATGTCCAAGAAGCTCGCGGATCAAATGGCCGATGTCGGCGGCAGCCTGACCAGCATCGATCCCGAGCCTGCCGAAGAATTTCTGCGCTGGGTCATCGGTTGCCGGAACGTGCGGCACATCCCGGCGCCGAGTCTGGAAGCCATGCCCGGTCTGGCGAACGTGGATGCATGGGTGATCGACGGCGATCACAATTACTATACGGTCCGCAACGAACTGGCGATCGCCGATCAGATCGGTCAGCGCGACGGCAAGCCGTTGCTGGCCATCCTTCACGACGTCAGCTGGCCCTGCGCGCGGCGTGACATGTACTATGCGCCGAAGCGGATCCCGGCGGAGTGGCGTCAGCCCTATAGTTACGAAGGCGGCGTCACGCTCGACGATGTGGAACTCGTCCACGGGGCCGGCTTTCATGGTCAGGGGTATTTCGCCTTCGCCAAACATTCGGGCGGCCCGCGCAACGGCGTATTGACCGCGGTCGAGGATTTCGTCGCCGATCTTCGCACCGAGGGCCGCGATGTCGCCTTCGCGCTGATACCGGCCGTGCTGGGTCTTGGCGTCGTGTTCGACAGCTCGGCACCATGGGCGCCCGACCTGGCCGCGATGCTGTTGCCGTTCCACGACAATCGCCTGATCGCGAGGCTGGAGGAGAACCGCCTGCGTCATTTCCTGGCGACGGTCGAATTGCAGCAGCCGACGCCGTTGGCGCGCGCCGCCTAATACCCGGTGGGCGCCGACCGGCGGTGTCGGCGCCCACCTATAACTAATCGATACATCCCTAGCGGCAGGAAGATTGGTCCAGAACCATGCTGAACGGCGTCGGCCTTCTTATCATTCTCGGTTGCGTGTTCGGGAGCTTCATCATCTCCGGTGGCAAGATGGACATCGTGCTCCATGCCTTGCCGCACGAGATGATGGCGATCGGCGGCGCCGCGATCGGTGCGTTCATCGTGTCGAATTCGATGCCGACGGTGAAGCTGGCGGGCAAGGGCCTGATCCGGTCGTTCAAGGGCGGGCGGTGGAAGGACAGCGATTACAAGGATCTGCTGACCCTGCTGTACGGCCTGCTCTCGACCTTCAAGAAGGGTGGCGCGACCGCGATCGAGCCGCATCTGGACAACCCCAAGGAGAGCGCGATCTTCTCGCGGTATCCGCGGCTGATCGCCGACCATCACCTGTCCGATTTCATGTGCGATTACCTGCGCATGATGACCGTCAGCTTCGAGGATCCTCACCAGATCGCCGAGGCGATGGAAAACGACATCGAGAAGCACCACCACGAGGAGCTCGCGCCGCAGCACGCGCTGCAGCAGATGGCCGACGGCCTGCCCGCCATCGGCATCGTCGCGGCCGTGCTGGGCGTCATCAAGACGATGGGTTCGATCGACCAGCCGACCGAGGTGCTGGGCGCGATGATCGGCGGCGCGCTGGTCGGCACGTTCATGGGCGTGCTGCTCGCATACTGTCTGGTCGGTCCGCTGGCGGCGAAGCTGCAGGAGACGATCGAGAGCGACAGCAAGCCGTTCACCATCGTCAAGACCGCGATCGTCGCCCACGCGCAGGGTCTGCCGACCCAGGTCGCGATCGAGGTCGCGCGGCGCATGACGCCGTCCGCCAAGGCTCCATCCTTCCAGCAACTCGAGACCGCACTCGAAGAGGCGAAAAATGACTTCAACACTGTCCTTGCCTGACATGGCCCTATCCGAGCCCGGTCGGATCGATCGCATGATCCGATTGCCCGCCCACTGCACCACGGTGACCGCCGAGGACATCCGGGTGCGGCTGGTGCTGGCCGCCGATTTCGACGGCGCGATGGCGGTCGACGCCTCTGCCGTCGAAAGCGTGGGGCAGGCGACGCTCCAGCTGCTCGTCGCGGCCCATGCCGAGGCGGCGGCCACCGGCCAGCGCTTCGCCATCACCGACGCCAGCCCCGCATTCGTGGAACGCGTCACCCAGTGCCGGCTCGCCGATGCGATCGGTCTCGAACGCCAGAAGGAAGCATATTCGTGAGCAAGACCATCCTTACCGTCGACGATTCGGCCAGCATGCGCATGTTGCTGAAGGCGTCGCTGACCGCGCAGGGGTTCAGGATCGAGGCGGCCAATGATGGCCGCCACGGGCTGGAACGCATGAGCGAGGTGAAGCCAGACCTGCTCATCACCGACATCAACATGCCCGAGATGGACGGGTTCGAACTGATCGAGGCGGTGCGCGCCAAGCCGGAATTCCGCGGCGTGCCGATCCTGGTGCTGTCGACCGAATTCTCGGACGAGAAGAAGGCGCGCGCGCGCGACGCCGGCGCCACCGGCTGGATCACCAAGCCGTTCGATGCCGCCAAACTGGGAACGGCGATCCGCCGCGTCTGCCCATGAGCGACGATCTCGACGATATCCAGGCGATCTTCTTCGAGGAATGCGCCGAGGGTCTGGCCACCGCCGAATCCGGCCTGTCGGCCATGGCGGCCGGCGACGTGTCGGCCAAGGTCATCGCCGGCGTGTTCCGCGCGGTCCATTCGATCAAGGGCGGCGCGGGTGCGTTCGGCCATGTCGCGCTGACCGCGTTCTCGCACCGGTTCGAGAATGTGCTGGACGAGGTGCGCGCCGGCCGCATCGCGCCGACGCCGGGCGTCACGCGCGTCATGCTGACCGCGTTCGACATCCTGTCGGACCATGTCGCCGCGTCGCAGGGGACCAAGCCGGTGCCCGCCGACGATGCGGTGCTGGCGGCGCTGGACCAGATACTGGTCGATGGCGGCGCGCCCGATATCGTGGCGGAGCCGATGGCCGTGGCCGTGGTCGCGCCGATGGATGACGATCCGTTCGGATTCGAGCCGGTCGTCGCCGAAGTCGAGAGTTTCGATCCGTTCGGATTCGAACCCGTCACCGTCGCGCTCGACCTGCTTGACGATAGCGTGGCCGAACCGGTGCCGTGGACGGTGACGTTCGTGCCGTCGAACGCGGCGCTGGCCAATGGCGGCGAGCCGATGCTGATCGTGCGAGAGCTGGAGATGCTGGGCGGCACCGTCGTCGCGGCCGACCTGTCGCGCCTGCCGCCGCTGCGCGATCTGGAGCCGGAGCACGCCTATATCGGCTGGACGCTGAGTCTGCCGGGCGATGTCGAGGAACAGGCGATCGCCGACTGTTTCGATTTCGTCGCGCCCAATTCGATCGTCGAATACGCGCGTGGTGTCGTCGTGCCGGAAGACGCGCCGGTCGCCGCACCGGTCGTGGAGATGCTGGTCGCCACGCCGATCGCGCCGCCCGCGCCGTTGGCCGTCGCGCGACCGACCGCACCGCCGCCCGCATCGTCACCTGCCGCGCGGGCCGAGGAACATCCCGAACCCGTAAGGGCCGGAGAGCCGGTCGCGCAGACGATCCGGGTCGATCTGACCAAGCTCGACATGCTGCTGAACCTGGTCGGGGAACTGGTGATCCGGGGGTCGATCCTCGCTGACCGCCTGAGCCCCAAGGATCAGGAGCGGGTCGAACTGCCGCAACTGTCGCGGCTGACGCGCGAGATCCAGGACACGGTGATGTCGCTGCGCGCGCAGCCGATCAGGCAGGCGTTCAGCCGCGTGCCGCGCATGTTGCGCGACCTGTCGGTCGAAACCGGCAAGCAGGTGATCCTGGAGACGATCGGCGAGACGACCGAGGTCGACAAGGGCGTGATCGAGAAGATCGGCGACCCGTTGACCCATATGATCCGCAACGCCGTCGACCATGGCATCGAAAGCCCCGAACGACGCCTGGCGGCCGGCAAGCCGGTGCAGGGCACGATCAGGCTGTCAGCCGAACAGAAGGGCGCGCGCATCTTCGTCCGGGTCGCCGATGACGGCGCCGGCATCGACCGCGCCCGCGTGCGAGCCAAGGCGATCGAGAAGGGTATCGTCGCCGCCGACGCGGTGCTGACCGACGAGGAGATCGATCAGTTGATCTGCGCGCCGGGATTCTCCACCGCCGAGACGATATCGAACATCTCCGGCCGCGGCGTCGGCATGGACGTGGTGCGATCCAACGTCGAGGCGCTGGGCGGCCGGGTCGAGATATCGTCGGTGCCGGGCAAGGGCACGACCTTCACCATGGTGCTGCCGCTGACGCTCGCCATCCTTGAGGGGATGATCGTGCGGCTGGCCGGACAGCGCTTCGTCCTGCCGCTGGCCAATGTGATCGAGACGGTGCAACCCGAGCCGGGTCAGGTCCGCCCGACCACGACGACCGGCGAGGTCATCGAACTGCGCGGCGATTACCTGCCCGTGCGTCGCCTGACCCGCACCTTCGGCCTTGCCGACAACGATGCGCTGACGCCCGAGGAGTCGCTGGTCATCATCGTCGAGAGCGAGACCGCCGGCCATGTCGGCCTGATGGTCGACACGATCGACGACCGCCGCGAGGTGGTCATCAAGAGCCTCGACCAGAATCTCCACCCGATCCGGGGCCTGGGCGGCGCCACCATCCTGGGCGACGGATCGATCGCGCTGATCCTGGATATCGAGGCGCTGGTCGGCCCCTCCGCCCCCCTTACCCGCTATACCCCGAAAGGACTGGCCGCATGAGCAGCATCGACAATTCCGACGAGCGCAAGATCGTCACCTTCTCGCTCGGCCAGCAGATCTTCGGGATCGACATGTCCGCGCTGATCGAAATCCGCGAATGGGACGAGCCGACCCCGCTGCCGGGCGTGCCATCGTACATCAAGGGCGTGACGAACTTGCGCGGCACCGTCGTTCCCGTCGTCGGCCTGGCCGAGCGGCTGGGCTGGGCGCCGAGCGTGGTCCATGCGCGGTCGTGCATCCTGGTCGTCAACGTCGACGGCAAGCAGGCGGGATTTCTGGTCGACGAGGTCGCCGACATCGTGCTCATCAAGGATTCCGACATTCGGCCCGCTCCCGATGTCGAGATCGGCGAGGCGAGCGTCATCGCCGGTCTGGTCAAGACCACGTCGCGCACGATCGAGGCGGCGCATGGCAGCACCGACGGCATCATGGTGCTGCTGCTCGATCTCGACGCGCTGGGCCTGACCCGTCAGCTGGATATGGCCGCGTGAGCACAGCGTCCGTCCTGGCGGGACCGGACGGGTCGGTGGAGAGCGGCGCCAACGGGCCGCCGCTCGGCAGTGCCGAATTCGCCGCGATCGCCGCGATCATGCAGAGCGACGCCCGCATCCACCTGACCGATATCAAGAAGACGCTGGTGCATGGCCGCCTGTCGCGCCGGTTGCGGATGCACGGCCTGACGAGTTTTCGCGATTACGTGCGGATGGTGCAGTCGCCGGGTGAGGAACGCGCGGCGATGGTGGTGGCGCTGACCACCAACCACACGCATTTCTTTCGCGAGAACCACCATTTCGAGCATTTCCGCGAGAAGGTGATCCCGACGCTGAAGGACGCGGTGCGTCGCCGGCCGGTCAGGATCTGGTCCGCAGGCTGTTCGAGCGGCGAGGAGGTCTATACGATCGCGATGTGCCTGCTGGGCAAGGATCGCGGTCAGGCCGGCTGGCTGCGCGATGCCGACCTGAAGCTGCTGGCGACCGATCTGGCGCCGCATGTCGTCGACAGCGTTCGGCAGGCGACCTATCCGGACAATGTCGTGGCTGCGATTCCGGCCGATTATCGCAAGGCGTGGTTGCGCCCCGCCGCCGGCAGCGATCACGAGATGGCGCCGGAAGCGCGCGCGCTGGTGACCGCGCACGTCCTGAACCTGTTCGAGGCGTGGCCGATGCGGCAGCAATATGACGCCATCTTCTGCCGCAACGTGATGATCTATTTCGACGATCGCGCAAAGGCGGAACTGGAGGCGCGGCTGGTCGATCAGCTCGCCCCCGGCGGCCATCTGTATATCGGCCATTCCGAACGACTGGTCGGGCCGGCGGCGGCGGTCATGAAGGGCTGCGGCCAGACCATCTACGTCAAGCAGGAAGGTGGCACGCGATGACACCGATACGCGCCCTGGTGGTCGACGACAGCGCGGCGATCCGCGCGGTGCTGACCCGCATCCTGTCCGTCGATCCCGAGATCGAGGTGGTCGGACAGGCGCCCGAGCCGAACACCGCGCGCCAGATGATAAAGGACCTGGAGCCGGACGTCATCACGCTGGACGTCGAGATGCCGGGCATGGACGGCCTGTCCTTTCTGGAACGGATCATGCGCCTGCGGCCGATGCCGGTCGTGATGTGTTCGACGCTGACCGCGCACGGCGCGGCGGTGACGATCGAGGCGTTGCGGCTGGGGGCGGTCGATTGCATCGCCAAGCCCAAGGGCAGCGCCGAGGAACTGGCGCGCAACGGCGCCTTGCTGCGCGCGACGGTGAAGGCGGCGGCGCGATCGGCGGTGCGGCCGAGCCGCAGCGCGCGTCCGCCGGTGGTGGCGACGACGACGGGCAAGGCGCGCGAAGATGCGGTGATCGCGATCGGATCGTCCACCGGCGGGGTCGAGGCGCTGTTCGCGCTGCTGGGCGCGATGCCGGTCGATTGCCCGCCGATCCTGATCGTGCAGCATATGCCCGGCGCCTTCACCGGCAGCTTCGCCGACCGGCTGGACCGCGAATGCCGCATCCATGTGCAGGAAGCGCGTGACGGCATGACGCTGGCGATGGGTAATGCGTACATCGCGCCGGGCGGCGAACAGCACATGGAACTGGTGGGCGCGGCCGGATCGTCGATCCGCGTGCGCCCCGGCGAGCTGACCAGCGGCCATCGCCCGTCGGTCGACGTGCTGTTCCGGTCGGTCGCGACAAGGCGGGGACCGGCGGCGGTGGGTGCGATCCTGACCGGCATGGGATCGGACGGGGCCGAAGGGTTGCTGGCGATGCGTCGTGCCGGCGCCCGGACCTTCGGCCAGTCGCGCGAAAGCTGCGTCGTGTACGGCATGCCGCGCGCGGCGATGGAACTGGGCGCGGTCGATAAGGAAATGACATTGTCGGCGATGCCCGAGGCGATCCTCGCAGCATGCGGCATGCGCCAAGCAAGAGTGGGAGCGTAAGATGCCGGCTGCGGCTCAGATCAAGGTGATGGTCGTCGACGACCAGGCGAGCATGCGCGCAATGATCCGTCGTTCGTTGCAGGACCTGGGATTCAAGGACGTGCGCGACAAGGGTGCCGCCGTCGATGCATTGGCGTCCGTGAAATCCGATCGCGTCCACCTGATCGTATCGGATTACAACATGCCCGACATGGACGGCCTCCAGTTTCTGGAGGAAGTCCGCAAGGACCCGGTGATCGGCAAGACCGTGTTCATCATGCTGACCGGATCGGCCGATCGCGAAGTGGTGCAGAAGGCGGCGGCGCTGGGCGTCAACAACTACCTGATGAAACCCTTCGCGCCGGCGGCGCTGAAGGACAAGATCGAACGCGTCTTCGGCGAGCTGTCCTGACCATGCGGCGCATCAACCTGGTCCAGGGCGAACACCTAGCCACCGATCGGCCGGACACGTTGCTGTCGACGCTGCTCGGATCGTGCATCGCGGTGTGCCTGCACGACGGGGTGGCGCATGTCGGCGGCATGAACCATTTCCTGCTCGGCCAGCCCGATGCCGGGCAACAGGTGTGCGCGCAGGACATGCAGCGATACGGCGTCCATGCGATGGAACTGCTCATCAACGCGATGATGCAGCGCGGGGCGGCGCGATCGCGGTTGCGGGCGCACATCTATGGCGGGGCGAACATCATCGCCGGGCTGGGCGGTATCGGCCATGGCAATGCCGCCTTCGCGCGCCGCTTCATCGAGACCGAGGGGATCGCGATCGGCCATGTCGATGTCGGCGGTACCCGCGCCCGCAAGGTCGAATTCCTGCCGTTCGACGGCAAGGCCCGCGCCACGTTCGTGGCCGAGCCGTTGCCGCCACCCCGTGTTCCGCAGCCGGTCGACGGCGGCGAACTCGAACTCTTCTGAAACCCCCGTGATGGTCCCGCAACCCATGGCTCACCCGCATCTCGTCGCCCCCCTGCAGGCCGCCATCGCGGCCGAGCTTCGCCATGTCCGCACGGCGATCGAACGGCTGGCGGAAATGCTCGTCGGTGACGAGGATTTCGTGAACCGCTATCTGGAACAGTTCCAGGCGTTCGACATGCTGGTCCAGTGCACCGACGAAAGCGCGGCGCTGCTCGACCGGCTGGCGGTCGGCCGCGATCCGCATGACGCGGTCGATTCGGTACGGCTGGGCACGGTGCAGCAACGCCTGCGCGTCGCGCTGGCCGCGGCGGCATAATGGCCGCGACCGGCGCCAACACCCGCCCGATCGTCATCCGCCGCGTCAAGAAGATCGTGGGCGGGCATCATGGCGGCGCGTGGAAGGTCGCCTATGCCGATTTCGTGACGGCGATGATGGCGTTCTTTCTGTTGCTGTGGCTCATCAGCAATCCCGACAAGCAGCGGCAAAAGGGGCTGGCGGAGTATTTCTCGCCATCGTCGGCCACGTCGCTGTCGCAGACCACGGATGCGTCGTCGTCGATCAGCGGCGTCAGCGGGATGCCGGGCGCGGGCGGCCATGGCCGGCGCGCGCAATCGGAATCGGTGCAGGCGCCCAAGGGCCAGCCGAGCACCAAGGCCGCGACCGCCGGTACATCGCGCGGGGGCAGCGCCAACATCCCCGATGCGTCGCTGCGGGTGGCGGCGCAGGAACTGCGCGTCGCGATCGACAGCCTGCCGCCCGACGATCAGGGCCGCCGCCAGATGCGGATCGAGGAGGATCGCGACGGATTGCGCATCAGCCTGACCGACACCGCCGCGCGGTCGATGTTCAAGGACGGCACCGCGATCCTGAACCCCTTCGCGCGCGAGATGCTGGCGCGGGTGGCGGGCAAGCTGGTCAAGTCCGACGCGCAGATCGTGATCGAGGGGCATACCAACGGCGTCGGCAACGGCGGCGACGAGGCGAACTGGCGATTGTCGGGCGAACGCGCGCTGGCCGCGCGGATCGCGATGATCGCGGCGGGCCTGCCGGTGGGTCGCTTTGCCGAGATGGTGGCGATGGCGGATACGCGGCCGGTCTATCCCGACCAGCCCGACCGGCCGGAGAACCGCCGCATCACGATCGTGGCCAAGGGCGCGGCGCCGTCGTTGCCGATCGATGCCAGTTTCCGGTTCTGACCGGCGATGAAGAAGATCATCCTGTATCTGGTGATGCTGGTGCTGGGCGGCGGTGTCGGCGGCGGGGCGGCGGTGGCGACGCTGCGCGTGCTCGGGCCGCCGGCGCCCAGGGCCCCGGTCGAGCCGGTGATGGCGTTCGTGCCGGCGCAGAAGATCAGCGCGCCGATGGTGCTGCAGGATGGCCGGCTGGCCGGATATGTGTCGTTCGACCTGGATCTGGAGGTGCCGGAGGATCAGGTCGCCGCGGTCACGCTGAAGCTGCCGCTGCTGCTGCATGCGATCAACATGCGGACTTACCGGACGCCGCTGGCCGCCGGGCCGGACGGGATGCTCCCCAATATCGATGGCCTGCGCCGGGTGGTGCAGGCCGCCGCCCCCGAGGCGATGGGCAAGGGCGTGGTCAGGCGCGTCGCCATCACCCGTGCCGAGCCGGCGTGACGACACAGGAAACAGGCCGATGACGACCTTCACCGCCGCCGACGACGATTATGTCCCGCGTCCCGTCTCCGTGGCGCGGGAGCCGCGACTGACGACCATCCTGCTGCTGGGGCGGATGGTGACGGCGGGCGGCGACTGGGTATGCCGCGTGCGCAACCTGTCGTCGGGCGGGCTGATGGCGGAATGCGATGCGCCGCTGACCGTGGGCGAGCATGTCCGCATCGAACTGCGCAACCTGAGCGTACTGCAAGGCGCGGTGACCTGGACCCAGCCACGGCGGGCGGGGATGATGTTCTCCGATCCCATCGACGTGCCCACGTTGTTGCATGGCGGCGCGCAGGACCCGGAGCGGCGACCCCGCGCACCGCGACTGTCGGCGACCTGCCCGGTGCTGTTGTGGCATCTGGGCCAGACGACGGTGCCGCTGTTGCGCGACCTGTCGCAATCGGGATGCCGGCTGGGCATCACGTCGCCGCCGCCGGTCGGCACGCAGGTGCGCGTCACCATCCCCGGTCTGGCGGCACGCCACGCGACGCTGCGCTGGTCTTGCGACGGCGAGGCGGGGTTCGCGTTTACCGAGATGCTGTCGTTCGACGAACTGTCGGCGTGGCAGGCCGATCTGTCCGCGCGC
Organism: Sphingomonas mollis; assembly: GCF_016427505.1. Taxonomy (GTDB): domain Bacteria; phylum Pseudomonadota; class Alphaproteobacteria; order Sphingomonadales; family Sphingomonadaceae; genus Sphingomonas; species Sphingomonas mollis. Next base: position 67,101 of record NZ_JAELXS010000005.1, on the reverse strand, counting down.
TTCGCGGCGGAGTGACGGCGGTCTAGTCACCCGTCATTGCGAGCGTAGCGAAGCAACCCAGGGGCGCCGTGCGGTACTCTGGGTTGCTTCGCTACGCTCGCAATGACGGGTCGGGCTAGCGGCGGGCCGGCACGGCCGCGACCGTGGGGGCGGCGCGGCGGCGGGCCATGGCCATGGTCAGGGCGGCGGCGCCCTTGGGCGTCATCGCCGCCAGGATCATCGCGGTCGATCGTTCGCGCATCTTTTGCGCGACGCGCATCTGTACGTCGAGATCGAGCTGTTCCAGCACCACGGCGGCGGCGGTCGGCTTCATCACCTGATAGATGCGGGCGAGGTCGTCATACTGGTCCGGCCCCGCGCTCGCGGCCTCGCCCGTCGGGGGCGGGGCGGTGCCGGGGGCGGCGGCGGGAGTGGTGCCGTCGGCTGGTTTCAGCCGCGCCTCCGCCGCGCGTGCCGCCTGTTCGCGCAGGTCGAGCGCGCGGCCGCGGCGGGCCGCCGCCTGATCGCGCGCCTTCATGTCGTCGCCGATCGCCACGCCCAGACGCGAGGTCGGCGCATCGCCGATACCGGGCGCGGTCGCGGCGAGGCCGACGGTGTTGCCCACCGTCGCGACCGCCGCCGAAAAGGCGGTGAGCAGCAGGAGCGAGGGACGCCGGCTCATGCCCAGCCGCCGGATTGATCGTCGGCACGGGCGCGGCGCGCGGCCTCTGCGGCATCGGCCATCCGGTCGGCGGAGGCATTGGCGATGCCGACCATCACGGTCAGCTCGTCGCAGATCGCCTTGCCGTCGGTCAGCACGCGCGCGGACCCAGAGCATTCGGCGAGCGCGCGACGCAGTTCGGCCAGCACCGTGCGCGCCTGCGCGGTGCTGTTGTCGAGGGCGCCGACCATTTCGGCCAGCGCGCTGGGCTGTACCACCTTCAGCGATTTCATCATCCGCACGCTCTGCACCAGCACGGCGGCGCACAGGATGATGGTGACGAGGTTGGTGAGCGTCGCGAAATTCATGGCAGGAAGCTCATGTCAGGGGGCCTTTGGCGATGTCGGTCGATAGCCGGACGGCCACCTTGCTGCTCCGCTGGCCGATCTGGGCCAGGCCGAGCGGGATGCCGCCGACATGGACCTCTAGGGGATCATCGGGCCGTTTGCCCAGCGTCAGCGTGCGTCCGACCTGGAACGCCTGCACCTCGCCCAGGGTCATCTGGGTTTCGCCCAGCACGACCTCGACCGACACCTCGGTCTTGGCGATCTCGGTGGCCATGTGTGCGCCCCAGATATTTTCCGGCCCCTGTTTCTCGCCCATGAAGCGCTGGCCCAGCACGCGGCGGACCGGTTCGATCGTGGCATAGGGCAACAGGACGCTGAAACACCCGCCGCGTCCCTCCATGTCGACGCGCAAGGTGGCGACCGCGCAGATGTTGGTCGGCCCGGCGATCGACGCGAAGCGGGGGCTGGTTTCGATCCGTTCCAGCTCCATCGTCGCCGGCGTGATCGGCGCCATCGACTGGCCGAGATCGGACAGCGCGAGCGTCAGCATCCGGCCGACCAGCCCCACCTCGATCCCCGTGAACGCGCGACCGTCGATCATCGTCCGGCCGCTGCTCTTGCGACCGCCGAGCAGCGCATCGACCACCGAATAGATCAGGCTCGATTCGACGGTGATGAGGCCATAGTTGCGCCATTCCTCGACCCGGAACACGCCGATCATCGCCGGCAGGGCGATGCGATTGACGAAGTCACCGAAGCGGATCGAGGTGATCTCTTCCAGACTGACGTCGATCGCATCGGACGTCAGGTTGCGCATCGACGTGGCGAACGAGCGGATCATCCGGTCGTACACCACCTCCAGCATCGGCAGTCGTTCGTAACTGATGACGTCGGATTCGATGACCGCCTTCAGGCCGCTGCGCGGGCGGGCGGGGCCGCCGACATCGCCGAACAGCGCGTCGATGCCGGCCTGATCGAGGACGCCGTCGCCCATCGCCGCGATCGGCGGTTCGGGCAGGGCGAAATCGTCGAATTCTTCGAAGGGATCGCTCACTGCTGGATCAGGTCCTGTACCAGAATTTCCTTGACCTTGCCCTCGCCGATCGCCGCGCGCGACCGGACCAGCAGTTCCTCCTTGATGCGGAACACGGCGGCGGACCCGGACAGGTCCTCCGGTCGCAATTCGCGCAGGAACGGCTGATAGGCGTCGAGCAGGACGGGCAGGCTGTCCTTCATCCCCTCCAGCGAGCTGTCGGGGCCGGGGACGAGCATGACGTGCACCTTCAGGAAGTGCGGCGTGCCATCGGCGGTGCGCAGGTTCACGAGCAGCGGCGGCACATCGAACGGGGTGTCGGCGTCCTTGCCCTCGCCACCGCCATGACCGCCTTCGCCGCCGTCCTCCTTGGCGGCCACTTCTTTCCTGGCGTCGCCATGGCCGCCTTCCTCGGCGGCGGCGGGGGTGCCGCCCATCATCATATACGCGCCACCGCCGCCGCCGAGCAGCAGGACCGCCGCCGCCGCGCCGATGATGACGAGCTTCTTCCTGTTCCTGGCCGGCGGTGGCTTTGCACCGTCCACCTCCTCGATATCCAGTCCGTTCGACACTGGGCCATTCCCTTTCCGAAACCATGGGGCGACCGACCGGCTCCCCATTCTCCCACCTATTATAGGACGGTCGGCAGGCAGTTTTTGCCTAGCGACGGAAAAGCGACGTCGAGGGAAACGAGGCCGGGATGGACATATCCTCCTATGTATTGCTGAGCCAGGAGCAGGCGCTCCGGCGCAAGCTGGACGTGGCGGCCAACAACATGGCCAATATGAGCACCGCCGGGTTCAAGCGGGAGCGGCCGGTGTTTCGCGAGTTTGTCGAGCAATCGACGGAGAACGCGGTCGAGGCCGCGCGCAAGACGTCGTTCGTGCTGGATTACGGCGCGATGCACGACACCGCCGCCGGATCGTTCCAGTCGACGGGCAATCCGATGGACGTGATGATCGACGGCCCCGGTTATCTGGCGGTCGAGGCGCCGGACGGCGGCACCGCCTATACCCGCGCCGGTTTCGTGAAGACCAATCAGGCGGGCGAACTGACCACCGCCGGCGGGCAGCGCATCCTGGGCGAGGGCGGGCGACCGATCGCGGTGCCGGCCGACCAGCTGGCGACGCTGACCATCGGCAACGACGGCACCGTCGCAACCAAGGATGGCCCGGTCGGCCGCATCGCGGTGACCGTGTTCGACGACGAACGCATGGTCACGCCGCGCGGCGATGGCCTGATGACCGCCAGCAACGGCCGTGAACTGGCGGCGGCCGACACCAGGTTGCGCAACGGCGGGATCGAGGCATCGAACGTCGAGCCGATCGTCGAGACCACGCAGATGGTCGAGATCCTGCGCGCCTACCAATCCAGCATGAAGATGTCGCAGGACATGGACGATCTGCGCCGGCGCGCGATCGACCGCCTGGGCAAGCTCGGCTGATTTCACTCTAGAATAGGAATTGCGCGATGCGGACGCTTTCGATCGCCAGCACCGGGATGCTGGCCCAACAGACCAATGTCGATGTCATCTCGAACAATATCGCCAACATGAACACCACCGGGTTCAAGCGGCAGCGGGCGGCGTTCCAGGACCTGCTCTATCAGCAGGAAACCCGCCCCGGCACCTCGGCGGGCGGCGCGAGCGAGGCCAAGGTGCCGACCGGCATCCAGATCGGCGCGGGCGTGCGGACGGGTGGCGTGTACCGCATCACCGAACAGGGCGCCCCCAACCAGACCGGCAACCGGTACGATCTGGCGATCCAGGGACGCGGATTCTTTCAGGTGACGATGCCGAGCGGAGAGACCGGCTATACCCGCGACGGGTCGTTCCAGCTTTCCGATCAGGGCGAACTGGTGACGTCGGACGGCTATCCGGTGCAGCCGGGCATCGCCATCCCCGCCGACGCGGTCGATGTCGCGATCTCGAAGACCGGACAGGTGCAGGTGAAGACCGCCGGCGCCACCGATATGCAGACGGTCGGTCAGTTGCAGGTCGCCACTTTCGTCAACGAGGCGGGGCTTGAGGCGCAGGGGCAGAACATCCTGCTCGCCAGCGCAGCATCGGGCCAGCCGACGGTCGGGGCGCCGGGCGATCCGGGGCTGGGCACGACGTTGCAGGGCTTCGTCGAGGCGTCGAATGTCAATCCGGTGGCGGAGATCACCTCGCTCATCACCGCGCAGCGCGCCTATGAGATGAACAGCCGCGTCGTGAAGACGGCGGACGAGATGCTCGCCACGTCGAGCCAGTTGCGGTGAGCATCGTCGCCTCCCTGTTGCTGGCGCTTGCCAGTGCCGCCCCGGCGGCGGTCGAGCCGCCGCCCGCGCCCGTGCTGGTCCGCCCGATCGAACGCGGCGAGATATTGTCCACCACCGATTTCGAGCTGCAACCGCGCAGCCCCGGTCTGGCCAGCGGGGCGTTGCCGCCGGGGCAGGCGGCGGGGCGCGAGGCGGTGCGCAATCTGGCGATCGGCGCGGTCGTGCGCGCCGGTGACGTCATGACGCCGCGACTGGTGCGGCGCGGTGAGCCGGTGACCGTGACGCTGCGCAGCGGCGGGCTGGTGATCGCCACCGGTGCCCGCGCCCTGACCAGCGGCGGGATGGGCGATCTGGTCCGCGTCGTCACCGCATCGACCAACCGGACGCTGGACGGCGTCGTCGAAGGCTCCGGCGCGGTTCGGGTGACGGCACCATGATCGGACGGGGAAATTCGATGAAATCCACCATTCCCGTCTTGTTTGTCGGGGCGGTTGCCCTGTCCGGCTGCGCCGTCACCGACCGGCTGGCTCAGGTCGGCAAGGCGCCGAAGATGACCGCGATCGATACCGCCGATGCGCCGTCGATCGAGGAGTCGCTCGGCCGCCCCGGCATCGTCCAGCGTCGCGAGGCGACGGCGCCGCCACCGGCGGGTGCCTCGCTGTTCCGGGCGGGGGCTGGCGCGTTTCTGGGCGACCAGCGGGCGGCGCGGAACGGCGACATCCTGACCGTGAAGATCAACGTCGCCGACAAGGCCGACATGGGCAACAACACCGCCCGCACGCGGGGCGGGTCGGAGTCCGCCGGCCTGTCGTCGCTGCTCGGGCTGGAGACGAAGCTGCCGGGCGGCGATCCGTCGAAGCTGGTCGCGGGCAATTCAAAGTCCCAATATAATGGCGGCGGCACGATCAGCCGCAGCGAGACGATCAACATGACGATGTCGGCGATCGTCACCAACGTACTGCCCAACGGCAATCTGGTGATCCGCGGCCGGCAGGAGATTCGCGTCAATTACGAGCTGCGCGAGCTGATCGTCACCGGCATCGTCCGGCCGCAGGATATCGCCCGCGACAACAGCATCCGCCACACCCAGATCGCGGAGGCACGCATCAGTTACGGCGGGCGCGGCCAGTTGACGCAGGCGCAACAGGCGCGTTGGGGCCAGCAGATCTATGACGCGCTGTTTCCGTTCTGATCGGAAAACAGGGGAAACACGCCGGTAACCATTGGCGTGAATAATTTCGCAATCTCTGTCCGCCGGCCCGGATTTCTTCCCAGAATAAGGATGTGGCCAGCGCTTTTGAACGGCCGCCGAAGGACCGCCGTCACGGTCCGCGACCGCAGAAGCTGCCGAACTTTCCAGAAGGAACACACGTCATGGGGATGTCCGTAAACACCAATGTCGGCGCGATGGCCGCTCTTCAGGCCCTGAACGCGACGAGCAAGGGTCTGGCGACGACGCAGAGCCGCATCAACAGCGGCATGAACGTCAGCTCGACCAAGGACGATTCGGCCGCCTACACGATCGCGCAGAACCTGCGCGGCGATCTGGGCGGGCTGAAGGCCGTTACCACCTCGCTGAGCCGTGCCAAGAGCGTTACCGACGTCGCGGTCGCGGGTGCCGAGCAGATTTCCGACGTCGTCAACCAGATGAAGACATTGGCCAAGCAGGCATCCGATGCCGGCGTCGACCAGACCAGCCGCGATGCCTACAACAAGGACTTCACGGCGCTTCGCGACCAGATCACCACGATCGTCAACTCGTCCGAATTCAGCGGGACCAACCTGCTCAAGACCAGCGGCGGTACGGTGTCGGCATTGCAGTCGCTGGGCAGTATCTCCAGCGGCGGCACCTATACCCCCGATACGCTGACCGTGCCCAATCAGGAAATGGACCTGGCCGCGGCCGGTACGGCGGGCAAGCTGAACACGACGTCGACGATCTCGTCCCCCTCTGATGCCACCACGATGGTCGGCACGCTGGACACGCTGAGCAAGGCGATCTCGACCAACCTCAGCAATCTGGGTTCCGCGTCGCGCAAGATCGATGCGCAGTCCACCTTCGCCAGCAAGCTGACCGATACGATCGAAAGCGGCATCGGCAACCTCGTCGATGCCGATCTGGCCAAGGAATCGGCGAAGCTGCAGGCGTTGCAGGTCAAGCAGCAGCTTGGCGTGCAGGCCCTGTCGATCGCCAATCAGGCGCCGCAGACGATCACGTCGCTGTTCAAATAAGCCCGGCCATCACCCGGCGACCCGGAAACCGGGGCGGAACATCCTCCGCCCCGGTTTTCTGGCGTCTGGGCGCCGTCGTCGGACCGGGACCATCCGCCTGATATCCCGGTAAAATCCTCCGCGCCTACCCGTTAAGCCATTGCTAACCATCAATAATCTTCGTGCCCGCGCCCGGCCGCCGATGTTTCTTTCCATGATGAAGGGCGAGCTGCCTTTCAGGCGGGTCGCCGGGGGACCGCCGATCCGGTCCACGGCCGCAGAAGCAGCCGAACTTTCCAGAAGGAAAACATACGATGGCAATGTCCGTAAACACGAACACTGGTGCGATGGCCGCGCTTCAGGCGCTCAATTCCACCAGCAAGGGTCTTTCGACCGTTCAGAACCGCATCAACAGCGGCATGAACGTGAGTTCGACCAAGGACGATTCAGCCGCCTACACGATCGCCGAGAAACTTCGCGGCGATCTGGGCGGACTGAAGGCGGTGTCCTCGTCGCTCAGCCGGGCGAAGAGCGTCACCGACGTTGCGGTAGCGGGCGCAGAGCAGATTTCCGACGTCGTCAACCAGATGAAGACGCTTGCGACGCAGGCATCGGATACGGGTGTCGATGACGCAAGTCGCACTGCGTACAACAAGGACTTCAAGGCCCTTCGCGACCAGATCACCACGATCGTCAACTCGTCCGAGTTCAACGGTACTAATCTGCTGAAGACGAGCGGTGGTACGGTCAGTGCATTGCAGTCGCTGGGCAGCGTTTCCAGCGGTGGCACGTACACGCCCGATACGCTGAGCGTCGAAAACCAGGCCATGGATCTGGCGACAACGGGTTCCACCACCGCGGTGGGGAAGGACTCTGAAATCGACACGGCTGTAAAGGCCAAGAATATGGTCGGCGCGCTGGATACGCTGAGCAAGGACATCAAGGTCACACTCAGCGACCTCGGTTCGGCTTCGCGCAAGATCGACGCGCAGTCGACGTTCGCCAGCAAGCTGTCGGACACGATCGAGAGCGGTATCGGCAATCTCGTCGATGCCGATCTGGCGAAGGAATCGGCGAAGCTGCAGGCTTTGCAGGTCAAGCAGCAGCTTGGCGTGCAGGCGCTGTCGATCGCCAATCAGGCGCCGCAGACGATCACCTCGCTGTTCCGTTAAGGAACTGCATCCGCCGGGGATTTCGATCCCCGGCGGTCATGGCCGGAGTGACCATCCGTGTCACCCCGGCCATTTTTCGATGAACCAACGCATCGAAAAATATACCAAGGTTAATATGGTATTAAATATATCCATCGTCGTAAAAAGATGATGCCATTTCGGTTGTAACAGTCGAAGGGTGGGTCCGCCGAGGAGGAGAAGAAGCCGCAGTATCGCGCGGCATCGCTTTCGCGTCTCTCCAGACAATTGAAGACAGGAAGCGATGTGCATTCCGATTTCGTGTTGAACCTCTCGGTGTCGGTCACCGACCATGACGCGCTCTGGCAGGCTGCCGCCACCGCGCTGGCAGCACTGGCACCGACACTGTCGGATGAGGATATCACCGATACGCTCGGTCACCGCGAAGCACCCAATCTGGCCGATTGCCTGACGACGTTGCTGCTGCCGCCGACCCTGCCGGGCGGGGTTGTCCAGCATGTCTCTTGCGTGCCCGTGACCACCGCGGATACTGGTGGCATTGAACCGATCCGGAAGGGCGCCGGCCGCGTGATCGACGGGCTTGGTCGCATGGTCGCCAAGGCACCGCCGGCGATGACGCGCGCCATCCAGATCTGATCGGTTCCCGCGCCGGACCATCCGACAGGCGACCGGACAGCCCGACCAGACAGCTCGACCAGTCGGGGCGACCGACAAAAACCGCACGCTTGATCTGGTTATACCAGCAGCCGGTTGACCTGCACGGTGCCGCAGCGCAGCATTGCGGGATGGCTACTCTTCCTCCGATCGCGAACAATCCCGACATCCGGTTTCTCGGCGCCCTGCTCGGCGACGTGATCCGCGATTATGGCGGCGAGAAGCTGTTCGCGGCGACCGAGACGATCCGGCGCGCCTCGGTCGAGCGGCATCGCGGGCTGGGCGACGGTGCGGCGATCGATCTGGAACTCGAACAGCTCGATCTGGACGATACGCTGGAATTCGTACGCGGCTTCATGCTGTTCTCGATGCTCGCCAATCTGGCCGAGGATCGTCAGGGCTTTTCGATGGAGGAAGGTGCGGAACTGTCGGCGGCACTCGACCGGCTGGCGGCCGAGGGGGTCGACAAGGACGCGGTCGTGGCGCTGCTCGACCGGGCGCTCGTCGCACCGGTGCTGACCGCGCATCCGACCGAGGTGCGCCGCAAGAGCATGATCGATCACCGCAACCGCATCGCCGAACTGATGCTGGTGCGCGATACCGGCATGATCGAGACGCCCGATGGCGATGCGGTGGAGGACGCCATCCGCCGGCAGGTCGCGCTGTTGTGGCAGACGCGGGTGCTGCGTCGCGAGCGGCTGGGCGTGGCGGACGAAGTGGAAACCGCGCTGTCGTATCTGCGCGACGTGTTCCTGCCGACCGTGCCGGCGCTGTATCAGCGATGGGACCGCGCGCTCGGGCGGCGCTGCCCCAGTTTCCTGAAGCCGGGCAGTTGGATCGGCGGCGATCGCGACGGCAATCCCAACGTGACCGCCGCCTCGCTGACGCTGGCGCTGGAACGGTCGGCCGAGGCGGTGCTGGGTCATTATCTGGATACCGTCCATGCGCTGGGCGCCGAGCTGTCGATCTCCTCTGCCCGGGTGGGTGTCGACGAGGGGGTCGAGGCGCTGGCCGAGGCGAGCGGCGACGATGCGCCGAGCCGGCGCGACGAACCGTTCCGCCGGGCGCTGTCGGGCGTCTATGCACGGCTCGCCGCGACGCACGAGGCGTTGAGCGGCCGGCCGGCGGCGCGGCCGGGGCGGTTGCAGGGAGAGGCGTATCCCGATCCGGCGGCGTTCCGCGCGGATCTGGTCACGATCGCGCGCGGGCTGGCGACGCGGGGCGGCGGGGCGCTGGCGTCGAGCGGCGCGCTGGCGCGGCTGATCCGGGCGGTCGACGTGTTCGGGTTCCATCTCGCCACGCTCGACCTGCGCCAGAATTCGGCGGTGCACGAACGCGTCGTCGCCGAACTGCTGAAGACGGCGGGGGTCGAGGCGGATTATCTGGCGCTGGACGAGGACGCGCGCGTGGCGCTGTTGCGGCGCGAACTGGCCAATGCGCGGCCGCTGACCAGCCGGTTCCAGTCATATTCCGACGAGACCGCGTCCGAACTGGCGATCGTCGAGGCGGCGGCGGCGGCGCATCGCCGGTTCGGGGTGGAGGCGATCCGCGTCTATATCGTGTCGATGGCCAAGTCGGTGTCCGACCTGCTGGAGGTCAACCTGCTGCTGAAGGAAGCGGGTCTGTACCGCCCCGGCGACTCGCCCGAGGCGGCGATCATGGCGGTGCCGCTGTTCGAGACGATCGAGGATCTGGATGCCGCGCCCGAAATCATGCGCGACTGGCTGGCGTTGCCGGAGATCGCCGCGATCACGCAGGGGCGCGGCCATCAGGAAGTGATGATCGGCTATTCCGATTCCAACAAGGACGGCGGTTACCTGACATCGACCTGGGGCCTGTCGAAGGGATCGACCGCGCTGACGCCGGTGTTCGAGGCGGCGGGCGTCGGCATGCAATTGTTCCACGGACGCGGCGGCGCGGTGGGGCGCGGTGGCGGATCGGCCTTCGCGGCGATCCAGGCGCAGCCCGCCGGCACCGTGCAGGGCCGCATCCGCATCACCGAACAGGGCGAGGTGATCGCCGCCAAATACGGCACGTGCGAGACCGCGGCGACCAATCTGGAGGCGATGGCGTCCGCCACCCTGCTCGCCAGTCTGGAACCGGTGCGGCTGTCGAACGCCGAGAACCAGGCGTTTTCGGGGGCGATGGACAAGCTGTCGGACGCGGCGTTCCATGCGTATCGCGACCTCGTCTACGGCGACGATTCGTTCCGGACGTTCTTTCGCCAGATGACGCCGATCGCCGAGATCGCGAACCTGAAGATCGGCAGCCGGCCCGCCAGCCGCACCAAATCCGACCGGATCGAGGATCTGCGCGCCATCCCGTGGGTCTTTTCATGGGCGCAGGCGCGGGTGATGCTGCCCGGCTGGTACGGCGTCGGTCAGGCGATCGCCGGGTTCGAGGACAAGGCGCTGCTGGCCGAGATGGCCGAGGGCTGGCCGCTGTTCGCCGCGACGCTGGCCAATATGGAGATGGTGCTGGCGAAGTCCGACATGGGCATCGCCGCGCGCTATGCCGCGCTGGTCGACGAACCGCTGCGGCCGTTCTTCACCACCATCCGCGATGCGTGGACGCTGACGCATGACGGCCTGTTGCAGACGACCGGCCAGTCGCGCCTGCTGGAGCGGCATCCCGCGCTCGAAACCTCGATCCGCCTGCGCCTGCCTTATATCGAACCGCTCAACCTGTTGCAGATCGAATTGATGAAGCGCCACCGCGCGGGCGACGAGGACGTGCGGATCGGCGACGGCATCCTGTTGTCGATCAACGCGATCGCCACCGCGTTGCGCAATTCGGGGTGATCTGTCGATCGTCAGCGCTGACCTCATCCTTTCACCGTTCGGCCTGAGCGAAGTCGAAGGCTGTCGCGCCACAGGTGCTTCGACTTCGCTCAGCACGAACGGTTGGGTTTGCGATGCTCTAACTCAGAATATGCGACAGCACGTCGAGGGGCAGGGGCGAGCAGAAGCGAAAGCCGAACAGCTTAGATCGCGTCCAGCATATCCGGCCGAACATCGCCGTGCCGGTATCGACCAGCGTCACTTGTCCGGTCTGACCCGGCGCTACGACCGCCTCGGTCGCCAGTTTCGCCCCGCCGGCGGAGATGTCGAAGATCTGCGCAGTGAAGCGGCCGCCATCGACCCGCACGATCGCCGGCGCGTCGATCGGAAAGCGTGGCGGGCGGGCGACGAGACCGTCCTCCAGCGTCAGGCGGAACACATGTTCGACCGGTTGCGGCTCGGCGAACTGCAACCCGGCCTTGCGGCCCATCACCCAGCGGACGGTGGCGACGATCGGTGGCAGGCCGCGCACCTCGATCACCAGTTGTTCCTCGACCGATGGCGGGGTGGGGAAACGGCCCATCAGGCCGTTGCGGGAAATATCGTGGACCAGACAGACGGTCGTCGTCGGCCCGCGCCGGACCTTGCCGATCAGCAGGACGGATTGATGGCGCTTGCCCGCGCGCCGATCCGGCGCCGCCGGTTCTCCATCGGTCGGGTCGCCGGCAAGGGCCTGCGTGTTCATCAGCATAAGGATGTTCTCCCGCGCCGGGCGGTGGCGCGTGGTGGCGAGGGAAGGGGGCGGCATGTCATCGGCCGATCGCCGTCAACCGGCGGGCGGCATCGCGCAGCGTCTGCTGGTCGAACTTGACCCGCACCGTCACATACGGGCCCTGGCGCGAATACCGGTCGGCCTCGAAATCGCGGTCGCGATAGCCGGCGACATTGTACCCGGCGGTCAGCCAGACATTGCCGGCGGGCGAGACGCCGACCGAGGGACCGCCGCTCCACGCCCAGGCGTCGCGGCCCGACCATGCGTGCTGGATCGACGCCTGCACGCCGATATCGAACCGCTGGCCGACATCCTGTCGAAGTTCGAACCCGGTCGCGTCGATGAAGCCGGTATAAACGTCGTCGGCGAAGCGGCCGCGGACATATTTGGCGCCGTAGTACAGCGTCGCCTCGGTGCCATGGCCGGCGCCCTCCGGCCCGGTGCGGTAATTCACCGCCATGTTGTTCACCGCCCGCGTCGTGACCTGCGCGCCATTGCCATAGGCGGGGACGCCCAGACCGTTGGCGTCGGTGAAGCCGGTGTCGGCGCGCTCGTGACGGAACACCAGTCGTTCCAGTATCGACCAGCGGCTGTCGAGCGGGCGCAGCGCCAGCGCGACATCGGCGGTCGCCGATTCGGCGGTGGCACCGCGCCGGTCGGTCAGGCGATAGGCGCGCAGGCCAGAGGCGATCGTGCTGCCTTCGCCCAGTGACCGCAGGACGTTGCTGGTGATCCCCCAGCGCTTTTCCGCGTCGGCATCGCGCCGTTCGATCCGTCCGTTCCACGACCACCGCGCCGCGCGATAGGTCGCCCCCAGCGTCAGCGCGATGTAATCGCCGTTCACCTGCGTCGTGGACAGGAAGCCGCCCGATGCCACCGGCTGGAACGCATTGACGACGCCGCCGACGGGGATGCTGCCCTTCACGGTGTTCGACGCATCGACGGTGGCATCGACCGTCCAGTGCCTGCCCAGCGGCAACGACTGGCTGAGGCCGTATTGCGCATAGGTGCGCGCGCCGTTCTCGCCGATCGCCTGCTGGTTCAGCGTGCTCATCAACTTGCCGCCGCGCCATGGCGCGATGTCGAAGCCGACCTGCGCGGTATTGGCGGTGAAGTCGCTGCCTTGCGCGATTTCGTACCCGGCGAGCAGGCGGATGCCGGGCTTTACGCGCCAGGCGGCCGTCAACTGGTGGCGGATCGGGAAATCGACGCTCGCCTTGTCGCCGCCGGGCGCCACCTGCGTCTGCCCGGACAGCGTCAGCCGGTCGCCGATCGCCTGCGTACCGCCCAGCGTCAGGAGCAGGCTGTTGCGGTCGCGGCCGTCGAGACCACGATCGGCCGCGACCTGCACGCCGCCGAACACGGTGCCGGTGGCGCGCCGATATTCCAGCTTCGCCTCACCCGCGATCCGCTCGCCCGCGCCGATCAACTGCTGCTGATACCAGCCGGTGCCGGTCAGGCTGAGCCGCTCGGTCAGGCGGATACGGGTGTCGAGGCCCAGCTTGCGCGTGCCAGCCTCGACCAGATTCTGCTGGCCGACGCCGAAATTCTCGTCCTGTTGGCGAGCATAGAGGAGCAGGTCGAGGCCGGGGCCATGATGCTCCGCCTCGGCCAGATAGGCGATGCCGTCGCCCAAGCCCCCACGACCACCACCGGCGACTTCGCCGCGCAATTCGGTGCCGCGACCGATCTTCGCCTTCACGTCGGCGCCGGCAATGGTGGCGGCGTCGGCGGTCTCGTCGCGGATCACGCTGGCGCCGACCTCGATCCGGCCATTGGCGGTGCGACCGGCGACGCGGGCGGCGGCGGCGAGCTGGTTCAGGCGGCCGCTGTCGACTTCGTATTCGGCGACGATGAAGTTCGGGTTCAGCCCGGCATCGCGGCTGAGGATCGGTTCGCGGAACCGGATGGTGCCGAGCGACAGGTCGATGTCGTAATCGATGTGCCGGGTCAGCTGGCGTGTCTCGACGATCCGTTCGGAGCGGAAGCGGTCGCGGGTTTCCAGCCGCAGCTTGTCGGTATTGGGAACGATGCCGCGCTGGCTGAGCCGATACGGGCCGGACAGGCCGTTGCCCTGAATCTCGTCGCGCGCATAGCGGGTATCGACCTCGGCCGCGAAGCCGGTGGCGCGCAGGTTGCGGCCCTCATAGGCGGCCTTCACGCCGTTCAGGGTGCGGCTGTACCGGGTCAGCTGCGTGTCGGTGAAGCCGGTTTCGAAATCGCCGAACAGCGCATAGAATTCGCGCCGTTCCAGCCGCAGGTACAGCTTGCGCCGGGTGGCGGCGTCGTACCCCTGCACGGTGCCGTCGCCATAGACGGTGTAATAGCGATCGGGATCGATCGTGCCGAGCAGGCCGCGATCGGGGTCGTAGCGACGGTCGCTGTCATAGGCGAGGGTCAGCAGCCACGACCCCTTGATCCGCCCCTTGGCATAGAGCGCGAGCTGGCCGTCGCTGACCATCTTGCCGCGGTCGGCGCGGGGCAGGGCGCTGGCCCGCGTCTTCAGCGTGTCGTACCCGATCGATCCGGCGCCGAAGCCCATGACCATCCAGTCGCGGGCGGGCGCGGCGAGCCAGGTGCGGATATCGCTGGTCCGCGCCTGCCGGTCGTCGGTCAGCGTCACGACGGCATGGACCGCCCCCGCCTGCGTGGTCGGTTGCAGGGCGAGAAAGGCATAGCCGTCGTCGCCGACGACCTGCGCGGTGATCTCCGTGCGGTCGCGCCCGGCCAGTTGCCGGTTCTGTTCCAGCGTAGCCTCGGTCGCGGCGCGATAGGGCTGGTCGATGCGGAAGGGCACGCTGGCGCCGGCCCGCACCGGGCGGCCGTCCTTGTCGGTGACGCGTACCGCGATCAGCGGCCGGGTCAGGCCATCGGCGATCAGCCGGCTGCGCGCCGGATCGATCGTGGCGCGTACGCCGGCGCCCGCATAATGAACGGTGCGTTCCAGCGTCTTCACGATCCGGCCGTCGGGCGCCAGGATCGTCGCGGCGAGCAGGTTGTCACCGGCGCGAAGCGGCAGGCCAGACCAGCGGGATACGGCCGCCGCCGCGCCCTTGTCGGTGCCGTCGAACGCCAGCGGATCGGTGCGTTCGCCGTTGACGGTCAGCGCGACGCGTTCGTCCAGCCCGTGCTTCACCACCACGCGCTGCACCGGCGCGCGGGGATTATGATCGAGCGCCGGGAACAGCCAGTCGGTGCCGGCGGTCAGCCCGACCGTCCAGTCGCGCAGGCCCGCGGCGACCGCATCGTCATCGGCGACGATCGGCAGCGTATCGATGGCGCGGGTGGCGCGGCCGGTGGGCTTCAGCTGGAAATCGACGCGCTTCATCAGCCCGCCCTGACCCTCCACGAAGCGCGAGATCGCGCTGCCGGCCTGGCGCGTGTCGTTGTCGCACGCGACCGCTTCATGGCTGTCGGGAATGCTGGCGGTGTCGAGCTGGACGACGTGGCGACCGGCCGGCACGCCCTCGAAATGGTACAGGCCGTCGCGGTCGGTGACGACGAAGGTGCCGTCCTCCAGCATCAGGCGCACGCCCGCCACGCCCTTGCGCTTGTCGACCGGATCGCCGCAATTCCCCTCCGTCACGCGGCCGATGACGGTCAGCGCGTCGGTGAACAACAGCGGCCGCAACCGGACCGAGGCGGCGGCCTCGTTACTGAACACGCCGTCGCCCGCCACGCGCGCGCGGTTCAGCGCCTCGCCGGTGGGGGCACCGGGCGCGATCGTCACGACATAGGTGAGTTGCGTCGTCGCCGAGGGCGCTAATGTATCGATGGTGAAATCGAGCGTCCGGCCATCGGCCGACACGACGGGTTCGTCACCGCCGCGCGCGGAACCGCGCCGGTATCGAAGCCCCTCGGGCAGGTAGTCGGTCACATGCAGGCCGCGCGCGCCGGTGGTGCCGCGATTGGCCAGTTGCAGCCGGTACTGGACGATATCGCCCGGCGCGGCATCGCGGACGGAGGCCGTCTTGGTCAGCAGCAACTGCGCATCGCCCGGCCGGTCGAGCGGGATATCGGCATAGAAGGGATCGGGCGTCGACAGCGTCAGCGAGCGCAGGAAACTGGCGTCGTTCAGGATGAACGGCCCGCCGCTGGGGTCCTTCAGCGTCTGCAACGTCGCCAGCGGGACGACCGAGGGCGCGGTATAGTCGCCCGGCGGCTGGATCTTCAGGAAATACACGCCCGGCAGGGTCAGCGGGAAGCGATAGCGGCCGGGCCGCCCCGGATAGACGCGGCCGCTGGCATCGGTGACGGTTTCGCCGCTGGTGACGGTGGACGGGTACAGGCTGACGCCATCGTCGCCGTACACCATCGCCGGATTGCCGTTGGCATCGACCAGCGAGACGATCGCGCCATCGACCATGCGGCCATTGGCGGAATCGAACACGAAACCGGCCGGATCGATCAGCAGCGAATAGCTGGAGGAAAAGCTGTTGTCGTTCTCGCCGAACGACAGCGTCAGCCGCTCGCCGCGCTGGCCGCGGGCGTCGCACGGAACCAGATCGGGGTGCTTGCCGGTGGCGGTCGCGGGCACGCCACCGGCGAAGATGCCGCTGTCCGGCGCGGTTTCAAGCAATGGCAGCCGGACCGTGATTTTGCCGATCGTCGCGGTGATGTACTGGGTTTCGCGGGTGGTGGGGTCCAGGTTGTCGCCCTGATCGTCCAGCACCAGGATGACGTCGGCATAGATATCGGCCGAGGCGATCTTCTTCGAGCCGGCAAAGGTGGCGGCATCGATCGGCGCGGGCGTGAAGACGCGGCGGGGCGTCGTCTCGCACTTCATGCCCGTCAGTTCATATCCCGGCGGCGGCAGGTAGAAGCCGAGCGTCGTCGGCCGTTTCTTGCGGGCGGCATCCAGCGTGACGGTGTTCGACGCCACCGTCTGCACGCCGGCATCGGTCGTGAAGCTGAGGGTGGCGGTATTCTCGACACGCGTCGTCTGCGCCCCGGCCGCTATCGCGGCGAGACCGAGCAACAGGGCGCCGAGGCGCGTGAAGAGGCGGGGCGTGGGCATGCAGGGGGCCATTCCCGGCGCGCGCCGCGCGCCGGGGCAGGATATCTCCTTGTAAGGGGGTCGTTTAGTTGATCGTCACGCGGAAACTTGCCGCCACCGACGATCCACCGCCGACCACCGGGATTGTCGCCGTGACCGTGCGGGTCGTGGCATTGTACGATCCGCCATAGGTGCCGGTCGTCGATCCATCGTCCGCCACGGGGACACCACCGATCAGGCAGACGCCCGCCGTGCCGACCGATCCGACGACCAGCGATCCGGGGACATAGGTCGTCGTCGTCGGCAATATGTCGGTCAGGTTCACGTTGTTGGCCGCGGTCAGCAGCGTCGCGTTCTGCACGGTCAGGCAATATTGCACGACCGCGCCGGGCAGCGCCTTCGGGTTCAGGGTGCTGACGCCATCGGACAGCACGGTCGCACTTTTCGTGACCGTCAGGTTCACGTTGCGCGTCGTGACGTCATAGGTCTGGTACGCCCAGCCGCGACCGTTGCGCAGGGCGTCGAAGCCCAGCAGGCCGTCATTGTCGTTGTCCGCGAACACGACGTCGATCTCGTTGTCCTGGTTCAGTGTGTTCAGCGGGGTCGGGATCAGCGCGGTGCCCTGCGTATTGGGCGCGCCACCGGTCGCGACGGTGGCTTCCAGGCCGACCTGTGCGCTGGTCGCCAGTGCGTTGTTGGACGGAATGTCGCCGACGATGAACACGACGCGCGACGTATCCTGCGCCAGTTCGTCGATATAGGTCGCGGTGTCGGTGGCGGGATCGTACACGCCGTTGTTGTTGCCATCGACGAAGATGCGGATGTTCGACAGGTCGAAATTGTCTGTGCCGGTCAGGATGCCGACCGGGACGAGCTGGCTGAGCGACAACAGGAAATCCTGCGTCCCGTTGGTGTTGTTGGTCACGGTGAAGCGCGTGACCGCGCCGGTCTGGCCGTGATTGACCGACGTCGCCGTCGCATCGGTGGCGACGACCGTCAGGTTCACCTTGCGATCGACCACGAACGTCGCGGTCGTCGACGCGGTGCTCTGCGCCTGACCGTTCACCGTATAGCTGGCCTGCGCGGTGTTCGACACCGTGGTGCCGGCGGCGGTGCCCGCGGGCGGCAGCGCCTGGGCATGCGCCTGGGCCGTGACCATCCCGGCCATCATCGCCCCCAGCGTTGCCGTCGTGGACCACAAGATGCGACGCATCTTTCGTGCAGACATGGGTAGGTGCTCCTCCGTTATAATGTTTCTGGTATTGCCGGTCATCGGACGATGGCCCGGAAGGCGAACTGGCCGCTCGATCCGGCGGCGACCGGATTCGGTACGCGCCAGCGGACATGGGTGACGTCGCCGACGCCGGCCGGACGGGTGCCGCCGGCGGCCACGGGCACGCGAAGGGTGGCGAGGGTGCCGAACGTCCGTCCGTCGACCGACAGTTCGGGCGCGGCCGACGCGGCGCCGGCGTCGCGATAGGCGAGGCCCTGCGGCAACGGGTTGGCGATCACCAGCCCGTCGATCGGCTGGCGGCCGGCGTTGCGATAGACGACCTGCACGACGACCTGATCGCCCGGCACGATACGGCGCGGCGCGACCAGCGCGATCCGGGTCGTGCCGTCCGCGGCGGCGACGCGCGTTTCGGCGAGCACCTTCGTCTCCAGCGAGAGCGGGGCCGGCGTCGCGGCCACCGCCGCTGCGAGGGGAAGGAGGAAGAGGGGCGTCATGACGGTTCCTTGTTCGGCAACGATGGATCGAATCGGGGATGGAATCGGTGGTCGGCGCGGCGCACGGTCATGGCAGCCGCACTTTGAAGCTGACGGTCCGCATCGCGCCGGGTGCGGTGTCGCCCAGCACGACCGAGATGGTGCGCGGGCCGGCGCTGCCGGCGTCACCATCCGCGGCATCCGACAGGACCGCGCCGTCCAGGCTCAGGCTGCCGGGCAGATAGGTCGTGCCGGCCGGCACCGGATCGTCGATCCGTGCGGTGCGTGTCGCATCGGGGAAGCGCGCGACCAGCGTATAGGTGACGACGGCGCCGCTGACCGGTTGCGCCGATCCGTCGGGAGCGACGACCGCCTGCGACTTCGACAGCGTCGGCCCCGCCGCGTTCGGTCCCAGGAACGGGATATCGGCGCTCGCCGTCGCGCCGGTGTCGCCGACCACCGCATCGCCGCCGCCGTCGCCCGCACCGGGGAAGGTCTCGGTCGTCGGGCCGGACCCGGTGATCGCGGTGGCGGTGACGTGCAGATCGCCGCCCGCCGCCGTCATGCCGGGGGTCGCGGCGACGATCGCCAGCAACGGCAGCGACTCGCCCGGCTGCATCACCGGTGTCGGCCCGGTCAGCATCGTGTCGGTCGCCGCATCGAACCGACCATCGCCGTTCCGGTCGATCGCCACGCCGTCCAGCGCGATCGTCGTGACGCTGGCGCTGACGTCGATCGTGAAGGATTCCTGCCCGCTGCCCAGATTGGTCAGGACCAGCGGCACCGTGCCCGGCGTTTCGTCGACGACGGGGACGCTGCCCTGCGGGGCGAGGCCGACGTCCAGCCGTTCGGCCACGACGATGGTGACGCTGTTCGACGGTGCCTGATAATCGGTGCCGTCCAGCGTGTAGGAGATGCTGGCGGTGTTCACGATCGCGGTGCCGGCCCGCGTCTGCCCCGATGCCGGGGCGCTCTGTGCCATGCACAGCAGGGCGAGGACGATCGGGCAGGCGCGCCCGATCATCGTCTTCCCTGCTATAATGGCATGACAGCCCACCATCTCGTCCCCGTGTTGATCGAGGGCGAGGATGGGCAGTCCTGCTTAATCAAACTATACTAACCCAAAGCGGCAGTTATTATGTCGCTAAGCGATCGATTTCGGGCCGAAACGGCGGTAATCCGAAAGCGGCTATCAGCCCATTCTGCGAAAAATGGGTCTATTTTTCTGGGCGTTGCCACTGGTCACGGCATCACTCGCTCGACTCACCGCATTTATCGTATCAGTGCGCAACCTATGGGGAAATGAGTGGTTACATCGTCACACCACGTGACGGTCGTACGCACGTGGTGACCATATTCCTATAATAGCGCCAGTGTCACTGTATCCCGGTCGCCATCGAAGAAGCGATCGAGTGCAGCGCGGAACGGTCGGGGATCGGTCGCCACCTTCTCGAACAGCGTCATCGACGACCGCAGCTTCACCGCATCGATCCCGCCCATGATATCTTCCGCGGTTCCCGGTGCCCCGGTCACCGCGATCGTCGCCTCGACCAGTCGCGGTCCCAGTACCGGATGTGCCAGATAGAGGCGTGCCTCGTCGGCCGATGCGATGGCATAATGACGCGCGGTGTCGCTGCGGCCCAGTCCCGCGATCTGCGGGAAAATCCACCACATCCAGTGCGTCCGCTTCGCGCCCCCACGTAGTTCGGAAAGGGCGGTGGCATAGGTCGATGCCTGCGCGTCGACGTACCGGGACAGATCATGGGCCACCGCTGCTGCTCCTTCATGCGTACTCATCGGCAACCGACCGGGGCGGCGGGCGTTCCTTTCATTGTCGATCATCGGGATCGATCGGAGACCGTCATGTGGCGTGAAGCGATCATCGTTCTGACCGCCCTGTCGATCGAGGGGTGCGGCAAGCGTGACGATGAGAATGCGATGGCGGCCAATTCCTTCGTGCCGCCGGTAACGCAGGCGCCCGCACCGCTGCCCGGTCAGGAACATGCCAGCCCGCTGACGGCCTATGTCGGCCATTATCCGCGCGACGCGGTGGCCGGCGTGTCGTTCTTCGACCGGACCGAGGTGGCCAATGCGCTGATCGAGGCGGTGCCGGACGAAAAGGTCCGCCGCATGATGATCGGTCCCGACGCGACCCGCACGCCGATCTTCCAGACCGGACGGCGGATCGCGGCCTATGGATGCGAACAGCATAATTGCGGCGACCATAACTGGACCATCTACACCGCCATCGATGGCAACGCCGATCAGGCCGCCGTCTGTTACCACCAGGCAGAGACGATGGGCGATGCCAGCCGCTGGACGACGCGCAGCGGCACGACGCGCAAACCCGGCGCGTGCCCATCCGCCTGACCCGCAAAAGGAGATTCCCGATGCTCGAACATGTTCCCCAATGGCTGGGCCATGCCCTGCGCGACGTCCGCGCGGGCATCGACAAGCTGGCGATCGCGCAGGAGCCGCTCGGCACGTTCGAGCGGTTCGACCTGTCGAGCATGGCGTTCGCGGATGGCGGTCGCCTGCCCGAACGGTTCACTGCCGATGGCGCGGGTGTCTCGCCGCCGTTGATGTGGCGCGATCCGCCGGCGGGGACGGCACGGCTAGCCCTGTTGGTCGAAGACGCCGATTCGCCGACGCCGCAGCCGCTGGTGCACGCGGTCGTCTGGGGATTGCCCGGCACGGCGGGTGACCTGCCGGAAGGTGCGATCGCCGCGGATGGCGCAGGCGATGGCGAAGAAAAGGACGTCGGCCGCAATTCGTACCGGCGCGAGGGGTGGCTGCCACCCGATCCGCCGACCGGGCATGGCGAACATCGTTATGCGTTTCAGCTGTTCGCGCTGGATGCGGATACGTCGGATGTCGGGGCCGATCCGGGGCGGTCGGCACTGGTCGCGGCAATGGCCGGGCATGTGCTCGCCGCCGGGCTGTTGATCGGGACCTATTCGCGCAGCGAGGAGGCGCCTGTCGGTCTGGTGGGTGAGGCGGCGGGGGCGACGGCCTGAGCGGTCCGTCGCCCGCCGGGACGATCAGATCAGCGCGACCGGCGCGGTGCTCATGATCGTGGCCACCGTCGAGAAGAAGGCGACGAGGCCGAGGATGATGCTCTGTTTCATGGGTCTGTATCCGGTGAAGTGCCCGTCGCGGATCAGGCGACGGGAAAGACGGGAGCGGCAGCGCAGATCGCGATGCTGGCGAACAGGAGCGCGGCGGCGGCGGAGCAGACGATGCGCTGGGCGGACTGGAAGGTGGACGACATGGCATTTCTCCTTGGCATCGGCCTGACGATCAGGGCCGATGCCAGCTGCATTGCAGATGGCGTGCCAGTTTCTTAAGCCGTTGTTTTTGCAGGATGCGTTTTGCGCGACCCTGAACACTTGGTGTATCGCGCCACCAACGGCGGCGAATTTCGCCAGATATCACGATGAAATGCGATGGTCGGTATCGGCAGTCCGCGCCGCTCCACCGACCCCCCGCTATTACCCGGCGCAAACGCGGTCGCGGCCCAGCGATTTGGCGTTGTACAACAGCTTGTCGGCGCGATCGGTCGCTTCCTCGGCGCTTTCATGCGTGCCCACCGCGACGATGCCGGCGGAGAAGGTGACGGCACCGATCGGCGCATCGGTGTCGCGGTTGCGCAGCCGGCGGTTCGCGATCGTCTTGCGGGCGCGATCGATCATCTTGGTGGCATCCGTCAGCTTCATACCCTTGATGAGGATCGCGAATTCCTCGCCGCCATAACGGGTGACGAGCTGGCCGTTGCAATTCTCCACCAGCGCGTGACCGATCATCTTCAGCACCCGGTCGCCGACGCCGTGGCCATGAACGTCGTTGACCCGCTTGAAATGGTCGATGTCGCACAGCGCCAGACAATAGGGACCTTGATCGGGCTTGCGCGTCGCATAGGCCTCCGCGAAGGCCAGCCGGTTGGCGAGGCCGGTCAGCGGATCGCGCCGCGCCGTTTCGCACGCCTCGGCCAGCTTGGTGCGCAGGCGTTCGGTTTCGTCGGTCGCCAGCGCCAGCTTCGTCTCCGAATCCTTGGCACGGGCGATCATCACGCCGGTGATGCGCGACAGGTCGGCGACCGCCACCGGCGTCGCCTCGTTGATCGCGGCGGCGCTCTGGGCGAGGTCGCGGCCGAAGCCATTGGTTTCGCGGCGCATGGTACGGACGATCGCGGCGAAATCATCGACCTGCGCCTGCGTTTCGGCCACCAGCCGTTCGGCCTGATCGAGTTGCGGTTGCCGCCGTTCCGATTCGGCCGCGGGGGCGCCGGCGCTCAGCCCGCCCGACAGGCGCACCATATCCTCGCGCGTCAACCGGCAGCCACCATCGGTCAGCCGAGCGACCTGTGCCGCCAACGGCCCGTTGGGCGCAACGAGCACCGCATAGGCGAACGCATAATGCGCCGGTTCGGGACTCAATCGATGTTCAGCGAGAAACGCACCGATTCGATGAAACAAACCGTCGGCTTCCCGTGCCCGCCAGGCAGTACTGGCATCCCCCATCGCTTCGTCTCCACTTACCCCTGAAGCAAGGTCTAGCGTAGAAACATTAGCGATGGGTAATTATAACCAGATCGGGTCGATCTTTGCCCGATCAGCCGTGCAGCTTCTTCACCGCCGCCAGCGTCTGGGCAACGTGATCGCCGGGATTCATATCGTCATGGACGAATGCCACACGGCCGTCCCGACCGATGACGTAGCTGGTGCGCGACGTGACGTTGCGGCCCTGTACTTCCTTGCCCAGCGCCACGTCGTACCCCTTCACCACCGCCGGGCCGGCGCTGGCGACGGCGAACTGACCGGCGCACTTTTCGGACGAGAAGCGGGCGAGCGTTTCGACATTGTCGGCGGACATGCCGATCACGGTCGCGCCGGCCGCCTTGAACTGGGGGATCGCCTCGGCAAAGGCATGCGCTTCGGCGTTGCAGCCACCGGTGAAGGCGGCAGGGAAGAAGTAGAGGACGACGGGGCCCTTTTTCAACTGATCCTTCAGGTTGATCGGCATCACCTTGCCCGCGATGGCGCCGCGGGTGGCGAAATCGGGCGCCTTGGCACCCAGTTTCAGCGCGGCGGTGGCGGGGACGGCCGACAGGGCGATGGCGGCAGCGGCGACGAGCAGGAGGTTGCGCATATTCATGATCCTCTTCCAGATGTTATCAGCGGTGTAGCGCGGCGCGGAGAGGCGCGATAGGCATTGGCGATGCCCGTCACGCAATCCGATATCGATCTCGCCCATGCCCTCGCCGATGCGGCGGGCGCGGTGATCCGCCCGTATTTCCGCCAGCCCCATGGGCTGGAACTGAAGGAGGATCGCTCCCCCGTCACGCTGGCCGACCGCGAGGCGGAGGCGGCGATGCGCCGGCTGATCGAGGCGGAGCGGTCCGGCGACGGCATCCACGGCGAGGAATATGGCATCAGGGAGGGCGTGACCGGCCGGCAATGGGTGCTGGACCCGATCGACGGCACGCGCAGCTTCACCGCCGGCCGCGCCATCTTCGGCACGCTGATCGCGCTGGTCGAGGATGGCTGGCCGGTGCTGGGGATCATCGACCAGCCGGTGCAGCGCGAACGCTGGATCGGCGTGGCGGGGCGGCCGACGCTGTTCAACGGCGTGCCGGTCCGCACCCGGTCCTGCGCCGCGCTGGAGGGTGCGACGGTGGCGACGACCAGCCCGCACCTGTTCGCCGAGGGTGACGTGCCGCATTTCATGGCGCTGGTCGCGGCGGTCAGCGGCGGCGCGCCGCGACAGGGACCGATCTATGGCGGGGACTGTTACAATTACGGCCTGCTGGCGTCGGGCCATCTGGATATCGTCGCCGAATCGGGGCTGCAACTCTATGACTTCGCGGCGCTGGTGCCGGTGGTCGAGGGAGCAGGCGGGCGGATGTGCGACTGGGACGGCGACCCGCTGACCGCGTCGAGCATCGGCCATGTGCTGGCGATCGGCGATCCCGCGCGGACCGACGACGTGCTGGAGGCGATCCGATCGGTGCCGCATTCGCATGACGCCCACGGTCCGGGAAGCCACTGACGCGTTCGGCCGGCCTGGTGGACGTCAGTCAGGCGCCCGGTCGGCATGGGCAACGGCGCGACGTCTTGCCCGTTTGATGAACAGGTTCAGGAACTGTTCCAGCTCGTCGACGCTGTCGGGCGTCATCACCGCCGGAAAGACGATCGTCACCACCCCCTCGTCGATCGTGAAGCGGTTCGTCTCTTCCCCGGGCCGTGTGTCGATGGTCGATGCGTCGAACGGGGGCGTATCGGGATACGCCGGTTCGTCGATGGTTCTGGGACTGGTGACCAGCGCATAGGCGACGGTGTCGTCATAAACGCGCAGGAACGCCCGTGCACCATCGGTAGTCAGGCCATGCGCGGTCAGCAAATCGGTAGCGACGGCATTGGCCGGGCGCTCCGGCCCCCAGCGATCGCGGAACTCAGTGATGAGCCGGGGCTTCAGCGCCGCGACCGCCAATGCCTGTTCCCTTTCGCCCGGAAGTTGGTCCGTCATGGCGCGGCGGCCGAGATCGGATATCCGCACCGTCCGGCGATCGCCCGCCCCGCGGCTGTCGATCAGCCCATAGGCCAGCAGCGCGGCCACCGTCTGCAACGCGGCGCTGCTTCTGGGCGTCAGTCCCCAAGCGAGAGTCGCCGCATCGGCGACGGAGATGTCGTGGCGTTCCGCCTGCCGATGAAATTCGGTCAGCCGCTCGACCGCCCTGGTCAGGCCGATATAGGGGAAGGACGGGCTGCGCTCGGCCCGTCTGATGGGCGATGAAGCCGGTTTAGTCGTCGAAGATCGATCCATGACAGCCTGTCATCCCATAACCCGATTCACTACAGAAATGAACTGATAGACTGTCACCAACCTATTGATAAAGGTAAGACCGAACCGCTACGACGGATATCGCAACAGCAGGGATGTCGTTTGGATCGTCGTGCGTGATGGATCGCCGGGGCGCGGATGGCAACCGGTGCGTCGTTGGACGGATCGGTCAGAAAATTCCGAGAAATTTCTTCCGCTGATTCTTCTGTTGGCCCTTGCTCGCCTTGCCGTCTTCGGATGTGGCGGTGGTGCCGCGCCCGACATCGTCGCGGGGTTTACCCTCGGTCGTGCGCTGCTGTATCGCGGTGGCGCCTGCGAGGACCGGGCCACAGGCGGTCGCCTTGGCATCGCCCACATCCACGAACGCCAGCACTCCGGCGATCGGCGTGGCCACCAGCGCCAGCCCCAGTCCGGCACCCGCACGGCTCAGCAATTCACCGCTGATGACGTTCAGCGTCGGCTTCGCGAAATAACCGCCCAGCCCGACGGGTGACTGACCGGACAGGAACGAGAATTTCTTGCCATCGGCGCGGAAGGCCAGATCGACCGCCTCGTTCCGGAAACTGAATCCGCCACGGCCGACAATGACGTTCTTCGACGTGTCGATCAGGATCGGATCGGCGGCGGCGACGCCATTGCGGACGGTGAAGCCGATCAGCCCGCAATTCACCTGCACCGGCTTCTTCAGCTTGTCCTCGAACATCTTCTGCGCGAACGTACCGAGATCCAGTTCGGCCAGCTGGACGTTGCGCGTCCACAACGTCCCCTGCGGCATCACGAAGGCGATGCGCCCGGCCGAGGTGGACAGCGAGTCGTGGATCGAATCGCCGCGACCCTTCAACTGGATGCGCCCCTTGATCGTGCCGCTGGTCCCCGATTCGGCGAGGCCGTAACCGGCCAGCAACCGTCCCATCGGCGTGGGGGCGAGGCGGATATCGTACGTCACCGCGCTTGGCCGCTGGCGCGTGTCGAAGATCATGTCGGAGGCGACATTGCCGCGCGCCATCGCGAACGTCAGCGGCGACAGCGTCAGCTTGCCGCGATCGAGATCGAGCGTCAGGTCGATGTTCGAGATCGGCAGGTTGCGCGACCGGACGATCCCGACCGTCCATTTCAGATCGGCATCGAACAACTGCATCGTCTGGATCGGCAACGGCGCATCGGGCAGCAGTCGCTGCGGCGCGGCACCGGTCGCGGCGGCGGCGGCGACCGCGCCCTTCTCCGCGACGATATCGGGGTTGTAGCCGATGAACGGGGCGGCATCGATGATGTCCAGCCGCCGGGTGGCGAGCTGCGAATCGAGATGGATGCGATCGCCGTTGGTGATCGTCAGCCGGCCGGCGAGATCGCTGTTGCCGAACGTGCCGGCCATCCGTGTGAAGCGATATTCCTCGCCCGCCTTCACCAGCTGCGCATGGATGCGATAGGTGCGGGTCTGTGGAATGGCGACGCCGATGATGCCGAGCAGCGTCGACATGTCACGACCCCGCGCCAGTGTGCGCAGCGGCACGTTTTCGATATCGGCGATCGAGGGCAGCGTGCCCGCCACGTCGATGGTGTTGCCCGCCGCCCGCATCCGCGCGACCAGTTCGTTGCGACCACGATTGGCGGTGGCATCCGGCGACAGCAGCCGCGCGGTGACGGTGAACGGCGTGTCGCGCAGGCGGCCATCGCCCTTCAAGCCCACCGCCTTGCCGATACGGGCGTCCTGCGACCTGATATCGTCCACCGCGACATTGGCGAGCAGGCGCATCCGGGGGTCGAGATAGCGGACCTGTGTGCCGGTAACGGTGGCGACGTCGATGCGGGGGAAGGCGAGCGGCTCGCCGCCCTTCTTGTCGCTGAACGTCCAGCTGTTGGTGCTGTGCGGCCGGTTCCATTCCAGATCGACCGCGCCATTGACCAGATCGAGCCAATAGATGTGCCGCTTGCCGAATAACAGCGACAGCGGCGCGATTCGCGCCTCGATCCGGTCGGCGGTGAACAGGGCGGGGCGGGTGGCCCAGCCGGGGTTCGAGATCGTTATCCCCTCGGCATAAAATTTGATCCGCAGGGGCGCGAAATAAAGCTGGAAATCGCCGCCCACGTCGACGGTGCGATGCATCAGGCCGCCGACGATGCTTTCGAACGGCCGCTTCAGGAACCGTCCCTTGGTGATGAATAGGACCAGCCAGACCGCCAGGATCGCGACGACGATGCCCAGCGCGATGTTGCGGATCAGCCGGCGCCGACGGGACGGACGCGCATCCGGCGTGGGGTCGTCGGTACGCGGCGCTGTGCTATCCATCGCGCCCCGACGCTCCGGCGACGGTTTCGGTTCCGCATCGGTTGCCATTCGCGGACGGGGCGGCTAAGGGCCGCGCTTCACGAGCGAAGCGCTACAGGACTGCCCGGCCATCAAGGGCTGCCGCGGCTGTCCCAGCTTCGCCAACCGAAAGGACCAAAATGCCCAAGCTGAAGACGAAGAGCGGCGTCAAGAAACGCTTCAAGCTCACTGCCACCGGCCTGCTGAAGCACGGCGTCGCCGGCAAGCGCCACCGCCTGGCGCACCACAACGGCAAGTACATCCGCCAGAACCGCGGCACGAAGCTGCTGTCGAAAGCCGACACCGCGACGGTGAAGGCCTGGGCGCCGTACGGTCTCGGTTGAGCGGAAGGATATAGATAGATGGCACGCGTAAAACGGGGTGTTACCACCCGCGCCAAGCACAAGCGTATTCTGGTTCAGGCGAAGGGCTATTATGGCCGTCGCAAGAACACCATCCGCATCGCCCGTCAGGCCGTCGAAAAGGCCGGCCAGTACGCATATCGCGACCGCAAGGTTAAGAAGCGTACGTTCCGTGGCCTGTGGATCCAGCGCATCAACGCCGGCGTCCGGGCCGAGGGCCTGACCTATTCGCAGTTCATGCACGGTCTGAAGCTGGCGGGCGTCGAACTGGACCGGAAGGTCTTGGCCGACATCGCCATGCACGAGGCGGTCACCTTCAGCGCGATCATCGCGCAGGCGAAGGCGGCGCTGCCCCAGGCCGCATAAGCGACCTGACGTAGTGGTTTCGGGCGGGGCGTCGGTGGCAACACCGGCGCCCCGTTTCGGTTTGGGGAGTTGTCCCCGTCATTACCATCCCTTCCGTCATCCCGGCGAACGCCGGGACCCATGGATACGGAACATTGGTAAGGGCGCGTTCCCGCACCACGTTCACCGCGGCCATGGGTCCCGGCGTTCGCCGGGATGACGGACAGGGGCGGGCGGCCTTGGTATGCACAGCCCGCTCACAGGACACGAGGACGACCGTGCGCGAAACTTTCCAGCCGTGCGTGTACATCCTTGCCAGTCGCCGCCACGGTACGCTCTACATCGGGGTCACCTCGAATCTGCTTGCCCGCATCGTTCAGCATCGCGAGGGGTTGATCCCCGGCTTCACGCAGCGGTACGGCGTCAGGCAACTCGTCTGGTACGAGATGCACGACACGATGGATGCCGCGATCCTTCGGGAAAAGCGGATGAAGGAATGGCGGCGGGCCTGGAAGATCGACCTGATCGAGGCGCGCAACGAACAATGGGACGATCTCGCGATCGGTTTTGGACTGCCCCGCATGGCGACGGCATCCGCAGGAGTATGAAGTGACGGACGACCTCGACCATATGCGCGACCACCTGCTGGCGGCCGTCGCCGCGGCACCCGGCCTCGATGCGCTCGACGCCGTGCGTGTCGATGCGCTGGGCAAGCAGGGGCGCGTCACGCAATTGCTGAAGACGCTGGGCGGCATGACACCGGATCAGCGGCAGGCAGAGGGTCCGCGCATCCACGCCCTGCGTGAGGCGGTGACGGCGGCGATCGGCGCGCGCAAGGCGGCGCTGGAGACGGCGGCGCTCGATGCGCGGCTCGCCAGCGAGACGCTCGACATGACGCTGCCGGCCGAGGTGCCGATGGCGGGCACGATCCACCCGGTCAGCCAGGTGATGGACGAGTTGGCGGAAATCTTCGCCGATCTGGGCTTCGCCGTGGCGACCGGGCCGGAGATCGAGACCGACTGGCACAATTTCACCGCACTCAACATTCCCGAAACGCATCCGGCGCGGGCGATGCACGATACCTTCTATCTGGCGGGCAGCGAGGATGGCGACGAGCGGACCACGCCGCGCGTGCTGCGCACCCACACATCGCCGGTGCAGATCCGCACGATGCTGGACCAGAAGCCGCCGATCCGCATCATCGCGCCGGGCCGCACCTATCGCTCCGATTCGGATGCCACGCACACGCCGATGTTCCATCAGGTCGAGGGGCTGGTGATCGACAAGGGCATCACGCTCGGCCATCTGAAATGGACGCTGGAGACGTTCCTGAAGGCGTTCTTCGAGCGCGACGACATCGTCCTGCGCCTGCGTCCCAGCTATTTCCCCTTCACCGAACCATCGGCTGAGATCGACGTCGGCTACACCGTCATCAAGGGCAAGCGCGTGATCGGCGGGTCCGGTGATGCGGCCGACGGCGGCTGGATGGAGGTGCTGGGCAGTGGCATGGTCCATCCGAAGGTGATCGAGGCGTGCGGCCTGGACCCGGCCGAGTGGCAGGGCTTCGCCTTCGGCTGCGGAATCGACCGGCTGGCGATGCTGAAATACGGGATGGACGATCTGCGCGCCTTCTTCGACGGCGATATCCGTTGGCTGAAGCATTACGGCTTCTCCAGCCTCGACGTACCCACATTGTCCGGGGGAGTGGGCGCATGAAGTTCACGCTGGGTTGGCTCCGCGAGCATCTCGACACCACCGCCGCGCTCGACACCATCGTCGAGGCGCTGACCCGCATCGGGCTGGAGGTGGAGGGCGTCCACAATCCGGGCGAGGCGCTGGCCCCGTTCCGCGTCGCGCGCGTCCTGTCGGCGGCACCGCATCCTCAGGCGGACAAGTTGCAGGTGCTATCGGTCGACGCCGGGCCGGAGGTGAACGGCGGTGCGCCGTTGCAGGTCGTGTGCGGTGCGCCCAATGCGCGCGCCGGGCTGGTCGGCGTGTTCGGCGGGCCGGGTACCTATGTGCCGGGCGCCGATATCACGCTGAAGGTCGCGGCGATCCGCGGCGTCGAATCGAACGGCATGATGTGTTCGGCGCGCGAGCTTCAGATCGGTGAGGGTCATGACGGCATCATCGAACTGGCCGATGATGCGCCGGTCGGCACCAGCTATGCCGATTTTGCCGGGCTGATCGATCCGGTCATCGACGTGGCGATCACCCCCAACCGGCAGGATTGCATGGGCGTGCGCGGCATCGCGCGCGATCTGGCGGCGGCGGGGCTGGGGACGCTGAAGCCGCTGGCCGAGGCATATCGGATGACGACGCTGGCGCCCGTCGAGGGCGACGGTCCGGCACCGGACGTGCGCACCGACGACCCCGCCGGCTGCCCCGCCTTCTACGCGCAGGCGGTATCGGGTGTGACGAACGGTGCCGCGCCGGAATGGATGCGGCGGCGGCTGACCGCGATCGGACAGAAGCCGATTTCGGTACTGGTCGATATCACCAATTTCGTTTCGGTCGATCTCGGCCGGCCGCTGCACGTCTATGATCGCGCCAAGCTGTCCGGCGCCCTCGTCGCGCGCAAGGCGCGGGACGGGGAGCAGGTGCTGGCGCTGAACGGCAAGACCTATGCGCTGGACGCCACGATGACGGTGATCGCCGACGATGCGGCCGTGCACGACATCGGCGGCATCATGGGTGGCGAGCATTCGGGCGTGTCGGACACGACGACCGACGTGCTGATCGAATGCGCGTTCTTCGATCCCGATCACATCGCCCGCACCGGCCAGAAGCTGACGCTGACCAGCGATGCGCGCCAGCGGTTCGAACGGGGCGTCGATCCGGCGTTCCTCGACGACGGGCTGGCGATCGCGACGCATCTGGTGGTCGCGCATTGCGGCGGCACGCCGGGCGCGATCACGCGGGCGGGCGAGCCGCCGCTGGAACCACGGATCGTGACGTATGATCCCGACCTGTGCCGCACGCTGGGCGGCCTGTCGGTCGCGCCGGAGCGGCAGGCGCGCATTCTGTTGTCGCTGGGCTTTTCGGTCGGGGCGATATGCCAGCCGGACGACTATAGCGACCTGCTGTTCTCGACGATCGAGGGTGCGTGGCCGGTGCGGGTGCCGACGTGGCGGCGCGATATCGATGGCCCTGCCGATCTGGTCGAGGAAGTCATCCGGATCGAGGGGATCGACAAGGTCGCCCCCGTGCCGCTGCCGCGTATCCCCGGCGTCGCCCGGCCGACCGCGACGCCCGAGCAGAAGCTGGAACGCCGTGTCCGTCGCGCCGCGGCGGCGCGCGGACTGGACGAGGCGGTGACGTGGAGCTTCCTGCCGGAGGCGCAGGCGGCGTCGTTCGGCGGCGGTGCCTTCACGCTCGCCAATCCGATCAGCGAGGAGCTGAAGGTGATGCGCCCCTCGTTGCTGCCCGGCATCCTGTCCGCCGCCGAGCGCAATTTGCGTCGGGGTGCCGGCAGCGTCCGGCTGTTCGAGATCGGGCGGCGCTATCTGGCCGAGGGCGAGCGCGCGACGCTGGGTCTGGTGCTGGCCGGCGACCGCCGGGCGCGGGGCTGGCGAGAGGGCAAGGCGGTGTCGTTCGACGCCTATGACGCCAAGGCGGAGGCGCTGGCGCTGCTCGCTGCCGCCGGTGCGCCGGTCGACAACCTGCAGGTGATGGGGGAGGCCGGCGAGGCATGGCATCCCGGTCAATCCGGCACGCTGCGGCTGGGGCCGAAGACGATCCTGGCGCGGTTCGGGATGCTGCACCCCAGCCTGGTCAAGGCGTTCGACCTCGACGGCGCGGTCGCGGCGGCGGAGGTGTATCTGGATGCGGTGCCGGGCAAGCGGCAGGCAGGCTTTATGCGCGCCGCCTATGCGCCGCCGGTGTTGCAGGCGGTGCGGCGCGATTTCGCGTTCCTCGTGCCGGCGGCGTTGACCGGCGATGCGCTGATCCGCGCGATCCGGGGCGCGGACAAGGTGGCGATCGTCGCCGCCCGCGTGTTCGACGTGTTCGAGCGTGCCACGGACAATGGAGTCGAGAAGTCGGTCGCGGTCGAGATCGTCCTGCAACCGGGCGACAAGAGCTTCGCCGAGGCCGATCTGAAGGCGATCGCCGACAAGGTCGTCGCGGCGGCGGCCAAGCTGGGAGCGAGTTTGCGTGGCTGATCTGATCTGGATTCGCGGGCAGGGCCTGTCGGCGGCGATCAATCCGTTCGGGGCGGAACTGACGCATCTGCACGACGCCGATGGCGCCGAGCTGATGACCAACGCCGATCCGGCGTTCTGGCCGAAGCACGCGCCGATCCTGTTCCCGGTGATCGGCATCACGAACGGCAGCGTCATCCGCGTCGATGGCACCGAATACCCGGCGGCCAAGCACGGCTTCGCGCGCGACATGGCGTTCGCGGTGGTCGATCAGGGGGCGGATCATGCGACCTTCGCGCTGACCGACACGACCGAAACGCGGGTGGCTTACCCCTATGCGTTCCGGCTGGAGATCGCGTTCCGTATCGACGGGGCGACCTTGTCGGTCGAGGCGCGGGTCATCAATCCCGCCGACACGCCGATGCTGGCGCAATTCGGTTTCCACCCCGCCTTCGCGTGGCCGCTGCCGTACGGGCAGGCGCGCGCCGATCATCGCATCGTGTTCGACGCCGACGAGCCCGGCCGCCTGCGCGCGATCTCGCCCGATGGCCTGATCGCCGTGCAGACCAACCCGTCGCCGCTCGATGGCCGCACGCTGCAACTGGGCGACGATCTGTTCATCAACGATGCGCTGGTGTGGGACCCGGTGGCGTCCGACGCCGTCACCTATGGTGCGGCCAGTGGACCCCGGTTGCGGATCGCGTTTCC
This sequence comes from Sphingomonas mollis, assembly GCF_016427505.1. GTDB lineage: Bacteria > Pseudomonadota > Alphaproteobacteria > Sphingomonadales > Sphingomonadaceae > Sphingomonas > Sphingomonas mollis. Next base: position 33,849 of record NZ_JAELXS010000005.1, on the reverse strand, counting down.
GGACACCCCGGCGCTTGGTATCTGGACGAAACCGGGGGCGGCGTTCGTCTGTGTCGAACCATGGCACGGCATCGCCGATCCCGAAGGGTTTACCGGCGAATATCGTGACAAGCCGGGGGTGTTTTCGGTCGCGGCGGGCGCGACGAAGCGGATTGGTATGAGTGTGACGCTGGTGGCATAGCATCGCCCAGTCCCCGTTCGTGCTGAGTAGGGCCTGAGCTTGTCGAAGGCCCGTATCGAAGCACCTGCGCGCTCTCTCCAATCCTTCGATGCGCCATTTCGACAAGCTCAATGGCTACTCAGGACGAACGGTAGTTTTCGACCATGATCTCCCCCCGCCGCACCTTCGCGATCATCTCCCACCCCGACGCCGGCAAGACCACGCTGACGGAAAAGCTGCTCTATGTCGGCGGCGCCATCCATCTGGCCGGCGAGGTGAAGGCACGTGGGCAGAACCGGCGCGCGCGGTCGGACTGGATGAAGATCGAACAGCAGCGCGGCATCTCGGTCACGTCGTCGGTCATGACGTTCGAGAAGGACGGCATCACCTTCAACCTGCTCGACACGCCGGGGCATGAGGACTTTTCGGAGGACACCTATCGCACGCTGACCGCGGTCGATTCGGCGGTCATGGTGATCGACGCGGCCAAGGGCATCGAGCCGCAGACGCGCAAGCTGTTCGAGGTCTGTCGCCTGCGCAACGTGCCGATCATCACTTTCGTCAACAAGGTCGATCGCGAGGGCCGGCCGGTGTTCGAGCTGCTCGACGAGATCGCCGACATGCTCCAGCTGGACGTGTGTCCGATGAGTTGGCCGATCGGCATGGGCGGCGAGTTCGAGGGCGTGAAGAACCTCGCCACCGGCCGGATCAGCCGCCCCGAAGGCGACAGCCGCACCTTTCAGGGGACGACCGACGACCGCGCGCTGCCCGAACGCTTCGCCGACGAGGTGGAACTGGCGCAGGCGGGCTATGCCGAATTCGACGGCGACCGGTATCGCGCAGGCGACCTGACGCCGGTCTATTTCGGATCGGCATTGAAGGACTTCGGCGTCGCCGACCTGATCGGTGCGCTGGCCGAACACGCCCCGCCGCCGCGCCCGCAGCCGGCCGATCCCGCCCCCGTCGCGCCGGAGAACCCGGAAGTCACCGGCTTCGTGTTCAAGGTTCAGGCGAACATGGACCCCAACCATCGCGACCGGATCGCGTTCATGCGGCTGTGCTCGGGCGTCTTCAAACGCGGCATGAAGCTGACCCCGTCGGGCAGCGGCAAGGCCATCGCGGTGCATTCGCCGATCCTGTTCTTCGCGCAGGCCCGTGAAGTCGCGGACGAGGCGTATCCCGGCGACATCATCGGCATTCCCAACCACGGCACGCTGCGTGTCGGCGATACGCTGAGCGAGAAGGCGGACGTGCGCTTCACCGGCCTGCCGAACTTCGCGCCGGAAATCCTGCGCCGCGTCGTGCTGAAGGACCCGACCAAGACGAAACAGCTGCGCAAGGCGCTGGACGACATGGCCGAAGAGGGCGTGACGCAGGTGTTCTATCCGGAGATCGGGTCGAACTGGATCATCGGCGTGGTCGGCCAGTTGCAGCTGGAAGTGCTGCTCAGCCGGCTGGATGCGGAATACAAGGTCGCGGCCGGGTTGGAGCCGGCACCGTTCGACACCGCCCGCTGGGTTAGTGCGGAAGAGGCGGGCGACCTGAAGAACTTCACCGATCTGAACCGGTCGGCGATGGCGAAGGACCGAGACGGCAATCCCGTCTTCCTCGCCAAATCGTCGTGGGAGGTCGGCTATGTCGCCGACCGTTATCCCAAGGTGAAATTCGCCGCCACGCGCGAGCGCTGACCGGTCACTTCAGATATTGTGTCAGGCTGAGGCTCGATAGCTGAGTGAAGACCGAATAGCTGGCACGCAATACGGTCTGTTGTTGCGAAAGGTCACTGGCGATCTGGCCGTAATCGGCATCCTCGTTAGTCGAGATCAACTCGCTGAGCAGGTTCGCGCGTTCGTCGGCGCGGGTGCCCAGCGATTCGGTCTCTGCCTGTTTGCGGCCGTTCTCGGCGTTGAGCGCGCGGACGGTGGGCAGGGCGGCATCGATCTGGCCCATCGCGGTCTTCAGCGCGTCCAGCTGGGCGGCGGTGGGTGTTTCTCCGATCGTTCCAGCCTCTGCCAGCGTGCGGAAGGCAGCGAGCATGCCGGTGCCCAGTTCGCTCGCGCCGACGCCGTACGTCACGTCGACGCCGTCGGACAGCCGGGCGGTGGCGCGAACGCCGTCGTTGGTGAAGGCGGTGGCGGCGGTGGCACCGACGGTGTCGGCCAGCGTCTGCGGCTTGAACGGGATCTTGTCGGTCTGGGCGCCGGCGAATAGCGGCCCGCTGCCGTCGCCGGCGTTGAGCGCGGCGCGGAACTGGTCGAAGGCGCCGGCGATCGATCCCTGCAATCCCTGCGTCTGGCCGGTGCCGATCGCGGTCATGATCTTTTGCCGCAGCGTCGCCGACGATTCGTCGATCGTGGTGATGTTGGCGTCGTAGAGCGACAGCGTGGTGCCGAGCGCCCTGGCGGAAGAGGATTGCGCCTCCTGCGTCGAACGTAGCGTGCGGGCGGACAGGGTGCGACCGGCCTCGGTCCCCAGAGCGGCGAGATCGTTGGCCTTCTTGCCAGACGTCAGCTGTAACTGGGTGGCGGCCAGTCTCTGCTGCGCCTGCTGGATCGCGCCTGACAAGGTGCGCTGAAGGGGAATGGTGGCGACGCGGATCATCGGGACGGTTCCTTATCGCGCAAGCTGGAGGAGGGTGTCGTACATCGACGTCGCGGCGCTCATCACGCGAGCGGCGGCCGAATAGCTGTTCTGCAACACGACCATCTGCGACAGTTCCTCATCGATGCTGACGCCGGAGAAGTTATCGCGGCGGGCGACCGCATCGTCGCGGCGGGCGGCGGTCTCGGTCATCTTGTCGGCGGCGCGGGCGGCGGTGGTGCCGGTGTCGCCCAGCACGCTGTTGGCATAGCGCGACATGGTAGTGACGCCGGAGGTCCGCCCCAGATCGATGTTGGTGGAAAACGCATCGACGAAGCTGGTCGCGCCGGTGCGGTCGCCGACGCCCAGCGCCTTTTGCCCGACCGCCACGTTCTGCAACCGGGCGAGGGGCAGGCGGGTGACGTCGGCGGCGATGTCGCGCCGCACCTCACCCGCCTTCAGCGCATCCGTACCGCCGCTGAGGCCGGTGATCGTACCGAGGCTCAGCCCGGTGGCGCCGCGGCTGGTGGTGTCGGACAGCACCGACAGCGTGTTGCCGGCGGCGGCCGTCGTCGTCGCGAAGCCGATCCGTCCTTGCGAATCGAGCGAGAAATTACCGAACGCGGCCAGCGGGCTGGCGTTCAGTTCGGTGACCAGCGCGCCGAAGCTGGACCCGGTCGATCCGGTGATGGTCAGCGGATAGCTGGCTACCACGCGCCCCGACGTGTCGCGCAGGGCGAAATCGGTGGTCTGGCCGACCGACAGGCCATGCGGATCGGCGGCGGTGAAGCCGGTTGGCGTGAGCATCGCGCCCTCGCTGCGGACGACGTCGTTCAGGCCGAAGAATTGCGAAAAGCCGGTGCCGGCCCGGCTGCTGGGCGTGGTCGGGTCCTGCGCGACGACGACGCCATTGGCGCTGGCGGCGGCGGTGATCGACAGCTTGCCGCCCGTGAAGCTGGCGGTCGCGGCACCGCCCAGCCCGGTGTTGATCGCGGTCAGGGCGTCGGCGACGGTGGCCCCGGTGCCGAGCGCGGTGAAATCGACCTTCGTTTTGGCGATCAGCGTACCGTCGGCGGCGGTGACGGCAAAGGTGGCGGCGCCGGTGAAGCCCAGCCGGTCGGTAGTCGCCAGCGGCGTCGTGCTGCCCTGCAGGCTGTTGGGCGCGGGCACCGCCGTTCCCTGGTTCGACGCGGCGTTGAGCGAACGGGCGAGACCACTGTAGAGCGTGTCGAGTCTGGTGGAGAAGGCCGGCAGTTCGGCATCGCGCAGCGCGATCAGGCCGCCCAGCTTGCCGCTGGCGGCGGCGTCGATCCGCTCGCCGGTAGCCGCGCCCAGCGTTCGGTCGCTTTCGGCGAAGCGCACCTCGATCGGCGGATACAGCGCCTGCGCCGCGCCCGCGCCGTTCGACGGATAGGATAGCTGGCGCAACCGCCGGTCGATCAACTGGACGCCCGACGTGGTGTCGACGGTCATCCGGCCATCGGCCTGTTGCCGGGCGACGATGCCCATCAGGCCGCCAAGTTCCTCGATCGCGGCATTGCGCTGGTCGGCGGCACCGGCGGAACTGCGGCCCAGCCCTTCGGCACGGGCGACGGTGTCGTTCAGGTCGTAGATCTGGCTGAGCAGCGAATTGACGCGGGTGACGGTCTCGCCGACCTCGCCCTCGACATCGCTGCGCAAGCCGGAGACATCGCGGCTGAGCTGTTGCACCGATCCGATCGCGTCCTGCACGTTGCCGATGAAGGCCGCGTTCGTCTGCGCGCCGCCGGCCGAGCCCGTCATCTTGATCGCGGCGGACGAGATCGCGTCGAGCCGCGTGGGCAGGCCCGAATCGGAGCCGGTGGTGCCCAGCATCGCCTGCAACCGGTCGAGATAGGTCGATGCCACCTCCGCCCGGCCCGCCTCGCCGGCGCGGGCATAGACGGTGGCTTCCAGAAACTGGTCGGCGATGCGGTTCGGTTCGCCGACGGTGACGCCGGTGATTCGGCCGCCGGCGACATCGGTCTGCAGGGTCGTCTTTTCGCGCGCGTAACCGGGCGTCGAGACGTTGGCGATGTTGTTCGACACCGTGCGCATACTGGCCTGGGCCGCGCCCAGGCCGGACAGGGCCGACGATAGAATTTCGCTGAGCGACATCGCAGATGCTTCCTATCGGTCCGTCAGCGCTTCAGGTTGCTGACTTCCTGGAGCATGTCATCCACCGTCGTGATGATCTTGGACGCGGCGCTGTAGGCGCGCTGGAACCGGATCATGTTGGTGAATTCCTGCGCCAGATCGGCGGTCGATGCCTCCAGCTTGAACGCCTGGACATTGCCCGCGCCCAGCGAACCGGGGGCGTTGATCGCATAGGCACCCGACTGGTCGGATACGGTGAAGGCGTTGCCCGACACGCGCGTCAGCCCGTCCGGATTGGGGACGGTGGCGATCGGCAGCTGGAAGACGGCGCGGGTGGTGCCGTCGTCGAATACGGCGCTGACCTTGCCCGTGTTCGATACCTGGATCGACGACACGTTGCCCAGCTTGCCGCCATCGACGGATGAGTTGATGACCGACGAGTCCGTCGCGAACTGGGTCAGGCCGTCGAGGCCGTCGTCGCTGCCCAGACCGAGCGTGATCGGCTGCGATCCGGCGCCGTTGGTCCAGCCGGGGGTCATGGGCGTGAAGAAGGCGGCGGTGCTGCCCGCCTTGTCCAAGCTGCCATCGGGATTGAACTTGACGGTGCCGGATTTCAGCAGGCCACCGGCGGCGGCCACGTCCGTCGCGGGCTGCGCATAGATTTCCGCTTCCCAGGTGTTCGATCCGGATTTCAGGAAGCTCATCTTGACGCTGTGGGCGCCACCCTGCGTGTCATACACGTCGAACGAGCGCGAGAAGCTGGGCGTGATCGTGCCCGATGCCAGCTTACCGACCGCATAGGCATCGGCCGGCGTGGCGGGGGCATAGGCGGTGGTGGTCGATTTCAGGTTGGCGCGCATCGACATCTTGGCGGTCGCCGCCGCGGTGCCGGTCAGGTCACTCATCCGGATCGGTTCCAGCGCGTCGATCGAGCCGGTATTGTTGTATTCGCCCTGCGCGTCGAGCCGCCATCCCTGCAGATAGAGCCCGGCGGAGTTGCGCAGGAAGCCTTCCTTGTCGGTGGCGAACGATCCGGCGCGGGTCAGCGACATCGCTGAATTCTCACCCTTGCCGGTGCGGGTCACGAAGAAGCCGGCGCCGTCGATGCCCAGATCGGTGGCGTTGGTCGCCGCCTGCAACTGGCCGGATTTCGAGATCAGCGAGCGGGCCACCGAATTGACGCCACCGGCGACATAGGTCGCCCCGGCGCGGCCATCGGCCACCATCGTGCTGAACTGCGCGTCGACATTCTTGTACCCGACGGTGTTGATGTTGGCGATGTTGTCGCCGACCGCGGCCATGGCCGCTGATTCGGCGGACAGGCCGGACACGCCGGAGAACAGGGCGGAATAAAGGCTCAACGAACATCTCCCTCGACAAGCGGGACCGGACACACATGCCGGTTTGGCCTCATTATAGGGCGCGGCACCGGGCTTCGGTCGGGATGCGCGCGAAAGCTGACGGGCGGCAAAACTTGCCGGGGTTCGCGACCTGTGGAGGCACCCATATCCTATAATCGGTGCAGACACGTTAAGGATTGGGGTCCGATGAGCTTGCGCATTTCCCTTCGCGATGGCGAGAAGATGATTATCAACGGTGCGGTGTTGCAGGCCCGTGGCCGGACCGAGTTCGTGATCGAGAACCAGGTCGCGATCCTGCGCGGCCGTGAGGTGATGTCGCCCGCCGATGCCACCACACCCGCCCGCCGGCTCTATCTGGCGTGCATGATGGCGTATGTCGACGAGGGCGCCCGCGCGGAGCATCAGGACCGGATCGTGGCGCTGCTGGGCGATCTGCTCGGCGCGTTCGAAACGGCCGAGGCGCGTACCGCCTGTCTGGATTTCGCGCAGTTCGTGGCGCGGGGCGATTATTATCGCGGACTGGGTTTGTGCCGCACGCTGATGGCGCACGAAAGCGCTGTCTTTGCCCGCCTGACGGGAGAGGCCGCATGATGGAGATCTTCCGCGCCGCCACCGCCACGCTGCGCGATACGCCGGTCGAGGAACGCTATGGCACCGTCGTCGCCGCCCGCGGTGCGCTGATCGAGGTCGATGGTCTGGCGGGCGCCGCGCAGATCGGATCGCGCATCCGCATCGCCGCCGGAAAAGGCGTGCTGGAGGCTGAAGTGACCGGTCTCGATGCCGGACTGGCGCAGTGCCTGCCGTTCAGCGAGCCGCAGGGGCTGGCCGCGGGCGACCGTGCCGTGCTGGCGGCGGGGCAGTTCACGCTGCGTCCGTGCGAGGCGTGGCTGGGGCGAATGATCGATGGGCTGGGCCGGGCGGTCGATGGTCGCGGGCCGATGGCGTCGGGCCGGGTGGCGCGACCCATCCGTGCCAATCCGCCGCTGGCCGCCACGCGGGCGCGAGTCGGCGAGCGGGTCGAGACGGGGGTGCGCGCGCTCGACGTGTTCGCGCCGCTGTGTCGTGGCCAGCGGCTGGGCCTGTTCGCGGGTTCGGGCGTCGGCAAGTCGGTGCTGCTGTCGATGCTGGCGCGCTGGACCAAATGCGATGTCGCGGTGATCGGCCTGATCGGCGAGCGCGGGCGCGAAGTACAGGAATTCGTCGAGGACGATCTGGGGCCGGAGGGGCTGGCGCGCAGCGTCGTCGTGGTCGCGACGTCGGACGAGCCGGCGCTGATGCGGCGGCAGGCGGCATGGACGACGATGGCGATCGCCGAGCATTTCCGCGATCAGGGCCTGAACGTGCTGTGCCTGATGGATTCGGTCACCCGCTTCGCGATGGCGCAGCGCGAGATCGGTCTGGCGTCGGGCGAACCGCCTGCGACCAAGGGCTATACCCCGACCGTCTTCGCCGAGCTGCCCCGCCTGCTGGAGCGGGCAGGACCGGGCAAGGTCGGGCAGGGATCGATCACCGGGCTGTTCACCGTGCTGGTCGATGGCGACGATCATAACGAGCCGGTGGCGGATGCGGTGCGTGGCATCCTGGACGGCCATGTCGTCATCACCCGCAAGATCGCCGAGCGCGGCCGTTATCCGGCGATCGATATCCTGAAATCGGTGTCGCGCACGCTGCCGCATTGTCATTCGGCGGACGAGAACGCGATCCGCCTGGCCGCGCGGCGCATCCTGTCGACGCATGGCGACATGGAGGAGATGGTACGGCTGGGCGCTTACAAGCCCGGTTCCAGCGCCGAGGTGGATGAGGCGATCCGGCTGGCACCGGCGATCGAGACGATGCTGACGCAGGGCAAGGGCGATCGCGGCTATGCGGCGGCGACGTTCGAGACGCTGACCGAAATGCTGCAACCCGTCGACCCGATCGGCGTCGCGGCGTGAAGACCCCGTACGATGCGCCGCTGCGCGTCGCCGAGCGCGAGCTGGATGCGGTACGCACCGACATCGGCAAGGCGCTGGACGAGTTGCAGCGCGTCGAACAGGCGTTGGTCGCGATCGATGCGGCATTGGCGCGGGAGGCGGTGGTTGCCGCCGCCGACACGCGGATGGTGGCGGAGCGCTATTTCGCCCGCGCCCGTGACCAGCGGTCGCAACTGGGCACGGCACGGGTGACGGCGCAGGGGCGGCTGGAGGCTCTGCGCGCCAAGGCGGTGGAATGTTATGGATCGCGCAAGGCGATCGAATCCGCCGCCACGCGTTATCGTATCGAGGCGGAGCACGCCGCCGTGGCGGCCGAGCAGTCGGCGCTCGACGACATGGTGGCCGCGCGCCGCATCCGCCGTCGACCGGCGATGACGATCGTCCAGCCCCTGTCATGATCGACCGGATGTCGCTGCGCGCGCTGCCGCCGGCCGAGCGGGCGCGGGTGATCTATGGCGAAGCGCAATCGGCGATGTCGCGCCGGTTGTGGCAGGCGGCGTTGGGCAATGGCGGCGATGACGCCGCCACGCCTTCGTCCGGTATCTTGGGTGGCGGGTCGGCGGATCGATCCACGCTCGATACGTTGCTGGCATTGCTGAAGACCGAAGAGGCGGGCGACGCCGCGCCGATACCGGTGGCGACGCCACCCGCCACTGCTACCGCCGAGCCGGTCGAAGAGGCTGCCGCCGGGCAGGTCGCGGGGCTTGGTCCCAACGCGCGCTATGCCCCACTGATTGATGCGGCGGCAACGCGTACCGGAATTCCGGCGGCGGCACTGGCGGCGATCGTCGATGCGGAGGCGGGGAAGGGCGCGGACGGCAGCTGGCAGGCATTCTCGCGCAACCCGCGATCGAGTGCGGCGGGACTGGGACAGTTTCTGGGCGGCACATGGCAGGGCATGGCCGAAACCGAAGGCACATCGCTTAATCAGATGGCGCGGGCCAGGGGGTGGCTGGGCAACAACGGCGCGGTGTTGCCGGGTGCGCGCACCGCGTTGCTGGCGCTGCGATACGATCCGGCGACGGCGATCAATGGGATCGCCGATTATGCGCGCCGCAATCTCGATGGCCTGCGCCGCGCCGGTGTCGGCGGCAGTGTCGCCGGTAGCGATGGCGCGAATGGCACGGCGAAACTCGCCTATCTGGGACATCATCTGGGGCTGGGCGATGCCGTCCGCTTCCTGCGCGGGGGGCTGGGCGAATCACGCGCCCGCGTTCTGCTGGGCGCGCAGATCGGCGCAGCGGGCAGCGAGCGGCGGATCGAGGCGGCGGGTGGCGCGAGCGCCGCGCATCGCAGCTGGCTGCTCGGTTATCTCGACCACAAGGTCCGTCCGGAGCGCTTCGCCGCAGCTGCCGGATGATAGGATAGTAAAGGATATATACGGGATATTAACCATTCGAGCCCAAATTGTCCTTGTCAGGCGGAACGGTCCGCCGAGTGGGGAAAAGTTCGATGTCCAAGACCACCGCCGCGCTGGAAGCCGCCGTCGCCGTCGTGATCGCCGCTGCGCCTGCCGAGGGCGCCAGCCAGACCAATCGCCAGCGTGTGGAATCGGACCGGGCCTTTGCCGCGATCCTGAAGCTGATCGCTCCCCGCATCCGTCACTTCATCCGTCAGTATGGTCTGGTCGCCCATTGGGACGATGCCGAGCAGTGCTGCGCGATCGGCGTCCACCGCGCGATCCAGGCCTATGACCCGGCCAAGGCGCAGTTCACGACCTTCGTGAACTGGCAGCTGCGCGGCGAATTGCAGGCGCTGCGTTTCCGGTTGATGACCGACCAGCGTCAGTCGGCCAAGAAGGTCGCCGCCACCACCGTTTCGCTGCACGCCGGCGGGATCGGCGTGGACGGTGAGGAGACATCCCTGGAATCGATGATCGTCGACGAGGGCGCGCTGGAACTGACCGAGTCGGGGGCATCGGCCTATATGGCGGCGGTCACGCGGTCGAAGCTGGTCGAGGAATATGTCGATCACTTGCGCGTCGTCGGCACCGAGCAGATGAAGCGCCGCGCCCGCACCAGGGCGACCGAGCGTCCCGCCGATCCGTCGGTACCGCGCCTGAAGGCCTCGCTTTACCCAGTCGATCCGGCCGAAGCCGCCGCGATCGAGGAGAAGGTGGCGCTGCACCGCGAGGCGATCATGCGCCGCCTGACCGATGATGGCGACGTCGACAGCGGTCAGGTGGACGAGGCGGCGCGCGAGCGCCTGCGCCAGGTGGCCAAGCGGGCGACGGCAGCGATGGCCGATCTCGCCAGCCGCACGCCGCGCTTTTCCGAAGCGCTGGCGAATCCGGCGACCTCGCGCTGGCGCCGTGCCGCCACCGCCGAGGAAGCGACCGTCGCCGGCTGATCGGGATCAGCCGAATCGACGAATACGAAGGTGTTGATAAATACTTGACGAACCCGAACCGCGCCCTGCCTCGTCGTCCTAAGATACAGGAGAACGGCAAGAGGCGCGCTGACATGATGACGACCACCATCGCGGATATCCCGGCCTGTGCGTTGCTGCCGATGGCGGACCGGCCGTTCCTGCGCGCCGCCCGCGACATCGCGCTGCTGGCCGATGGCCTGTTGGCGACCCGTGAGTCGCCGCTGTTGGCGCTGTCGCTGCCCAGTGACGGGTGGGCGGGTGCCTATCCGATCGTGATGTGGGACGATCGCCTGCAACCCTGCGCGCGCCGTATCCGCACCGCTTGCGAATCACCGATGATGTCGCCCGCGCTCGATGCGCTGTGTCTGGCGGCGGATGCGATGCACGACCGTTTGATCGCCTGGCGCTGGAGCGAGGTGGCTGCGCGGGGGCTGTGCGCCATCACCGATGGCACCGGCGTGGCGCTGATCGGCGAGGCACCGACGCCCGGCATCGACTGGCTGGTGCGGATGCCGCTGCTGGCGACCATCGTCGTCCCCTTTGCATCGGACGGGGTGTGGAGCCTGCTGACGGCGGAGGTAAACCCTACGGTTCACTGATCGCGCCAAACCTCAACCTTTGTTAATGCTATCGTTCATATGGGATGACTTGAGGAGTCCGGCTAGGCATAAGTCGGGCGACGGAGGGTCATGACGCGACGGGAAGATAGTGGCGGGCTGGTGCCCGAACGGGCGCGCGGCCGTGGCCGGAGACCCGCGTCCGTCGCCTTGATCGAACGGCGTGACGGCGGGATCGCCGTCGATCCGTATCGCAACATCGTGTTCCCCAATGCGGTTCGCGAACAGCGATTGCGCGCGGGCCATCCCAAGTTGCTGGCCTTTGCCGGCGGCATGCCCGGCATCCCCTATATCCGGTTATCGAAGATCGAGCGGGGCGAGGTGTTCGCCCGCGCCGACGAACTCGCCGCGATCGCCGCCCGGTTGGGCGTCGATGCCGGCGATCTGCTGGTCGATGTCGAGGCGGACGGGTTCGACATCGCGGCATGGTTCGCGCCCTTTGCCGAGGGCGCGGCGCTCGACGATGAGGCCGAGGCGCGGTTCGCGCTGCTGCTGGCGGCGGCGGTGCGGGCGCGGCGCGACGCCGATGCGCGGCTGACGGCGCCGGTGATCGACGCCGAATTCGGTATCGCACCGGTCATCCTTTCGCGGATCGAGAATGCGCAAAAGGGTCTTGGGCGGTGGAACGGGCCGACCATCATGGCGCTGTGCCGTTTATTCGGCGTGTCCGACGAAGCGGCGCTGCGGGCGCTGGTGACAGACCGTTTCCAGAATGGCGAGCTTGCCCGGTTCCTGACCGCCATCCCCGGCGCCGCCGCGCGCGAAACGCGCACGCGACAGCGGGTGACGGCACTGCGCCGCGAACTGTCGCAACTGACGATCGCCACTCCGACGGGGCAGGGGCCGCGTACCTTCGCACCGATCGAACCGCGCGTGCCGGGGGCGCCGCCGGCATCGCTACCGCTGCCACCGGGACAGGCACGCCGCTTCGTCCCCGTGCTGGGTATACCGATGGCCGATGGCCTGATCGCGTTGACGCCGACCGGTGCGCGGGTCGAAGCGCCGGCTCAAGCCGGATCGCGCGCTTACGGTGTCCGCATCGGCCGCGCGACATTGGGTCCGGGCATGCCGGGGCAGGCGACGGTGGTCGTCGATCCCGATCGTTTTCCGCAGGCGGGCGGACTGGCGCTGGTGCGCGACGGCGAGGGGCATCGATTGCTGGCGGTCAGCGTCGGTCGCGACGGCCTGTTGACCGGACACAGCGTCCATCCACCGCGCGAGATCGCGCTCGATGCATTGCCGCCGGCGGATGTCGCCGCGGTGGTCGCGGCGGTGTTCCTCTAGCCGGACCGGTCACGCCTGCGGTGGTGAAGGTCAGCCACCGCCACCGCGACCGAGCGCGGTCTTCAACAGGGATTGCTGCTTGCGATAGAGGTTGGTCATCGCGGTGAAATCGGCCTGCACCTGACCCATCTTCAGCAACTGGTCTTCCAGCGTCACGTTGTTGCCGTCGGGCTTGGTTTCGGCGACGTCGTGGTCGAGGACGATCGAACCGCCGCTGGTCGGCCGGGCGCCGAGCGCCGCCATCGCACCGGTGATCTGCACCTGTGGGCGGGCGATGCGGGTGGTGCCGCCGCCGGCGCCCTGTTGCGCCAGCAACTGTGCGAAGTCTAGCGCCTCGACCTCGCGCGCCTTGTAACCGGGGGTTTCCGACTGGGCGATGTTCTGGGCGATGACGCGCTGGCGTTCGGCCAGATGCTTCATCTCGCGCGTGATGCCGGCCAGGATCGAGGGAACGCCGTCCGCCATGTCGTCAGAATCCCGTATAGGAGCCGCTGCCGCCCGACAAACGGGTGAGCGCGGCCTGATAATTGGCCAGTTGCGCTTTCTCGATCACGGTCGATCCACCCTTCTTGCCCGCTTTGGCGGGCGTGTCGGCCAGCGCGGCCTTGGTATCGTCCCAATATAGCGAGCGATACGCCGATTGGGTGAAGGAGATCGCCTGATTTACACGCGCGAGCGAATTGGCTGCCTCCGCCTTGGTGTCGATGCGCAGCGCCGATGTCAGGTCGAGCTGGAAAGTGCCGCCGGGTCTGACCGTCGGGGCATCATCGGCGCGAGTGGCGGGGGCGGAGATGCGGCGCGCGCCGAGACCGAGTTTGGCCAGCGCGTCGCGATCGCCGCTGCCGGCGATCAGCTGGATTTCGTTGCCCGCCTTCACGTCGATGCGCAGGCTGCGACCGTCGTCCTTGAGCGGCGACGTGACGGTGGCGACGCGCGATCCAACCAGCTGGCGGACACGGTCGGTCAGCGTCGACAGCGTATCCTTCTCACCGATCGTCACCTTGCGCAGCGCGCCGCCGTTGATCCGGATCGAGAATTCGTCACCGGCGCGCAGACTGGTCTGCGCCTCCAGCTTCACTGAATCAGTCGGTGTCAGCGTGCCGCGGTGAAGGCCGAGCGCACCCAGCATGCTGCCGCCGCCATCGACCGCGGACAGGCGAACCCCCTCCGCCACGGTATCGACCGTCCCGTACTGGCTGGTCGATCCTACCGCGCCGGTGCCGGCATCGATGCGTGCGACGAAGGCGTCGACGGTGCCGGTCTTTGCCGCGCCCATCGTGCCGGTGGTGCGACCGCCGACATAAATCTGGTTATCCAGAAAGGCGACGCTGTCCGCCTGATCCTCGCCCGACGATCCCAGATAGGTGGTCCGCGATCCCGACAGGCCGGCGTCGATGCGCGTGACGAAACCGTCGCGGCCACCGCTCATATTATTGGTCTGGTTGCCGGACAGCGCCGCGTCGGTCGCCCCGGCCACCGCGATGCTGCCGTCCGCCGCTACCGCCAGCGCACGGGCATCGGCGCGGCCGAGATCGATCGAACCGAGATCGGTGGCGAGCGCGGCCTTGTCGATCCGGCGCAGCGTCGCCTTGCCCTTCTCGCTGGTCAGCGCGAGCAGTTGCCCGTCCGCGCCGATCGCCAGCGCCTTCACCTGATCGGTGCCGCCGCTGTCGATCGTGCGCCGCTCGACCAGCTTCCCGGTCGCACTAAGCCGGGCGAGATAGGCGTCGCCACCGCCGGTCGACGATCTGCCGCCGACATAGATCGCACCATCCGGCCCGACCGCGACCGCGCTGGCGGATTCCGCTCCCACCGATCGGACTGCCGTGGAAAAAGTCTCGTCGCCATTCGCATCGAAGCGCGCGACGAGCATGTCGCCATCGCTTTTCGTGCCATCCAGACTGCCGGTGATCGTGCCGGCGACGACGATGCCGCCATCGGGCGCGATCGTCACCGATGCGCCATCGGCGCTGCCGGCGGCGCCCAGCGTGCGTTTCCACACGACCTTGCCCTCGCTGTCGACCTTGCTCAGCAACAGGTCGTTATTGCCGTCCGACCGGTTGGCGCCGACATCGCCGGCGCTGGTGCCGACGACATAGCTGAACCCCTGCGCATCGGTGGCGATGGCGTTGGCGCGCGTGTCGGCAAAGACGGTGGTCGCCTTGACCTTGCCCTTCGGATCGGCATCGGCGGCGACCTTTTGACGGTCGGTGGCGGGACGATCGATCGCGGTGATGCTGTCCAGCGTCCGCCGCGTCATCGTTCCGGCGGGATCGTCGAAGCGGGTGATCCTCGTGTCGGTCTTGCCCTTGGCCGGCGTCACGCCACCCGCCACCATCAGCGCATCGGCGCCGCCGACCTGATCGATCGCGACGGACTCGAAGCCTGCGCGGTTCAGGCCCATGCCCCATTTGTCGCCATATTTGCTCGGCACGAACTTGACCGCCGACCAGCGTGGCACCTGCTTGCCGTCCGCATCCAGTACCGGCTGGCCGTTCGCATCGCGACGGGAAACCGCGCCGATCGCGGTGTTGAGCGCATCGGCGACACTGTCGAGCGTCGGCGGCTGCGGGGTGGTGGACAGATCGACGGTGATGATGTCGGGCGCGGCGCCGGGTTGCGACAGGGTGATCCGCAGCTTCTCATTGCCGGTCATCCCGCTGAGCGCACCCGTCCGCGTATCGCGCACGCCCTTGCCCGGCACCGTCGCGGCGGACATCGACGAGGCGGATTTGATGCCCACGGTCTGCGCCTGTCGCGCGGTCTTGGCGAAGGCGATGTCGACCTGGTCCGACGGGGCGGAGGCGAGGAAGGTTTCGAGGTCGGCCAGCCCCTTGGCAAAGCTCTTTTCCAGCAGCGGCCGTTCGGCGGAACTGGTGGTGTCCTTCGAGGCGCTTTCCGCCAGCAGGCGCAGGCGGTCGAGCGCCTTGTAGGTGGTGAAACTGGTCTGGATATCGTCGGGCAGGGGGGTGGCGGTGCCGGTCGTCGCCTTGTCGATGATCGTCTTCATGCCCTTGATCGTCGAAATCTGGCTGGAGACCGGCAGCGTCGACGGTGTCGCCTTCCACGGCGCGACGGTTTCCTTGGTGGTGAAGGCGGCCTTCGCCTGGCGCTGCGCCCGCGATTCGATCGTCGGCGTCGCGAACGCGGTGAAGCTGTCCGTGCCGCTCAGGATGCTCAGGCCGATCAGCCCGTTCGAATTTCCACTCATCATCGAATGTGTCCTTCGGCGTCCGGGATGCCACCTAATTCCTATAATAGGATGAACGACGATCTGCCGGGCCACTCGCGGCCCCCGGAATGGAGCGATATCGACGATGATGCTGGCCGAGCCCCCCGAGCTGAAGCGCTATGGCGGCATGGAGCGCGCCGCCGCCCTGATGCTGGTACTGGGCAAGGAGCATGGCGCCCCGATCTGGGAGCATCTGTCGGTCGAGGAGATCAAGGAACTGTCGGCCGCGATCGCGCTGCTGGGGCGGGTGCCGTCGCCGGTGGCGGAGCATCTGCTGGTCGCGTTTTCCGGCGAAGTGTCGGCGATGAGCGCGCTGCACGGGTCGTTCGAGACGACCGAGCGGCTGCTCGACGGCATCCTGCCGAACGACCGGGTGCGTGAGATCATGGAGGATATCCGTGGCCCCGCCGGCCGGACGATGTGGGACAAGCTGTCCAACGTCAGCGAGGCGGTGCTGGCCGGGTATCTGAAGAACGAATATCCGCAGACCGTCGCGGTCATCCTGTCGAAGCTGAAGGCGGATCATGCCGCCCGCGTACTGGGCCAGTTGCCCGAGGATATCGCGATCGACGTCGTCCAGCGGATGCTGCGAATGGAGACGGTGCAGAAGGATGTGCTGCTGCAGGTCGAACAGACATTGCGCAACGAATTCATGAGCAACCTGTCGCGGGCGCAACGCCGCGATCCGCACGAGGCGATGGCCGAGGTGTTCAACGCGATGGACCGGTCGACCGAACAGTCGATGCTGGGGTCGCTGGATGAACATGCGCCGGAATCGGCCGAGAAGATCCGTGCGCTGATGTTCACATTCGAGGATCTGGGCAGCCTGTTGCCGTCGGCGGTGTCGGCGATCGCGCGTCAGGCGGACAAGCGCGAGATGGCGCTGGCGCTGAAGGGTGCGCCGGAGATGATCCGCCAGCTGTTCA
Source organism: Sphingomonas mollis (assembly GCF_016427505.1). Lineage (GTDB taxonomy): Bacteria > Pseudomonadota > Alphaproteobacteria > Sphingomonadales > Sphingomonadaceae > Sphingomonas > Sphingomonas mollis. Next base: position 17,231 of record NZ_JAELXS010000005.1, on the reverse strand, counting down.
TGAGCACGATGACCGAACGCTCCGCCAAGCTGATGCGCGAGGATATGGCCGGCATGGGCCCGGTGCGCGCACGCGATTGCGAGGAGGCGCAGAGTTCGCTGGTCCGGCTGGCCAAGTCGCTGGCCGACCGCGGCGAAATCCTGCTCGCCGATCCCAAGAGCGACGATGCGATGATCGTCTGAGGATAGCGCGATGGACACTTCCTTCCACATCCGCCCGTTCGCGTTCGATCAGGTGTTCGAGGCGATCGCCGCTTCCGCGCCGCCGGTCGGCGCCGATGCGGTGGACGATATCGACCTGCCGCTGCGCGTCGCCGCGCTGAAGGCGGAGCTGGCGCTGGCGCGGCACGGCTTCAACGAGGAACTGTCGCGTGCGCGGGCGGACGGCTTCGATGCCGGGCTGAGCCATGCGCGGACCGAGCGGGAGGCCGCGTTATTGATCGCCGCCGATGGCCTGCACGCCGCGGTCGAGGGGATGGACGCACGGCTGGGCGACGTGGAGGACGATCTGGCGCGCGAGGCGGCGGCGGTGGCGCATGCGGCGGCCGAGTTGCTCGCCGCCCGGTCGCTGGCGGAGATGCCCGGCGCCGCGATCGACGAAGCGGTCGGCCGCGTGCTGCGCCAGGTGGCGCGCGGACAGGAAATCCAGGTTTCGGTGGCGCCGGCCTTGGTCGAGGAGATGGAGCGGCTGGTGGCGGTGCGTCAGGCCGGCGACCGGCGTCGGCTCGCCATCGTCGTGATCGCCGATCCGGTGTTGCAGCCGGGCGATGCGCATATCCATTGGGATCAGGGCGGGGTCGTGCTCGACGCCGCCGCGCGCGGCGTCGCGGTGCGTGAAGCGCTGGCCGCGCTGTTGCCGCCGGTCGGTGCCGCCGTCGCGGACTGACCCGGCAAGTTTTTCCGCCCGGCAGGAACTGCCGCCCCTTCGCTCCTTCTATAATGAACATGGCACTGGTTGCCGTGTCGTTTGGAGCAAGGCTTGGACCAGGTCCGCACAATGTTGGCGCAGATCGGCCGCCAGCGGTTGATCGTGATGGGGGTGGTCGCGGCGGTGATGCTGGGCGTGCTCGCCCTGGTGGCGACGCGCGGCGGCAATGCGTCGATGGGCTTCCTCTACACCGATCTCGATCCCGCCGCCGCGCAGACGATCACCGAAAAGCTGAAGGCGCAGAACGTGCCGTTCCAGCTGTCGGCCGACGGCACGTCGATCATGGCGCCCGAGGACAGGCTGGCCGAACTGCGCATGAGCATGGCCGGCGAGAAGCTGGGCGGCAAGATCGGGTACGAGGTGCTCGATGCCGAGGAGCCGTTCGGCGTCTCCGCCAGTCGCGCCAAGATGAACGAGACGCGCGCGATCGAGGGCGAGTTGTCGAAATCGATCGGCACCCTCCAGAACGTCTCCAGCGCGCGGGTCCATCTCGTCATGCCCGAACGCGCCCTGTTCGCGACGACGCAGAGCAAGGCGAGCGCGGCGGTGACGGTGAAGACCAAGGGTCGTTTGCCCGCCGAATCCGTCCAGTCGATCCGCTATCTCGTCGCCTCCTCCGTTCCCGAACTGTCGCCTGAATCGATTTCGGTCGTCGACCAGACCGGCGCGCTGCTGGCGCGGGCCGGCGATGCATCGACGATGGGTGCGAGCGGCGCCGACGAGCGGCAGACACAGGTCGAGAGCAAGTTGCGCGACGAGGTCGAGGCGCTGCTCCAGCCGATCGTCGGCGAGGGCAAGGTCCGCGCCGAAGTGTCCGCCGATATCGACCGCGACCAGACTCACGAGGAATCCGACGTCTTCGATCCCGACAAGCAGGTCATCTCGCATCAGGTGTCGGTCGGCAGCAAGAACCAGTCGAGCGACAATCAGCCGGGACCACAAGGGTCCAGTGTCGCCCAGCAATTGCCCGAGGCGCAGGGCCAGCCCGCGACGCCCGGCAGCAGCCGGACCGAAGGACGCGAGGAAACGTCTGAGGACACGTCCTACGACAACAGCAAGACGCACAGCATCGTCACGCGCGGTCCCGGCCGGATCAAGCGGCTGACCGTCGCGGTGATGGTGGATGGCGGTGCCAAGGGGCTGCCCCAGCCGCAGATCCAGCGGCTGACCCGGCTGGTCGAGAATGCGGTCGGCATCGATACTGCGCGCGGCGACAGCGTCGTCATCGAAAGCATGGCGTTCGCCGCGACAGACACCGGTGACGAGCCGTCGATGCTGTCGAAGCTGCCGACCGACCAGATCCTGGGCTTCCTGAAGCTGGCGCTGATCGCGGCGGTCGGGCTGGTGGCGATCCGCATGATCCGGCCGAACCCGGCCTCTGCCACCGAAGCACTGACCGGCCCCGGTGGCGAGGCGTTGCCGGCACCGGCCGGCGCGGCGGGCAATGCCGGTGGCGAGGCGGGTGCCGCGACGCTGACCGGTCCGGAAGGAGACGGCGGCGTGCGCCAGCTGTCGAGCCTGCACGGCCTGGATGACGAGATCGCGCTGGCCCAGGTCGATGGCCGGGTGAGGCTGAGCGCGCTGCAACGCGTCGGCGACGCGATCACCACCGCACCGAATGAATCGGCCGCCGTGATCCGCCAATGGATGAATGCATGATGGAGACGATGAACATGACCGATCTTTCGCCCGCACTGCAACCTACGGTCCCGACCGCCGATGTCGGCGCGCTGCTGGAGGAGTTCGGCGGTGACGCGATCGGCGCCGACACCCATGCCCTGACCGGGTTGGAAGCGGTGTTCGACGTGCCGGTGAAGGTGCAGGCGGTGCTGGGCCGGTCGCGGATGCCGATCGGCGAACTGCTGCGGCTGAAGGCCGGCATGGTCGTCGAACTGGATCGCCGGGTGGGCGAGCCGGTCGACATCTTCGTCAACGATCGCCTGATCGCGCGCGGCGAAGTGGTGATGATCGACGATTCGCTGGGCGTGACGCTCACCGAAATCGTCCAGCCGGAGCGCTGATGCACGTGGACATCACGGCCGAGACGAGATTGCTGTTGATCGGCATGCCCGGTGGCGAACTGCGCCTTGCCGCGACGATGGCGCGCGAGGCGGGGGCCGAGGTGATCATGGCCGACCAGCCGGACGCCGCGCTTAATATCCTGCGCGGCGCCAGTGTCGGGCTGGTGATGATCGACGTGATGGCCGACGTCGCTGGCTTCGTCGCGCAGTTGCGCCGGGAGCGGTTCGTCGTGCCGGTGATCGCGTGCGGCATCGATGCGCCGGCGGAGCGGGCGGTGGCGGCGATCCGGGGCGGTGCGCGCGACTACGTCCCGTTGCCTTCCGACCGCATGATGATCGCCGCCGCCCTCGCGATCGCCGCCACGCCGCCGGCGACGCGGGTGGTGGGAAACCATCCCGCCTTCCTGAAGGCGATCGATTATGCCGGCGCCATCGCGCCAGGATCGTTGCCGGTCTCGATCGTCGGCGAAACGGGGACCGGACGCGCGCTGCTGGCACGGGCGATCCACGTGGCCTCCGGGCGGTCGGGTCCGTTTCTTGCGGTAGAATGCAACGGCACCGCCAGCGTGATGGTGGAGGCCGAACTGTTCGGCCATCGGCCGGGCGATTTGGCAGGTGTTCCCACCGGCCGGCTGGGCAAGCTGGACGAGGCCCGCGGCGGCACGCTGTTCGTCCGCGACATCGACCGGCTGGCGCCTGAAACGCAAGGCCGGCTGATGCTGGCGCTGATGGACGATCGCGCCGGGTTCCGGCTGATCGTATCCAGCGCTTGTGATCTCGCCACGCTGGTGCCGACCGGCGACTTCCGCGCCGATCTGGCCGCGCGCCAGTCCACCGCCCGTATCGACCTGCCACCGCTGCGCGACCGGGCCGGCGATATCGCGCTGCTCGCGCCGCATCTGGCCGAACGGACCGCGCGGATCGAGGGCGGGGCGGTGCGCCCGGTCGATGCCGCCGCGGTCGCGCTGCTAGGTGATTATCCGTGGCCCGGCAACGTCCGCGAGCTGGAGGACGTGATGCGCCGCGCCGTCATCCTGGCGCGCGGCCCGGCGATCGGGCGGGAGGATCTGGTACTGGTCGACGGCACCCGCATGCTTGCCATCGCCCGCCCCCAGGAAGCCGGTGTCGACGGTCTGGTCGGCCGCACGGTCGAGGACGTGGAGCGCGCGCTGATCCTGCGGACGCTGGAACGGTGCCGCGGCAACCGCACCTCCGCCTCGGGCATCCTGGGCATTTCGGTCCGCACCATGCGCAACAAGCTGCGCATCTTCGTCGAGGCGGGCATCCCCGTCGCGCCGGCCGCCTGAAGGTAGATCATGGGTAATTTCCTGCCGGCCCTGCAGCGCATCGGTGCCAGCCGCGACATCGCGCTGGCGATCGGCGTCGTGTCGATCATCGCGATGCTGATCCTGCCGATGCCGGGCTGGCTGCTCGACCTGGGGCTGGCGTTGTCGATCACGCTGTCGGTCATGATCCTGATGACTGCGCTGTTCATCGAGAAGCCGTTGCAGCTGTCGGCCTTCCCGACGATCCTGCTGATCTCGACGATGCTGCGACTCGGCCTGAACCTCGCGTCCACGCGGCTGATCCTGGCGCATGGGCATGAGGGGCCGGACGCGGCCGGCGGGGTGATCGGCGCGTTCGGCGAGTTCCTGATCGGTGGCGATACCGTCATCGGTCTCACGATCTTTGCGATCCTGATCGTCATCAACTTCGTCGTCATCACCAAGGGCGCGGGCCGCATCGCCGAGGTCGCGGCGCGCTTCAGCCTCGATGCGATGCCGGGCAAGCAGATGGCGATCGACGCCGACCTGAACGCCGGTACGATCGACGAGAAGCAGGCGCGCGAACGCCGGTCGGAAGTGGAAGCGGAAAGCGGCTTCTATGGTTCGATGGACGGTGCGTCCAAGTTCGTGAAGGGCGACGCCGTCGCCGCGCTGATGATTACCGCGATCAACGTGTTCGTCGGCCTCATCATGGGCGTCGTCGTCCACGGCGTGCCGGTGGGCGAGGCGTTCCACACCTATACGCTGCTGACGGTCGGCGACGGTCTGGTCAGCCAGATCCCGGCGCTGATCGTGTCGATCGCCGCCGGCCTGCTGGTGACCAAGGGCGGCGCGGCGGGCAAGACGGGCGAGGCGCTGGGCGAACAGCTGGGCCGTTATCCCAAGGCGTTCGGCATGGTGTCGGTGTTGATGGGTGGTCTCGCGATCATTCCCGGCCTGCCGTTCGTGCCGTTCGCGTTGTTCGCGGGCGCCACCGGCTGGGCGGCGTGGAAGCTGAACAAGGATGCCAATGCCCGCGTTGTGCAGGAACGCGTCGCCATCGCCCAGGCCGCCGCAGCGGAGCCGGTGGCCGAGGAACCGATTTCGCGCACGCTCCAGATCGATGCGATCCGGGTCGAGATCGGTTACGGTCTGCTGCCGATCATCAACGATTCCGAGGCCGAACCACGGCTCGACGATCAGGTCCGCGCGCTGCGCCGGCAGATGGCGGTCGATTACGGTTTCGTCTTGCCGTCGGTCAGGATCATCGACAATATGGGGCTGAAGCCCAACGAATATGTCGTCCACATCAAGGAGACGGAGGCCGCGCGTGGCGAGATCCGGCTCGACCGGCTGCTGGTCATCAACCCCGGCGGCGACGCCCCCGCGTTGCCCGGCGAACACACGCGCGAACCGGTGTTCGGCCTGCCGGCGCTGTGGATCGACCGGTCGCTGCGCGACGAGGCGGGCATGCGCGGGCTGACCGTGGTCGATTGCGGCACCATCATCACCACCCACCTGACCGAACTGGTGAAGGACAACATCGCCGACCTGCTGAGCTATACCGAGACGCAAAAGCTGTTGAACGAAGTGCATACCGAATCCGAGAAGCTGGTCGCCGATATCGTGCCGTCGAAGATTAGCGTGTCGGGCGTGCAGCGCGTGCTCCAGAACCTGCTGGCCGAGGGCGTGTCGATCCGCGACGTGCCCACCATCCTTGAGGGAATCGCCGAAGCGGCGCCGGTGACGTCGAACATCACCCAGATCACCGAACATGTCCGCGGCCGGCTGGCGCGCCAGATTTCGGCGCAACAGATGCGCGACGGCGCGATCCCGATCGTGACGCTGTCGGGCGAATGGGACGAGGCGTTCGCGACCAGCATCGTCGGGCAGGGCGAGGACCGGCAGCTGGCGATGGCGCCGTCGCACCTCCACGCGTTCCTGGGCATGGTGCGCGAGACGTTCGACCGGCTGGCGAACGAGGGCGAGATCCCCTGCCTGCTGACCAATCCATCGATCCGCCCTTTCGTGCGATCGATCATCGAACGGGTACGGCCCGCCACCGTCGTCCTGTCGCAGAACGAGGTCCACACCCGCGCCCGTATCCGTTCGCTGGGCGTGATCGGGTGAGCCGCGCGTCGCCTATAATGACGAATGGCCAGGTGCCGCCGCGAGGGAGAATGCGATGATCACGACCGCTGCGGCCGATACCCTTGCCGGGCTGTTCGCCGGTGCGCCCGCCACGGGCGATCATGCCGTGACGTCCGGCGTCGCATTCGGACAGGTGCTGTCGGCGAGCGCCGATATGCCCGTCGCACCGATGACGCCGCTGATCTCCCGGACGATGCCGGGCATCGCCACGCTGCCGATCGGTACGCTGATGGGGACGGGATCATTGCCCTTTCAGGCATCGACCCTGCCGTCCGCGCTGTCCTGGTCAGGGACGAGCGTGCCGGTGACGCCCGGTGGCACGATGCCATCCACCGGCCAACCGATCGCGCTATCGCCGCCGACCGTAGATATTATCCCGGCTACATCCGTGCCATCGCCCGCCGTCCTCATGAAGGACGCGTCGCTTGCCGCTGCCCCGTCAACTATTAAGCCGGCTGGCCAAGGCATGCCGGTGATCGACCCGCAATCATCAATGACGACGGTGCCGTTCACGATGGTCGGTACGTCGATCAGATCAGCCCCGTTACCCACCGTCGTGACGGACCGATCGCTCACTGATGTTCCGCCAGCCACCGAGAAGACCGAACGGCGCATACCAGTGATCGAGCGGCCGTCGTCAATGACGACGGTGCCGTTCATGATGGTGAACATGCCGATCAAAGCGGCCCCGTTACCTCCCACTGTCGTGACGGACGGATCGCTCATCGCTGCCCCGCCATCCCTTGAGCCGGCTGGCCGACCGGTGCCGGTGATGCATGAGCCCTCCATGCCGATCGCCAGCGATACGCTTAAGGCTCTCATTCCAGCACGCACGGCGCCTGTGGTCGAAGCACTGTTGCCGGAGATAGCTACGTTCGATCCGCCGGCATCGACGCCAGCGAAAGCCGAGACCACCACTGCCACGCCAACGACTGATGGAAGCGAGGCGCCTCTGCCGCCCGCGTCTGTGGGCAAGGTGGAGCGGCCGGTGGTTGCCACCGACCGGCTGACCGGATCGACCGTCGCACCGACGTTCGATACCGTGACGGCTTCCCCCGCCGATCCGGCACCGGTCGCGCCGAACGAAACGGCGCTAGCGCCGGCGCGGGCAGCTAGCGCGAAGGGTAATTCAAGGCGTGCTGAGGCCGAGGAAATAGCGCCGGACAGGCTGGTCGCGATCAGTGTCGATCCGCTGGCGATGCCTTCGCCTGCTACGGTGCCAGCGGCAATGCCATCCGGGCCTTCAGGAAGGCCGGTCATCACCGGGGAACGAGACGGCCCTATGCCATCGGTCGATGATCGATCCGACAGTGCCGACCACAAACCGGTGAAGAGGTGGTCGTCCGGTGCCGTCCCGCTGCCGGCAGAGATGGTCGTTGCGCCAATCAAGATGGCAACTACGGCAGCCGGGAAACCGGTAGCCGCGGCGGCCCCGAGCGCACATCCGGATATCGTCCCTCCATCGCAGACGGACGCCGCATCCTTGCTTGCCGTCGATAGCGGCACGACGACGGCACCGGATATGGCCACGTCTGCGCCGCACGTCGGCAACGCCATGCGCGAAGAGGGGCGGATGACCGAAACCGGTCCCGTCAATGCGCAACCCGCTTCGTTCGCCAACCTCGTCACCCATACGGAAAAGACCGCCGCACCTGCTCCCACAGCTGCCGCGCCAGCGCCACCGGCGGAGCCGCGCGTCGCGGCGCAGCCGGGCCGGATGGGACAGGAGATGGGCGTCGCGATCGCGCGCCATGCCGCCACCGGCGGGGGAGAGGCGATGACCGTGCGGCTCGATCCGGTCGAATTCGGGCGGATCGAGGTGACGCTCTCGTTCGACGACAGCGGCACGATCCGGGCGGTGGTGGCGGCGGAAAGCCCCGCCGCGCTCGACCTGTTGCGCCGTGACAGCGCCGATCTCGGCCGGTCGCTGGCGGAGGCGGGCATCCGATCCGACGCGCAGAGTTTCCGTTTCGACACGCGTCAGGGCAGCGCCGACGGCAGCGGGCAGGGGGGACAACGCTGGCGGCAGCAATCGGCCGCCGGCACCCGCACCATCGCGCAGGCCACCGACGACAATCCCGAACCCGTTTACCGGCCGCTGCGCACGCAGGGCCGGGTCGATCTGATGGCCTGAGGAGTAGCAGCCATGACCACGACCACCTCCGTTGCCGCGCCTACCACGGCGGCGGCGACCGCCGCCGCGGCGCTGAGCAAGAATACGTCCGACTACACGATGTTCCTGAAGCTGCTGACGACGCAGATGCAGAATCAGGACCCGCTGAAGCCGATGGATTCCACCGAATACACCTCGCAGCTCGCGCAGTTCTCGCAAGTCGAACAGACCATCAAGCAGACAACCGCGCTGAGCGATATCCTGAGCCAGCTGTCGACGCAGAATCTGGCGCAGGCATCGTCGCTGATCGGTCGCGAGGCGGTGGTCGATTCAGCGGTGTCGGGGCTGACTGCGGCGACGCCGGCGCAATGGTCGTACACCGGCAGTCGCGACGTCGCCTCGATCGAGATGTCGATCACGAATTCATCGGGCAAGGTCGTGTCGAAGCAGACCGTGTCGGGTGACGGCGCCAAGGGGCGGCTGACATGGGATGGTGCGTTGGCCGATGGCAGCAAGGCGGCCGCCGGTGCTTATACCCTGAGCGCCACCGGCAGCGATTCGTCGGGGGTCAACGTGCCGCTGACCATCGCGGCCACGGGCAAGGTCGCGACGGTGGAGTCGGTATCGGGGGCCGTGACGCTGGGAATCAACGGGATCGAGGTGCCGCTGGCCAAGCTGGTGAGGCTGGCCGACACGGCGGGGTAACTATTCCTGGAGGACTGAGCGATCCAGCGCAGTTCCCCGGCGAAGGCCGGGGTCCAGTTGGGCAGGCCGTCTTGAGATATATAAGCCCTTCACCCAACTGGGCCCCGGCCTCCGCCGGGAAAAAAATAAGTTTTTGGAGGCGGGGCGGGGGCAAAGGCGTGAGAAACTCACCCCCCCGTGCCGAAACTCTTCACGAGCGATCCCGCCACCAGTGCCCATCCGTCGACCAGCACGAAGAAGATGATCTTGCACGGCAACGAGATCGTCGGTGGCGGCAGCATCATCATGCCCATCGCCATCAGCACCGCCGCGACAGCGAGGTCTATGACGAGGAACGGCAGCAGCAGCAGGAACCCGATCTCGAACGAACGCCGCAGTTCGGAGATCATGAAGGCCGGCATCAGGATCGGCAGCCCGATCTGGTCGCGCGCCACCGGCGGCTTGTTCGAGAGCCGCGTGAACAGCGCGAGGTCGTCGTCGCGGACCTGGCCCAGCATGAACTGACGAAAGGGTTCGGCGGTCCGTTCGAACGCCTGAGCCTCTTTGATCTTGCCGTTGGTATAGGGCTGCACGCCGCTATTCCATGCCTGTTCGAAGGTTGGGGCCATCACGAACAGCGACAGGAACAGCGCGAGCGAGATGATGACCGGGTTGGGCGGCACGCCCTGCGCGCCCAGCCCCGTGCGGAGCAGCGACAGGGCGACGACGATGCGCGTGAACGAGGTGATCGTCATCAGGATGCCGGGCGCCAGGCTCAGCACCGTCAGCATCAACACCAGCTGGATCGCACGGGCGGACAGCGTGCCCTCTCCGAACGTCACCGATGCGCTTTGCGCCATTGCGGCGGTGGGTGCGAACAACAGGGTCGCGGCCAGCGCGATGCGAAGCGCGTTACGCATTGTACCAGTCTCCGTCGAGCGACGGGCACAGCACCATGTCCTGAAACGCCTGCCGCTCCTCGGCGCGCAGGATACGGGTTTCCAGCACGGTCGCGCGGTCGGGGTGGAGCACGAACAGATGCTCGCGATCGTCGCGGCGGATCAGCACGACGGAGCGCTTCTGGTCGAGCTGGATGCGTTCGATCAGCTCGACGCGGCGGCCCGACCGGCCGGGCTTCGTCACGGCGCGGCCGGGCAGCTGGATGTCGTAACGACGCACGATCCACAGCGCGCCGGCCAGCAACCCCAACACTGTGGCGAGCGATCCCATGGTGCGCATCAGCGACACGAGTTCCATCAGCCGCGCAGCCCGCGCACGACTTCGGTCACCTCGATCGACATCTGATCCTCGTTGACGAGGACGCGGCCCTTGGCGACCAGCTTGCCGTTCACATAGACCAGGGTCGGGTCGTCATGTCCGCAATCCAGCGGAATCATCGCGCCGCGTCCCATGCGCAGGATCTGGCGGATGGGGACATGGGTCGATCCCAGAACGACCGAGAGATCGATGGTGATGTCTTCCAGAACGGACATGCGGGCAGGCTCCTTATGAAGCCTTTGTAGGAAAGAATTGCCGGGTCCCGACCGGGGGCGGAAAAACTTGCCTATCATTCCGGTGTCAGCGCCGATCGTGGCGCCGGGAGACCGACATGGACCTGAATACGGCGGTGAAGGTGTCGGCGTCCGGACTGCGGGCGCAGTCGCTGCGGATGCGGATCATCGCGGAAAACCTCGCCAATGCGGATTCCACCGCAGCTACGGCGGGGGGCGATCCGTATCGCCGCAAGGTCGCCAGCTTCCGCGCCGATGTCGACCGCGCAAGCGGCGCGGAAACGGTCAAGGTGCAGTCGATCGACGGCGACAAGACCACGTTCCAGCGTACGTACCAGCCGGGCAATCCGGGGGCCGACGCCGCCGGATACGTCCTGCGCCCCAACGTCAATTCACTGGTCGAGGCTGCCGACATGAAGGCGGCGCAACGATCCTACGAAGCCAATCTGAACGCCATCGAAGCGGCCAAGACGCTGACGATGCGCACCATCGATCTGTTGAAATAAGGAATAACCGACATGTCTATCGGAGCATTGGACGCCACCTCCGCCTATGGCCGGGCGCTGGGCGTCGGCAAGTCAGTCGCGGGCGCGGCCGGTGACGCGGCGAAACCGTCCACGACGGGCGGCGGGTTCGGCGGCATGGTCGAATCGATGGTCGGCAACGCCGCCACCTCGATGCGCGCGGCCGAGGCGGCCAGCGCCAAACAGGTGGCCGGCAAGGGCGACCTGATCGACGTCGTGACCGCGATGGGCGCGGCGGAAACCGCGCTGGATACCGTCGTCGCGGTGCGCGACCGGATGGTCGCCGCCTATTCCGACATCATGCGGATGCAGATCTGATGACGCCCGGCGACACGATCGACATCGCCAAGGCCACGCTGGTCGTCGTGCTGACAATCTGCGGGCCGTTGCTGCTGACGGCACTGGTCGTCGGCATGGCGGTCAGCCTGTTTCAGGCGCTGACACAGGTGCAGGAACAGACGTTGACCTTCCTGCCCAAACTCGTCGCGATGGGCATCGTGATGCTGCTGACGCTGCCGATGATCGGCCATGCGCTCAGCGATTTCACCCGCGTCGTCTCCGACCACATCATCCACGGCTGATCGATTCATGGAGGGCATGGCGGGAATACCGGTCGAGGCGACCGCCTTCCTGTTGCTGTTCGCGCGGGTCGGGGCGGTGCTGATGGTGCTGCCGGTGTTTTCGGAGGATGCGATTCCGGGTCGCATCCGCATGATGATCGCGTTCGCGATGACGCTGGGGCTGTGGGGGCTGTTGTCGCCCTATGTCATGCCGTTCGCACGCGACACCGCGATGCTGCCGGGCATCGTCGTCGTCGAACTGCTGACGGGCCTTGGCCTCGGCATGCTGGTGCGGATCATGTTCTTCGCGATGGCGACGGCGGGGTCGATCATCAGCCTCCAGATCGGCCTGACCAGCGCCCTGTTGTCGGATTCTCAGCAGGGCGGGCAGGCGATGGCGCTGTCCAAGTTTGTCAGCGTCGCGGCATCGGTGGTGTGCATGGCGTTGCTGGTCCATCACCTGTGGATCGCGGCGATCGTGCGGTCCTATACGACTTTTCCGGTCGGCGGGCTGCCGGCGGCGGGGGATTTCGCCACGCTCGCCTTTGCCACCGCCGGGCGATCGCTGGCGCTGGCGGTCAGTCTGGCGGCGCCGATGATCGTCTATGGCATCGTGTTCAACACCGCGCTCGGCCTGTCGGCGCGTCTCGCTCCGGCGATCCAGGTATTCTTCGTCATGCAGCCGCTGAACCTGGTGTTCGGTATCGCCCTGTTCGCGACGCTGGCCGGCGCGATGATGACCGCGTTCGCCGGATCGATGGCGAGCTGGGTCCAGGCTGGCTGGGGCTGACGCCGTGGCGGACAAGGACCAGAAGACACAGGACCCGACCGGCAAACGGCTGGACGATGCCCGCAAGAAGGGTGACATCGCGATGTCGCCGGAAATGCGGCACGCGATCGGGTTCGTGGCGATGCTGGCGGTACTGGGCGGGATTGGGGTGCATGCCTTTGCCCGGCTCGCGCGCCTGCTGGTGCTGTTGTGGAGCAATGCCGACGATTACCGCTTCGTCGGGGACGGCGCGCAGGGGTTCGCTACCGGCCTTTTCACCCAGATCGGCCTGACCTTCGCGCCGCTGTTCGGCATGTTGATGGCGTTCGCGGTGTTCAGCGGGCTGGTGCAGGGCCGGCCGGCGATCGTCTGGTCGCGGGTCGCGCCGAAATGGAGCAAGGTATCGCCCGTCGCCGGGTTCAAGCGCTTGTTTTCGGTGCGCGCGCTGGTCGAACTCAGCAAGACGTTGGCCAAATGCGGCGTCGTCATCGCGGTCGCGACTTGGGTGTTGTGGCCGCATGCGGTGGGGCTGGATACGCTGGTCGGCGCCGATCCGGCCGATGTCGGCGCGGCGGCCGGCGGGCTGGTGGTGACGCTGGTGAAGGCGGTGGCGATCCCCGTCGCGGCGATCGCGGGCGCTGACCTGATCTATCAGCGGCGCAGTTGGCTGTCGAAGATGCGCATGACGCTGCAGGAGGTGAAGGACGAACATAAGGAAAGCGACGGCAATCCCAAGATCAAGGCCAAGATCCGCCAGATCGCCGCGCAGCGATCGCGCCGGCGGATGATGGCGGCGGTGCCGACCGCCAGCGTCATCATCACCAACCCCACCCATTATGCCGTCGCGCTGAAATACGATCACGGCAAGATGGGCGCGCCGGTGGTGGTGGCCAAGGGCGTCGATACGATGGCCCTGAAGATCCGCGAGGTCGCGACCGCCGCCGGGGTGCCGATCATCGAGAACCGTCCGCTCGCCCGCGCGCTCCACGCGACGGTCGAGATCGACCGCCCGGTGCCGCCGGAACATTATGCGGCGGTGGCGGAGGTCATCAGCTACGTCATGAAGCTGGCGAAGCGGCAGCGGTAGAGTAAGATGACTTCGGCCTGATCCGTCATTGCGAGCGCAGCGAAGCAACCCAGGGCTTCACGCGGAACACTGGGTTGCTTCGCTGCGCTCGCAATGACGAAGGGGTTTGTGCATCACGCCGTCAGGTCGTGCTTCGCCAGTTCCACCCGCACGCGCAGTTCGATCTCGCGCGCGACCTCGCCCAGGGCCGGATCGTCCGGCGGTGTGAAGCCCTCCACCCACGCCGCCATCTCGCGCAGCCTCTCCGGCGAAGGCTCGCCCGTCGCCAGGTCGCGGTGCAGGCGTTCCAGCATCGACAGGCCGCGATCGGTTTCGGCCGCCAGCTTGCGCCGCCGCTCGACGACCGGATCTGTGGCGGCCAGCGCGATCAGCATCTGGACGGAGGAAACGGGGTTGGCGGTGACCAGATTGGTCGGTGCGGCCGCGGCGGTGGGCGGCGCTGGTGCGGCCGGTCCGTCGAACACCCCGGCGCTCGCCTTGCCCGCGGTCGCCGCCAGCAGGGTCTGACGCAGAACGGAGGCGACATTGTCGATGCGCAATTCGCCGTCCTCCGACCGGGTGCAGCCCTGTCTATCCTATAAGGCTGACTATGCAAAGGCTCACCCCCCCGGCCCGCCGATCGCGCGCCCGACGTCTGGCGCGATCGGGCATCGGCCTTTTCGCCCTGCTGCTGGTCGCCGTACCCGCCGCCGCGTCGATGCGCGTCAAGGACATCGTCGATATTGAGAATGTCCGCACCAACCAGTTGGTCGGATACGGCCTGGTCGTCGGCTTGCCCGGCACTGGCGACCGCACCAACAACTCGCCCTTTACCGAAGAGTCGCTGCAGGCGATGCTGGAGCGGATGGGCGTCAATGTCCGCGATGCCAAGATGAAGCCGGCCAACGTCGCCGCCGTCTCTGTCACGGCGACGATGCCGGCGTTCGCGCGGCGCGGCTCCACCATCGACGTGCAGGTGTCGGCGCTGGGCGATTCCACCAGTCTGCAGGGCGGCACATTGCTGGTTTCGTCGCTGCGTGCGCTGGACGGTGAGATCTATGCGGTGGCGCAGGGGCCGGTGGCGATCGCGGGTTTCGCGGCGCGCGGCGCGGGGGCCAGCGTGACGCGCGGCGTGTCCACCTCTGCCCGGATCGCTGGCGGCGCGATCGTCGAGCGCGAGGTTCCGTTTGCGCTGCGATCCTCGACCAGTCTGAAACTGGCGCTGAAGAATCCCGATTTCGCCACCGCGCGCAGCATCGCCGGCGCGATCAACGGCCGCTTCGCCGGTTCCGCCAAGGTGCTTGACCCCGGCACCGTAGAGATCGCACCCGGCGGCGCCTATCGCGGCGATGTCGTCGATCTGATGGGCGAGGTCGAGAATCTGGCGGTCGAGGTCGATCAGCCCGCGCGGATCGTCATCAACGAGGCTTCGGGCACCGTCGTGATGAGTGCCGATGTGCGGATCAGTCCGGTCGCGATCGCGCAGGGCGGGCTGACGATCAGCGTGTCCGAAACGCCCGTCGCCTCGCAACCCGCGCCCCTGTCGGGTGGGCAGACCGCCGTGCTGCCGCGAACGCGTGTGGCGGTGGACGATGGCGGCGGTGCGTCGCTGGCGCTGGTCGGCGGCGGGGCTTCGCTGAAGTCTTTGGTCAGCGGGCTGAACACGCTGGGCGTGTCGCCGCGCGACCTGATTACGATCCTTCAGGCAGTGAAGAGCGCGGGCGCGCTCCAGGCCGCGATCGAGGTGCAATGATGGATATCGTTCCGACGGCCGCGTCCACCGCGCCGCCCGTTCCCTCTCGCCCTGCTGGCAAGACGCCCGCCGAAACGGCGAAGTCGTTCGAGGCGGTGTTCGTCGGCCAGATGACCAAGCTGATGATGGATACCGCCGAGGTCGATGGCAATTTCGGCGGCGGCCACGGCGAGGAGATGTTCCGCGGCGTACTGGCCGAACAGCTGGGCACGACGATCGCATCGGGCCGGGGCATCGGCCTTGCCTCGATCGTGATGAAGGAAATCGTTCGGTTGCAGGGAGGTGCGGCGCATGTGGATTGATCTGGTCGACGCCATCGCCTCGCTCGCCAAACTGGTGGACGAGGAGAACGACCGGCTGACGATGCCGATCAACCATCCCGATCTGCCGGGCATCGTCGCCGCCAAGTCGCGGCTGGCGGGGCAGGTTGAGGCGGAGACCGCGCGACTGGCGCGCGAGGACCCGGACTGGCTCGCCACGCTCGACCCCGATGACCGGGGCAAGGTGACGGCGCTGATCGAAACGCTGCTCCGGCGCCTGTCGATCAACGCCAATCTGCTCGATCGCCGTATCCGGCTGTGCGACGACCTGATGGGCGCGATCGCCGCCGAGGCGCAGCGGCTGACTGGTGCACGCAGCACCGTGTACGGCGTGCGCGGCACGTTACGGCTGAATGAGAACCCCGCGCCGATCTCGGTGAACGGCCAGTTCTGATCGGCGAACACCGCGGAACAGCATTCGGTTCCGGGTCTGGTGTACGCCTCATATTCCAGAAAATAATTATTAACGTTCAAAAAGCCGAGTGACATCCAGGATCAATTATCCCGGCTAATTCTGTAAAGGGCATTGCGTTGAAAATACTGTCATCAACCAATATTGCTACGAAAATCGTATCCCTGTTTATCATGCTGGGAATGATTACACTTTTCGTTGTGTGGAACGCTTCTGCACAAATAAGTAGCTCAAATTCTATATACAGCAAATTATCCAGTATAAACGATGCAGATACGACGACTTTGTCACGTATCCATCAACGAATGACTGGCATGCTGTATAACAGTTATATGGCCATTAATTATGGGTCAAATTCCTCTATCGGACAATCTGCAGAAGCGCAGGTGAAAAAGGACTATGAGGAGGCGTTGGCAAAACTGGCAGAATTACGTGATCGCGAACCGAATGGTCCCGAAACTGCCGAAGTTGCACCGATACTGGCGCGCTTGAACTCGATCGTAGATCGGGCGATTGGTTACAGCAAATCCGGAAAAGTGGAACAGGCTCGCCAATCACTGGCGGAAGGTGACAGGATCGATCGATCCTTCTCCCCTAAACTTCGTGCGATGATTATCAAGCGTCAGGAGGATGGCCTGAAGCTGTCCACGAAGCTTTCCGATCAAGCAAAATTCACAGTTATAAACCTCTATACCGTTGCTATTATTGGTCTTTTGGGCGGTATTGCACTCGCGATTTTTGTTGTGCGCGCCAGTATCACCGGCCCCCTTGCTCGCCTGCAAACCCAGATGGGTGGCTTCGCGTCCGGCGATTACCGGGAAGCCGTATTCGGCCAGGACCGCGGCGACGAGGTGGGCCAGATGGCGAAGGCGGTGGCGGTGTTCCGGGAGAACGGGATCGCCAAGGAGACGGCCGATGCGGCGAAGGCGCGCGCCGATGCCGAACAGAAGATGGTGGTCGATACGGTGTCGGGCCATCTGTCCGACCTGTCGGACGGCGATCTGACGGTGACGATCGCACAGGAGTTCCCGCCCGAATATGCCGGGCTGAAGTCGAACTTCAACGAGGCGCTGGGCAAGCTGCGCGACCTGATCGGCGCGGTGTCGGAGAGTGCGACGACGATCCGGACGGGATCGGGCGAGATCGCGCAGGCGT
>NZ_JAELXS010000004.1 GCF_016427505.1 Sphingomonas mollis | reverse complement strand
TCGGCAACGATCAGTTCCACGACATCTGCTGTTCTGGTCAGGCTGACGGTCAAATGACCCGCGTGATTTTCTGGAAAAGCGTACTTCGGCGCATTGATGACGAGTTCGCTGGCGATCAGGGTCAGTGCCCGCCGCCGGTCGGCAGGAAGACCGAGATCGGCGAGGGAAAGCGTGAGGTCGATCGTTCGGTCACCCCGGAACAGTTCGACCAGTCTGGTGACGATCGCCTCCAGCAGTGGTCGGCAGGGTACTACGATCCCCGTCAATTCCCGCGCCCCGAGTTCGGCATAAGCACGAGCCAGGGCGCGTGCCGTGACGCCAACTTCCTTGATCGATCCACCCAGGGCATTGCGGCCTGATGTTAATTCCAGCGCCGATGCCATCTGGGCAAGATTATTGGCCCGGTGCAGAGCATCGGCTGCCCAAAGCGGTGCCAGGGTCGCAGCACTGCCAGTCGGCAGCACCGAATTGCATGGCGCAGTGGGCTGGCTGAACAGATCGATCAGCATTCGAATCTGGGCCGAATAGGAAGTCTGCCTCAACCTGCTTGAGCTGATCAATCTACCGGACATGCGCCACCCCCGATTGGCAGGGAAGTTAGCGATGACAGAGCGTAGCGGTATTAGCGCAGATTAAGGTTGCCGACCTTTAATTTGTTCATTTTTCCTCCGCCGCGACCGACCGACCAAGCCGGCGGTGCAGGTAGTTCTCATCGAAGCCGGCGATCTGGACGAGCCGGATCGGGTCGATGATCGTCAGACTGCCACGGGCCAGTTTCATGGTGCCGGCGAGACGCAACTCCTTCAGCACCCGGTTGATGTGCACAGGCGTCATTCCCAGCGTGTCGGCCAGGACGATCTGGGAGAGTGGCAAGGCGAACTCGCTGCCGGTGGCCAGCCCGCTGCCCTGGGCGCGGAGATAGAGCTCACATACCAGGTGCGCGACGCGTTCCGCGCTGCTGCGCCGGCCCATGCTGACGATCCAGGCGCGCAAGGTCGCCTCGTCGACCAACTGCGCCATGTACATGGCGCGGGCGATGCCGCGATGCTTTTCCATCATCCCGTTCATGTCGGCTTGTGGGATCACCGCCACCCGTGCCGGTGTCAGCGCCTGGATGCTGTGATCCATCTCCGGAAACATGCCCATGTGCAGATCGCAGGCATCACCCGGCAACAGGAATGCGATGATCTGGCGCGTACCGGCGGGCAGGATCTTGTAGCGGCATACCCAGCCGTCGAGCACGACGAATACCGGTCCCGGCGTATCGCCTTCTCGAATGAGGTCCTGACGGGCGTCAAAACGGCGGGGAAAGGCGGTCGCCTCGCGCAGCGCCGACACCTCATCCGCCGTCAAATCGACAAAGCCGTTCAGCTTGGTGATAAAGCGATTAGTCATCGCGATCAAAACTATACAGAAACAGCAGCAAAAATATTGTATATGAATATTATAAGAAATTAATATCAGAAATGGCGTTGCTCGGAATTTACCGTTATCTATGCCCAATCGTCGACACTGTAACAGGCAACGACGGCTGGAGGTTCATGCCTTCGCCTGCTGCTTGGAATGGCCGCGATGCGCAAATATGGTTTGCATGAGGGCGATGCGGCTCCGGGCATTACCGCCTCGGCCGGGCAGGCGGCGCTCTTGCTGGTGGAAAGCCTGATCCACGAATTGGTGGCAAATGGACGGCTTCCCCTCGATCGAGCCATCGCCGTCGTCGAGATCGCGACCGATACGGCCGGTCAGATCGCACTGGCGCAGTGCACGGATCAAGCGGACGATCCGGTTGGCGACTTGCTACGCGTCATCGCCCGCACGCTTTCGCTGGACGCGGATGCGCCATCTTCGACCAGCCATGGCTAACGACGCTGACGAGAGTACGCCGTTCGACGACCACTAAAGTTACGCCATTCTTGTTGCGGATCACCGGGCGACGCTATTCCGTTGCCGCATGGCAAGGTCGAATAGGCTAAAATCGTCGCGTAGGCACCGATTGCAACCCACCCCAGGCCCGACGTTGCCGTCAACCGGATCATGACCTAGATGTCAGTGACTTAGCGGCAACCAACGAGCGACGGCCTTGACTGATATGATTGATCGCGCGTTCGAGGACGTGCGGCCGTTGACCGCTGACGCGGAACGGATCGCGTCGGAACTGATCGGTGAGGATCTTGGAACCGATCCGTTTGTGGCGGCCGTGCGCGCCACGCGCATGCCGATGATCATCACCAATCCCAGACTGTCGGACAATCCTGTCGTATTCACCAATGACTCGTTTTGTCGCCTGACGGGCTACGGGCGGGAGGAGATCCTCGGGCGTAATTGTCGCTTTCTGCAAGGGCCGGACACGGATCCGGATACCGTGAGGAAAATCCGCGAAGCCGTGCGGCGGGTGGAGTCGATCGAGATCGACATCCAAAATTATCGCAAGGACGGGGAGTCATTCTGGAATCGGCTGCTGATGGCGCCGGTGTACGATACCGAGGGTGTTCTGGCCTATTTCTTTGCCAGCCAGGTCGATGTGACCCTTGAGCGAGAGCGATTGAAGGGGCTGGAGACGAGCAATGCCTCGCTCATGGCCGAACTCACCGATCGACTGCGCCTGCAGCAGGAACAGGAACGCGAACTGGCGTTCACGCTGAAAGCTGCCCGGTTTGGCACCTGGAGCCTCGAGATCGAGACAAGGCAGCTAACGGCGTCCGAAACCTGCAAGGAAATCTTCGGCCGACCGATCGATGAGCCGTTCAGCTATGCCGAGCGGCTGGCTGCGATCCATCCTGACGACCGTGCGATCAGCATTGCCGAAGTCCGACGCTGCGTCGAAGAGGGGACCGACTATGACGTCATCTACCGGATTTTCCGCGCGGATGGTGAACTGCGCTGGATCGGATCGCGGGGCCAGCCCTTCTTCGATGCCGAGGGCAGGGCACTGCGCATTTCCGGCGTTTCGACCGACATTACCGATCAGCGTCGCAACGAGATCATGCGTGTCGCTCTGGTCGAGCTGGGTGACATGTTCCGCGACACGGATTGCCCCGAGGACATCAGCCTTGCCGCTGCTGCGATCATCGGCCGCACCGTCGATCTGAGCAGGGTCGGTTACGGCGAGATCGATCCCGTGACCGAGACGATAACCGTAACGCGTGACTGGACCGCGCCGGGCGTCAGTCAGCTCTCAGGCACCTTCAACCTGCGGGACTTCGGATCATATATCGATGACCTGAAGCGTGGCGATGAAGTCTGTATCGAAGATGCCCGCCTCGATCCGCGCACCGCGCCAACGGTCGATGCCCTCGAGGCGGTCGACGCGCGTGCCATCATCAACATGCCGATCATGGAGAACGGCCAGCTGGTGGCGATGCTCTACCTCGGCAGCGGCCGGGCGCGGCGCTGGCGTTCGGACGAGACCATGTTCGCGCGAGAGGTGGCCGAGCGGACCAGGATCGCCACGGAGCGTCGTCGGACGGAACAGGCATTGGCAGCGCTGGCCTCGTCTCTCGAACAACAGGTGATTGCCCGGACCGGAGAACTGCAACACGCCGAAGACGCGCTCCGGCAATCGCAAAAGATGGAGGCGGTCGGCCAGCTTACCGGGGGGGTCGCACACGACTTCAACAATCTTTTGACCGTAATCCGGTCGGCCACGGATCTCCTGAAGCGCCCGGGTCTCAGCCCGGAGCGGCAGGCGCGGTACATCGATGCGATCTCCGACACCGCCGATCGTGCCGCCAAGCTCACCGGCCAGCTGCTTGCCTTTGCACGGCGTCAGGCCTTGCGGCCTGAGGTTATCGACGTGGGTCAGAGCCTGCGGGTGATATCGGACATGTTGGGAACGTTGACCGGCTCAAGGATAACGATCGATATCGATCTGCCAGAGGTACCTTGCTTCACGAACGTCGATACCAGCCAGCTCGATACGGCGTTGGTCAACATGGCCGTGAACGCGCGCGACGCGATGGACGGCGCCGGGCGTATCGATATCGCGGTCCGGCCCGCTTCATTCATCCCTGCGGTTCGTTCGCATCCCGCCGTCGAAGGGCAGTATGTAGCGATCTCGATGACGGATACGGGGTCAGGCATCGAACCTGACAGGCTGGAGCGCATCTTTGAGCCATTCTTCACCACCAAGGGTGTCGGCCAGGGAACCGGTCTTGGTCTCAGCCAGGTGTTCGGATTTGCCAAGCAGTCTGATGGCGAGATTCTGGTAGAGAGCGAAGTCGGGCACGGAACCACCTTCACGCTGTATCTGCCGAGCGCCAACGGGGGAGGGGTCGCCGCAGGCGGCGCTGCGCTGGAAGCCCTGGCAGATGGTCATGGTACCTGCGTCCTGGTGGTCGAGGACAACAGGGATGTCGGAATATTCACGACCCAATCACTTGCCGAACTGGGCTATGAGACGGTGTGGGCTGCCGATGCGCAGGAGGCCCTGGCCGAACTGGCCAGCGATGCGTCGCGGTTCGACATCGTTTTCTCCGATGTCATGATGCCCGGCATGAACGGGATCGAATTCGGAAAGGTGATCCGGTCAACCTACCCTGATTTGCCGGTGGTACTGACCTCGGGCTACAGCAACGTGCTTGCCCAGGACGGAACCCATGGTTTCGAGCTGTTGCACAAACCCTATTCCGTCGAGCAATTATCCCGCATCCTGCGCAAGGCGGCAGGGTGAGCGCGACATTTGAACGGTGACGGGTCCGACGGGAACGAGGATCGGCTGTTTGCATCTTCCGCTTAAACAAGCCGCGAGCCAGTCGCCACCTCAAGCCATGCAGACAGCCGGTCAAGCTCGGGAGCCCGAAGAGTGCCCCTAACGACTGCAAATGGATAGGCGCCGCCCTGCTTCTGAAAACGGAAGTTCCGTCATACGTCGGAGCGAAGACGATAGCCTACACCGAGTTCGTTGGCGATCACGCTGCCGACCGGGCCCGGGTGTTCCAGCTTCTGACGAAGGTTGCGGATTACAATGCGAAGATACTCGACGCGTGGCTCGTCGTCTCCTCCCCATGCAGCCGCCAGTACGCGTTCATGCGTCACAACCCGGCCGATATGTCGGGTCAGCACGGCGAGCACGTCATATTCCTTGCGGGTGAGATGCAGTTCCTGGGTCCCGCGAAGAACGACCCGACGATCGAGATCGATGCTGATGTCACCGCGTCGCACGATCTTCTGCATCGTCTCGGACAAGCCGTGATGGCGAAGGGCTACGCGAAGCCGTGCGAGCAGCTCGTCGGTGTCGAACGGCTTGCAGACGAAATCGTCTGCGCCGAGGTCGAGCGCGGTCACCTTCTCGTCGACCGCGTCGCGTGCGGACACCACCAGGATGACGGCGTCGCCATGCGTCCGCAGCAAGGGAATGAGCGTCAATCCGTCACGGTCCGGCAGGCCGAGATCGAGCAGTACGGCGCTGGGGTGTTCGGCCGCTGCCTGATGCAGGGCTTGCCGGCCGTCTTCGGCCTCGACGACGGTGTAACCGGCCCGGACGAGTGTGTTGCGCAGCAGACGGCGGATGGCGAGTTCATCGTCCACCACAAGAATTTTGGCAGGCATGTCAGGTCAGACCTTCCGGTGCGGGATCACGGACGATGAGGCCGGGGGGAAAGACCAGCGTGAAAGCGGCACCCGCGCCGTCACCCCGGTTCGCAGCTTCGACCGTCATGCCCATTGCCTCGGCAAACGCCTTGACGATTGCCAGACCGAGGCCCGTACCACCGATGGCCCGATCGGAGCCCTCAAGCCGCCGGAACGTCTCGAATACCTCCTTCTCCCGCCCGGGCGGCAAGCCCGGCCCGTGATCCATGACGACCAGGCGAAGCTCCCCAAAGCGATTGCTGCCTTCGATAACGATGTCGGTACCCGGATCGGCATAGCGACCGGCATTGTCGAGCAGGTTAAGCAGGCAGTGATGGAGAAGCTGCGGGTCGGCCCGGACCAGCGGGAGGCCAGGCGGAACATCGAGCCGGAGGGCATGACCTTCCAACGCGCGCCGTGCATCGTGCGCGGCGCCGGTGACCGCTTCCTCAAGGTCGGTCGCCTCGATCTTCAGTTTCAATGCCCCCGCCTCGACGCGGGCCATGTCGAGGAGGTTGGCGACAAAGCGATTAAGGCGGGCGGCCTCGCTTTCGATCGTGCCGATCAGTTCGGGGGTGGCGCCATGGTGCAGCTGCGCGGCTGCCGCGATGACGGCCGTAAGCGGCGTCCGCAGGTCGTGACTGACCGAAGATAGAAGCGCAGCGCGCAAGCGATCCCGGGTTCGCACCGTCTCGACGTCGCGCATTTCGACCTCCAGCCGCAGCCGTTCGAGCACGAGCGCGGATTGATCGAGCAGGCTGCTGAGCAAAGGCAACTGATCGGCCCGCACCGGGTCGGCCGTCGTATCCTTGGCGATGCCGAGGACGCCGAGGACCCGGCCGCCTGCCTTCAACGGCTGGAACAGCCACTCCGACGCCGCGAGGGTGCCGGAGCCTTTTCCAGCCGGCATGCCGGTGTCCAGCGCCCATGTGGCAGCCGCGGTGTCCATCGTGCCGAGACGATAGGCGGCGTCGCTCGTCGCGAGGATGTCGAGGCCCGTGCCCGCCCCGCGCACCAGCAGTACCACCTGCACGTCGAGCAGACCCCGCACATCGTCGCAGATCATCTGCGCGGCGACGTCGATGTCGTTGACACTCGTGATCTGGCGAAGGAAGCCGGCCAGCGTCGCATTCGTCCGGGCGCTGGCCGCCGCCAGATCGGCCTGTGCCCGGACGCGCGAGGTCAGTTGGCTGGTGGCGATCGCGATGCCGAGAAGGACAACGACCGAGATCAGGTTTTCGGGATTGCTGATGCTCAGCGTACCGACGGGCGGCAGGAAGAAGAAATTATAGGCCAGGCTTGAGGCGATGCCGGCGTAGAGGCCGGTGCGAAGACCATACAGGCTCGCAGCCGCCATCACCGGCAAGAGATACAGAAGCGCGACGTTGCCTAGGTCGAGCACGTGGAACAGCGCGCTGGCGATGCCGGTGATGCCGGCGACAAGCGCGGTGGTGATCGCATAGCCGGCGGGCGTGCCCCATCGCGCGGGTCTGCGTCGACCACGGTCCCGGTCGGCCTGATCGGACACGACGGGCAAGACATGGACGGTAACGCCCGGGGTGTTGCGGATCACCCGATCGACGACGGAGCCGTGCAGGAATTCGAACGAGCGCGACCGCCGCGACTTGCCCATGACCAGCTGGGTCGCCCGGGCGTCGGCGAGGAAGTTCTGGATACCCTCCACGACATCGGTCGCGGGAACGGTCGCAACGGCAGCGCCGAGCTGCGTCGCCAGCGTCATGGCGGCGGCGACGCGCTGATGCTGGGCATCGGAAAAATGCGCCGCGCGCGGGGTTTCGATAAAGACGGCGGTCCAGGGACCGCGCAGGCCATCCGCTACCCGCTTGGCGGCGCGCACCAGCGTGTCGGCGCCGGGCAACTCGTTGATCGCGACGACGATCCGGTCGCTGCCCGCCCAGGTGCCGCCAAGTCCCAGCGCGCGGACGTCGTCGAGCATCCGGGCATCGACCGCCTGCGCCGCGCGCCGCAACGCCAGTTCACGCAGTGCCGACAGGTTTGATTTGGAGAAGAAGTGCGACAACGCGCGCGTCGCTTCATGCGGCAGATAGACCTTGCCGGCCCGCAGCCGCTCGATCAATTCGTCGGGCGGAATGTCGACGACCTCGATCTCGGCCATTTCCAGGACGCTGTCCGGTACGGTTTCCCGCACCCGCACGCGGGTGAAACTGGCGACGACATCGTTCAGGCTCTCGACGTGCTGGATGTTGACGGTCGAATAGACATCGATGCCGGCGACCAGCAGTTCCTCGACGTCCTGATAGCGTTTCGGATGGCGACTGCCCGGCGCATTTGTATGGGCAAGTTCGTCGACAAGGACGAGGCGGGGTGATCGTGCAAGGATCGCGTCCAGGTCCATTTCCCGAAGCGTCCGGCCTTCATAGTCTATCGCTCGCCGGGGTATGATCTCGTGACCGCGGGTCAGCGCCTCGGTTTCCGCACGACCGTGGGTTTCCACCACGCCGACGATGACATCGACGCCGTCCCGTTTACGCGCGGCGCCCTCGGACAGCATCTCGAACGTCTTGCCGACTCCGGGAGCGGCGCCAAGGAAAATCTTGAAGCGCCCTCTTCCCTCCTGCGCGGCTGCGCGCAGAAGGGCGTCCGGGTCAGGTCGTTTAGCGCCCGAGACAGGCATCAGCGCGGGCGTGCGCCGGCGGTGCTGGCCCCTGACAGCGTGTCGAGAGCACGGTTGAGGGCCAGTACGTTGACATGGGCGTCACCCAGGATGGACGCCTGGGTTGCATCGGCCACCAGCGTGCGAACCCGGTCGACCGGCACGCCGCGAACGCGGGCGATACGCGGCGCCTGGGTCAGTGCGGCAGCCGGTGAGAGATCGGGGTCGAGGCCAGAACCGCTGGCGGTGACCAGATCGACCGGTACGGGGCCGGGCACGCCTTCGGCACGACGTTTCGCGACGTCCGGCTTCACGCGGTCGACGAGGGCCTGGCTTGCCGGACCAAGGTTCGAACCTGACGATGCCAGACCATCATAGCCCTTGCCGGCGGCCGATGGCCGGGTCTGGAAATAACGGTCTGCCGTGAATGCCTGACCCAATACGCTCGAGCCGACGACCGTGCCACGTGCGTCCCGCACCAGGCTGCCGTTCGCCTGAGCGGGGAAGAGCGTCTGGCCGATGCCGGTCATGGCAAGCGGATAGACGAGTCCGAGAAGGACCGCGAACAGGATCGTCATGACGATCGCGGGCCGCAGTGCGGAGGAGAAATCCTTGCCCATGTCTTTCTTTCCTTACGCGAGACCGAGGCCACCGACCACGAGGTCGATGAATTTGATGCCGATGAACGGGGCGATCAGACCACCAAGGCCGTAGATCGCGAGGTTGCGGGCGAGCAGTGGTCCGGCTGCCATCGGTTTGTAGGCAACACCGCGGAGCGCCAGTGGGACGAGGCACGGAATGACGACGGCGTTGAAGATGATCGCCGACAGGATCGCGCTTTCAGGCGATCCCAGCCGCATCACGTTCAGCACGCCGAGCCCCGGATAAAGGACGACGAACATCGCCGGGATGATGGCGAAATATTTCGCCACGTCATTGGCGACCGAGAAGGTCGTCAGCGCCCCCCGCGTCATCAGCAACTGCTTGCCGAGGCCGACGACCTCGATCAGTTTGGTAGGATCGCTGTCGAGATCCACCATGTTGCCGGCTTCGCGCGCCGCCTGCGTACCGGTGTTCATCGCGACGCCGACATCGGCCTGCGCCAGCGCCGGCGCGTCGTTGGTGCCGTCGCCGCACATCGCGACAAGCCGCCCGCCGGTCTGCTCCTTGCGGATCAGCTCCAGCTTGTCCTCGGGCGTGGCCTGGGCGAGGAAATCGTCCACCCCCGCCTCTGCCGCGATCGCCGCGGCGGTGAGCGGATTGTCGCCGGTGATCATCACCGTGCGAATGCCCATGGCGCGCAGCTCGCCGAAACGCTCGCGAATGCCAGCCTTCACCACGTCCTTCAGGAAGATCGCACCGAGCAGACGGCCGTCCCGCGCGACCGCGAGCGGCGTACCGCCTGCACGCGCGATCTCGTCGGTGATGCGGCGCAGTTCGGTCGCGACCGCCGTTTCACCCGACCCCGGATTGGCGCGCAGGATCGAATCCACCGCGCCCTTCTGGATCAGCGATCCACCAACCTTCACGCCCGAAATACGGGTTTGCGCCGTGAACGGGATGATCTCGGCACCGACGGCCAGCTCGGCGGTCGCGACGTGGAATTGTTCGCGGGCAAGCAGCACGATCGAGCGGCCTTCCGGCGTTTCGTCGGCGAGGCTGGCTACCAGCGCGGCCTCGGCCAGTTCCTGAGTGCTGGTTCCGGACACCGACCGGAATTCGCTCGCCTGGCGGTCGCCGATCGTGATCGTGCCGGTCTTGTCCAGCAACAGCACGTCGATGTCGCCTGCCGCTTCCACCGCGCGGCCCGACTTGGCGAGCACGTTGAACCTTACCAGACGATCCATCCCGGCAATCCCGATCGCCGACAGCAGCGCCGCGATCGTTGTCGGGATCAGCGTGACGAGCAGTGCCGCCAGGATCGCCACGGGTATGGATCCGTCGGCATAGGTGGCGAAGCCGGGGATGGTCCCGACCGCGATCAGAAAGATGATCGTGAGGCCGACCAGCAACAGCGTGAGGGCGATCTCGTTAGGTGTCTTCTGTCGCTCGGCGCCTTCGACCAGCGCGATCATCCGGTCGAGGAAGCCCTTGCCGGGCTCGACCGTCACCTTGACGCGGATTTCGTCGGAGATAACGCGCGTACCCGCGGTCACCGCCGATCGATCCCCGCCCGCCTCGCGGATCACCGGCGCGCTCTCGCCGGTGATCGCCGCCTCGTTGACGGAGGCAACGCCCGAGACGACATCGCCGTCCGACGGGATCAGATCGTTCGTCTCCACCAGCACGATGTCGCCCACCCTGAGCTGGCTGGCAGGCACGGCGTCGAACTGGCGACCGTCGCCCTTTAGGCGCTTGGCGGTCAGTTCCGCCTTGGTGGCGCGCAGGGATGCCGCCTGCGCCTTGCCGCGTCCTTCCGCGAGAGCCTCCGCAAACGTGCCGAACAGGACGGTCAGCCACAGCCAGATCACCAGTTGCAGCTTGAAGCCGACCGACAGATCGTCCTGCCCGATCACGAGCAGGACGGTCATCAGCGCCGCGACGGCGGCGGTAACGAACATCACCGGGTTGCGAACGAGTTCGCGTGGGTTGAGCTTGAGGAACGAGGCCTTGATCGCCGGCACGACGAGGTCGGCGGTGAACAGGCTCTTGGTCTGGGAGCGTTTCTGGGTGTCTTGGGCCATGTCCGGCGCCCTTACGAGAGTTGCCCGCGGATCATCATCAGATGATCGGCGATGGGACCGAGCGCGAGGCTCGGCAGGAAGGTCAGACCGCCCAGGATCAGGATGATGCCGACCAGCAGCCCCACCCAGAGGCCGCCTGTCGTCGGGAACGAGCCCGCACTTTCCGGCGTATATTTCTTCGCAGCCAGGCTGCCGGCGATGGCCAGCATCGGCACGATGATGAAGAAGCGGCCGATCCACATCGCGACGCCCAGCAACCCGTTGTAATAGGGTGTGTTGGCGGTAAGACCCGCAAAGGCCGATCCGTTGTTCGCGACCGCGCTGGTGAAGGCGTAGAGAATCTCCGAGAAGCCATGCGGCCCCTTGTTGAGCGGACCCGCGAGGCCCTGACCCACGACGGACGAGAGCGCGGTGAAGCCGAGTATCGTCAACGGCAGCACCGCGATCGCGAGCACCGCAAGCTTCACTTCCCGAGCCTCGATCTTCTTGCCGACATATTCGGGCGTGCGACCGACCATCAAACCGGCGACGAACACCGCGAGGACGGCGAACAGCAGGAAGCCGTAGATGCCGGCACCGACACCGCCAATGACGACCTCGCCCAACTGCATGTTGAACAGCGGGATCATGCCACCGAGAGCGGTAAAGCTGTCGTGCATGGCATTCACAGCACCGCACGACGCGGCGGTGGTGACGACCGAGAACAGGGCGGACGCGGCGATGCCGAAGCGTACCTCCTTGCCTTCCATGTTACCGCCCGCCACGCCGAGACTGTGCAGCACCGGATTGCCGGCTGCCTCGGCCCAGTAGGTGGCCGTGGTGCCGGCCAGGAACAGGATCATCATGGCGGACAGGATCGCCCACCCTTGGCGGGTGTTGCCGACTGCCTTGCCGAAGGTCCAGGTCAAGCCGACGCCGATCACGAAGATCGACAGCATCTGAATGAAGTTGGTCAGCGCCGTCGGATTCTCGAACGGGTGCGCGCTGTTCGCGTTGAAGAAGCCGCCACCGTTCGTACCAAGCATCTTGATGGCTTCCTGGCTCGCGACCGGCCCGAGCAGGATCGACTGCCGCGCACCTTCCAGCGTCTGTACCTCGACGACGCCGGCAAGCGTCTGGGGCACGCCGCTGGCGATATAGAAGATCGTCAGCGCGACGCAGAGCGGCAGCAACAGGTAGAGCGTGATCCGGGTCATGTCGGCCCAGAAGTTGCCGATCGCCTTTGTCTCGCGTCGGGCGAAGCCGCGGAACAGCGCAAAAGCGAGCGCGATGCCGGTCGCGGCCGACAGGAAATTGTGGATCGTCAGCCCCAGCATCTGGCTGAGGTTCGACATGGTGCTCTCGCCGCCATAGCTCTGCCAGTTGGTGTTGGCGGTGAAGCTGATCGCGGTATTGAACGACAGATGCTCGCCCACCCCGGCGAGCCCCTGCGGGTTCCCCGGCAGCACCCCCTGCAAACGGAGCACCGCATAAGTGAACGCCATGAGGATGGCGTTGAAGAGCAACATATGCACCGCGTAGCGGCGCCAGCCCTGCTCTTCGTTCGGGTCGATGCCGGACAGCGCGTAGAAGCCGCGTTCGACCGGGCCAAGCACGATGTGGAGCGGCGTGCGCCGCCCCTCATACAGAGCGAAAAGCCACAGGCCGACCGGTTTCGCCAGTGCGAGCAGGATGCCGATAAAGGCAAGGATCAGGAACCAGCCCTGGAATGTCATCGGTCCGCCTCCGTCAAAAGCGTTCGGGGCGGATCAGGACCGCCACAAGGTAGGCGAGGAGGCCAAGCGCAGTGAGCGCCGCCAGCCAAAGGTCGAGGGTCATCGCCGTGTCCTCAGGCGTTGTCGCACAGGCGGACATAGGCGAGCGTAAGCGCCACCAGCCCGACCATGATCGCGATCCAGAGCAAGTCCTGCATCAGATGTCCTTTCAGAAGGTCAGAAGGCAGCCGTCAGCGAGAGCACGACCGTGCCGCCAGCGATATTGCCGGTGCCGTCCTGACCCTTGCTGAAGCTGGGGCGGAGGTACGTCGCCTCCCGGTTCGAAATGTCGGTGTCGATGTAGCTGACATTGAACGTCAGATTCCTGTAGGTGGCATCGGCACCGAGCGACCAGTCCCAGTATTCGCCGGTCGGCGCGACTGCGGTCGCATTCGGCCCCAGGCCATCCTGACCCCAGCTATGCCCCACATGTACCCTGGCGGTAACCGGCGTACCGGCAAGCGCCATCGCGCCATCGCCCCACAGATAGAGGTTGTCGTCCTTGTCGCCGGGATTCTTGAAGATGCCGTTCGCGGCATCAATACCGGTGTCGTACCATTTGCCGATCGCCTGCTGCCTGGGCGCATAGGCGACGCCGGCGGTGAGTGTCGCAGGACCGGATGTCCCGGTCAGCTTCACATAGGGTTCGGCAAAGTCGGTCCTGTCGGCGCCGCCCGGATACATGTACCAGGTCAGGCCGATGTCGAGCGCCGCATCGTCGGCGAGCTTCGCCTTGTAGCCCCCGATCAGGTCGAGCTCCATGTTCGCTCCGCCGAAGGTGCCCCAGCCGGCGAGGTTCGATGCCCATGTGCCGACGTAAAGGCCGCTCTCGTGCACGATGGTGATGCCGCCCTGCACAGCCATCTCCTGATCCGACTGCGACACACCTCGAAACCGGTAGTCGGACGCGATCGAAGCGGATCCGCTGACGGTCAGCGTCGAGGATGATGCAGCGGCGTTGGCAGCTTCGGCCTTATCGTTTGCCGTCGATTGTGCCTGCGCGGTGATCGGAAAACCCACAATCGCGACGACCACGGCCGCATGAAGGAACTTCATTGTTGCACCCCTTGAGCGGCGCTCGTCACACGACGATGCCTTCAGGGATGTGCGATTAGGCGCATCCAGCGTAGCAATTCGAGATCGATTTCAGGAAAAGGCATATAGCGCGCATATAGATGACGCATTTTTTTCGCTGCCTGAGAGTCGATCCCACGATACGATGTGGAGCCGTCGTCTGGACCAGGGAGTGTGGGGATCCATATTTAGGCCTGGATGTGATTCACGCTTTGGATGGATCGCAATATTCTGACGAACGCCCAACGGGCGAAGATGAAACTGCATTGTCTGGACAAGCCGTCTGTCCCGGGGCGTAGCGGGCGAGACAATCGGCTGTTCAGTGGGTCGTGCGGACCGGCGGTCAATGCACATTTCTCAGAATGAGACGCGCCACCATACGCGATCGGGGGCGGCCGATAGCCGCAACCAGTCCCGTCATATCCCGAATCATACCATCATGACCCAAGCAAAATGTGGGCACTCCGTGGTGCAAGTCCGGATAACCTGCCACTTGTCAGCCAAGATCAACGCGATAGCGCGCTTGACTGGTGACCCCTACGAGAATCGAACTCGTGCTTACGCCGTGAGAGGGCGTCGTCCTAACCGCTAGACGAAGGGGCCGTATGCAGTGGAAGCGGGCGTTTATCCGGGGGCGGGGCTGCCGTCAAGCGGCCCCGCCGGATAAACTGTCAGGCGGCGACCAGCCGGCGCTCGGCCATCTCGGCGTTGAGCATTTCCGCCAGCAGGAATGCCAGCTCCAGGCTCTGGCCGGCATTCAGGCGCGGATCGCAATGGGTGTGGTAACGATCGGCCAGCGACTGCTCGGTCACATCGACGGCGCCGCCGGTGCATTCGGTCACGTTCTGGCCGGTCATTTCGGCATGGATGCCGCCGGCATGCGTGCCCTCGGCACGGTGGACGGCGAAGAAGCCGCGCACTTCAGCCAGGATGCGGTCGAACGGCCGCGTCTTATAGCCGGTCGTCGCCTTCACCGTGTTGCCGTGCATCGGGTCGCAGCTCCACACCACCGGATGTCCCTCGCGCGTCACGGCGCGGACCAGCTTGGGCAAATGCGCCTCGATCTTGTCATAGCCATAGCGGGTGATGAGCGTCATTCGGCCCGGCACGCGGCCGGGATTCAGCGTGTCCAGCATCCGCAACAGCGCGTCCGGCTCCAGGCTGGGGCCGCACTTCACGCCGATCGGGTTGCCGATGCCGCGAAGGAATTCGACATGGGCCGACCCCTCGAACCGGGTACGGTCGCCGATCCAGAGGAAGTGCGCGGAGGTGTCGTACCAGTCGCCGGTCAGCGAATCCTGCCGGGTCAGCGCCTGTTCGAACGGCAGCAGCAGGGCTTCGTGGCTGGTGTAGAAATGCGTCTGCGCCAGCTGCGGCACGGTTTCGGGGTCGATCCCGCATGCCGCCATGAATTCCAGCGCCTCGCCGATCCGGTCGGCGGTCTCGGCATATTTCTTGGTCCACGGGCTGCGGCCCATGAAGTCGTGCGTCCAGCGATGCACCTGATGCAGGTTCGCATAGCCACCCTGCGCGAAGGCACGCAGCAGGTTCAGCGTCGCCGCACCCTGCGCATAGGCGCGGATCATCCGCTGCGGATCGGGATGCCGCGATTCGGGGGTGAAGGCGATGTCGTTGACGTTGTCGCCGCGATAGGACGGCAACTCGACGCCATCGATCGTCTCGGTCGGGGTCGAACGCGGCTTGGCGAACTGGCCCGCCATCCGGCCGACCTTCACCACCGGCAGCTTCGATGCCCAGGTCAGCACGACCGCCATCTGCAGGATGACGCGGAACGTATCGCGGATGTTGTTCGCGCTATGCTCGGCAAAGCTCTCGGCGCAATCGCCACCCTGCAACAGGAAGCCACGGCCCGCGGCCACTTCGCCCAGCTCGCGCGTCAGGCTGCGCGCCTCGCCGGCGAACACCAGCGGGGGATAGGTGGCCAGCGTGTCGGTGGCGGCGGTCAGCGCCGCGGTGTCGGGATAATCGGGCATCTGGCGCGCCTCGGCGGCGGTCCAGCTATCGGGGGCCCAGTTGGCAGCCATAATGTCCTCGCTTGATCGCGACGGGCCATGCGCCAATTCGGTTCGGTTCGCAATCGTTCCGATACAGGGCTTCAGGCGTGGACGACGCGTCCGTTGAGGATGCCGGTCATGTGCAGGCGCGCGCCGGGCTGAAGAATCACATCGCCGCCGACGATACCGCCCAGCCGCAACAGACAGCCCGGATTGACCGTCACGTCACCGGCGACGATGCCGCCCAGATCGGTGTCGTGATCGATGACGAGGGATTCGTTGATGATCCCGCCGATGTTCTCCATGACCTCTTCCTCCTGGAAGCGATCAACGTGCGAACGCCCGTCAATATCCCGCGTTCAGGTCGACCTGGTTACGCATCGGCCGACCCTCCCGCCACGCGGTCAGGTTTTCCAGGAAAAGCGCCGCGCCACGCTGGAACATCGTGTTCTGGCTGCGGCCCGACAGGTGCATCGTCAGCAGCGTGTTGGGGGTGCGCCATAACGGATGGTCGGCCGGCAGTGGTTCGGGATGAGCGGGGTCCAGTACGGCGCCGCCGATCCGCCGCTCGGTCAGTGCGGTGACCAGCGCGTCGTCGTCGATCATGTCGCCGCGCGCCACGTTCACGATCCAGCCGCCCGGTTTCATCGCCGCCAATTCTTCCACGCCGATCATTGCGCGGGTGTCGCCGGTGGACGGTGCCGCCAGGATCACCCAGTCCGTTTCGCCCAGCCGCGACCGCCATGCGTCGGGGCCCAGCGTGCCGTCGCGCCCCGACCGCGTCACGCCCATCACCTCGACGCCGAACGCCGCCAGCCGCTCACCGATCAACCGGCCGATCGTGCCGTATCCGATCACCAGTGCCCGCGTGCCGGGCAGTTCGATCTTGCCGGGCGCATCGCGGGGCCATTCCCGCCGGTCATAGGCGCGGACAACCTCGTCCAGCCGCTTCGCTGCGACCAGCACCGCCATGACCGCATATTCGGCGACCGTCACCGCGTTGATGCCGGCGCCGTTCGTCACTGTCACGCCCCGTTCGCGCAGCAGGTCGAGAGGGAAGGCGTCGAGCCCGGCATAGATCGTCGATACCCAGCGCAGCGCCGGGCCGCTCGCGCGGATGGCGTCGGCGACCAGATCGGTCGGCTGCATGTCGACCCAGGCGATCTCCGCCTCCGCGATCGCCGCCTTCGCCTCGTCCGGCGTGGCGAACCACGCCACGTTCAGGTCGGCGGGCAGATGCGGTTCGAGCAGCGGCCGTGCCGCCGCGGGCAGCACGGCGCGCATCAGCGACCGACCGCGGTATAGGCGAAGCCCGCCTGCGCGGCGGCCTCGCGGCGATAGATGTTGCGCAGGTCGACGAGCACGTCGCCGGCCATCACGCCCTTCAGCCGCTTCAGGTCGATCGCCCGAAACGCATCCCATTCGGTCACGATGACTACCGCGTCGGCACCGGTGGCCGCGTCGTACGGATCGCTGCAATAGGTCAGGTCCGGCATCACCTGCCGCGCCTGCTCGGTCCCCTCGGGATCGTGCCCGCGCACCGATACGCCGGCATCGGCCAGCGCGGTGGCGATCGCGATGCTGGGCGCGTCGCGCATGTCGTCGGTGTTGGGCTTGAACGTCAGGCCCAGCAGCGCGACCGTCTTGCCCCGCGCACTCTCACCCAGCGCGGCCAGCACCTTGCGGCCCATCGCTCGCTTGCGGCTGTCGTTCACCTTCACCACCGCCTCGACGATGTGGACCGGGCTTTCGAAATCCTCGGCGGTCTTCAACAGCGCCAGCGTATCCTTGGGGAAGCACGACCCGCCATAGCCGGGACCGGCGTGCAGGAACTTGCGGCCGATCCGGTTGTCCAGCCCGATGCCGCGCGACACGTCCTGCACATCGGCGCCCACCGCCTCGCACAGGTCGGCGATCTCGTTGATGAAGGTGATCTTGGTCGCGAGGAACGCGTTGGCGGCGTACTTGGTCAACTCGGATGTGCGGCGGCTGGTGAACAGGATCGGGTTGTCGTTGATGTAGAGCGGGCGGTACACCTCGCGCATCACGGCGCGGGCGCGTTCGTCGTTGGTGCCGATCACCACGCGGTCGGGCCGCTTGAAATCGCCGATCGCGGCGCCCTCGCGCAGGAATTCGGGGTTGGAGACGACCGCGACGTCGATCTCCGGCCGCTTCTCGCGCAGGATGCGCTCCACCTCGTCGCCGGTGCCGACCGGTACGGTCGATTTGGTCACGACGACCGTCGGGCCGGTCAGCGCGCCCGCGATCTCCTCGGTCGCGGCATAGACATAGGACAGGTCGGCATGACCGTCGCCACGCCGGGACGGCGTGCCGACGCCGATGAAGATCGCATCGGCACCCGCCACCGCCTCGGTCAGGTCGGTGGTGAACGCCAGCCGCCCGGCCGCGACGTTCGAGGCGACCAGTTGCTCCAGACCGGGTTCGTAGATCGGCATCCGCCCGGCCTGCAACGCCGCGATCTTGCCGGCATCCTTGTCGACGCACACCACGTCATGCCCGAAATCGGCGAAGCACGCCCCCGATACCAGGCCGACATAGCCCGAGCCGATCATCACGATACGCATGGTCGTGGCACTTTCCGTTGCAGGATGAGGAAGACCGGTCCTCTATCCATCGAGGCCGATTTGACCAGTGGCGAGCGTCACCGACCGCTGTTGTAATCCTTGATCCCGCGCAACCGCCGCCGGCGGCTGGCCCGACGCTTCAGCGTGACCCACGCGAAGATGCTGCCGCCCACGGCGCATACGGCAATCAGGCCAAAGGCAATCAACAGTCGCGATTCCACAGAATTATCCCGGTATTGCTGGCATCGACATCCGGTAGATAACATAGGATGTCGACTGGCGCTGAATGCGCCGGGCCGGCATCTGCCCCTCCGTTCCGTCATGCTTGACGTAGGGGAGTTACGCTACCCAATCGAGCCATTCGACACAAGCCGCCCCGCCGAATGCGGAAAGCCGGCTGCACACATAGTGCCCGAGCCGCTATGACCGCGCCCATGATACGCGCCATCCCGATCGCCCTCGGCATCCTTATCACCACAGCCTTACCCGCATCCGCGCAACAGATCGATGCGGCCGGATATGAGGCGCTGCGCGGTATCGACCTGCGGCTGGCGACGATCGGCCACCGGCTGGTCACCGCCAACGCGCCGCTGTGCAGCGACCTGCAACCCGCGACCGGCGCCGTCGTTCATGCGATCGACCAGTACGACACCGGCTCGCGCGCCGCCGCGAAACAGGTGTTCGCCTTCGCTGAGCCGGTGTCTGTCGAAGCCGTCGTGCCGGATGCTCCCGTCGCGAAGGCCGGGCTGATCGCCAATGACGGTGTGCTCGCCGTCGCCGACCGCCCGATGCCTACCCCCGCCGATCCGAAGGCGACCAGCGCCGCCACCCGCGACGCGGCGCTGGCGATCATCGCCGCGCAGCCGGTCGGCACGCCGATGCGTTGGCGCGTGTCACGCGGGGGCGCCGAGCGCACGCTGACCGTCACCGCACCGGCCGGCTGCCGATCGTCATTCGAGGTGATGCTTGGCCCGAAGATGGAGGCGTCGTCGGACGGCCGGGTCATCCAGATCGGCGTCCGCTTCTTCGAACGCTATACCGACGAACAGGTCGCGGCCGTCGTCGCGCACGAGCTTGCCCACACCGTCCTGCGCCACCGCGCCCGGCTGGAAGCGGCCGGTGTCAAATGGGGGTTGCTGGCGGAGTTCGGCCGCAACGGTCGCCTGTTCCGCCGCACCGAGGAGGAGGCGGACCTGCTCGGCGCCGCGCTGATGCGCAACGCCGGTTACGATCCGCAGATCGCCGTGCGGTTCTGGCGCGACCATGGCGGCGACGTCGATGGCGGCCTGTTCCGCAGCCGCACGCATCCGTCGTCCAAGGCCCGCGCCGACGCGATCGCGGCGGAGGTAGCCAAGATGCCCGCCGACCGCGCCATCCTCTACCGCCCGCCGTTGCTCGACACCCGCGACCAGCCGCTTAGCTGAGGCGCCAGTCCCAGCCGATCGGGTCGCCGTCCATCACCTCGACCCCCGCCGCCGCCAGCTCGTCGCGGATCGCGTCCGACCGGGCGAACTCCTTCGCCGCCCGCGCCTCGCGCCGTTCCGCCAAGCGGGCGGCGATCGCGTCTTCGTCGATCGTCGCCGATACCGGCCGCACCCGCAGCGCCTCGCGGGTCAGCGTCGCCAACCCCAATCCCAGCACCGCATCGAAATCGGCCAGCGCCGCCAGCCGATCGGCGGGCGACACGCGCTTGTCCGCCAGCAATTCGTCGAGCGCGGTCAGCGCGCGGGGCGTCGCCAGATCGTCCGACACCGCCACATCCAGCCGCTCGCGATAGGCTGCCGCACTGCCCGCAGACGCCACCGCCGGCCGGGCCTTCAGCGTCTCGACCGCCTGCACCAGCCGCTTCAGCCGCGTCTGCGCGGCGGCCAGTCCCTCCCACGAAAACTCCATCTCCGACCGGTACTGCGCCTGCAGGCACATCATCCGATAGGACAGCGGATGGAAACCGCGATCGACCAGCGTCTGCAACCGCATGAACTCGCCCGACGACTTCGACATCTTCGTATCACGAAGTACCAGGAAGTTGTTGTGAAGCCAGTAATTCGCGCCCGTGTCGGCAGTGCCGCTCATCGCCTGGTTCTGGGCGATCTCGTTGGGATGGTGGATCTCGCGATGGTCGATGCCGCCGGTATGGATATCGAACCGCTCGCCCAGATAGGCGCGGCTCATCACCGAGCATTCCAGATGCCAGCCCGGCGCGCCGCGGCCCCAGGGCGAATCCCATTCCATCTGCCGATTTTCGCCCGGCGCGGAGGTGCGCCAGATCGCGAAGTCCTCCGCCTGCCGCTTGCCCTCGACCGCGTCGATCCGGCCCTCGCGCTCGTCCATCCCGGCGCGTGCCAGCCGGCCATAGTCGGGCACCGTTGCCGTATCGAAGTACAAGCCGTCGGGCAGGCGATAGCAATGCCGCGCCTCGATCGCCTGCCCCCATGCGATCATACCCTCGACATGCTCGGTCGCCAGCGGAAAGCGGCTGGGGTCGTCGATGTTCAGGTCGCGCAGATTTTGCTTGAAGGCATCGGTATAATGTCTTGCGATCGCCCAGATATCCTGACCGCTCGCCCTGGCCGCCGCCTCCATCTTGTCGTCGCCGGCATCCGCATCCGACGTCAGGTGGCCGACATCGGTGATGTTGATGACATGCGTCAGCGGCCACCCCTTCCACCGCAGCACGCGCGACAGCGTGTCGGTGAACACATAGGCGCGCAGATTGCCGATATGCGCATAGTTATAGACCGTCGGCCCGCACGAATAGACGCGCACATTGTCGGGATCGATCGGTTCGAACAACTCCATCGCGCGCGACAGGCTGTTGAAGAGGGTGAGGTTGGCCATGCCGGTGCCTTAGCCGCGCAAGCGGCGGCCCGCCAAGGGGGCCCCGACCGGCGGAGGTGTCCGGCCGGGGCGGCGTGGCGACAGGGGAGGCGCCACGCATGGGGTGGGGCGTCGCGTGAAACAGGAGGCGACGCCCGACAGGGGCTCCGACCGGACGGGGGGCCGGCCGGAGCAGCGCGGCGACAGGGGGGAGCGCCGCGCATCTCGTGAAACTGGTTTACCGGGCAATGCCGATCAACGCCGTCGCCGTATAGCCCGCGCTGGGGCTTCCGGTGAAAACAGGCGTCTGTTGCGTGACTTGCGCCGCGGTGTTGTCGCCGAAGATGCCGTCGCTCGACAGTGATACCCGCGAAAATCGCGTCGCGCTGCCGGCATAGGTCGTCGTGTCGGCGAACACCGCGGTGCAAATCGCCGTCGGCATCGCCAGCTGGGAGGTCAGCACCGAATATCGTCCGCTGAGCGCGTTCGCCAGCGTGGAAAACACCTCGAAGTGCATATGTGGCCAGCGCCCGTCGTAACAGGCGGGGAAGATGGTCGTAAACGTCACCTGCCCGTTGGCATCCGTCACCTGCACACCGCGCAGGTAACTTTCCGACGCGGCGTTGCCGTACAGCGAATAATTGCCGCCCCGGTCGCAATGCCACAGATAGACGGCATACCCCGCCAGCGGCGCACAGGTGGCGTTCACGTTGACGACGGTCAGGGTCATCGTCACCAGCACCCCCGTCGCGACCGTCGTGGTCGATATGAAGCTGGGGCGGATATCGCTCCTGACCACGCCATTGACCGTCAGGACGTTCGACGTCGCGCCGGCAGACGTATTCGTTCCGTCCGCCGGATATGGGCCGGCGGTTTCGGTCGGATCGACCACGCAACCCGTCGTGGCGGTGGCGGTCGCCGTGGGGGTCGGCGTCGGCGTGGCGGTGGTGGCCGTCGCGGTCGGCGTCGGCGTCGCACCGCTGACGACGCTGACGCTGGACGATGCATCGCTGCTGCCACTGCCGCCGCATCCGGCCACCATGGCGGCGGTACCGGCGCCGGCGAACCATTTCAGCGCGCGGCGACGAGCGACCATCGCCTGCATCAGCTTCATGTCTTCGGCCAGGCTGTGACCATGCTCGGGTTCGTTCAGGTGATGGTCGGTCATGGTGGCGTGTCCCTGTATCTCGATGACCGGCTTCTCGCCGTACCGCGTCACCGGGATATGTCCGCCGATCGTCTTATTGTTACGCCATGTGTCAGGCTGGCTTTATCCATCCGAACGAGTCCGTCATGGCGAGCGCAACGAAGCAAACCGGTGTTCCGTGCGCCGCCCTGGATTGCTTCGCTACGCTCACAACGAGGGAAATCCCCATCTGCGAAGCCAGTGCCAGCCGCGTCAGCTCGCCAGCGGCAGGGTAACCCGAGCGCGGGCGCCGGTCGGGCCGTTCTCCAGCACCGCCTCGCCACCATGCCGGTTCGCGATCGACCGCACGATGGCCAGCCCCAGCCCGGTGCCGCCCGTGGCGCGATTGCGCGAGGGGTCGCCGCGCACGAAGGGCTCGAACAGCCGCTCCACCGTCGCGGGATCGATGCCGGGACCGTGGTCGTCCACCGTCACCTCCACATTGCCCCATGTCACGTGCCAGCCGATCGTCGCCTGCTCGCCATAGCGGATCGCATTCTCCAGCAAATTGGTAAACAACCGGCGCAAGGCCGCGGAATCGCCGCGTATTACCGCACGCGGCCCGGTGACGATCGTTACCGGTGCGCCGGCATCGACCATGTCGTCGACCAGGCTTTCGATCAGGCTGCCCAGATCCAGCCGGGGGGTGATGTCGCTGGTCTCGTCACGCGCGAAGGCGAGGGCGGCGGCGATCATTGCGCGCATTTCGGCGATGTCGGCGGCGGCACGATCGCGCGACGCCTCGGGCAATTGTTCGACCCGGAACGACAGTCGCGACAGGGGGGTGCCCATGTCGTGCGCGATCGCCGCCAGCATCGTCGTGCGCCCCGCCGCGTGCGCCGCCAGCCGCGCATGCATCGCCGCGACCGCGCCCGACAGCACGCGCACCTCGCGCGCGCCACCGCTGGGCAGGGTGGGGAGCGTGGTGCCGGCCCGCGCCTGCTCCGCCGCGCGTGCCACTTCGGCCAAAGGGCGCGAGATCGCCCGCGCCAGCGCCCAGGCCGGCACCGCCAGCGCCACGATCGCGATCAGCATCGCCGCCAGCGTCTTCATATGCCACGGCGCCAGGAAAGGGCTGGGCGTCTCCACGACACGCCATTCGCCGTTCGTCCGCCATCCCAGCACGAAATCGCGGCCAAAGGCGCTGCGGTCCTGCTCCGGTGGCCGCATCGTGAAGGCGGCGACGTCGCTCACCGGTACGCCGAGTTCGGCGGCCAGTCCGCGCGCGGCGGCGGGATCGGGATGGAAGCCGCCCCCCGGTGACGGCGCGGCGGCCCGCCGGTCGAACGCCAGCCGCGACCCGACATCCGCCGGCGCCGCACCGGTCCGCAGCATCTGCACCACATTCGCGCTGGCGCCCGGCGCCATGCGCGGCGGCGGGCCGTTGAAGGTGACGACGAAGATCACCAGTGTGGCGACCACCACCGACACGATCACCAGCGCGAAGATCGGCCACGCGATCGATCGCGTGCGCAGCGGATCAGCGAAGCTCGACATCGGCCGCGAACATATAGCCTTCGTTGCGGACGGTGCGGATCAGGTCGTCGCCGGTGCGGCCATCCTGCCGGGCCAGCTTGCGGCGCAACCGGCTGACCTGCACGTCGATGGCTCGATCGAAATGTTCGGCATTGGCGCCACGTGACTGATCCAGCAGGAAATCACGGGTCAGCACGCGGCGGGGATGATCGACGAAGGCCATCAGCAACCGGAACTCGCCGTCGGACAGGTTGATGACCACCTCGTCCGGATCGAACAACTGTCGCGCCTGCGGATCGAGTCGCCAGCCGGCAAACCGCTGAAAGCGCCGGGCGGTGGGCACCGCCACCAGCCGCGGTTCGCTGCGCTCTCCCTGCCGGCGCAGCACCGACCGGATACGGGCCAGCAGTTCGCGGGGGTTCGCTGGCTTGGCGACATAATCGTCGGCGCCCATTTCCAGCCCGACGATGCGGTCGACCTCCTCGCCGATCACCGACAGGATGATGATCGCCGGGGCCGATGCCCGGTCCAGCGACCGCAGGATGGTCAGTCCGTCCTCGCCCGGCATCATCACGTCCAGCACGATCAGCGCATAGCTGTGGCGTTCCAGCGCCGCGCGCATCGTCGCCCCATCCTCGGCCGTATCCACGACATAACCATGCGTCGCCAGGAACTGCGCGGTCAGCTCGCGGATGCCGGGATCGTCGTCGACGATGAGAAGGCGGGTTTCCAGATTCAAGATGTCGGCCAGTCGGTGCATGGGAAAACGATGGTTCCCCTGCGTATCGCTCGCATTGCAATGCTGCAACAAATGACGATTGACGGCTGGCTGTGGCGTCAGGGCAACAGGTGCTGCGCAGAGTCGCATCGGGTTGTCAACAAGGGGGCGTTCTGTTAGGCGGCCGGTCAACACGGCTGGGATGCGTTCCACGGCCGCTTTTCCTATTGGAGCCGATTCGGTTTATGCAGATCATCGTTCGCGACAATAATGTCGACCAAGCCCTCCGCGCGCTGAAGAAGAAGTTGCAGCGGGAAGGTGTGTATCGCGAGATGAAGCTCCGTCGGCATTACGAGAAGCCATCGGAAAAGCGCGCCCGTGAGCGTGCCGCTGCGGTAAGTCGCGCGCGCAAGGTCGAGCGCAAGCGTCTGGAGCGTGACGGCGCCCGGTAATTCCCGCGCGTACACGCCCGCGCGCGTAGCGCGGGTGTGACTTTCGAGACTTTCCATCAGGTGGTGGCGATCGGATCGACATCCGGCCCCGCATCCAGCATGTCAGGTGCCTCCATGTCGACCATCACCGCCGTACCCCTTCGCCCGGTCAATCGCCGCTACCTCGTCTATATCTGGATCGGCCTGGCGCTGTCGGCGATCGCCGCCTTCGTGCTGGCCCAGCAGGGCGACGATTTCCTGACGCGCAACGCCCGTGCCGCCGGCGTGATGACGACGCCGTCCGGCCTTCAGTACAAGGTGCTCGACCCCGGCCAGCGCGGCGCGCCAAAGCCGACCGATGCCGACGTCGCGCTCATCAATTATGAGGGCAAGTTGCTGAACGGCACCACCTTCGACAAGTCGCAGCAGCCGACGCCCATGCCCGTGGCGCAGGTCGTCCCCGGCTTCTCCGAAGCGCTGAAGCTGATGCCGAAGGGTGCGAAGTACCGTATCTGGATCAAGCCCAGCCTTGGTTACGGCGACAAGGCATCCGGCCCGATCCCGGCCAATTCGACGCTGGCGTTCGATGTCGAACTGATCGACTTCCTGCCCGAAGCGCAGGTCCGCCAGATGCAGATGCAGCAGCAGATGATGCAGGGCGGCGGGGCGGCGGGTGGTATGCCCGGCGGCATCCCCGGCCAGCCTCCTCGCTAACGAAACGATCGCCGGTCGCCCGAAAGGCGACCGGTTCGCGTGTCACCCTTCGGCGGTGCGTGGCGTCTGCAAGACCCAGCGATCGGTGCCTTCCAGCCCGATCGCGCTCAGCACCCCGGTGACATAGGCGCCCGTGTCGATACCGATGCGGGCAGGGGTCTGTTCGACATCGTTGGTGATGGTGTGGCCGTGGACGATCATCTGTTCCAGCGGCTTGCGTGACGAGATGAACGGCTCACGCATCCACCGCAGATCGGATCGCGACTGCTCCGCCAGCGGCAGGTCCGGCCGCACGCCGGCATGGACGAAGGTGTAGTCGCCGATCGAGATCAGATCCTCGAACCCTTCCAGGAATGCGCGATGCCCGGCCGGGACGGTCCGAACCAGCAACTCCTGCAGTTCGGCAAAGCCCAGACCGTTATAGGTCTCGTCGTCGATGCCATAGCTGATCGCGGTTTCCCGACCGCCGACCCGGCAGAACATCCGCAACGACTTGTCCTCGCCGTCCAGCGTCCGCAGCAGTATTTCTTCGTGATTGCCGCACAGAAACCGCGTCTCCGGCCGCTCCGTCGCCAACCGCATCAGGCGTTCGATGACGCCGGCCGAATCGGGACCGCGATCGACGATGTCGCCGACGAAGATCAGCACGGTATCGGCCTCGCCCCGCGCCGCCTCATCGGCGGCGATCATCGCCAGCAACTGCTCAAGCTGAATCAGGCAACCATGGATGTCACCGATCGCATAGACGCGCTGTCCCGGCGGAACGGCGGAAGAGGCCGCGCCCTTGCGAGCGCCGCGGACGAACAATTTGCGAAGCATAGATGGGGTCCCAGGGTCAGGGGCCTATAAACTTCACGCTGCGCCGCCGCAACCTCGTGTGTCATTGCCCTCAATCACTTGAAGAGCGGCCACCACCAGATCGGCGATCCGCGCCGCCGCATGGCCATCCCCGAACGGACTGTGCGCCCGCGCCATCCGTGCATAGGCGGCCTTGTCGTCCATCAGATCGGTTACCGCCGCGACGATGCGATCCGCATCGGTGCCGACCAGCCGTGCAGTGCCGGCCGCGATCCCCTCGGGCCGCTCCGTCGTCTCGCGCATCACCAGCACCGGCTTGCCGAACGCGGGCGCTTCCTCCTGCACGCCGCCCGAATCGGTCAGAACGATATGCGCCAGTGCCAGCGCGCGAACGAAATGCGGGTAATCGAGGGGCGCCGTAATGATGATGTTCGGCGCGTTGCTTAGTAACGCGTCCATCGGGCCGGTAACCTGTGGATTGGGATGCATCGGAAACAGGACGGCGACGTCATCCCGCTCGGCGATCCGGCGAATCGCCATGGCGATCGATGCCATACCCTCGCCGAAATTCTCCCGCCGATGCGTCGTCACCAGCACCATGCGCCGGCCGGCGATGCGCTCCACGATGGGATCGAGTCCCGCCGCCAGCGATGGCGTGGCGGCAATCCGGTCGCGCATCCAGTGGAGGGCGTCGATCACGGTATTGCCCGTCACATGGATCGTCGCAGGATCGGTCGTCTCCGCGATCAGCGCCGCCGCCGCCGAATCGGTAGCCGCCCAGTGATGCTGTACGATCCGCCCGATCATCCGGCGATTCGCTTCCTCGGGGCAGGGGTGCCAGAGATTGCCAGAGCGCAGCCCGGCCTCGACATGCCCCACATGGATACCCCGGTAATGCGCGGTCAGCGCGCCGACAAAGGCAGTGGTGGTATCGCCTTGTACGATGACAAGATCTGGCCGCTCCGCATCCATCACCCGGCCGAGCGCCACGACCATCCGGGCGGTCAGTTCATCCAGGCTCTGCCCGGCGGCCATCAGGTCCAGGTCGATATCCGGCACCAGATCGGCAATCGCCAGCACCTGATCCAGCAATCCGCGATGCTGGCCGGTCACGCAGGTACGGACGCTCAGCTCTCGCCGTGCGGACAAGGCGCG
Source organism: Sphingomonas mollis (assembly GCF_016427505.1). Classification (GTDB taxonomy): domain Bacteria; phylum Pseudomonadota; class Alphaproteobacteria; order Sphingomonadales; family Sphingomonadaceae; genus Sphingomonas; species Sphingomonas mollis. The sequence continues at coordinate 347,031 of NZ_JAELXS010000004.1, read as the reverse complement.
GATCACGGGAAACAGCTTTATCGCTTCGGGCCGTGTACCCAACACGACGAGAATCCGGCGCGACCGCATGGTTTTGGGCGATAGAGGATTGCTGTTTAACAAGAGCTCAACATAGGAGAATTAAAGGGCAGCCGCGGATCGCGGGTGCACCGCAGACCAGAAGGACGTCAACACATGTCGATCAAGCCGGTACGTAAGGCAGTGTTGCCTGTCGCTGGACTTGGAACGCGGTTCCTGCCGGCGACCAAGGCAATGCCGAAAGAAATGCTGACCGTCGTCGACAAGCCGCTGATCCAGTATGCGGTCGAGGAAGCGCGCGAGGCGGGAATCGAGCAGATCATCTTCGTCACCGGCCGCGGCAAGAGCGCGCTGGAGGATCATTTCGACGTTTCCTACGAACTGGAAGCGACAATGAAGGCGCGCGGCAAGTCCATGGCGCTGATCGAGGGTATCCGTCAGCGGCCGGGCAGCCCGGTCTATGTCCGGCAGCAAGAACCGCTGGGTCTCGGTCACGCCGTCTGGTGCGCGCGGGAGATCGTAGGTGACGAGCCCTTTGCGGTGCTGTTGCCCGACGAACTGATGGTCGGCGGCTTCCTCCGCCAGATGGTCGAGGCCTATAACGAAGTCGGCGGCAACGTGATCGGCGCGCTGGAAGTGCCGGACAGCGAAACCGACAAATACGGGATCATCTCGCCGGGCAAGGTCGACGGCCGCCTGACCGAGGTGACCGCGCTGGTCGAAAAGCCGAAGGGCAAGGCGCCGTCCAACCTGATGATCCCCGGCCGTTACATCCTACAGCCCGAGGTGATGGACATCCTCGACGTGCAGGAGCCGGGCGCTGGCGGTGAGATCCAGCTGACCGACGCGATGGCCAAGCTGATCGGTCGTCAGCCGTTCCATGGCTTCACTTTTGACGGCAAGCGGTACGACTGCGGCGACAAGACCGGGTACATCCAGGCAAATCTGGCGCTGGCACTGGCCCGCGAGGATATCGGCCCCGCGGTGCGCGAATTCGCCCGGACATTGCTCGGTTGACTACCCTCGTCACGGGCGTCGCCGGGTTCATCGGCTATCACGTGGCGGATCGTCTCGCCACGCGGGGCGAGACGGTAATCGGTGTCGACGACCTGAACGATTATTACGATCCCGCACTGAAGCGGGCACGACTGGCGGATCTCGACCGCCGTCATAGCGGCCGCGTGCGGTTCGTGCCCGTCGATTTTGCCGATCAGGCGGCGCTGGAGGAAGCCTTGGCGTCCTCCACGATCGACCGGATCGTCCATCTCGGCGCGCAACCCGGCGTGCGGTACTCGATCGAGAATCCGCATGCCTATGCGCGGGCGAACATCGTCGGGCACCTCAACCTGCTGGAACTCGGGCGCCGGCGGCGGGTCGGCCACCTGGTCTATGCCTCGTCATCCTCGGTCTATGGCGGCAGCACGACGATGCCGTTCAAGGTGGGCAATCCCGTCGATCTGCCCGTTTCGCTCTATGCCGCAACCAAAAGGTCGGACGAGTTGATGAGCGAAAGCTACGCGCATCTTTATCGCCTGCCGCAGACGGGGCTGCGCTTCTTCACCGTCTATGGTCCGTGGGGGCGACCGGATATGGCCGTCTGGCTGTTTACGCAGGCTATTCTCGAAGGAAAGCCGATCCGTGTCTTCAACGAGGGACGGATGCAGCGCGACTTTACCTATATCGACGACATCGTCAGCGGCATCGTGGCGGCGCTCGATCGGCCGCCGCTGGACGATGACCGGGTGAAGCCGGGCGGCAGCGGCGCACCGCATGCGATCTATAATCTGGGCAATAATCGATCCGAACCGCTCGGCCGTCTGATCGACGTGATCGAGGCGGCGTGTGGCCGCCCGGCGATCCGCGACCTGCAACCGATGCAACCGGGCGATGTGCCGGCGACCTTTGCCGATATCGACGACACGATCCGAGATCTGGGGTTCGCGCCGACCACGCCGATCGACACGGGCGTTCCCCGGTTCGTCGACTGGTATCGGTCCTACACCGCCGACTGACCACAGGCGGAACACCCCGGATCCTTCGGCAGCCGCAGCGTCCGGAAACGGAGGGAGAGCAGGTCGGCCAGCAACATGGTGCCGGCGCTGTCCTCCCCGAACGGCACCACCGCACGGATCGCTTCCAGCGCGGCGAGGCTGCCCAATATGCCGGTGACCGGGCCGAGGATGCCGACATCGGCGCAACTGCGATCCGCGCGTGCCGGGTCGTCGCCGACGAAGCACCGGTAACAGGGCTTGTCGGCCTGCCACCCGCGATACACCGCCAGCTGCCCCTCGAACTGATCGACCGCCGCGGAGATCAACGGCACCTTCGCCGCCTGCGTCGCATCGGCCACCAGCAAGCGGGTTTCGAAATTGTCGCAGCCATCGATGACTGCATCCGCGCCGGCGATCAGCGCAGCGACATTGTCGGCGGCAACGCGACGCTGGTGAATATCCACGGCGACCTGGGGATTGATCGCCATCGCGCGATCGGCGGCGGCCGTTACCTTTGGTCGGCCGCGATCGGCTGTGGCAAAAATGGTCTGCCGCTGAAGGTTCGATGGCTCGACGACGTCGTCATCAATCAGCACCAGTCGGCCGATACCCGCAGCGGCGAGATACTGGATGGCTGGAGAGCCGATACCACCGGCGCCGATAATGACGATGGTGGAGCGCTTCAGTTGCAATTGCCCGGCCCCACCGATTTCCCGCAGCACGATATGGCGGGCGTAGCGTTCGAGTTCCGCGTCTGAGAGCATGCTGCCGCTATAGAGGCGTGTGGCCCGTCCGCAACCGACCGCCCTGAATGGCGGCAGGCAAAAAAATAGCGGCCCGAAGACCGCTATTCTCTAACAGCTAAGTCGAGACTTAGTTGCTGTCGGCGTTGTCGTCTTCGTCAGCGACGATCACGATGCCTGCGACAACGGCAGCCGCTGCGATGATCGCAACGATGATGCCGCCACCGGCGAGCTCGTTCTTCTTCGCCGAAGCCGAACCGGCGCGAGCCGACTTGGCAACCGACAGGCTCGAAGCGGCATTGACCGGAGCGGCCATTGCAGGCGCAACGGCCAGAGTGGCTGCAGCGGCAGCCATGAGATACTTCCCAAGACGCATGTTGAACTCCCTTAATAATCTCGCCGAACCCCCTTACATACAACGGCATGCAAGACAACCCGACAATACGGCACGCCGCAAAAGTGTTTTGCGGCGATGCAGTACTGCAACACTTTCGCGGCACCGCATCTGGCTTCTAACCGATGAAACAGGGTTAGCGAAAGTCATGTTTTGCGTCGTTCCGGCGTGTTTTCGGCAGTAACGAGGCCATCGGGTCAGATTGCCGTCTACCAGCGATAACTGACGACCAGCCTGTACCAGCCGGGTTCGGGCGATGGTGCGGCTCCAGCGCCGGTGCGGGTCAACGACAACAGATACCCTACCGTATACTGCTCGATCGTAGGGCAACCGATTGCCTGTGGCACGATTTGACGGACGATACCGGTCGGCCCCACCAGGATCGCGACAGGCGCGATTAACCGGACGCCGCCCGTGGCGGGGGCCGGCACCGGATGGCAATGCCCCGATTCGATTTCGCCTCTGACGAATGCCGCGCCATCGACGATGTCGGCGGCGCGCGGAACGGGGAACGCCGGCAATCGGTCCCAGTCGGCGACCGGCGGGGGCGACAGTGCCGCTTGCGTCGCGGCGAGGAGCAGGGCGGCGATCATCGCCCGGTCGATCCGAAGCCGCCCAATCCCCGAACGGTGTCGTCCAGTTCGGCCACCTCGACCAGCGCGGCACGCTGGACAACGGCCGGGACCAGTTGTGCGATTCGCTCGCCCCGCACCACGGCAAAGGGTTCGTCGCCGAGGTTGGTCAGGATGACCTTCACCTCGCCCCGGTAATCGTGATCGATCGTGCCGGGCGTATTCAGGCAGGTGATGCCATGCTTCAGCGCCAGTCCCGATCGCGGGCGCACCTGAACCTCATACCCCTCGGGAATGGCAAGGGCGAAGCCTGTCGCGATGGCGGCCCGTCCGCCCGGCTGTAGCGTCAGGGACTCGGCTGCGACCACGTCCATTCCCGCTGCACCGCTGGTGGCATAGGCAGGCAGTGGCAGGTCCAGGCCGTTCGGCAGTCGCTTTACCGCGATGCGTATCGTCGTCATGGCGTGGCCTATAGCGTATCGGCAATACGTTGCGCGAGCCTCGCGGCGACCTGTTCCTTGGGCAGGTTATCCCAGCTTTCTACACCGTCGGCGGTGACGAGATGCACGCTGTTGTCGGGACCGCCCATCACGTCGCCCGACACGTCGTTGGCGACGATCCAGTCGCAACCCTTGCGGATGCGTTTGGCGACGCCGTGTTCGATCACCCGTTCGGTCTCGGCCGCGAAGCCGATGACCAGCGGCGGACGGTCCGGCCCTTGCGACAGCGCGGCAAGGATGTCCGGGTTCTCCACCAGCGTCAGCGATGCCGGCGCGTCTCCCTTCTTCATCTTCTGCGGTGCCGCAGCGACATGCCAGTCGGCGACTGCCGCGACCATGACGGCGACGTCGGCGGGCAGGGCGGTAGCGACTGCCGCTGCCATCTGGCGCGCGGTCTGGACGTCGATGCGATCGACGCCGAATGGGGTGGGCAGCGTCACCGGTCCTGCGACCAGCGTCACTCGCGCACCCAACGCGGCCAGCGCCCCGGCGATGGCGAAGCCCTGCCGGCCGGAGGAGCGGTTGGCGAGATAGCGGACGGGATCGATCGGCTCATGCGTCGGACCGGCAGTCACGAGCGCGTGCCGGCCGCTCAAGGGGCGATGGCCGATGCCCAGATGGCGGTCGATCGTATCGGCGATGACGGCGGGATCGGGCAGGCGTCCGGGACCATATTCACCGCACGCCATGTCGCCTTCGTCCGGCTCCATGATCGTGACGCCGTCCGCGCGCAGCGTGACGACATTGCGGACGGTGGCCGCATGGCGCCACATCCGCACGTTCATGGCCGGCGCGGCGAGCACCGGCTTGTCGGTCGCCAGCAACAGCGTCGTCGCCAGATCGCCTGCCTGCCCGCTCGCCATGCGGGCGAGCAGGTCGGCGGTCGCGGGCACGACGACGACCAGATCCGCCTCGCGGCTGAGCTGGATATGGCCCATCTCCGCCTCGTCCTTCAGATCCCACAGCGAGGTATAGACCTGATCCCCCGACAGCGCGGCGAGCGTCATCGGCGTGACGAAGTGGCTGCCCCCCTCGGTCAGGACGCAGCGTACCGCGTGACCGCGACGGCGCAGCAGGCGGATCAGCTCGCACGCCTTGTAGGCGGCGATGCCGCCCCCGACGATGAGCAGGATGCGCTTCACCGGAACATCCTTGTCACGGTGATGCGCCGCCTGTCGAGGGCGACCGTCATGAGTTCGCGGAGCAGGTCGGGCACGAACGCCAGCCCCAGCAGCGCGACCGGCGCGACCAGCAGCGCGGTCGCCGCACTGCCGCCTACGATCACGACGGCGATGAATACCACCAGCGTCGTCGCCACCCGCCGGGCCGCGTCATCGCGCCACGTCGTCCAGCCGATCAGCGACACCAGCACCAGCACCGCGCCGACCCCGGCCGGCAGGGCGGCCGCATAGGTCATCGCGGCGAGGGTTCCCAGCGCATTGACCGGATTGACCATCGCCTGCCAGAACATCGTCGCGGTATCGAGCGGCCCGACGACCGCCGCCGCCGCCTGGCCGTGCAGGGCCAGGACCGGCAGCAGCGCCGCGATCGCCAGCACCCAGCCGATCGCCTCCCGCCGGCCATGGTCCCGCCAAGCCCAGGCCGCCATGACGATCAGGTACAGCGCCGCAACGCCGTGGAGCAGCGCCGCGGCCAGCCCCAGCGCTGCCGCCTCCAGCCAGCGACCCGGATGGCGGACGGCCAGCGACAGCGCGATCAACAGGCCGGCCCACACCTCCGGCATCACCGCCAGATCGGCACGCACCGCGCTGGCGACCCCGGCGATCAGCAGCGCCAGCGTCACCGCGCGCCCCGGCAGCCCGATCCACAATGGCGCCAACCGGGCGCTCCACGCCGCCACCGTCGCCGCTGCCAGTATCCACAGTGCGGCGATCAACAGGAACGTTGGCACCATCGCGGCGATCATCGGCAGCGTCGGCACCGGAAAGAACAACGCAGGCCGCAACGGCGAACCCTCACCGCGCAGCGTATCGGCGGCCATCGAGTAAAAGGTGCCGCCATGGCGCACCCGCTCGACCAGCGTCTCGTCGAACACCAGTCGATCGGTCAGGTCGAGCGCCGTGATACCGCCCATCATCAGTATGACGAGAACGAGCGCGAGCAGCGTTCCGAGCAATATCCGGGCCGGCGATCGTCCGAGGCCGGCCAGACTGGTGGGCTGGATCAACAGGAGTGGACGGCGGCGCATGTCCGGACTCGCGCGCTCTAGTGCAGCAGGCCGAAGGTAGCGGCGACGCCGGCCGCGGCCGATAGACCCGCGACCACCGCATAACGCCAGCTACCGCCGATCCGCACGACCTCGACCTCCTTCATCGGCAGGGCGGGGGGCTCACCACCGGGGGCGGGATAATGCGCCTCGATCCGGCGGACGAGATCGGGGAGGCACGCCAGTGTGCGGAAATCGAGGATCAGCCGGTCGGCGATCGCCGCCTCCGGTCCCAACTCGGTGCGTATCCATTCGCGCACGAACGGTGCCGCCGAGTCCCACAGGTTGATGTCGGGATCGAGGCTGGTCGCCACGCCCTCCACCATCACCATCGTCTTTTGGAGCAGCAACAGATGCGGCTGCGTCACCATGTCGAAATCGCGGGTGATCGAGAACAGGCCGTCCAGCATCATGCCGATCGACATATCCTTCACAGGCAACCCGCGCATCGGCTCGCCGACCGCGCGCAGGGCGGTGGCGAATTCGGCGACGTTGTGGTGCGCCGGCACATATCCCGCCTCGAAATGGATTTCCGCGACACGCTTATAGTTGCCGGTAATCAGGCCGTAGAGGATCTCCGCCAGCCACACCCGCGCGCGACGGTCGATCCGGCCCATGATGCCGAAATCGATCGCGGCGATCCGGTCGCCGGGCAATGCAAAAAGGTTTCCCTGATGCATGTCGGCATGGAAGAAACCTTCCGCGATGGCCTGGCGCAGGAACGCGCGGATCAGCGTCTGCGCCAGTTTCGGCAGGTCGTATCCGGCGGCGATCAGCGCGGGGCGATCAGACAGCTTGATGCCGTCTATCCACTCGATCGTCAGTACCTTGGCGGTCGATCGTGCCCAGTCGACCTTCGGGATCACGAATTCCGGCTCGGCGGTCATCGCTTCCGCCAGTTCCGATGCCGATGCCGCCTCACGCCGGAAATTCAGCTCTCGTAGCGTCCAGCGGCGGAAGTTCTCGATCGTCAGGCGCGGGCGCAGGCGCCGCGCCTCGGGGCTCATCGCCTCCAGCTGGGCGGCGGCCCATTGATAGGTGTCGATCGCGCGGGCGAATTCTTCCTCCACGCCGGGCCGCAGCACCTTCACCGCGACCTGCCGGCCCTCGGTGGTGACGGCGCGGTGGACCTGCGCGATCGAGGCGGCGCCCACCGCCGTTTCCTCGATCCTGCTGAAGAACAACGCGGGATCGCGGCCCAGCCCGGCACGCATCGCCTCGTGAATCGTCTCGTACGGGATGGCCGGCAACTGGTCCTGCAACCGCAACAGGTCGTGCGTCGCTTCCTCGCCGACCAGATCGGGCCGGGTGGCGAGCGACTGCCCCAGCTTGATCGCCGCCGGCCCGATCGCCTGGAACGCATCGGCATAGCGCGGCACCGCCGGCACCCGCGCGCCGAGCCGGGCAATGCGGGCGAGGCGGCGCACCGGTGCGGGCGTGTTCGGATCGCGCTCGATACCCCTCAGCGCCCCGTACCGCGCGAGGATGCGGCCCCATTTCAGGAGCCGCCAGACATGGGTGACGGAACTGGTCACGGGGCGATCAGATCTTCCAGCCGCTGTGGATCGCGACCAGCCCGCCCATGATCGGCTCGACCGTCGTGTTGATGAAGCCGGCCTCGCCGATCATCGACTGGAACTGCGACATCGGCGGGAAACGGCGGATCGATTCGATCAGGTAGCGATAGCTGTCCGCATCGCGCGCCAGCAGCTGGCCCAGTTTCGGCACCAGCCTGTGCGAATAGACGTCGTACACCTCCGCGAACCCCGGCCATTCGACGGTCGAGAATTCCAGGCAGAAGAACCGCCCGCCCCGGCGCAGCACCCGATGTGCCTCGCGCAGCGCCTTGGGGATGTCGGTCACGTTCCGGATGCCGAACGCGATCGTATAGGCGTCGAAGAACCGGTCGGGGAAGGTCAGCACCTCGGCATTCGCCTCGGTCCAGACGAGGCCGTCGATGCCGCGCTTGGCGGCACGGCCCATGCCCACTTCCAGCATCGCCGGATTGATGTCGGCGACGGTGATCGACGCCCCCGATTCGGCGAGGCGGAACGCGATGTCGCCGGTGCCGCCCGCCATATCCAGGATCTGTTCGTGGCTGCGCGGTTTCACGCGGCGCACGAAGCGGTCCTTCCACAGGCGGTGCATCCCGCCGGACATGGCGTCGTTCATCAGGTCGTAGCTGGAGGCGACGCTGGTGAACACGCCACCGACGCGCTCAGTCTTTTCGGTGGGGGCGACGTCTTCGTAGCCGAAGGAGACGGTATCGGTCATGTTCATGGCCCTAGCGGCGGCTTGTGGCGGGGGCAAACGCAACCTAGCTGATTGCCGTGCCCGAACTCCCCGAAGTCGAAACCACCGTCCGGGGCCTGACCCCCGTCCTCCATCATCAGCGCCTGACGCTGGTCGAACCGCGTCGTGCCGATCTGCGCAAGGCGATCCCCGTCGATCTGCGCCAGCGGATGCAGGGGGCGACCGTGACGTCGCTGGGCCGGCGTGCCAAATATGGACTGATCGACACCGATCGCGGCGACACGATGATCTTCCACCTGGGCATGTCGGGGCGCTGGCGGGTCGATCCGGGGGACCTGATCGCGCACGACCATCTGGTGATCGAGACGGCGGCGGGGCGGCGGCTGGCGCTGAACGATCCCCGGCGATTCGGTTTCCTCGATCTGGTGCCGACCGATGCGTTGCCCACCTATCCGCCGTTCATGGCGATGGGGCCGGAGCCGTTGGGGCCGGACCTGACCGCCGATTACCTGTTGGACGCGCTGGCGGGGCGGGCGGCGCCGATCAAGGCGATGCTGCTCGATCAGCGAATCGTCGCGGGGCTGGGCAATATCTATGTGTGCGAGGCGTTGCATATCGCCCGGATCGCGCCGTCGCGGGCGGCGGGCAGGATCGCGCTGTATCGGCTGGAACGGCTGGTCGAGGCGATTCGCACGGTGCTGTTGTCGGCGATCGAGGCGGGCGGATCGACCCTCCGCGATTTCGCCGCGCCGGATGGCGAGCTGGGCTATTTCTCCAAGCAGTTCCTGGTCTATGGCCGGGAGGGTCAGCCCTGTGCCTGTGGCGGCGTCGTCAAACGCCGCGTGGAGGCGGGGCGATCGACCTTCTGGTGCCCGCGTTGCCAGCGTGGGTGATCGCCCGGGCGAAGACCAATTGGTTGACCGGTGCGGGATCAATCGCTAAGGGCCGCACCTTCGAGAGACGCAGGGTGTTCCCGGCGCTTCCCAATCCATCGAAAAGAATTCAAGGACCGATCCAGCATGGCGAACACGCCGCAAGCCAAGAAGCGTATCCGTCGCAACGAGCGTCGCGCCGAAATCAACGGCATCCGCGTCGGCCGTATCCGTACCTTCGTGAAGAAGGTCGAAGCGGCTCTGGCGTCGGGCGACAAGCCGGCCGCGACCGAAGCATTGGCAGCGGTGCAGCCTGAACTGGCGCGCGGCGTGGCACGCGGCGTCCTTCACCGCAACACCGCCAGCCGCAAGTTCGCCCGGCTGACCAAGGCGCTGTCCTCGCTCGCCTGAGCGGTCGCAGACACGAATACGAAGCCCGCTGGAGCAACCGCTCCGGCGGGTTTTTTCGTGCCCGGATGCGACCGGTGGAGGAACTGAATCGATGCCCGGACTGATAGCCGCCTAAGTCGCGGATTTGCGGGGATTCCGCATCGGCGTATCGCTAAAAACGATAAGTTAATATAACGATATCAATAGCTTATAAGAAAGTTTGACGCATTTCCGCCAACCATGGTCTGTCAATCCGGTTTATTTCATTTTTGTGGCCGGAAGCGGGGTTGATCGAACCCCCCGTCTCTTCATAACTGGACCCACGCCGGCGATGCTCATCGCGGCGTCATAAACAGACGGAGTAGGAGCCGGACACCCGCTGGGTGGCCAATGGGGGCTTTTGCCTTGAACGAATAAAACAGGCGAAGGCGCGATGCTTTCGCTGACGGGAAAGTGTGCGCGTGACGAATTGGGAGGCAGGATCGACGAGCGAGCAGGCGAATGCCTGGGCCGTCGTGCGTGCCTCGCTGAAGGAACAGGCCGGCGCCCGCCTGTTCGATCAATGGCTCAAACCGATGGAACTGGTCGAGGACGGCGATCCCGACACCGTCCGCCTGTCGCTGCCATCGGCGTTCATGACCAACTGGGTGCGCAGCCATTATGCGGACCGGCTGAGCTTCGAATTTCAGCAATTGCTGCCCGCGGTGAACAGCGTCGTCGTCGAGACCCGCGCGCCGCGTGCGCCCACCGTCGCGCTGACCGCCGAATCGCCGGCGCTGGCGGATATCCCCCTGTCGGCGGAACTCGCCGCGGCCATGCCGTCCCCCGTCGCGGTACGGGCGATGGCCGGCATCACGATCGAACGGCCGACGCTCGATCCGAAGCTGACCTTCGACCGGTTCGTCGTCGATCAGTCGAATCGGGTGGCGTTCAATGCATCGCGCTTGCTGGCCGAGCCGGGCGTACCGCGCTTCTCGCCCTTGTTCCTCCACAGCGGCACGGGGCAGGGCAAGACGCATCTGATGCACTCGATCGGCCATGCCTATCTGGCGGCGGTGCCGGATGCGGCGGTGCTGTGCATGTCGGCCGAGCGTTTCATGTTCGATTTCGTGGCGTCGATGCGGGCGCGCGACACCTATGCGTTCAAGGCGCGGCTGCGGTCGTCCGACCTGTTGCTGATCGACGATCTTCAGTTCATCGCCGGCAAGGATGCGACGCAGGAAGAGTTCTTCCACACGATCAACGAGATCGTCGGCATGGGTAAACGGCTGGTGATTTCCGCCGACCGCAGCCCGCAGTCGCTGGACGGGGTCGAGCCACGGATCATCGGGCGACTGGGTGCCGGTCTGGTCGCGGACATCAAGGCGCCCGATCTGGCGCTGCGCCGTGCCATCCTGGTCCGCAAGGCCGCCGAGCTGCCGGGCGTGCCGATCCCGGCCGAGGTGCTCGACCTGATCGCGGCGCGCATCCATTTCAGCATTCGCGAACTGGAGGGCGCGCTAAACCGCGTCGCCGCCTATGCCCAGCTGACCGGCGAACGCGTCGATCTGGAATTCGCCGTGCAGACGCTGGGCGATGTGCTGCGCGGTACGCAGCGGCGGGTGACGATCGACGACATCCAGAAGCTGGTGACGCAGCATTTCGACCTGAAGCCGCTCGACATGGTGTCCGCGCGCCGGTCCCGCGTGGTGGCCCGGCCGCGCCAGATCGCGATGTACTTGTCCAAGCGCCTGACGACACGCTCGCTGCCCGAGATCGGCCGCAAGTTCGGCGGTCGCGACCATTCCACGGTCATCCACGCCGTCCGCAAGATCGAGGAACTGCGCGATCAGGACCGCGAGATCGACAATGCCGTCCGGGTGTTGATGCGCGAGCTTGAGGCCTGAGGGCGGGCGGGCCGGAAAGTCTCAAAAGTCACACCTACGCACGCGTGCGCACGCGAGGAATCGTTTCTGGGTGGCTGACAGACGGTGAGAAAGAGCGGTGTCGGACGGGTATAATCGAACGCGGCGATGTAGGACATCGCCGGTCGTGGTGCCGACACCGCTGGTTAGTTAGAGCAATTTGCGTGAAATCGGATCCACCCCTGACCGTTCGGCCTGAGCGAAGTCGAAGGCCTCCTTTCCCCAAAGTGCTTCGACTGCGCTCAGCACGAACGGGGTCAGTCAAGCGCTTGATGCCCTAGACATGAAGCCCCATCGCACGCTGGGCGGCCAGCAGCGTCGGCGCCGCCAGCCCACGCGCCCGCTCGCCGCCCTGTTCCAGCACCGTCGCCACGGCGGCCCGATCGTCGAGCAGCCGCGTCAGCCGCTCGCGGATCGGCGACAGAACCGCGATCGCCAGATCGGCCAGCGCGGGCTTGAACGCGCCGAAGCCTTGTCCCGCATATTGCGCCAGCACCGCATCGGCCCCGGTCTCTGCCAGCGCGGCATAGATCGTGACCAGATTGCGCGCCTCCGCCCGCTCGGCCAGCGCCGCCATCGTGTCGGGCAGCGGTTCGGCATCGGTGCGCGCCTTGCGCAGTTTCTGGGCGATGGCGTCGTCCGAATCGATCAGGTTGATCCGCGACGCGTCCGACGGATCGGACTTCGACATCTTGGCGGTGCCATCGCGCAGCGACATGACGCGCGGCGCGGCGGGTGAGATGAACGGTTCGGGCAGGGTGAACAGCTCGACCCCGAAATCGAGGTTGAACTTGGTGGCGATGTCGCGGGCCAGTTCCAGATGCTGACGCTGGTCGTCGCCGACCGGAACGTGCGTCGCCTGATAGGCCAGCACGTCGGCGGCTTGCAGGACGGGATAGGTGAACAGGCCGACCGAGGCGCCCTCGCGGTTCTTGCCCGCCTTGTCCTTCCACTGCGTCATGCGGTTCAGCCAGCCCATGCGGGCGGTGCCCTGCAACAGCCAGCACAACTCGGCATGGGCGGGGACGCGCGCCTGATTGAACAGGATCGCCTTGTCCGGATCGATCCCGGCGGCGAGCAGGGTCGCGGCCATCTCGATCGTGTTGGCGGCCAGTTCCTTCGGGTCGATCGCGACGGTCAGCGCGTGGAGATCGGCGAGGAAGAACAGCGATTCGGCCTGATGCTGCATGGCGACCCATTGCCGGATCGCGCCCAGATAATTGCCGAGGTGGAGATTGCCGGTGGGCTGGATGCCGGAGACGACGCGCACGATGACTTCCTTCAGGCGGAGCGGCGGACCAGTTTCTTCAGGTCCGCGATACGGACCGCGCCGGTGAGCACGGTGGCGGCCGCATAGACGAGACAGCCGGTGCCGACCAGCACGGCGAGCGCCAGCCATCGTTCCAGACTGGTGCCGGTGACATATGGTTCGAACAGGATGTTCAGGAACCACATCGTCACGCCCATCATCACCGCAGCGATACCCAACCGTGGCGTGCGGCGGCGAAGCTGTGCATCCGGCAGGAAATGGCCCCGCTTCGCCAGCGTGCGATAGAGCAATGCGACGTTCACCGTGCTGGCGATCGCGGTTGCCAGTGGCGGCCCCATGTGGCGCAACGGCACGATCAGGATCAGGTTCAGCACCAGATTGACCGCGATCGAGATCGTCGCATAGCGCACCGGCGTGCGTGTATCGCCGCGCGCATAATAACCCGGCGTCAGCACCTTCACGAGGATGTAGGACGGCAGCCCGACCGAGAACGCCGCCAGCGCCTGCGCCGTCAGCAGGCTTTCCATCGCACCGAACTTGCCGTGCTGGAACAGCGCGGCGACGATCGGTGTGCCGCAGACGATCAGCGCGATCGTGGCGGGCAGGGTCAGGAACAGCGCCAGCTCCATGCCCCGGTTCTGCGTCTCCATCGCCTGCGCCTCCTCACCCCGGCCGAGAAGGCGCGAGATGGTGGGAAGGAGCACGGTGCCGAGACCGATACCGATCAGACCCAGCGGCAACTGGTTCAGCCGATCGGCATAATAGATGTACGACACCGATCCGGTCGGCAGCAGCTTGGCGGTGAGCGCGGTCGAGATCACGAGGTTGATCTGGACCGCGCCCGCCCCGGCGGCGGCGGGCCAGATCAGCTTCATCAACCGGCGGACGTCGGGGCCAAGGCGCGGCAGCTTCAGCCGCAACGTCACGCCCGCCCGCCGGCACGCATACCAGAGCCATAACAGTTGCAGCACGCCCGATACGGTGACGGCGATCGCCTGGTTACGGGCGGTGAGCATCGGGTCGGCGTGATGGAACAGCAGCAGCGCGGTGATCAGCGTCAGGTTGAGCAGGATCGGCGCCGCGGCGGCGATCCAGAACCGGTGCAGCGAATTGAGGATGCCGCCCAGCAGCGAGACGAGGCTGATAAGTAGCAGATAGGGGAAGGTCAGGCGGGCGAGGCCGACGGCGAAGGCGAACTGATCGTTCGTCGCATCGCCGAAACCCAGCGTCAGCGCCCAGGTGACCGGATAGGCCGCCACCTCCATCAGCACCGTCATGCCGATCAGGATCGGCAGCAGCACCGACAGCGCATCCTCGGCAAAGGCGATGCCGTCGGGCAGGCCGTTGCCGTCCTTGTCCGCGACCTTTTTATTGAACAGCGGGATGAAGGCGGCGGAGAAGGCACCCTCCGCGAAGAGGGCGCGGAACATGTTCGGCAGGCGGAAGGCGATCTGATACGCGTCCGACGCGAAGTTCGCGCCCACGAAGCGCGCGAACAGGGCGTCGCGCACCAACCCCAGCACCCGGCTGGCCAGCGTAAGCCCGCCGACCGAGCCGAGTGCCTTGGTGAGGTTCATCTATCGTCCGCTGCCTGGGTTATCAGTGCCTGGGTATCAGCAGGCCTTGGGATCAGGCGTGACCGACCTCGGTCGTGGTCGGCTGACCCTGCTGCGATGCCTGTTGCAGATAGAGCTGGCCGAAATCGATCGGCTCCAGCAGCAGCGGCGGGAAGCCGCCGTCGCGCACCGCATCGGCCAGCACGCGGCGGGCGAACGGGAACAGCAGGCGCGGTGCCTCGCCCAGCAGGAACGGCTGGATCTGGTCGACCGGCACGTTGCGGAAACCGAACAGGCCGGCGAACGACAGGTCGACGATGAACGCGGTCTGGCCATCGACATCGGCGCGCACGTCGATCTTCAGGACCAGTTCGTGCACTTCGTCGGCCACCTGGCTGGCGCCGATGTTGAACTGCACGTCGATCGCCGGCGGCGTCTGCGACTGGAAGATCGCGGGCGCGTTCGGATTCTCGAACGACAGATCCTTCACATATTGCGAGATCAGACCTGCCGCCGGGGCGGTATCGGTGCCGTTGCCGACGGGCTCGTTGGCGGCGTTGTCCTGATCGTCCATGTTCATATCCTTGACTGAAAGGGAGCGTGAGGCGGGAGGCCGGGGCGGGCGATCCCCCGCGCCATCGGTCCGATGAAGCGCGCCTAGCAGTGCGTCGGAACGGTTTCAACGGGCGCGGGTTTGAATCGCAGCGTGCTTGCGCCTATGTTGAACGGGAAGATCGGAGGCCTGGTGCTGTACGTTGTAGTGTTTGCGATGATTGCCGCCTTCCTGGCGCTGAGACTGTACGGGGTGCTGGGCAAGCGCACCGGGCAGGAGCAGCAGCCCCTGCCGCGTGCGGCGGAGGAGCGGGCGGCAGTGCCATCCGCGCCACGAACGGTGGATGCCGTGGCCGAGGTGCGGGAACCCGCCAACCGAAATATCGACACCCGCGCCGAACAGGGTCTCCGCGCGATCGTCGCCGGCGAGCCGGGGTTCGATGTCGGCCAGTTCCTGCAGGGTGCCAAGGGCGCCTATCGCATGACGCTGGAGGCATTCTGGAAGGGCGACGAGCAGACGCTTGCCGAGCTGGCCGAGCCGGATGTCTGCGCGGCGTTCGCCGAGGCGATCGCGGCGCGCAACGCCGCTGGTGAGACACTGGAAAACCGGCTGGTCACGATCGAGAGGGCGGTGATCGCCGATGCGCAGCTGGCCGGTCGCGAGGCGCGGATCACGGTGCGGTTCGATGCCGATATCGCCGCGGTGACGCGCAACGGCGAAGGGCAGATGATTGCCGGATCGCTGACCGATGCCGTCGAGACGCATGACGTATGGACGTTCACCCGGACGCTGAAGAGCGGCGATCCGAACTGGAAGCTCGCGGACACCGACGAGGCGTGAAGGTGCGCCTGATCGGGGGAATGGCGCTGGCGCTTGTATTGAGCGCATGCGGCGGGCGGCTGGTGCCGCCCGCGCCCGTTTCCGGGTCGTCGCTTCCGCCTTCCTCGCCCGCCAAAGCTACGCATCATCTGACGCGGGGCGATGTGCCGGTGAACGTGCGGCAGGCAGATGGGCGGATCGTGGCGGCCGTGCCGATGATCCCGCAGTTCGTCACCGTGCCGGTGGGTGCCGCTACGGCGGCAGCGGCTGGCGTGGTGGCGGGGCCACCGGTCGCGACGCTGCCGATGACCGATGTGCAGGCGGTGGCGGCGCGGGCGGCATTCGCGCGGTCTTGTCCGGGGCTGATGCGGCGGGTCGATACGTCGGGACTGACGCGAGGGACCGACTGGCAGGCGGCCTGTGCCGCGGCGGCGATGGGCGGCGATGCGCGCGGGTTCTTCGCCAGCCAGTTCGAGGCGGTGCAGGTCGGCGACGGCAAGGCGTTCGCGACGGGGTATTACGAGCCGGAGATACGCGGGTCGCTCGATCGCCGGCCGGGATATGACGTGCCGGTCTATGGCCGGCCGACCGATCTGGTCGATGTCGATCTGGGCCAGTTCTCCGACGCGCTGAAGGGTAAGCGCGTTCGTGGACGGGTGAACGGCGGCAATCTTGTGCCGTATTTCGACCGGACCCAGATCGAGGAGGGCGCGTTGGCGAATCGCGCGCCGGTGATCGCCTGGGCGGCCGATCCGGTGGAGATGTTCTTCCTGCAGATCCAGGGATCGGGCCGCCTGCGGTTGCCGGACGGGTCCGTGCTGCGGATCGGATATGATACGCAGAACGGCCGTGATTATACCGGGATCGGCAGCCTGATGCGCCAGCGCGGCCTGCTCCAGCCGGGGCAGGCGTCGATGCAGGGCATCGTCGCGTGGTTGCGGGCGAACCCCGAACAGGGGCGGGCGCTGATGCGCGAGAACAAGAGCTTCGTGTTCTTTCGCGAGCTGGATGGTCCGCCGCAGGGCGCGATGGGTTATGCGGTGACGGGGCAGGTCAGCGCGGCGACCGATCCGAAATTCGTGCCGCTCGGTGCGCCGGTGTTCCTTTCGGTCGATCGGGCGGACGCGACGGGTCTGTGGGTGGCGCAGGATACGGGTGGCGCGATCAAGGGCGCGAACCGCTTCGACACGTTCTGGGGTGCCGGCGCCGGCGCGGAGGCGACTGCCGGCGGTATGTCGGCGCGGGGCGCGGCGTTCCTGTTGCTGCCGGTGGGTACGCTTGCGCGGTTGAGCGCGGGGGTCGCGGGTGCGTCGCCTCAACCCTGACGAAGCGCTGGCATGGGGCCGGGTGATGGCCACCGTCAGGCCGATCCGGGTGCCGGTCGCCAGGGCGCCGGTGCCGGTTGTCGTGGCGGCCAAGGCGGCAGTGCTGCCGAAACCGGTCGTGGTGATGACGCGTAAGGCAGGCAGGGTGCCGCCGCCACCGCCCGTCGCGGTACCGAAGCCGTCGCCCGCCCGTACGGTACAGAACAATCTGGATGCGTCCTGGGATCGCAAGCTAGGGCGGGGCGCGGTGATCCCGGACAGTTCGATCGATCTGCACGGCCATACGCTGGCATCGGCGCATGCGATGCTGGATGCAGGGATCGACCGGGCGATCCGGCGGGGCGACCGGGTGCTGTTGCTCGTCACGGGCAAGCCGCCGCGGCCGGAGAGCGAGCGGCCGCACGCGCGGGGCGCGATCAGGGCGGCGGTGGCGGACTGGCTGGCGGGATCGCGCCATGCCGATGCCATCGCGGCGGTGCGCGGCGCCCATCCGCGCCATGGCGGGCTGGGCGCGCTTTATATCGTGCTCAGGCGGCCACGCGCCGGATGATGTCGGCGTAGATGTCGGTCAGGGCGTGGAGGTCGGCCACGGCCACCGCCTCGTCCACCTTGTGCATCGTCGCGTTCAGCAGGCCGAATTCGACCGTCGGGCAGAGCCGCGACAGGAAGCGGGCGTCGGAGGTGCCGCCGGTGGTGGACAGTTCCGCCACGACGCCGGTTCGGGCTACGATCGCATCGGTGATGATCCGCGACCAGTCGCCCGGCCGGGTCAGGAACGCTTCGCCCGAGATGCGGCCGGTCACGGTGGCGCGGTAGGGGGCGGCGAAGGCGCGGATGCGATCGACCAGCGCCGCACCGCTTTGTTCGTCGTTGAAACGGATCGACAGGCGGGCGCGGGCGGCGGCGGGGATGAGGTTGGTGGCGGGGTTGCCGACCTCGATCTCCGTGATCTCGATATTCGATGGCTGGAACCAGCGATTGCCATGATCGAGCACGATCGCATCGATCGCCGCCAGCAAGGCGACGAGGCGGGGGACGGGATTGTCGGCCAGATGCGGATAGGCGACATGGCCCTGACGGCCGGCGACCTCGATCCAGATATTGACCGATCCGCGCCGGCCGATCTTGACCATGTCGCCGAGGCGAACGGCGGAGGTGGGTTCGCCCACCAGACACAGGTCGGGCGCGATCCCGCGTGCGGCCATTCGATCGATCAGCGACAGCGTGCCGTAGGTCGCCGGTCCTTCCTCGTCGCCCGTGATGACGAGCGTCAGCGGCGCGCCCGGCGCGCGGACGGCGGCGGCGATGAAGGCCGCGACCGCGCCCTTCATATCGACCGCGCCGCGACCGTATAGAAGGTCGCCGCGCACCTCGCCCGACCAGGGCGAGCCGGCCCAGCCATTGCCGGCCGGCACGACATCGACATGCCCGGCGAAGGCGAGGTGACGGCCCTGACCGTCGCGGGTGGCGAGCAGGTTCTCGACGGGGCCGTCAGGTGCTTCGCCGATAACGAAGCGGTCGACCGCGAAGCCGAGGGGGAGCAGCGCCGCTTCCAATACGTCGAACACCGATCCGCGCGCGGGGGTGACGCTGTCGGCGCGGATCAACGCCGCGGCGAGCGCGACGGGATCGGTCGCCACGTCGATCACTGGCCCCTGATCTCCGGCGTCTGTTCGTATTGCTGGATCACCCATTCCTCTTCCTGCGCGGCGGCGATCCAGTCCTGCATCCAGCGATGCTCCAGCACCGCCTGCATATAGGCGGTAGCGAAACGGGCGACGGGTAGCTGATAGGTGACGATCCGGGTGATGACCGGCGCGTACATGATGTCGACCGCGCCGAATGCCCCGAACAGGAAGTCGCCGTCGCCGCCGAACCGGGCCCGCGCCTGCGCCCATAATTCCATGATGCGCGCCAGTTCGGCGATGACGTCGTCGTCGGGGCGCTGAGCGGGGAACACCTGACGAATGTTCATCGCGTGCTTGCGGCGCAAATTCTGGAACGACGAGTGCATTTCGGCCGCCATCGACCGGGCCATCGCGCGGGCGGCGTCGTCGGCCGGCCAGAAGACGTCGCGACCGACCTTGTCCGCCAGATAATCGACGATGGCGAGGCTGTCCCACACCACCGCGTCGCCATCCCACAGGATCGGCACCTTGCCCGACGAGGGAGCGAACTCGTCGCCTTGACGGCGGCGATCCCATTCGGCGTCGTAGAGCGGGACGACGACCTCCTCGAAGGGCAGGCCCGATTGCTTGCAGGCGAGCCAGCCGCGGAGCGACCAGGACGAATAGGCCTTGTTGCCGATGATGAGCTTCATGGCCCACGGACTAGGCGAGGCGACCGGTGGGGGCAACCGGGCTTCGGCTTTGCCGGGGGCGGGAGCCTGGCATAGGATCGTGTCTGGAAGGGAGCGCATGGCCATCGAATCATCACCCGGTCATGTTGGTATTCCTCATGCGGCGCGACGGCGGGTGGCGGCGATGGCCGCGACGATACTGGTCCATGCCGTCCTGTTGCTGATAATCCTGTCCGGGCGGGGTACGCAGACGGTCGTGTCACCGGTGACGACGGCGCTGACGGTGTTCGATGTCTCCTTGCCACCGCCACCTGCTCCCCTACCGGTCCCGCCGCCACCCGTCCGCGAGCGACCGCATCCGGATGCCGGCGGGTCGCCGGGTCGGGCGCGGACATTGCCGCGGGCCGCCATGGCGCAGGCACCGACGCCATCGGTACGCGCGGCGATGCTGGTGGAAGAACCGCCGTTGGTGTCGCCGCAGGGTCGTCCGATATCCGCCGACCTGTTGGCTTTGCCCGATATCGCGGTCGGGAACGGCGGCGGGGCCGAGCGGGGCGGCGCAGGCGGCAGCGGAAATGGTCGTGGCAGCGGCACGGGTAGCGGCGATGGTGTCGGCCTTGCGCGGGCGCTGTGGATCAGGATGCCGACAGTGCCCGAGATGGAACCCTATTGGCCGGTCCGCGCCCGTCGCGAGCGCATCGCGGGGCGGGTGATCCTGGCCTGCATCGTGCCGCGACCAGGGCCACCCCGTCGATGCTCGGTCATTCACGAACATCCCCAAGGGATCGGGTTCGGTTCGTCCGCAGTGAAAATGTCGCGGTTGTTCCGGATGAAGCCCGTGACCCGCGGATCCGCGGTCGAGGATCTGCCGGTGATCGTCCCCGTCAGGTTCGACGTGCCGATCGACATCAAGCTGCCCGCCAAGGCCAGCTGAGGCGCCGGCCCGTCGCGGGTCAGACGGTGACGGCTTCCATCACGGCGGCGCGCAGTTCGGCGATCCCCATGCCGCCCTCCGACGAGGTGGTGATGATCTCCGGATGCGCGGCGGGGCGCTGGCGGGCCTCGTCGGCGGTCGCCTGAGTTACGGTGGCCAGGTCGGTGGCCTTCACCTTGTCGGCCTTGGTCAGGACGATGCGATAGCTGACGGCCGCCTTGTCGAGCATGCCAAGAATCTCGCGATCGACGTCCTTGATACCGTGTCGCGAATCGATCAGCACCAGTGCGCGCTTCAACACGTCGCGCCCGCGCAGGAAGTCGTTCACCAGGAAACGCCACTGGCGGACCATGTCCTTGGGCGCCTTGGCGAAGCCATAGCCGGGCATGTCGACGAGGCGGACGCTCGGCGGCTGGCCCCCGCCGCCGCCGACGTCGAAGAAGTTCAGTTCCTGCGTCCGGCCCGGCGTGTTCGACGTGCGGGCGAGCCCGTTGCGGTTCGCCAGCGCGTTGAGCAGCGACGACTTGCCGACGTTGGACCGACCCGCGAACGCCACCTCCGGCACGATGGGTTCGGGCAGATGCTCCAGCCTGGGCGCCGATTTCAGGAAGGCGATCGGGCCGGAGAATATCTTCCGCGCGGCCTCTAACTGTTCGTCGGTGAAGCTCACTTCTCTGCCGCCTGCTTGAGGCCCGGATGGCGGGCGTAGAGCAGCTTCTGCTGCAGGATCGAGACGCAGTTGGTGGTGATCCAATAGACCTGAAGGCCGACCGCGAACGGCGCCATCACGAACATCAGCACCCATGGCAGGAACTGGAACACCTGCTTCTGGGTCTCGTCCATCGCCTGCGGATTGAGGCGGAACTGGAAGAACATCGAGATGCCGAGCAGCACCGGCACCACGCCGATCGCCAGAAAATGCGGTAGCGTGATGGGGATGTAGCCGAACAGGTTCAGCACGGTCGCCGGATCGGGCGCCGACAGATCCTTGATCCACAGGATGAACGGCTGATGGCGCATTTCGATCGTCAGCAGCAGCACCTTGTAGAGCGCATAGAAGATCGGAATCTGGATCAGCGTGGGCAGGCAGCCGGCCAGCGGATTGACCTTTTCCTGCTTGTAGAGGGCCATAACCTCCTGCTGCATGCGGACCTTGTCGTCCTTGTACCGCTCCTGCAGCGCCTTCATCTTGGGCTGCACCGCGCGCATCGCCGCCATCGAGGCGAACTGGCGCTGGGCGATCGGGAACAGGACGGCGCGGATCGTCAGCGTCAACAGGATGATCGCGACGCCGAAATTGCCGACCATGCGGAACAGCCAGTCGAGATAATAGAAGATCGGCTTTTCGACGAGGCGGAACCAGCCCCAGTCGATCGCATAGTCGAGCTTGGCGATGAAACCATCGTCGGAATAATGATCGAGCAGCCGCACTTCCTTGGCACCGGCAAAGAATCGCGCGCTGGTGGCGAGCGACTGGCCGGGCTGGAGCACCTTGGGCTGGACGATATAGTCGGCCTGATACGCCTTGTTGGCGCCGGCGCGGAACTGGCCGTCGAACGTCTGGGTGGCATCGGGCGACAGTGCGGTCAGCCAATATTTGTCGGTGAAGCCCAGCCAGCCACCCTGCGTCGTGAAACGCTGCGGGGCCTCGTCCACGTCGGTAAAGTTCGGGTCATAGTGCGCGGCACCGTTGTTGACGGACATCGGGCCGGTGTGGATCGTCCAGCTATCCGGGTCCTTCGACACGCCGACGCGATTGACGAAGCCATAGGGAGCGACGGGAACGGCGGCGGTGCCGGCGTTCAGGACCGTCTGTTTGATCGTGAACAGATAACCGTCGTCGATCGCGATCTGGATGCGGAAACGCTGGCCGGTCGCATTGGCGGCGTCGAGCGTGACGGGGCGGCCGGGGGCGAGGACATCGGACGATGCCGTCCAGGTCGCATCGGCGGCAGGCGGCGCCAGACCGTCCGCGCGCCAGCCGAAGCCGGCGAAATACGCTTCCGGTGCGCCGGCGGGCGACAACAGTCGGATCGGTGCGGAATTCTTGGCGACGGTTTCGTTATAGCCGACCAGCACGAGGTCATCGATCCGCGGCCCGCGCAGGTTGATCGAGCCGCGCAGCGTTGGCGTCTCGATCCTGACGCGCGGCGATTCGCGCAGCACCAGCTGGCGATCGCGGATCGCGGCGGGGCTGTCGGCGGTGGGATCGGCACCCGGCTTCGGCAGGGCGACCTGCTTGCCGTCGACGATCTTCGTCGCGGGCGGATTGGCGGTCGGGAAGAAGCGATTCTGGATCAGCGGCCATCCGAACAGGATCAGCGCCGCGATCACCGCGAACAGCACGAAATTCTGGCGATCGTCTCTCACGGCGTCTGTATTCCCGTTTGGGCGTGATAGTAGTGGGTCAGGGGACCGGGTCCGGCCCGAACCCACCCCAGGGATGACAGCGCGCGATCCGCTTCAGCGCGAGCCAGCCCCCCTTCATCGCGCCATAGCGGCGAAGGGCGGTGATTGCATAGGCCGAACAGCTGGGATCATAGCGGCACGTCGGCGGCAGGATGGCCGAGGGGCCGATCTGCCAGCCACGGGCCAGCAGGATCAGGAGCCGGGCAATCAAGGCGCAGGCGACCGATGGGCCGTCGCCGCGTTGCCCGGTGCCGCCTTGCGCAATGCTTTCGTCAGTTCGGTCCGCAGCAGCGCGAAATCGCGTTCGATGCCGCCATTGCGACCGATCAGCACGTGGTCGGCACCGGCCGTGCCGCCAGCAGGCAGCAGCTCGCGCGCGAGCATCCGCAGCCGGCGTTTCATCCGGTTGCGGACCACGGCGTTGCCGATTTTCTTGGTGACGGTGAAGCCGACGCGCATCGCGGCGTCACCGTCGTTGCGGGGGTGCACCAGCAGGACGAATCCCGGCATCGGTGCACGCTTGCCCGCATTGGCCGCCAGGAAATCCCGGCGGCGCGACATCACGATCAGGCCGACAGCTTCTTGCGGCCGCGGGCGCGACGGGCGCGGATTACCGCACGGCCGCCGACGGTCGCCATCCGCGAACGGAAGCCATGGCGGCGTGCCCGCACCAGGTTGCTCGGCTGGAAGGTGCGCTTCATCGTTCATTCCTCGAAGATCGTCGTGTAATAAAAACGGCCGCCCGGAGGACGGCCTTGCGGGGCGGCGCATACGCGGGACGGGCGTTCAAGTCAACGCGTCGCGGCCACGGCCTGCGCCACACCTTCCCTTGCTCTTACCCCCATTTGCACATGGCCGAAAGCGGTTATTAGGGCCGAACCGGGGGAATGTGAATGGCGGCGATCGTATCGACAGTGGCGTATCTGGGGCTGGAGGCGCGCGCGGTCGAGGTGCAGGTGCAACTCATCCCCGGCCTGCCGGCATTCAACGTGGTGGGTC
Organism: Sphingomonas mollis; assembly: GCF_016427505.1. Classification (GTDB taxonomy): domain Bacteria; phylum Pseudomonadota; class Alphaproteobacteria; order Sphingomonadales; family Sphingomonadaceae; genus Sphingomonas; species Sphingomonas mollis. The sequence goes on along the minus strand of NZ_JAELXS010000004.1, from coordinate 323,003 downwards.
TGGGCGACAAGGCGGTGGGCGAGAGCCGCGAGCGGGTGCGCGGCGCAATCGCGGCGATGGGGCTGGCGATGCCGCCCAAGCGGATCGTGGTGAACCTGTCGCCGGCCGACCTGCCCAAGGAGGGATCGCATTTCGACCTGCCGATCGCGCTTGCCTTGCTGGGGGCGATGGGTGTGGTCGATGTCGAGACGCTGGCCGGTTATGTCGTCGTCGGCGAGCTGGCGCTGGACGGGCGGGTGGCGTCGTCGCCGGGCGTCCTGCTGGCGGCGCTGCACGCGGCGGAGACGGGCAAGGGCCTGATCTGTCCGGGCGCGCAGGGGGCGGAGGCGGCGTGGGCCGGATCGGTCGAGGTGGTCGCCGGCCCCGACCTGTTGTCGCTTATCAACCACTTCAAGGGCCATGGCCTGCTGGCGATGCCGCAGCCGGGCGAGGTGGAGGAGGTTTCGCACGGCCCCGACCTGCGACAGGTGAAGGGGCAGGAAACGGCGAAGCGCGCGCTGGAGATCGCGGCGGCGGGCGGTCATAACCTGCTGCTCTGTGGTCCGCCGGGGGCGGGCAAGTCGCTGATGGCGGCGTGCCTGCCGGGTATCCTGCCGCCGCTCGATCCGGCGGAGGCGCTGGAGGTGTCGATGGTGCAGTCGGTCGCCGGCACGCTGACCAACGGCCGGCTGACGCGGACGCGGCCGTTCCGCAGCCCGCATCATTCGGCGTCGATGGCGGCGCTGACCGGCGGCGGGTTGAAGGTGAAGCCGGGCGAGGTGAGTCTGGCGCATCTGGGCGTGCTGTTCCTCGACGAGTTACCCGAATTCGGGCGGGCGGTGCTCGATTCGCTGCGCCAGCCGCTGGAGACGGGAACGGTCAGCGTGGCGCGGGCCAACGCGCATGTGACGTTTCCCGCGCGCGTGCAGTTGATCGCGGCGATGAACCCGTGCCGGTGCGGGCATCTGGGCGATCCCGGCCTCGCCTGCGCGCGGGCGCCGCGCTGTGCGGCGGATTATCAGGCGAAGGTGTCGGGGCCGTTGCTCGACCGGATAGACTTGCATGTCGATGTCGCGGCGGTGACGGCGGCGGAACTGGTGCTGCCGCCACCGGTCGAGGGATCGACAGAGGTCGCGGCACGGGTCGCGGCGGCGCGGGCGGTGCAGACGGCGCGGTATCGCGACCATCCGGTGCGCACCAATGCCGAGGCGGACGGGCCGCTGCTGGATGCGGTGGCGACGCCGGATCAGGCGGGGCGCACACTGCTGGCACAGGCGGCGGAGGCGATGCGGCTGACGGCGCGCGGCTATACCCGCATCCTGCGCGTGGCGCGGACGATCGCCGATCTGGCCGGTGCCGGGGAAGTGGGCCGCATCCATATCGCCGAGGCGCTGAGTTATCGGCGGCAACCGCCGCGTAATTGATGGCGAAGGTTGGGCGATCGATCTGGCGAGGGGCGGGGGTGGCCAATCCGGCCGCACTCGTCGCTCCGATCCGCGCGGCGGGGAACGATTACGTGACGAACTGACCGAGGAAACAGAAGGCCGGGGATATGGATGCTCGAAGTCTGACATTGGCCCTGCTCGCCGCCCGTGCGCCGGGGGCGACGATCTGTCCCAGCGAAGTCGCTCGCGCACTCGCTACGGCCAGCGAGGCCGGGACGACGGCGACGGATTGGCGGGATGCGATGCCCATCGTCCACGCGGCGGTCGACAGACTGGTTGCCGAAGGACTGGTCCGGCTGAGCTGGAAGGGTGACGCACTCGACACGCGGGCTGGGCCGTATCGGATCGGTCGAGGTTCCAGCACACCGAAATAGGGCGACACGACCCAGCGGGTCGAACCCCCAAAATCCGATTTGAAAACTCGGGGCGACTTGCATATAGGCTTGCCGCTCATTGATCGGTGGCCAGCAAGGGGCGCCGACCGGTGTGCGGGCGTGGTGAAATGGTAGACGCGCCGGACTCAAAATCCGGTTCCGCAAGGATTGTCGGTTCGAGTCCGACCGCCCGCACCAATATCTCGATCGACGTGGCGAACGTCCGGTCTCATATGACATCGATATGGCTGTCGGCCGCTCTGGATTGAGAGCGGGGCAGTTTGCCCATGCCGTACCGATTACGGGCATAGTGTTATCCTATCGATCCATTGCATCTTAGTATTTTACACGAATGCCAAAGCGGAGGCACATCTGCACCGGACAGTCGCTGAGAACTGCCGGTGAGGAGTGATCGATGGAGGCGCACCGCTATTTGTCCGATGCGCATCGTCGGTATCTTCGCATCGAGATGACGGTGGCTGCGGCGATCAGCGCGGTGTTGAGCATCGTCTTCGTCCTGCTGGTATTCGGCGCGCCCGCGTTCGTGCCGATGCGCGGATGGAATGGGCTGATCGTCGATGCCGCCCCGCAAAGTCTGATGATCGCGCTGATGAGCAGTCTGGTGCCGACGTGGCTGACGCGCCGGCGACGGACGGCTGGTGCGATCGCGCCTTTGTCGGCCGGTCGATCATGGCCGCGGCCGGCGCTGGTCCGCAGCCTGTGCATCGCGGTGCCGGTCGCGGTGGTGGCGGTATTGGCGCACGCGATCCTGTTACCGCTGACGGGGGAGCGCTGGTCGTTCGTCGCGGTGTTGTCGTTCAAGGCGATCTATGGCGCGTTGCTGGGTGCCGTGGTGGCGCGGGTCGCGGTGACGGCGGCGTTGGCCGACCCGGTGGATGCGTAACATGGCAACGCGCACGCAAGTCGCCATCGTCGGCGCCGGCCCGGCGGGCATGTTCCTGGCGCACCTGTTGCACGCGGCGGGCATCGATGCGGTGGTGATCGAGCGGCGCGACCGGGATTATGTCGAGGGCCGGGTGCGGGCCGGGGTGCTGGAACAGGTGACGGTCGATCTGATGCACCGGCTGGGTATCGCCGACCGGCTGGTGCGCGAGGGGCTGGTGCATGGCGGCACGCGGCTGTCGCTGGACGGCGATCTGTTCCGCATCGACATGGCGGCGCTGACCGGTGGGGCGACCGTGACGGTCTATGGCCAGCAGGAGGTGATGCGCGACCTGTTCGATGCGGCGGATGCGCGTGGCCTGTCGATCCGGTGGAACGTGGACGATGTCGCGCTGCACGATCTGGACAGCGCGCGGCCCTCGGTCAGCTGGCGCGAGGACGGTATGGAGCGACGGCTGGACTGCGACATCGTCGTGGGCTGCGACGGCTATCACGGGATCAGCCGCGCGGCGATCCCGGCGACGGTGCTGCGGACGTTCGAGCGGGTGTATCCGTTCGGCTGGCTCGGTATCCTCGCCGATGTGCCGCCGGTCGAGCATGAGCTGATCTATGCCAATCACGAACGCGGTTTCGCGCTGGCGTCGATGCGATCGGCGACGCGCAGCCGCTATTATGTGCAGTGCGGGCTGGACGAGAAGATCGTCGACTGGTCCGACGAGCGGTTCTGGGACGAACTGTGCCTGCGTCTGGGGCCGGACGTCGGCGGGCGGGTGACGCGGGGGCCGTCGTTCGAAAAGACGATCGCGCCGCTGCGGTCCTTCGTGGCGGAGCCGATGCGGTGGGGGCGGCTGTTCCTGGCCGGCGACGCCGCACACATCGTGCCGCCGACCGGCGCGAAGGGCATGAACCTGGCGGTGTCGGACGTGACGATGCTGGGCGAGGCGCTGGTCGAGTATTTCGACGAGCGATCGACGGCGGGGATCGACGGTTATTCGGCAAGGGCGCTGGCGCGGGTGTGGAAGGCGGAGCGATTTTCGTGGTGGTTCACGTCTATCACGCATCGTTTTCCCGACATGGACGGTTTTTCACGACGGCTGCAAATGGCCGAGCTGGATTACATCCGGGGGTCGGAGGCCGCCCAGCGGACGCTGGCGGAGAATTACGTCGGCCTTCCCCTGACGCCGGCATGAAGGAGCGGGCAGCATGAAGAACAAGGTCTATGACAGCCCCGCCGCCGCGCTGGACGGCCTGTTGTTCGACGGCATGACGATCATGTCGGGCGGCTTCGGCCTGTCGGGCAATCCCGAAAGCCTGATCCCGGAGATACGCGCGATCGGGGTGGGCGGGCTGACCGTGATTTCCAACAATGCCGGCGCGGACGGGTTCGGATTGTGGATGCTGCTGGAAAGTCGGCAGATCGCCAAGATGATCGCGTCCTACGTCGGGGAGAACAAGCTGTTCGAGCAGCAATATCTGAACGGCGAACTGGCGCTGGAACTGACGCCGCAGGGGACGCTGGCCGAACGCATCCGGGCGGGCGGCGCGGGTATTCCGGCCTTCTATACGAAGACCGGGGTCGGCACCGTCGTGGCGGAGGGCAAGCCGGTCGAGACGTTCGATGGCGAGGAGTATGTCCGCGAGACGTGGCTGCGCGCCGACCTGTCGATCGTGAAGGCGTGGCGGGCCGATCCGGCCGGCAACCTGATGTTCCGCAAGACCGCGCGCAACTTCAACCCGAACATGGCGACGGCGGGCAAGGTGACGGTGGCGGAGGTGGAAGAGATCGTGCCGGCGGGCAGCTTCGATCCCGACTGCATCCATACGCCGGGCATCTATGTCGACCGCATCGTGCTCTCGACCATTAACGAGAAGCGGATCGAGAAGCTGACCGTGCGCAGCCGGGAGAATGCATGATGGGCTGGACGCGCGAACAGATGGCGGCGCGCGCCGCGCGGGAATTGCGGGACGGATTCTACGTCAATCTGGGCATCGGCATTCCGACGCTGGTGGCCAATTACATTCCCCCCGGCATCGACGTGACGTTGCAGTCGGAGAACGGGATGCTGGGCATGGGGCCGTTCCCCTTCGAGGGAGAGGCCGACCCGGACCTCATCAATGCCGGCAAGCAGACGATCACAGCGCTGCCGACTTCCAGCTTCTTCTCGAGCGCGGACAGCTTCGCGATGATCCGCGGCGGGCATATCGACCTGACGATCCTGGGCGCGATGGAGGTGTCGGCGGCGGGCGACATCGCCAACTGGACCATCCCCGGTAAGATGGTGAAGGGCATGGGCGGCGCGATGGATCTGGTCGCGGGCGTGAAGCGGGTCGTCGTCGTGATGGACCATGTCAGCAAGCATGGCGAACCCAAGATACTGCCCGAATGCACGCTGCCGCTGACGGGCAAGGGATGCGTCGACCTGATCGTCACCGATCTGGCGGTGATCGCGTGCGACAGGCCCGGCCTGCGCGTCGTGGAGCTGGCGCCGGGCGTCACGCTGGACGAATTGCGGGCGAAGACCGGCGCGCCGCTGGCGGAGATGGCGGCATGAGCGCGGTCATACCCTATGCGCGCGAGGATGCGGGCGCGCCGCCATCGCTGGTCGCCGATTATCGATCGACGGTGCCGCGATCCCCGCGCGAGCCGCTGGTACGCATCCCGGCGACCCTGACGGAGACGACGGGGCCCACGGGATGCTGGGACCGGTTGATGGGGCCGGCGATGGCGGACCTGACGACGCAGCACCGGGCGCCGCCGCTCGGCCAGCGGATCATCGTCACCGGCCGCGTCCTCGACGAACGGGGGCTGCCGGTGCCCGATACGGTGATGGAGATATGGCAGGCGAATGCCGCCGGGCGGTACGTGCATGTAAAGGATCAATGGGACGCGCCGCTCGACCCGAACTTCACCGGCGCGGGACGGGTCGTCACCGATGGCGAGGGGCGGTATCGCTTCGTCACGGTGCGGCCGGGCGCCTATCCCTGGGGCAATCATCGCAATGCGTGGCGGCCGGCGCATATCCATCTGTCGCTGCTCGGCCCCGCCTTTGCGACGCGGCTGGTGACGCAACTCTATTTCCCCGACGACCCGCTGATCGAGATCGACCCGATCGCCAATGCGGTGCCGATGCCGTATCGCCAGCGGCTGGTCAGCCGGTTCGACATGAGCGTCACAGAGCCGAACCGGGCGCTCGGCTATCGCTTCGACGTGGTGCTGAAGGGGCGCGAGCAGACGCCGTTCGAGGAGGATGCGCATGACCATTGACGTCGCCGATCGTATCCCCGCCGAACGCCTCGACAACCAGCATTCCGATATATTCGGACAGACGCCGTCACAGACGGTCGGGCCGTTCTTTCATTATGGCCTGCCGTGGAAGGGCGGCGCGGATCTGGTCGGCCGGTCCGACATGGGTGCGCGGGCGGAACTGTTCGGCGAGGAGCATTATGTCCTCAACCTGTCGGCACCGACCGGCACGCCGCTGGGCAAGGTGATCGAGGTGGCGGGCCGGGTGATCGACGGCAATGGCGATCCGGTGCCCGATGCGATGATCGAACTGTGGCAGGCGAATGCCGCGGGCCGTTATCGCAGCGCCGACGATCGCCGCGAGGCGGTGCCGGTCGATCCGCACTTCGTCGGTTTCGGTCGGGCGTCGACCGACAATGGCGGGGTCTGGCGGTTCCGCACGATCCGGCCGGGCCGGGTGCCGGGGCCGGACGGCGCGTGGCAGGCGCCGCATCTGGCGCTGTCGGTGTTCGGGCGGGGCCTCATCAAGCGGCTGGCGACGCGGCTGTACTTCGCGGATGGTGAGGGCAACGATACCGATCCGGTGCTGGCGGCGGTGCCGGTGGCACGGCGGGGAACGCTGATCGCGGAGGCGCGGGTCGGCGGCTGGTGGCTGGACATCGTGTTGCAGGGACCGGGCGAGACGGTGTTTTTCGACCTGTGAGCGACTGGCTGCGCCAACGCCCGGCCGCGACGCCGGCGATGCTGGAGGTGTGGAGCGACGCGGCGACCATCCGCCATGCGCTGGCGTTCGAGGCGGCGCTGGCGGAGGCGCAGGGGGCGGAGGGTCTGATCGCGGCCGATGTCGCCACGCGGATCGCGGCCGTGGCAAGGGCGCTGACGATCGATCCGGTGATGCTGGCCGAGGAGGTGGCGCTGGCGGGCACGATGGCGATCCCGCTGGTTCGTCACCTGCGCGCGGCGATGGGTGACGATGGCGGGCAGGTGCATGGGGGCGCGACCAGTCAGGATGTGGCGGACACGGTGCTGGTCCTGCAACTGCGCGATGCGGCGGCATTGCTGATCGCCGATGCCGCGCGGATCACGCGCGCGCTGAAGGTTCACGCCGTGGCCCATGCGGATCGCCCGGCGGTAGGGCGGACATTATTGCAGGACGCGTTGCCGATCGGCTTCGGCCTGCGCATCGCCCAGTGGCGGGCGGGGATCGCGGCGGCGGCGGCGCAGGTAGAGGCGGCGGCGGCCGGCCTGACGCTGCAACTGGGCGGCGCGGCCGGTACGCGGTGCGGCATGGCGGGGCGGGGCGAAGCGGTGGCCGGCCGGATGGCGGCGACACTCGGGATCGCGGCCGGACCGCCGTGGCACGCGCGTCGCACCGCGACCGCCATGGTCGCCAGCGCGGTCGGCATCCTGATCGGCGCGACGGCGAAGATGGCACGCGACATATCGCTGCTGGCGCAGAACGCGATCGGCGAGGTGCGCGAACCGGTGATCGCCGGGCGCGGCGGATCGTCGGCGATGGCGCACAAGCGCAATCCGACAGGCTGTCAGGTGACGCTCGCCGCCGCGACGCGGGCGTCGGGGCTTGTTGCGGGCGTACTCGCCGCGATGGCCGGCGAGGAGGAGCGTGGCCTGGGCGGCTGGCAGGCGGAGGGGCCGATGCTCGCCGATCTGGCGCTGATCGCGTCGGGCGCGCTGGCGGCGATGGCGGTGGTGGCCGAAGGGCTGGAGATCGACGAAGCGGCGATCGCGCGCAATCTGGCGAGCGCCGGCATCGGTGACGATATCGGCGAGAGCGTGGCGCTGGTCGCGGCGCTGCTGAAGGAGGATGGCTGATGCCCTTCGCGATGCGCGATGGCGTACGGATATACTGGAAGATGGACGGCGCGGCGGCGCGGCCGGTGCTGGTGCTGCTCAACTCGATCGGCACCGACATGGGGTTGTGGGATACGACCGTCCCGTCCCTGCTGCCGGCGTTCCGGGTCTTGCGGATCGATACGCGCGGCCACGGTGCGTCCGATGTGACGGCGGGTGACTATACGCTGTCGATGCTGGCCGCGGATGTCGTCGCGGTGATGGACGCGGCGGGGGTCGCACAGGCGGCGGTGGCGGGGGTGTCGCTTGGCGGGATGATCGCGATGCAACTCGCGCTTGACGCGCCGGACAGGGTGACGGTGCTGGCGCTGATCTGCACGTCGGCGGCGATGGACCGGGCGGCATGGGCGGACCGGATCGCCACGGTCCGCGCGGGCGGCGTGGCGGCGATCGCCGATGTGGCGATGGGCCGGTTCCTGTCGCCGCGGTTCGCGCGAACGCATGGCGACGTCGCCGATGGGTTGCGTCGGGGATTGGTGGCGACGCCGGCGGATGGCTATGCCGGCGCAGGCGCGGCGATCCGTGACATGGCGGTGATCGACCGGCTGCCGTCGCTGACGCTGCCGGTGCTGTTGGTGGCGGGCGACCGCGATACCTCGACGCCGTTCGTCGGCCATGGCGACCGGATCGCGGCGGCGATATCGGGGGCGACCGTCGTCCATCTCGATACCGCGCATCTGGCGCCGATCGAGACGCCGGCCGCGCTGGCATCGACGCTGCGACGATTTCTGGCCGACGATCCGGCAGGAGACGCGGCCGTGACGTTGTTCGCGGCGGGACTGGCCAACCGCCGCCGGGTGCTGGGCGACGAATGGGTCGATCGCAGTCTGGCGAACCGCACGCCGTTCAATGCCGATTTCCAGTCGATGATAACGCGCATCGCGTGGCACGAGATCTGGGGCCGGGCGGGGCTGGACGATCGGACCCGCCGTTTGCTGGTGGTGGCGATCACCGCCAGTCTGGGCCGTTGGGAGGAGTTCGTCCTGCATGTCAGGACCGGGCTGGCGCGCGACGGCTTCACGCGCGACGAGTTGAAGGAGGTGCTGATGCAGACCGCGATCTATGCCGGCGTGCCGGCCGCCAACACCGCCTTTGCCGAGGCTGGCCGCATCATCGCGGAACTGGATGGGATACCGGAATGACCGACGCCTTCATCTGCGATGCGATCCGTACCCCGATCGGACGGCTGGGTGGATCGCTGGCGACGATCCGCGCGGACGATCTCGCCGCGTTGCCGATCCACGCGCTGATGGAGCGCAATCCACGGGTCGACTGGCAGGCGGTGGACGACGTCATCCTCGGTTGCGCCAATCAGGCGGGCGAGGACAATCGCAACGTCGCGCGGATGGCGGCGTTGCTGGCGGGCCTGCCGGACAAGGTCGCGGGCGCGACGCTGAACCGGTTGTGCGGTTCCGGGCTGGATGCGGTCGGTTCGGCGGCGCGGGCGATCCGGTGCGGCGATGCCGACCTGATGATTGCCGGCGGGGTCGAGAGCATGACGCGGGCGCCCTATGTGCTGGGCAAGGCGCAGGGCGCGTTCGACCGGGCGCAGGCGCTGGAGGACACGACACTGGGCTGGCGTTTCGTCAACCCGGCGATGCGGGCCGCGTACGGCGTCGATTCGATGCCGGAAACCGCCGAGAACGTCGCGGCGGAATGGCGGGTAAGCCGCGAGGATCAGGATGCCTTTGCGCTTGCCAGCCAGCGCAAGACGGCGGCGGCGCAGGCCAGCGGTCGGCTGGCGGCAGAGATCGTGCCGGTGTCGGTGCCGCAGCGTAAAGGCGAGCCGATCCTCTTCGCCACCGACGAGCATCCGCGTGCGACCGATCCGGCGGCACTGGCGCGACTGAAGCCCGTCGTGCGGGCGGACGGCACGGTGACGGCGGGCAATGCGTCGGGATTAAATGATGGCGCGGCGGCGATGTTGGTCGCATCGGCGGCGGCCGCGACCCGCCATGGCCTGACGCCCCGCGCGCGGGTGATCGGCATGGCGGCGGCGGGTGTCGCGCCGCGCGTGATGGGCATCGGCCCGGTCGCGGCGGCGCGCAAGCTGCTGGCGCGGACGGGACTGGCGATGGCGGACCTGGATGTGATCGAACTGAACGAGGCGTTCGCCAGCCAGGCGATCGCCACGCTGCGCGATCTGGGCGTCGATCCCGCCGACGATCGCGTCAACCGCAACGGCGGCGCCATCGCGCTCGGCCATCCGCTCGGCATGTCGGGCGCGCGGATCACGATGAGCGCGGTCGAGGAGTTGCAGCGGACCGGCGGGCGCTATGCGATGGCCTTCATGTGCATCGGCGTGGGGCAGGGCATCGCACTGCTCATCGAGCGAGTGTGACGGTTTAGCGAATATTGCGCCATCGCCGGATAATTCGTCGTTAAATCAGCCGGCTGAGCAACATCTTTTCCTTATATGTCCCAAAATAGCGCGGTCCGTGCGTGATCGGGCATGACGTATGTCGTTTTACTGTAGCCGAATCACCCTCCTCTTGGTACTTTGTGGAAGATAATTCCACATTGTGGACGTTGCTGCTCGTAAAGAGCGGGACGAGACAGGCGAGGAGATTGAGATGTCGAAGGCTGTTGCTCTTTCGGTTTGGCGTCGTGGCGCATCGGGGGCCGTATTGGCGCTGGGGATGATGACCGCGCCGGCCATCGCCCAGACCGCGACGACACCGCCCGCCCCGCCGGCCGGCGCCGTCGAACAGGCCAACGCTCCCGTACCCGTCGGTCAGACGACATCGTCCAGCAACGACACCGGCGTGCCGGAATCGGTCGAGGGCGACGACATCATCGTCACCGGCTTCCGTGCCTCGCTGGCGAGCGCCCTGAACCAGAAGCGACTGGAGACCGCGGCGATCGACAGCATCGTGGCCGAAGACATCGGCAAATTCCCGGATTCGAACCTCGCTGAATCGATGCAGCGCATTCCCGGCGTGGCGCTGGCACGCGGTGACGGTGGCGAAGGGCGGAACATCTCGGTCCGTGGTCTCGGCGCCGGTTTCACCCGCGTCCGCATCAACGGCATGGAGGGTACGGCGCAGACCGGATCGTCCGACATCTATGGCGCCGGCAACAACGGGCGCAGTTTCGATTTCAACGTGTTCCCGACCGAAATCTTCTCGTCGCTGTCGGTACGCAAGACGCCGTCCGCCGATGTCGAGGAAGGGTCGCTGGGTGCCACCGTCGATCTGACCGCGCCCAAGCCGATGGACAACCGCGAGGACTTCGTCCTGTCGGCGACGGGACGCGGAATCTATAACGAACTGTCGAAGAAGGTCGACCCGCGCGCCTCGCTGCTGGTGTCCAAGAAATTCGGCGACAGCGGCTTCGGCATTCTGGGATCGGTCGCCTATCAGAAGCGCAACATCCGCGAGGTCGGCTATTCGGCGGTCGATATCCTGTCGGCCAATACCAATGGCGGCTTCTGTTCGCCGGTCGGTTACACGCCCGTCAATCCCGCCATCGGCGCGAAGGGATCGACCGCGGCGCTGTGCAGCACCGGCAATCCGCGTACCAGCACGACCGCCGCGTACAACACGATCCAGAACCTGCGCCGCGCCGACCTGCCCAATACGGCGGGCAGCGGCGCGTTCCTGCCGCGCCTGCCGCGTTACCTGAATTCGGAACAGGATCAGGAGCGCATCGGCGGCACCGTCACGCTGCAATTCCGGCCGGATGCCGACACCGACATCTCGCTCGACCTGCTCTATTCGCGGTTCGACGTGACCAGGCGCGACAACTACATCGCCGGCGTCTCCTTCGCCCGGTCGATCGCCAATAACGGCCAGCCGATGACGTCGGTGCGCGACATCGCCTTCGACGACAAGGGTTCGCTGGTGAACGGCACGTTCGACGGCGTCGATGTGCGATCCGAGGGGCTGGTCGACCATTTCGTGTCGAGCTTCAAGCAGGCGAACCTGAACTGGAAACACCGCTTCACCGACGCGCTGGAGATCAGCGGCCTGGTCGGCCTGAACCAGTCCGTCTGGGATGGCCGCAAGCGGTTGCAGACGTTCATGGACGTGATCGACAGCGACAATTTCACGATCGACAACCGCAACGGATCGACCCCGGCGATCGGCTTCGGCTTCGACGTGTCCGATCCCAACGCCTTCAGCTACGCGCCCAGCCTGTCCGATGGCACGGTTCTTGGCGGCTTCAGCTTTCAGGGCAAGCCGTCGCGCAACGATACCAAGAACATGACCGGCGAGGTCAATGTCGGGTGGAAGGTCGGCGAGGACCTGACGATCAAGGCCGGCGGCCAATATCGCGAGAGCGATTTCCTCAGCACGTTCCTGCGACCCTACAGCGCCGACACGGTGGTCCGTGCGTTGCCCGCCGGCACGACGCTCGCCAGCATCACGCGGCAGATCACCGGGGTCGGCGATCTCTGGGGATCGGGCGCGCCGAACAGCTGGGCGGCGATCGATCCTGACAAATGGGCGGACACGTTCGGGTTCAACTCGGTCCGTTACTGCGGGATCGAGTGCGGCGGCGGTCGCTCGCGGGTGAAGGAAGAGATCAAGAGCGCCTATGTGATGGGCACGTTCGATCTGGGCGACCGGTTCGGCGTCGGCATCCGCGGCGATGTCGGCGTCCGCTACATCAAGACGGACATGCGCGCGTCCGGCATCATCGCGGTGGCCCCGCCGGCGGGCGTGACGTCGCCGACCAATCTGGTCGGTCAGTACGCCGTCGCAAACAACGCGTATGACGACTGGCTGCCATCGACCAACTTCGTCATCGAACCCATGCAGAACCTGATCGTGCGTCTGTCCGCCGCCAAGGTGCTGGCGCGGCCGGAACTGGGGCTGCTGACGCCCACCAGCGGCGTCAATCCCGTCACGCGTGTCGGCAACGTCAACAACCCGTTCCTCGACCCGATCCGGGCGGACACGTTCGACGCGGCGATCGAATGGTATTTCCGACCGGGATCGCTGCTGTCGGCGGCGTATTTCCGCAAGAACATCAAGAGCTTCATCCAGAGCGTCAACAGCCAGATTCCGTTCAACCAGCTGGGCCTGCCCGACGCGCTGCTGGAGAATTCCAACACGCTGCCGACCGAGCTGTTCACCGTGTCGCAGCCGTTCAATACGCCGGGCGGTCCCCTGGAGGGCGTCGAGATCAATGCGCAGGTGCCGTTCACCTTCCTGCCGGGGTTCCTGAAGAACTTCGGCATGCTGGCGAACTATACCCGCGTGACATCGCAAATCCGCTATATCCTGGCGAGCGTCGGCGGGGTGCCGACGGTGACGACGACGGCCGATCTGGTCGGGCTGTCGAAGAACACCGCCTCGGGCACGATCTATTACGAGGACGACCGGTTCAGCATCCGCAGCACCGCCAACTACCGCGACCGGTTCATCCGCGGCATCCCGGCATCACCGGGCAGCGATCTTCAGGGCAATGCACCGACGCTGTATGTCGATGCCTCCGCGTCGTACAACATCACCGACCAGATCAAGCTGATCGTCGAGGCGCAGAACCTGACCGACGAGCAGAACCGGCTGTATATCGACAGCGTTCGTCAGGACACCTTGTTCGAGACGCGGATCGGGCGGACGGTGACGGTCGGCGTCAACTTCCGCCTCTGATCGAAGCGGGGAGGGGGCAGGGTCAGACGTTGCCGGCCCCCTCTTCCAGCACCTCCACCTCGTCGCCGACCCGGATCACGCCGGTCCGGTCGGGGATGGCGTTCTGGCCGAACATGACGCCGCCCGTGCCGGCATGACCCATCGCCCGCAGGGTCGTCAGCGGTTCGTTGCCGTCGAGCCGCTCGCCGGTCAGCGGCTGCTGCGTCACGATGATGCACCGCGAACAGGGTTTGGCGATACGCAGGATCGCCCCGCCGATGCGGATGTGGCGCCAGCGATCCTCCGCCCACGGCTCCGCACCGGCAATGACGATGCTGGGTCGGAAGTGCGCCATGGTGACGGGTGTCGCGAGGCGTTCGTTGAGCGCGGCCAACGATGCCTCCGTCGTCACCAGCAGCGGGAACCCGTCGGCGAGGCTGACATGCTCGCCCGGCCGCGACCATGCCGGATCGATCGGACGCAGGCTGTCGTCGGGCTGATAGGCCAGTCGCACGGGTCGGCCGAGCGCCGCCGTCAGAAAGGCATTGGCGGCGGGATTGCCCAGTTGCACCAACAAGGTGTCGCGCCAGACGCTGGCGGTGGTCGTCTCGGCATCGCCGCCGGGTATGGCGGCCTCGCACCGTCCCCGTCGTGGATGATCGAAAACGATATGATCGTCGCCCGCCGTCACGTCCAGCAAGGCCATGTCCGGGAACTGGCGCCTTGTCAGGAAACGGCCGTTCGCATCGATCAGCATCCAGCGGCGGTCGCCCGCGATCCCGCGTTGCTCCACCATGGCCCCGGCCAGCGAATGACCGCGAACGCTTTTGACGGGATAGCGGAACAGGCCGGATAGCTGCATCATCATCGCCCTGTAGCAAAGTGCGATCGATCCGGTATCGATCGATCGCGATTATCCCTTGGAGACGACGGCATGACCGGTTTGACGCGGCGGACCGCAATGATTGGCGGTGCCGCCATGGGCCTTGCCGCGCCGGCGCTCGCGCGGTCGATGCCGTCGCTATCGAATGCGCGCGCGTCCGCCGGGGCCCGGCGACTATATGCGTGGCTGTGGAGCCAATACGGTCGCAAGACGCTGACCGGTCAGCAGGAACAGGGATCGGCGCCGCCGAACCCGCATGCCGAACTCGATTATCTGGAAACGGTAACGGGACGCCTGCCGGCAATTCTTGGCCTCGATTATATCGATCCCGCGGACAACGACGCCGTGAACGCGCGGGCGATCGACTGGTCGCGGAAAGGCGGCATCGTCACCTTATGCTGGCATTGGGGCGCGCCCGACATCGGCGCGGGATACGAGAACTCGAAGAAGGATTTCGACCTGATCGCCGCGCTGCGTTCCGGCACGCCGCAGAACGTGGCGATGCTGGTGCAGATGGACGAGGTGGCGGTACTGTTGCGCCGCCTGCGTGATGCCCGCGTGCCGGTGCTGTGGCGTCCCTTGCACGAATTCAGCGGCGACTGGTTCTGGTGGGGCAAGCATGGGCCGGCGGCGTTCAAGGCGCTGTGGCGATTGATGTACGATCGCTTCACGCGGATGCACGGCCTCGACAACCTGATCTGGGTGCTGGGCTGGGCGGGGCAGAATGTCGATGCCGCCTGGTATCCCGGCCGTGCCACGGTCGATATCGCGGGGGCGGATATCTATGCGGCCGATCACGGCAATCTGGCGCCGATGTTCGCGCAGGTGAAACGCATCGTCGGCGATACGCTGCCCATCTGCCTGCATGAAAACGGGCCGGTCCCGGACCCTGCGCTGCTGGGGGCGGAGGCGGACTGGTTGTGGTTCATGACCTGGCACACCCGCTGGCTGACCGGCGCCGACCAGAACACGCCGGAACTGCTGCGTCGCTATTATGCATCGGATCGCTATCTGACGCGTGACGAACTGCCGGGATGGCTGAAGGACCCCGTATGACCCTGCGTATCGCGATCCTCGCCTCGATCGCCCTGACCACCGCCGCCACCGGTGCCCCGCGACTGGCGCCCGCACCCGATGCCCGCGTCACCGCCGCCGCGTTGCAGATGCACGTCGGCGGCCGTGCGGTGCAGCGTGACGGCAACGCGGTACGGCAATGGCCCGGCACCTATTTCGAGGCGGCATTCCGGGGCAGCGCCGCCTTGCTGAAGGTCGGGACGGGGGATGTCCGGCTTCACGTCCTGGTCGATGGCGTGGCGGTCGGCGATCTGGTGAAGCCCGCGCCCGGCCTATACCGCGTCGATGGCCTCGCCCCCGGCCGTCATGTCGTGCGTGTCGAGGTGGCGAGCGAGAGCCAGTCGGCGCCGACCCAATTCGGCGGACTCTATCCGGCCGATGGTGCCCGCGCCCTGCCGCCGCCATCGCCCCGCGCGCGCCGGATCGAATTCATCGGCGACTCCCATACCGTCGGCTATGGCAACACCGCGACGAAGCGGGACTGCACCGAGAGCGAGGTGTGGCAGACCACCGATACGTCGAGAGGGATCGCCGGCCTGCTCGGGCGGCAATATGATGCCGACTATGCGGTCAACGCCATTTCGGGACGGGGCGTGGTGCGCAACTATGATGGGTTCGCCGCCGATACGCTGCCGATCGCCTACCCCTTTGCGCTGTTCGATCGCAGCGTTCGCGCGGCGCCGGCCGGATGGCATCCGCAGGTGATCGTGATCGCGCTCGGCACCAACGATTTCTCGACCCCGCTAAAAGCCGGCGAGCCATGGCCGGACCTGGCGGCGCTCGATGCCGCCTATGTCAGGCGCTATGTGGCGTTCGTCCGCGAACTGCGCCGGGCAAACCCCCGCGCGCAGATCGTCCTGTGGGCGACCGATCTGGCCGATGGCGAAATCTTGCGCGAGGCGGGTAAGGTCGTTGCCAAGCTGCGATCGGCCGGCGACCGCCGGGTCGGGCTGGTCCCCGTGACCGGGCTGGCGTTCAGCGGGTGCCATGCCCATCCATCGATTGGCGACGACAAGCGCATTGCCGCCGCCATCGACGCCTATCTGGCTGCGCAACCGGCCGTCTGGCGCCGCTGAGCGCCCGCTGTGCTCTAAAGAGTCGCCGGCCGATTGGAGAATGAGGGATAAGACGTGGTTTTGGGCCAACCCCCAAAAAACTCAGGCCCGGTTGACCCGTTCGGTCAGGACGATTTCGCCCTCTACTTCAATGTCTTCGTCATCGCCCAGATCGCTGGTGTCCGGCATCTCGAATTCGGCGCTCCAGTCATAGATGCGTTCCTGACCGCCGCCGTCGATCCAGACCCGGACGGCGCCGCTGGTGATCTCGCCGCCCATCGCCCCGACGAAATCGGTGACTAGGGTATCGGCGGCGCTTTCGTGGTCGGTGCAGCCGGGGATGCTGGCCGGTGCGATCTCTTCGTCCATCTCGATCAGCTGTGCCCAGAATCGTTTCGCCATCGTCCGTTCCCTCTGTGCATGAATGGCCGCCGCCTTGCCGGGCCGGCCGGCTCCGCGCAAGCGCTGGCTCAGCCCGGCAGCAACGTCAGCGCCGCCAGCGTCAGCGTGCGGATGCCGGAGCGGATCGCCGGATCATGGTCCGGCGCGAAATAGGGGGAGTGGTTGCTCGGCACCGGCTGGCCCTTGCTCGCCCAATCGGCCAGCCGCTCCTTCTCGTATCCGCCGATCGTCAGATAGACAGAGGGGACGCCCGCATCGATGAAGGCCGAATAATCCTCGCTGGCCGACCAGCCCGGCTGGCTCGCTGGAACATGCCTTATCCGGTCGCCGCCGGCCGCCGACAGGGCGGTGGCCAGTCTGGCGGCGAGCGTATCGTCGTTGACGACCGCCGCCGTGCCGTGGAGCCGGGTGATCGTCGGTGCCGGCGCCATCGCCATCGTCGTCGACGCCTGTGCCGTCCGCGTCACACCGTCGAGCAGCAACTTCCGCACATCCGCATCGAAGGAGCGCAGGCTGAGCTTCACGACCGCCTTGTCCGGGATGATATTGGCGACGGTCCCCGCCTGGAACGCACCGACGGTGACGACGCCGAACGCGTTGGCGTCCTTTTGCCGGCTGATGACGGTCTGCACGTCGGTGACGAAGCGGGCGCCCATGACGATCGGATCGATCGTCGCGCTGGGCATGGACCCGTGTCCGCCGCGGCCGTTGAACACCACCTCGACCGAGTCCGAATTGGAGCTGACGATGCCGTCCTTGACGATCACCGTTCCCACCTCGTTCGACCCGACATGGACGGCGATGCCCAGATCGGGCTTCGGAAAGCGCGTGAACAGGCCGTCCTCGATCATCGCCGCGGCGCCGCTGACCTGTTCCTCGGCGGGCTGGGCGACGAACATCAGCGTACCCTTCCACCGGTCCTTCATCGCCAGCAGCGCCTGCGCCGCGCCGATCCAGGCGGTCATATGCACGTCGTGACCGCAGCTATGGGCGACGAAGGTCTGCTTGCCCTCGAATGTCGCTTCGGCACGGCTGGCATAGGGAAGACCGGTCTCCTCCTCCATCGGCAGGCCGTCCAGTTCGGTTCGCACCAGCAGCGTGGGACCGGCGCCGTTGCGATACAGCGCGACGAGCCCGGTCCGGCCGACTTTTTCGGTCACGGTGAAGCCCAGCGCGCGCATCCGCTTCGCCAGTACGGCGGCGGTGCGCGTCTCCTGAAAGCCCATTTCGGGGTGGGCATGGAGATCGCGGTAGAGCGCGTCGAGCGCCGGATAATCCTTGCCGATCTGTCCATCGATCGCGGCACGTTCCTCGGCCGGTGTCGCTGCCGCCGCGGCGGTGGGGATTGATGCGAGCATCATGGTGGAGATCAGCAGGGGACGAATCATGGCGATATCCTTGGGCGTAAACGGCGTTGTCGACGGTGACCGGTTGCAGGCGGCCTGACCAGCTATCTCAAGACGCAACGGATCGTCCGGACCTCACATCCGGTGACGGATGACGGGTGGCAATGCGCGCGTCATCACCCTAGGCGGAAGCGATGAACGACCATGCCACCCACGCATCGATGAAACCGGGGGAGTTCGTCGCCTTTATCGCGGCGCTGATGGCGGTCAACGCGCTGGGCGTCGACCTGATGCTGCCGGCGCTCGCCGATATCGGCCATCAGCTCGGCATCGCCACGGCCAATCACCGGCAGTGGATCATCACCGCGTACATGCTGGGTTTCGGGGCCGGTCAGCTTGTCTATGGGCCGCTGGCGGATCGTTATGGCCGGCGACCGATCCTGCTCGTCACGCTGGTGGGCTTCGTGGCGGCGAGCGTGTTCGCGGCGGGATCGCAGACCTTTGCCGGCCTGCTCGGCGCGCGCGTGTTGCAGGGGCTGATGTCGGCATCGACCCGCGTGCTGGCGGTCGCGATCGTGCGCGACCGGTATTCGGGACGGCAGATGGCGCGCACGCTGTCGGTGGCGCAGATGATTTTCTTCCTCGTGCCGATCATGGCGCCCAGTCTGGGACAGGTGTTGCTGGCGTTCGGGCCGTGGCGCTTCATCTTCTATGCACTGGCCGGGTTCGCGGCGTTCGTGCTGGCGTGGACGGTGCTCCGTTTGCGCGAGTCGCTGCCGGTCGACCGGCGCTCGCCGCTGTCGATGATGGCGCTGAAGCAGGCATATCGGCTGACGCTGACGAACCGTTTTTCCGCCGGCTATGCGGTGGCGGCATCGATGACGTTCGGGGGCATCATCGCCTTCGTATCCTCGGCGCAGCAGATCTTCGTCGACGAGTTCCATGCCGGCGAGCGGTTCACGATCCTGTTCGCGATCTGCGCGTTTTCGATGGGGTGCGCGTCGTTCGCCAACAGCCGGCTGGTCGAGCGGCTGGGGACGCGCCTGATCTCGCAATCGGCGTTGTTGGCGTTAATCGGGCTGTCGATCCTGCACCTTCTCGTGATCGCCGCCGGTCGGGAATCGCTGGTGACGTATATGCTGTTCCAGGCGCTCAGCATGACGTGCATCGGCCTGTGCGGATCGAATTTCGGCGCGATGGCGATGGAGCCGGTCGGCCATATCGCCGGCACCGCATCCTCGATCCAGGGCTTCATCACCAGCGTGGGGGCGGTGGTGGTGGGATCGGTGATCGGCCAGTCGTACAACGGAACGACATGGCCGCTCGCGATCGGCTATCTGGGCATCGGCATCGTCGTGCTTGGCATCGTCTATCTGGTCGAAGGCGGCCGGTTGTTTCAGGCGCGCCACGGCACCTGAGCGCGGTCGCTCTAATCGGCGACCATCACGCGCGGCAGGGTGCGGATCGGTTCGACGGTGATGGCGCGGAACCATGTCTCGGCGCCTTCGGATTGCAGCTGGATCTGGCCATGGGTCAGCGGCTGGCGGGTGCCGTCCTGCGCAATGGTGGCGAGGTCGCGCACGTCGGCGACGGGCACGCCGTTGACGACGTGGATGGCCCGGTCGCCGAGCACGTAGAGGTCGAGCGTGTTCCACTGGCCGATCGGCCGTTCCGCATCGGTGGCCGCCTCGACATTCCAGGTCGCGGTGCCGTTGACCATATCGATCGGGCGGCCGCCGACCCGGAACCGAAGGTGCGGCGCGATCAGTGAGGGATCGAACGCCACGGTGGTGCGGGCGCGGACCCTGGTGCCGACGGTGACGGCCATGCCGGTCGAACCCTTCATGATCTCGAATTCGACCGACGGTTGCCACGTGCCGAACACGTCTCCGGGTGTGCCGTGCGTGTGATAGAGCAGGCCGTTATTCGGTGGCTGGCCGATGCGCGGCGGCCACGTCTTCGCGCCCCATTTATATTGGAGCCGGAGGTGATAGTCGCGCAGGTCGTCGCGCTGCACCAGGCTGCCCCACGTCTGGCCCTTGATCCATATGGCTGGCGCGCCGTCCGTCCGTCGCACGGCGAAATCGCCGCTGGTATCGCGACCGGTGCCGATCGGCTTGCTGCCGGGATCGCCGCGATAGGTGACGGCAGGATCGGCATAACCCAGCCATGGCTGCCAGCCGGTCAGGCTGCGTCCGTCGAACAGCGCGGTCGCCTTGCCCGTCGGGCGGGGCAGGTCCGCCAGCGTCAGTCGCTGCGATGCCGATGGCGGATCGCCGGCGATGGCGCGTGCCTGATCTGTCGAGCTTTGCGCCAGCGCGGCGGCGGGCAGGGTAAGGACGACGATCAGGGTTTGGCAGGCGCGCACGATCCGGTTCCTTTGCAGGATGCCGACAAGTGATCGACATGTCGCCGGTGCATAGCGGTTCCCATGGCGTGCGACAGCCGCTCGATGCGTGCCGGCGGAGGTGGATGCCGAACGCAGCCCGCTCAACGATCGATCATGCACCGACCTTGTCGCCCGAAAGAACCAGCGCGACGCCGATCGGGTGACGGGCCGCCGGCGGCAACGTCACCTCCAGCGCGTCGGGCGTGCGGCGGAAGGACAGTGGTTCCGAACTGCCGGGCAGTGTTACCCGCCGAACCTGCCCCCGCAACGTGGGATTGCCGCTGCCGAGCAGCGTCAGCCGAACGACGCCATCGTCCGGCCAGCCGAGGATCAGGGCGTGGAGATCGTCTCCCTTCGTGACGTAGCGGATATCGCGGGCGCCATAGGGGGATATCGGACCGCCTTCCGAAAACAGGCCGGCATTCGCCCTGGTCGGTCCCTCGCCGTATCGCCGCCAGGGGCGGGTGCCGTAGATCGCCGATCCGAACCGTCCCATCCAGTCGGCGATATCCTCGACGATCCGTTCCTCCTTGTCGTCGATCGTGCCATCGCCGCGCATGGGGACCGACAGCATCAGATTGCCGTTCTTCGATACGACATCGCACAGCGTATGCATGACCGTCGCGGCCGATTTGTAACCGCCGCGCTCGTAGAGATCGGCATCGTAATGCCAGTTGCCGAGGCAGGTATCGGTTTGCCACGGGAACCGTTCGATATAGTTCTTCCCGCCCCGTTCGACATCGTCGACGATCCCCATCCGGCGCTGCGGAGGCGTGGTCTTCGCCGTCACCACCGCTTCGAGACTGCCCTGATGCCACCGCATCGACTGGTTGTAATAATAGGCGGTGATATCCAGACCGTATTGCTCCAGCGGCAGATCGAAATTGTCGAAATAGATCATGTCCGGCCGGTACCGGTCGATCAGTTCGCGACAGCGCAGGAACCAGTTCTTCGCGAAGCCGTCATTCGCCGGTACGCCTTCGCTCCACAACCGGTCTGTGCCCTCGTGCCACTCGTTCGCCTCGGCGATCGTCCGGATGCCGTCGGGCATCGGCATCTGGCGACCGGTGTAGAGTTGTTGCGGGTCCAGTCCTTGCCACCATTTGCCGCGACCCTGTGCCGCCGTCAGGCGATCGGCGTCGTAACGCTGGCCGACCCGCGTTCCCTCCGGATCATAGCCATAGGCAGGCTGGTTCCAGTGCCACGCGTGGGCGGAATGGTTCGACACGCCGAAGCGCAGGCCGCGCTCCCGCGCCAGCCGCGCCCAGGTGCCGATGATATCCTTTTTCGGGCCGATGCGGGTCGTGTTCCACGCATGATGCGACGACGCGTAGGTATCGCAATTGTCGTGGTGATTGGCCAGCGCCATGAAATACCGCGCGCCGGCCCGCTGATACAGATCGAGCAGGCGGGCCGGGTCCCAGGCCTCGGCCTTCCACCGGTTCTGCATCTCCATGAAGCCGACGTCCGATGGATGGCCATAATGCTTCAGGTGGTGGGCATAGGCGCGCGTGCCGGGAAGATACATGTCGCGCGCATACCAGTCACCGGCGGCGGGTACGCATTGCGCACTCCAATGTGCCCACATCCCGAATTTGGCGTCACGGAACCAGTCCGGGGTACTGTAGCCCGCCGTCAGCGAGGCCCAGTCGGGGGTGAAGCGGGCGGGGGGCGGCACCTTCAATGCCCGACCCGCGCCATTCGGTGTCGGCAGCGTCCGGATCGATGCATCGGCAGCGGCGCCGGCCAGCATGGCGACGGCACCGCCCTGAATCAGTCCGCGTCTGGTCGTCATGACATCCTCCGATCGATGATTGTTATGGTAGGCGCTCGTGTTCGCTCGACGACGATGCGCTGGTCGGTTTCAGGCGATCGCGCGCGATCCGGGGGGAGCGGTGGATTCCCGCAGCGTGAAGGTCAGATCGAAGAATTCATGGAGCGGCGTCGACCGATCGGCCGGGCCGGCGCCGATCATCGTCAGCAGAACGTCGGTGGCGTGCCGGGCGATATCGGCGATCGGTCGATGGACGGTGGTCAGCGCGGGCGTCAGCATGGTCGCGAGATCGGTGCCGTCGAAGCCCACGACCGAAAGCTGTGACGGCACGTCCACACCGCGATTTGACGCGACCTTCAGCACGGCGGCCGCCATCAGGTCGTTGCACGCGAAGATCGCCGTGGGCGGGATCGGTTGCGACAGCAGTCGTTCCGCGGCTTCGTGACCGGACGCGAAGGTATAGTCGCCCTCGACGATCATACCGGGGTGAAGTGTGATGTCCCGGCGTGCCAGTTCGGCGCGCAGGCCGTTCACGCGTTCCAGCGACGACAACCGGCCGGAAGGGCCAGTGATGACGGCGATCCGGCGATGCCCCAGACCGGCCAGATGTGCCCCCACCGCACCGCCCCCGTCGCGGTCGCGCGAGATCAGCATGGCTGCATACCCGTCGATCGGACAGGACGCGAGCGCCACCACCGGCACCCGCAATCGACGGATCGTCGCGGCGAGCGTGAAGTCCTCCGATGTCGGCGAAAGGACGATCAGGCCATCGACCCGCGACCGGCGGAGGAATGCCCGGACATTGTCGATCAGCGCGTCACCGGACAGCGAAGTGGGGTGGACGAGCAACTCATGACCGGATGGCGCGCATGCCTGGGCAATGCCGTGCTGTACGCGACCCAGGACATGGGCATTTTCATCCCCCTGGATCACGCCGATCAGTCGCGACTTGCCGGAAGCCAGGGCCTGCGCCCGCGCGCTGGGGGTGAAATCCATCTCGCCGATGATCCGCTGCACGGCGATGCGGGTTTCCGCATTGACCTTGGGCGAGTTGTTGATGACGCGCGACACCGTCCTGACCGACACGCTGGCCGCGATCGCCACATCGGTGATGGTGGGTACGCCGCCTTCTGCAGACCATCCGAGGTCCGAACCGTTCGACATGCCTCTAACCCTCTAACCGACCCTGCGGCGTCTATCGTGAAGGCGTCGGCCGATCAAATCGACCGCTTCGGGCGATAGCCTCACCGGCAGAAAGCCCATTTGTCGCAGCGCACGTCGATCGACCGCATCGATCCGACATCGGATATTCCGAACGGCCGACCATCGACCGACGTATCGGTGATCGACAGGTTTCGGATGCCATCGGCGAACGACGGCCGAGCGGATTTTTTCAGCCGCAGTCGATCGATCCGGACGTTCGTCACCGGGCTGTCGGGGCGCCCGACGATGGCGAGCACCCGGCCGACGTCGCCGACGGTGCAGTCGGCGATACCGATATCGCGGATGACCGGGACATGCGTGCCGCCATCACCTTCCTCATAGATCATCCACAACTGGATCAGCGCGGTTTCGACATGGCCCACGGTGATCCGGCGCAACCGGATATCCTCGACGATCCCGCCGCGATAGCCATTGGTCTTGACGATCAGCATCCGCGCCAGTGACGGACTGTTCATCATGCAGTCCTCGACATGGACGTGACGGATGCCGCCGGTCAGCTCGCTGCCGATCGCCACACCGGCATGTCCCTCCCGCATCGTGCAGCGGCGGATCACGACATTCTCGCACGGCATCGCGAGCCGCCGGCCATCGGCGTTGCGACCGGCCTTCAGCGCGATACAGTCGTCGCCGGTGTCGAAGATGCAATCCTCGATCAGGACATCGGTGCAGGATTCCGGATCGCAGCCATCGTTGTTGGGGCCATGGCTGGCGCACGTGACACCGCGAAAGGTGACGTCGCGACAGGCGACCGGATGAAGCAGCCAGAAGGGCGATCCGTTCACGGTCACGCCCTCCATCGCCACGCGACGGCATCGATAGGGCTGGAATAGCGGCGGACGCAACCGGCTGCCCCGCCCGAATACCCGCTCGCCGACCGCGACACCTGCCTCTGCCATGGCGAACAGGCGGGTGCGGTCGGTGGCTTGCCGCTCGCGTTCCGGGGTGTCGTCATAGCGGCCGTTCCACGGGCCTTTCCATGGCCACCAATGGCGATCGTCGGCCCCGCCGTCGATCGTCCCGCCGCCGGTCACCGCCACATCCTCTTCGTCCAGCGCGTAGATCAGCGGATGATAGCCCATCAACTCGACCCCTTCCCACCGGGTGAGAACGGGCGGCAGGTAACGCTCGGATTCCGGGATGAAGCGCAGGACGGTGCCGGCCGGCACGTGAAGCGCGACGCGCGATCGCAGGCGGATCGGCCCGGTCATGCAGGTGCCCGGCGGCAGTACGACCTGCCCGCCACCGGCCGCGACGCAGGCGGCGATGGCGGCGGCGATCGCAGCAGTGCAATCGGTGCGGCCATCGCCCTTGCCACCATGGGCGGCCACGCTTTCGCGATGGCGAGGGATACGGGGCATCCGTATGCGCCGGGCTATGCGATCGGCGGCGGAAGGTTCGGCGCGCGCCGATATCGGTGCGGCCAGCGGCAGGGCAGCGCCAGCGGCCAGCAGGTGACGGCGCGTGGGGGTCATCGATCGCTTCCTTTCAGAACGGCAACGGGAGACGACCGGCATCTTGATCCATTTTGCTCGCCAAGTCGCGACCGGGGACTCGATTGCCGCAATCTTACCAAGATCATTGGCGAAAGCAGCGATCGGGATCGGTCGATGTCGTGGGAGAGACGGTGAGTGTATGATCCTGCTCGTTGCAATCACCGTATCGGTCATCATGCAATCGCCGGTTCCGGGCGAACGCGGTCGTTATGGGCGTGGTCATTAGGCATCGTCGCCATCCCGTTGCCGCTCGCGGCGCAGGATAACATTCCCTCCGCGACCGGCCCGATCGACAGGGCCAGACAGGAGGCGACCGGCAATGATGACGAGGTCGTCGTTCTGGGCCGTCGCATCCCCGGATCGGCCATCCGCGACGTCGATCCGATCGCGGTTCTGGGTCCGGACGACATCAGGGCATTGGGCGCGACCAGTCTGACGGAGCTGATGAAGCGCCTGAAGCCGTTGTCCACGTCGTCCGGTGGGGGCGATCCGGTGCTTCTGCTGAACGGGCGGCGGGTTTCGGGTTTCGGCGAGATGCAGGATATCCCGCCCGAAGCGATCGAGCGCACGGAGATCCTGCCCGAGCAGGATGCGGTACGCTTCGGATTTCCACCGACCGTTCGCGTGATGAACTTTATCACCAGGAAGCAGTTCCGGTCGGTCGCGGTGCAGCAACTGGGCGGAACGTCGACCGAGGGCGGCGGCGCGACCAACTATGCCGAAATCATATCGACGCGCATCGACGGACCGCGTCGTACGTCGTTGAGCGCCTCGCACCTCCGCCAGAACCGCATCCTGCAGAGCCAGCGGGACATCGTTCCCGATCCCGACATTCTGTTCGCCCTGCAAGGGAATGTCACGGGGACGAACAGCGGCAGCCTCGATCCGCGCCTCGACCAGATCGCGGGGCGGCCGATGCTGCAGGCGGGTGTTCCGACCGACCCTGCTGTCCGACAATTGCTGTCGAGTTACGATAATGAGGGGCTGGCAACGACGGACCTCGGCCCTTATCGCACGTTGCAGCCACGTTCGGACACTTTCCGCGTCGATGGAACGGTCGCGGCACCATTGGACGGCAAGATCAGCGGTTCGCTCAACCTGACGATGGAGGCGCAGCGCAGTCTGGGTCTGAACGGTCTGTCACCGGCGCTGTTGCGCGTGCCGGGCGGCAATCCGGGGCTGCCGTTCGCCGATGAGGTCCTTCTCTATCGTTATCTGCCCGGTACTTTGCTCAGGCAGCGAACCACCAATCTGAACCTGCATGGCTCGGGGACGCTTCAGGGCGATTATCGTCGCTGGACGTGGAACGTGACGACCACCTACGACCGGAACCGTAGCGGTGCCCTGACGGATCAGGGTATATCGGTGGACCAGTTGCAGGCGGCGATCGCAGCGGGCGGCGATCCGCTGATGTCGCCGGATGCCGCCGCCCTGTCGCGGCGCATCCGCAACGACAGCCATACGACGACGAACACGGTGGTTGGCGAGGCCGTTGCGAACGGACCGGTCCTGCGCCTTCCTGCCGGGGAGGCAACGGTCACGATGACGACCGACTTCGCGCGATCGACGAGCAGCGGCAGGCAGGATGGGATGGCGGATCAGCCTTTGCGCCTTGAACGAACGACCAGGGGGGCCAGCGTCAATATCGACGTGCCGATCACTTCGCCGGACAAGGACGTCCTTCCGTTTATGGGGCGCCTGTCGGCGAACGGCACGCTGGGGATATCGGGCGTGTCGAATTATGGGCGGTTGGTCACGTCGAACTACGGCTTGAACTGGACGCCGATCCGGGGTGTCCAGTTCAACGCGACGATCAACGATGCCCGGACACCGCCGCCGATCGCGCTGCTAACGAACCCGGTCTTCACGTCGCTGAACGTGCCGTTCTTCGATTTCACGACGGGAGCAAGCGCTCTGGTGACGGTGCTCAGCGGTGGAAATCCCGATCTTTCGCCGGAGCGGCGCCGGGTGACGACACTGGGCGTCGCGTGGCAGCCGATGCGCGACAAGGAGTTTCGGGTAAATCTCGATTATTTCGATACGCAGATATCCGATCAGACCGCCTATCTGGGCGGCGCGACGAGCGATTTTCAGGCTGCGTTTCCGGGGCATTTTCTCCGTGATCCATCCGGTTCGCTCATCCAGGCCGATCTGCGGCCCGTCAACATCGCACGCGAGGACGAGCGGAAACTGAGGGTGTCCGTCAACCTGTGGACGCCAATCGGGCGGGCGCCACCGCCGCCGTCCGACAAAGCCGTCGTGCCGCTCAAGGACGCCCCGCCGCCAAAACCGCCCAAACAACGTCCCAGCCTGTTCGTCTTTCTGACGACCACATGGCGGCTCGACAATCGCCTGATCCTGCAACCTGGGTCGCCGACGCTGAATCTGCTGGACGGCGCGACTTTGACCGGCACCGGGGGGCGGTCCCGTTGGGAGGTGGAGGGCAATGTCGGCGGCATGATCGGGGCGGTCAATCTGGGCGTCTTCGCACGGTTGCAGGGAGCGACACGCGTGCGCAACGATCTGGCCGCGTCGGACCTGCGGTTTTCGGGACGGACATGGTTGGTCGCATACGGCTCACTCGACGCGGAAAAAGTAGTCGGCCGCCCCTGGGCGCGAAAGATGACGCTGAATTTGACGGTCGAAAACCTGCTGAACGACCGCGTCGATGTCCGCGATCGTATCGGCGACACACCCAACCGGTTTCAGAGCGCCTATACCGATCCCATGGGACGCTCCATCAGGCTCGGCGTGCGCAAACTGTTCTGATCCGGTTATGGTGAAAGCGCGGTCAGGAAACGCTGTCGCATCGTCCTCGATAGGCGCCGCGGCGCAGGATCAGCGTAACGATTGCGCGGGGCGGGGCGGTGTTGCCGGCGACGCAGGCGACTGTGCGGGTGGCGTCGGTGACGATCATCTGCGCGCGCCAGCCGGTGGGCAGGGTCAGGCGGCGCGGGTTCAGGCCGGCGTTGACATGGACCATCACGAGCGTCCGGCCATCGGCCGACAAAGCACCCGCCGTATCAAGGTCGTCGACCGGCACCAGTCGATAACCCGGACGGATGAACCGGCTGAACTGCGCCATGGCCCAGTATTTGCGGGTCACATGGATCGCGTGCGCGCCCGTCGGCCCGGCACTCAGGTCAGCCTTGACCAGACCCCAGTTCGATCCCGCACCACCGTTCAGCGTGCTGAGATGCTCGACCGCCTGCCAGAATATCCAGGCGGCAGGTTCGAGTCGCTTGAGATCGGCCACGACATGTTCCGCGAAGGCGAGCGGCGACGCCATGCCCACGAAATCCTCCGGGTCCTTGTCCAGCGGGGCGTCGTTCTCACTCATCCACAGGCGGATGCCGGACGCCCTTGCGGCGTCGCGCACCGCCGTTTGGTGTACCGTGCCATAGCTGTGGACGTTGATCTGGCCGATCCGCGCGCGCGTCGCCGGAGGGTAGGCTGCCCAATCGGCCAGAAACAGGTGCGAGTTGGTTTCGTCGGGCGCGGCGATCGTCGTTTTTAGGCCGCGTGCCTGTAGCGCAGAATAGGTCGCGTCGATCATCGCCGCCTGACGGGCGGGGCTCCAATGCGCGCCTTCCTGCGTGTTGATCGAATACCAGTAATCGGTGTTCGGCTCGTTGACCGGCGACAGCGTGCGAAAGGTGATGTGGTGGCGACGTTGAAGCTCATCGACGGCGCGGGCGAGATAGGCGGCGAAAGCCTTTTCCTGTCCGACGCGCAGATTGTCGTCGGTTCGTCGCTCGGCGCCCGACACGCGGCCGGATATGGTCATGAACCATGGCGGCGAGTTCGAGAATGCCTCGAAGATCGGTTGCTTCACCCGGAGGCGGATCGCGTCCAGCCACCAGCGCTGATGGGCATCGCGCGACCAGTCCCACATCGCTTCGTCGTCAGCGCGCCACCAATCCTTGCCGGTGGCCCCGGCGGGGCGCCGCCAGAAGCCGGGCACCGCCGCCCCGTGACGCAGATAGGGCGGCGTTTCCGGTGCGTCTCCGCCGCCGATATTATAGCGGGCGATCGTCCAGCCGAGCCCGTCGGGACCATAGAGCAGGTCGGCCAGTCGCTGGCGCTCGGAATCGGGCCAACCGCCGGTGACGTTGGCGAACCAGGCGAGGGCGGTGCCCCACCCCTCGAACCGGGTGGATGGCCGATCGACGGCGGGCCGCAGCGTGACCGGGACGGTCGGTTCCTGCGCTGAGGCCGTACCGGTCGCGAACAGCATCAGCGCGGCGACTGCGGTCCTACCGCGCCCTTGCAATCCGATCACGGCGATCAGGCGACCGGCGGGGGTGATGTTGCGCCCGCCGAGACCGTCAGCATTCTGACCTCATAGATGTCGATATCACCCTGCTTGCCCGTGAACGAGATTGTCGCCTGCGCCTTGCCCTGTTCGCCGGCCGAACGGAGGGGATAATCGACCGCGACGAAGCCGGGCTTGCGCGGACCGGGGCGGGTTTCGGTGGCGAGCGGCGTGCCATCGATGCTGATGTCGAACCGCTTATCGATATCCTGTCCCCAATAGACGACCTGCAGCATCGCCGGACCGGGGCGTCGCGCCAGTGTCAGCGTCAACGTCTCGCCGCCCCGCAATTTGCGCGCCGACCGGCCGTTGAGTTGGACGGTTTCGCTGCGCGTGGCGGTGAAGCCGTGATCGCGTTCGGGCTGCATCTCCCCGAGATAGGCGACATCGACCGTTCGCCGCGCGAGTGACTGGCGTTCCGCCTGCGCGCGGAGATAGCCATCCTTCGCGCTTGCCCAGTCGGAGGGTGTGAACGTCGGCAGATAAACGGCGGTGCGGCGGTCATATTGCGCGAAGAACGGCTTGAATTCGAGCGGCTCGCCCAGGGCGGAGCGGGCGGTGAAGCGGTGCGCTCCGGTCGCGGTTCGCAACGCCCCGGTCACCGCGCCTTCGGCGACGAGCGCCGGCCCCAGCCCGTCGAAGGGCTGTGACGCCGGACCGAGATCGGCGGCCAGCACCAGCGGCCCCTGCATGAACGCGACCATCGATGGATCGTCGGGCAGGGCCTCCGTGCGCAACGCCATCGGCATCGTCACGCGAAGACGGTCGCCGGGCTTCCAGATGCGGCTCACGATCGCATAGCCATCGCGGATCGTCGGCGTGATCGTCCGGTCGTTCAAGGCGATCGTCGGTTCCTGCGCCCAGCCGGGTAGGCGCAACGCGATCGCCTGTTCGACACGGGGTGCGCGCCGGATGGTGAGGGTAGCCGCGCCCTCCATCGGCATTTGTGTATCGAGATCGAGCGCGAGCTTCCGGTCCGTCCAGTCCAGCGTGCTGGGAACGTAGAGATTGACGTAGAGCGTATGCGCCGCCCCGGCGCCGATATCGTGCCAATAGATCGAATCGGCATGTTTCGCATGGCTCTCCATGCCCGAACCGACACAGCACCAGAAACTCTCTTCCGCCGTCGAATAGCTGCGCCGTGCGCCCGCCGACAGCGGCATGAAATAGACGAACTGCCCGGTATCGGGTCGCTGATGCGCAAGAATGTGATTGAGTTGGACGCGCTCGTAATAGTCGAACCAGCGTGCGTTCGGTTCCCAGCTGTACAGATGTCGGGTCAGCTTCAGCATATTGTAGCTGTTGCATGCTTCGCACGTCGCCTCGGTGACTCGCTTCGCCAGCTTGTCGGGGGCGCCGAAATGTTCGCGTTCGGAATTGCCGCCGATGACATAGCTGTGGTGATGGGTGACCCGGTCGTGGAAGAAGCGGGCGGCGGTGGCATGGTTCGGATTCCCGGTCAGCTCGTGAAGCCGGGCCAGTCCGATCAGCTTCGGTATCTGGGTGTTGGCGTGCAGTCCCTCCAGTCGATCCACCTGCGCGGTCAGCGGATCGAGCACCGCCTTGTGGCGGATCTTCTCCGCCATGCGCAGCCAGCGGGGATTGCCGGTCAGCGCATGGGTTTCGGCATAGCTGTCGTTCAGGCCGCCATGCTCGGCGCGCAGCACCTGCTGCATCTGCGCGTCCGATAACGGTTCCAGGACGCCGGCGAGATAACCGGCCAGCCCGATCGCGATCGGCAGGGCGCGCGGGTTGGCCGCCAGCGCATGCGCATCGAGCAGACCGGCATGTACCTTGTGCCACGTATATAGCGGCACCCAGCCGCCGTTGAGGTCGAACCCCTGCGTGCGGATATCGCCGCGACGTACCTCTTCGAACACGATCTTGCCATCGACCTGCTTGCCGTCGCGCTCGACCGTCGTGCCGCCGAGATAGCCATCGCCATGCGCGGTCTGGATGCGCGCCATTTCGGCCAGCGCGTGGTCGAGACGGCTGGCGATATCGGTATTGCCGATGTTGGCGACCACCAGCGCGCAGGCAGACAGCCAGTGGCCGAGCGAATGACCGGCGATCCCCTGCGCCTCCCAACCTTCGTACACGGGTTTCGGCGCGGGAAGACCTGCGGACAGATAGAAATTGTGGAGCAGACGTTCGGGGTCGAGCGACAGCAGATAGCGTTGATTGGCCGCGAAGGCGTCGGCGAAGGGCGAAGGCTTCAGTCTGACGTGGCGCATGGGCACCGCCGCAACCCGGCGGACGCGATCGGGGGGCGATGTGGCGATGGTCGTCAGCGCCGCCGCGGGGCCGGCCAACACGAAGACGCTACCGCCTGCCAGCAGGTTCCGGCGCGTGATCGCTTGATTTGATGCGGACGCCGCGTAACGTCCGACAATAGCGATCGATTTCGCCATGATCCTCTCCTGTCGGGGCATCGGCAGCGATGTCGCGCCAAGATGTTCTGCCCCTCATCTGTCATGTCGGACTATATTTGGCGGTTCTGGTCGGTCAACGCCGAATTGCAACGCGGCTCGGGAGCCGCACAAGATGTGCCGGCGCCGAACGGCTGCGCGTAACGTCAATTCGTGGCGAGGCGCGCTTCGATTTCCAGGGCGGCTTCCGTGTCTAGATGCGCCTGATTGACGAGCGCCCGCGTCGCCTCGCCGGCCGCCGCCGGGTCGCCATTGGCAATCGCTTCGAACAGCGCGCGATGTTCGGGGATCGGGTTTCGGGGATGTTTTTCGTGACGGTATTTGAAGAACGTCGTCCATCGCACCGCCGCCGATATGCTCGCCGACAGACTGACGAGCAGCTCGTTACCGGTCGAATCGAGGATGACCGAATGGAATTCCTGATCGGCAGCCCGGCCGATCTCGCTGGCCAATCCGTGCGTCGACATCGTTTCCAGCGCATGGCCCATTGCCGACAGATGCCGGGCGGTCCGCTTGACGGCGGCGATCTCGGCGGCGGCGGGCTCGACGATCATCCGCAGTTGAAACAGGCTGTGGACGAACGGCAGCGGCGGTGCGCCCTCGAACATCCAGCCGAGCAGTTCGGGGTCGAGCAGATTCCAGTCATGGCGGTCACGCACCCTGGTGCCGGTCTTCGGGCGACCTTCGACCAGTCCCTTGGCGGCAAGCGTTCTCAGCATTTCACGGACCACGCTGCGTGATACGCCCAGCGTTTCGGCCTGTTCGATCTCACCCGGCAACACGGAGCCGGGCTGATGACGACCGGTGACGATCGCGACGCCCAGTTGTTGCGCCAGCATCAGATGTGCCGGGCGCGTCCGTTTCCCAGCCGCCATCATGCTCCTCCCGCCATCACATCGACAGCTTTACGCGGACGGTATCACCCGACGCAAGCAGGAGGACATCGCTGTGCTCCCACATATACCTCCACGGAGTTAATTTGTGAGACAAGCTAATAGGCAGTCGAGGGAGCAGGTTATGCGGCACCTGTTGCTTCTGATGGCGATCCGGTCCGTCGGCGGGCCGGTCCCCGCCGGCGTGTCAAACCTCGGGCGGATTCCCGCTCGGTCGGAAGACGATGGAGGGCGATATCCGCGGCGGTCCGCTCGTCGTCGGTGAGCGGCACGGCGATGCGCGATCCCGCTGCGGCGGCGGTGCGCACCGCCTCCACGACCGCCATCACGGCAAGCGCCTCGACCGGTTCGACGGGGTTGCGACCTTTGCCCGCGAGCGCCGCGGCGATACCGCGATAGTAAGCGCGCTGGTCGCCCGGCAGCGCCGGACGACGTTCCGTGCCGCCCACGCGATGGATCAGCAGTGGATCGGAGTCCTCGCCCCAGTCGGGCTCACCCGGGCACATGCCACCCAGCAATTGTTCCTCCTGCCGGTCGGCGAAGCGCTTGATCATGCTCCCACCCGTGCCGTGGACCGTGAACCGCGCGGTGCCGCCTGCGGCCAGCATCGTCGCCTGAAGCACCACCCGGCGATCGCCGTAATCGAGGATCGCATGCGCCCAGTCGTCGGTGACCGCGCCCGGGCGTTGCGCCGCCAGCGACCCCTGCACTCGGTCCGGCACGCCGAACAGCGACAGCGCCTGATCGACCAGATGCGGCCCCAGATCGAACCAGACGCCGCTGCCGACGCCGGCCCGCTCGCGCCAGCGATCGCGGACGGTCGGGCGGAAGCGATCGTAATGCGATTCGAAGTGCGTGACGTCGCCCACCACCCCGCCGTCGATCGCCGCGCGGATCGTCAGGAAATCGCTGTCCCACCGCCGGTTGTGAAACACCGATAGCAGCACGCCATGCGCCGCCGCCAGTGCCAACAGGTCGCGTGCCTCGTCCAAATCCAGCGTGAAGGGCTTGTCGACGACGATATTCCTGCCCGCCGATATCGCGGCGCGGGCGAGGGGGGCGTGCGTATCGTTCGGGGTCGCGACGACGACAAGGTCGATATCGCCGGCCGCGATCAGCGCCAGCGGGTCGGCATGGACGACGACATCGGGGAAATCCGCGCGGACCTTCGCGGCGTCGCTGGACGCGACCGCGGCCAGCGTCAGGCCCGGCACCGACGCGATCAGCGGCGCATGGAAGGTCTTGCCGGAGAATCCGTATCCGATCAGCCCGACCCGTATGGGTAAGGAAATCGTGCCGCTGCGATCTGGGTCCATGATCAGTCTGCCGTTTCGTCAGGGGGGTAGGCCATCATGCGCACTCATATGACAGGTCCTGCGGCGTGGTTCCCGATGGAATAGCGCTTCGATGGCTGGGTCGTTTCAACAACGTCTGCACCGGCCATTGCGTTCACGCCGCGCCCGCTGCCGGACCGCAAACGGCTGATCCTGCATTGGCATCCCGGCCAACTGCGGGAGGGTAGGGCGGAACAGGGCGCTGGTGCGAAGTGCAGCGTGCGTGCGTGCGCGCGATATCGCGGTACGGCTTGATCGCTTCCTTCAGGCGGTTCTCGATCGTGAGCGCATCGCCGATCGCGGAGGTAACGAAGCGCGCGCACGTACCTGCCAACCCGACCCATCCTCCCGACCACGCCGCGCCGCAGCGCGCTCTCGAACGCTGAGGTCCACCATAACCATTCCGCTCCTTTGTGTTACCATCATCATTGTATCGCTCGTTTGGCGCGCAGCGCGCGTGCTGATCAATTACCGATGGCGTCGGCGGTAGGCGCAGATCATGTACGACGCGCTTAGCGGTCTCAATCGGAGCCAGCCGCCGGCGCTGATCTATGGCCGACTGCGGGCGATGGATGCGCTCGCAAATCCACGTTGTGACGGGTCAATTACCCCACACACCACCGGAAAAAGCTAAGCCTTTGAAGATGGTGACCCCTACGGGAGAGATCGCCGTCTCTGGAAAACGGCGGAAATCCTGGAGTTGCGGAAGGTGACCCCACGGGCTCTATACCTGCGGGACCCACTCATCTCTATACCAGCGACACGTCCGCGCCGCAGCGGTGCCGCGGCGGAACGGCCGTAGATTTTCAGGATGGGTGAGTCATCCGCAAACGGAAAAAGGCTCGCTAAGGCGTGCATGTGCGGAGGCGGATGACGGTTCCGGCAGGAGGTCAGGGGTTCTCGGCGCCACGGGAGGTGAGCAGCTTCGCGGTCAGCGTCCTGGCGTCGAACCGGGACATCAGGTCCGAACGGACGGTGATCCTGATCCGCTCCAATTGCCGCTGGATAGCTGTGCGCGATTGATGACCAGACCGGCACCCTCGATGACCGGATGGGACACGATCTGGTTGAGCGGCATGCTCTGTCAGCGATCGCGGCGTCTCGGGTCTGCGTCCAGCCATGAGACTTCAGCTCCTCCAGAGCCGCGGACTCGAACCGCAGTGAGTTCATTATGCGCCCTCCGGTATGTGTCATTCTATGTGACGAAAAGCGTAACTTTCATCTTGTATGTGTGACACTGCGTGTTCACATTGGTCTGATGGACGAACCGGATGCATTCAGAGCCGCTCTCTGGACCTATGTGGGCAGGCAGCCGAGCAAGAGGGCTGCCGCCGACGCGCTTGGCATCACTCGTACAGACCTCTATCGGTACTTGGGTGGTGACACCGCTCCGCGCTCGACGCGTCGAGAGGAGATGATGAGGGCGATGGCGACGGGCATGCGTCCGATGACCGGTCTGTCAGGTGACGATTTCTTAAATCTCAGCGTAGAAAGTGTTACGCAGTTGCGTGACATACTGTTACACTTGGTGTCACTGCTCGACCTTGACCTGGCGAGCAGGCGCGTCAATGAACGGAAGGGCGGCTGATCGCTAGGATTCGGCCGTGGCGGTGTATCGATGAGTAGAGCGGACCTGGTGATCCAGCTGGCGGAAGCCGGCGCACAGAACGATCATGCGAAGCTGGAGCGGACGGTAGCCGCGCTGGTTGCGGAGGCGCGCGCAAAGCAGCATCATACGCTCGCCGACCGACTCTCCAAGGCGCTCGGTGCCGTGGCGCCGCCGTCGCGCCAGGCTCCTCGAGCGGTCGGAGGTACGTTCCTGCCCGACAAGGTTCGCGATCTGGTGATCGAGCGCCCCGCTCGGCGCAGCCTCGACGATCTGGTACTGCCGCCGGAGGTCGAGGCGCAGGTCCGCGACCTCGTCGAGGAGCAGTACGAGGCCGACCGTCTGCGTGCGAACTCGCTCGAGCCGCGTCACAGGGTCATGCTCGCCGGCCCGCCGGGCAATGGCAAGACGACGCTCGCCGAGGCCATCGCCTCCGCGCTCGGCGTACCGTTCATGACCATCCGCTACGACGCCGTGATCGACAGCTATCTCGGCGAGACGTCCGCGCGGCTGAAGCGCGTATTCGAGTTCGCACGCTCGACACCCTGCGTTCTGTTCCTCGACGAGTTCGACGCACTCGGGAAGGAGCGCGGCGACATTCACGAGACCGGCGAGATCAAGCGCGTCGTGTCCTCTCTTCTCCTCCAGATGGACGATCTGCCCTCCTATACGGTGATCGTCTGCGCCTCCAACCATCCCGAACTGCTCGACCGCGCCGTGTGGCGCCGCTTCCAGCTGCGTCTCGAGCTGCCGATGCCGACTCGTGCCGACTTCCGGCGCTGGCTCGAACACGTCGGTGCCGACCGGAAGGCGCTGGGCATCGATCCGACCGCGCTCGCGCGCGACCTGGAAGGCGGGAGCTTCGCCGAGGCGGAGGAGTTCCTCATGGACGTAAAGCGCAAGATCGTGCTCGCGAAGGGGTCGCCCAAGGCCGTCGTCACGCAGCAGCTGAAGGCGTGGAAGGGGCGGTTCGGCCCCAAGGCGGGAGAGAACGTAGAGGATGGCGCGGGAGATACTGCCGCTCGGGCGGGATAGGACGAAGAAGCAGGAGTTCATCAAGGGTCAGCCGGACCGGCGCAAGCGCCGGAAGGTTCCGGTCGATCTACAGGTGCAGCGGCTCGGTCCGGTGCTCGAGAAGAGCTTCCGGGACATTCTCGATCGCGACGACATCAAGGTCGCCGACGATCCATCCGCGTTGGCCCCGGAGCGGGCCTTGGTCATGGAGATCATCGGATCACCCGCGCGCTTCGTCAACGCGGCGAGCAAGGTCGGTCTGGAGTGGCTGGCCGAGGAGGTCGCAGTCCTTCACGGCGTCAGGTCGTACTTCGACCCCGGCTCCGACCCGGTCGAAGAAGATGACGAGGAAGCCGGCTCGAATGAGCAGGACGGCGTGCTGACGGAAGCCGACGGCGACTTCCTGCTGGACGACGACGTTCACCCGGCCGACGAGATGCCCGGTACGCTGTATCTGGGCATGCCGACCAAGGCCACGTTCGAGACGCTGCAGAAGCTCTGGGACCTCTACGCGGCCAAGAAGGAGGCGCCGGATCGCCACGGCGACTGGTGGAAGCTGTTCGGGCTGCTGCATCAGCTGCGCCCTTGGGGGCCGCAGGATCGGATCGCCGAGGCGACGCGGCGGCGCCTGTCCGACGAGCGGTATCGGCCAGCAGGCCAGGACCTCCGACTCGAGGTCGACCTGTGGTATCGCGGGGATGCCGCCCGGCGCGACGAGGCGGCCGCCGACTTTCGGTCGGCGGTAGAGACGCTCGGCGGCAGCGTGATGGACGAGTTCCGCGTCGAAGAGATCCGCTATCACTCGATGCTGGTCCATCTGCCCGGTAGCGCCATCGATGCGATCGTGGCGCGGACGGGACCGATTGCGCTGGACGACGACGTCATGTCGATCCGCCCGCAGAGCGCCTTCCGGTTTTCCGTCGAGAAGCCCGTGACCGAACAGGTGCCGGACGAGGAGGACGACGACGGCGAGCCCGATCGCGCGTCGATCGGTGCGCTGATCGACGGCTGGCCCATCGAGAACCACGTCAAGCTGCGCAATCGTCTCGACGTCGTCGAGCTGGACGTCGCTGATAGCCTCGCGCCGGTCTCGACGCGATATCACGGCACCGCGATGGCGTCGCTGATCCTGCGCGGCGATCTGCACGAAGACAATCCGCCGCTTCGTCGCAGGCTGAAGGTAGTGCCCGTGCTGGCGCCGGACGGCGGGGTGGAGACCCCGCCGAGGGATAGGCTTGCGCTGCGACTGATCTACCGCGCGGTCGAGGACCTGAAGGCTGGAACGGGGGGCCAGGAGCCGAGCGGCCGTGACGTGGTGATCATCAACCATTCGATCTGCGACGAGGCGTTCGGATTTGCCGGAGCGGTGAGCCCCTGGGGCCGGTTGCTCGATCACCTCGCGTGGAAGTACCGCGTGCTGTTCGTGGTGAGCGCGGGAAACATCGTCGATCCGTTCGATCTGCCCGCCTATCCGACCGCCGCGGACATGAGGAAGGCGACGCCCGAGCACCGGCAGGCCGAGATGCTGCGCGGCATCGACGGGGCGAAGGCGAAGCGGACAATGTTCTCCCCTGCGGAGTCGGTGAATGCGCTGACGGTAGCTGCCGCGCACATTGACGGATCGACACTGACGCTTCCTGCCAACAAGACCGACCCCTACGGCACGCTGGCGGCGCCGAACCTCGGGTCCGGGCTCGGCCACGGTTTCAACCGGTCGGTGAAGCCGGATGTGATGCTGCCTGGTGGTCGTCAGGTCGCCCACCCGACGGAAGGGGCCGTCCTGCAGGTCCACGGCCGGGAGTTCGCCGACTACATCGGCCAGCGGGTGGCGATGCCGGACCCGACGCTTGGACGGCTGGACTTCACCCGCATGTCTTCGGGAACGAGCAATGCGGCAGCGCTGGCGACGCGCGCCGGCATGCTGATCGGCGACGTCCTAGACGACTCCCCGGCGCTCAACGCCGCTGGGCCATGGTACCGCCGCGACACCGCGCCGTGCGTGCTGAAGGCGCTCATCGCTCATGGAGCCGGGTGGGGCGAACTCGGTCGCACGATGATCGACATCCATGCGCCGGCGGGCCATCACGAGCGTCGCAAGGAGGCGGTCGCGCGTGCCATGGGGTATGGCGCGGTGGATCCAGACCGCATCTTCGGTGCTGGCGGTCACCGCGTAACGCTTCTGGCGGAGGATCACATCGTCAAGGACGAGCGCCACATGTGGCGCGTTCCGCTGCCCGACGAGCTTCGTTCCTATGCGGAGTTCAGGCGCATCGTCGTGACGCTCGCCTGGCTGACGCCGGTATCGCCGAACAGCTCGCAGTACCGCACGGTCGGACTGTCGCTGCTCGGCGGAACGGGCAAGTCGGACCTGTGGGAGGGTGTCCACCGCGTCGGCCACCAGCCGGCGATCGGCTTCGGTCGTCGTGGCACCCTGATCCACTCCGTCTACGAAGGCGACCGCAAGGCCATTCCTTTCGGCGATGACGGCGGGTTCGAGATCAACGTGCAGGCCGTCTCGAAGATGCCCGGCATGACGGCCGTGAGGATACCATATGCGCTCGCCGTCACGATCGAGGTGGCGGATTCCATCAACGCGGACATCTCGGCATCCGTTCGAACCCGGGTGCTGCCGCAGGCACAGGTAGGTAGCAGATGAGCGATTTCGACGAGGAGCGCAGCCTCGGGTATCAGCCCGACGATCAGGTGGCCGACTATCTGGAGGCGATCGGCGATACCGAGGGCGCCGCGCTGCTACGCGAAGCGGGCATTCGTGGCCAGGGTATCGGGCGGCTGCTCGGCAAGGCCTGGAGCCACACGTCGCACGTCGTCGGCTTCGTCGAGGAGAGAGGCGCCGGCCAGCCTGCTGCGGCGCGGGTACCCATCCGGTCGGCCTTCGAGGCGGAGGCGGACCCATCGCTGATCGGCACCCAGATCAAGGTGACGCTCGACGTTTTCCAGGTTCACGAATATCCGGGTCTGAGCCCGCACAGTGTCCTGTTCGACTTTCAGGGCCGCGACCAAGCGGGAAGCGAGGCGCAGGATCTGCAGTTCGCCAGCGTGCTGAACGTCAACAGCCATGATCGGGCGGCGGTGAACGGCGTGCCGATCTTCACCGGCCTGACCGTTCCCGGGGACGGGCTGTCCTTCAAGGCCACGACGATCCGCATCGGCAGCAGCAGCGATCAGGCGATCGTCGACGTCCTCGAAAGCTCGGCGTTCAAGGAAGGGCTGAAGCTCATGGGGACCCTGCAGCCCGCATTGCCGCAGCTTGTCGGCCTTGCCGCCGGAATCACGAAGAACATCTCCAATCGTTTCCTCAACAAACAGATACAGAGCTTTGACCTCGGTCTGGACTTCGGGGCGAACCCCTCGTCGATCCGCCTGCGGCGCGGATCGTATGTCGTCGTCCAGGTTCCCGGACGCGACTCATGGCGGTGGGGGGACTGGAGCCTCGACCGGCACACGATGGGCGTCGTCGACTCCGAGGGGAAGCCCGCGCCGTTCAACGTCATCGTCTTCGGCGTGACCGGCAGCACCTCGACGGAGGCTCGATCCGCCATCAGGTCCGAGGGGCAGACCGCGCTGGACGCCTCGAGGAACGCCTGACTCTCGTCTGCATTGCTGGACCATCGGCCAACCGAATGATCCGCGACGGCTGCCATGAGCGGCCGCGGTCATCCCGTTGCGCGTGTATTCTCCTCGACGACAACGCCGCCGGCTACTGGCGACGGCTGCTCGGGCCGGACATGTCCCGGATCTGGCACAAAGAATCTGAGTCCGAGCTGTTCCCGGAATGTTCACCCCGTCCTACAAAGGCTTGATGACATTCCCGCGAGCAAGCATGCCACCCCTGACGCTGCACGAGCTGCCGTTCGAGATGGTGCCGCTCGAAGCTCGACTGCTGGTCGAGACTACGCCTGCGGGTTTCCCGTCCCCGGCGCAGGACGACATGGACGAGCCGATCGATCTGGCCTCCTGGCTGATCGATCACCCGGCGGCGAGCTACGTCATGCGGGTTGCGGGACACTCGATGGTCGATGCGGGCATCGCCGACGGTGATCTCGTGGTGGTGAGCCGTGCGGTCGAGGCGCGTCCCGGCGACATCGTCGTCGCGCTGGTCGACGGCAGCCGCACGATGAAGCGGCTGCGGCGTTCAGCTGGCCGTCTGTGGCTGGTACCGGAGGCGGAGGGCTACGACCGGATCATCGTCGACGAGACCGTCGAGGTCTGGGGCGTCGTCGTCGCGCTGGCCCGGCGATACAGGCGGTGACCACGGTCGCGCTCATCGACTGCAACAACTACTACGTCAGCTGCGAGCGCGCGTTCGACGCAAGCCTGAACGGCGTCCCGGTCGTCGTGGCCAGCAACAACGACGGCTGTGCGATAGCCCGCTCCAGCGAGGCCAAGGCGCTCGGCGTGAAGATGGGCGATCCCATCCACCTGATCCGCGACCGGCTGAACAAGCATGGCGTGGTGGTGCGCTCGTCCAACTACACGCTCTACGGCGACATGCAGCGGCGGGTGGTCGCGGCGGTCGAGGAGTTCGCCAGCGAGGTCGAGATCTATTCGATTGACGAGACCTTCCTCGACCTGGAGCCGTTCGCCGACCGCGATCTGGTCGATCACGCCAACGCCATGCGCGATCAGGTACGCCGCTGGACGACG
The DNA here is from genome assembly GCF_016427505.1 of Sphingomonas mollis. GTDB lineage: Bacteria > Pseudomonadota > Alphaproteobacteria > Sphingomonadales > Sphingomonadaceae > Sphingomonas > Sphingomonas mollis. The sequence continues at coordinate 281,711 of NZ_JAELXS010000004.1, read as the reverse complement.
ATCCCGACCTGCGTCGGCATCGCGCCGACCAAGACGCTGGCGAAGCTGGCGAACGCCGCGGCCAAGAAGAACCCGCTGTTCGACGGCGTCGCCGACCTGCGCGATCCCGTCCTCCGGTCCTGGGTGCTGGACCGCTTCCCCGCCGGCGACGTCTGGGGCGTCGGTCGGGCGACGGCGACGAAGCTCGCGGAGATCGGCATCACGACGGCCGGGCAGATCCGCGACATGCAGATGAAGCAGGCGCGCGGGCTCGGCACCGTGGTGCTGGAGCGCCTGGTGGCCGAGCTGCAGGGCGTGGCGGCGAGCGCGGTCGAGGTGATCGAGCCGCAGCGCAGGGGCATGGCCGTGACGCGCAGCTTCGGGACGCCGGTGCACGACATCGAGACGCTGATGGGCGCGGTGGCGCAGTATGCGATGCGTGCCGGCGAGAAGCTGCGCCAGCATGGGCTGGTCGCAGGTCAGCTGAGCGTCTTCTTCCACACGAACAGGTTCAAGGCCGGTGCCGGTCAGTACCAGGGAGCGCGCCGCATGGCGCTGCACCCGATGACGGCTGACTCGCTCGAGCTGCTGGCGGCTGCGCGGCGCGGCGTCGAGGCCGCGTGGCGCGACGGCTACGCCTACACCAAGGCCGGCATCATGCTCGACGATCTCGTTGCGGCGGAGCTGCGGCCCCGCACCCTGTTCGAAGGCGACGTCGAGCGGCGCGACCGGCTGATGACCGCGCTCGACGAGGTCAACGGCAGGTTCGGGAAGTTCACCGCGGTGCCGGCGGCGCAGGGGTTCCGGCGCGACTGGAAGATGCGGGCGGAGAACCGCTCGCCGGCCTGGACCACGCGCATCGACGAGGTGCCGACGGTCCGGGCCGACTGATCAGCCCGCGTCAAAGGCGGTGAGGATCGGACAGGGGCCGTCCGAGCCGCTGCCGCATTCGTGCGCGAGCCGTCGCAGCGACGTGCGGGCGCGCTCCAGCTCGGCGATCTGCGCGTCGAGCGCGGTCAGGCGCTTGGCGGCAAGTGCACGGGCACGCGCCCGGTCGTCGGTCGCATCCAGGTCGAGAAGCTCGCCGATCTGCTCGAGGGTGAAGCCGGCCGCCTGAGCGGAGCGGATGAAGCGCAGGCGGCGGACGTCGGCCGGGCCGTATCGCCGGATGCCGCCGCCGCTGCCTGCCCCGTGCGGGCGGCTCGGAGTGTCGAGCAGACCGCGGCGCTGATAGTAGCGGACGGTCTCGACGCCGACCCCGCCCTCGGCGGCGAGCCGTGCGATCGTCAGGGCGGTCATGCCCGGAAGCGGTCGGCGCGTGAGATCTGCTCGGCCAGAGCGTCGAGGACGGTCCCGACGATGGCGGGCGGATCCGAGATGCCGCGCAGCTGGTTGCGCAGGGCACGGGCCTCGAACAGCGTCAGTTCGAGCCGACATTCGGCGCCGCCGTCCTGGGCCCTGGCCTGCCAGCCGGCGGCGAAGGCCTCGCCGATCGGGTCGGGTCGCCGTGCGGTGTCCCCTTCCGGCGAGGCGCTGGACCACCAGTGGCGGAACGCGGTCGCCGCCGGATCGGAGGCTGGATCGCTCATGATGTTCGTCCCCTTGCAGGTCGGCTGCGGAGCGCCCTTGACCCCGTACCATGGTACGGCACCCATATAGGCTCCGACAGGACATCGGAGAAGACGAATGGCGACGGCGGCGAAGAAGGCGATCCTCTACAGGATGGTGATGCCGACCCACGTCTGCCCGTTCGGGCTGAAGGCGAAGGACCTCCTCCGGCGCCAAGGCTACAAGGTCGAGGACCACTGGCTGACGACCCGCGAGGAAACGGATGCGTTCAAGGCCGAGCACGGCGTGAAGACGACGCCGCAGACCTTCATCGGCGGCGAGCGCGTCGGCGGCTACGACGACGTGCGCCGGTTCTTCGGCAGGGCCGTCGCCGACCCGAAGGCGGTGACGTACCGCCCGGTGGCGGCGGTCTTCGCCATGACGGCGTCGATGGCACTGGCGGCGAGCCTCGCGGCGTTCGGAACGCCGTGGACGGTGCGTGCGGGCGAGTGGTTCGTCGCGTTCTCGATGTGCGTGCTGGCGCTGCTCAAGCTGCAGAACGTCGAGAGGTTCTCGAGCATGTTCCTCAACTACGACCTGCTGGCGAAGCGATGGGTGCCGTATTCCTACGTGTATCCGTATGCGGAGGGGCTGGCCGGCGTGCTGATGGCGGCCGGCGTGCTCGCCTGGCTGTCCGTGCCGGTCGCGCTGGTGATCGGGACGATCGGCGCGGTGTCGGTGATCAAGGCCGTGTACGTCGATCGACGGGAGCTGAAGTGCGCCTGCGTCGGCGGCGACAGCAACGTGCCCCTCGGCTTCCTGTCGCTGACGGAGAACGTGATGATGGTCGCGATGGCGGTGTGGATGGCGCTTGCGGCCGCGCACTGATCTGGCGCGATGCGGCCACACGTCCTAGAAGGCATCCATGAGCTTCGGCCGTCTCCTTCGTGCGTTCGCACTGACGCTTCTGGGCGCGATGCTGCTCGTGCGCATGGGGCCCATGTGCGAGGCCATGGCCCAGGCCGCCCCGCTTCAGGGCGCGCATGCGGCGATGGTCGGCTGCGACCGCGCGCCGGGCGCGCCGGTCAAGAAGGCGCCGCCGGTCTCCTGCGCCGGCGCCTGTGTCGCCACGTCGGTCGACGCGCAGGTCGTGTCGCCGGCACCGACTGCGATCTCGGACTCGGCGTCCGCGTCGCTTCATCCCGTTCTCGAGGGCCGCTCGGGCGGCCCGTCGCCGCCACCTCCCCGCAGCGCCTGATCGCCTGATCTTTCCAGACAGTCACGCATTCGAGGATACCGACACATGAAGACCATGAAGTACATCGGCGCAGCCATCGCGCTCGCGCTCGTCCCCGCCACCGCGTTCGCGGCCGCAGACTGCTGCGCAGACAAGACCTGCTGCAAGGATGGCGCGGACTGCTGCAAGGACGGCAGGAAGGACTGCTGCGACGACATGAAGAAAGGCGGCGATCACGCCGGCCACGACATGTCCGGCATGAAGATGCCCACGAAGTGAAGCTGCCGGCGGGGGCCTGCGCCCCCGCCGCTCAGTTCTCGCCGTCCGGGTCGGTGCCGCCGTTGACCCGCCACGGGCGGTTTCGCCCCGGCAGCCGCAGACGAAGCGTCGCCGCTCTTCCGCGGATACCGTCCACCGTCCTGTTCAGGCCCCGCGCGATGTCGCCGATCGGCTGACGCGACGCGATGCGGCGTCGAAGCTCGACGTCGTCATCCTCCGACCACCGCCGCGGCGGTCTTCGTCCCGCCGGCGGGTCGTCAGGCATGGACCTCGTGTCCGTCGCATGCAGCTCCAGATCTCTCGGTCTGCACGGTGACGTGCTCGATGCCGAACCGGTCGTCGAGCGTCGCCGTCACGCCCTGCCGGACCGCATCGGCGTCCGCCCCTGCCGCCAGCGTAACGTGCACGGTGCAGCTCACGTCGTCGTTCGACATCGACCACACATGGAGGTCGTGCAGCCCGGCGACGCCCGGCACCGCCGCGATGGCGGTGCGGACCTCGGTCAGGCGGAGGCTCGACGGCACGCCCTCGAGCAGCACGTTGGCGGTGTCGCGCAGCAGGATCCCGGTGCGCGGCAGCACCCACAGACCGATCGCGACCGCGACGACGGGATCGATCCACGTCCAGCCGGTAAAGCGGATCGCGACCGCGCCGGCGATGACGCCGATCGATCCGATCATGTCCGCTCAGACCTCGAGGTATGCGCCCTTGACGTTGAAGCTGGCGTCCGTGCCCGCCGTCAGGAGCCGCATGGAGACGAGGTTCACGACGAGGCCGAGGGCGGCGACGATCATCATGCCCCAGGACTGGGTCTCCTGTGGCTCGGCGAAGCGCCGGATCGCCTCGACGAAGACGTAGATGGCGATGCCGAAGAGCAGCACCGCGTTGAACGCGGCGGCGAGGATCTCGAACCGGCGATAGCCGAACGTCCGCTTCTCGTCCGGCGCCTTGCGGCCGAGCCGGATCGCAAGCAGCGCGATGACCAGCGCCGCGACGTCGGTCATCATGTGCGCGGCATCGGACAGCAGCGCCAGGCTGTTGAATACGATGCCGCCGATCACCTCGGCGACGAGGTAGGCGGAGGTGAGCGCGAGCGCCCACCCCAGCATCTTCGCGTTGGCGCCCGCGGTATGGTCGTGGGAATGGCCGGCGGTTTCGTGATCATGCGCCATGGAGCGTCTCCCGTGCGGGGGTTTCGGAGTCGGTGTCCGCGGCACGCCACCCGCCGAAGCGGGCGTAGAGCGTCGGCAGCACGAACAGGGTCAGCAGCGTCGCCGAGATCAGGCCGCCGATGACGACGGTGGCGAGCGGCTTCTGCACTTCCGCGCCTGCACCGTGGCCGAGCGCCATGGGCACGAAGCCGAGCGACGCCACGAGCGCGGTCATCGCGACGGGCCGGAGGCGGGCGAGCGCCCCGTCGTGGGCGGCCCGCACCCGGTCCATGCCGCGCGCCATGAGGTCGTGGATCGACGACACCATGACGAGGCCGTTGAGGACGGCGATGCCGGACAGTGCGATGAAGCCGACCGCCGCCGAGACCGAGAAAGGCATTCCGCGCAGCGTCAGCGCCAGTACGCCGCCGACGAGCGCCAGCGGAACGCCGGTGAAGACGATCACCGCGTCCCTCACCGACCCGAGCGCCCCGTAGAGCAGCAGCATGATGACCGCGAAGCAGACGGGCACGACGAGCAGCAGCCGATCACGTGCCGAGGCGAGGTTCTCGAACTGCCCGCCCCACTCGACGTACGTCCCGGGCGGCATCCTCACCTGCGCGTCGATCGCCGCCTGCGCGTCGGCCACCACGCCGGCGACGTCGCGATCGCGGACGTTCGCCTGGACGACGACGCGGCGCTTGCCGTTCTCGCGGCTGATCTGGTTCGGGCCGTTGACGACGGCGATGTCGGCGACAGTGGACAGCGGCACGAAGCCGCCGGCCGAGGTCGGCACCGGAACCTGCGCCACCTCGGTCAGGTCCGATCGCGACGCTTCGGATAGACGGATCACCACCGGGAAGCGGCGGTCTCCCTCGAAGATCACGCCCGCCTCCCGACCGCCGATCGCGGCGGCGACAGTGTCCTGGACGTCGCCGGCGGTAACGCCGATCCGCGACATCGCCATGCGGTTCGGGCGGATGTCGAGCATCGGCAGTCCCTCGGTCTGCTCGACCCGCACGTCGACGGCGCCGCGCGTACGGCGCAGGATGTCGGCGATGCGGCCGGCCGCGTCGTTCATGCCGCCGAAGTCGTCGCCGAACACCTTGACCGCGATGTCGCCACGGACGCCCGCAATCAGCTCGTTGAAGCGCATCTGGATCGGCTGAGTGATCTCGTAGGCGTTGCCGGGCAGCGTCGAGAGCCGTTTTTCCATTCGTTCCACCAGCGCTTTCTTGGGCAGGCCGGGATCGGGCCACTCCGCACGAGGCTTCAGGATGACGAAGGTGTCCGTGGCGTTCGGCGGCATCGGGTCCGATGCGATCTCGGACGTGCCGGTGCGCGAGAACGCGAAGCGGACCTCGGGCTGGCGCGCGAGCATCTTCTCGACCTGGAACTGCATCGCCTGGCTCTGGTCGACCGAGGTGCCGGGGATACGCACCGCCTGGACGAGGATGTTGCCCTCGTCGAGCTGTGGCAGGAACTCCTGCCCCAGGGTCGTGAACGCGACGCCGGCAAGTGCCAGCGCACCCACCGCGACGCCGAGAGTGACGCTCGGCCGCGCCATTGCCTTGTCGAGACCGGGCTCGTAGCGACGACGCAGCCAGCCGATGATGCGGCTCTCCTTCTCGTCGACCGGTCGGCTCATTGCGATGGCGATCGCGGCCGGCACGAAGGTCATAGACAGGACGAAGGCGAAGACGAGAGCGATGATGACGGTGAGCGCCATCGGCTCGAACATCCTGCCCTCGACGCCGGTGAAGGTGAGCAGCGGCGCATAGACGAGGATGATGATCGCCTGGCCGTAGACGGACGGGCGGATCATCTCGCGGGCTGACGCCGCCACCAGGTCGAGGCGCTGTCGGAGCGGCAGTGCATCGCTGCGGCCGTGCTGGGCGTCGCCGAGCCGGCGCAGCGCGTTCTCGACGATGATGACGGCGCCGTCGACGATCAGGCCGAAGTCGAGCGCGCCGAGGCTCATCAGGTTGGCCGATACGCCCGCCCGCAGCATGCCGATGCTGGTCAGCAGCATGGTGATGGGGATGACCAGGGCCGCGATCAGCGCCGCGCGGAAGTTGCCGAGCAGCGCGAACAGCACGACGATGACGAGCAGCGCGCCTTCCGCCAGATTGCGCGCGACGGTGGCGATGGTCGAATTGACCAGCTCGGTGCGGTTGAGCACCGGCTTGACGACGACGTCTACGGGCAGCGCGCGGCCGATCTCCTGCAGCCGCCTGCCGACCCCGGTGGACACGGTGCGGCTGTTCTCGCCGATCCGCATGACCGCGGTGCCGACGACGACCTCGTGGCCGTTCTCGGATGCCGAACCCATGCGCAGCGCCTGTCCGGTGCGGACCGTGGCGATCTGGCTGAGCAGGATGGGCACGCTCTCGCGCGTTGCGATCACGGTCCGCGCAAGCTCGTCGGCGTTGCGTACCCGCCCGTCCGCGCGGACGGCCAGCCCCTCGCCGTTGCGGTTAACGACGCCCGCGCCGGCGCTGGTATTGTTTCGCTCGAGCGCGGTGGCGAGATCCTGCAACGTGATCCTCATCGCCGCCATGCGCTGGATGTCGGGAACAACGAGATACTGCTTGGTGTAGCCGCCGAGACTGTCGACGCCGGCGAGGCCCACGCTGCTCTTCAGCTGCGGCGTGACGATCCAGTCCTGGACCGTGCGAAGGTAGGTAGCCTTGTCGGCCGCCGTGACGAGATGGTCACCCTCCGGCGTGATATAGCTGCCGTCCTTCTGCAGCCCGGGCTCGCCGTTGCGGTGATTGACCTCATCGAGCTCGCGGTATTCGACCGTCCACATGAAGATGTCGCCGAGGCCGGTGGCGATCGGCCCCATCTCGGGGGTCACGCCCGCGGGCAGGCTCTCCTCCGCCGTGCGCAGCCGTTCGGCCACCTGCGCTCTCGCGAAGTAGATGTCCGTCCTCTCGTCGAAGACGGCGGTGACCTGGGCGAAGCCGTTGCGGCTGAGCGAGCGGGTGTATTCGAGGCCGGGAATGCCGGCGAGTGCGGTCTCGACGGTGAAGGCGACCTGCTTCTCGATCTGGTCGGGCGACAGCGCCGGCGCGACCACGTTGATCTGCACCTGGTTGTTGGTGATGTCGGGGACGGCGTCGATCGGCAGCCGCTGGATGGCGAATATCCCGGCGAGCGCCGCGGCGAGCGTCAGCAGCAGGACGAGCCAGCGCTTCCCGACGGCGATGGTGACGATGCGTGAGAGCATGGCCTAGTCCTCGTCCTTCGCTTGCGCCTTGCCGAGTTCGGCCTTGAGCGTGAACGAGTTGGTGGAGGCGATGCGCTCCTCGCCGGTCAGGCCGGCGGTGACGGTCACAGAGCCGCCGTTGGTCCGGCCGAGTGTCACGGGCGTCGCCTTGAAGCCCGACGGCGTGCGGACGAAGACGTGCGGCCTGTCGGCGATCATCTGCACGGCGGCCGATGGCACGGCGATGCTGCGATCGCCCGTGGCCGGCAGCAGGACCGACACGCCGACGTTCTCGCCGACGCGCCATGTTCCGGATGCGTTGTCGATCGTTGCGATAACCGGCACGAGCCGTGTGGTCTCGTCGAGGATCGGCGAGACGAAGGTCACGCGGCCGTCCTGGCGCCGTCCTGCGGACGTCACCTCGACACGTGCGCCAGGCGCGACGCGACCCGCGTCGGCCGGCACCAGCGACATCGTGACCGACACCTTGGCCAGGTTCGCGACCCGGAAGATCTCGGCGTCGGCAGCGATCTGCTGGCCGAGCGTGGCCGACCGGGCGATCACCTGACCGGAGATCGGCGAGCGGACCGTGATACGGTTGAGCGCGCCGCCGCCGCCGCCGGTGGCCGACAGCTGCTGACGGGCGAGCCGCAGCGCGATGTTCGCCTCGGTCGCGGCAGTGCGGGCGGCGACGAGATCCTGCTCGGGCGACACGCGCTCGGCGAACAGGCGCTGCTCGCGGCGCAGGTTCGACTGTGCCAGCGCGGAGCGGGCGCGCGCGGCCTCGATCTCGGCGTTGAGGCTCGCGGCCTCCCGGCTCTCGATGACGGCGAGCGTGTCGCCGCGGCGAACCGGCTGGCCGAGATTGCGGGTGAGCGAGACGAGGCGCCCCCCGATCGCGGCCGAGACGACCTGCACGCCCTGGGGGTCGCCCTCGATGGTGGCGGGCAGCTCGATCGCGCCGGCGACGCCGCCGACGGTCGGGCGGGTGACCTCGATGCCGGCGTCGGCGATCTGTTGCGTTGTGAGCGTGGCGGCCTTCGGGTCGCCGGGGGCGGCCTTCTCCGTCTCGCCTGCCTCGCCGGCGTTCTCCACCGGTTCGGCGGAGCGGCCGCAGCCGGACACGGCGAGAGCCAGGACCGCCGGCATGGCGGCCTTCATCATGCGGTTCATCGTTGATCGTCCTTGGGAAGCGGCGCGGCGGCGGTCAGCCGTTCCAGGCGAGCCTGCGCATCGTGATGGGCGGCCAGAGCGTCGATCGCGACCGTGCGGGTCTCGAGCAGGGTGCGTTCGGCGTCGAGCAGGTCGAGCTGCCCGAACTTGCCTTCGCGGTAGCCTATGCGCGCGATCCGGGCGGCCTCGGTGGAGGCCGCGAGCGCCGGTCCGGCGGCGTTGCGCGCCGTGGTCGCGGCGTTCTCGGCCTCCGCCTGCGCGGTCGCCAGGTCCTGCTCGACGTCGAGGAGCGCGATGCGGCGCTGGGCGTCGGACTGCTCGCGCTGGGCTTCGGCCACGGCGATGCCGGCGCGCCCGTTGTTGAAGACGGCGAGCGGGATGGAGATGCCGAACACTGCCGCGACGTCGTTGGTCTGCTCCAGCCGCCGGGCGCTGGCGCTGACCGTCAGGTCCGGATCCCGCTGACTGCGGGCCAGACGTACCTGCGCGGTAGCGGTGTCGAGGTCTGCGCGGGCTGCGGCGGCCGTTAGGGTCCCCGACGCCGTGCGGCGCGCCATGTCCGTGGAAGGCACGCTGTCGAACCACGAGCGATCGAGCTGACCCACCGGCATGCCGAGCAGCCTGGCGAGATTGCCGGATGCAGCCTCGGCCGAACGACGTGCCCGTTCGAGCGCCCCTTCGGCGGAGATGCGGACGACATCGGCACGCTGCTCCTCCAGCGGCGACGCGCGACCGGCCTGAACCCGCACGCGCGCTGCACGCAGGACCTCGGCGGCGATGCCGACCTGATCCTCCGCGACCTCGACACGGCGCTGGGCTGCGGCTGCGGCGCTGTAGGTCTGCGTGGCCCGCAGGCGGAGATCTGCACGTGCGATCTCGGCCTGGAGACCGGCCCGGCCGATCTGCGCGTCGGCCACGGCGATGCGGGCGGCACGCTTGCCGCCGAGTTCGAGCGGCAGCGCGAGGCCGAGCGTCGTCTCCGACGATCGCAGCCCCCGGTAGATGCCGGTGCCGGCGACGTTCTCCGCCTCGCCGACGATCGACGGGTTGGGACGAAGCCCGGCGACGCGGCGCTGCGCCTCTGCGGTACGGATGCCGGCCGCAGCTGCGTCCTGGAACGGCGATGCGGCGCCCGCCCGGTCGAGCGCCTCGGCGAGCGTGAGAACCGGCGCCGGAGCGACGGTCCGGTCGGTCTGGGCCTGCAGCGACGATGCGCAGGCGGCTGCGGCCAGGACGGCCGCGATGATGCGATGCATGGAATGCTCCTGACGGTGTTGACGCGGGCGCGCATCCGCGCGCGCCCGATCGACGCGTCAGGCCTGCGGGGGGCGGAGGTCCGCTTCGGTGTCGTGCCCGCTCAGCACGCGGCTGCGCACGGGCAGCGGCTTCGCCGACGCGACGGATACCGGGAGGGTGGCAGCCCGGACGGTGGGCGTATTTACCTGGTGCTCGTGGCAGCTCGCGTGATGGTGCGGATAGCCCTTGTCCGCGTCGGCGGGGACTTCGTCGCCGTCGCCGGGCGCATGGGCGGCCATCTCGGTCCTGCTCGTCTCGACGCCGCCGGCTTCCGCGGCATGCGCCATCCCGGCCCATGTCGTCAGGACCAGCATCAGGCACGCCAGGAAGGGCACGAGCTTGCGCATTCCTTCTCCTATCATTCCGCCGGCACCGTGTAACCCCGTCCGTTCGGGACTATCTCGGCGCGCGCCTGCATGATGATCTGTGCGCCGCCGCTGATGCCGAGCACTGCCATGACGCCCGCGACGATCAGGTCGGGCCAGGCGGTGCCCGTCCCGAACACCCCGATGGCGGCGAGCACGACGGCGACGTTGCCGATCGCGTCGTTGCGCGAGCAGATCCAGACCGAGCGCATGTTCGCGTCCCCGCTCCGCCAGCGGTAGAGCATCAGCACGACTCCCCCGTTCGCGATCAGCGCGATCACGCCGACCACGCCCATGAGCCCTGCCTCGGGCGTTCCGCCGTGCCAGACCGCCCAGATCGCGGCGGCGAGGACGTAGACGCCGAGCATGGCGAGCGTCGCGCCCTTGAGGAGCGCGGCCCGCGCCCGCCAGGCGATCGCCATGCCGGCGACGCCCAGGCTGATGGCGTAGTTGGCGCTGTCGCCGAGGAAGTCGAGCGCGTCCGCCTGCAGCGCCTTCGATCCGCCGGACACGCCGGCGACGATCTCGGCCGCGAACATTGCGACGTTCACGCCCAGAGCGATCCACAGCGCGCGGCGCCAGCGCGGATCGTAGCCGGGAGCGGTCGTGGATGATGCGCAGCAGTCGCCGCAGGCCATGGTCGTCGCCCTTCGTGTTGGTCGTGCGACCCCCTATATGGACCCTGTAGCTGCTACAGGGTCAAGGGCATGGTGTGGTTCGTCGTCAAGTCGCTGCTGTCGGGGGTTATCGTCGCGACGGTCTCCGAGGTGGCAAGGAGGAGTCCGGGCTTCGGCGCGCTGGTGGCCTCGCTGCCGCTGGTGTCGATCCTGGGCATGATGTGGCTCTGGCATGACACCGGCGACCCCGAACGGCTCGCCGCCCATGCCGGAGCGACCTTCTGGTATGTCCTGCCGTCGCTGCCGATGTTCCTCGTGATCCCTCTGCTGATACGTGGCGGCTTGCATTTCTGGTGGGCGCTGGCGGCCGGGTGTGCGCTGACCGTGCTGCTCTATGCTGCGACGACGCTGTTCGCCTCCAGGCTGGGCATCGCGCTGTGAAGCCGCTGACGATCGGCAGGCTGGCCAGCGAGACCGGCACGACCGTCGAGACGGTTCGCTACTACGAGCGCGCGGGTCTGATCCCGGCTCCCGCGCGGACGGGAGGCAACTATCGATCCTACCGTGCCCAGGACCTGGAACGGCTCCGCTTCATCCGACGCACGCGGGATCTCGGCTTCACCCTGGACGAGGTCAGGGCTCTGCTTGAGATGGCAGGCGATCGTGACCGGGACTGCGGCACCGTCGATGCGCTGGCCAGCCGCCACCTGGAGGAGATCGACCGCAAGATCGCAGACCTGACCGTGCTGCGTCGCGAACTCGCCGGCGTGATAGCGAGCTGTGCCGGGGGCACAGTCGCCGAATGCCGGATCCTGGAGGCGTTCGCTCCGTCTGTCGGTCAGGTGCGAAGCTGACATGCCCGACAACAAGAACCAGCACTATGTGCCGCGCTGTCACCTCAAGCCGTTTACCCGTGACGGCGCGGGGCTGGCCATCAACCTGTTCAACCATGGCGCGGGACGGGTCGTGCTAGACGCCCCAGTTAAGAACCAGTGTTCCCGGAGCTACTTTTACGGCGAGGATCTCGTGCTCGAGAAGCTGCTGCAGGGTGAGGAGGGCAAGTATGCGAGCCTTGTCCGCGAGGTGATCGCCGGTGCCCCGATGGACGACGCTGGGCGGCGCTTCCTCCGCGACTTCGCATATCTACAGGTCAGCAGGACGGCTGCGGCCATGGAGCGGCGACGCGCGACGCTCGTCGAAATGGACAGGGTCGCTCATCAGGGATTCGAGGACATCCGCAGGGAGAGGACGGACACGTCGCATCGCCGGGTCATGCTCGCGGTGATGAAGACGTGGGCGGAGACGGCGCGACACATCCATGACCTGGACGTGCTGCTCGTGCGCAACGGAACCCCGCGCGACTTCTTCACATCGGACGATCCGGCCGCGCTGACGAACCGGGTCTATCTGCAGCGGATGAAGGATCACAGCTTCGGGCTGATCACGGTGGGCACGCAGATCGTGATGCCGCTGACGCCTCGCGTCGCGATGATCGCGTTCGATGCGAAGGCCTATGCACCGAAGGGGGCGTCGAAGGGATGGATCGACGCGGACCGGATCGCTGACGTGGACGCTATCAACGAGTTCCAGCTGCTCAACTCCGTCTCCAATCTGTACTTCGCCCTACCGGAGGATGCCGAACACCTGCGGCTTGCGTTCGCGGACGCGGCATCTCGAAGGCCGATCGACCGGTTCCGCCACTGGGTCGGCATGCGGATCGAGGATGATGGCATCTACGAGCGCTATCGTCGCGCGACGCCGGCGGAGCTGCAGACCAGGGCACCGCGGGTCGTCTCGCACTCGCCCGTCTATCCTGTGCCCTCGCGCTGGTTCTCGAAGCTGCCTTTCCGGCTGCCGCTGTCTGGAGCGACCAACGGATCGGGCGTTGGGTTCGTACGGCCTGCCCACATGAAGCCGGGCGTGAGATTCAGGATCGAGCCGATTCCGACGCGGCCGCTGCCCGGTCATGACGCGGATGGTCCGACCGTTGCGTACATCCGGAAGGAGGCAGCCCGCGGGCCTGCACGTCGACCTATGCGCGCTGCCGACCTCAACGCCCTCATTCGATCCACGGGCCGTTCTCTGCGCTGACCGCGTGCATGGAATTAGCGACGCACGAGAAGCCGGGGCATATCGACGCGGATGCTGGTGCCGACTTCGGGTCTTCCCGCATTCAAATGCGTCGCGGCGCATGCAAGGATCGGCAGGCCGTCGAGCAGGCGGTGGGGCAGGATGTGCACGAGCGGGACGGCCATGTCCCGGTCAATGTGCGGCAGCGGCATGCCCAATACGTCCAGCGTCTCCCCCGGGTGCTGGTACCGGACGCCTGCGCCGAGGCGGATCAAGCATCTCAGTCCTTCGGGTGCGAGATACGCCTGGATGTCGACACCTCCATCCATCGACCGGATGGATTGATCCTGCCAGATCGAACCACGGGTCAGACGCTCGAGGAACGCGCGAACCCGGGTGCCGGTAGCCTCGAGCGCCGCGGGAATGAGTATCGGAAGTTCGAGCGTGTCGCCTTCAAACGCCTGACCTCGTGTCGGCGACGCAATGCTAGGCGAATCATCGAACGGTGGCCGGCCGTTCATGATCGCTCGGCCCGGTCGTCGTGGCCGATGGTCAGGTGACCGGCATGACGGGGCGTCCCAGGACCTTGCCGCTCAGGCTGACGGGCTAGTTGGAGGACCAGAAGGTGCTGCGTCAGCGCAGACGAACCCGCCTCCGTCACCATCTTGCCCCAGCTCGTCCAGCGATCAGACCGGTCCATCATCCACCGGAACGCCCGGTCGCGCAGCATCGCGTCCGGGAAAGGGAGGTGCCAGATCGTCCGGGCCATCGGAATGGCGTCCTTGGGGTTGCGGGTCAGCAGCGAGATGCTCTCGCTGCCGAAGATGCGTTCCCGCACGAAGACGAACGGCAGCCCGCCAGGGATCTCCGCCGCCTCGAAGGCCCGACGATCGGACTCGCCGGCGAGGTTCGGATCGCCGTAGAAGCGCACCGCCGCGGCGCCGATGGGAACCGCGTTCAGCTCGATCGGGCGGGTAGCGGCGAGCATGCGCAGCACGGCGATGCCCTCGGCGCTCGGCTTCGCGGTCAGGGGATCGTTCCGGAAGTCGTTGTCGACGAGGCCCTCGGCCTGCATCCAGTATCTCCAGAAGCGGGCGTAGAGATGGTCGCCGTCGAAGATGGAATACGTCTGCTCCGGTAGGGCGACGATGCCGCGATGCATGGACGCCAGCATCGCGAGCATCAGCTCGAGCTGCTCTTCCTGGACCTGTCCCGGTCCACGGCACATGCGCAGACGCCCCGACCAGAACGCATCTCGGATCGAAAGCCACGAGCGCCCCTCCTCGTCGACGACCGTGACGACGCCGCCGGGCGACGTCGCCGTCCGCATCCAGTACCCCCAGGGCAGTTCCGGGGAATGGCGATAGTCGCTCATCGCCGCTCCTCGACCCTGGCGAGATCCGCGGCAAGCTCGGTGCATCGGTCGAGGACGTATTCCGCGTTCCTGTACGTCTGCGCGACGCCGAGTTGGCGCGCCTCCGCGGCATGGGCCGCGTGATCCGGCACGAGGTCGTCCGGCTGGTCGCACGAGAACCCGAACCACCACGCCGTATCATGCGCACCTGCTACGTCGGGCTTGACGTGGCAGATCGAGACCGCTTCCGGTCCGCGCTCGTCGCAGGCCCGCGCATAGTCGAGGCCGCCGTGGGCGCGGACCTGCTGCGGGGGGACGGCTTCGGCGGTCCACCCGGCCAGCGGGTGGCCGGCCGGCACGGCGACGAAGCCGCCGAGGTGTCCTCCGGGCATGCGGCGGATGATGCATGCGTACCCTGTGGAGGGATCGGTCCAGGCGACCTTGTCGGCCTCGCGCTGCCACGGTCCCGGCGCCTTCGCGGCGAGAGCCGGGACGCGGTAGGCCACGTCCATCCGCTGACCGGCTACGACGATGTCGGTCCGGGGCATGATCGCCGGCGGCTTCGTTGCGCTGCGCTTAGCCACTTGCGCCTCCCGCGACCGCGATCGCGACCCACAGCCCGCCGGCGACGATACCGCAGCCGACGAGAAGGATGAAGAACATGGCCGCAAGCAGGGCCGAGACGCCGAGAGCGCCGGGGCCGCGCGGGATCGCCAGGATCTCGCGGCACGCAGCGAGGGTGGTCCCGATCGATCCGCAGCCGGCCAGCGCCACGCCGATGCCGAAGAGGAAGAGCGGATCCATCACGCTTCTCCCGCGAGCAGGGGCGTCTGGTGCCCGCGGGCGGTCTGCCACCAGTCCACTGTCGACAGCGTCGTCTGGTTGAGCAGCGAGCCGCGCTCCGCCAGCCAGGTGCTGGCCACCCAGATGCGGGTCTCGGGATCGCGGGTGATATACGGTTCGGCAAGCGCCTTCAGCAGCATGACGGTCCCGATCGGATCGATCTGCCGGGCGGAGAGAGCTGCGCAGCTGCCGGCGATGTCGTAGCTGATGCCGAGCGCCATCGCGTCCATCGAGAAGAAGAGGTGAGCGAGATCGTTCCAGGTCGGGGCGAGCTCGTCCTCGTGGTTCGTCGCCAGTTCCGCGATGAGCGCAGGCGGCGCGAGGCGGCTGACCGAGACGATCGAGACCACGGCGGTCTCTACGATGCGAGCGTCGGCAAGGAAGGTGGTGCAGGAGCTCGTGCGCCACCAGGACAGCGGGCCCGAGCCCCTGTCGCCGAGCGCTTCGAGCTGGTCTTCGAAGGCGATGTTCCTCATGTCGTGGGACTCCGTTCACGGCGCGTCGGAAGGCGCGTCATTTCAGGATGGATCGTTCGTCTCATCCAGAAACTGCAGAACGTAGCGAGAACGATTTGGACTCATGGAATGGAGGATAAATTTAGGAAAAGACTCCATCAGGCCTTTGGTACGGTCCACTTGTCGTCGATATGGACGACGATGCCGCCCTTGATGTCCAGCTTGCTGAGAAGTGGCGACACGCTGGTGCGCGAGACCTCGGCACCGAAGCGTTCCCTGATGGCGTGGATGATGTCGGCCACGCCGAGCGGTCCGGGCGCGTTCCGCAGCACCTCGAGGATCATGTCCTTGTGCGTGCGGCCGTGCGCCTGGCGGGCGCTGTAGCCGCCCAGGCGTCGCGACGTGCTCTGCCCCGTCCCGAGCCCATAGCCCTGGCCGAGAGCATGAATCTCTTCCGAGGCCACCAGCTTCTCGAGAGCCTGGTCCATCTCGGCCTCGCTGACGTCCTCGTCGAACCGCATCGCCGCTTCGTCCAGAAGCCGCTCGCGCGAGATGCCCTTGGGCCCCGCGCGCGCGACGAGCACGAGCATGGTGTCTGCGATCGTCCGGTCCATCCTGACCGCCCGGTCGACGTCGCCGACATCGCCCATGCCGGTTAGCCGGCCAAGCTCGATCAGCGCGTCGCGCCTGCTGCCGCTCAGCTGGTCCGCGAGGTCGAGCGCCGTGTCGATCTGGGCGGTCAGCGCGATGATGCGCTGCGCCTCCGTCACGATCCGTGACGACAGCTCCCTGTTTATTGGCATGACTTCTTCCTTTCGAATTTCGGGGGGGGGGCAGAGGACAAGTAGAGGGTGGTCGCCGGAGGATTTGCTTTGACTCATGCAGGCGCGATCGTCATGGTCGCGGCATGACCGAATCGCCCCCTGCCGCAGCGAGCCGCTACGCCACCTTCGACCTCGTCGAGGTGCGCCGGGAGAAGACGGCTCTGGACGAGCAGATCGCGCGGCTGACGCGGCGACGGGACGGCCTTGCTGGCGTCCTGATGATGGCCGGAGATCCCGCCTGCGATCTGGCCGGAGGCTACGTCGCCTGTTTGCCGCCGGTCGCTTCTGCCGGCGGGAAGCGGCCCACGCACCGCGCGATGCTGGTCGAGGTCCTTGCCGACGCGGCAGAGCCGATGGGCGTGCGCGAGCTGATCGACGCGGTCCAGAACCGGTTCGGCGAGGCGATCCCGCGCACGAGCGTGTCGCCGCTGCTTCGCAAGCTCGCGCGCCGGGACGAGGTCGAGCACGTGCCGGACTTGGCCAAGTGGCGGATCGGTGCCGCCGGCGGCGAGGTCGTAAGGTTCCGCGGCCCGAAGGTCGCGGCGAGCGACGCGGCGTGACCGCCGCGATCGCAGGAACGCCGGTCGGAGACGCCTAGCGCGCCGCCGATCATGCCCGTCCGGAAGGAAGGTGCGGGGCCTCCGTAGGAGCGGCAGGCCCCGCGGACCGCTCGTGCCGGACCCCACCACCGTAAGGAGAAGGTCATGAAGCCGACTTGAGCTTTAACTCGAAGACGACATCCGGCTGAAGCGGCTGCGATCCGAATCGCACGCTGCACCCCGGACGTCAACACTCGTCACGTCGGACTGCGACGCCCGTTTTCAGGATGAGACGGGAACCGTTCACGTAGTGTTCGGTTTTTGCCCGACTCCCATGCGGTCTTCGGAGGATCGTGGAGGCCTGATGGTTTCCGCGGGCGATTGCGGCCGCATTCCCTTCAGGAGCGGCGGTCGATGCAGCACGACGATGACGACGAGATGGTCAGCGAGACGACAGGCGCGCGAGCGCGGCTTCCCGACTGGCCGAGACTGATGCCGCTGCGGCTCGCCTGCGCCTATTTCGGCGTGTGTGACAAGACCTTCCGTTCGCTCGGCATCGCGCCGCGGCGGATTGGACGGCGCGTGCTCTGGGACCGGCAGGACCTCGACCTCTGGGCGGACCGGATGGCCGGAATGCCGTCGCGGATCGCGGATCCCTCTGTCGGCGTGCGGGCAATGGAGCGGCGATTCTTCGCAAGGTTGAACAATGGGCAAAGTAAACCAGCCGGCAGTTAGGCCGGCATACACCTATCTGGCGAAGGCCAAATACTGGCGGTTCCGCTATCGGGGGTTCGATGCGCCTCTGCCGGAACGGCCTGGCCACCCCAGATTCGAAGCCAAATATGCCGAGTGTCTGGCGCTGACCGTCAGGCCAGCGCCGATCGCGGCCAAGCCGAGCAAGGGCACGTTCGACTACGTCCTCCGCAAGTTCTACGAGGACGTGGAGTTTCGCGCACTTTCTGCGCGAACGCAGGCGAACTACCTTCAGTTCGGGAAGTCGGTTTCGAAGTATCTCGGCGACTGTGCGATGCAGCACACCACGGTCGACATGCTGGCGGCGGTGAGAAACAGGATGGCGATCGGCTATGCCGAGGTCATGCGCCTGTTCATCAGCCGGCTCTATGTGTTTGCTGGCGACCGCGGATACGTCCTTCAGGGTCTAAATCCGGCCCTGCGCCTGCGGCGTATCAAGAGTAAGGGCGCCGGTCATGAGCCGTGGAGCCATGAGGAGATCGCGTTGATGCTCCAGTACGCGACCGGTGCGATTCGGACGTTGATCATCATCGCGCTGTGCACTGGCCAGCGTCCCGGCGACGTGTGGCGCATGAACTGGTCGCAGGTGGTCGGAGACTTCGTCCGTGTGCGGCAGTCCAAGACGAAGGAGGACCTGACGATCCCGATGCATCCGGTTCTGCGTGCCGAGCTCGACAGGCTGCGTGCACAGGGACCGGTGTCCGGGTTCATAGTCACGAACCGGACGGGCGAGCCGATCGGCGAGCGGGGTTTCTACTATCGCCTGAAGGCGCTGGTGGCGCGCATCCCCAACATGCCGCGTCGTACGCCTCACGGCAGCCGGTATGCTACCGCCGCACTCCTGCGCGATGCGGGCTGCGACGTGGATCAGATCTGCTCGATCATCGGTCATCGCACCTACGAGATGGCGATGAAGTACCTGAGGCGTCGTCAGCTCGCGATCGAGGCGATGGCCCGGCTGGTCCGGCATGCCGCGCTGCCGACGCAGCGGGAGGTGCACGCGCTGTCCGCTCCGCTGCGGGTGACCGGACCGGCTGCAGGCGCCTCCATGTGCCGGAGGGAACTGGTCGAGCCGATCTGCCGGCCGGCGCCGTCCGTATTTCCCCGGACACAGTCCGTCGTGGCGCTGCCCGGCTGACGCCTGCTTCGAACATGCTGGGCCGACTGGGGCCGGCACCTCGGGGTGCCGGCCCTTTCGCTGTTCGACGACCGTTTCAGGATGGAAGGTCGAGGTGCGAACTTTTGCGAACGGCGTCGGAAGTTGGCCACGCCATTCGCCATGTCGGATTTTCACCAAAAAAGGGATGCAGCGCAGAAAACCGCCAAAGTTCGCACTGATGGTTGATCCCATCCAGAAATGAATAGGCATGGTGCGGACATCAGTCGTGCGACATCAAGGCGCCAGTAGTCGTCGTTCAATTCGAGCGATCAGTTCGCCCCCGTCTGCCGCACGCACATAGACGGTGCGTCCATCGGCAGCGCGGCGTCTACCATTTCCATATTGAACGGTCCAACTTCGTCCGGCACCAGTCCGATTACGTTGCGGTGCAAAGATGCATATCGGAGCACTGCGTACCCGGCACCGGCGACGCTTCGCACCACCCGGTAGAACCGGTCATCGGGCTCGGAAAAGATCAGGTAGACGCTGAGGTCGTCACGGTCGTCCGGGCTCATGACGCCTGCTCCGTTCCAGCCTTGGCGCGGGCAATCACTTGAGCGATTACCGGCGGCCAAGCAATGGCGGCCGCCGTGCCCCGCAGGCGGTCCCAGTCGACGGAGTCGAAGCGGAGGCGATCGAGGCTTCGCTTCAGCGCCGCGATGTCTGCGCCTTCGCCATAGCGTCCGCCGACCGTTGCCGGCGCGTGGCCGCAGAGCTGGTCGAGCACGCGTTCCTGGATCTCGGCCGAGCGCCCCTCGTCCTTGAAGCGGTGCCGAAGCGAATGGAATACGAGCCGCCCGTCGGTGCTAACGATGGCGTTGATGTAGCGGTTGAGGCGGCGGCTCGCCTCCTTGGTGAGCTTGCCGAAGGTGCTCGGACGCAGATCGGGGAAGAGCAGATCGCTTCCCGCGGTCCGCAGCGCGTCGACGTACCTGCCGAAGCCGAGCGCCAGGACATGGTCGTGAATCGGGATGATCCGTCGCGAGCCCTGCGTCTTCACCGACTTGTCGGGGAGGCTGGCGTCGGTGGCGGCGCCCGGAACGTCGTCGATGTCGATGTAGAGGATGCCGTCGTCGGTCTTCACGTCCGCGACGCGGGCCTGTCCGACTTCCTCCAGCCGGGCGCCGGACGTCAGTCCAAGCAAGAACATCCAGTACAGCGTCACGTCGCTGACCGCCGCGCGCCGGTGCAGGAGCAGGTCGGGACGCGTGAAGAGGTCGCTGGCGAACAGCTGGCGCAGCTCGCCGGGCAGAAAGCTGCGCCGCCCGCGTCCCGCACGGCTGTATCCGGAGATCCGCACGCCGGTGCCGACGTTGTTCGTGATCCAGCGCTGCTGGTGGGCGAATCCGAGCAGCGCCTGGATACTGCCAATGCGTTTCTTGAGGGTGGTCGCGCTTACCCGTTCCGTGTCGCTATGCTCGTGACGGGCGAGGCGCTCGTTGAAGGGCAGCGACCGGTCGGCGCGTGGCATGGTGGCGGGCAGCTTCCTGGCGTCGTCGCGATAGTCCATCAGCATGTCGGAGGTGAGGCTCTCGACGGGAATGTCGGTCAGGTAGTCGATCAGGTCCTCGGTCGCGCGCTCCACCTCGGCATAGGACTGTGGCCGCGGCTTCTTCTCCTCGTTCCACAGCTTCAGCAGTTCACGGAACGTCAGGTCGGCACGCAGCCGCGGCTTGGCCCCGATGCGGCGCGGCGCATCAACATCCGAACGCAGACACGCGTTGTCGTCGCGCACGCACGCGTTCCATGCCTGCATGATCAGCAGTTCGTTGGACGGGGTCCGCGCGACAGCCGGTTTCTGGTCCCGAAAGATCTCCTTTAGGACAGGCTCGCTTGCCTTCAGCCATTCGGACGGTGGCAGCTGGCGCACCACGTCCAGCCAGCAGTCGCCCGGTAGCGGCTCTCCGCGCCGCTTCAGCAGATCCTCGGCGGTGCCATAGGCCGGGAGCATCGCCAGCGGGTGCTCGGCGCCAAGCACGAACCGGGCGGCGTCCTCGAGCCAGAAGGTCAGCCCGAGGGTGGGCCAGCGCGCATAGTGCCCGGGATTGTGCCGGGTGCGGATAAAGGCGTCCACCACGACCCTAGCCCGCTCGGGCGAGATATCGTCGGCAACCTTGCGCGCGGCGATGCGCGCCTCGGCCGCGGCCATCTCCTGCTCGAGGGCGGCGTGAGCCTGGACGAACAGGCGCTTGGCTTCGGCGGGATCACGGGTCTTCAGGGAACGGCGGATCTGGCGCTTGCCCATCTCGTCGCGGAGGTGGGGCGGCAGTTCCTTGTAGAGATAGTAGATGCCGGTCTGTGGGTGTTTCCAGGGGGTGATCATCTGCACCATGCGCTTCTATACTCGCTCGCTATACCTGCGAACGATGAAGCTGGCGTAAATCCTGGGATTTCGCGCATTCCAGCAGTGCTGGTGACCCCTACGGGAATCGAACCCGTGCTTCAGCCGTGAAAGGGCCGCGTCCTAACCGCTAGACGAAGGGGCCGTCGGGCGTGGGGGTCGGTTAGGGCAGAGAAACGCGTACGTCAATCCGCCCATGCAGCATCTTCGACATGAAGTTCGGCGGCGGGGCGTGATCCCCAGTCGTCGAGGCGGGCGCGGCCAGCCAGCCAGAGGCGGCGATGGGGGGGGCAGGCGAGCAGTGCCTGACCCAGATCGGTGTCGGCGGCGCGGAAGGCCATGGCCTTGATGCTGCGGCCGTCGTCGCCGGCGGCGATGACGCGGATGTGGCCGTTGCCGACGATATCGACCTTGACGAGGCGGAACGGACCGGCGGCGACGCGGGGGGCGGGCCAGCCGGCGCCGTAGGGGCCGCCGACCTCCAGCGATTCGACCAGCGCGGGGGTGACGCCGCCGGGGGCGAGCACCGCATCCAGCAGCAACGCGCGGTCCTCGCGGGCGCGGGTGACGGTGTCCGACAGGCGTTCGTTCAGGAAGGTGGCCAGCGCGGGGAGGTGCGCTTCCTCGATCGTCAGGCCGGCGGCCATCGCGTGGCCGCCGCCGGCGACCAGCAGGCCGTGTTCGCGCGCGGCCATGATCGCGGCGCCGAGATCGACCCCGGTGATCGAGCGGCCCGACCCCTTGCCGATGCCGTGTTCGTCCACCGCGACGACGACGACGGGGCGGCCGAGCCGTTCCTTCAGGCGACCGGCGACGATGCCGATGACGCCGGGGTGCCAGCCCCGACCCCAGACGAGGACGACGTTTGCCTGTGCGTCGATGCGCAGATCGGCCTCGACCTGCACGGCGGCTTCGATCGCGCGCCGTTCCTCGTTCAGGCGGTCGAGTTCGGCGGCGAGGGTGCGGGCCTCGTCCGGATCGGTGGTGATGAGCAGCCGGGTGCCGAGATCGGCGCGGCCGACGCGGCCGCCGGCGTTGATGCGGGGGCCGAGCGCGAAGCCGAGATCCTGCGCGGTGGGCGCGCGGGTCAGGCGCGACGCCTCGATCAGGGCGGACAGGCCGATGTTGCGGCGACCGGCCATGACCTTCAACCCCTGCGTCACGAAGGCACGGTTGAGGCCGCGGAGTTGCGCGACGTCGGCGACGGTGCCGAGCGCGACGAGATCGAGCAGGTCGATCAGCTTCGGTTCGGGGCGATCGGCGAAGAAGCCGCGATCGCGCAGCGTGCGAACCAGCGCGGCGGCGAGCAGGAAGCACATGCCGACCGCGGCGAGATGGCCGTGCGCGGCGGCGTCGACGGCCTCGTCGAGGCGGTTGGGGTTCACCAGCGCGTGGGCGGGGGGCAGGGCGCTGGAGCATTTGTGGTGATCGACGACGACGATGTCGGCGCCGTTGTCGCGAACCGCCTCGAACGCGTCGAACGCCTGTGCGCCGCAATCGACGGTGAGGATCAGCGACGCGCCCTCGGCTGCCAGCCGGGCGAGGGCGGCGGCGGTGGGGCCGTATCCCTCCAGCAGGCGATCGGGGATGTAGGGGCGGGCGATCAGGCCGAGATCGGCGAGGACGCGCGCCAGCAGCGCGGTGGAGGTGGCGCCATCGACATCGTAATCGCCGAAGATCGCAACCTGCTCGCCGGCCTGCACCGCATCGGCGAGCCGGGCGGCGGCGCGGTCCATGTCGCGGAAGATCGACGGATCGGGCATGAAATGCCGGATCGAGGGGGTGCGGTGCGCGTCGATCGCATCGGGCGGGCAACCGCGCGACAGCAGGAGCTGGACGAGCAGGCCGTCGCCGCCGAGCGCACCATCGCGGGCGTCGGCGGACAGCGATCGCCAGCGCCAGGGCTGGCCGAGGATGGATCGGGTGACGCCGAGCACGCTCATGCGGGGATGGTCCGGCGGGGGTGTCGAGCGCGTGGAAAGTCCCGAAAGTCACACCTCACACGCGAGCGCGACGCGCGCGCGTGTACGCGTGAGTGCGAGGCGGGGGTGGTTTCCGCGCAGCCGGCCGCGATCGGCCGCGATTGCGGCGAGGGGGACGTTCGGATGTTGATCGCGGTGTTCATGAACGTTTGGGTCTCAGGATCTGGATGGGCTGGGGTGCTTTCGAGTGGATCGGTTTTCGGGCGACCCTCACCCTTCCGGCGCTTTGCGCCTCCCTCCCTCTCCCGGTGGGAGAGGGATTTAACCTCTGTCACGAATGGCGCCTGTAGGACAGGCTATTTGATCCAGCGTTCCTCGCGAAACCATTTGGTGACGATGTATTTCACACCCTCGACCACGGGCATCCCTTCGTGGATGGTCAGTTCGTTGGGGCTGCCGTCTGGCTTCATGTTGTTCCACGCGAGCATCATGCCGCGCCGGGGGGCAACCTTGATGCCGGCCTGCGGGAACCACGTCGCGCCACCCTCGGCCACGTCGTTCAGGTAGATCATCGCGGTCCAGGTGCGCTGGCCGCCCTCTTGCAGCATCCGCTGCCAATAGCTTTCGCTTTCGTGGAAATAATCGTGATGGGCGCGGAATTGCTGGCCGGGGGCATAGCGCTGGCCCTGCATCGTTTCGCCGTGAAGCGGATCGATGCCGAGGAGCGCCGCGATCCCTTCGTCGATCGGCTGCACGTCTGGCGACCAGCGATCCATGTCGCAACTGTCGCTGGTGCGGAAACCCTGGTCGTTGCGGTCCGACAACAGCGTCGAGGGCCGGCGATGCGCGTCGATCATCGCGATCAACCGGTCGCAGGTCGCGGCATCGAGAAAGTCGGGATGGTAATAGACCTGTGCACCCTGAATGGCGGCACGTTCCGCCGCGGGGTTCGCATCGAGCCGGGCGGCCACCTCGGCGCCGACGCGCTGGCGGAGCGGGGAGGTCGACGGTTTCTTGCGCGTCGCGGCGCGGGGCGAGAACAGGCTCATGGTCGACCCGTCTTCGGGTCTGGGCGGGTAGAAAGCAAGGGATCCATGCCGCCAATGATTGGCAGCGCCCCGTCGCGATCGACCCGGAACGGAGTTTTAACGATGTTGCCATAACTTCGCCCAACAGATTTGGGTATCGATCGCGCCTATGGGAGAATTTCTGGATCCTGGAACGCTCGGGCTGTGCAGCATGCTGGCAAGCTGCGCCTATGCCCTGGTGTTTCTGGTCGTCGGGCGGCGATATCCGTCCGCCCTGCATTTCCGGTACTGGATCGCGTCGTCGGCCATGTATGCGGTGATTCTCGTCGGGTTCGGCTGTCTGCCGCGCCCGGCCGGTGCGACGATCGATGCGTTGATGTATGGCGCGTTGGCCGTCACGGACGTGTTGATCGTGATGGGCGTTCGCGTGTTCGAGGGCGAGAAGGCGTTCCGGCCATGGATGGTCGCGCTGGTCGCGGCCACGATGGCGCTCAAGGCAGGGTCTGTGGTGCTGGCGACGTCGGGATGGGCGGTGTCGCCCTTTGCCGCGCTGGTCGTGGATGCGATTATCCTGTCGCTGGCGATCGGGATCACCGGGCTGGTGATCTATCGCGGCCATGACACGCCGATGCGACGGATCGCGGGGGCCGCGATGATGGCCTATGTGCCCGGATACGCTCTTGCGCTAGTCGGGGAATGGGCGATGCCCGGCGAACGGTGGCTGGCGCGGGCGCCGCTGATGCTGGACCAGTTGTTGCTGGCGGTGATGAACCTGGGGCTGCTGGCGATGTGCGGCGAGCGGGCGCAACAGGCGCTGCGCGATGCGGCGCGGCTCGATCCGCTGACGCAACTGCTGAACCGGGCGGGTCTGCGCGTGCAGGAAAAGACGCTGGTGCGCCCGGGAACGGGCGTCGTCGCGTTCGATATCGATCATTTCAAGGCGGTCAACGATCGGCATGGCCATGCGGTGGGCGACGAGGTGCTGGTGGAGCTTGCCCATGCGGCGCGCCGGTTGGCCGCCGTGCAAGGCGGGCTGGTCGTGCGGCTGGGTGGTGACGAGTTCGCGGCGGTGATGCCGGGCAGCGGAATAGAGGGCGCGCGTCTGTTCGCGACGCAATTGACCGATGCGGTGATGGCGAGCGGCGAGCGCGCGGAACTGCCGGTGTGGACGGTCAGTCTGGGCATCGCGCTGGTGGCGGCGGACGATGTTGCGCTGGCGCCGGCGCTGGGCCGGGCGGATGCGTTGCTCTACAGCGCCAAGCGCGGCGGGCGGAACCGGATGGCGGCATGGACCGCGCGCGGCGTGGAAGCGCCCGATATGCGCGCGGTGCCCTATCCCGGTGCGGTTCCGGTCGATCTGGTGGCCGCGTCCCGCTGAAAACCGAACGCGGCCGGTGGTCCGGTCCTACCAGAAGATGCCGTATACCGCGTCGATCACCTGCCCGCTGCGCAGGTCGACGAGCAACGCGTCGTCATAATAACGGACCCAGCGATAGGGGCCGTATGCTTCGGGCAGACGATAGGACCATGGGTCCGAAATCCAGTAATTCCGGTTCCAGAGTACCGACGACAGGCCGGCGCCGACACCGAACCGGCGATACCCGCGATCCCAGCCGTTCGGCGCGTAATAGCGCGGCAGGCGATAGGCGCCGCGATTGGTGGTGCGATAGCGGTTCCAGTCGTAGCGGTTCTCGTTGCGCCAGCCGCGATCCCAGTTGTTGCCGCGGCGATCATTGCTCCAATCGTTGCCACGATCGCTGCCGTTGAAGCGGCGGTCGTTGCTCCAGTTGCCGACCCGGTCGCGGTCGTTGAAGCGGCTGCGGGTCCAGTCGTCGCCGCGACGGTCGTTGCGGTCGCCGCGATTGTTCCAGTCGCGGCCATCGTTCCGGCGGTCGTCGCGCCGGTCGCCCTGGCGGTCGTCGATGCCGCGTTCGGTACGGTTGCCGTCGCGCCAGGTCGCGCTGCTGCCAGGACGGCCGCGATCGGCGGGCTGGAAATCCGGGCGCCGGGGTTCGGGACGGTCGCCACGGTCGATGCCGCCGCGCGGGCCGTCGTTGCGATCCGGACGCTCCGCCGCCGGATCGCGCCGCTCGCCCTGAAAGCCGCCACGGCGGGTGTCGTCGCGCCAGGGCGCCTGACGGGCCTGACCGACATCCGGCGCGGCGTCCGGCGCGCGTTGACGGTCGCCACGCCCATCTCCGCGCATGTCGCCACGCATATCCCCACGGGGGCGATCGCCGCGGCGGTCGGGTTCCTGCGCGGTGGCGATAGTCGGCATCAACATCGTCGCGGCGAGCAATGCTCCGATCAGCTTACGCATCCTTGTCGTCCTTTATCGCCGGCGCACCTGCCGGCCCTGATGATGGACGAGTTGTGCCATGAACAGGTTGAGGCGAAGCTGAATAATGTCGTCAGCCTTGCGACAGCTTTCGGTCGGTCATCGCGGCGACAGGGCGGGGACGACGCGGGCCGCGTCCGCCGGTTCGATACCGGGGCGGGCGCCGGCCGGGATCACCTCTTCGCCGCGCATGGCGGCGGCGGCGCGGCGGATCGCGTCGGTCAGGCGGGGATAGATGCCGCAGCGGCAGATGTTGGTGATGGCGGCGCGGATCGCATCCTCGTCCGGATCGGGGTTGCGGCGGATCAGCGCGGCGGCGGCCATGACGATGCCGGGGACGCAGAAGCCGCACTGGACGACATTGCCGGCGAGGAAGGCGAGTTGCAGCGGGTGCGCGCGGTCCGCCGACAGACCCTCGATCGTGGTGACGAAGGTGCCCTCCGCCTGCGCGATGGTCATCCGGCACGAGCGGACTGCGCGACCGTCGACATCCACCGTGCAGGCGCCGCAATGGCCGGTGCCGCAGCCATATTTGGTGCCCGTCAGGTTCGATGCGTCGCGTAGCGCCCAGAGCAGCGGGGTCTGCGGGTCGATCTGATAGGCGACGGGCTGGTTGTTGACGTTGAGGCTGGTCATCGTCGGCGATTGTAGGCGACCGGCGCGGCGGACGAAACGACTCGTTTCCGGTGGCGACGTTGATGGCGGGCGGGGCAGGGGCGACATGGGGGAGCATGACGCTTCCCACGCTGTTTGTGCCGCATGGCGGTGGCCCCTGCTTCTTCATGGACGCCGGCGGCGGCCCGCCCGATTCCGTTTGGCGACCGATGCAGGCGTATCTGGCCGGGCTGGTCGCCAGCCTGCCCGAGCGGCCGCGCGCGATCCTGATGGTCTCGGGGCATTGGGAGACGCCGGCGGTGACGGTGCATGTCGGCGAGCGGCCGGCGCTGCTGTACGATTATTACGGGTTTCCCGAGCATACCTATCACCTGCGCTGGGACGCGGCGGGGTCGCCCGAGGTGGCGCGGCGGACGGCGGCGGCGCTGCGCGCGGCCGGGCATGAGGTGGTGGTGGAGGCGGCGCGCGGCTGGGACCATGGGGTGTTCGTGCCGATGATGGTCGCGGTGCCGGGCGCGGACATTCCGCTGGTGCAGATGTCGCTGCGAGCGGACCTTGACCCCGCCGCGCATATCGCGATCGGGCGGGCACTGGCGCCGCTGAGGGAGGAAGGCGTGCTGATCGTCGGATCGGGCATGAGCTTCCACAGTCTGCGCGCGCGGGGGCCGCAGGTGACGGCGGTCGCGACCGAGTGGGACGATGCGCTGACCGCGGCGGTGACGGAGGCCGATCCCGCGCGGCGGCGCGAGCGGGTGGCGTCGTGGGACAGCCTGCCCCATGCCCGCTTCGCGCATCCCGAGGCGGAGCATCTGTTGCCGTTGATGGTCGCGCTGGGCGCGGGCGGTGACGACGCGGCGGTGCGCGATTACCGGGACGTGGTGATGGGGTGGGTCGTCTCCGGCTATCGCTTCGGCTGAATCACTCGCGCCAGCTGGTGTCGCGCCTGTCGATCAGGCGGACCATCGCGGCGAAGTCGGCGGCGCCGGGGCCGCCGGGGACCTGCGCCATGTGCAGATCGCGCTGGTGGACGGCGACGACCTCTGGCGCGACTTCAAGCGGGGTGCCCATCGACAGGGTGGCGAGCTGGATCTCGCAGGCGCGTTGCAACGCCCAGTGCTTCACGAACGCCTCGGGCAGGGTGCGGCCCATGACGAGGATGCCGTGGTTGCGCAGGAACATCATGCGCTTGTCGCCGAGATTGCGGACGAGGCGTTCGCCCTCTTCGGAGCGGACGGTGACGCCCTCGAAATCATGATACGCGATCTGGCCGGCGAAGTTGCAGGCGTAGAAGTTGATCGGGCGCAGACCACCCTCGACCGAGCTGACCGCCATGCCGGCGGTGGTGTGCGTATGCATGATGCAATGCGCGTCGGGCAGGTGGCGGTGGAAGACCGCATGCTGGACGAAGCCGGCGCGGTTCACGGGATAGGGGTTATCGTCCAGCTTGTTGCCGTCGATGTCGATCTTGACGAGACTGGAGGCGGTGACTTCGGAGAAGTGCAGGCCGAAGGGGTTGATGAGGAACGCGCCGTCCTCGTCCGGCACCTTCAGCGTGATGTGGTTGTAGATCATCTCCGACCAGCCGAGCATGTCGAACACGCGGTAACAGGCGGCGAGCTGCTGACGCGCCTCCCATTCGGCCGCGGTGGTTTCCGGGCGGATTCGGGCGGCGGTGGCCATGGCGTGCTCTCCTGTTCTTAGGCCTCTTTATCGCATGATGGCGGGCGCTTGGCCAGCAGGGGCGCGGCGCGGGGCGGGGCGAGATCGGCGTCGGAGAAGCGGATCGGCGTACGGATGCCGGGGACGGTGGAGCCGTCCGGGCGGGCGGCGTCGATCGCCATGCCGCGCGCGACGACCTGCGGATCGGCGAAGGCCTGCGCGACGCTGTTGATCGGGCCGGCGGGGACGCCGGCGGCGTCGAGGCGGGCGAGGAGGTCGTCGCGCCGGAAGCGGCGGGTGGCATCCTCGATCGCGAGGGTGAGGGCGGCGCGGTGTTCGACGCGCAGGGCGTTGGTGGCGTAGCGCGGCTCGTCCATCGGCAACCCGACGACGGCGCAGAAGCGGCGGAACTGCGCGTCGTTGCCGACCGCGAGGATGAACCAGCCGTCGCTGGTCGGATACACCGCATAGGGCGCGATGTTCGGGTGGGCGTTGCCGGCGCGGGTGGGATCGACGCCGCCCGCCAGCCAGTTCATCCCCTGATTGGCGAGCACCCCGGTCATCGTGTCGAGCAGCGCCATGTCGATCTGTTGCCCCCGCCCGGTATGGTCACGTTGCGCCAGCGCGGCCTGGATGGCGATGACGGCGTAGAGGCCGGTCATGATGTCGGCGAGGGCGACGCCGATCTTTTGCGGCGGGCCGGCGGGGTCGCCGGTCAGGTCCATGATGCCGCTCATCCCCTGCACCACGAAATCGTAACCGGCGCGCGGGGCATAGGGGCCGTCCTGACCAAAACCCGTGATCGAGCAATAGATCAGACGGGGATGGCACGTGGCCAGCGAGGCGTAGTCGAGGCCGAAGCGGGCGAGGCCGCCGACCTTGAAATTCTCGATCACCACATCGGCGTCGGCGATGAGCGAGCGGACGTGGGCGAGGTCGGCCGGGTCGGCGAAGTCCGCGACGATCGAGGTCTTGCCGCGATTACAGGCGTGGAAATAGGCGGCGTCGCGACTGCCGTCGGGATTGTCGATGAAGGGCGGTCCCCAGCGGCGGGTGTCGTCACCGTCCGGGCTTTCGACCTTCACCACCTCCGCGCCGAGATCGGCGAGTGTCTGACCCGCCCATGGGCCGGCGAGGATGCGGGCGAGTTCGACGACCTTCAGGCCGGTGAGCGGGGCGGCGGGCATTGGGTGCGAGCGATGATCCGTCAGAACGCGGCGATGCCGGTGATCGCGCGGCCGAGGATCAGGGCGTGGACGTCGTGCGCGCCTTCATAGGTGTTGACGGTTTCGAGATTCATCAGGTGGCGCATGACGTGGTATTCGCCCGAGATGCCGTTGCCGCCGTGCATGTCGCGGGCGACACGGACGATATCGAGCGCCTTGCCGACATTGTTGCGCTTCACCAGACTGACCATTTCCGGGGCGAAGCGGCCTTCGTCCATCAGGCGACCGACGCGCAGCGATGCCTGCAGGCCGAGCGCGATCTCGGTCTCCATGTCGGCGAGCTTCTTCTGATAGAGCTGGCGGCCGGCAAGCGGCGTGCCGAACTGCTTGCGGTCGAGGCCGTACTGGCGGGCGGCGTGAAAGCAGAATTCGGCGGCGCCGAGCGCGCCCCAGCTGATGCCGTAACGGGCGCGGTTGAGGCAGCCGAAGGGGCCTTTCAGCCCCTCCACATTCGGCAGCAGCGCGTCCTCGCCCACCGCGACCTCGTCCATCAATATCATGCCGGTGATCGAGGCGCGAAGCGACAGCTTGCCCTCTATCTTCGGCGCGACGAGGCCCTTCATGTCCTTTTCAAGAATGAAGCCGCGGATCTTGCCGTCATGCGCGTCGGATTTGGCCCAGACCACGAAAACGTCGGCGATCGGCGAGTTGCTGATCCACGTCTTGGCGCCGGAGATGACATAACCGCCATCGACCTTCTTCGCGCGCGTCGTCATGCTGCCGGGGTCGGAACCGGCATCGGGTTCGGTCAGGCCGAAACAGCCGATCCATTCGCCCGACGCCAGTTTCGGCAGGTATTTCAGGCGCTGTTCTTCGGACCCATAGGCGTGGATGGGGTACATCACGAGGCTGGACTGGACGCTCATCATCGAGCGGTAGCCGCTGTCGATCCGCTCCACCTCGCGGGCGACGAGGCCATAGGCGACATAGCCGGCGCCGACGCCGCCATATTCGGCTGGCACGGTGGGGCCGAGCAGCCCAAGTTCGCCCATCTCGCGGAAGATCGCGGGATCGGTATGCTCATGAGCGAACGCGTCGACGATGCGCGGCAGCAACCGGTCGGTTGCATAGGCGCGCGCCGTATCGCGGATCATCCGTTCGTCTTCGGTGAGTTGATCGTCGAGAAGGAAGGGGTCTTCCCAGTCGAACCTGCCCATGCCTGCCATCTGCCGATCTCCGTTTGAAGATGCGGTACGGGGATGGCGGCGGCGGGGCAAGCCCGACTTGGTGTGGGTAGGGGGCTTCCCACGGGCGTGGCGTTCGCGGAAAGCCCCCTCCACCAGCTTTGCTGGTCCCCCTCCCCGCGAGCAGGGAGGATTTTAGAGGTGGAAGCTCAGGGTGGCGCGGAGGTCGCGGCCGCTGAGTGGGGCGAAGTCCTTCAGGAAGCTGACGTGGCGGCGGGCGTTTACGTCGAAGATGTTGTTGGCGCTGAGCGTCAGCGTCGTCCGGTTGGTGGCGCCGAACGGCTTCAGGGCGAGGCTGGCGTTGACCAGCGTGAAGCCGTTGGTCGGCGTCTCGAACTGCGTCACGCGGTCCTGCTCGAAGCTGTGCTCCACTTCGGCGCGCGCGGTCAGGCGATCGCCCTGCGCTTCGAGGCCGCCGAGCAGCCGCATCGGCGGGATACGGGGGACGGGGCCTTGATCGACGATGCGGGCATGGACCCAGTCACCGAGCAGGTCGGCGTTGATCCTGTAACCGGCCAGCGTGGCGAGGCGGACATTGCCCTGCGCTTCCAGCCCGTAATAGCGCGCATCGGCCTGAGCATATTGGAAGCACGGCAGGTCGACGGTGCGGCCGGACGGGGCGGCGGCGGTTTCGCAGGTGACGGGATCGACCTGATTGTCGAAGATGTAGTTGGAGAACCAGTTGTAATAGGCGGCCGCGTCGAAGCTCCAGTTCTCGCGGTGGGCGTGCAGCGTCGCTTCCAGTCCCCATGACTTCTCCAGACGGAAATTGGGGTTGCCCAATTCGTAGGACTGGGTGCCGGCGTGGGGACCGTTGGCGAACAGTTCCTCGGCCGACGGTGCGCGCTCGGTGCGGGAGCCGTTCAGGCCGATGCGGATGTCGGGCGCGACTTCGTAGGAAGCGCCGAGCGAGCCGGACACCGCATGGAAATCACGGCCCCCGCTGAAGAAGCGATCGTCGCCGACGATCGTGCGGGCGTCGACCGATGTCGTCTCGTATCGCGCACCCGCTTCGGCGCGGAAGGCGCCCATGCTGTATTGTTGCAGGGTGAAGAGACCGACCTGGCTGGTCTCGTTGCGCGGCAGGAATGCCTCGTCGCCCTCGACGTCGAAGCGGCGGTTGAACACCTGCACGCCCGACGCGCCCAGCCAGCCGCCATGGTTGGCCTGAACGAATTCGAGGCGCCCTTCGAGGCCCTGGTTCTTGAAGGTCGTGCCGACCTCGCCCGAGGGTTCGAGTTCGGAATGGGTGTAGTTGGCCATCGCCGCGCGCAGGCGGATACGGTCGAGGAAGCCGCCGCCGGTGGCGACTTCGGCGCGCAGGTCGACGCGGTCCTGCTTCAGGTCGATGCGGGGCGCTTCCTGCTCCTGACCCTGTTCGGTCGCGTAGCGGATGGGAACACCGTACAGACTGTCGTAACGGCTGTACGAGATGCCGATATTGCCGCCGTCGCGGATCAGTGCGGCACCGACGCCGACGTTCCACGTCTCCGACGCGGTGTTGGGCAGGCGACCGCGGATGGCGGCGTTGCCGGCGAAGTCGATCGCGTCCTCGCCGGGTTCGACCGGTTGCGGGGGCAGGGCGGCGGTGGTGAGCGAGGCGGCACGCTGTTGCCGGGACAGGGCGTAGCCGCCGATCTTCAGGTCGTCGGTCTTCAGATATGATCCGTCGGCATGGACGACGAAGCCTTCGCCCAGCGCGACGTCACCCGCCGCCCCGCCGGACCGCTCGTTGGCGGCAGAGCCATAGGTCAGGTTGCCGCCGACGCGGTATCCGGCTTCCGGCACGCTGCGCGGGATGCGGGTGTCGATGACGTTGACGACGCCGCCGACCGCCGACGATCCGAACAACAGGGCGGATGGGCCGCGCAGCACCTCGACCCGTTCGGCGATCAGCGGGTTTATCGCAACGGCGTGGTCGACGCTGGTATTCGACACGTCGATCGAACCGATGCCGTCGGTCAGCACGCGGATACGCTCACCCTGGAAACCGCGCAGCACGGGGCGCGAGGCGTTGGGACCGAACGACGTGGCGGACACGCCGGGCAGGCGGGCGAGCGTCTCGCCGATCGTCGGGCGCAGCGCGCGCTGAAGCTCCTCGCCGGTCATGATCGAGGTGCCGGACAGCACGTCGGCCTCGCTCTGCTGGAACGGCGCGGTGACGACGATCTCGCCACCGCGCTCTGCCTGCACGGGCTCGGCGGCGGTGGCGGTCGGTGTGACGGATGCGTCGACCGCCGGGCCTTCCGCCGACGCCGGTGTGTGGATGGCCAACAGAGCGGTGCCGGCGAGGAGGAGGGGACGCATCATCGAACTGAAAGCTCCGCGAAGAAGAAGGTCGCACAGCTTCGTAACGATCGTGTTACGTTATATCAACAGTATATTGCAACGCGGCATCATGCCTCCACCAGCGTCAGCGCGGACAGTTCGATCTGGCATTCGTTGCCGATGGGCGACACCCGATCGACCGTCAGGTCGCCGAGCAGATCGCGGCCGGGTGCCAGTTGCGCGGACGGCAGGGCCGCCAGCCACGCGGTCAGCGCCGGCGAGGCGATCGCGGTCAGCAGGATGCGGTGCTGCGCGCCGACGAACGTTGCGCTCGCCCAGTCGCGAGTCGCGCTGGCGACGAGATGGACGGTGCAACCGTTCGCCGCCGCATCGGCGATCAACTCGCGGATCAGCGGCAGGGCGGGATCGGTCGGCAGGCGACGCCTGAAGCGGGCAAGGAACGTCATGCGTGGGCATCCGCGATATAGGCTTCGACCTTGGCGGTGATTTCCGGTCCCGGATCGCGACCGCGCCGGAGATCGAAGATGAGGCGGGGATCGTTGACCGCCTCGCGCCCGAAGCGGGAGACGGAAATCCCCGTCTCCCGCAGGTAGCGATCGATCTTGATGAGCAGCGACATGACGGACCTCGCGAATCTGATGTTGTGTTCATGATCTGTTCCTGCATTTCCAACTTGTCTAGGAAATATTCCTACGATACTGATCCGGCATGGTGCAGGATGATCCGCGTACCGCGCTGGCGGCTCTGGCCGAGGCGAGCGGCACCAGTCTGGCGGCGCTGTCGCGGATGCTCGGGCGCAATGCCGCCTATGTTCAGCAATATGTGCGGCGGGGGACGCCGAGGTCGCTGGAGGAGGAGGACGTCGCGCGGCTGGCGGCGTTCTTTGGGGTCGCACCAGCGATACTCGGTGGCCGCGCGGTGGCGGCGATGTGGCGGGTGCCGCGGCTGGACGTGGCGGTGTCTGCGGGGCCGGGGGCGCAGGTGGACGACGAGGTGGCGGTGGGGACCGACCTGATCGACCCGTCGCTGGCGCGGCGGCTGGGCCTGTCGCCGGGGGCGGCGGCGATCCTGCGGGTGAAGGGCGATTCGATGGAGCCGGGGCTGTTCGACGGCGATCACATACTCGTCGATACCGGCGACCGCCGGCCGGGGCCGCGCGGCGGCGTGTTCGTAGTGCGGATCGACGGCGCGACGATGGTGAAGCGGGTGGTGCTGCGCGGTGGCGTGCCGGTGGCGAGCAGCGACAATCCACTCAGCCCGCCCTTGCCTGATGCGCCGGTGGAATTGATCGGGCGTGTGGTGTGGCAGATGCGGCGGCCGCGCTGAGCGTGCTGTCTTTCCCTCTCCCGTTTGGAGAGGGAACTTTCGTTAACGGCGGTCGCGCAGCCAGATGAGGAGCGCGGCCGCGCCGCCGGCGGCGAGGCCGATCAGGAAACCGGGGGTCGCCTGTCCGAAGGCGAAGCCGATGGCGACGCCGACCAGCGGCCCGATCGCGATGAGGACGCCGCCGGCGGCGGCGGGAGGGGATCGATCCGACATGGTGGCGACCCTGCCACGCCCGGCGGGCGGACGCCACCCGGTGTCGGTATCGGTGTCGGGGTCGTGTCGATGCGGCGAGCCGTTGCGACCGGCGATTGACGAACGTGTCCGCGGACGGGATGGGAGGCGATGCCGTCTGCCCGTTATATCGCTCCCTATATCACCGACGCCGGTCAAGCCGCGACGGCCGCCGAACTGATCGCCGCCTTCGGCACCGACGCCGCGACCGAGGCCGCCGCCCGCGCCGACCGCAGCCGCGATCTGGGCAACCACATCCATTTCTGCCGCTGGCGGCAGGTCGAACGGTTGATCGTGATCCTGTCGGTCGATGAGGCGATCGGGACGGTGCACTAGGATCGAGAGTATCCCGCGCTTACTTCAACCGTTCGTGCTGAGTCCTTCGACTGGCTGGCAAGCCAGCCGCTCAGGATAAACTTCGACGCATGGCGTCGAAGTCGAAGCACCCTGTGCAGAGGTGGCCTTCGACTTCGATCAGGCCGAATGGTAGGGACGCGTTCGACGCGGACGGCGGGGAGATCCATCCGTCGATATTCCCGTGCCATAGGGGTATGTATCGGACCGGAGCGGAGCTAGAGGGCGAGCATGGAATGCCGCATCCGGCGGGTGGGCCATGCCGCCGCCGCCTGTCTTGTCCTGGCCGGATCGCCTCTCTCGGCGCAGGGCAATGCCGTGCCTGCCGCCGGCCAGGCACCCACGGTCGGTGCGCAAGCGGTCGATCCCGATGCACCGCTCGCGCCGCTGCCCGATATCGGCGTCGACTGGCCAACGCTCCCAATCGAACCGGTCGATCCGCAGGCGGTGGCCGCGACCACCGACGTGACCGCCGAGCGTCGCTATACGTGGCGGATCGACGGGATCGATGCCGTCGCGACGCCGCTGCTACGCCAGCGTTTTGCCGAGAACTCGACGCTCGACGCCAATGACGGTTCGGTGGCCAATGCGGCGCAGCTCGACCGGCGCGCGCGGGAGGATGCGGCACTGCTCGTCACGTTGTTGCGGGCGCAGGGATATTATGATGCGCAGGTGACGACGCGGGTGGAGCCGGGTGCGCGGCCGCTGGTGGTACTGGATACCGTGCCGGGCGGGCTTTACCGGTTCGCGGGTGTCACGCTGGCGGGGGTGGACGCGGCGGGGGAGAAGGCCGCGGCGCTGAACACCGCTTTCGCCGTGAAGGCAGGTGACGCGGTCGATGCCGATGGGGTGGTCGCCGGCCAGACCGCGCTTGAAACCGCGATCGGGCGCGCGGGCTTCCCCTTCGCCGAGGTCGGCGATCCGGCGATCGTGGTCGATCGCGCCGCGAAGACGGCGACGCTGGACCTGAGCGTGCAGCCGGGCGGCGCGCGGCGGTTTGGCGATATCGTCGCGCTGCCCGGCAACCGCGTGTTCGGGCCGGATCATGTCGCCGACATCGCTAGGTTCCGCCGGGGGGCGCCGTTCGACCAGTCGCGCATCGACGACCTGCGCCGGGCGCTGATCCAGACCGGGCTGGTCGCGGCGGTGGAACTGGAGCCGGTCGAGGGCAAGGAGCCGGGTACCGTCGATATCGCGGTGAAGCTGGACCCCGCGCCGCCGCACACCGTGGCGGGCGAATTGGGATATGGCACCGGCGAGGGCGCGCGGCTGGAACTCAGCTGGACGCATCGCAACCTGTTCCCGCCCGAAGGCGCGCTGACGATCCGCAGTGTGCTCGGCACGCAGGAGCAGTTGTCGTCGCTGGTCTATCGCCGCAGCAATTTCCATGCCCGCGACCGGGTGCTGACGTTGCAGGCGGCGGCTGCTCATCAGAACCGCGACGCGTACGACGCCAAGACCTATTCGCTGTCGGGATCGCTGGAGCGGCAGACGAACATCTTCTTCCAGAAGACATGGACATGGTCGCTGGGGGCGGAACTGCTGGCGTCGGACGAGCAGGACGTGTTGCTCTCGACCGGGTTACCGCGACGGCGGACGTTCTTCATCGGCGCGCTGCCGACCAGCCTGATCTATGACGGGACCGACGACCTGCTGAACCCGACGCGCGGGTTCCGGCTGGGTGGGCGGTTGAGCCCCGAAGTGTCGTTGCAGGGCGCGGTGTTCGGTTATGCGCGGACGCAGGTCGATGCGAGCATCTATCGCAGCATCGGGTCGCGCGTCGTGCTGGCGGGACGGACGCGGCTGGGCACGATCGTCGGTGCACCGCGCGATGCAGTGGCGCCGTCGCGGCGCTTTTATGCCGGTGGCGGCGCATCGGTGCGGGGATATGGATATCAGTCGATCGGGCCGCGTGACCCCAACAACGATCCGATCGGCGGCCGCAGCCTGACCGAATTCGCGATCGAGGCGCGGGTGAAGGCGTTCGGCAATTTCGGGATCGTGCCGTTCCTCGATGCGGGCAACATCTATACCTCGCCGTTGCCGGGCTTTTCCGGCTTTCGTTACGGCACGGGTCTGGGCGTGCGATATTATTCCAATTTCGGGCCGATCAGGCTGGATGTCGGCACGCCGATCAATCCGCAACCGGGCGATTCGAAGATCGCGGTGTACGTGTCGCTGGGGCAGGCATTCTGATGCGGTGGCGGCGGTGGATCGCCGGTACGATCGCGGCGCTGGCGGCGATCGTCGCGATGGCGCTGATCCTGGTCGATACGCCGTGGGGGCACCGGCTGGTCGCGGAGCGGATCGGCGCGATAAGGACGGCGAACGGGCTGCGTTTCGCGGTCGGGCGGATCGACGGGTCGCTCTATGCCGACACGCGGTTGAACGATCTGCGCGTCTATGACGTCGACGGGCTGGTGTTCAGTGCGCCGCGCGTCGAGCTGGACTGGGCGCCGTGGCGCTGGTTGTGGAACGAGCTGTCGATCGACCGGCTGGCGATTCCCGAGGCGCGGCTGGCGCATGTGCCGCACACGCGGCCGACGGGCAGGCGTGGCCCGATCCTGCCCGATTTCGACATTCGCATCGGCCGCGTCGATGTCGGCCGGCTGGTGCTGGCGCCGCCCGTATTGGGGCGCGAACGGGTCGGGCGGCTGGCGGGCGCGGCGGATATCCGGTCGGGCCGGGCGCTGGTGAAGCTGAACGCGCTGGTCGAGGGGAGCGATCGGTTGCGGCTGGCGATCGACGCGGCGCCGGCGCGGGATCGCTTCGATATCGATGTGCGCGGGGCCGGCGCGGCCGGCGGCGTGCTGGCTAAGGCCGTGGGCGTGCGCGGACCCGTGACGCTGACCGTGGCGGGCGACGGCAGCTGGGCGCGGTGGCGCGGCGATGCGCGGGCGGAGGTGGCGGGCGCCCGCGTCGTCGATCTGGCCCTGACCGCGCAGGAAGGACGCTATACGCTGGGCGGCACGATCGCGCCGGCATCGCTGCTGACCGGCAAGGCGGCACGGTTGACGGCGCCGCGATTGCTGGTCGAGGGGGCGGCGATCTTCGCGCATCGACGGCTGGACGGGCGGCTGGGCCTGCGATCGGCGGCGTTGGCGGCGGAGGTTGATGGCGAGGTCGATCTGGGGGCCGGCGTCTATCGCAACCTGAAGATCCGCACGCGCCTGTTGCGGCCGGCGGCGCTGTTTCCGAACATGAGCGGGCGTGGCATCGAGTTGCGCGCGATCCTCGACGGGGCGTTTGCCACCGCCAAATACGACTATCGGCTGATCGCCGATCGGCTGGCGTTCGACGATACCGGGTTCGAGCGGGTGCGCGCGGGCGGGGTCGGGCGGTTGTCGCCGTTTCCGACGACCGTGCCGATCCGGGTGACGGCGGCGCGGGTGACGGGCGTCGGCAATGTCGCGGGCGGTATCCTGAACAACCTGTCGATCGACGGCGCGCTGCGA
Source organism: Sphingomonas mollis (assembly GCF_016427505.1). Lineage (GTDB taxonomy): Bacteria > Pseudomonadota > Alphaproteobacteria > Sphingomonadales > Sphingomonadaceae > Sphingomonas > Sphingomonas mollis. The sequence goes on along the minus strand of NZ_JAELXS010000004.1, from coordinate 242,890 downwards.
CTGGCGCCACCGACGCTGACGGGCAGCAACCTGCAGCTGCGATCGGACAAGCTGCAGGGGCGCATCACGCTGGCGCTCGACCTGCGGACCGGGCGGTATCAGGTGGGCCTGGGCGGGCAGCTCGGCCGGTATCTGATCCCCGGCATCGGCGTGGTCGACATCGATTCCACGTTGCAGGTCGTGCCCGGACCGAATGGCCATGGCACCCGCATCGTCGGGCGCGGCGTGGCGCAGGTGCGGCGGCTGGACAATGCGTTCTTTCGGTCGCTGACCGATGGATTGCCGCGGATCGTGACCGGGCTGGAGCGGACGCCCGACGGCATCCTGCATTTCAACGGCCTGCAACTGACCTCGCCGGGATTGCGGCTGAACGGCAATGGTTATCGCCGGCGGGACGGGACGTTCCATTTCGAGGGAGCGGGGCGGCAGGCGACGTATGGACCGGTGACGCTGATGCTTGATGGCCGGATCGAGCGGCCGACGATCGACCTGCGGCTGGCGCGGCCAAACGATGCGTTGGGGCTGAGCGATGTGCGGGCGCATCTCGACCCGACGGCGGCCGGCTTCGCGTTCGTGGCGGCGGGAGGATCGCGGCTGGGGCCGTTCCGTGCGAACGGGTCGATCCTGTTGCCGAGCGGCCAGCAATCCTCAATCGCGATCGACGCGGTGGATGTCGCGGGTGCGCGGGCGCGGGGCAGTCTGGCGATCGTCGATGGCGGCTTCGACGGCCGGCTGGCGGTGGCGGGGGCGCTGTCGGGGGAATTGCTGTTCCGGCCGGTCGGTGAGGTGCAGCGGATCGAGGCGCATCTCGACGCGCGGCAGGCGGCGTTCGATGGCGCGACGCTACGGGTCGGGCGGCTGGACGGGTCCGTGTTGCTGGCCGACGCCGGGCCGGTGATCGACGCCACCGCGCGGGGGCTGGGCCTGCGTTATAGCGGGCTGTCGCTGGCGCGGTTTGCGGGCACCGCCAAGCTGACCGACGGCACGGGCGAAATCCGCGCGGCGATCGCCGGATCGCGGGGGCGGGTGTTCGATATCCAGACGGTGGCGCAGGTGCGGCCCGATGATTTCACCGTGAACGTGCAGGGGACGCTGGATCGCCGGCCGCTGCGATTGCTGACGCCGGCGGTGATCGCGCGCGATGGCGATGGCTGGCGCCTGCAACCGACGCGATTGACCTTTGCGGGTGGCGAGGCGCGGTTGGCGGGGCGCTGGTCCGCCGGTGGCGTGGCGGTGGACGGTAGTGTCACGAGGATGCCGCTGACGATCCTCGACATCGGTTTCCCCGGACTGGGGCTGGGGGGCAGCGCGTCGGGGACATTGACGCTCGCGGCGCCGGCGGAGGGCGCGCCGACGGGGCGCGTCGACATGACGGTGCGCGCGCTGACGCGGGCGGGGCTGGTGCTGAATTCGACCCCGATCGATGTCGGCGTCGCGGGGGTGTTGCGCGCCGATCGCGCCGGCCTGCGCGCGGTGATGGCATCGGGGGGCAAGACGATCGGGCGAGCGCAGGCGCAACTCGCGCCGCTGGGGAGCGGATCGCTGGCGGCACGGCTGGCGGGGGCCGGTCTGTTCGCGCAGTTGCGCTATGCCGGGCCGGCGGATGCGCTGTGGCGGCTGACGGGGGTGGAGCTGTTCGACCTGTCGGGGCCGGTATCGCTCGGCGCCGATGTGACCGGGCGACTGGGTGCGCCGTTGATCCGGGGGGCGTTGCAGACCAATGGCGCCCGCATCGAAAGCGCGACGACGGGGACGCTGCTGACCAATGTTCAGGCGAGCGGCCGCTTCGCCGGATCGCGGCTGGCGATCGACCGGTTCGGGGCGGATGCCGGGCGTGGCGGTCGGGTGACGGGGGCGGGGCAGTTCGACTTCGCCGCCACCAACGGCATCGGTCTGGACCTGAAGTTGCAGGCGGACAAGGCGGTGATGATCGCGCGCGACGATATCGGCGCGACGGTGACCGGGCCGTTGCGGTTCCTGTCGAACGGCACGGGCGGCACGATTTCCGGTGATGTGACGCTGGACGCCGCACGCTATCGCCTGGGTCAGGCGACGGCGGCGACCGCGGCCCCGAAGCTGAACATCCGCGAGATCAATGTGCCGGGCGGCGACGAGGGTGACAATCGCCCGACCGCGCCGTGGACGCTGGCGCTGAACGCGCGGGCGCGGACCGGAGTGATGGTCAGCGGGCTGGGCCTGACCAGCGAATGGTCGGCGAACCTGCAGATCGGTGGTCAGCCGGAGAATCCGGCGATCACCGGGCAGGCGCGGTTGATCCGCGGTGATTACGAGTTCGCCGGCCGCGAGTTCGAACTGTCGCGCGGCGTTATTCGCTTCGGTGGCGAAACGCCCGCCAACCCATCGTTGGATATCGAGGCGAATGCGGACACGACCGGTCTGAACGCGTCGATCCGGGTGACGGGCAATGCGCTGAAGCCCGAGATCGGTTTTTCCAGCGTGCCGGCGCTGCCCGAGGACGAGTTATTATCGCGGTTGCTGTTCGGCACCTCGATCACCAACCTGTCCGCGCCCGAGGCACTGCAACTGGCGGCGGCGGTGGCGGCGTTGCAGGATGGCGGCAACGGTCTGAACCCGATTAACGCGGTGCGGCGGGCGGCGGGGCTGGACCGGCTGCGCATCCTGCCGGCCGATCCCCAGACCGGGCAGGGCACGTCGATCGCGGCGGGCAAATATGTGACGCGGCGGCTCTATGCCGAGATCGTGACCGATGGTCAGGGTTACTCGGCCACGCAGGTCGAGTTTCAGGTGACGCGCTGGCTGTCGTTGCTGTCGAGCATCTCGACGCTCGGCCGGCAGAGCGCGAACGTGCGGATATCGCGGGATTACTGAGCCGGGGCCGGCCAGATGTCGAGCGACAGGCCGGGGATATCGCGGAAGTCTTCGCCGTTGATGGTGACGAGCGTCAGGCCGTGGACGATCGCGGTGGCGGCGATCAGCCGGTCGAGGATGCGCGCGCGGGAGAAGCCGCGGGCGGCGATGATGCTGCCATAGGCGGTGACCACCGGTGGATCGATCGGCAGTATATCGATCGCCGCGACCAGCGCGTCGAGTGTCGCCCGGCGGTATGTGGCGTAGCGCGGATCGGCATGAACGCCGCCCTCCATCTCCACCCATGTCATCAGCGACATGGCGGGCCGTTGCGACAGGGTCATCAGGCGGGCGGTGATCCTGTCGTGGCCATCACGAAGGTAGATGGCGATATTGGTGTCGATCAGATGCATCAATACAGACCGAGGCGGTCGGGAAACTCGATCCGCGTTTCCTCCCGATCGAAGGTCGGTCGCGGCGCATCGCCCCAGACATCGCGCAGCCGCGTGATGAGTTCGGTCAGCTTGCGCTTCTCTTCGGTCATATCGACGCTCGCGCGCAGCGTGATGGTGTCGCCGACCTGTTCGATCACCACCGGCACCCCCGCCTCAAACCCCAGGCTTCTGGGCAGGCGGACGGCGACGCTGTTGCCGCTTTTGAAGGTTCTGGTTTCGATCACGCCCATCGCCATGCTCCCGGTATGCACGCGTATATACGCCGATGGCCGTCGAATGGCCAGCGGGTGGCAACCGGCGAGCGTGCTGATACGTTCGCGACACCTGCATGCCCGAGGAGAAGATCGTCATGAGCCAGCCAGCCCGCGTCGCCCGGATCACGCGCACCGGCGGACCCGAGGTGATCGAATGGGTCGACGTCGATCTGCCGCCGCCGGGACCGGGCGAGGTGCGGTTCCGCAGCACGGCGGTGGGGCTGAATTACATCGATGCCTACCATCGCAGCGGCGTCTACCCCGTCGACCTGCCGGCGGGGCTGGGATCGGAAGCGGCGGGGTTCGTCGAAATGACGGGGCCGGACTCGGACGGCTTCTCGGCCGGTGACCGGGTCGGCACGTTCGGTCCGGCGCGGGGCGCCTATGCCACGGCGCGGAATGTGCCCGTGGAGCAACTGGTCCATCTGCCGCCGGCGGTGGACGACCGGACGGCGGCGGCACTGATGCTGAAGGGCGGCACCGCGGCGATGCTGGTCGAACAATGTGCCAGGGTGACGGCGGGGCAGGCGGTGCTGGTGCATGCCGCCGCCGGTGGTGTCGGGCATCTGCTGGTCGGCTGGCTGAAGGCGATCGGCGCCACCGTGATCGGCAGCGTCGGCAGCGAGGAGAAGGCGGCGATGGCGCGGGCGGCGGGGGCCGATCATGTCATCTTGCACCGGACCGAGGACGTGGCGGCACGAGTACGGGAAATCACCGATGGTGTCGGCGTGCCGGTGGTGCTGGACGGCATCGGCAAGGCGACATGGGACATTTCGCTGGCCGCAGCGGCGCGGCGGGGGTTGATCGTCAGTTATGGCAATGCCGGTGGCGCGGTGGACGGTGTGAATCTCGGCGTGCTGGCGGCGCGGGGATCGCTGTTCGTGACGCGGCCGACGCTGTTCGATTATGCGACCACGCCGGCAGAGCGGCAGGCGATGGCGGACCGGGTGTTCGCGATGCTGGCGCGCGGCGCGATCAAGCCGGAGATCGGCCAGACCTTTGCGCTGGAGGATGTGGCGGCGGCGCACCGGGCGATGGAGGCGGGCGAAACGCGGGGGAGTACGGTGTTGCTGGTGTGAATATTTCGGTTTTGGGGCGATGGTGGCGCCGTATCCTATCGTGTCTTCGTCTTTTTCGGTTTCGGTAGCGGCAGGGCGTCGGTCGTTACGCGGATCAGGTTCGACAGCCATGCACCGTCCTGCCAGCGATCCGATGGGATGAGCAGGCTGGGTTTCGCACCCGCGTAAGGCGGTACGTCTTCGACCGCGCCGGCGAGATGGCGACCGGCATCGGTCGGCTTGACGAACAACTGGTCGTCGCAGACCAGCGCGACCAGCTTGCCGTCGCAGTAGAGCGCATACTCGCCGAACATCTTGCGGGCCGAGACGTCGCCGGCGCCGGACGCCGCGACAATGATCGCATCGACGATCGATTGTTGCGATGCCATCGTTCTAGCTGACCGATGGCGATTGCGGCAGATGTTTCATGATGTGATCCCATCCGTGGCCGGTGCGATACGGTAGTCCAATCATTTGCCGTTTTCGAGCATCAGTTGAAAAGAGGCGCCCGGTTTTGCCGGACGCCTCTTCACTTATCGGGTGGCGACGCGGCGAAGCCGCGTCGTCGGTCGGGCGATGCCCCGCCGGCCGACAGCGGCTGTGGGCATCGCCCACCGCCGTGCCGGCGCGGCACGGCTCAGCCGCTGTAGTACATATCATACTCGACCGGGCTGGGCGTCATTTCCCAGCGGGCGACTTCCGACCGCTTGATCTCGACGAACGCCTCGATCTGGTCCTTGGAGAACACGTCGCCCTTCAGGAGGAAGTCGTGATCGGCCTCCAGACAGTCGAGCGCCTCGCGGAGCGAGCCGGCGACGGTCGGGACCTGGGCGAGTTCTGCCGGCGGCAGGTCGTACAGGTTCTTGTCCATCGGTTCGCCTGGATGGATCTTGTTCAGGATGCCGTCCATGCCCGCCATCATCAGCGCTGCATAGGCGAGATAAGGGTTGGCGAGCGCATCGGGGAAGCGCACTTCGACGCGCTTCGCCTTGGGGCCGGTGCCATAGGGGATGCGGCACGAGGCCGAGCGGTTGCGCGCCGAATAGGCGAGCAGCACCGGCGCTTCGTAACCCGGCACCAGCCGCTTGTAGCTGTTGGTCGACGGGTTGGTGAAGGCATTCACCGCCTTGGCATGCTTGATGATGCCGCCGATGAAGTACAGGCACAGATCCGACAGGCCGGCATAGCCGTTACCGGCGAACAGCGGGTTCTTGCCTTCCCAGATCGAGAAGTGCGTGTGCATCCCCGAACCGTTATCTTCCTTGATCGGCTTGGGCATGAACGTCGCCGTCTTGCCATAGGCGTGCGCGACCTGATGGACGACGTACTTGTAGATCTGCATGCGATCGGCGGTCTGGGTCAGCGTGCCGAAGGTCAGGCCCAGCTCGTGCTGCGCGGCGGCGACCTCGTGATGGTGCTTGTCGCAGGGCAGGCCCATCTCGATCATCGTCGAGACCATCTCCCCGCGGATATCGACGGCCGAGTCGACCGGTGCGACGGGGAAGTAACCGCCCTTCGCACGGGGGCGATGGCCCATGTTGCCGCCTTCATATTCGCGGCCCGAATTACCCGGCAGTTCGATGTCGTCGATCTTGTAATAGCTGGTCGAATAGCTGTTTTCGAACCGCACGTCGTCGAACAGGAAGAACTCGGCCTCGGGGCCGACATACACGGTGTCGCCGACACCGGTGGTCTTCAGATACGCCTCGGCGCGCTTCGCGGTCGAGCGCGGATCGCGGGCATAGAGTTCGCCGGTCGAGGGATCGACGATGTCGCAGAACACGATCAGCATCGGCGTCGCCGAGAACGGATCGGTGTAGACCGCCTCCAGATCGGGCATCAGCGTCATGTCGGATTCGTTGATCGCCTTCCAGCCCTCGATCGAGCTGCCGTCGAACATCAGGCCGTCGGTGAACTCGTCCTCGCCGAGCAGCGAGGCGACCATGGTCAGGTGCTGCCACTTGCCCTTGGGATCGGTGAACCGCAGATCGACCCACTCGATCTCTTCTTCCTTGATCCGCTTCAGAATGTCGCTGGCCGAAATCGCCATGTGGATGCCCCTTGCTCTAGAAATGGACCGGCTGGATCGCCGGCGTGGATGTTGCGGCGCGGTGCCCCAATTCCACAGGATGTTGCGTCGCGTCAAATGACGTTGAAATTAAATCCGGGAAATAAATCCGGGCAATCAAATCCGCTACAGATCAGATTGCGGCCTCGTCGCGCTCGCCGGTGCGGATGCGGAGTGCCGCTTCGACCGGGATGACGAAGATCTTGCCGTCGCCGATCCGGCCGGTCTGCGCGGCGGCGGCGATCGCCTCCACCACGCGATCGGCCAGCGCGTCGTCGATCACGACTTCCAGCTTAACCTTGGGCAGGAAATCCACGACATATTCGGCGCCGCGATACAGTTCGGTATGACCCTTCTGCCGGCCGAACCCCTTGGCTTCGGTGACGGTGATGCCGGATACGCCGATTTCGTGCAGCGCTTCCTTCACCTCATCCAGCTTGAACGGCTTGATGATGGCTTCGACCTTTTTCACTTCATGCCCCCGGTAAGCATTGATCCCTCGCCCGTCTGGGCGTGTTGCATGCAGCGTGCCAGTCGCCACGCTCTCGGGCAAGTCCGCAATGGCCGGGTCGGGAGTGCCTGAAAAGCGGGCATTCTCGCTCGTGATGCCCGAGTTAACGGCATGTTAACGCCCTGTCGTCGGAGCGCTTGAGTGGGCGGAAAGTCACTAAAGTCACACCCGTCCCTCGCGCGCGGGCGTGCGCGTGGGCGCGAGAGAGGGCTTTTGGCGCGATGAATGGCGGGGGCTGGTCGCATCCGGATGACTATAGTCGATCGTGGCGGTGTAGGACATCGGATCGGTCGATGGGATAGGCAGAAGGGGTTTCGCGCGGAGACGCGGAGACGCGGAGAAGAAGGTTTGGGACGGTGCTTGTCCGACGGAGTTTGGCGTTCGTAACTTATGCCATCGTTACCAATTTGCTTCCCCGGCGGGGCCGGGGTCCAGTGGGGAAGCGCTATTGAGCCATGGCGACCGTTCGCCCAACTGGGCCCCGGCCTTCGCCGGGGAACGGGGTTGTGCGGAATGGCTGGTTCGGTGATCGCCCCGCCAGTTCACGGGCCGGATCAGGCGCGGGCAGACGGATCGGCCGCCCGCGCCGCATCGTCAGGCGTCCTGTTTCGCCAGCCATTCCTCCAGCCACTTGATCGTGTAGCTGCCGGCCTGGAACTCCGGGTCCTCGATCAGGTCGCGGTGGAGGGGGATGGTGGTCTTCATCCCCTCGATCACGAATTCCTCCAGCGCGCGGCGGAGGCGGGCGATGCAGCGTTCGCGGGTGGTGCCATAGACGATCAGCTTGGCGATCATGCTGTCGTAATAGGGCGGCACCTTGTAGCCCGCGTACAGGCCGGAATCGACGCGGACGTGCATCCCGCCGGGGGCGTGGAACTGCGTCACCTTGCCGGGTGAGGGCATGAAGGTGCGCGGGTCCTCGGCATTGATGCGGCATTCGATCGCGTGGCCGCTGAAGCGGACCTCGTCCTGCGTCACCGACAGCGGATGCCCCTCGGCGACGCGGATCTGTTCGCGGACCAGATCGATGCCGGTAATCATCTCGGTAACAGGATGCTCGACCTGCAACCGGGTGTTCATTTCGATGAAATAGAACTCGCCAGCTTCCCATAGGAATTCGATCGTGCCGGCGCCGCGATAGCCCATGTCGGCCATCGCCTTCGCCACGATGCCGCCCATCCGCGACCGTTCTTCCGGCGTGATGACGGGCGAGGGGGCTTCCTCCAGCACCTTCTGGTGGCGGCGCTGGAGCGAGCAGTCGCGTTCGCCCAGATGGATCGCCTGGCCGTTGCCGTCGCCGAAGATCTGGAATTCGATATGCCGGGGGTTGCCCAGATATTTTTCCATGTAGACGGTGGCGTCGCCGAACGCGGCCTTCGCCTCCGTCCCGGCCTGTTGCATCAGGGTTTCGAGCTGATCCTCGCCGTTGCAGACCTTCATGCCGCGACCGCCGCCGCCCGAGGCCGCCTTGATGATGACCGGATAGCCGATCTCGGCGGCGAGCTTCTTCGCCTCGGCCACGTCGCTGATCGCGCCGTCCGAGCCGGGAACCAGCGGCAGCCCGAGGGCGCCGGCGGTGCGCTTGGCCTCCACCTTGTCGCCCATCGTGCGGATATGTTCGGGCTTCGGACCGATGAAGATCAGGTCGTGCATCTCGACGATCTCGGCGAAGCGCGCGTTCTCGCTGAGAAAGCCGTAGCCGGGATGGATCGCGTCCGCGCCGCTGATCTCTGCCGCCGAGATGATGTTGGCGATGTTCAGATAGCTGTCGGTCGCCGATGGCGGGCCGATGCAGATCGCCTCGTCCGCCAGCCGCACGTGCATGGCGTCGACATCGGCGGTGGAATGCACCGCCACCGTTTTAATGCCCATTTCGTGGCACGCGCGGTGGATGCGGAGCGCGATCTCGCCACGGTTGGCGATCAGCAGCTTCTTGATCTGCGGCATTACGCGATCCGGCTCATGCGACGACGATCAGCGGCTGGTCGAATTCGACCGGCTGGCCGTTTTCGACGAGCACGTGCATCACGGTGCCGGCGGTGGGGGCGAGGATCGGGTTCATGACCTTCATCGCCTCGACGATCAGCAGCGTGTCGCCGGCCGCGACCTTCTGGCCGACCGCCGCGAACGCCTTGGCGCCGGGTTCCGCGGACAGATAGGCGGTGCCGACCATCGGCGATTTCACCGCATCGGCGCTGACGGTGGGCGCCAGCGCGCCGGCTTCGGCCGGAGGCGAGCCAGCGGCCGGTGCGGCGGCCAGCGGCGCGGCGGCGGGGGCCGGCGCATATTGCACGGGTGCCGCGACGGGCGCGGCTTTGCGGGCGACGCGGATCTTGCGATCCTTGTCCTCCACCTCGATCTCGGTCAGTTGCGTCGTATCGAGCAGTTCGGCAAGCTGGCGGACCAGATCGACATCGATCTGCATCGGCCCGTTCGGATTTCCTTCGGTCATCGTGACCCTTCCCTTTTCAATCGGCGGCGTCTGTCAGAAGCGGGCGGCGGCTTCAAGCGCGAGCAGGTAGGAAAGCGCACCGAACCCTGCAATCGTCCCCTTTGCCGCCTGCCCGATCAGGCTGACGTGTCGAAAGGATTCGCGTCGATGCGGATTCGACAGGTGCACTTCGATCACCGGTGTCACCACCGACTTGATCGCATCATGTACAGCAACCGACGTGTGCGTGAAGCCACCCGCGTTCAGCAGCACCGCCTTTGCCTTCACCGCCTGCGCCTCGTGCAGCCAGTCGACCAGATGGCCTTCGTGATTGGACTGGCGCAGGTCGATGGCCAGGCCGAGTTCGCGGGCGCGGTCCTCCAGCATCCCGGCGATGTCGTCGAGCGTGTCATGGCCATAGATGTCGGGTTCGCGCAGGCCCAGCAGGTTCAGGTTCGGGCCGTTCAGGACGAATACGGTATCGGGCATCGGGCACTTTCGGTTGCGGGACCGCTTCAGGTTGCGAGGCGACTTTAGGTTGCGAGACCGGGCGGGCGAACCTAGATCGCTCCTATCTGTTCGCCCCATCTACCCGCTCGTGTCGAGGGAAGTCGAGACGCGTGTTCCCGTGGGGCCTCAACTCGAACATACGCGACTGGAACCGGATCATGGCCCATACCGATGGCACCGTATCGATCACCGTCAACGGCGAGCACAAGCGGGTCAGCGCCGGGCTGACGCTGGCGGCGCTGGCCACCGAGCTGGGGCTGGTGGTGGAGAAGGTGGCGGTGGAGCGCAATCTGGAGGTCGTGCCGCGATCGACGCTGGGCGACGTGTGCGTCGAGGATGGTGACGATCTGGAAATCGTGCACTTCGTCGGCGGCGGCGATCATGCCGTGGCGGTCGATACCGACAGCTGGACGGTGGCGGGACGGACGTTCCGGTCGCGGCTGATCGTCGGTACCGGCAAGTACAAGGATTTCGCCCAGAACGCGGCGGCGGTCGAGGCGTCGGGCGCGGAGATCGTGACCGTCGCGGTGCGGCGGGTGAACGTGTCCGACCGCAATGCGCCGATGCTGACCGACTTCATCGATCCGAAGCGGATCACCTATCTGCCCAACACCGCCGGCTGTTTCGATGCCGAATCGGCGATCCGCACGCTGCGACTGGCGCGCGAGGCAGGGGGATGGGAACTGGTGAAGCTGGAGGTGCTGGGTGAGGCGAAGACGCTGTACCCGGATATGGTCGAGACGCTGCGCGCGACCGAGGTGCTGGCCAAGGAGGGTTTCCTGCCGATGGTGTACTGCGTCGACGATCCGATCGCGGCGAAGCGGCTGGAGGATGCCGGCGCGGTGGCGATCATGCCGCTGGGCGCGCCGATCGGGTCGGGGCTGGGCATCCAGAACCGGGTGACGATTCGCCTGATCGTGGAGGGCGCGAACGTGCCGGTGCTGGTCGACGCCGGTGTCGGATCGGCGTCCGACGCGGCGGTGGCGATGGAACTGGGCTGCGACGGCGTGCTGATGAATACCGCGATCGCCGAGGCGAAGGACCCGATCATGATGGCCGCCGCGATGAAGGCGGCGGTCGAGGCAGGGCGCCTGTCCTACCGCGCCGGGCGGATGGGGATGCGGCGCTATGCCGACCCGTCGAGCCCGCTTGCAGGATTGATCTGAAGCATTTTTCACGGAACCGGGCCCGGTGCAGGCCGTTTCCCCACCAGATGCTCAAGCCGGCGCGGTACTCGCCCGGCGGCAACGATGGAGGCTCTCATGGGTGAGTTCACGGACAAGGTTGCAGCAGCAGCCAACAAGGTCGTCGGCAACGTCAAGGAAGCGATTGGCGAGCACACCGACAACGAGAAACTGCAGGCAGAGGGCGAGGCCCAGCAGGTCAAGGGCACCGGTCAGGACGTCAAGGGCAGCGTCAAGGGCGCGCTTGGCGACAAGATCTAGGGCTTTCGCCTGATCTGCTACAGGGGCCGCTCCGGGATACCGGGGCGGCCCTTTTGCTGTCTGGACTGCGCTTACAGATAGACGATCCTCCCCGGCGGAGGCCAAGGTCCAGTTGGGTGGAGGTGTTGGTACCTTAACTGCGGCTTTCCCGACTGGACCCCGGCCTCCGCCGGGGTAGCGAGTGTTCAATGGGCGGGCCTTAACCCGCCTTCATCGCGGTCAGCGTCGTGCCGTTGCTGATGACCTCCACATCCGTCTTCAGGTGGAGCAACCGCACGCCGGACCGGCCGATCGCGCGGTCAAGGGCCGCGGCGAAGTCTTTGGTCCGATCGACCGTCTCCGCCCATGCCCCATACGCTCGCGCCAGCGCGGCGAAATCGGGGTTCGCGAGGGTGGTGCCGGCGATGCGGCCGGGAAACTCGCGCTCCTGATGCATCCGGATCGTGCCGTACGCGCCGTTGTCGATCACGAGCACGAGGATGCTGGCGCCCGATTGCACGGCGGTCGCCATTTCCTGTCCGTTCATCAGGAAACAGCCGTCGCCGGCCAGCGCGACGACGCTGCGGGCGGGGTGGCGCAGGCTGGCGGCAACGGCGGCGGGCAGGCCGTATCCCATCGCGCCCGCCGTCGGGGCCAGTTGCGTGCCGAGACCGGCGTAACGCCAATAGCGATGCCACCAGCCGCTGTAATTGCCCGCCCCGTTGCAGATGATCGTGTCCGCCGGCAACGCCGCGCGCATCGCGGCGACGCAAGGGCCGAGATCGAGCGTGACGCCGTCGCGGGGGGCGGGGGTGGACCATGCGAGGTAATCCGCATGGGCATCGGCGGCGGCCGGATGGGCCGGGCCATCGAGCGCGGCGAGCATTTCGGCGAACTCCGCCATGCCGGCGCAGATCGCCAGATCGGTGCGATACGTCCGTCCCGGCTCGTTCGGATCGGGGTGGACATGGACCAGCCGTTGGCCGGGGTGGTCGGGCGTGACGAGCGTATAGCCGTCCGTCGTCGCTTCGCCGAGGCGTGGGCCGATGACGAGCAGCAGATCGGCCGCCTTCACGCGTTCGACCAGTTTGGGGTTGGGGCCATAGCCGAGATTGCCGGCATAGGCGGGGCAGTCGTTCGCTACCGCATCCTGCCGCCGGAACGCGGCGACGATCGGCACGCCGGTGCGGTCCGCCCAACTGGCGATGGCGTCGCCCGCCGTCCGGTCCCACCCGGCGCCGCCGACGATCGCGACGGGGCGTTCGGCGGTGGCGAGCAGATCGGCGAGCCGGGTCGTGGCCGTATCGTCGCACCCTTGCGCGATTCGCTCCACGCGGGGGCGATCGATTGCCTCGACCGTGTCGAGCAGCATGTCCTCCGGCAGTGCCAGCACGACCGGCCCCGGTCGGCCGTTCATGGCGGTGGCATAGGCGCGGGCGATGTATTCGGGGATGCGGGCGGCGTCGTCGATGCGGGCGGCCCATTTGGCGATGGGGGTGAACATCGCGGTGAAGTCGATCTCCTGAAACGCCTCGCGGTCGCGGGTGCCGCGATCGACGTCGCCGATGAACAGGATCATCGGTTGGCTGTCCTGCATCGCGACGTGGACGCCGATCGCGGCGTTGGTGGCGCCGGGGCCACGCGTGACGAAGGCGATGCCGGGGCGGTGGGTCAGCGTGCCGTCCGCGCAGGCCATGAACGCCGCGCCGCCCTCCTGTCGGCAGACGACCAGATCGATCGCGGGGGTGTCGTGCAGGGCGTCGAGCACGGCGAGGAAGCTCTCGCCCGGCACGGTGAAGATGCGGTCGCAGCCCTGCGCCACGAGTTGATCGACAAGGATGCGGCCGCCGGTGCGTTTGGTCATGGCGCCAGCATAGCGAACCGGGGCGGGGGCGGGAACCGGGGGCGGGCGGCGATCATTGACCGATGACATTTCAAGGACATGGTTCATGCCGCTTTCACCCGACCCCGTCTGGTTCATCTCCGGTTGCTCGACCGGTTTCGGCCGCGAACTGGCCACGCAAGTCCTGGCGCTTGGCTGGCGCGCGGTCGTTACCGCGCGGGATGCGGCGCGGGTCGCCGATCTGGTCGAGGGGGCGGGGGACCGTGCGCTGGCGCTGTCGCTGGACGTGACCGATCAGGCGCAGGTCGAGGCGGCGGTGACGGCCGCGAACGAGCGGTTCGGGCGGATCGACGTGCTCGTGAACAATGCCGGTTACGGCTATCAATCGACCATCGAGGAAGGCGAGGATGCCGAGATACGTGCGCAGTTCGAGGCGAACGTGTTCGGCCTGTTCGCGCTGACGCGGGGCGTGCTGCCGATCATGCGGGCGCAGGGGGCGGGGCATGTCATCAACATCACCTCGGTCGCCGGGTTGGTCGGGTTTCCGGGATCGGGATATTATGCCGCGTCGAAACATGCGGTGGAGGGCTTCACCGATGCGTTGCGCGCCGAGGGGGCGCCGATCGGCATCCATGCCACCTGCGTCGAGCCTGGGCCGTTCCGCACCGACTGGGCGGGACGGTCGCTGAGGCAGACGCCGGTGCGGATCGAGGCCTATGCGCAGACGGCGGGCGCGCGGCTCGACCAGACCAAGGGGTATAGCGGGACGCAGCCGGGCGATCCTGCGCGGGCGGCCAGGGCGATGATCGCGCTGGCGGAGCAGGCCGAGCCGCCGCGGCATATGGTGCTGGGCGCGTTCGGGATGGATGCGGTGACGGGGAAGTTGAAGGAGCGGCTGGCGGAGATCGAAGGGCAGCGGGTGGCCAGTGTGGCGACGGATTTTCCGGGGTGAGGGCGCCTGTCGGCGACGGTGACCGATCCAGCACGATGCGCTCACAGTCTTTGTGAGGCTTTGAAGGAGGTGGGTAATCGTAACAGAACTGCCTCCCCGGCGGAGGCCGGGGCCCAGTTGGGTGACGGATTGAGATAATAACGACCGCCTTCCCAACTGGACCCCGGCCTCCGCCGGGGAGGCGCGCGACTGTCGTTTTATTTCCCGGATCAATCGACTGTACTGGCATCCTGTATCGGTGAGCGAAAGGCGTGGCGTCTATCGCGCTAGTTTCACCAGCGCGGCGTCGAGCGCCGACAGGAAACGGGAGCGGTCTGCCTTGGCGAAGGGGGCGGGGCCGCCCAGTTGGTCGCCGCCGGCGCGCAGGTCGGCCATGATCGCGCGGGTGGCGATGGCGCCGCCGATCGAGGCGGTGGTGAAGGGTTTGCCGGTGGGCGACAGCACCGTCGCGCCGACTTTCAGGCAGCGATCGGCCAGCAGGATATCGGCGGTGATGACGACGGATTTCGCGTCGGCGGCCTCGGCGATCCAGTCGTCGGCGGCGTCGAAGCCGTCGCTGACCACGACGCGGGTGACGAGCGGGTGGGCGGGAATGCGGAGGTGCTGGTTGCTGACGATCACAACCGGGACCTCGACGCGCCAGGCGACGCGGTAGATTTCGTCCTTTACCGGGCAGGCGTCGGCATCGACGAGGATGCGGCGGGGGGTGGTGATGGGGTGGCTCCTCGCTGGTGTTGCGCGCTCGCCCTCACCCTTATTGCCGGCTATTCCCTCTGCCGGTTGGAGAGGGAGGGAGGCGCATTGCGCTGGGAGGGTGAGGGTCGTTTTACATACGGAAAGGGCCGGGATTGCTCCCGGCCCTTTCGTTTTATCCGGCGGAGGCCGGCATGGGAGTAAATCCCATGCCGTCAGTCGCGGGCGTTGCCCGCGCTGGCCGGCCGTTCGCGCGCGCTTGTGCGCAGCGGCGCGTAGCTGGCGCTACACGCCTCGCTCCGGCTTACGCGCCTGCGACCTCGGCGGTATCCACGCGAATACCGGGGCCCATCGTCGACGACAGGGCGATCTTGCGGACATACTTGCCCTTGGCGCCCGAAGGCTTGGCCCGAACGACCGCATCGACCAGCGCGTCGAAGTTCGCGCGCAGGTCCTCGGCGGGGAACGATGCCTTGCCGATGCCGGAGTGGATGATGCCGGCCTTTTCGACGCGGTATTCGACCTGACCCGACTTGGCGTCCTTGACGGCCTGGGCGACGTTCATCGTCACGGTGCCCAGCTTCGGGTTCGGCATCAGGCCCTTGGGACCCAGCACCTTGCCGAGGCGACCGACGATGCCCATCATATCCGGGGTCGCGATGCAGCGATCGAAATCGATCGTGCCACCCTGGATGATCTCCATCAGGTCTTCGGCACCGACGACATCGGCACCGGCCTCACGGGCCTCGTCGGCCTTCGGGCCGCGCGCGAACACGCCGACGCGCACCGTCTTGCCGGTGCCCTTGGGCAGGTTCACGACGCCGCGGACCATCTGGTCGGCGTGACGCGGATCGACGCCCAGGTTCAGCGCGACCTCGATAGTCTCGTCGAACTTGCTGGTCGCGTTGGTGCGGGCCAGCGCGATCGCCTCGTCGATGCCGTGCAGCTGCTCGGGGTTGATCGAGACCGACTTCTGCTTCTTGCTCAGCTTGGCCATGATATCAGCCCTCCACCACTTCGAGGCCCATCGCGCGAGCGGAGCCTTCGATGATCTTCGTTGCGGCGTCGATGTCATTCGCGTTCAGGTCCTTCATCTTGACCTGTGCGATCTCGGCGAGCTGCGAGCGCTTAACCTTGCCGGCTACGACCTTGCCCGGCTCCTTGGAGCCCGACTTGATGCCGATGGCCTGCTTGATGAGGAAGGTCGCCGGCGGCGTCTTCGTCTCGAAGCTGAACGAACGGTCGGCATAGACGGTAATCTTGGTGGGGATCGGCGTCCCCTTGGCCATGTCGGTCGTCGCGGCGTTGAACGCCTTGCAGAACTCCATGATGTTCACGCCGCGCTGACCCAGCGCGGGGCCGATCGGCGGGGCGGGCTTCGCATCGCCGGCCGGAACCTGCAGGTTGATGTAACCTGTAATCTTCTTTGCCATGTCACTCTCACATTTGGCCGGGCGCCCGAGGGCGATCCGACCGGTTCAGTTTAGCGGTGATAACGACCCGGAGGCCTCCCGCGGCATTTTCCTATGACCTGGAAGGTCAGGGGAAAGTTAGACCCGGGCCGTCCCTGTTTCGGGGCGGGTCGGGAAACTGGTGTGGCCCGTTAGACGGGGCGGACGCGGGAGTAAATCCCGCGTCTTGACGTCGGACGGGATCGCTTCGCGACCCGCCGGCCGGGCCGCGCAATGGCCCTTACTTGCAACGCTCCACCTGTTCAAAGTTGAGTTCCACCGGCGTCGCGCGGCCGAAGATCGACACCGAGACCGACACCTTCGACTTGTCGAAATCCAGTGCCTCGACCGTGCCGTTGAAGCTGGCGAAGGGGCCTTCCAGCACCTTGACCGCGTCGCCGATCTCGTAATCGACCTTGACCTTGGTCTTCGGCGCGGCGGCGGCTTCTTCCTTGGAATTCAGCATCCGCGTCGCTTCGGCTTCGCTGATCGCCTGGGGCTTGCCCATCGATCCCAGGAAGCCGGTCACCTTCGGCGTGTTCTTCACGAGGTGATAGACCTGATCGGTCATGTCGAGCTTGGCGAGGACGTAGCCGGGCATGAACTTGCGCTCGACGGCGATCTTCTTGCCGCGACGTGCCTCGGTAATCGTCTCGGTCGGGACTTCGATCTGTTCGACGAGGCGGTCGAGACCCATGCGGGTCGCCTCTGCCATGATCGAATCGCGGACCTTGCCCTCGAAGCCCGAATAGGCGTGGATGATGTACCAGCGCGCCATCGTGCGTGATCCTTTACTGCGCGAGTTTGAGCAGGGTGTTGACGACCGCCTGGAAGAACGAATCCACGCCCAGGAAGAACAGCGCAAGGATCGTCGTCATGATGACGACCATCAGGCCGGTCATCCACGTTTCCTTCCAGGACGGCCACGTGACCTTGGCGGTCTCGGCCTTTACCTGGTTGATGAATTCGATGGGGGTCGTCTTGGCCACTGTCAAAACCCGCTGAAAAAAATGCCGATCGCGAGGCATAGACCGTCTCGCCGCTTCCCAAGATGGAAACCGGCGCTGGCCCGTCCTCGCTGTCGGATGGACCGTGCATCTAACGCCGGGGGGCATCGAAAGCAAGGCCGGGGAACGGGCCGGGGAACGGGGCGTGCCGAGAGCGATCCGCCGGCGCGGCCGATACGACACCGGCAAGCGAAAGGCCGCCGGCGTTTCCGCCGACGGCCTCCCCGTATCGCTACACCGACTGGTGGTGTCAGGCGGTGACGAACTTCACCGACCGGCGACGGTAACGCGACGCGGCGCCGACCATGCCGAAGCCGACCAGCATCAGCGCCCAGGTGCCCGGCTCTGGAACGGCGGAGACGCTGAAGTTCGCGGTCTCGAACGCGTCCTGGCGGGGCGAGTTGGTGAACGAGACGCTGCTGATGGTTTCACCCAGCGAGCCGACGAACTGGACATACTGCGAGAAGTTCTGGTCGCCATTGGTGACCGAGAAGCCCAGGTTCGACACGTTGAAGTTGTACGTCGACTGGTTGGTGACCAGTTGAAGTGCATTGTGCGTGTCGGGCGAGCCCCACAGGAAGCTGAGATAGCTCACCGGCGAGGTGAAGGTCAGGGTTGCAGGCTCACCGGCCTGCGGCCCGGCGGCCAGGAAGTTGTTGCCGAAGACGTCGCCTTCGGGAATGTCGGCGAACGGACGATCCGAATTATAGACCGTGCCGCCCTGCAGCGTCGCGACGGAACCACCGTCGAGGCCGGCGCTGCTGAGGTTCAGGAACGGACCGGTGCCGCGACCGAGGCTGCCGACGAGGGCTGCATCGGCGGTGGCAGGCACCGCGCCCATGGCGGCCGCGAGCAGAAGAAACTTGATGGAACGCATACTGATCTCCCCGAAGCGGACGCTCACGATTGGCGACCGCACTGGTTCCCGGGAAATTCTCCAGCACATCAAAAGTTCATTAATGATCGGTAACTTTATAGCAGTGATGCAGTCTGTTTATGTCCCATAACAGGACAGGCGTGCTGACAAACCTATGATATACCGAGATCGGATGGCCCGAAAGCGTCCGGCAATAAATCGGACAATCGATAGGTCCGCACCGCATCCCCTTCCGCCGCGCCGCAATGGACGGGCAGGTCGCGGCTTCCCATCTGCGCGGCTTCGTTGATGACCTGTCGACAGCGGCCGCAGGGGCTGACGGGGACGGTGCCGGTCGGCCTGCCGTCCGCGTCCATCGCGCCGCCGATCACCGCGATCGCCACGATCTCGCGCAGGCGGCCGGCGGCGCTGGCGGTGGCGATGGCGACGGTTTCGGCGCAGAGCGACAGGCCGTAGCTGGCGTTTTCGACATTGGCGCCGGTGATGACGTCGCCATTCTCCATCAACAGCGCGGCACCGACGGCGAAGCGCGAATAGGGCGCGTGGGCGTTCAGCGCAGCGGCACGGGCGGTGGCGATCAGCGTGGAGGGCAGGGCGGGGGTATCGGTCATGATGCGGTGACGTCCCAGTTCACGGGGTTCTCGACCCCTTCGATACGGCGCATGTCGCTGGCGCGCCACAAGCGCCACGGGCGGGCGGCGTAATCCGGTTTCAGGAAGTTCGCCTTCGCCCAGATCGGACGGTGGATGGCGTCGGACAGCGCATAGGCGGCGTCCATCGCCTTGCCGACGCGCAGCAGCACGGGCTTGCCGGTATGCGCCTCTACCATCTTCACGAACAGGCGCACGTCGCGGACCAGGGCGGCGGGTTCGGGATGGTCGGTGCAATCCTCGCGGAAATCGACGTCGACCGCGGCGGGAAGTGCATCGGCGAGGCGGGGAACGACGGTGTTGAAGGCGTTCGCCTGCGCCTCGGCCGGCTGGCACAGTGAATACAGGTGCACTGCGCCGCGGCGCAGGCCGGCGGCGGGCAGCGCGTTCCAGTTCGCCTCGAACGAGGAAACGCGCCGGTCCGCGCCCACCGTGGCGGCCAGATAGGCGAAATCGGCACCGGCGGCGCGTACGAAGCCCCATTCGACCGCGCCGGGGGTGGCGCCCAGATCGATCCCCTGCAACGGATAGGTCTTCGTCGAGGGTTGCCAGACGGTGGCATGATGCCACCCGGCAATGGCCGTCGCGCCGAGCAGCGACAGGGCCAGCGCGGCCTTGCGGATAATGGTCATGTAGTCCTTTTGGGGGTGGTCAGCCGCGCAGGTGAAGCACGCAGATCAGCGTGAACAGGCGACGGGCGGTATCGAAATCGACGTCTATCTTGCCCGCCAAACGCTCGCGGAGCAACTCGGCGGCGTCGTTGTGGACGCCGCGACGGGCCATGTCGACGGTTTCGATCTGTTGCGGGGTCGCGGCGCGGATCGCCTGGTAATAGCTGTCGCAGATCGCGAAATAGTCCTTGATCGGCCGCCGGAAGCGACCGAGCGCGAGGACCAGCGTTTCGAGGTGGCTGCGATCCTCGCGGTAGATGTGGATGCCGAGGCGACCTTCCTCCGATTCGAGCTTGATCCGGTAGGGGCCGGCATAGCCGTCCGCCTGCGGCCGTTGTGGCGCGAAGTGATTGCCCTCGATCAGGTCGAAGATCGCGATCCGCCGCTCCTGATCGACATCGGCCGACCGCCAGCCGATGCTGCGTTCGTCCAGTTCGACATCGATGATGCGCGGATCGCCGTGGGCGGTGGCGGGAGGGACCACGGGGTCGGTCATTCCCATCGGATAGCGGGGCGGACGGTGGCTGTCACTTATCGGCATCGTTCCATCGACCATTGCTTGAAGGCGGGCACAGGCGGCGTATGAGCAGGGGATGGCAACCCTCGCATTCCCGACTCCCATCGCCGCCGCCGAGCCGCAGCACCTGCCCCGCAATGTCGAGGCGGAGGCGGCGATGCTGGGCGCGATGATGATCGACAACCGGCTGGCGGACGATCTGGTCGACCGGCTGGAACCCGCGCATTTCTACGAACCGCTGCACGGCCGCATCTTCGCATCGATAAAGACGTTGCGCGCCAATGACATGCTGGCGACACCTGTCACGCTGCGTCCGATGTTTGAGGCGGACGAGGGGATGAAGGAACTGGGTGGCCCGGCCTATCTGGCGGGGCTGACCGGATCGGGTGCGGGGCTGATCGGCGCGCGGCAGTTCGCGACGCAGATCTATGATCTGGCGATGCTGCGGGCGCTCGTCACCGTCGGGCGGACGCTGGTCGACCGGGCGATGGACACGTCCGAAGAGGTGAACCCGCGCGCGCAGATCGAGGCGGCGGAGGAGGAACTGTACAAGGTCGCCGGTGACGGCGGTGCCGAGAACGCGACCAAGACCTTCGCGCAGGCCACGACGATGGCGGTCAAGATGGCCGAGCGGGCGCTGAATTCCGGCGGCAATCTGTCGGGCGTGACGACGGGACTCGATTCGATCAACGCCAAGATCGGCGGCATGCATCATTCGGATCTGATGATCCTCGCCGGGCGACCGGGCATGGGCAAGACGTCGCTGGCGACCAACATCGCGTTCAACGCGGCGCGGCGCTGGATGCGGGACATGGAGGACGGCATCGCACCGGCCGATTCGGTGGGGGCGAAGGTGGCGTTCTTTTCGCTGGAAATGAGCGCCGACCAGTTGGCGACGCGTATTCTGGCCGAGCAGGCGAGGATATCGTCGGAGTCCCTGCGCATGGGCAAGATCAGCCGGGCGGAGTTCGGGCAACTGGCGGCGGCGGCGGCGGAGCTGGAGAATCTGCCGCTGTTCATCGACGATACCGGTGGTCTCAGCATCAGCGCGCTGCACACCCGCGTGCGGCGACTGCAGCGGCGGCACAACAACCAGATCGGGCTGGTGGTGGTCGATTACCTCCAGCTGCTGAGCGGGTCGGGCAAGTCGAGCGAGGGCAATCGCGTGCAGGAAATCTCAGAGATTTCGCGCGGGTTGAAGACGCTGGCCAAGGACATGAACGTGCCGGTGCTGGCGCTGTCGCAGCTGTCCCGCGCGGTGGAAAGCCGCGAGGACAAGCGGCCGATGCTGTCGGATCTGCGCGAATCGGGATCGATCGAGCAGGATGCGGACATGGTGTGGTTCGTGTTCCGCGAGGATTACTACGTCGCCGCCAAGGAGCCCAAGCGCCCGACCGAGGGCGACGACAGCCGCGTGTTCGAGGATCACCAGAAATGGGCGACCGACATGGAGCGGGTCTATGGTCTGGCGGAATTGATCGTGGCGAAACAGCGCCATGGTGCGACGGGCAAGGTCATCATGAAGTTCGATCCGACGATCACCCGCTTCTCCGATTATGCGGGGTACTGATCGGGGATCAGCAATAGGCGCGCAGGGTCAGGACCAGTTCGGCCTGACGATGGCAGCCGGTCTTGACGAAGAGCGATCGCAACTGGCTGCGCACGGTGGCCAGCGACGTGCGCCGCCGGCGGGCGATGGTGGCGAGATCGTCACCCCGGAGCAGCGAGCGGGCGACTTCCAGTTCCGACGGGGTGAGGGTGAACGCCGTCATCAGCCGGACATCGTCCAGCGCGGCATCCGATCGCGGCATCCGGATCGCCAGAAGAGCCCGCGCCTGCGACAGGGGGCCGGATGGTCGCCGGGGCAGCGGACACATATCGGCGAACAGCGGCGTCGCCGATGTCATCGCACCGGACAGGGTGATCGGCACCGCGCCGCGCCATTCGGTGCCATGGGCGTTCATCGCGGCGAAGGCGTGTTCCAGCGACGCCGCCGTGCGTGGGCAGGCCGCGATCAGACGGCCGGCGCGGACCGACAGATGGGTGGCATCGCGCAGCAGCGCCTCCGCACCCGGCGACAGCGCGGCGATCGACATATCGGGGCCGAGCAGGATGCCCGCGCCCGACAGGTGATCGGCGGTGGTGACGAGCGACTGGTCGACCGTCGTGCCCAGCGCGATGGCGGCATGGATCGCCGCACTGATCGCCGGGGCGATGGCATCGACGAAGCGGACATCGGCGGCCTCCGCCTCACCGACCGATCCCGGTTGAAGCAGGCTGAGCGTGGCGACCAGATCGGTCGGGCTGTCCAGCCGGGTGAGCATGGCGAACGGCACGTCGCTTTCGTGAAACAGGCCGTTGTAGATCGGCGTACGCTGGCGCCCCATCGGCGATATGAAGTCGCTGTCGACCATGCAGTGAAGCGGCGATGCCATCATCAGCGCGCGGGTGCGCGGATTGACCAAAGGGTTGGGTCCGCCGGCGGCCAGATAGGCGGTTTCCTCGTCGGTGGAGCAGCCGGTCAGATAGTTGAAGGCGAGGCCACCTTGCGCATTGATCGCCGCCAGTTGCGCGATCCGCGACCTGGTCGCCTGCGCGAGGGCGGACAGGGGAACCGACCAGTCGATCATCCCCATCGCCGCCTCGCGAAAGCATTCGACTATCCGTTCCCCGTCCCCGTCCGTCATGGCGCCCCCGGCCTGTTGCGGGCAGCATCGCCAAAGAGTCGTCGGCAGGCAACTCTTTAGTCTGTTTGGGGGATGCGGGCCGCTCGATCGGCGGTCAGGATGAGGCCGTGCCCGGGGGGAAATCGCGGCGCGACCAACGCCGGCGGCGCTGACGACGCATCACCGATGCGGCCGCGTCGCCGGCGTCATCGTTAGAAAACGGGGTCTTCGCCCGGCAGCGTGGAGACGTGGATGCCGCATTCCACCTTGTCCCAGCCGCGCCAGCGACCCGAACGCGGGTCCTCGCCGGGCTGGACCTTCGTGGTGCAGGGCGCGCAGCCGATCGATAGATAGCCCTGCGCCTCCAGCGGATGGCGCGGCAGTTCGTGCTCGGCGAAATAGGCGTCGAGCATCGCCTTGGTCCAGTCGGCGAGCGGATTGATCTTCAGTCGGCCCTCATCCTCCTCGAACCGGGGCAGGGCGATGCGGGTGCCGGACTGGAAGCCCTTGCGGCCGGAAATCCACGCATCGAACGGCGCGAGCGCGCGGCGCAGCGGTTCGACCTTGCGCAGGTCGCAGCAGCCGTCGGGATCGTAGGACCAGCGCAGGCCGGTCTTGTCCTTCGCCGCCAGCAGACGCGGATCGGGACGGAAAACGCGCAGGTCGGTCAGGCCGAGTCGCTCCGACAGCTCGTCGCGATAGGCGAGCGTCTCGCCGAACATTTTCTGCGTGTTGGTGAAGATCACCGGCACGTCGGGATCGACGCTGGCGACCATGTGCAGCAGCACCGCCGATTCCGCGCCGTACGACGAAACCGAGGCGATGCGGCCGGCCAGTTCGCCGATCAGCAGATCGCGCAGCATCGCCGCTGCGGGCACACCCTCGTACCGCGCCTGAAACGCCGCGGCATCGGCGGCCGTGAAGGCGGGGGTGGTGTCGATCGTGTCGATCCGGCGGGCGGCCTCAGCCATGTCGCAGTTTCCAGACCGGTACGGCGGCGTCGGCGGCGGCCTGATACCGGAAATCGTAGCGGTCGAGGCTGCGGCGCAATGCCTCGCCGTCGATCTCCGCCTGCGGTGCGAAGCTGTCGAAGCCGCAGCGGCGCATCAGCGGCAGTTGATCGACCAGCACGTCGCCCTGGGCGCGCAACTCGCCGGTGTATCCCGCCTCGCGCAGGACGCGCCCGGCGGAATAGCCGCGACCGTCGCGGAAGGTGGGGAAGCTGACTTCGACCAGCGCGAGCCGGTCGAGATAGGGGAGCAACGCGCGGGCATCCTCGCCCGCCTCCAGCCGGACGGCGGTGGCGTTGGTCTGTTCGGCGAGGAACGCGTCGAGGGTGACGGCGGGTTCGTCGTGCGGTTCGTCGTCGCGGAAGCGGAGCGTGGTTTCGGTGGCGGACTCAACCATAGATCGCGTCCTTGAACGGCTGCATCCCGACGCGGCGATAGGTGTCGAGGAAACGCTCACCCTCCTCGCGCAGGGCGACATAGGTGTCGGTGGCGCGCTCGATCGCCTCGACCACGCCGTCCTCGTCGAAACCGGGGCCGGTGATCTTGGCGAGCGACACATCCTCTGCCCCCGATCCGCCGAACGACAACTGATAATTCTCGGTGCCTTTCTTGTCGACGCCGAGGATGCCGATATGGCCGGCATGATGATGGCCGCAGGCGTTGATGCAGCCGGATATCTTCAGCTTCAATTCGCCCAGATCGCGGCTGCGATCGGCGAAGCGCACGGCGATCTTCTGGGCCAGCGGGATCGAGCGGGCGTTGGCGAGGCTGCAATAATCGAGGCCGGGGCAGGCGATGATGTCGGTGACGAGGTCGAGGTTCGCCTCGGCCAGCCCGGCGTCGGTCAGTTGCTGCCAGATCGTGTACAGATCGGCCTTGCGCACATGCGGCAGGACGAGGTTCTGCGCGTGGGTGACGCGCAGCTCGTCGAAGCTGTAGCGTTCGGCCAGATCGGCGACGAGGTCGATCTGCGCCGACGAGGCATCGCCGGGGATGCCGCCGACCGGTTTCAGGCTGATCGTGACGATCGCGTGGCCGAGCTGTTTATGGGCGCGGACGTTCTGGTCGAGCCAGACGGCGAAGTCGGGATCGCTGCGATCGACGGCATCGGGCGCGTCGGTGTCGAAGGCGGGCGGGGCGAACATCGCGGTGATGCGCGCCAGTTCGGCGGCGGGGGGATCGATGCCCAGCGCTTTTACCGCGAGGAATTCCTCCTCGACCTGACGGCGATATTCGTCGGCGCCGATTTCATGGACGAGGATCTTGATCCGCGCCTTGTACATGTTGTCGCGGCGGCCGTAGCGATTGTAGACGCGCAGGGCGGCTTCGAGATAGCTCATCAGGTCGTCGGCGGTGACGAAATCGCGGATCAGCGGCGCGATCATCGGCGTGCGACCCATGCCGCCGCCGACATAGATGCGACCGCCCAGTTCGCCGTCACGCTCCACCAGTTGAATGCCGATATCGTGCAGGCGCATCGCGGCGCGATCCTCGTCGCTGGCGATGACGGCGATCTTGAACTTGCGCGGCAGGTAGCTGAATTCCGGGTGGAAGGTGCTCCACTGGCGGATCAGCTCGGCCCATGGGCGCGGGTCGGCGACCTCGTCGGCAGCGGCGCCGGCGAACTGGTCGGACGAGATGTTGCGGATGCAGTTGCCGCTGGTCTGGATGGCGTGCATCTCGACCGTCGCGAGGCGGGCGAGGATGTCGGGCGTATCCTCCAGCTTGATCCAGTTGAACTGCAGGTTCTGGCGCGTGGTGAAGTGGCCGTAATCGCGATCGTAATCGCGGGCGATCGACGCCAGTGTGCGCATCTGGCGGCTGTCGAGCGTGCCATAGGGAATCGCCACGCGCAGCATATATGCGTGCAGCTGAAGGTAGAGACCGTTCATCAGCCGGAGCGGCTTGAACTGGTCCTCGGTCAACTGGCCGGCGAGGCGGCGGGTGACCTGATCGCGGAATTCGTCGACGCGGGCGTCGACGATCGATTGGTCATACTGGTCGTATTTATACATGTTACCTCGATTCCTCCCCGGCACGGGGAGGGGGACCAGCGAAGCTGGTGGAGGGGGTGGGCCACAGGCGACGCGCTTGGGGAAGCCCCCCTCCGTCAGGCCTGCGGCCTGCCACCTCCCCGTGCCGGGGAGGATCTATTGCAGTGTTCATATCACCCAACTCCCGGCAGCGGGATCGGCGGGCTTCAAGGTCAGGTCGACTCGCACCGTCGGCCCCAGTGCGCGGATGCGATCCTTGATGTGGGCGGGGCGGGGGCCGTCGGCGGTCGGTGTCGCGTCGATCACATAGGGGACGTTGACGCGGCGGGCGCCTTCCTCGGCCCGCGCGATCGCCTCACCCTGATCGCCGACGTCGATCGCGTCCTCGATATGGCGCGACCAGCCGGAGCCGGTCCACCATGTCACGTCGCCTGTCGGCAGGTCGTTTCCGGTCAGTATCTTCATGCCGCCGTCTCTTCCGCGATCCGTGCCCAGCGGGCAAGCTTGTCCACCGCGTCGGACAGTTCCACGACCTCGCCGACGACGATCACGGCCGGGCTGCCAACGCCCTCCCGCGTGACCATCGGGCCGAGATCGGCGAGCAGCGTCTTCATCGCGCGCGATCCGGCCTGCGTGCCGCGTTCCAGCACGGCGACGGGCATGTCGGGGGCGACGCCATCGGCCATCAGCTTGTCGGCGATGTCCGATGCGGTCGCGACGCCCATGTAGATCACCAGCGTGCGACCTTGCCCGGCGAGGCCGGACCAGTCCTGATCAGACAGCCCCCCTTCGGCGCCGCTCAGGGCAGGCTTGCACTGGCCGGCTACGAACGACACCGCACTGGAATGATCGCGGTGGGTGAGCGGCAGCATCGCCTCCGCCGCGCAACCAAGGGCCGCCGAGACGCCGGGGATCACCTCGACGGGCAGGCCGGCGGCGCGGACCGCCTCGACCTCTTCGCCGCCGCGGCCGAAGATGAAGGGGTCGCCGCCCTTCAGCCGGATGACGATCGCACCGGTCTTCACATGCGCGACGATCAGCGCGTTGATCGCCTCTTGCGGCAGGGTGTGGCGGGCGCGGCGCTTGGCCACCGAGATGCGCTGGGCGGTGGCGGGGGCCAGTTCCAGTACGCGCGGGTCGATCAGGCCGTCATGCACGACAATATCGGCGATCTTCATCGCCTCCACCGCACGCACGGTCAGCAGGCCGGGATCGCCGGGGCCTGCACCCACCAGAATTACGCGGCCGCGCGCGTGCGGATCGAGAAGCGTCGCCATACCTGCCAGATGGGGAAAGCGCGGGCGCGGGGCCAGTCACCTTTGCTTGGGGATACCGTTAGTCCTTCTTTCGCAGGGGTGTTTGTGGCGTTAGGCAGTGGCATCCGCGTGGGCGATCCGACGCGCAAAGAAAGTCCGAATTCATGCGCCTGTCTATTGTTGCCGCCCTGTTGCTCGCTACGGTTGCCGCCCCGTCGTTCGGGCAGGCGCTGCCGCCGCCCGTGCCGATGCCCGGCGATGGGCCAGAGGACGCGCGGCTGAAGCGGCTGTTCTACGACAGCGACGAGCGTGATCTGAAGCTGGGGCCGCTCGGCGCGATCGGGCGGGGCGACATGCGCTACGCCGACCAGTTCGGCGAGTATCTGACCGATGCACGAACCGCGAAGGACAAGGCGAATGTCGAAGCCGACCTGAAGGCGCTGCGGGCGATCGACCGCACGAAGCTGACCCCGGTCGACCAGATCGCCTATGACGTGTTCGGCAACGGGCTGGAGATCGCGCAGCGTGGTTTCGCGCCGGCGGTGCTGAACGTCGACCGGTTGCTGCCGATCAGCCATTTCGGCGGCTTCCAGACATTCTATCCCGATTTCGCTTCGGGCAAGGGCGCGGCGCCGTTCAAGACGGTGCTGGATTACGACAACAACCTGAAGCGCAACGCCGGCTATGCCGCGCTGTACGAGCGGGTGATCGCCCGCCTGCGCGAGGGCATGGCGAAGGGGGTGACGCAGCCGAAGCTGGTCGTGCGGAACCTGATCACCCAGTTCGACAATCTGCTGGCCGAGGGTGTCGAGAAATCGACCTTCTACGCGCCGGTGACGATGTTCCCAGCCAGCATCCCGGCGGCCGACCAGACGCGGTTGAAGGCGGCCTATGCGGCGCAGATCCGCGACGTCATCAATCCGGCGCACCAGCGGATGCGCGATTTCCTGGCGAAGGAATATCTGCCGAAAGCGCGCGACACGGTGGGCCTGTCAGCCTTGCCGGGCGGGGCGGCGCTTTATGCGTTCCGGATCGAGGAGAGCACCACGCTGCCGCTGAAGGCGGAGGACGTGCATCGGCTGGGCCTGTCCGAAGTCGCGCGGATCACCGCCGGGATGGAGGCGCAGAAGGCGAAGGTCGGCTTCAAGGGGACGCTGGCGCAGTTCTTCGATTATCTGCGGACCGACAGGAAGTTCCAGCCCGCCTCCGCCGATGCCCTGCGCACCGGGTACGAGGCGATCGGCAAGCGCATCGACGCGCGCGTCCGCGAGCAATTCTCGCTGATCCCCAGGACGCCGCTGGAAATTCGCCCCGTCCCCGATTTCCGCGCGAAGAGCGACGCGGCGGGGTCGTACAACAGCGGCACGCCGGACGGATCGCGGCCGGGCATCTTCTATTACAACACCTATGACCTGCCTGCCCGCTATACCTGGGGCATGGAGACGCTGTACCTGCACGAGGCGGTGCCGGGGCATCATTTCCAGATCAGTCTGGCACAGGAGAACAAGGCGTTGCCGGCGTTCATGCGCTTTGGCGGCAACACCGCCTATGTCGAGGGCTGGGCGCTCTATGCCGAGACGTTGTGGCCCGATCTGGGCATGGAGACCGATCCGTATCAGCGCATGGGTGGCCTGTCGGACGAGATGCTGCGCGCGATGCGGCTGGTGGTCGATACCGGGCTGCACGCCAAGGGATGGAGCCGCGACAAGGCGATCGCGTACATGACCGCGAACTCGCCGATGGGCCTGACCGACGCGACCGCCGAGGTGGAACGCTATATCGCGATCCCGGGGCAGGCGCTGGCGTACAAGATCGGCCAGCTGACCATCCTGAAGCTGAAGGCGCAGGCGAAGACGGCGCAAGGGGCGGCGTTCGATCCGCGTGCGTTCCATGCCGAGGTGCTGGATACCGGTGCGCTGCCGATGCCGGTGCTGGAAAAGAAGATCGGCGACTGGATCGCCGCCAAGCCGAAGTGAGGTAACGTGGTTCCCCGGCGAAGGCCGGGGTCCAGTTGGGAAGGCGGTCCTGAAAAATCACCATGCTTCACCCGACTGGACCCCGGCCTCCGCCGGGGAACAGGGTAGTATCAGTGGCGAATGAAGACGCTGATCGAGGCGACGTGGTTCATCTGCGTCCGCCCGGCGGCCTGGTTGATCGTCTGGTTCAGATAACCGAGTTCGGCGGTCGATTGGCCGAACAATGTCACCTCGACCCCGGCGAAGGTGCGGACCTGATCGAAGCCGTCGCGTACGCCCCAATCGGTGGCGTTGAGCGCGACGAAGCCCTCGACCGACCCCAACGCACGCACCTTGCTGCCCTTGATCGGCAGTTCGTAGCGCAGCATCTCGCGCAGGCGCCAGCCGGTGTCGTGGCCGTCCGAACGCCAGCGTTGCTCCATCCGGGTGCGCGACGTCAGTTCGCCCTTCGCGGTCGGCACGATCCAGCTGGCCTGCTGAAACCCGCGATCCTCGTTGCGGTCGGGCGCGCCCTCGATCGGCAGGAAGACATGGGCATAGCCCTGGAACAGCGTCAGCCGCGGGGTGACGCGGTATCCGATCGCCGGGCGGACGATCAGCTGGTCGAGGTGCGAGATGCCTTGGCCGATACGCGGCTGGACCTCGGCGAAATAGACGAGTTTGCCGTCGATCGGCCCCTGCACGGTCAGGTTCAGCCAGACCTGTTCGTCCTGCGTCGTCTGCGCCATCGTCGGCGCGGCGAGGGTCAGGGCGGTGGCGGCGGCGAGCAGGGGAAGATGGCGCATGGCGGCGCCCATGCCCCGGCTGTCATCAAGCTGTCACGATCAAACTGGCGCCGGATGGTCTGTCAGGCGTCACGCAGGCCGATGCCGATCGCCGCCCTCGCCGCATCCGCCTCGTTGGAGGCGACCGGATAGGCGCAGTAATCGGCGGCATAATAGGCGGACGGGCGGTGGTTACCCGACCAGCCGACGCCGCCGAACGGGGCGTTGCTGGCGGCGCCGTTGGTCGGCCGGTTCCAGTTGACGATGCCGGCGCGGACGTTCGCCCAGAACCGGTCGTAGAGAGCCGGCGTCTGGCTGACGAGCGAGGCGGACAGGCCGTAGCGGGTGTTGTTGGCCTCGGCGATGGCGGCGTCGAAATCGTCGCTGCGGATCACCTGCAAGACGGGTCCGAACATCTCGACATCCGGGCGATCGGCGACGCCGGTGACGTCGATCATCGCCGGGCGCAGGAAGGGCAGGGCGGGATCGGGGCGTTCCAGATGCCGGATCGGCCGGCCGCCGCGCATCAGCAGGTCGAGAAAGCCTTCGGTCAACTGGTCGGCGGCTTCGTTGTCGATCACCGGCCCCATGAAGGGTTGCGGCGTATCGTGCGGGGCGCCGACGACCAGCCGGTCGATCAGCTTGTCCACCTCGGCCACCAGCGCGTCGTGCAGTCGGTCCTGCACGATCAGCCGCCGCGCGGCGGTGCAACGCTGGCCGGCGCTGGTGAAGGCGGACTGCACCACCAGTACGGCGGCGGTGTGGATATCGGGCGTGTCCCAGACGAGGATCGGATTGTTGCCGCCCATTTCCAGCGCCAGCATCTTTTCCGGCCGGTCGGCGAACAGGCGATTGAGCGCCAGCCCGGTGCGGGCCGATCCGGTGAACAACAGGCCGTCGATCCCGCGATGTTCCGCCAGCGCGCGCCCCTCGTCGGCGCCGCCGATCAACAGCCTGACGCAGGCATCCGGCACCCCGGCAACATGCAGGCATTCGACCAGGAAGGCGCCGGTCGCGGGCGTCTTTTCCGATGGCTTGAACACCACCGCGTTGCCGGCGATCAGGGCGGGGACGATGTGGCCGTTGGGCAGGTGCGCGGGGAAGTTGTACGGGCCGAGCACCGCCAGCACGCCATGCGGCTTGTGACGCACGGCGATCCGCGTTCCCATCTGGCCGTCCATCCGCCGCTGTGCCGTGCGATCGGCATAGGCGGCGATCGAGATATCGACCTTGGCGATCACCGAATCGACCTCGGTCCGGGCTTCCCACACGGGCTTGCCGGTTTCGCGCGCGATCAGGTCGGCGAACGCCTCGTGCCGCTGGCGCACGACATTGGCGAAGCGGCGCATCGTTTCGATCCTGAAGGCGAGCGGTCTGGCCGCCCAGTCCGCCCAGCCGGCGCGCGCGGCGGCGACCTCGTCATCGGCGTTGCCGATCGTCAGGCGCGCCAGTTCGGCGCCGGTCGCAGGTTCAAACGAGAGAAGCTCGGCCATCGTGTGTCTTTAACCTAAGTTCGGCGCTTGTCGATCACGCCAGCGCGGCCCCCATCCGGCGAATATGGGACAGTTTTTCGTGCAGCATCGACCAGTCGTCGGTGGCGGCGATCGGTGCCCAGATCGCCTCGACCTCGTCGATCAGCATGGCGCATGGCTCGCCCGCCCAATAGCCATCGTCGCGTGTTTTGCGTGGCCGATGCCCGGCGATCGTGGTGCGTACCGCCGCCCATGGTTCGCCATACTCGTCTGGCAGCGCGCCGCCAAACGCATCGAAGAAGAAACGGTCGATTGGATGGCCGGTGGTGCGCAGCGTCTGTTCGACCGCGCGCACGGTCGCCCGGTCGGTGAGGTCGTCGACCGGCATCAGTCCCAGCCGCCAGAGCACCGCCGCCGTCAGCTCCGCCTGAACGCGCGGCGCGAAACCGTCGAGCGCCGCGATCAGTGGATCGCTCTCGGCGATCAGGCGCAGCGACGATGCCAGTTGCATCACGTCCCAGCCGATCGCCTCAGGCTGGCGGCCGAAGGCGTAGAGGCCCTGATGATCGAAATAGGCGGCGGTGAAGGCCGGGTCCCACGTCGGCGCGAACCGCCATGGCCCGTAATCGAAGCTCTCGGCCGTCACGTTGATGTTGTCGGAATTCAGCACGCCGTGAACGAACCCCGCCGCCATGTACCGCGCCGCCAGCCGCGCGGTGCGGCCGACGACCAGATCCAGCAGTCGCACCGGATCGTCGCCCGGCTCGTCGTACAGGTTCGTCAGGACATAGCGGACCAGCCGGCTCATATTCACCTCGTCGCGAAGGTAAGCGAGCCGCTGAAACGTGCCGATGCGGACATGACCGTGGCTCAGCCGTACCATCACCGCCGATCGTGTGGGGGAGGGTTCGTCGCCGCGCGCCAGCTCCTCCCCCGTCTCGATCAGCGACAGGGTGCGCGAGGTGGGGACGTTCAGCGCCTCCAGCATCTCGGTGGCGAGGATTTCGCGGATGCCGCCCTTCAGGGTCAGGCGGCCATCGCCGAAACGGCTCCACGGGGTCTGGCCCGATCCCTTGGTGCCGAGGTCCATCAGCCGGCCGTCGCCGTCCCGCATCTGCGCGAAGGTGAAACCGCGGCCGTCGCCGATGTCCGGATTATAGTTGCGGAACTGATGGCCGTGATACCGCAGCGCCAGCGGTTGCGGCAGCGTGCCGGGCAGCGGCTGGAACCGGCCGAAATGCGCCAGCCATTCCGCATCGCCCAGCGTATCGAGGCCGACATCGGCCGCGGCGCGATCGTTGCGGAACCGCAGCGTCGTTTCGGGGAAGTCGGCGGCGGCGACCGGATCGTAGAAGTCGGGGCCGAGGGTCAGGAGGGTCTGTTCGGGGCGATATGCTTGCGGGGTGGATGCCATGCCGCGATATGGGTGTCGATCAACCCGGGACGCAACATGGCCGCTTATGCAAACATCCACTGGTGGTCGAATGACGGCATCCGCCTGCACGCCCGCGATTATCCGGGCGATCCGGCGAAGTTGCCGCTGATCTGCCTGCCCGGCCTGACCCGCAACGCCCGCGATTTCGCCGCCTTCGCCGAGGCGCGGAGCGGCGATCGGCGGGTGATCGCGGTCGATTTCCGGGGGCGGGGGGAGAGCGGTTACGCCAAGGACCCGATGACCTATGTGCCGCTGACATACGTACAGGATGTCGAGGCCTTGCTGAGCGATCAAGGCATCGGCCGGTTCGTGGCGGTCGGCACCTCGCTGGGCGGCATCGTCACGATGTTGCTGGCGGGGCCGGCGCGCGGGCGGCTGGCGGGGGCGCTGCTGAACGATATCGGGCCGGAGATCGAGGCGGCGGGGCTGCACCGGATTCGCGGCTATGTCGGCAAGGGATCGAGCTGTCCGACCTGGCTGCACGCCGCGCGGACGGTGCAGGAGAACAACGCCGATATCTATCCCGAATGGGAACTGGACCAGTGGCTGGGCATGGCCAAGCGGCTGTACCGGCTGACCGGCAACGGCCGCATCGTGCTGGATTACGACCTGCGGATCGCCGAGCCGATGCGCGTGCCGGGCGCGGAGACGGGGCCGGACATGTGGGGGGCGCTGGCCGGCCTGGCGGACATTCCCGTCCTGCTGGTGCGCGGCGAGCGATCGGACCTGCTCGGCGTGGCGACGGCGACGCGGATGGCGGCGGCGCTGCCGCAGTCCGATCTCGCCGTCGTGCCGGAGGTGGGGCATGCACCGATGCTGGACGAACCCGTCGCGGCGGCGGCGATCGATCGGTGGCTGGCGCGGCTGGATTGATTTAGAGGACGCCGATCGTTGGGCGATCGGTGCTGGCAATCCGCGGCCATCCCGCCCAAAATGCCGTATGAGCTTCGATCAACTCGTCTTCACGCCGCGCGATCTCGATCTGGCGCGGTCCCCGCTGGCCGGCAAGATCGCGGCCGAGACCTATATCCTCGGCACCTTCAATCCCGGCCTGACGCGGCTTGCCAATGGCAATCTGCTGATGATGGTGCGGGTGGCGGAGGCGTTGCGGCAGCCGATCGTCGATGGCCATGTCCATGCGATCCGCTGGGCGGCGGATGGCTATCACCTCGATCCGTGGCCACTGCAACTGGTCGACACCGCCGATCCGCGCAAGTTCATGATGCGGGGCGGCGGGTGGAAGGTGATGGCGCTGACCAGCCTGTCATGGCTGTTGCCGGTCGAGCTGACGGCGGACGGGACGGCGGTGGTGGCGGTCCATTACGACCGGGCGATCGTGCCGGCGGCGGATTATCAATGCTACGGCGTCGAGGATGCACGGATCAGCCGGGTCGGCGACCGGTATCTGATGACCACCTGTTCGGTCAGCCCGGAGCGTCATTCGACCACGCTGTATTCCAGCCCCGATGCGATCGAGTGGACATTGGAGGGGATCGTTCTCGATCACCAGAACAAGGACATGCTGATCTTCGAAGGGCAGATCGCCGGCAAATACTGGGCGCAGACGCGGCCGCTGGGCGACCTGTACTTCGCCTATCCGCCGGACAGCCCGTGGCGTGCGGGGCCGTCGATCAATCTGGCGTCGTCGCCCGATGCGCTGCACTGGAAACCGCACGACCGGCCGGGCATCCGTCCGCATGCCGGCACCGTGTCGACCGCGCGGATGGGGGGCGGGACGCCGCCGATCCTGACGGCGGACGGCTGGCTGACGCTGTGGCACGGCGTGGAGCCATCGGGGGTGGTCGGTATCTATCGTACCTATTGGTCGATCCTGGACCGCGACGATCCTTCGGTGACGATCCGGACGCAGCACGCGCCGCTGCTGGAACCGGCGCCGCATCTGACCGAGCCGTTGAAGGACCTGATATACCTCGACAATGTCGTCTTCACGACCGGCATTGTCGAGGCGGGGGACCATTATATCGTCGCCAGCGGCGAGGCCGATCTGGCGTGCCGGATCACCCATATCGGGACGGATGCCTTTGCCTGAGTATCTTGAGGCGGGTCTGACCGACCGGTAGGATCGGGGGCAGGATTGTCGCCTGGGGGGAGTGACCGATGCGGTGCTGGTCGGCGCTGGGTGCGTCGTTGATGATGGGGATCGCAGTGCCGGCGGCGGCCACGACGGTCGCGTCGGACGATGCCGGATCGATCTATCGCGTCGCCGTCGATCGTACCGGCAGCGTGGTCGAGGACTGTGCGGACCTTGCCGCCCGCCATACCGCGCTGTGTGGCGATGGATTGGCGGATGCCGACATATTGTTCGTGAATGCCGACCGGACGCTGTCGATGCCGGCGCAGTCGTTCTCGTTGCTGGCCGCCGGCGGTGCGCCGATCCGGGTCAGCGCCTATGATGCGGCGGGCCGCTTGCTGGGTGTGGCCGAAGCCGCGAACGACCGGGTCGAATTGTCGGGGATCGGCCAGATCGCGCGGATCGCGGTGCGGCCGGCATTAGCGCGCGAGGCCGACGTCAACGCGGATCGTCTGTCGCATCTGCCCGAACCGGCGACCTGGGCGATGCTGATCGCCGGTTTCGCGCTGATCGCGGCGGCGATCCGGAGGGTCATCCGACACTCGGAGGCGCGATTCGATGCGCGCATCCGGCGGATCGCAGCGGGCGATGCCGCCTGATCGGATCATTCTCGTTGCCGCAGACATAAAAAAGGCCGGCAAATGCCAGCCGTCTTCAGCATCGAATGCAGGAACGACCGGCGGCCCAGACGACCGCCGGCTGTCCCGATATCTTAGTTGCTGTCCGAATCGTCGTCGTCGACCACCAGATAGATACCGCCGGCGATGACGGCAGCGGCCAGCACCAGGCCGACGATCGCGCCGGGGCCGGCGAGCTTGCTGTCACGCCTGGACGGCGCGGCGGCGCGAACGCTCGACTTCACCGAGAGCGACGATGCCGGATTGGCGGTTGCCGCCAGCACCGGAGAGGCAGTCAGCATCAGCGCGCTGGCGCCGGCAATCATGGACTTAATCATCGTCGTAATCTCCCAGTCAGATTAACTTACTGCATCGCAGCACATCTTGGCCGCGCTCGTCAAGCGATCGTGCAATTGTGGAGGGAACTGCTTAACGGGGCGATATGACCGCGCCGCTTTCCATTCTTCACCTTCACGCCTCCTTCGGAACGGGGGGCAAGGAGGCGCGTGCCGCCCGGTTGATGGCGGCGTGGGGACCGCGTGCGCGCCACGTCATCGTGTCCGGCGATCCCGATTCGCTGGACGGGCGGGCGATGATCGGCCCCGGCGTCACATACGAAGTGGCGCAGAATGCGCCGCCGCTGGCCGGCAAACCCTCGGTCGCGCGGTACGAGGCGATCGCGCGGCTGATGCGGCGGTTCGATTTGGTGCTGACCTATGGCTGGGGCGCGATCGACGGCGTCATGGCGCGGCGGGTGTTCGGCAAGGACATGCCGCCGCTGATCCATCATGAGGATGGCTTCGGCGCGGAGGAGGCCGATGGCCTGAAGATCGAGCGCAACCTGTACCGCCGCGTCGCGCTGACCGCCGCGCAGGGGCTG
Organism: Sphingomonas mollis; assembly: GCF_016427505.1. Classification (GTDB taxonomy): domain Bacteria; phylum Pseudomonadota; class Alphaproteobacteria; order Sphingomonadales; family Sphingomonadaceae; genus Sphingomonas; species Sphingomonas mollis. Next base: position 206,527 of record NZ_JAELXS010000004.1, on the reverse strand, counting down.
GTGGTGCCGTCGGAGGCGCTGGAGGGGATCGCGCTGGGTGCCTGGAAACAGCCGCGCGACCGGGTCCACCGCATCGTCAACGGCATCGCGACCGCGCATTATCGGGCGGACCCCGATCCGGCCGCGATCCCGGGCCTGACGCGCCGCGATGGCGAGGTGCTGATCGGCGCGGTCGCGGCGTTGCAGCCGGTGAAGAACCTGACCGCGCTGGTCCGCGCCGCCGGTGGCCTGTCCGGCCGGTTCCGGCTGGTAATCGTCGGCGAGGGGCCGGAACGTGCCGCGATCGAGGATGCGGCGCGGGCGATGGGGATCGCCGACCGGCTGGTGATGCCGGGCTTCGTCGAGCGGCCCTATCGTTTCCTGCGGCTGTTCGATCTCGTCGCGATGTCGTCGCTGAGCGAGCAGTTCCCGACCAGCGTGGTCGAGGCGATGGCCGCCGGCCTGCCGGTCGCGGCGCTGCCGGTCGGCGATCTGCGCCGGATGGTGTCGGCCGACAACGCGCCGTTCATCGCCGAATGGCCGACCGAGGTTCGCCTGCGTGACGTGATGCAGGCGCTGGTCAACGATGCGGCCTTGCGCGCGCAGGTCGGGGCGGCGAACCGGGCAAGGGCGGTGGCGGAGTATGACGAGGCGGTGATGATCGCCCGCTACCGCGACCTGTACGAGGGCGCGCTGGGCCGGCCGGGGGCGCTATCGTAGCGCATCGATCTGCTCTATGTTTCGCTCGCACCGGGACATCCATCCGCTATAGAGCGCGTGTTTCGGCAAGATGAGGCTGCTTCCACGTGTTCAAAGGTCTTACCCCCATCAATTACGCCGGCCGCGAAGTGTGGCCGCTGGTGGAGGGTGGCAAGGGTGTCGCCGCGACCAATCACGCATCGGCCGGCGCGTGGGCGGCGGCGGGCGGCATCGGCACGGTGTCGGCGGTCAACGCCGACAGCTATGACCCCGACGGCAAGATCATTCCCCAGATCTATCACGCGCTGACCCGGCGCGCGCGCCACGAGGAACTGGTCCAGTACGCGATCGACGGCGCGGTGGAACAGGTGAAGCGCGCGCACGACATCGCCGGTGGCAAGGGCGCGATCAACATCAACGTGCTGTGGGAAATGGGCGGTGCGCCGCGCATCCTGCACGGGGTGCTGGAGCGGACGCGCGGGCTGGTGGCCGGCGTCACCTGTGGCGCTGGCATGCCGTACAAGCTGTCGGAGATCGCGGCATCGTACGAGGTCGCCTATCTGCCGATCGTATCGTCGGGCCGCGCGTTCCGTGCGCTGTGGAAGCGGGCCTATCACAAGGCGCCCGAATGGCTGGCGGCGGTGGTGTATGAGGACCCGTGGCTGGCCGGTGGCCATAACGGGCTATCCAACGCCGAAGACCCGTTGAAGCCGCAGGACCCGTTCCCCCGCGTGAAGGCATTGCGCGATACGATGCGCGAGGGCGGCATTCCCGACACCACGCCGATCGTGATGGCCGGCGGCGTCTGGTATCTGCGTGACTGGAACGACTGGATCGACAATCCCGAACTGGGGACGATCGCGTTCCAGTACGGCACCCGGCCGTTGCTGACGCGCGAAAGCCCGATCCCCGATGGCTGGAAGAACAAGCTGATGGAGATCGAGGAGGGCGAGGTGCTGCTGCATCAATTCTCGCCCACCGGTTTCTATTCGTCGGCGGTGCGCAATCCGTTCCTCGGTTCGCTGGTGGCGCGGTCGCAGCGGCAGATCGCGTTTTCGACGCAGGAGGCGGGCGATCACATCTTCCAGCTCGACGTCGGTGTGAAGGGCAAGAATTTCTGGGTGACGCAGGGCGACCTGATGCGCGCGCGCGAATGGTTCGGCCATGGCTTCACCGATGCGCTGAAGACGCCGGACAACACGCTGGTCTTCGTCAGCCCGCCGGAAAAGGCCGAGATTCGCAAGGATCAGGCGGATTGCATGGGTTGCCTGTCGCAGTGCCTGTTTTCGAGCTGGGCGGATACCGAGACCAACTCGACCGGCCGACTCGCCGACCCGCGCTCGTTCTGCATCCAGAAGACGTTGCAGGATATCGCGCATGGCGGCGACACCGACCAGAACCTGATGTTCGCCGGCCATTCGGCGTATAATTTCAAGCGTGATCCGTTCTATTCCAACGGCTTCGTGCCGTCGGTGAAGCAGCTGGTCGATCGCATCCTGACCGGCGACTGATCGCCGGCGCCAGGCGGTGGACGCGACGTATCGCCCGCGCCGGGCGATCCGTCGCGGCGTTAACCAATCGTTTACCTTATGGGGCCATGCCTCTCGGGCAGGACGGGTCCCCCGGACCGGGACCGTCCGTCGACTTATCCCTTTCGCCCGGCCGCGTGCCGTGGCCGGATCAACGGGACGGGACGCTGGATATGACACGGACCATCATCGCCGGATTGATGCTGACACTGGCCGGTTGCGCCACTGGTCGGACGCCGCCGCCGACCGTCACGATGGGGCCACCGCCGCCGGCATGGCGCACGGCGATCGTGGCGGACGATGTCGACCGGATCGAGCAACTGCCCGGTGCCTGGGCCACCGCGCGCCAGCGGCTCGGCCGGCGCGCGACGACGACGATCAGGACCGAGGGCGATCTGCTGCGCGCCGATGCCGCCCTGCCGCATCCGGCGCTGCCGCCGGGGTCGTACAAATGCCGGCTGGTCACCATGGCGCGGGTCGCGGTGCGAAAGACGGGATCGTTCTTCTGCTATATCGGTGACGAGGTGGGCGACCGGATCAGCTTCACCAAGCAGACCGGCCCGACGCTGTTGGGCGGCTGGCTGTATCCGGACGGCGACCGGTATGTCTTCATGGGAACACGGCAACGGCGGCCGGGCAATGCCGCCCTCGGCTATGGCGCCGACCGGGCGCGTGACCAGGTCGGCGTGGTGGAACGGATCGGGCCGTTCCGCTGGCGGCTGGCGATGCCGGGCGAGGCGTTCGAGGTATACGAGCTTACGCCGGTGCCGGTCGAACAACAGGGCGCGACCAGCAAGAGCTGACGACAGATTGCGACAAATGTTGCCGGCCGGCAACGGCGGCGACAAACCGCGGCAATCCATGGGGCCGACAGCGGGCTTGCCCCGATGGAGTAAAGCCGAATGACGTCCGATCCCGACTGCCTGTATCATGCCGATCGCGCCCGTACCGAAGCCGTGCGGGCGATCGAATCGGGTTCGCCCATGGTTGCCGCCATCCATCAGGAATTGTGCCTGCATTATTGCGGGCGCGTGATCGCGGCGATGTTGCTGACGGCGGCGCGGGGCGGCTGACGCCGATTACCGGGGGGACACAAAAAGGGCGGCGCGGGATGTCTCCCACGCCGCCCCTTGCCTATGCCGATCGGCGGTCGATCAGTCGACGACGGTGCCTACCACGGCGCCGGCAGTGCCGCCGACGGCCGCACCCTTGCCGACATCCTTGCCGGTGACGGCCGCGACGCCGGCGCCGCCGGCGCCGCCGATCGCCGCACCGCGCAGCGTCGAGCAGGCCGACATCGATACGGCGGCGGCGACAAGCATGGACGACATAACGATCTTCTTCATGGTGGATGCTCCTGTTGGTTCCGGGGGATGCCCGACAGAAACCCGATCCAGATCAATCGTTCCAACCGTTCCGCTACCGAAATCTTAAGCCCAGCCCTCCAGCACCTGATCGGGCGGGCGATGGCCGTCGGCCCACATGCGGATATTCTGGATGACCTTTTCGCCGCTGGCGACGCGCCCCTCGAACGTGGCGGAGCCCATATGCGGGGTCATGACGACATGCGGCAGGGCGAGCAGGCGCGGGTCGATGCGGGGTTCGTGTTCCCACACGTCGAGGCCCGCACCCGCCAGCCGCTTGTCCTCCAGCGCATCGACCAGCGCCTCTTCGTCGACGATGCCGCCGCGACTGGCGTTGATCAGATAGACGTGCGGGCGCATCAGCGCGATGCGACGCCGGTCGATCAGCATCCGGCTGTCGTCGTTCAGCGGCGTGTGCACGGTGACGATATCGGCGGTGCGAAGCAGATCGTCGAGATCGGCATGCCAGGTCGCCGCCAGTTCCTGTTCCAGCACGGCGGGCAGACGGTGGCGGTTGTGATAATGGATCGACAGACCAAACGCGCGCGCGCGCGCCGCCACCGCCTGGCCGATCCGGCCCATGCCGACGATGCCCAGCGCCTTGCCGCCGATGCGATGGCCCAGCATCCCGCCGGGGCTCCAGCCATGCCATTCGCCGGAGCGGACCAGCTTCTCCCCCTCCGCCAGACGGCGCGGTACGGACAGGATCAGCGCCATCGTCATGTCGGCGGTATCGTCGGTCAGGACACCGGGGGTGTTGGTGACGATGATGCCGCGCGCACGGGCGGCACGCAGGTCGATATGGTTCACGCCGGCCCCGAAATTGGCGATCAGTTTCAGCGAAGGGGCGGCCGCGATCAGGTCGGCATCGATCGCATCGGTGACGGTGGGGACCAGCACGTCGCATTCCGCCACCGCCGCGTGCAGGGCATCGCGCGACAACCGCGTATCGCCGCGATACAGCCGCGCATCGAACAGTGCCGCGATCCGGTCCATCACCTGATCGGGCAATTCGCGGGTGACGACCACCCGGGGGTGGGAGCAGCGACGCGTATCGGGCATGATAGGGACTTGGCGGAGCGCGCCGGACGCGTCAACGGGCGTTGATCGCTTGCCTGCGTCGTGTCGGGACGGGCAACAGGGGAACAGTTCATGCGTATCGCGGGCATCGCCCTCATCATCACCACCGCCGCGATGGCCCTGACCGGTCCGGCGGCCTCGTCATCGGCCCAGACGGCGAAGCAGGCGCCGCCCTATTGGCGGTCGATCGGGCCGGGCCGGGCGCTGACGCGGACGGGGCCGGCGCGCACCTATCCGGCCAGCTGGGTGTACCAGCGGCGCGACCTGCCGGTGCGGGTCGTGGCGGTGTTCAAGGAATGGCGCAAGGTGCAGGACCCCGACGGGGCCGAGGGATGGATGCTGATGAACCTGTTGCGCTCGACCCGTACCGCCGTCGTTCGCGGTACGGAGCCGGCGGAAATGCGCGAGCGGCCGGAGCCGGGCGCGCCGCTGGCCTGGCGGGCGGCCCCCGGCGTGGTCGGGCGGATCGACCATTGCGGCAATGGCTGGTGCCGGCTGGACGTGGAGGGGAAGGCCGGCTTCGTCGAGGTCGGCGATCTGTGGGGCGTGGAGCCGACCGAAATTCTGCCCTGACGTGTTCCCCGGCGGAGGCCGGGGTGCAGTTGGTAAGGCCGCCGTAACGGCGCGAGACGCTCTACTACTGGCGTTTCCCAACTGGACCCCGGCCTCCGCCGGGGAAAAGACCAGAGCAAGTTGCGTGAAATCAGACCCGCCCCCGACCGTTCGGCCTGAGCGCAGTCGAAGGCCACCTTTGCACACGGTGCTTCGACTTCGCTCAGCACGAACGGGTCGGATCAAGCGCTTGATGCTCTAGCCGCGGGTGAAGGCGCCGATATCCGCGATCGCCATTCTCGCGGCCGGCAGCGCGGTCGCGGCGAACGACAGGCGCAGGTAGCGGACCGGTCGTGGCGCGGTGAACGGCACCCGCTGGGTCGCCAGGGCATAGGCGATGTTAGGGAATTCTCCCTCGCCAGCGGCGGTCCAGGTCGTGCCGTCCGTGCTGGTTTCGGCGCGATAGCCGCGTGGCGGGGCGGTGTCCTTTTCAGGGTGACGGGCCGGCGTCAGGCTGAAACCCGCCAGATCGAACGCCTCGCGCAGGTCGAGCGTCACGCTGACCGGCGTGGCGGTGGGAGCGGGCACCGTCCAGACGGTCGATACGTCGTTGTCGAGCATCACATTGGCGCCCGGTGCCGACGAGGTGACGACCCGCCAATTGCGCGGCGACAGGATCGTGGGATCGCTGGAGGCGGGCGGCGCGACCGCGATCGGCGCGACCGAGCGGAACAGCGACACCTCGCTGATCGCCGGGCAGGCGGGTGCTTCGAGGATGACGAGGCGGACGCGCCGTGCGGTAACGGGGGCGGGCAGGCGGATGATCCGCTGCGCGCCGATGCAATCGTGCGTGGCCAGTCGCTGCCACCGGCCGCCGATCTCCGCCTCCACCGCGAAGCGCGTGACGCGGACGCCGAGCGCCAGATATTCGCGCAGGCGGATCAGGTCGAAGCTGCGATTGGGGGGCAGGTCCAGCGTCAGCGTCGGGGTGGTGACGCCATCGGGCGCCGACCAATAGGTTTCGCGGTCGTTGTCCAGCACCTTCGATGCGGCGAAGGCGGGGCCGCGAACATGGCTGGCGCTCGCCACCGCACCCTGCGCCAGATCGGTCGCGAAGCTGGCACGGATCGCGTCGCCGAAGGATTTCAGCACTGCGACGTCATGATCGGCGATCCGGCCGCGCCGGTCCGGCGGCAGGTTCAGGTGCATGTTGGTGCCGCGCGCGACCGATTCGTCGAAGAAACGGATCAGGCGGGCGGGGCTCTTCACCTTGGCGTCCTCGTCGGCGTGATAGAACCAGCCGGGACGGATCGAGGTGTTGGTCTCCGCCGGCCACCAGAGCGGCGCGCCGCGCACGCCGGAATTGCCCTCCGACTGGACATAGGGATGGTTCGGCATCGTCGGCCAGCACGGATCGCCGGCGACCCCGTCCTCATTGCCGACCCAGCGGATGTCCGCGCCGAGCGGATCGAAGGTGCAGGCCATCGGCTGATGCTTGTGGACCAGCGCGATCAGTTCGGGCCATTTGTAATAGGCCGGCGCGTCGATCTTCCGCGTCTCGCGCGCGCCGCCATAATAGCCGTCGCCGCCGTTCGCGCCATCGAACCAGAATTCGAACAGCTCGCCGTACCGCGTGCAAAGCTCGACGATCTGCGCCCGGAAGTAATCGATATAGCCCTGACGGCCATATTCGGGATGATTGCGGTCCCAGGGCGACAAATACAGCCCGAACGCCAGCCCGGCGCGACGCGCGGCGCGCTCGATCTCGCCGACGATATCGCCCTTGCCGCCCTTGTAGGGGGCGTTGCGGATGCAGTGTTCGGTCAGCTTCGTCGGCCAGAGGCAGAAGCCGTCATGATGCTTGGCGGTCAGGACGATCCCCGTCATCCCGCCCGCCTTCGCCGCCGCGACGATCTGGTCGGGATCGAAATCGGTCGGGTTGAACAGGTCGGGGCTCTCGTCGCCGTAACCCCATTCGCGACCGGTGAATGTGTTGATGGAGAAATGGATGAACGCGTACCGCTCGCGCCGATGCCAGACTAGCTGCCGTTTCGAGGGCGTGGCGCCCCAGGGCTTCGGCGCGCCGGACGGGGCGGCGGGCTTCGCCAGCGCAGGAGCAGCGGTGGCGGCCAGCCCGGTAGCGATGCCGGACGAAATCAGCGTGCGGCGGGTGAAGTCGTTCACGGTCATGCTCCGTAGGCGGGGGCGGAATGAGAGAGGCTGTAACGACAACAACCCCGGCACGCGAATGCCGGGGTTGCTGAAATCGACGACCTGAGAGGGTCGCTTACAGGCGGAAGGAGACGTTGGCCGCCAGCGTCCGGCCGTTCTTGTAGAAGGCCGTCGGGCGGTCGCGGGTGGTGTTGTACTGCAGATACGTCTCGTCGAGCAGGTTCTGCGCGTTGACCGTCAGCGTGATCTGCGGCGTGATGTTGAACCCTGCCGAGAAATCGAGCTGGTTGTACGGCGCCACCATTTCGTTCGAACCGAGGCGGCCGATCGTACGGAAATAGGAGGTGCGATAGTTGTAGCTCAAACGCGCCTGGAACGGCCCGCTTTCGAAATACGGGATCACGTTGACCGTGTGCTTCGACAGATACGGCAGGTTGAGTGCCGCGCCGGTGGTGTCGACCGACGAGGTGGTGCTGTCCTGATAGGTGTAGTTCGCCTGTAGACCGAAGCCGCCCCAGATTTCGCTCTGCGCCGAGATCAGCGCGCCGTTGACCTTCGCCTTGCCGCCGTTGATCGGCTGGTTGACGTTATAGGTCGTCAGCCGGTTCTGGAGCGAGTTGAAGAACACCGTGTTGGTGCGCGTGTTGATGATGTAGTTCGAAATTTCGCGGCGGAACAACTCGACCGCGATCAACGAACCGGGGCGCGGATACCATTCCGCCGTGATTTCGTAGTTGGTCGATGCGTACGGCTTCAGGTTCGGATTGCCGCCGCCGCCATCGAGCGTCACGTCATTCAGCGAGGTCGCCGCTGCCAGATCCTGATAACGCGGACGCGAGATCACCTTGGCCGCGGCACCGCGGATGATGATTTCCGGGGTGATCGAATAGGCGATGTTCAGGCTGGGCAGGAACTTCAGATAATCGGTGGTGACGCGCGTCGGCACCGGCTGCGGGTTCACGGTGTTGCTCAGCGTCGTCGCGTAGTTCGAGATGTCACGCGTGTAGACGAGACGACCACCGATGTTGCCGCGGATGCCGCTCTGGTCGAAGTTCAGCTGGGCATAGCTGGCCGCGACGGTTTCCTTCACGCGGGTCGATGCGCCGATCTTGGTGACGAGCGGCGAGTTGATCGCGTTCGCCAGGATGTCGATCACCGCCTGCTCGGGCAGGTTGAGGTACTTGGTCGCCGAGCCGGTGCCGCCGCTGCCGTCGAACGTGCCGTCCGGCGTCGTCAGCGTGGTGACGCCCAGTTGCGAACCCAGCAACGAGGTGCGCAGATAGGTGTTGATGCCGCGCGCATTGATCCGGTTGACGTGATCGGTCACGCGGCTGCCGACCAGCAGCTGGGTGAAGGGGCCGAATTCGAACGGGATCACCGCGTCGTAACCGCCGAAGATGTCGCGGTCGGTCGTGACGCTGTAATCAAGGCCGCCGATCTGTGCGGCGACCAGCGGTTGGCCGCCAATGATAACCGGGCGTCCTTCGATGTTGGCCGAATTGTTGTTCGGGTTGGTGAAGTAGTTCGCCGGATTGGTGAGGTCGCCGGTAAAGTTCACATCGGCCGACGTGCCGGTGAAAGCATAGCTGAACGGCAGCTTCGTCTGCACGTTGAACAGATATTCGGGGTTGCGGCCACCGGTCGCCTTGCTCCAGCCGCCGGCGAACGACACCTTGGCGTCGTTGTCGCCTTCCCAATCGGCGAAAAAGTTGACGTTGTCGGTCTTCAGCTTGGTCTTGCGGACCAGCGTATCGAGCTGCGCGCTCTGGTTGGGCGCGGCGGCGAACGAGGCGGAATTGACCACGCCGTTGCTGACATTGGCGGTCTGCAGCACGCTGCCGGTCCATGCGACCGGGATCGTGTACATCGACTGGCTGTAGTTGTTGTAGTTGCCGTCGATGTGCAGCGCGTTCAACGTGAACGTCAGGTCGCTGGACGGCCGGAACTGGGCGGTGCCGGTGTAGCTCTTGCGCTCGCGCGTCTGCTGGAAATAGGCGTAGTTGATGCCGAACGGGGCGACCGCGGCGATCAGGTCGTTCTTCGTGCCGCCCGTGACGGTGGCGTTCGGGTTGAGCAGAATGCCCTGGCCAGCGCTATCGCGGCGAACCGTGCCGTCGCTGTTCTTCTGGAAGAAATCGGCACCGCTCTGATAGCCGAAGAACTCGACACCGGCGCGGGTCAGGTTCTGCTTGTCATAGGTGACGGCGCCGAGGATGCCGAACGTCTCGCTCTCGTTCTTCCAGCTGTAGAGGCCGGAGGCGCGGACGTTGCCCTTCTCGGATCGGTCGTTGTACGAATAGCCACCTGACGCGAAGATCGAATTGGCCTTCAGTTCCAGCGGGCGGCGCGTGCGGACGATCACGGTGCCGCCGATGCTGCCTTCCTCGATGCGGGGCTCGGGCGACTTGTAGACTTCGAGGCGGTCGACCAGCTCCGGCGCCAGCAGCGAATAGTTGAAGGTACGGCTGGACGGATCGTTGTCGTTGCCGCCCCAGTCGGCCGATGCGAGCGCATGGCCATCGAGCAGCATCCGGTTCAGTGCGGGATCGGTGCCGAGGATGGCGACCTTCTCACCTTCGCCGAAGCGACGATCGATGCTGACGCCCGGGATGTGCGACAGCGATTCGGCGACGTTGCGATCAGGGAATTTGCCGACGTCTTCCGCGGTGATGACGTCGACGACGGCATTCGCGTTACGCTTGACGTTGATGGCTTCGCGAAGGCTGCCGCGGTAACCGGTGACGAGGATTTCGCTGTCGTCGGTGTCGCCGCTGGCGGCGGTCGTACCCGTCTGCTGCGGTGCGGGTGTCGCATCCTGCGCATGGGCTACATTGGCAAACCCGGCAAGGGCGGTGCTGACGAGAATCATGTGTCGCAGGCGCATAACATTCCCCAATGCGAAGGCGCGCCCAGCCGCACGCTCGCCCCTAAAATTTCACTGCCGAACGCTGACGACAGACCGGGCGACGAACGATTCTTGAGAGTCCGCTATCGTCGCCATTTGGTATACATTACATAACCAATACATATCAAAGACGCTACCATGAAAACGTCGTGCACAACGTTTTTTATAAAAAGTTCCTTTATTGTTGAAATTATGTGTCTCGACGGTGGGCCGCGTCGCGCAGGTTGCCCACCGCACAGGCTGATGTCGAAATTCGGCAACGATGCGCTGAGACAGGGTTAGGAGCGACCTGATTGAGATCTGCAGTAGGATATTTCCCGCGGCGCACCTTGGCTGGCGCCGGCACCCGTTCCGCAACCGCTATCGGAAGAATGAGCGAATGTTTTCCGATCGATATCGGCTATCAATGAGGAAGCAGTCCGTCGCTTCACCTCGTTCTATGACTTCGAATTGTAACCGAGTGGTCATCGATAGGTATTGTCAGCGACGAGGCAGACGATAGGGTGATGGCGACCTGCCGGGGGAATGGGCGATGACCGACATGCAACTCTTCGCGCCGCTTGCCGGCTGGGCCGTACCGCTGGCCGCCGTGCCCGATCCTGTGTTCGCCGAGGGGATGATGGGCCAGGGCATGGCCATCGATCCGACCGGCGATACGCTGCACGCGCCCTGCGATGCGATCGTCCTGACGGTTCATGCCGCCGGCCACGCGATCACGCTGGCGGTGAGCGAGGGCGTGTCGATGTTGATGCATATCGGCATCGATACCGTGGCGATGGGTGGCGCGGGCTTCACGCCGCTCGTCCAGCCGGGCGACCGGGTGACGGCGGGGTCGCCGCTGATCCGGTTCGATCTGGACAGGATCGTCCGTGGCGCGGCGGCGGCGATCACGCCGGTGCTGGTGCTCGATCATGACGGCGTCACGGTAACCGAGCGGTGTGGCGAAGGGCCGGTGTCGGTTGGCGATCCGTTGATGCGGGTCCGGTTCGACGGCGTGGGGGCAAAGGTCACGCCGTCAACGACCGATACGGCAGCGGGCGAGATCGTTCGACAGGATGTCGTCGTGCAACTGCCGCATGGTCTCCACGCTCGTCCGGCCGCGCGGATCGTCGCGACGGTCCGCGGGCATGACGTGCGGGTCGATTTCCGTCGCGGCGATGCCGTCGTGTCGGCGGCCAGCGCGGTGGCGTTGCTGTCGCTGGGCTTGGCGCACGGCGCAAAGGTGACGATCGAGGCGACCGGTCCGGATGCCGCCGCCGCGATCGCCGCGATCGAGCCATTGCTGATCAGCGAGGCGAATACACAGGTGCCGGCCGTCGCTCCCCGTGCGGTCGCCGCGCCGGTGGAACTGGCGGAGGGCGCGATCGGTGGCGTTACCGCCGCGCCGGGGCTGGCGGTCGGTACGGGCTGGTGGCTGCGGCCGGCGCTGCCCGATGTACCGGCGCATGGCGAAGGCGTGGCGATCGAGCGGACGCGGTTGGCGACCGGCATCGACGCGGTGGCTCGCACGCTGGCGGAGGCCGCCGCGACACCGGGTCAGATGGGCGGCGTTCTGAAGGCGCATCAGGCCATTCTTGACGATCCGACGCTGATCGATCGGGCGGTGCAGGCGATCGATGCAGGTGCCGCTGCGGCCAGTGCGATCCTCACCGCCGCCGTCGAGCAGGGCGCGCAGCTCCGCGCATCCGGCAATGCCCGCATTGCCGAACGGGCGGACGATATTCACGACGTGGCGCTGCGGGTCGTCCACGCGATCCTCGGCACCGAGGCCGCGCCGCTCGACGTGCCGGCGGGGGCGATCGTGCTGGCGCATGACCTGTTACCGTCGCAACTGGCGGCGCTGGCCGGGCAGAAGGTCGGGGGTTTCGCGGTCGTCGGTGGTGGACCGACGTCGCATGTCGCGATCCTGGCGGCCGGGATGGGCGTGCCGATGCTCGTCGCGCTGGGCGAGCCGCTGGATGCGGTGGCGGACGGCACGATGCTGGTGATCGATGCCGATGGCGGCGCGTTGCATGTCGATCCCGACGCCGACCGGCTCGACCGGGCACAGGCGACGATTGCCAGCCGGGCGGCGGCGGAAGCGGCGGCGCGCGCGGCGGGAGATCGGCCGACGGTGATGGCGGATGGCACTGCCGTCAGCGTCTATGCCAATCTCGGATCGATCGCCGATGCGCGGGCGGCGGCGGACGCGGGGGCGGAAGGCTGTGGCCTGTTGCGCACCGAATTCCTGTTCCTCGACCGGGCGACCGCGCCGACCGAGGCCGAGCAGGCGGCGGATTATGGCGGCGTCGCGGCGGCGCTGGCGGGCAAGCCGGTGGTCATCCGGCTGCTCGATGTCGGCGGCGACAAGCCTGCGCCGTATCTGGATATCGCGGCGGAGGAGAATCCGGCGCTGGGCGTGCGCGGCATTCGCGTGGCGCTGGCGCAACCCCAGATACTGGAAACGCAGTTGCGCGCGATCCTGTCGGTCGCCGATGTCGAACATTGCCGGATCATGGTGCCGATGGTGGCGAGCGTCGACGAGATGATCGCGGTGCGGACGGTGCTCGACCGGCTGCGCGGCGAACTGGGCATCGGCCCGGTACAGCTGGGCGCGATGGTGGAGACGCCGGCGGCGGCGATCACCGCCGATCTGCTGGCGGCGCATGTGGATTTCCTGTCGGTCGGCAGCAACGACCTGACGCAATATGTGCTGGCGATGGATCGCGGCAATCCGGCACTGGCGGCGGGAATCGATGGCTTGCACCCGGCGGTGCTGCGGCTGATCCAGTCCGCCTGTCGCGGCGCGGCGACGCGCGGCGTGCCGGTCAGCGTGTGCGGGGGCCTTGCCGCCGATCCGCTGGCGGTGCCGATCCTGCTGGGCTTGGGGGTGCGGACGCTGTCCGTGCCGCCGGCGCGCGTGCCCGCCACCAAGGCGCTGGTAGCCGCCCTGTCACTGGCGCAGGCCACAGCGCAGGCCGAGGCGGCGGTCGCCGTCGATAGCGCGGGCGCGGTCCGTGCGCTCGCTCGCCGTTTCGCCGAGGAGTTAGCCCGATGAAGTCGCCGATGGTGTTCCTCCAGCCGCTGGGTCGCGCGCTGATGCTGCCTCTGGCGGTGCTGCCGATCGCGGGCCTGTTGCTGCGGCTCGGCCAGCCCGATCTGCTCGACATCGCGTTCCTGAGCGCGGCGGGCGAAGCGATCTTTTCCAACCTCGGGCTGCTCTTCGCGGTGGGCGTCGCGACGGGCTTCGCGCGCGACGGCAACGGTGCGGCGGCGATGGCGGGGATCGTGTGCTACCTCGTGTCGATCAACGGCGCGCAAGTGCTGATGACGGTGCCGGCCAAGGTGCTGGCGGGCGTGCCGGAGACGTTGCTGGCGACGGTGGGGTCGGCGTGGAAGGCGACCGCGATCGACAAGCTGGAGGTGCCGATCGGCATCGCCTCGGGTCTGGTCGGCGGTCTGTTCTACAACCGCTTCTCGACCTTTAAATTGCCGGAATATCTGGCGTTCTTCGGCGGGCGGCGGTTCGTGCCGATCATCGCGGGGGTCGCGGGGCTGGCGATCGGACTGGTCATGGGCTTCAGCTATGGCGCGATCAGCAGCGGCATGGACACGCTCAGCACCGCCGTCGTCGCGGCGGGCGGGTTCGGGCTGTTCGTGTTCGGCCTGCTCAACCGGCTGTTGCTGGTCACGGGGCTGCACCACATCCTGAACAACGTCGCGTATTTCGTGGTCGGCGATTATCACGGCAAGAGCGGCGACCTGACGCGCTTCTTCGCCGGCGATCCGACCGCGGGCGGCTTCATGACCGGGTTCTTCCCCGTCATGATGTTCGGCCTGCCCGCCGCCTGTCTGGCGATGTACCACACCGCCTTGCCCGACCGGCGCAAGGCGGTCGGCGGCCTGTTGCTCAGCCTGGCGCTGACGTCGTTCCTGACCGGGGTGACCGAGCCGATCGAGTTCAGCTTCATGTTCCTCGCGCCCGTGCTCTACGCGATCCATGCGGTGCTGACGGGCGCGTCGGAAGCGCTGATGAACGCGCTGGGCGTGAAGATGGGATATGGCTTTTCGGCCGGGCTGTTCGATTACGTCCTGAATTACGGCAAAGCGACGAAGCCGCTGATGCTGTTGCCCGTCGGAGCGGCCTATGCGCTGATCTATTACACGCTGTTCCGTTACGCGATCGTGCGGCTGAACCTGCCGACGCCGGGGCGCGAGCCGGCGGATGCGGTGCCCGACGCGGCACCGGTGGCGGCAAGCGACCGGGCGGCGGCCTATGTCGCGGCGCTGGGCGGGGCGGTCAATCTGCGCGGGATCGATGCCTGCGCGACGCGGCTCCGGCTGTCGGTGGTGGACAGCACTGCGATCGACGAGCCGCGCCTGCGGCAACTCGGCGCGCGCGGCGTGCTGCGGCCATCGGCGACGTCGGTGCAGGTGATCGTGGGCGGCATCGCCGACGGGTTGGCGATGGAAATGCGGACCGCGGCCGATGCCGCGCCGGTGCCAGCCGCGCCGGTGGCGGCGCCGGCCGCCGCCGCTGCTCCCGTGGCACTGCCGGCGGCGCTGGAAGCGGCGCTGGGCGGGCGGGGTAATGTCGGGGAGGTCACGCGTCACGCCGGGCGTTATCGCGTCGTCGTTGCCGACCGGGCGCAGGTGGACGAGCCGGCGCTGGCCGGAGCGGATATCCGGACGGCGGCGTGGGTATTGGCCGATACGGTGCATCTGCTGATTCCCTGACTTTCTGTTCCCCGGCGGAGGCCGGGGTCCAGTTGGGGGCGCCTATGATTGAATGCAGCACATCGTTACGACCGCTCGCCCAACTGGACCCCGGCCTCCGCCGGGGAATATCTAGAACCAGGCGCGCACGCCCAGCGCCAGCGCGAACCCGCCCGTGTCATCGCCGCGTGCGCGGGCATAGCGGGCGGTGTCGCCGTAGCGCCGCTCCCACGACACGCCGACATAGGGTGCGAATTCGCGTTTGATCTCGTAGCGCAGGCGCAGGCCGAGTTCGGCGTCCGACAGGCCCGATCCGATCCGGCTACCGGGCATGTTCTGCGCGGCGAGGTTCACCTCCAGCCGGGGTTGCGCGATCAGCCGCTGGGTGATGCGCTGGTCATACCAGGCCTCGACCCGGCCGAGCAGGTCGCCCTTGTCGGACAGGAACAGCGCGCCCTCGACCTCGAACCAATAGGGGGCGAGGCCCTCGACGCCGATGGTCGCATAGGTTCGCTTCGCGCCATGGCCCAGGTCCTGGCGTACACCGCCCTGCGCATCGAAATAGGGGCCGATCGCGCGCGAATAGAGCGCCTGTACCTCGGCGTCGTCGAGGCGTCGGCCGAACGATCCCTCGCCCTCGCTTTTCACGACGAGGCGGTGGATGTCGCCACCGAACCAGCCCTCGCCGTCCCAGCGATAGCCGTCGCGGCCGTTCTTTACCTGCGCTTCGGCGATGTTGAAGACCACCTGGCTGAACCGCATGCCGCCATGTTCGCGGCGCATCCCGGCATTGCTCGCGGCCATGACGGCGGGATCGTAGAAGCGCGCGGCGGCTAGGTCGGTGGGCGCGGCGGGCGGGGGGGCGTTGCCGGCCGGCTGGTCGGTGCCGACGGGGGTTGTGGCGGCGGGCTTGCAATGGCCCATCGCCGCGTGTTCCGGCGGGCAGGGGTCGGTTGGCGGCGCGGCCATGTCGGGCATCGACGGCATGGCATGATCGGCCGACATGGCGGGCGCAGCCGGTGTGCAATGCCCCATGGCGGCATGTTCCGGCGCGCAGCCATTGGCCATGTCCGGCATCGTATGTCCGGCATGGGTGGCTTTCGGCGCGGGCTTTCGCGCGGTCGCCGTTGCGCGACGGACCGGCTTGGCCACCGCCCTTTTCGGCTTCGTCTTCTCCGCCTTGGGTGCGGCGGGCATCGCCATGCCGGGCATGTGCCGATGATTCATCGACTGTGCGAATACCGGTGACGCCACCGCGATCGCGGCGGTGGCGAGCAGCGCGCGGATCATGCCGGCGCTCCTGCGGCAGGATCGGGACGGACGCTGACGACCTGCATCATGCCGGCGTGCATGTGATAGAGCATGTGGCAATGGAACGCCCAGTCGCCGGCCGCATCGGCGGTCAGGTCGAACGTCGCGGTACCGCCGGGGGCGACGTTGATGGTGTGCTTGCGCGGGCTATGGTCGCCGTGCCCCGTCACCAGTTCGAAGAAATGGCCGTGCAGGTGGATCGGGTGCGCCATCATCGTGTCGTTGACCAGCGTCACGCGCACACGCTCGCCCAGACGGAAGGGGATCGGCGCCTTCACCTCGTTCAGCTTCACGCCGTCGAACGCCCACATGTACCGTTCCATATTGCCGGTCAGGTGGATCCGCATCTGCCGCGACGGCGCGCGAAGATCGGGATTGCGATCGAGCGCGATCAGATCGCGATAGACGAGGACCTTGTGACCGGTGTCGGCAAGGCCCTGTGGCGGCTCGCCGGTGCGATCCATCGGCATGGGGGATATCGTCTGCACGGTCGGTGTCTTCGGCAGGGTCGGCGCATTGGCGAAGTCGCGCATCGAATGGCTCATGCCGGCCATGTCGTGGCCCGCCTGCGTACCGGCAGCGGGCGTGCAATGGCCCATCTTAGCGTGTTCTGGCGGGCAGGCGTCGGCGGCGGGCGCGGCGCGGTCCATGCCCGCCATCGAGCCATGGTCCATTCCGGCCATGCTCCCCATACCCATGTCCTTCATCGTCGCCAGCGGCCGTGTACGAAGCGCCGGCACGGCCGCCACCATCCCGACACGCGGGGCCAGCGTGGCGCGGGCCATGCCCGATCGGTCCCACGCCTCCGCCACGATCGTGTACGCGTCCGCCGTGGCCGGCTCGACGATCACATCATAGGTTTCGGCCACCGCGATCTGGAATTCATCGACCGTCACCGGCCGCACGTTCATCCCGTCAGCCTGCACGATCGTCAGTTTCAGCCCCGGAATGCGGACGTTGAAATTGGTCATCGCCGACGCGTTGACGATGCGCAGCCGCACCCGTTCGCCCGGCTGGAACAGCGCGGTCCAGTTGTCCGCCGGGCCGTGGCCGTTGACGAGGTAGGTATAGGTCGATCCGGTCACGTCCGACACGTCGGTCGGGTCCATCCGCATCCCGCCCCACATCGCGCGGTCCGCCACCGGCTGGTCGCGGCCCGCCAACAGGCCGGCGAGCGTCTGCTTCTGATAATTGAAATAGCCGCCCTGCTGTTTCAGCTTTTTGAAGATCATGTGCGGGTGAAGCGGGCTATGGTCGGACAGGACGACGACATGCTCGCGGTCCGACGCGACCGGATCGACACCCTTCGGATCGACGACGATCGGCCCGTAATGTCCCATCTGCTCCTGCAGGCCGGAATGGCTGTGATACCAATAGGTGCCCGCCTGGATCAGCGGAAACTCGTACGTGAAGGTCGACCGCGCCGGAATGCCGGGAAAGCTGATGCCGGGCACGCCGTCCATCTGGAACGGCAGCAACAGGCCGTGCCAGTGGATTGAGGTTTCCTCGTCCAGATCGTTGGTAACGGCGATCCTGACCGTCTGCCCCTCGCGCAGGCGGATCAGCGGGCCGGGGACGGTGCCGTTCAGGCCGATGGCGTGCGACGGCTTGCCGTCGATCATCATCATCTGGTGCGCCACCCGCAGCGCGATCGTGTCGCCCGCCACGGTGGGCGGCGGCGTAGCGATACCGCCCGACACTCGCTGCGCCCAGGCGGGCAGCCACGGCACCGTCAGCGCCCCGGCGCCGAGGCCGGCGTCACGCAGGAAACGGCGACGGGATAGAGCGGTCATGGATATCCTGATGGCTGGATCGGAAAGAACGGTTTCCTTTCCATACGTAGCGCCGCTGTCCAGCCCTCAGATTTCGTCCCGATCCTGTGACAGTGCGGCGCGGGCGCGGCGGATGCGGTTCTCGACTGCCTTCACGCTGATGCCCAACGCTTCCGCCGCCTCCGCCTGACTCAGCTCGTCGACGGTGCAGAGCAACAGGGGCTCGCGAAGCGTCGCCGGCAATCGCCCGATTGCCGCCATCGCATGGGCGAGATGCTGCCGGTCGATCGCGCTTCCCTCGGTATCCGCCGCCGCATCGGGCACCTGTTCGCCGCTTTCGATCGGCAGGACACGCGACAGGAACCGCCGCACCCGCCGGCGCCGGGCATGGTCGCGGCATTTGTTGATCGCGATCCGCGCCAGCCATGCGCGCAGCGACCGGTCCGTATCGAACCGGGCGAGCGCGCCGTGCGCGGCGATGAACGTCTCCTGCAACAGGTCCAGCGCCTCGTCCGCATCGCCGACCTGCGCGACGATCAGGCGATAGAGCGGCTGCTTGTGCCGCATCATCACGGCCGCGAACGCCGCATCCTCACCGCGACGACTGCGCAGGACGAGATCGCGGTCGTCGAGCCGGGCCAGCGCCTCGTTCACGAAGTGGCGGTCAGCGCCCGTACCACCACCCGGTCGAACGCCGCCGTCTGATCGGGCCGCAGCACCCGCCGCATCGCGAAGACATGCGCCAGCGTCGCTTTTTGCAGCACGCCCATCGTGTGATGCGACCGGTCGACGGCATCCGCGACGCGGGGACCGTTCTCATGTTCCTGCTCGATCGCGACGGCGAGCGCGGCATTGTCGCGGCGCAATTGCGCCTCCAGCCCCGCGCGCGTGGTGGCGAAACCGGCCTCCAGCGCATCGATCCGCGCTTCCTGATCCGGGTCGAGCGCGATCGTGCGATGCAGCAGCGCATGGATTTCGGTGCCCTGCGTCGTGGCCGGCATCATGATCCGGCAACCGATATACGCGCCCGCCAGCCCCGCCAGTAGCGCCAGTATGATGGTCGGCAGCGTGCGGTTCATCGGCCGAGCAACAGGGTGGAGGGGGCGAGCATGGCGTCGATACCGATCGGGCTGGCCGCCCGCGCCGCCATCGCGCCGCCGGCCATTTCTCTGGCGGCCAGGCCGCCGCCGGTCAGGCCGATCGCCAGCGCCGCCGCCACCGACCACAGGCCGGCACGCCGTGCCGCCGTCGCTTCCCGCGCGCGATCCTCGATCGCGGCGAAGACCCGCGACTCCAGTCCATCGAGCGGCACCGGGGGCAGGGCGGCGCACAGGGTCGCCGCATGGTCGATCGGGTCGGGCATCACGCACTCCATTTCCATGTCATTATACGCAAAGCTCGCCCGATCCCCTCAAGCCGTTTCGGATCAGCTTGCGGCATTGCGGGCGAACCGGCGACGTGCAAGACGGGCATAAACGGGGGAGAGAATGCGATGCGGGCGACGACAGCGATCTGGGCCATGCTGATCGCGCCGGGGGTAGCCGCCGCGCAAGAAGCGCCGCAACAGGTAGCGCCGGGACCGGCGACGGCGGGGCAGGGCGACGTGTCCGTCACGATCTACAACAACGACATCGCGCTGATCCAGGACGTGCGGCCACTGGCGCTGGGCAATGGCCGGGTCAGGCAGAACTTCCCCGACGTCAGCGCCGCCATCCGTCCGGAAACCGTCTCGCTGAACGTTGCCGATGCCGCGATCGTTGAACAGAATTTCGATTACGACCTGCTCAGCCCGACCAGCCTGATGGAAAAGGCGGTGGGCGAAACGATCACGCTGCTCCGCACCAACCCTGCGACCGGCGCCGAGACGCGTGAGCGGGCGAAGGTGCTGGCGGTCAACGGCGGCGTCGTGTTGCAGATCGGCGACCGGATCGAGGTGTTGCGCGACGACGGCCTGCCGGTGCGCGCGATCTTCGACAAGGTGCCCGACTCGCTCCGCGCCCGCCCGACGTTGTCGGTGACGCTGGCCAGCACCCGGTCCGGCACGCGGCCGGCGACGTTGTCCTATCTCAGCCGCGGCTTGGGGTGGAATGCGGATTACGTCGCGCTGTTCGATCAGAAGAGCGGTCGCATCGACGTGCAGGGATGGGTGACGCTGCGCAATACCAGCGGCACGACGTTCACGATGGCGCGCACGCTGCTGGTGGCCGGCGACGTGGCGAGCGACGACAATCAAAACGGATACCAGCCCCGGCCGCCCCGCCGCGCCAGCCGCATCGTGCAGGCCGGGACCGAAACCTCGACGCGCGAGCAACTGGGCGATTTCTACCTCTATCCGCTGCCGGAACGCACGACGATCGCCGACAAACAGACCAAGCAGGTCAGCTTCCTCGACGTGAAGGGCGCGGCGGCCAGTTCGGGCTATGCGTTCCGGAACGACTGGTTGGGCACGGCCGACGAGCCGCGCAGCGCCTCCAGCGTGCTCCGCTTCGCCAATTCGGGGGCGGCGGGGCTGGGTGATGCGCTGCCGGCGGGCACCGTCCGCGTCTATGTCCGCGATGCGCGCGGCCAGCCGCAATTCACTGGCGAGAACCGGATCGACCATACGCCGCAAGGGTCGCAGATATCGCTGGCCACCGGCGATGCGTTCGACGTGAAGGTGCGGCCGACCGTGACCGCGCGGACGAAGATCAGTGAGACCCGCTGGCGCACGGCGATGCGCTATACCCTGACCAATGCGAAGGCGACGCCGGTGACGGTAGAGTTGATACAGGCGGGCTTCGACTGGACCGATACGCGCATCGTCGACGAAAGCCGCAAGAGCGAGCGTCGGGATGCCGGCACCGTCATGTGGCAGGTGCCGGTGCCGGCGAACGGTCAGACGATCGTCACCGCGACCTTCGACACCCGCTATTGATGCGCCTGCCGGCGTGGCTGGGCGCGTTGCCGATGCTGGCGCTGGTCTCCGGCGGGCAGGCGGCGGCGCAATCGGTGGTGGCCGCGGCGCCGATGATGGTCAGCTCGCCAGCGCCCGATGGTGTCGCCGTCACCGTCTATCGCGCGCCGTGGCGCGGGCGGGGCGACCGGATGGACCTGCGCTATCTGGGCGGCTTCGCGCTCGTCACCGAAACCCGCAAGGTCCGCTTGCCCAAAGGGCCAGCGGTGCTGCGGTTCGAGGGGGTCGCGGCGGGCATCGTGCCGGTCAGCGCGATCATCGATGGCCTGCCCGGCGGCACGGTGGAAAAGAACCGCGACGCCCGCCTGTTGTCGCCGGCCTCGCTGGTCGACGGTACGCTCGGCCGTGATGTCACGCTGACACGTACCGACCGGGCGACGGGCGAACGACGATCGGAGAATGCGACGATCGTTGCGGGGCCGACCCCCGGCATCGTGCTGAAAACGGCGGCGGGGATCGAGACGCTGCGCTGTTCCGGCCTGCCCGAACGCCTGAGCTTTGCCGGCGTCCCGGCCGGTCTGTCCGCGAAACCGGTCCTCAGCGTCGCCACGGTGACGCCCACCGCGCGCACCGCGACGGTGACGCTGTCGTACCTGGCGTCGGGGTTCGACTGGAGCGCCAGCTATGTCGCGACGCTCGCGCCCGACGATCGCAGTCTGACGCTGTCGGCGTGGCTGACACTGGCCAATGCCAATCCCGAACGCTTCGCCGATGCGGCGGTGCAGGCGGTAGCGGGGCGGCTGAACCGCCGGGCGACCGACGAGATGACACGTCAAGCCGCCGAACTGGAACTGCGTTGCTATCCGCTCGGCACGACGACATCAGACTTGCCGCAAAAGGCGTTCGAGATGGCGGACGAGATCGTCGTAACCGCATCGCGGATGATGGCGCCGCCACCTCCTCCACCGCCCGCTCCGTCCGCTCCTCCGGCACCACCTCCGCCGGAGGATCTGGGCGATCTGAAGCTGTACCGCGTGCCCGAGCGCGTCACCGTGGCCGCCAATGCGCAGAAACAGGTCGCGCTGCTGGTATCCGGCACGGTGCCGTTCGAGCGTCGTTATCGCCGGTCGCTCTATCCCGGCCAGACCTTGATCGCCGCCCCGACCGCCAAGCAACTCGTCCTGCGCAATCGGAAGCAGGACGGTCTCGGCTTTCCATTGCCGAACGGCACCACGTCGCTCTATCTCGACCGGCCCGGCGGCACGCTGCTGCTCGGCACCGGGACGATCGCCGACAAGGCGGTGGGCGAGACGGTGCGGATCGCGTCGGGCGCCAGTCATCAGGTGCTGGTCGAGCAACGGTCGATCGTCCGGGGCGAGGATTATGTGACGATCACCAACGCCAACCCGTTCGCGGTCGTCGCCGAACTACCGATCGGCGGCGCCGGGCAGAAGATCGAGGCGGAGGGCGATGCGTTGGTCGCGATCGACGGGGTCGCGACCTGGGTGGTGCCGCTGCCGGCGGGGGCGACGGCCGAACTCACCTATCGATATGAGGTTCGCTGAGGGCGATAGCGCCTTACACCACGACATCCCCCGCCCGCTGCAACGCCTTCAGCATCACCGCCGCGCCGCACTGCGCCGATCGCGCGTTGCGGTCGAACACCCCGTCCCGCACGAACTTGCCCTTGTCGTAATGATTGGAGAACGACCAGAGATACGGCGTCGGGATATCCACCGTCGGCCGGCGATAGCCCCAGCCATTATATGCCTCCCACCGATACAGCGCTCGCGGCACCGACCATTCGCTCTGCCCCGCAAATCCCTCCACGGTCAGCGCATCGACCGCACTGTCGATCCAGGCGAAGGGCGGCTGGCCCGTCGTCGGCCGTCCGCCCGGCACCTGGACGGTGCGCGCCGATAACGGATCGCCATTGTGCAGGTGGCTGGTGAAGCTGAACGACGCTTCCATCGCGTGAACGATGCCGACGAACCACCACGGCACCCCGGTCGCCGCGGCCACACGCTCATATTGCGGTCGTCCCTTCACCAGCATCATCCGGTGCCACGCGACGACGCCGGCCTTGTCCGCCGGCACCTGACAATCGTCGAACAGGATCTGATACGGCCCGCGCAGGGCGTCGAAGGTCGGGGCGGGCGCTTCCTCGATCAGGCTGGCGGGATCGACGCCGCTGCTGCGTACCGCCTGATTATAGGCCTCGATCAGTGCATCGACGCTGGCGTTCAGCGTCGTCAGCCGGACCAGCAGCGGCACCGCCGGATCGGCGGCGGCCGCGATCGTGGCGGCCAGACCGCGTTCCACCTCCGCCAGCGCCTCGTCGGGATCGTCGGCGGTGGCAACGGATTCGGTCTGCACGAACGCGGCCTCGACCGGCCAGCGGCGGGCGTCGTCATATCCCGACTTCGTCTCGACGACCGAGAAATGCGCGTGGTGATGATGGGCGTTGGCCCCGGTATATGTCCGCCACGCCCATGCCGGCGCCTCGCCCTTGGGTTGCGCACTGGCGATCCGCCGGTTCGAGATGACGTATTTGATCCGCGCGTCCTGCGACCGGCGCAGCACGTCGGCCAGCCGGTGCGCGTCGCAGCCGCCGTCCGGATCGTGTGTGATGTCCATCCCGGTCACCACGCCGACGCCGCCATCGACGATCCACGGATTATGGTCCGACGCGCGCGAGGCATGGGCGGGATCGCCGATCGTGCCGTCGCTCGCCTTGCCACGCCGGGGAGCGGCGGCGTTCACGGCCTGACGGAGTGCCAGCAGCGCCTCCGCCACGCGCCACTGGCGGGCGGGTGTTTCCTCGATGATCGAGCCTGCGGAAAGATCGCCGTCGCTGTGCGGATCGATCGGGTCGTCGATCGGTCGATCCTGTGATGATCGGTCGCCGGACTGCATCACATCTTCTCCCCCGGGCGAGTCGCGGCCCTATTGTCCGTCGATCATGGGACAATCGGCAAGCAGTGGAAATGTGGTCGTTGCGAGGGGAAAGATATGTTTCGGATAATTCTCCGATTAATCAATTTGATAGCTTCGATTTCGGAGAAAATTATATTTCACCGAAAGTATATTGAGTATGTCGTTGCTGATATTTGTTGAATAGAAACAGGCTCATCATACCGGCTCACTTGACCATGGGGCGGCAGAGTGAGACTTTCCCCTGATACAGGGCAGGGGCAGCGTCATGACGATATTACGCGCACGCAGTTCGGGATCGACGCTGCTCGCGCTTGGTGCCATCGCCACCTTCTTCACCGCCGCCGCCTGCGGTCGAAAAGCACCCGCGCTCGGCTGGAGTCAGGGATGGTCGCCCACCGAACAACGCGACTGGTATTCCGCGACGCAGGGGTCGCGCCTGTTGCCGCTCGCGTGGTTCAGGGCGCTGGAGCAGGCGGATGCGCCGACCCCGTTCGCCGATCCGACGCATCTGGCCGGCTATCGCCTGTTACCCGGCGCTGCCAACGACCTGCCGCTGGGCTTCGCGGTCGACGACAATGACGACACCGATCTGGGCGTCTCGAAGCTGCGCTGGTTCACCGGCCAGTCCAGCCGCGAACGCTGGGTCGGGCTCAACTGTTCGGCCTGCCACACGGCGCAGATCGAATATGGCGACAAGTCGCTCCGGATCGATGGTGGCCCGTCGCTGTTCGATTTCCAGCGCTTCATCGAGGATTTCGACCGGGCCCTGACCGCGACACGAACCGATCCGGTCAGGTTCGATCGCTTCGCCAGGGCGGTACTGACGACCGGCGACACCCCCGCCAACCGCGACCTGTTGCGCGCCGCGCTCGGCAAGCTGATCGATTGGGAGAACCGGGTCGAAACGATCAACGCCACGCCGCTGCGCTATGGCTTCGGGCGGGTCGATGCGTTCGGCCATATCTTCAACAAGGTCGCGCTGTTTTCCGGCGCCGCGCAGCCGACGCCCAACCCCGCCGATGCGCCGGTCAGCTATCCGTTCATCTGGGACATCTATCGCCACGACAAGCTGCAATGGAACGGCATCGTCAGCAACGCGCGCCTGTCGCTGGGTGGGGGCCGGTATCTGGATTACGGCGCGATGGGGCGCAATTCGGGCGAGGTCATCGGCGTGTTCGGCGATGTCGTGACGCGGCCGGGCAACAGTCTTGGTGGATACAAGTCCAGCCTGTGGGCGGACAACCTGATCCGGCTGGAAACGCAGCTGTCGACGCTGAAGGCGCCGGCCTGGCCCGCGCAACTGTTCGGCGCGATCGACGATACCGATGCCAAGCGCGCGATGATCGCCGCCGGCAAGACCCAGTTCGGGGTGCACTGCGCCACGTGCCACGCGCCGCAACCCGGCACCGCGCCGTACAAGGTGACGATGGTGCCGCTGACCGCGACCGACCCCAATGCCACCGATCCATGGATGGCGTGCAACGCGATCACCTACAGATCGGCGACCGGCAATCTGGCGGGCACGCCGGCCGGTTACATCGGCGGCGGCGAGAAACTGGGGGCGGATGCACCACTCGCCGAAATGCTGGAAACCACCGTAAAGGGGGCGATGCTGGGCAAGAAAGGCCAGATCGTCGGCCAGACCGCGCGCGTCTTCTTCGGCGTCGGCGGCCGGCCGCGCGTCGTCATCACCGAGGCACCCGACCAGCGCCCGGAAATCCTGAAAGCCTGTCTGGAGGCGAACAGCCCGTTCATGGCGTACAAGGCCCGCCCGCTCGACGGCATCTGGGCGACCGCGCCATACCTGCACAACGGATCGGTCGCCAATCTGTACGAACTGCTGCTGCCCCCGGCCCGTCGGCACAAGACGTTCAAGGTCGGCACCCGCGTCTATGATCCGACGCTGGTCGGGTATTCGACGCGCGACGATGCACCGGGCAACGCCTTCACCTATGACACCGCACTGCCCGGCAATGCCAATATCGGCCATGATTACGGCGCGGCGACGCTGACCACCGATCAGCGTCAGGCCCTGCTCGCCTATCTGAAGACGCTCTGACGCAGCCTCATTCGCCGCGATAGATATAGGGCAGCACCGCGCCCCAAAGCAGCGCCGCCAGTGGCCCGGCAAAGGCCAGCCCCTCGGGCAGCGCGATCGGCGATGTCGGCGCGCCGATCGCAGTCAGCCACAGGATGAACGACACCAGCGAAATCGCGATCGCCGGCCATTGCGGCCTGCCGGTGGCCGGATCGAGCGTCGATCGATAGCGGATGAAGATCGTCAGCGCCGCACAGATGCCGACGATCACCCACAGCGCGCCCGCCCGCACCGATGCCGATGGCGTCTGAACCAGGGCAACCGCCGACCCGTACAGACCGAGCGCCTCCGCCGGCACCAGCTTGGCGATCCGCGTTCCCCAATCGTCGCCCGCGATGGCGATGGTGGGGACAATGGCGGGGGTCGCGGCGGCGCCCGGCACGCTTTCCAGCACGACGCCCTTCTGTTCGATCACAACCGGCTTTTCGATCCTGAGTGTCATGCCCGAAATCCTTCATGAAAGATGCCGTGGTCAGTTCTTCGTCATGGTGCCCGTGCCGCAGACCCACAATTCCAGCGTGCCGGGCCGTGCCGATTTGTAGCGACCGGGATCGAGCCGCTTGATCGTCACCGTACCCGGTCCCAGCCCCGCCGCCCCGATCGCTGCCCCGGCGATGCTCGATGCGCGCGCCGCCGCCTCGGCATCCTGACGGAAATAATAGCGCAGCTCCGGCACCTCGATGCACGGATCGACCTGTTCGACGCGCGGCACGACGAAGCCCTCACCCGCCAGCGAGGCGCGGATCGCCGCAGCCGGTTGGGGGCCGACATCCTTCACCTCGATATACACCCGCGCCGGGCCGGTCGGTGCCGCCACGGCGACGGGCGCCACCGCACCGCCGCCACCGGATGCCGGCACGTCCGCCGCCAGCGCCGCCTGCAATGCCCGAAAATCGATCTTCGTGGCGGCGGCGATCGCCGCGATGGTCGTGCGGCCAGGCAGGTCGCTGGATGCGGCGGAGGCAGAGGCAGAGGCAGAGGCAGAGGCAGAGGCAGAGGCGGGGGGAGGGGCCGGCAGCATCGCGGCATCGGCGACCAGCCTGCCGTCCGCCGCCCGCGACACCGCGATCTTCCACAACAGGCGCGGGATCGTGGCGCCGACCGGGCCGTCGCCGGCCACCGCGCCGGTATAATAGACGACCCGGCTCGCCTGCGGATCATGGCCCAGCCGCATCCACGCCAGCGTCGCCGGCCACGCGGCCAGCGGCGCGCGCCGGGCGCCCGTCGCATAGAGCGGCTGCATCGTCGCGATCAGGTTCGTCCCCCGCGTCGCTGATGCCGCCTGCGGCCCCCATGCGACCTCGCGCCGATCGACCAGATGTGCCAGCACGATGCCGGTGCGGGCCAGCGCCACCTCGTCCGGCTGACCGTCCAGCCGGGGCCAGCGATACAGCGCGTTGGCCGGACCGATCGACCCCGTCCGGCTGCGATCCAGCTGACTGACGATCAGACGCGGCACGCCGCTCGCCGGATCGAAGAAGACGCGCATGTTATCGAGGTCTAGGCGCACCAGCCCGGTCGCGATGACCCGCGGATCGATGGCCGCGCCGGTGTTCAGGAAATCGGCGGCATAGCGTGGCGCACGGCCCGATCGCGGCCAGGGCGCGGCGGTGTCGGTCATGCCGGCAAAGGCGGCGGGCAGTTCGCCGGGCGGGATCGAACCGCGACTGACCAGCATCTGGATGAACTGCCGCCCGGCATCGTCGTCGATGCTGGATGCGTCCGCCTGCGCGGTCAGGCTGGCGGTGGCTTCGCTCAGTTTGGCGGTGGTACTCGTCAGACTGGACAATTGTCGCTGCTGTTGGTTGACGACATGATATTTCAGGAAAAGGATCACCGCGACCAGCACCACCGCACAAAATGCCGCAATCGCCAGTCCGGTCCAGATGCGCTGCTGGATCGACCGCGCGCGTTTCAGGAACAGGTCGACGCGCCGGTCGCTGACCGGATCGACGCGCGCCCGCTGACGATAATCCTCGCGGATCGCCTCCGCCTCGCGCAGCGCCCGGCCGAACAGCAGGTGTCCGAACGCGCGGTCCGATGCAATCCATCGCTGTGCCTGCGCATCGAGCGACAGATAGGCACGCTCCTGATCGCGCACCTCAAACGACCAGCGGCGGAGCAGGTCCCAGTTGCGGATCAAGGCTTCGTGGACGATCTCGACCCGGTCCGCCCCCCGGTCGCTGCCCGGCGTGACGCGGATCAGCGCGGCGGCGACGAACGGGGTCAGGATGGTGCGGATGCTGTCGGGCGGCAGCAGCCGTTCCAGCTCGCCCCGCGTTACCCGGTCGCGGACGAATTCGTACAGCAGCGACGGGCGCACGAGTTGCTGGAAGATGACGCGGCAATTCTCCTTCGCCTGCGTGCTGCCCAGCCCGTCATGGATTTCCTGCGCGGCGTTCGACAGCGCGGTCGATGGCCCGCCGACCTCGTCATAGGTCGCCATGGTAATCCGGTTGCCGTCGCGCCGCTTCCACAGCCGGAGCAGCGCATATTGCAGCAGCGGCAGCGCCGCCGGATCAGTGCCGACATCGGCGACGATGCGGTCGACCACCCCGTCCTGAAACACCAGCCCGACCTGCGCGGCCGGCGCGACGATGGCGGCACGGATATCGTCGATCTGGAGCGGCGGCACCCGAAACTCGGGCGCGGCGGCCAGATCCAGCGCCGGCAGCACGCGGGCGGCGCGTTCGTTTTCCAGATATTCGTCGCGGATCGTCACCACGACATGTGCGCGCGGCAGATCGGCGATCGCCGCGATCGCCTGCGCGGCCCGGTCGCGTTCCTCGGGCTGGCAAAGGCTGAACAGTTCCTCCATCTGATCGATGATGAGCATCAGGCTGGCCGTCGCGATGCGCGCGGCGACGATCGGTCCGGCACTGGCCGGGGCGGCATCGACGTGTTGGCGGAAATGGTCGATCCACGCGCTATCGCCGACGCCCGGTGGCGCCAGCGCGCTGGCGAGACTGGCGACGGGATCGCGACCCGGCGACACGACCGCGATCACCCAGTCCGTCCCGGTCGGTTCGTGCCGCACCGCCGCGACCAGCCCGGCGCGGACCAGCGACGACTTGCCGGTACCGGATGCGCCGCTGATGACGACCAGCGGCGCGGCCAGCACGTGCCGGAGCAGATCGGCGACGACCTTGTCCCGGCCGAAGAACTTCGTCGAATCCGGCGCGTCGAATGCGGCGAGACCGACGAAGGGATTGGCCTGTTCGTCCAGCACCGGCGACTGCGCGGCATCGAATGACGCCAGTATCGGCCGTGTCACGGGCGTCGGGGCGGGGGCAGGCGACGGTGCGGCGCTGCCGGTACTGGCCGGCGCGGGGTCGTCCGGCAGGCGGGCGAGCGTCGCGGTCCAGTAGTTTATCATCGAGCGGATCGCATCCCGGTCGCCGACCGATTCGATCTGCACGCCCGCCGCCGCCGCATCCGCCACGAACGCCGCCGCCGCCGCCCGGTCGAGGTGGTCGTCGGCCTGCGCATCGAGCAACTGGCCATGGCGCAGGCACAGCGCCTCGAACCCGACCGGGGCGACCCTGGCGTCAACCATGGCCGACCTCCCCCTTCAACAGGGCGATCAGGTCGGGCCGTTTCTGTACCGACCGCCCCAGCCAGGCGAGCAGCGACTGGTCCACCGCCATGAACCGGCTGCGCCCGTTCGAGATCAACTCGCTGATCCGGTCGCGTGCGGCATCGATCACCGGCGGCGCGACCGGGGGTTTCAGGTCGACCGTCGCCAGCGCGATCAACTGCACGATCGGCGAGGCCCAGTCGGACACGGGCTGGGCGCCACAGACCTGCGTCAGTTCGCGCAGCGTCAGTCGCCATATCCGGTCGATGTCCCCCGGTGCGCCGGGCTGGTTCTCGACCACGATGCGCTGGAGCAGGTCGAACTGCCGGTCCAGCCGCTGCCATTTGCCATGTTCGGCGATCGCCGCGATCAATTCACGCGACACCTGATCGGCAAAGGCGACGTACGAGGTGATGAGCGCCTCGAACCGCGTACCCGCCGTCGACTGGACGAGCGGGGTGAAGAATTGCAGCGCCAGCGTGAACGGCTGGTTCGCATCCTGCGCGGTATTGAGCATCGAAACATCGACGCTGTTCAGCCCTTCGTCGACGCTGGCGGCCAGTTCGCTGGCGGCATCGTTCAATGCATAATCGTCGCCCGCCGCCAAAGCCGCGTCGATCGCATCGATCGCGCCGCCCATCGCCGCGCGGAAATCCAGCAACCGCACCACCCCCGCCCGGTTCAGGTCGGCGATGGCGGCATCGATCCGGTTCAGTTGCTGGCGAAACAGCATCGTATAGACCCGCAGTTCGGGCCAGCGCGGCTTGGCCATCGCGGCGCTGCGCATCAGCGGCAACAGCGGCTGGAGCACGTGCAGCGCGTCGTGCATCCCCTTATACGCCGTCACCGCCGCCATCAGCGCGTCGATCTGGTCGAGACTGGTGCGCAGCGTCACGGCCTGCACGCTGGTCAACGTCGCGCCGATCATCGCCTCCAGCGCGAACCGCTCCTCGCTGACGGCCGCCAGCGCGGGCGGATGCGCGGCGCCGATCGCCTTGCGCAGGCCCGCATCGGCCGGGCGCGCGAGCAGCAACGGGCCGAGCACCAGCGCCGCCTGTTGCACGCGATCGAGGAACGTCAGCGCCGCACCGACTTCGATCCGAAACCCTGCATCGGCGACCTCGTTGCGGATCTGCGCATCCTGCGTTCGGCACGCCGCCCAGAACGCATCCTCCGCATCGCCGAACGACAGGGCGATCACGTCGGTCAGCGTCCCGATGACGGCGTCGCCCAGTTGCGTCATGGCGCGTTGCCCGCCGCCGCGATGTGCCGTGCCACCATCCAGATCGGTACCGCCTGATTATACGTCGGCGCGATCGTCGCCTGCGCTGCATGATGCAGGCCGATCAGATCGAGTTCGGACGAGAAGCACGGCGACCCCGACGATCCCGGCCCGGTCGTCACGTCATAACGAAGCCGCAGCGCCTTGCCCGGAAAGTCGGTGATCGTCCCCATCGCCAGCGACAGCAACTGCCCGGCGGCATGTTGCGACACGAACATGAAGTCTCCCACCGACAACAGGCGCGGTGTCGCATCCAGCGGATAGAAACCACGATCACCGCCGCCGATCGGCTGCGCCAGATGCAGCAGCGCATAATCGAGTTCGTTCGGCGCCGGCTCGCCCGCCCCCGACATATCGCTGGCGCTATAGGGCGAGAAATGACCCGGTTTCGCGGTGATGCCGATCCGTTGGGTCCGGGCGACGTCGCTGTTGAAATCGAACTCGCACTCCACCTGATCGAACGTATAATCGTCGCGGATCAGCCCTTCCACGACGTGGTAATTGGTCAGTACCAGATCGGTCCCGACCAGAAAACCGGTGCCGGCCGACCCCGGCACGCTGATGCGACAGATGCGCGGCATCAACTTTTCCAGACCGGTCAGGAAACGGCCGAAATCGATCAGTTTCGATCGCCGCGCGACCAGTGCTTCCAGACTGGCATGGGGGGCTGGCGCCGGCCCGTCCAGCTTGCCGGCCAGCGCGGCGACGGCGGGATCGGCGGGCAGCGCCGCCTGCGCCGCCGCGACATATTCGGCTGCCGTCGCCGGGGGTGGCATGGTCTCCGTCCGCTCGGTCGTCGTCGCCGTCAGTCCATGCGCCGCCGCCAGCGTCTGTAACCGGGGATTGCCCGGCCGGTCCGCGAACGCCAGCGCCAGGAAGCGTTCGGTGTCGCCCTGTTGATCCAGCAACACGGTCAGGTTTTCGACGACGCGGCGGAACGGCGCATCGGTGTTGACCTCGTTTTCCAGGATCAGCCCGCCCTTGAACCGCAACAGGCTCGACAGGCGCGGCTTGTCATAGGCGGACAGGATCGCCGACACGAGCGCCGCACCGGCATCGTCGCCCCAGCCAAGCGTCACGCCGCGATCCCCGCCGCCGCCGCGATCGCATACGCCGCGCTGGTCCCGCCGCGATCGGCATCATGCAGGATATCGGGAAAGGTCAGGCGGCCGATCCGCTTCTCCAGCGTCGCCAGATCGATCATCGACCGGCGCCAGTGCGCATCGAACCGCAATGCCTCCGTCGCCACCCCGGTCAGATCCTGTTCCAGCAGGAAGCCATAGGCGCCGATTCCCGCGCCATCGGGCGCGACGATCACCTTCCAGAACGCGCGCGGGATCGCCACCGTCACCGGGCCGGTGTCATCGACGCCCCGGAACGGCGGATCGTCATCGGCCAGCACCGGCCCCGCAAAGATCGTCAGGCGCTGCGTCGTCGCCTGTCTGAACACCGCGTTTTCCAGATCGCCCCAGTTATCCGTCCCATGCTGACGATTGAACCCAGCCACCTGCGGCGAGCAATTGGTGACGTGAAAGGTATCGCCATTCGCCCGGCGGCGCTCGTCGACGGTCTCGCCCCAGACCACGTCCGCGCGCCGAACCAGATGTCCCTTGTCGAACGCCCCCCGATCCTGCGTGAAGAACCGGTCGGGCAGTTGCTCGATGCCGCGCAGGCGGGGATCGGGAAACCACCGCTCGGTATCGCCGACGCCCAGCCCGCCGAGATCGTCGCGCCCGTCGCCGGACCCGCGCGCCGGCGGATCACGACGGAGGTTCGACGCGGTGAACAGCGCCAGCCGCCGCCCGGCATGCATCGCGATCGAGAAATGCGTATAGGGAATGGCCGTCGCGCCATCGCTCATCCGCGCCAGACTCGCCGGATCGGATGCGACCGGCAGCGGGATGGGGAAACCCAGAAAGTCCGGATCATAGCCGCGCCGGTTGGCGTAATCGCCATCGTGCCACGGCATCACCGCGCGTTCGAGCGTGACGCTCTCCGGCGTGACGGCAGGCGTGGTCAGGTCGCCCAGCGAGACGGTAATCGTGAGCGGAATTGTGATGCTGGCGGTGGCCCTGCCGGCCGACGTCGCAACCGGGGCAGGGGCGGCCACCGCTGGCTTCACCGGCGCCGCCACGACGGCCGGCGTCTCGACGCCTTGCCACCATCCGTCCCATGCCCCGCCACTTGGCGCGGGTCTCGGCACGGCGAAGCTCAACCCCGCGTCCACCAGTTGCGCATCGAGCGCCAGATCGCGCGCCGGCACAGCATAATTGGTGTCGAGATACGCGCCCCCGAAATGCAGCCCGACGACCTGACCCGTCCTGACCGACACCACCGCCGACCCGGAATTGCCGCCCAGCGTTGACGCATCGTGCGTGGATGCGTTGACGCTTTTCCCGAAACTGTCGACGGCACGGCGCGGCAGGCGATGGCCCGGTTGCAGGCGCTTCACGTCGTACACGCCGCCGAACACCTGATCCTGTATCGCCCGGCTGAAGCGGGGATTGAACGCGGGATAACCGATCACGACGATCTCGTCCTCCGGCCCCTCCGGATCGGCCGCCGACAGCGTCAGCGGCGCGAACGGCACATCGGCCACCTTCAACAGCGCCATGTCCCAATAGGGGTGGATGAGGACCACCGACGTGATCCGGTACCGTTGCGGCACCTGTCGCGCGGCTTCCTCGACGAAGTTCATCGCCGCACTGGCGCCGGGTCTGAACGACAGGCCACGCCCGGCGCCATCGACGAACAGTTCGGCGACGTGCCGGTTCGTCATCAACAGGCCCGGCCCGACCAGAAAGGCGGTGCCGCCATAGGGAATGTCGTGGCGATCCGGCAGTTCCAGCCGCCCGATCGCCGGGATCGCCGGCGTGATGAGCGCGCGCACCGCGGGGTCGTTCAGGTGCAGCCAGTCGCGGTGGGTCACGCGGTAGTCGTCGTCGGCGATCAGGATCGCCGGCCGCCGATCGGGAATGATGATCGCCTCCAGCGCGAAATGCTCGCTCGGCGTCATCTGCTCCGGCCGATCGAGCTTCGCCGCCGCCCCCTCCACCGCGTTCTTGTGCGCATCGGGCAGGGCATCGAAGTCGGTTACCGGCGCTTCGCCACCGGCCCCCGGCAGTTCGAGCGATTCCAGGCCCGCCTTGTCACGGGTCGTCCGAAGCAGAAAATTGACCGCCGCCCGCGCATCCGACTCCGCCATACCGCACCCCCTGCGATGAACGGACAGTATTTGCCGGATGCCAGGTCATGTACAGCGGTTTCAATTGTTCGATAGCGAAGTGAAGAATGCAGTTTGTTCCGCGATAAGCGTTTGCAGGCGCGGTACTTTCAACTGCAAGTCGGATGTAGCACTGCTCCCAATAATACAAATGTTGTTGTGAGCGCCGCGGGTTGCAGGCTGCGGTGCCCGCCAGCCTCGGATGGCACCGGACCGATCCCGCCGGTGACGGGATCGGTCGGGCAATCACCTCATTTGGCTTCAGGGGTGGCAGTACCAACCGGTTGGGCGACGGCGGGATATTTGATGCCCAACTGGTCGAGATAGGTCGGATACTTCGCCGGATTATAATAGAATTTCTTCATCTCCGGCCGCATCCGCTCCATGATCTCCTTGTTCAGATGGATGGCGGGCGGGTCGTTGGCGGTGACGACGGGATCGTATTTCTGGTCCTTGAACTGCACGTCCTGCTGAAACGCCTTCGCATCCGCCACCAGTTGCGGAGTGGTCATGATGTCGAGGACGGTCATCGACACCGCCTTGGCGCCCGCCACCGCGCCCTTGTGCGCGATCGGGGTGGCCATCGCGATGGCGGACAGCACGTTGTGGCCGATCATGCTGGGGATGTTCGACGGATAGCGGACGGTGATCGTCGGCACCGTCCACATGATGTCGCCGATATCGTCCGATCCGCCGCCCAGCGACCGCTCGCGATTGGCGGGCGTGGAAAGGTCGGCGACGGTCGTCGGCAATGCCTTGATCGTGCGCTTGTTGGTTTCCTGCACGGTCCTGGCAAAGGCTTGGTCGTCGGCGCTCCATGTCGGCATGCCGACCGCCTTGATATTGGCATAGGCGGCCTCGGCCAGCGGCTTGTTGCCGTAATTGGGGGCGGCATAGCCCAGCAGCTTGTGTTCGACGGTGGTGCCGGTCGCCTTGGCGGCGGCGTCGGCGATCTCGTTGCCGGTGGTGTACAAGTCGCGGACGCTGCCGAAATCCAGATCGCGGAAATAATACCAGACGGTGGCCAGATCGGGGACGATGTTCGGCTGTCCGCCGCCATTGGTGATGACGTAATGCGACCGCTGCGTGACGGGCAGATGCTCGCGGCGCATGTTCCACGCCACGTCCATCACCTCGACCCCGTCGAGCGCGCTGCGACCCTCCCATGGCATGCCGGCGGCGTGCGCGGTCTTGCCGTGGAACGTGTATTCAGCCGACACCAGCGCGTTGTTGCCGCTGTTGCCCCAGCCGGTGCTGAAATCGCTGCTGACATGCGCGAAGATCGACATGTCCACGCCCCTGAACAGGCCATCACGGACATACCATGCCTTGGTCGCGAGCAGTTCCTCGGCGACACCGGGCCACAGCATCATGCGGCCCGGAATCCTGTTCTTCACCATCACGTTCTTGGCGGCGATGGCGGCGGCGATCATCATCGGCATGCCCGAATTATGCCCCTCGCCATGCCCCGGCGCGCCTGCGACCATCGGCTTCAGCGTCGGCGAGCCGGGATATTGCGACAGGCCGAGCAAGCCGTCGACGTCGCTGCCCAGCGCTACCAGCGGACCGCCGGTGCCCCATGTCGCGGTCCAGGCGGTCGGGATGCCGGCCACCCCCCTGGTGATCGTGAAGCCCTCCTTCTTCAGGATGCCGGTCAGATATTCCATCGTCTGAAATTCCTGAAAGCCCGGCTCGGCGAAGCTGAACAGGGAATCGACCATCTGCTGGATCAGTTTGGCGTGCGCCTCGACATCGGCGATCGCCTGTTGCTTCATCGCGGCGCTGGCGCCGGTGGGTGAGGGGGCGGCGGCCTGCGGCGCGGCAGCCGCGGCGGGAGTGGTGCAGATACCGGCGCCGACGAGGGCGGCGGCCAGAATGCGAGTATCGGCCATGTTTTCGTCTCCTGAAGGAAAGGGGGGGGGGCGGACGGCGACAGCGATGCGCCGCCCGGATGCCGGGTAAGCGTCAGATGCCGATGCGCACGCCCATCCGGAAAACGCGGCCGAGCACGTCGTACAGCGCGCGGTTCGTCTGCGGATAGGCGGGGGTGTTGTTGCCGGTCGGCCCGTTGGCGACGAGCACCGGATCGCTGTTCAGCACGTTACGGATCGACAGGAAAACCTGCGCCTTGGCGCCGCCCGTCTCGAACGAATAGCTGGCGTTCAGGTCGTAGAAGAACTGGCCCTTGATGCGGTTCAGGTTGACCGTGCGGAAATCGGCGGTCGAAAGCGGGCAATCCGTGGTGCAGACGACATAGTTGTTGTTGTACACGCCGCCGCTGACACCGCGGGCGATCCCCTGGATGCTGAACCCGGAGTCGAGATCGTATCCGGCGGAAAAGCGATACGTCCAGTCGGGCAGGCCGCCGACATTCTGGCCGGCCAGATCGGTCGTCGCGGTGACGCCGTTGTTGCTGGTCAGTTCGAACGCATAGCTGGCCAGTGCGCGCAACGTCATGTTGCCGGGGCCGACCGCGCGGCGATAGCTCGATTCGATATCGATGCCGCGCGTCTTCACGCTGACGAAGTTGGTCGGCTTCACCTCGATGCTGGTCACCGGCAGGCCCAGCGTGGTGACGCCGCGACCGCCGGTGGTGGAGATGAACGAACAGGCATCGGCGATGCTCTGCTGATAGCATTGATCGACGATCGTCTGGGCGAGCAGCGAGTCGATCGCCCCGTCCAGCTTGATGTCGTAATAATCGACCGAGGCGGCGAAGCCCGGCAGGAACGTCGGCGTCAACACCACGCCCGCGCCGTACGTCTTGGCGATTTCAGGCCGCAGCGCGGCGTTGCCGACGGTGGACTCGTTGAACTGGTTGGCCGCGACGCTGCCGTTCACCTGCGGTACGTTGACGGTGTTGGTGCGGCCGGTGCCGGGTGCGAACAGCTCGCTGAGATTGGGGGCGCGGATGTCGCGGGATATCGTGCCGCGCAGCTTGATATCGGGAATGACCTGCCACGTCAGGCCGGTCTTCCACGTGTTCACCGTGCCGGAGGTGGAATAGTCGGTGAAGCGGAACGCGCCGTTGAAATCCATGCCTTTGAAGATCGGAACGACCGATTCGATATAGGCTTCCTTGACGTTGTACCGCCCCCTGGTGGGCAGGTAGTTGCCATAGATCCACGTGCCGGTGGTGACGCCGTTGGCGACCAGCGGCTGGAACAGCGGATCGACCGACCCGGTCACCGATTCTTTGCGCGACTCCGCGCCGAACGCGACCGAGATCGGTCCCGCCCACAGATCGAACAGGCTGTTGGTCGAAAAGTTGATCGCCGCGACCTCCTGTTTCAGCTGCTGTTTCCGCAGCGGCTGGAGCCCGTTGTAGAGGACATAGGCGATCGCCTCCGGCGAGGCGCCGTTGGTACCCAGGCGGTTGAGCGGCGCGCAGGAGCGATCGTTGTTGTTCGGGTTGGCATCGACGTTGATCCGGCACACCACCGTTCCCGGCGCATAGCCGCCGTTGTTGCCAGCCACCGCGACGACGGCATCGGTCGCCGCCGCCATGCGCGCGATGTTCCAGGTGTTGGTCAGCAGCTCGTTCGTCTTCGTCTTGCCCAGTTGGTAATATCCGCCCCATTTCCAGTCGCTCGACCCGATCGAGAACGCACCGTCCGCGCCCGCGACATAGCGGAACACCTGCCGCTCGTTGTCGCTGCCCTGTGGCGGCAGGAAGATGTTGCTGGTGCCGATCTGGATCGACGTCAGGTTGTTGGCGACCATCGCCGCGCGCGTCGCATCGGGCAGATAGGCGTTGTCGCGCTGGATGGTGACGCCGGTCGTCGGCGTCTGCTGGTAAAAGCTCTGGCCGCGGTAATTGCTGTACGAGAACTGGCCGTACAGCTCGACCAGCGGCGACACCTCGTAGCTAAGGCGGCCGAAGACGCTGCTCCGCTTTTCCTCCGGCTGCAACGTCGCGCTGCTGCGATGGCCGGCGGTGGTGATGTCGGTATCGCCGCCGACCATCCACTGGCCGCTGGTGGCGCCGAAATTGAGCTGGTTGACCGTCGCCTTGCCCGTCGCCGGATTGACCGATCCGAAATAGGTGCCGCGCAGCGGACCCGTGCTGATGAGGCCACCCGGCGTGAACTGGCCCGTACCGATGCCGGACTGGATCAGGAATTCGTTGACGCACGATGTGTTCAGCGACGCCGCATCGGTACAGCGAGCGGCCGAATAGGCCGGGTTGTTGGCGAGGAAATAACCGCTGTCGTTCCAGTCGCGATCGATCGTCTGGATGCCCTTTTGCGAGAAATGCTCGCCCGACACGATCAGATGGCCGCGCCCGTCCGCGAACGCCTTGCCACCGGTCGCCGTCACCTTGTGGTTCGGCGCGTCGCCATAGGTGGTGACGCCGTGCTCATACTCCATCTTGAAGCCGGTGTAGTCGCGATCGAGGATGAAGTTGACGACGCCCGACACCGCGTCCGATCCATAGGCGGACGAGGCACCGCCGGTCACGACCTCGACCCGCTCGATCAGCGCCTGCGGAAAGGTGTTGACGTCGACCTGACCCGTCGTGGTCGAGGCCACGGAGCGCTGGCCGTCGAACAGCACCAGCGTGCGGTTGGCGCCCAGATTGCGCAGGTTGACCGAGTTGATGCCGGCCGCGCCGTTGCTGAGCGATCCGTTGCTGCTGGCCGACGTGCCGCTGCCGCGAACCGCGGGCAGGGTGTTGACGAAATCGGAGATATTGGCCGGTGCTTCCGCCTTCAGTTCCTTGGCGGTGATGACGCTGACCGGGGTGGGGGCGCTGTATCCGTTGCGTTCGATCCGCGACCCGGTGACGACGATCGCCTCTCCCTCTTCGGCCGGGGTATCGCCGGTGACGGGATCGACCGCCATTTCGGGTTTGCCGCCCGGAACGTTCGTCGTCTCCCGATCGGTCGGGGCGGATTTGGCCGGGCCACGCTCGGTCTGGAAAGCGATATCCTGCGGTTCGGCGACGGTCTGCGCCGATGCCGCCTGGGTGGCGCAGCAGAGCGCCAACAGGCCGGTACCGGTGAGGGTGCGCATCCTGGAGCGCCGGGCAAATCGGGCATGCGTGGCAGAAGCGCCGTGGCCGGCGCCGTACAGAACAGTCATGGATAGCCCCTTCAGATGATCGGGTGCCGTCCAGATATCCCCCCGGTATCGCTTTCGTTGGTTCCTGCCTGCTCTGTTCGTCTGGCCGGGTGTCCCGGTCCTGTTCCGTCACGAAGCCTATCAGATGGCGTTCGCCGGTTCCTCGCAATCTGAAGATGAAATCCATGTTACTATTACGGAAAGCATCAAGAATACTTGAATTCCTGACCGATTTCCATTCAATGATACATTGTTATGTTGCGATTTACGCGCAAGATTGGTTCAATTCGGATCTTCGATCGCCACCGGCGCGACCGACCGCTGCGCTACCTCCCGCATCAGGAAACTGCTGCGGATGCGGGCGACATGCGGCAGCGTCGACAATTCCTTGCGGTACACCCGGTCGTAATCGTCGAACGACCGGACGTGGACGATCATGATGAAATCGACCTCGCCCGACACGAAGCTGCAAAACGACATGGAGGGGCAGCGGATCACCGCCGATTCGAACTCGTTCAGCACCTGCTCGGCCTGCGAGTTCAGTTCGATCGACACCATGGCGGTAATGCTGAAACCCAGCTTCGTCATGTCCAGCTTGGCGGTGTAGCCAGCGATGACGCCGTCCTCCTCCAGGATCTTTCGACGGCGTGCGGTCGCCGTACTCGATAGATGGATGCGTTCGCCCAGCGTCACGTCTGATGCGCGACCGTCATGAACCAGTTCGCGCAGGATGCGATAATCGGTGGCATCGATCATCTTGCCATCGGTTTCAGCCATCATGCCGTCCTTTATTGCGAGTTTCTGCTGCCGATTGCGGGGGAGTGCGGCCATTATCGCGACGCTGCAAGGTCGCTCGTTCGCTTTCCCGCGCATAGCATGCCTATGATTCGGTAAGCTCGACCACCTCGAAATCGAACCCCGTCCAACCGCGCTGTCTGGCCGCCTCGTCGGTCGCGACTTTCTTGCGGCTGGCTTCCTTCAACGATCCGGCGTGACCCCAGAAAACCTCGGTCTTGCCGTTCTCCAGTTGCGCGACGATGCGCCAGAAATGGGTGAACGGTGCGGCGGTGGGACCGATCGTCTTCACATAACCATCGGCCATGCTCGCGGTCAGATAGCGCTTCTTTCGGGCCATGCCGGATCGATAGAGCCGATGCCGTCGGCCGTCACCCCGGTCCATCGAGCGCCTCGCACGCTTGTTTTCGATGGCGGATAAAGGCAACCCCATCCGGATGCAGACCGGGACAGATCTGGAAACCGCCCTGTTGGGGCCGGTCCTGGCGGATCGCGCCTGCGGTGACTGCACGGCATGCTGTACCGAATTGACGGTGGATACGCCCGATTTCGCCAAGCCCGCGGGTACGCCATGCGTCCACCTCGGCGAACAGGGGTGCGGCATTCATGCGGTCCGTCCCCGCATCTGCCGGACATGGTTCTGCGTCTGGCGCCGGGTCGCCAGCTTGCCCGATGCCGCCCGGCCGGATCGGTCGGGCCTGCTCGTGTCGGTCAATTTCGTCGACCGGCCGCAGAATTGCCTTGAAGGCGTTTCGATCAATATCCGCATGCTCGCCGGCAGCGACGCCATCCGGAACGGTATGGCCGCGATCGTGCTGGACAGCCTGTGCGATCGACTGATCCCCGTCTGGTTCAGCGACGGATCGAAAAAGATGCTGATGCATCCCGAAGACGATGTCGCCCGGCTGGTGATCTCGGGCGATCCCGCACCCGCCCCTCTGCAGGACGAAGTGTCCGCATGGCGCGAACGCTACGGCGGTTTCGCATCCAGCAATAGTTCTTCGTCGGAACCGTGACGCTGGGAAACATCTCCACTCAGAATTGAAATCATTTTTGTTCAAATCGAAGTCAAATCGGCGACTAAATTATCAATTGATTGGAAACCATTCTCCCATAGATTCAGGCGATGACCTTGATCTTCCCTCACCACCGATCGTGGATCGGTGATGATACTCAAGGCGCCTTGCTGAAGCTTCAGAACACGATCCTCGAAATGATCGCCAAGGGAGCCAGTCTGGACACGACCTGTCGCGCGATGTGCGAGGAGGTCGAGCGCCTGCTGCCGAACGTCGTCTGCTCGGTGCTGACCGTGGATGACGCGGGGCGGATGCATCCGCTTGCCGCCCCCAGCCTCCCCGAAATCTACTCCGCCGCGCTGGACGGGGTCGAGAGCGGGCCGCTGGCCGGTTCGTGCGGAACGGCGGCCTATCTCAGAACCGACATCGCGGTGCGGGATATCGAGACGGATATCCGCTGGGCCGCTTTCAAGCATCTGGCGCTGCCCCATGGCTTTCGGGCGTGCTGGTCCAGCCCCATCGTCAGTGCGGAGGGAGACGTCGTGGCGACGTTCGCCTTCTATTATCGCCGCGCCCGCGGGCCGACCACGTTCGAACGGGAGGTGGTGGCGAGTTGCGTCCACCTCAGCCTGATCGCGATCGAACGACATGACCGCGTGGTCGAGCATCAGCGGCGGGCGTTCACCGATGCGTTGACCCGACTGCCCAATCGCGCCGCGTACAATGCCGCACTCGCCGGCCTGGAAGATCGCGAGACCGGCAGCTGGGCACTGCTTGTCCTCGATATCGATAATCTGAAAGTGGTGAACGACACGTTCGGCCATCATGCCGGCGACTGCCTGCTTCAGATCGCGAGCGATCGCATCGCCACCGCGCTTCCGAACAGCCGGACGTTCCGGATCGGGGGCGACGAATTCGCCATCATCCTGACGTCGCCCGAAGATCTGCACGATCTGGACGCGGCGGCCGGACATATCCTCGCCGCGCTGGCGGTATCGGCCGATTGCGGCGGTCACTTCGTCATTCCGCGCGCCACGATCGGCGGCGCCATCCAATCCGCGGACGAGCCGGTGGTCGAGCGTGTCCGCCAGAACGCCGATTTCGCCCTCTATCATGCCAAGGAAACCGGACGGGGCGGCTTCATCCGCTATTGGTCGGGGCTGGGGTCGATCATGACGCGGCGTCTGGCGGCGATACGGGAGGTCACGGCCGCCCTGCGCGAGGATCGGATCGAGGCCTATTACCAGCCCATCTTCCGCCTCGATACCCGCGAGGTCGTGGGGCTGGAGGCGCTGTGCCGGATGCGCGTCGGCGATACGGTAATGTCGGCCGCGTCCTTCCACGAGGCGACTACCGATGCCCATGTGGCGACCGCCCTGACCGCGCGCATGATGGGTCTGGTCGCCGCCGATGTGCGCCGCTGGCTGGATATGGGCATTCCCTTCCAGCATGTCGGCATCAACGTCTCGTCCGCCGACCTGAGCGGCGGAACCATCGAGGAAACCATGACCTTCGCCTTCGAACGCGAAGGCGTCCCGCTCGAACACGTCATCCTCGAAGTGACAGAGACGGTCTATATGGGCCGCGGCGATCAGGCCGTTCAACAGGCGATCGGTAACCTGCGCGACAAGGGCATCCGCGTCGCGCTGGACGATTTCGGCACGGGTTACGCGTCGCTGACGCACCTGTTGACCCTGCCGGTCGATGTCCTGAAGATCGACAAGACGTTCGTCGACCATCTCGACACCGATGGCGTCAGTTCGACGATCATCGAAAGCCTGATCCGCATCGCCCGCAAGATGGACATCCGCATCGTCGCCGAAGGGATCGAGTCCGAGGAGCAGGTCGACCAGCTTCTCGCCATCGGCTGCGTGCTGGGGCAGGGCTTCGTCTTCGCCCCCGCCGTCCCCCGTGAAGCCGCGACCGCCTTCCTGATGTATCAAGGGCAACATGCCGCGCGCCCGGCCCGCGATGCGGATGCGCCCTGACCTGCCGTCTGCCCCATCACCCAAACCTTGTCGGCGATGGATCGCGGCCGGCGAGCGCTCAGATCGCCGGGACCACGCCCTCCAGATACGCCCGGATATCCCGAACCCCATCGTCGCTCAGCAGGACGGGCGATCGCGGATCAACGGATGTCGGCAGCGGCACCAGCAATCCCGCCTGGCCCAGCGCCGCGATCCAGCGATTGCCCACATCGACGCTCACCATCGCCGCTGCCGCCGCCTCCGTCGCCGTGACGGGCCGGTCGTGCGCGGTCTCGATGAATATCCACAGCAGGATGTCCCAGGCATGATCGCTCAACAATCCCGGCGGAAAGATCGCCCGGCGTCGACGGCGCTCGTCGTACATCCGGCGGGCGCGGCTGATGATGCTATCGGGCATTGAAGATCGTCCAGGGCTGATCGACACCGTGGATGGCCAGTCGATGGCGATGCCGCATGGTGGCGACGAGCAACGTCAGTAACATCGGATACGCCCATAGCTTGAGCAGAAACGCATAGGCCCAGCCCCCCATGGTCAGGTCCAGCAGCTTGCCGAAATGCACGATCAGCGATGCCAGTTGCAGCGAGGCCACCGCCATCGGCCAGTACCGGTTGGCGTTGAGCGCGATGACGGTCAGCCCCACGAAGAGCGACACGTCCACCGCGAGCACGCCCGTCTCCACGCCGATGAAGCGTTTCGACAGCGGCGCATAGGCGATGAGGGTGGCGAGGGCGGCAGCGAACATGGCGATGGCGACGAACCGCTCGGGCTTCCCGCCACGCCAGCCGGCATAGCAGGATATCGCC
Source organism: Sphingomonas mollis (assembly GCF_016427505.1). GTDB lineage: Bacteria > Pseudomonadota > Alphaproteobacteria > Sphingomonadales > Sphingomonadaceae > Sphingomonas > Sphingomonas mollis. The sequence goes on along the minus strand of NZ_JAELXS010000004.1, from coordinate 162,792 downwards.
AGCTGCAGCAGGATGAACAGGACGACGTTCGTCCACATGACGCTACCGCCCCTCCATCAGGCTGCCTGCCGCTCGACGGCCACCAGCCGCGCCGATTCCATCGGCGGCTTGGGCGACATGTCGCCATAGCTCGTTTCCGGCAGGCGGAGATATTCGCGGGTACGGTCGAGGCCGGCATGCGCCTCGATGATCTGGCGCCGCGCCTCGAACAACGCCTGCATCGCGGCGCCCAGGCTCTGAAAGACATCCTGACCCACCATGGCCGGCAGCTTCGCAACGGTGCGGCCATGGGCCAGCGCCGTCGCCATGGCGCCGGCCTGCGCCAGCGCCTCGTCGATCGCCTGTTCCGTCGCCAGCAGCGGTTCCGCTATCGTGCGGGCAACGGCCTGTCGTGTATGTCGCATGCTATGTTCCCCGTGACGCTCCCTGACGGGAATGCGGCACACCAGCAGGTGCCGGATGCCTGTATTTCTCAGTCATCCGTGTGATGACCTCGGCACCGACGACGATCAGGACGACGGCATAGACCAAGGCGATGGCCCCGCCGACGATGATCGCCAGCCGGGTCCAGCGCGATAGGGAAACCTGTCTTCCGACTGGTTCACCACGATCGAACTGGTGGGACAGTTCTGCTGGTATTTCGACGTCGCTGGCCACTGGCGGGGATTGACCGGTCAATCGTTCGGGAGGGGGAAGCGGGCTTTCCACCAGCAGGCGCGCAGCCTCCATCCGGTTGAGCACGGACAGCTTCCTGACCGCATTCGACAGATGCGTGTCGACCGTGTGGGACGAGATACCCAGGATTTCGGCGATCTGCTTCGACGTGCGAAGCTCGGCCACCAGCCGCAGGCAGGCCACCTGTTGCGGCGATAACGAAGCGATCAGCGCGGGATCGACAGACATGTCGTCGCCTTTACGAACGCCCTCACTTCTGCGCGGTTCGCAGCTGGTCGATGCTCGCCGCGATGAAGGCGGCAACGATATGTTCGTCCAGCGCATCAGCCAACGACAGGGCCTCCGTCAGGAGGTCCTCCAGCCGCGATCGTTGCTCGTCGTCCATTCTCTAACCAGTCCTGCCAACCATCATCGGCGGCATCTTACAGGGATTGGGCGGCATCGCGATATGCCGATGCTCCATGGATTTAACCTGTGCCTTATCCGTCTGGTGGTCTGACCACCGGCGAGCGGACATATCGGAGGAAATGGCGCGCCCGGCTGGATTCGAACCAGCGACCACAAGCTTAGAAGGCTCGTGCTCTATCCAACTGAGCTACGGGCGCGCAGACGGGCCGATTAGCGCGGATTGCGCGGCGAAGGAACCGGGATCATAAGCACCGGCATGGATAAAGGGGCAGGGCCGGCGGTCGCCGCGGATACGGTATCGCGGGGGCAATTCCGGTATTTCGACTGGGTGATGGCGGCGTTCGTCACCATCCTGCTGCTGTCGAACGTGATCGGCGCGGGCAAGGTCGCAACGATCCGGTTGCCGCTGATCGGCGACTGGCCGTTCGGGGCGGGCATCCTGTTCTTTCCGCTCAGCTATGTGATCGGCGACGTGCTGACCGAGGTCTATGGCTATGCCCGCGCGCGCCGCGTAATCTGGGCGGGGACGGCGGCGGTCGTGTTCATGGCGCTGATGGCGTGGATCGTCGTCGCCCTGCCGCCCGCGCCCGGCTGGACCAACCAGGCCGCGTATGAAGCGGTGTTCGGCCAGGTGCCGCGCATCGTCGCTGCCAGCGTCTGCGCGTTCTGGGCGGGCGAGTTCGTCAACGCGTATGTCATGGCGCGGATGAAGGTGTGGACCGATGGCCGCCACCTCTGGTCGCGCACGATCGGATCGACGGTGGTGGGGCAGGGGGTCGACAGTCTGATCTTCTATCCGCTCGCCTTCTGGGGCGCGAGCGGCTGGACCGGCAGCCTCGTCATCACCGTGCTGTTCACGCAATGGGCGTTGAAAGTGGGGTGGGAAGTGTTGCTGACGCCCGTCACCTATGCCGTCGTCGGCGGGCTGAAGCGGGCGGAGCAGGTCGATGTGTTCGACCGCGACACCGACTTCACGCCCTTCCGCGCGCAGGTCTAGAGCATTAAGCGCTTAATCCGCCCCGTTCGTGCTGAGCGAAGTCGAAGCACTTTGTGAAAAGGTAGCCTTCGACTGCGCTCAGGCCGAACGGTCAGGGGTGGGTCCGACTTTACGCAATTTGCTCTAGGCTCCGACCGTCTCCAGCAATCCCTCGAACAGCCGGCGGCCGTCATCGCCACCATGCGCCGCTTCGATCCGCCGTTCGGGATGCGGCATCATACCCAGCACGTTGCCGCGCGCGTTCAGCACGCCGGCGATGTTCCGGGCCGATCCGTTGACCCTCTCGGCATAGCGGAACGCCACGCGACCGTCGCCTTCCAGCCGGTCGAGCGTCTCCGCATCGGCGAAATAATTGCCGTCATGATGAGCGACCGGAAACGTCACCGTCTCGTCGGCATCGTACAGGCGGGTGAAGGCGCTGTCGGTGTCCGCCACCGTCAGCTTCACGTCGCGGCAGACGAAATGCAGCGACTCGTTGCGCATCAGCGCGCCGGGTAGCAAGCCCGCCTCGGCGAGTACCTGGAACCCGTTGCACACGCCGAACACCGGCAGGCCCTTGTCCGCCGCCTCGACCACCGACCGCATGATCGGCGAGCGTGCCGCGATCGCCCCGCAGCGCAGGTAATCGCCATAGGAGAAACCGCCCGGCACCGCGACGAACCCCAGTCCATCGGGCAGGCTGGTGTCGCCATGCCAGACCATCGCCGGCTTGACGCCCGTCACCGCTTCCAGCGCGACGGCGATGTCGCGGTCGCAGTTGGAGCCCGGAAAGACGATGACAGCGGTCTTCATCAGGCGCGCTCCACCCGGTAATTCTCGATCACCGTGTTCGCCAGCAACTGGCGGCACATCGCGTCGATCTGGGCGTCGTCGGTCGCATCGGCGACCTCCATCTCGATCAGCTTGCCCGCGCGCACGTCCTCGACGCCGGCAAAGCCCAGGCCACCCAGCGCATGATGGATCGCCCGGCCCTGCGGATCGAGCACGCCGGGCTTCAACGTCACGAAAATACGGAGCTTCATCAGTCTCTTGTCCTGCTTACTTGCCGCGGCGCTTGCGATGGCTGTCGAGGTCGAGGACCGCGCCGTCCTCACCCTCCGGCATCAGGCCCAGTCGGCGTGCGACCTCCTGATAGGCCTCCGCCTCGCCGCCCAGATCCTGGCGGAAGCGGTCCTTGTCCATCTTGTCGTTGGTTTCCATGTCCCACAGGCGGCAACCATCGGGGCTGATCTCGTCGGCCAGGATGATCCGGCCGTAATCATTGTCATAGATGCGGCCGAATTCCAGCTTGAAGTCGACCAGCCGGATGCCGACACCGGCGAACAGGCCGCACAGGAAATCGTTCACCCGGATCGCCAGGTCGGCGATGTCGTGCATCTCCTCCTGCGTCGCCCAGCCGAAACAGGCGATATGCTCCTCGGACACCATCGGGTCGCCGAGCGCATCGTCCTTGTAGTAATATTCGATGATCGTCCGAGGCAACTTCGTGCCCTCCTCGATCCCCAGCCGCTTCGACAGCGAACCGGCGGCGACGTTACGCACCACCACCTCGATCGGCACGATCTCGACCTGCCGCACCAGTTGCTCGCGCATGTTCAGGCGGCGGATGAAGTGCGTCGGCACGCCGATATGGTCGAGCAGCGTGAAGACATGCTCGGAGATGCGGTTGTTCAGCACCCCCTTGCCGTTGATCGTGCCCTTCTTCTGGGCGTTGAATGCGGTGGCATCATCCTTGAAATACTGGATGATCGTGCCGGGCTCGGGACCCTCGTAAAGGATCTTGGCCTTGCCCTCGTAGATCTGGCGGCGGCGAGCCATGGGCGGGTCCCCTGAAAAATGAAGCGGCCCCGGCGTCGCGAGACGGTCGCGGGCCGGGGCCAGGAAGATGGACGCGCCTATAGGGTAAGGCCGCGGTGGGTGCAATCGCGTCGGCACGCGTGTTTGCTCACGCCGCCGCCATTGCCGGGCGGGAAAGGGGATCCGAGGCGATCCGACACAGGCGATGCCCGCCCGATAAGCCATTGCCTTCCCGTCGGATGATCCCGATCTCGATAACCATGCTCCTCCACCCCACGCCGGCCGAGCGGCTGCGGGCCGCGATCCCGACCGCGATCGTCGTCGCGCTCATGGCATGGGCGCTGGTGATCGGCCTTCGCCTCCCGCCTGCTGCACCGTCGACCGAGCAACCGGCGGTCTTCACGCTCGACCTGCCGCCGCCGCCGCCCGAACGCATCGTGCCCGAACGCCAGCGCAGCCGCCGTGCGCAGGGCAGGGCGTCGCCCCGCAACCTCCGCAGCAAGGCGACCGAGGTAGTCGCGCCGATCCCGATCGTCCCGCCGCTGATCCCGCCGCCGATCGTTACCGCCCCGATCCCCCGCGCGGGCGATGATCCCACCGCCGGCGCCTCCGACCGGCCGGGTCCGGGCAGCGGCGCGGGCGGGCAGGGCGATGGCGACGGCAGTGGCGGAGCGGGGGACGGCGATGGCGACGGTTACGAATCGCCACCCCGCCGCATCGCCGGCCGCATCAAGGATTCGGACTATCCCCGCGCCGCCGAGGATGTCGGTGCCGGCGGCACCGTATCGGTGCGCTATCACGTCGAAACCAACGGCCGCGTCACCGGCTGCGCCGTCACACGCTCCAGCGGCAACGCCGCGCTGGACGACACGACCTGCCGCCTGATCGAGCGCCGTTTCCGCTACGATCCGTCACGCGATGCGGAGGGGCGTCCGGTACGCTCGATCATCGTCGTCGATCATGACTGGATCTTCGAGCGCGACGATCCGCACTGACGCCGTCACGTCACCGCCAGCCGCTCGCCGAACCGCTCCTCGCGATACATGCCGCTGCGCACGATCTCGCCAAGGATTTCACCGGCTTGCCAGACATCCCTGTGAGATAGATAGAGCGGCGTCAGCCCCAGCCGCAGCACATCGGGATCGCGGAAATCGCCGATCACGCCGCGCTCGATCAACGCCTGCGTCAGCGCATGGGCGTCGGGATGGCGAAAACTGATATGGCTGCCCCGCGCCGCCGCATCGGCCGGCGTCACGCATTCCAGCCCCGCCGCCTCGCCCGCCGCCGCCATGATCCGCCACAGCGCGGCGCTCTTCGCCCACACCGCCGCGCGATCGACCGAGGCCCACAGGTCCAGCCCCGTCTCCAGCGCCGCCATCGCCAGCATCGGCGGCGTCCCCGCCAGCCAGCGCTTCATCCCCGGTGCCGGCTCATAGCCGTCGGCAAAGGCGAACGGCGCGGCATGGCCCATCCATCCCGACAACGGGCTCGCCAGCCGCTCCTGCCACCGCCTGGCCACGTAAAGATACGCCGGCGCGCCCGGCCCGCCGTTCAGATATTTATAGGTGCAGCCCACCGCCAGGTCGGCATTGGCTGCATCCAGCTCCACCGCCACCGCGCCCGCCGAATGGCTCAGGTCCCAAAGCATCACTGCGCCCGCTGCCTGCGCCGTCGCCGTTACTGATGGCATATCAAAGCGTTCGGCGGTCTTGTAGTGAACATGAGTCAACATCAGCACGGCGGTATCCGGGCCAAGCGCCGCCAGCACCTCGCCCCGCGGCACGACCTTCAGCATAGCGCCCGGCACGCAGGCAACGGCGCCTTCCGCCACATGCAGGTCGGTCGGGAAATTCCCCGCCTCGCTCACCACCACCCGCCGCGCCGGATCGATACGGAGCGCCGCCACCAGCGCCTTGAACAGGTTCGCCGAGGTCGAATCGCCGACGATCACCTCGTCCGTCGCCGCACCGACCAGCGGCGCGATCTTGCCGCCCAACCGGGTCGGCGCGTCGATCCACCCCTCGTTCCAGCTACGGATCAGCCGGTCGCCCCATTGCCGCGAGACCATATCCGCCATCGCCGCGCCGGTATCGCGGGGCAGCGCGCCCAGCGAATTGCCGTCGAGATAGATCACCCCGTCCGGCAACGCGAACCGCGCGCGCATCGGTGCCAGCGGGTCGGCGGCGTCCAGTGCGTCGATCTCGTCCCGCGTCATCTCAACCCTTCCACGATCAGTCGCTTCGCCGCCGCCCAGGCGGGTGTTTCGGGGGCGATCAGTTCGACATGCCCGGTATGTGCAACGGTCTTCAGCGCCACCCGGTCCCCCGCCGCCGTCGCCCGCGCCACATAATCGGTCGCCATTCGGTACGGGATGATCCGATCCTCGCGTCCGTTCACCAGATATTGCGGCACGCCCAGCGGCAACATGCGCGGCACCGACGTATCGACATAGGGGTCGGCGCGGTCCGTACCGATCAGCTCGCCGACCACCGCCGTGCCGCAGCCATTCTCCGGGCTGGCTGCCGTCGCCTCCAGATCGGGCAGTCCGCCGAGGCTCACCACCCGCGCAATCTTCAGGGGCGTCGCGGTGCGCAACACGCTGTCCGCCGGCAACCGTGACCGCCCCGCCGCCCATAGTGCCAGATGCCCGCCGGCCGAATGCCCGACCGCCACGACATGCCGAATATCGAGATTGAATTTCCCTGCATCTACAGTCAGTTGATCGACAGCCTTCGCAATATCCGTGAAGGTGCCGGGATAGCCGCCGCCGGCGCGATCGACGCCGCGATAATCGATATTCCACACCGCGATACCATCGGCGCGAAGATCGGCGGCGACCCAGTTCATCAGCTTGCGATCCGCGATCCCGGTCTGCCAGCAGCCGCCATGGACCATCAGCACGACCGGAAACGGTCCCTTGCCCTTCGGCAGCCACACATCGACCTTCTGCATCTGGTCGGCGCCGTACTCCACGGTCGCATCGGGATCGGGACGCGTCCGCTTGGCCAGATCGGGCCAGGTCAACAGGGGCGGAGAATCGGCAGCCATCGCCACGCCGGTGGAGGCGAGCAGGAACGGAAAGGCAAGTCGGATCATGGCTTTGCCTTATAGCGGGTACGGGCGCGGCGACAGCGCCGTTCCGGCCATTTCCACCCTGCCAGCCAAATTCACCGCAGGGCTGTCCTACAGACGGGCAATCGTGACAAGGCAACGCCATGCGATCGATCCGCCCTGTTATACTCCGCGCGCGCGGACCCGCGCGATCGCGCACGCGTGGAGGGTGTGACTTTAGTGACCTTCCGCGCGCCTGTCGGCCCCGCGGCTTGCCGCGCCCGCATCTGCTGCTATGACGACGGAACATATGGCGACCGACCTCACCGGCCCCGACACGCCGATCGGCATCTTCGACGCACCCTTCGACACTGCCTTGTCGGAGCGTTACCTCGTCTATGCGCTGTCGACGATCACCGCCCGCTCGCTGCCCGATGTGCGCGACGGGCTGAAACCCGTGCATCGCCGGTTGCTGTGGGCGATGCGCCTGCTGAAGCTAGACCCGGCGTCCGGCTACAAGAAATGCGCCCGCGTCGTCGGCGACGTCATCGGCAAATACCACCCGCACGGCGACCAGTCGGTTTATGACGCGATGGTCCGCCTCGCGCAGGATTTCGCCCTCCGCTATCCGCTGGTCGACGGGCAGGGCAATTTCGGCAACATCGATGGCGATAACGCCGCCGCCTATCGCTATACCGAGGCACGGCTGACCCAGGTCGCGGTCGATCTGATGGACGGGCTGGACGAGAACGCCGTCAACCTCCGCCCGACCTATAACGGCGAGGAGGAAGAGCCGGAACTGTTTCCCGGCATGTTCCCCAACCTGCTCGCGAATGGTGCCGCCGGTATCGCCGTCGGCATGGCCACTTCTATCCCGCCGCATAACGCCGCCGAACTGCTCGACGCGGCGATGGCGCTGGTCGACGATCCGATGGCCAATGTGCTGGATCATGTCACCGGCCCGGATTTTCCGACCGGCGGCCTCGTCGTCGATCCCGCCGCCGTGATCGCGGAATCCTATGCCACCGGTCGCGGCAGCTTCCGCGTCCGCGCGCGCTGGTCGCTGGAAAAGGAAAAGGGCGGCGGCTGGCAGGCGGTGATCTCGGAAATCCCGTACGGCGTCCAGAAGGGCAAGCTGATCGAACAGATCGCCGCGCTCATCAACGATCGCAAGCTGCCGATCCTCGCCGATGTCCGCGACGAATCGGATGCGGAGGTCCGCATCGTCCTCGAACCGCGCGCCCGCACCGTCGATGTGCAGGTGATGATGGACGGGCTGTTCCGCCTGACCGACCTCGAAACCCGCGTGCCCCTGAACCTCAACGTCCTCGACAAGGAGCGCACGCCGCGGGTCATGAGCCTGCGCGATGCGCTCTATGCGTGGATCGACCACCAGTTCGTCGTGCTGGAACGCCGCACCACGCACCGGCTGACGAAGATCGCCGACCGGATCGAGCTGCTCGACGGCTATCTGGTCGCGTATCTGAATCTGGACCGGGTGATCGAGATCATCCGGACCGAGGATGAACCCAAGCGGGTGATGATCGCCGAATTCTCGCTGACCGATCGTCAGGCGGAGGCGATCCTGAACATGCGGCTGCGTTCGCTGCGCAAGCTGGAGGAGTTCGAGATCCGCAAGGAGCGCGACGGTCTCGACAAGGAACGCGTCGACCTCGAAGCGCTGCTCGCCGATCCCGCCAAGCGCAAACGCCGCATGAAGCGCGATCTGAAGCGCATTCGCGAACGCTACGGCCCCGAAACGCCACTCGGCAAACGCCGCACCACGATCGAGGAAGCCGCGCCGACCCGCGACATCCCGCTGGAGGCGATGATCGAGCGTGAACCGATCACCGTCATCCTGTCGCAGCGCGGCTGGATCAGGGCGATGCGCGGCCATGTCGATCTGACCGCCTCCGACACGCTGAAGTTCAAGGAAGGCGACGGCCCTGCCTTCGCCTTCCATGCGCAGACTACCGACAAGCTGTTGCTTGCCGCCGAGCACGGTCGGTTCTTCACACTGGCGGCGGATAAGCTCCCCGGCGGGCGCGGTTTCGGTGAACCCGTGCGCGCGATGATCGATCTCGACGGCAACATCCGGGTCGTCGGTTTCCTGCCCGCCTCGCGCCAGACCCGGCTGCTGCTGGTGGCGAGCGACGGTCGCGGCTTCATCGTGCCCGTCGCCGACACCATCGCCGAAACCCGCAAGGGCAAGGCGGTGATGACACCGCGAACCGGCGCCACCCTGAAGGTGATGCGCGCCGTTCTGCCCACCGACGATTACGTCGCGGCGATCGGCGACAATCGCAAGATGCTGGTCTTCCCCATCGCCGAACTGGTCGAAATGACCCGCGGTCAGGGGTTGCAACTGCAACGGTTCCGTGATGGCGGCTTGTCCGATGCGGTCACCTTCCGCTTCGCGGACGGGCTCAGCTGGGCGATGGGCGGCGAGACCGGGCGGACCCGGACGGAGACCGACCTGTCGGCATGGCGCGCTGCGCGGGGCGCCGCCGGGCGGATGCCGCCGACCGGCTTTCCCCGCGATAACCGCTTCGGCTGAGATAGTTTTCCCGCCTTTCAGCGCATCTTAACTGACTCCCGCCTATAAAGGGGATATGGCTACCGCCCCGACAGATCACCTGGCGCCCTTGTTCATCCCGCCGGAGCTGATCGCGCGTGGGCTGGATCTGTTGCCGGTGCCGGCGGTCCATATCGTGCGAGAGGACGGGAAACTGGTCTTCGCCGCGATCAACCGGGCATACCGGCTGGCGGGGCTGGGCGTCGTGGCCGATCGCTCGCCGATGATCGTCGGACTGGGCGGTCATATCGACGCGCTGCTGGCATCCGATCGACTGCGGATCGATCTCGACTGGCAGATCGGCGAGACGATCGATTGCCGGTACTACCGCGTCTGCATCGCCCGGTCGGATGCCGCGCGGGATGGGTGCGTCGTCACGCTGATCGACCAGACCTCGCAACATCATACCGAACGCAGCCTGCGGCGCGAGATGACCACCGACAGCCTGACCGGCCTGCCGAACCGCGAAGGGTTCAGCGATCTCGTCGAGGCGGCCAGCGACGAGCGCGCGCGGCGCGCGGTGCTGGTGGTCGATCTCGTCCGCTTCGGCCGGATCAACGCCTGTCTCGGCAGTCTGGCCGGCGACGAACTGCTCATCACCGTCGCCCGCCGGATCAAGGGCGCGCTGCGTGCCCGCGATACGCTCGCCCGGATCGGCGGCGACGAATTCGGCATCCTGATGACGCTGGATGACGATCAGTCGGAAGCACATGAGCTGGCCGATCGCGTCCGCCGGACGCTCTCGTCGCCGTTCCGGCTGACCGATCTGGAGATCAGCGTCGACTGTTCGGTCGGCATCGCCTTCGGATCGGACAGCGACGATCTCGAAGAACTGATCCGCCATGCCCAGTTCGCGACCAAGCGGGCAAAGTCGACCGGGCGGGTCGAGGCGTATCAGAATTCCGCCTTCGCCCTGGCGCGCGAGCAGTTTGCGATGGAAACCTCGCTGCGCCGCGCGATCGAGGATCGCCACCTGCGCCTGAACTACCAGCCGATCTGCGATCTGGCGACCGGCGCCATCACGTCGTTCGAGGCCCTGTCGCGGTGGACCGATGAGCAGGGGCAGGAATTCAGCCCCTGCGACTTCATTCCGGTGGCGGAGGAATCGGGCCTGATCGTGCCGCTGGGGCGGTGGGCGATCGATGAGGCGGCACGAACGCTGGCGGGCTGGGACCGGCTGGCGGGCGGCAATTGCGGAGTGCAGCTCGCGGTGAACCTGTCGGCGATCCAGCTACAGCGCGACGCCATCGCGCCGGTTCTGCAACAGGCGCTGAGCGACCATGGCCTGACCGGCGACCGCTTCACGCTGGAACTGACCGAAAGCGCGATCGTGTCCGACCCCGACGGCATCACCGAAACGATGCACGCGCTGAAAGCGCTGGGCGCGCGGCTGGCGATGGACGATTTCGGTACCGGTTATTCCAATCTCGCCCATCTGCAGAAACTGCCGATCGATATCCTGAAGATCGATCGCTCCTTCATCACAGGCATGCTCGCCGACCGCGACAAGGTGGCGATCGTCCGGGCGATCCTGTCACTGGCGCAGGCATTGGGAATGCGCACCACCGCCGAGGGGGTGGAGACGGTGGAGCTGAGCCAGACGCTGGCCGCGCTCGGCTGCAATCACGGGCAAGGCTATATTTATGCCCGCCCGCTGGAGGCCGATGCGGCGCTGGCGTTCCTGCTGCACTCGCGAACCTCAGCGGCGACGACATCGGCGATCGCCTCGACCCGCTGAGCATCGGGGAAACCCTCCGCGATCCACTGCGTCTCGACGGTGCGCAGCGCGGCGGCCACCTCCGGTCCGCGTCCCAACCCTCGCTCGACCAGCGCCCCGCCGGTCATCGGAAACCGGGGCGGCGACCATGCTGCGACCACGGCCGGATCATGATCCGCCAGCAACAGCCGGTCGACGGCACCCTCCACGCCGGTACGATAGGCGAGGGCAAACGGCCCCTCGTCACCCGGGCCCGCCGTCGCCGCGACCAATCGCTTGCGCTGTGCATTGGACAGTTTCAGCCGCGCACCAACAGCCTCCGCCTGGGTCGGCGGCAACAGCGCGGCCAGCCGACGGATCGGATCGGCCGCGATGCCGGCGCGTTCCTCCCGCTCGGCCAGCCGCGCAAAGCGGTCGACGCCCGCCGCATCGATCTCCGGCAACACCGCCTTCAGGATGGCATGATCGATCATCAGCCGCACGACGGACACTGCGCTCCGCGCCACCAGCAGCTTGAGCAGTTCCGCCGCGATCCGCTCGCGCGACAGGGCCATCAGGTCGTTGGCGCGGGCGACGCAGGCGGCAAGCCCGTCCGCATCGATCGCGTCGCCGAACCGGGCATGGAAGCGAAAGAAGCGCAGGATGCGCAGATGATCTTCCGCGATCCGCTGCAACGGCGATCCGATGAAGCGGACCCGCCCCGCCGCCAGATCGTCGAGCCCGCCGAAATAATCGACGACCTCACCGGTCGCCGGATCGGCATACAGCGCGTTCATCGTGAAATCCCGCCGGCCGGCATCCTCGCGCCAGTCGTCCGTGAAGGCTACCTGGGCATGACGGCCATCGGTCGTCACGTCGCGGCGAAGCGTCGTGACCTCGACCGGATAGCCCGCCACGATCGCGGTGATGGTGCCATGGGCCAGACCCGTCGGCACCGCCCGGATGCCGGCCGCCTTCAGCAGCGCCAGCACCGTTTCCGGCGGATGTCGCGTCGCGATGTCGATATCGGCCACATCGAGGCCCAGCAGCGTATCGCGCACCGCGCCACCGACGAACCGGGCCTCGCCGGCGCCCAGCACATCGGCCAGTTGCTCCAGTCCCGCACGGTGGCGCCACGGCGCATCGGGCAACGTCACAACCATGCCAGCCGCCGCGACAGGTTGACGATCATCGCCGCGGTCGCGCCCCAGATGCGACGCCCGTTCCACGGAATCTCGATGAAATGCCGTTCCTCCCCCTGCCACATGGCGCTCCCCGGATGATGATTGGCGGCATCGAAGACGAAGGCGAGCGGAACCTCGAAGACGCTCGCCACCTCCGCCTCGGCCGCGACCAGCGGCAGGTCGGGCGGGATCACGCCGATGACGGGCGTGATCTCGAACCCGGTGCCGGTGCGATACAGATCGACCGAGCCGACCAGCGTGACGGCGGCACGGGGCAGGGCGATCTCCTCTTCCGCCTCCCGCAGCGCCGCCTCGACCGCGCTTTCGCCGGGATCGATGCGACCGCCGGGAAAGGCGACCTGACCGGGGTGGCGGCGCAGCGTTTCGGTCCGCTGCGTCAGGATCACACCGGGCTCGGCGCGATCGGTCACCGCGACCAGCACCGCCGCGGCGGTCATCGCCTCCACCGGATGCAGCGCCAGTTCGGCCGCATCGCCAGCGACGAGGACGCCGCCCGGATCGCGCGCCAACGACATCCGCAATCGGTCGGCAAGGATCACGCGGCCGGCTCCAGCGGGAAGAAAGCGCCGTCACTCCACACCCCCGGCACAGGGTCCCCGCCCGCCAGCGCCCGTTCGGCCAGTTCGTAATATACGCTACGGGCCACCAATGCCTCCAGCCCGCCGCGGACATGAAGATAGGGGCGGGGACCGTCATCGTCCTCGACGAAGCGCAACGGATTGGCCGCGCCGGCGGTCACCAGATCGCCGGTGTTGAGGCGAAAGGCGAGCCGGGCGTCGCGGCCTTTGCCCTCGGCCTTCATCTCGACCGCCACGAACGGCGCGTCCTCCACTTCGATCGACAGCTTCTCGACCGGGGTGACCAAGACATGGCCGCCGTCCGGTTCCCGCCGCAGGATCGTGGAGAACAGGCGGACCATCGCCGGGCGACCGATCGGCGACCCCTGATGATACCAGGTGCCATCGCGCGCGATCCGCATCTCGCTATCGCCGCAATGCGCAGGTTGCCATTGATCGACCGGCGGCAGGCGCCGCTCCTCCACCAGACGCGCGATTTCCGGCAGGCTGAGCGTGGCGAGGTCGGGAAGCGGCTCCATCGGCATGCCGGCGAGGTAGGCGTGCGCATCGTCGGCGTAAAGCCACGTCGATCGGCGGCCGCTTCAGCCGATGGGAATGCCGACGGCGGGGCCGAGCATCCCCGCCAGATCCGGCACCGCATCCCCCCGTGCCAGCAGGCGATGCCGCTCGACCGGACCGGGCAGCCGCCATCGGCTGGTACGATCGGCGGTGAAGCCGAAGAACCGGCCATAATATCCGGGATCGCCGACCAGCATCAGCGCGCCATCCAGATCATGGGCACCCGCCGCGGCCAAGGCGGTTTCCGTCAGGCGCCGACCAAGACCGCCTTGCTGGCGATCCGGCGAGACGGCGACGGGACCGACCATCACCATCGGCACCGCTTCATCGGCGTCGGTAGTAAGGACGATCGGCCAGCACTGGATCGATCCGACCACGGCCTCGTTCTCGATCGCCACGAAGCTCAGGCCGGCGATCGCCTTCCCGGCGCCACGCACCGCATAGGCGGTACGGCCATGGCGCTCCGGCCCGAACGCGCGGTCCAGCAGATGCTCCACCGCGGCCTCATGCTCGGCCAACAGCGGTACGATGGCGATCATCGATAACTCCCGATACCCGCCCGCGATCGATGCGGGCGAATGGCGCGCGCTGTAGCGGGGCGGGGCGTTTACGCAAGCAGGCGCAGCCGGCGGGGTTTCGTCCGACGCCATGTCTGATAGAGGCGGCGCCATGAACGATCGCCTCCAACTCGAAGTGCACGATATCGAAGTGCCGGTGCTAACCGGTATCTATTCGGAGGAAACGCACCTTCCCCAACCGCTGCGCATCTCGCTGACCGTCGATCTGACCTGTCCCGACCGCTTCGAGCCGGATACGCCGCTATCCGCGTCGAAAAACTATCTCGACCTGAAACATGCCGCGACCACCGCCTTGCCACAGGGCGTTCATTTCACGCTGGTCGAGGCGCTGGCCGAGCATATCTGCGATACGCTGCTGTTGCAGGATGAGCGTGTGCAGCGCGTCGAGGTGAAGATCGTGAAGCTCGCCATCGCCGAAGCGGGCGAATCGATCGGCATCACATTGGTCCGCTATCGCCGATGACCGACGGCACCGGTCATGTTCGGGTGACGGCGAGGGGAGGCATCGACCCGGTCGAGCAGTTGCGGGCAGCGACCGGGGCATCGGTGGTGATGGTGGTCGACCCGGCCATCGGCACAACTGCAGCGACGATGGCGCGGGCGGCAATTCCCGCCGTGGCGTTGGAACGCGCTCCCCATACGCGAATCAATGCGGTCGCGCCGGGCGATCAGGTCGATCCCGCCGCGATCGACCGGGTCGTCGCATTCCTGCACCGATCGCCCGCCATCACCGGACAGGTGCTGGACCTCACCTGATCGCGGTGATGGTCAGCCGCGCGATCGGCCGCATGGACCAAGCGCGTCGAGAACGAACCCATAATCCTCCTGCGCGACAGCAGCATCCGCCGGTTCAAGTCGCGCGGTCGAGGCTGCCGGCAGGGCGCGGGGCAATCCGCAGGCCAGCCGATACCAGAGCAACGTGTTCGGCGCGGGCGGTCCGGCTGCCTCATCGACGATCTCGCTCAGCGCGACCGAATATCGCGTCTCCTCGCCCGGACGGCGCAGGATCGACAGCGATACGGGCCGCCCCCCCTGCGCCAGCAGGAATATCTGCGTCTCGCCTTCCCCCGGCAACGAGCCTGGCACGTGGAACGCGTTGCCCACGCCGACGATCGCCGGTGGAACGTCCTTCGCGACGGCCTGCCGGGCGATCTCGCGGACGCGGGCATCCAGATCGCTGCTCCACGGCAATTGCGCGTCGGGGGCTGACAGCTGCACCTGATCGGCCGATCCCGGCACGCGGCGGGCAAAGACCAATGTCCGCGCCTTCTTCAGCTTGGCGAATCGGCCGCGGCTGTCGGGCGTGACATCCAACAGATAGCCGATCCGTGGCGGCAGCCCTGCTTCGCCCTTTATCAGGGCGGTCACATCCGTCTCGATATAGAGTCGCTGCTGTCCCTGTGCCACGGTGGCTGCCTCCGTGCCTTTGATACGGGTGGTCGACCGGATCGTCGCATCGGCGATCAGCGGGCTTGCCAGCACCAGATCGACCAGATCGGTATAGGTCGGCGCACCGCTAACCGGTGTGGCTGCAATAAGGCGTGATTCGGGCGCTTGCGCGGCACCGGCCGTCGAAAAAAACGTCAGGGCGAGTGCCATAAGGGCTGGACGGAAGCGGGCGTTCATGGTTGGCCGTGCTAGCGTAAGACCACTTCGCGACATAGGATTATCCTGTAATGGTGCGATTGTACGTTTATTGCGTTCGACAAAGCGTTTGCGTGGTGAACGACGCGACGTTAGGAATCGGATAACCGCTTTCATATGCTTTGCCACGGCGACCCAACGTGTTCGTATTGTGGCGGGGCAGATGATGCGGAATAGGGAGTGTCGTTGCTGAATGGCCTACGTTGACCAGAAGATGAGCAGTGGCAAGGTGGTGGCGATCATTATCGTCGCGCTGATCCACGCCGTGCTCGGCTACGCTTTCGTCACCGGTCTCGCGTTCCAGTACGTGAAGAAGGTGACGGGCGATCTTAATACCTTTGACGTCGAGCCGCCGCCGCCGCCGCCGCCGCCAGACGAGCCGCCGCCGCCGCCGCCCGACCAGCCGAATCTGCCGCCGCCGCCGACCACGGTCGTCGTGCCGCCGCCGATCGTGCCCACGGTGAGCGCCGCACCGGCGATCAATACGACGACGATCATTCCGCCGTCGCAGCCCACCGCACCGCCGGCGCCTCCCGCGCCGCCGGCACCACCGGCGCCTCCGGCTCCCGTGGTGAGCAAGGCTGCAGGTGCCAAGGGCAACCCGGCTGAATGGATTTCGACGGACGATTATCCGCCGAGCTCGTTGCGTGCCGAAGAAGAGGGCACGACCGGGATCGCGTGGGATATCAACGCCGCAGGCCGCGTGGAGAATTGTCGCGTGACGTCGTCCAGCGGGTCCGCTGCGCTTGATCGGGCGGCATGCCAGGCGATCACCCGTCGGGGCCGGTACTCACCGGCGCTCGATCAGGCGGGTAATCCGATGCGGTCCAGTTCGTCGCGTCGCGTCACCTGGAAAATGCCTGCGCAGTGATGCGTGTCCGACCTTACCCGTTTTTACCGATTTAGTCAGAGGATCTAGCAACCATGTTCATCACCATTCTTGCCGCGGCCGGCGCGGCCGCTGGTGTCGAAGCCAACCCTTATGGTCTGGAAGCGGCACTGCGCGAAGGCGGCCTGATTTCGCAGTCGGTCTTTGCGATCCTCGTCCTCATGTCGATCGTGTCGTTCTACATCCTGTTCTCGAAGCTGTTCGAGCAGCAGAAGATCATGAACCAGGCCAAGCGCGTCCGTCAGGGCTTCTGGTCGTCGAACAGCCTTCGCGAGGGTTCGGCCAAGCTCGAGAAAAACTCGGCCTACAAGCAGATCGTCGACGACGGCCTCGCTGCCCAGGAACAGCACAGCAAGCTGACCGATCCGGTCGAGGCGCATGACTGGCTGCACGGTTCGCTGGCGCGTTCGGAAGCTGCGATCAACTCGAAGCTGGGTGGCGGTCTTGCCTTCCTCGCGACGGTCGGTTCGGTCTCGCCATTCATCGGTCTGTTCGGTACGGTTATCGGCATCTATCGCGCGCTCGTGAAGATCGGTGCGTCGGGTCAGGCGTCGATCGACAAGGTCGCGGGTCCGGTCGGCGAAGCGCTCATCATGACCGCGCTCGGTCTGGTCGTCGCGGTTCCCGCCGTGCTGTCGTACAACTGGCTGCAGCGCCGCAACAAGTCGATCGCAGAGGATCTGTCGTCCTTCTCGAACGACGTGCTGGGCTTCCTGGCTTCGAACGGCGCCGTGCGCCCGGTCGCTGTCACCGGTGCGGTCAAGGCTCCGGTGAAGCCGGTTGCGCCGACCACGACGGCCGGCCAGACCGGTGGCGTGCCGCGCGCCAACTAAAACGCGAGAAAGGCGGGGCTGCTGTCCAAGGCAGCCCCGCTTTCTTCCCACCGGCGGTTCCGGTGGCGACTATATGGATAGGATAGTTCGCATATGGCGATGAGTGTTGGTGGCGATTCCACCGAGAAATCGATATCGGACATCAATACGACGCCGCTGGTCGACGTCATGCTTGTGCTCCTGATCATCTTCCTGGTGACGACGACCGTCGCGGTCCAGGCGGTGCAGCTGAAGCTCCCCGAGGTTCGCTTCGATCCGACGCAGACCAAGCCCGAGAACGTCTCGCTGTCGGTGACGACCAATGCCGACGGCAGCTGTGCGGTGTACTGGAACATGACTCCGGTCACCTCAGACGAGCTGCTGCAACGCGGCGTTGCCAAGCTGAAGGCCGAGATCGATCGTCAGGGCGGACCGAACGCGGCCGGACTCGAACTGCCCGAGGCGCATATTCGCGGCGACGTGAATACGCCGTACAAATGCATCGGTGGCACGATCTTCACGATGCAGCGCGCTGGCTTCGCCCGCGTCGGCTTCATCTCCGAGCCGCCCCCCGGCGCCACCACCGACCGCGGTTGATCGCTCGGACGTATTTAGGAGTAGTTTGACATGGCAATGAGCGGCGGCAAAGAAGAAGACGGGCCGATGATGGAAATGAACATGACGCCGTTGATCGACGTCCTGCTCGTTCTTCTCATCATGTTCATCATTACCATTCCGATCCAGACCCACGCGGTCAAAGTTGATCTGCCGCAGAACTCGAACAATCCGGCCAATCCGGTCGATGCGGAAAAGAACAAGATCACGATCGACGCCGCCGGGACGGTGTCCTGGAACGGATCGCCGGTGGATGAAGTGACGCTGCGGCAGTATCTGGATCAGTCGGCCAGCCTGAACCCTGAGCCCGAGCTTCACTTCCAGCCTGCGCCCGACGCACGCTACGAAGTGGTGGACCGGACCCTGGCGCAGATCAGGCGGTCGGCGATCACGAAGCTGGGCTTCATCGGTAACGAGCAATATCGGAACGATTTCTAAGATTCGTCTTCCGGATCGAAATCGATTGGGCGGTCCTTCGGGGCCGCCCTTTTTCGTTCGGGCGCTTATCGGCCACTTGCGCCACAGTCATCGAAGTGACATCATCCTGTAACAAAATTGAAACGTCGGATTGGCGGTTCATATAAAGGAGCAAGGATGATGCGCACGCTGATCGCCCCGGTTCTGATCGCGATCATGGCTACACCAACGTTGGCGGCCGATCGGGTAGGTTATACCTCGATCGCCAGTGGCGATCTGGCCCAGGCAGAATCGACGCTGGTCGCCGAGCGACGCATCTTTCCGAGCCGACCCGAACTGATGCTGAATCTCGCGGCGGTCTATCAGCGGACCGGTCGGGACGCGGCGGCCCGCGACCTTTATCGGTCGGTGCTGGAGAAGCCGGCCGTGATGATGGATATGCCCTCGGGCGAGATCGTGTCGTCGCATGATGTCGCCGATCGCGGCATCGCTCGTCTAACCCCGGCGGTGTTCGCCACCCGATAAGCCTGTGGCCGGCGTATGCGGACATTCCCTCGCATACGTCGCCCTCGACATGTCGATCTTTGATTGAGCGGCGATGTGCGCTTGGGTAAATTCCGCTCATTCGGCAGAAATCGCGTAGTCCTGTGCGCGGATCTTGATTGTCCTTACTGGTCTGCGCAGATCGAGTGCAGACATGCACGGACTACAGTCGCGGCAGGGTGACGCCCTTCTGGCCCATGTACTTCCCCGCCCGGTCGGCATAGCTCGTCTCGCACGGCTGTTCGCCCTTCAGGAACAGGAACTGGCACGCGCCCTCGTTGGCATAGATGCGGGCGGGCAGCGGTGTCGTGTTCGAGAATTCCAGCGTGACGTGACCTTCCCATTCCGGTTCCAGCGGCGTCACGTTCACGATGATCCCGCACCGGGCATAGGTGGATTTGCCGAGGCAGATCACCAGCACGTCGCGCGGCACGCGGAAATATTCGACCGTGCGGGCGAGCGCGAAGCTGTTGGGCGGGATGATGCACACATCGGTCTTGCGATCGACAAAGCTGTTGGCGGCGAAGTTCTTCGGATCGACGATCGCGCTGTCGACATTCGTGAAGATCTTGAACTCGTCCGCCACTCGCGCGTCATAGCCATAGGATGACAGGCCATAGCTGATGCAGCCGTCGCGCCGCTGTGCCTCGACGAACGGTTCGATCATGTTGTCGGCCAGCGCGCGTTCGCGAATCCAGCGGTCGGACAGGATGGACATGCGGGCAGGCTCCGGTTGGGTTCGACGTCGTCCATCGCGGCAAGCAGCGCGAAGGGCAAGGGTCCGACTGGCTGGCGATCACGCCGGGGACAGCCAAAGCAGCGCCCGACTTTTTAAACCGCGATGCGCATCACCCGCTACTCGGTCCCGCCAGCAATTGCTGAACCGCCGCCTCCAACTGCAGATCGCGGTCGCTCTGGCCCAATGGCCGCTCGACAGCGAGATCGACCGGTCGCGGGTTCATCTCCATGTTCTGGCCGCGCCCGTCCTGCACGCGGGTCTGCGGCACGCGAAGGACGGAACCGTCGATCAGCGTTTCCGGGCTGGTATAGATGATCCAGCCGGCGGTCGGCTGACCCACGACCTTGCCTAGGCCAAGCGAGCGATACCCCTCGGTAAAATCCTCCGCATCCGACAGCGACGATTCGTTGGTGACCAGCACCGTCGGCAGACCCAGCGCCCGCTGACCGAGCGCCTGACGGCCGGGCACCGGTGGCAGCCCCCGCATCGTCATCGTCAGGTAGTTGCGCCGGCTGAACACGTCGAGCGCATAGCCGTTGACGAAGCCGCCGTTATTGTTGCGGACATCGACCACCACGCCCTGTCGCGACTGGTTCTGCGTATCCAGATCGAGATAGAGCTGCGTCAGCGAATCCGCCGACATGTCGAGGATGTGGACATAGCCCAGCTTGCCCCCGGACAGCCGCTCTACCATCGCCCGCCGATCATTCACCCAGCCGCGATAGAGCAGGCCGGCGGCGGTGCTGGCCGACACCGGCTGCACCACCACGTCGCGCGCGCGCCCGGCGGTGACGATACCCAGCGTGACGCGCAGGCCCACCTTGTTCTCCAGCAGCGCGTCGAGATTGCCGGTCGCCCCGATCGCCTCGCCATCGACGCCGGCGATCCGGTCGCCCGGCCTGATTGTCCCCTCGATCGCCGCCGGTCCCAGCGGCACGAGTTCGCGGACGATCAGGCCGCGCCCCGCCTCGTACGCGGTGCGGTCGAAGCGCAGGCCGAGATCGCCGACACGGTCGGTCGGCAGCGCGCCGGGGCCGCGCGACGGGCGGCCGATGCCGCTGTGCGAGGCGTTCAGTTCGCCGATCATCAGATTGATGACGCGGCGCAGTTCGTCCCCCGTCTGCGCGCCCGCGACATAGGGCGCGAACCGCGCGCGTAATGCCGTCCAGTCCTGCCCATGGAATTGCGGATCGTAGAAGTAGCGGTTCAGGTTGTTCCATGCCTGATCGAACACGACCTGACGTTCGGCCGCGAAATCGACGGTCATGTCGGCGTTGATCGCCACGCCCCTGGGCTTCGGATCGGCCACCGGCGTCACCATCACGCGGCCGCCCTCCAGCCAGGCGATCGTCTTGCCGTCCGCGCTCAAGCCGAAATCGCCTTTGCGCTTGTCGGTCGCGCTGATCTGTTGCGCGCTCGGCGGTTCGGCGGCGCGTTCGTCGAGGCTGTAGCTGTAGAGATTGTCGCGCGCCTGCGCATTGGCCATGAAGACCAGCGTCTTGCCGTCGCCGGCGATCGTCGGCCGTTCGGCGTTCAGGCCGAGCGGCAACACCGTGGCGCGCTCGCGCAACCCCTCCCACACGATCCGGACCGGCGTCGGCGTGGTCGGCGTATCGGCTTTCGCGCCGGCCTTGCGCGACGGCACGGCGGCGTTCGCGCTGGCCGGCTTGGGCGCGGCGTCGGTGGCGGGATCGCCGGGCGTGCCGGGCGTGGATTTGAACAGGTCGCGGAACCCGTCCTCGCGATATTGCGGCACGTGCGGCAACAGGTCGACGCGGACGATCCGCGAATCCTCGGTCCGCTGCGCGGTGTCGAACAGGATGAAGGTGCCGTCCGGCGACCAGGCGATGCGGCTCATCTGGCCATTGCCCAGAAAACTGACCGCGCGCGCCTCTCCCCCGGTCGCCGGCACCACCCACACGTTCATGAACGATCGGGCGTCGATCACCGGAAACGCGATCCACTTGCCGTCCGGCGACCAGACCGGCGGCGGGCCGCCGCCATCGCTGCCCAGTGCGCCGGTGTAGAGCAGGGTATCCGTGGCGGGCTTCCCCGCCGCCGCCGGCACCAGCCGCCGGATTTCGCGGCCACCCCGGACATAGACGATCGACCGGCCATCCGGCGCGAAGAACGGCATCGTGTCGATCGCGCCGGCGGTCAGCAGCGTCTCCTTGCCGGCGGCGACGTCATATTGCGCCAGCCGCTGCTCCAGCCCGCGTTCGGTGACGTAGAGCAATCGGCGCGAGTCGGGCGACCAGACGGGATCGCGCTCGCTGGCGATGCTGTCGGTGATCCGCTGCGCCGTGCCGCCATCCTTGGTCGAGGCGGCGAACAACTCGCCATGCGCGATCAGCGCGACCTTCTGGCCATCGGGCGACAGCGCCAGCCGGTCGAAACTGGTCAGCGACGAAAAGCGCGACCGTTCGGCCGCCGGCGCGCCACGCAGGGTGATCGGCACAGGCGTCGCCTGACCGGTCGCCGGATCGAAGCGCCAGATGCGCATGTCGCGCTCGAATACGATGGCCCCGCCGCCACCCATCGACGGGAACAGCACCCGGCCGTCGGTGAAGCGGGTCAGCGGTTGCGGCGTCGCGCCCGCCGCCAGCGACAGCCGCCAGAGGTTTTCGGTGCCGCCCTTGTCGCTCATGAAGGTCATCGTCTGGCCATCGGCGCTCCACATCGGCCACGCATGTTTCGCGCCGTCGGCCAGGAGCTTTGTATAGCCACCGTCGCCCTCGATGGCCTTCGTCCACAATTCGGTCTCGTCGATATGGCTGTGGCCGTTGCGCCACCATTGCACGTTGCTGAGGCCCCGCGTCATCAGCGCGATGCGGGCGCCGTCCGGCGACGGTGCGGCCTGAAATTCGGACAGATATCGTTCGCGGCTGACCTCCAGCGGTGTGCCGCCGGTGGCGGCGACGCGGAAGATATCGGGCTGGCGCGCGATATCGGTCGCCGCCGAGCTGAAATACAGCCAGCGTCCGTCGGCGGACCACGCATCCAGTTCCTCGGTCGCCTCGGCATAGGTCAGCCGTTTGACTACGCCGCTCGCCAGATCGAGTAGGAAGATGTTCGTGCTGCCGCCCCGGTTCGACGTGAAGGCGAGCGTCCGCCCGTCCGGTGCGTAGAGCGGCCGACCCTCGGTGGCGGCATCGGTGACGAGCAGGCGGGCGACACCGCCGGCGGCCGGCACCTCCCAGATATCACCACCCGACACGAAGGCGATGGTGCTGCCGTCCGGTGACAGCGCCGGCTCGCCCAGCGACGGTTTCGCCACGACGCTAGCGATCGGGGCGGGCGCGGGGGTGGGCGACCGGGCCGCCTCCTGCGCGATCGCGCCGCCCGACAGGCAGGTAGCCGCCAGCAAGCCGGCCAGCATGGTCCGCATCATTCCCGATCCCCCCAATCCGATGCCGCCATCTGAACGTGTGACGGGCGGCGGGTCAATTGCCTGCCGCATTGCACCTTCCATCCGGGGTGTCGGACGTTAACATGGCGGTTAATGCCGACCGTCCCATTGCTTTCCCGGAAGTCAGCTTCGTGAAACATGGCTTCCGCGCCGAATTGCTGAGCGTTCCCGACGATCCCGTCACAGGCGCCGCGCCCGTCCATCACCCCGATGGATTGCTGGTCGTCGAGGACGGGTATGTCGTGGCCTTCGATGCCTGGGCGACACTGGCGGACCGGTTCGCGGACATTCCCATAGACCATTTTCCGGGCAAGCTGATCGTCCCCGGCTTCGTCGATGCGCATGTCCATTATCCGCAGACCGACCGGATCGCCGCGCATGGCGAGCAGTTGCTGCAATGGCTCGACCGGCATATCTTCCCGGAGGAGCAGCGGTTCGCCTCGCCGGGCCATGCGGCTGAGGTCGCGGCGTTCTTTCTGGACGAACTGCTGCGCAACGGCACTACCAGCGCGCTGGTGTTCGCCACCGTCGAGGCGGCGTCGGTCGATGCGCTGTTCGATGCGGCGCTGGTGCGCGACATGCGGGTCGTATCGGGCAAGGTGCTGATGGACCATGGGCCCGAGGGTCTGAGTGATACGGTCGCCGCCGGCCGCGCCGATAGCGAGGCGCTAATCCGGCGATGGCGGGGGCGGGGGCGGCTGGGCTATGCGGCCACGCCGCGTTTCGTGCTGACCTCGTCGGATGCGCAGCTTGCCGATGCCGGCGCGCTGGTCGCCGCGCATCCGGACGTGTTGATGCACACGCATCTGGCGGAGAATGCCGGCGAGGTCGCGGCCGTCGCCGGGCGGTTTCCCGATGCGGCGGATTATCTCGACGTGTACGACCGGTTCGGGCTGGTCACCGATCGATCGGTCTTCGCGCATTGCATCCATCTGGACGACCGGGCGCTGGGGCGGATCGGTGAAGCGGGCAGCGCCGCCGCCTTCTGTCCCACATCGAACCTGTTCCTGGGATCGGGGCTGTTCGATCTGGACCGGGCGATACGACAGGGCGTGACCGTCGGCCTCGGCAGCGATGTCGGCGCGGGGACGACGTTCTCGCTGCTGGCGACGATGGGGGAGGCGTACAAGGTCGGGCAGTTGCGCGGGTCCAGCCTCGATCCGTTCCGCGCGTTGCATCTGGCGACGGCCGGCGGCGCGCGCGCCCTTGGGCTGCACGACCGGATCGGGTCGCTGGCGGTGGGGCAGGAGGCGGACTTCGTCGTCCTCGATCCCGGCGCCACGCCACTGCTCGCCCGCCGTACGCGCGGCGGCTCGATGGCGGAACGGCTGTTCGCGCTCCAGATACTGGGTGATGACCGCGCGATCGCGCATACCTATCTCATGGGCCGCCGCGCCCATACCCGACAGGATTTGACATGACCGACTTCTACGCCGCGATCCCCAAGGCCGAGCTGCACCTGCATATCGAAGGGACGCTGGAGCCCGAGATGATGGTTGCGCTGGCGGCCCGTAACAAGGTGGCGATCCCCTTCGCCTCGGTCGAGGAGGTGCGGGCGGCGTACCGGTTCACCAACCTTCAGACCTTCCTCGACATCTATTATGCCGGCGCCGACGTGCTGCGGACGGAGGAGGACTTCCACGATCTCGCCGCCGCCTATTTCGATCGCGCGGCGGCGGACGGGGTCGTCCATGCCGAAATCTTCTTCGATCCGCAGACGCACACGCATCGTGGGATCCCGTTCGACATCGTCGCACGCGGCCTGTTTGCCGCGGTCGAGGGGGCGAAGGCGAAACACGGCATGACGGTCGAGCTCATCATGAGCTATCTCCGCCATCTGGACGAGGACGACGCCTTCGCCACGTTGCGTCAGGCGGAGCCGTGGCTGGACCGGTTCATCGGTGTCGGTCTCGATTCGTCGGAGGTCGGCCATCCCCCGTCGAAATTCGCCCGCGTCTTCGCCGCCTCCCGCGAGCGCGGCCTGAAACTGTGCGCGCACGCCGGGGAGGAAGGTCCGCCCGCCTATATCCACGAGGCGCTCGATATCCTGAAGGTCGACCGGATCGACCACGGCAACCGCGCGCTGGAAGACCCTGCGCTGGTCGCCCGACTGGCGCGCGAGGCGATGACGCTGACCGTCTGCCCGCTGTCCAACGTCGCGTTGCGCAACGTCGATACGCTGGCCGCGCATCCGATCGACCGGATGCTCGATCTGGGTCTGCGCGCGACGGTGCATTCCGACGATCCGGCCTATTTCGGTGGCTATATCGCCCGGAATTTCCGGGAGCTTGCCGCCGCCCGCGACCTCAGCCGCGAACAGGTGGTGATGCTGGCGCGCAACAGCTTCCTCGGTGCGTTCCTGTCGGACGAGGCGCTGGCCGGGCATCTGACGCGGCTCGATACGTTCGTCCAGGCCGGCGCGAAGGCCGATTGATGCTGCGTCGTTTCCTGTCGGTGTTCGAGCCGTTCATCCTGATGCTGCTCGGCACCGTCGCGCTTGCCAGCCTGTTGCCGGCGCGCGGCATCTGGGCGGGCATCGCGGCGGGCGCTGCCGACACCGCGATCGTGCTGCTGTTCTTCCTGCACGGGGCGAAACTGTCGCGTGAGGCGATTTGGGCCGGGGCGCGCAACTGGCAACTGCACGTGGCGGTGCTGGCCGTCACCTTCGTGCTGTTCCCGGTGCTGGGGCTGGGCATGATGCACCTGTTGTCGGGACCGGTGGCGGCGGGGCTGTTGTTCCTGACGTTGCTGCCCTCGACCGTGCAGTCATCGATCGCCTTCACCGCGATCGCCCGTGGCAATGTCGCGGCGGCGGTGTGCAGCGCGTCGTTCTCGAACCTGCTGGGCATCATCGTGACGCCGGCGCTGGTCGCATTGCTGATGGGCGGGGCGGGGGCGATCTCGTTGTCGTCGGTGGAGGCGATCGTGCTGCAACTGCTCGTCCCCTTCGTCGCCGGACATCTGCTCAGGCCGTGGATCGGCGGACTCGTGACCCGGTACAAGGGCGTGCTGACGATCGTCGATCGCGGGTCGATCCTGCTCGTCGTCTACAGCGCGTTCGGCGCGGCGGTGGTGGAGGGGCTGTGGCACCGCGTGTCGCCCGGCGATCTGGTGCTGATCGCCCTGGTCTGCACCGTCCTGCTCGGGATCGTGCTGGTCGCGACCTTGCTCGCCGCCCGCGCGCTTGGCCTGTCGCGCGAGGATGCGATCGTGCTGCAATTCTGCGGATCGAAGAAGAGCCTCGCCTCGGGCGTGCCGATGGCCGGGGTGCTGTTCCCGGCGGCGCAGGTCGGCGTCGTGCTGTTGCCGGTGATGCTGTTCCACCAGATCCAGCTGATCGCCTGCGCCATGATCGCGCGGCGTTATGCCGATGCGGCGGCGGCGGCGGCCCGGCCGCTCACCCCCGCCACGATCGATCAACGATAGGCGAGACGCACGCCGCGCCGACGGTAACGGACGGTGCCGCCGACCATCGCGAAGCCGACCAGCATCATCGCCCACGTCGCCGGCTCCGGCACCGCCGCCGCCATCGTGGTGAAGCGGAAATTCGCATCGCACGGACCGGTCAGGCAGTAACCGGTCTGCGCTCTCGTCGAAATCAGGCTGCCACCGGCATAGGCGTCCGGGGCCACGCCCGTGCTGGGCAGTGGGGGTCCGTAAAGAACGGCAAATTTCGTGGAGGTGGTCGACAACAACGCCGTATAAACTCCGTTCACCGTCAACGAGGTGCCGGTGAAGTTGAAATCCTGCCAGACGTTGTTGCGGGGCACGATATCGGGCAACGTCAACGTGCGCGTCGCCACGACGGCGCCCGTCAGCCCGGCGCCCGCCCGCAGCGTGAGCGTGATCGGATCGTTGCTGGTGGGGTTCACCGACGTGAACTCGAACCCGAACGACAACAGGTTCTGCTCCGTCGCGACGAAGCTTTGCCCGGCCGGGCCAAAAACCGACAGTTGCAGTCCACGCGTTCCACCCTGCACGACGGTCGTGGCGGCATCGGCGGCGGGTGCTGCGAATGTCGCGATCGCGGCGGACGCGATCAGTGCAAGACGGTGGATCATCGGAACACCCCTGTAGGAATCGTTAACGTGGCGGACGTTGCCTGCACAATGTTGCAATGTCGCGTCACGATCGGGCAACCCCTTGATCGTTCGCCATTCGAGACGGCCGGAAATCTGCGTCTTTCCTGCCACATGCCTGTCATCAAGGCTGGTTAGACCATCACCGTTAGTGCACGTTAACCGTCTGTCGGCGGTCGCGGTCGTGGCCGTCGATCCATCGATTCGGACTGGTGGCGGATTTTTCGGGGGATCGTCGTGAGCGCAGAATACTGGAACCTTGGGACCCGCGATTTCAGCCAGAACTGGACCGATATCAACCAGATCACGACCGACGACAACTGGAACGGCGTACGCAGCATCGTCGGTTTCCGGGGTGACGACCTGACGACGCAGACCGGCGCCGACCCGCGCCTCATCACCACCACCAGCACGGTGATCGACGTCAACGCCAACCAGACCAGTCCGAACACCTTCAACACCGGCGGCATCGCCGAATTCCAGATCGCCAACCCGACGATCGCGATGCAGGGGTCGGGAACCGCCGATGCACCGTACCTCGCGCTATACCTGAACGCCGCCGGCCGCCAGGGCGTAACGGTCAGCTTCAACCTTCGCGATCTCGATGGCAGCATCGACAATGCGGTCCAGCAGGTCGCCGTCCAGTATCGCCTGAACGACACCAGCGCGTGGGTGAACCTGCCGACCGCCGACACCGCCGATGCAACCAGCGGTCCCAGCCTCGCGACGCTGGTCACGCCCGTCAGCGTCACCTTGCCGGCCGATGCGAACGATGCGGCGACGTTGCAGGTCCGCATCATGACCACCAACGCGATCGGCAACGACGAATGGGTCGGCGTCGACGATATCGTCGTGACGTCCAGCGGGAACAGCAACCCGCTGCCCGGCACGCTCAACATCGCCGATGCCAGCACGATCGAGGGCGATAGCGGCACGCACGACATCGCCTTCACCGTCTCGCGCGTGGGCGGCAGCGACGGCGCGGTCGATGCGACCTACACCGTCACGCTGCCGGGCGGAGAGGGCGGCGCGAACGCGGCCGATTTCGCCGGCATCACGCTGACGGGCACCGTCAGCTTCGCGGCTGGCCAGAGCACCGCCACGATCAGGCTGCCCGTGGCGGGCGATATGCTGCCCGAATCGAACGAGGGCTTCACCGTTACGCTGTCCGCCCCCACCGGCGGCGCGTCGCTGGGCCGGGCGACCGCGACCGGCACGATCCTGAACGACGATGTCCTGCCGCTGTTGATCGGCCAGATACAGGGCGAGGGGCATCGCTCCGCCTATGTCGGCCAGACCGTGCTGACCAACGGCATCGTCACCGCCGTCGACAGCAACGGTTTCTACCTGCAGGATCTGGGCGACGGCAACGCCCGCACGTCGGACGGCATCTTCATCTTCACCTCGACCGCGCCCGACGTCTTCGTCGGCGATACGCTGTCGGTGCAGGGGCAGGTGTCCGAATTCCGCGCCGGCACCGGCGGCCTGACCGTCACGCAGATCGTCTCGCCCAGCATCTCGATCGAAAGCTTCGGCGATGCGCTGCCCGATGCGATCCTGATCGGCGCGGGCGGCCTGCTGCCCCCGTCGCAGGTGATCGATGACGACCGCCTGACCAGCTACGACCCCACCACCGACGGCATCGATTTCTGGGAATCGCTGGAGGGGATGCGGGTCACGATCGACAATCCGCTGGTCGTATCGAACACCACGACCGACAGTTTCGCCGAAACCGACGTCGTCGCCTCGCTGGGCGTCGGCGCGACCGGAGTGAACGATCGCGGCGGCATCACGATCTCGCCCGGCGACTATAACCCGGAAAAGATCCAGATCGACGGCGACAGTGCGATCTTCAGCGGCTTCACGCCCAATTACAGCATCGGCGACCAGTTGAGCAGCGTCACCGGCATCGTCAACTATGCCGCCGCCCATTACGAGGTGCTGGTGACCGAGGCGGTGACCGTCACCAGGGACGTGACGCTGGAGCGCGAGACGACGACGTTGCGGGGTGATGCCGATCATCTGTCGATCGCCACCTACAACCTCGAAAATCTCGACCCCTCGGATGGCAAGTACGACGTGCTGGCCGCCAACATCGTCTATAATTTGCGCGCGCCCGACATCATCGCGGTGCAGGAAATCCAGGACGCCAATGGCGCGGCATCCGGGGGCAGCCTGTCCGGCACGGTGACGGCGCAGTGGCTGATCGATGCGATCGCCGCGATCGACGGCGGCCGCTACGCCTATGTCGAGGTGGGACCGGCCACCGCCAACAGCACAGGCGGCGAGCCCAACGGCAACATCCGCAACGGCTATTTCTACAACCTCGACCGCGTCGATTATATCGAGGGCAGCGCCGAGCTGATTACCGGATCGGCCTATAACGGCAGCCGCAACCCGCTGGCTGCGCAGTTCGCGTTCAATGGCGAGACGATTACGACGATCAACGTCCACTTCACCTCGCGCGGCGGCAGCGATCCGTTGTGGGGCGCGACCCAGCCGCCCGCCGATGCCGGCGACGCGGCGCGGACCGCGCAGGCGGCGGGCGTCAAGGCGTATGTGCAGGACCATCTCGCCGACGATCCGTCGCTGCATTTCGCCATCCTGGGCGACTGGAACGGCTTCTATTTCGAGAATGCGCAGACCCAGTTGACCGACCCGGCGAAGGGCGGAGTGTTCACCAACCTGAACACGCTGCTGCCGGAGGAAGAGCGCTACAGCTATCTGTTCGACGGCAATGCCCAGCAACTGGACAACATCCTCGTCACCGGCGGCCTGCGGGGCGGCGCGCAATATGATGCCGTCCATCTGAACTCGCAGTTCGCCGGCGATCGCCCGACCGACCATGATCCGCAACTCGCCCTGCTGAAACTGGGGTCGGCGGCCACCGTTGCCACGACGCAGGATACCGCGCGTCAGGCGATCATGGATTACGCGGTCGACGATGTGTTCCGGTTCGACAATCTTGCGCCGCAGGAACGGCTCGCTGTCGATGACGCCGTATCGCTCTACACGGCGGCCTCGGCGGCGCCGACGATCGGCCATTGCGTCGCTTCGTTCGCCTGGACCGACGATCTCGCCATCATCGATGACGCTGCGGGCGGTTTCCACCAGTGGATCTTCCGCGACCACGCACCGATTGAACTGCACAGCTATTGAGACGGGGCGGAGCCGATCACCGGCGTTACCGGGATCGGCTCCGCCGGCATGACCGTCGACGGGCCGCGCGGATCGGACTATCGATACCGCGGCGTGGCGGATGACGGGTACGGGAACGATGACTGATCTTCTTCACCCCGGCGCCGCGATGCAGGCCGCGATGGCGCGGTGCCGCCGTCATTTCGTGGCGGCGGCGGGGTTCAGCGCCCTCGTCAACCTGCTCTACATCGTGCCGACGCTCTACATGTTGCAAGTGTACGACCGCGTTGTGCCGACGCAGGGCGTCCAGACACTGATCTTCCTGACGATGGTGCTGCTGTTCGGGCTGGCGACGCTGTCGCTGCTCGACCGTGTGCGGTCGCGTCTGCTGGTGCGCGCAGGTGTCCTGCTCGATGCCAGCGTGGCGCCATTGCTGCTCGACGCCACGCTCGGCCGGCCGGAATCGGCGATGGCACGACAGGCGCTGCGTGAATTCGATACGATGCGCGGTACGCTGACCGGACCGGGGATGCTGGCGCTGTTCGATGCGCCATGGACGCCGATCTATGTCCTCGTCTGTTTCCTCGTCCACCCGCTGATCGGCCTGCTCGCGCTGGCAGGCGCGGTGATCCTGCCGATCATCGCCTGGCGCAACGAACGCGCAACGCGCAGCCGTCTCGACCGGGCGCAGGCCGCGGCGGCGCAGGCCTATGCGGGGCAGGACGCGATCCTGTCCTCGGCTGAAAGCGTCCGCGCGCTGGGCATGCGCCGCGCCCTCGTCGCGCGCCAGTTGCGCCAGCGCGAAGCAATGTTGACGCTCCAGACCGAGGCGGGGTTCAAGGCGGGCAGCTATTTCACCGCCACCAAATTCGTCCGCCTCGCGCTGCAATCGCTGGCGCTGGGGCTGGGCGCCCTGCTGGCGATCGACAACATGATCTCGGGCGGCGCGATTTTTGCTGCCTCCTTCCTGATCGCCCGCGCGCTGGCGCCGATCGAACAATTGATCGGCACGTGGAAGGGGATCGTGCAGGCGCGCGGCAGCTATCGCAGCCTCGACACCCTGCTGGCCGGGCATGGGGCGGGTCATGACGCGACCCGCCTGCCGAACCCGCGCGGAGCGTTGCGTCTGGACAGCGTCACCGTCCTGAACGAGACCCGCGACGGCGCGATCCTGAATGCCGTATCGCTGGACATCGCGGCCGGCGAGATCGTCGCGATCGTCGGTCCGTCGGGCGCCGGCAAATCGACGCTGCTGCGTGCGATCACCGGCGCTCTCCCGATCGATCGCGGCACGGTGCGGATCGACGGCGCCGACATCACCGACTGGGACCCCGAGCGCCTCGCCCGCCACATCGGCTATCTGCCGCAGGACGCGGCGCTGTTCGAAGGCACGGTGAAGGAGAACATCGCCCGCTTCGCCACCGAACTGGACGGCGCGCGGGCGGAGATCGATGCCGCCGCCGTCGCCGCCGCCGAAAAGGTCGGCGCCGATACGCTGATCCTGCGGCTGGCCGGCGGCTTCGACCATCGCCTGCGGCTGGGCGGGCGCGGTGTCTCCGCCGGGCAGGCGCAGCGCATCGCGCTGGCGCGGGCGGTGTACGGCAACCCGGCGTTGTTTGTCCTCGACGAACCCAACGCGCATCTGGATGCCGAGGGCGATGCCGCGCTGAATGCGGCGCTGGTCAGGCTGAAGGCGGAAGGCCGGACCGTGCTGGTCGTCTCGCACAAGCTCAGCATCCTGCCCGTCGTCGACAAGTTGCTGGTGCTGCGTGACGGTCGCGTCGAACTCTATGGTCCGCGTGACGAGGTGCTGCCAAAGATCGCGCCACCCAATGTCCGGCGCATGGTGCCGCAGGCGGTGGCGTCATGAGCGACGCGCTTGTCCTGCCGCCGGTCGACGAACCAGCGCTCGCCAGTGCCGCGATCGGCGATCCCGCACGCGACATCCGCCACGGCCTCGTCATCGCCGGGCTGTTCTTCGTCGTCTTTCTCTGCTGGGCGGCGACCGCGCGGCTGGATGCGGCGGCCTATGCGCCCGGTACGCTGGTCGTGTCCGGCCAGCGCCAGTCGGTCCAGCACCGCGAGGGCGGGGTGGTCGGCGCGATCTATGTCCGCGAAGGCCAACGCGTGCGGCAAGGCCAGTTGCTCCTCCGCCTCGCCGCCGCCGACGTGCTGGCGCAGGAACGTGCGTTGTCGGCGCAGGCGATCCGGCTGCTGGCGCAACGGGCGCGGCTGCAGGCCGAACAGCTCGGCCAGACGCGACTGGCGACACCGCCCGAATTCGCCGCCCTGCCCGAAGGCGACCGGGCCGAAGCGGCGCTGGCGCTTCGCCTGCAACAGAGCGAACTGGCCGCCCGCAACGCCACCCTGTCCGCCCAGCGCGGTGCGCTCGGCCAGCGGGCCGCGCAGTCGGGCGAGCAGGGGCGGGGATATGGCACGCAGGTCGTCTCCGCCGTGGAACAGCTGCGCCTGATCGACGAACAGATCGACGCGCTGAAACCCCTCGCCGAGCGCGGCTTCGTCTCGCAGACGCGGTTGCGCGAACTGGAACGCGCCCGCGCGCAACTGGTCGGCCAGCGCGGCCAATACACCGCCAGCGTCGCCCAGACCCGCGAAGCCGCGCGCGAAAGCCAGATTCAGGTACTGGAGGCTGAACGTACCTTCCGCGAGCGGACCGCGGCCGACCTGCGCGACGTCGACGGTCGGCTGGGCGAGGTCATGCCGCGACTGGCCGCCGCACGCGATCAACTGGCCCGCACCGATATCCGCGCGCCCGCCACCGGCGCCGTCATCGGCCTGACGATCTTCACCCCCGGCGGTGTCGTCGCGCCGGGCCAGAAGCTGATGGATATCGTGCCGGAACGCACGCCGCTGCGCATTCAGGCGCGGATCGCGCTCGACGATGCCGACGATCTGGCGGTCGGTCAGCGCACGCTGGTCCGCTTCCCCAGCCTGCACGAGCGCGACCTGCCCAATCTGGAGGGACGGCTGACCCGCCTGTCCGCCGACGCACTGACCGACGAGAAGACCGGCGGCAGTTATTTCACCGGCGAGGTCACGGTGCCGCGCGATCAGTTGCGCGTGCTGGGCAATTTGCGCGGCGGCGGGTTCGAGCTGCGCGCCGGTATGCCGGTGCAGGTGCTGGTGCCACTGCGCAAGCGAACCGCGCTGGATTATGCGCTGGAACCGCTGCTCGGCGCATTCTGGTCGTCATTCCGCGAGCATTGACCGGGGTCAGTCGGCGATCAGGTCCAGCACGTCGCTGACGATCTGCTGCATCGCCGCCCGCGCGCCGGCGGCATCGCGCGCGGCGATCCGTTCCGCCACCGCCCGGTGCGCGGCGATATCGGCGGATCGTCCCTTGGCGCGGTTGGTATAGGTGATCGAACTGCGCAGCGCCGTCGACACCACCGCCTCCAACTGTCCGTAGAACGGGTTCTTCGACGCCTGCAGGATGCTGGCGTGGAACGCGATATCGGCGTCCAGCGGGTCGTCATGCCCTGCCTCGGCCGCCACCATCCGGGCGAGGCAAGCCTCGATCCGCGTGATGTCCGCTTCGTCGTGGAACCGCGCCGCCAGCGCCGCCGCCTCCGGCTCGATACCGATGCGCAACTGGTTGAAATGGCGCAGCAGTTCGACCGAGAATTGCCGGCTGAGCAACCAGCGCAGGACATCGGCGTCGAACAGGTTCCACGTCGTCGTCGGTTGCACGATCGTACCCTGTCGGGGGCGGGCGCTGACCAGTCCCTTGGCGGTCAGCATCTTCACCGCCTCGCGCGTCACCGACCGGCTGACGCCGTGCAGCCGCGCGATCTCCGCTTCGGTGGGAAAGGGGCGGTCGCGATACTCACCGGTCACGATCGCCTTGCCCAGCACATCGAGCATGCCATGGGTCAGGTTGCGGCCCAGTCCCGCCCGTCCCCGCGGGTGATTGTCGACGATGATATCGTTCATCCGCGCAGCATGCCGACAGATGACACCACTGTCACCATGATCGATCGCGGCCGTGGTATACGCCCGTTCATCCGCGTCTCAGTGCCCGTCCGATCGACGCCGCCGCGACCGTTCCCATCCGCGCATAACCCGCCGCCGTCGGATGGATGCCGTCGCGGGTATAGGCCGCATTCATCAGCCCGCGTTCGTCGCGCAGGACGGCGGCGTAATCGGCAAAGCCATATCCTCGCCGCCGCGCCAGATCGCGAAGCCGCACGTTGATCGCCGCCAAGGTCGCTGGCTGCCGTTCGCGCACCACGTCGCGGGCGGCGGGGGTGTAATCGTTGACGGGCAGGATCGACGCCAGCACCACGGCGATGCCGTGCGCCCGCGCGATATCGGCCATCGCTTCCATATTGGCGACGATGCCGTCCGGCGTTTCCTCCTGCAACAACCCCTGCACGTCGTTGACCCCGCCCAGGATGACCACGGCCTTCGGATGCAGCGCAACCACGTCCTGCTGGAACCGCACCAGCATCTGCGCCGTCACCTGCCCGCCGATACCCCGGTTGATATAGGGCTGGCCGGGGAAGCTCGCCGCCAGGTTCCAGCCATCGGTGATCGAATCGCCGATGAAGACGACCCGGCGCTCCCCCGGCCGGGGCGGCGGCAGCGCGGTGTTGGCGGCGCGGTAGATGTACCGCTCGCCGAAATCCTTCATCATGCTGGGCACCAGCCGCTGCCGATACGGCCCCAGCACCGGTCCCCAGTCACGCTCCACCACGACCCGCCGCGCCGCGCTACTGCGATAGCGCGGCCCGCCATCCGCCGCCGCCATGCACAGCAGGGCGGACGTCGCGATCGCCACCCGCCAGTTCATGCGCGGAACACCCCCTGCCGGGCGCCATAGGCGGCGAACAGCGTCGGCCAGATCGATGCCGGCTTGTCCGCCGCCAATCGCACGCCGAACCCATGCCCGCCCTGATCGAACGCGTGCAATTCGGCAGGACGCCCGGCCGCCAGCATCGCCTGATACAGCGCAAGGCTGTTCTGGATCGGCACCGTGCCGTCGTCGGAAGAATGCGCCAGGAAGATCGGCGGCGTCGTCTCGGTCACGCCCAGTTCCACCGATGCGCGCTTCCGGGCGGCGTCATCCGCGCCCGCGCCCAACAGATTGTCGCGCGATCCGCCATGGGTGAACGACGCCGACAGGCTTACCACCGGATAGATCAGCCCGGCCAGATCGGGGCGGGCGGGCAGGCGATCGGTCGCATCGACCGGCGCATAGGTCGGCTCCGCATGTCGCGTCGCCAGCGATCCGGCGAGATGCCCGCCGGCGGAAAAGCCCAGCACCGCAACCCGGTTCGCCTCGATCCCGAAGCGGCCGGCATGGGCGCGGATCAGCCGCATCCCCCGTTGCGCATCCTGCAACGGCACCAGCGACCGATCGGACCATCCCTCGTCCGGCAGGCGGTACAACAGGATAAAGGCCGTCACCCCGCGCGCGTTCAGCCAGCGCGCCTGCTCCTCGCCCTCATTGTCGTACGACAGGAAGCCATAACCGCCACCCGGCACCAGCATAACCGCCGCGCCGTTCGGTTTGGCGGCGGGACGCACGACCAGCGCGGGCTGGGCAATGCTGGTGATCCAGCGATCGTGAAACGAAGGGTCCTTCGACCGCTCGTTGACCTTGCGCACCGGCAGCGTCGCAGGCGCACCCGGCGCCTTGCCCGGCCAGAGCGGCAACAGGTCCGCGCCGCCACTCCCACCTGCTCGCGGCTGGGCGATGCCGCGCGTGGCGCTCACCATGCCGGCGGCGGCAAACAGGGTCAGCAGGGTACGGCGTGAAGGGGTCATCATGCGATCATTCCCATCAGATCAAACGGTCGAAGCAGGGTCGTCGATAATGCCCGGCAGGCGGATGGATCGTCCAGTGTTCAAATGAAATGATGCCATCGCGCTTGCTTTACCGGGTGGTAGCGGTATCTCTGTCTTAACGGCAGCGAAGTTGCCCCTGTCCGCATCGACGCCGGACGACGAACTGGGAGTGGAATGCGCGCAGGTAAAGGCATCGGTACGGGCATGGCGATGCTGGCGATGGCATTGGCCACGACCGGCGCGCTGGCGGACGTGCCGTATCGCTGGGCCAACGTGACGGTCGGCGGCGGCGGATTCGCCCCCGGCATCGTCTTCAGTCCGATCGAGCGAGACCTCGCCTACCTGCGCACCGACATGGGCGGCGCCTATCGCTGGGATGCCCGCGTTCGTCGGTGGATACCGTTGCAGGACGATCAGGCGATCTCGAACTATATGGGCGTCGAAAGCATCGCGCCCGATCCCGTCGATCCCGCCATCGTCTATATGGCGGTCGGGATGAATGCGAGGGGGCCGGCGGCGATCCTGCGATCGGCGGATCGCGGCGCGCACTGGCGGATCGTACCCGTGCCGTTCGCGATGGGCGGCAACGAGGATGGACGCGGCCTCGGCGAACGGCTGGCGATCGATCCGCACCGTCACGATACATTGTTCTTCGGATCGCGGCACGACGGTCTGTGGCGCAGCGACGATGCCGGCGTGCAGTGGCG
Organism: Sphingomonas mollis; assembly: GCF_016427505.1. Classification (GTDB taxonomy): domain Bacteria; phylum Pseudomonadota; class Alphaproteobacteria; order Sphingomonadales; family Sphingomonadaceae; genus Sphingomonas; species Sphingomonas mollis. The sequence continues at coordinate 125,871 of NZ_JAELXS010000004.1, read as the reverse complement.
CAAGGTCGCGGGCTTTCCGCTGCCGGGCCTCGGGCAACCGCAGCAGCCTCGTGTCACCCATGGTGGCCTGTCGTTCGTCCTGTTCGATCCTACACGGGCAGGCCGCTTGTACGTGGCGAGCGCCGATCCCGGCCCGGCGCATCTGTTCCGGTCGGACGATGGCGGGATGCACTGGGTGTCGGTGGCGGGCGGCCCGCCGGCCGATCTGTTGCCGGCCAAGGCCGTCATCGGCCACGACCATGTCCTGACGATCACCTATGCGAACGGGATCGGCCCGAACGGCATCACGCGCGGCGCCGTCTGGCGGCTCGCCACCGATACCGGCGTGTGGAGCGACGTGACGCCGGAAGTCGCCACCGACGCCCGACCCGGCGGCTACATGGGCGTGGCCATGTCGGCGCAGAACCCGCGCGTGATCGCCGTTTCGACCGTCGATCGGTACAAGCCGGTCGATACCGTCTGGCGGTCGATCGACGGCGGCGCGCATTGGGACGAGCTATGGCGGCGCAGCGTGCGCGACGTCGCCGCGACCCCCTTTCTCGATTTCGACGCCAAGGCGGATTTCGGCCACTGGATCGCCGGCCTCGCGATCGATCCGTTCGATGCGGGCCATGCCGTCTATGTCACCGGCGCGACCGTCTATGCGACGGACGGGTTCGACCGGCCGGGGTCGATGCGCTGGACGCCGTGGACCGCCGGCATCGAACAGACCGCGATCCTGACGCTGATGAGCCCCACCGGCGGCGCGCCGCTGATTTCCGGCTTCGGCGATATCGGCGGGTTCCGGCACGACGACCTCGGTCGCTCGCCCCCGCGCGTCCACCGCGGTCCCTTCCTCACCAACACCAATACGCTCGACTATGCGGGACGCGCGCCCGCCGTCATGGTCCGCAGCGGCAACACCCATGCGCCGGTCGTGCCCGGTGCCTCGCTGGCATGGTCGGACGACGGCGGCAGCAACTGGCGACCGCTGACCACGCCGCCATCGCCCCCGCCCGCCGACGGATCGATGCCGCCGGAACGCACCGGCAGCGCCGCGATCACGGTATCGGCCGATGGCGGCACCTTTCTGGTCGAACTCGACCGGCCGATGCTGACCCGCGATCGCGGCCGCCACTGGATCGCGGTGCAGGGCTTGCCGGCACAGGTGCGCGTGGCGGCGGACAAGGAAGACGCCACCCGCTTCTACGCCCTCGACATCGCCCAGAACCGGTTGCTGCGCAGCGTTGACGGCGGCGCGACCTTCGCGCCCATACCGGCGCAGGGATTGCCCGCCGACCTGTACGGCACCCGTACCCGAGGGCGCGAGACGCCGAACCCGCTGCTCGCGACCCCCGGCCGCGCCGGCGCCTTGTGGCTGAAGGTCGGGCCGGACCTGTATCGATCGACCGACGCCGGCGACCACTGGACCCGGACGACGGGCGAACTGGCGATCGACTTCTACGGTCTCGGCCACAGCGCACCGGACAGCCCATGGCCGGCGCTCTATGCGATCGGGCGCCGGGATGGCATCACCGCCGTCTGGCGCTCGATCGACGGCGGCGCGGCGTGGCAACGGATCAACGACGACCGCCATCAATGGGGTCTGCGATTTCGCGTCATCATCGGCGATCCGCGCCGTTATGGCCGGGTATATATCGGAACGGACGGGCGCGGCATCGTCTATGGAGACGCGGTTCAATGAAGAAGATAATCGGGCTTTGGGCCGTCAGCCTCGCAAGTCTGGCGATGCCGGCGGTCGCGCAACAGGCATCACCGGTGCCGCACATCGAAACGAAGGACGGCCGCCACGCGCTGATCGTCGATGGCGCGCCGTTCCTGGTGCTGGGCGGGCAGGTCAATAATTCCAGCAACTATGCCACATCACTGCCCGCCGTCTGGCCGATGCTCGATCGCATCCACGCCAACACGGTCGAGATCCCGGTCGCATGGCAGCAGGTGGAACCGGTCGAGGGCAGGTTCGACTTCTCGTTCCTCCAGACCCTGCTCGATCAGGCGCGCACCCATGACAAGCGCATCGTCCTGCTCTGGTTCGGCACGTGGAAGAACACGTCGCCCGGCTATATGCCCGCCTGGGCCAAGCTCGACAATCGCCGCTTCCCGCGCATGAAGACGAAGACGGGCGAGGATCACTATGTCCACTCGCCCCACGCCCGCGCCACGCTGGACGCGGACAAGCGCGCGTTCGTGCAGGTGATGACGTATCTGCGCGATCACGATCCGCAGAACACCGTCATCATGGTGCAGCCCGAAAACGAGGTCGGCAGCTATCGCTCGCCGCGCGATTACGGCGTCGCCGCCAACCGCCTGTTCGCACAGAACATCCCCGACGCGCTCGCCCGGCGCGTCGGCAAGCGCGGCACATGGACGCAAGCCTTCGGCGCACAGGCCGATCGCGCGTTCAACACCTGGTACACCGCCGCGTTCGTCAACGAGATCGCGGCGGCGGGCAAGGCGGTGAAGCCGCTGCCGATGTACGTCAACGCCTCGCTCGCCGGCCCCTCCAACGTCCCCGATCCGACCGGGGTGGCGAGCGGCGGCCCGCAGCAGGACGTGCTCGATATCTGGAAGGCGGCGGCCCCCGCGATCGATTTCGCCGCGCCCGACATCTACGATCGCGCCAGCGGCAACGTCGCGCTGTACCTCGAAAAATACGCCCGGCCCGACAATGCGCTGATGGTGCCGGAGATCGGCAACGCGAAGGAATTCGCGCGCTTCCTCTACCCCACGCTCGGCCATGGCGGCATCGGCTTCTCGCCGTTCGGCATGGATGCGACCGGATACTTCAACTATCCGCTCGGCGCCGCGACGCTGGACGACGCGACGCTCGACGTCTTCGCGCTTCCCTACAAGGCACTCTCCTCGATCATGCGCGACTGGGCGCGGATCGCGTTCGAGCGGCCGACCTGGGGGGTCGCCAAGCCCGATGACGGCACCGCGCAATCGACCACGATGGGCGGCTGGACGATCACCGCCAGCTGGGGTGCGTGGCAGTTCGGGCAAAAGGACTGGACGTGGATAAAATCCTCGCCACCGCCATGGGCCGACCAGCCGGTCGGCGGCGTCGCCGTCGCGCAGATGTCGGCCGACGAGTTTCTGGTCGTCGGCGACCACGTTCGCCTAGAATTCGGGACGGCAAAGGGCGGCGCAGCAAACGGCATGGTCGTCAGCGTCGAGGAGGGTGGCTTCGCCGATGGCCGCTGGGTCACGCAGCGCGTGTGGAACGGCGACCAGACCGATTACGGCATCAACCTGATCGACCGGCCGCAGGTGCTGAGGGTCACGATGGGTCGTTACCGCTGAAACGAACGAAGGGCGCCGGTCGCATGATCGATCGGCGCGAACAGGATTGGGGACGGATGCACATGAAGAAACTGATGATCGCCGCGCTGTTGACGGGTAGCGCTATCGCCACCGCCCATGCCGCGGATCGCAAGGGCGGCTTCACGAAGATCGACGGCGGCATCGCGGTCACGCCCGCCGGCGGCCCGGCTGCGCGGGTCGAGGTGACCGTCCATGGCGACGGCATCATCCACGTCGTCGCCGCGCCGGCGACCTCGGTCGGTTTCACGAAGCAGGCCAGCCTGATGGTGCCGCAACCGCCAAAGGCGGATCGCTTCACGGTCGTCGAAACCGCCGGCCATGTCCAGGTGAAGGCCGCGCGCACCACCGCCGATGTCGATCTCGCCACCGGCAAAGTCCGCTTCCTCGACGCCAGCGGCCGCGTCGTGCTGGACGAGGCCGGCACGCCCGCGTTCCGCCCGACGCTGATCGACGGCCGCCAGTATGTCACCGCCACGCAGCAGTTCAATCGCGGCACGGACGAGGGGCTGTACGGTCTCGGCCAGCACCAGAATTCGCAGATGAACTATAATGGCGAGGACGTCGAACTCGCCCAGCACAATATGGACATCGCCGTGCCCTTCGTCGTCTCGACGAAGAATTACGGCATCCTGTGGGATAATGACGGCATCACCCGCTTCGGCAATCCGAAGCCTTATGCGCTGGTCGGGGCCGATGCGATGCGCGTCACCTCGGGCGGCAAGCCCGGCTGGACCGCGCAATATTTCCTCGACGGCAAACCGGTGGTGACGCGTCAGGAAGCGACGATCAACTACCAGCATATCCGCGACCAGGTGAACTGGCCGGAAGCGGCCAAGGCGAAGACGACGGCGGCGACCGGCGGCCAGAACACCGCCGGCAACGCGGTGCAGAAACAGACGGTCATCTGGACCGGCACGGTGACGCCCGACGTCACCGGTGAGCAGAAATTCCAGCTCTACGGCTCCAGCTATTTCAAGGTGTTCGTGGACGGGCGCGAGGTGCTCAATCGCTGGCGGCAGAACTGGAACCCCTGGTACGCCAATTTCACCGCGCCGATGACGAAGGGCAAGCCCGCGACGATCCGCATCGAATGGGAGCCGAACGCCGGCTACATCGCGCTGCTGCACAACGATCCGCTACCCGCCGCCGATCGTCATTCGGTGTGGTTCACCAGCGACGTCGCCCGCGCCGTCAATTACTGGTACGTGCCGGGCCGCGACATGGACGACGTCATCGCCGGTTACCGCCAACTGACGGGCAAGGCGGTCATGATGCCCAAATGGGCCTATGGCTTCTGGCAGTCGCGCCAGCGTTACGACACCTCGAAAGAGATGATCGACGTGGTCGAGAAGTATCGCGGCCTCGGCATCCCGCTCGACAACATCGTCCTCGACTGGCGCTACTGGCGCGACGACGAATGGGGCAGCCACCGCTTCGACCCCGCCCGTTTTTCAGACCCCAAGGCGCTGGTCAGCAAGGTGCATGACCTGAACGCGCACTTCATGATCTCGGTCTGGCCGAAATTCTATCCGACCACCGACAATTACAAGGAATTCGCCGCCAAGGGACTGGCCTATCAGGGCAATCTGAAGATGGGCAATGTCGACTGGGTCGGGCCGGGGTACAAGAACACCTTCTACGATCCTTATTCGGCGGAGGGTCGGTCGATCTTCTGGCGGCAGGTAAAGGATCGGCTCGCGACGCTGGGCATCGATGCCTGGTGGGCGGATGCCAGCGAGCCGGACATGCACTCCAACCTGTCGATCCCCGAACGGATCGAGACGATGGGGCCGACCGCGCGCGGCCCGGCGGCGGAGTATTTCAACAGCTATCCGTTGATGAACGCGACCGCCTTCTACGACGGATGGCGCGGTTATAAGCCAGACGTGCGGCCTTTCATCCTGACCCGTTCCGGGTTCGGCGGGTTGCAGCGGACCGGGGCGGCGATCTGGTCGGGCGACGTCGCCAGCCGCTGGTACGATCTGCGTGCGCAGATTTCGGGTGGCGTCAACGCATCGATGTCGGGCATCCCCAACTGGACGCACGATATCGGCGGCTTCGCGCTGGAGGATCGCTACGCCAGCAAGACGCCGAAGCCCGCCGATCTGGACGAATGGCGTGAGCTGAACCTGCGCTGGTTCCAGTTCGGTGCGTTCAGCCCGCTGTTCCGCAGCCATGGCGAGGCGCCGTACCGCGAGATTTACGAAATCTCGCCCGAAGGATCGCCGATGCGCGCATCGATGGTCTGGTACGACCAGCTTCGCTATCGCCTGATGCCCTACATCTACACCGTCGCCGCCGATACGTGGCACAAGGACGGCAGCATCATGCGCGGCCTCGCGATGGATTGGCCGAACGACGTCCGCGCCCGCGACATCGCCGACGAGTATCTGTTCGGCGACGCGTTCCTCGTCGCCCCCGTCACCGAGTACAAGGCGCGTACCCGTCAGGTGTATCTGCCCGGTACCGGCATGTGGTACGACTTCGGCACCGGCAACGCCTATCGCGGCGGCCAGTCGGTGACGGCGACCGCGCCGTTCGAACGGATGCCGCTGTTCGTCCGCGCCGGCGCGATCGTGCCGATGGGGCCGGTGATGCAATATACCGATCAGCATCCCGATGCGCCGCTGACCGTCGCGGTCTATACCGGCGCCGATGGCCGCTTCTCGCTGTACGAGGATGACGGCACCAGCGAGCAATATCGCCGCGACGCCTTCGCCCGCATCCCGATGCGCTACGACGACGCCACCGGCACGCTGACGCTCGGCGCGCGGGAGGGCAAGGGTTACGACAAGATGCCCGCCACCCGCACCATCCGCGTCCGCTGGGTCTCCGCCGGCCGTCCGGTGACGGACGACGGCGCGGGCGATGCGGAGGTGACGTACACGGGCGCAGAGGTAAATCTCCGCCGCCCCGGCTAGAGGCGTTCTCCCTCTCCCGATGGGAGAGGGAAGGGGCCCGCCCGGCGCAGCCGGGCGGGAAGGGTGAGGGCGACCGATGTCGATCGAGCACGACCCTGATGAAGTCGCCGGGGAGGGGGGAATACGCCTCCTCCCCGGAATTGCCGTGCGGGGTTCGACCACGGCGGATGCGCCATGTCCTACAGCGACGCGCTGGATTATAGCCGCCCCACGACCGCTATTTCTCACCGTCAACGCATCCCTCGCGCGAGCGCGCCCGCGCGTACACGTACGTGAGCGTGACTTTCGGGACTTTCCGCGTCCGGGCGGCCTATCCCGAAATACCCCGACCCTCGATCTTCACGACCGGCACCGTCCCCAGCCCGCGCGGCAAATCCAGACGCAGCGCCGCGCCATCCTGCCGATACGGCACCGTGCCGCCGCCGAGCAACGTCACCCGCTCGATCGCGCCACCGCGCCACCGATCCCAACCCAATGCCGCGATCGCCGCCTCTCCGGCCGGCGGCGCCAGAAACAGCGCGTACAATGCCCCCTTGTTGACCGTGAAGCGCACATCGCGGTCGGTGAAGCCCTTGAACCCGCCCTCGTTCTGCATCCCCGTCGCCAGCACCGTCGGCCCTTCGCCGTAAACCCGCCAGGGCCGCGACCCGAAGATCGCCTCGCCGTTCACCGTCATCCATGCCGCCAGCCCGTCGAGGATCTTCTCCTCCTCGGCATCGATCGTCCCGTCGCCACGCTGCGGCACCGACAGCAGCAGATTGCCGTTCTTCGACACCACATCCGCCAGCCGCTGCAGCACATCGGCCGCACTCTTGTAACTGCGATCGGTAAAGCGCGACCGGTTGTAGAACCAGTCGCCGATGCACGTATCCGTCTGCCACGGCTCGTCCCACAGATGGTCGGAGAAACCGCGCTCGACATCCTGCACCAGCCCGAACCGGGCATAGGGTTTCAATTGCTTGGCGGTCAGCACCACGTCGATCTTGCCGTGCCACTCGATCGACCGGTTGTAGTAATCCGCCGCCGCCTCCAACCCGACCGCGCCGAACGGCAGTTCGTAATCGTCGAAATAGCAGAAATCCGGCTTGTACTTCGCCATCAGGTCCGCCTGCCGCAACAGCCAGTTGGTGGCGTAACGCGGATCGGCGGGCGGGCCATGTTCCATCCATTGCCCGTCATGCTGGTCATGCCACGCATCCATCGCCGCGATGCTGTCGATGCCGTCCGGAGCGACCATATGCCGCCCGGTGTAAAGCTCCTGTGGGTCCAGCCCGTCCCACCATTTGCCGCGCCCGTCCGCTCGGGTCAGCCGATACGCATCGTACCGCTCGCCCTTGCGCGGTCCTTCTGGGTCATAGGCATAGGCCGGCTGGAACCAGTGCCAGGCATGCGCCGCATGGTTGGACACGCCGAAGCGCAGTCCCGCCGCCCGTGCCGTCTTTTCCCAAATGCCCACCACGTCGCGCTTCGGCCCGACGCGCAGCGTGTTCCAGGCATGATGGCTGCTGTCGTAGCAGTCCAGATTGTCGTGATGGCACGCCAGCGACACGAAATACTTCGCCCCTGCCGCCGTGAAGCGCTTCATCAACGCCTCCGGGTCCCATGCCGCCGCCGTCCAGCGGTTCTGGATGTCGATCATGCCGGTATCGGCGGGGTGGCCATATGTCGCCAGATGATGGCGATACATCGGATGCCCCTGCATATACATGAAGCGGCCGTACCAGTCGCCCTGCTCCGGCACCGCCTGCGGACCCCAGTGCGACCAGATTCCGAACTTCGCGTCGCGGAACCAGTCCGGATAGCGATAGTGATGGACCAGCGAGTCCCATGTGGGCCGCACCGGCCCGGTGGCCAGCCCCGCCGCACTTTGCGCCAGCGCCCCCCGCGCCGCCGCCAGTGCTACACCGCCGCCGATCACCGCGCGACGACTGGGCCGATAACCGATCATGCCTGCACCGGGGGAAGGGGGACGCTGTGAGACGATACCGACATGGCACCGGCTATGTCGCAATAACCCGCGTCCAACAATCGCCGATCGCCATCCGATCCGGCGGCACGGACGGGGTCTTCACACCAGCCGGATCGTCCGGCCTTCCCGTGCGGAGCGATAGATCGCCTCGATGATCCGCAGGTCGCGCAACCCCTCCTCGCCGGAGACGATCGGCTCGCTGCCCGTCATGGCGCAGCGGGCGAGATGGTCCAGCTGCCCGGCGAACTGCGTCTTGCCGGGGCCGGGCGGGGGCGTGATCTCGCGCTCCCGGCCATCCTCGCCGGTCCACAGCCGGTTGCCGGTATAGCGCGTCGCCGGTTCCAGTTCGATCCGCCCGCGATCGCCCATCAACAGGATGCGGTTCTGGCCGGCGCTGTACATCGACTGGCAACCGGCCAGCGCGCCGGAGGGGAATTCCAGCGTCCATTCGATCATGTCCTCGACCTCCGCAAAGCGCGGATCGCGGCGATCGGTGGATTCGCGGGCGGTGACGGCGACCGGTTCCTCGCCGGTCATGTACCGTGCGGCCTGCAGGCTATAGACGCCCATATCCATCAGCGATCCACCGCCGGCCATCGCCTTCTTCAGGCGCCACGCCCTGGGATCGCCCTGAACGAAGCCGTGTTCGGACCGGACATAGCGGACCCTGCCGGCCGCGCCGCGCCGCGCCAGCCGCATCGCCGCGCGGTTGAACGGTTCGAAATGGCATCGATACCCGATCATCAACCGGCGGTCGGCGCGCTTGCAGGCGGCGATCATCGCCTCGCATTCGGCGACGGATACGGCCATCGGCTTCTCGCACAACACATGCTTGCCCGCCCGCGCCGCGCGGATCGTGTATTCGGCGTGCATCGCATTGGGCAGGCAGACATAGACGATGTCGACGTCTGGGTTGTCACGGATGCGATCGAAATTCGCATAGGAATAGATCGATCGATCCGGCAGTCCATGTTTGGCCGCGACACGCTTCGCCTTGGCCGCATCGCCGCTGACGACCGCCGCCAGCCGGCTGTGCACGCAATTCGCGAATTGCGGGATGATGACGCCCAGGCCGTACCCGCCCAGACCGACGATCGCATAGCCCATCGGCCGGCCAGGTCCGGCGGCCAGCGCGGCGGGCGGCGTCACCGCCAGCGTCGCCGCGCCGATCAAAACATCGCGTCGTCCCATCTCCATCGCGCCACTCCCGGTGCCCGTCGTCGACAACGCGGAAGTACCGGCTCAGGCGACACCCGCAAAGCGCAGAAGGTCGACGATCGAGAAATTCTCGTGTCGATGAGCCGGATCGATCGTCGGCAGGAACGGCTCCCATTCCGGGTCCTGCGACAGATACGACGTCCGATCCCCCTCGATCAGGCCCAGCATGACCTCCGCCACGATGCGCCCGCCGACGGAGCCGAGCCGTTCGCCACTCGCCTCGGTTTCCGCCTCCTGCAGGATGTAGAACCAGAGTGGCGTGTTATCATCCAGCCCCCAGGGCGCCAGCTTCGCCAGCTTGTCCTTGCCCAGCGGCGTTATCTTCATCGCCTTGGCCACGCGCTGCCCGGATGGCAGCGAGAAAGTCAGGTGGCGAAGCAGGTTGCGTTGCGCCAGCGACGCCGGGTTCGACGTGGCGTTCGGATGCGGCACCACCGTCCCCGGCAGGCGGAACAGCGCGGTCGACAGCGTCGTGTCGATCTTCTTGTTCGGCTTCACCTGGCCGTCGTTGAAGTCGAAGAAGGTCGGCCAGTCGATGAAGCGCCGCGGCGCCCGCACCGATCCGGACAGGTCGTCGGGATCGCCGGCCGGCGTCGCATTCTCGCGGAAGATCATCGCGAAGAACGGCGTGCCACCCGGATTGCCGGTGAAGTTCGCGCGATAGGAGGGGCGTACCTGACTATGCCCGAAGCGGTAGGCGGCGACCGCGAACTCGACCGGGATATAGGGCTCGTTCCGCCATTTATAGAATTTGCGGCCCTTGGTCAGGATATCCGTCACCACCGCGTCGCCGCATGTCTTGGGCAGGAATTCGTGCACCACGATCCACTGATAATGCCAGCGCACGATCCGTTGCGCTTCGGGAAAGACCTCGCCGCCGGTCAGGCCGATTTCCGTGCGGACATAGTCTACCACCGCGTTGTGGAACTTCAGGAAAGCGACCTGCAACTGCGAGATGATGAGGTTCTCGTCGTCGCGCGGATCGCCGATCAGGGCCACATGCTGGCTGTTGCGCGGCACGTCGTGCTTGCCCGGCGTGCCGGTCTCCTCCAGCAGGAACTTGTCGCCATCGCTGCGGTCGTACAGATGCGGGCTACCCCCCGGTCCGGCACCATAGACGTTGTCGAGAGCCAGCGACGGCGTGCGGAAATTGGCGATCTGTTCGGGATCGACCTGACGCTCCAGACTGGATGTCGGATCGAAGGTCATGTCGTGGTCGAGGAACTGGCCGAAAAAGGTCATCCCCGCCGATAGTCTCGGATTGTTGTTGTTGTTCGCCGACAGGTTCAGGTCGACGATCAGGTCCTTGGGATCGGCCGCCAGATTTTCCCGCGCATCCATCGGCCCATTGACCGCACCGATATCCATCAGCGCCTTTCTGATCCGCGGCGTGTCCGAAGCGAACGGAACCAGCTTGCCGAACATCCGACCGAACCGTCCGGAATCATAATAATCCGACACCGGCGGAATGATGTCGCGCGGATAAATACCATGACGAGGCATCGTCCTTCTCCTGATCTGTTTTGTTTTTTCAAACGCTTACAAATACTGCGGCTGATGGAGCCGGCGGAGTGGGCGTACAGTCCGATGACCGGCATGGTTGAGTCGCTCGTCAAGCGTAAACCCATGCGTAATAACTGGCAACGGACCGGTCCTGATCGAACGGATGCCAGCTGTTTATTTTCCGTTGTTGGCTAATATTTTATATGATCGATGAATACCGGGACATTTCTTGTTCAATAGATTTCGTGCGACACGACCATCGGTCGATGGTCGTGTCGCAACCCTCGATCACCGACGGTCAAAGACCCTTCATCACCGCCGCATGCCTGCGGATCACTCCTTGCGTGCCAGCGTCGCTGTCGAACACGCCGTACCATCCCTGCGGCTCATGCGGCGGATCGCCCATATAGCCAAGGTCGCCGCGCTGGAACCGGTGGTCGGCATGCGGCGTCCGCGCCTCGCCGTTCCACGCCCAGAAGTTCGATCCCGCCAGCGGCCCGCCGGCTTTCGCATTCGCCTCGATCGCCGCATAGATCTGGCGATAGAACCGGTCCTTGTAGGCGGTGGTGATCGACGGGTCGAACGCATCGCGCCCGTCGCGCGGATAGCCGAACTCCTCGATCACCAGCGGCTTGCCCAGCGTGTTCGCCATCCGGATATGCGCGTCGATATACCCCGCCACCTTCGCCGCGCCCGCATCATAGGTACCGGCCAGATTGCCGGGGTCCATCCAGCTCCAGTTGTTCGGCCAGATATGCGTCGTCAGGTAATCGATCGACGCCGGCCGATGCGCGGCCAGTACGATATCCTCGCGCTCGATCGATCCCTTCAGCCCCTCCGACCCGGTGGAGACAAGGTGATGCGGATCGAGCGTCTTGATGTAGCGCGCGGTCTCGTCGACCCAGCGATAGAAGTTCGGCAGGTTCGCCGCCGCCACCGCATTCGACCCGCCGGGGCGCGGTTCGTTGGCCAGCTGCCAGGCCATGATCGTCGGGTCGGTGGCATAGGCGACGCCGGTGACGCTGTTCGTCCGCTTCACCACCGCCCGGATGTAATCGCGGTACATCGCCTGTGCCTGTGCGTTGGCGTAGAAGGCGGCGTTCCAGTCCGGAAATTCCGGCCAGGGATGCGTGGGATCGTTCATGTTGATGAACCGGCCGCCGTTCACCCACGACAGATACGTCATCATGCCGCCCGACCATTCCCAGAAATTGGTCAGATAGATCACCGCCGTCATGTCGCGCTTGGCCATCTCGGCCAGCGTCCAGTCGAGGCCCTTCAGCAGGTCGTCGTTATAGGTCGCGCTCCTGCCGCGAAAACCGGGCGTGATCGAGTTCTTCAGTGGCGACAGCTCCGCCGACCCCAGCAGCCGGAGGTTGCGAACGCCCAGCGCCTGCAACCGGTCCAGCTCCCGCGTCAACCGCGCCCGGTCGCCATAGGCCGTCTGCGCCCCCAGCCACGCGCCGTACCAGATGTTCGCTCCGACATAACGATAAGGCGCCCCGTTGCGGCGAAAATGCAGGCCGTCGACGGTCACGAACGTGGACCTTGGTGGCGTTCCGCCCGATCCCGTGCCTCCCGATCCTGTGCCGGTCGTACAGGCGGCCAGCAGGGCGACGCCTGCCAACAGGGTTCCACGCCGGCTGATACTGGTCATTCGTTCATTCCCTCGGGTTCCGCAAAATCACCGATGCCGGTATGCGGTGGGGAAGGGGGCGTAAAGTCGCTAAGTGGGCAGGGCGATCACGCCCGCTTGGGCACGCGCAACATCGCCGCCGCGGCCATCAGCATCACTGCCGCCGCGATCAGCATCGCCCAGATCGCCTGACCCGGAAAGAAGGTGCGGACCACCTCGCCCATCACCGACGACACGATCAGTTGCGGCAACACGATGAAGATGTTGAACAACCCCATATACACGCCCAACTTGTCCTGTGGCAGCGCGCCGGACAGAATCGCATAGGGCATCGTCAGGATCGATGCCCAGGCGATGCCGATCAGCACCATCGATCCGATCAGCACATACTGGTCGCGCACCAGCAGGAACGACGCGAAGCCCGCCGCCCCGCACACCAGACCGATGATATGCGTGTCCCGCCGCCCGATCTTCGCCGCCAGCGACGGCAGCACGAACGCCCAGATCGTCGCCACGCCGTTATACACCGCGAACAGCACACCGACCCAGTTCGCGCCCTGATTATACGCGGCGCTGGCGGTGTCGGTCGTCCCGAACACGTGCTGCGTGACGATCGGCGTCGTGTAGATCCACATGATGAACAGCGCCGACCATGAGAAGAACTGGACGAGCGCCAGTTGCTTCATCGTCGTCGGCATCGTCGTCAGGTCGCCGACGATCTGGCTGAGCACATTGTCGCCGTTCCCCGATCGCACCAGCGCGGCGCTGATGAGCAAAGCGACGCCGAACGCCACCAGCCCGCCGCCCAGCAGGTACATCGGCTTGTCCAGCCCGAACTGCGCCACCGCGGCGATCACGATCGCCCCCATCGCGATCCAGAGCGGTGCCAGTCGCGCGCCGGTGGTTGAGATAGCCGAGCCGCCATGGCTGTGTTCCACGGCATCCGCGTCCTCGAACGCCGCCATCTGCGCCGGCGAATATTCCTCCGTCGTCAGCACCGTCCACAACACCGCGAAGAACAGCGCCAGCGCCCCGATGTAGAAACCATATTGCACCGATGGCGGAATGCCGCCGGCAGGCGCGACATTGGCGACCCGGAACACATCGGTCAGGATGATCGGCGCCAGACTGCCGACCACTGCGCCCGCGCCGATGAAGCCGGTCTGGAACGCATAGCCCGCCGTCCGCTGGCGGCTGCCCAGCATATCGCCGACGAACGCGCGGAACGGCTCCATCGAGATGTTCAGCGATCCGTCGAGCATCCACAACAGCGCCGCCGCCACCCACAGCACGGGCGCATTCGGCATCGCCAGCAGCCCGATCGTCGCCAGCATCGCGCCCGCCAGAAAATACGGCCGACGCCGCCCCAGCCGCCCCCAGGTCCGGTCGCTGTAATGACCAATCACCGGCTGGACGAGCAATCCGGTCAGCGGGGCCGCGATCCACAGAAAGGCCAAGTCATCGACCGAGGTGCCGAGCGACTGGAAGATCCGGCTGACATTCGCATTCTGCAACGCGAAGCCGATCTGGATGCCGAAGAACCCGAACGAGATGTTCCACAGGCCCCAAAAGCCCTGATGCGGCTTCTCCATCGCGGCCCTATGCACGGTCGCCGGTCCTGTCCGTGACGGGGCGCGGGGAAGCGGCGCTAGACGCAGGTTCGATGGATGTCGGCTGACACGGCGCGGTCACGGCGGTTCGATCCTCTCGGTCAGTACCGCCTTGGCGACGGTTTGTCGGGTGCCAGCATCGACCAGGAGACCGCCCGCCGTCAACGCGCCCACGGACATGGATCGTGGCGGATGAGCAACAGCCCCGATGTGGCAGTGTTGAATACGTATGTCGGCTTATTGGCTTTCGCCCCGCCCGATTTCAATGAATTACCAGCAACGACAACCGGCACGAAAGATAGCCGGACCTTTTAGGGGACAAGTGAGATGACCGTGGTCACCCGGCGTTCGGCCGATATCGCGCATGCCGTGTTGAAACGTTCGGTCAGCGGCTCCGCCCTCGCCGCCGCCTTGTTGCTGGCCGGCGCGGCCCAGGCACAAGCGACCAGTTCCAACGATCCGCAGACGATGCAGAGCGCCGCGACGCCTAGCGTGTCGATGCCTGTCCAGTCGGATCCGGCAACGCCCGGCCAGGCCGATCCCGCTGCACCGCCCGTCGTGGAATCGACCCCCGGCGCGAACGATGCGGATACCGATATCGTCGTCACCGGCTTCCGCGCCAGCCTGCGCTCGTCGATCGCGGTAAAGCGCAATCTCGATGTCGTCGCGGAGATCGTCTCGGCCGAGGATATCGGCCGTCTGCCCGACGTGTCGATCGCTGAATCGCTCGCCCGTCTCCCCGGCGTCACCTCGCAGCGCACCGGTGGTCAGGCATCCGCCATCAACATCCGCGGTCTCAGCCAAGACCTCGTCTCCGCGACGCTCAACGGCCGCGAACAGGTCGCCACGTCCGGCAACCGCGTCATCGAATTCGACCAGTATCCGTCCGAACTCGTCAATCAGGCCGCCGTCTACAAAAGCCCGAAGGCGTCGCAGATCGAGGGCGGTGTCGCCGGCAAGGTCGAACTGACGACCGCCCGCCCGCTCACCATCCCCGGTTCGACGCTGGTCAGCGTCAACGTGCGCGGCGTCTATAACGATCGCGCCGGACAGAACCCCGACGCCGACCGCTTCGGCTACCGCGCCAGCGCCTCGATCCAGACCAAGCTGCTCGACGATACGCTGGGCCTCGCGCTCGGCTATGCCCGCTTGCGCCAGGCGAACGTCGCGACCCGCTTCGTCGGTTACGACTACACCGCCACCGGCCAGAACGGCAGCCCGGCGGCCCGCGATCTCGACAACAACGGTCGCCCCGATGCGATCGGATACGGGTTCGAGGCTGTGCAGTCCGGCGGCAACGAAACCCGCGACGGCGTGCTCGGCAGCATCCAGCACGAGCCGACCGATACCTTCCGTGTCCTGATCGACGGCTATTACTCGCGCTTCAAGTCGGACGTGTACCGTCGCGGCATCCGCGTCGAGAATCTGCAATCGTCCAGCAGCAACCTGACCAATGCCACGGTGGTCGGCAACACCATCGTCGGCGGCACCACGTCGGGCATCCGCACCCGCACGATCCAGCAGGACGAGAACCGGCTCGACCGTCTCTACACCGTCGGCGGCAATGTCCAGAAGGACATCGGCCGGCTGACCCTGACCGCCGACGGCTCCTATTCGCGCGCGTCCAGCTTCTTCAACAATTCGGGTCTGGACGACAACGGCAATACAACGACGACCCCGACCACGCTCAGCTACAAGCTCGACGGCCTGAACGTCGGCCAGTTCGCGACCAGCGCTGACTACACCAATCCTGCGGCGAACAATTTAGAGGGCTTCTACATCGTGCCGCAGCGCGATACCGATCGCCTGTACGCGTTCTCGGGCAGCGCCCTGCTCAAGATCGACGGGCCGTTCCTGAAGTCGTTCGATATCGGCGGCCGGTACGGCAACCGCCGCGCGGAACGGACGATCACCAGCTTCAACAGTTTCAGTTTCGCCACCCCGGTCACGCTGACGAATGCCAATTCGACCATCGCCGGTTTCAAGGGCAAGTTCTCGTCCTTCCCCGACTTCCTCGTCGCCGATATCGGCAGCATCTTCGATTCACAGCTCGGCACCGACCGCGTGGTCGATCAGTCGCAGGCCTTCACCCGCGATCAGAGCTTCACGATCGATGAGAAGACCTATGCCGGCTATGCCCAGCTGAACTTCGATACGATCGCCGGATCGCTGCCGTTCAAGGGCAATATCGGCTTGCGCGTCGTCCATACCGATCAATTGTCGTCCTCGACGATCGCCGATGGCAATGGCGGCCGGTACGACAATGGTCGCGGGACGAAGTTCACCGACTGGTTGCCGCAGGCCAACTTCATCCTGTCGCTGACCCCGCAGGATCAGGCCCGCCTGTCGCTTTCTCGCCAGATCTCGCGGCCACGCTTCTTCGATTTCCGCAATTCGATCACCACCAACCTTGTCGGGATCGGCGGCGGCGTCGCGCGGCTCGACGGATCGGGCGGCAACCCGGAGCTGAAGCCGTTCCGCGCCAACCAGTTCGACGCGACGTACGAGCATTATTTCGGCAACAGCGGCTCGCTGGTCCTCGGTGCCTTCTACAAGGATATCGAGAGCTTCGTGATCGGCGGCGTCGTGCCGAATTACGATTTCGCCGCCAACGGCATCACCACGCCGCCGCTGGCCGGCACCGGCTTCAACAGCGTCGTCACCACCGGCAACCTGTTCGCGCCGATCAACGGCGATGGCGGTTACGTCTATGGCTTCGAAGCGGCGGTGACGAAGACATTCGATTTCCTGCCATCGCCGCTCGATGGCCTCGGCGCGGTGCTGAACATCTCGTACAACCAGTCTGATGTCAGCATCACCAACGCGATCAGCGGCAACTCGTTGTCGTTGTCGCTGCCGGGCCTGTCGAAGATCGTGTCGAACCCGACGATCTTCTACGAAAAGAGCGGTTTCTCGACCCGCGTGTCGATGCGCTATCGCTCGAAATTCGTGGCGCCGCAGTTCGGCCTGTCCGAACAGATCGTGACGAACGCCGCCGAAACCGTGTTCGATGCGCAGATGAGCTATGAATTCCCCAACGACGGCCCGCTCGGCGGCCTGACGTTGCTGGCGCAGGCGAACAACTTCACCGACGAGCCGACCCGTTCCTATTTCGGCCAGACCGCGCAGACGGGCACGCTCCAATTCTTCGGGCGGCAATTCTACCTCGGCGCCAGCCTCCGGTTCTAAGCACGAAAAGGCCTCAACCCATGATGAAAAGCGTCGCCACGGTTCTGGCAGCCCTGCTGCTTTCCACCCCCGTGGCGGCGCAGACGCCGCCCGCGGCGGATTATCGCCAGCGGCTGCCGCAGGACGAGGTGATCTATTTCGTCCTGCCCGACCGGTTCGAGAACGGCGACCCGACCAACGATCGTGGCGGCCTGAAGGGCGGGCCGCTCACGACCGGGTTCGATCCGACGCACAAGGGCTTCTATCATGGCGGCGACCTGAAGGGGCTGACCCGCCGTCTCGATTACATCCAGGCGCTGGGGACGACGGCGATCTGGCTCGGCCCGATCTTCAGAAACAAGCCGGTGCAAGGCGCGCCGGGCAAGGAATCGTCCGGTTATCACGGCTATTGGATTACCGATTTCACCGCCGTCGATCCGCATCTCGGCACCGAGGCGGACATGCGCGCCTTCGTCGATGCGGCGCATGGGCGGGGAATGAAGGTCTATATGGACATCATCGTCAACCACACCGCCGACGTGATCCAGTACCGCGAATGCCGCGAGGGCGTGCCGTGCCTGTACCGCGACCGCGCCGCCTATCCGTATCAGCGACGCAGCGGCGTGACGGGCAGGGCGATCAACCCCGGCTTCGTCGGCGACGGCGTCGGCACCGCGAACAACTTCGCCGCGCTCACCGACCCGACCTATGCCTATACCCCCTATGTCCCGGCTGCCGAGAAGAACGTGAAGGTGCCGGCGTGGCTGAACGACCCGATCTATTACCACAATCGCGGCGACACGATTTTCCGCAACGAGAGTTCGACGATGGGCGACTTCTCCGGCCTCGACGATATCATGACCGAAAATCCGCGCGTGGTGGCGGGGATGATCGATATCTTCGGCGGCTGGATAGACCGGTTCAAGGTCGATGGTTTCCGCATCGACACCGCCCGCCATGTGAACCCCGAATTCTGGCAGGCGTTCGTCCCCGCCATGCTCGCCCGCGCCAAGGCGAACGGCATCCCGAACTTCCATATCTTCGGTGAAGTCTCCGACCACGACGTCCGCCCCGCCGTGCTCGCGCAGCATACGGTGGTCGACAAGTTTCCCGCCGTGCTCGACTTCTCGTTCCGTCAGGCGCTGGTCGAAACCATCGCCGGTACGCGCGGGACGGACGCGTTCGAGGCGCTGTTCGACGGCGATGCGCTATATGCCAAGGGCGTCGACACCGCCGCCATCCTGCCGACCTTCAGCGGCAATCACGACGATGGCCGCTTTGCCACCTTCGTCCGCCGCGCGTTCCCGCAAAGTTCGGACGACGAGATATTGAAGCGCGTCATGCTGTCGAACGCGATGCTGCTCACGCTGCGCGGCGTACCGACGATCTATTCGGGCGACGAACAGGGTTTCGTCGGCGACGACGGCGATCAGGACGCGCGCGAGGACATGTTCGCCAGCAAGGTCGCCGTCTATAACGACAATCGGCTGATCGGCACGACCAAGACCACCACGACCGCCAGCTTCGGCGAAACCAACCCGCTGTTCCGCCAGATCGCCGGGCTGGCGAGGCTTCGCGTGTCGCATCCCGCCCTGACCCGCGGCCACATGCTGATCCGTGCCCGGCGCGAGACGCCCGGCCTGTTCGCCGTGTCGCGCTTCGATCCGGCGACAGGCCGGGAGGTGCTGATCGCGTTCAACACCTCCGCCACGCCGATCGAACAACCAGTGCAGGTCGACACCGCCTCGACCGTGTTCACCGCGCTCGCCGGCACCTGCGCGCCCCGCGCCGTCGCGCCCGGCAGCGTGATGCTCAAGCTGCCGGCGTTTGGCTATGCCGTCTGCGCGGCGGAGGGCCACTGAAGCAGATCACGCGGATCAGACCTTCCCGCCCCGTTCGTGCTGAGCGAAGTCGAAGCACCTTGCGGAGAGGTGGCCTTCGACTGCGCTCAGGCCGAACGGAATAGCTCAGCGTTTTGGCGAACTAGCGCGCTTTACATCAGCAACACACCTGTTAGCTTGCCATCCGAATCATCGGGGGATGGCGGATGTTGCGGATCGACAAGCTGGCTCATGTGTACGGCAACGGCACACGGGCGCTGGACGGGGTCGATCTGGTCATCCCGGCCGGCATGTTCGGCCTGCTCGGTCCCAACGGCGCGGGTAAATCGACACTGATGCGCACCATCGCGACGCTGCAGACGCCGACATCGGGCGCCATCGTGTTCGACGGTATCGACGTGATCGCCGAACCGGAACGCTTGCGCCGGACGCTCGGCTATCTGCCCCAGGATTTCGGCGTCTATCCGCGCGTGTCGGCATACGACATGCTCGATCACATGGCGGTGCTGAAGGGCGTGGCCGGGCGCGGCGAGCGCAAGGAGACGGTCGAGGGACTGCTCCAGCAGGTCAATCTGTGGACCGTCCGTAAAAAGGCGCTGGCCGGTTTCTCCGGCGGCATGCGCCAGCGGTTCGGCATCGCGCAGGCGCTGATCGGTAACCCCAGACTGGTGATCGTCGACGAACCGACCGCCGGTCTGGATCCAGAAGAACGCAACCGCTTCCTGAACCTGCTGGGTGAGATCGGCGACGAGGTCGTCGTTATCCTGTCGACCCATATCGTCGAGGATATCGCCGATCTCTGCCCGCGCATGGCGGTGCTGGCGGGGGGCCGTATCCTGCTGGAGGGTGCGCCGCTCGACCTGATCGAACGGACACGCGGGCATGTCTGGCAAAAGGCGATCGGCCGCAGCGAGCTGGACGATTACCGCGCGCGCTATCAGGTCATCTCGACCCGGTTGTTCGCGGGGCGGACGATCATCCATGTGATGCATGACGGATCGCCGGGCGAGGGCTTCGATCCCGTCGCGGGCGGGCTGGAGGACGTATATTTCTCGACGCTCGACGCCTCGCGTCGCGCCGCCTGAGCGCCGCCATGTTTACCGGCGTTTTCAACTTCGAGCTTCGCTATCAGCTCCGCAACCCGGTGTTCTGGGTCGCGGTCGTGATTTTCTTTCTGCTCGCGTTCGGCGCGGCGACGGTGGACCAGATCCAGATCGGATCGGGCGGCAACGTCCACAAGAACGCGCCGTTCGCGATCGCGCAGATGATGCTGATCCTCAGCCTGTTCTACATGTTCGTGTCGACCGCCTTCGTCGCCAACGTCATCGTCCGCGACGACGACAGCGGCTTCGGTCCGATCGTCCGCGCGACCCGGATCACGCGCACCGCCTATGTCTTCGGCCGCTACACCGGCGCGTTCGTCGCGGCGGCGCTGGGCTTCCTCGCGATCCCGCTGGCGGTGTGGATCGGCAGCCATATCCCATGGGTCGATCCCGAACAGGTGGGGCCGAACAGCCTGTCCTATTACGCGCTGCCCTATCTGTGGCTGGCGCTGCCCGACCTGTTCCTGACATCGGCACTGTTCTTCGCGCTGGCGACGACGACACGGTCGATGATGGCGACCTATATTGGCGTGGTCGCGTTCCTGATCGTCTGGACGATCGCGACCGTCGTGCTCGATCGCAACCCGGCCTATGAACTGGTCGGTGCCTACGGCGAGCCGCTGGGCTTCGGTGCGGCGTCGTATATGACGAAATACTGGACCGCCGCCGATCGCAACACCATGGCGCTGCCGTTGCAGGGCATGTTGCTGTGGAACCGGGTGCTGGCGATCGGTATCGGTGGCGCCGCGCTCCTGTTCGCCTTCGCGACGTTCCGCTTCGCCGACAAGCCCACCCGCCAGAGCCGCCGCGCGCAGCGACTGGCCGCGCGGGCGGAGGCGGAAGAGGTGCCCGCGACCGTCACCCGTCTGCCCGATCCCCGCTTCGACCGCGCGACCGCCTGGGCGCAGCTGGGCGCCCGCACCCGGCTGGAAATGGTGCAGGTGTTCAGGAGCCCGGCGTTCTTCGTGCTGATGGCGCTCGGCCTGTTCAACGCGATGGCGGCGCTGATCGATCTGGGTGAGGTGTTCGGTACCCCCGTGCTGCCCGTCACCCGCGTCGTCATCCGCCTGCTGGAGGGATCGTTCGGCTTCATCCCGATCATCATCGCAATCTATTATGCCGGCGAACTGGTCTGGCGCGAACGCGACCGCAAGACGCACGAGATCATCGACGCCAGCGCGATCCCCGACTGGGCGTTCGTGATCCCGAAGGCGCTGGCGGTGATGCTGGTCCTGTTCGCGACCCTGCTCATCAGCGTCGCGGGCGGCGTCGTGATGCAGCTGATCCATGGTTACAGCGATATCGAATTCGGCAAATACCTGCTCTGGTACGTGCTGCCGACGACGGTCGATTTCACGCTGCTCGCGATCCTGTCGGTCTTCGTCCAGGCGCTCAGCCCGCACAAGTTCGTCGGCTGGGGGATCATGGTCCTCTACGTCATCACCCGCATCACCTTCGCCAATCTCGGCTATGCCGATGTGCTCTACAATTACGGGCGGGTGCCGGCCGAACCGCTGTCGGATATGAACGGCGCCGGCGCCTTCTGCATCGGCGCATGGTGGGTGCGGCTGTACTGGACAGCGTTCGCGGTCTTCCTGCTCGTGCTGGCGCATGTGCTGTGGCGGCGCGGCACGGAGACGCGGCTGCGGCCCCGGATCGCCCGGATGCCGCGGCGGCTGGCCGGCGTGCCGGGGGTCATCGCGCTGGCGGCGCTCGTCGTCTTCGCCGGCACCGGCGTGTGGATCTATACCAACACGCATGTCTGGAACGAGTATCGCACCACCGTGTCCGATGACGACTGGCTGGCCGATTACGAACGGACGCTGCTGCCGTATGAGAAGACGCCGCAACCCGCCGTCCAGTCGGTCCGCCTCGCCATCGAACTGCGCCCGCATCAGCCCAAGATGACCGCGACCGGCACGATGACGCTGGTCAATCTTCAGGCGCAGCCGATCCGTGATCTTCATATCCGGCTGGGCGATCGCCTGACCCGGCTGGTGTCACTCGACGTGCCGGGCGCGACGGTGCTGCGCGATTATCCCAAGTTCCAGTATCGCATCTATCGCCTGCCCGCGCCGCTGGCGCCCGGCGCCACCACGACGATCGCCTTCCGCAGTGAACGCGGCCAGCGCGGCTTTCCCAACGGGCGCGGCGACACGCGGCTGGTCGATAACGGCACCTTCCTCGACAATAGCGAATTCGCGCCGACCATCGGCATGTCGCGTGCCAACCTGCTCCAGGACCGGGTGAAGCGGCGCAAGCATGGCCTGCCCGCGGAACTTCGGCCGCCGAAACTGGAGGATCTGGCCGGTATGCGCCGTAACGGTTATGGCATGGACTGGGTCCGCACCGACATCACCGTCACCACCGACGCCGACCAGACGCCGATCGCCCCCGGTTACAAGCTGGCCGACACCACCGCCGCCGGCCGCCGCACCGCGCGGTTCGTGGTCGATGCGCCGATCCTCAACTTCTATTCGGTGCAATCGGCGCGCTATGCCGAAAAGCATCGCCGCCATGACGGGATCGATCTGGCGGTCTATTACGACGCCCCGCATGGTGCGAACGTCGACCGGATGCTGGCGGCCTTTGCGCATGGCCTCGATTATTTCCAGCCGGCGTTCGGGCCGTACCAGTTCCGGCAGGCGCGGGTCATCGAGTTTCCCGATTATGCCCAGTTCGCGCAGGCGTTTGCCGGCACGATGCCCTATTCTGAGGGGATCGGTTTCATCGCCGACCTCTCCGATCCCGACAAGATCGATTATGTCACCTATGTCACCGCGCACGAACTGGCGCATCAATGGTGGGCGCATCAGGCGGTCGGCAGCGACAATCAGGGCTCGACCATGCTCACCGAGACGCTGGCGCAATATTCGGCGCTGATGGTGATGGAGAAGCTGTACGGCCGCGACCAGATCCGCCGCTTCCTGAAATACGAACTCGACCGCTATCTGAAGAGCCGCGGTGGCGAGGTGATCGAAGAACTGCCGCTCGACCGGGTCGAGGACCAGCCGTACATCTATTACCGCAAGGGATCGCTGGTGATGTACCGGCTGAAGGACGAACTGGGCGCCGATCGCGTGAACGCTGCCCTGAAACGCTATGTCACCCGCTACAGGTTCAAGGGCGCACCCTATCCGCGCAGTCTTGATCTGATCGCCGAGTTCCGCCGTGGTGCGACGCCGGCGGAGAATGCGCTCATCACCGACCTGTTCGACCGCATCACGCTTTACGACATCAAGACGACGGCGGCAGTGACGCGGCGTTTGCCCGACGGAAACTGGGAAACCGCGCTGACCGTCGACGCGCATAAGCTGTATGCCGACGGGCGGGGGAAGGAGCGGGAGGCACCGCTGGCCGAACAGGCCGAATTCGGCGCCTTCACCGCGATGCCGGGCCGGGGGAAATTCGCCGCGACCGACGTGCTGACCATCAAGCGCCTGCCGATCCGCACCGGCGTCCAGACCATCCGCCTCGTCACTCGCACCAAACCGTCATTCGCCGGTGCCGACCCCTATAACACCCATATCGATCGCAACGCCGACGACAATGTGATCGCCACCGGCGGGTGAGGGGGCGTCAAGCCTCCGCGATCCGCAGGCCGGTGACGCTGACGACCAGCGTCTCGACCTGCGCCGCCGCGAAGCCCGCCGCCACGAACCGCTCGACCTCGGCGACCGGCAACGCGAAGCCGCGGTGCCAGGCATGGACGGCCAGCCGCCGCAACGCCTCCAGTCGGGGATCGGCCAGCGCGGACGCCGTGCCGAAACCGAACAGGCTACCCATCGCCCGCGACAGGCGGCTGGGCCGCGCCAGACTGCGCAGCGTATCCCGCTTGGCGAGCGCGATGACGCTCCATTCCAGCGCGGAGAAGCCCGCCGCCACGGGCGCCTTGACGACCATGGCCCGGCTCATGCCCGGCGCGGCGAAGGCATTGTCGAGGTCGAGATAGGCCATGGGACGTCCCCTTTTCGATCTGGGCGAGCGCCGGGGTTCGTCGATGGCCATCCATCGGCATGCCGTCAGTCGCTTGGTTGAAACGACGGGGCCGACACGCTGTCCGTGTCCGTATCCCGTCGCGGTGTAGCTTCGTTACCAGTCGGTATATAAAGCGGCCATCACCGCGTCAACAGACTTTTATACCGGACGGTATTTTTATTTGGTCGGCCACACCGACAGGCTGGTTTCCACGAGCTGGCCCAGTTCCGCGCAGGTTGCGCCGGACCCGCCCTGGATCGCCAGCCCCTGCATGATCGCGAACAGGTATCGCGCCAGCGCCGGCGCCTCCAACCCGTCGGGGAACTCGCCCGCCGCCTTCGCTTCCTCGAACCGACGGATCAGCGCTGCCTCCGACGAAGCACGCCGCTTCACGACCTCCGCCTTGATCGCCTCCGCCTCGGCGCCGCACGCCGCTGCGCTGATGACGCCCAGGCAGCCTTTGGGATCGCAGGTGCTCGTCTGGATCGCCAGCCCGCCGCGAAGCAACCGCTCCGCCACACCGCGCGCGGTCGGCGCATCGAGCGCAGAGGTCATATAGGCCAGCTTTTCGCGCTCGTAGAGGTCGAGCGCCTTGTGGAACAGCGCCTCCTTGTTGCCGAACGCCGCGTACAGGCTGGGCTTGGTGATCCCCATCGCCGCGGTCAGCTCGGCCATCGACGCCGCCTCGTATCCGTTGCGCCAGAACACGCGCAGCGCCGCCGCCAGCGCATCGTCCAGATCGAACTCGCGCGGGCGACCCTTGACGGCCGTAAGAGCACACAAACTTTTCATACCGAGCGGTATATAGGGGCCGGCGCCCGCTACGTCCAGCCGGCCGCCTATGTCCGGGTGGCTGGCGCCGCCGTCGACTGGCGCAGTTGCAGCCCCGCCGGCACCACCACCGGCATCGCCGGCGTCGGTTCGCCCGCATAATCGCCGATGATAAGCTCGACGGCGCGCGACGCGACATCGGCGATCGGCTGCATCACCGCGGTCAGCGGCGGATGCGCCAGCCGCGCGATCGGCGTGTCGTCGAAACTGACGAGCGACAGGTCGCCGGGCACGCTCAGCCCCCGCTCGCGCATCAGGTCCAGCGTGGCGAGCGTCATCTGGTCGTTGCTGGCGATGATCGCGGTCGGCGGATCGGGCAGGGCAAGCAAGCCGATCGCCGCCGCCCGCCCGGACGCATGGCTGAAATCGCCGGTCGCCAGCAACGCTTCGTCCGCGACGCCCGCCGCCGCCATCGCCGCGCGCCAGCCGGTCACGCGCCAGCCGCTCAATTCATACTCCGCCGGCCCGGCGATGAAGCCGATCCGCCGATGGCCCAGCGCCAGCAGATGCTCGGTCGCCAATCGCGCCGCGCGTTCGTCATCCATGATGAGCGTGAAACCCGGCCCCTCTTGCAGCGACCCGATCCGGGCGAAGCGGATGCCCTGTGCATCCAGCAGCCGGATAATGATCGGATTGCCCGAATGCGGCGGCGTCAGGATCACGCCATCGGGCTGCAACGCCGCGATCGCCGCCAGCAACTCGCGTTCGATATGGTCGCTATGGGTGTCGACCAGCTCGACGATCAGGCGATAGCCGTGCTCCGCGCATTTCAGCATCCCGCCCAGCAGCATCTGGTCGACCCAGTCCGTGCCCTGCCGGTTGCGCCAGTCCGCGATCGTCCGCTCGCGGTCGTTCAGCGCCAAAATCAAATACGATCGCGACCCGCCCATCCGCTGCGCCGCGATCGAGGGCACGTAACCCAGTTTCTGGATCGACGCCTGTACCCGCGCCATCATCTCGGGGCGGACATTGGGCTCCTTGTTGATGACTCGGCTGACCGTCTGCAACGACACGCCGGCATCGGCCGCGACGTGCTTGATCGTCACCGCCTGCCGTCGTCGTGTAACTCGCGCTCCACTGCTGCTCACGCTACCGCTCACGCCGCCATGGCACCGCAATAGCGCGCGACATAGGCGGCATGGTCGGGCAACCCCGCCACGGTCCGCCCCACCTCGTCACGCAACGTCGCCAGCAACCGCGCCAGTTCGTCGTCGCGCAGCTTGCCGACGATCGGGTGATAGGCACGCGGCACGATCCCCTGGCCCATCATCACCTGCACCCAGCTGTTCTCCGCGAACAGTTCCTCGTTCTTGCGGAATACGCGGCCGGTTTCGCGGAACAGTTCGATCTTCTGGTCCAGCGAATCCGGAATCGGCATCGCCCCGCATTGCCGCCAGAACGCGCTGTCGCGCCGCTCGGTCGCCTTGTAATGCAGGATCAGGAAATCGCGGATCTGCAGCATGTCGGTATGTTGCTGGTCGTTGAACTCGGCCACGTCGCGCTCGCTGATCCCGCGCATCGGGAACAGCCGGAGCAGCCGCAGCACCGCGCGCTGGATCAGGTGGATGCTGGTCGATTCCAGCGGCTCCATAAACCCGCCCGACAGGCCGATCGCGATGCAGTTCCGGTGCCATTGCCGCCGCCGCGCGCCGGTGACGAAGCGCAGCATATTCGGCTCGGTCAGCGTCCGCCCCTCGATATTGCCCAGCAACCGGTCGAGCGCGGCATCCCGGTCCAGATATCGGCTGCAATACACGATGCCGTTGCCCGTCCGGTGCTGCAATGGAATGCGCCACTGCCACCCCGCATCATGCGCCATCGCGCGGGTATAGGGCAGGGCGGGCCGCACGCTTTCGGTCTGTACCGCGATCGCCGCGTCGCAGGGCAGGTAATGCGTCCAGTCGTCGAACCCCGCGTGCAGCGCCTGTTCGATCAGCAGCGCGCGGAAACCGGTGCAGTCGATGAACAGGTCGCCCTCGATCCGTGCGCCCGATTCCAGCACCAGCGCAGCGATGTCGCCACGCTCACCGTCCAGCTCTACCTGCGCGATACGCCCCTCGACCCGCGTCGTGCCGTCCGCCTCCGCCATCCCGCGCAGGAATTTCGCGTAGAGCGTGGAATCCAGTTGATAGGCATAATTGACCCGGTCGTCGGGCAGATGCGCGAACTTGCCCTGCATCGCCGCGACCAGTTCCAGGCAATAGTCGTCGTACGATTGGTGGTGGCCCTTCTCCTGCCCGTACAGCCAGAAATGCTGGAAACCGGCCGACCAGTGATCCTTGCCGGTCATTCCAAACGAATGGAAATAGCGATGGCCGCGCTCCCTCCAGTCGTCGAACAGGATGCCGAGTTTGAACGTCGCCTGCGTGGCGCGCATGAAATCGGCTTCGTTGATGCCCAGCAGCCGGTTGTAGGTAACGAGCGGCGGGATCGTGGACTCGCCGACCCCGACCGTGCCGATCGCATCCGATTCCACCAGCGTCAGATCGACCGTGCGGCCCATCGTGCGCGCGATCGCCGCCGCCGCCATCCATCCTGCCGTACCGCCGCCGGCGATGACGACACGGCGCATCGAACTCCCCTGCACGGAACCGGCGCTCATCGGCTGAGCGCCCGCAACAGGAAAGCACGGATGCGGCCGGCGCTCTCGGGCGTCATCGGCGCCAGCACGCTGCGTGCCGCCTCCGGGATATGCGCGGTCACGCCGGCGTCGTTATCGAACACATAATAATCGAACATGTCGCGCCAGTATCGCTTCTCGTCGTCGGGCAAATCGCGGATCGCCAGCATCGCATGGTTCAGCGCATCCTGTGGCTGGCCCAGCCACCGCGGCGTCTCGCGCCACCAGTAATTCACCAGCACGTTGAACGGGTCCAGCCCTTCGACATGATGCCACCACAGCGACGGCATATAGATCGCGTCCCCCGCCGTCAGATTGGCGACCGCGCCGTAGGACAGGGCTTCGCGAAAGCGGGGATGGCGATCGAAATCGGGCGCATGGAAATCCACCATGCTCACCGCGCGACCCGCCGGCGTATTGTCGACCGGCCCCAGATACAGGTTGCGGAACTGCTCGCGCGGAAAGACCGTGAAGCGCCGCCGGCCGACCGCGACACAGGCCAGATTGTGCGGCACATCGTTATGCGCGGCGATCCGCGTGCGCGTGCCCATCCAGATACTGGCGAGCGCCGTCCGCCCGCCCAGATCGACATGATTGGCCTCGTGCAGGCCGGTGAAGAACGCGGCGAGGTCGATCGAGGCGAGATAGATCGGCGGCGCCACCGGCTTGTCCTCACCCGCCGCGATCTGCGCGAATATCTCGGGCAGCTTCGCGCGCAGCGTCTGGAAATTCATGCCCAGCCTGTCGTCGTAGAACAGCCGCCCGCCGCTATGCGACGCGCCTACCGATACGGTGAAGGGCAGATCGCGGGCATGGCGGACGATATACTCCCGCGCCGCCGCCCCGGACCGGCGGCCCGCTTTCACCAGCGGCCAGCCATCGACCAGCCCGCGGATCACCACCGGCTCGGTCCGGTTGCGCAGCAACGCATCCAGCGCCGCCGGGCTTTCGATCGTGACCTCCGGCAGGCGGGGCAGGGTGGCGAAGATGTCCTCAGCCATGCCGACCACGTCGACTCTTGCGCGCCACCAGATCGCCAATATTGCCGAGCGAGGCGAGCGCCATGAACATCGGCATCAGATGTCCCGCCCCGTGCAGGTCGCCCAGCGCCGCCTCGTCCAGCGCCGCCAGCCGCTCCTCGTCGATGACATGGAACCCCACCAGACGGTTGGTCGATCCGTCATCCAGCGTGATCTCCAGCGTCAGCGGTTCGAGCAGGTCGTACCGGCGCAGCGCGGCGAAGAAGCCGGCCGATGCGACATATCCCTCGTCCAGCGCGCGCAACTGGTCGATGATCCGTTCCAGAAACGGCGTCGGCCGGTCATGCTCGTCGAACACCCGCACGCCGTCGTCACGGCTGACGCGCGCGCTCGCCATGTCGATATGCACCTGTCGCACGTCCGATCCGTCGCGGTGGCGACCGATCAGGAAGGGCTGGATGTCGATCGCCAGCGGCCGATACCGCGCGTCCCAGCGATCATTGTCGAGGAACAGGTTCTCGCCGATTTCGAACCCGAACAGCGCCAGCGCGGTGAACTCGCCGCTTTCCTGGTTCAGCCGGAACAGAATCGGATATTCGTTCTGCACCCGCCGGAACTCGGTCGGCACGGTGATGCACGACATCGCCGTATCGGCCGCATGATCGGTGCGGATACGCAGGTCGCGATGGGTTTCGGCGGCGAGGATCACATGGTCGGGCATGTCAGGCGCTATGTTCCATGGCTGGCGCTGCGCGGACATTGCGCAACGCGTCGAGATAGGCACGATTGGTCGGCAGGCTGGCCGCAAGCGTCCGTGCGCGTTGGTCGACGCCGCGGAGCAACTGCGCCATGTCGGCGCGCGCATCTCCCCGCACGATCGCCGGGCGGGGCGGTGGAAATCCCATGCCATACAGGACGTATTGATAGCTGGCGGCCGGAAACACCTCGTCGATCATCCCGAAATCGGTGCGCAACGGCGGCTGGTGACGCCATACCTGCAACAGCTCCGCCAGCCGCGGCGGGATCGTCGCACTATCGCGGTGATCGCGCCAATAGGGTTCGTCACGCCGGCTGAGCACATAATGCAGCTTCAGGAACTCCACGATCCGGTCCCAGCGATAGCGGAACAGCGCGTCGAAGCGAGCGGCATGAATGTCCATCACCCCGCGCGTCGCCGGAAAATGGTCGAGCAGCGCATCCAGCGACAATTCGATCAGCACGATCGCCGATGCCTCCAGCGGCTCTAAAAACCCCGCCGACAGTCCGACCGCCAGACAATTGCGCACCCAGAACCGTTCGCGATGCTGCGACCGGAAGGTTAGCCGTCGCACCGACAGCGCGTTCATCCCGACGCCCGGTGCGGCACGGCCCAGATACGCCATAAGTGTGTCCATCGCTTCGTCATCGCTGGCATGGGCCGACGAATACACGCACCCCACGCCCCGCCGCGTCGGCAGGCCGATATCCCAGATCCAGCCGGCTCCATGCGCGGTTGCGTTCGTCTGCGAGGCGATCGGCGATCCTGCCGCCACCGGCACCTGCACCGCCAGCGCCCGGTCGTTGAACAACTCGCCGCTGCGGTCGATCACCCCGACGCCGTATTCGCCACCGATCAGCAGCGCCGCATGGCCGGTGCAGTCGAGGAACAGATCGCCACCGATCGCACCCGATTCCCGCGTCCGCACCGCCGCGATATCGCCGTCCGCCGCCTTGTCGACGCCGACGACATGGTCGCGGACATGGCGAACACCCAGCCGCTCCGTCGCATGGCGCATCAGCAGCGCGGCGAGCTTGGCCGCATCGAGGTGATAGGCATAATTCAGCGCGCCGGCATAACCCGGCATCCCCCGCTGCCGCGGCGCCAGATCGCGCGCACAGACATGCGGTTGCGCGCTCACCATCCCTGCAAAGTCGGCGCCATGATCGCGCCATGCCGCCACGACCGCCGCCGGATCGCCCTCCATCGGTGCGACGAACGGATGCAGATAGCTGTCGCCGGCCGCTCCCGTCACCCACCCGTCGAACCGCGATCCCTGTTTGAACGACGCGTCACACGCGGTCAGGAAATCCGCCTCGTCGATGCCGATCCGCGCCAGCGTGCGCCGCATCGTCGGCCATGTTCCCTCGCCGACGCCGATCGTCGGCACGTCGGGCGATTCGACCAGCGTGACGCGCAACGGAGCCGATGCCGCCGGATCGGCCCGCGCCGCGATCAGGCACGCCGCCAGCCACCCGGCGGTACCGCCGCCGACGATCACGATATGGGCGACTGGCGTATCCACCGTGTTTCCCGTCTTCACTGGACCCCGATCGCAATAGACCTGCCGCCGGGCGACGGAAAAAGCCACCCCACCGGCAGGTCCATCGCCATCAGAACGAGAACCGCATCCCCGCCGAATAGCGCGCATAGCCCGGCTGCACGAACGTCACGTTGTTGTCCGACCGTCGGTGCCCGCGCCGGCTCGATCCGGTCAGGTTGATCGCCTCGACGAACGCCGTCAGCCCCTTGGTGAATTCATAACTGGCACTGGCATCGACCTGGCCATAGGCCTGAACATAGGTCGGGTTGATGCCGGTGCTCGCCAGGAATTCCGCCCGCCAGTTATATGCGACACGCGCCTGGATGCCGTTCTTGTCATAATAGCCGACCGCGTTGGCGCTGTCGCTCAATCCCACCAGCGCAAATTGCGTGACCGAGGCGGGCAGGGCGTTGTTGTACCGGGCATCGCCGTTGACGATCGTATAGTTCAGGATGGTGCCGAACCCGGTATCCCAGAACCGGTGCTGGACCGCGAATTCGAAGCCGTCGATCTTGCCCGTCTGGTCGCTGTTGACCGGCGTGCCGATCTGGAAATTGACCGGATCGTCGCCCGCCACGCCGAAGATGTCGCCGGTGATGAACCCCGTCGCATCCCGCACGAAGCCGCCCGCCGCGTTCAGGTTGGGCCGCGTGGTCGAGGGGAAGTTGGTGAAGATATAATCCCGGATCGCCCCGCCGCTGGCATTCGCACCCAGCGCCGCCACCGCCGCCCGGTATCGCGGACCGGATGCGGGATTGGTCAGGTCGAACGCCGGCGTATTGACCTGCGTCGACGAGATGAAATTCTCCACGTCCTTGTGGAAATACCCGACCGAGATGTAGCTTTCGCGCGAATAATACCATTCCGCCGACAGATCGATATTCTTCGACTTGTACGGGATCAGGCCGGGATTGCCCTGCTGCCCCGTACCGCCGCCGACGCGGAACAGCTGATCGATCGTCCGCCCGCCCTGCAGGCTGGCATAATCGGCACGCGTGATCGTATGGCTGTACGACGCGCGCAGCTTCACGTTCTCGATCGGCTGCATGTCGAAATCGAACGCGGGCAGCCAGTTCTGATATTCGCCCTTGAATCGGGTAAAGGCGCTGGCCCCCGAATAGATCACGCCGAACTCGTTCTGCGACACCCACCGCGTGCCCGACGGCACGGGGACCAGCGCCGACGAGTTGACCAGCGTCTGGTCGTACCGCACGCCCGCGATCAGATGTGCGGGGCGGGAGAACAGATCGAACTTGTTGTTGATCTGGATGAACGGCGACAACGTCTTTTCGGTCGTCCGCCGGTCGGTGTTGAACGGCGCTCGGCAGTCGTTGTCGCCGCCGCATGTCTTGTACAGCCGGTCGATCAGCTCGACCATCCGCTCGAAATCGAACGTGTAGAATTGCTTGATGATCGCCGGATCGTTCGCGCCGCCCAGCCCGTCGAACTTGTCGGGGACGGTGGCGAGGTGGAAGATGTCGTCGGGAATGTCCGATGCCGGCCCGGCGCCGCCCCAAGTATCGTTCTGGATCACGCCGTATGCCGATCGCACCTTGTTGTTCACATACGATACGCCGAAATCGATGCTGTCCAGGAACGCGCCGTCATGGTCGTAATGACCTGCCAGCTGCACCTGGTTGATGCGGTCCTTGAAATAGGAATTGCGGAACGCGTTGCCGGTCGGCGTGATGAGCGAGACGTTCAGCGGATCGATGCCGGGGTACATATTGTACGACAGCACCGGCAGGTAGTTCTCGAAGTTGATCGTCTGGTTCTGGATGCCGAACACCGCGTTGCCCACCGACACGCTGTTGCCATACCGGTTGGTCGGCTTCGATTCCGCGGTCGAATGGTGCGCGTCCAGCGTCATCGTCACGCCGCCCGGCGCGTTCCACGTCAGGTTGCCGCCCAGCGACTTGTTCTCGCTGCGGCTGGTGGTCAGCGCGCCGCTATAGGCCAGATCCTTGCCCTCGTTCGCCCCGAAACGTTCGGTGTAGAACACCGGGCCGGCGACCGGACCATCGGTCCACGCGCTCGACGTGTCGTTGTGGTTGAACCAGATGCCGACGCTGCTGTTGCGGCCCTCGATGTCATTGCGCGAGTAGGTGTAATCGACCGTCGCGGTCAGTTCTTCGACCGGCCGGAATTGCAGTACGAGCTGCCCGTTGATCCGCTCGCGATCGATGTCGGTGAAATCATACCCGGCATTCTGCGGCACTTCGTACACGTCGGTCGCGTCGGGTCGGTTGGTGATGTTCGCGGCACGCGGATCGCCCGGTTGCGCCAGCGAACCCCAGTTGTTCTCCGACCCCAGATACCCGTCGCGATACCCGACGCTGGCGTTGTTCACGCTCGCCTTGCGCCGCTGATAGATGCCGGTCAGCAGCACGCCGATCCGGTTGTCGGCGAACGTGGTCGAGATGATGCCGGATACTTCCGGCGTGATCGGGTCCTTGCCGTTGCGCGACGCATCAAGCACGCCCTTGGCGGCGATGCTGCCGCGCAGGCCCGGCTTGTCGAGCGGGCGGGGCGTGCGGATGTTGATCGACGATCCGATGCCGCCCGACGGCACGGCGGCGCGACCGGTCTTGTACACCTCGACCGCCGAAATTCCCTCCGACGCCAGATTGGCGAAGTCGAACGAGCGCGACGATGGCGCGCTCAGGCCGTCGCCCAGCGACGATGTCGGCATCTGGCGACCGTTCAGCGTCACCAGATTGAATTCGGGTCCGAAGCCGCGAACCGTGACGAACGACCCTTCGCCGTTCGACCGGTCGATCGACACGCCGGTGATCCGCTGCAGCGACTCAGCCAGGTTGGTGTCGGGGAACTTGCCGATATCCTCGGCTGAGATCGCATCGACGATGCCCTGACCGTCACGCTTGATATCCACCGATTCGCGCAGCGACGCGCGGATGCCGGTCACGACGATGTCGTCGCCCGTCGTCGGTTCGCTGGTTGCGGGTGTATCCTGAATATCGGAAGGGCCGGGGTTGCCGACCGTGGCCGCCGCGTCCTGTGCCGCGGCCATGCCGGGCAGGCCGACCAGCGCGAGCGCCGATGTGCCGATGACCAAACGCGATAGCGAGCGAGCCCTGAAGCCACGCATCATAATCCTCCCCTGCAGCCGACGCCGGTTGTTCCGCGCCGTTCTCCTGTGAACGTTCACTTTGATCCTTTGGGCGACCTTGTCAAGGCTGTCGGCGGGTGTGGCGGGCTTAATTGTGAACGTTCCCTTGGATCGCCCTACCACTGCACGCTCGCTCCCGCTTCGATCAGCGCTTAGGGATAGGTACTTGTACGGGGAGGGGACCGGATTGCCGGCCAGTTCAGCAACACCAACGGCCCGCTATCATCAAGCCGGCGGGATGACGGGTCGTCGCGTGACCCTGTTTCTCGGCATCGTCGCGCTGGCCCATGCCGGCGGCGTGATCGGCTATCTGCCGCTCCTGACGATGCTGTTGCCGATCAAGGCGCAGGCGGTTGCGGGCGATGCCCGGCTGGGTGTCATCACCGCCGCCGTGATCGGCGGGGCGGTGGCGGCCAGTCTGTCGAACATCCTGTTCGGCTGGCTCAGCGATCGGTCGGTCGCCCGTGGCGGCGGCCGGCGCGGCTGGATGGCGGGCGGCATCGTTGCCACCGCTTTATGCTATATCGCCATCGCGCAGGCTGCATCATCGATGGCGCTGCTGCTGGCGATCGTGGCGTTTCAGGTGGCGATTAACGCGATGCTGGCGCCGCTCTTCGCGATCATGGCCGACGAGATTCCCGACGAGCGGCGGGGCGTGGCCGGCGGACTGCTGGCGCTCGCGAACCCGGTCGCCTCGGCGCTGTCGGCGACGTTGATCGGCATCGGTCTGCTGGGGGAGGGCGCGCGCCTTGCGATCATTCCCCTCATTTCCGCCGCCTGCGTTGCGCCGCTGCTGGCGATCCGTGGCCAGCGAACGGCCCACACGATGGCCGCACCGGTCGCGGAAACGCGGCTCGAACGCGATCTCGCCCTCGCCTGGATCGCGCGCCTGCTGGTGCAGATCGCCGGCAACGTCCTGTTCGTCTATCTCTTCTATTACCTCATCAGCATCGCGCCCGCAGTCCCCGCGACCGATATGGCCTCCTCGGCGGCGACGTTGCTGACGGTCGCCTATATCATGCCGCTGCCGATCGCCCTGCTGGCCGGGCGGCTGTCCGACCGGATCGGCCGTCGCAAGCCCTTCCTGCTCGGCGCCGCGATCGTATCGGCGGCGGGCCTGACGGGCATGGCGCTCGCCGACCGCTTCGCCACCGCCGCGACCGCATTCATGGTGTACGAGGTCGGCTCGGCCGTCTTCCTCGTCCTCCACGCCGCCTTTGCGATGCAGTTGCTGCCCGATCCCCGTCACCGTGGCCGCGATCTGGGGCTGCTCAACCTCACCAATACGTTGCCGGGGCTGCTCGGCCCGATCCTGACGTGGCTGCTAGCGACCCCGCAGGATTTCGACGCGGTCATGCTGCTGCTCGCGGTACTGACGCTCACCGGGGGCGTCGTCATGCTCGGCGTACGCCAGTATCGCTAGCGGGTCCGCGCCCAGTACCGGACATAATCGACCGTCATCCGCTGTGGAAAGGCGGCATCGTCGATCCCCTGCTTGCCGCCCCAATCGCCACCCACCGCCAGGTTCAGGATCAACTGATACGGCCGCGTGAACGGCCACGCCGCCGCACCGCCCGGCTGGTCGTTGGCCACTGCCATGAACGCCCGTCCGTCGACCCCGATCCTGATCGATGTCGGCCCCCAATCGAGTTGATAGCGGTGGAACGCGGTACAACTCGTGGCGACCCGCGTCTCCGCCCCGCGCTGCGTTCCCTTCACATGGTTGAACGCCTTGCTGTGCACGGTCGCATGGACGACATTGGCGTTCCAGCCGACCATCTCCATGATGTCGATCTCGCCCTGATCCGGCCACGTCCCACCCGTCGGCAGCATCCAGATCGCTGGCCAGCTACCGCGTCCGCACGGCAGCTTCGCGCGGATTTCGTAGAACCCGTACCCCAGCGCCCGTCGAGACACGAGCTTGGCGGACGTATAATCCTGCCCGCCGGCATCGGCGAAGCGCGGCTTTCGTACCGCCTCCCGCCACGCCTCGATCACCAGCGCCCCGCGTTCGATCCGCGCGTTGCGGCGGCGGCCGTTCGCATAATATTGGCGTTCGTTATTGTACCAGCCGGCGGCGTTGCGCGACGTGTCGAACCGCCACACCCGCGTATCGACCGCGCGCCCCGCAAACTCGTCGGCGAAGGTCGGCCGACCGGCCGGCACCGCCATCGGCGCATCTGCCTGATAATTCGTCGCCCCCAGCGTCGCGGCCTGTGCCGCCAAGACCAGTAGGATCATCACCCCATTCCCCTATTCGATCGCCAGAAACGCGGTGATGGTCAGCCGCCCCACCGCCGGATCGGCCGACAGCACCGCGTCAGGCGAAATCGCGCCGCTATGCAATTGCCGGCTGCGATACAGCAGCGCCCGGTTGTACCGCGCCTCCACCACCGCGATCCGCTCGAACAGGTCGCTGTCGCCCGCGATATAGCCCGGACCCGGCTCCTCATCGCGCACCTCGGCGTTCAGTTGCGCGAAATACGCCCGGCCCCGTTCCTCGGTCACCGTCTCGAATCCGGTGGCCCGGTGGCGGAAGAACGCGGTACCGTCGGTATCGGTCGGGCTCAGAAAATGGACCAGCGCGATCCGGTCGCGATCATAGGCGTCGATATGCGGCAACCGCTGGCCCAGTTGCAGGGCGGCCGGCGACGCCGTGACGATCGAAAACGTCGCGTCGATCACATGCACCCGCCGACACCGGCCGAACGTCCGCCCCAGCACCGCCGCGATCACCGGCAATTGCGCCTTCAGATAGGAATCGGGCAGGGGCGCGCGGATGCCCGGATAATGCTGGTCCGCCGGCCCGAACGTCGCCACGACCGCCGCCGCCCGCAGCACATCGGGATCGCCTGCGAAGTCGTCGATAATGGCCAGCGGCTCGCCCTCCGCCCCGATGCGGTGGACGACCGTCGTCGGCCGGCGATCCTGCTCCATGACATCTCCCGGCATCGTCATCGCGCACAGGAAATGCCGATTGTCGGCCAAGGTCAACCACCGTCGATTGATCGCCACGACCGCCGCCCCATATCGGTGCAGACCGACCCGCTGCGGCATCCGCGCCGCGCACCACCCGATCGAGGAACATCCGTGACCGACGAACGCGACAAGGGGCAGGCCGTGCCCGGCGGCCGGCTCGCCCGGCTGGGAGTCTTCGGCAAGCTCGCGGGCGGTGTCGCGGGCGGCGTGGTCGCAGAGGGCGCACGCCGGCTGGCCAATGGCGAACGCCCCCGGATGGGCGACCTGTTGCTGACGCCCGCCAACGCCACCCGCGTCGCCGACCAGCTGTCGCACCTGCGCGGCGCGGCGATGAAGCTGGGACAGATGATCTCGATGGACGCCGGCGACATGTTGCCGCCCGAACTCGCAACCATTCTCGCCCGCCTGCGTGACCGCGCCCACCACATGCCGCCCGCGCAACTCGACCGCGTGCTGACCGCCGAATGGGGCCGCGACTGGCGCCGCCGCTTCGCGCATTTCCAGGCGCACCCGATCGCCGCCGCCTCGATCGGCCAGGTCCACCGCGCCCGCCTGCCTGATGGCCGCGAACTGGCGATCAAGGTGCAATATCCCGGCGTCCGCCAGAGCATCGACGCCGATGTCGACAATGTCGCCACCCTGCTGCGCGTCTCCGGCCTGCTGCCCAAGGAACTCGACATCGCGCCGCTGCTGGTCGAGGCGAAGCGGCAGCTGCACGAAGAGGCGGACTATCTGCGCGAGGGCGAGATGCTTACCCGCTACGGCGCGCTGGTGGCGGACATGCCCGATTTCGTCGTCCCCGCGCTCTATCCCGATCTGACGACGCCGCAGGTGCTGGCGATGGACTTCGTCGCCGGCGTCCCCGTCGAGATGCTGGAGACCGCGCCGCAGGACGTGCGCGACCGCGTGATGCACAGCCTGATCGCGCTCACCCTGCGCGAGTTGTTCGACTGGGGCCTGATGCAGACCGACCCCAATTTCGCCAACTACCGCTGGCAGGCGGAAACGGGGCGGCTGGTCCTGCTCGATTTCGGCGCGGCGCGATCGGTGCCGTCGGCGACGGCGGACGGGTATCGCGGCCTGATGACCGCCGGTCTGGCGAACGACCGCGACGCAGTACGTGCCGGGGCGGTCACGGCCGGCTTTCTCGGCGAGGCGGCGATCGCGCGCCACCGGCCGCTGGTCGACCGGATGATCGACGTTATCCTCGCCGAAATGAACAAGCCCGGTCCCTTCGATTTCGGCGACCGCGCCTTTGTCGGCGTGCTGCGCGAACAGGGCGTGGAGATGGCGCGCGACCGTTCCACCTGGCACATCCCGCCGATCGACACCCTGTTCGTCCAGCGCAAGATCAGCGGCACCGCGCTGCTCGCCGCCCGGCTGAAAGCCCGCGTCGACGTCCGCCCGATGATCGCCGCGCTTCGGGAATAGGGGATCACCAGAACCGGCTCTCCGGTACTCCCTTGAACGGCCCGGCCAGATCCGCGGTGATCCAGCCGCCATAAAAGCCGCCCGGCTGGGGCGTCACCCGCTCGTCATCGACCAGACAGCGATCGAGCGGCGCCGCATAGAACGCCAGATGATCGCGCAATATCGCGAATGCGGGGGTAGGGGCCGGATAGCTCCACGCGAGATCGCGGATCGTCTCGTCGCCCAAGACGAGGTCGTAATACACCGCCTCGCCCTTCCACTCGCAAAACGACTGTCGTGCCGACCGCCGCAGCATCGTCATCGCGATATCCGTCGGCGGCAGGTAATAACTTGGCGGATGGCTGGTCTCCAGCGTCCGCACCGCCGCCCGCGTATCGGCGATCGTCAGCCCGCGATGCTCGATCCGGATATGCCGCGACGTCGCCATCGCGACCGCTGGCCGCGGATAATCCCAGACGCTTTCCTGACCCGGCAAAACGGGATCATGCATCACGTTCATGCCCGCCGACTTTCCCCCCGCTTTTCCCAGCGCCGCACCACGCGCTGCATCGCCGGTCGCGCGACGAGGAACCCCAGATACGCCCGCTCCAGCACCGCCAGCACCCATGGCCGCCGCGCCGCCAGCCCCAGCGGCCGCAGCACCGGGATCGCCCGCCACATCGCCGCGAAGGCTGCCGCGCCCGACAGCATCCGGCCGTCTTCCCGCGCATGAAACCGCGCCAGCAACGCGCGCCGATCGATCGGGCAACTCGCATCCCCGTCGCTGGCATCGACGAAGCGGATCGCGCCCCGTCGATCCAGCCGCCGCATCACCGCGATCTCGCGCCGGCAGAGCGGGCAGTCGCCGTCATGCCAGACCGTCAGCTCGGTCATCCGCTCTCGCCGTTACGCTGGCGGATTCGCACCGCCAGCAACGTCGCGAAGCCCAGCCACGCGACGAACGGCGCGCCCAGCGCCGCCGCCGGACGGTCCACCTTCGCGGCCGTCGCGACATAGGCCGCGCCGGTCGCCACCATCGCGCCCGCCGCGACCGCGCTCGGCCCCAGTGCCTTTCGCCGGAAGAACAACTCGGTCCAGCCACCGACCATCGCGGTGTTGAGCAACCACAGCCCCGCCGCGACATTGCGTCCGGTGGTCGCCGGCTGGCGCATCAGACGATATCCGCCCACCGCCAGCCCGGTTTCCAGCACCGGCCACACCGCCCCGAACACCGCGTCGGGCGGCGTATAGTCCGGCTTGTCGAGCCGCTTGTACCAGCGTCGCGTGCGCGGATGCGTGGGATCGGGCGCGTTGCGGCGCCCCAGCACGGCGCTGAACCCCAGCACCGCCGCCACGATCAACCCCGCCGCCGGCCGCGACAGGCCCGTGTGATCGTTCTTCCGTGCCATGGCTCAGCCCGCCGCCAGATGGCGTTCCAGATCGTCGCTGCCGCCGATCCGCTCGCCATCGATGAAGATCAGCGGCGTCGTCGCGATCCCCTGTTCCGCCTTGAACGCGTCCACCTCCTCGCGCGACCGCAGGATGCGATCGTCCACGTCGAAGCCCTCCGATTGCAGCAACTGCTTCGCCCGGATACCGAACGGGCAGGTATGGTCGGGCAGCACCATGCGATACAGCGTCGCGCTACGGTTATCGGACATCCTAATCCTTTCAGGCAGGCCACATGCCCGCCCCGCTACAGCGCGGCACCGCGTCGGACGTTCCCCCTTTATCTGGGTTCCATCGATCAGCCCGGTCGCGGTCCCGCCAGCCCCGGGGGTGGCGGCGGAAATGCCAGCGGATCGACCCGCTCGCCCGCCGCGCCGGCTACCACGGTGTCATAGACGGCCAGCCCCGCCGGGCTGAACGCCACGACCCCGATCAGTATCTGGATTGCCGCGATCGTTCCCGTTCCCCACCACCAGGCGGGATGGACACGCCCGGTCCGCCGCCGGTCCGTCATCATGCCGATTGCCGGCAGGATCATCACCGCCGCGAACACGCCCCACGCCGCCCACGGGATCATCAGCGGCAACGGCAGCAACCGGCCCCATGCCGGCCCGGTCAGGATCACCATTCCGCACAGCATCAGCCGGCGATGCCAGTCCGTCCGCCGCCGCAGCACGATCGCCGCCGCCGTCAACCCGCCGAACGCCAGCACCGTCAGCCAGTTCATGAACAGGAAGTAATTTGGCTGGAAAAAGAAGGGCGACCCGCCCCGGCGCACCATCGCCGCCGTCGTATAGATGCCCAGGCCCACGACGACCGCGGCCCACCCCGCGCCGATCCATCCCAGTCGCCGGTGCAAGACGATCGACGCCCGGTTGATCAGGACGTTCTGCAACACATAGAACAGCGTCCAGCCAAAGAAGACGACGGCATGGACATGCACCATGACCGGCATGTGAAACGTCGACCGGCCCATCATGTACTGCATCGGAAAGCCGATCAGGATGACCGCTGCCATGGCGACCGCCATCTTCAGGAAGAACCGGTGATCCGCCGTCCCGATCACCCGGTCGCTCATCGTCGCCATATGCCATCCCTCGGGTGTCAGGCCGATAGTCCGTAGCGTCGACCGGCGGGCCTGAACCGTTCGTGCTGAGCGAAGTCGAAGCACCTTGTCGCGAGGTGGCCTTCGACTGCGCTCAGGCCGAACGGTTCAGGCAAGTCCGATTTCTAGCAGCCTGTTCTACGCCGACCCGCACCGGAGTCCATCACCCGATCAGAGTAGGCGGCGGCTTTTACCCCGCGACCTTCGCCAGCCCCTTCGACAGTTGCAGCGCCCCGTGCAGCCGCGCCTTGGCGTCCGGCCACACGCGTTGCAGCACCAGCTTCGAGTCCGGCCGCAACTTGGCGACGCCGCCCAGCCGGTCGACATAGGCGATCAGCCCGGCGACATTGGGCGGCTTGTCGTCGTGGAAGCTGACCAGCACGCCCTTCGCGCCGACGTCCATCTTGGCGATGCACGCCTTTTTGGCGTTCAGCTTGATCTCGATGACGCGGATCAGGTTCTCGGTCGCATCGGGCAGGGCGCCGAACCGGTCGATCATCTCCGCCGCGAACGCCTCGACCTCGCCGGCATCCTCGACATCGTTCAGGCGGCGGTACAGGCCCATTCGCAGGTCGAG
This sequence comes from Sphingomonas mollis, assembly GCF_016427505.1. GTDB lineage: Bacteria > Pseudomonadota > Alphaproteobacteria > Sphingomonadales > Sphingomonadaceae > Sphingomonas > Sphingomonas mollis. The sequence goes on along the minus strand of NZ_JAELXS010000004.1, from coordinate 84,219 downwards.
ATCGGGGACGTAATCCTCCGGGATCAGGATCGGCGCATCGACGGTGATCTGGGGGCTGAAGTCACGCGGCCGGCTGGCGAAGCCACCCGCCTTGGCATCCATGATCGCCTCTTCCAGCATCGACTGGTAGAGTTCGTATCCGACCTCCTTGATATGCCCGGACTGTTCGTCGCCCAGCAAATTGCCCGCGCCGCGAATGTCCAGATCGTGGCTCGCCAGCTGGAACCCCGCGCCCAGCGTATCCAGATCGGACAGCACCTTCAGCCTTTTGTCCGCCGCCTCGGTCATCTGCCGCTCCGGCGGCGTCACCATATACGCATAGGCGCGCGTCTTCGACCGCCCGACCCGCCCGCGCAACTGGTACAATTGGGCAAGGCCAAAGCGATCCGCGCGGTTGACGATCATCGTGTTGGCGGACGGGATATCCAGCCCGCTCTCGATGATCGTGGTCGACACCAGCACCTCGAACCGCTTCTCATAGAACGCCGACATGCGTTCTTCGACCTCCGACGCGCTCATCTGGCCGTGGGCGACGACGTATCGGATTTCCGGCACCTCGTTGCGCAGAAACTCCTCGATATCGGGCAGGTCGGCGACGCGCGGCGTGACCATGAAACTCTGGCCACCGCGATAATGCTCGCGCAGCAACGCCTCGCGCAGCACCACCGGGTCCCATGGCATGGTGTACGTCCGCACTGCCAGCCGATCGACCGGCGGCGTCTGGATCACCGACAATTCGCGCAGGCCCGACATCGCCATCTGCAACGTGCGCGGGATCGGCGTCGCGGTCAGCGTCAGCATATGCACGTCCGCCTTCAGCGCCTTTAGCCGCTCCTTGTGCGTCACGCCGAACCGCTGTTCCTCGTCGACGATCACCAGCCCCAGCCGCTTGAACTGCACATTCTTCGCCAGCAGCGCATGCGTGCCGATCACCACGTCCAGATCGCCCGACGCGGTGCCCTCCTTCGTCGCCTTCGTCTCCGCCGTCCCGACCAGCCGGCTCATCCGTCCGATCTTGATCGGAAACCCCTCGAACCGCGCCGAGAAATTATTGAAATGCTGGCGCGCGAGCAGCGTCGTCGGACACACGATCGCGACCTGCATCCCGCCCATCGCCGCCACGAACGCTGCGCGCAACGCCACCTCGGTCTTGCCGAAGCCGACATCGCCCACGATCAGCCGGTCCATCGGCTTGCCCGCCGCCAGATCGCCCAGCACATCGTCGATCGCCCGGTCCTGATCGTCGGTCGGGTCATAGGGGAAGCGATCGACGAAGCTGGGATAGCCACTCGCATCCGGCTCCGCGACCTCACCCGGCCTGAGCGCGCGTTCCGCCGCCACCGCGATCAACTCACCCGCGATCTCGCGGATGCGCTCCTTCATCTTCGACTTGCGCCGCTGCCACGCCTCGCCGCCCAGCCGGTCGAGCGCCGCGCCATCCTCGCCCGATCCGTAGCGTGTCAGCACCTCCAGATTCTCAACCGGCACGTACAGCTTGTCGCCACCGGCATAGGACAGCGCGACGCAATCATGCGGGCTCTTCCCCACCGGGATCGACGTCAGTCCCTCATACCGCCCGATGCCGTGATCCGAATGCACCACCAGATCGCCGGGGCTCAGCGTCGCCAGTTCGGCGAGGAAGGCATCGGCCGACTTCTTGCGCTTGTTCCGCCGGATCAGCCGGTCGCCCAGCATGTCCTGCTCGGTCAGCACCGCAACGCCCGGCGCCGCGAAGCCATGGTCCAGCGGCAGCACGACCAGCGCCACGCCGAAGCTCTTGGTCGTATCGGCGACGCCCAGCGCCTCCTGCCACGTCTCGGCGTTCTTGCCGCCCTTCAGCCCGTGGTCCTTCAACAGGCTGCCCAGCCGGTCGCGCGCGCCGACCGAATAGCTGGCGAGCACCGGCTTCTTCCCCTCGCGCCGCAGCTTCTCGACATGCGCGACGACCGCCTCGTACACGTTCGCCTGCGCCGCCCGCTCCGCCCCGAAATCGCGCGGGCCATCGACACCGAAATCGAGCACCCGCGTCGATTCCGGCTCATGGAACGCCGTCGTCAGATGCGCGGTCGCTTCGGCCAGCCCGGTCGCCCAGGCATCCGCATCCAGATACAGCGCCTTGGCCGGCAACGGGCGATAGCTGCCCGGTTGCGCCGCCTCCGCCCGTTTCCGGTTATCGTAATAATCGGCGATCGCCTCGATCCGGCTCTCCGCCGCCGCCGCCACGCCGCCGTCGCGCACCACCACCGCATCGCCAAGGTGATCGAACAGCGTCGCCAGCTTCTCCTCGAACAGCGCCAGCCAATGCTCCATGCCCGCCTGACGCCGCCCCTCGGACACCGCCTGATACAGCGGATCGCCCGTCGCCGTCGCCCCGAACGTCTCGCGATACCGCGTCCGGAACCGCTTGATCGAATCCGCGTCCAGCAACGCCTCCGATGCCGGCAGCAACGTGAAGCCATCGACCCGCCCCGTCGTCCGCTGGTCGGCGGGATCGAACGTCCGCACGCTCTCGATCTCGTCACCGAAGAAATCGAGCCGCAGCGCCTGTTCCTCGCCGCTGGGAAACAAATCGACGATCCCGCCGCGCACGGCATATTCGCCGTGGTCGTGCACCGTCTCGGTCCGCACATAGCCATTGGCCTGCAGCAACGTCGCCAGATCGTCGCGCCCGATCCGCTCGCCCGGCGCCAGCGAGGCGACCAGTTGGCGGATGCGGAACGGCGTCAGCACCCGCTGCGTCGCCGCATTGGCGGTCGTCAGCACCAGTTGCGGACCTTTCGCCTTGCCCTGCAACCGGTACAGCGCCGCCACCCGCTCCGCCATCACCCGCAGCGTCGGCGACGCGCGATCGTATGGCAGGCAATCCCACGCCGGGAACGTCACCACCTCCAGCTCCGGTGCGAAGAACGGCGCGGTGGACGCGATCGCCCGCATCGCCGCGTCATCGGCGGCGATGAACACCACACGCCCCGCCGCCCGCGCCAGATCGGCGAGCAGCGACGGCTGGAACCCGGTCGGCACCCCCGCCAGCGTGAGCGCCGCCTTCGCGGAAAGGATCGTCTTCAGATCGGGCATGGGTTCTTCTTAAAAGCTCCCCTCCCGCTGGCGGGAGGGGCTGGGGGTGGGCAGGCGTCCGGGCGGTACGGTCGTCCAATCAGTCACGGGGGCGGTGTCACCCAGACGCAAGGCCCACCCCCGACCCCTCCCGCGAGGCGGGAGGGGAGAAATCACTTCGGCAACGGCACGAAATCCAGCGACCGCATCGTCTGCATCATCGGCGTATCCCATTCCGGCGGGCAGGGGATCGATCCGATCGCCCAGCCCATGATATCGACGTCCTGCTCCTCGATCAGCGTCTCGAACCAGTCGAGGTCCGCCGCCGACCACGACGCATGATGCGCGTCGAAAAAGCCGCCGATCATCAAATCCGCCTCGCGCGTGCCGCGATGCCAGGCCCGGAAATGCGTGCGCTTCAGGCGTATTTCATGATTCACGGCGGCGTTCCCAACGGCAATAGGCCGCCGGACGCTGGCAGCGGCCGTCGGCTGGTGTATGGCGGCCATGTAGTCATGCGCCCCGACATCCTCAATCCGCTGTTCGCCGAAGTCACCGCCCTGAAGGGCGTCGGCCCCGCTCTGGCAAAGCCGCTCGACCGGCTCGGGCTGGCGCGCGTCCTCGATATCGCCTTCCATCTGCCGACCGGCTGGGTCGACCGGGTGCCGCGCACCGAGCTGATGGTATCCGACGCCGGCCGCATCATCGCGATCCCGCTCACTCCGCAAAGCTATCGCGAATCGAACGGCCGCGGCCCCACCCGCGTGCAGGCCGTCGATGCGCACGGCAACTATGTCAGCCTCGTCTATTTCGGCGGCCATCCCGGCTGGGCGAAGAAGCTGCTGCCGATCGGCGAGACGAAACTCGTCTCCGGCCGGCTCGACCAATATGGCGACACGCTCCAGATCGTGCATCCCGAACTGTCCGATCCCGCCGAGCCGATGCGCGAACGCGAGCCGATCTATCCCCTGTCCGAAGGCGTCACCTCACGCCGCATCGCCGGCTTCGTCGATCAGGCGATCGCCCGCGCGCCCGAACTGCCCGAATGGATCGAACCCAGCCTGAAGGCGCAGCGGCAATGGCCCGACTGGCGCGACGCGCTCACCCGCATCCACGCCGACCCCGCCGATACCAAGGCGCGCGAACGGCTGGGCTATGACGAGGTCTTCGCCAACCAGCTCGCCATGACGCTCGTCCGCGCCGACACGCGCAAGCGCAAGGGCAGGGCGCTCGCCGGCGACCGCCGCCTCCGCGATGCGTTGCGCCTGCCCTACAGCCTCACCGGCGCGCAGTCGCGCACCGTGGCGGAGATCGAGGGCGATCTGGCGCAGGAGGCACCGATGCTTCGCCTGCTCCAGGGCGATGTCGGCTCCGGCAAAACGCTGGTCGCCGCCATGGCGCTGCTGATCGCGGTGGAGGCCGGCGCGCAGGGCGCGATGCTCGCCCCCACCGAAATCCTCGCCCGCCAGCATTACGAGACGTTGCGCAAGACGCTCGCCGGACTGCCGCTCACGATCGGCGTCCTCACCGGCCGCGACAAGGGCCGCGTGCGTGAGGCGACGTTGATGGGCCTTGCCGACGGATCGATCGACATCCTCGTCGGCACCCACGCGATCTTTCAGGAGGCGGTCCGCTACCGCGACCTCGCGCTGGTCGTGGTCGACGAACAGCACCGCTTCGGCGTCGCGCAGCGGATGTTGCTGCAGGAAAAGGGCCGCAGCCCGCATCTGCTGGCGATGACTGCCACACCGATCCCGCGCACCCTGACGCTGGCGCAATATGGCGAGATGGACGTCAGCCGCCTCGACGAGATGCCCCCCGGCCGCCAGCCGATCGAAACCCGCGTCGTATCGGAGGACCGTCTGGACGAGGTCGTCAACGCGCTCGGCCGCCACCTCGCCGATGGCGGTCAGGCATACTGGGTCTGCCCGCTGGTCGAGGAGAGCGAGAAATCTGATCTCGCCGCCGCGGAAGCCCGCGCCGAGGCATTGCGCGGTCGCTTCGGGGAGAAGGTCGGCCTCGTCCACGGCCGCATGAAGCCCGCCGAGAAGGACGCGGTGATGGAGGCGTTCGCCGGCGCCCGCACCGGCGTGCTTGTGGCGACGACGGTGATCGAGGTCGGCGTCGACGTGCCCAACGCGACGCTGATCGTGATCGAACATGCCGACCGCTTCGGCCTCGCCCAACTCCACCAGTTGCGCGGTCGCGTCGGCCGGGGCGGGGGCCGTTCGATCTGCCTGTTGATGCGCGGCGCTGCGCTCAGCGAAACGTCCCGCGCGCGCCTCGCCTTGATGCGCGAATCGAATGACGGGTTCCGCATCGCCGAGGAGGATCTGCGCCTGCGCGGCGGCGGCGAAATGCTCGGCACGCGACAATCGGGCGAGGCCGGCTTCCGCCTCGCCACGCCGGAAATGCTACCCGACCTGTTGCAATGCGCGCATGACGATGCCCGGCTGCTGATCGACCGCGACGGCGGTCTGGCTGGCGAGCGTGGCCGCGCGGCACGAACCGCGCTCTATCTGTTCGAACGCGACGCCGGTGTCGCCCTGCTACGTTCCGGCTGAGTTAAGCCCGGGCCGATGCGGCCTTCATGGCGCGAAGCATCAGCTCCAGCATCAATTGATAGTCCGCCAGTTCGATCGTCCGCGTCAACTGACAGCCGATCCGGCCGCCCAGCGACCAGCGGACCTCCGCCTCCAGCACACCGATCAACGGAAACTGCACCGACAGCCAGTCGCCCGGCGCATGCTGGCCATCGCTGCGCGCCATGAAACCACGCGGCGACACATCGACCAGCGTCATCGGCTGTTCCTCACCACCCGCCTGCCGCGCCCGCGTGCGATGCAGCACGGTCTGCCGCGGTTCGCGCCGATCATCCGCCGCCGCCAGATTTCCGAAAGCCATCACGTCCCCTCGGCCCTGCGGTCGAGGATTCCCGCATCACGCCAGTCATTTGGCTACCGTCCAGAGGTTAACAAAGCGTTAGGGGTTGGGTTTTGGTCCGGGCGGGAAGAAGGGGGTTCGCGCGGAGACGCGGAGGCGCGGAGAAGAAGATTGGAGAGGCTGACCGGGGAGCGCGCGATCGCCATCCGGGCATGTGCGACGATAGGAAATGGGCCTGCGACCTGCCTTCCTTCGCGCGAAGCGCCATCAACCTACTTCTTCTCCGCGTCTCCGCGTCTCCGCGTGAACCTCAAGGACCTTTCACAAACGAACGGAATGTTGTGGAAAGGTAACCTCACCAAAAATCATACCAGTTCCCCGGCGAAGGCCGGGGCTCAGTTGCGCAACCAAACTTATACCGGACGCCAGCAACCCCAACACCCCGTCATTGCGAGCGCAGCGAAGCAACCCAGCGCCTCCCGCGCTGCCCTGGATCGCTTCTCTGCGCTCGCAACGACGAACATCAATCGGTCATCACAGCACTTCACCCAACTGGACCCCGGCCTCCGCCGGGGAAGCAGTCTGATGCCGTTACCCCGCGCGTACACGGATGAACCGCCCCCGCAACCGATCTCACACCCCGCCAATCACCCCGCAACCACCAAGCCATGATGCTTCTTCCCCGCCGACAACCGCACCGGCTCCGCACCGACGGTGATCGTCACGCTCTCGTCCGTCACCTTCTCGCCATCGACCCGCGCACCGCCACCGGCGATCAGCCGCCGCGCCTCGCCCCGCGACGCGGCGAAGCCCAGCCCGATCAGCGCATCGACGATCCCTACCGGCCCCGCCGCCACGAACCGCGGCAACGCCTCGCCGCCGGTGCCTTCCTCGAACGTCCGCCGCGCGGTCTCCGCCGCCTCGTCGGCGGCGGCGCGGCCCCGGCACATCGCCGTCGCCTCGGTGGCGAGGATCTTCTTCGCCTCGTTGATCTCCGCCCCCGGCAATGCCTCCAGCCGGCGGATTTCGTCCAGCGGCAGGTCGGTGAACAGCCGCAGGAACCGGCCGACATCGCGGTCGTCGGTGTTGCGCCAGAACTGCCAGTAATCGAAATGCGGCAACTGGTCCTCGTGCAGCCAGACCGCGCCCGACATCGTCTTGCCCATCTTGCCGCCGTCCGCTGTCGTAATCAGCGGCGTGGTAATGCCGTACACCTCGGTGCCGTCCATCCGCCGCGACAGTTCGATGCCGTTGACGATGTTGCCCCACTGGTCGGACCCGCCCATCTGCAACCGGCACCCGGCGCGGCGCGACAGTTCCAGAAAGTCGTATGCCTGCAGGATCATGTAGTTAAATTCGAGGAAGCTGAGCGACTGCTCGCGGTCCAGCCGCAGCTTCACCGAATCGAACGACAGCATCCGGTTGACCGAGAAATGCTGGCCCACCTCGCGCAGGAACGGGATATATTCCAGCGCGTCGAGCCACTCGGCATTGTCCAGCATCACCGCATCGGTCGGGCCGTCGCCGAAGGTCAGGAACCGTTCGAAGATGCGCTTGATCGCCGCCACGTTGGTCGCGATGCCATCCTCGCCCAACAGCTTGCGCGCCTCGTCCTTGAAGCTCGGATCGCCGATCTTGCCGGTGCCGCCGCCCATCAGCACGATCGGCTTGTGCCCCGTCTGCTGCAACCGGCGCAGCAGCATGATCTGCACCAGGCTGCCGACATGCAGCGACGGCGCGGTCGGATCGAACCCGATATACCCCGGCACCACCCCCTTCGCCGCCAGCGCATCCAGCGCGATGGCGTCGGTCATCTGGTGGACATAACCACGGTTGCCGAGGACGGTGAGCAGCTCTGACTGGTACGACATGGCCGCCGGTTAGCAACCGCGACGCGGTTCGTCACCTGTCCTACAGCCCGATCATCGTGTACAAGCCTCCAAGGCCCCCCGCATCAACCGCTCGCCACCCGCGATTGACCACCTTTGATATGCGTGAAGTTGGTGAACTTACCGCCTCGGCAGCAACGTCAGCGGATCGACCGGCGTCCGCCCGCGGCGCAGCTCGAAGTGCACCTCCGGCTGCTCGGCAAAGCCGGTGTCCCCCGACAGCGCGATCGACTGTCCCCGCTTCACGCTCTGCCCCCGACTGACCAGCAGCCGCGATGCATGGCCATAGACGCTGGTCCACCCGCCGCCATGCTTCACGATCACCAGCCCGCCCAGCGCCGCGATCCCGTCGCCGGCATAGGCGACGACCCCGTCCGCCACCGACAGCACCGGCGTGCCGACCGGCACCGCGAGCTTGATCCCATCGTTGCGCTCCCCCGACGCGCCCGGCCCGAACCGCTTCACCACGCGGCCCTCGACCGGCCAGACGAAGCCGCCCCCCGCCAACCGCACCGGCGGCGCCACCACCGCGTTCGACGGCAACGCCCTGGTCGGCCGCCGCACCGGCCGCACCGGCGCCTGATTGGCCGCCAGCGCCGGCTCGCCACCGGTAAGGATGTCGTCCACGTCCAGCCGGAACGCCGCCGCCCGCTCCGCTGCCCGACTCGGCGCGCTCTCCGCCGGCCCCGGGATCAACACCCGCTGGCCGGCGCGCAGGGAATAGGGCTCGGTCAGCTCGTTGGCCGCCACGATCCGCGACCATTCGACACCGTATGCCCGCGCGATGGCGATGCCGCTCTCGCCCGGACGGACCAGATGATAGCGCCCGGCCGGTATCGTGAGCCGCCGCCCCGCCTGCACCGGATAGGGCGCCGCCAGCCCGTTGGCCCGCGCGATCGCCTCGACACTGGCGCCGGTCCGCTCGGCGATCGCGCCCAGCCCGTCGCCCCGCCGCACGGTATAGGTCGATGCCGCCACCTCCCGCGTATCCGCCGCGACGGGCTTGGCTTCCCAGGCGGGCCGGGCAGGGCGCGGGGCGGGGACATCGATCGACCGCGCCGGGCGATCGTCCACCATGGGCGGGGCGGGCGGTTCCTCATGGCGCGGTGGCGGCATTCGCTCGGAACCGCGAGGCGGCTCGACCGAGGGGATGCAGCCAGCGAGCGCCAGCATCGCAACGCTCGCCGCCCAGCGCCTAGCCATAGGCGGCGTCGAGCATCGCCAGCGAAGGCCCGTGCGTCATATCCAGATGCAGCGGCGTGACCGAGACATATCCCGCGGCCACCGCCTCCAGATCGGTGTCGCCGGTCGTCGCGTCCTTCATCTGGCCCAGTGCGAACCAGTGATATTCGTATCCGCGGGGATCGGTGTTGGTCACGATCTGCAACCGGCCATAGTCGCGCAGGCCCTGCGGCACGACGCGAATGCCCTTCACCGCATCGGCCGGCACGGCGGGGAAGTTGACGTTAACCAGAGATCGGGGCGCCAGCGGTGCCTCGATCAAGGGCCGCAACACTCGCTCGCCCCATGCCTCCGCGACGGAGAACGGCACTGCATCGCCCATGCCTTCGCGGCTATAGACCTGACTCAGCGCGATCGACCGGATGCCGGCGAGCGCTCCCTCCATCGCCGCCGATACGGTGCCCGAATAGGTCACGTCCTCGGCCAGATTGGCGCCGCGGTTGACGCCTGACAGGATCAGGTCGGGCGGGTTGTCTTTCATGATCTTGGCGACCGCCATCATCACCGCATCGGTCGGCGTGCCCGACACCGCGAACCGCTTCTCGCCGAACCGGCGGATACGCAGCGGCCGCGTCAGCGTCAGCGAATGGCCGGCGCCCGACTGTTCCTCCGCCGGCGCCACGACCCAGACATCGTCGGAGAACGCCGCCGCGATCGTCTCTGCGACCTTCAGCCCCGGCGCGTGATAGCCGTCGTCGTTGGTGACGAGGATACGCATCAGCGTGGGCTCAGTACGGTCAGTCCGCCCAGATAGGGCTGAAGCACCGCCGGCACCGCGACCGATCCGTCCTCCTGCTGATAGTTCTCGATCACCGCCACCAGCGTACGACCCACGGCAAGCCCGGAGCCGTTCAACGTGTGGACGAACTGCGGCTTGCCACCCTCCGGCCGATACCGCGCATTCATCCGCCGTGCCTGGAAATCGGTGCAGGTCGAGCAGCTGGAAATTTCGCGATAGCGGTTCTGACCGGGCAGCCAGACCTCCAGATCATAGGTCCGGGCGGCCGAGAACCCCATGTCGCCGGTGCAGAGCAGCATCCGGCGATAGGGCAAACCCAACGCCTCCAGTGCGCTCTCGGCGGCGCGGGTCATCCGCTCATGCTCGTCGTCCGACGCCTCCGGCGCGACGATCGACACCATCTCGACCTTGTCGAACTGATGCTGACGGATCAGGCCACGCGTGTCGCGTCCGGCAGCGCCTGCCTCGGAGCGGAAGCAGGGGGTCAGCGCGGCGAAGCGGAGGGGCAACTCACCTTCCGACAGCACCTTCTCGCGGACGATGTTGGTCAGCGACACCTCTGCAGTGGGGATCAACCAGCGATCGTCGGTGGTACGGAAAAGGTCTTCGGCGAATTTGGGCAACTGACCCGTGCCGAACAGCGCTTCTTCGCGGACCAGTACCGGCGGTGCGACCTCTTCATAGCCATGCTCGTTCACGAGGCGGTCGAGCATAAACTGGCCGAGCGCGCGGTTCAGCCGTGCGACGGGACCGCGCAACAGCGTAAAGCGCGCGCCGGCGATGGCGATACCCGTCTCGAAATCCATGCCCAAGGCCGGACCGATCGCGTCATGCTCGCGAACCCCGGCAAAGGCGAAAACCGGTTTCGCGCCATGCTCGGCGATCAACTGGTTGCCGTCTTCGTCGCTTCCCTCCGGGACGTTCGTGGCCGGGCGATTGGGGATGGCAGCGAGCGCGGCATCAAGCTCCGCACCGATCGAGCGTTCCTCCTGCTCCAGTTCGGGCAGACGCACCTTGAGTTCCGCGACCTCGACCATCAACGCTTGCGCGCGTGCCTCATCCTTCTGGGCTTTCGCCTGGCCGATCTGCTTTGACAGGTCGTTGCGACGCGTCTGCGCTTCCTGTGAAGCGGCGATCGTCTGGCGGCGTCGCTCGTCGAGTGCGACCAGCGCCTCCCCCTGTGCCGGCAATCCACGCCGGGCCAAAGCGGCATCGAACGAGGCAGGGTCGTCGCGGATCAGGCGGATATCGTGCATGGCCGGGCTATGGCGTCAGGGGCGAAGCCGCGCAACCCGAAGTGATGAAGGGGCGTTGTGTGCGGCAAGTAGCATAACCCTGAAGGAGAAGTTTCGTGCGGATCGCTCACAACGCCGTCGTCCTGGTCGCGGACGGCCGCAAGCTGCTGTTTCTCCGAAACGAAGGCGATGTCGATCAGCCCCAGTTGAAGGTCGAGCATGCCGAGGAGCAGGACAATCCGGCCGACCGCGATCAGACGACCGATGCCGCCGGTCGCGCTTCGTCGCCACAGGGTCATGCGCAAAGTTCGGTCGGCAAGGCCGATGCGCATCAGATCGAGGAAGATCGCTTCGCCGCCAATGCTGCCGATCTGTTGAAGCGCCGTGCCCTGGCGCATGATTACGAGAGCCTGATCGTCGTCGCCCCGCCACGGACGTTGGGCGAACTCCGCAAGCATTATCATAAGGAAGTGAGTGATCGAATCATCGGTGAACTGGACAAGGATCTGACCGGCCACCCCATATCCGACATCGAAAAGGCACTGATCGCGGCCTGATCGGCGATCGGTTATGTTGATCGGGTGCCCGTCATTGATGATCGGCATCCGGTGCAACCACATCGAGTTGCATTCGCGCAACAATATGGATCGATCTGGGACAAGAATTCTACGGGTCGCTTGTCGCAGCTTCCCTGTCGCACTATAGGCGCTCAATATCTGGGGGAGGCCCCGAGGACGCGGATGGGCAAACCAGTCTGACGGGCCGAAGGGAGAGCGGTATGGCGACGGTTCTTGATCGCGTAGATGTCCTTTCCACTGGCCAATCGGCGGCCAATGATGACGGGTATCGGCCTTCGGCCGACGAACCCTTTATGGGACGACGACAACAGGTATATTTTCGTAAAAAACTGACGGCGTGGAAAGAGGCGATTCTACTGGAATCGCTGGGCACGCTATCCCAACTACAGGTCGATTCGCTGCGGGAATCGGATTTGACCGACCGGGCATCGAGCGAGACCGACTGGTCCATCGAACTCAGGACCCGTGATCGCCAGCGTAAACTCATCAGCAAGATCGACTCCGCGATCCGCCGGATCGACGAGGGTGAGTACGGGTATTGCGAGGTTACCGGCGAACCGATCAGCCTCGCCCGACTGGAGGCGCGGCCGATCGCGACGATGACGGTCGAAGCCCAGGAACGGCACGAGCGGCACGAAAAGATCTCACGCGACGAATGACGAATGCTTGACATAGGTGCGTGCTACTGCGGATAGCCAAGGCTTACGCAACGCACGCATAGATGGAACGGAATGGGCATGGAAGGCTTCTCAGACGACGCCAAAGGTGCCCCTAATTCATCGCCTTCGGATCAGCGGGCGCATGAGCGTAACCCGGCATTACTGATGGCCCTGTTGCGGTTGGAAGATGATGCCGAGGGTCCCCAGCAGGTTCGCATCCGCAACCTGTCGGAACGCGGGTTGATGGCTGAGCCAGGTTATCCGGTGTCGGTCGGTACGGTGGCGGTGCTCGATCTGCCGGGTGTCGGTGAGGTTCAGGGAAAGGTTGCATGGTCGGCCGAGGGACGCATCGGCATCGCGCTCGATAGTTCGATCGATCCGTCGGTGGTGCAGGCTGCCGTCGATGGCTGATATGACGATGTGATCGAATAGAAAGGCCGTCGCTGGATGGCGACGGCCCGTATCGATCACAGGCTGACGATTTCTTCCTTCAGTCGCAGCTTCTGTTTCTTCAGATCGGCCAATATCGCCGTATCGGGATGCGGCCTGCCGGTTTCGTCGGCAATGCGCCGATCGATCGTGGCATGCTTCGTTTCCAGAGCGATCTGGTGTGCTGTCGACTGCATGGGCAAAGTCTCCTTCGTGCCTTGCGGGGGAATGAGTAGAACACGCGACTCGCGGATTGTCGTCATGAAATCGGCGCGAAATCGACTGACCGTGCGGTTTTGCCGGCCGACCCGTTTGCCGCTCGCACATGCAGCGATGGTTGGTTAAAGCGGCGGGCGATCGGGGGGCTGCGTGGACGAAACACAGATCAGGACGAGGCTGGACAGCCTGCGACAGGAGCATCGCGACCTGGATGCCGCCATCGCCGCACTGGGCGAAAATGGCGTACCCGATCAGATGCAATTGGCCCGCCTCAAAAAGCGCAAGCTGCGGCTGCGCGATGAGATCGCCATGCTCGAAGATCATCTGCTGCCCGACATCATCGCCTGACATCCTGCATCAGTGGTCCGCAAATGGGACACCGATGCCGATATCGCGCATGGGAAGCGCCGCGCAGGCGTGCGATGCAGCGATTGATGACGCCGCACCCGCCCGCTCACCTGCATCGCCGTTTGCTGGACGGCCTGTACATTGATGCCATGGTTCTGGCGGATGAGGCACGCCATTATATCGAGGGGCAAAGTCGCGAGGATAGTGACGCGCTGGCCCCGATCGATCGGGTGCTGCTGTCCTGCGAGTCGTTGAAGGTCACGACGCGGCTGATGCATGTGCTGGCCTGGCTGCTGATGCGCAAGGCGATCGACGCGGGCGAGATCGCTCCGGCGGACGCACTGATGCCCGCGCGGCGGCTGGGTCCATCGTCGGTCGTCGATCCGGATGTGGCCGACCGGATGCCGGATCGCGCACGGTGGCTGATCGACGCCAGTGAAACCCTATACCGCCGCGCCGCCATGCTGGAGGCCGGCTATGCCGATGTCGAGCGACCGGCCAGTCCGGCGCGGGTATTGCAGTTGCAACTTGCCGCCGGCTTCTAGCCCAGCAGGCGGGCGCGAGCGGCGAGATACTCGCGTTCCAGCCGGTCGATACGGGTGGCGACGGGTTCGATCGCTTCGACCGCACCGATGCCCTGGCCGGCGCCCCAGATATCGCGCCATGCCTTGGCCTTGCTGCCGTTGCCGCCACCGAAGTCCATCGTCTTCAGATCACCCTGCGGCAGATTATCGGGGTCCAGCCCCGCCGCGACGATCGAGCCACGCAGGTAATTGCCGTGGACACCGGTGAAGAAATCGGAATTGACGATATCCGCTGCCCGACCCTCTACCACCGCCTGTTTGTAGGCGGGATCGGCATTGGCTTCGTCGGTCGCGATGAAAGGCGAGCCGATATAGGCGAAATCCGCGCCCAGTGCGCGTGCCGCCAAGACGGCGGCACCGGTGGCGATCGAGCCGGACAGCGCCAAGGGACCATCGAACCACTGCCGGATTTCGGTAACGAGCGCGAAGGGCGACTGGCGGCCGGCATGGCCCCCGGCGCCCGCCGCCACCGCGATCAACCCGTCCGCGCCCTTCTCCACCGCCTTGCGGGCAAATCGATCGTCGATGATGTCGTGCAGGGTGATGCCGCCCCAGCCATGGACCGCCGTGTTCAGATCCTCCCGCGCGCCGAGCGAGGTGATGACGATCGGCACCTGCCATTTCGCGCATACCGCCAGATCGGCCTCCAGCCGGTCGTTCGACCGATGCACGATCTGGTTGACCGCGAAGGGAGCGGCCGGGCGATCGGGATTTGCGCGGTTGTGGGCAGCCAGTTCCTCGGTGATGCGATGCAGCCATTCGTCCAGCATCGCGGCGGGTCGGGCGTTCAGCGCGGGAAAGGATCCGACGATGCCCGCCTTGCATTGGGCGATCACCAGTTCCGGCCCGGAGATGATGAAAAGCGGTGACCCGATCACGGGCAAACGGAGGCGATCGAACAGCGAAGGAAGCGTCATGGCGGCGATCTTGGGCGTGGCAAACGAGCCTGTCCAGCGTTGCCCGTGACCGGCAATGCCCTATGGCAAGGCATAACATCACGAGGTCGTTCATGAAATTCGCTGCGCCATTGTTCCTTGCCGTTACGGTTTCCGGGCCTGCGCTGGCCGCCGGACAGTTGCCGCGCACTGTCGTTCCGGTGCTGTATGAAATCGACATTCAACCCGATGCGACGTCGCTGATTTTCGCCGGGACCGAAACCGTGACGGTCGATGTGCGTCAGGCGACGCGGACGATGACACTGAATGCCGCCGACCTGAATGTGACGGCCGCCACATTCGATGGAAAACCGGCGCGGATATCGACGGATGCAGCGGCGCAGACGTTGACGGTGACATTGCCGGCGGCCGCCACGGTCGGCCAGCACCGGCTGGCTTTCAAGTGGACCGGCAAGATCAACCAATCTGCAGCCGGCCTGTTCGCGATCGATTATACAAATGTCGATGGGTCGAAGGCACGGATGCTCGCGACGCAGTTCGAGGCACCGGATGCGCGGCGGTTCGCGCCGATGTGGGACGAACCGTCGTTCAAGGCGAAGTTCCGATTGTCGAGCACGGCACCCGCAGGCGAGACGGCCTATTCGAACATGCCGGCGACATCCGTGACGAAGCGGGCGGACGGCAGCCAGCTATACCGGTTCGGCGAGACGCCGGTGATGTCCAGCTATCTGTTGTTCCTGGGTATGGGCGATATCGAGCGCCGGACGGTGACCGCGAACGGTACGGAGATCGGCGTGATCGCGCGCCGTGGCGTGATCGACCAGGGCGATTATGCGCTGGGCGCCGCCAAGCGGCTGCTGTCCTATTACAACGACTATTTCGGTCAGCCCTATCCGTTGCCCAAGATGGACATGATCGCGGGGCCGGGGTCCAGCCAGTTCTTCAGCGCGATGGAAAATTGGGGGGCGATCTTCTATTTCGAACCTACCCTGTTGTTCGATCCCTCGCGAACCGCCGCGAGCGGGCGGCAATCGGTTCACGTCACTGTCGCGCATGAGATGGCCCATCAGTGGTTCGGCGATCTCGTCACCATGGCATGGTGGGATGACCTGTGGCTGAACGAGGGCTTCGCGTCGTGGATGGAAGGAAAGGCGACGGCCGACCTGAACCCTGGCTGGAAAGCCGGCGCGTCGGCGGTCGCGTTCGAACGGGAATCGGCGATGGCGATCGATGCGACGTCGGCGACGCATCCGATCGTGCGCAAGGTGGAAACCGTCGACCAGATCGGCGAGGCGTTCGACGGCATCACCTATATGAAGGGGCAGGCGGTCATCGGGATGATGGAGTCGACGCTCGGCGCCGACGTCTTCCGTGACGGCATCCGCCGCTACATGGCCAAGTACAAATACGGCAATACCGTCACCAACCAGTTGTGGACCGAATTGTCGGCGGCATCGGGTCGCGATATCGGCGGCATCGCCCGCGATTTCACGTTGCAGGGCGGCGTGCCGCTGGTGACGATGACCGGCACACAGTGCGTCGGCGGCGATACGAAGGTCAGCCTGGGTCAGGGGCGGTTCGGGCTGGATATGCCATCGAAGCAGCCGCAGACATGGCGGGTGCCACTGGTGGTGTCCACCATCGGCGGTGGCAGCGCGAACGCGGTGGTGACGGGCGCGAAACCGACCTCGCTGACCGTGAAGGGTTGCGGCACCGTCGTACTGAACGCAGGCAAGGGATCGTACACGCGCGCTATGTATGACGATGCCGGACATGCCGCGGTTGTTCGCGATTATGGACGATTGTCGCTGGAGGACCGGCTCGGCACGCTGGGCGACGATTTCGCCTTGGCCCTAGGCGGGTATCAGCCCCTCGATCGCTACTTTGCGGTGCAGGCGCAGGTCGGGGCGGGGGCGGACCCGCTGGAATGGTCGATGGTCGCGGCGAAGCTCGAACGGCTGGCTGAACTGCTCGCCGGCACGCCCCTGGAGCAGCGATTGCGGGAGCGGACCCGGACGCTGCTGACGCCGGTGCTCGGCCGGATCGGTTTCGAGGCCAAGAATGGCGAGTCGCCGCTGGTCGGCAACCTGCGCGAGCGGCTGATCGAACAATTGGGGTCGGAGGGAGACGCAAACGTCATGGCGCGTGCGCGTGATTACGTGTCGCGGATGCGCAACGACCCCGCTGCCCTTCCTGGCGCGATCCGGCAGCCGATCCTGTCGACCTATGCGGTGAATGCGACCCCGGCCGAATGGGACATCCTGCTGGCGATGACGAAGGCGGAACGGTCGCCGGTCACGAAGAACGGCTATGTCCGCTTGCTGGGCGCGTCCGCGGATGAGTCCAATGCGCAGCGTGCGCTGGCCTTGTTGAAGACGGACGTCCTGACCGATCCGCAAAAGGCCAGCCTGTTGAGGGCGATTGCGGGCGCGCATGCCGATCTGGCCTATGATTGGGCGGTTGCCAATCAGGCGACGGTCGATGGCTTCATCGAGCAGAGTTCACGGACGGGATTCATCGTCGGCCTCGCCAGCGGATCGAAGGATCCGGCCATGCCCGCCAAGGTAGCGAGCTATGCAAAGAAGTATCTGCCCGCCGGGTCGCGGGGGCCGGCAGATCGCGTCATCGCGCAGATGAAGATCAACCGCGAGGCCGGTGATCGGCTGCAGGCGGGGACGGCGCGATGGCTGGGACAATAGCGTAAACCTCGAATCCGGGCGGTTCGGTGCGTGATCCTCGCTTGCGTATTGCGCACCGCTACCATCGCGCTCTACAATTATATGATAAGAGCGGTGTGTAACGCCGGGATCGGGAGAGTATTCGGTGAAAGCTGCGGGCATGTTGCGGGGCGTCGGCGTATCGGCGTTGGCGATCGGGGTAATCGCCACGAATGCAGGAGCGCAGGTGGCGCCACGGGTTCAACCGGTGCAGGTCGATCCTGCCCGACCGGATTGGGAAAATCCGGCGGTTTATGCGCGCGGCAAGATGCCGGCCCGATCGACGGGCTTTCCGTTCGAAAGCCGTGAACGGGCGATCGCCGGCCATCGCACCCAGTCGAACCGCTTCGTCAGCCTGAACGGCCAGTGGAAGTTTGCCTTCTCACCTTCGTCTGATGCGGTGCCGACCGGGTTCGAACGGCCGGACTATGACGTGTCCGCCTGGAAGGAGATCAAGGTTCCCGCAGACTGGCAGACCGAGGGGTATGACCAGCCCCGCTACAACAACATCACCTATCCGTTCCCCGCCAATCGACCATTGATCCCGCATGCAACCAACCCGGTCGGTTCCTATCGCCGCGACGTGGATGTGCCGGCGGGCTGGGCCGGAGAGGACGTGATCCTGCACATTGGGGCGGCCGGTTCCGCCTATGAGGTTTGGGTCAACGGACAAAACGTCGGTTATTCCGAAGATTCGAAGCTGCCGTCGGAATTCGACGTTACGCGGTTCGTGAAACCCGGCCGGAATATGGTCGCGATCCAGATTCATCGCTGGTCGGATGGCAGCTATCTTGAGGATCAGGACTTCTGGCGCGTATCGGGTATCGAGCGCGAGGTATTCCTGATGGCGGCACCGAAAACGCGCGTTCGCGACGTCTTCGCGCATGCCAGCCTCGATCGCACCTATCGGGACGGTACGTTGTCGACCGATATCGCGGTGACGCCGTCGACCAGGCCGATGACGGCGCGGATGACGCTGATGGATGGGCAGCGCGAGGTACTGACCAAAGAGGCACGGGTCGCGGCCGGCAAGAACGAACGGACGGTAACGCTGGCCGCAGTAGTGCCGGGGGTCAGGCCGTGGTCGGCGGAGACGCCCAATCTCTATACGCTGATGGTCGAACTGCTCGATGCGGATGGCAAGGTCGTGCAGGTCACGCCGCAGAAGATCGGCTTTCGCACCGTCGAGATGCGGAATGGACGGGTGTCGGTGAACGGCCGCCCCATCGTGATCCGGGGCGTGAACCGGCACGAGCATGACCCGGAAACGTTCCACGTCATCTCGCTGGAATCCATGAAGCGCGACATCGAGTTGATGAAGCGCAACAACATCAATGCCGTGCGTACGTCGCACTATCCGAACGATCCGCGCTGGTACGAACTTGCCGACGAATATGGCCTGTACGTGATGGACGAGGCCAATATCGAGAGCCACGCCTATATGGAATATGGCAACAAGCACCCAGAGCTGCGGTCAAAATTCCAGGTCGGGTTCGATCCCGCGTGGGAGGGTGCCCACGTGTCGCGGGTGACCAACATGATCGAACGCGACAAGAACCACCCGTCGATCATCTTCTGGTCATTGGGTAACGAAGCCGGCATCGGCCCCAATTTCGAAAAGGCGGCCACGGCGATCCGCAAGCGCGATCCGGGCCGGCTGATCTCGTATCTGGGCTGGGGAACGCTGGACTGGGATCATCAACCCAATCCGTATGTCGATATCTATGCGCCGATGTACGACGATATCGAAAAGATGGTCGACTGGGCCAATGATCCCAGCCGCACGCAGCCGATGATCCAGTGCGAATATGCCCATATGCAGGGTAATTCGGGCGGTAACTTCAAGGATTATTGGGACACCATCTACAAATATGACAAGCTGCAGGGCGGCTTCATCTGGGACTGGGTCGACCAGTCGATGTATCGCACCGATAAGAACGGCAAACGCTATTGGGGCGATGGCGGGGAGTATGGTCCGAACCCCGGCGGCGATGTCGAATTCGGCGATGGCCTGAATCAACCCGACCGGACGCCCAATCCACATCTGTATGAAGTGCAGAAGGTGCTGTCGCCGATCCAGTTCGAAGGCTTCGATCCGGCGACGGGCCGCGTGACCGTGCGCAATCGCCACGACTTCCGCGACCTTTCGGGATTCGCCTTCGACTGGGTGGTCGAGGAGGATGGCGTCGCGGTGGCGCAGGGTCCGCTGCCGGCATTGGCCACGGCCGCGCGGGCGACCGAGACGGTGACGGTGTCGATGCCGACACTGGCCCGCAAACCAGGCTCCGAGTATTTCATAACGGTTCGCGCGCGGGCGAAGGAGGGAGCCATCCCCGCAGTGCCGGCGGGCTATACGGTCGGATGGGAACAGTTCGCCCTGGCCGCGACGCCGAAG
Source organism: Sphingomonas mollis (assembly GCF_016427505.1). Classification (GTDB taxonomy): domain Bacteria; phylum Pseudomonadota; class Alphaproteobacteria; order Sphingomonadales; family Sphingomonadaceae; genus Sphingomonas; species Sphingomonas mollis. The sequence goes on along the minus strand of NZ_JAELXS010000004.1, from coordinate 64,352 downwards.
CCGGCGATGGTGCGCGGCGGCAACGTCGCGGTGCGTGACGCGGCGGGTGTCGCTACCCTGTCCGCCGGTGGCACGACGCTGACGATCGATCGCCAGACGGGTCTGATCAAAAGCTATACGCGTGGCGGCACGACGCTGGTCACCGGTGGCGCCCCCAATTTCTGGCGGGCGGAAACGGACAACGACACGCTGACCGGCACCACCGCGGCGATGGCGCCGTGGAAGGCGATGACGAATGAGCGACAGGTGCGCAGCATCACCGTGCGCGGCGTCGATGGTGGTGCGGGCGAGATCCGCGTCGATCACGAACTGGGAGCGGGCGCGGCGCGGTTCGTCACGACCTATACGATGGCGGGCGACGGGTCGGTTGCGGTAGCCGGAGAACTGACGCCGTTAAAGGACGATCTGCCGGGGCCGGTCAGGGTCGGCCTTTCCTATGCGATGCCGACGACGATGAAGACGGTCGAATGGTATGGGCGGGGACCGCATGAAAGCTATATCGATCGCAAGACATCGGCGCCGATCGGCCTGTGGCGTGGCGCGATCGCCGAACAGAACCATGACTACATGCGACCGCAGGATACCGGCAACAAGGTCGATGTCCGCTGGATGGAACTGAGCGGTGCCGGGCGAGGTCTGCGCGTGATCGGCGACGCGCCGCTGATGATGACCGCGCTCGCCTTTCCCTATAGCGATCTTTATCGTCGGCCGGAGGGGACGTGGAAGAGCAGCGATATCGTGCCGCATGGTCAGGTGTCGTTGCTGGTCGATGCCGCGCAATGGGGTGTCGGTGGCGATACCGCGTGGAACCTCGTCGGGCAGCCGCACATGAAATACCGGACGAAGCTGGAGCCGATCCGCGTCGCCTTCCGCCTCGATCCGTTCAGCGGCGAAGGCACGACCCCGGACAAGGCACGGCCGGCGCGCGCGACGGAGGTTCAATGAACCGGCGTGCGTCGACGGCCACGCTGATGGCTGCATCGACGTTGCTGGTCGCGGCCGATGGACCGGCACCGGCATGGGACAGCGCCGGCGATCGCAATCCGCTGCTCCCCGGATACTTCGCCGATCCGTCCATCGTTCGCGACGGAGGCCGATGGTACATCTATGCCACGATCGATCCATGGGGCGATGACCGGCTGGGGATGTGGCAATCGGACAATGGTCGCGACTGGACTTTCTCGACGCCGGACTGGCCGACCAAGGCCGCCGCGACCAGTCCGACCTCGGGCGATGCGAAAGTATGGGCGCCGTCGGTCGTGAAGGCGGCCAATGGACGATGGTACATGTACGTGTCGGTTGGCAACGAGGTTTGGGTCGGCACCGCGCCGTCGCCTGCCGGTCCGTGGCGTGACGCCCATGCGGGCAAGCCGCTGATCGCGAAGACGTTCGATCCCCGTTATCATATGATCGATGCCGAGGCGTTCATCGACAGCGATGGGCAAGCCTATCTGTATTGGGGATCGGGCTGGAACTGGACCAACGGCCATTGCTTCGCCGTTAAGCTGAAGCCCGACATGGTGACATTCGATGGCGTGCCGCGTGACGTGACACCGGCCAATTACTTCGAAGGTCCGTTCATGGTGAAGCAGGGCAGCCATTACCTGCTGACCTATAGCGATGGGAATACCACCAAGGACACGTACAAGGTCCGCTATGCGATCGGTGATACACCGTTCGGACCGTTCCGCGAGGGGCTGGGCAGCCCGATCCTGTCGACCGATACGGCGAAGTCGATCATCAGCCCCGGCCATCATGCGGTGTTCCGGTCGGGTGGACGGCCGTATATCCTCTATCACCGGCAGGGTTTGCCGTTCACGCCATCCGGCAATACGGTGTTGCGGCAGGTGGCGGTCGATCCGCTGTCGATCGCCGCCGACGGGACGATTGCGACGGTCGTGCCGTCACATGGGAGTAACGTGGCGGGCTTTGCCAAAGGGCGGGCAGCAGGGCTGCGGTGGAAGGCATCGGGCAAGGGTGTCGACGCCATGCATGGGCCAGAGCGCGCAGCCGATGATAACTATGCGACCTTGTGGCGGTCCATGCCGGGGGAACCGGGCGTGGTGGTGGCCGATCTGGGTGGCGCCAAGGCGTTACGCGAAAGCCGGTTTCGCATGGAATATGCTAACCGAAATTATACGCTGAAGATCGAGCGATCTGATGACGGCGTGCGATGGTCACCTTTGGCAGACGTAAAGGCGGTGTCGGGTTCGCCCGTCACGATTGTCCATCGGACGACCGCCCGGTATTTGCGGTTAATGACCGGGCCGGAAGAAACCGGTGTGTGGGAATGGTCGATCTTCTGACCTGAGAGGACTATCCCCGGATGAACGCATCGCCCGTTCATCCGGGGAAAGACGTCAGGCGACTTCGGGCAGCCGATCCATGAACTTCTCCAACGTGATCGGATAATCCCGAACGCGCGCGCCGGTCGCGTTATAGATCGCGTTGGCGATGGCGGCACCGACACCGCAGATACCAAGTTCGCCGACACCCTTTGCCTTCATCGGTGACGATGTCGGATCGACCTCGTCGAGGAAAATCACCTCCTGATGCGGGATATCGGCATGAACCGGCACCTCATATCCCGCGAGGTCATGATTGACGAAGAAACCAAACCGTTTGTCGACCGCCAGTTCCTCCATCAACGCCGCGCCGGCACCCATCGTCATGGCACCGATCACCTGATTACGCGCCGATTTCGGGTTGAGGATGCGGCCGGCCGCACACACTGCCAACATCCGCCGGATGCGGATCTCGCCCGTCATCGCATGCACGCCCACTTCGCAGAAATGGCTGGCGAAGGTCGACTGCTGATACTGCTTGCCGAGATCGCCGAATTCGATGGCATCCTCCGCCGACAGACCGGCATCGCCGGCAGCATCCGCCAGATCGACGCTGCGATTGCCGGAACGCACCTTGCCGCCGGCAAACTCGACCTCGGCCGAATTGAAGCCCAGCCGCTGCGCCACACTTTCGCGCAGCTTCATGCAGGCAGCATAAACTCCTGCCGTGGAGCTGTTCGCGCCCCACTGGCCGCCCGATCCTGCCGATACCGGAAAGCTGGAATCACCCAGCAGTACGATGACCTTGTCGAGGGGAACACCCATCACCTCGGCGGCGGTCTGGGCGATGATCGTATAGGTGCCGGTGCCGATATCGGTCATGTCGGTGGCGACCGTCACCATGCCCTTGCGATCGATGCCGACGCGGGCAGCGGATTTCATGGTGATGTTGTTGCGGAAGCCCGCCGCCACACCCATGCCGACCAGCCACTGGCCATCACGTACTTGCGCTGCCTTGGCCTTGCGTGCCTGCCATCCGAAACGCTCCGACCCCTGTTGCAGGCATTCGATCAACTGGCGTTGGGAGAATTTGCGGTCGGGCTTAGCCGGATCGACCTGCGTATCGTTGGCGATGCGGAAAGCGATCGGGTCCATGCCCAGCTTTTCCGCCATTTCGTCCATCGCGATTTCCAGCGCCATCAGGCCGGGTGCCTCGCCAGGTGCGCGCATCGCATTACCCTCCGGCAGGTCGAGCACCGCCAGACGCATGGCCGTCAGCCGGTTCGCCCCCGCATAGAGCAGCTTCGTCTGATTGACCGCCGTTTCGGGGCCACCACCCGGCAGATCGCCGGAACCGCTCTCATGCGCGATCGCAGTGATCTTGCCATCCTTCGTCGCACCGATACGGATACGCTGGATCGTGGCCGGGCGATGGGTCGTATTGTTCGCCATCATCGGTCGCGCCAACGCGATCTTGACGGGCCGACCCGCTGCCCGTGCGCCGAGCGCGGCCATCACCGCGTCCGCCCGCAGGAACAGTTTTCCGCCGAATCCGCCACCGATGTACGGCGAGATCACGCGAACCTTTTCTTTCGGAATGCCAAGGGTCAGCGCCAGCTCTTCCTTGCCCCATGCTATCATCTGGTTGGAGGTCCACAGGGTCAGCGCATCGCCGTCCCACGCGGCGATCGAGGCATGCGGCTCCATCATCGCATGGCTATGATCCGGCGTGGTGTAGGTCGCATCCAGCGTCACCGGCGCAGCGGCGAACGCGCGGGCGAAATCGCCGACGCGATCGACCGGCGATCCGGCATTGCCGTCACCGGTCAGCGGAATACCCTTCAACTGCTCGGCGAGATCAAACCGACCCTTGGCGCGGGCATAATCTACGCGGACCAGTGCCGCTGCCGCGCGCGCCTGCTCGAACGTCTCGGCCACGATCAGGGCGACCGCCTGATGATAATGTTCGACATCCGGCCCGGCGAGCAGCTTCGCCGTGTTCATCTTGCCCTTGCCAAGCCGTCCCGCGCTATCGGCGGTGACGATGGCGATGACACCGGGTGCCGCCTTCGCCTCGGCCAGATCGATCGCGTTGATCCGTCCCTTCGCGATTGCGGCACCGACGATATAGCCATAGGCCTGGTTCGGCACGACATCATGTCGTTCATAGGCGTAGGGGGCGGTACCGGTCGTCTTCTTCGGCCCATCGATGCGATCGGTTGGTTTGCCGATCACCTTTAGCTGATCGATCGGATTCTGGCCCGCAGGCGTCGTGAACTTCATGCGGCCCTCGCTTCTGCCATGACCGCCGCGAGCGCGCGCTCGACCAGCGGAACCTTGAAGGCGTTATCGGTCGTCGGTTTTGCGCCAGCCAGCAGCCGGGCGGACACCGCCTTGGCCCCTTGCTGCATGGCCGTCTCGGCCGCCTCGACCCGCCATGGGCGAGGTGCGATGCCGCCGACCGCGACCCGGCCCGATCCGTCCCGCTGGATCACCGCTGCCACCGACACCAACGCAAAGGCATACGACGCGCGATCGCGAACCTTGTGATAAAAATGCTGCCCCCCGATCGGGCGGGGCAACGTGACGGCCGTCACCAGTTCGCCCGGCGCCAGCGCGTTTTCGATATGCGGCGTATTGCCCGGCAGCCGATGGAAATCGCCAAACGCGATCGTCCGCGTCTGGCCAGCCGGGCTTACCGTCTGCACTGATGCATCAAGCACTCGCATCGCCACGGCCATGTCACCCGGATAGGTCGCGATACACGCGGTGCTGGTGCCGATCACGGCGAGCTGACGACTATAACCGCCGATCGCCGCGCATCCCGATCCCGGCTTGCGCTTGTTGCACGCCTGGTTCGTGTCGTAAAAATAGGGGCAGCGGGTCCGCTGGAGCAGGTTGCCCGCCGTTGTCGCCTTGTTGCGCAACTGACCCGATGCCCCCGCGACGATCGCACGCGACAGAACGCCGTAATCGCGCCGGACCGTTTCGTTCGATGCCAGTGCCGTATTGCTTACCAACGCACCGATGCGCAGGCCACCATCCGATGTCGTTTCGATCCGGTCAAGGCCCAGGCCATTTACGTCGACCAGATGGATCGGTGCCTCGACCTCCAGCTTCATCAGATCGAGCAGGTTGGTGCCCCCCGCGATGAATTTGGCGCCGGGTCGATCGGCGACCGCCTTGGCAGCAGCAGCGGGCGATGTCGCACGTTCATAGGTGAAGGGCTTCATGCGCGTACTCCCGCGACATCGTTGATGGCATCGACGATGTTCGAATAGGCGCCGCAACGACAGATGTTGCCGCTCATCCGCTCCCGGATTTCTTCGTTCGTGATTGCGGGGCGGGTCGTGAAATCGCCGGTCGCATGGCTGGGGATGCCGGCCTTGATCTCGTCGAGGACCGCGACGGCCGAGCAGATCTGGCCCGGCGTGCAATATCCGCACTGATACCCGTCATGCTTGACGAAAGCCGCCTGCATCGGATGCAGCCTGTCGGGCTGGCCCAACCCTTCGATCGTGGTGATCCTGTCGCCCTGATGCATGACGGCCAGGCTGAGGCAGGAGTTGATCCGCTGACCATCGACCATCACCGTACACGCGCCGCACTGACCATGATCGCAGCCCTTTTTGGTGCCGGTCAGATGAAGATGCTCGCGGAGAGCATCGAGCAAGGTCGTGCGGGTATCGAGTTCGAGGTTGCGGCGCTTGCCGTTAACGTCGAACGATACCTTCATCGTCGCCGGTTGAGCGGGGGTGGGCGGCGTTTGGGCATCGGCAGTCGACACGGTCAACGCTGCCGTAGCGACACCGCCGACCAATATTCCCCGCCGGGAGATTTCAGTATCAACCGGACTTTTCATCGATTGGCTCGCCCCTTATTCGCCAGCCTGGACGGCGATGGCGATCGTTCGTGGATGACGTCGTATTGCGCGTGATATCATCTGCCACGCAGAATACGTTTCGTCATCAACGCATGGGCAAGTTTATGGTTCTCTGTCGATGGATGAACCCCACGACATGAAGCTATATTCAACCTTCATGAATGGTGTGCGATCCGTTCAATCCTGCGAGAACCGGGGGGCCTTCCCGAAGTCGGCTTTGCCGAAGGGACGATCGCGAAACATATAAGCGTAATAGAAGTTGCGCAGGCGACGATGATAGGCGCGGACCCGATCCTGATAGTCGAGTTGAGCGATCAGGTCCGTTCCGGCAAGCCGGGTCAGGATCGCCTGAACGCCTACCGATGGCAGGATCCATCCAAGAGCGGCGGCCGCTTGTGATCGTCGTTCCAGCCCGGCGCGATACGCGCGCACCTTGGCCGCGACAGCTTCGTCACCGACCTGATGGAAGGCGAAGTACCATTTGTAATGGAAGGTCGCCGGCAAGGGCGGAGAGTCCGCCCATTCAGGATGAGCGGCGTAGAATTGCCGCATCGTTTCCTCACGCGGGATGTCCCATGCGCGGTTCACCTGCTCCCGCTGCGCCAGCACGATCTCCGCGCCTTGGTCGACGGGGATCGTCTGGTTGATCGCGACATGGGCGAGGGTCGGCGCGATCAGGGCCGTCATCAGCCAGATCGCCGCCAGCATCGCGGCATTGGCTACCGAACTGCGCCCGAACCATGAAACCAGCGTGGTGATGGCGGCCCAGAATGCCAGATAGGCGATGGCCACCGCGACGATCGTCAACGTCGCAACCCCATCTGCCCCGGACCATATCGCGCCGGCAACGAAGGGAGCGGCCAGCGTGGTCGACAGGAGGGCCAGCCTCAACATCCCCCGCCGCCATATGATATGGCGGCTCCCACCCGGCAAGGCGGCAAGCATCCGGGCACGTCCCGCTTCCCGTTCACCGGAGACGAGATCGTGGAACAGCGCGATTACGAACAGTGGGCCGAGGAAGACGAGTACGAAGGCGAAGTCGAACCGCCCCGGCAACGCCAGTTCCGCGTTATAGACATCGCCGTCATATATCTGCGCCTCCAGCCCCAGCGCGCGGACCCGCAGGATGTATGGCGCGACATCCCGCATGCCGATCGCCGCGAACGCGAGCGGCGAAGGGGCGTCCCATGTCGGATGAAAACTGTAATAGGCGGCACTGCCGGGGTCCTTGGCCTTGTCGATCCAGTCGGCGACGGCACCGATGTCATCTGCCTGTGCCGGAGCGATGCGGGCGATGGCGGCGCGCTGACTGGCCACCTCCCACAGGCCGGCGATGACGGCGGCAATGCTCAGCACCGCCATCAGGATCAGCGCGAACGCCGCCAACCGCGACCGCATCAGCAGCCGCGCTTCGTACATCCATATCCGCATCAGCGCGTCCCCAACCGGCGTGTCGCCCATGCAAGGGCCAGGGCGGCAGCGATCAGCCAACCAAGGATGACAGCCAGACCCGACAGTGCTGCAATGGCCCCATCCGAACCGGCCATCGGGCGATAGGCGAAGTCCGGGATCGCTTGCCAGTTGGCCGCGGTGACCCGCTTGCGACGATCCGCCCCTGCATCGTCTGCGTTGTCGTCGGCATAGGTGACGCCCTCTGCCTGAAGTCGGTTGAGCCGCTGGACGAGGGAGTACCGGTAAGCCTCGGCCTGCTTCAGAAAACGGCGATGACCGGCCAGATCGGTTCCCGCAGCCGCCATCGACAATGATCTCAGCGCGATCGTGGGGCTGAGGAAACCGATCGCGCGAACGAGCGCGTTCTGTTGCTCTTGCGTGGCAAAACTTTGACTGGAATATCGGTCGAACAGGGCGGACGTCATCTGCTCGCCTTCCAGTGCCAATAGCCCTTTGTAGTTGACCGGCAGATCCTCGATCCGGCTGACGCCATAGCGGGCCAGTGTCCGCTGTTTGAACGCCGCGAAATGGCGATCGTCAGGGTCGTGGCTGTCCCCCATCGCGCGAAGATCGCGGGCGATCGCGACATCGGTCTGGATGCGGTTGGCGAGCGGGTAGCGAACGCTGGCGATGTCTGGCGCGACCCTGGGCAACAGCACGACCGTCACGGCCCAGATGGCGATCAATGCCAGCAGGGCGTCGCGGCGTCGATGGACGATGGCCGAGACCAGCACGATCGCCGCGGTCCAGAGTGCCAGATATCCGGCATAACCGATGGCGATGGCCAAAACGGGAAACAGCGACGTGTCGGACTGCGTGGCGATCAACGCCAACCCGGCCATCGCCGGCGCCCCGACGATCAACGCCACCGCGCCCAGCGCCATCGATTTGCCCAGTACGATCCAAGCCCGTGACGCGCCTTGCAGCATCAAGGGGCGCAGCGTTCCACTTTCGGTTTCCCGAGCGATAGCGCCATATCCCAAAAAGATCAGCAACAGGGGGGCCACCACCTGCAACACGAACGCCGGTGTGAGTTGGCCGAACCGGATGAGCAGCGAACTCTGCCGGACATCGCCGAAATTGGCGGTATTCTGACGATGCCCTTCAAGAAACATGCTGTTGCCGGTGAACGCATCGACTCCCGGATCGAACGCCGCCAAGGGACCAAGCGGGCGGAAGATGAAGTGGCCATAATGGACCACGCGGTGGGGATGACGATCGGGCTGCGCATCGAACGCCTCGCTTGCCGCGGCCTGATGACGGGCGCGCAGATCGGCAACGCCCCGCTGATGGGTCCATGACGTGGCGATGGCCACCAGCGTCAGCAGCACGGTCAGGCACAGGCCGATAACGGCAACGCGATTGCGCACCATCAGCCGCCATTCGTCGCGGGCGATCAGCCGGACGACGCTCATACCGCGACCGGTCCCGCGAAACGGGCGTGGAGGGCGCGGATGTCGAAACGATCCGGGCCTGCCGCCTCGACTTCTTCGGCGATCCGGCCGGCATCCAGAAAACCGATGCGATCGGCGATGTCGATGGCGCTCAACAGGTCGTGCGTCACCATCAGGATGGCAGTGCCCCGATCGCGAACCGCGATGGCCAGTCGATTGAAGTCGCCAGTCGCGCGGGGATCGAGGCCTGATGTGGGTTCGTCCAGCAACAGCACCGGCACCTCACGCAGCAGGGCCACGGCAATCGCGACCTTCTGTCGCATTCCCTTCGAAAAGCCGCCCAGTCGCTGATCCCAGGCACGCTCCTGCAATCCGGCCGCGTCAAGCGCCGTGATGATCGTATCGCGGGATCGGGGCGAACCCGACAGCGCCAACAAGTAATCGGAATTCTCGACTGCCGATAAATGCTCATACAGCGCGACGTTTTCGGGCAGATACGCGACTTGCCGTCGGGCGTCGTCCGGCGCGATGGCGGGGTCGATGCCACTGACAAGGATGGTACCGGATTCTGGTTTGGCGAACCCGAGCAACGCCGACAACGTCGTCGATTTGCCCGCGCCATTCCCGCCCAGCAAGGCGTAGATACTGCCCGGCGCGACCGAGAGGGACAAGCCATCGAGCACGCGGTGCTCGCCATAGGCAAGGATCACATCCTCCAGAACGATCGATGGAGGAGGGTTGGTCGGCACGATAAGGAACTCCCGGTGTGTAACCGGGCATGTGGCGCAGCGAGCGGTCGAACGTCAAGAAGGATGATATATAGTCTCGCAATTCGCCATAGATGACTGGTGTTGGCAACGATCCCGGCCAGGGACGTTTAGCCCTCCAGCATCGAGATCAGCGCTGGGGTAAAATGTTCCTGAACACTACCGTCAGCGACGGTGACAAGCCGCGCGGCGATATCAGCGTCGCGTGCCATCGTCAGGCCATCGACGGGTCCTGCCACGGTCAGCGCCGTGGCCCAGGCGTCCGCCGCCAGCGCGGTGGTGTGGATCACGCTCGCCGATACGACACCGCTGGTGATCGGCCGTCCGGTGCGTGGATTGATCGTATGCGCGCCGCGGCGATAATTGCCCGATGTCGCCACCGCCATACCGTGGAGAGCAAGGCGGAGCGGCTGTATGGATATCCCTGGCGGTACTTCCAGATCGACCCACCACGGATCGCCATCCGGCCGGATGCCACGCCCGACCAGCTCGCCGCCGATCTCGACCAGCGCGTGCATGATGTCGAACGTGCGCAACAGATCGGCGACGGCATCGACGGCATGACCCTTCGCGATACCGGACAGATCGAGCGAAACCCCGCCCGATTGATGCAGGTGACGACCGGTCGGATCATAGGTGAGGCGTTGCCACCCCGACGATGCATGCGCGGCCTCGATCGTCGTCGCGTCGGGCGGCCTCGCTACCGCTATGGAGCCGAACCCCCAACAATCGACCAATCGGCCTAACGCCGGATCGAACGCACCGCGGGTGGTTGCAGCTATGGCGAGGCCCTGATGCATGACTTGTGCGAAATCAGGGGGCAGGGTCGTCCATGTTCCCGCCGACGAGCGGTTGAAGCGGGACAGCAGCGAATCCGGCACCCAGTGACTCATCTCCGCGACCAGACCGGCCAGCCGCCGGACAATCGCATGACGGACCCCATCGACGTCACAGTCCTGAGGCGCGGCGAACAGGACGCGCCACGTCGTCCCCATCGTCTCGCCATCCAGCGCCACGACCTCTGCCGCCGGATCATGTCCAGCCAGGGCGGCCGGATCGATCATCGGCGGCAACGCGATCCTCATGCGGGACAGATCACGGCGTCAACACTTCCAGCGTCGTGACATAGGACATCCGACGCTCCTTTGCACGCGGCAGACTGGTCTTCGCATCGGTCAGTGTGGCGTTCAGCCAGTACATGCCGGCCATCGGCCAATCGACATTCACCACGCCGTCGGCACCGGTGGTCAGTTCCCGCGCGCCTTCATCGTTGCGATACCGCTTGCCACCGGGGATCACGGTAACTTTCAATCCGGCGGCAGGCTTGCCGTCGACCAGAAAGCGGAATTTGGCAGCTTGCCCTGCGACCAGTTCGTCGGGATGGGTGACCGGGTCGAACTCCAGTCCCTTGCCGGTCGGCTTCAAGACCGTCGTCGTGGGCTCGCCTGCCGTGACGAAGATTTCGTTGCGTCCGGACACCTCGGTCAGCGCGACGTCGGTGGCGTTGGCAGGGATGTCAGCCACGGTCAGCGGGGCAGGCTGGCCGGGGCGCGGGGGACCGCCTCGGCCGCCAACGCGCTTCTCGACGCCATCCACCTTGAAGCTGCCCATCACGGAGGACATCTGCGTCCCGATCTTCCACGTGCCGGTCTTGTCGAGCTTCACGTCGAACACCGACCGGTATCGGCCGGTCGCGCCGTTCTCTAGCTTTCCTTCGCTGCCATCCGGTTGCCAGACCTTCACACCGTCCAGCCGCAATGGCTGGTGATCGAAGAAGAACAGGTCGTTCGATACCGCAGCATCCACCGTCACCCAGCCGTCCGTTCCCGACAGGACCGTGGCGGACGGGAGCATCCACATGCGGTGGGCGGACAGAGTCGCCGGGATCGAGAACAGCACGGCGGCAGCCAGCAGTCGGGTGGCGAAAGGCTTCATGCGATAATCCTTGTCATCGAAGGGTTCGGAGAAGGGCCGCTCAACGGGCGGCGATGGTGATGGCGCCAAGCTCGGTCTTGCCCGTCCCCCGGCCGGTCGTGGCGGGTATGGTCAGGGGTACGCTCACCAGCTCGCGACCGCCGGTTTCACGCGCCGCCTCGACGTTCAGGACATAGTCGCCGGGCTTCAGGTTGGTGGGCAGTGGAATGCTATACTGGCCGGGTGCGCGGGTGGCGCCGCTGATGCCATCGGCCGGCATAGCCATGCTGCGTCCTCCCTTTCGCCACCAGGCGCGCAGGTCCGCCAGCCATTTGGTGCCGGGTTCGTTGCCCTGCTTCTTGCCGTCGTACCACACCGCCAGCGTCCGCGCCGCGCCACCGCCGGCCGGCTCCAGCCAGATGGCGACGTAGGGTCGGTGATATTCGGCAACCGTCAGACGGGGAATCGTAACGTTGACCGTACCGGCAGCGGCGGGCGCGGCGATCGCGCCACCCAACAGGAAAAAGGCGGTGGAACGCATGGGCGGGACCTTTCAATGGATGAACAGGATGGCAAGCAGCATGGGAATGACGAGGCCGAACGCGACCATCGGCCATGTCAGGGGCCGATGGCGGGCATGAAGCTGCAACAGCAACAGACCGGTCAGCGTGAACAGGATGCAGGCGCCGGCAAAGATGTCGATGAACCATGCCCATGCCGCGCCGGCGTTGCGGCCCTTATGAAGATCGTTCAGGTACGACACCCAGCCGCGGTCGGTGGTTTCGGCCGTGATGCGGCCCGTTTGGCGATCGATACTGACCCACGCGTCGCCGCCCGGCCGGGGCAGTGCGACATAGGCGTCGGTATCGGACCACTCGGCCGCGCGTCCCGCCGGATCGAGGCCGACCGCCGTCGCCACGCTGGCGGCCACGGCACCGGGCAGGGGTGCATCGGCCGTTGGTCGGGTGCGCAGGGTTCCCAGTAAAGACGCGGGCAGCATCCCGCTCTTCTCGACGACGACGGGCTTCGCATCGATCGTCTGTGCATGGTTCAGGGTGATGCCGGTGATGGCGAACGCCATCATGCCGACGAGTGACAACGCGGCGCTGATCCAGTGCCAGCTATGCAGTTGCTTCAACCACCAGCCGCGCCACTTGCGCTTCCGCTTCATCTGGGCGGTCGTCGCCGGTGGTTGAGCCTGACTCATCGACGCCGCGTATCGCGTCGGGTCGATTTCGGCAAGGCTAATGCGAATGGATAGCAAATTAGACTTAGGTGTGGTTTATCCGCTTACCGCTATCCCACAGGCTTCAACACGGGCGACCCGATCGGACGATGACTTCGCAACCGCTTCCCCGATGATGAGCAGCGACGGGTCGTTGTCGCTGATCGTCTCGACGAGGAAGGCGAGCGCGGACAAGCGGCCGTGAATGATCCGCTCGGTGGGCAGCGAGATGTTGACCGCCACCATCACCGGCGTATCCGCCGCCCGACCGGCCGCGATCAACTGGCGGGAAACCTCACCCGCCGCAGCGCGCCCCATATACACGGCGAGCGTCGAGCCGGACCTTGCGAGGGTCGACCAGTCGAGATCGAGCGCTTCCCCCGCGCGGGCATGAGCGGTGACGAACGTCAACTGACGGGCAAGACCGCGTAGCGTCAGCGACGTGCCGCTGGATGCTGCGGCAGCGCTGGCCGCCGTGATGCCGGGACAGACGCGCACCGCCACACCCAGCCTGGCGAGGTGCTCGATTTCCTCGGTCGAGCGGCCGAAGACGGATGGATCGCCCCCCTTGAGCCGAACGACGCGCCTACCCGCCAGCGCGGCGGCACCCAGCAGGTCGTTGATCGATCCCTGATCCTTCGAATGGCGGCCGGATCGCTTGCCAACGTTGATCCGCTCGACGTCGGGCGGGATCATCGCAAGGATGCCGGGGCCGACCAGCGCATCGTAAAATATGATGTCGGCAGCGGCGATCAGCCGCTCCGCCTTGCGCGTCAACAGATCGGGATCGCCCGGCCCGGCACCGACCAGCCACACCGTCCCGACCGCGAATTCATGCGACATGCGTCGATCCTTCCGATGTGATGAGCCGGGCCAGCGCCGGGCGACATGAACCGCAATTCGTGCCGGCGCCCAAGGCCGCGCCGATGGCGGCGACGTCGGCCAGCTTCTGATCGACGATCGCCGCGACGATGGTCTTCAGGCCGATATCGAAACAGGCGCAGACGATCGGCCCGCGATCGGCCTGCACACCCGGCGCGCGACCTGCCAGCAACGTCGGCGCGGCCACCGCCTCGGTCAACTGCGCGACCAGCCAGTCGCGCGACGGCAAGATGCCATCGCGCGTCACGAACAGCGCCGCGGCCAGACGACCGTCGGCAAGGATGGCGATACGCCGCGAACCACGGGCGGCGTCGATCGCCTCGATCCGCGTACCCTTTGGCAACAGCGCGTCGAGGGCTGCCGGATCGCCGTCGCCCGCCAGCTCCCATGCGGCACCGGTCGGCACCGCCACGCGCGTCGCCCACAGGCAATCGGGATGGCGGTCCAGTTCGCCGCGCGTGAGGATGAAACCGCGCCACGCGGTCGCCACCGGCTTCACGTTCGCCGGCGTCGATTTGAACCCCGGCTGGCCCGACACCGGATCGGCGAGCGGCCTGGACAGGAGGCCGGTGCGCCCGCCGGTCGCAGTGCGGTCGGTCCAGTGGATCGGGACGAACAGCTCGCCGGGGCGCTGGCTGTCGACGACGCTTGCCCGGTAGAGGCTGTCGCCCTGCGGTGTCGTGACGCGGGCCAATGTGCCGTCCGCGATGTCGAGGCGTGCCGCATCGTCGGGGTGTATCTCGACCAGCGGCTCCTCGCGGTGGCGCGCGAGCTTCGGCGACAGGCCGGTACGGGTCATCGTGTGCCACTGATCGCGATAGCGGCCGGTGTTGAGCGTCATCGGCCACTGGCCGAGAGGGGCCGCCACCGGCTTCTGGACGACCGGCACCAGCCGCGCGCGGCCGTCCGGCGTCGAATATCCGCCATCGGCAAACGGTGTGCCGCCCCACCGGAACGGCGTCATCGCGTCATAGGCGGCATTGCCCAGTCCTGCCTGCCTGGGGAGAGCGAACAGGCGGCTGCCGTCATTCTCATACGTCGAAAGCCGGCAATGCTCGCGCCAGACGTCGCCGGGGCGATCATAGGGAAAGGCCGTCTTCCAGCCCATCCGCCGCGCTACCTGGGTGACGATCCACCAGTCCGGCTTCGCCTCGCCGGGCAAGGGCAGGAACGGGCGCTGGCGGCTGATCGTGCGTTCGGAATTGGTGACCGTGCCGTCCTTCTCCCCCCAACCGGCGGCGGGCAGGCGGACATGGGCGAAACGGCTGGTATCGGTGTCAACGATCACGTCGGAGACGACGACGAAGGGGCAGGCGGCCAGTGCCTCTCGCACGCGACCGGCGTCGGGCATCGACACGGCCGGGTTCGTCGCCATGATCCACAGCGCCTTGATCCGGCCTTCGCCGACGCTGCGGAACAGATCGACCGCCTTCAGTCCGGGCTTGGTCGCCATCGCCGGAGCGGCCCAGAAGCGACCGACCCGCGCGACGTTGTCGGGGGCGAAGTCCATGTGCGCGGCGAGGGTCGAGGCGAGGCCGCCGACTTCGCGGCCGCCCATTGCATTGGGCTGGCCGGTGATCGAGAAGGGAGCGGCACCGGGCTTGCCGATCCGGCCGGTCGCCAGATGCAGGTTGGTGATCGCGTTCACCTGATCCGTGCCGGCGATCGACTGGTTCACGCCCTGGCTGAACATCGTCACGGTGCGCGGATGGGCGGCGAACAGTTCGAAGAAGCGCCTGAGGTCTTGCGGCGGCACATCGCAGATGCGCGCCACCGACCACAGGTCGCTCCCCTCTCCGAACTGGTTCCAGAAGTCGTCGGGCACCGCAGCGTGAGCGGCGAGATAGGCGTCGTCGACTACCCCGGCCTCGCGGCACCACGCCAGCAGGCCGTTCATCAGCGCGACGTCGGTGCCGGGACGGATGGCGAGGTGCAGGTCGGCCTGGTCCGCCGTCTCGGTGCGGCGCGGGTCGATCACGACGAGCTTCGCGCCGGCGTCGCAGCGGGCGCGGATGCGCTGGTAGACGATCGGATGGCACCAGGCGGTGTTCGATCCGACCAGCACGATCAGGTCGGCGGCGTCGAGATCGTCGTAGCTGGCCGGGACGATATCTTCTCCAAATGCACGCGTATGACCGGCGACGGCGCTGGACATGCAGAGGCGGGAGTTGGTGTCGATGTTGGCGGAGCCGATGAAGCCCTTCATCAGCTTGTTGGCGACGTAATAGTCCTCGGTCAGGAGCTGGCCGGAGACGTAGAAGGCGACGCTGTTGGGGCCGTATTGCGCTATCGCGTCACGGAAGCGCTTGGCGACCAGATCGAGCGCCTTGTCCCAGGTCGCGCGGCGCTTGCCGATCATGGGGTGGAGGAGACGGCCCTCCAGCCCGACCGTCTCGCCCAGATGCGTGCCCTTCGAACACAGGCGACCGGCATTGGCGGGGTGGTTCGGGTCGCCCTCGATCCGCACGGCCCGGTCGCCGGCCGACGTGGCGAGGATGCCGCAGCCGACGCCGCAATAGGCGCAGGTGGTGCGGACCGCCGCGGTCATCCTACGCCGCCGCCGCCATCGTGCCGGCCCGGCAGATCAGGACGCGACCGCCGCTGACCTTTACCGGGATCACCGGCGTGCAGCCCTTGTCCTCGCCCAGCGCCTCGCCCGTCGCCAGCGCGATGCGCCAGTTGTGGAGCGGGCAGGCGACGGCGCCGCCATGGACGATCCCCTGCGACAGACGGCCGCCCTTGTGCGGGCAACGGTCGGCCAGCGCGAAGACCTTGCCGTCGCCGGTGCGGAAGATGGCGATGTCGTCGCCCCCCGTCACCTGCACCGTCCGGCTGCCGCGGACCGGGATTTCATCGACCCAGCCGATATCGAGCCATTCGCCGGTCATGCCATTTCCCTCGTGCCATCTATCGGAGTGAAGCGCGCCATCGGCGCATGCTGTTCACGGTTCTCGCCGGCTGCACGCGCGGCCCAAGGATCGTCCTGCATGAAGGTCTGCGAATAGCGGAACCGGGCGGCGAGGGCATCGCGCAAGGGGGCGTCATCGACGATCCGTTCGCGGATATATTCGACGCCGACACGTTCGATCCACGGCGCGGTCCGTTCAAGGTACCGGGCCTGTTCGCGGTAGAGCTGGATGAAGGCGGCGCAGTAATGCATCGCCTCCTCCTCGGTCGCGACCTTGCACAGGAAGTCGGTGGCGCGGACCTTGATCCCGCCATTGCCGCCGACCGACAATTCATAGCCGGAATCGACGCAGACGACGCCGAAATCCTTGATCGTCGCCTCGGCGCAATTGCGCGGGCAGCCGGACACCGCGATCTTGAACTTGTGCGGCATCCACGAGCCCCAAGTCATCTGTTCGACCTTGACGCCCAGCCCGGTCGAATCCTGCGTGCCGAACCGACACCAGTCGGACCCGACACAGGTCTTCACCGTACGCAGCGATTTGCCATAGGCGTGGCCGCTGACCATCCCGGCGGCGTTGAGGTCGGCCCAGACGGCGGGCAGATCCTCCTTCTTGATGCCGAAGATGTCGAGCCGCTGGCCGCCGGTCACCTTGACCATCGGCGCGTCGTATTTCTCGACGACGTCGGCGATCGCGCGCAGCTCGCGGGGGTTGGTCAGGCCGCCCCACATACGCGGCACGACCGAATAGGTGCCGTCTTTCTGGATGTTGGCGTGCATCCGTTCGTTGACGAAGCGGCTCTGCTGGTCGTCCTTGTACTCGCCGGGCAGCGCGCAGAGCAGATAATAGTTGAGCGCGGGGCGGCAGGACGAGCAGCCGTCGGGTGTAGACCAATGCAGTTTCTGCATCACCTCCGGGATCGAGCGCATTCCCTGCGCAACGATTTCGCGCCGGACGTCGTCATGGCCGAAGCTGGTGCATTTGCATATCGTCTTCGGCCCTGCCTCCACCTCGTCACCCAGCCGCAGGGCGAGGAGGGTTTCGACCAGACCGGTGCAGGAACCGCAGCTGGCCGATGCCTTGCACCCGGCGCGGACGGCGTCGAGGCTGTGCGCGCCGCCGTCGATGCAGGTGAAGACCGCGCCCTTGGTCACGCCGTTGCAGCCGCAAATCTCCGCATCGTCGGAGAGCGCCGCAACGGCCGCCTTAGGGTCCGCTTGCCCCCCTCCGGAGGCGAAGGATTGGCCGAAGATGAGCATGTCGCGGATCGGGGCGATGTCCTCGCCGCGTTTCAGCAGGTCGAAATACCAGCCGCCATCGGTGGTGTCGCCATAGAGCACCGCGCCGACGATGCGGTCGTCCTTCACCACCACCCGCTTGTAGATACCGCGCGACGCATCGCGCAGAACGATATCCTCCGCCCCCGCGCCGCCCGAGAAGTCGCCCGCCGAAAACACGTCGAGGCCGGCGACCTTCAGCTTGGTGGACGTGACGGATCCGCGATAGCCGCTGTGGCTGTCGGTCAGCCCGTCGGCCAGCGCACGGCACATGTCCCACAGGGGCGCGACGAGGCCATAGACGTTGCCGTCATGCTCCACGCACTCGCCGACCGCGAGGATCGACGGGTCGGACGTGACCATATGGTCGTCGACCTTGATGCCGCGACCGATCTCCAATCCGGCATCGCGTGCCAGCGCCACCGAGGGGCGGATGCCGACCGCCATCACGACGAGGCTGGCGGGGATCAGCGTGCCATCCTTCAGCCGAACACCCTCCACGCGGGTGTCGCCGACGATCTCGGCGGTGTTCGCCTCGGTCAGGATCACCTGACCGCGCGATTCCAGCGCCGATTTCAGCAGCCATCCGGCCGCCTCGTCGAGCTGGCGTTCCATCAGCGTCGGCATCAGGTGGATCACCGTCACCTTCATGCCGCGCAGGGTGAGGCCGTGCGCCGCCTCCAGACCGAGCAGGCCGCCACCGATCACGACGGCAGACCCGCCACCCGTCGTCTTGCCGGCCTCCGCCGCCGCCAGCATGTGATCGACATCCGCCATGTCGCGGAACGAGATGACGCCGGGCAGGTCCTTGCCGGGGACGGGGATGATGAACGGATCGGAACCGGTGGCGATCAGCAGCCTGTCATAGGCGACGGTCAGGCCGGAGCGGGCGGTGACGGTCTTCGCCGTGCGATCGATCGCCTGCACGGGATCGCTGACGACCAGATCGATCATGTTCGTCGCGTACCAGGCGTGGTCGTTGATGACGATCTGGTCGAACGTCTTCTCGCCCGCCAGCACCGGCGACAGCATGATGCGGTTGTAGTTCACATGCGGTTCGGCGCCGAAGATCGTGACGCGGTAGCGGGTCGGATCGCGGGCGATCAGTTCCTCGACCGCGCGGCAACCGGCCATGCCGTTGCCGATGACCACCAGATGTTCGCGCGTATCGTCGCGCGCGGGTTGGATGATTTGGATTTCCATCAGATCGTCCAGTCCAGTTGGAGCCAGAGTTTGCGGGTATCGTTGCCGAAGCGATCGGCATCGTAATCGGCGTAGCGCACGCTGGCGGTGGTACGGCCGACCCTGGCGGAGGCGAGCAGGTCGATCTCGTTGCCGTAGTGGCGGACCGCGCGATCGCTTTCGAACCGGTGATAGACCGCCTGCAGCGAGACGGCCTGCAATGCCCCGATCGCCTTCCAGCCATAGCCCGCGCTGCCATATACATCGCGGATGCCGTCTGCGGGGGTGGTGAGGAACTTGTCGACCCAGCCCTGAAACTTGAAGAGGCTCGACAGCGGCGTCTGGAACGAGGTGAGGGCGGTGCCGCTGCTCGCGCCCAGCACCTCGTACCCCGCGCCCAGCTTTGGTCCGTTCAGGTCCAGGCCGATATCCGCCAGATAATAATCCGCCGCATAATCAATGGGGTTGCGGTGATAATCGGACTGGCGCGCATAGCTGGCTTGATAAGCCAGTTTCGCCTTGCCGATCGGCCGGGTGCCGGCAAAGCGCGCGCCATAGGTTTGGCTGGACAGGCGATACCCCTGCACCAGCACCTCGTCCTGATCGACCAGGTAGGCGAAACCGGTGACGGTGCCGATCGGCGTCCTGTAGCCGATATTGGCGAAGACATTGTCGCCGCCGATCCCCTGTTGCCGGGTGCCGACGCCGTCGATGCCCCAGATCGTCCGTACATCCCATGCATAGGTGACGTCGGCCTTCAGATTCGGCACACCGATCCATTCGACGCGGACGGCATCATAGGTCTGCGCGTTCTGGCGGAAGGGGGCGTTGCCGACGAAGCGTTCGTCGTCCAGCGCGATCCGTTGCCGCCCGGCGGTGATCGCCAGCGCGGGCGTGCGGTACTGGACCTGCGCCAGATAGAGCGCGACATTCTGCGGATCGGCGATCAACGGGCGGGAGGCGGTGCCGTTCAGCCCGTCATAATAATCGCCGACGATCGCCAGATTGCCCTGCGCCTCGACCGTCGCGGACCAGTGCCCGGTGCTGGCCTGAACGCCGGAGCGGATGCGGATCGTGGTCGCGTCGGCGTTGGCGGCGATGCCGTCCTGATCGACATGTTCGTGGCGCAGGCGGACATCGACCAGTGGCGTGACCGTGATGGTCTGGGCCGCCGCCGGTGAGGCGATCACCGCACCGGCGAGGATCAGGAGGCGCGAGCGGGCCATCGTCAGATCCGCACGCCGGCGGCGGCGCCCCAGCTGCGGCGCCATCCGCCCTTCACGAGGGTCAGGCCGGCAAGCGCCAGCAGTGCCAGACCGGCGAAGATCAGGAAGCCGGACTGGAAACTACCGGTCAGTTGCTTGGCGATGCCGAGCGACGAGGCGAGGTAGAAGCCGCCAATGCCGCCCGCCATGCCGACCAGGCCGGTCATCACGCCAATCTCTGCCGCGAAACGCTGCGGCACCAGCTGGAACACAGCGCCGTTGCCGGTGCCGAGCGCCAGCATCGCGATGACGAACAGCGTCAGCGCCGCCCAGACGGTGGAGACGCCGCTGACCCCGGCCAGCGCGATCGCGGCGACGACGAACACCGCCGACAGCGCCTTGATACCGCCGACCTTGTCGGCCAGTGCGCCGCCCATCGGCCGTACCAGCGATCCGGCGAAGACGCAGGCCGCGGTGCAGTAACCGGCGGTGACGGTGGTCAGGCCGAACCGGTCGGTGAAGTAAATCGGCAACGAGGCCGCCAGCCCGACGAAGCCGCCGAACGTGACCGAATAGAAGCCCATCAGCCACCAGGCATCGGCTTGGCGCAGCGGTGTGAAATAGGCGGTGAACGCCTTGGCCGGCGGCGCGTTCGGCGCGTCCTTCGCCATCAGCATATAGGCGACGAACACCAGCGTCAGCGGAATGCAGGCGAGGCCGAGGACGGCGTTCCAGCCGAACAGCTTGGCCAGCGTCGGCGCGAATAGCGCGGCGAGCACGGTGCCCGAATTGCCCATGCCGGCGAGCCCCATCGCCTTGCCCTGGTGCTCGGGCGGATACCAGCGGCTGGCGAGCGGCAGGGCGATGGCGAAGCTGGCCCCGGCGAACCCGAGAACGACGCCGAGCACCAGCGTGCCGACGAAGCTGTCCACGCCGAGCGCCCACGCGCTGGCGAGGCCACCGATGACGATCAACTGGCTGATCGCGCCCGACCGCTTCGGCCCGATGCGATCGACGAGCAGGCCATTGACCAGCCGGAGCAGGGCACCGGCGAGGGTGGGGACGGCGACCATCAGGCCCTTTTCGGCCGGGGTCAGCGCCAGTGTCTTGGCGATCTCCGGCGCCAGCGGCCCGAGCAGCACCCACACCATGAAGGCGAAGTCGAAATAGAGGAATGCGGCGATCAGCGTGGGCGTGTGCCCGCTGGCCAGAAATCCCTTATCCCTGTTTGCGTCGTCGTCGTTCCAAACCAAGGTCGCCATGTTCAGCCCCCATGTGCGATGGACATGAAAAAAGCCGCCCCGACGGCGGCCTTGCGGGCGCATCGGAGCGGCTTCGTTGCCAGTGGACCGCGTGCTTGCGATCCGACGCGAGCATGACCCCTTCGTTGGAATCAGTTCGCGATTATCTCGTGCCGGCCATCATTGGCCGACGGGGACAGAATGATCGATTCGGTACTTTCCCGCAAGCGCTATTTCGCAAGTGCGAAATGATTATGGCAATGCAGCGAGATAGCCGGGAATATCGTCGGGATCGAAGGCGCGGTGATCGAAGAACTGGTCGCGGCCGAGGATCAGGCGGCCCTGAGTCGATCCCGCCCCGATCGCGCCGCCGCCGATCGCGCCCTCCAGTTTCGAACTGGCGCCGGGCAGGGGCGCGCCCGATCCGGCAAGCGCGGCGCGGTAGATGTCGGGGCGGAATACGCTGGCGGCGATCTCCGCTTCTTCGGGGGAGAAGGGCGTGCCGTCCCAGCGGGTCATCTGGGAATAGAGCCATGCCGCCTGACTGCGCCATGGGAAGTTGGCGGCCTCCCGGTACTGGAACATGAAGTCGGCGATGTGGACGGGTTCGGCCGCCTGTACCAGCCGGACGCGGTCGGTGATGGCGCGGGCGATGGGATCGACGGGGGCGTCGAGATATTCGGGCCGGGCGAGGATCGCCGCGCTGGCCTCGCCGGTGCCGGGCGCGACGAAATGCGCGGCGGCGGCGTGGAGCGCGCGGATCAGGCGGTGGACCGTGTCGGGCACTTCGAGCGCGGTGTCGCGGCGCATCGCCAGCACCTTCTCGACACCGCGCCGCCAGACCTGCGCGGTGACCAGCGCGATGCGACCGACACCGCGATCGACCGCGACGCTGTTCCACGGTTCGCCGACGCAGATGCCATCGACCTCGCCCACCGCCAGCGCGTCGGCGGCGAAGGTGGGGCTGGTCGTGATGATCTCGACATCGATATCCGGGCGGATGCCGCAGGCGGCCAGCCAATAGCGCAGCATGTAGTTGTGGCTGGAATAGCGGTGGACGACGCCGAAGCGCAGTCGCCGGCCCGATGCGGCCCGGCGCCGGGCGATGATGCGCAACCGCTCGCCCAGGATCGTCGGATCGCCGAGCGCGTCGTCGTCGAGCACCTGTTCGGCCAGCGGCAGGGCGAGGGTGATGGCGTTGCCGTTCAGGCCCAGCACGAACGGCACCGCCATCGGCACCGCCGGCCGCCCGCGCCCTAGCGCGGTGGCGATCGCCAGCGGGGCGACGAGATGCGCGGCGTCGGTATGGCCATAGAGCAGGCGGTCGCGCACCGTTGCCCAGGTCATGTCGCGGACCAGCTCCAGCTCCAGCCCCTCCGCCTCGGCGAAACCCTGTTCGCGGGCGAGGATCGGCAGCGCGGCATCGACCAGCGGCAGGAAGCCGATGCGGACCCGGTCCAGACTCACGGCATGTCTCCCATCAGCGCGTCGCTGGTAATCAGGGCTTCGGCGACCTCGGCGATGCGGCGGTTGGATCGCATGGCATGGGCGCGGAGCAGGGCATAGGCGGCGGGTTCGTCCAGCCCGCGACGTTTGATGAGGATCGCCTTGGCCTTGTCGATCGCGGCGCGGTCGGCCAGCGCGCTTTTCGCTTCGTTCAGTTCGGCGTGGAGGCGGGCGAACGCCTGGAAGCGGCGGACGGCGAGATCGATGACCGGCTTGATCCGCTGGCGGGCCAGACCATCGACGATATAGGCCGAAACGCCCGCATCGACGGCGGCGGCGGTGGATTCCGCATCGCTCTGATCGACGAACATCGCGATCGGCCGGGCGAGCGCGCGCGAGACGGCGAAGAATTCCTCCAGCACGTCGCGACTGGGATTTTCGAGATTGATGAGGACGACCTCGGGCGCGGCGGCTTCCAGATCGGCCACGAGGCGCCCGGTGCCCTCGATCACCACCACATCATCCAGACCGGCGTCGCGCAATCCTTCGGAAATGATCGCGGCGCGGCTCTGGCTGGTGTCGATGATCGCGATCCGCATTACAGGATGACGTGGGGCACGTACCGCGCGAGGTCGCGCGTGATGGCGCCGTCGTCCTCACGCACCGACATCGCCACCGGTTCGTCGCCGACAATCCACGAGCCGATGACGGCGTGCTGGCCGTCGAAGACGGGCAGGGGCGCCAGCGCCTGCACGATCCGGCCTTCCTCGCCATAACCGCCGTCCGGACCGCGCGTGGAGGCGGGGCCATCGATGATTTGGATATCCCAGCCTTCGCGCGAGAAGAGCGGCTTCACGACATGGCGGTCGCCGATCGCCGCCAGCGCAGCGGTATCGTCGGCGAAGGCGGCGGGGAGGAGATTGGGATGGCCGCGATGGCGTTCCCAAAGCAGCGGCAGGATGCCTTTGTTCGACAGGATCGCCTTCCACGCCGGTTCCAGGAATTGCGTGCGCGCGACGCCCAGATGCACCGCATAGGGTTCGCGCAGCATATCCTCCCACGGATAGAGCTTGAACAGGGCGGCGATCAGCGTGTCGTCGTCATCGACCAGTTGTCCGTCCGCATCGACGCCGATCCGATCGATCGCCACGAACTGCGGATCTAGCCCGGCCTGGCGCGCGACATCCTCCAGATAGCGGACGGTCTGGCGATCCTCGACATGATCAGCGACGCTGGCGAAGTGGATCAGGCTGCCGGGGGTGAAGAGCGCGCCGAACCGGGCGACGAGGGCATCGTGCAGGCGGTTATACTGATCGGCCCCCGCCGGCAGCGTCGCATCGGCGATGCGGTCCTCCAGCCATTGCCACTGGAACAGCGCGGTTTCGTAGATGCTGGTCGGGGTGTCGGCGTTATATTCGAGCAGCTTGGCGGGACCGGTGCCGTCGAACGCGAAATCGAACCGGCCATAGAGCGACGGCGCACCTGCCCGCCATGATGCCGCCACCCGGTCGCGCATCTCGTCGGGGATGGCGAGGCGGCGCATCAGCGCTTCGCTGCCGACGACCTCACCGACCAGATCGAGACATAGCGCGTGGATGTCGCCGCTGGGATGCTCGATCCCCGATTCCACCTCGTCCAAGGTGAACCGGTAATAGGCGCGTTCTTCCCAATAGCGCTCGCCATCCAGATGATGGAAGGTGAAGCCCATCGTGCGGGCGGTCTCCTCCCAATCCGGCCGTTCGCCGGTGACGACGCGCTCCACCCGCTATTCCCGCGGCAATGACTTGGGATCGCCCGATCCGTCGGACAGTCGCAGGGAATCCTTTGCCGGCGGCGCCGATAGGCGGGCGAGGATGTCGTCGGCGCTCGACGACCCCTGCAACAGGCCGGCGGCCTTCAGCTTGGAGTCGAGATCGGCCCCCGACCGCATGTCCTCCAGTTCGGCGGCGGCGCGGAACTTCTCGCCCTGGATCGCCTGACGCTCCTTCATGCGTTGCAGGCTTTCGGCGGCGGACCCCAGTTGCGACAGCGTGCCGCCGTAATTGCCGGCGACCGCGGCCTGCGCCTTCTGCACGCTTTCATTGGCGCGGACGACGTCGACCTCGCGGCGGAGCGCCTCGATCTTGGCGTCGCCAGACTGGATGACGCCGCGCATCCGGTCTTCGGCGCCGCGCATCTCCTCGATCTGCGGGGTCTTGGCGGACAGGTCGGCTTCGATCGTCGCCAGCCGCTCGGCGACCTGACGGGCGAGGTCCATGTCGCCGCGCTGCATGGCGGCGCGCGCCGATGCCTCGTATTTCTCGCGCTGCGCCGTGAAGCCCTCGACATCCTTTTCCACCATCCGGCGGCGGGCGGTGAGCGTTGCGAGATCGTCGCGCGCCTTCGCCTGCGCGGTGCCGGCATCGCGAATCTGCTGGTCGAGGATCGTCATCGCCCGCTTGTCGACGATCGACTGGCCGGTTTCGTGCGCGCTGCCGCGCACCAGGGTGACGAGCTGTTTCCACATCGACATCGATAGCTTCCTTCAGGCGGCGAATTCGGCGCGCAGATCGGCGGCGGCGGAGAGCGCATTGTCCGCCAGCACGGTGAGTTCGAGCAGGATCAGGCGTAGGCTCGATTCGATCGAAAGTTCGCCGATCAGTTCGTAATAGTCGCGACCGTCGATTTCGGTAATCGCGAAGTTCGACAGCGGCACCAGCTTCTGCGCCTTCAACAGGAACCGGTTGAACGCATCGGCATCGGGCTGTTCGTCGACCGGCCATAACAGGGTCGAGACGACGATCTGTTCGCCCGAGCAACTGACGAAGATCGCCAGATCGCCATGATGGTGCATCCTGACGTGCAGGACGGGATCGACCGGCCCGACGCTTTCCGCGGTCAGCGTGTCGGCGAGGTCGGGTGTGGACAGCGCGGCGGCAAGATCAGCCACCGTCCAGGCGTGCGGTGTACCGTCACTCAACGTCCGTCTCCTTGGGCGTCCCGCCGCGGCGGTGCGGCTTGACACCCCAAGCATAAGCCCGCAGCGTTTGGCAAGCCGATGCCATGGCGATGCGACGATGTGTTGAGCGTGGTGGCAACGTTCTGGCGATGCGCGGGACATTCTGGCAAGGGCGGCGAAACACGAAAACGGATGACGGCATGATGAGGCCAGCATGATCCTGGGGCGACTGTTCGGTGGTGGGGAACGGGCGCCTGCCCGCGCGATCGCGGTGGTGCGCAACATCACGATCGGGCGGACGGTGGTGCTCGATCCGCTGGCGTGGCGGCGATTGTCCGGCGGTGCCTTCACACTTGAACGCGATACGCTGGAGATCACGGCGCAGGGTGTGATCCGGCTGGACGACGGCAGCCATGTCCACCGCTTCTACACCGACGACGATCTGATGGTGCAGGCGGTCAGCCAGTCTGCGGACGGATCGGATGCGGACGATTTCACGTTGTTCCGCCCATGGACGTCGTCCTATCCGGTCGATCGCGCGGATGCCGAAAACTTCCGAGACCGGTTGAAGCAGACGAGCTGGGCCGAGTTCGGCCTGCCGAAATTCCAGCGTTTCTGGTATCCGGGCGACGACCGGCCGCAGCCGCCGGTCGAATTATGGGAGGCGGTCTATTACGAACGCGACGGCGACCCCGTCCGCCAGATCCGGCAGGCCTGCATGCTCTATGCCCGCGATCTGGCGCCAGAGGGGCAGGAGTTGCTGCTGGCGCTGGCGATGCAGCCGGAGGGCGGCGACCTGACGCATGAGATCATGATCGGGCTGCCCTTGCTGCCCACCGAATTCAGTGCCTGAGGGGATAGCGACGATGTGGCTCGATTATGGCAGCTTTGTCGAAGGCGCCGTGCATTTCGTGGTGGCGTTCGGGATCGCCTGCGTCCTGTTGGCCGTATTCAAATGGGCGTATCAGATATCGACGCCGTATGACGAGCGGACGCTGGTGGCGGCCGGCAACGTTGCCGCGGCGACGGCGCTGGGCGGGGCGATCGTCGGCTTCGCGCTGCCGCTGGCATCGGCGCTGACCCAGACGGGCAATCCGGTCGAGTTTGCGGCGTGGGGTGTGCTGGCCGGGGTGATCCAGATACTGGCGTCGCTGGTCGTGCGCCGCTTCGTGGTGCGCGACATGGTCAGCCGGATCGAGGGCGGCAACGTCGCCAGCGGCGTGTATCTGGCGGCGACGTCGGTCGCGGTCGGGCTGCTCAACGCAGCCAGCATGACCTATTGAGCGAGGCGAACGTCATGACCGATCCCGTGATCCGCCCACGCAAGCGCTCCATCACCGCCGGCCTGTCCGCCGCCGGGGCACTGGCGATGTTGTCCGGGTGCGACGCGCAGCCCGATAACGAACAGATCTCGCGCGAGAAATATGGCGCTCCGACCGAGGTCGCTGCGTTCGGCAGCCTTGCCGAATGCAAGTCGAGCGGTGCCTTTGCCGCCGCCACCTGCGAGGATGCCGCCAAGACCGCCGCTGCCGAGGATGGCAAGGCCGCACCGCGCTACGCCGAGCAGAAGCTGTGCGAGGATCAGTTCGGCGACGGCAACTGCGCGGTGCGACAGGAAGGTGGCCAGAGCTTTTTCACGCCGCTGTTGACCGGCTTCATGATCGGTCAGATGCTGAATGGCGGCGGTTATCGTTATAACGGCCTGTACCGCGACCGGCGGGAGGGGACGTACTACACTGGCTCCGGCGCGTGGCTGTACAATGGTGGCTATGGCGGCCGTGGTTATGGCTATCAGGTCGGATCGCGGGCGGTCACCGCGCCGGTCACGACGCAACGTATCCAGACGCGCAGCTCGGTCGTGTCGCGCGGCGGTTTCGGCGGACGGGTGTCGGCGCGATCGGGCGGCTGGGGCGGCGGCGGCGGGCGATCGTTCGGCGGGTGAACGCTGCGACGGCGGGTCAGCGTTCGACCAGATACAGGACCTTGTTGAACAGGCCTTCGCGGGACGACACGTCCAGCTTTTCGTAGATGTGCCGGATGTGCACGCGCACGGTGCCGAGCGAGATCATCAGCAACCAGCTGACTTCGTTGGCGGTGTTGCCGCTGACGAGGCATTCCAGGATGCGGCGTTCCATCGTGGTCAGGTGGAATGTGTCGCGCAGTACTTCGTCGGAAAAGCCGATGGCATGCGCAGAGGATCGCATCGAGATGCCGGTGAAGCATCTGGCGGTGGTACCGATGTTGATCGCGGTCAGCAGGACATAATGATCGTCGTTCGCGCCGATGCACATTGACGCGGGCATTTGCCCCGGCTTCGACTGTTCGATCATCGTCAGATAGCGTCGGGTGATCGTCTTGCTGGAGAAGATCAGTCGGCCGCTGTCGCGCGACATGATGTTGTGGTTGTCGATGATCCTGTTCGCTGCGTCGTTGATCCAGACGATTGACAGTTCATGATCGATGATGAAGCGCGCTCGAAGATCATATTGCGCCCATACGCATAGTGGTTCCACGCTTGCTCTGTCAACGGCAAGTTCTGCGTACATGATATAGCTCTCCCCGCCGTCACCAGCGTGGGTGACGGTCATTGTTGCGGCGATGTGATAAGCCCCACGTCGAATGGTTGGAAATTATGCGGCGTGTAGCATGTCGTCAATCCGATCTTATCGACGCTCTGCTGCCTCCATATAATAACAAATGCTTGTCGAACGAATTGTGCGCTCCCTTGACGGGGTGACGAGGACAACAAAGATCATCCTGTACTCGTCCCAAAACGGGATTTGACCGTTACCGATCGTCCGAAATGGTTGAGACGATCAGCAATCGACGCGTCTCGTCTGCACCATGCCGGGTCGCGTTGCGGTATAGTCATGATTGCTTAGTCAGGATGAAAGGCGCGGGGGGAAACGACGAGGCATATCGTGACGCCGACTCCGAAGCTGGTTCGCCATCGCGGGGGTCGCACCGGCGCCTGCGCCGCTTCGCAGGTAGTTCGTCACGCAAAAGGGATTTGCCATGAACCGTCTTTTCCTTCTCGGCTCCGCTGCTCTGGGCCTTGCCACCGTCGCCAGCCCGGCGATGGCGGAATCGCTGAGCGTCACCGGCACGGTCGCACCATATTGCAACGTCAACCTCGCTAACGTGTCGAGCGGCACCGCTTCGATCGCCATGGTCGGCACGCAACAGGTCGCCAACCTGCGCCTGTCGTGCAACTCGGCCGGTGGAACGAAGCTCGTCGTGTCGGTCAAGAACGGCGATCTCCTCAGCAACAAGAATGGCCGCATCAATTACGGCTTGGAATTGAAGTCGCCGCAGGATTCGAGCTTCGCCATCGCAGAGCATGACACCGATCCCGTCGGCGGCGAGAACAACCTGTTCTTCACGCGGTCGCGCAGCGGTTACACCCAAGCCGTGGCCAACGGTATACCACTGGAACTGTGGCTGAACATGAACGTCGCCGTCGATCAGAACCAGGCTCCGGGCTCGACGAACTATCCGGCCAATGCTGCCCCGGCCGGTAGTTACGAGGAGGTGTTCTCGTTCACGGCAACCGCCGTGTAACGGGAATACCGACGGGGCTGCCGGCCAGCAGCCCCGTCATTTTTCGGGGGAAGTAATCAGGGGTAGCGACGATGCGTTTGTTGAAGGGGGCGGCGTTGATCGCCGCGACGATGGGGTGCAGCCAGGTTTCCGCGCAAGGGTATCAGGTCCAGCCGATGCTGGCGACGATCGAGCCATCGGGGGCGAATGCGCGCCTGACCATGTCGATCAAGAACACCGGCGCGGTGCCGATCACGCTGGAGATGATCCCGTTTCGCGCCACCGTCGACGAGGCCGGTACGCCGACCCGCGTCGATGAGGAGAAGGACGTCATGGTCTATCCCGCGCAGACGGCGATCGAACCGGGCAAGGAGCAGACCGTGCAGGTCCGCTATATCGGCGATCCGGCACTGGCGATGGCACGCATGTACGGCGTGCGGGTGTCGCAATTGCCGCTGAACATCGCGAACGGGGCCACGACGTCGTCCGGCGCCGCGACCGACGTGAAGGTCAGTTTCAACTTCCTGTCGCACATCATCGTGTCGCCGCCGGCCGCGAAGCCCGCGCTGACGCTGAAGGAAGCCGGACGGGCGCCGAATGGCGACCTGATGCTGAGCATCGACAATGGTGGCAAGGGCGTGTCGATGATGAACGCGGCGAAGCTGACGCTGACCGATGCCGCAGGCAAATCGGTGACGCTGGACGCCGACCACGTCAATATCGGCAATTTCTCCGCGTTCATGCCGGGGCAGGTCCGCCGGGCGACGATCGCGTCGAAGGATGTCGCGGGCCTTAGCGGGTCGATCAAGCCAACGCTTTCCGATCAGTGATGTATGTCGCGCCTGCGCCAGCCAGCCGCTGGCGACCTGTCGCGGACGGCGGTCTGCTGCGCCTTGGCGGCCGCCCAGATGGCGGCACCCGCCGCAGCGCAGGTCCAGGTGGCCATGATCGATCAGCCCCAGCCACAGGCGGGCGCATCGCCGCTCGGCCGGATCAAGCCGGTGCGCACGCCGCTGGAGGTGTCGCTGAAACTGAACGGCAAGTTCCTGGGGACGATCAGCATCGCGGTCGATGCCAAGGGTGACGGCGAGATCGATGCGCGGCGCCTGACGGCGCTGATCGCGCCGGTGATCGAACGCCGGATGCTAACCGAACTGGAGGGACGGATCGCAGGTCGGCCGCGGGTGGATTTCACCGAGCTCGACATCCCCGGCCTGAAGATCCGGTTCGATAGTCTGGCGCTGGAGGTGGCCGCCACGCTGGCCCCCGATGCCACGCTGCCCGCCGCGCTGAGGCTGCAGCCGCAACCCGATGTGCCGGTGCCGTCCAGTTATGTGCCGGCCGCCCCCTTCGCGGCGGGCGTCAACGTCGCGGCGACGCAGCGTTACGTGCATGGCGGGCCGGCCAGCGGCTTCGCTCGCGTCCGCGCCGACCTGAACGGCATCGCGAATATCGGCGGCTTCGGCGGCGTGACGCTGACCGGCGGCGCCAGTTACAATGGCGAGCGGTGGCTGCGCCGCGAAATCCGCGCGACGCGCGACAGTTTCGATCAGGCGCTGCGCATGACGGTCGGCGAGTTCACGCCGAGTTCGACCTCGTTCCAGGGATCGGGGCGTATTCTGGGCATCGGCATCGAGCGGGCTTATTCCACGATACGCCCGTTCCAGAACACGCGGCCGATCGGCCGGCGCGATTTCACGTTGGAACGGGCATCCAGCGTCGACGTGATCGTCAATCAGATCCGGGTGCAGACCATCCGGCTGGAAGCAGGCCGATATGATATCGGCGACTTCCCGCTCGCCACCGGACCCAATCAGGTCCAACTGGTCGTCGAGGATGTCGGCGGGCGGCGCGAGATCGTCGATTTCAACGTCTTCAACAGCAGTAGCCTGTTGACCCGCGGCACGACCGAGTTCGGCGCATCGGCCGGCGTGCGCGATCGCGGGCGCTTTCAATACGGCCTGTCGCCGGCGGCGACCGGTTACGCCTATCACGGGATATCGGACATGCTGACGGTCGGCGTGGATGGGCAATCGACCAGCAGGGCCGGGCAGATCGGCGGTGTGGTCGTGGTGGGCAATCGGCTGGGCTTCGTGCAGGTCGAGGGGGCGGCGAGCATGGATTACCGGCGCGGCGGTATGGGCTATGCCGCATCGGTCGATTACCGGGGCGACTTCTCGTTGCGGGAGGCCAGTGATCTGCGCGTCAACGCATCGGCAATCTATCGAAGCGTGTCGTTTCAGGATGCGTTTGCCCGCGAGGCCCGCAACTCGCAGGCGTTGCAGACCGCGGCGCTGGTCCAGTGGCAGGCGCCCTTCGATATCAGTCTGGGCATCGGCGGTGGCTATACGAAGGTGCGTAAACCCGGTTTCGACGTGCGCCGGATCGACCTGTCGCTGGGGCGGAGTTTCGGGCGGATCGGACTGAACATGACGGCGACGCGGACGATGTCGCGCGATCCGCGCAGCGACGAGGATCGGATCGCGGTCGGCCTGTCGCTGCGGCTCGGCCGGCGGGACTATGCCGATGCCCGGTACGACAGCGGCCGGGGACGGACAGAGGTGGAGGTCAGCCGTACGAGCGAAGGGCGGCTGGGCGAGGTCAGCGGCGCGGTGCGTTATACCCGCGATCGCGGCGAGACGGCGGCATCCGGCCGGCTGGCTTATATCAACAACCGGTTCGATCTGGTCGTCAATCACAACCGGCTGGAAACCGCCGGACCCGGTGGGCGCACGTCAAACACCTCCGACTGGAACCTGCGGTCGCTCATCGGGTTCGCCGGCGGCACGTTCGCGGTCGGTCGATCGGTCGACGATGCGTTCGTGATCGCGCCGCTGCACGAGACGCTGTCGGGGTCGAAGGCGCAGATCATGTCCGGCGACCGGGTGATCGCGCGGTCCGGTTGGTTCGGGCCGGCATTGGTGCCGGTCAATCGCGCCTATGGCATCGGGCGGTACGACGTGAAGGTCGATCCGTTGCCCGATGGATATGATCTGGGCGCGGGCAATATCGAGATATTCCCCGGTTACGGATCGGGATATCGCAGCATGATCGGCAGCGACGCGTCGCGGATCGCGGTCGGCGTGCTGGCATCGCCGGACGGTCCGCTGGCGTTGGCGACGGGAACGATCGTGCCGGTCGATACAGCGCTGGCCAAGGGCTGGAAGGATCGCGGCTTCTTCACCAACCGCGCCGGTCGTTTCGTAGCGGACCGGCTGGCACCCGGCCGGTATCGACTGATGATCGCGGGCCATTCGCCCGCCGAATTCGAGATCAAGGCCAAAACGAAGGGGATCGTCGATGTCGGCGTGTTGCGCGTCGGTCGCTAGCCGTGTCCTGATGGCGCTGTTCGTCCTGACGCTCGCCGTCGGGCGGGCGGCGGCTTGCGATGTGACGTTGGTCGCAGCGGGCGCGACGATGCGGCTGGATTACGATGCGTTCGCCTTCTCGCGCACCGTCGGGCGGCAGAATTTCGAGCTCGAGAACCGCGATAAGGATGCCTGCACCGTTGATCTGCTCTTGCTGAACGCGGAACGGCTGCCGGTCGGCGACGCCGTCATCCCCGATACGGACGTCAGGGTCGCGTTCTCCTCGCGTGCCGGCAGCGCGGCAGTGGCGACGACCGCCACGCCCGGCATCTGGCGGATCACCATGGCCGGTAACGGGCGGATGACGGTGCCGCTGGAGGCGCTGGTGACGCAGGATGCGGTGCCGGAAGCGGGCGACCATGCGCTGGACCTGATGCTGGACGTGCGCGATATCGGCGCGCCGGCGACGAATACGGCGCCAGCTCCGGTGCGCGTGCTGTTATCCGCAGTGCCGCGCGCGCAGATGAACATCGCGGGGGCGGCGGGGACGTTCGGTGAGGGATCGACGGTGTCGCATATCGACTTCGGCATCCTGGCCAGCGATGCGACGCGCAGCGTTTTCCTGCAGGTGCGGGCCAACACCACCGCGCGCCTGACGATCGATTCCGCGCATCGCGGCCGGTTGCTGTTGAAGGACAAGCGCGATGGCGACGAGGGTTTTCCCTATCAGGCCCGGCTGCGCGGCGAAGAGATCGACCTGACCCGCCATTGGGAGCAAGTGATCGAGGCACCGCGATCGGCCGCGGGAATGTCCATTCCGCTTGAACTGAGGCTCGGCACCGTCGGCCCGCATGTCGCGGGCGATTATGAGGATGTGCTGACGCTGGAGATCAGTGCGCTGTGACCGGGTGTGTATTCAGATATGCCGTGATCCGGGTTGCCGTATCCGCCGGGGCGTGCAGGCCCAGTTTGCTGCGGCGGAACAATATGTTCTCTGCCGTGCGTGCCCATTCGGTGGTGACGAGATAGTCAAGTTCGGCGCGGGTCAGGCCGGCACCAAAATCCTCACCCAGATCGGCGTCGGTGCTTGCCTCGCCCAGTATGTGGCGGGCCCGCGTGCCATATGCCCGTGCCAGCCGATAAACGAGCGGAGGCGACAGTTGCGGTCGCTCGCGCTTCAGATCTGCGACGAAGCGGTCGAAATCGGCATCGGGTATGTCGCCGCCGGGAAGCGGGGTGTCGGCAGTCCACTCGCCCGGCATGTCGGAGAAGAAGCGTTTCAGGTCGCGCATCGCGTGTTCGGCGAGCTTGCGATAGGTGGTGATCTTGCCGCCGAAGATGCTGAGGATCGGCAATCGGCCGTCATCGACATCGAGATCGAATGCATAGTCTCGGGTCACCGCCGACGCGTTGCCGGCCCGGTCGTCGTGCAAGGGGCGGATGCCGGCATAGGTCCAGATGATATCGGTCGCGGCGATCTGTCGCGCGAAATAGCGGTTTGCCGTCGCCAGCAGATACGCGGTTTCCTCCGCATCGATCGACGCCCTGGCGGGCGGGCCATGCCACGGTTCGTCGGTGGTGCCGATGAGAGTGAAGCGGCCTTCATAGGGGATGGCGAAGACGATGCGGCGGTCGGGGTTCTGCAGCATGAAGGCGTGCGCGCCGTCATAGAGGCTCGGCACGACGATATGGCTGCCCTTTACCAACCGGACACCGTGCTCGCTGTCCAGCCCGGCGACCCGGCCGATCACGTCCGCCACCCATGGCCCCGCCGCGTTCACCAGCGCGCGCGCCTTCACGCGGTGCTCGCCCGCCGCATTGGCGATCGTCGCCTGCCAGTGGTCGCCGTGGCGCCTGGCGCGGGTGAGGCGGGTGCGTGTCCGGATCTCGGCGCCTCGCTCGGCGGCATCCAGCGCGTTCAGGACGACCAGACGGCTGTCCTCCACCCAGCAGTCCGAATAGACGAAGGCGGTGCCGTGGGGATCGATCAGGCCGTGGCCCAGCGGGGAATGATCGAGCGAGACGGTCTCGGTGCCGGGCAGCCGGTCGCGCCCGCCGAGATGATCGTAGAGGAAGAGGCCGAGCCGGACCATCCAGCCGGGCCGGGGCGACTGCGTCTGTGGCAGGACGAAGCGCAGCGGCCAGATGATATGCGGCGCCATCCGCCACAGCCGCTCGCGCTCGACCAGCGCCTCCCGAACCAGCCGGAATTCACCATATTCCAGATAGCGCAGGCCGCCATGGATCAGCTTGGTGGAGGCGGAGGAGGTGTGTCCGGCGAGATCGTCCTGATCGACCAGCAGGACCGACAGACCGCGCCCGGCCGCATCGCGCGCGATGCCGGCGCCGTTGATGCCGCCGCCGACGATGAGCAGATCATAGGTCACCGGGTGCATTGGTATCGCATCATCGGCTAGACCGGAAGCAGGGCGCTAAATGGGCGCGACAATCGGCGGAGAGGATCGACATGGCCGCGACGCATATTCTGGCGATCGATCAGGGCACGACCTCCACGCGCAGCATCATCTTTGATGCCGGGGCGCGGCGGGTATCGATCGCGCAACGCGAGTTCGTGCAGCATTACCCCGAGCCCGGCTGGGTGGAGCATGATCCGGAAGATATCTGGCGCGACACGCTGGCTACTGCGCGCGAGGCGATCGGGGCCAGCGGCGTGGGGGCGAGTGGGATCGCCGGCATCGGCATCACCAACCAGCGCGAGACGGTGGTGGTGTGGGACCGCGCGACGGGTGCGCCGATTCATCGCGCGATCGTGTGGCAGGACCGGCGGACGGCGCCGCGCTGTCGCCAGTTGAAGGAGGATGGGGCGGAGGCGATGGTGCGGGTGCGAACCGGCCTGCTGCTCGATCCGTATTTTTCCGGCACCAAGATCGCGTGGATACTCGATCATGTCGGTGGCGCACGCGACAGGGCGGCGCGGGGCGAACTGGCGTTCGGAACGATCGACAGTTTTTTGCTTTGGCGGCTGACCGGCGGGGCCGTGCATGCGACCGACGTGACCAATGCGTCGCGGACGCTGTTATGGGACATCCATCGTGGCTGCTGGGACGAGGAGCTTTGCCGGTTGCTGGACGTGCCGATGGCGATGCTGCCGGTAGTGCATGACAATGCGCACATCTATGGCCACACCGCGCCCGGCCTGTTCGACGCGTCGATCCCGATCGCGGGGATCGCGGGCGACCAGCAGGCAGCGTTGTTCGGGCAGGCTTGCTTCGCGCGCGGGATGGTCAAATCCACTTATGGCACCGGGTGCTTCATGCTGATGAACACCGGCGACGAGGCGATCGCGTCAGACCATCGCCTGCTGACCACGCCTGCGTATCGGCTGGACGGGCGGACGACCTATGCGCTGGAGGGATCGATCTTCGTGGCGGGAGCGGCGGTGAAGTGGCTGCGCGACGGGATCGGCGTCATCACCCATGCGCGCGAGACCGACGACATGGCGACGCAGGTGCCGGACAGTCACGGCGTCTATATGGTGCCGGCTTTCGCGGGTTTGGGTGCGCCGCATTGGGACCCCGATGCGCGCGGCGCGATCTTCGGCCTGACGCTGGGCGCGACGCAGGCGCATCTGGCGCGGGCGGCGCTGGAGGCGGTCGGGTATCAGACGATGGACCTGATCGAGGCGATGATCGCCGACAGCGGGGTGCGACCGGCGACGGTGCGCGTCGATGGCGGGATGGCGGCGAACGACTGGCTGTGCGCGTTCCTTGCCGACCTGCTCGACGTACCGGTGGAGCGGCCGGCGGATCTGGAGACGACCGCGCGGGGGGCGGCGTTCCATGCGGGGCTGGCGACGGGCATCTGGTCAGGGTTGCCGGCGATCGAGGCACTGTGGTCGCGCGACCGGACGTTCACGCCGGCGATGGAGGAAGCGCGCCGGACGCGGCTGGTCAGCGGGTGGCGCGATGCGTTGCAACGGACGCTGAGTGCGTGACGGTTCGGGTCATTTGAGTGGCATGGGGATGCCCGCGACGACCAGCGTCACGCCGTCCACCACGGCGGCGACGCGTTGATTGATCGTGCCGGCCAGGTCGCGAAAGCGGCGGGCGAGCGCATTGTCCGGCACGATCCCCCAGCCGACCTCGCTCGATACGAGGATGACGCGGCCCGATACCCGCATAAGGGTGTCGCACAGCGTGGCGAGGCGCGTGTCCACATTTTCCTCCGCCAGCATCAGGTTCGACGTCCACAGGGTGAGGCAGTCGACGAGGATGATGGCATCATCCGCGTCTTGCCCGGCGATGGCTTCGGCCAGATCGAGCGGGGCTTCGACGGTCAGCCAGCGGCCGTCGCGATCGGCGCGGTGGCGGGCGATGCGGTCGGTCATCTCACCGTCGAACGCCTGCGCGGTGGCGATGAAGACCAGCCGGCCGCCATGCGCCTCCGCCAGCATCTGGGCATGGCGGCTCTTGCCGGAGCGGGTGCCGCCGAGCACGAGCATCGTCCGTTTCCCATCATTCGATCCGCCCGTCATCG
This sequence comes from Sphingomonas mollis, assembly GCF_016427505.1. Lineage (GTDB taxonomy): Bacteria > Pseudomonadota > Alphaproteobacteria > Sphingomonadales > Sphingomonadaceae > Sphingomonas > Sphingomonas mollis. Next base: position 27,007 of record NZ_JAELXS010000004.1, on the reverse strand, counting down.
TCCACCCCCTTGCCTGCACCGCGCCGAACGTCGATGGACGCCCCGATCATTCCCGTCGAGGCGTAACGGTGCAGGCTTTGACCTTTCATGGCGGTCGCGTGGACGAGGCGGCGCTTCGATATCCGGATGCGCCGATGCCGTGGATCGACCTGTCGACCGGGATCAATCCCTTTGCGTGGCAAACGGCCGCGTTGCCCGAGATCGACTGGCGGGCGTTGCCGTCGGTGTCCGCGCTGCGGGCACTGACCGATGCTGCAGCCGCTGCATTCGACGCGCCCGATATCGCCATCGCCGCGGTGCCGGGCAGCGAGATCGCGTTGCGGTCGCTTGCGCATCTGTCTCTGCCTGAGCCGTTCCACGTTATCGCGCCATCCTATCGTACGCACCTCGCGGCGTTGCCGGGGGCGAGGGCGATCGATCGCGACGCCGTGCTTCGGGGTGGGGTGATCGACGGCACTTTGCTGCTCGCCAATCCGAACAATCCCGATGGCGAGATGATCGCTCCAGATACACTGCTGCGCCTTGCGCGCGATCTGGCAGCGCGGGGCGGAGTGGTGGTGATCGACGAGGCTTTTGCCGATGCGATGCCGGGTGGCAGCGTCCTGCCGCTGCTGACGGCTGATGATCGCGTGCTGGTGTTGCGGTCGTTCGGCAAGTTTTTCGGGCTGGCGGGGTTGCGGCTGGGCTTCGTGTGCGGGGCGGTCGATCTGGTCGCGGCGGTGGCGGAGCGGATGGGAAGCTGGCCGGTGTCGAGCGCGGCGATCGCGTGGGGGACGGCGGCTTATCGCGATCGGGCGTGGATCGACGCAACACGTGTGAGGCTGGCGGGCAAGAGTGCGGCGCTGGACCGGGTATTGCGCGGCCATGGGCTGACCCCGCGCGGTGAATGTCCTCTGTTCCGGCTGGTGCAGACCGGGACGGCGGGCGCGATCTTCGAGCGGCTGGCACGGGCCGGTATCCTGACGCGCCCGTTCGATTATGCGCCGGACTGGCTGCGGATCGGTCTGCCCGATGGACCAGACGCGCTGGCGCGGCTGGACGAGGCGTTGCGGCATCGTTGAGCCGGTCGCTCTGGTGGCGCTGATGCTGGATGCGGCGGTTGGTTGGCCGGCGAGCGTCTATGCGCGGATCGGCCATCCGGTCGGCGGTTTCGCGCGGCTGATCGGCGCGTGCGAGGCGTGGTGGAACCGGCCGGCATTTTCCGATCGCTGGCGGCGGGTGGCGGGTGTGGTGACGATCGTGCTGGTGGTGGCTATCGGCGCAGGGGTTGGCTGGCTGGCAGCGAGGGTGATGCCATGGCTGCTTGGCCCTTGGAGTTGGCTGGGCATCGCCTTGCTGGCCTTTCCGGGATTGGCGCAGCGCAGTCTGGACGATCACGTGCGCCCCGTCGCTGCGGCGTTGGCGCAACACGATCTGAAAGCGGCGCAGACGGCGGTGGGTAAGATCGTTGGTCGCGATGTCGAGCAACTGGACGAGGCGGGGGTCGCGCGGGCAGCGATCGAAAGCCTGTCTGAGAGCTTCTGCGACGGTATCGCCGCGCCGCTGTTCTGGCTGTTGGCGGCGGGTTTGCCGGGTTTGTGGGGATATAAGGGCGTCAACACCGCCGACAGCCTGATCGGCCATCGCGAGGAGCGATGGCGCGCGTTCGGCTGGGCATCGGCACGGTTGGACGATGTCGCCAATCTGATCCCGGCGAGAATCGGTGGCGCGATCCTGTGTCTGGCGGGGGGCGGTGGCTGGCGGGTCATGATGCGCGATGCACGGCGGCACGCTTCCCCCAATGCCGGTTGGACGGAGGCGGCGATGGCGGGGGCGCTGGGCATCCGGCTGGCCGGGCCGGTTGCTTATGACGGTGCGGTTGCCGACAAGCCGTGGATCGGGGAAGGGCGGGTCGCGCTGGATGCGGGCGACGTATATCGCGCGCTGTCGGTCTATCGGCGGGCGTGTCTGTTGCTCTGGATCGTCGCGGGGGGTGTTGCATGGCTGCTGTGATGTTGCAGGGGACGGGGTCGGACGTCGGCAAGTCGGTACTTGTCGCCGGCCTGTGCCGGGCGCTCGCCAATCGGGGGTTGAGCGTGCGGCCGTTCAAGCCGCAGAACATGTCGACCAACGCGGCAGTGACGCCCGAGGGCGGCGAGATCGGCCGGGCGCAGGCGATGCAGGCGATAGCGGCGCGGGTGACGCCGCATGTCGACATGAACCCCGTGCTGCTGAAGCCGCAGGGCGATCGTACGTCGCAACTGGTGGTGCATGGACAGGTGCGCGGCATCCTGACGGCGGCGCGCTGGCGCGAGGGGCGCGAGGGGCTGCTGGACGAGGTGATGGACAGCTATCGCCGACTGGCGGCGGCCGCGGACATCGTCATGGTCGAGGGCGCGGGATCGCCGGCAGAAATCAACCTGCGTGGCGGCGACATCGCCAATATGGGCTTTGCGCGGGCGGCTGGCGTGCCCGTGATCCTGATCGGCGATATCGACCGGGGCGGCGTGATCGCCTCGCTGGTCGGCACGCGCGCGGTGATCGATCCGGCGGACGCGGCGATGATCCACGGGTTTCTGGTGAACAAGTTTCGGGGCGATCCGGCGCTGTTTGAGAATGGCTATCGCGCGATCGAGGAGCGCACCGGCTGGCGCGGTTATGGCGTGGTGCCGTGGCTGGTCGATGCCGCCCGGTTGCCGAGCGAGGACGCGGTCGTGTTGCAGCGGCCGGTCGCGCGATCGGACGGGCGGGTGATCGTCGCGTGTCCGATCACCGCGCATATCGCCAATTTCGACGATCTCGACCCGTTGCGGCTGGAGCCGGGGGTGGAACTGATGATGGTGCCGCCCGGACAGGCCATTCCGGGGGAAGCGAGCCTGATCGTGCTGGCGGGGTCGAAGGCGACGATAGCCGACATGGCCTTTGTGCAGGCGCAGGGATGGGACATCGACATCCTCGCGCATCATCGGCGGGGGCGGCCGATATTGGGGCTATGCGGCGGGTATCAGATGCTGGGGCGGACGATCGCCGATCCGGAGGGGGCGGAGGGGCCGGTGGCGAGCGTTGCGGGACTGGGATTGCTGGCGGTGGATACGGTGCTGGGCGGCAGCAAGGCGCTGGTGGAGGTGAGCGGTACGGCGCTGGGGGCGCGGTTCGAGGGGTATGAGATGCATCTCGGCCGGACCGAGGGTGCCGATACCGGCCGGCCGGTGGCGTTGTTCGATGACGGACGCTGCGATGGGGCGATCAGCGCCGATGGGCTGGTCAGCGGTAGTTACGTGCACGGCTTGCTGGGTCTTGCTACGCAGCGGCGGGCGTGGCTGGCGGCGATCGGTGCGGAGGCGACCGGGCCGGATCATCGTGCCTCGATCGATGTGGCGCTGGATGCGATCGCGGTCGAATTGGAACGGCATATGGATATCGATGCGCTGCTCGCCCTGTCACAGACGGCTGGCGATCATCAGGATTAGCAGCAGGGCAGTTTCGACCAACTCGATGCCGGCGCCATGGGCGTCGCCGTTGATGCCGCCCATCCGGTGGCGAAGGTAAAGGGCCCACCCGCCGATCAGCAACGGCGTGACGATCAGCGCAGGCAGCAGGGCACAGGCGCCTGTCCATACCGCTCCCCAGCCGATCAGGTCGCGATAGCGCACCGCGCCGGCGACGCTGGCGCCGAGACCGGGTTTCAGCGGCGGCAACCACCGCGCCCAGACGAGCGGGCCGATCCGTGCGGCGAAGGGCAGCAGGATCAGCGGCCACCACGCCATCGGCGACAGCGCGTGGAGCAGGACGAGCTTGGCCAGCAATTGCAGGACGATCGCGACCACGCCGAAACTGCCGATATGCGGATCGGCCATCACCGCGATCAGGCGGGTGCGATCGCCATGCGCGGCGCCCAGCCCATCGGCGAGATCGCCCAGACCATCGAGATGCAGCGCGCCGGTGATACCGACCCACATCGTCAGCGCGGCTAGCGCACCGAGCCACGGATCGACCTGCGCGCCCATCCAGCCGACGACCGCCACGGTGAAGCCGATCAACAGGCCGACGATCGGATAATAGCGGATCGTCGCGGCGAAATCGGCGGGCGGCACCGTGATGGCGGGAACCGGTATCCGCGTCAGGAAGCCGGTTGCCAGCAACAGGCACTTCACCGCGACAGTCCGATGATCTGTCCGCCGGTGCCCGGCCAGAGGTTCAGCGAGAGGATGCAGGCATAGGGCAGGTCGAACGCCCAGATCTGTCGCGTATCCAACCCGCCGATCACCGCCAGCGCGGCGCGCATCGCACCGCCATGCGTCATCACCAGTGTCGGTCGGTCGATCTGCGCCAAGGCTTCGGTGACGCGGGCGAGCAACGCGGACCAGCGCTCGCCGCCGGGCGGGGGGCAGGCATCGGGATCGGCCCAGAAGCTGGCCAGCGCCTCGCTATCGCAGTCCGCCGGCGCGCGACCGTCCCATTCGCCGAAATCCAGTTCGCGCCAGCGGGGGTCGACATGGACCGGCACGGTCAGGGCGGTAGCGGCGGCGTTGGCGCAGGCGTGCGCGCGGATCAGGTCGGAGGTGTGGATTGCCTCAACGTCGAGGCGGGCGGCGGCGGTGCGGCAGGCGGTCAGGCCGTCGTCGGTGACGGGGCAATCCGTTCTGCCGAGCAACCGGCCGGTCAGCGTCGGCGTGCCGTGCCGCATCAGATGGACGGCGACCGGCGTGGTCACGCGGTCGCGACACCCGCTTCGGCAAAGGTCGCCATCCCGTCATGCGCGGCCAGCGCAGCGCGGACGATGCCCGCCGCCACCGCCGCGCCACTGCCCTCGCCCAGCCGCAGGTTCAGCGACAGCAGCGGTTCCAGCCGCAACCGTTCGAGTAGCCGGGCATGGCCGGGTTCGGTGGAGCAATGACCGGCCAGACAATGATCGGCGATATCGGGATGCGCGCCGATGAAGGGGGCGAGGGCGCTGCAACAGATGAAACCGTCGAGCAGGACGGGGACGCCGGCGTGTCGCGCCGCGACGATCGCGCCGACGATCGCGGCGATCTCGCGTCCGCCCAGCCGGCACAGGATGTCGAACGGTGAGGTTGCGGCCGGTCGGTGGACGGCCAGCGCGGCGTCGATGACGGCGATCTTGTTGGCCAACGCGGTGCCTTGGACGCCGGTGCCGGGGCCTGCCCACTCGGCGGCGGACCCGCCGAAGCTCGCGGCGCACAGGGCGGCGGCGGCGGTCGAATTGGCGATGCCCATTTCCCCCAGCACCAGCAGGTCGAGATCGGCATCGACGGCGGCCGCGCCGATGTTCAGCGCGGCGAGGCAATCGGCGGCATCCATCGCCGGACCTTGCGTGAAGTCCATCGTCGGCCGGTCGAGATCGATCGCGACGATCCGCAGATCGAGACCGGCCGCCGCCGCCAGCGCGTTGATCGCGGCACCGCCCGCATCGAAATTGGCGACCATCTGGGCCGTGACGCTTGCGGGAAAGGCGCTGACGCCACGCGTGGCAACGCCGTGGTTGCCGGCGAGGACGACCGCGCGTCCCTTGTCGAGGCGAGGGCGAGTACGCCCCTGCCACCCCGCCATGAAGATCGCGATCTCCTCCAGGCGACCGAGCGACCCCGGCGGCTTGGTTAGCATGTCCTGCCGATGGCCGGCGGCGGCGCGGCTGGCGGCGTCGGGCGGCGGCAGATTAGCAAGCGCCATCTCGAATGCGGCGATGGAGGGGAAGGCGGTCATTCCACCACGAACCCCTCGGGCGGGGTGCGCGTGATGAAATGGCCCTTTACGCCCGCCGGCCATTGCTTGAACGGCACCTGCCCGACGTCGCTGTCGGCATAAAGCGCGGCGTAATCGAGGATCGCGCGGGCCGCATCCTCGTCAGGGGTGAAGCGGCCGAGGACGTAGCCGACCTTGCCGGGGGCGCGCAGATGCACGGTGCAGAATTCGGTGCAGGCGAACAGGCACGGCATCTCCTGCACGGCGACATCACCATAGGCGGGATCGCTCGCCTTCACGGCATGGAGCGCCGCCGCCAGCCGGGCGCCGCCGCGTCGGCCGTCGCCATCCTCGCGGTCGTCGGCGGTGAAGCGGCAGCTGTTGCAGGCGACGATCGCCGGCCGGTTCTCGACGGTCTTCAGTTGCATCAGAATTCGATCCCCGCCTGCGCCTTGATCCCGCCGCGGAACGGGTGTTTGACCTGCGTCATCTCGGTCACCAGATCGGCCGCCTCGATCAGCGCATCGGGCGCGTTGCGGCCGGTAACCACGATGTGCTTCATCGGCGCGCGGGCGGTCACGGCCGCCAGCACCTCGTCCAGCGGCAGGTAATCGTAGCGCAGCACGATGTTGAGTTCGTCGGCGATCACCACCGCGATGTCGGGATCGTCGATCAGCCGGCACACTTCGTCCCACGCGGTGCGGGCGGTGGCGATGTCGCGGGCGCGGTCCTGCGTATCCCAGGTGAAGCCTTCGCCCATGGGGCGGAACGAGACGAGATCAGGAAACGCGTCGAAGATCACGCGCTCGCCGGTCGTCATCGCGCCCTTCACGAACTGGACGATGCCGACCTTCATGCCATGGCCCATCGCGCGCACCGCCATGCCGAAGGCGGCGGTGGATTTGCCCTTGCCCGGGCCGGTGTGGACGATCAGCAGCCCCTTCTCAGCCGTCCGGGTCGCCATCATGGTCTGGCGGGCGGCCTGAACCTTCTTCATCTTGTCGGCGTGGCGCGCGTTGCGGTCGGTGTCGTCGCTCATTGAAACGCGCCATTCCGTGCGAGCAGAAGCCGTTCCGCGAACCGGCCGAACGCGTATCCCATCACCAGCCAGAACGCTCCCTGCGTGCCGATCGCGGCGACGCGGAATTGCCAGAGCAATGTCGCGGGGAAATCGCCCGGCACTTCATCGATCACCGGCAGCAACGCCTGCAACAAAGCGACGATGGCGATGAAGGCGAGCAACCCGATCGCCAGCCTATCCATCAGCGCATGGCGACCGGCCATCCGACGAAAGGCGGTGATGCCGCCGATCGCCGCGATCAGCGAACAGGCGAGCATCGCAAAATAGGCGCCCGTGCGCAGGCGCACCGTCTCGTGCAGACCGACCGCCGGGGGCGTCGGCGGGTATTTGATCGCAGGCACCGCCACGATCACCACAAACGCCGCCAGCGCCATCAGCAGTGACATACTGCGCGGCCCCAACTGGCCCAGCCGCCCATAGGCAGCGGCGAAGACGATCGCGAACAGACCGCCCAGCGCCGCACCGTAGACGATCATCGCGGTGTATAGGCCGAGGCCCTTTTGAGTCGTGCGGTTGACCAGTTCCTCGTCGGCCATGCCTGACATCGCATGCGCGGCGCGGTGCGCCTCGAACGCGATGGCGGCGTCGATCGATGGCTCGGCGAACAGCAGCGCCAGCGTGGCGGCGACGAGCGCGCCGATCGATCCGGCGAGCATACCCCGCCAGAGGAGATGTTTCGTCATCGTGGAAACCCCGTCCTAGTGGCAGGGAAAGCCCAGCAGATGACGACCGTCATGGACGAATTCGTGGACGTACATGCCCTTGAACACGGCGAACGCGCCCTGTTCGGTGCTGACGAAATACAGGAAGATCAGCGCGACGAGCGTGGCGAAGACGGCCCATGGCGCGATATCGGCGACGGGTATTGCGGGCACCGTGCCGGCGGGTACGAACGGATCGTCGAAAGTGGCGGCAACGCTGGCCATGGTCATTTCTCCCGCCGGGAAAGCGCGCCCGGATCGAAGGTGGAGGTGCCGGGCGGGGTCTGACTCTCGACAGGACGTTGCCTGCCGATCACAGTGGCGCGACCGCGCCGGAATTTCACCGGCTTCCCGCCCGGCTCCGATCGCTGTGTTGTGGCGGTTCGTCGTGGTGGCGTCAACAGATCAGGAGTTCATCATGTCCATCCGTCTCGTTTTGCTGTGTGCCGGGGCGACGGCGCAGGTGCGGCAGGGCGATTTCCCCGATGCGGACGCGCCGCTCGATCCGGGTGGCGAGGCGAAGGTGCGGCAGTTCGATCTGGCGGGACCGACGCTGGATATGTGCTTCGTCAGCCCGGCGCGGGCGGCGGGCGATACCGCCGCGTTGCTGGGGCTGGACGCAATGCCGGAGCCTGCCCTGCGCGACCGGGATCATGGCATCTGGACAGGGCGGTCGCTGGATGCCGTGTCGCTGGAGGAACCGGCGATGTTGATGGCGTGGCTGGCCACGCCGGAAGAAGCGATGCCCGGCGGCGAGAGCATGGATGCGGTGGTTTTGCGGGTGGGCGCGTGGCTGGATGATCTGTGCAAAGGGGCGGAGGATCGGAAGATACTGGCGGTCACGCATCCGGCGGTCGTCCGGGCCGCGCTGGCAGCGGCGCTGGACATGCCGATCGCGACGACCTTCGCGATCGATATCGCGCCGCTGTCGACGACGATCCTGTCGTTCCATAACCGCTGGCGATTGCAGGAATTGCGTCGCGCCTGATGGCCCCGCGTTAGCGTTCGACGATCCGGGGCGCTTCGCGCGCCTGCCATTGGCGATGCTCCAGTTCGGGTTCGGCGGCGGGTGCGGTCGGATAGCCGATGCACAGCAGCGCGACCAGCGACCAGCCTGAGGGGGTGGTCAGCATCGCCGTGACGGTGTCGGGATCGAGGATCGATACCCAGCCGACTCCGATCCCGCGCGATCTGGCGACCAGCCAAAGGGTGTGGATCGCCATGACCGTGGAATAGCGCAGCGTCTCCGCCATCGTCGCCCGCCCCAGGCCATGACCGGCGACCGGATCGTCGTCGCAGAAGACGGCGACGATTTCCGGTGCCTCGCGCAGGCCATGCAGTTTCAAGCCAGCATAGCGGGCGCGTCGATCGGCGTCGGCGATCGACGCGGCGGCGGCGGTGCTGGCGGTATCGACATGCGCGGCCAGTGCCTCGCGCAATCCGACAGAACGGATGCGGACGAACCGCCAAGGCTGCGAATGGCCGACCGACGGCGCCAGTGCGGCCGTCTCGAACAACCATTGGAGGTCGGTCGGGGCAAGGGGCCGGCGATCGAAATGGCGCACGTCCCGCCGCCAGCGTATCAGTTGCGTGAGCTGTTCCGCGAACGCCGCGTCGAACACGGGTGGCGTCATGGTTTCAAATCGGCGCGGCGCAACAGATACGTGTCCATGATCCAGCCATGTTCGGCGCGAAGCGCGGCGCGACGCTCCACGATCATATCGCTCACCTCGGTTAGCGCGCCGGCGATCAGGGCTTCCTGCTTCATACCCAGATAGGCACCCCACCAGATGTCGATCCCGGCGGGGTCGAGGCGCCGGAACGCGCAGCCGCCATCGAGCATCACTGCCAGTGTATCGACGCCCGGCGGCCATCCCGCACTTGCCAGCAACCGGCCGGTGGTGACGAGCACGGACTGCGCCAGCGTGTTGAACGGGATGGTATGCGCCGCGGTCAGTGCCTGAAGGCTGGTGATGCCCGGCACCACCGTCACGCGCATCGCCATGCCGCCGGCGTGCAACCGGGCGGCGATCCGCAGGCTGCTGTCGTAGAGCGACGGGTCGCCCCAGACGAGCAGGGCGAGCCGCCCGCCATCCGGCAGATGTCGCGCGATCTGGTCCGCCCAGCAGGTGGCGATGGAGGTGTGCCAGTCGTGGACCGCCCCCAGATACGGGCCGTCGCCATCGCGTTCGGGTAGATCGAACGTCACGACGCGGGTCGCGTCCCTCAGCACATCAGCACAGAGCATCTGCCGCAGCTCCATCAGGTCGGCGGTATCGGCGCGCTTGCGGGGCAGCAGGATCAGGTCGGCAGCGCGCATCGCGGCCTCGGCGGCGCGGGTCAGGTGATCGGGATTGCCCGTCCCGATGCCGATCAGATGCAGGTCGATCATGGCTCCAGCAACGGGCCGTACAGGATCAGCGCCGGGGCCGATGATATGGCGGTGGCGAGGCGGCTGCCGAGATCGGCGACGGTGGAGCGAACCAGTCGCTGGTCGGGATGGCCGACATTCTCCGCCAGCAGGGCGGGGGTGTCGCCGGGCAGTCCGAATGCGATCAGGTCGGCGGCGAACAGGGCGAAGGTCCGTTGCGGCATGAACACGACCGTCGTCGCGGCGGGATCGGCGAGGGCGGTCATGTTACGCTCCGCCGGCAACCGGCCCGATACGTCGTGGCCGGTGACGAACTGGACGCGGCGGGCGTTCAGGCGGCGGGTGAGGGGGATCGCGGCGGCGGCCGCGGCGGCGCTGGCCGAGCTGACGCCGGGAACGATCTCGAACGCGATGCCGGCATTGCGGAGAGCGACGATTTCTTCCTCCAGCCGGCCGAAGATGCCGGGATCGCCGGACTTCAGCCGTACGACGCGGGCGCCGGTACGGGCGTGATCGACCAGCAATCGCGAGACATGATCCTGGCTGGGCGAGGCGCGACCGGCGCGCTTGCCGACCGCGACCAGATCGGCGCCGGGGCGGGCATGGCCCAGCACCGGGCCGGAGGACAGATCGTCGAACAGCACGACATCCGCGCGCGACAGTCGATCGACGGCCTTCAGCGTCAACAGTTCGGGATCGCCCGGCCCCGATCCTACGAAAGACACGAAGCCGGTCATGCGCCTGCGCCTATCATGTGGAAGAACGTGCCCGATACGCGGCCACGGCGCGATCCGGTTTCCGCTACCGCCGCACCCTCGGCGTCGGTAACGTCGGCCAGCGGAAGATCGGGCTGGTCGATGATGGTCGAATAATGGAATTCATGCCCGGCCAGCGACGTGCCGGCGGCAATATCGCCGATCGGCCCGATCAGGGTCGCACGCCGATAACCGAGATGCATCTGCCGCTGCGCGTAGCTGGTCACCAGCCCGAGCAGACCGGCCATGCGATGATGTACGCCGTCCGCATCGATCAACCCGGCGCCCAGTGCCATGTACCCCCCGCATTCACCGTGGACGGGCCGATCGGACGCATGGCGGTGCAGGCCGGTGCGGAAGCGATCGGCGGCGGCGAGGCGCCCGGCATGAAGCTCGGGATAGCCGCCCGGCAGCCAAACGAGGTCGGCATCCCGATCGGGTGCTTCGTCGGCCAGTGGGGAGAAGGGCAGGATGATCGCGCCGGCCGCCCGCCAGCCGTCCAGCAGGTGCGGATAGGTGAAGGAGAACGCGGCATCCTGCGCAAGGGCGATCCGTTGTGCAGGCGGTACGATCGGCGCGGCGATCGTGGCGGGGCGGCGCGTCGATTTCGCCGCCGCGCGGATGGCCGACAGATCGACATGCGCGCGGAGGAATGCGGCATAGGCAGCGATCCGCGCCTCCAGATCGGGATGCTCGATCGCCTGCACCAGGCCGAGGTGGCGTTCGGGCAGTTTCAGGTCGCCACGACGCGGCAGGCATCCGAACACGCGGATACCCATGGCCTCCAAGCCGCGCCGGGCCAGTCGCTCGTGCCGGGGGCTCGCCACCCGATTTAGGATGACGCCGGCGATCGGCACGTCCGGGTCGTACCGTGAAAAGCCCAGCGCGGTGGCGGCGGCGGATTGCGCCTGCCCGGAGATGTCCAGCACCAGCACCACGGGCCAGCCCATGCGCCGGGCGATGTCGGCGCTCGCCCCGTTGCCGGTGGCGCCTGCTGTCGCCACGCCGTCGAACAGGCCCATCGATCCTTCGGCGAGTACCAGCGCCGCATCGTCTCCCCGCGCGGCGAGCGCATCTAGCGTGGCGGCGGGCATCGCCCAACTGTCTAGGTTGAACGAGGCACGGCCGCTGGCGGCGCGGTGGAACGCTGGGTCGATATAGTCGGGGCCGCTCTTGAAGGGCTGCACGGCGACGCCGTCCTCGCGCAGCGCGCGGAGCAGGCCGAGCATGACCGTCGTCTTGCCGGTGCCCGACGCGGGGGCGGCGATCATCAGGCCGGGTGTCATGAGGATGTGCCGATCGCGAAGGGTGACGCCGCCGATTGCGGGCGGAAACGACGGTCGTACCCAGCGGCATAGAGGCTACTGTCGCCGAATTCCTCCGCATCCAATACGTGACCGACGAGGATCAGCGCGGTCCGCTCGCCGCCGCCCGTCGCGGCGGTGACGATCGTGTCGAGCGTGGCGCGGACGATGCGCTGGTCGGGCCAGCTGGCACGCCAGACGATCGCGACCGGGCAATCCTCGCCATGCGTGGGAATCAGGTCCGCGACCAGATCGGCCAGCCGGTGGATCGACAGATGGATCGCCAGCGTCGCGCCGGTGGCGGCGAAGGCGGCGAGCGTCTCGGTCGGCGGCATGGCGCTGGCGCGGCCGGGTGTGCGGGTGAGGACCACCGACTGGACGAGACCGGGCAGGGTCAGTTCCGCCTCCAGCGCGGCGGCGGCGGCGGCGAACGCGGGGACGCCGGGGGTGACGGTCACGGGAATGTCCAGCGCCTTCAGCCGCCGCATCTGTTCACCCATCGCGGACCAGATCGACAGATCGCCCGAATGCAGCCGCGCCACGTCCAGCCCGGCGTCGTGCGCCGTCGCCATCTCGGCGATGATCTCGTCGAGTGAGAGCGAAGCCGTGTTCACGATGCGCGCGCCGGGCGGACAATGATCGAGGAGCGCAGTCGGCACCAGCGATCCGGCATAGAGGCAGACGGGCGATGCGGCGATGCGATCGCGCCCGCGCAGGGTTAGCAGATCGGGCGCGCCGGGGCCGGCGCCGATGAAATGGACGGTCATGATGATGGCCCTTCGGCGATGGCGCAGGTCGCCATGGCATCGGATGAAATGTGGCGGGTGACGATCAGGCGCGCGTCCGGCCCGGCGGCGGCAAGGGCGGCGGCCTCCGCGACACTGCCGGTGCCGCGTCGGTGGAGGCTGACCGGGGACCGGGTGGGCGTGTCGGCCGCGCCGATCCTGTCGGGCGAGATCGCGATCAGGGGCACGCCGAGCGCCCGGGCCAGAGGCTCGACCAGCGGGCAGCGATCGGCGGGGGCGGCGAGCGCGGACACCGGCTTGCCTGCCCATGCGGCGGCGAGTGCATCGTGCAGTGAGGTGATATCGACGGCGGCGCGGCAGCCGAACCCGGCGACGATCACAGCGTCACGCTCCATTGCACCACCGGGAAACTCGCGCGCCAGCCACGCCGCGTGCCGATCGGGCCGGCTTCGGCGAGATCGATCCGCAGTAACGTGCCGCCCCGCGCCCGGTGCCATGCCGTAAGCAGAGCTTCGGATTCGAGGGTCACGGCGTTGGCGACGATCCGTGTGCCGGGTGCCAGTTGCTCCGCAAGTCTGCCGAGCAGCGCAGATGACAGACCGCCGCCGATGAACACAGCGTCTGGCATTGGATGGCCGGGCGGGGGGAGGCAATCAGGCGTGGCACCTTCGATCACGGTCAGCCGATCCACCCCCAGCGCCATCGCATTGGCGCGTATGCGGGCGGCGCGGGTGACATCGCGCTCGAACGCGACGGCGTTCAGCGAGGGATGGGACAGCAGCCATTCGATGCCGATCGATCCCGATCCTGCGCCGATATCCCACAATGTCTCGCCCGGCCGGGGGGCAAGCGCCGACAGGGTGAGGGCGCGGATCGGGCGCTTGCTGATCTGGCCGTCGTGATCGAACCAGTCGTCCGCGATGCCCGATGCGCAAGGAAGCGCGTCACCATCCCCGGCCATCGCAATGCCCACCGCGACCGGGTGAGCGATATCGGTGAAGGCGAGTTCATCGGCGCGCGCCGTGCGGATGCGTTCGCGAGGACCCCCGATTGCTTCCATGACGGTCAACGTCGATGCGCCGAAGCCCAGCCCGCTCAAATAATCGGCAAGGGTCAGGACGGCATCTCCGTCGCGTACCAGCACGAGCGCGCGCTGGCCGGGTGCCAGATGCGGGCGAAGCCGGGTGAGGGGGGCGGCATGCAGCCCGAGGCAAGGGCAGTCCTCCAGCCGCCAACCCAGTCGCGACGCGGCCAGCGCAAAGGTCGACGGGGCGGGCTGCGCGACCCATTCGCCCGCCGCCAGATGCCCGGCCACAACGCTGCCCGCACCGAACCAGAAGGGATCACCGGATGCCAGCATCACCGTCGCCTGCCCTCGTCGATCGAGCAGCGGCTGGATGTCGAAGGGGACCGGCCATGCGATCAGGATAGCGTTCGGCAGCGGGGGCAGCAGCGCCAGATGCCGCGCCGCGCCGATCACGAACGATGCATCGTTGATCGCGACGAGGCTTGCGGTGGACAGGCCCGCCGGTCCATCCTCGCCGATCCCGACGATCGTCAGCCACGGACCGCCCTCAACCATGCCGCATATCCTGATTCTGGGCGGCACGACCGAGGCGAGCGCGCTGGCCAATGCGCTGGCCGACCGCGCGATCCCGGCCACGCTCAGCTATGCTGGCCGTACCACCGCGCCGCGGGGGCAACCGATGGCGATCCGTATCGGCGGCTTCGGCGGCGTGGCAGGTTTGGTGGGGTATCTGCGCGACAACGAGGTGACGCATCTGGTCGATGCGACGCATCCGTTCGCGGCGCAGATGAGCGCCCATGCCGTGGCCGCGGCGGCAGATATCCGTGTGCCGATGATCGCGCTGACCCGGCCTGCGTGGCAGCCGATCGCCGGGGATCGCTGGAGCCAAGTGGCGGATATCGCCGGTGCCGTCGCCGCGCTGGATCGGCCGCCATGCCGCGTCCTGCTGGCGCTCGGACGCATGCATGTCGATGCGTTTGCGGTGCAACCCCGGCATCATTATCTGCTGCGCTTCGTCGATGCGCCGGATGTTCCGCCGCCATTGCCGCACCATCATCTGGTGATCGATCGCGGTCCCTTCACTGTCGACAGCGACCGCCGCCTGATGGAGGAACACGGCATCGACCTGATCGTCAGCAAGAATGCCGGCGGCACCGGCGCCGCCGCCAAGCTGACCGCCGCGCGCCAACTCGGACTGCCGGTAGTGATGATCGACCGGCCCATCCTGCCGGTCCGGCATGAGGTGAACAGCGTTGCTGCGGTGCTGGACTGGCTGGGTCATGATGCGGACCGGGGGGTGTAGAGCAGCGGCGTACCCGGTCGTTCGATGATGCGGGTCTGGCTTGATCCGACGATCACCACCGTCCGCATGTCCGCCATGTCACCGCGCGCGTCGGGCAGCGGCACGATGTGCAGCGCTTCCTGCGGGGTCGATACGGCGTGCGCGAACAGCACGGGGCGCGCATCGGCGCAGATGTCGCGCAACACCGCAAAGGCACGGTCCAGGCCGTCGGGCCTCGCCTTCGATCGCGGGTTGTAGACGGCGATGGCGAAATCGGCTTCCGCCGCCAGTCGCACCCGCCGTTCGATCAACGGCCATGGCTTCAGATTATCGGAAAGGTTGATCGCGCAGAAATCATGGCCGAGCGGCGCCCCCGCACGGGCGCTGGCCGCCAGCATCGCGGTAATACCCGGCAGCACGCGGATGTCGAGCGTGCGCCATGCCGCCTCGCCGTGGTCCACCGCCTCGAACACCGCCGCCGCCATCGCGAAGACGCCGGGATCGCCCGACGACACGATGACGACGCGCGCGCCGCCGGCGGCCAGCATCAGCGCGTGCGCGGCGCGGTCCATTTCGACCCTGTTGTCCGATGGATGCAGCGTCAGCCCCGGTCGCGGTGTGACCCGCGCGACATAGGGGATATAGCCGATCACGTCGGTCGCCGCCGCCAGCGCCGCGGTCACCTCCGGCGTGACCAGCGCCTCGTCGCCCGGCCCCAGTCCGGCGATGGCGAGCCAACCGGTCATGGCCGCCGCCCCTGACCATGGATCAGCAGGATCGAGAAATAGGGGACGACTGCCTCCGCCTCGATCAGGCGCGTCACGCGCTGGCCGGGCATCGCCGCCTGTTCGACCAGCCACGCTGTATCCTCGCGCCCGGCGGCGGCGACCGCGCGGCGCAGCTTGGGCAGATGCCGGCCGATCTTCATCACCACGAGCGCGTCGGTGTCGCGGATGCGGCGGATCAGTTCCTCCTCCGGCAGCGTCGCGGTGGCGATCGTCAGCACATCGTCTCCCCAGGTGATCGGCAGGTCGCTGGCCGTCCACGCGCCCGACATACCCGTAACTCCCGGCACCACCGC
Source organism: Sphingomonas mollis (assembly GCF_016427505.1). Taxonomy (GTDB): domain Bacteria; phylum Pseudomonadota; class Alphaproteobacteria; order Sphingomonadales; family Sphingomonadaceae; genus Sphingomonas; species Sphingomonas mollis. The sequence goes on along the minus strand of NZ_JAELXS010000004.1, from coordinate 10,977 downwards.
CACCGGCGCGATGCCCCGCAACCGGGCATGGAGATGCATGAACGAGCCATAGAAGAACGGATCGCCCTCACACAGCACGACCACGTCCTCGCCCTGTCCGGCCAGTATGGCGAGATGGCGGGTGCAATCTGCGTAGAAGCCCGACAGCCAATCGTTATAGGCGGGATCGGTGACGGCGATCTCGGTCGTCACCGGATACTCCATCGGAAATTCAACGACGTCGGGGCGCAGCAGGCCTTCCACGATCCGGCGCGCATGGCCGGGGCGGCCGGCCTTGCGGAAATAGGCAAGGTGGCGGGCGCCGCGCACCAGCCGGTCGGCGCGCACGCTCATCAGATCGGCCGCACCCGGCCCCAAGCCGACGCCGTGGATCGTGCCGATCGTCATTCCGCGCGGCTCGCCAGCGCATTGACCGCCGCGACGGTGATCGCGCTGCCGCCCGGCCGCCCCTGAAGGATCGCGCACGGAACCGGCTGCGTCGCCCATAGCGCGTCCTTCGATTCCACCGCGCCGACGAAGCCGACCGGGCAACCGATGATCGCAGCGGGGCGGGGGCAGGCGGGGTCCTCCAGCATATTGAGCAGGTGGAACAAGGCGGTGGGCGCGTTGCCGATCGCCACCACCGCGCCGGCCAGATGCGGCCGCCACAGCTCCAATGCGGCGGCGGATCGGGTGTTGCCCATCGCGGCGGCGAGCGGCCCCACCGGCGGATCGCGCAGGGTGCAGATCACCGGATTGTCGGCGGGCAAACGCGCCCGCGTGATCCCTTCGCTGACCATATGGGCATCGCACAGGATCGGGGCGCCATCGATGAGTGCCGTCCGGGCAGCATGGACGAAACCGGGTGAGAACCGCAGCCGGACGGCCAGCTCGACCAGACCGGCGGCATGAATCATGCGGACGGCGACCGGCTCTTCATCGGGCGCGAAGCGGGACAGGTCCGCCTCCTCCCGGATGATGGCGAAGGACTGGCGGTAGATCGCTGCTCCGTCGGTTTCGTAGGCGAACGGCATCAGATGGCTCCAAAACGGGCAAGCAACGCGGCGGCATCCAACCCACTGGCGGCGGGCGACTGGCCGGCGCGTCTGTCGAAACCGAGGTCGAAGCGGCCATCGCGACCCGTCAGCACGACGTCGGCCGGACCGGCGCGCGCGCATCCCTTGTCGCAGCCGGACACGTGCAGGCGACCCTCGATATGCGGCGCCAGACGGCGGGCGAGGTCCCGCGTGGCGACGCTGGCCTGTGGACAGGCGGGCGTGCCGACACAAGCGTCGGTGGTAAGCAGGGGCGATGCGGGATCGATGACCAGCCCGTCGATGGCGATCGGCGCGACCCCCTCGATCAACAGCATCCGCCACGGCGTGATGCGAATGCCGAGCGCGCCGTCGCGCCGCAGCAGGTCATGCATTTGATCGGCGACAATGCGACCGAAGGGCAGGCCATAGACCGCGCCGAACGCGTAACCGCCCGGCTTCAATCCCGGGCGGGCGCCGGCAGGCGGGATGTCCCCCGTCGCCCATGCTGGCAGCGGCTGCTGATGCCGCGCCATCCTGCCCGCCGCGATACCGCCGCTGGCGACGAACCAGCGGGTGAGCGCGATCAGCTTGTCGATCTCATTACCGGGTGCCAGCGTGACACCGGTCGGGCGGCCATCCGCCCGCAGGATAAGGGTGGCGTTCGCGCCACGCTCGATACGGAAATCGGCGGGGTCGTCGGTCAGGACCGGCGCCATTCCCGCGTCGATCGCGAAGCCGACCTTGCCGGGCAGGGCAGGAAACTCGTCGCGCCGGGTGATGACGCTGCTCGCGATGCGATAGGTATCGTCACCCGAATGCCAGTCGGGCGCGACGATCATCGGGCCATGCGCCTCACGCACCGGATCGGGATCGACCAGTCCGGTGGCGACCAGATGGTCGATCAACGGTTCCCATGCCGCTTCCCGAACGCCGCGTATCTGCACGGCGCCGCGACTGGTCACGTCGATCGCGCCGCTGCCATGGGCCATCGCCCCCTCGCACAGCGCGATCGCCGCTGCGGCATCGAGCCGACCGAGCGGCGGGCGGACGCGGATGAGCAAGCCGTCGCCGGCCGCCATCGGCCGCCAGGCGCTGGGGCACCAGCCGCGAACGATCCCGTTGATCAATGCAGGTCGCCGAGGCTGGCGAGGATCGCATTGCGGCGGGTGGGCCACAGACCGGATCGATGCAGCGCCGCGAACCGCGCCTCCATCGCCCGCAACGCGTCGGGGTTCTCCTGCGCCAGGAAAGCGCGGACGTCGTCGCGGCCCAGCGTCGCGTCGTGGTACAGGTCGATCAGTTCCGGCGTTACGACCTGCGCCAGATGGGCGAAGCTGCCGAGATGATCCAGCGTCGCGGCCAGTTCCGCAGCGCCGCGAAAGCCATGCCGCATCATGCCGTCCGCCCATGCCGGATGCGCGGCGCGGGCGCGGACGACGCGGGCGATTTCTTCCCGCAGGGTCCGGGCGCGGGGCCGATCCGGGTCGCGGGCATCGAGGTGATAGAGCGCCGCCTTGCCCCCGGTCACGCCTTGGGCCGCGGCGAAGCCGGCCTCATGCGCGGCATAATCGGCGGCGAGCAGCAGGTCGGTTTCGGGCAGGTCCTGCAAGTGAACGAAGGCATCCGCGCCGGCGACGCGGGCGCGCAGACCGGCGGGATCGGCGCGTTCCGGACCATCGTCCAGCGCATGGCTCGATGCCGCCAGCCATACCTCGCCGGCGCGCATCCGCGCCGCTGCGTCATAGGTGTCGGCTGCGTCGCCCAGTCCGAGGCCATAGCGACCGGGTGCCGGACCATAGACGCGCGGCCCGCTCGCCCGGCCGACAAAGGGGTTCCAGTCGGCCGGCTCGTCGCGACCGTGCAGGGCGCGGACGGCCTGACCGAACAGCGTGCACAGGGTAGGGAACGTATCGCGGAACAAGCCCGATACGCGCAGCGTCACGTCGATGCGCGGCCGATCCATCGTCACCAGTGGCAGGATATCCACCCCCAGCACCCGGTCCGACCCGGTGTCCCACACCGGTGCGGCACCCAGCAGGTGGAGCGCCATCGCGAACTCTTCACCGGCGGTCCGCATCGTCGCCGAACCCCAGAGGTCGACGACCAGCCCGCGCGGATAATCGCCCTGATCCTGCAGATGCCGCCGGATCAGTTCGTCGGCCAGGCGCACCCCCTGCGCCTGTGCCGAGCGAGAGGGGATCGCCCGTGGATCGATCGAGAACAGGTTGCGCCCGGTCGGCAGGATGTCGCTACGCCCGCGATGCGGCGATCCCGATGGCCCCGGCGGCACATGCCGACCATCCAGCGCCGCGAGCAGACCGGCGCGCTCGGCGGGACCGCATTCGCCGCGGCCGAAGATGTGCAGGCCATCGCCGAACCGGCTGTCCTTCACATCGCAGACGAATGCGTCGATCCGGGCGATCGTCTCTGCCGGTCCGGCCGCGCGATCCAAATCGAGTTCGGCGGCCAGACCGAGCGCGATTGCCTCTTCGCCGATGTCCGCCTGCAACCGCAGTCGCCGCGCAGGATCGAGGCCATCGGCGTTGGAGAATTCGTCCAGCAATGCCTCCAGCCGGCCGAGGCCCGCGCCCGATCCGCTGGTCGTCATGGGGGGCGGCAGGTGGCCCAGCGTGACCGCGCCGATCCGCCGCTTCGCCTGCGCCGCCTCGCCCGGATCGTTGACGATGAAGGGGTAGATGACGGGCATCGATCCCACCAGCGCCTCGGGCCAGCAATTGCCGGAGAGCGCCACGGCCTTGCCCGGCAGCCATTCCAGCGTGCCATGCGCGCCGACATGGACCAGCGCATCGGGGCCGCGCGCCCGCAGCCACAGGTAGAAGGCGACATAGGCGTGGCGCGGGCAGCGCGACAGGTCGTGGTAATCGGCGGAGCGCGTCGCCGATTGCCCCCGTTCGGGTTGCAATGCGATCAGCATCCCGCCCCGTTCCACCGCCGCGAAATGAAATGCGCCATCGATCGCGGCGGGATCGTTTTCGGGCGATCCCCACGCATCGTCCAACTCAGCCCGCAAGCCGGCCGGCAGGGTCGCCAGTACCGATCGATAATCGGCCAATGGCCAGCGCAAGCGATCGCGGTCCAGTACGGTCGCCAACGGTTCGCCGTCCGTCGCATCATGCCCGGCCGCCGTCAGATCGGCGATGATCGCCTCTGTCGACGCCAGTGCGTCGAGACCGACGGCATGGGCCATCTGGTACGACTTGCCGGGATAGGTGGACAGGATGAGCGCGACGCGACGACGGGCAGGGGGCGTGCGGCCGAGCCTGACCCACGCCGCGACCCGGTCGGCGATCGCCGCGATCCGATCCGGATCGGCGCGATGTTCGCGTCGGCCGAATTGCAGCGCCGGATCGCGGACGCTCGCCTCCTTAAAACTGGCCACCCCGGCGAACAGGCGGCCGTCCACTTCGGGCAGGACGACGTGCATCGCCAGATCGGCGGGGGAAAGGCCACGCGGCGCGTTCGCCCATGCCTGACGATCCGAGGTCGCGAGCGCCACCTGAAACACCGGCACGTCGGCGATCTCCAGCGGGGTCGCATCGTCGTCACCGCGCGCGGAAAAGGCGGTGGCGTTGACGATCGCCACGGGCGCCAGCGCGCCGATCCACCGCCGCAGCCAGCCTCGCGTCTCCGGGTCCTTCAACGATGGAACGAACAGTGGCACGACATCGAAGCCCCGCACCGCAAAGGCCCGCTCCAGCGCGGCGATCGGATCGCAGTCCGCCGCGAGCAGATAGGAACGGTAGAAGGTCAGGACGATGCGCGGCCGTTCGTTCGTCCAAAGCCTCGGCGCAGGGCATACGACCCCCTCCGTCGCGGTCCAGGCGCCGGCGGCGGGGGTCGCCTGCGCGCCACGCACCGGCCCGGCGTACAGACCGGCGGCGAGCGCCAGTTGCGCCAGCGCCGCCCGCGCCGCCACCGCGCCGCCCGCGTCGCACAGCGTCGCGAGCCGGCGGGTGGTGGACACCGGCACAGTGGACAAGCGGGCAAGCTGATCGTCCGCCCGGCCATCGGCGGCCAGCACCACCAGCGCGATCCCGCGCGTTCGGGCCAGCGCCTCCACTTGCTGCAAGCCGTACGGCCAATAGGATTTGCCGCCGATCACCCGGATCAGGATGCCTTTGGCGTGCGCGAGCGTCCGTTCGAAATAAGTATCGACCGACAGCGGATGGATCAGGTCCGCCAGATTGGCGAGCCGCAAATCCGGCAGACGCGCGCCAGCATGTTCCGCCGCATGCCAGCCGGCGGCGAACGCACCCAGATCGCTGTCGGAAAACGACAGCACCACCAGATCCGCCGGGCTCTGCCCCAGATCGCGTGGTGCCGACGCTTCCTCCAGCCCATGGCTTTCGCGGAAGACGACGTGCATCGCCGGTCAGCCGTTCAGCGCGGTCCCGATAATCGCGGGATCGATACGGTCATGTTCGGCGATGACGACCAGCCGCGTCGCCCGCGTCTCGTCCACCCGCCACGGCCGGTCATATTGCGTGCGGATTCGCGCGCCGACTGCCTGCACCAGCAGGCGCATCGGCTTGCCGCGCACCGCCGCATAGCCCTTCACGCGCAGGATATCGCGATCGCGCGCCAATGCTTCTATCCGCGCCACCAGCGCAGCCGGATCGTCGATTTCGCCCATTTCGTGGACGAGACTGTCGAAATCGTCATGCTCGTGTTCCGCCTCGCCGTCATGGTGCGACGGGCGGGCGGCGATGTCGTCTTCGGCGGCGGCTTCCAGCCCCAGGACGATGGCGGGGTCGATGACGCCGTCGAGCAGTTCGACGACGGTGACGGGGCGCGGGGCCTCCGCCGCGATGATTGCGCGCGCTCTGGCGACACCGTCCGGGCCGGCAAGATCGCCCTTGGTCAGCAACACCAAATCGGCGCAGGCGAGCTGATCCTCGAACACTTCGGCCAGCGGCGTTTCATGCTCGATGCCGGGATCGGCCGCGCGCTGTGCCTCGATCGCAGCGAGATCGGGGGCGAAGCGACCGGCGCCCACCGCCTCCGCATCGGCCAGCGCGATGACGCCGTCGACGGTGATCCGCGACCGGATCGCGGGCCAGTCGAACGCCTTCAGCAGCGGCTTCGGCAGCGCCAGCCCGGACGTTTCGATCACGATATGATCCGGCCGGGGATCGAGCGCGAGCAGCGTTTCCACCGTCGGGATGAAATCGTCCGCGACGGTGCAGCAGATGCAACCGTTGGCCAGCTCGACGATGTTTTCCGCCGGGCAATCGGGGATGGCGCATCCCTTCAGGATATCGCCATCGATCCCCAACGTACCGAATTCGTTGACGACCACGGCCAGCCGCCGGCCGGCGGACTGGCGGATCAGATGACTGATCAGCGTCGTCTTGCCCGCCCCCAGAAAGCCGGTGACGATGGTGACGGGTATTCTGGACAGATCATTCATGATGTTCCCCGCGCGCGCCATGGCAACGAACGGCGGGGCCGATGTCGGCCGGTACGCGACGACGGGCGGGCGCTCGCTGTTCGCCCGTGCCACGCACCGATGCGGCCCCGGCCGCATGATTCGTCGCTCAGACGGAGAACACCGTACCCCGACCATCCCCTGGACCGTGGTAAGAGCGACCATTGCGTCGGCAGGTCTCCTGGCTCGCGGGTCGTCGCTTGAGGAACGGCCTTCCCGGATCGAACGCGGATGCGTCCTTTCCAGTGACCGCCCTTCCATGATGGAAGGGCACGCCCTCGCGCTCGCCGCTTACAGTTGCAGGGACAGCCGCGGATTGGGAGCAGACGCTCCGCACCGCATTCCCATTCAAGCCCCTCGCGGGGCACCGACGCGATCGATGGCGCCGGTGGAACCGGCTCCGGACCGGCGACTAGCGGACTATCGGGCGGCTGCCAATGCATCCCGGCTGTGGGGCAGCGATCATGCGTGCTGGTCTTGCCGGCCGATATCATCTGCCTCACACGTCGACCCGCCCCGACTGGTTCTGAACGGAAAGGATCGGACCAGTGAAATCCTAGAAATCCCGCTCAGGAGGCTGCGATTGTTGGGGGCTATGAGCCTGGCCTATTGCGAGCCGTGGCCGAACATGTCGCTCGGGGACATGCTGAAGCGTAAATCCGGTCGGGCGTCGATCATCGTCGGGCTGAGCGATCGTGTTGAAATGGTGACTGGCCAGGAATGGCATCGATTACGCGGGCAGGCACCGCGTCCAATAGGCATCTGCATCAATCTCAAACTTGCCCACATGCTCCCTTGGAGCAAGGGGGCAACGTTGCTTCGAGCAGGCCATGCGGGTCGTGTCCGTCAACGTGATGTAATTTGAGGTGTGGCACCGGGCTGCATCGTTCAGGCGGCCTTGGGTGTAATTTGTAGCGGCGTTATCTCCTCGACATCTCCTCGACCTGTGGCGTGGCGAGAGCGGCCATGCCTTCGATTTGCATGTAGCGGTTCTGGAGCTGGTATTCGTCGTTCTGCTCGAGGAGCACGGCACCGATGAGGCGGGTGATGCTGTCCTCGTTGGGAAAGATGCCGACGACATCGGCGCGTCGCTTCACGTCCTTGTTCAGCCGCTCCCTGGTTCGTCGAGTGCAGCCTCACCCGGTGCTGTTCGGGGAAGGTCATGTAGGCGAGCACGTCGTGCTCGGCGTTGTCCATGCAGGCACCGAGCTTCGGCCAGCGGGCACGCAGCTGGTCGGCGACGTGACGCCAAGTCTGGGTGGCGGCGGCATGGTCGGGCTGGAGGAAGACCTGCCGGATCGCGGCGGCGACCATGGTGCTCTGGCCCTTGGGGACATGTGCTAGCGCGTTGCGTATGAAGTGAATGCGGCAACGTTGCCAGGTGGTACCGACGACGCGGGTGATGGTCGCCTTAAGCCCCTCGTGCGCATCGGAGATGACCAGCTTCACGCCCTTCAGGCCGCGCCGGACGAGATCGCGCAGGAAGGTCGACCAGAACGGCTCGGCCTCGCTGGGACCGATGTGCAGGCCGACGATCTCGCGCTTGCCCTCGGTGGTGACGGCGACAGCGATTATGGTGGCGGCGCTGACGATGCGGCCGCCCCCGCGGACCTTGAGGTAGGTGGCGTCGAGCCAGAGATACGGCCGCTCGCCGGCAAGCGAGCGCTTCAGGAAGGCGTTCACCCGTTCGTCGATGTCCTTGCAAAGCGTCGACACGCTGGACTTGGAGATGCCGCTCATCCCTCCACGGCCTTTCCAACGATGCTACGCATTGCCGGAACCTTGGGCCGTTCCGCCCATCGCCTGCACCAGATCATCGACGCGGCGGGTGCTGACGCCGGCGATCCAGGTCTCCTGGATGACGCTGACCAGCGCCTTCTCGACCGTCTTCTTCGGCTCCAAAAAGCCAGGGAAGTAGGCGCCGGTGCGCAGCTTGGGGATCTTCAGGTTGAACGTGCCCAGCCGGGTATCCAGGCTGCGGTCACGGAAGCCCCCTTCGACTTTGCTTGTCTGTCTGGAATGGCGTAATCAGGAGGTGCCTGAGCGGGGTGGCGACCCTGCTCAGGCGGCGGATGTGAGGCGGTTCGACAAGCTGGTCGACAAAGACCGTTCCTGAGCAGGGCCACATCCGTCTTCCCAAACCCCGGACAGTTGCCCTGGGGCCGTGTTTACGGACCCCGCATGACAAGCTTGGGAGACCGGATCATGTCACAGCCCGACCTCTTTGTCGGCATCGATGTTGCCAAGGACGAACTCGTTATCCACGTCCACCCGGCAGGAATGCTCTGGCGGGCACCCACTACCAAAACCGGCATTGCCGCACTTGGTCGTAAACTGGCTTGATTGGCGGGACGACGTGCCTCCGGATCGGCTTCGAGGCGTCAGGTGGTTACGAACGCAAGCTCGCCATCCTGCTCGATCGATTGGGGCTTTCTGCCTATCTCCTTGTCCGGCACGCGTGCGCAACTTCGCCCGCGCCGAGCGGCAGCTCGCCAAGACTGACCCCCTCGATGCCGCCGTCATCGCACGATGCCTTGCGGCGCTGCACGCCGATCTCATTCTTTATGTTCATGATCCCGAGGCATTGCGGCTAGCCGAACATGTCCGTCTGCGCGATCTTGCCGTCACCCAGGTGGTCCAGTTCGGCAATCAACTCGAGAGCATCGCCGATCCCGCCATGCGGCGTCTCATCGTCGCGCAGGTCACCCGGCTCAAGGCCCTGGCCCTGCGTATCGAAAAAGCCATCGCCGGCGTCATCGCCTCCTCGCCCGATCTGGCCGCACGCGAGGCCTTGCTCCGCACCGCAACCCGGCGTCGGGCCGATCGTTGCCGCGTGCCTGCTGGCGCGCATGCCAGAACTCGGACGCCTCTCCCAGCCAACAGATTGCAGCCCTTGCCGGTCTGGTGCCATTTGATCGGTAAAGCGGCAAGACCGGCCGGCCTGGACGTTGCTCGGGCGGTAGGCCAAGCGTCAGACGCTCCCTCTACCTGGCAGCGCTCTCCATCGCGCGCTCAGGCAAAGGGCACCTTGCCGCGACAACCAGTCGGCTGCGCGAAGCCGGCAAGCCTTTCAAACTTACCATCGTCGCCACCATGCGAAAGCTCCTCGTCACGCTCAACGCTATGGTCAAAACAACATCAAGTATCGCAGTGCTTGAACACAGTTGCTCAGGACAGGCTTATCCAGGCTGAGGTTCGCCACCAGCCGCTTCAGCCGGACATTTTCCTCCTCCAGCACCTTCAGGCGCTTCATCTCCGACGGCATCAGACCCCCGTATTTGCTGCGCCATCGATAGTAGGTCTGGATCCAGATGCCGGCTTTCCGACATACCTCCTCCACGGTCGTTCCATCCTCGGCCTGCTCGAGAATGAACGCGATTTGCTGCTCGCTGAACCTCGACTTCTTCATTGACGGATTCCCTCGTCCGGCATCTGCCAAACCTGACCGGAAATTTTTCATAAAGAACGAACCTATCCGAAGGGCTCAGGTCAGGGCCGGAAAACTCTCACTCAACATGGATGAAAAATAGCGAGGACGTCAGCGGATCGGGCTGGTGCCGAGACAGAACTTGAGCGGCGGCACGGAGCGGCTCGATGGGATCATCAAGGCCGGGCACAATTACCTGCGGCAGATGCTGATCGTTGGCGCGATGGCGGTGGTGCGCTACGCCGAGCGGAACGGAGCGAAGCGGCCATGGCTGGTACAGCTGCCCGCATGGCGGAAGACGAAGTACGCTGCGGTCGCGCTCGACAAAAAAGCCCGCATGGTATGATGTGTGTTCGCGATTGACCTCATTATAGATCAATATTGATGGAAACACTTTTTGTTGGGTATCGACCGTTGTGTAGCTCGCGCAACTGTTCAACTTGCGCGAGCGAGGCGGTTAGGACGCCCGCCATCGTCAGCGTATCGGCGTGATGGAGTGCGATTACGTCGGTGTCGGGCAAATCCTTTATCGCCTTGGTATCGATCGCTCTACATCGCCGAGATCGCACCATCGGGCAGCCGGGGCAGGCTGGTCGTACTGAACCAGATTGCCACCGTCATCGGCCTGCTGGCGGCGCAGATCGTGAAGGTCGCGCTGGGAACGGTGGAGAGCTGGGGAAGGCGTCGCCTGTTGCTGGTAGGATGCGCGGGCCTTGCGATCATCTATGCCGCCGTCGGCGCGGGATATGTCATGGGCGTGCAGGGCTGGCCGCTGTTGCTGTTGGTCGTAACGGCGATTGCCACCTACGCCACGACGCTAGCGCCAGTGACCTGGGTCGCCCTGTCGGAGATTTTTCCGGGCGAGGCACATGGCGCGAGCATGGCGATCGCGACGACCGCGCTGTGGGCGGCGTGTTTCCTGCTGACCTATACCTTCCCGCTGCTGACCGCCCGTGCGAGGACGGGTGTCACCTTCTGGATCTATGGCGCGATCTGCGCGGCGGGATTCATTATGGGATGGCCCGCCCCTTCCTCTCGGCATCGAGTATGATGCCGGTGTTGGTAGAGGGAAGGAGCAGGCTGAT
>NZ_JAELXS010000003.1 GCF_016427505.1 Sphingomonas mollis | reverse complement strand
CTGACCACCCCAACACCTGCTCGTAAGCGGCGCCGCTGCGGTGACACCCCTCTACGGATGGAGATGGAGGGCGTCAACATGGATTTTCACATCGGTTCCAAAAAATCGATAATTTTGATGGTTGCCGGATCCTCGCAAGACGCGGCAACCCTACCTGATGGAGCTTTAGCTATTCCGAGATAGCTTGGCTCGAAGATGCCGTCACCGATGCTCCTTGTGCGTCGGTAACACTCGGTGGTGGCGACCAATCAGATCGTTCGCTGCTCCTGTCCATCCAGAAACCAATCTGGATTAACTACTTGTTTCGGATCGACTGTATCGTGACGACGTTGAAACGACCTACGGTATGTCCGTGGGTAGAACAGGCGACGGAGCACAGATCATCCGCATCGGTATCATCGCGCATCTGAAGTACGCCATCCGGGAGCCATTCCCTGGTGGATTGGAGATGCACACGCATCTTCTTGCCTCCTCGCTTCGCAAGCGCGGCCATCACGTCACCGTATTCGCTTCGACCCGTTCCGATGAAATGCTGGGGCTGGAAGCGATCTGCGACGAGACATCGTTGCTCGATACCGGCACGGCTGAGGCAGCCGATGTGCCGTTCTTTCGTGAACATCACGCCTATCTCGACTTGATGACGTCGTTGCGCACGCGATCTTTCGATGTCATCCATAACAACTCGTTGCACTATCTGCCGGTATCGATGGCAAGCACATTGAACACGCCGATGGTAACGACCCTGCACACGCCACCCTTTTGCTGGTTGGAGAGCGGGGTCAGGCTATGTCGGGCGCCGAACATGCGCTTCGTCGCCGTGTCGGACACGATCCGCCAGCTATGGTCTCATATCACCACGATCGATCGAACCGTGGCGAACGGCATCGATCTGGACAGCTTCCCCTTCAATTCAACGGCTGATTCGGACGATTATCTCATTTGGTATGGTCGTATCGTACCGGAAAAAGGCCTTCATCTGGCGATCGACGCCGCTCGCATGGTTGGCTGGCCTTTGAAAATTGCAGGCCCCATATCCGATTCAGCGTATTTTGCCGAAGAGATCGAACCACGCCTTGGCGCCGATGCGATTTATATGGGTCATCTGGAGCATCGGGCGTTGGGTCGCTTGATCGGTGGTGCCCGAGCGTTTTTGTGCACGCCTCGCTGGGAAGAGCCCTATGGCCTCGTCGTTGCCGAAGCTCTGGCCTGCGGCACGCCGGTCGCGGCATTCGCCCGTGGTGCCATTCCGGCGTTGGTCGACGCCAGTTGCGGCGCACTCGCGGCACCTGACGATGTCGCGGCGCTGGCCGATGCCGCCCGGCGGGCTATGAAGCTTGATCGCCTGTCCTGTCGGCGTCGGGCGGAAGCGATCTGCGATGCTGACGCGATGATCGATGCCTATGAAGCTCTTTACGCCGAGATGGTGGAACCAGTGACTGCGGCCTTCCTACCTCCGATTGCCCAGGCGACGATGGCCGGTGCGGCGTAATGATGCCGCCGTTCTGTGTCTGCGTTCCCGCGCGCAACGAGGCGAAGAGACTGCCGACGCTATTGTCCGCATTGGCGACGCAAGATGTCGTCGGTCTTATTCCGGTCGCCATTTGTCTGAACAACATCGATGACGACAGCGTCGAGCTCGTCCATGCCGCCCGCCAACGATATGACGGCCGTTTGGGCATTCTGATCGAGGAACATCGATTGCCACCCGATCGAGCTCATGCCGGCGCGGCGCGCCGGATCGCGATGGATCGAGGGCTGGCCTATATCGACCCGGATCATGGCATCCTGATATCGACCGATGCCGATTGTCGTCCTCCCGCCGGCTGGATCACCGCCAATCTCACCGCCATGGCCGCTGGCGTGGATATGGTCGGTGGCCGCATCGTTTTGGATGATGCCGAGCCGATCCCGGCCGATCTCGCCAGAATACGGCATGCGATCGACGGTTACTGGCACGATGTTCGGGAAATCGAGGACCGGATAGACCCCTGCCTCTGGGACTCCCCGCCCCGACACGGCGATCATACCGGCGCCAGTCTGGCGATCACTACCGATCTATATCGCAAGGCCGGGGGCGTACCCCCGATCCCGCTGGGGGAAGATCGCGCCCTGGTCGAGAACGGCATTGCCGCTGGCGGTCGTCTGGCTCATCCAATATCGGTCTGGACGCGCACATCGTCACGCCGCCAAGGCCGGGCGACGGGCGGCATGGCCACGGAAATGAAGCGACTGGAAGCGTTGGCGCTCGTCGGGCTCCCACCCCTGCTGCCGTCCTTCGATCAATGGCGGCAACGGGCCGCCTGGCGACGCGCGATCCGTGCTTCACCGGACGGCGCCGCGGCGGTCATCCGGGAGGAGCGACTGCTGCCGCCAATGCTTTGCGATTTTCCGCTGGATATCGCGCCATGAGCCGTCCGATCGGCTATTATGTCCATCATCATGGTGATGGACATCGCCAGCGCGCCCTGACGATCGCGCCCCATCTTCATGGACGCCTCGTGCTGCTCGGCACCGGCCTCTCGGGCCGAACGGGGGACGTGCCAACGATCGATCTGCCCGACGACCGGATGCCCGATGACGCATTCGATGGTCGAGACTGCTCCACGTCTCGTCCGGAAGCACTTCATTATGCGCCGACCGACCATGACGGCATCCGGCGACGGATCGCGACGGTCGCCGGCTGGATCGCCGACGCCTGCCCTGCCCTGATGATCGTGGACGTATCCGCCGAGATTGCCATGCTGTCCCGGCTGGCCTCCGTTCCGACCGTACCGGTGCGCCTGAACGGCCTGCGCGACGACGCTCCGCATCGCCAGATGTTCGCTGCGGCCGACGCGATCCTGGCGCCGTTCCATCACGAACTCGATGATCGCGGCGTTACGGCAGATGTTCGTGCCAAAACTGTCTATGCGCCCGGCCTGACCCCGCCCCCGGTCGTTACCGGGACAAACGACCGGCAGGTTCTGGTCGTCATCGGGCGGGGCGGTGGGACCAGCAATGGTGAGCAATGGATCGCAGCGGCCCGAGCGGTGCCTGATCGCGAATGGCGCGTTATCGGCCCTTGCACGATCACAAAAGACATTCCGTCGAACCTTTCCTTCTCAGGATGGATCGATGACCCGAGCGCCGCCATCGCCGCTGCAGGTGTGATCGTCGGCGCGGCGGGGGACGGCATCGTCAGCGCTGTGCTGCAAAGCGGAAAGCCGTTCGTCTGCATTCCCGAAGATCGCCCTTTCGACGAACAACGGTCGAAAGCCCGTGGTCTTGCGGCATCCGCTGCCGCGGTTGTCTGCCCGTCGATACCCGAACCTGACGCCTGGGCCCAATTGATCGGGCAAGCCGAAGCGCTCGATCCGGCGGCACGGACGCGCCTTCACGATCCGCATGGCCCCCGTCATCTCGCGGATCGACTGCTGCAACTGGCCGATGGCCACAACTCCGACGGGCAAAGATCGGCATGACCGACCATGATTTGGTGACGACGCTCGCAACGCTGGGCGCCGGATACGACGCGACCCCCGGCTTTCCGGTCAATAGCCTGACCGCACTGATCGAGCGCGGCCTTCACCGACGTTTCGCCCCTGGCTCTGCGGACGGCGCGGGTCATACGGACGCCCTACTCGCCGCGCTTCGATTGGTCGGTAGAGGTGATCTAAGCGTCGGCCGACTGTTCGAAGGACATGTCAACGCACTCGCCCTGTTCGGCTGGTACGCAACGGCGGAGCAGCACGCATGGCTGACCAAGCAATTGGATCGCGGTGCGTGGTTCGGCGTATGGGCCACCGAGCCGCCTCCGGGGGTCCGCATCGCCACCGACGCGGGGGAGTCGCGTCTGCAGGGGGCGAAACACTTCGCCAGCGGTGCCGGCGGGATCAATTTCGCTATCGTCACGGCACAACCCGATACCGGGCCGCGTCGAATCGTGATCGCGCCAGCCAACGATCCAGCCAGAACCGATCTATCCGCGTGGCGGGTGCGCGGCATGCGCGCCAGTTGCAGCGGCCGATACGATCTGTCCGATTTGCCGGCCGGCCCGGTGGAGACGATCGGCGCGGCGGGCGATTACGATCGCGATCCGCGCTTCACCGCCGGTGCTTGGCGTTTTCTCGCCGTCCAGCTCGGGGGCATCGAGGCGCTCGTCATCGAGACGCGCAAGGGCATGTCCGAGAACGCACGCGCCGACCCCATCCAACGCGCCCGGTTCGCCGACGCCGTCGTCGCCGCCCGCACCGCAGGCCTGTGGGTCCGCGAAGCCGCGATCCGGGCGATGCGCGAGGATGTCGATGCCCCCGCATTCGTGCAGATGACGCGCGGCATCGTCGAGCGGGCCGGGCTGGATGTGATCGAGGCCGCTTCCCGGTTACTTGGAACGCGCAGCGCCTTCGATGGCGTTCGCGCCGACAAGATCATCCGCGATCTCAGCCTCTACCTTCGTCAGGGTGGACCGGATCATGCGCGCGATCAGGCCGCCATTGCCTGGTTGGCCGACGATGTCTGGGGCGAGGGAGACGCGTGGTGGTGATCCCGCTGTCCCAAAGCCCATGGCGCTCGGCTCGCTGGCTGATCCTGGCGCCGCATGCCGATGACGAGACGCTGGGCACCGGTGCGCTGATCGCCGATACGGCGGCGGGTAACCGACTGGGTGCGGTGGCCATCCTGACCGATGGATCGGGATCGCAGCCCTGCCCCACCCCGGCCGACCGTACGCGATTGATCCGGCAGCGACGGCAGGAGGCCAGTCGCGCCGTTCGCATTCTCGCCGATGGCAAATCGCCAACGCTTCGATTTCTCGATTGGCCGGATGCCCATCCTTCAGCTGACGGGAGCGCGGCATTCCTGCGCTCGGCCGCCACCCTCGCGGCGATGATCCGTCGCCTCCGCATCGACGCGATCGCCACCACCGCGCTGGGGGAGCCGCATTGCGACCACAGCGCCTGTTACCGATTGGCCGCGCATGTCGTGCGCACCGCCCGTCGGCCGGTGTCCCTGTTCGCCTATACCGTCTGGGGGACCGAGCCGCGAACGAGACGGATATTGCAAACCGGCCCGATCACATCAGGTCATCGGACCGCCGCGCTTCGCATGCATCGGTCGCAGTTGTTCGGGCAGGGATTTCGCCTGCCCCGCAGCAAGCAGCGCATGAAAACGACGGACCTGCTCTATCTGATGGATGCCCATGCCCGCAGACCATAGTCTGGACGCCAGCTATTTCGATGGCATCTTCGCGAGCGACGACGACCCTTGGTCGCTCGCCAGCAGCCCGTATGAAGCGGCCAAATTCGATGCGACCATCGCCGCGATCGCCGACTCCCGCTACGATCGCGGGCTAGAGATCGGTTGCGCGCATGGCGTACTTACGGTCCGTCTGGCCGAATTATGCGGTACGTTGCTCGCCATCGATATCAGCACGCATGCCGTCGATCTGGCGCGGCGGCGTTGCGCGTCATTGCCGATGGTGCGGATCGAGCAAGCCGCCTTCCCCGCCGACGTGCCGGCGGATCGCTTCGACCTCATCACGCTGTCCGAAGTCGTCTATTACTGGAGCGACGCCGATATCGCGGCAGCGGCGAGAGCGATCGTGACGATCGCCGATCCCGGTTGCCGCCTGATACTCGTCCACTGGACGGGTGAAACCGATTATCCGCAATCCGGTGACGACGCCGTCACCAAGCTCCGTCTCCATCTGGGCGACGCCATCACCGTTGTTCGGGCAGACCGAACGTCGAGCTATCGGCTCGACCAATGGATCATGCGATGAGGCCCCTATCGGTCCTGACGCTGGTCAAGAATCGTGAAGATCATTTGATCCAGCTGATCGAAGGACTGCGCCGTAGCAAGATCGCGCCTGCCGAACTGATCGTCGTCGATATGAGCGACCAACCGATCGCACCGCCATCCAAAGCCTCCTTTCCCATCAAGACGATCCGCTGGGCCACCGACGATCTACCCTTGGCCGCGGCGCGCAACCGCGCCGCCCGTGCCGCCACAGCGCCGCATCTACTATTTCTGGATGTAGACTGTATCCCGCTCGCCGGTTGCGTGGGAACGATGTCCGCCGCGATCGAACAACACGACGCGCTGCTTTGCGCCGATATCCGCTATCTCGGTCCCGACGACGCCAGCCCGAACTGGCATGAGGCAGACCTGATCGAACGCGGCGTACCACACCCCGTCCGCTCGTTTCCGCCCACCAGCATCCGACAGGAACCGAACCCCGGCCTGTTCTGGTCGCTGGCATTCGCGATCCGCCGACAACGCTTCGAGGAACTGGGCGGGTTCGACGAGGCATTCACGGGCTACGGCGCGGAAGATACCGATTTCGGCTATCGCGCCGACCGCGCCGGCGTTCCGCTCCTGTTCGTCGGTGGCGCAATCGCGTGTCATCAATATCACCCGACCTACGATCCGCCGGTGCAGCATTTCGACGATATCCTCCGCAACGCCGCGCTGTTCCATCGTCGGTGGGGATGGTGGCCGATGGAGGGCTGGTTGCAGAGCTTTGAAAGCATGGGGCTGATCCATCGCCTGCCCCATGAACTTGTCCGGCTACGATCGCCAGATGACGACGACCGGGTGCCAGTCAGCGTATCATGAGCGCGGACGCCCTGCTCGATTTACAGCAGCCTATCTGCCGGCGCCTCAAGCTCCAGCAAACGCCGCTTCGCCGCCAACCCGCCGGCGAAACCCGTCAACCTGCCGGACGTTCCGATCACGCGGTGGCAAGGCGCCACGATCGATAAGGGATTACGGCCATTCGCCGCTCCCACCGCCCGACACGCGGACGGCCGTCCGATCATCGCCGCGATCGCTGCATAGCTCCGCGTTTCCCCATAGTGGATCGTCAGCAGCACCACCCACACCGATCGTTGAAACGCGGTGCCGGCAAACGCCAGCGGCAACGCGAAACTCCGCCGATGCCCGTCGAAATACTCGGCAAGCTGGCGCGATGCTTCGATCAACACCGGGTCCGCCAGATCCTCGGTCATCGGCGGCAACACTACCCGCCGGGGATCGTCATCCGGCCACAGGACGGCCACCAGTTGTCCCGCTCGCGATACCAGCGTCAATTCGCCGACCGGCGACGACATCGTCCGAAACCGCGTGGGGACCATGGTCGTCAACCGTGCCGGTCAGGCATCCAGAATATCCGCGATCTGCGCACCGACGACATCCATGTCCGCCATGCCGTCCACCCGCCTCACCAGACCTCGTGCCTCGTAAATCGGCAGAATTGGCGCGGTCTTGGCACGATATTCAGCCATCCGGGTCGAAACCGTCTCGGCATTGTCGTCGGGGCGGCGCTTGAATTCGGTCGAGCCGCAGACATCGCAGACACCCTCCTGCCTGGGCAGCTTGAACCGGTCGTGATAACCAGTACCGCACTTGCCGCAGGTGTACCGGCCGACGATCCGCTCGATCAGCGCCGCCTCGTCCACGTCCAGTTCGATCACATAATCGAGCTTCTTCCCCCGCTCGGACAACAACAGATCGAGCGCGTCGGCTTGCGCGCCCGTGCGTGGATAGCCGTCGAAGATGGCACCATCGGAAACGCCCTGATCCAGCCGCTCGCCGATCAGCGCCGACACAATCGCATCGGACACCAGTTCGCCGGCGTCCATGACTGCCTTGGCCTGAATCCCGACCGGCGTTCCGGCCTTCACCGCGGCGCGCAGCATATCGCCGGTCGACAACTGCGCCATGCCGCGCTCCTCGACCAGACGCGCCGCCTGCGTTCCCTTGCCCGCGCCCGGCGGACCCAACAGGATGATATTCACTGATCTTCTCCCCGGTTCCGCCGCGATCAGCGCAGGCGGCCGCCCTTGAGCTTCGCCTTCTTGATCAGGTCGCCATATTGATGAGCCAATAGATGCGACTGGATCTGCGTCACCGTATCCATCGTCACGTTGACGACGATCAACAGGCTGGTGCCCCCGAGATAGAACGGGATCGACAGCGCCGACACCAGATATTCCGGCAACAGGCAGATGACCGTCAGATACGCCGCTCCGATCACGGTGATCCGCGTCAGTACATAATCGAAATAATTCTCGGTGTTCTTGCCCGGCCGGATACCTGGAACGAAGCCGCCATAACGCTTCAGGTTATCCGCCGTCTCCTCGGGATTAAACACCACCGCGGTATAGAAGAACGAGAAGAAGATGATCCCGGCCGCATATAGCGCCATGTACACCGGGCTGCCGTGCTGAAGATACTGGTTCAGCGCGATGATAAAGTCGCCCCACTTGCTCTCGCCCGCGACCCGCTGGCCTGCGAACTGCGAGATGGTCAGCGGCATCAGCAGCAGCGACGACGCAAAGATCGGCGGGATGACGCCGGCGGTGTTGATCTTCAGCGGCAAATGACTGCGATCCGCCTGCATCCCGCGCTGCGTCTGGCGCTTGGGATACTGGATCAGAATGCGGCGCTGGGCGCGCTCCATGAAGCAGATGAACAGCACCAGACCGACCACCGCGATGACGATGCCGATCAGCTTGATCGGATCTAGGCTGCCCGAACGGCCACCCTCAAGCAGGTTGACCAGAGTCGTCGGCAGATGCGCGACGATGCCGGCCATGATGATGAGTGATACGCCATTACCGATGCCGCGACTGGTGATCTGCTCGCCCAGCCACATCAGGAACATCGTCCCGCCGATCAGCGACACCACCGCATTGATGCGGAACAGCATGCCCGGTTCGATCACTGCCTGCATACCGTTCGACGCACCCAGCGCTTCAAGACCGACCGCGATGAAATAGCCCTGGATCGCCGTCAACAGCACCGTGCCGTAACGCGTATACTGGTTCAGTTTCTTGCGGCCGCTTTCACCTTCCTTCTTGATCGCAGCGAGCTGCGGCGACAGCGAGGTCGCGAGCTGCACCACGATCGACGCGGTGATGTATGGCATCACGCCGAGCGCGATCAGCGACATCCGGCTCAGCGCACCACCCGAGAAGGTGTTGAAGAAATCGAGCACGCCGCCCGTCGTTCGCTGGCTGAGCAAACCGAGCGCGGTCGGGTCGATCCCCGGCAGCGGCACGAAGCTGAGCAGGCGGAAAACGATCAGCGCACCGATCGTGAACCACAGCCGCTTCTTGAGGTCTGTCGCCTTGGCGAATTTCGCCAGGTTGATGCTTTGCGCCATCTGGTCGGCTGCGGATGCCATGCGTCTATCTGTCCTGGAAACAAAAGCGGCGGGATGCGTTGTGACCCGCCCCGCCGCTCATATAGTCACGCGTGTCGGCTTGTCTAATACCATAGCGCCGCGCCAACCCCTCGGTCGACGCGGCAACCACGGGATCAGGCCTTGAACGACGCCTTGTGCGCCGCGCGCTCCTTGTACTTCACGCCCTTCTTGGCGGCGGCCTTTTCGGCAGCCGGCACGACGTGGATCACATCGACCTTGCCACCCAGCTTTTCGACCGCCTCGATCGCGCCCTTCGATGCACCGGCAACGGTGAACGACAGGACTGTGGTCAGTTCGCCCTTACCGAGCAGACGAACGCCGTCCTTGCCCCCGCGCGCCAGACCAGCAGCCTTCAGCGCGTCGTGGTCGAGCGTAGCGTTCGCCTCGATCTTGCCGGCGTCGACCGCCTGCTGGATCGCGCCCAGATTCACCTCGGCATAATCCTTGGCGAAGATGTTGTTGAAGCCACGCTTCGGCAGACGCATGTGGAGCGGCATCTGGCCGCCCTCGAAACCGGCGATGGACACGCCCTCGCGGCTCTTCTGGCCCTTCTGGCCACGGCCGCCGGTCTTGCCCTTGCCGGAACCGATGCCGCGTCCGACGCGGATCTTCGACTTGCGCGCGCCCTGATTGTCGCGGAGTTCGTTGAGCTTCATGATATGCACTCGCTTTCGCTTGTTACGCGCTGATTGAAAGAAAGGGGGCCGTTTAGCCCCCTCTCCCGTCTTTGTCACCCGGTCAAATTAAGAGCTTTTAGCCCTGAACCTCAACCATGTGCTGGACCTTGCGGATCATGCCGCGGACTTCCGGGCTATCCTGAAGTTCCGACACGCGGTGCATTTTATTGAGGCCAAGGCCGATCAGCGTCGCGCGCTGATCGGAGGTACGGCGGATCGGCGAACCGGTCTGCTTGATCTTGATCGTCGCCATCTTGGATTACTCCACCAACGCCGCGGCATCGACCTCGGCGGTCTGCGCCGAAGCGCCCGCGCCGCGGCCGAGCAGGTCGGCGATCTTCTTGCCACGACGCTGCGCAACGGCCTTCGGCGACGTCTGGTCGCCCAGTGCCTCGAACGTCGCACGGATCATGTTGTACGGGTTGGACGTGCCCACCGACTTCGTCACCACGTCGGCAACGCCGAGCGATTCGAAGATGGCGCGCATCGGACCGCCGGCGATGATGCCGGTACCCTGCGGTGCGGAACGCAGCGTCACGCGACCGGCGCCGAAGTGGCCATTGGCGTCATGATGCAGCGTACGGCCATCCTTCAGCGGCACGCGGACCATGGCCTTTTTGGCCGCCGCAGTCGCCTTCGAGATAGCTTCCGGCACTTCGCGAGCCTTGCCGTGACCGAAGCCGACCCGACCCTTGCCGTCACCCACGACGACCAGCGCAGCGAAGCCGAAGCGCTTGCCGCCCTTCACCGTCTTGGACACGCGGTTGATGTGGACCAGCTTCTCGATCAGCTCTTCGCCACCGTCATCGGTGCCGGGACCGCCGCGACCGCGGTTGTCCCGACCGCCACGACCGCCGTCACGACCGCCACGGTTGCCGCCGGGACCACCGCCACGGTTGCCGCCGGGGCCGCCACGACCACCGCTGCCGCCACCCGGACGACCACGACCGCCGCCCTGGCCCTGATAGCCCGTGCTCTGCTGAGCCTGCGGTGCTGCCTCGGGTGCGCCATCGGCCGGCGCGCCAGGCTGAACCTGGATATCGTTCGTGTCAGCCATTCTTAGAACTCCAATCCGGCTTCGCGCGCGGCTTCGGCCAGCGCCTTGACGCGGCCGTGGAACAGGAAGCCACCACGATCGAACACGACCTGCGTGACACCGGCGGCCAGAGCGGCCTCGGCGACGCGCTTGCCGACTTCGGTCGCCGCGGCGACATTGGCGCCCGACTGGTCACGTGCGGTAAGCGTCGATGCCGACGCCACCGTCAGACCTTGGCGATCGTCGATCACCTGGGCATAGATGTGCTTGCCGGAACGATGCACGGAAAGACGCGGACGCGTGCCCGAGCGCGCACGAAGCGCGGTGCGGTTACGCCGACGGCGCTTCTCGAAAAGAGTCATACCCTTCGACATTACTTCTTCTTCCCTTCCTTGCGGAAGATGAACTCGCCATCGTACTTGATGCCCTTGCCCTTGTACGGCTCGGGCTTGCGCCAGCGACGGATCTCGGCGGCCAGCTGGCCGACCTTCTGCTTGTCGGCGCCCGAAATCTCGATCGTCGTGTTGTCCGGCGTCTTGACCTCAAGACCCTCCGGCACGGCGACATCGACATCGTGGCTGTAGCCGAGCTGCAGCTTCAGGTTGCGGCCCTGCGCTGCGGCGCGGTAGCCGACACCGGTGATGAGCAGCTTCTTGGTGAAGCCGTCCGTCACACCTGTCACCAGGTTCTGCACCAGCGTGCGCTGCATGCCCCAAAAGGCGCGCGCCTGCTTGGTCTCGTTGGCCGGCTGCACCGAAATGCCGCCATCTTCGAGCGTGTACTTGATCTCGTCGCGCAGTGCGAGGTTCAGGGTGCCCTTGGGACCCTTCACGTTCAACTGCTTGCCCTCGATCGTGGCGGTCACGCCGGCCGGTACGGATACCGGCTTCTTACCGATGCGGCTCATCAGAAGACCTCCGCGAGCACTTCGCCACCGACATTCTGTTCGCGCGCTTCCGCGTCGGACAGAACGCCGTTTGGCGTCGAAACGATGGTGATGCCAAGGCCGTTCATGATACGCGGAAGCTCCTGCGAGCCCGAATATACCCGACGACCGGGCTTCGAGACGCGCGCGACATGCTTGATCGCAGGCTGGCCCTCGAAATACTTGAGCTCGATGCGCACGCCGGCAGCGGGGCCCATCTGCTCGTCGCTGTAGCCGCGGATATAGCCTTCGCGCTGAAGCACGTCGAGCACGCGGATACGCAGCTTGCTGGCAGGCGAAAGGACGGAGTCCTTCTTCGCGCGCTGGCCATTGCGGATGCGGGTGAGCAGGTCACCCAGGGGATCGGTCACTGCCATGATAATTCCTTACCAGCTCGACTTCGTGACGCCGGGGATCAGGCCCTTGTTGGCGAGATCGCGCAGCTGAATGCGGCAAAGCCGGAACTTGCGGTAATAGGCGCGCGGACGACCCGTCGTCTCGCACCGGTTACGGACACGAGTGGGATTCGAGTTACGCGGCAACTCTGCCATCTTCAGGCGCGCGATGAGACGCTCGGTCTCGTCGAGCGACTGGTCGTTGGCCATCGCCTTCAGCTTCGCTAGCTTGGGAGCGTACTGCTTCACCAGCTTCTTGCGACGCTCGTTCTTGTTGATCGAACTCAGTTTCGCCATGGACTTAAGCTCTTCCTTGGTAAGCCCTCTCCCGGCGAAGGGAGAGGGGGTAGATCAGGCTGCCTTCTTTTCCTCGGCAGCTTCTTCGATCGGGAACGGGAAGCCGAACAGACGAAGCAGCTCACGCGCTTCATCATCGGTCTTCGCCGTGGTGGTGACGATCACATCCATGCCGCGCACCTTGTCGATGCGGTCATAGTTGATTTCGGGGAACACGATCTGCTCCTTGATGCCGCAGGCGTAGTTGCCACGACCATCGAAGGACTTCGGGTTCAGGCCACGAAAATCGCGAACGCGCGGCAGCGCGATCGTGATGAAGCGGTCGAGGAACTCATACATGCGCTCGCGGCGAAGGGTAACCTTCACGCCGATCGGCATGCCTTCACGCAGCTTAAACTGCGCGATCGACTTCTTCGCCTTGGTGATGACCGGCTTCTGACCGGCGATCAGCTCCATTTCGGAAGCGGCCTGATCGACGCGCTTCTTGTCCTGCGTCGCTTCGCCAACGCCCATGTTCAGCACGATCTTGTCGAGCCGTGGCACTTCGTTGACGTTCTTGTAACCGAACTTCTCGACCATCGCCTTGGCGATCGTCTCGTCGTACATGCCCTTCATGCGGGGCTTGTAGGCATCAGCCATCGATCTTCTCCCCGGTCTTCACGGCCACACGGACCTTCTGGCCATCCTGCGTCTCGAAACGAACGCGGGTAGGCTTGCCGTCGGCGGTCACGTGAGCGACCTTCGATACATGCATCGGCGCCTCGATCTTGACGAGGCCACCCTGCGGCTCGGCCTGGGTCGGCTTGCGGTGGCGGGTCGCGACGTTCACGCCGCCCACGATCACCTTGCCGTCCTTCGGCATCGACTGGGTCACGGTGCCGGTCTTGCCCTTGTCCTTGCCGGACAAGACGATGACCTGGTCACCCTTCTTGATGCGAGCGGTCGCCATTACAGCACCTCCGGCGCAAGGCTGATGATCTTCATGTGCTTCTTGCCACGAAGTTCACGCACGACCGGGCCAAAGATACGGGTGCCGATCGGCTCCTCGTTCTTGTTGACCAGCACGGCGGCGTTGCCATCGAAACGGATGGTCGAACCGTCCGCCCGGTGAATGTCCTTGGCGGTGCGAACGATGACCGCGCGATGCACGTCACCCTTCTTCACCTTGCCGCGGGGCTGTGCTTCCTTGATGGACACGACGATGATATCGCCGACACCCGCCACACGGCGCTTGGAACCCCCAAGCACCTTGATGCACTGCACCCGCTTCGCGCCGCTGTTGTCAGCGACGTCGAGATTGGACTGCATCTGGATCATCGATCCGCTTCCTTCTCGCTCTTGGGGTGGATACCGACCCAACCCCGCCTAAAATAACGACCCCCGGCACGGCGCCATCCGAAGAGGGGCCGCACCAGGGGGAGCGGCCCTTTAGCCACTCCTCGACAGAAACGCAACGCCTCTGTCGTCCACAACCGTGCCACCCGGACCTAGGGCCGGGGTGACAGTCAGTTACGCGTCGACGTCGACCCGCTCGGGCGTCGCATGGGTGTTAACCCGATCGACGACTTTCCAGGTCTTCAGCTTGGAGATCGGCGCGGTCTCTTCGATCCGTACCGTCTCGCCGGCCTTGAACTCGTTCGCCTCGTCATGGGCGTGATACTTCTTCGAACGACGGATGATCTTGCCGTAGAGCGGGTGCTTGACCTTGCGCTCGACATTCACAACCACCGTCTTGTCGCCCTTGTCGGAGACGATCAGCCCGGTCAGCACGCGCTTTGGCATGTGCTCTTCCTTACTTCGCGGGGGCAGCGGAGCGCTGCGCCTGCATGGTCTTGATGCGGGCGATGTCACGACGGACCTCGCGGACGCGGCTCGGCTTTTCCAGCTGGTTCGTCGCCGCCTGGAAGCGGAGATTGAACTGCTCGCGCTTCAACTCGCCCAGGCTCTCGCCCAGCTGGTCGTCGCTCTTGCCGGTGAAATCAGTCTTGGCCATGTTACTCGCCTCCGAGATGCGAGGTGTCGCCGAGGCGGGCAACGACCTTTACCTTGATCGGCAGCTTCATCGCCGCCCGCTCGAACGCCTCAGCGGCGATCTTGCCTTCGACGCCGTCGAGCTCGAACAGGATCCGGCCCGGCTTGACGCGTGCGGCCCAGAATTCCGGCGAACCCTTGCCCGAGCCCATGCGGACTTCGGCAGGCTTGCCCGAGACGGGAACGTCCGGGAAGATGCGGATCCACAAACGCCCCTGGCGCTTGATGTGACGCGTGATCGCGCGGCGGGCCGCCTCGATCTGGCGTGCGGTGATCCGCTCCGGCTCCATGGCCTTCAGGCCATACGACCCGAAGTTCAGCGCGAAGCCGCTCTTGGCATCGCCAGAGATCTTGCCCTTGAACGCCTTGCGGAACTTGGTCTTTTTCGGTTGCAGCATGTCTGTTCCTGCCCCTTAGCGGCGATCGTCGCGCGCAGGGCGCACGCCGGAGGTCTGAGCCTCCATCATCAGCCGGTCGGTCGCCATCGGATCATGGCCGAGAATCTCGCCCTTGAAGACCCAGACCTTAACACCGCAGACACCGTAGGAGGTGTGTGCCGTCGCCTCGGCATAGTCGATGTTGGCGCGCAGCGTATGCAGCGGCACGCGACCTTCGCGATAGCTCTCGGATCGTGCGATTTCCGCACCACCGAGACGGCCGCCGCAATACACGCGAATGCCGTCGGCACCCAGGCGCATCGCCGACTGCACGGCGCGCTTCATCGCCCGGCGGAACGCGATACGGCGCTCCAGCTGGTCGGCGATACCCTGTGCGACGAGACGAGCATCGACTTCCGGCTTGCGGATTTCGACGATGTTGAGCGAGACGTCGGACGAGGTCATCGCCCCGATCGTCTTGCGCAGCTTCTCGATGTCGCCACCTTTCTTGCCGATGATCACGCCGGGGCGTGCGGCGAAGATCGAGATACGGGCCAGCTTGGCCGGACGCTCGATGACCACCTTGGAGATCGCAGCCTGCGGCAGCGTCTTCATGATGTAGGTGCGGATCTTCAGATCCTCGAGGAGCAGACGACCATAGTCGGCGCCCTCGGCGAACCAGCGGCTGTCCCAGGTGCGGTTGATCTGCAACCGCATCCCGATCGGGTTGCTCTTGTGACCCATTATGCTTCTTCCTGCTCGCGCACGACGATGCGCAGACGGCTGAACGGCTTCAGGATGCGCGTCGACTTGCCACGACCGCGGGTCGCGAAACGCTTCATCGTGATCGACTTGCCAACCGAGGCCTCGGCGACGACGAGCGCGTCGACGTCGAGGTTGTGGTTGTTCTCCGCATTGGCGATGGCCGAGGCCAGCACCTTGCGCGCGTCGATCGCCATGCCCTTGGACGAAAAGGCGAGGATGTTCATCGCATCCGACGCCTTCTTGCCGCGGATGAGACCGGCGACGAGGTTGAGCTTCTGGGCCGATCCGCGAATCTGCGTACCGACCGACAATGCTTCCTTGTCGCCAACCTTACGGGGAGCTGCTTGCTTGGACATCAGCGCTTGCCCTTCTTGTCCGCGGCGTGGCCGGGGAAGTAGCGCGTCGGCGCGAATTCACCCAGCTTCATGCCGACCATGTCTTCGTTGACGGAGACGGGAACGAACTTGCGGCCGTTATAGACGTTGAACGTGAGCCCAACGAACGACGGCAGGATGGTGGAGCGACGCGACCAGGTCTTGATCGGCGCACGGCCACCAGCATCCTGTGCCGCTTCGGCCTTCTTCAGAAGGCTCAGTTCGACGAACGGGCCCTTCCAGACTGAACGAGCCATGTGTTAGCCCTTCCTCTTCGTCGAATGACGCGACCGGATGATCATCTTGTCGGTCGACTTGTTGTGACGGGTGCGCGCACCCTTCGTCGGCTTGCCCCATGGCGTAACCGGATGACGGCCACCCGAGGTCCGGCCTTCACCACCGCCATGCGGATGGTCGACCGGGTTCTTGGCAACGCCGCGGGTCAGCGGACGCTTGCCCATCCAGCGCGAACGCCCGGCCTTGCCGAGGTTCTGGTTCTGGTTGTCCGGGTTCGACACCGCACCGACCGTCGCCATGCACTCGCCATGGATGTAGCGCTGCTCGCCCGAATTCAGACGAACGATCACCATGCCGCGGTCACGACCGACGACCTGCACATACGTGCCGGCCGAACGGGCGATCTGGCCACCCTTCATCGGCTTCATCTCCACATTGTGGACGATGGTGCCGACGGGGACTTGGCCCAACTCCATGGCGTTGCCCGGCTTCACGTCGGTCTTCTTCGCCGCGAGCACCTTGTCACCGGCCGCAAGACGCTGCGGCGCGATGATGTAGTTCTGCTCACCATCGGCATAGCTGACCAACGCGATGAACGCGGTACGGTTGGGATCATATTCCAGCCGCTCGACAGTGCCCTCGGAGTCCCACTTGCGACGCTTGAAGTCGATGAAGCGGTACTTCTGCTTATGACCACCCGCGATGCCGCGGCTGGTCACATGGCCCTTGTTGTTGCGGCCACCTGTCTTGGACTTACCTTCGGTAAGCGCCTTGACCGGCTTGCCCTTCCAGAGCTGCGACTTGTCGACCAGAACGAGGCCGCGCTGCGCGGGCGTCGTCGGGTTATATTGCTTGAGTGCCATGATCCTTAGACCCCCGTCGTCACGTCGATCGACTGACCGTCAGCGAGCGTGACGATCGCCTTCTTCATGTCGGACTTCGTGTAGGGCGTGCCCTTCCACTTCTTGGTCTTGCCCTTCTGGACGATCGTGTTCACGCCAAGGACCTTGACGTTGAACAGCGCCTCGACGGCGGCCTTGATCTCGGGCTTGGTGGCGTCGTTCGCCACCTTGAACACGACGGCGTTCTGCTCGGACAGCAGGGTCGCCTTCTCGGTGATGTGCGGCGCAACGATCACGTCGTAATGACGGATGTCGATCCCCGCCTTCTGCGGCTTAGCCATTGAAGCGCGCCTCCAGCTTCTCGACAGCCGAGCGCGTGAGCACCAGCGTGTCTGCCTTGATGATGTCGTACACATTGGCACCGACGGCGGGGAGAATGTCGATCTCGTGCAGGTTGCCGGCGGCAAATGCGAACGAGGTGTCGACCAGATCGCCGTCGATGACGAGCGCACGCTTGCCGAAGCCGAGCTTGGCGAGATCGCCCTTCAGCGTCTTCGTCTTGCCACCCTCGACCGCCAGGTTGTCCATGACCACCAGCGAGCCACCCTTGGCGTGGCTCGACAGGGCCATCTTCAGACCGAGCGCGCGAATCTTCTTGTTCAACGACGGGTTGAAGTCACGGACGCGGGCGCCGTGAGCCTTACCACCACCGATGAAGACGGGCGCGCGACGATCGCCGTGACGAGCCGTACCGCCGCCCTTCTGACGACCAAACTTCTTGCCCGTGCGGGCGACATCGGCGCGCTCGCGCGTACCACGTGCCGTCTCGCGACGCTTTTCCAGCTGCCAGGTGATGACGCGGTGCAGGATGTCGGCGCGCGGATCAAGGCCGAAGACCTCGTCGTTGAGCTCGATGTCCGCTGCGTCGTTACCGGCGAAGGACTTGACTGTGACCTTCACGTGCTCAGTCCTCCTGGCTCGAAGCGGCTTCCGGAGCAGGCTCGGCAGAAGCGGTGTTGGTGGTGGCGACCTTCAGGCCGGCGGGCGTCGGCGCATCGGCATGGCGCGCGGTCTTCACCGCGTCCTTGACGAACAGCCAGCCACCCTTCGATCCGGGCACGGAGCCCTTCACGAAGATCAGGCCACGCTCTGCGTCGGTCGATACGATCTCAAGATTCTGCTGGGTGCGATACTTGTCACCCATGTGACCGGCCATCTTCTTGTTCTTGAAGACCTTGCCCGGATCCTGGCGCTGACCGGTCGAACCGAGCGACCGGTGCGAAACGGACACGCCGTGGGTGGCGCGCAGACCGCCGAAGTTCCAGCGCTTCATGCCGCCGGCAAAGCCCTTACCCTGGGTACGACCCTGGATATCGACATACTGCCCTGCGACGAAGTGGTCCGCCGAAAGCTCCGCGCCGACGTCGAGGAGGTTATCCTCGGTCACGCGGAATTCAGCGAGAACCGCCTTGGGCTCAACCTCGGCCTTGCCGAAGTGGCCGCGCTGCGGCTTGGCGACGTTCTTTGCCTTCGCGACGCCAGCACCAAGCTGAACGGCGGTGTAGCCGTCGATATTCTGTTCGCGGCGGGAAACGACCTGCAAGCCTTCGAGCTGCAGAACGGTAACCGGCACATGCCGACCATCGTCCTGGAACAGGCGGGTCATCCCCATCTTCTTCGCGATCACGCCGGTACGCATGATCCATACTCCTCACAGAGGCACCGTCGGACCATTCCGCCGATGCGTGTCAGCCCGGAATTGCGAAGCGAGCCCCCGTCCCGGGCTGGGTGTCCACTGCGGTAAGGCAACGAACGTGACGGGAGACGCTGGCCCGGCGACCGAAGCCGCCGGCGGTATCTCAAGATGCCGTAACGCTGCGGGACCAGAGTCGACCGCGGCGTGCAAGCCCCTTAGGCGAGCTTGATCTCGACGTCAACGCCTGCGGCGAGGTCGAGCTTCATCAGCGCATCGACCGTCTGCGGGGTCGGCTGCACGATGTCGAGCATACGCTTGTAGGTGCGGACCTCGAACTGCTCGCGCGACTTCTTGTCGATGTGCGGGCCACGGTTGACCGTGAACTTCTCGATACGCGTCGGAAGCGGAATCGGACCGCGGATGAGCGCGCCGGTGCGGCGTGCGGTGTCGGCGATGTCGCCCGTCGCCTGATCGAGCACGCGATGGTCGAACGCCTTCAGACGAATGCGGATGTTGCTGTCCATGATCCCTACCGATGCGAAAGAGCGGGCCGCCAAGCGGCTCTTGGTGATTAAGAAATTCGGATGGTAACCAGACCGTCGAAGCGACGGACATGACTTCCATTAAAACGAAATGGCCGACCCCGTTGCCGGGGCCGGCCACTCCGAAGGCTTGCGCCTATATTACTTGGTGATGCCGCTGACAACCCCTGCGCCGACGGTACGACCGCCTTCGCGGATCGTGAAGCGCTGGCCGATGTCCATGGCGATCGGCGCGATCAGCTTGATGCCAAGCGCGACGTTGTCGCCGGGCATGACCATCTCGGTGCCCTCAGGCAACTCGACGGTGCCAGTCACGTCCGTCGTGCGGAAGTAGAACTGCGGACGGTAGTTGGCGAAGAACGGCGTGTGACGGCCACCCTCTTCCTTCGACAGCACGTAGACTTCCGACGCGAAATCGGTGTGCGGCTTGATCGAGCCGGGCTTGCAGAGAACCTGGCCACGCTCGACTTCGTCGCGAGCGACGCCGCGGATCAGCGCGCCGACGTTATCGCCAGCCTGACCCTGATCGAGCAGCTTGCGGAACATCTCGACGCCCGTGACCGTGGTCTTGCGGACGGTCGGGTGAATGCCGACGATTTCGACTTCCTCACCGACCTTGACGATGCCCGTCTCGACGCGGCCCGTGACCACCGTGCCACGACCCGAGATCGAGAACACGTCCTCGATCGGCATCATGAACGGCTTGTCGAGCGGACGCTCGGGCTGCGGGATGTAGTCGTCGACGGCCTTCATCAGCTCGAGCACGGCTTCCTTGCCGAACTTGTCGTTCGAGCCAGACAGTGCGCAGGTCGCCGAACCCTTGATGATGGGGATATCGTCGCCCGGGAACTCGTACGAGCTGAGCAGCTCGCGGATTTCCAACTCGACCAGCTCGAGGATTTCCTCGTCGTCGACCAGATCGACCTTGTTCATGAACACGACCATCGCCGGCACGCCGACCTGACGGGCGAGCAGGATGTGCTCGCGGGTCTGCGGCATCGGGCCGTCGGTGGCCGACACGACCAGGATCGCGCCGTCCATCTGCGCTGCGCCGGTGATCATGTTCTTCACATAATCGGCGTGGCCCGGGCAATCGACGTGCGCATAGTGACGGGCAGTCGTCTCGTACTCGACGTGCGCGGTCGAGATCGTGATGCCGCGCTCACGCTCTTCCGGTGCCTTGTCGATGTTGGCGAAATCGACGGCGGTACCGCCGGTCGTCTCGGCCAGCACCTTGGTGATCGCGGCAGTGAGCGACGTCTTGCCATGGTCGACGTGACCGATGGTGCCGATGTTGAGATGCGGCTTGTTCCGCTCGAATTTTGCCTTTGCCATTTTCCTACCTTCTGATTCGGATTCGGTGCCGCCGAGGCCACGCGAACGCGGCCCCATAACGACTGATTGGTGGTTACGCCAGCCCTGCGCCGAAGCGCGTCAGGCCATCTTCGCCTTGATTTCGTCGGCGACGTTCGTGGGAACCTCGTCGTAGTGCGAGAACTGCATCGAATACTGCGCCCGCCCCTGTGTGAACGAACGAAGCTGGTTCACGTACCCGAACATGTTGGCCAGCGGCACCATTGCCTCGACCGTCTGCGCGTTGCCGCGGCTGTCGGTGCCCTGAATCTGACCACGACGGCTGTTCATGTCACCGATGACGTCACCCAGATAATCTTCCGGGGTAACGACCTCGACCTTCATGATCGGCTCGAGCAGCTTGATGCCCGCCTTCTGCGCCGCTTCGCGCATCGCGCCACGGGCACAGATTTCGAACGCCAGCGCCGACGAGTCGACGTCGTGGTACGCGCCGTCATACAGATGGACCTCGAAATCGATGATCGGGAAGCCGATCAGCGAGCCCGACTCGGCGGTTTCGCGCATGCCCTTCTCGACCGAGGGGATATATTCCTTGGGAATATTGCCGCCCTTGACCTCGTCGAAGAACTGGAAGCCCGAGCCACGCTCACCGGGAATGACGGTCAGCTTGACGCGACCGAACTGACCCGAACCACCCGACTGCTTCTTATGCGTGTAGTCGATATCGACCTTCTTGCCGAGATACTCGCGATAGGCGACCTGAGGTGCGCCGACGTTCGCCTCGACCTTGAACTCACGCTTCATGCGATCGACCAGAATCTCGAGATGAAGCTCGCCCATGCCCTTGATGATGGTCTGACCCGATTCGGGGTCCGACGACACGCGGAACGAGGGGTCTTCGCGTGCAAGACGATTGAGCGCGACGCCCATCTTCTCCTGGTCGGCCTTGGTCTTCGGCTCCACCGACAGCTCGATGACGGGCTCGGGGAACTCCATCCGCTCCAGGATGATCGGATCGCCGATCGCGCACAGCGTGTCGCCCGTGGTCGTATCCTTCAGGCCCGCCAGCGCGACGATGTCGCCTGCGAACGCTTCCTGGATGTCCTCACGGCTGTTCGCATGCATCAACAGCATGCGACCGACCTTTTCCTTCTTGTCCTTGACCGAATTCGTGACCTGCGACGCCGCCTCGAGCTTGCCCGAATAGATGCGCGCGAAGGTCAGCGTGCCGACAAACGGATCGTTCATGATCTTGAACGCCAGCGCTGAGAACGGCTCGCTGTCCGACGACGGACGCTCGTCCGGCGTCACGCCGTCGAGCTTCAGGCCCTGAATGGCGGGAACGTCCAGCGGCGACGGCAGATAATCGACGACGGCGTCGAGCAGGGGCTGCACGCCCTTGTTTTTGAACGCCGAGCCGCACACCACCGGCACGAATGCCATGCTGAGCGTACCCTTGCGGATCAGCTTCTTCAGGTCGGCCGTGCTCGGCTCGTTGCCCTCGAGATATGCCTCCATCAGGTCGTCGTCCTGCTCGACGGCCATCTCGATCAGGTCGCTGCGATACTTCGCGGCCTTCTCGGCCATGTCGGCCGGGATGTCCTGATATTCGAACTTCGCACCCAGACTCTCTTCGAGCCAGATGATCGCACGGTTCTCGACCAGATCGACCAGGCCCTTGAAGCCACCTTCCATGCCGATCGGCAGGTACAGGACGGCCGGACGGGCGCCGAGACGCTCGATGATCGAATTGACGCAGAAATAGAAATCCGCGCCGGTACGGTCCAGCTTGTTGACGAAGCACATGCGCGGCACGCCGTACTTGTCGGCCTGACGCCACACGGTCTCGGACTGCGGCTCGACGCCGGCAACGCCGTCGAAACAGGCGACCGCGCCATCCAGCACGCGCAGCGAACGCTCGACTTCGATCGTGAAGTCGACGTGGCCAGGCGTATCGATGATGTTGATGAGGTGCTCTTCGCCCTTGCCCTCTTCGGCGCGCCACTTGCACGTGGTCGCAGCCGACGTGATCGTGATCCCGCGCTCCTGCTCCTGCTCCATCCAGTCCATCGTCGCGGTGCCTTCATGCACTTCGCCGATCTTGTAGGACTTGCCGGTGTAATAGAGGATTCGCTCGGTCGTCGTCGTCTTGCCGGCGTCGATGTGCGCCATGATGCCGATGTTACGATAGCGATCGAGCGGATGGCTGCGGGCCATGATCGTATTTCCTTAGCGATGTGGGGAGCAGGCACATGGCCGGCTCCCCACGATATAGGTTAGATTAAAGGCGCTTCCAACCCTACCAGCGGTAGTGGCTGAATGCACGGTTCGCCTCGGCCATGCGATGCGTGTCTTCGCGCTTCTTCACCGCGTTGCCGCGGTTGTTCGACGCGTCGAGCAGTTCGCCGGACAGGCGCGCCGACATGGTGTTCTCGCTGCGGTTGCGGGCGGCGGTGATCAGCCAGCGGATCGCCAGTGCCTGCGCACGCTCGGGACGCACCTCGACGGGAACCTGGTAGGTCGCACCACCAACGCGGCGCGAACGGACCTCGATGCCCGGCTTGATGTTGTTCAGGGCGTCGTGGAACACGCCGATCGGCTCGCGCTTGGCACGCTGCTCGACGGTTTCCATTGCACCGTAGACGATCAGTTCCGCGACGGACTTCTTGCCGTCCAGCATGACCGAATTCATGAACTTCGACAGAACCTCATCCCCGAACTTGGGATCAGGCAGGATGACCCGCTTTTCGGGACGACGACGACGTGCCATTTCAAATTCCTTCTAACTTCAGCCTTTGGTGACGAAACCAGTTCGTCGGCTTACTTCGGACGCTTTGCGCCGTACTTGGAACGCGACTGACGCCGGTCCTTCACACCCTGTGTATCGAGCACGCCGCGCAGGACGTGGTAACGAACACCGGGAAGATCGCGAACACGACCGCCACGGATCAGGACCACGGAGTGCTCCTGAAGGTTATGGCCTTCACCCGGAATGTAGCTGATGACTTCGCGCTGGTTGGTCAAGCGAACCTTGGCCACCTTGCGCAGAGCCGAGTTCGGCTTCTTCGGGGTCGTCGTGTACACGCGGGTGCAAACGCCACGCTTCTGCGGATTTGCTTCCATCGCAGGGACCTTGGACTTGGCCTTCTGCGGATCGCGGCCCTTGCGGACCAGCTGGTTGATCGTGGGCATTGAAGCCTTCACCTTTCAGATGGTTACTTTGCTGGAGCCATCACGCCCTAGAATACAAAAAGAGCCTGCCAGCGACGCTTGCGCCGCCCGAGGCCCGTTCAAATCCCAGCAATGTTCAAGCATGCCTTTGGGGAACGAGCCCCCGAATGCAGGCGCCGCCTATACGCACGAGGCCCGGACAGGTCAACCGACCGCCGGCTCTCTATCCCCGATAGTTGGCGAAAGATGCGCGGCAGGATGACGAAGACGGCTTGCCCCATCCGATCGATGCCGGTAATGGCCCGATCCGCACAGGGGTGTAGCTCAGTTGGTTAGAGCGTCGGTCTCCAAAACCGAAGGCCCTCGGTTCGAGTCCGAGCTCCCCTGCCACTATCCCGGCATACCCGGTCGATAGAGTTGCCTCGGGCAACACCCTTCTGGATTATCACCGTACCAGTGATCGCTTGCCTGAGAGCCTGCGCAATCGATACATCTTCATGACCAAACTTCGGCACCGACCGGTACAGGCGCTTCGATCATGCGAACCGCCGGCATGAGGAAACCAATGTGATCCGTCTGGAAGTATGTGTCGAGGATCTGGCCGGCATTGATGCGGCCATCGCCGGCGGCGCCGACCGAATCGAACTGTGCAGCGCGCTCTCGGTCGGCGGATTGACCCCGGCCGGCTCGCTGATTCGCGCTGTCGCCGACGTCCCCCTTCCCGTCCACCTCCTGTGTCGACCGCGCGCGGGCGGCTTCATCTACACGACGGCGGAACAGACGCTGGTGGCTGACGACATCAGGACAGCCGCCGAAGCCGGTCTGGCGGGTGCGGTCATCGGCGCCAATGATCCGGTCGGCCATCTCGACACATCGCTGCTAGCCGAATGGGTAGCATTGGCCCGGTCGCTGGCGGTCGATCGGGGCAGGCCGCTATCTTTGACGCTGCACCGCGCCTTCGATCTCTGCCCCGACCTGACCAAAGCCCTCGACGAGGCGATCGAACTGGGATTCGACCGCATCCTGACATCGGGCGGCACGCCGAAGGCGATCGACGGCATCGCGACGCTTGCCGACCTGCACCGGCGAGCCGCCGGCCGGATCGGCATCCTGCCCGGCAGCGGTATCGATCCGACAACATTGCCCGCTATTCTCGCCACGGGTGTCGACGAGGTTCACGCTTCGTGCCGCCGACCCATCGCCGAACGGGCCGGGGAGATGACGGAACGCCGTTTCGGCTTCGTCGCCGATCCGAACATGGCGACTGATGCCGGCGCCGTAGCGACCCTCAAGGCAATGTTAAGGGCGCATGAATAGCGCTTGAATGATACCAATCTATGACTTAGCAATTGCCGGACGGGGGTTTGCGGTTGCCGGATCGTCCGATGGTCATGTCTTGCGGGTGGTTGCCGACCTGCCTGCCCGACGGATGTGGCCCTGACCGCCCCTCGATTCGAAGGAGCCTTGGGTGATTGCCATGACCGACCCGTCCACCGCCACCGCACCCGAATCCACGTTGATGTTCCGTGAGGCGGCGGAGGCCGGGGCCGCCGTGTCGCGCATGCTTGCCGCCAACACCGCCGCGCTGACCGCGCTGGGCGAACGCCTTCGTGCCACACCGCCCGCCGTCGTCGTCACCTGCGCCCGCGGATCGTCGGACCATGCCGCGACCTATGGTAAATATCTGATTGAGACGATGACGGGCGTTCCCGTCGCGTCGGCCGCGCCATCGGTTGCCTCGATCTATGCCGCCGCCCCCGCCAGGGGGTCGATCGGCATGCTGTGCATCGCCATCTCGCAGAGCGGCCGCAGCCCCGATCTGCTTGCCACCGTCGCCACCTACAAGGCCGCCGGCGCGCATGTCGTTGCGCTGGTGAACGATGAGACATCGCCGCTGGCCGAAACGG
This sequence comes from Sphingomonas mollis, assembly GCF_016427505.1. Classification (GTDB taxonomy): domain Bacteria; phylum Pseudomonadota; class Alphaproteobacteria; order Sphingomonadales; family Sphingomonadaceae; genus Sphingomonas; species Sphingomonas mollis. The sequence continues at coordinate 422,283 of NZ_JAELXS010000003.1, read as the reverse complement.
CGGACACGCTGATCGCGCTGAAGGCAGGACCCGAAAAGTCGGTCGCCGCCACCAAGTCCTATATCGCCGCCCTCGCCGCCCTCAGCGCCATCGTCGCGCACTGGTCCGGCGACGATGCCCTGACCGATGCGGTCTCGACATTGCCGACCCGCCTCGAACAGGCATGGGGCCTTGAATGGACCGGGATGGCCGCGATGCTGCACGATGCGCGCAACCTGTTCGTGATCGGTCGCGGTCTGGGCTACGGCATCGCGCAGGAAGCGGCCCTGAAACTGAAGGAAACCTGTGCGTTGCATGCGGAAGCGTTCAGCGCGGCGGAGGTGCGCCACGGACCGATGGCGATCGTCAACGACGGCTTCCCCGTCATCGCCTTCGCCACGTCCGACACGGCCGGTGACGGCGTGCGCGACGCCGCCGCCGAGTTCGCCGCCCGCGGCGCGCGTGTCGCCCTCGCCGATGCCGGCGCGAATGGCGGCGGCGACGCCCCTGCCCTCGCCGCCCATCCCGCGATCGAACCGATCCTGATGATCCAGAGCTTCTATCGCATGGCCAACGCCCTGTCGCTCGCACGCGGTCTGAACCCCGACGCGCCGCAGCATCTCAGCAAGGTTACCCGCACGCTATGACGCTCCATCGTTTCATCAACGGCCATGTCGTCACCGATGCCGGCGTGCTGCCCGGCGCGGCGATAGCCGTGAAGGCGGGCCTGATCGTCGCCGTATCGCCGGATCATGAAGGCGGCGACACCGTCGATCTGGACGGCGGCTGGCTGGTGCCGGGCTTCATCGATACGCAGGTCAATGGCGGCGGCGGCGTGCTGTTCAACGACGCCCCCACGGTCGAGACGATCGCGGCGATCGGCGCCGCTCACGCGCCCTATGGCACGACCGGCTATCTCCCGACGCTCATCAGCGACGAGGCGGCGGTGATCGAGCGCGCGCTCGATGCGACCGATGCGGCGATCGAGGCGGGCGTCCTCGGCGTGGTCGGCATCCATGTCGAAGGACCGGTCATCAACCTGTCGCGCAAGGGCATCCACGATCCTGCGCGCTTCCGCCGGCTCGGCCCGGACCTGATGGACCTGCTGACGCGGCCGCGCCGTGGCCGCGTGATGCTGACGCTGGCGCCCGAACTGGTGAGCTCGGCCGAAATTCACACGCTGACCTCTGCGGGCGTCATCGTCAGCATCGGCCACAGCGACGGCGATTACGAGACGACGCGCGATCGCATCGCCGATGGCATCACCGGCGTCACGCACCTCTACAACGCCATGTCGCCGCTGGTTCAGCGCGCGCCCGGCGTCGTCGGTGCCGCGCTGGAGGACCAGTCGATCTATTGCGGGCTGATCGTCGATGGCTTCCATGTCCATGACGCGGCACTCCGCATCGCGCTGCGCGCCCGTCCGATCGATCGCTTCATGCTGGTGACGGACGCGATGCCCTGCGTGGGTGCCGCGTCGAAGGACTTCGTGCTGCAGGGTCGCCAGATCACGGTCGAAAACGGCCGCTGCGTCGGCCCCGATGGCACGCTGGCCGGTTCCGACCTCGACATGGCCGCCGCCGTCCGAAATTCTGTGGAGCGACTCGGCCTGAGCGTCGCACAGGCCGCGGCGATGGCGGCCACCTCACCCGCCGCCTTCCTGCGCCTGTCGGACGAGCGCGGCACGATCACCCCCGGCAAGCGCGCCGATTTCGTCCAGCTGACCGCCGACCTTTATCCGGCCGGCACGTGGATCGGCGGCACGCCGATCGCCTGATGCGATCGGGGCGGCCCAACGGACCGCCCTGATATCAATTCCGCGTCAACGCCACCGGCCCGACGATCCCCGATGCCACGCCCGCCGCTGCGTTCACCAGCAACACGATCCGACGCGGCCCGGCGCCCGCCGGAAACGACACCTCGATCGGTCCGGTCGTCGCCGATGTCTTCGTCGCGACCTGCTTGCCGTCGATCCACAGTTCCGCCTGTCCGCCGACCGCCGCCAGACGGATCACGCCGCCATCGGCCGCGATCCGCCGCCATGGCGTCACCACCGTGCGATAGACGCGCCAGCCGCCTTCGTCCGCCGGCGTCGGCGCGCTGCCCCTCACGAAACCCCAGCTGTTGTTGTCGCCATCCGCCGGCGCCAGTTCGGGCGACGGCCGCGTCGAAGACAGCGGTGATCGACGCCATTCGCGGATGGTCATCGCCGCTGCCGTGGCCGGCACCTGCGCTCGCGGCGACACCGCCAGCCGGTCGATCGCCAGCCGCGCCGGCTTCAGCCCTGCGGCGGTGGCCTCCACCACGATCCGCCCACGCCCGGTGCCGGCGCGCACGATCACCTGCGCCAGCCCGTTGAACAGCGACCGGGCGCCGCCCTGTTCCGGCTCATGGCTGTTCGGATCGCCGTTGCCGACGCCGATGATCGTGCCGCCCGTCACGGTGAGGCGGGTCGGCAGATTGGCTGTCGGCACATGCCGGCCGCGTGCGTCGACGGCATCGATCGTGATCGGCTGCACATCTTCGTCATCCCCGGCCATCACCGTGCGCGCCGGCGTCAGCCGGAGCGCGACCGGTGCCCCCGCCGTCTCCTGCGCCGCGCTCGCGACGACACGGCCACCGCTCGACGCATGCGCCTCGATCCGGCCGGTGGCATAGGGCACCGTCCACTCGTTCCCCATGATCCGGTCGACCGCCTGCTCGCCCAGGTCGCGACCGTTCAGCGTCAACCGCACCCGTTCGGCATTGCTCGTCACGAAGACCTTGACCGGCTGCCCTTCCCGCCCCGGCCATGTCCAGTGCGGCGCGATAGCGACGACCGCGCGGTCATCGACCCAATGCGCGCGGTGAATATCGAACGCGGTCTTGGGAAAGCCGCACAAGTCCATGATCCCGAAGAAGCTGGCGATCGTCGGCCATTCATGCGGCGTCGGCTCACCATGATAATCGAAGCCCGTCCACACGAACCCGCCCGCCACGAACGGCCGATCCATGATGTTCTTCCACGTCTTGCGATGCGTATCGCCCCAGCTGGCCGCCTCCGTATCGTAGGAGGTGACCACATGGCCCTTCGGATCGCTGGCAAAGGCGCCGCGCGTCTCGAACGCGCTGGTGTCCTCCGAACTCGTCAGCGGCCGATCCGGATACATCTGGTGGAACCGGTCGTAATCGCCCTGATAGTAATTGAAGCCGGTCACATCGACCACGCTCGACACGTTCTGGGGATTGAAAAAACCGCCGTTCATCGCCGCCGTCACCGGGCGTTCGTCGTCCAGCCGGCGAACGGTGGCCACCATCCGCCGCACCATCTCGACACCCGCCTCGGTCGCCTGCATCGGCTCCTCGTTGAACACCGACCACAGAATGACGCTGGGATGATTGCGGTCGCGCCGCACCAGCCATTCGAGCTGTGCCATGTAATCGGGCGACGGATTGAACAACCGGTTCTCGTCCATGACGAGGAAGCCCATCCGGTCGCACAGGTCCAGGAATTCGGCTGCCGGCGCATTGTGCGAACAGCGGATCGCGTTGCATCCCATCGCCTTCAGCCGTTCCAGCCGCCAGCGGATCAGCGCGTCCGGCACCGCCACGCCGACCCCGGCATGGTCCTGATGCAGGCACACGCCCTTCAGCTTCACCGGCCGATCGTTCAGGAAGAAACCCTTGTCTGCATCGAAGCGGATGGTGCGGAACCCCACCGCGATCCGCCGCTCGTCCACCGCCGCCCCATCCCGCACCAGCCGCGTGACGACGGTATAGAGCGTCGGCGTCTCGACCGACCAAAGCACGGGCGCGGTCATCGCCAGCATCACCGACGCCTCCGCCCGGTCGAGCGATGCGACCTCCACGGGTGCCCGTCCGCTCGCCACCTGACGCCCATCGGCATCCAGCAACTGCACCTCGACCGACGCCGCGCTACGATCGCGCGCGATGCTCGCGACCGTCACCACCACCGGCACTTGCCAGCCGCCGTCCGCTCCCCGGCGCGGATGGCAATGGACGCCGTCCGTGGCGATCGCCACCGGCGCCCGCCGCACCAGCCAGACATGCCGGTACAGGCCACCGCCCTCGTACCACCAACCCTCCATCGCCTCCGCATCGACGCGGATCGCGATCACGTTGGTCTCGTCGCCGAAGCGCGCGAACGGCGTCAGATCGACATAGACGCTATTGTAGCCAGACCAGTTATGCGCCGCGATGCTACCGTTGATCCAGATCGTCGCATTGGTCGCGATCGCATCGAAATGCAGCTCCAGCGTCTTGCCCCGATCGGCGGGGTCCAGCCGCAACGTCCGCCGATACCAGCCGATTCCGCGCGGCCGATACCCTTGCGACAGGTTCGCCGTCTCGACGAACGGCTGTTCCGCGACCCAGTCATGCGGCAACCGCACTGACTGCCAGTCCGAATCGTCGAACGCCATCGCCGCGGCGCCCGCCGCGTTGCCCGCCTTTGCACGCAGATAGGTGGCCTCGTGTCCGACCGGCACCGGCATCGGAATGTCGCCCGGATGGAACAGCCATCCCCGCTCCAGCAGCGTGCGGCCTGGATCGGCCACTGGCAGCGCCCTGGGCAATTCACGATCCGGCTCAGGCATCGGCAACCCTGATACGGCCATGGTCGCCGGCGCGCGTGCCATCACACGGTCCGCCGTCGTCAGCGCACCAACACTGACGCCGCCGACCAGCATTTCGCGACGGTTCATGGCAATACTCCGAATGGTAATTTGGTGGCGCGAACGCCGTCAGATATCGGAAAGCTCGGCAACGAAATCATACGCATCACCGCGATAATAGGACCGGGTGAACTCAGCCGCCCGGCCATCGCGCAGGAACCCGCGCCGCTCGATCAGCAGGCCCGCATGGCCGGCATCGACCCCCAGCATCCGCGCATGTTCGGACACGAACGGCACTGCGCGCAGGCGCTGCAGGGCACGCACCGGTCGACAATCGGACTGCCCCAACGCTTCGTAGAGCGAGTCCTTCACCGCCTGCACCGACGGCAGGCAATATCCCGCGATCGTCGACATCTCGAGCGCCATCGGCTCGTCGTCGGCGAAGCGGATACGATGGAAGCGATAGACCGGCGCTCCCGGCGACAGGCCGAGCGCCATCGATTCCTCCGGGTTCACCGTTCCCGCCGCGCGGGATATCCAGGTGCTCGACGCGGTCTTGCCCCGCGTCGCCATGTCTTCGGAAAACGAGGACAGCTTGGAGAAACTCTTCTCGACGCGTCCCGCCACGAACGTGCCGGCGCCCCGGCGGCGCGTCAGCAGCCCATCCTCGACCAGCCCGCCGATCGCCTTGCGCACGGTGATGCGTGACACGTCATATTCGACCGCCAGATCGCGTTCGGCCGGAATCGCATCGCCTTGGGCCAGGATATCGCGACCGATCGCGTCGCGGATCAGTTGCTGCAATTGCAGATAGAGTGGCGAAGGATTGCCCTCCCTGAACCGCCCTACCTCGTCGGAAAATGCCATCCTGCCCCCTTCATCGAAGGCGGTCGCGGCCTTCATCGTCGATACCAGCGTATCGGAACCCGTGGCGAGCGGCAACCGACGGCAGCCAAAGGATAGATTGGTCCTAGCAAAGCCGGATCGACAACCGGCTATCAGACAATGCGATCTGACGGCACGTATCGGTCACTATTGTGCATGGACCTATATTGGTTACACTCCTGCGCCAGCGAACTGTCCGCCAAAGGCGCGTACCTGGAGAATGATGATGCGGCGATCCGCTGCGGGTATCCATACCTCGACCTTCCTGTTGGGACTGGCGACATCGACCGCGTTGCCGCTGCTGTTCGCTGCCGCGCCGGCCGCCGCCGCGCAGCGCAGCGTGACCACCCTGAACGATGGCTGGCAGGTCCGCATCGCGCCGACCGACACGACCGCCGCCGCCGCCCACCCCCGAGAGGCGAAATGGTTTCCCGCCGCCGTCCCCGGCAGCGTCCAGCAGGACCTGATCGCCGCCGCCCGCGTCCCGGATCCGTTCAAGGGCACGAACGAGGGAGCGATCCAGTGGGTCGGCCGGACCGATTGGGAATATGCCCGCACCCTGAACCTGACGCTCGCGATGCTGGCCCGCGATCATCTCGATCTGGTGTTCGACGGCCTCGACACCTTCGCCAAGGTGAACGTCAACGGCCATCCGCTCCTGACCGCGAACAATGCGCATCGCCGCTGGCGGGTCGATGCGAAGGCTTTCCTGAAGCCCGGCCACAACACGATCACCATCACCTTCGCCGCGCCGATCCGCACGCTGCAACCGATGGTGCTGGCCGAGAAGAACCCGCTGCCCGGCGAATATGACAGCGCGTTCGGCGACGAGCCGAAGGGCAAGCAGACCTCGCCGTACATCCGCAAACCGAAATATCATTACAGCTGGGACTGGGGACCGCGCATCCTCGCGGTCGGGCCATGGCGGCCTATCCGGCTGGAGGCGTGGGACAATGCCCGCATCGATGAATTTCGCGTCGAACAGGAAGCGCTGACCGATATCGAGGCGCGGTTGATGGCGGTGTTCGACATCGTCGCCGACCAGCCCGGCACCACCACCGTGCGCGCCGTGGTGGAGGGTGGCGCGCCGATGCTGCGACAGGTCGCGCTGGCACCGGGCCACAACCGCGTCACCATTCCGCTGACCGTCGCGCAGCCGAAGCGATGGCAACCGATCGGCTATGGCGAGCAACCGCTCTACCGCGTCTCCGGTTCGCTGCTGAGCGATGACGCCGTGGAGGACAGCGCCGAACGCCGCATCGGCCTGCGCACGGTCGAATTGATCCGCGAAGGCGGCAGCTTTGGCTTCCGCGTCAACGGCACGGCGATCTTCGCCAAGGGCGCGAACCTGATCCCGTTCGACATGTTCCCCGCCCGCGTCACCCCCGCGACGATGCGCCCGCTGCTGACCGCCGCGCGCGACACGCACATGAACATGATCCGCGTCTGGGGCGGCGGCTATTATCTCGACGATGCCTTTTACGACATGGCCGACGAGATGGGCCTGATGGTGTGGCAGGACTTCATGTTCGGCGGCGCCGTCACGCCCCCCGACGCCGCGTTCCGCGAAAATGTGCGGATCGAGGCGGAGGAACAGGTCGCGCGCCTGCAATCGCACCCCTCGATCGTGCTGTGGGCAGGCGGCAACGAGATATTGTCGGGCTGGGAGAACTGGTCCGACCGCAAGGCATTCAAGAAGGCGATGGGACCGGACGAGCAGGAGCGCATCGGCGTCGGCATGGCCGTGCTGTTCGACCGCGTCCTCCGCGGCGCGGTGACGGCGAAATCGCCGGGCGTCCCCTACTGGCCCGGCTCACCCTCGACCGATTACGAGGGGCCGACCGATACCGACAAGGATGGCGACCGCCATTTCTGGGACGTATGGTCGGGATCGAAGCCGGTCGAACGCTACCTCGACAGTTGCCCGCGCTTCATGTCGGAATACGGGTTTCAGGCGATGCCCGACCTGTCGACGATCCGCGGCTTCGCGGATTCGAAACCGCTCGCCGCCGACAGTCCGGTGATGAAGGCGCATCAGCGATTCCTCGCCGGAGAGGGTAACGAACGCCTGTTGTTCTACATCCGCGAGCGTCTCGGCGAACCGCGCGATTTCGCCGATCTTGTCTATCTCAGCCAGGTCAATCAGGCGCAGGCGATCGGCATGGCGGCGCTCCACCACCGCGCTTGTCGCCCGGTGACGATGGGGTCGCTCTACTGGCAGTTGAACGATGTGTGGCCGGCGATATCATGGGCGAGCATCGACCATGATGGCCGCTGGAAGCTGCTCCAGTACGAAACCCGCCGCTTCTTCGCACCGCAGGCGATCGTCGCCGAGCGGCACGATGGCAGGACACGGATCGCGCTCGTTTCCGATGCCACCACGCCGACGCCCGCGCGCTGGCGGGTGCGCGCGATGGACATGGCCGGTCGGCCACTGGGCGAACGCACCGGCGACGCGACGCTCGCACCATTGTCGGCGGCTGACATCGTGACGCTGGACGATGCCGCGCTGTTCGGCACCGCTGCGCCTGGCGCCAGCTATGCCGTGGCCGAACTGATCGTCGGCGATGCCGTCGTCAGCCGCGCCATCGTCGAACGGGCATTGCCCAAGGCGATGGCCTATCCCGACCCGAAGATTACGGTGGCATGGAAGGGCCGTGACCTCACCGTGACGGCGGGGGCGTTCGCCCGTGCCATCATGCTCGATTTCGGCGATACCGCCGCGCAACCGTCCGACGACGGTTTCGACCTGCTGCCCGGAGAAAGCCGTACCGTGACGATCGCTTCCACCGCCTCCCCCGCCGCACTGGCCCGCGCGCTGACCGTCCGCTCGCTGGGGTCGCGCCGATGATCTGGATGTTGCTCGCCCAGGCGGCCGACCCGGCCATCGCCGCCGCCATCGCGACGATGACGGTGGAGGAAAAGGCCGCACAGCTGCAAAGCACCGCGCCCGCCGAACCCAAGGCGAAACTGCCCGCCTATGACTGGTGGAACGAGGGGCTGCACGGTCTCGCCCGCAACGGCCATGCCACCGTCTTTCCGCAGGCGATCGGCATGGCCGCGACATGGGATACCGACCTGATCCACCGTATCGGCGATGTCGTCGCGACCGAGGCGCGCGCGAAGTTCAACGCGCAGCCCGTCGATGCGGACCGACGCATCTATGAAGGGCTGACGATCTGGTCGCCCAACATCAACATTTTCCGTGATCCGCGCTGGGGCCGGGGCCAGGAAACCTATGGCGAGGACCCCTATCTGACCGGCCGACTGGGCGTCGCCTTCGTCACTGGCCTGCAAGGACCGGATGCCGCGCACCCCAAGGTCATCGCCACGCCCAAGCACCTCGCCGTGCACAGCGGCCCCGAGGCCGGTCGCGACAGCTTCGACGTCGATCCCAGTCCGCAGGATCTGGAGGCCACCTACCTCCCCGCCTTTCGCCTCGCCGTGACGGAGGGCAAGGCACAGTCGCTGATGTGTGCGTACAATTCGATCCACGGCACCCCCGCCTGCGCCAGTGCGCCGCTGATGATCGATCGCATCCGCAAGGATTGGGGCTTCACCGGCTTCACCGTGTCGGACTGCGATGCGATCGCCAATATCCACCTGTTTCACCATTACCGCCTCGACGCCGCCGCCGCCGCCGCCGCCGCGGTAAAGGGCGGGACCGACCTGAACTGCGGCACCGCCTATGCCGCCCTGCCGCAGGCGGTATCGCGCGGACTGGTGACGGAGGCGGAGATCGACACCGCGCTCGCCCGCTCGCTCGAAGCCCGCCGCGCGTTAGGCATCGCATTCGGCGCGGCGAACCCGTGGCGGCGGGTCAAGCCGTCCGCGCTCGGCGCCCCCGCCCATCACGCGCTGGCGCTTGAGGCGGCACGCAAGTCGATCGTCTTGCTGAAGAACGACGCCGATCGCCTGCCGCTCAAACCCGGCGCACGCATCGCGGTAATCGGTGCGGATGCCGACGATCTCGGCGTGTTGCAGGCCAATTACCACGGCACCGCCATCGCCCCCGTCACACCGCTCGACGGCATCCGCGCGCAATTCGGCGCGACGAACGTCCGCTATGCGCAAGGATCGCTGCTCGCCGATGGCGCCGCGGTCGTCATCCCCGAAACCGCATTCCGCAGCGCCGGCAGGACCGGGCTGAAGGCGGAATATTTCGCCGCCACCGACCTGATCGGCACCCCCGTCGCGACACGGCAGGAACGCCGCATCGACGTCGATCACAATCGCGCCAGCCCGCTGTCGCAATTGGGCACGCAGTTCGGGGTCCGCTGGTCGGGTGAATTCGTTCCCCCCGGCCCCGGCGATTATCGCCTCGTCGTCGATGTACCGGCCTGCTGGAAGAACTGCACCCGCCACGACGCGGTGCGCGTGTCGATCGATGGCAAGCCGCTCGCCGACGGCGATGTGAAGCGCGGCCGCATCGAAATTCCGTATACCAGCGACGGCCGCGCCGTGCCGTTCGCTCTGGAACTGCAACACCATAGCGAAGACGAAGGCATCCGCCTGCTCTGGCTGCCCCCCGCCGAACCGCTGCTGCGCGAAGCCGTGGCGGCGACCGAGGGCATGGATGCGATCGTCGCCGTCGTCGGCCTGTCACCCGATCTGGAGGGCGAGGCGCTGTCGGTCAGCGTCCCCGGCTTCGTCGGCGGCGACCGCACCGACATCGCCTTGCCGCTGCCGCAACAGCGCCTGCTCGCCGCGTTGAAGGCGACCGGCAAGCCACTCGTGATCGTCCTGACCAGCGGCAGCGCCGTGGCGGTCGATCCCGCCGCCGCCGACGCGATCCTGACCGCCTGGTATCCGGGCGAGGCGGGGGGCACCGCCATCGCCGAGACGCTGGCCGGTCGCAACAACCCCGCCGGTCGCCTGCCGGTGACGTTCTACAGGCAGACCAGCGACCTGCCCGCGTTCGTCGATTACGGCATGAAGGAACGCACCTATCGCTATTTCACCGGCACGCCGCTCTGGGGCTTCGGCTACGGCCTCAGCTACACGAAGTTCGGCTATGTCGCGCGCCAACCAACCGCGACGGTGACGGCGGGTGCGAGCCTGACGATCGAGGCGGACGTGACCAACATCGGCGCGCGCGCCGGCGACGAGGTGGCGCAGGTGTATCTGGTGCCGCCCGCCGGTGCCGCAACCGGCATCACGACCCCGGTGCTGCAACGCCAGCTCGTCGGCTTCCGCCGCCTGTCGCTCACCCCCGGCAAGGCCAGCCGCGTGGCCTTCACGCTCGATCCCCGCGCGATGAGCACCGTATCACGTGACGGCACCCGCTCGGTTGTCCCCGGCCAGTACCGCCTGTTTGTAGGCGGCGGCCAGCCGGACACCGCACCCGGTGCATGGGTCGACCTGACCATCACCGGCACCGCGACGGAGCTGCCGAAATGACGATCGATCGCCGCATGGTGTTGGCAGGCGGCCTTGCGCTCGCCGGCACCCCCGCCTTCGCCGCGCCCGCCTTCCCCGACAAGCGCCCCGCACGCGCCGACCGCCGCTTCACCAGCCCCGCCGTCGAGCGCGAGATCGTGCGCGTCTCGAAGCTGATCGCCGATCCGAAACTGCGCTGGATGTTCGGCAACTGTTATCCCAACACGCTGGATACGACGGTGAAGATGGGCACCATCGGCGGCCAGCCCGATGCGTTCGTCATCACCGGCGACATCCCCTGCCTGTGGTTGCGCGACTCCGCCGCGCAGGTGAAGCCATACCTCCATCTGGTCCGCAACGACCCGAAGCTGGGCGAGCTGTTCAGCGGCCTGATCGCCCGGCAGGCACGCTCGATCCTGATCGACCCGTACGCCAACGCCTTCATGGAAGACCCGACCGCGAAGACCAATCTCGGCTGGGCGCTGACCGACGAAACCACGATGAAACCCGGCGTGGCCGAGCGGAAATGGGAGATCGATTCGCTCTGCTATCCGATGCGCCTCGCGCATGGATACTGGCAGGCGACGCGCGATCCGCGACCGTTCGACGCCACCTGGGCACAAGCCGCCCGCACCAGCATCCGCACCTTCCGCGAACAACAGCGAAAGGACGGCCCCGCCCCCTACAGCTTCCGCCGCAGCGCGCCGCAGCCGACCGAAACGCTGCTGTGGGGCCACGGCAACCCGACGCGGCCGGTCGGCCTGATCCATTCCGGCTTCCGCCCCTCCGATGACGCCTGCCTCTACCCCTTCCTGATCCCCGCCAATCTGTTCGCGGTCAGCGCGTTGCGCGAACTGGCAACAGTTGCCAGCGAAGCCCGGCAGGATACCACCCTCGCCACCGAAGCCACCACGCTCGCCACCGAGGTGGAGGCGGCCCTGCGTCAATGGGGCACGATGCGGCTGAAGGACGGTCGCGAGGTCTGGGCGTATGAGGTCGATGGCTATGGCAACGCCGTCTTCATGGATGACGCCAACGTGCCCTCGCTCTCCGGCCTCGCCTATCTCGGCTGCGTCGCGCCTACCGACCCGCTATGGCAACGCACCCGCGACGCCGCGTGGAGCGAGGCGAACCCGTGGTTCTTCCGTGGCACCAAAGCGGAAGGTATCGGCGGCCCCCATGTCGGCGCCGGCCAGATATGGCCGATGTCGCTCACGATCCGCGCGCTGTCCGCCACCGACGATGCGACGATCCTCGCCTGCCTGCGCACGTTGCGCGATACCGATGGCGGCACGGGCTTCATCCACGAGGCGTTCGATCAGGATAATCCCGCCAAATTCACTCGCGAATGGTTCGCCTGGGCGAACGGCCTGTTCGGCGAACTGATCGTCCACCTCGCCGCCACCCGCCCCGCATTGATGAAGGCACCGCTGTGACCGATTTTACCCGCCGCACCCTGCTCTCCACCTCCGCACTGGCCTTCGCCGCCCTGCCGCTGCCCGCCATCGCCGCGAAGCGGGACGAGGTGACAGCCAATCTGTTCATCGGCACCGGCGGCGACGGCCACACCTATCCCGGCCCCACCCTGCCGTTCGGCATGGTCCAGCTCGGCCCCGATACCGATGTCGAGCGGTGGGATACCTGTTCGGGTTATCACCGCACCGACACCTCGATCATGGGATTCAGCCATACGCATCTGTCGGGCACCGGCATCGGCGACATGCTCGACGTGCTGGTGGTGCCGACGACCGGCCCCGTCCAGCTGCTGCCAGGTCCGCGCACCGACCCCGACAAGGGATATCGCCAGCGTTTCTCCGCCGAACATGCGGAACCCGGATATTACCGCGTCGCACTGGAATCGGGGGTCCGCGCCGAGCTGACCGTGACGGAGCGGACCGGCTGGCACCGCTACACCTTTCCCGCCGGCGCCGGGCATATCCTGGTCGATCTGTCGCATCTGATCCACGACACGTCGGATCAGGCACCGCTGATTACCGACGCCTCCATGGCGATCGATCCGGACGGCACGCTGACCGGCAGCCGCCGCGTCCATCGCTGGGCCAAGGGCCGCCGCCTCCATTTCGCGATGCAGTTGTCGCGCCGCCCGACCCGCATCACCTTCTATGGCGACGGCGATACCGAGCAACCCGCCGGCACGACCGCGATCAAGGGTAACCGGCTGAAGGCGGTGCTGCATTACGACGATGCCGGCGCTGCTCCGATCCTGATCCGCTGCGGCATCTCCGCGGTCGATGTCATCGGCGCGCGCGCGAACCTCGCCGCCGAAGCCCGCGACTGGAATTTCGACCGCACGCTCGCCGCCGCCCGCAACCGCTGGGCAACGCATCTGGGTTCGATCGCGGTGGAGGGCGGCACCGCCGATCAGCGCACGATCATGACCTCCGCGCTCTATCATTCCATGCTGGCGCCGACGCTTTTCTCAGACGTGGACGGCCGTTATGTCGGACTCGACCGGCAGGTCCACACCGTGCCGAAGGGCGAGGCCGCCTATTCCACCTATTCGCTGTGGGACACGTACCGCGCGCTCCATCCCCTGCTGACGATCATCGCGCCGGTCCGGGTGAAGAGCCTCGTCGCCGACATGATCCGCCAAACGCAGCAAAGCCCCTATGGCCCGCTGGTCTGGCCATTGCAGGGGGTAGAAACCGGCACGATGATCGGCTGGCACGGCGTCTCCGTTCTCGCCGAGGCGCAGTCCAAAGGGATCGAGGCCGACTATGCCGCTGCCTGGCCCGCGATCGCCAGACGCAGCTTCGATTTCACCGCCCCCGATCTCGACAACAGCAAGGGTCGCGACCTGTACGACCGATTGGGCTACGTCCCCGCCGACAAATGGTTCGAAAGCGTCAGCCGGACGCAGGAATATGCCTATGACGACTGGGCATCCTCGCACCTCGCCCGCGCCGCCGGCCGGACGGCGGACGCGGATCGCCTGCTGAAGCGATCGGGCAACTGGCGCAACGTGCTGGACGCCTCGATCGGCTTCGCCCGCCCGCGCTTCGCCGATGGCAGCTGGTGGACGCCGTACGACCCGATCCAGCTCGGCCATATGCCTAAACCCTGGTGGCGTGATTATACCGAGGCGAATGGCTGGCAGGCGACGTTCCTGAACCAGCACGACATCTACGGCCAGATCGCCCATTTCGGCGGCGACAAGGCGTTCGAAGCGAAACTCGACGCCCTGTTCACCGCGCCCTCGACCCTCCCCGCCAACGCCCCGCCCGACATCGCCGGGCTGGTCGGCCAATACGCGCACGGCAACGAGCCGGATCAGCACGCCGCCTATCTCTACGCCTATGCCGGCACGCCGTGGAAAACGCAGGCCATGGTACGGCGTCTCTGCACCGAGATGTACAAGAACGATCCCAACGGCATGATCGGCAACGACGATTGCGGCCAGATGAGCGCATGGTTCGTCCTGTCCGCGCTCGGCTTCTATCCGGTGGATCCGGTCGAGGCGGTGTATGTCTTCGGCTCACCCCTGTTCGAACGCGCGACAGTGCAACTGCCCGGCAACCGCAAGCTGGTCGTCGAGGCACCCGGCAACCGTGCCGATACGCCCTACATCCAGTCGGTGCAATGGAACGGCAAGCCATGGACCCGCAACTGGATCAGCCACGCCGATCTGGTGAAGGGCGGCCGCCTGCGCTTCACGATGGGGACGAAGCCGAACCTGACCTTCGGTGCCGCCCACGCCGACCGCCCACCCTCGTTCGGCCGCCCCGCCCCGACGGCATGACCGTCATTGCGAGCGCAGCGAAGCAACCCAGAGCCCCGCAAGTGACGTTCTGGGTTGCTTCGCTACGCTCGCAATGACGGCATGCCCTATTTCCGGCAGGTCGCCCCCGTCCGCGTGGCGACCTGATCCGCCACGATCCGCATCGCCCCTTTCTCGGTCTGCCCCGTCATCGTCATCCGCGCGGTGAAGCCTGCCGCATTATACGTACCGGCGCGGACGACATGCATCGGCGGCCCCTTCTTCTGTGGACACGACATCGCATGATCGATCCGGCCATCGGCGATCACCGCGCGCTCGACCGTGCATTTCGCCTCTGCATTCGGCACGAACAGCGCGGCGACGCCCGCCCGCGACTGTTCGGGCGGCAGGCAGCGATGCTCGGTCTTCGACTTGCCGCGCATCATCCGCAGCAGGAAACCGGGCGCACCCGGCACGACCAGATCGACGGCGGTCGAGGTCAGATCCCAGTTGCCGGATTGCAGCGACTGCGCCGACGCGGACAGCGGCAGCGACAGCAGGGCGAACAGAGGGACGATGGCACGCATGACGCCGCCTCTGTGGCGTTCGGGCACGACAGGCAAGCGCGCAACGTCCCGACGATATTTCACTGCGCATCTTGCAATCGATTGTTGCAATCGAACGTCGATCCGGCGATACCGGATGAAAGCGATAATCGCGGGGAGGATCGGGAGAGCCATGCCAGCACTGGACAACAAGCCGCGCCTGTCGATGGCCCGCATCCTCGAAATGAATCTCGGCTTCCTCGGGCTCCAGTTCAGCTTCGGCCTGCAGCAGGGGAACATGACCCCGATCTACAGCTATCTCGGCGCGTCGGAGGCGGCATTGCCGCTCCTGCAACTGGCCGGGCCGATCACCGGCCTGCTCGTCCAGCCGCTGATCGGCGCGATGAGCGACCGGACGGATTCGCGCTGGGGCCGGCGCACGCCGTACTTTTTGTTCGGCGCGGTGTTGTGTGCGATCGGGCTGTTCTTCATGCCCCTCAGTTCGTCGATTCTGATGGCGGTATCGATGCTGTGGATTCTCGATGCCGGCAACAACATCACGATGGAGCCGTACCGCGCCTACGTCTCAGACCGACTGGCCGAGGAACAGCACCAGATCGGCTTCCTGACGCAGAGCGCGTTCACCGGCCTCGCGCAGATGCTGGCCTTCCTCACCCCGTCGCTGCTGGTGTGGTGGGGGATGGACCAAGACTGGGTCGATACCCACAACATCCCCTATACCGCGCGGATCGCGTTCATGGTCGGCGCCGTCCTCAGCTTCTCGACCATCCTCTGGTCGATCTGGCGCGTGCCCGAACTGCCCCTGACCCTCGACCAGCGCGCGCACATCGCCGCCCAGCCCAAGACGCTGGGCTCGACCCTTGCCGAGATCGGCGGCGCGATCCGCGACATGCCGCTGGCGATGCGCAAGATGGCGTTGATGAGCCTGTTCCAGTGGTACGCCATGGCGACCTATTGGGCCTATGTGATCTATGCGATCGGCCGGTCGGTCTATGGCACCGACGTGCCGACCTCCTCCGGCTTCCATTCCGCGGTGCTGACCAATGGCGAAATGGCCGCCTTCTACAACGGCGTCGCCTTCCTCGCCGCCTTCGCGATGGTGCCGTTGGCACGCCGGATGGGCGCCGCCAGCCTGCACGCCATCTGCCTCGTCATCGCCGGTGTCGGCATGCTCTGGCTGCCGCACGTCACCGAGAAATGGATGCTGTTCTTCCCCGCGATCGGCGTCGGCCTCGGCTGGGCCAGCATCATGGGCAATCCCTACATCATCCTCGCCGGGTCGATCCCGCCGGAGCGGACGGGTGTGTACATGGGCATCTTCAACATGATGATCGTGATCCCAATGCTGCTCTTCGCAGTGACGATGCCGCTGATCTACCAGCCGCTGCTGGGGGGCGATCCACGCAATGTGCTGACGCTATGCGGCGTGCTGATGTTTTGTGCGGCGGCGGCGGTGTGGACGGTGCGGGAGCGCAATGCGCAGGGCCTGCCCGTCGGTGCGGTCGCGGAATAGGCCATGATCGTATTGAACGGCACCGACTCCGGCATCGTGCTGGAGCCCCGACCGGACGGCGCCCCGTTATGGCGCTGGTGGGGTCCACGCGTCGGCACCGATGCGTTGCCGCCGCTCGCCGAGACCCGCCCCGCCGCGTCGTTCTCGCTCGATATCGATCAGCCGCTGACCCTCGTGCCCAACTATGGCACCGGCTGGTTCGGCCCCGCTGCGCTGCGCGCGCATCGTGAGGGGCTGGCGTTCTTCCAACGCTGGAACGACGTCGCAATCGACCGGCAGGCAAACGCCGTCATCATCACACTGCGCGACACGACCGCGCAGGTAACGCTGGCCCAACGATTGACGCTGGACCCGGCAACCGACGTGCTGACCCTGTCCGCCAGCGTCCGCAACGATGGCGACGACGCCCTCACCATCGACTGGCTCGCCGCCGGCACGCTGCCCCTGCCCGCCGATGCCACCACAATCCGCAGCTTCACCGGCCGTCACAACGCCGAATTCGTGGCCGAAGTCGAACCGATGCCGGCGCACGGTTGGGTCCGCGAGAACCGTCGCGGCCTGACCGGTCATGCCGGCCCACCCGGCCTGTTCGTAGAGGGACCGGGCGCGACCTGGCACGCCGGCACCGTCCGCGCCGCGGAACTGGCCTGGTCGGGCAACCACCGGCTGGCGATCGAGCGCGATGACGAGGGGTTCTGGACGCTCCAGATGGGCGAAGCGCTCGCCCCCGGCGAAGTCCGCCTCGCGCCCGGCGAAACCTATGACACGCCCGACATGCTGGCGACCGTCTCCGCCACGGGTCGCAACGGCGCGATCCAGTCGTTCCACGCCGCCATCCGTGCCGCCGTGCCATGGCCGGCGGCGGGCATGCCGCCGCGCAAAGTGCATGTGAACAGTTGGGAGGGCTTTTACTTCGACCATGACGAGGCCGCGCTGATGGCACTCGCCGACCGTTCCGCCGCGTTGGGGATCGAACGGTTCGTGCTCGACGATGGCTGGTTCAGGGGCCGCGGCGACGACACCGCTGCGCTGGGCGACTGGACGCCGGACGTGGTGAAATACCCCAACGGCCTCCGCCCGCTCGCCGATCATGTCGTGGCGCTCGGCATGGAGTTCGGCCTGTGGGTCGAACCGGAAATGATAAATCCGGACAGCGACCTGTACCGCGCACATCCCGACTGGGCGCTGGCCGGGCCGGACGCCCCACGACCGACGTCGCGCAACCAGCTCGTCCTCGACCTCGGCCGTGCCGAGGTACGCGACCATCTGTTCGCCGTAATCGATACGCTGCTCCGCGATCTGCCGATCGGCTACCTAAAATGGGACCATAATCGCGATCTCGCCCCGGCCGGGGGCGCGGACGGCACCGCCGGCTACGGCGCACAGGTACGCGGCGCCTATGCCCTGTTCGATCGTCTTGGCGCCGCGCATCCGGCGGTGGAGATCGAGGCGTGCGCCGGCGGCGGCGGCCGGATCGATGCCGGCATCGCCCGCCGCACGCACCGTTTCTGGACCAGCGACTGTATAGACGCGGTCAGCCGGGTGCGGATGCAGCGTGGCTATCTCCACTTCATGCCGCCCGAGATGATGGGATCGCACGTCGGCGCCAGCCCCGCCCATTCGACCGGGCGCGGCCAATCGATGGCGTTCCGCGCTGCCATCGCATTGCCGGGTCACTTCGGCGTCGAACTGGACCCGGCTACTATGGATCCCGAAGGCACGGCCACGCTCACCCGCTGGATCGCGCATTACAAGGTCCTGCGCGGCACATTGCACCACGGTCGCGTCTGGCTGGGCGAAGGCACGGACAGCCTCTTCTGGCAATTGCACGGCACGCCGACCGACGGCCTGCTTGCCGTGACGCGGGTGGAGCCGACCGTAATCCGCCGCCCGCCCGCCCTGCCGCTGCCGCCGCTGGCCGGCATGGGACGCGTGCGCGTGCGGCTGATCGATATCGCCACCACCCCCGGCCACCCCGTTCCCGACGCACCCGTCTTCGCGGCGATGCGTGGTGAGGGCGTGGTCTGGGATGGTGACTGGCTGGCACAGGCCGGCCTGCCGATGCCGGCGATGAAGGCGGAGAGCGTCGCGCTCTTCGCGATCGAGCCGGCATGATGACGACAGTGAATGATGGGGGAATGACGATGGCAACCCGGCTCAACGAAGGCGCCGCACCCGGTTCGCCGTGGACGATCGATGCGGCCCGCGGCGCGGTCGACCAGCCACAGGCGGCGATCCCGGTGATCGGCCCGGACGATGTCGTGCCGATCGTGCCGGGTCACGACCTGTGGGACATGTGGCAGATCGCACGCGCCGACGGATCGACCGTCATCGCGGGCGGCCGTAGCTGGTGGTTCTTCCTCGCCACCCCGCAGCTCGACGATCCGGAGGCTCGCCACGACCGCGCCCGTATCCGCCTGACCAGCCACGGCGCCGATGGCTGGCGCGACCATGGCTGGGTGTACGAACCCGGTTTCACGCCCGGCAGCCGCGAATGGTCCGGCTCCGCCGTGCTGGAAGCCGATGGCGAGACGCTGACGATGTACTTCACCGCCGCCGGCCGCCACGGCGGCGCCCCCAGCTTCGAACAGCGCCTGTTCGAAACGCGTGGCCGCTTCACCGTCGATGGCGACACCCCGCATCTGAGCGGCTGGAGCGAGCCGGTGGAGTCGTTCGCCGCCGACGATCATTGGTACACCCGCGCCGACGAGACCGAGGCACCCGCCACCGGTATCAAGGGCTTCCGCGACCCCGGCTTCTTCCGCGATCCCGCCACCGGCCACGATTACCTGCTGTTCGTCGGCACCGCCGGCTGGACCACCGAGCAGTTGAACGGCGTTATCGGCGTCGCCGAACGCACCGCCACCGGCTGGTCGCTGCGCGCGCCGATGGTTCAGGCGCTGGGCGTCAACAGCGAGCTGGAACGCCCGCACATCGTGATGCACGCCGGCCGCTATTACCTGTTCTGGTCGACGCAGGGTCGCCGCTTCGCACCCGGCCTTGGCGCGCCTACCGGTTTGTACGGCATGGTCGCCGACCGGTTCGACGGACCATGGCGGCCGATCAACGGCACCGGCCTGGTCGCTGCCAATCCGGCCGCCGAGCCGTTCCAGGCCTATTGCTGGTGGGTCACCGGCGAACTCGATGTCATCAGCTTCGTCGATTACTGGGGCCTTGGCGACGGCGTATATCCCACCGATCCTGACCAGCGCCGGCCGCGTTTCGGCGGCACCGCCGCGCCGTGGTTCCGGCTGGCGATCGACGGCGACCGCGTGACGATCGCCTGACGCTCAGGCGGTATCGCGCAGGATCAGTTCGGGCGTCATCTCCACCGATGGCGCCTCCTTGCCGTCGATCCGCGCGAACAGCGCCGCGACCATCGCCTGCGCTCCGGCGACCAGATCCTGCCGGATCGTCGTCAGGCGCGGCACCGTCTGTTCGGCGAGCGGCAGGTCGTCGAACCCGGTGATCGGCATCCGGTCCGGCACGTCGATGCCGCGATCCGTCAGCACCCGCACCGCCCGCATCGCGATCACGTCGGATGCCGCGACGATGCCGTCGATACGGTCGCCCACCTCATCCAGATGCGCCGCGATCTCGCCGGCCATGATGTCGGATGCCAGATGCGTGTTCAGCTGCAACGGCGGATCGATCCCCGCCGCCGCCGCCGCATCCTGCAACCCCAGGAAGCGCTGGCTCAGCTCCAGCGTACGGGTCTCGCCCAGAAACGCGATCCGCCGGCACCCCCGGCCGATCAGCCGCTCGCCCGCCAGCCGCCCGCCCAGCCGGTTGTCTACCCCGACCGCGCAGTGCACCTGCCCCGCCAGATGGCTGCCCCACACCACCATCGGGCGGTAATGCGCCGCGACCCGCTCGATCGCCTCGAACTGGTCCGACTGGCCGATCAGCAATACCCCGTCGAGCATCCCGGACTGGACGATGCGTTCCAGCCAGTCGTCCGCATCGGGGATGATCCGCGACAGCATCAGATCATATCCCGCTTCCGTTACCGCATCCGCCAGATGGCCCAGCAAGGTCATGAAGAACGGATCGGACAGATGCTGGCGACGCTCATGGCCCAGCGGCACGACGACGCCGATCACGTTGGTCCGCTGCGTCCGCAGGCGGCGCGCCATCTGGTTGGGGCGAAAGCCATGTTCGATCGCCAGCGCCTCGATCCGCTCGCGCGTTTCGCGATTGACGACGGACTTGCCGGCCAGCGCGCGGGAAACGGTGCCGGCGGA
Source organism: Sphingomonas mollis (assembly GCF_016427505.1). Classification (GTDB taxonomy): domain Bacteria; phylum Pseudomonadota; class Alphaproteobacteria; order Sphingomonadales; family Sphingomonadaceae; genus Sphingomonas; species Sphingomonas mollis. The sequence continues at coordinate 401,386 of NZ_JAELXS010000003.1, read as the reverse complement.
CACCCCGGCGATGCGCGCGAATTCACTGATGTTGCGCACGCGCGGTGGCGGCGTGGAAGAAGGTGGCGGCGTAATGGGGTCGCTCATGCTGCCCTTTTCGCGGTCGCAGCACCGCTTGGCAATGCCGGCCGGAAAAACCCAAAAAGCGACGGGACCGGCGCGATGCCGGCCCCGCCAACAGAGGAGGTCAGAAAGTGTAGCGGATCGACGCGGTGACCGTCCGGCCATAGACCGCCGAATTCTGGAAGATCGCGCTGGTGCTGGACAGCGGGATCAGGCTGCCACCGCCACGATAACCGAGCTTGTCGAACAGGTTGTTGGCGTTCAGCCCCAGTTCCACCCTGTCGACCGGCCGTACCTTCAGGAAGCCGTTGACGAAGGTCGATCCCTTCACCGTATAGACGTTGAAGTCGTCCAGCGGCACGCTGCTCTGCCCGCTGAAGCTCAGGCCACCCGCCAGGAAGCCGGTGTCGTACGACGGCGATACCAGGAAGATGAAGCGCGGAATGCCACCCGGCCGGTTGCCCACCAGCACCGCGGTCGCGCTGTCGCGGATTTTGGAGTTGATGTACGTCGCGTCCGCCGCCAGCCGGAACCCGCCCAGATTGAACCGACCGGTGAATTCTACGCCGTACGACCGGTATCCGTTCGAGATATTCGGATCGTTGTTCGGCGCGGGATTGTTGATCCGCGTGAAGTCGTAATTGTTCTCGGTCAGCGTCGAGCGGAAACCGGTGATCTCCACCGAGTAATTGCCCGCGAACAGGTCGCCGCGCTGCTTCAGGCCGATTTCCTGCTGGTTCAGGAAGTTCACCGACGTGCTCTTGCCCTGCGAATTGAGCGAGCCGTCCGCATTGAAGTTGCCGCTCAGCACCCGGCGATCCGCGTTGAAGCGGCCACCACGGCTGGCACGGGCAAACACGCTGGTGCTGTTGTCGAAGGCATAGAGCGCACCGAACGACCAGCTGACGTAATTGTCGCTGTAATCGATGTTCTCGACCGCCGCACCGGCGATCAGCGACGGCAGCGTCGCCGTGCCGAGCCCGGCGGTGACGGTGTAGTTCGGCCCGGCCACGCCGCCGATCGCCGTCCCCTTGCCCTTCACGCTGTCGAACCGGACGCTGGCGTCCAGGTTCAGGCCACCGCGCTCGTAACCCGCCGACAGCACGCCGGCATCGTCGGTATAGGTCAGGTCGACCGACCGGGCGCAGCACGATCCCCAATTGTCGTTGAAGCCCGCCTGCCCCGCCGCCGTCAGCTGCGTGCCGGTGGTCGAGAACAGCTCCAGCGGCGATGCGTTCTCGCCGTTCACTTCGCTGAACTGACGGTTCACGTGCCAATCCTGCACGATGTTCTGGCTCATGTGGAACCAGCCCGCCGACGTCGACACCTTGCCGCCCAGCGCATCGAACTTGCCGGCGACCGACAGGTTGTTGGCGAAGCTGTTCATGTTGCGCATGCGCGTGTTGATGTTCGGGTTATTGTTCACATAGGCGCCGGTATAGACCTGCCCCTTGTTCGGACCCGCCGCATAGCGGACCGATCCGACGACACCGCCGTTCACGCACGATCCGACGACACCGTTCGCCGAGAAACCGGAACTGGCCGGCACGAAGCACGACGAGAATCCGGTCGGCACCGGATTGGTGTTGACCCGGTTGGTCACGTTCAGGAACTGCGTCGTGAAATTGCCGCTCATGTCGCTGTAGCGCATGCTGTCGTCGATCGTGATCGCATCGGTCAACGCATAATGGAACTGGCCGCCGATCGCGGTGATGCGCGGGTGGATGCCCTGAACCTGCGCGTTCTTCACCTTGCCGTCGCGATCGACGAACTGGAACGAGCGCGCGTTGGTCGAATAGGTCGATCCGTCACGCCCGTCGAAATTGGGGAACGGATCGAAATCCGTCACCTTGTTGCCGTCCAGCGTCGCGATCGATGGCGTCGCGGTGTTGGTCGGCGCCTGTTCGTCCAGCCGCTTGAAGTTCAGGCGGATATAGCCGCGGTTGTCGGCGAAATCCTTGGTGACGTTCGCCTTGATCTGGTAACCGCGCAGGATGTTGAACCGCTCGTTGGTCAGGCCGCCGCCGTTGCGGGCATAACCGCCGACGTGGAAGCGCAACGTGTCCGAAATCGGCGCGCCGTAATCGAAATCGACGCGGTTCTCGCGGTACCCGACGCCCTTCGAGAACGCGACGGAGCCGCCCGCACGATCGCCGGTCTTGCTCAGATAGTTGATGACCGCGCCCGGTGCCTGCGACGTGAAGGTGGACGCGGAACCACCGCGCACCGCCTCGACCCGCTCGACATTCTGGTCGAAGCGGATCCAGTAATCGTTGTTGCCGAAATTGATGTCGCCGAACAGCGTGACGGGCAGACCGTCCTCCTGCAACGCGACATATTCGGAACCGCCCGTCGATACCGGGATACCGCGCACGCCGATATTGGCGTTACCGCCGGGGCCGGCGGTATCCGACGGCTGCAGACCGGGGATGTTGCGCAGCACTTCCGCTTCGGAACGCGGCGTGAAGTTCGAGATCGCCTCCTGGCTGACCTGCGATACCGAGATCGAACTGCGGAAGCGCGACCGCTCGCCGGTCGTGGCGGTGACGACGATATCCTCGGCACCGGCATCCGTCTCGGCCTGCGCGGCCACGGGATCGGCCGACTGCGCCGCCGTCGTGGTGGCGCCCGTTGCGGTGGCCGCGGCGGGATCGGTGGCCTGTGCGGCAGCGGGCAATGCCCAGCACGCGGTGGTCAGCGCAATGACCGACACACAGGATTGCAGCGCGACGTTCCTCATCAGGATCCTCCCAGTCAAAATTCCTGCTCTGATCGGCAGGCGAAGCTGAGGGGTACATACCTACCCCGCAATCGTTTGCAACAGATTTTTACAAACGATTGCGGAGAATAGCGATGATGAACGTCATTTCATGTTTCGGGCGGCTCTTCAGGCGGCGCAGTGGCGCGCGATATAGTCGGCGTGCGTCGGCATCGTATCCGCCGCCCGCCCGATCGCACCCGCCAGTTGCTCGACGAAACGGCGACTCGCGGCGGGATCGGCGGCGTAGTCGATCAGCGGATCGCCGCCCTCGGGCAGGTTCAACTGCCCCACATGCACCGCCAGCCAGCTCGCCGCCCCGAACAGGTCCATGTCGCGCGCGATCAGCCGGCCGTGGCGGCGGAAATGCTCGATCTTCATCGCCAGCGTATCGGGGATCGCCATCGCCGCGCACTGCCGCCACAACGGCGCGTCGTCGCGCTGCGTCAGCTTGTAATGCAGGATCAGGAAATCGCGGATACGCTCGCATTCGGTGATCGCGACGCGGTTATATTCCTCGATCCCCAGCGGCTCGAAATCGCGCGTCGGAAAGAACGCCAGCAGCTTGGCGATGCCCGCCTGGATCAGGTGGATGCTGGTCGATTCCAGCGGCTCCATGAATCCGCTCGCCAGTCCGATCGCGATGACGTTGCGGTTCCAGAACTGCCGCCGCCTTCCCGTCTGGAACCGCAGGAAGCGCGGATCGCCCAGTGCCTCGCCGTCCAGCCCCGCCATCAGCGTCGTCGCCGCCTCGTCATCCGACAGATGCTCGCTGCAATAGACATATCCGTTGCCGACCCGGTGTTGCAGCGGGATGCGCCACTGCCATCCCGCCGCCCGCGCCGTCGACCGCGTATAGGGCGTCAGCGCCCCGGCCGGCGCATGCGCGCACGGAGTCGCCACCGCCCGGTCGCACGGCAACCAGTGCGTCCAGCTTTCATACCCGGTCTGCAACGCCCCCTCGATCAGCAACCCGCGAAAGCCGCTGCAATCGACGAACAGCTCGGCCGCCAGCACGCGGCCATCGGTCAGCGTCACCGACGCGACATGGCCGCTCTCCCCCTCCAGCGTCACATCGCCGACCTTGCCCTCGACCCGGACGACACCCCGCGCCTCGGCATAACGGCGCAGGAACGCGGCATAGAGACCGGCGTCGAAGTGATACGCGTAATCGAACGTCGATCCGACGCTGCGGGGATCGACCATCGGCGGCGCGAAGCGGTTCCGGCTCGCCGCGCCCCACGCCATCGACAGATCGTCGAGCGGCACCGTCGATCCCGCCGCCCGCGCGCGCAGCCAGTGCTGGTGCACCGCCAGCATGTCGAACGGTTTGCCGAACGTGCCGAACGGGTGGAAATACCGATGGCCCCGCTTCGCCCAGTCGACGAATTCGATGCCCAGCTTAAAGCTGCCCTTCGTCGCCCGCAGAAACTCCGCCTCGTTGATCCCCAGCGTCTCGTTGAACAGGCGGATCGGCGGGATCGTCGCCTCGCCGACGCCGACGGTGCCGATATCCTCCGATTCGACCAGCTCGATCCGGCATCCGCGCGGCAGCGCATGGGCCAGCGCCGCCGCCGTCATCCATCCGGCCGTACCGCCGCCGACGATCAGGATACGGCGGATGCGACGGTCATCGGCCCCGGTCATCTTCAGCGTCCCGCCCGCAACCGCACCGCCGCGCCACCCGCCGCCGCCAGTTGCAGCGTCAGCGTATCGTTGGCACCCACGCTGTGTTCGGTCAGCGCGACCTTGTCCGCCCTCGCACCGTCCTGCCAGATCGTCGCCGCGAAGCGCCCCTTGCCCAGAAACGCCAGCGGCAACGTCACCGTCCGCCCCTCGGCACCGTTCATCGCACCGATATACCAGTCCCGACCCTTGCGCCGGGCCACCACGACATGGCTGCCGATGTCGCCGTCCAGAAACCGCGTCTCGTCCCATGTCGTCGGCACGTCACGCACGAAGGCGAACTCGGGCTGGCCTCGATACGCATCGGGGCTGTCCGACACCATCTGCACCGGGCTTTCATACACGACGTACATCGCCAGCGCCTGTCCGCGCGTCGTCTGCACCTGTGGCGGGCTGTTCACCGGCTTGAAGTCGGCCGGCGTCCGGTTGCGGAACCCGCCCGGCGTGTAATCCAGCGGCCCCAGCACCATGCGCGTGAATGCCAGGCTGACGTTATGCGTCGCCGTGACGCGTTTCGACCATTTGTTGTACTCCGCGCCCATCACGCCTTCCTGCGTGACGTAATTGGGATAGGTGCGGTTCAGGCCGGTCGGCTGATAGGCACCGTGCAGATCGACCAGCAGATGGCGCTTCGCCGCCTCGGCCAGCACGCGGTGGTAGTAATCGACCATCACCTGATCGTTGCGATCCATGAAATCGACCTTGATGCCCTTGATCCCCCAGCGGGCATATTGATCCATCGCCTCGGCCATCCGTGCGTCGAGCTGGCTCCATTGCAACCACAGCATCAGGTCGACCTTGCGCGCCGCGGCGTAACGGACCAAATCGGGCATATCCAGGCCGGCCTGCGTCTTCGTGATGTCGGTATCCGCCGGCGCCGATCCGCCGACCCCGGAATTGAGCGCCCACCCCTCGTCGATCAACATGTATCTCAGGCCCGACGCACCGGCGAAATCGATCAGCTTCTTCAGATCGGCCATGTTCATCGCCGCCTGCGCCTGCCCTGGAAAATACGGTCCAGACCACCAGTCCCATGCCGACTTGCCCGGTTGTATCCAGCGCCAGTCGCCGGTGGCCGGCGGATTGAGATTGCCGATCAGGTTCGACGCGATCAGGTCGCCCGCCCGGTCCGCCATCATCACCACCCGCCATGACGACGTCAGCGACTGCCCCGCGGCGGCGCGTACCGCCGTCCGCAATTCGCCCGGCAACGGCGCCAGCCGCGTGTCGAGGCCCAGCCCGCCATCCTCGCGCCCGCGCAGGTACAGCCCGGCATAATTCGCCAGACCCGCCTCGGCGATCACGAAGCTGGTGCGGTCGCTGCCGGTCTTGCACAGCATGCCGGGGTCGAACATGTGCATCGGCCGCACCTGCGAGACGCGGACGGGATCATATTCCCCCTCATGGCTGCTCGTCGCGCGGCCGACGTTCAGGCCCCAGCACCGGTCGTTGGTCGGGAAATAGAACCCCGTCCGCTCCTCCCGGATCGCGATCGGCTGGTCGCCACCGGGCAGGCGATAGCGAAAGGCGATGCCGTCGTCATACGCGCGCAGGTCCAGTTCGATCGGCCCGCGCTTGCCGGCGGGATCGGCGAGCGAGACGACCAGCTCGTTATAATGGTCGCGCGCGCTCGCCGCCTTGGTCGCGACCAGCGGCACCGTGCGGTCGACGGCGGCGCGGCGCACCTCCGCCATCCGCAGCGCATCCGTCCGCGATCCATCGGTGAAATCGAACCCCAGCGGCGACGGCGCCAGCACCGCCTCACCATGACGCGTCACCTCGTACTTGGGTGGCCCATTGCCGTCCGACGCGATCGACAGCGTGATCGTGCCATCAGGCGACGCCAGATCGAGCCGGTTCTGCGCCGCTGCCGGCGCCGCGATGATGATCGCGACGTTGCCCAGCAATATAGTGCCCAGTCTCATGCATCTCTCCGACGAACCGTTGCCTGGCGGCGATGCATCGCGGCGACGGGGCGACCGGTCAAGCGGCGATACGCGAGGTCCCCCTATTCCGCCGCCTGCCCGACCGGACGCAGCGCCGCATCCAGTTCGCGGCCCACCGCCTGCGGCGACCGGGTCCGTCCCGCCAGCCGCGCGTACAGCACCGGCACCACGAACATCGTGATCGCGGTCGCGATGCTGACGCCGAACACGATCACCACGCCGATCGCCGATCGCGACCCCGCCCCCGCGCCGTGACTGATCGCCAGCGGCACCGCGCCCATGACGGTCGCGATCGACGTCATCAGGATCGGCCGCAACCGCCGGACCGACGCCTGAGCGATCGCCTCGCCCACGCTCGCGCCCTCGTCGCGCAACTGGTTGGCGAACTCCACGATCAGAATGCCGTTCTTGGCAGCCAGACCGACGAGCATGACGATACCGATCTGGCTGAACAGATTGATCGTCATCCCCGTCGCCGCCAGCCCGACGACCCCGCCCGCCACCGCCAGCGGCACCGCCGCGATGATGACGACGGGATGCACGAAGCTCTCGAACTGAGCCGCCAGCAACAGGTAGATGATGACGATGGTCAACCCGAACACCAGCCAGATCGAACTGCCCGTCTGCTTGAACGCCTGACTCTCGCCGCGATAGCCCACCGCGATGACCTCCGGCGATTGCCGCGCCTGTTCCTCCAGGAACGATAGCGCCCGCCCCAGCGTGTAACCGGGGGCAAGGCCGCCCTGAAAGGTGATCGCCCGCATCTTGTTGAACCGCCCCAATTCGCGCGCCGACGCGGCATCGCGGGTGCGGACCAGATTGGACAGCGGCACCAGATCGCCGGTGCGCGACCGGACATAGACGGTCGACAACCGCCCCTCGCGGTCGCGGCCGTTCGCCTCCGCCTGCACCAGCACGCGATATTCCTCGCCGTCCTGCACATAGGTCGATGCGCGGCGCGATCCCATCAGCGTCTGCAACGCCTGACTGACGTCATCCACCGACACGCCCAGATCGCCGGCGCGCTGCGTATCGACGTCGATCAGGATCTGCGGCTTCGATTCGACATAATCGGCATCGAGATTGACGAGGCCGGGATTCTCCCGCGCCGCCGCCAGGATACGGTCCCGCGCCCTCGCCAGCGCCGGATAGCTCGATCCCGCAATCACGAAGTTCAGCGGCTGCCCACGCCCACGCCCCAGCGACGACCGCACCGTGGCATTGCCGCGCGTAGCCGTCAGTTGCGACAGCCGCTCCGTCACCAGCCGCGCGACCTGTTGCGACGATACCGTCCGGTCCTCCCACGGCTTCAGAAAGACAGTCATGCTGGCGCTGTTGAAATCTTCCGACGCGCCGAAACTGGCGGGCAGTCGCGCGACGAGGCCACGCACCGCGCCGTTGCCGACCATCGGTTCCACCAGCTTTTCCGCCTGCGCGACATAGGCGTCGAGCTGTGCGAAGCCCGTCCCCTCCGGCGCGTTCAGACGCACCTCGACCACGCCGGTATCCTCCGGCGGCACCAGTTCGGCGTCGATCGTCGTGAACAGCCAGCCCGCTGCGATCAGGAACGCCGCCGTCGCCAGCATCGCCGGCCACGGCCGCGCCAGCGTGCGCGTCAGCCACCGGCCGTAACCGCGCTCGACCACCGCGAAACCGCGATCGACCTTCGCTGCGAACCCGCGCCGTTCCTGATGCTTCAACAACTTGGAACACAGCATCGGCGCCAGCGACAGCGCGAGCAGCCCCGACAACGCCACCGCCGCGATCATCGCCACCGCCAGTTCGCGGAACAGCAACCCCGTCTGCCCGGCGATGAACATCACCGGCACGAACACCGCGCAGACGACGGCGGTGGTCGAGATCACCGCGAACCCCACCTGCCGCGTACCCAGATACGACGCGACCAGCGGGTTCTCGCCCCCCTCGATCCGGTGATGGACATTCTCCAGCACTACGATCGCGTCATCGACGACCAGCCCGATCGCCAGCACCAGCGCCAGCAACGTGAGGAGGTTGATCGAATAGCCCAGCCCCCACAGCACCGCGAAGGTGGCGAGCAGACAGATCGGCACCGTGATCGCCGGGATCAACGTCGCCCGCCAACTGCCCAGGAACAGGAAGATGACCAGCACGACGAGCACCGCCGCCTCGGCCAGCGTATGCCACACACCCTCGATCGCGCGTTCGATAAACAGCGAGCTGTCGGAACCGACCTGCACCGACACGCCGCGCGGCAGGTCGGGCGCCATGTCGACCATCATCTGCTTGGCCGCCTGCGCCACCGCCAGCGTGTTCGCACCCGACTGGCGCACGATGCCCATGCCGATGCCCGTCTGCCCGTTGAAGCGGAAGCGGGTGTAGGGGTTCTCCGCTCCCTGCTCGATCCGCGCCACATCGCCCAGCCGCACCAGATAGCCATCGGTGCCGCGCCCGATCACGAGCGAACGGAAATCGGCCGGCGTCACGAACCCGCGCGTCACGCGCAGCGATACGTTCTGCTGGCTCGCCTCCAGCCGCCCCGCCGGCAGCTCGACGTTCTGCGTGCGCAGCGCGGTTTCGACGTCACGCGGCGTCAGCCGGAACGCGGCGAGCCGGTCGGCATCCAGCCACACCCGCATCGACGGCTTGGCCAGCCCGACCAGATTGACCTGCGCCACCCCATCCAGCGTCGACAGCCGATCGGCGATCACCCGGTCGACATAATCGGACAGCTTCATCCGGTCCCATCCCGGCGCCTGCACGACCAGGAACAGCACCGGCTGAGAATCCGAATCGACCTTGCGCACTTCCGGTGCCAGCGCCTCTTCGGGCAGATCCTGCGCGGCGCCCGCCACCCGGTCGCGCACGTCGTTGGCGGCGGAATCGATGTCGCGGCCGGGGCGGAATTCGATCGAGATATCCGATCGCCCGTCTGACGACCGGCTGGTGATCGTCTCGATCCCCTCGACCCCCGCCAGCCGTTCCTCCAACGGCTGGGTGATGCGGCTCTCGATCACCGCCGCCGCCGCGCCCGTATACGTCGTCTGCACCGACACCACCGGCGGATCGGTATCGGGATATTCGCGCACCGACAGGCCCATGAAGCCGACCACGCCGACGATGGTCAGCAGGATCGCCATCACCGCCGCGACCACCGGCCGCCGGACGGAAAGATCGGACAGCATCATCGCGTCAGCCGCCCGCCCGCGTAGCCGGCGCACCCTGAACGCGGACACGCGCGCCGTCGCTCACCTTCACCACGCCCTCGACGATCACCCTCGCATCCGCCGGCAGGCCGCGCACCTCGACCAGTCCGTTATCGCGCAACCCCGTCGTCACCGCCGCCCGCGCCGCCTTGTTGTCCTTGCCGACGACATAGACATATCGTTCCGAGCCTTCTCCCACGATCGCCAGTTCGGGCAGCGACGCCGCCTGCCGCGTGGCCGCATCGACCCGGACGGTCAGCAACATGCCGGGCTTCAGCGCGCGATCGGGATTGGGCAGCAGCGCGCGGACCAGCACCGCCCGCGTCGTCGGGTCGATCACCGGATCGATCGTCGCCACCACCCCGCGAAACGCACGCCCCGGAAACGCGGCGGCGGTGGCATCCAGCGCCTGTCCCTTGTGCAGGCTCGCCAGCATCGTCTCCGGCACCGAGAAATCGAGCTTTATCCGCGACACGTCGCTGACCGTCGCGATCACCGTCCCCGCGCCGACGATCGCGCCCTCCGAAATCGTCCGCAGCGATACATAACCGCCGAACGGCGCGCGGATCACCCGGTCGCTGATCTGGGCCCGCGCATCGTCGGCGGTGGCGCGCGCCTGCTGCGCGGCGGCCGTCTGCTGTTCCAGACTGGCGCGCGTCACGAAGCCGCGCCCGGTCAGCGATTCGATCCGCCCCAGCTGCGCCTTCGCCTGTCGCTCGGCCGCCAACGCGCCCGCCAGCGACGCCTGTTCCTGCCCCTGCGCCAGCACCGCGATCACCTGTCCGCGCGCGACATAGCCGCCATCGTCGAAATGCAGCCGCTCGATCCGCTCGGTCACCGGCGAGGCGAGCGTCACCTGCTCGTTGGCGCGCGCGGTCCCCACCGCCTCGATCCGATCGACGAAGCGATGCGGCGCGGGCGCGGCGACGCGCACCAGCGGCGGCTGCGACTTCGCCCGTTCCGATCCACCCTTGCCGCATCCCGCCAGCGCCAGCCCGAGTGCGAGCGCCAGCAGGGATGCGGCCGTATTCATCGTCATCGATCGCATCACCCTCAATCGCCGAACCAGCCGGTATCGCCACCGATCGGCATCCCCGGCGGGATGGTCGGCACCGCCTGACGCTTGTCGAGTTCGCGCGTCAGCTTGTCCTCGTCGGTCAACAGCATCGCGACATGCCGGCTCCACGCCCCGTCCTCGCCACTCCCCGCCTTGCCCAGCTTCGTCGCAATCCCGCGCAGCCGGTCGCCCAGCAACGCCGCCACATCCGGCGATGTCGCGCCGTCGCGCGCCGTCTCCGCCATCGTCATGATCGTGCGGTACGCGATCCGCCGCCCGACCGCATCGCGTCGCGCATCGACGGTCGCCGCCACCAGCCGGTCGAGCAGCGTATCGACCCCCGGCATCCCCGGCTCGCGCCGATGCTGCTCATACACCCGCGCCAGCCGCGGCGGCGCCAGCAGCGAATCCAGCGTCACCTGCGCCGCGACATCGGCGGCGACCAGCGGGTCGAACGCGGCGGCGCCGGCATTGCGGAACACCTCCTGATCGAACTGCACGTCGCCGCGCCCGTTCATCGGCGACGACAGCGGCATCACCAGCGCCGCCGGCACCGTCAGCGCCTCCGCCGACAACGTTGCCAGCATCGCCCCGATCGCGGCATCCTGTACGGCGGCGGTAACCGGCATGGCGGGCGGATGATTGTCGCCCGCCACGGCATAGGCATAATCGATACCGCCGACCAGCTTGCCTACCGCATCGATATCGTACCGATGGAGCAGCCATACCGGCACGAACTTGCGACGCAGATCGGACAGCGCCTCGCCGTTCCGCAACACGCCCGGCCCGAACTGCGCGATGGCGATGCGGCGCACCGCCATCATATGGTTCAGCGAGGCGACAGGGTCAGGCCCGTCGTCCCACATGCTCCCCCACGGACTGGGCGTATCCGACGCCCGCCCGTCGATATCGGTGATGAAGCGCACGCCCTTCGCCTGGATCGCCAGCGCCTTGGCGCGTGCCGCCACGTCGGGATCGATCCCCGGCGCGGGATCGGCATAGAGCCAGTCGATCGTGAAATCGTCCCACACGCCGCCACCCGGCGCATAGGCTTCGGACAGGTCGATCCTGCCATCGGTCAGCGTGATACGTGGCCCCGGATAATCCATCACCGTCGTGCGGCCCTGCGTGCTGCCCGCGAAATTATGCATGAAACCGATCGCATGGCCCACCTCGTGCGCGCCGAGCTGGCGGATGCGGTCGAGCGATGCCTTCACCGGATCGTTGCCGCCGCCGGTGCCGTTCTGCGCGGTGCCGACCAGCCCTTCGAAGATCGCCATGTCCTGCCGCACGCGCAGCGAGCCGATCACGACATTGCCCTTGATAATCTCACCCGTCCGCGGATCGACGATGCCGCCGCCATAGGACCAGCCGCGCGTCAGCCGGTTCGACCAGTTGACCATGCTGTACCGCACGTCGAGCGGATCGGCGCCCACCGGCAATATCTCCGCCCGGAACGCATCGATCAGCCCCGCCTTGTCGAACGCCGTCTTCCAGTAATTCACGCCTTCCAGCAACGCGGTACGGATCGGCTCCGGCGCGGCACGATCGATGTAGAAGATGATCGGCTTCTTCACCCGCGACCGGGCGGCGGCGGGATCGACTTTTTCCAGCCGGAAGCGATTGGCGAACTGCTGCACTACATCCTCGCCCAGCGGCGTGCCGTAGTCGTAATATTGGTTGCCGCCCGCCGCCGAGCGGATGTCGAACTTGCGCGATACGAACCCCGGTGCCGGCAGCCGGACGAAGCTATGGTGCACAGTGAAGCCGATCTGGCGCGGTTCGGCGGCGATCCGCTCCACTTCGCGGCCGGGCGTGTCGCTCTGATAGGTCTGGAGCGCGTCCACCTCGATATTGTCGGGGAAAACCTTCACCGATCCCGGATCGGCGGCGCTCAGCCCATCGACCAGCCGGAAACCCTTGCCCGCCGCCGATCCGCCGCCCGCCCCGGCGAGTGCCCAACTGGCGTTCAGCGAATCCGCGATCCCCATCGTGTCGCGCGTCAGAAACGGGGCAAGGTCCACCGTCACGCCGCCGCCGGGTTCGTTCGATACGATGTCGAGCATCGCCATGATGCTGGTCGGGAAACTCGTGCGGCCACCCGCCGCCACGCCGGCATCGCCGGTGGCGCGGAACTGGTGGTTCTCGAACGTCACCGCCACTTTCTTGCCGATCCGCCGGAACGCCACGATGTGCTCCGGTCCCAACATCCCGCGATCCAGCCGCAGATTGGCGGAGCCGATACCGGTGCGCAGCGACGTCGCATAGATGAAGCGCCCCGACGCCCCGTCCACGTCGGCGGCGGGCAGCGTCACCAGAATGCGTCCCTCTGCCGGGACCGCTTTGACCGGCAACAACCCGCCACCGCTCATCGCCTGCTGCGCCGCGACCGGTCCGGCACTGACTCCGGCACCGACCCCCGCGATTACGAACGCCATCAGTCCGACCGTAGCACTCTGCCTGATACCCCGCATGGCATCGCCCCTTTTTGCTGCCCTGCAGCGAAGCTAGCATGATCGATCCGACAGTATACGGCAATATTCCTAACCTATCGATATTTTGGACCAGTGATCCTCCGACGTCAGCGTTTCTCCGCATAGTCGAGCACGCCGCGCAGCTTCGGCGTCTCGCTCAGCGGCTGGCCGGCATATTCCCGCAGACCCCATGCGCCAAACCGGCTGATCGGCCCGGTCGCATTATACAGCGTGAAGACATCGCCGGTCAGCGCATTCCAGTCGGTCAGATACTGGCGATAAATCACCTCCATCCGCGGATCGCGGTTCATCGCCACCAGCCGCTTCTCGTTATCCGGATCGACCTGATGCTGACCGCCTTCATACGCGATCAGGCGCTTGTCCCACTTATCCGCCAACACCTTGTATTCCGCCGACTTCACCGCGACCTGGCGCTTCGCTTCGGCAGCGAGCGCCGTCATGTCGGCATCGTGATCGCCCGTCAGGTGATCGGTATCCACCTTGAAATATGGCGCGATCGCGATGGCATCGATCTGTCCGGCGGCCGCCCCCTTGTTCCATTCGAAGATATTGCCGCCCACCCAGGCATTGTCCGCCTGCGTCGCGGCGACGCGGACCAGATCCTTGGGCCGATCCTTGAAGACCTCCGTCCAGATCGGCATCACCTCGGTGATCTTCTGCGCATAGCGGTAGACGTTGGCCTGGAACCGATTGTCCGACAGCTTGCGCTCCTGACCTTCGCGCTCCACCTGCCCCGCCTGCCCGAACGAGTAATTCCAGACCTCGTTCGATATCTCGACATACACCGGCTTGCCCGCCGGGATGCTGTCATGGATTAGCTGCGCCATGCGGCGATGGTAATCCGCATCGGCATTCCATGGCACGGTGAACCATGGGCTGGAGCCATTGGCATTGGCCAACGCCACCATATTCTCGATCGCGGTGGCATCGGTGCCGCGCTGGACCAGATCGCCGGGCAGGCTGCGCGTCGCCCACGTCACCGACGCCGGATTGCTGTTGGCTGCCGACATGTCGAGAAAGCGCAGCACCCCGAACGGTTTCAGATGCGCCAGCAGCGACGGCGCGAACTGCTCATCGGCGGCAAGCCCGACCTGCCTGCAATCCATCGCCCTGATCGGATCGGCGGCATCCGACCGGTCGATGCTGATCCACACCCGGTTGGCGCTGCCGATCGCCTTGCTCCAGCGGAATTGCAGGCTGTGGTTGCCCACTCGAAGATCGGACTGCATGCCACCGGCACCCACGATCCCCTTGCCCTGCCAGGTGCAGCGAGTGACCGCCGTCGCGCTCGTCTGCGCATCGGCGGGCGGATTCAGGATCGAGACGACAGCCGGCGCCGCTGCCGATCCGTCGACCAGCCTGGGAAAACCGTCGGGCCGCAGCCGACCATTGTCGATGCCACCCCATCCGGCCGACGGCACCAGCCAGCGCAACCCGAACAACTGGTTCGCATAGACCGGCTCGCCGCCATAATAGGTAACGCCCACCACATTGACGCCCAGCCGGTCACGCGGCGAAACAGGCTTTCCAGTGGTGGCAGATACGGTCGCGGCACCGGCATCGTTCGCCGGCAGGCGGTTCCTGAAGAAACCGGCGATCGGCCGAACGCCGAGCACCATCGTCACACCCAGAACAGCAACGACCGCGATGATCCCCAGTAACTTCCATGCGCCGTTTCGGGCGATACTTGTCGTCGATGCCATATCGCTTCGCCCTGACCGGTTGATACTCGCTGCAAGGCGCAATGTAGCCGCTTTCTCCGGTGAATGGCGACCCATGCCGGACCGGCGACCGGAAAGCGCCATCATGCCCTATAATGAACATTCTGACGGGAGCCGGGCGGTGCCGAGATTGATCGAAGACGAGCGACGCGGCCCCACCAACTGTTTCGAGCGGACGATAATCCGGCCCGTCGCCCGCCCTTGCTCATCCGGACCCTTATCATGCTGAAATCCATCCGCGCGCAGGACGCCATCCTTGGCATGTATGTCCAGTCGTTCGGCGGCAGCTGGCTGTCGCATCCGTTCTGGAAAGCGAAATTCCTGATCTCTTCACCCGACGAACTAGCCAGGATCCGGGCCAGCGGGGTCGAGGTCGTGATCGACACCGTCAGGGGTTGCGACATCGCGTCACAGCCAGCGAACCGCCACAGGCCTCCACCCGCCGGCCGCTTCGGTCGCGCCGGACAGGTGCGGGTAGTGGATCTCGCACAACGTTCGACCGACGTGGTGAAATCACTGTTCGACGATTGCCGGCTCGGCCGGACCGTCGATACCGCCGACATCCTTTCAACCGTCGACGACATCGCCGATGTCCTGATTCATGACCTGTCCGCCTTCATCAGCGTGACGCGGCTCAAATCGAAGGACGATTACACGTACATGCATTCGGTGGCCGTCTGCGCCCTGATGATAAGCCTGGCCCAAGAACTGGGCGAGCCGGCAAAGGCGGTTCGCGAACTCGGCATGGCAGGGTTGCTACACGACCTCGGCAAGGTGGCCGTCCCCGATGACATCCTGCACAAGTCGGACCCGCTCACCGCCGCCGAAATTGCCGAGGTACGGCGTCACACCACGCACGGCCATGACATGTTGTCGCAGACATCCGATGTGCCACCCGTCGCACTCGACGTCGCCCTGCATCATCACGAGCGTCCCGACGGCACGGGATACCCGTTCGGGTTAAAGGGAGACGCGATCAGCCGCGCGACGCGGATGGCCAGCATCTGCAACGTCTATGACGCGCTGACCTCCATCCGCGACGATCGGAAGGGCCTGTCGCCGATGGAGGCGATCACCGCGATGGAGGCATCGACCGGCGAATTCGATCCCGGCCTGCTGTTCCGGTTCATGCGCGAACTGGGCGTCTATCCGGTCGGCAAGCTGGTCAGGTTCCGCAGCACGCACCTCGCGGTGACGATGCCCGCCGTCCGCGACGGGCTCGGCCCCGCCTTTCGCACCTTCTATTCGACCGTCGATACCCGCTTCGTTCCGTACGAGGACATCATCCTCAGCAACGATCGCGGCAACGCCGACGCGATCAGCGCCGCGGACCCCGCCGCCTGGTTTTCCGCCGACTGGCCGACCATGGCGAGCAGCATCGTCGAGGGGAGGGAGATCGGCCGTCAGGACGCCGCATAATCGATAGACCCCGGCGAGCGATCGGTTAAACCGTCGCGCAACAAGGGGATGATATCACCGTGAAGCACCGCGCACTGACCGCCATCGCTCTTTGCCTCGTCGCCGGCGAGCTTGCCGCCCAGACGCCGCCGCCCGCCGCCGGGCCGATCGAACAGACGCAGGCTCCCGAGGACAAGGCGACCGCGCCCGCGACGGCGCCGATCGCTCCGCCAGTGCCCGTCCCTGCCGCAACGACCCCGACCACGCCGGCAACCACGGCGACCGCCGCCAAGCCGCCCGTCTGGGACGTGTCCAACCCGCGCGGCCTGAAAACGCGCGAAGTGCGCCTTCAGGTCGATGAGGGCAGCTGGATGAACGTCGACGTCTCGCCCGACGGTCGCCTGATCGCGTTCGATCTCCTCGGCGATCTCTACACGATGCCGATCGCGGGCGGCACGCCGACCCGGATCGCCGACGGCCTAGCCTTCGAACACCAGCCGCGCTTCTCGCCCGATGGCCAGCGGATCGCCTTCACCTCCGATCGGGGCGGCGGCGACAATATCTGGGTGATGAACGTCGACGGCACCGACAAGCGTCAGGTGACGAAGGAGGACTTCCGCCTCCTCAACCAGCCGACGTGGAGCCCCGATGGCCGCTTCATCGCCGCCAAGAAGCATTTCACCACCGGCCGCTCGCTCGGCACCGGCGAGATCTGGCTGTACCACGTCTCCGGCGGCGGCGGCGTGCAGCTGGTCAAGCGCGCCAGCGAAGTCCTGCAAAAGGAACTGGGCGAACCGATCTACGCGCCCAACGGCAAGAGCATCTTCTACACCCGCAACGTCACCCCCGGCCCGATCTTCGAATACGCGCAGAACTCGCGTACCGACCTGTTCGACATCGAACGCTACGACATCGACACCGGCGAGGTGACGACCGCCGTGTCCGGGGTCGGCGGCTCGGTCCGCCCGACGCCGTCACGCGACGGCAAGCGGATCGCCTTCGTCCGGCGCGAGAACAACGTCAGCAAGCTGTGGGTGAAGGACCTCGCCACCGGCGTCGAGCGCGTCGTCTATGGCCCGCTCGACCGGGACGTGCAGGAGACATGGGCCGTCACCGGCGTCTATCCCGACATGGCGTGGACGCCGGGCGATGGCGCCATCGTCTTCTGGGCGGGCGGCAAGCTGCGCCGCGTCGCGCCCGACGGGTCGGGCGCCGCGATCATCCCGTTCCGGATCGACGACACCCGCGTGATCGTCGATGCCGTCCATCCGCAGGTCGCCGTCGCCCCTGATCGCTTCGCCACGAAGATGCCGCGCTGGGCCACCGTCTCGCCCGACGGCCGCACCATCGTCTTCGAAACGCTCGGCAAGCTGTGGACCAAACCCGCCGCCGGCGGCACCGCCAGACGCCTGACGCGCGGCACCGATGAACTGGAACTGTTCCCCAGTTGGTCGCGCGACGGCCGCCAGATCGTGTTCGTCGGCTGGACCGACGCCGGCCTCGGCCAGATCCGCACCATCGCCGCCACCGGCGGCAATCCGCGCACCGTCACGACCGTCGCCGGCACCTATCGCCGCCCGCGTTTCTCGCCGGACGGCAAGACCATCGTGTTCGAACAGGGCGAGGGCGGCGGCCTGACCGCGGCACGCGGCAATCCCGGCAGCGGCGCGTACCGCGTCGCCACCAGCGGCGGCGTGCCCGTCCGCATCGCAAAGGACGTCGCCTCGCCGCAATTCGGCGCATCGAACGACCGCGTCTTCCTGATGGCGACCGAAAAGGACAAGCGCCAGCTCGTCAGCACCGACCTGACCGGGGAGGACCGCCGCGTCCATGCCGCGGGCGAACTGGTCAACGACTACCAGATTTCTCCCGCCGGCGATTATGTCGCCTTCCGCCAGAATTACGAAGCGTTCGTGATGCCGCTGATCCCCGGCCGCCAGTCGGTAGAGACCGATGCGAAGGGCGGCCCCCTGCCCGTCACCCGCGTCAGCGGCGACGGCGCGGACTTCATCAACTGGTCGAATGACGGTCGCCAGATTCACTGGAGCGCCGGCCCGACCCTCTACACCGCCGACACCGCCACCCTGTTCCGCACCCAGCCGCTGCCCGCCGGTGAGGAAGCGCCGAAATTCGCGCCCCCGCGCACCGGCACCTCGCTGTCGATGGACATCGCCGCCGACAAGCCGACCGCCACCATCGCCCTCACCGGCGCGCGCGTCGTCACGATGGCGCAGGGGAATGGGTCAAAGGGCGACGGCGGCATCATCGACGACGCCACGATCCTGATCCGCGGCGACCGCATCGTCGCGGTCGGCCCGCGCGCCACCATCGCTGTCCCGGCCGGCGCCAAGACGATCGACGTCACCGGCAAGACGATCATCCCCGGTCTGGTCGACGCGCACGCGCACGGGCCGCAGGGCGAGGACGATCTGGTTCCGCAGCAGAACTGGTCGGCGATGGCCAACCTCGCGCTCGGCACCACCACCATCCACGACCCGTCCTCACGCTCGGCCGAAATCTTCCCCGCCGCCGAGATGCAGCAGGCCGGCATGGTGCTCGCCCCGCGCACCTTCTCGACCGGCGAGATCGTCTACGGCGCCAAGGCGCCCGACGTGTACGCCCAGATCGACACCTATGAAGACGCGCTCGCCGTCATCCGCCGGCTGAAGGCGCAGGGCGCGCACAGCGTCAAGAACTACAACCAGCCCCGCCGCGAACAGCGCCAGATGGTCGTCGCCGCCGCGCAGGCGGAAAACATGGAGGTCGTGCCGGAGGGCGGCTCGCTCTTCACCCTGGACATGAGCCTGGTGCAGGACGGCAACGCCACCGTCGAACACAATGTCCCGCTCGAACACTTCTACGCCGACGTCGTCAGCCTGTGGTCGCAGACGACCGTGGGCTACACGCCGACGCTGGTGGTGGCTTACGGCGGCCCGGCCGGCGATCCCTACTGGCGCGCGCACAGCGACGTGTGGCGTCACCCGCTCCTCAGCCGCCACGCCCCGCCTGCGCTCCTCGCCGCCCAGAACGCCCGCCGCGAGATCGCGCCCGAAGAGGATTATGTCGACGGCGCCACCGCGCGCGAGGCGAAGAAGCTGGCCGACAAGGGCGTCCCCGTCGCGATCGGCGCGCATGGCCAGCAACCGGGCCTCGGCGCGCATTGGGAATTGTGGAGCTTCGTCCGCGGCGGCTTCACCCCCGTCGAGGCACTCCGCGCCGGCACGATCGCCGCCGCCACTTCGCTCGGCTATGCGAAGGACGTCGGTTCACTGGAGCCCGGCAAGCTTGCCGATCTCGTCGTGCTGAACGCCGATCCCACCACCGACATCCGCAACAGCGACAAGGTCGCGCAGGTGATGCTCGGCGGCCGCCTGTACGACGCCGCCACCCTGAACGAAATCACCACCGGCACCCGCCAGCGCCGGCCCTATTGGTGGGAAGGCGCCAAGGGCGGCACCGACACCGGCGCGCGCCTGACCATCGGCCATGGTCACGGTGATATTGACTGACGGGGGCCGTTCCCCTGCCCCGCCGGGCAGGGGATAGCAACGGCCTGCACCGTCATCACCCGCACACCGTCACAACCCCGTCCCGTCATCCCGGCGAAAGCCGGGACCCATGGTTGTGGCGCACTTCGATAGCGGTTGCCACCAATGCCGATGTTCCGTGTCCATGGGTCCCAACTTTCGCCGGGATGGCG
Organism: Sphingomonas mollis; assembly: GCF_016427505.1. Lineage (GTDB taxonomy): Bacteria > Pseudomonadota > Alphaproteobacteria > Sphingomonadales > Sphingomonadaceae > Sphingomonas > Sphingomonas mollis. Next base: position 381,377 of record NZ_JAELXS010000003.1, on the reverse strand, counting down.
GATAGGCAAAACGGATTAAGAAACGGGCGAGGTTCAGCAGTGACAGATCGCGGACGACCGAACCGATCAGCCACGCTCACCCACCCCCATCACATCCTCAGGCCCGCGCGCCCTCCGGCACCGACGCGCTGTTGTGCCGCAACGCCGTCAGCACCGTCGTCACGATCGCATCCGCATCCAGCCCGGCCTGCGCATATTGTACGTCCGGCTTGTCCTGATCCTGGAACGTGTCGGGCAACCGCATCGTCCGGATCTTCAGCCCGCCATCGGTCAGCCCCTCGTCCGACGCCAGCGTCAGCACATGCGCACCGAACCCACCGACCGCGCCTTCCTCGATCGTCACCGCGACCTCGTGCGTCGTCAGCAGGCGGCGGATCAGCGCCTCGTCCAGCGGCTTGGCGAAGCGCAAATCGGCGACGCTGGTCGACAGGCCCTTGGCCTCCAGCTGGTCGGCCGCCTTCAACGCCTCGGTCAGGCGGGTGCCGAGCGACAGGATCGCCACCGTCTTGCCCTCGCGCACCATCCGCCCCTTGCCGATCTCCAGCAATTCGGGCGCGGCGGGCAGGTCGACGCCGGTGCCGTTGCCGCGCGGATAGCGCACCGCGATCGGCCCGCTGTCATGCTGCGCACAGGTGTGCGTCATGTGCACCAGTTCCGCCTCGTCGGCGGCGGCCATCACCACGAAATTCGGCAACGTCGCCAGATAGGTGACGTCGAACGACCCGGCATGCGTCGCGCCGTCCGCTCCGACCAGCCCGGCGCGATCGATCGCGAAGCGCACCGGCAGATTCTGGATCGCCACGTCATGCACGACCTGATCGTAGGCTCGTTGCAGGAACGTCGAATAGATCGCGCAGAACGGCCGCATCCCCTGCGCCGCCAGCCCGGCGGCAAAGGTCACGCCATGCTGTTCGGCGATGCCCACGTCAAAGAACCGGTCGGGATAGGCCGCCGCGAACTTGTCCAGCCCGGTGCCCGACGGCATTGCCGCCGTGATCGCGCAGATACGGTCATCCTTCGCCGCCTCGTCGCACAGCGCCTGCCCGAACACGTTCTGGTACTGCGGCGGTCCCGGCGGCGCCTTGGCCTGCGTACCGGTGATGACGTCGAACTTCTGGACGCCGTGATATTTGTCCGCCGCCGCCTCGGCCGGGGCGTATCCCTTGCCCTTTTTCGTCACGACATGGACCAGAATGGGCCCTTCCTCGGCATCCCGCACATTTTCCAGCACCGGGATCAGATGGTCGAGATTATGCCCGTCGATCGGCCCGACATAATAGAATCCCAGCTCCTCGAACAACGTGCCGCCCATCGTCATCCCGCGCGCGAACTCGTCGGTCTTGCGCGCGGCGGTGTGGAAGGGCCGCGGCAATTTGCGCGCCAGCTTCTTCATCATCTCGCGCACGCTCAGGAATTCGCGGCTCGTCACGATTCGCGACAGATAGGCGGACAGGCCACCCACCGGCGGCGCGATCGACATGTCGTTGTCGTTCAGTATCACGACCAGCCGGTTGCCCGCGTGTTCGGCGTTGTTCATCGCCTCATACGCCATGCCCGCCGACATCGCGCCGTCGCCGATCACCGCGATGCCCTTGCCCGGCGTGCCGGCCAGCTTGTTGGCGATCGCGAAACCCAGCGCCGCCGAGATCGAGGTCGACGAATGCGCCGCCCCGAACGGGTCGTATTCGCTCTCGCTACGCTTGGTGAAACCCGACAGGCCACCGCCCTGCCGCAGCGTCCGGATACGATCGCGCCGCCCGGTCAGGATCTTGTGCGGATAACATTGATGGCCGACATCCCAGATCAGCCGGTCGCGCGGCGTATCGAACACGTAATGGATCGCAGTGGTCAGTTCGACCACGCCGAGACCCGATCCCAGATGACCGCCGGTGGTGCCGACCGCCGAAATCGTCTCGGCGCGGAGTTCATCGGCCAGCTGCCGCAGTTGTTCGGGCTTCAGCTGGCGAAGCGCGTCGGGCGTATCAACGGTATCGAGCAGCGGCGTTAGGGGAAGATCAACCATTGGACGGGCTTACTACCACACCGCGATAGTGTCGATTGCCCGATCAATCGCAATCGGCGCATTTCCCGCGCACCTCGATCACCGGCCGCACCGGCGCGAATCCCGCCGCCTCGGCCGCATGGCGCACCCCGCGCGTGATGCGGTCGTCGTCCAGATGCGTCGTCTGCCCGCACGAATCGCACACCAGGAAGATGCAGTCGTGCAGGCATCCCGGGTGCGTGTTCGCGACATAGGCGTTGGCGCTCTCCACCCGCCGGGCCAGATTGGCGCCGACGAACAGGTCGAGTATCCGGTACACGCTGTTCGCGGCCACCCGGCGCCCCTCGCTCTTCGACACCGCATCGGCGATGTCATAGGCGGAGGCCGGCTTTTCGAACTGCGCGAGCGACCGGAACACGCTGGCTCGCATCGCCGTCCACTGTTCGCCCGCCTTTTCCAGGGCCGCCTGCGCGGCGGCGGGAAGATCGGGGCCTTGCGGCTCATGATGAAGGTGGGCGTTGGCCATCGTTAATAAATAGGGCGTGAACGATTGTCCGGCAAGCGATGCCCGTCACGCGAACGTGTCTGTGTCAGCAACCGGCCCGGCGGTTCAGGTCGTGGCCGAATGCCAGCAGGCCGACACCGACGATCGTCCACAGCGCTTCGCCGCCCGACGAGTCATGCGGCAATTGCATAGCCCCGGCCATGATCCCCAGCCCGAACGCACCCATCGACGCCGGCATGGCATATCCATGCTGCATGATTCCGCGCCCCAGCGCGATCGCGCCCATCAGGATCGCCAGCGACAACCCGATTTCGTGAAAGATCGGATCGACCAGCATCCCGCCCGCCGCCGACATCAGCGCCAGCAGCACCGTCGTCGCCAGACAATGCACCACACACAACCCCGACAGGGCGATCGCGAGACGATCGAGTCCCGGCAAGCGGCGTGAGAAGGGCAGTGCATAAGTCACGAACGGCCATATAAACCGGCCGGCGAAAGGTTACAACATCACATCGCAGTTAAATGGCCGTTAAATCATGGTCGCCGAAATGCTCCGCCCGATCGTGCGAGCAACACAGGTGAATGGCGCCGGGTAGGGATTGGCCTATCCACCGTGATCGACGACTCGTTCGATAAGGGGTGTGATGCCTTGACCACGGTGAGTGAACAGATCCGCCTCGCCACGCTGGACGCGTATCGCCTGCTCGACACGCCGCCCGAACGACAGTTCGACGCGATCGTCCGCGCCGCGGCGGAAAGCAGCGGCGCGCCGATCTCGACCATCACGCTGGTCGACGGATCGCGCCAGTGGTTCAAGGCGAAGCTGGGCCTGGAGCATGACGGCGACCCCATCGCCGATTCGATCTGCGCGCACGCAATGCACAGCGACGAGGTGTTCGTGGTCAACGACGCTTCGCAGGACGATCGCTTCCGTCACATGGCCGGCGTCGCCTCGACACCCGGCATCCGCTTCTATGCCGGTGCCCCGCTTCGGGCGAGCGACGGCGCGCGTCTCGGCACGCTGTGCATCATCGATGTCGAACCCCGCGCCGGGCTGGAGGACGAGGAGCGCCGCATGCTCGAAACCCTCGCCCGCCGCACGATGGCCGCGTTCGAACTGCGCCGCGAAGCCGCCGCGACCAGCGCAGGCGCCAGCGACGCCGCCATCCTGGCCAGGGCTCTCGACCACCTCGCCCGCGCCTCCGCCCTGCTCGACCATGTCGATGCCACCGGCGCCACCGCCCATCTGGAACGCGTCATCGCGATGGTCGAGGAATTGCGGTCGAGCGCACCGGCCGATCAGATCGATCGGGACCGGGCGTCCGCCGAAATCCCCCCGGCCGGCATTGCCGCAACCGGTGGCCGTACGTAGATAGGGTCATGCTTCTGCCCAGTGCCGCCTTCATGTCCAATGCCCGGCCACGGGCGGTCGCGCGGTGGCTGTTCGCCGTGGCCGCCCTGATCGTCGCGATGGTCGTGGTCGGCGGCATCACCCGCCTGACCGAATCGGGCCTGTCGATCACCCGCTGGCAACCGATCAGCGGCATCGTACCGCCACTCAATCAGGTGGCGTGGCAAGCGGAATTCGACCGTTACAAACAGATACCCGAATATGCTGCGTTCAATCGTGGCATGACGCTGGCCGGGTTCAAGGCGATCTTTTTCTGGGAATATGCCCATCGCCTGCTCGGCCGGGTCATCGGCCTCGCCTTCGCACTGCCCCTCCTGTGGTTCGCGATCCGCCGCCGCATTCCGGCGGGATATGGCACCCGCCTCGTCGCCCTGCTGGCGCTCGGCGGTTTTCAGGGTGCGATCGGCTGGTGGATGGTCGCCTCCGGCCTGTCGGAACGCACCGACGTCAGCCATCTGCGCCTCGCCGCGCATCTCGTCACCGCGCTGGTGATCCTCGCCGGCATCGTCTGGACCGCGCTCGACCTGATGCAACTGCACCGCGACCGGCTGGCGGTTCCTGCCCGACTCGGCGGCGCGGCGGCGCTGGCGATCGGCCTGCTGTTCGTCCAGATCGTCTGGGGCGCCTTCACCGCCGGGCTCGACGCGGGTTACGCCTTCGCCAGCTGGCCGCTGATGGGCGACAGTTTCTTTCCCGCCGGCGTCACCATGCTGACGCCGGGCTGGAGCAACGCGATCGACAATCCCGTCGTCGTCCAGTTCATCCACCGCTGGTTCGCCTTCGCGGTCGCCGCCGCTTTGTTCTGGCTGGCGGTGCGCGCCACCCGGCGCGGGTCGCGCAGCGGCTTCGTCGTCGTCGGCCTCGTCACGCTCCAGATATTTCTCGGCGTCGCCACGCTGATGACGGGCGTGCTGATCGACGTCGCCGTCGCGCACCAGGCAAACGCCGCCTTGCTGCTGATCGCCACCGTCGTCGCGGCCCACCGCATCGGCGTCGTCAAGCCTCGGGTATGATAATACCCGTCAGGAATGCCGCTGAAATGTTGACTTTCTGACGCCGCTTCATCATTAGCCGCCCGTCCGCGTCGTTCCGCATCAGGAATGGCGCGTTACTGTTTTGAAAGGTCTCGTCCATGAAGGCGCTCATGAAGACCACCAAGTCGGTCAAGCCGCACGAAGTGGAAAAGAAGTGGCATATCGTTGACGCCACCGACCTGGTGGTCGGTCGCGCCGCCGTGGTGATCGCCAACGTCCTGCGCGGCAAGCACAAGACGTCGTTCACCCCGCACGTCGATTGCGGCGACAACGTCGTTGTCATCAATGCCGACAAGATCCGCTTCACCGGCAACAAGGCCGCTAAGAAGATCTATTACAAGCACACCGGTTATGCCGGCGGCATCAAGGGCGTCACCGCCGCCAAGGTCCTCGAAGGTCGCTTCCCGGAGCGCGTGCTGGAAAAGGCCGTCGAGCGCATGATCCCGCGCGGTCCCCTCGGCCGTGACCAGATGCGCAACCTGCGCATCTTCAAGGGCACCGAGCATCCGCACACCGCCCAGAACCCCGAGGCTCTCGACATCGCCGGCATGAGCCGCAAGAACAAGGTGGGCGCATAATGTCCGACAACCGCCAGTCCCTCGCCGATCTGGGTTCGGCGCTGAGCCAGCAGGCTGCCGCCGCTGCCAACCCCGATGCCGCCCCGGTCGAGATCAACGGCCAGGTCGGCGACAGCGGCCCGGCACGCGAGCCTGCCCCCCTGCGCGAACAGATCATCGACAGCCTCGGCCGCGCCTATGCGACCGGCCGTCGTAAGGATGCCGTCGCACGCGTCTGGCTGAAGCCGGGTTCGGGCAAGATCACGATCAACGGTCGCGATCAGGAAGTGTACTTCGCCCGCCCGACCCTGCGCCTCGTCATCAACCAGGTGTTCGGCATCGCCGAGCGCGAGGGCCAGTACGACGTCATCTGCACCGTCAAGGGTGGTGGCCTGTCGGGTCAGGCCGGCGCCGTGAAGCACGGCATCAGCCAGGCGATCACGCGTTACGAGCCGATCCTGCGCGCCCCCGTGAAGGCCGCCGGCTTCCTGACCCGCGACAGCCGCACCGTCGAGCGCAAGAAGTACGGCCGCGCCAAGGCACGCCGCAGCTTCCAGTTCTCGAAGCGCTGATCGAATCGCTTCGCCTGCCGCCTTCGGGGGGCGGGCGATGGTGGCTCTATACTGCCGAAAGCGTCCGGACGGGTTGCCGTCAGGGCGCTTTTTGCTGTCCGCGCCTCCTCCACGACCAGCCGGTTCGGCGCCGCGATTTCGATCCGGCATGGACCGCCACCGATACCGGCCATGGAACCCGTTGACGCATAATGGGTTTCCCGGTCCTGCATATCATCTTGCAATTCCGACCCGCCGATAATCAAACAAGTCATCGCCCTCCTCGCAGAATTAATGTATATGAATACTTGACGAGTCGATTGGTTAGCAGCGATCTACGAAGTTAATATTTGTAATCCTGCCAGCTCTACTGATCCTCGTTCTGTACTGTTGCGTGACGATGATAACGCCGGGCGGAAAAGACCCGCGACAAGCGGGCCTGTTCTGTCGCGGCATCGACAGGAGGGATCAGATCATGGCGACGACACCCGTTTCCGGCGTGGGCACCGGCGATTCATTGACCAGCAGCATCGACGAGATGCTGCTCGCCGCGCTCGACCGGCCCGACGACAGCCAGCGGACCGGCCGCTACATCGTCACCTACAAGGAAGGTGCCGGGGCGGAAGGGTTAGAGACGTTGCGCAGCATGGGGATGCGCACCGCGGATGCCCGCGACTTCACCGATCAGGCGGTTGGCCTGCAGGATGTCGGCGATGCCGATGCGCTGGTGCTGCCGGAGATCGGCGTGGCGATCGTGTCCGGCCCCGCGCTGGCGGAAAGCAGCCTGAACGTGCAGGACGAGATCGCGAGCGACAGTCCGATCGACATCGTCGAACCCGAATATTTCGTTTTCAGCGACGTCGTCGCGGACGATTACCTGCGCGGTTTCCGCCGGGCGGTGGAGGTGATCGCCGCCGATCTGGGCAGCGGCGGCGGCGGCAGCGGTCCGAAGGAGTTCGATACTGATCCCGACATCGAATCGCTCGGCGTGACATGGGGGCTGGCCGCCTGCCGCGTGCCGCAGAGCACTGCCAGCGGTGCGGGCATCCGCGTCGCGGTGCTCGATACCGGCATGGATCTGGGTCATCCCGATTTCGTCGGGCGCGGCTTCGCCACCAACACCTTCGTGGGCCAGCCGGTGCAGGATCTTCACAGCCACGGCACCCATTGCATCGGCACGTCGTGCGGGCCGTTCTCGCCGCCGGGATCGACGCCACGCTACGGTATCGCACACCGTGCCTCGATCTTCGTCGGCAAAGTGCTGTCTAATTCGGGATCGGGCGCGACGGGCAGCGTGCTGGCGGGGATGAACTGGGCGATCGCCAATCGCTGCGCGGTGATCTCGATGTCGCTGGGGTCGCAGTCGCCGGTGCAGGCCGCCTATACCGCCGCGGGGCAGGCAGCGCTGAACGCCGGCTGCCTCATCATCGCCGCGGCGGGCAATGCGGCGTCGAACACGGGATCGCCCGCCAATTCGCCGACGATCATGTCGGTCGCCTCGCTCGACGCCAATCTGGCACCGTCCAGCTTCTCGAACTTTGGGAAGATCGACATCTCCGGGCCGGGCCGCGACGTCTATTCCTCGGTGCCGCGGCCGACGCGCTACGGTGTGAAGAGCGGCACCAGCATGGCAACGCCGCATGTCGCGGGCTGCGCGGCACTGTGGGCGCAGACCAATGCCGGCCTGCGCGGGCTGGCGCTGCGCAACCGGCTGATTGCCACGGCGCGGCGCCTGCCATATCCTCCCTCCCGGGTCGGCGCGGGTCTGGTGCAGGCACCCGCCTGAACCGCCGCCCGAATCCTTGGACAAGGAACACGGTCATGACCGACGTCAGGAACTGGGTCGTGACGCTGGCCGAGGGCGACGATGCCGCTGCGGTGGCATCGTCGCTGGAAACCGCCGGTTTCCGGATCGACCAGCGGCTGGCGGAGATCGGCGTCATCACCGGCCGGTCGACCGCCGAGGTAGCGGAACGCGCTCGCGCGCTGCCGGGCATCGTGGATGTCGCACCGGAAGATGTGGTCGACATCGGTCCGCCGGATGCGCCGACCACATGGTAGCACGCAACGATCTGTCAACCTTCTCCGGTTAGGGTCGGCGCGATCGCCGCATGGGTCCGAAGGGGCCGGCGTACCGATGCCGGGGACCCCCAGATGACCGATCAGCACGGATCGACGGCCAGTTTCGACAGCGGCGATGCCTTGCCGGGCGCGACGATATTGCCGGCCGCAGCTGTCCTCGCCCCCGCGCTGCTGCTGGCGGCCTGTGGCGGGGGCGGCAACGATCCGACCGCCGGTACGACCACCGCCGCGCCCGCCCCGGTCGTCGTCGTCCGTACCGCCCCGACCTCCGCACAGGCCAGCCGCTTCCTCGCGCAATCGACGATGGGTGCGACGAAGGCGTCGATCGCCGACGTGATCGACAAGGGCTACGAAGCGTGGATCACCGCGCAGTTCGCCCTGGCCCGCGCGACCTCGCATTGGGACTGGCTGGTCGCCAACGGCTACAATGTCGCCGGCAACATCAACAACACCGCCGGCTTCGACACCACCATGTGGCGGCAACTGATCGTCGAGCCGGATCAGTTGCGCCAGCGCGTCGGCATGGCGTTGCTCGACATGCTGGTCGTCGGCATCGATACGGTGAACCTCAACTGGAAACAGTTCGCGGCCGCCGCCTATGTCGATCTGCTGCTCGACAACGCCTTCGGCAATTACCGCACACTCATGGACGCGATCACCACCAGCGCGGCGATGGGATCGTTCCTCACCTTCCTCGGCAATCGCAAGGCAAACGCCACCACCGGCGCGGCGCCGGACGAGAATTACGCGCGCGAGCTGATGCAGTTGTTCACGCTCGGCCTTTATCAATTGAACATGGACGGCAGCGTGAAGGGCGGCTCGACCCCGCTCGACACCTATACGCAGGCCGATGTCGCCGGCCTCGCCCGCATCTTCACCGGCCTGTCGCTGGCCACCAATATCAGCACCACGCCCGATCGTTACCGCCAGCCGCTGGTCATGAACGCCGCGATCAACGAGACGGGCAGCGCCAGCTTCCTCGGCATTAGCGCGTCGGGCGGCGGGATGGCGGCGATCAAGACCGCGCTCGATGCGATCTTCGCCCATCCCAACGTGCCGCCCTTCGTGTCGAAGCAACTGATCCAGCGCCTCGTCACCTCCAATCCCTCGCCCGCCTATGTCGGCCGCGTCGCCGCCAGGTTCGCCGACAACGGCAGCGGCGTGCGCGGTGACATGAAGGCGGTCGTCACCGCGATCCTGCTCGATACCGAGGCGCGCAGCGACACCGCGCTCACCACCGCCACCGCCGGCAAGCTGCGCGAACCGGTGATGCGTCTCACCGCCTGGGCCCGCGCCTTCGCCGTCACCTCGCCCTCCAACGCGTGGAGCTTCGGCGACACCAGCAGCCAGTCGACCCGGCTCGCCCAGTCGATGGGCCGCAGCCAGACCGTCTTCAACTTCTTCCGCCCCGGCTATTCCCCCCCCGCCAGCGCGATCGCCAGCGCCGGCCTCGTCGCGCCGGAATTCCAGATCACCAACGAGCAGTCCGTCGTCGGTTATGTGAACTACATGTACGGCCTCGTCGCCAACGGCGCGGGCGATGCCAAGGCGGACTACACCGATATCCTGCTGAAGGCCGCCGACACGGCCGCGCTGGTGGACGAGGTGAACCTGCTCCTCGCCGCCGGACAATTGTCCGCCACCACCCTCGCCGCGATCCGCACCGCGGTCGACAGCGTGGCCGCCACCGCCACCGGCGGCCCGACCAACCGCGTGGGGATCGCGATCATGCTGACGCTCGCCGCCCCCGAATTCCTGACGGTGAAGTGATGAGCTGCTTCGATCACGACCAGTCCCGCCGCGCCTTCCTGAAGCGGTCCGGCGCGCTCGGGATGGCCGGCGTCGCCGCGCCCTTCGTCACCAGTCTGGGCGCGATCGGCGAGGCGGCCGCCGCCACCGCCACCGATTACAAGGCGCTGGTCTGCATCTTCCTGTACGGCGGCAACGATTACGCCAACACGCTGACCCCCTACGACCAGGCCAGCTACGATCAATACCGCGCCGCGCGCAGCAACATCGCCCACACCCGCGAATCGCTCGCCGCTACGCTGCTTAGCCCCACCGAGGCGCTGACCGGCGGCCGCCAATATGCGCTGGCGCCGACGATGACCTCGCTGATGCCGCTGTTCGCCGGCGGCCAGCTCGCCCCGATCCTGAACGTCGGCACCCTCGTCCAGCCGACCACCAAGGCGCAGTATCAGGCGAATTCGGTCCGCCTGCCGCCCAAGCTGTTCAGCCACAACGACCAGCAAAGCTATTTCCAGGCGTCCAGCCCGGAAGGCGCGACGTCCGGCTGGGGCGGTCGCATCGGCGATGTGTTCCAGAACGGCAACGGCACCGCCGCACTCACCTGCATCAACGCCAGCGGCAATGCGGTGTACCTGACCGGCCGCAATGCCGTGCAATATTCGGTCGGCACCGGCGGCCCGATCGCGCTGCTGAACAACGCGAAGACGATGTACGGTTCCGCCGCCGCCGCCACCACGCTGCGCACCCTGATGACCACCGCCCCCGGCAGCCTGCTGGGCGACGAACACGCCCGCGTCTCGAAACGCGCGCTCGACACCTACGCGCAGGTCGCCGGTGCGCTGGCCGGCGCCCCCGCCGTCGGTTTCCCGCTGTTCCCCACCGGCAACAGCCTCGCCGACCAGTTGAAGATGGTCGCTCGCCTGATCTCCGTCTCGTCGGAACTGGGCGTGAAGCGGCAGGTGTTCTTCGTCTCGCTCGGCGGCTTCGACCTGCACGACAACCTCGTCGCGCAGCATCCCGGCCTGATGGCGAAGGTCGCCGACGGGATGAAGGCGTTCTACGACACCACCGTCGCGCTGGGCGTCGCCGACCGCGTCACCAGCTTCACCGCGTCCGATTTCGGCCGCACGCTGCAATCCAACGACGACGGGTCGGATCATGGCTGGGGATCGATGCACTTCGCGATGGGCGGCGCGGTGCGCGGCAAGCGCTTCTATGGCACACCGCCCGCGATCGGCAACGGTACCGCCGACGATGTCGGGCAGGGCCGCCTGCTTCCGACCATCGCGGTCGATCAATATGCCGCCACCCTCGCAAACTGGTTCGGCGTGTCCGACACCGATCTGCCCACCGTCCTGCCCAACATCGGCAACTATAACCGCTCCGCCTGGAAACTCGGCTTCGTCTGACGAATCGCATCCGATCGGGCCGATCCGAGACATAGCGATGGCGCGTCGCCCCCGGCTCGCGCTATGAGCGCTGCCACCGTGCCTGATTCCTCCCTCACCCTGAGCGCCCCGATCGACGAAGACGACGCGCCCGACATCGCGACCGCCGACCCGCTGGCGCGCGAAACCGCCGGCGCGCAGACGCTGTTCCGCGGCCTCGACATCCTCGAACTCGTCGCCATGCGCCCGATGACCGCCGCCGACGTGATCCGCGAAACCGGCCTCACCCGTGCCACCGCCGCGCGCTTCATCGCCGCGCTCGTCGCCCGCCAGATGCTCGGCCGCGGGGCGGACGGCACGCTGCGCCTCGGCCCCCGCCTGATGTACGCCGCCTCGCGCGCCGCCGAGCAGGTCAACATCCTGAGCATCTGCCGCCCCTATTTCGAACGCTTCGTCATGACCGAGGGGTTGAGCATCTTCCTCGGCCGCCGCGACGGCGATTTCTCGGTGCATCTCGACCGGCATTCGGGCCGCGAGCATGTCGGCGTCTCCACCCGCCCGGGCGACCGTCGCGCCCTGCCCGACACCGGCATGGGCAAGGCGCTGATGCTCGACGACGATCCCGCCACCTGGACCCGCCTGTTCGTGGAGGGCGGCGACCGCCACACCACCCCCGGCTGGGAGGCGCGGATGCACGAGCATGTCCGCACCGGCGTCGTCATTCAGCAGGGTCCCCCGCCCGACCGCATCCGCTCCGTCGCCGCGCCGATCCGCGACGCCGCCGGCCGCATCGTCGCCGCGATCAGCGTCGCCACCGCCGCACAGAATCTCGACGACGCCGCGATGGCCGCGCTTGCTCCCCGCGTCCTCGACATCGCCGCCGCGATCAGCGGCGAACTCGGCTGGGTGCCTACCCGCTAAGGGGAACGCCGCACCCGCCCCTGTCCTACAGCCAACCAGATAGGTTAGTACCCGCGGTCATGATAGACCGCACCCCCACTCCGCGCGACCAGCGCCCCTCGCTGCCGGCCTTCGATCCGGTCCCCCGCCGCAAGCCCCGCCACGACGGCTGGACACCCGCCCGCCAGGTCGCCTTCATCGAGGCGCTGGCCGATACCGGCTCCGTCACCCGCGCCGCCGCACAGGTCAACATGAGCAGCGAGAGCGCCTATTACCTCCGCCGCCAACCCGGCGCGGAAGGGTTCGCCCGCGCCTGGGAAGCCGCGCTCGACATGGGCGTCCTCCGCCTGAAGGACGAGGCGTTCGACCGCGCCCTGAACGGTCAGCTCGTCCCCGTCATCGCCGGCGGCCAATTGCTCGGGTATCGCCGCCGCAAGAACGACCGCCTCATCATGTTCATCCTGCGCCACTACGGCGCCCGCCCCCAATCGGGCAGCTTCCGCCCCGCCCGCCCCACACAGGTCGAGGCGCCCGCCGACGACGCGCCCGCCAACACCCTGATCGCCGCGTTCGAGGGCCTCGACCTCGACGACGCCGCGCAGGACCAGATCGCCGCCATCCTCACCGCCTGCGCCGCGCGCAGCCGGGCGACGGCCCCGCCCGATAACCCCGCCATCGCCTTCGTCCCGTCGGATGCGATGCCCGATGACCATCCGGACGCCATCGAACCCGCCGAAGCGCTCCTCTTCGAAGAGCCTGCTGACGCCACCCCCGGCGACGAAAGCTGGCAAACCCTTGACCTGCCCGACCAGCGCGACGCTATCGCCAACGCCGTCGCCGCGATCGCCGCCAGCAAGGCGAGCGGCGAATGGAACCGTCAGCGAGAAGCGGACAAGGCGGCATGGGAAGCCGGCGCCGCCAAACGCGACCGCGACGCCCGCTTCGCCCTGTTCATGGCATCAGGCCGGCCGCCGGATGAGTGGAAGGGGTAATCCGGCCCCCGTCCGGCACCAGCAGGAAACGATCTACCCCCCTTCGCCTTAGCGGAATCAATAGCACATATTAAATACAGTCGTCGGCGGGATTGTAGGCCGATTCGTCGCCGTTATGCTCGATGTTGCGGCAAGGAGCGCGCTGATATGGCTGAAAACGAGCTCACGAAATTTATTGATGGTCGAAAGCAAATATTTGATCGCATTGGAGCGCGATTGGCAGCTGCCGGGAAAACTTCATCTTTTAAGCTGCGGCTCCGGGTACGCTTCGGCAGCAAGCTCAACACCGATGAGAAATCCCTTAAGCTGACGTTTAAAGGACGAAGAGTTTGGCTTCATCCTCGACAACGCGAACAATCCCTCGGCACGGATGCCTGGGTTGTGTTCTCAGCGACTAGATTTCCGACGCTGGAGGCTGCTACTCAGTTTGGGCAGGAACTACAGCGCTCCCTCTCGATCATCTGCGCGCTTCGTGGATTGCCTGTGGACGTCGGCGGTGACAATCGTCCCACCGGCCAGTTCTGCAATGAAATCAAAGAGGCAGTGCTTCGCGACACTGGCGTCTGGTTGCGAGATGATGTTCACGGCTTAGATGTTTATCCAGCGACAGTCACGTCCCGTATCATAACCGTGGAGGGCAATCTTACAATAAAATTTGTGATTGAACCTTACATCGATGCAATGAACCAATCTGCCAAACAGATTAACAGACTTAGCGAGGCAGGCTTTCTATCCTGTGAGCTGTTGAACGCCGCAATGATGAGCAACCACCCTGTCGCAGCCGCAACTCTCTCGTTAGCGGCGGTAGAATTGCTTGCCGTCAACGAAAAACGAAGCTCTAAGCAGAAGGAATGGATCAAGAAAATACGCGACAGCTTAGAGACGGACGCCACGATCATCGAGGCTGATAAGGTTGTTTTACGAAAAGCTGTTGCCGGCATGTTCAACATAGGGATTTCAGATCGCGTCAAGAAGATGTTGGCCCGCTTGGGCATGGAGGATCGCGCCGATGATTGGGATCGCATATATAAATTACGTAGCGCGCTGTTCCACGGGGTACGTCGCCTCACCCAAAGCGAAATTATTAGCTTGGGCTCTGAGGCCCCGACTCTCTCGCGGCAAATCATGCGTCGATACTTAGAAGATCAAGTAGGAGAGCTTCCGCAATAGCTCGCTACTGTCGGATTGTCCGCTACTGAGCGAACATTGCCAATCTTAGGGGAATGTAGGTCCGCTCCACACAATCACGCGCTACCGCCTCACCACACGGTATGAAGGTCGAGCCTTGAGATTTCACTCACCCTCAGCGACGAAGATTGCCGAAAATAGTATCAAGCGGATTCCCGCCACCGCTACCGCCGATCAGGCCACCCAATCCCCCCAGACTGCCAAGCCCACCGGCGGCACCGGCGTTCTGATTGCCAGCACCACCACCCAGCACCGATGCCAGAATACCACCCAGCCCGCCGCCCCCGCCGCCGCCACTGGTCGCCAGATGCCGCGCGACCATCGCCGCGACGATCGGCAGCATCGCCTTCAGGATCGTCTGCGACACGCCCGTCTCGCCTGCTGCCTGATCGGCGACCTGCCGGCTCACATCCTTGCTGCCGAAGATGCGGCCGAGGATATCGTTGCCCGCATCCGTCGTCGGCTGATCGACCGCCCCCGCCGCCTGCGCGACCGAGGAGGGATCGCCCGCCGCCGCCTGATTCTGAAAACCGCCCAGCACCGACGGCATCAGCGTGGACAGTGCCGATCGCGCCTGATCCGGGCTGATCCCGAACTGCGCCGCCAGCGCATCGACGTTCATCCCGCTCGATCCGAGTATCTGGTCCAGTCCCTGCACGTCTCGTCTCCCTCGGGAGGGCGGCACACGCCACCCGGTCGATACCGCAGCGCGTCAGTCATCCCGTCGTTCCGTCCAAAGTCAGGAATGTTTCAAAAACATGTGTTGCCTCCTCCCCTCCCGCTCGCGGGAGGGGTCGGGGGTGAGCCTGTCCGCAAATGATGCGCGATGTGAGAGGCTCGTCCCCAACCCCACGCCGCGGCGAAGCCGCGTCGTCGATCGACACGGGCGAGGACAGGCTCGCCCGGCCGTCGGCCGGCGCGACGCTGATCCTCGTCCAACTCGGCGATTGCTGCGCAATCCCCTCCTTGGCCTCAGGCGTCGTCGCCCATCCTGAGCGCCGCAATAAACGCCTCCTGCGGAATGCTCACCGAGCCATATTCCCGCATCTTCGCCTTGCCCTTCTTCTGCTTCTCCAGCAGCTTCTTCTTGCGGGTCGCGTCGCCGCCATAGCATTTGGCGGTCACGTCCTTGCGCATCGCGCTGATCGTCTCGCGCGCGATCACCTTGCCGCCGATCGCCGCCTGGATCGGGATCTTGAACAGGTGGCGGGGGATCAGGTCCTTCAGCCGCTCGACCATGCCGCGCCCGCGAATCTCGGCCGTGCCGCGATGGACGATCATGCTCAGCGCATCGACCGGCTCCTCGTTGACGAGGATGCTCATCTTGACGAGATCACCCTCGCGATAGCCGATCTGGGTGTAGTCGAAGCTGGCATAGCCCTTCGACAGCGATTTCAGCCGGTCATAGAAATCGAACACCACCTCGTTCAGCGGCAGTTCGTACGTCGCCTGCGCGCGGCCGCCGACATAGGTCAGGTTCTTCTGGATGCCGCGCCGGTCCTGACACAGCTTCAGGATGCTGCCGAGATATTCGTCGGGGACATAGATCGTCGCCTGAATCCACGGCTCGCTGATCGTCGCGATCTTGTTGGGATCGGGCATGTCGGCGGGGTTGTGCAGGTCGATCTGCGTGATCCCCGCCGGGTCGGGATGGGTGAATTCGATCTGGTATACCACCGACGGCGCGGTGGTGATGAGGTCCAGGTCGTATTCGCGCGTCAGGCGTTCCTGGATGATCTCCAGATGCAGCAGGCCCAGGAACCCGCAGCGGAACCCGAAGCCCAGTGCGGCCGACGTCTCCATCTCGAAACTGAACGACGCATCGTTCAGTCGCAGCTTGCTGATCGATTCGCGCAGCTTCTCGAAGTCGTTGGCGTCGACCGGGAACAACCCGCAGAACACCACCGGCTGCACTTCCTTGAAGCCTTCCAGCGCGTGCTCCGCCGGGCGCTTCGCGTCGGTCAGCGTGTCGCCGACGCGCGCCTGCGCCACGTCCTTGATCTGCGCGGTGATGAAGCCGATCTCACCAGTGCCCAGTTCCTGCAACTGCTCGATCTTCGGCCGGAAACAGCCGACCCGGTCGACCAGATGGGTGGTGCCCGCCTGCATGAACTTGATCTGCTGCCCGCGCTTCAACACGCCGTCGATCACGCGGATCAGGATGACGACGCCCAGATACGGGTCGTACCAGCTATCCACCAGCATCGCCTTCAGCGGCGCGGCCGCATCGCCCTTGGGCGGCGGGATCTTGGTCACGATCGCTTCCAGTATCTCGGCGATGCCGATCCCCGATTTCGCGGATGCCATCACCGCCTCGGACGCGTCGATGCCGATCACGTCCTCGATTTCCTTGCGGACTTTCTCGGGCTCGGCGGCGGGCAGGTCGATCTTGTTGATGACCGGCACGATCTCGTGGTCGTGCTCGATCGACTGGTACACATTGGCCAGCGTCTGCGCCTCGACCCCCTGCGCCGCGTCCACGACCAGCAACGCGCCCTCGCACGCGGCCAGCGACCGGCTGACCTCGTACGCGAAGTCGACATGCCCCGGCGTGTCCATCAGGTTCAGGACGTAATCCAGCCCGTCCTTCGCCTGATAGGCCAGACGCACCGTCTGGGCCTTGATCGTGATCCCCCGCTCCTTCTCGATGTCCATGTTATCAAGGACTTGCTCGCTCATCTCGCGCGCCGTCAGCCCGCCCGTCTGTTGGATCAGCCGGTCGGCCAGCGTCGACTTGCCATGGTCGATATGCGCGATGATGGAGAAGTTGCGGATGCGGGAAAGGTCGGTAGCCATATTGTCACCGCCCCTAGCAGGGGAAACGCCTCAAGCCAAAGCGGCTTCGATCGCCGCCCTCGCCGCATCGTATCGCGCCTCGCCCGATCCCCGGATCGTGACGTACGCCAGCCCCCGCTCTTCCAGCACTGCCACCGACGCCGCCATGAACCGCGCCCGCGCTTCGACGCTACCGAACAGCCGCGTGCCGTCGTCCACCCAGGGCAGGTCGATGTCGAACAGCAGGTACAGGTCCGCCGTCCCCGTCCACGCATCGAACCACGGGTCGCGCCGCCCGAACAACATGGCCGCCCACGCCGCCGTCATCAGCGGATCGGTGTCGAGGATCACCGGATGCGGCCCCGTCGCGATCGCCCCCCGCGCCAGCCGGTCATGCCCCTCGGCGATGGCGACCAGATCGGCCACCGCGAAGTCGGTGCCGTGCGCCTCGGCATAGTCCCGGCCATATTCGGCGACGTAGGGGGTCCCGAGCCACGCCGCGAGCCGTGGCCCGACCGTCGACTTGCCGGTGCTCTCCGGCCCATGCAGGCACACCGACCGGATCGTCATGCCCGCCGTCGCCAATCGATCAGTCCCCAGGTCGCCAGGATCAGGAACACGGCGTACAGCACCGCCGTCAGCCACAGCCCCTTGATGACGTATAGCCCGATCGACCCGATATCGACCGCGATCCACAGCACCCAGTTCTCCCATTTGCGCTTAGCCATCAGCCATTGCGCGGCGATGCTGGCGGCGGCCAGCGCCGCGTCCCACCATGGCATGCTGGCATCGGTGAAGCGGTGCATCCCCGTTCCCCAGATCGCAGCGGCCAGCGCGATGCCGGTCAGCCACCCGATCCGCGCGGGCCATGTCATCGCCTCGACCATCACCTGCCCCGCCACCGCCCGGTTGCGCGTCCACGCAACCCAGCCATAGCCGTTCACGACAATGAAGAACCCCTGCAACAACGTGTCGCTGTACAGTCGCGCCTCGGCGAACACGACGGCATAGACCGCGACCGTCGCGATCCCGAACGGATAGTTCCAGATGCTCCGGCGCACGACCAGCGTCACATTGATTACACCCAGCACGAAGGCGACAGCTTCAAGATCGTTCACGCGCCCGCCCCTAATGCCAATGACCGGCAATACCAATGGGCCGCCGATCGGCCGGCGCGATGCGCGAATGCCGAAATGACACATGACGCTTGCGTCCGTCGGGGACGCTGGGTATAGGCGCGCCTCCAAGCACGGTCGGCCTTTTTCGAAGCGCCTGCCGCACTCCGTCGGGGAGTAGCTCAGCCTGGTAGAGCACTGTCTTCGGGAGGCAGGGGCCGGAGGTTCGAATCCTCTCTTCCCGACCATATCTTACACATCACTCGATCTTATCGATCACGCCTTCGCCGGATCGGCCCAGGTTCGCGAACCAGTCCGCATAGGGCGTGTTGCGCGCCATATGCCGGTTTAGATCGGGTGCGCCGTCCTGCCACCACACCGGCCCGCGTTCGCCCAGCGCCCGCTTTGCCTCGTCGACGGCCGCACGAGCCGATCGTTCGGCGAGCAGCGTCTCCGCCCGCTTGGCGATGCCGACCGCACGCCGGGCGCGCATCAGTTCGTCGACCAGCCTTTGTCGTTCGACCTCCGACAGGCTGGGATCAGCCATCCGCCACAACCGCCCCCGCACCACGAAATAGCGGCCGTCCGGCGTCACCGGATAACCGCTGGCGCCCTGGACGCTGTTAGCCGGCAACGGACAGTTCCTCCGCCAGCGTCCGGGCGGCCTGCCCCACGGCCAGCCAGTGACGGCGCTCGTCCTCGGCATCGGCCAGCGCGCGATGAACAGGGATCTGGCCGGGTGCACGGACCTCGATCAGCGCAAGCAGATCACCGACCGTCGCGGCCAGCCGGTCCGCCGGCACGACCGGCGCGAGGATCGCGGTAGCGCGTTCGCGCTGCGCATCGTCGCTGTCGCTCAGACGCAACGTGTGGCGATCGAACCCGGCGGCACGAAGCAGGGCGCTGAGCCATCTACCGTCCCATGACGGCGCGCTGGCCAACAGGTCATGCCCCGTCAGTTCCGCCACCATCCGCCGCGCGACCACGTCATGCGCGGTCCCGTCACGCAGCAGCCGGTCGCGCGGGATATGGTGGATCGCCTCGGCCGCGTCATCCCAATCGGTCCATGAGGGCGCCGGGCGGATCAAATGCGCCTCGGACCGGCCGTCCTCGAACACCCAGGCCACTTCGATCGGCACACCTCGTTTCCCGAGTGACGAGGCTTCGAAGTCGAGGAACACCAGCATCGTGCCACAACGCAAGATAGCGCCGAACGAGCCGAACCGATCCCGATAACGCGCTATCCGTCCGTCACGGCGCGGCGGATATCGTCACCGGTCCGATCAATCCCGATGGCCGCAGCGGCGCAGCGGCGCGATAGGTCGGAAGCGAGGTGAACGTCGTCTTCACCGCACCCGGCTGCGCGTCACCGATCAGGCGATTGACCCACAGATTCGCGACCCGCACCTCGATCCGGTTGCGTCCGCGTCGTGCGGCAGTGCCGAGATCGAGGCGATAGGGTACGTGCCAGGCGGTGCCGACCGACTGGCCATTGACGCGCACCTCGGCCACATCGCCGATCCTGCCGAGATCGAGCATCAACCGCCCCTTCACCACCGGCAGCGTGACATCGGCGGTGTAGGTCGCGACGCCCGAAAAGTAACGGACCTTTGGATCGGTCTGGCTATCGAGCGGCGCGAGCGTCGGCAATCGCAGCGCGGCGGGCGCGCCGCGACCGGGCTGGAAGGTCACCGTCCACGGTCCATCGATCCGCGCGACGGTCGAGGCTGCCGGTGCTGCTACAGTGGCCGCGTTGGCGGTGGCGGGTTTGCGGAACACGACGAACACCGCCTCGCCGGCGGCGAGGTCGAGGGGAACGACGGTTCGCCCCTCCTCGATCCGATAGGATACCGCCGTCGTCCGGCCGGTGTCGGCATGCCATAGTTCGGGCACTTTACCGCTCACCCGGAAACGCGCTTCGGTCCGCTCGGCACGATCGCGGCGGTTGGAGACGAAATAGACATCGCCGTCCGTCATCGCCCGGTGGACGAAGGCGACATCGCTGTCCGGCTGGGCTTTGGCATAGGTGAAATCGGGGGCGATGCCGACGCCGGCCAGCGCCGCCTCGATATCCCGCCCGGCGACGACACGCCCCTTGCCCATCGCGCCACCGCCCCACAACCGACCGACCAACGTCCGATACGCCGCGGCGTCGTCACCCAATGCCGGCGAGCCGGTCGGTGCATCGCCGACCACCGTCGCGCCCTGTTCGACCAGCGCCGCGATCCGGCGCAGCGTCGCCAGCGTCATGCGCGCCGACGACCCGCCGAGATACAGCACCCGATATCGCGCACCACTCGGTGATACGAGGGCACCGTCCGTCACCGATAACTGCCCCGTCAGCGCATCCGCATCGACGAAGTCATAGGCGTGGGTGACCGGCACATCCGTCAACGGCGCCTGCGCATATAGCGCGGTCAGCGGCGCTTCCTCGCCGAAGAAATAGGCGACGTCGGCGACGTTGCGCCCTTGCTGCAACAAGAAGCTGGAACGGGCGATATAATCGATCCACGGCCTCGCCATCTCGGCCCAGCTTTCGTGCCGATTAAAATATTGTCCGAAGATCGCGAGGCTCAGCCCCGGCACCTTGTCGTCGACCGGCTGGTGGACGGAGGTGTGGATCACCGGGCGGTTGACGCCGTTGACGAACTCCAGATCGACGACATGTTTCAGGTCGGCCGGCGCGAACGCCCAAGGTGAAAAGGCCGACGTGAAGGATTCCGCCGCGACGACATTCTGTCCATAAAGATGCGCGACCGACGCCGCGCCGCGCAGGTCGCCGATCAACGTCGGTCGCGGCTGACCCTCGCGCGGGAACGTCCACATTGCCGCCATCGGCACGTCGGCATGGCGACGCAGTGCGATATCGTTGCCGAGCGCCGGACGGCCATCCTCCAGCGCTTCACCATAAACCTTCAGCCCATTGGCGTGCGCGACGGTGGCGACGGTGCCGTAATGCTCGCTGGCCATCAGATCGGCCAGCGTCCGCCGATAGTCATAGAGGAACGCGTCGCTCCGGCTCCGCGATCCGATGACCGCCCCGGTCAACGCCGGCATCCACGGCGTCGGATCATACCCGCGCAGTCGCCTGAACTGTTCGACCATGCGCGGCGTCCAATTGGCGTCGCCCGCCTCGAAACTGTCGGTCACGATCGCGCGCAACCCCTTTGCGCCGATCAGGTCGGCGCCGGTGGCGTCACGGTACATCCCCAGATAATGGTCGAGATAGCGCCTCACCGCGGCGGCATCGTATTTGTCGACCTCCAGCCCCGTCGCCTCGCGCGTGGCGGGGTGGTTGGTGGTGCCGAGCAACGAGGTGCCGATCCGCACGATGCGCCAGCGACCGGCCGGCGGCGTCCAGTCGAGCGATCCGTCCGGCTGCATCCGCGCGGTCAGATCGACCACCTTGGCCGGATCGACTCCGGTCAGATCGGGCACGTCCTTGCTCAGCGCATAATAGTCGCCGACGGTCGCGAACCCCGCCTTCGCCTCGAAACGATCGACCTTCGCCTCACCGCTCAGCGACAGATGCGCGATGCCGATCGTCGTGCTCGGCGGACCGCTGGGGAATACGCCCTCCATCTGCGCCCCCGGTGCCGGCGCGCCAAGGCCGATGCGCTTGGGTGCGGTGTTGGGACCGAGGACGACGCGGAAGCGGCGGGCGGTCACCTTGGCGAAGGCGATCGTCGTCGGCACGGTGCCGACCGGGAAGGTGCCGACCGCCTGCCACGCGCCGTTTCGCTCGACCTCCAGCACCGGCAGCATCTCGGGGTCGCCGAACGGCGGAAGGGCGCCGGGAATGAACAGGGTCGCCGACCGGATCGTCGTGGCGCGCGGATAGGTGAACACCAGCGTGCCGCCCGCTTTCGCCACCGCTACCTTGGTATCGGCGCGATCGTCGGCCAGCGCGGTGGCATCGACCGGCGCATCGCCGACCGTCACCACGGGCGCGACGTCAGTGACAGCGGTTGACACCGGATAGGCGAGCACCGCCACATCGGCATAGAAGCGCGGCGACGGTGGTGCCGACTTGCCCTCGAACGCGCTCAGTGGATCGTCGAACGGCAACGACTGGAACGGCCCGGTAACGCCCGGCGGCGCAACCAGCCGTCCGGCATAGCGACGACCGCCGACGATGTCGGTTTCGCTCCACACCAGTTTCTTCATGCCATCGGCGGGCGGCACCCATGGCCCGCCGGTCTCGCTCCATCCCGGCGATCCGGCGATGGCGAGTTCCAGCCCCAACCGGTCGGCGGTCGATGCGGCCAGCCGGAACGCGTGCTTCCATTCGGGCGTCATATAGGCGAGCCGCCTGTCGACGATCTGCGGCGTCATCAGCGACGCATCGAAATTCTGGACGCCGCCCAGCCCCGCGCGCTTCATCCATTCGAGATCCTTGACGATCCCGTCCTCGGTAATGTTGCCGTTCAGCCAGTGCCACCACGTGCGCGGACGGGCGCTCTGCGGCGGCTCCCTGAACCCGTTCATCAGCGGATCGCCCTGCTGCGCCCAGCCAGAGGTGGAGGCGAGCAGCGCCGCGACGGTGGCGATCAGGCGGGTGGGACGCATCATCTGCTCCTACTTGGCTGTACCCAGCAACCCGCGCGAGGCGAGCCACAGGTGGAATTCGTCCATCAACAGGGTCGTCGTCGTACCGGGGCGACCGATGCCGAAACCATGATCGCCGCGTTCATAGGCATGCAGTTCGACCGGCACACCGGCCTTTTGCCACGCCTCGATGATGCCGAAGCCCTGCCGCCCGAACAATGGATCGTCGAGCGCGAGGGCGGCAAACATCGGCGGCGCGCCCGCCGGCACCGGCACTGCGGCCATCGGGCCATAGATGTACCCGACGAACGCCGGCCGCGCCGCGCCTTCGCCCGTCAACACCGATTGCAGCGCGGTCATCGCACCGGCAGAAAAGCCGATGATGCCCACCCGCGCCGGATCGACACGCCATTTCGCCCCGCCCGCCCGGACGAGCTTCAGAGCCTGCAACGCATCCTGATAGGCCCGCGGTTCGCCGATGCCGGCGACGGCACCACCCTGTCGGATCGCCTCGCCCATCCGTTGGCCGATGACCTGCTGGAACGCGGCTTCGTCCGCCGGAGTGGTGTTGAGCCGGTATTTCAGCACGAATGCGGCGATGCCGTGATCTGCCAGCCAGCGCGCGATCTGGAAGCCCTCGGACTCCATCGACAGCGACAGGAAGGCGCCACCCGGTGCGACGACGACCGCCGCGCCGGTCGCCTTGCCCGGATCGGGCAGCACCGGCGTTATCGTCGGGATCGACACGTTGCGCGCCATCGGGCTGTCCATGCGCGTGCCATCGGGCATGGTCGCCGTCACCCGATCCCATATCTCCGGCGTGGCGCCAGCCGGCAGCGTGCCGGTGGGATACAGGGGGATCGCGTCCGTCTGCGCGGGCGTGGGCATCCGCGTCATCGTGAACTTGGGCATCTGCGCGACAGACATGGTCGATACCGACGCCAGCGCGATGCCGAGTGCGAGAAGCGCGCGTTTCATACCGCGTTCCGCTTGGCGATCGCGGCATAGACGGCGGCGCTGGGCTTCGGCGTCCGCTTGAAGGTCGTCCGGTCGACCGCAACCAATCCCAGTTGCTGCTTGTAGCCGGATATCCATTCGAAATTGTCGATCAGCGACCAGTGGCAATAGCCCAGCACCGGTACACCCTCGTCCATCGCCTTGCGCAGTTCGGCGAGCGCGGCGGGGATCAGCGCGGCGCGGATCATGTCGTCGGCGGTCGAGACGCCGTGTTCGGTAACGATGATCGGCTTGCGCGTCTGCGAATAGGCATAGCGCACCGCGTTGGCGAGACCGGGGGCATAGACCTCGCCCCCCATCGCGTTGACCGTGGCTCCCTTGGGGGCGGGCAGGCGACCGTTCGGTCCCCACAGCACCCGCTCGTAATTCTGCACGCCCATGAAATCGTCGTCGCGCGCGGTTTCCAGCCAGGCCGAGTACAGCTCCTTGCGCGCCGCATCGCGGCCGGCATTGCCGCCGACCGCCTGATCGTCGAACATCGACAGCGTGAAGCCCACGGGCAGGTCGCTGCGCACCGCCTTGATCGCGGCCTTGGCGGCCTTGTGCCCGGCGATCAGGTTCGCGCGCATCGCGTCGATATCCTCTGGATTGGCCGCATTGCCGGCGGTGAACTTGGCGACGCCGGCCTTCTTGGCGGCGGCATCCAGCATCGCCCGCTGACCGGCCACGAATTGCGGCGGCAGGACATAGCGCAGGATCGGCATGATATTGGGCTCGTTCAGCGTCATCGCCCGATCGATCCCCGCCCCCAGATGCCGGGCGGCCCGGTCGCAGAAGCGCGCGAACAATTGCGGCGCATCGGCGTTGAGCCAGCCGCCCTGCTTCGCGAACCACAGCGGCGTCGTATAATGGTTGAACGTCACCAGCGGGCGCAGGCCGCGGGCGCGGCATCCCTCGATGATGTTCTTGTAATGATCGAGCATCGCGATCGAGAACAGACCCTGCTCCGGCTCGATCCGCGCCCATTCCAGGCTGAACCGATAGGCGTTCAGGTTAAGCGATTTCGCCAGATCGAGATCGACCGGCCACAGTTCCAGACTGTTGTCGGCATCGCCCGATTGCTCTGCAAAGACGGTGGGCTTCACATTCTCCAGAAACCAGACATCGCTGTTGGTATTGTTGCCCTCCACCTGATGCCCGGCGGTCGCCGCGCCCCAGATGAAATCAGCCGGAAACGCGGCCGATTTCGGCGCGCGGGCAAAGGCGGGGACGGCGGCGAGCGCGCCACCGGCGGCGATCAGGGTACGACGATCGATCATCAGGCAATCCTCCCGTTGGTTGCCGTGCAGACGTCTTGGACGAACGCCAGGACTGCATCGGCCAGTTGCGTATCCGCGCCACCGATATGGCAGGCGAGGCTGAAATGATTATGGCCCGCCACGACCAAGGCACGCGGCATCCGGTCGTGCATGGCCAGGCGCGCGGCGAGCAGCGCGGCGAATTCGCGCTGAAACCGGGGCGGGTCGAATTCGGCGCAGGCGACCAGCAGCGGCAGGTCGGTCGCCACCACCGCCTCGCGCGGCGAGCGTTCGGGATACAGCGCGGCCTCGCCATAATAAGCGGTGTCACGGTCATCGAGATCGGTGAAACCGTACAGTCCCGACAGCAACACCGCACCGCACGCGCCGGCCGCGTCCGGTCGCAACCGCAGCATCGTCGCGACATGCACCGCACCGGCGGATGTCCCCATCACGACGATCCGCAAAGGATCGCCGCCCTGCGCGGCAGCATGCGTACGCAGCCAGTCGATCGCGGCGCCGACATCCTCGCCACCCGCCGGCCAAACATGCTCCGGCGCGAGGCGGTAATTCATCACGGCGCCAAGCATCCCGGATCGCGCCGCCCAGCGGCCGACATGCGCGTTGAACGGATGCGCGTCGCTGCGCTTCTCCCCCCGCACGAAGCCGCCGCCATGAACCCACAGCAATATCGGCACCGGGCCAACGGCATCGATCGGCGCGTAAAGATCGAGACGCTGCCGGGGATCGTCGCCATAGGCCACATCCGCCACGCTGACGGGCTGTGCGACAGCGAACTCGTCCTGTTCGGCGCGGTACAGATCCTGTACCGCGCCGAGGATCGCCGGCCCCAACGCCTGCCCCATCGCGGCGACCGACGAAGAGATCGGCGGCGTGGTCACGATCAGAACCGGCCCGACAACTGGACGCCCACCGTGCGGCGACCGTCGCGCGTTTCCCAGTTCACCGCACCGCCCGCATTGGCGAACGGCAGGCCGATCACCGACGAGACGAAGCGCGTATCGAACAGGTTGCGCGCGAACGCGCCCACCCGCCAGCGACCATCGGGCGCCCCGACACCCACATTCAGGCCGACCAGATCGTAACCGGGCTGTTGCGAAAAGCTGTTGCCGACGTCGTAGAACACCTTGCTGCGGTAGTAATAGGTGGCAGACGCATCCAGACTGATGCTGTCGGTGATCGGCTGATCGAAGTTCGCGCCGGCCGTGACGCTATGCTTGGGCGCCCCCGCCAATGGCTCGCCGCGTGCCTGGAACAACGGCGTCGCGGTGGTCGAACCCGGCGCGCTGCACCGCCCCGCAATGGCCGCCGCACCCAGCACCGTGACCGACGCCGGGCAGGCGGTGACGTAATCGGTGAAATACGTGTCCGAATAGGTGTAGCTGGCATTGATCGAAAAGCGCCGGCTGAAGCGATACGTCGCCTCCACCTCGAAACCCGCTGCCTCGAAACCACCGGCGTTCTGGGTCAGGAATTCCAGTCCGTTGAACACCGACGTTTGCAGGTTGCGATAGGTGTCGAAGAAGATGTTGCCGTTCAGCGTCAGGTGACGATCGAACAACTGCGTCTTGGCGCCGACGGTAATATCGATGACGGTCTGCGGATCGACGTTGGTGCGCGTTCCCGACAGGCCGGAGAAGGCGACCGTCGGCCCCAGATAACCCCGCGCGACGGTGCCATAGAACAGGACATCGTCGGACGGCTTGGCCTCCAGCCCGACCCGGCCCGACCAGTCACCCTTGTTCACCGATCCCGTCGCCCGCGCGCGCGCTGCGTAGGGAACGGTGAAGCCGTTAGGCCCGACGTTCGGCGGAAAGGCGGGATCGATCGCCGAAAAGCTCTCCGCATCGACCCAGTCATAGGAATAACGGCCCCCGACCAGCAGGCGGAATGTCGGCGACAACCGCACCGATCCGTCGATGAACGCCGCCGCGCTGTCGGTTGTGGTCCGCGTCGACGACAGGCCGTTGGTGATCGACAACTGCACCGGATCGAACGGCACCGCCGGCCTCAACTGCGCGCTGGCGTTCTGCCCAGCGATGCCGCTGCGCAGCCGCGACACGTACAGCCCCGCGACATATTCGAACGTCCCGCCGCTCGGCGAGGTCAGGCGTACTTCCTGCGACAGGAAATCGCGATCGGCGCCGGTCTCCTGCGCGGTAAAGATCGGAAACGGCAACGCATCGATCGAATAGATGAAGGGGCGCAGGTCGAGCCGGCGATAGGCGGTGATCGACGTGATATTGTAATCGCCCGCCTTCAGGTTCAGCTCCAGCGAGCCGCCATAATTGCGCTCGTCGGTATAGCCCGCGCCATCCTCGACCGAGACGTCGTTGTTAAACGACGGTGTCACCCCCAGCGCGGCGACGGCGGCAAAACGGGCGGCGGTCAGCGGATCGGTGAGCGCCGGCGCGCGGTTCAGCGTCCACAACTGGCCGGGGCCGAACTGCTTGCTGCGCGACCAGTCGCCGATCAGGTATGCGCTGAAATCGTCGCTCGGCTCCCACAGCAACTTGGCGCGGCCGCCATAGGCATCGACCTTGCCCCAATCCTCCTTGCGCACCGTGTTATAGACGAAGCCGTCATAACCACGCCCGAACGCATAGACCGCGACCGCCGCCTTGCCACCGATCGGCACGTTGACGCTGCCGTTGACGTTATAGTCGTTCAGCTCGCCATAGGCAGCCGACACGCTGCCGCCGAACGCGTTGAGATCGGGCTTGCGGGTCGTGATGTTGACCACGCCCGACGACGCGTTCTTGCCGAACTGCGTCCCCTGCGGCCCTTTCAGCACCTCGATCCGGTCGAGATCGCCAAGGCTCTGCACGGGATTGCCGAAGGGTACGACGACGTTGTCGACCACGGTGCCGACATTCTGTTCCGACGAACTGGAAAAGCCACCCGCCGTGCCGACGCCGCGCAGGCGGAAACCGGCATCGTTGGGCGACGTGCCGAACTGAACGCCGGGGATCTGGTACTGGATGTCCTGCACACTCTGGAAGCCGCTTTGTTGCAGCTGATCGCCGGAGATCGCGTTGACTGCGATCGGCACGTCCTGCAACCGCTCGGCCCGGCGGGTGGCGGTGACGATGATGTCGCCACCCAGGGCGTCGTCCGCCTCCTGCCCCGTCTGGTCGGCGTTGGCGACGGTGGCGTTCGACGTGGTCGCGCCGGGCTGCGATTCCTGCGCAGCAGCCGGGTTGGCCAACGCGAACAGGCTGGTCGTGGCGAGCGCGGCGGCGGCCAGGCGGATCGATGGGGTGCGGATCATGATAACCTCTCCTGAAATGGCCGCTCGATTATCCGAGCTGGTCCTCGTCGATGATGGTGTTGCTGAGTGTACCGATGGGCCCGATCGCGACCTCGACGCGGTCGCCGGCTTTCATCCACAGGGGTGGCGTGCGCTTGGCGCCAACCCCGCCGGGGGTGCCGGTGGCGATCACATCGCCGGGTGACAGCGGCGTGAAGGCGCTGATGTAGGCGATGATCTTCGCGAGCGGGAAGATCATGTCGCGGATCGGCTGATCCTGCACGATCTCGCCGTTCAACCGGGTCGTGACGCGGACATCGGACAGGTCGCCCGCCTCGTCCGGCGTCACGAGCTGCGGACCGAAAGCACCGGTGCCGGGGAAGTTCTTGCCCGGCGCGAACTGCGTCGTGTGCCATTGCCAGTCGCGGATCGACGCGTCGTTGAAGCACGCATAGCCGGCGATGTGGTCGAGCGCGTCGGCCTCCGCGATCGCCCGCCCGCCACGACCGATGACGATCGCCAGCTCGCCCTCGAAATCGAGGTTGGTCGATGCCCTGGGGCGGATGATGGGCTGGCCATCGGCGATCAGCGTGTCGGCGAACCGGGTGAAGATTGACGGATGATCCACCTTCGCGCGGCCTGTCTCCTGACGGTGGCTTTCATAATTGTGACCGACGCACAGGATCTTGCTTGGATGGGGGATGACCGGCAGCAGCAGCACCTCGGCCAGGCCAAGCGACGGGCCGGCATCGAGCGTATCGAGCACACCGGCCGCGATCGCCGCTTTCAGGTCGGCCGGCGTGTCTGCCACGGCGCCGCAATCGATGACGCGGTCGCCATCGATCCGGCCATAGCTTGCGGTGCCGTCGGGGCGGCGAAAGCTGATGAACGCCACTATCGGTCTCCTTGAAAGATGGGTGCGGGCGCATCGTGGTGCAGATGGAGCGCGGCCCGCGCCTGCGCGACGAGCGCGTCAACATCGGTGGTGGCGGTGCCGAACACATACGCGTCGGGTCGCACCAGCACGAAGCGCACGCCGCGCGTATCCAGCCAGGCGGCCAGCGTGCCGTCGTCCGATAGGTCCGCGATGTCGATGACCGTGACGTCCAGAACAGCGATCGAGGCACAGGCCGCACGCGCCTGCACCGCCGCATCGGCATCGGCAGCGAACAGGCGCCATCCCTGTCCCGTCACGTCGTCCATCAACACACGCACGCCATCGCGATCGACCCAGGGCTGGACGAAGCGCTCACCCGCGCCCGACGTGCCCGTCGCGACCGCGCCGGTGGCATAGGCCGGGATCAGGTCGGCGGCGGTGGTCGCTACGCCACTGACGGCACGCGCGCGCATCGTCGCGTCGCGGATCGCCGCGCGCCCGGGATCGAGTTCGCAGATATAGCGTCCGGCCTCGACCGCCGCCGTCACTACATGGCGGACATGCGGATCGCGCTCGGGCTGATACGTGTCCAGCAGGGCGACGTCCGCATCGCCCCGCGTGACCAGCGCCAGCTTCCAGATGAGGTTCGCGGCATCGCGCATGCCATGGCACATGCCCTGCCCGAAGAACGGCGGCGTCTGGTGCGCGGCATCGCCGGCCAGAAAGATGCGGCCCTGACGCCAACGCTCGGCGATCAGCCCGTGGAAGCGATAGGTCGTCGCGCGCAGCAACCGGTGCGGCACCCCGTCGAGATAGGGCGCCAGCAGCGCCGCGACCGCGTCGGGCGCCATCATCGCCGCATCGGTTTCACCGGGCAGCAGCATGAATTCCCAACGACGGATGCGCCCTCGCCCCGGCACGACGGTCGCCGGCCGGCGCGGATCGCACATCATCACCGACAGTTGTTGCAGGTCGGCGGCATCCGGCACCCCCCACACATCGGGAAAGCGCACCGCGCCATCCACCTCGGCATCCACGACCAGCCACGGTTCCTCGAAATCGAGATCGTCGAGACGGATGCCGAGATCCTTGCGCACGACGCTGCGCGCACCGTCGCACGCGATCATCCAGCGCGCGCGTACCGTATCGTTGCCGCCGTTGCGGCGCAGATGCAGCGTGACGCCCTCATCGTCCTGATCGAACGCATCGAGTTCGGTGCCGAACGACACCTCGACACTGTCGAACCGCGCCAGCCCGTCACGCAGCAGCGCTTCGAGTTCGGGCTGATAGAAGAAATAATCATTGGCCCAGCCGAACGGCTTCGGACGGCCCGCCGTCCCCATATAACGGATCACCCCATGATCCGCGCCGACATGGAGATGCCCCTCCGTCTCGCGCATCGTCGGGGCGATCGCCTCAGCCAGTCTGACCGACTGGAACAGCCGCATCATCTCATGGTCGAGATGAACGGCGCGCGGCAGCGGATGCGGTGTCGCCTCGCGATCGATCACCAACACGCTGAGGCCCGCCGTCGCCGCCAGATTCGCCGCCAGCGCCCCCACGGGACCGCAGCCTACCACCGCCACATCGTACATCGACGATGCCATCACCTGATGGTCGGATAGTCAGGGTGGCGGCCATCCAGATGCATCGATGCAAATCCTCTCGCGTCGCTCTTGCCGGCGACGTCGATATTTCTGCACCGCGATCAGATATCCTGTAAAATATTGTCTTTTGGTATGTCCATAATCCTATCCTATGCCTCAAGCGACTGGATGGCAGTGATGAACTGCGCGCCCAGATCGGACGGGCGATGACCCGCCAGGGTGCGGATGCCGATGCTCCGATTGATCTGCGCGTCCATGATCGGGATCGCGCGCAACACGCCCATCGATAGCTCGGCCGCGGCAACGCCGCGCGGCAATACCGTGACACGCGGCCCCCGACGCACGATCGCCATCGATGTCAGCAGCGAGTCGCAGTGGATCACATCCACCGGCAGCGGCGTCTCCGCCGCCAGGAACAGCGCATCGATCTGCCGCCGGAACGCGCCGCCCGCATGGGGCAGTACCCATCCCATCGCCGCCATCTGGCGCAGCGAGACAGTCGGACCCAGCGCATCATGCGTCCGCCCGACGATCAACGAGAAAGGATCGCGGGCAATGCTGCGTTCGTCGATATCGTCGGGCGGCGGCTCGATCCCCGTCGTGACCACGGCAACCTCGATCTGGCCACGCCGCAGCATCTCGGTCAGTTGCGCATCCGATCGCTCGATGATCTGAAGCGCCATATGGTCCGCCTGCGCCATCCGGCCGATCGCGGACGGGACCAGGCTGACCAACGCACCGGGCGTACCACCGATGCGCAGGGGACCGCGGACGCCCTGACGCGTCAGCGCCACCGCTTCCTCCGCATCGCGGAGCAGCGACTCCATCATCTCGGCCCGGCGCATCAGCACCTTGCCTGCTTCGGTCAGCACGATCCCGCGGCGCCCGCGATCGAACAGGCTGCTACCCAGTTGCTTCTCCAGTTGCGCGATCGCGACCGACACCGATGGTTGCGAAATATTCAGCTGGCGGGCGGCGCCGCTGATCGATCCCTCGCGGCAGATCGCGAGGAAAGTGCGCAACACACGGGAATCGATCATGATCCTGCTCCTTTTCAGCAATAGTCTCATCCTATGCCGATCTAGGGAATGATTATTTTACAAGCTGGCCGCAATCCAGCCATAGGATGACCAACCGCGCATCCGCGGCGAGGATGAGGATGATGGCCCGCTTTCCCCTGACCGGCTTGCGCAGCGTCGACGTCGCGGTGCCCGACCTTGCGGCAGCGACCGATTTCTACACGACCGTCTGGGGCCTCGAGCTCGCCGACCGAGCCGATGGCGTCGCGTGGCTGCGCGGCACCGGCACCGATCCGCATCTGTTCGCGCTTCACGCCGGGGACGCACCGGCGATCCGGTCGATGACCTTCCGCACGACCGACGACGCCGATCCCGATGCACTGTGCGCCGCGATGGTGGCGAAGGGCGCGACCCTGCTCCACCCGCTTCGCGACGCGGAAGAGCATGGCGGTGGCCGGATCGCGGCGGTCCGCGATGCGCAGGGGCGAACGATCCGGCTGGTGCAGGGCGACGTTCCGGTCGCACCGCTGCCCTATGATGCCGACCGGCCCGAGCGGCTGGCACACGTCAACTTCAACAGCGACGATGTGGATCGCGATGCCCGCTTCTACACCGACGCGCTGGGCTTCACCCTGACCGACCGATCGAAGATGATGGCCTTCGTCCGCACCAACGACGATCATCATTCGATCGTGATCGCCGATGCGCCCGTCAACACGCTGAACCACATCGCCTTCCAGATGCCGACCTGGGAAGGTGTGATGCGCGCGGCGGGCCGGATGATCGATCACCGCTTCCCGATCGGCTGGGGACCGGGGCGGCATGGGCCGGGCGACAACGTCTTCACCTATTTCGTCGATCCGTTCGGCATCGTCATCGAATACACTGCGGAGGTTTTGCAGGTCGATGACGGTTATCGCGTCGGCACGCCCGACGACTGGACATGGCCAGCCGGCCGCAGCGACCAATGGGGCATCGCCCCGCCCAAGACCCCGGCGTGCAAGGCGGCACAGCTTGCCATCCCCTTCGCCTGACGCCGCCCTCAGGAGAGACGACATGACGCTGAACCACACGCTGCCCGGCACCGTCCCCTATGTCCTGCGCGCCGGCGAAGGACTGTCGCACCTTGTTGCAGGACAGGTCATCCGTACGCTGGCCGGGGTCAAACAGACCGCCGGCGGCTTCGGCGCGGTGGTGTGCGACGCCCCGCTCGATCGCGGGCCGATTCCAATGCACTGGCATGAGCGCGAGCATGACACCTGGTTCGTGACGCGTGGCAAATTGCAGGTATGGTGCGGCGACCAGTCCCGGGTGCTGGCGCCCGGCGACTTCGCCTATGTGAAGCCGGGCGACACGCACAGCTATCAAAGCGTCGCCCCCCGCAGCCAGTTCTTCGGCATCGTCGCGCCGGGCGGGTGGGAGCAATTCTTCGTCGATGCCGGCGAGGTCTGGGGCATGGCCGGCCTGCCGCCCGCCGACCATCCGTTCGATTTCTCGCGTATGGGACCGGCAATGGGCAAACATCGCATCATGCGGGTCGACAATGCCGTATTCGCCGACTCCACGCCGGTCGGCCCTGATGACCGGCGTTTGCCGGGCGAACACGCCTCATACTTCCTCGACGCCGGATTCGGCACACGCCGCACGCTGTCCGGCCATCTATCGACGGCGGTTCTGACCGGTGCCGAGAGCAAGGATCTCGTAGACATGCGAGTGATCGAGGGCGGCCATGACGCCGCGCTGCCGACGATCCGCCATCGCACGACGCATCAGTTCCTCTATATCCTTGATGGACTGGTCGCAGTGACGATCGACGGCGAAGAGCATCACGTAACCGGTGGCGACGCGATCAACATCCCCGCCGGCACGGCCTATGCCACGCGCGTCCTGTCGGGCACCGCGCGCTGGATCGCCGCCAGTGCCGGCGGCAACGGCGCCGCGATGTGGGACAGGGCAGGCACCGAAACACCCGCTTTCAGCTTCGCGCTCGACAGCGATGCGACAGCCGATCAGGCAAGGATCGACGCACTGACCGACATCGACGTTATCCTCGCCTGATGACCGCGACGCTCTCGATCGGCTGCACGTTCTCCGACCGGATCGAGGCATTGCTCGACGGGCGGGTGACGATCGAGGGTTTCGCGGCCGACCTGCACATCGTCGAACCACAGCGATTGTTTCGCGCGATGCTGCGGGACGCACGCTATGACGTGGCCGAACTGTCGATGGGGTCGCATATCGCCGCCATCGCAGCCGGCCGGCGCGATTATGTCGGCGTGCCGGTGTTCCTGTCGCGCAGCTTCCGCCATGCGAACCTCTACATCCGCACCGATCGCGGGATCGACCGGCCCGAAGACCTTGCCGGCAAGCGCATCGGCCTGATCGATTTTCAACAGACCGCCGCGCTCTGGTTGCGCGGGCTGCTCGCCGACGATCATGGGGTGCCGCGCGAGTCGATCCGCTGGACGACGGCCGGCTTGCACGCACCGGTGCTGGACGATCGCATGCCGATGGACCTGCCGCCCGGCATCCGGGTCGAACGATCGCCCTCGACGCTCGACGCCCTGCTGCGGGAGGGCGCGATCGATGCGATCATCAGCCCGACGGCACCAAAGAGCTTTACCGACGATAGCGTGCCGGTCGGACGGCTATGGCGCGATCCGCCCGCTGAGGAAGTGCGATACTGGCAGCACTATCGGCTGTTTCCGATCATGCACGTGCTGGTCATCCGCCGATCGCTGGTCGAGGCGACCCCCGCCCTGCCCGCGGCGCTGTTCGCCGCGTTCGAAGAGGCACGGCGACTGGCGGCGGCGGACCTTGCCGCCCGCGATTTTCCGAAACTGACGCTCCCGTGGCTGTCAGCCTTTGCCGCGCAGGCGCACGCGGCGCTTGGCGGCGATCCCTGGACGTACGGGATCGAGGCCAATCGCACGACCCTGAACACGATGCTGCGATACGCCGCAGCCGACGGGTTGGCCCCGCCGACGATGCGTATCGAGGATCTCTTCGTCTGATCCGGCACATCGGCGGGCGCGGGCATCGTTGCCGCGACGACCGGGCAAGGCGATCTTAACCCACCGGGCGCATGATGACGATCGATGCATGACCTGCGGGCCGGTTTGCTGTAGCGCGATGCGCGGTCAAGCGTCGCCGCGGCGGCCGTTTCGTCAGAACTTTCTAGGACGCACCTGTTGTATCTGATCAAAGCAGCCTTGTTCCTGGGTTTTGCCTCGATGGCGGGGCTGTTCCTGTTTTTCGCCTGCGCGAATAAATCGATCGCGCGCGAATTCCGCAACAAGCTGATGATGGTGCTGGCCTATTGCATCCTCGTCTCGTTCTTCAGTCCCACGCCGCTGATCTGCAACCTGCTGGCGTTCCTCACGGTCCCGCTGTTCGCCCGCAAGCGGACCGAGATCGCGCCGATCTATGTCTTCTCGTTTCTGATCCTGCCGGGTGTCGGCATGCCCCTGACGATCGGCGGCACCTGGTTGATGGCGATCGACAACATCATGAGCGTCACCGCCGGCGCCGCTTTGATGGCGACGATCAAGGGCGGCGGTGGCGGTCAGCGCAGCTGGACCGTACCGGGCGTCTGTCTGCTCGCCATCTTCTCCGTCTATGTCCTCTCCGGCATCCGCGCGACGACGCCGACGAACATGCTGCGCGTACTCGTCGAACAGCTCTGCACCTTCGTCCTGCCTTTTTACGCGGTGCGGCGGTCGATCCGGACCGGCGACGATGTCCGACGCATTTTCATCGGCATGGTGGCCGCCACGACCGCCCTGTCGACACTGGCGATCTACGAGGCATGGACGACCTGGCCGCTGTATCGCGTGATCTACAACCATTACGGCATCACGCTGGGCAGCGGCGCCTCGGTCAAGATGCGCGGCGGCCTGTTGCGCTCGCCGGGGCCGTTCCCGGAGCCGACCTCGTTCGCCTATTGGCTGTCGATCGGCACGTTCATCGCCATGACGAGCAGCTGGATGTTCCGGTCCAAGATCAAGTTCTGGGGGATGTGCGCCGTCTTGCTGCTGGGCATGTACGCACCACAATCGCGCGGCGCATGGCTGGGCTTGATCGTCGCCTATCTGGTCTATCAGGTCGGCACGGGCCAAGTATCGAAGATGCTGAAGGGCGTCGTCGTCGCCGCCTTGTTCGGCGGCCTGGTCTATGGCGCGGCGCTCACCATTCCACAGGTCGCACAGACCCTCGGCCTCGACACCACCGGAGTCGTGAAGCGCGATTACCGACAGGATCTTTGGACGCGCGGGATCGAGGAGGCGCAACATAACCTGCTGATCGGCACCGACATCGGCACCGTCATGACAAGCCTCGCCGACATGAAGCAGGGCGAGGGTATCGTCGATTTCGTCAACACCTATCTTTACGTACTGCTGGTATCCGGCCTGATCGGCGTGACGGCGTTCGGCAGTGGCCTGCTGGTTCCCATCGCCGTGTTGTGGAAACGGGCCAAGATGCTGCGACGCTACGACACTCGCCAGCTGTCGGTGATCGCCGCGTTGTTGGGATCGATCGCGGTCATGCTGGCCTTCACGTCGCTGGTCGGTCGATCGACCATGGGTCTGGGCGTGATGCTGGGCATGGCGGCGGCGCTCTCGAAGATGCGGCCGGCCAATCTGATGACCCAGAAGAAGCCGTCACGCCGAGCGAAGAACCTCGGTGCGAACGATGCTACTCCACAGGTCGATCCCGTTCCCGCGATGACGGGATAACCCTTAGAACGCGCCGCCGATCGCCCGCGTCGCATAATAGACGCCGGCGCCGATCAGGCCGGCGGCGGGCAGCGTCACGAACCACGCGATGACGATGTTGGATGCGACGTTCCAGCGGACTGCCGACAACCGCCGGGCCGCGCCGACACCGACGATCGCGCCGGTGATCGTGTGCGTCGACGATACGGGGATGCCCCACAGCGTCGCCGCGAACAACGTGATCGCGCCGCCTGTTTCGGCGCAGAACCCCTGCGCCGGCGTCAGCCGCGTGATCTTCGACCCCATGGTGTGGACGATCCGCCAGCCACCCGACAGCGTCCCCAGCGCCATCGCCGCCTGACAGCTCAGCACCACCCAGAACGGCACGGTGAACTCGCCACCGCCCATATAGCCCTGGCTGTAGAGCAGCACCGCGATGATCCCCATCGTCTTCTGTGCATCATTGCCGCCATGCCCCAGCGAATAGAGCGCGGCCGAGATCAGCTGCAGCTTGCGGAACCGCTTGTCGACGCCGATCGGCGTCAGCTTCAGGCTGGTCCACGCCACCGCCAGCACCAGCATCAGCGCCAGCAGCAACCCGATCGCGGGCGACGCGAAGATCGCGACCACCGTATTGATGACGCCGCCCCACACGATCGCCACCGATCCGGCCTTGGCTACGCCCGCCCCCAGCAATCCACCGATCAGCGCGTGGCTCGACGACGACGGGATACCCAGCACCCAGGTGATGACGTTCCAGCTGATCGCCCCCATCAGCGCGCCGAAGATCACCGCCGCGTCGATCACATCGGCCTGAATGATCCCCTTGCCCACCGTCTGCGCGACATGGAGGCCGAAGACCGCAAAGGCGATGAAGTTGAAGAACGCCGCCCACGCCACCGCCCATTCGGGCTTCAGCACGCGGGTCGATACGACGGTGGCGATGGAATTGGCGGCGTCGTGCAGGCCGTTCAGGAAATCGAACAGCAGCGCGATACCGATCAGTCCGATCAGCAGGGGAAGCGAAATCATGTCGGGCCTCTCAGGCGTGGTCGATCACAAGACCCTGGATTTCATTCGCGACATCCTCGAACCGGTCGACGATCCGTTCCAGATGGCTGTAGATTTCGCGGCCGACGACGAACTGCATCGGATTGTCCTGATGCGCCAGGAACAGCGACCGGATACCCTGATCGTGGATATCGTCTGCCTGACCCTCGATCCGGATCATCCGCGCGGTCAGTTCGTTCAGCCGGTCGCCGTTGCGATTCACCGATCGCAGCAGCGGGATCGCCTCCGCCGTGATGCGCGCCGCCTCGACGATGATGCCGGCCATGTCGCGCATCGCCGGATAGAAATCGGTGACGCCGTACAGCGTGATCGAATTCGCCGTCTGGTTCATCTGGTCGATCGCATCGTCCATCACACCGATCAGCTCAATGATCGCACTGCGGTCGAACGGCGTCACGAATACCCGGCGGACGTCCTGCAGGACGTCGCGGGTGATGTCGTCCGCCTCGTGCTCGTGCGCGACGATCGCGGCGACCTGTTCGGCGATCGCCCCCTCGCCATGCAGCAATTTCGCCAGCGCATCGGCACCGGCGACCAGCGTCGCGGCATGCGCCTCGAACTGCTCGAAGAATCGCCCCTGCTTGGGCATCAACGACTGGAACCAGCCAAGCATCGGAAATCGCCTCCTTATCCCGGTGCGGATCACCGGGAGCATTCGTTCAGCGAGCGTCGATGGCGCAGGTGGCGTCCGAAAGCCAGCAATCAACGCCTGTAATTCCGGCTCATCCACCGCCGCGGCAGCGTCGGACAAGGTGAACCAGCGCGTTCGGCGCTGCCCCCGCTCGGGCCAATCGGCGTCCTGCCGCACCGCCGCCAAGGGATAGACCGCCACCGTCGCCTCGATCGCCCCGCGGCGGCGGCGCTTGATATACCGAAAATTGCCCAGCGTGGCGGCACAGGGATAACCGCGCACGCCCGCCTCTTCCCACGCTTCCTGCGCGGCGGCGTCGTGCGGGGCCAGTCCGACGATCGGATGTCCTTTGGGCACCACCCAGCGACCCGTGTCGCGCGAGGTGATGAGCATCACCTCGATCGCGCCATCGGCCGTCATTCTATAGGGCAGGGCGCCGATCTGATGCAGCATCGCTGACCAACGTGGGCCGCGCCGGGCGACTTGGCAACGGCGAACGCAGCCCCGTGGCCGTCACGACTTTCGTTTCAGGCCGAACCGACGGAACAGACCACGCTTCGACAGCGCCTCAAACATTTCTTCCGGCCCTTCGGGATCGAGAACCTCGTTATCCGCCAGCCATTCCTCGACTGCGCTCAGATCGGGTTCCTCGAACGGACGCAGCGTCTTGCCCGATCCGCGCAGCCGCTCGATCGTCTCGATCATCGATCCCGACGACTCGATCGCCTCGGCCACCTGCGCCCGCTCCAAGCCCAGATGCTCGGCGATCAGACCGTCACGGATTGCCGTCACGCACGCCCGCTCACCCTCGCTGCCCGCCACGATCGCCAGATCGCATTCGGTATCAAGCCGCAGCGACCGGTTGTTCATATTGCTCGATCCCAGCCGGAAGATGCGATCATCGGCGATCAGTATCTTGGCATGGCAATAGATCGGCGTGCCGCCCTTCGTGTAAGGATGGTACATCCGCAGCCGCCGATGCTTGTCGCGCCGGCGCAGCGCCTCCATCAACCGGCCGCGCGCGGTATCCATCGCCAACGGCTCCAGCCACCCCTGCGCGGTGACGGGGTTGATGATGACGATCTCCGGCCCGTCCACCTCGTCCAGTCGTCGCGCGACCGCCTCGGCGATCCGGCGCGAGGCGAAATACTGGCTTTCGATATACAGATGCCGCTCGGCCGCCGCGATCTGCGTCAGGAACAATGCCTCGCTCTCATGCACCGGCACCTGATCGGGCATTTCGGGAAAGGTCCGCGCGATGCCGACATCGATGTCGGTGAAATCGACCGTCAGCCCCTCCGGCCAGCAACCACCGACCGCATCCGGTTCGGGCAGCAGTTCCTTGCCCCCCGCCGCCCGCCAGCGTTCGCGGAACAATACGCCCAGCGTTGCCGCGACCGGCCCCTGCACCGCGCTGATCGCATCGTGCCACGGTTTGTACGACTGGCCCCACGAATGCTTGCGCAACGGTTGCTCGTCGAGATGCTCGCGCGTGTCCCAGCGATCGCCAGTCATGTCGATACCACCGCAGAAGGCGAGGCAATCGTCGATGATGACGATCTTCTGATGATGCGATGCGCCGGTCGGATGATGCCCGTCCAGCTTGGTGTGGATACGCGGATGCGCCATCCATTTCAGCACGGTGAAGAATGTCCCCCCGCGCCCCAGCGACTTGATTGCGCCCAGGTCCCAGCGCAGCAGGAACACCTCCAGATCGGGATTGCGTTCGACCAGATCGTACACGAATGCGCCCAGCGACCGGGTCGGCCCCTTCACGCTGTGATCCAGCACGATGCGCGCGTCGAAATCCCATCCGATCAGCAGGATGCGCTTCTTCGCCTGTAACATCGCCTGTCGGGCGATCCGGAAATAGGCATCGGCATCGACGATCACCGACATGCGGTCGGCGCGTTCGATGCGCCAGCAATCCTTGCCCGGTGTCATTATCGGCTCTTGCCCCCTTGTTCGCGCCCCTCATGACGAAGGCACCACCCGCTGGCAAACGCCGAAAGCTCGCACCGGGTCCCTTCACCCCTTATCTCGGGGTCACCATGACCGAGCAGGTTCTCCGCAAGATCATCCATGTCGATATGGACGCCTTCTACGCTTCCGTCGAACAGCGCGACGATCCGGCCCTGCGCGGGCGGCCCGTGGCGGTCGGCGGATCGCGGGCGCGCGGCGTCGTGGCGGCGGCCAGTTACGAGGCGCGCGCCTTCGGCGTCCGGTCGGCGATGCCCTCGTCCAGCGCCGCCCGCGCCTGTCCCGATCTGATCTTCGTACCGCCACGTTTCGACGTGTATCGCACCGTCTCCGGCCAGATTCGCACGATCTTCGCCGACTATACCGACCTGATCGAACCGCTGTCGCTGGACGAGGCGTATCTGGACGTGTCGGAGGATCGCCACCGCCTCGGCTCCGCCCGCGCCATCGCCGAAGCGATCCGCGCCCGCATCCACGCCGACACCGGCCTCACCGCATCGGCCGGGGTCAGCTACAACAAGTTCATCGCCAAACTGGCGTCGGACCAGAACAAACCCGATGGCCTCTGCGTCATCCCGCCGCGCCATGGCCCGGCCTTCGTCGCCGGCCTGCCCGTGAAACGCTTCCACGGCGTCGGCCCCGTTACCGCGCGGCGAATGGAGGCGCTGGGCATCCTGAGCGGGGCCGATCTGGCCGAACGGTCGCTGGCGTTCCTGCAACGGCATTTCGGCAGTCATGCCGCCTATCTATACGGCGCCGCACGGGGGCAGGATGATCGCCCGGTCCGCGCGCACCGGGCCGCCAAGTCGATCGGCGCCGAGCGCACTTTCGAACAGGACCTGAGCGACCCCACCGCGCTCCGCGACGCGCTGGTCGTCGTCGCCGACGCCGCCTGGACGCGGATCGATCGCGCCTCCGCGCTGGGCCGAACGGTGACGCTGAAACTGCGTCGCGCGGATTTCACCACGATCACCCGCGCCCGCTCACTGATGCGACCGGTGACCGATCGCACCGAGTTTCTGGGCATCGGTCATGATCTGCTGTCAGCGCAGTTGCCGGTGCCGGGCGGCGTCCGCCTGCTTGGGCTGACACTGTCGGCACTCGTCGACGAGGCGGCGATCGTTCCCGACCGCCAGCCCCTGCTACCGCTATGATATCGCCCGTCAGTTCGTCGTGAACGACGTCTGCAACTGCACACCCAAAGCCTGCGCGCCCAGCACGATCGCCCCCAGCGGGCCGGCGTTGCCACCCAGCGCCGGCGGCACGACATAGGTCTCGGGATCACCGACTTCCGGCAGCGCGACATAGCCGGCCAGACTCTTCGCCATCGCCGCACGGACGCGCGGAAACAGATGATCGGTGCCGACCATGACGCCGCCACCCATCACGATCCGCCGCGGCACACCGGTCAGCACCAGTGAATGGAGCAACTGGCCCAGCGCATGCGCGATCAGGTCCCAGGCGGGATCGTCGGCGGCCAGTTGGTCGCCCGGAATACCTGTCCGCGCCGCGATCGCCGGGCCGGCGGCCAGCCCCTCCAGACACGCGCCATGATAGGGGCAGTTGCCGACCCAATCGTCGCCTAGCACCCGTACCGGACGAAGATGGCCAAGCTCGGAATGCGTCAATCCATCGACCGGCTTGCCACCGGCGATCAGGCCGACGCCGATGCCGGTGCCGACCGTCGCATAGGCGATATCTGCCAGCCCCTTCGCCGCGCCCCACCGCGCCTCGGCCAGTGCCGCGCCGACGACATCTGTGTGGAAACCGGTCGGGACGCCGGCATGGCGCTTCAATCGTGCCGCCACGTCCTGTCCCGCCCAGCCCGGCTTCGGGGTCGAAGTGATATGCCCGTAGAGCGGGCTGGCATGGTCGATCGAAACCGGCCCGAAGCTGGCAATGCCAAGGGCCGAAAAGCCCGACCACCGGTCCAGCACCGCTTCGATCGCGCTCAGCGTCTCTTCCGGCCGCGTCGTCGGCAGCTGGACGCGATCCTCGATATCGTCAGGGCCGCGCGCCAGAATGCAGATGCACTTGGTGCCGCCCAGTTCCACGCCGGCGACCAGTGGTGCCTCGCCCATATCACTCTCCCGAATTACTGACACGATTATGGGT
The DNA here is from genome assembly GCF_016427505.1 of Sphingomonas mollis. GTDB lineage: Bacteria > Pseudomonadota > Alphaproteobacteria > Sphingomonadales > Sphingomonadaceae > Sphingomonas > Sphingomonas mollis. The sequence continues at coordinate 339,039 of NZ_JAELXS010000003.1, read as the reverse complement.
GAAATCGATTGCGAGCGAAAGCCCCGCCCTTATCGAGCCGCCTTTTTCGCCTTCATCATTGTGCGGAACCGTGCCGCCCAGCCGGGCCGGCTCTCCTGCCGCCCGCGCGCCAGCGCCAGCGCATCCGCCTCGACATCGCCGGTGATGACCGATCCCGCGCCGACGATCGCCCCGGCGCCGATCGATACCGGCGCCACCAGCGCGGAATTGGAGCCGATGAACGCACCCGCGCCGATCGTCGTGCGATATTTCAGATATCCGTCGTAATTGCAGGTGATGGTGCCGGCGCCGATGTTCACGCCCGGCCCGACATCCGCATCGCCCAGATAGGTCAGGTGGCTCGCCTTCGCGCCCTCGCCCAGCACCGCCTTCTTCATCTCGACGAAGTTGCCGACCTTGGCATGCGCCCCCATCACCGCCCCCGGCCGCAATCGCGCATAGGGGCCGACCTCCGCCCCCTCGCCCACGGTCGCGCCCTCCAGATGGCTGAACGCGTGAATGACGGCCCCGTCCGACACTCGCACGCCGGGACCGAACACGACGTTCGGCTCGACCGTCACATCGCGGCCCAGTACCGTATCATGCGCGAACCAAACCGTATCCGGCGCGACCAGCGTCACGCCGTCACGCATCGCCTCGACCCGGCGGCGCGCCTGCCAGCCGGCCTCTACCGCCGCCAGTTCGCCACGGCTGTTGACGCCCGCCACCTCATCCGCGCCCGTCTCGATCACCGCCGATCCGCGGCCGTCAGCACTCGCCAGCATCACGATGTCGGGCAGGTAATATTCGCCTGCCGCATTGTCGTTGCCGACCCGCGCCAGCAGCGCCCACAAATCCTCCGCTCGCGCCGCCATCAGCCCCGAATTGCACAGCGTCTCCGCCCGCTCGGCCTCGGTCGCGTCCTTGTATTCGACCATCCGGTCGATGCGCCCGTCGGCATCGGCGATCACCCGGCCATAGGCACCCGGATCGGCGGGGCGAAAGCCCAGCACCACCGCCGCCGGCGCATCGCCGCCACGCAACCGGTCGAGCATTCGCCGCATCGTCGCCGCCGTCACCAGCGGCACGTCGCCATAGAGGACCAGCACATCGCCCGCGAAGCCGGCCAGCGCCGCCTCCGCCTGCCGCACCGCATGGCCCGTGCCCAGTTGGTCGGCCTGCAGCGCCGTGGCGATGCCCAACGGCGCGACCGCCGCTTCCACCTGCTCGCGGCCGGCGCCTGTCACCACCACCACGCGCTCTGGCGCCAGTTCACCCACGGCAGCGAGCAGATGCAGCAGCATCGGTCGCCCCGCGATCGGGTGCAGCACCTTGTGCGTGTCGGACTTCATCCGCGTGCCCTTGCCCGCGGCGAGGACGATGGCGGCAAGCGGACGGGTCGTTGCATCGGTCATGACGCGGGCGGGTGCCACGAAAGCCTTGCCAATGCCATAGGCTGGCTGGCACGCCCCGCCGCATGACCGATTTTCCCTTCGCCATCGTCGGATTCGATATGGATGGCACGCTGCTCGATACCAGCGGCGATCTCGCCGCCGCGGTCAATCACGCCCTGGAAAGCGCGGGGCGACCGACGCTACCGGTCGACGACATCCGCACGATGATCGGCGGCGGCGCACGACATATGCTGGCGCAGGGCATGGCCCGCACCGGCGGCTGCACCGATGACGAACTCGACATACTCCACCACCGCCTGCTCGATTATTACGAGGCGCATATGATCGTGGAAACCGCGCCCTATCCCCACGCCCTCGCCGCGCTCGACACGCTGGCCGCGCAGGGGGTGACGCTGGCCGTCGTCACCAACAAGCTGGAACGATACGCCGCCCACATCCTCGATTCGCTCGGTCTCAAGGATCGCTTCGCCTGCCTGATCGGCGGCGACACCATGGGGCCGGGCAACGGCAAGCCATCGCCCGCGCCGATCTATGCGATGATCGATCGCTGCGGCGGCGGCCGCGCCGCGTTCGTCGGCGATTCGATCTACGACGTGAAGGCCGCGAAAGCCGCGAATGTGCCGGTGGTCGCATGCAGTTTCGGCTTCCTCGATCGCCCCGTCGCCGATCTGGGCGCCGACGCGGTGATCGACGGGTTCGACCGGTTGGTGCCGACGTTGCGCCGACTGGGCGGCGCTCGCTAAGCCGATGACCGGAACATCGGCTCGCCACACCCTGCCCGCGCTGGCGATCGTCATGGTCGCCGCCGTCGCGGTGTTCCTGATCGGGCGGCAATGGGAACCGGCGATGGTCGCGCTGGTCGGTGGCATCGCCGCCGTCCTGCTCGCCCGTGGTCGTGAAGACGACACACCGACGACGCCGGTCGCCGAGCCGGAGGAATCACCGCTGGGTCAGGTACTGGACGCCGTCGCCGATCCCGTCCTGCTCGTATCCGCGGGCCGGGTAACGCTGGCCAACCGCGCCGCGCGGACGTTGCTGGGCACGCATATCATCGGCGAGGATGCGCGCGTCGCGATCCGCCACCCCGCCGCCGCCGCCGCGCTCGCCGCACCGGGTGGCCAGCCGGTCGAACTCGTCGGCATCGGCGCGCGCGACCGGCGCTGGGAGATGCGCGTCGCCGCCGTGTCCGACGACCTTGCCGTCGTCGATCTGATCGACCGCACCGAATATGCCGCCGCGGAGCGGATGCGCGTCGATTTCGTCGCCAATGCCAGCCACGAACTGCGCACGCCGCTCGCCTCGATCCTCGGCTATATCGAGACGCTGGGTGAGGAAGCCGGCGATGAACCGGCCATTCGCAAACGATTCCTGAAGATCATGATGGACGAGGCGCGGCGGATGCAGCGGCTGGTCGAGGATTTGTTGTCGCTGTCGCGGATCGAGGCGGACAAATACCGCCTGCCCGACCAGCCGATCGATCTCGGCGTCCTGTTGGGCGAGGTTTGCGCAGAGCTGCGCTCGTCAGGCAGCCCCCGCGCCGCCGATGTGGAATGCGTCGTCGCCGAAGGAATCGGCACGATCGCGGGCGACCGTGCGCAATTGTCGCAGCTGTTCCACAACCTGCTGGGCAACGCGATGAAATATGGCCGCGCGGCCACCCCCGTCATCGCCCGGATCGATCGCGTGCCGGCCGGCGTGGCGATCATCGTCACCGATCAGGGCGACGGCATCGCGCCCGAACATCTGCCCCGCCTGACCGAACGATTCTATCGCGCCGATCCGGGGCGCAGCCGCTCGCTGGGCGGCACCGGCCTCGGCCTCGCGATCGTGAAGCATGTGGCGGAGCGGCATCGCGGCCGGCTCGACATCGCCAGCCGCGTCGGCGTGGGCACGACGGTCACGGTGACACTGCCGCCACCCCCCTCCGGATCGGTGCCCGGCTCCACTGTCATGAAAGCGTAACCGCAGCGTCACATAGGCGGCTCGCACGGGTGGCAGGGCCACTCCTCATGGGAATGTTCATGCGCCGCCAGCTTATCATCGGCCTGTTGCTGCCGCTGGCCGCGTGCCAGGACCAGGCCAATGGCGGCGGCGCGGGCGCGCGCGACCAGATCACCGCGGTCGGATCGTCCACCGTCTATCCCTTCACCACGATGGTCGCCGAACAGTTCGTCGCCAGCGATCCCGATGCCAAGGCGCCGGTGATCGAATCGACCGGTACGGGTGCCGGCATGAAGCTGTTCTGCGCCGGCATCGGGGCCGCGCATCCGGATATCGAGGACGCCTCGCGCCGGATGAAGGCCAGCGAGTACAAGGATTGCGCCGCCAACGGCGCGCGCGACGTGCTGGAAATCCAGGTCGGCATCGACGGCATCGCCTTTGCCGAGGCGAAGAACGGCCCGAAGATGCAGCTGACGCCCGCCGACCTCTATCTGGCGCTGGCCTCCGCACCGAACGGCAAGCCCAACCAGCGCAGCACGTGGCGCGACGTGAACCCCGCCCTCCCCGCCATTCCTATCCAGGTATACGGTCCGCCCGCGACCAGCGGCACGCGCGACGCGCTGGCCGAACTGATCCTGACCAAGGGTTGCGAGGCATCGAACCCCGCCGCCAAGCCGATGGCCAAATCTAATCCCGATGGCCACAAGGCGCTCTGCACCCGCGTTCGCGAAGACGGCGCCTATGTCGATGCCGGCGAGAACGACAATCTGATCGTCCAGAAACTGCAATCGAACCCCAACGCGATCGGCGTGTTCGGATACAGCTATCTCGAAGAGAACAGCAACGCGGTGAACGGCGTCCCGATCAGCGGTGTCGCCCCCACCTATGCCGCGATCGCCGATGGGCGATATCCGGGGTCGCGCCCACTCTATCTCTACGTGAAGAAAGCGCATCTGAATGCGATCCCCGGCTTGCGTGATTTTCTGATGCTGTACGCGAAGGCATGGGGGCCGGACGGTCCGCTGATCCGCCGCGGCCTGATCGCCGCACCGGACGATGTGCGCGCCCGCGCGGCACAGGTCATCGCGAACGAAACACCGCTCGATCCGGCGAGCCTGAAATGAGCGCCATCACGCTTTCCCTCGTCGTCGCCGGACTGGCGCTGATCGGCTGGCTCACCGCGCGCACCCGCGCCGCCGGCTTCCGTACCGGCGCGCAGCGGTTCAGTTCGCTGCCGACGCATCATGGCTGGTACGTCGCCCTGTGGACAGTGATCCCGCCACTCGTCTTCCTCGTTATCTGGGCGGCGGTGTCGCCTGCCATGGTGACGGATGCGGTGCTGACGAACCCCGCTGCCACGCAACTGCCCCCGCCCGGTTTCGACCGCGCCTCGATCTTGTCGGAGGCGCGCGAGCTGGGTGCCGGCCGCGCCTTCGGCGCGTTCAACGAAACCTCGCGCCTGCTCGCCCCCGCCTATGCCGCCGCGCAGAGCCGGTATGACTGGATCGCCACCGCGCTGGCGCTGCTGCTCGCCTTTGCCGGTGGCGCCTATGCCTTCACCCGCATCCGTCCCGGCTTTGCTGCGCGCACCCGGATCGAACGCATCGTGATGGGCGCGCTGCTGGCCGCGTCGCTGATCGCGATCCTGACCACGATCGGCATCGTCGCCTCGCTGGTGTACGAGGCAGCTCGGTTCTTCAGCGTCGTGCCGATCACCGATTTCCTGTTCGGCACGCACTGGAGCCCGCAGGTGATCGACCCGCGCGATCCCGGCGCGTCGCTGGGCGCGGTGCCGCTGTTCTGGGGTACGTTCTTCATCGGTGCGGTCATCGCGATGGCGGTCGCCATCCCGTTCGGGTTGATGAGCGCGATCTACCTGACGCAATATGCCGCTCCCCGCACCCGCCGCTGGATGAAGCCGATCCTCGAGGTGCTCGCGGGCGTGCCCACCGTCGTCTACGGCTATTTCGCCGCGCTGACGGTGGCGCCGGCGGTTCGCGATTTCGCGGTGTCGATCGGGATCAGCTGGGCCTCGTCGGAAAGCGCACTCGCGGCCGGCGCGGTGATGGGCGTGATGATTATCCCGTTCGTCTCGTCGATGGCCGACGACAGCCTCGCCGCCGTGCCCAGCGCAATGCGCGACGGCAGTCTGGCGATGGGCGCCACCTCGTCGGAGACCATCCGCAAGGTGCTGCTCCCCGCCGCTCTCCCCGGCGTCGTCGGTGGCGTGTTGCTGGCGATCAGCCGCGCCATCGGTGAGACGATGATCGTCGTCATGGCCGCCAGCGGCGTCGCGACGCTCACCGCCAACCCCTTCGCCTCGACCACCACCGTCACCCGCCAGATCGTCGATCTGCTGACCGGCGAGGCGGAGTTCGACAGCCCCAAGACGCTCGCCGCCTTCGCGCTCGGCCTGACGCTCTTCGTCGTCACGCTGCTCCTCAACATCGTCGCGCTGCGCGTCGTCAAACGCTACCGGGAAGCATATGAGTAACACGCTCGTCGCCCAGTTGCCCGACATGGGGATCGCGCACGACGATGCGCCGCGCGTGCCGACCGACTGGACCACCACGTCGATGCAGGGCCGTATCCGCCGCCGCTATCGCGCGGAACGGCGCTTCCGCCTGATGGGGCTGTCGGCGGTCGTCATGTCGGCGGGGTTCCTCGCCTTCCTGCTCGTCACCATGCTGATGCAGGGCTTGGGCGGCTTCACCGAGACGCGCGTTTCGCTGCCGATCGATTTCGCCGCCGCCAAATTGCCGGTGACGGCAAGGCAGCTCGACGGGCGCGGTGCCGATCTGGCGCTGGCCGGCGCCGGCCTCGAAAGCGCGGTCGATGCCGCGGCGGTGCGCGCGTTCGGCGACGCGAACATCCTGTCCGATGGCGCGTGGGTCCGCGTCCGCAACGCGATCAAGGCCGATCCCGCCCTGCTGTCCCGCACCGCGCAATTCGATCTGCCCACCTCCAGCGCGCTCGACGTCGCCGACAAGGGTAACGGCACCCCCGAAGCGGAAGCGACGATCGCTTCCCTGAAGCAACGCGGCGTCCTGTCACGCGGCTTCAACACCGGTTTCCTCGCCGGCGCGGACGCGACCGACCCCACGCGGGTCGGCATCTGGGGCGCGTTCAAGGGATCGTTGCTGACGATGCTCGTCACGCTCGGCCTCGCCTTCCCGATCGGCGTCCTGTCGGCGCTGTATCTGGAAGAATATGCACCGAAGAACCGCTGGACCGACCTGATCGAGGTATCGATCAACAACCTCGCGGCCGTGCCCTCGATCATCTTCGGCCTGCTCGGCCTCGCCGTCTTCCTCGGCAGTTTCGGGATGCCGCGATCGGCGCCGATCGTCGGCGGGCTGACGCTGGCGCTGATGACGATGCCGGTCATCGTCATCGCCGGTCGCAACGCGATCAAGGCGGTGCCGCCGTCGATCCGCGATGCCGCGCTCGGGGTCGGCGCATCGCCGGTGCAGGTCGTGTTCCACCACGTCCTGCCGCTGGCCCTGCCCGGCATCCTGACCGGCACGATCATCGGCATGGCCCGCGCGCTGGGCGAGACGGCACCGCTGCTGATGATCGGCATGCGCGCGTTCATCGCCGCGCCGCCCTCCGGCCTCGGCAGCCCGGCCACGGCATTGCCCGTCCAGATCTTCCTCTGGTCGGATCAGGTCGATCGCGGCTTCGTCGAAAAGACGTCGGCGGCGATCATCGTGCTCCTCGTCTTCCTGCTCGCGATGAACGGGCTGGCCATCTACCTCCGCAACCGATTCGAGACCCGCTGGTGAGCAACGAACCGAAAATGACCGCCCGCCACGTCAACGTGTCGTACGGACCCAAACAAGCGCTGCACGATGTCTCGATCGATATCGAGCAGGACAAGGTCGTCGCCTTCATCGGCCCGTCCGGCTGCGGCAAAAGCACGTTCCTGCGCACGTTGAACCGGATGAACGACACCGTCGCCTCCGCCCGCGTCGATGGCGACATCCGCCTCGACGGGCAGGACATCTACGCGCCGGAAATGGACGTGGTGCAGCTCCGCGCCCGCGTCGGCATGGTGTTCCAGAAGCCCAATCCGTTCCCGAAATCGATCTTCGAGAACATCGCCTATGGCCCGCGCATCCACGGCCTCGCCACCGGCAAGGCGGACCTCGACGTCGTGGTCGAACGCTCGCTGACCCGCGCCGGTCTGTGGAACGAGGTGAAGGATCGCCTGACCGACAGCGGCACCGCCCTGTCCGGTGGCCAGCAGCAGCGGCTGTGCATCGCCCGCGCCATCGCCGTCGATCCCGAAGTGATCCTGATGGACGAGCCGTGCAGCGCGCTCGATCCGATCGCGACCGCCAAGATCGAGGAACTGATCCACGAACTGCGCGGCCGCTATGCCATCGCGATCGTCACGCACAACATGCAACAGGCGGCGCGCGTCAGCCAGAAGACCGCGTTCTTCCACCTCGGCACGCTCGTCGAATACGGCGCGACGTCCGACATCTTCACCAATCCCGTCCAGGAACGGACCAAGGATTACATCACCGGCCGCTACGGCTGAGTGGGGGATCTATGAACCAGCATACGGTCAAGGCCTTCGACAACGATATCGGCCAGTTGCGCGGGCTCATCAGCCAGATGGGCGGCCTCGCGGAAGATGCCATCGCCAAGGCAATGCAGGCGCTGCAACGCAACGATCTGGCTCTCGCCGCCGAAGTACGCGCTGGCGACAAGGCCATCGACGCGATCGAGGCGGAGGTCGAACGCCTCGTCGTCCAGATCATCGCGCTCCGCGCACCGATGGCGGTCGACCTGCGCGAGGTCGTGGCGGCGCTGAAGATCGCCAACGTGGTCGAACGCATCGGTGATTACGCCAAGAACATCGCCAAGCGCGTGCCGCTGATCGAAAGCGAACACCGCATCGAACCGGTGTCCGTCCTGCCCGCCATGGGCCGGATGGCGTCCGAGATGGTCCGCGACGCGCTCGACGCGTTCGGCGCGCGCGATGCGCCGGGCGCGGTGCTGGTGTGCGAAAGCGACGCCGCGCTCGACGATTTCTACGACTCCATCTTCCGCACGCTGGTGACCTACATGGTCGAGAACCCGGCGACGATCAGCCAGGTCGCGCACCTGCTGTTCATCGCCAAGAATCTCGAACGCATCGGCGACCATGCCACCAACGTCGCCGAGATGGTCTATTTCGCCGCGACCGGCGCCCAGATGGCCGACCGCGACCGCGGCGGCGACAAGGACTGAACCATGGCACGTGTCACGATGTTGCTGGTCGAGGACGATGCGGCGCTCGCCGAACTTCTCGAATTCCATTTCCGGCGCGAGGATTTCGACGTCGTCCACACCGCCGACGGCGAGGAGGCCTTGCTGCTCGCGCGTGAGCGGACGCCCGACATCGTCCTGCTCGACTGGATGGTCGAGGGGATCTCCGGCATCGAGGTCTGCCGCCGCCTGCGCCGCGCGCCCGAGACGCAGAACGTGCCGATCATTATGCTCACCGCACGCGGCGAGGAAGAGGACCGCGTCCGCGGCCTGGAAACCGGCGCGGACGATTACGTCACCAAGCCCTTTTCGCCGCGCGAACTCGTCGCACGCGTCGGTGCCGTCCTGCGCCGCGTCCGTCCGGGTCTGGCGGGCGAAGCTCTGAATTATTCGGACATCGAGATGGACACCGTCGGCCACAAGGTGCGGCGCGGCGGCGAGATGGTCGCGCTCGGGCCGACGGAATTCCGCCTGCTCAAGCATTTCCTCGAACATCCCGGCTGGGTCTTCTCACGCGAGCGATTGCTCGATGCGGTGTGGGGCCATGACAGCGATATCGAAAGCCGCACCGTCGATGTGCATATCCGTCGCCTGCGCAAGGCGATCAACGTCGGCGACCGGCCGGATATCATCCGCACGGTCCGCTCCGCCGGTTACGCGCTGGACGCCGAGGGCTGAATCGTTTCGCGAAGGACACAAATCACAGGATGGGCGTTAGTCGGCGGCGTGAGTGAAAGCGCACGTCAGATTTTCTCAGGAGATTCGCCATGAAGCTCATCCTATTGGCCGCGACGGCCCTGATCGCCACCCCGGTGATCGCACAGGACACCACCGCCCCGGCGCCGCCGGCCGCGCAGACGCCGACGACCGCCCCCGCAACCGATCCGGCGATGCCCGCCGATCAGGCCATGCCGGCGGACACCGCCGCACCGACCGCCCCCGCGGAGCCGGCACCCGCAGCGGATCCCGCAGCGCCGATGGCACAGGCGGCACCAGCAACGACGGCAGCCCCCGCCGGCATCGCGACTGGTGATCCGGTCGGCGGCTATCAGCCGACACAGCCCGCAACCACCGGCACGCCCGGCGGCCCGGTAACGTTCCGTCCGGCTGCCGCACCCTCGGAAGCGTTCCCGGCACCGGCCGCCTTGCAGTCCTATCCGATCTGCAAAAAGGGTCAGTACGACAAGTGCCGCCAGCGCGGCGGCAAGTAACCCGCTGATCGACGATGCCTGCGTTTTAGCAGGTGTGGAAAAGGGCGCTCCCCGCTCGGGTGGGCGCCCTTTCTATATCTAAATATATCGGTAGGATCGGCAGCCGATCGACCCACCGTGCTCCTGCGAAGGCAGGAGCCCAGAATCAAAAGCGATACCATGCTTGGCTTCGGATTCCTGCATCCGCATGACCACCAGCCGCTCCGCTTATTCGTCGACCAGCTTCATCAACCGCCGCTCGACCGGCGCCAGCACCGGTCCCAGTTCCTGTCCGCGCTTCAACACCGCGCCCGCCTCACCGACCAGCGCCCACATCCCCTGCCGCAAACGCAACGCCGGTCGCTTCTCGATCCGGATCTCCGGTCGCTCGGCGGCACGCCGAAAGGCGGAGAAGACGGCCGCCTCACGCCCCAATTCGATCGCATAGTCACGCCAATGGCCCGCCGCGACCATCCGGCCATACAGGTCGAGGATGCGCGACAGTTCCGCACGGTCGAATCCGACCTGTACGTTCCGGCGCTCGGGAAACAGTACGACCCCCATCAGGCGCGGTCACGCTCTCCGGCGTCCAGCCCGCCATGCTCGTGTTCGGCGATCAACGCTTCCAGCCGCCGTCGCAAATGTTCGACTTCGCAACGGAGCAATTCCGTCTTCTGCGTCACCGGATCGAAATTCTCCGAACAGGGCGTACCATAGGGCACGAAGCGTGGCGCCAGCGCCGCACCGCCGTCGATCGTCGTCGGACGGGCCGGGATACCGACCATCACCGCGCCCTCCGGCACGTCGCGCGTCACCACCGCATTGGCGCCGATGCGCGAGCGTGCGCCGACCAGGATCGGTCCCAGCACCTGCGCGCCCGACCCGATGATCGCGCCATCGCTGATCGTCGGATGGCGCTTGCCGCCGACGCCCTTGTCGGGGCTCGTCCCGCCCAGCGTCACGCATTGATAGATCGTCACGTCGTCGCCGATCGTCGCCGTCTCGCCGATCACCACGAAACCATGATCGATGAAAAAATTGCGGCCGATCGTTGCGCCCGGATGGATGTCGATCGCCGTCCATGCCCGCGTCCAGTGATTGACGATCCGCGCCAGCAGGAACAGCCGCGCCCGGAACAGGCGGTGCGCCACCCGGTGGCCCGCCAGCGCCCAGACGCCCGGATAGGTCAGCACCTCCGCCCGGCTGCGCGGGGCCGGATCGCGGGCGCGAATGGAATCGATATACGCGACGAGGCGGTTTGGCATGACTGAGCGTTCCTTCGCGCTTTCCCTGACGCGTCATCGCGATCTAAGGCGCGGACACGACAATTGCCAGTATGCGACGAACCGTGATCGCCGCTGGCTAAAGCCTATCTTTCTTGTGGATATTGTCCGTTCCCGCCACGTTGCGCCTTCGAAAGGAATTCCATGCCCGATCTCGCGACGTTCGATTTCTCGACCATCCTGCCCTTCATTCTCATCGGTTTCGGCGCACAGGTGGTCGACGGCGCACTGGGCATGGCGTTCGGTGTCATCTCGAACACCGCCCTGTTGTGGATCGGCGTTCCGCCTGCCGCCGCCTCGGCCGGCGTCCATACCGTCGAAACCTTCACGACGGCGGTGTCGGGGATCAGCCACACGCTTCATCGCAATGTAAACTGGAAACTGTTCCTGCGGCTGATGATTCCCGGCGTCATCGGTGGCGTGCTGGGTGCCTATGTGCTGTCGAACATCGACGCCGCCGTCGCCAAGCCGTTCATCCTTGCTTACCTCGCCAGCATCGGCGTCTACCTCCTCTATCGCGCCGCCCGCCACGCGCCGATCGGCAAGGAACCCAAGGTGGTCGAGCCGCTCGGCCTGATCGGCGGCTTCCTCGATGCGGCCGGCGGCGGTGGCTGGGGTCCGGTCGTCACGTCGAACCTGTTGGTGCAGGGCGCCACGCCCCGCACGACGATCGGCACCGTCAACACCGCCGAATTCTTCCTGACCGTCACGATCTCGATCACGTTCCTAACCCAATTGGGATGGGCCGCGTTCACCATCGCCACCGTCGGCCTGCTGATCGGCGGCGTGCTGGCGGCTCCCTTCGGCGCCATTCTGGCAAAGCGGGTGCCCGCCCGGACGCTCATGACGCTGGTGGGCGTCATCCTCATCATCACCAGCCTGTTCGGCCTGTGGCGCGCGCTGCACTGATCGGCATGGCACCACGGGTAGGCGCGCGGGCGCGGGTACGCTAGCGGAGGCGCCATGGCCGCCACCTACCTGCCCACGCTCAAGCAACTCCAGTATCTCGTCGCCCTGCGCGATCACGGTCATTTCGGCCGCGCCGCAGAGGCATGTTTCGTTACCCAGTCGACGCTGTCGGCGGGCCTGCGCGATCTGGAAACGCTGATCGGCGTCGTGCTGGTCGAACGCACCCGCCGCGTCGTCCGCTTCACGCCGGTCGGCGAGCGGATAGTCGACAAGGCCCGGCGCGTCCTCCGCGAAGCCGACGAACTGGGCGATCTCGCCCGCGCCGCCGGTCGGCCGCTGACGGGCGACATGCGGATGAGCGTCATCCCCACCATCGCGCCGTTCATGCTCCCGCATATCCTGCCGCATCTGCGCCGCGATTATCCCGACCTGCGCCTGTTCCTGCGCGAGGAACCCAGCGCCGCCGCGTGCGAGGGGCTGCATAACGGCCGTACCGACTGTGTCCTGCTCGCGCTCCCCTTTGCGTGTGGCGAGGTCGCCTCGGCGCCGCTGTTCGACGACCGGCTGTTCGTGGCGTTCCAGGGGACCGAGGCAGACACCCTGCCCCCCGCCATCGCCGACGACGCGATCGACGGCAGCCGCCTGTTGCTGCTGGAGGACGGTCATTGCCTGAAAGACCACGCGCTCGCCGCCTGCAGCCGGCCGGAGACACGGGCGGAGGCGACGATGCTCGGCACGTCGCTCCACACGATCGTGCAGATGGTCGATAACGGCCTCGGCATCACCATGCTGCCCGAGATGGCGTTGAAGGCCGGCATCCTCGACCACACCAGCGTCACCGCCCGGCCGCTTGCCGCCCCGGATGCGGTGCGCCAGATCGCACTGGTCTGGCGCCGCGCCTCTCCCCGCGAAGCCGATTTCCGCCTGCTCGCAGAGGTATTGGCCGAAGCCCGTTGAACGATCGTTAACGACCGGTCGCATCACAGCCTCGATTCATCGTGTCCATCGAAACCATTGCAGCGGTGGCGCGGTGAAAGGTCAGTGCAATTGCGCAACGAACCGGGAGTGTACGAATGCGTTCTACCTTGCTGACCCTGACCGCCGGCTTCATCGCCCTGCCCGCTCTGGCTTCGGCCCAGACCACCGCGCCGGCTTCATCCGCCCCCACCACGGCACCGGCCACCGGCACAGCATCAGCCCCTGGGACGACGACCGCGCCACAGGCCGCACCCGCCGCTCCCGCCGCGGCGCCGGCGCCCGCGACTCCGGCCGCCACCACGACGATCGTACAGGCGCTGCCGTCTGTGCCCGCACACACCACGCTGGTGCGTCTCATCACCGCGGCCAAGCTCGACGCGCAGCTCGGCGGCCCCGGACCCTTCACGCTGTTCGCGCCAAATGACGACGCGTTCGCCCGCCTGCCCGCCGGCACGCTCGATACGCTGTTGGCCCCCGCCAACGTCGCCAGCCTGACGACGATCCTGAAGAACCACGTCGTCGCGGGTGCGATCACGTCCGACCAGTTGAAGGCGCAGATCGCCGCCGGCGGCGGTACGGCGACGCTGAACACGCTGTCGGGCCAGCCGCTCGTCGCGACGATCGACAATGGCTCGATCCTGCTGACCGACGCGGTCGGCAACAAGAGCTATATCGACAAGCCCGCCGATCTGCGTGAGGCGAACGGCGTCATCCACTCGACCAACGGCATCAGCCTGCCCAAGCTGGGCTGATCCGGTTGCTCCCCTCCCGGCCGGGAGGGGAGCATCAACGGCCTATGTCCATCGCCGGGCGGCGTCGTCATCCGCCTCACGCGCCTCGACCCAGGCGGCGGTGCCACTGCGTGTCTCCCGCTTCCAGAACGGCGCATCGGTCTTCAACCGGTCGATCAGGAACGCACAGGCGTCCAGCGCCGCGCCACGGTGCCGCGATGATGCCGCCACGAACACGATCCGCTCGCCCGGCCGCATTGGACCCACCCGGTGCACCACCGTTACCGACGCCAGCGACCAGCGCGTTTGCGCCTCGCAGGCCAACCCCTCCAGCGCCGCTTCCGTCGCGCCGGGATAATGTTCCAGTTCCAGCGTCTCGACATCCCCGACCACACCGGGGTCCGCGCGCACCAGCCCGGTAAAGGTCGCGACGGCGCCGACGCCGTTCGCTTCGGCCAGCGCCATCTCCGCCGCCAAGTCGATGTTCGCCGGCGACACGACGACGCGGATCATCCGCCCGTCACCGGCGGAAACAGCGCCACCTCACGCGCACCCTCGATCGGTGCATCGAGCGAAACGAAGACCTGATCCACCGCCGCCCGCAACCGCCCGCGCTCCGCAAAGGCCGCGGCATGGGTCGGACTGCCAGCCGCCAGCCAATCGATCAGCGCCGCGACCGTCGCCACCGACGCCGGCGGATCGACCAGTTCCTCGCCTGTCCCGACGCGTTCACGCACCCAGGCAAAATACAGCATCCGGATCGCCATGGTCTCGATCAGTCCATATGCTTCAGGCCGACGCGCAGATAATCCCAGCCGGTTATCAGCGTCAGCACCGCCGCACCCCACAGCGCCGCCAGACTCGCGACCTGAATCCACGTCTCATGCGGGAGTGCGCCAGCCAAAATCAATCCACCCAGCGACACCAGTTGCAACGTCGTCTTCCACTTCGCCAGCGTCGACACCGGCATCGACACATGCAGCGGCGCCAGGAATTCGCGCAGGCCAGACACCGCGATCTCGCGGAGCAGGATCACCAGTGCCGCGATCAGATGCACGCCGGCAATGTCGCGCGTGCCCACCAGCATCAGGATCACCGCCGCGACCATGATCTTGTCCGCGATCGGATCGAGGAACACGCCCAGCCGCGACACCGCGCCGTTCGACCGCGCCAGATAGCCGTCGAAATAATCGGTGATGCCCATCAGGCAATAAAGCGCGAACGCGATGGCATAGCCCGCGGCCCATTGCGGCCACCACAGGAATCCCACCAGCAGGGGCACCGCGACGATTCGCGACAACGTCAGGAGATTGGGCAGCGTCAGCATCCGCTCCTCCCCTAGCTTGCGATCACGCCCGCGGGAACCGACTTATTAGACGTTGGCGTCATGCCGCCCGCTGGGCTAAGTGCCTGCGCTGTATGTCACGACCGAGGCCCCGCCCATCATGATAAATGCGCTCGGGCTGTTGAAGCAACGTCGCTTCCTGCCCCTGTTCACGACCCAGTTCCTCGGCGCGTTCAACGACAATCTGTTCAAGACGTCGATGGTCCTGTTCGCGACCTATGTCGTGTTCAACGATGCCGGTCATGAAGCGAACTTCAATGCGCTGGCCACCGGTCTTGGCATCCTGCCCTTCTTTCTCTTGTCGGCACTGGCAGGACAATTGGCGGACAGCCATGACAAGGCCCGCATCATCCGCCTCGTGAAGTCGGCGGAAATCGGCATTATGGCGATCGGCGCGGCGGGATTGTACGCGGTGAACCGGAACCACGTCTCGCTCGGTCTCGCGCTGATGCTGGGGTCGGTCCTGCTGCTGGGGGTCCATTCGACGTTCTTCGGGCCGATCAAATACGCGATCCTGCCCCAGCATCTGCGCCCCGCCGATGTACTGGGCGGCACCGGACTGGTCGAGGCGGGGACCTATCTCGCCATCCTCCTCGGCACCGTCACCGCCGGCTTCCTGGTCAAACTGTCCTTCTGGTGGACGATCGGCGCGATCCTCGGCATCGCCGTCATCGGCCTGCTGTCGGGCCGGCAGGTGCCACCGGCACCGCGGGAGGGGCCGCTCCTGCGGTTGAACTACAACCCCTTCACCGCGTCGTGGCGGCTGATCTCCGCCACGCTGCACATCCCACGCCTGTTCCTGGCGATCTGCGCGATCAGCTTTTTCTGGACGATCGCCTCGGTCCTCATCATCGTCTTCCCGCCGCTGGTGAAGAACGTTCTCACCGCCGACGAACAGGTCGCGAGCATCGCCATCGCCGTCTTCTCGGTCGGCGTCGCGATCGGATCGGTGGTCATCAACACCATGTTGAAGGGCAATATATCCGCCCGTTATTCGCCCGGATCGGTGATCGCGATGGGCGCGTTCGTCGTTCTGTTCTCGTTCCTGTCACGCGGTTGGACGCCCGCCCCCGCCGGCCAGTTCTATGGCTGGACCGCGTTCCTCGCCCAGCCCGGATCGGTGCCGATCCTGCTGACGCTGCTGGCGATCGCGATCACCGGCGGCATGTTCGTGGTGCCGCTCTATGCCTTTCTCACCACCACCGTGGAAAAGGACCACACCGCCCGCACCGTCGCCGCCAACAATGTCGTAAATGCGGGCGCGATGACGGTCGGCTCGATTGCGGTCATCGGCATCACCGCGCTGGGCGTGACGCCGGAAAACATGCTGCTGCTGGTCGCCGGCATGTGTCTGGTCTCCGCCTGGATCGCGCAACGCCTGCACCGCGCCTGCGATTGAGGCTCGCCCCATCATTGCGCGCGTAGCGAAGCAACCCGATGTTCCGCGTGACGCCCTCAGTTGCTTCGCGACGCTCGCGATAACGAACGCAGTACGATCGAGTTAAAAGATGAAGCTGTAGAAGCAGGTGAAGAACGCCGCGAAGCTCAGGAAGAACAGCTTCACGTCGTTGTCGTCCGATCGGGTCACCGGGGGCGGCGGTGGCGGCAACGCGCGGCGCATCGGATGGCGGGCGGCTTCGTTGGTCAGGACAAGGCGTCTGGTCATAGCGCAAGTGTTAACGCCATATTTACCTATTCGGACCAGCCCCAAAATGGGTTAACATATCGCCGTGCCAAGTCGGGACGGTTATGGTCGGCGTGCACGAAGTCACGTTTCTCGTGGAAACGCTTGAGCGGAAACGCGATCCGCTCCACCCTCGCGCCATGTCGATCATCGCGCCCCTGCTCCTCGCCGCCGCCGTCACCCCGTCGCCCTCGCCGGAACGGTTGAAGGCCGACGTGGCGGCGCTGGTCGGTTTTGGCACCCGCCACACCGCCTCCACCACCATCGATCCCCGCCGCGGCATCGGCGCCGCGCGTGACTGGGCGGCCCGGCGGTTCGAGGAGATCGGCCGCGCCTGCAACGGCTGCATCACCGTCGAGCGGATCGAACGATCCTTCACCGGCCCCCGCGCACCCACCGGCGTCGTGGTGCAGGACGTCCTGGGCATCCAGCCGGGCCGCGATCCGAACCGCGTCGTCATCGTCGGCGCGCATATCGACAGCCGCGTGACGGACGTGATGGACGCAACCAGCGACGCACCCGGCGCCAACGACGACGCGTCCGGCGTCGCGCTGGTGCTGGAGGCCGCCCGTATCCTGTCGCGGCACAAGTTCGACGCCACCATCGTCTACGCCGTTTTTTCCGGCGAGGAACAGGGTCTGTGGGGCGCGACCCTGCTGGCCGACACGGCCAAGGCGCGTGGCTGGCAGGTGTCGGCGATGCTCAACAACGACATCGTCGGCAACACCTTGGGACAGGGCGGCGCCCGCGAAGCACGATGGGTCCGCGTCTTTTCCGAAGGCATCCGCTCATCCGAGGATGCCGCGCAGGCGATCGTCCGGCGCGGCAATGGCGGCGAGGATGACGGCCCCAGCCGCGCGCTGGCCAAGGCGATCGACGGCATCGCTGCCGGCAACAGGCGCGGACTCGACGTCTTTCTCGATCGTCGCCCCGATCGCTTCGGACGCGGCGGCGATCACGAACCGTTCCTGAAACTCGGCTATCCCGCCGTCCGCTTCTCCGTCGCCAACGAAAATTGGGACGCGCAGCATCAGGACCTCCGCACCGAAAACGGCACCGTCTATGGCGACACGATCGACCGGATGGATTTCGCCTATCTGGCCAAGGTCACGGCGATCAACGTGGCGACGTTGAACCGCCTCGCCACCGCCCCCGCCGCGCCCGCCACCGCGACGATCGCCGGCGCCCTGTCACGCGACACCTCGGTCAAATGGGCGGCCGTTCCCGGCGCTGTCCACTACCGCGTCCGCTGGCGGCGCAACGACACCGCCGACTGGTCGAGATCGATCGACGTGACCGGCACCGAAACACTGTTGAAGCAGACTCCCGTCGACGACCATTTCGTCGGCGTCTCGGCCCTGGCGGCGGACGGATCGGAGAGCCTCGTCACCTTCGCCGGTCGCTGATCCAAAAATAATGCCGCCCCACGGGAGTCCATCGCGGGGCGGCATCGTGAGCGGTCGCGTCTGGGAAGACCGCCTGCAGGAAAACTAACACCATCACCGCCCCATCACTAGTGATGATCGCGTCCCGATTCAGGTCAGACGCGAGCTCAACAACGCCGCCAGCGCCTCGCACCCCACCGCATCCTCCGCATCGAAGCGCGCCGGCACCGGACTGTCGAGATCGAGCACCCCCAGCACGACGCCATCCTTCACCAGCGGCACGACCAGTTCCGACCGGCTCGCCGCGTCGCAGGCGATGTGTCCGGGAAACGCATGGACATCCTCGACCAGTTGCGTCGTCCGTTCCGCCGCCGCCGTGCCACACACGCCGCGCCCCACCGGAATGCGGATGCACGCCGCCTTGCCCTGAAACGGCCCCAGCACCAGTTCGCCATCGACCATGCGATAGAACCCCGCCCAGTTCAGGTCGGGCAGATATTGCCAGATCAGCGCCGCCGCGTTGGCCATGTTGGCTATCGCATCCGCCTCCCCATCGGTCAGCGCGTCCAGCGCCGCCAGCATATCGCGGTACAGTTCCGCCTTCGATCCGGCAGCCACATCGAACTGATACATCAATATTTCCCTATTCCTGCACGGTCATTCGCGAACTGGCCCACGCCCGGCCTTCACCGCCGACCGCTTGGTCTTGCCATCTACGCGCCGCGTCTGCGACGCCTTGGTCGGCCGGGTCGGGCGACGCTTCTTCGGCACGATCGTCGCCTCGCGGATCATCTCGATCAGGCGTTCGCGCACTTCCTGCCGGTTGAGCAATTGGGACCGCGACCCCTCGATGCGCAAGGTCAGGACGCCATCGCGCGTCATCCGCGATCCGGCCAGCGCCGCCAGCCGCTCCTTCACCATCTCCGGCAACCCCGGCGAGCGTCCCACATCGAAGCGCAGCAGCACCGCCGAGTCGGTGGTGTTCACATGCTGCCCCCCGGGGCCGCCCGACCGGGTGAAGCTCTCCTCGATCTCTCCGCTATCGATCGAGATCGACCGGGTGATGGGAATAGCCACCATCGCCCTTCACCGTCACCAGTTCTCGAACCGTTCGGGCATCGGCGCCTCGGCCTTGATCGGGTCCTTGCCCGGCCGCTGCACGATCAGCTCGGCCGCGTGCAGCAACATGCCGATCCTGTCCGCCCGGCCATAGACCGGATCGCCGACCACCGCCGCGCCCAGACCGGTGGCGGCATGAACGCGAATCTGGTGCGTGCGCCCCGTCTCCGGCTTGAATTCCACCAGCGTCCGCTCGCCCCGCACTTCGATCGCGCGCCAGTGCGTCCGCGCCGCCTTGCCGCGCTCGTCGGGCACGATCCGCCAGCCATCCTCGGCCGTGCTGGTCTTGCCCAGCGCCAGTTCGATCAGTCCCTCACCCTCGACCACGCCGTCCAGCACCGCCAGATACCGCTTCTCGACCAGTCCCTGCTCGAACGCCTGCTGGAATCGTGCCCCCGCCTTGGGATTGCGCGCCAGCAACAGGCAACCGCTGGTATCGCGGTCCAGCCTGTGCACCGCCGTCGGCCAACGCTGGAACCCGAAGCGCAGCGATTCAAGGTGGTTTTCGAGGCTGATCGATCCGTCACGCGGCCGATCGACCGGCAAGCCCGTGGGCTTGTCGATCACCAGCGCTTCGCCATCGATGAAAAGTACGCGGTCACCATGCATGCCGCGCTCCTTGCCACCGCCGGCCCGCGCATGCCAGAGCCCGTAGTCGATGCTGGTGCTTATCCTCGCCCAAGCCGCAATGGCACCCGTCACGGACGGCCGGGTGCTGGGCCACTTCCCGTACGGCAACGTCGCGCCCGGCGAACTGGTCGAGGCCCCCGTCGGCTTCGGCCTGCACGCCTGCCAGATCCGGCGCGAGGTATTGCCCGACCTGATCGCCCTGCTGGCCGCCGCCGCCACCGACCCGACGACCGGCGGCACCCTGCGCGGCGTCTCCTGTCACCGCTCGATCGAGCGTCAGGGCGGCGTCTTCCGCACCGGCGGCGAAGGCGACGACCAGAGCCGCGCCATCTCGGTCGCGCCAGCCGGACACAGCGAACACACCACCGGCTACGCGATCGACTTCGCCGTCCGCCCCTCGCCCAACTGCCCGGATATCGAGGCATGCATGGCCGCCCTCCCCGCCGCCCGCTGGCTGCTCGCCAACGCACCGCGCTTCGGGTTCGAGCTGAGCTTCCCGCCGGGCAATCGTCAGCAGGTGAAATGGGAACCCTGGCACTGGCGCTGGGTCGGCCGCACGGCGGATGCCCCCGGCGCGGCCAAGGCCCGCTTCATCTTCGCCAAGGCACGCGCCGCGTTTCCGGCCAGCCCCGGCATCTATCCGCCGCTGAAGATCGTGCTGACCGGCCAGCCCTCGCCACCCATCCTGCCGCCCGAACCGAAAAAGAAAAAGCGCCGCCGCTGAGGCTTGATGACCCCGCCGACCCATCCGTCGTTGCGAGCGTAGCGAAGCAACCCAGGGCGTCACGCGGAACGCTGGATTGCTTCGCTACGCTCGCAACGACGGATCGAGATTGGAGATAGGGAGCCTTTCCCGAACGATACCGCTCGGGAAAGGCCGGGAAATCACCCGAACAACTTCACCGCCGTCTCGGCGATCCGCTTGCCCTGATACCGCGCGCCATCCAGTTCGACCGCGCTCGGCTGGCGCGATCCGTCGCCATCCGCCAGCGTCGATGCACCATAAGGCGTACCGCCCTTCACCTCGTCCACGCCCATCTGGCCCTGAAAGCCATAATCCAGCCCCACGATCGTCATGCCATGATGCAGCAGGTTGGTGATGATCGAGAACAGCGTCGTCTCCTGTCCGCCATGCTGGCTGGCGGTCGAGGTGAACGCACCGCCGACCTTGCCGATCAGCTTGCCCTGAAACCACAGGCCGCCCGTCGTATCCCAGAATGACGCCATCTGCGCCGGCATCCGGCCGTACCGCGTCGGCGCACCGACGATGATCGCGTCGTAGGTCGCGAGCGCATCGGGCGACTCGATCAGCGGATGCGCGGTATCGGTCTTGAAATGCGCGGCCTCGACCACCTCGGCCGGCGCGGTTTCGGCGACGCGGCGGATGTCCACCTCTGCCCCGCCGGTGCGTACACCCTCGGCGATGGCATCGGCCATCTGCTCGATATGCCCGTAGGACGAATAATAAAGAACCAGTACCTTGGCCATGAAACCTCCTGAAAATAGGGAACGGCCCCGACCGAAGCCGGGGCCGAATGGAATTTACGCCGCGTCGACCAGTACGATCTCTGCATCCTCGGTCGCGGTGATCGTCACCGTCCCCGCCGACAACGCCACACCATCGCGGGCGTTCACCGCCGTGCCGTCGATGGTGAGGGCGCCCGTCGCCGGCACCAGATAGGCATGCCGCCCCGCCCCGACTTCGTGCGTCACGCTCTCGCCAGCGCTCAGCGTCGTCGCCAGCACACGGGCCTCGGCGCGGATCTTCAGCGCATCGGCATCCTCGGCAAAGCCGCTCGCCAGCACCGTAAACCGGCCGGACCGCTCGTCCCTCGGAAACGGCTTGGCACCCCAGCTTGGCTCGCCGCCCTTCGTGGTCGGCTCCACCCAGATCTGGAATAGCGTCGTCGCCTCGTTTTCGACGTTGAATTCGGCATGGCGCACGCCCGATCCGGCGCTCATCACCTGCACGTCGCCCGCCGCGGTGCGGCCGGTGTTGCCCAGCGAGTCCTGATGCGTGATCGCACCGGTGCGGACATAGGTGATGATCTCCATGTCGCGGTGCGGATGCGGCGGAAAACCGGCGTTCGGCGCGATCACATCGTCGTTCCACACCCGGATCGCGCCCCAGCCCATCCGGGCCGGTTCGTGATAGCTGGCGAACGAAAAATGATGCCGCGCGTCGAGCCAGCCGTGATTGGCATGGCCCAGCGTCTCGAAACGGCGGATATCGATCTTGGTCTTGGTGTCGAGCATGGCTTAACTCCCTTGGTTGATGCCAAGATAGTGCGGCCGATCATCACGTAAACGGAAACGGTGGAAACCGATCGTTTCCGCCGTTATCACAAGCCGAGAGGAGAGCAGGGCCATGCGACTACCCGATCTCGAAGCTTGGGCGATCTTCGCCGCCGTCGTCGATGCCCGCTCGTTCAGCGGCGCGGCCGAGTCGATCGGCCTGTCCAAGGCGACCGTGTCGAAGGCCGTGTCGCGGCTCGAGGCGCAACTCGGCCAGTCGCTGTTCCACCGCACCTCCCGCCGGCTCGCCCTGACCGAGGCCGGTCGCCCGCTCGCCGAACACGCCCGCCGCATCGTCGCCGAGGCGCGCGCCGCCGAGGAAGCCGCCCGCGACGCCGCCAGCACCCCCGCCGGCAGCGTCCGCCTCGCCGCGCCGATGAGCTTCGGCATTGCCAATGTCGCGCCGCTCGTCGCCGACTTCCTGACGCTGCATCCCGGCATCCAGATCGACCTGCATCTGTCCGACGCGCGCATCGATATCGTCGCGGAGGGGTTCGACGTCGCGCTCCGCATCGGCGACCTCGCCGATTCCAGCCTGCGCGCCCGCCGCCTGTGCGGCATCGCCACGCATATCGTCGCCGCCCCCGCCTATCTCGCCGCATCGGGAACGCCGCGTCACCCGTCCGACCTGTCGCAGCACCGCGTGCTCGGCTATTCCAACATCCCCGGCCCCTGGCATTTCCGGAAAGACGGCGAACCGGAGGTGACGCTGCGCCCCACCGGCCCGCTGATCGCCAATTCCGGCGATGCGCTGGTCCCGGCCCTCGTCGCCGGGCTCGGCATCGCCCGCCTGCCCGGCTTCATCGTCGGCCCGATGCTGTCCGACGGCCGGCTCGTCGCGATCCTGCCCGACTGGACACCGCCGCCGATCGGCCTCCATCTGCTCACCCCGCCCAGCCCCCTGCGTCCGCAGCGGGTCGAGGCGCTGATCGCCTTCCTCAGCCAGAACCTGCGCGACCCCTGCGCCGGCGCTGTCCTCCCCGCGAGTGATCTGCCAGTATCTGCGGATGCGTGATCGCCAGCCCCGACCGACCCCACGGATCGCCTCCCCGGCGGAGGCCGGGGTCCAGTTGGGCGGAGGGTTGTAATGACCCACGACGGCCCTCCCACCTGGACCCCGGCCTCTGCCGGGGAGGCACCCTGTTTGATTCGGCACAGCAACTCGCAAAAACCCCACCACCACGAAACTGCGCTCGGCACCCGCCACTCATGAACCGCCTCGCCCCCGACAAGGCCGACGCCCGCTTCATCCGTCGCGTCATCATCCTCATCGTCCTGATCGCCGTCACCGCCGCGCTCTATCGCGCTGGCAACCTCCTGATCCTCGCCTTCGGATCGATGCTCGGCGCGATCGTCATCCACGCCGTCGCCGATCTCTATCGCGACCATCTCGGCGCGTCGAAGAAGCTCGGGCTGACGCTCGGCTACGTCACCGTCCTCGGCGTCATCGGCTTCCTCGTCTGGCTGTTCGGGGTCGAGTTCCGCCAGCAGGTGAACGTCCTCGTCACCCGCCTGCCCTTCCTGATCGACCAGTTCGCCGGCTGGGCCTCGCAATCGCCGGTCGGCGCCAAGATCGTCGACGCCGTGCGCCAGGCATACGCCGGCAGCCGCGCCGCGCAGGATGTCGGCGGGCTGGTGGAGGGCGGTGGCGAATTCGTCCTCAACTGCCTCCTGCTCCTGATCGGCGCGCTGTTCTTCGCCGGCGATCCCAAGGTGTACGAACGCGGCTTCCTCCTCCTGATGCCCCCGTCGAAGCGCGCCGCGATCGAGGATGCGCTGTTCGATGTCGGCTCCACGCTGCGCCTGTGGCTGCGATCGTCGCTGATCCTGATGACCAGCATGGGCGTTCTGATCGGCCTCGGCCTCTGGATATCGGGCGTGCCGTCGGCCGCCGCGCTCGGCCTGCTGGCGGGGCTCAGCGAGTTCATCCCCTATGTCGGCCCTACCGCCGCCATGGTCCCCGCACTCGGCCTCGCCGCCACCCAAGGGACAGGTCCGGTGCTGGGGGCGCTGGCCACCTATGCGGTCGTTCGCCTCGTCCAGACCAACTTCATCACGCCCTATGTCCAGCAGCGCGTGATCGCGATCCCGCCTGCGATCACCGTCTTCGCGATCATCGGCATCGGCATCGTGTTCGGCCTGTTCGGGCTGTTCTTCTCGGCCGCGCTGCTCGTGGTGATCTTCACCCTCGTGCGCAGCCTGTACCTGCGCGAAGTGCTGGGCGAGGATATTCCCCGCGCCGATCACGCGACATTATTGGCGCCTTCTGAAAAAACCGACACCCCGGCTTAATCGGGAATTAACCTTTTGCCTTCATTGCTTGTGTGGTTAATGTTTCGGGTCGGCCGCTCGCTTATCGACGGCCCCGCAACTGGGGAATACCTGATGCGTGTGCTGCTGATCGAGGACGAGCCAACGACGGCCAAGGCCATCGAGCTGATGCTGAATACCGAAGGATTCAATGTCTATACCACCGATCTCGGTGAGGAAGGTTTGGACCTCGGCAAGCTGTATGATTACGACATCATCCTGCTCGATCTGAACCTGCCCGACATGCACGGGTACGACGTGTTGAAGAAGCTGCGCGTCGCACGCGTCACCACGCCCGTCCTGATCCTGTCCGGCGTCAGCGAGATGGATTCGAAGGTCCGCAGCTTCGGCTTCGGCGCCGACGATTACGTGACCAAGCCCTTCCACCGCGAAGAACTGATCGCCCGCATCCACGCCGTCGTCCGCCGGTCGAAGGGTCACAGCCAGTCGGTCATCCGCACCGGCAAGCTGGCGGTGAACCTGGATGCCAAGACGGTCGAGGTCGATGGCGCCCGCGTCCATCTGACCGGCAAGGAATATGCGATGCTGGAGCTGCTCTCGCTCCGCAAGGGTACGACCCTGACCAAGGAGATGTTCCTGAACCATCTCTATGGCGGCATGGACGAGCCCGAACTGAAGATCATCGACGTCTTCATCTGCAAGCTGCGCAAGAAGCTCAGCCTCGCCTGCGAGGGCGAAAACTACATCGAGACGGTCTGGGGCCGCGGCTATGTGCTGCGCGAACTGGACGATGTGGCCGCCACCGCCGTCGCCTGACCTCGCACCGTCGCGGAGTTTCGACGCGAAGCGTCACGACGTTCGCGCGGCAGAAGAACGGTCGATTCGTGCAGAGGCGCAAAGGACGCGGAGGCGTCGCCCTTGCCGCAAACACGGTCCATCCTCTCACGCCGTCAGGCAAGAGGGATCAGGTCGCCCGTACGGCACACCTCTGCGTCCTCTTCGCCTCCGCGCGAAAACCCCTTGTTCTGATACGCTATCGCGCAACGCCGATGTCGATGTCGATGTCGATCCTTACCCGGCATCACCCCGCCCGCTATTGATCCGCCTCGAACACCGACCACCCGGTCCGCTGCACCAGCCGTTCCAGCGCCAGCGTACCGAGTTGCGAATTGCCGCGCTCGTTCAGCCCCGGTGACCATACCGCGATGCTCGCCCGCCCCGGCGCCACCGCCAGGATGCCGCCGCCGACCCCCGATTTGCCGGGCAGGCCGACCCGAAAGGCGAACTCGCCCGATCCGTCGTAATGGCCGCACATCATCATCAGCGCGCCGATCCGCCGCGCCCGCAGCGCCGACACTACTTGCCGGCCCGTACCGGGGTTCAGCCCGTCCGCCATCAGGAACCGGCCCGCCAGCGCCAGTTGCCGGCAACTCATCGCCAGCGCGCATTGATGGAAATACACGCCCAGCGTGCGCTCCACATCATGTTCGATATTGCCGAACGAGCGCATGTAACTGGCCAGCGCCACGTTGCGATGGCCCGTCGCCACCTCCGCCTCCGCCACGCTGCGGTCGATCACGATCGTGTCGTCCCCCGCCAGCGCGCGGACGAAGCGCAGTATCTCGCCGATCGCCTCACGCGGTTCGTTGCGACCCAGCAGCACGTCGGCGACCACGATCGCGCCGGCATTGATGAACGGATTGCGCGGAATGCCGTGCTCCGCCTCCAGCTGGACGATCGAGTTGAACGCGCTGCCCGACGGCTCCACCCCCACGCGCCGCCACGACTGGTCGCCGACATGGCCCAGCGCCAGCGTCAGCGCGAAGACCTTGGAGATCGACTGGATCGAGAATGCCTCCTCGGCATCGCCGGCCAGATGGCATGTCCCGTCCGCCTCGATCACCGCGATCCCGAACTTGCCCGGATCGACCGCTGCCAGCGGCGGAATGTACGATGCCGGCGTACCGCGATCGGGCGCCGCCGCCATTTCGGCAGCGATGTCGGCGACGATCGCGGAAAGGTCTATTTCCGCTCCCACACCTTCTCGCCCCCGACCCATGTCTCCTGCACCTTCGTCGCGCGCAGCTCGGCCGCACTGGCGGCGATCGGATCACGATCGACGATCACGAAGTCCGCCCGCTGCCCCACGCCCAGTCGCCCGAACTTGTCCTCGGCGAATCCGGCATAGGCGCCGCCTTGCGTGAACGCCGCCCATGCCTGTTCGCGCGTCACCGCCTCCTGCGGCTGCCATCCACCGAACGGCTGGTCGTCCGCCCCCTGCCGGGTGAACGCCGCTGCCCAGCCCGCAAAGGGATCGGGGCTTTCGACCGGATAGTCCGACCCGAACGCCAGCCGCGATCCGTTCGCCAGCATCGATTTCCACGCATAGGCGCCCGCCAGCCGTGCGGCCCCCAGCCGCGCCTCCGCCATCGTCCGGTCGCTGGTCTGGTGCACCGGCTGCATCGACGCGATGATGCCGTGCTGGCCAAAGCGTTTCAGATCGGCCGGATCGACGATCTGTGCATGTTCGATCCGCCAGCGGCGATCGCCCTTGTACGTCTCCGCCAGTTCCTCGACCGCGCCCAGCACCTGCGCATTGGCGGCATCGCCGATCGCATGAACCGCAACCTGATAATTATCCATCGCCGCCCGGCTCATCAGGTTGCGGATGACCGTATCGGTCATGAAACCCAGCCCCCGCTCGCGTGGCGCATCGGCATAGGGCGCCTTCAACCACGCGCCGCGCGATCCCAGCGCACCGTCGCCATACAGCTTCACGCCCACCAGCTTCAGCTTGTCGGCATACAGCCACGGCGTCGGCCCCGTGCCACCGATCCGCACCGTATCGTCGATCCCGCTGCCATAGCTCATGATCCGCACGCGCAGCGCCCCGCGATCGCCCATCCGCCGGTACGTCAGCCATTCGTCCACGGTCGTGCCCATGTCGGCGGTCGCGGTGATGCCCATCGACAGCAACGCCGTCTGTGCCTTCACGAAGGCGACATCGCGCTCCTTGGGCTGAATCGCCGGCACCGCCTTGCGGATCAGTTCCTGCGCCGCATCGACGAACACGCCACTGGGCAGCAATCCCGCCTTCTCGATCCGCCCGCCCGGTGGCGACACGCTCTTCGCGGTCACGCCTGCCGCCTTGATCGCCGCGCTGTTCGCCCAGCCGGCATGGCCATCGACCCGCGACAGGAACACCGGTCGATCCGCGACCACCGCATCCAGATCGGCAGCGGTCGGAAAGCGCCCCAGCCCCCATGCCTCCTGATTCCAGCCGCCGCCCAGAATCCACTTCCGCTCCGGATTGGCCGCCGCATAGGCCGCGATCCGCGCCTTCGCCTCGTCCAGCGACTTCGTACCCGACAGATCGAGTTCCAGCGCCCGGAACCCCAGTTCCATCACATGCCCATGAGCATCCACGAAGCCCGGCAGCATCACCCGCCCCTTCATGTCCGCGCGCCAGTCGAGCTTCTCCGGCCGCTTGTCCTTCTCGCCCAGCAACCGCACGACCTTGCCATCCGTCGTCAGCACCAGCCCGGTGAAGCGCACCACCTTGCCATCGGCATCCAGCGTGATGCCATCGACATTATCGACCAGCGCATCGGCGAATGCGGGGGCGGGCAGCAACGCCAGCATCACAGCAAACATCGCCCTCACTTCGGCAACCTCCGCGCCAGCGAACTCGTATCCTGCCGCGCCCCGCCCATCGCCTGCACCTCGGCATAGAATTGATCGACCAGCGCCGCGACCGGCAGCACCGCACCGTTCGCCCGCGCCTCGTCCAGCGCCAGCCCCAGGTCCTTGCGCATCCAGTCGACCGCGAACCCGAAATCGAACCGCTCGTCCGCCATCGATTCCCAGCGATTGACCATCTGCCAGCTTTGCGCCGCGCCGCCGGAGATCGCCTCCAGCACCTTGCCCGTATCCAGTCCGCTCTTCTGCGCGAACCGCAACGCCTCGGCCACGCCCTGCACCACGCCGGCGATCGCGATCTGGTTGCACATCTTGGTCTGCTGGCCCGCGCCCGCGTCGCCGACATGGACGATCCGCGCGGCATAGGCCTGCATCAACGGCTCCGCCGCCGCGAATGCCTCGGCCGAACCGCCGCACATGATCGACAGCTTGCCGTTCTCCGCGCCCGCCTGCCCGCCAGACACCGGCGCATCCAGCACCAGCAGCCGCGTCTCCGCTGCCAGCCGCCGCGCGATCGTCGCCGACACGGTGGTGTGATCCACGAACAACGCACCATCCGCCATCGCCGCGAAAGCACCGTCGTCGCCCAGCGTCACCGCCGCCAGATCGTCGTCATTGCCGACGCAAGCGAACACCGCCCCTGCGCCCCCGGCCGCCTCGGCCGGCGTCGCCGCCACCGCGCCGCCATATTGCGCCGCCCACGCCTTCGCCTTCGCCCGCGTACGGTTATAGACCGTCACCTCATGCCCCGCCGTGACGAGATGCCCCGCCATCGGCGCGCCCATTACGCCTGTTCCGATGAATGCCAGCTTTGCCATGGCGCCCGCATAAGCGGTGTTCCCCCACCGCGCCAGACGGTCTAACGGGAGCGCATGGCAACCCAGATCAAGCCGCAGCCCGAAACGCTTCCCGTCAGCATCGACGATGTGCGTGCCGCCCATGCCCGCATTCGCGATTCGATCGTGCGGACGCCCACGCTCATCAGCCGCACCCTGTCGCAGATGACCGGCGCGACGGTGTATCTGAAGTTCGAAAACCTTCAGTTCACCGCCGCCTACAAGGAGCGCGGCGCGCTAAACACGCTGCTGCTGCTGTCGGAGGAAGCAAAGGCCAAGGGCGTCATCGCCGCGTCGGCCGGCAACCATGCGCAGGGTCTCGCCTATCACGCCAACCGGCTCGGCGTACCGGCGACGATCGTGATGCCGCGCAACACGCCGACGGTGAAGATCGTCCAGACCGAGGGCCACGGCGCCAATGTCGTGCTGGAAGGCGACACGTTCGACGCCGCCTATGCCCATGCCCGCGTGCTGGAGGGTGAGCGCGGCTTCACCTTCGTCCATCCGTTCGACGATCCCCGCATCATCGCCGGCCAGGGCACCGTCGCGATCGAGATGTTCGAGGATGTGCCCTCGATCGACACGATCGTCACGCCGATCGGCGGCGGCGGCCTGATCTCCGGCATGGCGACCGTCGCGAGGGCGCAACCGAACCCGGTCGAGGTCGTCGGCGTCGAGGCGGAACTGTTCCCCTCGATGTACAACCGCATCAACGGCACCGACATGCCATGCGCGGGCGATACGCTGGCCGAGGGTATCGCGGTGAAGGAGCCCGGCGGCATCACCGCCCGCATGGTCGCGCAACTGGTCGACGACATCCTGCTGGTCGGCGAGCGCAGTCTGGAGGAAGCGGTCAGCCTGCTGCTCCAGATCGAGAAGACCGTGGTCGAGGGCGCCGGTGCCGCCGGTCTGGCCGCCCTGCTCGCGCATCCGGGCCGGTTCGCCGGCAAGACGGTGGGCGTGGTGCTATGCGGTGGCAACATCGATACGCGGTTACTCGCCAACGTACTGCTCCGCGATCTGGCACGCTCCGGTCGTCTCGCTCGCCTGCGCATCCGGTTGCAGGATCAACCCGGCGCCCTGTTCAATGTCGCGCGGATATTCGATCAGGAACGGATCAATATCATCGAGGTCTATCATCAGCGCGTCTTCACGACGCTGCCGGCCAAGGGGCTGATAACCGATATCGAATGCGAAGCGCGGGATGCCGCCCATCTGGATCGCCTGATCGCCGCATTGCGAGCCGCGGGTTATGACACGACGCCGGTGGAACTGGCATAGCGCATCTTGCCGTTCGAGCCGGGCTTCGGTCTCACAGACGCTGTCCGATGCCGACACGCTGGCGGCCGATCCTGGCCTAACCGATGGACGTCTGTCGACCCGGATCGTCGCGGATGAACGACATCAGGAAATCCCGATCATTCGGGCCGGCGGCGCTCGTCATCTTGGTTTGGCGATAGCCACCGCGGATCAGATATTGAAATGCGCCCCCGCGCCGGCATCATACGATTCC
The DNA here is from genome assembly GCF_016427505.1 of Sphingomonas mollis. Classification (GTDB taxonomy): domain Bacteria; phylum Pseudomonadota; class Alphaproteobacteria; order Sphingomonadales; family Sphingomonadaceae; genus Sphingomonas; species Sphingomonas mollis. The sequence goes on along the minus strand of NZ_JAELXS010000003.1, from coordinate 308,577 downwards.
ACTTGCGCGCAGGTCGGCGGCACCGTCATTCCGGTTCGGGCAACGGGATAATACGGGCGTCACCAGTCCCTTGAGGTCAGGTGTACCCGATGAACGCTTCGGCCGGCCCGAAACGGCGCCCGACACCGAGAGCGACAGCGCTCGCGCCATCCGTGCCTGATTGTTGAAACGGGGGGATGATCGCACCACGCGCCGGCCCGGGCAGTGCGTTGCTGACCGACAACGTAGGTCGCAAGACGAAGCGGATAGATATCACCGTAACATTCACCGGTGACCTCCATCGCTCCGTTATCAAAATGCCCTGACCTGCAACAGCAAGCCAGGGCATCAAGATGGAAAGAGCATCAAGCCCTTTCGATAAGGCAAATCCGCCGGTCGAACCGACCGGTCATGCCCGGATCAATTGCTGTCGGAGTCGTTGCTGTCGTTGACGATCGCAACGATACCGATCGCTGCAACGCCAGCCGCCAGCAGGGCAGCGGCGATCGCGCCACCGCCGGCCAGACCGTTCTTCTTCGACGACGTCGCCGTGCCGACGCGAGCCTTGGCAACCGAGAGCGACGATGCGGCATTCACCGGTGCGGCGAAGGCCGGAGCAGCGATTACGGGCGAAACGGTCAGCGCGACGGCCGAGGCGAGGGCAGTGAATGAACGCATGGGATTGGACTCCGATAGACAAACCAATGGAATCACCGCAACGCAGCAATTCACAGGGGGTTCCCCACCAACTTTCGTTCGAAAATCCAGTGTTTGCGACGATTGATGGTAAACGAGCTTTTCACCAGCTTTCGCTGAATACATATAGCATGCATCTGTCCACGTTTTCGGGGGTTCATCGGCGGTGACTGCGCCATTTCGTTTTCCGCGCTTTTTCGTCACCAGCCCGTCGCCGTGTCCCTATCTGCCGGGCCGGCAGGAACGGAAGGTGTTCACCGAACTGACCGGGCCCCACGCGACCGAACTGAACGATGCGCTGGGCCGGATCGGCTTTCGCCGCAGCCAAGGCGTGGCTTATCGTCCGTCCTGCGCGGGCTGCACCGCCTGTGTGTCGGTCCGCGTGGTGAATGACGAATTTGTCGCCAACGCTACCCAGCGCAAGCTGATGAAGCGGCACGCCGATCTGGAGGTCACCGCCTGCCGCGCCTGGGCCACCGACGAGCAATATCAACTGCTCCGTCGTTACCTCGCCGCCCGCCACCCCGGCGGCGGCATGGCGGGAATGGACGAGGACGATTACGCCGACATGATCGAACATTCGCCGGTCAATTCGCTGATCGTCGAATATCGCGAACCGGCGGTGAACGGGCGACGCGGCCGGCTGGTCGGCGCTTGCCTCACCGATCGTCAGGCCGATGGCCTGTCGATGATCTACAGCTTCTTCGACACCGACGAGGGCAGCCGTCCCGGTCTCGGCAATTTCGTCATCATGGATCACATCATGCGCGCGCGCGATGCGGGTCTGCCCTATGTCTATCTCGGCTATTGGGTGAAGGGATCGCCGCGGATGGAATACAAGACCCGCTATCGCCCGATCGAGGTGCTCGGCCCCGCCGGCTGGCGGTTGCTGCGAGAAGAGGACATAGCCCGGCCGACGGTGGCACCGGCGATCGCCTGAGTGATCACGCCTCGGCGACCGTCACGTCCACGTCCAGCCGTTCCTCGCCCTCGCCCAGCCGCGATCCCGCGACCGGCGCCGCGCCCGCCGCATCCAGCGCGGCGGCGACCCGGACATAATCCTCCTGCGGCGACAGGCCGCTGCACGGATCGAACCCCACCCAGCCCAGCCGATCGAGATACGCCTCCGCCCAGCCATGCGGCGTCGGCCGATGCTCGCCCGCCAGCAACGAATAACCCGAGACATAGCGCGCCGGCACGTTCAGGCTGCGCGCCGCCACCACGAACATATGCGCCAGATCGCGCGGCGTGGCGCTCTCGGCGGCAAAGGCATCGCCCGCCGTCAGTCCGGCAACCGGCCGCGACCGGTCCATCGTGAATCGTTCATGCAGCCCGGCGTTGATCCGGTGCAGCGCCGGCAACGTCTCCCGCCCCCCGGCGGTCGAGGCGGCGAAGACCGCGATCGCCGGATCGGGCATCGTCACCTCCGTCGATCGCAGGAACACCGCCGGCGGCAACGGCTCGCTCATGCCGTGCAGCACACCGTTGGAATGGCTGGTCAGCACCTCGCCGCTGATCGCGATCTCCAGTTCGGTAAGCGGCCCCTCGGCATAGAGCATCGTCACGGCATTGCCCCAGCCATCGCGCCCCTCGCGCAGCTTGGCGTCGCAATCGATGTCGATGCGCCAGCTCGCCACCGTCTGGTCGTGCGTGTTCTGCGGCGTCATCCGCAACATCTGCACCAGCCGGTCCTGCGGCCGTGAGAAACGATATGCCGTACGATGATGGATCGACAGCCGCATGTTTCCCCCCTTTGTTGCCGGCGATGGCGCCGGTCCCCGTTTTACCCGAACTTGATCCCGTTACCCGAACTTGAACTGGCGCCCGATCGCACTGTGCAGCAGCGCGTTTTCCTGGATGAAGGATTGCAGGAACTGGTGCAGGCCCGATGCGATCACTTCCCCCGATCGCGTCTTGCCCATCCGTGTCGCCCGCAACCGCGCCATCCGGTCCGCCTCGCCGTGCTGTCCCGTCCGCTTGGCGAGCATGGACAGCACGTCCACCGTCTCCTCGACCGACGCCGCCAGACTGCGCGGCAATTCCGCGCGCGCGATCAGCAGGTCGATGACGCTCGCCGGCTTCAGCCCGTCCGAGTAGAGCCAGCGATACGCCGTCACCGCCGACACCGTCTGCAGGATCGTCGTCCACTGATCGCGATCGACGACGCCGCCGATCCGCTCACCCGCCGGCAACAGGATGTGATATTTCACGTCGAGCAGCCGCGCGGTATTGTCCGCCCGCTCCACCGCCTGCCCCAGCCGAATGAACCATGTCGTCTGGTTGCGCAGCATCCGGTGGACCGCGCCTTCGAAGCCGCGCGTCTCGTTCTTCACCGCCTCGACCAGATTCAGCACCGCCGTCGGATCTGCCGCCGCCGGCTTCTCCTCGAAGATCAGCCACGCCCGGTTGATCGCCGTCCACGCCTCGCGCGTCAGCGCGGTCCGCACCGCGCGCGCATTGTTGCGCGCCATGTCGAGACAGCGGACGATCGACCCCGGATGCGCGCTGTCCACCGTCAGGAACCGCGCAACCTCGCTGCGTTTCAATTCGGCGCCGACCTCGTCGAAATCCCCCTCGGTATCGGTCACCTTCAGCGCCGACACCCATGCCTCACGCCCCGCCGGCCGCGGTGACAGCACGTCGAGCCGCACCGTCGCCTCCACCAGTCGTGCGATGAAATCCGCCCGCTCGAAATACCGGCCCAGCCAATAGAGCGATGACGCCGTGCGACTGAGCATCAGGCCGCCGGCCCCATCGGCGCGAAGCCCTGAGCCTGCGTCATGCCGCCCATCGTCTGGCTCTGGCCCTGCCCCATGGTCTGCGTCTGCTGTGGCCCGTTATCCATCAACACGAAACTATCCTTGGTGCCGCCGCCCTGGCTGGAATTCACCACCAGCGATCCTTCCTTCAACGCCACGCGGGTAAGCCCGCCCGGCACCACCTGCACGCCGCGCGATCCCGTCAGCACGAACGGCCGGAAATCGACGTGTCGCGGCGCGAGGCCGCTGTCCGCCAGCGTCGGGACCGTCGACAGCGCCAGCGTCGGCTGCGCGATATAGCGGTGCGGCTCGGCGATCAGCGCGGCGCGGAACGTCTCGATCTCCGCCTTCGACGCGGTCGGGCCGACCAGCATCCCGTATCCGCCCGATCCATCGACCAGCTTCACCACCACCTCGTCCAGATGGTCGAGCGTGTACTTCAGCGCATCCGGCTCGCGGCACCGCCATGTCTCGACATTGGGCAGCTTCGCCTCGCCCCCCGAATAGAACCGCACGATCTCGGGCATATAGCTATAGATCGCCTTGTCGTCGGCGATGCCGTTGCCCGGCGCATTCATGATCGCGACGTTGCCCGCGGCATAGGCCGCCATCAGCCCCGGCACGCCCAGCGCCGAATCCGGCCGGAACACCAGCGGATCAAGATAATCGTCATCGACCCGGCGATAGATCACATCGACCTTCACCCGCCCCGCGATCGTCCGCATCCACACCATGTCGTCGTCGACGACCAGATCGGCCCCCTCGACCAGTTCGATCCCCATCGAATCGGCCAGGAAGCTATGCTCGTAATAAGCGGAGTTGTAATGCCCCGGCGTCAGCACGACACAGGTCGGCGCGCTGACGCCGTGCGGCGCCACCGACTTCATCACCTCCAGCAACCGGTCGGGATAGCTGTCCACCGCCGCCACCCGGAATTCACGGAACAGCTCCGGGCACAGCCGCAGCATCGCCTCGCGATTCTCCAGCATGTAACTGACGCCGGACGGCGTGCGGGCATTATCCTCCAGCACGAAGAATTCGTCCGGCCCGGTCCGCACCAGATCGATGCCGCAGATATGCGCCCACACCCCGTGCGGCGGTCGCATCCCGGCGATTTCCGGCCGGAACTGTGGATTGCCCAGCACTAGATCCTCCGGCAGCACGCCCTCTTTCAGGATGCGGCGCTCGCCGTAAATGTCATCGAGGAACGCGTTGATCGCCTCGACCCGCTGGATCAAACCATCGGACAAACGCGCCCATTCGTCATGCAGGAACACGCGCGGCACGATGTCGAACGGGATGATCCGCTCGCTGGCCTCGCTTTCGCCATATACCGCAAAGGTGATGCCCAGCTGCCGGAACGTCGCCTCGGCCGCGTGCTGCCGCCGGCGCAGTTCCTCGCGCGGCGTCGCCTCTATCCAGTTGCACAGCGCCGCCAGTTCGGCGCGCGACGGCGCCCCGCCGCCAGCTCCTAGAATTTCGTCGAACGCCTGATTACCCATTGGAACGGAAAGCTCTCCACAGCGCCCTGGTTCCATGCTGCGCGAGATCGCCGCACCGCACAAGAGGCCATGCCGGGCTTACCCGCCCAATTCTTCCAGCATCCCCGGCGTCAGCACCTGCGGCAACACCCGCGCCTCCTTCGCCCCCGGCGCATAATAGAGGTACAGCGGCACGCCCGCGCGGTTATGCCGTTCGATGAAACGGCCCAGCACCGGATCGCCATCGGTCCAGTCGCCGACCAGCACCGCGACCTTCTTCTTCGCGAACGCCGCCTGCACGCCGGCGCGATCGATCGCCGCCTTTTCGTTCACCTTGCACGTCAGGCACCAGTCGGCGGTGAAGTACGCGAACACCGGCCGCCCCTCCGCCCTGAGCGTCGCCAGCCGCGCTTCGGAAAACGCCTCGCCAGCCGCCACGGACGGGGTCGCCGTCACCGGCTGCACCAGCGCCGCCACGCCCAGGCTCGCCGCCACCGGCACCAGCGTCCAGCCGAGCGACAGCCCCGCCATCTGCCGCCGCCCGCCGGCCCACAGCGCCAGCGCCGCGACCAGCGCCGCACCCAGCCCCAGCGTCATGCCATCGACGCCCGCCTGCCGCCCCAGCACCCACACCAGCGCCAGCGCCGTCAGCCACATCGGCACCGACAGGATGCGCCGCAACCGCGCCATCCACGCGCCCGGCTTCGGCAATCGCTTGCGCAACCGTGGCACGAAGCCCAGCAACAGGAACGGCAAGGCCAGCCCCAGCCCCAGCCCCGCGAACACCGCCAGCGCCGCCGGCACCGGCAGCACCAATGCCGCGCCCAGCGCCGCACCCATGAACGGCCCCGAACACGGCGTCGCCACGAACGCCGCCAGCGCACCCGTCGCAAACGATCCACCGCTGCCGGCCTCGCCCGCCCAGCGCGGCATCGGCATCTCGAACAGCCCCGACAGGTTCAGCGCGATCGCCACCGCCAGCAGCAACAGCACGACCACCACGCGCGGGTCCTGCAACTGGAACGCCCAGCCCACCGTCGCCCCGCCCGCACGCAGGCCGAGGATCACCGCCCCCAGCCCCAGACACACCAGCACGACGCCGGCGGTATAGGCCAGCGCCTCCCGCCGCGCCTCGCGCTCGGCCACGTTCGCCCGCGCCAGACTCAGCGCCTTCAGGCTCAGGATCGGGAACACGCACGGCATCACGTTCAGGATCAGCCCGCCGACCACCGCCCCGGCAAACGCCACCAGCGCCGCCACGACCCACGGCTGCCCCCCGCCATCGCTGCCGCCCGCATCGGGCACCACGCCCGCCTGCGCCTTGATCGCCAGCCCGCGTCCGTCGCCGATCCGCAGCACCGCCTCGAACGGCCCGGCCGGCGTGCCCTTGGTTGTTACCACCAACCGGTCGCCGACGCGTACCGCCGTCTGCGGCGCGGCCCCCTCGATCGATCCCGGCGCGGTCGGAAACAGGTAAGGCTCGGCCAGCGCCGCGTCGGCCGGATACGGCACCGCCACCCTCAGTGCGCCGTCCTTCACCGCCCAGGTCGCCGGCGTATCCAGCGGCCGCGGAATCGCCTGCCGCCAGGCATCGAACCGTGCCCGCGTCGCCGGCGCCACCGCGCCGTCGCCTACCGTCAGCGTGGTCGCCAGCGTCTGCTGCTCCGGCACGCACACCGTCCGCGTGCAGACCAGATAATCCAGCTTCAACCCGATCGGCAGCACCGTCCCCGCCGCCAGCCCCGCCGGCACGCGCAGCCGCACCAACGGCGCATAGGGCCGCTCGTAGACATAGTTCATCAGTCCCGCGACGATCAACGTCTCCGGCACCGGCCATGCCGGCGCCTCCGCCGTCACCCCCTTGGGCAGCGTCCAGCCGAACGTCGCCGGAAAGCCCGCATCGCCGGGGTTCGACCAATATCCGTGCCATCCCGGTGCCGGCGTCGTCGCCAGCGCCAGCGTCACCGTATCGCCCGCCTTCGGTCGTTCGCTTTCGGCGACCAGTTGCATCGCCAGATGCGGCCCGTTCTGCGCCCCGTCCTGGGCCAGTGCCGGCGAAAGCCCGGCCAGCCACAGGACGACAGTCATCATCACGACACGCAGAAGACGCATGGCAATCCTTGATACCGGGAAACGCCCGTTCCATAGCGGGCGGGCGCCCGCAATGCACCAAGGATGCCGATGAAATCCTCCCTCGCCCCGCTCGCCCTGCTGCTCGCCGTCCCGGCGATGGCGCAGACCGCTCCGGCCCCTGCCGCATCAGCCTCCACCGCACCCGCGCCCACCACGCGCCCGACGCTGATCGTCGCGATCTCGGTCGACCAGTTCTCCGCCGATCTCTTCGCGCAATATCGCAACCGCTACACCGGCGGCATGGCCCGGCTGCTGAACGGCGTCGTCTTCCCCAGCGGCTATCAAAGCCATGCCGCGACCGAGACATGCCCGGGCCACTCCACGATCCTCACAGGCTATCGCCCCGCGCATACCGGCATCGTCGCCAATAACTGGATCGACCAGCGCGCCGGCCGCGCCGACAAGATCGTCTATTGCTCGGAGAACGAGGCCGCGCCCGACTCCACCCACGACAGCTACATCGTGTCCGACCGGCATCTGAAGGTGCCGACGCTGGGTGAGCGGATGAAGAACGCCAATCCCGCCACCCGCGTCGTCTCGGTCGCGGGCAAGGATCGCGCCGCGGTGATGATGGGCGGCCACAAGGTCGACGAGCTGTGGTGGTGGGACGGCAAGACCTATGTCACCTATGCCGGCCGCGCGATCCCGCCCGTCGTCCAGCGCACGCGCGACGCCGTCGCCGCGATGCTGGCAAAACCACAGGCACCGTTGCCTCTGCCCGGCTGGTGCAAGCCGCTCGACCGCCCGATCACCGTCGGCACGCAGACGCTGGGTCAGGGCCGCTTCGCCCGCGATGCCGGCGACGCGAAGGCGTTCCGCGCCTCGCCCGCGTCCGACGCCGCCGTGCTGGCGATGGCCGCCGGGCTGGTGCAGGACATGAAGCTGGGGCGTAACACCACGCCCGACATCATCTCGATCGGCCTGTCCGCCACCGACTATATCGGCCATTCGGTCGGCACGCAGGGCACCGAGATGTGCATCCAGATGAACGAGCTGGATCAATCGCTGGCCGGCTTCTTCGAAGTGCTCGACCAGACCGGCGTCGATTACGAGGTGATGCTGACCGCCGATCACGGTGCGCATGACATGACCGAACGCCAGATCGATCGCGCCATGCCGATGGAAACCCATGCCGACCCGCAATTGCAGAGCAAGGGCATCGGCGCCGCCATCGGCCGCGACCTGAACCTGAAAGGCCCCGTGCTGCTGAGCGCGGAAGGCGACATCTACATCGACCGCGACCTGCCCGCCGCCGCCAAGCCCCGCGTGCTGGCCGAGGCGAAGCGCCGCTATCTGGCGATGCCCCAGGTCGCCGCCGCCCTGACCCGCGCCGAGATCATGGCGACGCCGTGGCCCACCACCCCGCCCGAGACGTGGACGCTGGCGGAGCGCGCGCGCTCGTCCTTCGACCCCGATCGCTCCGGCGACCTGCTGATCCTGCTAAAACCGCGCGTGACCACGATCGAAAAGCCCGGCCCCGGCTATGTCGAAACCCACGGCTCGCCCTGGGATTACGACCGCCGCGTCCCGATCCTGTTCTGGCGCAAGGGGATGTCCGGGTTCGAACAGCCCCTTTCGGTCGAAACGATCGACATCATGCCCACCCTCGCCGCCACGATCGGCCTGCCCGTGTCGGGCCAGGACGGCCGCTGCCTCGACCTCGACCCCGGCCCCGCCACCACCTGCCCGCGCTGACGCCCAAACTCCCACCGCCCCGTCATTGCGAGCGCAGCGAAGCAACCCAGCGTCCCACGCGCTGCCCTGGATTGCTTCGCTACGCTCGCAACGACGAACGAGAACTTGGGCCGACCCACTTACTCAGACGTACCATTGCCCTCCCCCCGATTTTTCGCCATCCGCGCCCCCGGGGAGACCGGCCACAGCCGGACGAAAAGGGGGGAAGAGAAAACTATGCACGCCATGTCGCCGACAGAGATATTCCTGCTCGCGATGCTGCTGATCTTCTCGGTCCCCTATGCCGTCTGGCGGCTGGGCCGAACCGACTATTGGGCACCCCTGGTCGTCGTCCAGATCATCGGCGGCATCCTGCTCGGCCCCGGCCTGCTGGGCGCGCTCTATCCCGATTACTATGCGTTCGTCTTCACGCCCCAGACGATCGGCTCGCTCAACGGCATCGCGTGGTGGGCGGTGATGATGTTCGTCTGGGTCGCCGGCATCGAACTCGATGTCGAGGAAGCATGGCGCCGCCGCGCCGAAACCGGCGTCACCGCCGGCCTCGCCCTCATCGTGCCGCTAATCACAGGTAGCATCGCCGCGCTGCTGATGCTGCAATATGACGGCTGGCGCGGGCCGGAGGGCGCGACGTGGCAGGTCGTGCTCGGCATCGGCATGGCCTGCGCCGTCACCGCGCTCCCCATCCTCGTCCTGCTCATGGAAAAGCTGGAAATCCTGCGCCAGCCGCTCGGCCAGCGCGTGCTGCGCTATGCCAGCCTCGACGATATCGCCATCTGGGGCGTCCTGGCGCTGATCCTGCTCGATTGGGAGCGCGTCGGCCGACAGGGCGGTTTCCTAATCGGCTTCGCGCTCGCGACCATCCTGATCCGCCGCCTGCTGGCCCGCGTGCCGGAACGCGACCGCTGGTATATCAGCCTGATCTGGCTCGCCGGCTGTGGCTTCGCCGCCGACTGGGCCGGGCTGCACTTCATGGTCGGCGCGTTCCTGTCGGGCGCGGTGCTCGACGCCAAATGGTTCGACCGCGAACGGATGGACCAGTTCCGCGCCACGATCCTGCTGACGGTGATGCCGGTGTTCTTCCTGTCGACCGGTCTGAAAACGCAATGGGGCGTCGGCGGCGGCGCGGTCTTCGCCGCGGCCCTGCTGCTGCTGATCGCCTCGGTCGGGGGCAAGCTGGCCGGTATCGGTCTCGCCGGCCGCATCCTCGGCTGGAAAAAGGGCGAGGCCTCGATCATCGGCTGGCTGCTTCAGACGAAGGCGCTCATCATGATCATCTTCGTCAACATCCTGCTCGACAAGAAGATCATCACCAACGAAACCTTCACCGCCCTGCTGCTGATGGCGATCGCCAGCACGATGCTGACGACCCCGATCGTCGCCCCCCGGTTGAAAAAGCTGCCCGATCTGTTGCGCCGGACGCATTGATCGCGATCGCGACCGGGGATGTCCTACAGGCCCCCGGTCGATTATTCCGGACCCGACGACCGCTCTTTCTCACCGTCGATCCCGATCGCCCGCCAACCCCTCGCGCCCGCACGCGTGATCGCGCGCGTATGGAGGGTGTGACTTTCGGGACTTTCCACGCCCGACCGCGGCCCGCGTTCAGTCGAGATTGGGTCGCAACCAGCGCGTCGCCGTGCCGATATCGACCCCCCGCCGCTCGGCATAGTCGACCACCTGATCCTGCCCGATCCGCGCCACGCCGAAATACTCGGCCTGCGCATGCCCGAAGTAAAAGCCGCTGACCGCCGCCGTCGGCAACATCGCAAAACTGTCCATCAACTCGATCCCGATCCGCTCCTCCGCGCCCAGCAGGTCGAACAGCTGGCGCTTCAACGAATGCTCGGGACAGGCGGGATAGCCCGGCGCAGGGCGGATGCCGCGATACTGCTCGCGGATCAGCGCCTCGTTGGTCAGCTGCTCGCCCGGCGAATAGCCCCACAGATCGGCGCGGACATGCAGATGCAGCCGCTCCGCGAACGCCTCCGCCAGCCGATCCGCCAGCGCCTTCAGCAGGATGTCGTTGTAATCGTCGTTATCCGCCTTGAACCGCGCGATGTGCGGGTCGATCCCGTGGATGCCGACCGCGAAGCCGCCCATCCAGTCGCCCGCCGGATCGATGAAATCCGCCAGGCACATGTTCGCCCTCCCCTCGCGCTTGGCGATCTGCTGACGCAGGAACGGCAGGCGGACGCTGTGTTCGTTGTTCCGGTTCAGGTCGGGGATGCTGAACCCCTCCGGCACCGACCCGCCATCGGGGCTGCGATGATCGTCGGAATGCGCGATCTGGATGAACACGTCGTCGCCACTGCGGTGACACGGCCACAGCGCCGCGATCCCCTTCGCCGTCAGCCATTTCTCGGCGATGATCGTGTCCAGCATCGCCTGAGCATCGGAGAACAGCCCGGTCGCGCTTTCGCCGACGACCTCGTCCTGCAGTATCGCCGGATAATTGCCCGCCAGTTCCCAAGCCCGAAAGAAAGGCGTCCAGTCGATATACGGTCGTAGATCCGCCAGATCCCAGTCGTCGAACACATGCAGCCCTGGCGACACCGGTGCCGGCGCCTTCAACGCCATATCCGCGACAAAGCCGCGCGCCCGCGCCTCGGCCAGCGGCAACAGATCGTTCTGCCCCTTGCCCGCCCGCGCATCGCGGACCTTCTGATACTCCGCCGCGACACCCTCGACATAGGCATCGCGGCCGGTGTCGCTGACCAGCGTCGTCGCCACGCCGACCGCGCGGCTGGCGTCCAGCACATGCACGATCGGCCCGTCATAGGCCGGCGAGATACGCAGCGCGGTATGCACCTTCGACGTCGTGGCGCCACCGATCAGCAGCGGCATCGTCATGCCCGCGCGCTTCATCTCCTCGGCCACCGTCACCATCTCGTCCAGCGACGGGGTGATGAGGCCGGACAGGCCGATCATGTCGGCATCGTTCTCGTTGGCCGCCGCGATGATCTTCGACCACGGCACCATGACGCCGAGATCGACCACGTCGAACCCGTTGCACTGGAGCACCACGCCGACGATGTTCTTGCCGATATCGTGGACGTCGCCCTTCACGGTCGCCATCACGATCTTGCCCTTGCCCTTCGCCCCCGGCTCCTTCGCCGCCTCGATGAAGGGCAACAGATGTGCCACCGCCTTCTTCATGACGCGGGCGGATTTCACCACCTGCGGCAGGAACATCTTGCCCGATCCGAACAGGTCACCGACCACGTTCATGCCGTCCATCAACGGCCCCTCGATCACCTCGATCGGCCGCGCGAATTGCTGGCGGCATTCCTCGGTATCGTCGACGACATGCGCGTCGATGCCCTTCACCAGCGCATATTCCAGCCGCTTGGTGACGGGCAGACTGCGCCATTCGGCCGCCGCCTTTTCCGCCACCGCATCGGTGCCACGATATCGCTCCGCCAGCGCGACCAGCCGGTCGCCCGCTTCGGGATCGGTATTCAGGACCACATCCTCGACCGCCTTGCGCAATTCCGGATCGATCGTGTCGTACACGTCGAGTTGCCCAGCGTTGACGATGGCCATGTCCATCCCGGCGGGGATCGCATGATACAGGAACACGCTGTGCATCGCCCGCCGCACCGGTTCGTTGCCCCGGAACGAGAAGCTGAAGTTCGACAGCCCGCCCGAGATATGGACGTGCGGACATCGCACCTTGATCTCGCGGCACGCCTCGATGAAATCGACGCCGTAATTGTTATGCTCCTCGATCCCTGTCGCCACCGCGAACACGTTAGGATCGAAGATGATGTCCTCGGGCGGAAAGCCGATGCCGACCAGCAGCTTGTACGCACGCTCGCAAATTTCGACCTTGCGCGCCTGCGTATCAGCCTGCCCGACCTCGTCGAACGCCATCACGACGACCGCCGCGCCATAGGCCATGCACTTGCGCGCCTGGTCGAGGAACTGCGCCTCGCCCTCCTTCATGCTGATCGAATTGACGATCGGCTTGCCGGACACGCACTTCAGCCCCGCCTCGATCACACTCCATTTCGAGCTGTCGACCATGAACGGGATGCGCGCGATATCGGGTTCCGCCGCGATCAGCTTCAGGAACGTCGTCATCGCATATTCGGCGTCGAGCAGCCCTTCGTCCATATTGACGTCAAGCACCTGCGCCCCCGCCTCGACCTGCTGCAACGCCACCTCGACCGCGGCCGGATAGTCCCCCGCCATGATGAGCTTCTTGAAGCGTGCGGAACCGGTGACGTTGGTACGCTCGCCGATATTGACGAAATTGGTGGCCGAAATGGTGGTCATGACTTCTTCTTCAGATCCTCCCCGGCACGGGGAGGGGGACCGCTCGGCATTTGCCGAGGGGTGGAGGGGGCTCTCCACGAACGTCACATCGAGTGGAGAGCCCCCTCCACCAGCCTGCGGCCGGTCCCCCTCCCCGTTCCGGGGAGGATCAGCCTCATGCCGCCATCGTGAACGGCTCCAGCCCGGCCAGCTTGGTCCGCACCGCCGGCGCTACCGGCACCCGTGGCGGCAGCCCGCGCACCTTGTCCGCCATCGCCTTGATATGCGCCGGCGTCGATCCGCAGCACCCGCCCAGCACGTTGACCTGACCCGCTACCGCCCATTCGCCGACTAGTCCGGCGGTCGTCACCGGCGCTTCGTCATAGGCGCCTAGTTCGTTCGGCAGACCCGCATTGGGATAGATCATGATGAGCGTGTCGCAGATCTCACTCAGCGTCTTCACATGCGGCCGCAACTGCTCCGCGCCGAACGAGCAGTTCAGCCCGATCGTCACCGGCTTAGCATGCCGCACCGCATGCCAGAACGCCTCGACCGTATGTCCCGACAGATTGCGGCCGGACAGATCGGTCAGCGTCATCGACAGCATGATCGGCACATCACGGCCCAGATCGTTGCCCGCCTCGATCGCCGCCATGATACCGGCCTTAGCGTTCAGCGTGTCGAACACCGTCTCGATCAGGATGAAATCGACGCCGCCTTCCAGCAAGGCATCCGCCTGTTCGCGGTACACGCCCTTCAGATAGTCGAAGTCGATCTCGCGATATCCGGGATCGTTGACGTCCGGCGACAGCGACAGCGTCTTGTTGGTCGGCCCGATCGCCCCCGCCACGAAGCGCGGACGACCATCGCGCGCCGCGTATTCGTCCGCCAGCCGCCGGGCGATCCTGGCGGATTGCAGATTGATCTCGCGCACCAGATGCTCGGCACCATAATCGGCCTGCGAAATCAGGTTTGCCGAAAACGTGTTGGTCGACACGATGTCCGACCCGGCATCCAGATATTCGCGGGTGATCGTCTCGGGCACTTCCGGCTTGGTGATCGCCAGAATGTCGTTGTTGCCCTTCTGATCGTGGCTCAGGCCGAGATCGCCGGCATAATCCGCCTCCGACAGCTTCCAGTTCTGAATTTCGGTGCCGAATGCGCCATCCGTAATCAGGATGCGCTTGGCCGCTTCCGCGTTCAGCCTCTCCCGCGCGCTCATGCCGCTGCCGCCTCGGACGATGCCTTGGCGCGGACCCCCAGCAGATGACAAATCGCGAATGCCAGTTCGGCGCGGTTGAGCGTGTAGAAGTGCAATTGATCGACGCCGCCCGCATACAGCCGACGCGACAGTTCCGCCGCCACTGTCGCCGCCACGAGCTGGCGCGAGGCCGGATGCTCGTCCAGCCCCTCGAACAGGCGACCCATCCAGGGCGGCACCGCGGTGCCGCACATCGCCGACATACGCTTGACGCTGGCAAAATTCGACACCGGCATGATGCCCGGTACGATCTCCGCATCGATCCCCGCCTTCGCCACCTGATCGCGGTAGCGGAAGAAGGTTTCCGGCTCGAAGAAGAACTGCGTGATCGCCCGCGTGGCGCCAGCATCCAGCTTGCGCTTCAGATTGTCGAGATCGGCCGCCGCATCGGGCGAATCGGGGTGCGATTCAGGATACGCCGCCACCGAAATCTCGAACGGATGCAGGCGCTTCAGCCCGGCGACCAGATCGGCGGCATTCTCGTAACCGCCGGGATGGCTGGCAAAGCGTGCGCCCTGCTGCGGCGGATCGCCGCGCAACGCCACGATATGGCGGACGCCCGCCGCCCAATATTCCTCGGCGACCTGATCGATCTCTTCGCGCGTCGCCTCGACACAGGTCAGGTGCGCGGCGGCGGCCAGCGACGTCTCGCGCTGGATGCGCGCCACCGTGGCATGCGTCCGCTCGCGCGTCGTGCCGCCCGCGCCGTAAGTGACCGATACGAAACGGGGGCCGAGCGGCTCCAGCGTCCGCACCGACTCCCACAACTGCACGTCCATCTTCTCGTTTTTCGGCGGGAAGAATTCGAAACTGACCGCCAGATCGCCGCCGACATCGGCATAGAGCGGCGATTCGAGCGCCCGCCGCGCCTCTGCCAGCTGGTTCACCGAGATCGTCATGCCGCCTTCACCTCATGCAAAGCCGCCGCGCCTTTGCGCGCCAGCCATAATTTCACCGTCAATTCGCCGCCGCCCAACGTCTCCACCCGCGCCATCCGCAGGCCCGCGGCATCGGCCCAGCCCGCTACCTGTTCGTCCGCGAAGCCCAACCGGACATGCGCGTCCTTGGTGCGCAGATCCTCGCGATCGTGTGAGGCAAAATCGGCGATCAACAAGCGCCCGCCCGGCCCCAGCACCCGTGCCGCCTCGACGATCGCGGCGCCCGGCTGTTGCGCGAAATGCAGGACGTGATGGATGATGGCGACGTCCGCCGCACCATCCGCCATCGGCAGCGCATACAGGTCAGCCTGGCGAAGGTCGGTGTTGCTGGCGCCCGCCAGTTTTGCGCGGGCAAGGCGCAGCATCTCCGACGACCGATCGATGCCGAGCGCGGTTTGCGCCTGGCGACCGAACAGTTCCAGCATCCGCCCCGTACCCGTCCCGATATCGATCAGCGTACCCAGCGGCGCGGCGCCCAGCACTTGCTGCATGGCCGACTCGACCTCGCTGTCGGCTACGTGCAGCGACCGGATGGCGTCCCATTCGCCGGCGTGCGATTCGAACCATGCCGCTGCCGACGACGCCCGGTCCGCGCGCACCGCCGCCAGTCGCGCCGCATCGGCAACCGCCCAGTGATCCGCCTGACCATCGGCCCAGGCATCCAGCAGCACGGCGATCGGTTCGACCACCGCCGGTCGGCCCAGGGCGACGAACACCCAGCTGCCTTCCTTGCGACGCTCGGCGACACCGGCATCGCACAGGATTTTCACATGGCGCGACACGCGCGGCTGGCTCTGGCCCAACACCTGTGCGAGTTCGCCGATCGACAGCTCCATCCGGCGCAGCAGCGCGAGAATACGCAGACGGGTGGCATCCCCCAGCGCGCCAAAGATGTCGAGTGGATCGATCATGACCATCAACATATAAAGATATCTTTATATGAGGTCAATCGAGCGATGCGGTGGACCCGAATGCTTTCGCTTGCGTTCCGATTGCCGGAGATCCCCGAACAGGATCATCGAAACAGGAGATTTTTATGAAGAAGCTGATCGTTCCCGTGATGGCCGCTGCTGCCCTGCTCGCTGCCTGCAGCCAGAAGGCACAGAACGAAACGTCGGAAGCCGCCAACGCTGTGGCGGCAGATACCGCTGCGACCACCGAGAACGCCGTCGGCGACGTCGATGTCGCAACCGATCGCGCACTGGGTTCGGCCGAAGCCTCGCTCGACAATGCCGGTTCGGCGATCGAGCATAACACCGACAAGGCCGGCGCTGCGATCGGCAATGCGGCCGACCGCGCTGCGGATGCCACCGGCCGCGCGCTGGAGAACACCGGCCGCGCTATCCGCGACTGATCTGACGGTCGTAAAATCGACCTGTATGACCGGGCGGCGGCCAGTTCACGGACGAACTGGCCGCCGCCATGATGATGGACCCACCATGACCCAATTTCGCCTCGGCTCCACCGATCTTCACCTGTCGCCATTGGTATTGGGCGGCAATGTGTTCGGATGGACGGCCGATCGGAATGCCAGCTTTGCCGTCCTCGACGCCTTCGTCGCGGGTGGTGGCACGATGATCGACACGGCGGACGTCTATTCGGCGTGGGTCGATGGTCATCAAGGCGGCGAATCGGAGATGGTGATCGGCGAGTGGCTGAAGGCAAGCGGCCGGCGCGACGATGTACTGATCGCGACCAAGGTAGGCATGCTACCAGGAGAAGGCGGCGAGAAACTGGCACCCGCCCGAATCATCGCGGCGTGCGAGGCCTCGCTACAACGGCTCGGAACCGATCGGATCGACGTCTACTACGCGCATCAGGATGACGATTCCGTGCCGCAGGAAGAGATGCTGGGTGCGTTCGGCCGTCTGGTCGATGCCGGGAAGATCCGGGTCCTCGGCGTCTCCAACTTCTCCGCTCGCCGTCTGAAGGCGGCGGTGGATATCGCGCGGAATGACGACCTGCCGCGCGTCCATGTTCTGCAGCCGGAGTATAATCTGGTCAGCCGTCACAAATTCGAAGGTGAGTTGCAGGATTACTGCGTTCAGGAAAATATCGCCGTGCTGCCTTACTATGGGCTGGCCGCAGGGTTCCTGACCGGCAAGTATCGCACCGAAGCCGACCTGGGCAAAAGCATCCGGGGCGGTACGATGAAGGAATTGCTGGCCGGTCGTGGTGCAGCGGTTCTCGCAGCGATGGACGAAATCGCCGGCGAAAACGGGGCGACATTACCGCAAATCGCGCTGGCGTGGCTGATCGCGCAGCCCGGTGTCACCGCGCCAATAGCCAGTGCGACGAGCGTCGAGCAGCTGGCCGATCTGTTGCCGGCGATGACCTTGTCGCTCGACGACGATCAACTGAAACGGTTGACCAACGCCGGCGCGTGATCGCGACAGCGGCACGAAGTCCTGTTAAAGCAAGGCATGCCGCCGTTCATGCCCCGCGTCCCGTGGATGCTGCTGACCGCCCTTGCGTGGATATTTACGGCACTGCCGGCGTCGGCTGCGATCACGATCACCTTCTGGAGTCATGAACTCGGCAACAGCTTCCCGCACGCGTTCTTCACGTTGCGTGGGGTACCGGACGCCGGCGGGGCACCCGTCGATGTCAATTACGGGTTCACGGCCAATACACTCAGTCCGAAAATCCTGTTCAGCACGGTGCGCGGGCGTCTGGATATCGCCAAGCCGGGCTATATCGCGACCAGCGACGCGCAGTTTTCGATCGTGCTGACCGATGCGCAATATGCCGATATCCTGAAACTGGTCGCGGCGTGGGGCGACCGGGGTGACAGTCGTTATAGTCTTGGCCGACGCAATTGCGTTCATTTCGTCCAGGAGGCGGCGCGCATCAGCGGGCTGGTCAATCTGGAACAGCCCGGCCTGATGAAAAAGCCCCGATCCTTCCTGAAAGCGGTAGCCGTCGCCAATCGCGATCGGGTCACGGTACTGGGCGTCCATGGCAGGACCTATCTGGCAACGCTACCCGCGCTGCCGGCGGCAATGACTGCCGCTCGCTGATCGGCCGGTTCGATCTCGATCAGATCGAGTTGCGACTGGAAGGCCGGACGTGGCAGAACGAGGCGCCAGCGATGATCGCCGATCCGCTCCACGATGCCCGCCATATCGCGACCGGGATCGCGACCATAGGCCATCGCCCGTGTTTCACCCGCGAGCATCATCGAACCCAGAAATATCGTCCGCGAGTCGGTATCGGCATACAGCGTTCCGATCGGTCGCTGCCCCCTGCCCAATCCCGTGAACAGGCTGGCGGAGGGATCGACCCCGATCCGGCATGCCGTCCATGGCAAGGTCACGAAGGAGGAACCCGATATGCCCTGCCGACCGAGTTTCGTCGTGCGACAACGATAGTCGCCCGGCGCTGGCAAAGACCCGGTCAGGCTACGATCCGGATCGAACAATGCGGCATCGGCGGTGATGGCGGTCATCGCCGCCCTGTCCCCCCGCACATCCCGCAACGCGGTCGACCAAGCCGACCGCCATTCGCGCACCTTCTGACGGTCGGCCGCCGTGGCAACGCGGCGCCACTCTGTCGTGACGGACTGCTCGGCAGCGCCCGCACCGGCGGCGAGCAGGATACCCGCCACGGCCCAGTGCCTCATGCCGCGGTCCAGCCACCATCCATCGACAGGTTCGCGCCGGTGATCGATGCCGCCTCGTCCCGGCAAAGGAACAGGCCGAAGGCAGCGACCTGTTCGGGGGTCACGAATTCCTTGGTCGGCTGGGCAGCGAGCAGGACATCGTTCATCACCTGTTCGCGTGTCAGGCCCCGCGCCTTCATCGTGTCGGGTATCTGGTTCTCGACGAGCGGCGTCCAGACATATCCCGGCGAGATGCAATTGACGGTGATGCCATCGCGCGCGACCTCCAGGGCGGCGGCCTTGGTCAGCCCCGCCACGCCGTGCTTGGCGGCGACATAGGCGGACTTGTTCGGACTGGCGATGAGCGAGTGAGCGGACGCGGTGGTGATGATTCGCCCCCACCCCTTCGCCTTCATCACCGGGATCGCCGCGTGCATCAGGTGGAAGGCGGAAGACAGGTTGATGGCGATGATCGCATCCCATTTGTCGGTCGGGAAATCGACGATCGGCGACACGTGCTGGACGCCGGCATTGGCGACGACGATGTCGCATCCGCCCGTCTCCGCCACCGTCCGATCGACCAGCGCCGCGATCTCGTCTGGTTTCGACATGTCGGCCGGATCGTACAGGGTAATGGCGCCGCTGGTATCGGCCAGCTCGGCGCGAATGTGCTCGATCGCACCGGCGTCGCCGAAACCGTTGATGACGACGGCTGCGCCCTCGGCGGCGAAGGCGCGCGCAAAGGCAAGGCCGATACCCGATGTCGATCCCGTGACCAGCGCCGTCTTGCCCTTCAGCAGCATATCGTTCTCCCTGTTCCGTCCGTGATGACCGCCCGTCGAGCATGGCGGCAAGCCGTATCCCGATCAACGCTTGCAACCGACAAGTGACCTCAAGCATTTCACCAGCGCAACGATCAGGCGATACTTCATGCGGCTCGACGATTACGATCCCAACATCAACGTCGGCGACCAGCGGGGTGAAGGCGGTGGTTTCGGCGGTGGCGGTGGCGGCGGGTTGCTGTTCGGCCTGTTGCCACTGATCGGCAGCCGGTTTGGCTGCGGTGGGATCGTCGTGGTGCTCATCATATTGGCGGTGCTCGGCATGAACCCGCTGTCGCTTATCAACGGCGGCGGCCAAGGTTCTGCCCCGGTCACGCGTACCGCTCCGGGCAGCAGTGGCGGCAGCGAGGCGGCGACCGCGTGCCGTGTCGATGCGGAGAGCAAGGCGGCCTGCAACGCATTCAGTTCGGCGGAGCATACATGGGAAGCGATCTTCGCCAAGTCGAACCAGCCGTTCCAGGCGCCGTCTCTGCAATTCTATGGCGGATCGGGTCGATCAGGCTGCGGCGCGGCGCAGGCGGCGATGGGGCCGTTCTATTGCCCGACGGATCGGGGCGTCTATCTCGACACGAGCTTCTTCAACGAACTCGCGACGAAGTTCGGCGCGAAGGGCGATTTTGCGCAATATTATGTGATCGCGCATGAATTCGGCCACCACATTCAGAACCTGCTCGGCACATCGACTCAGGTGCAGCAGGCGCAGGCGCGGTCTAGCGAGGCCGAAGGCAATGCCATGTCGGTGCGGCTCGAATTGCAGGCGGATTGCTATGCCGGTGTCTGGGCGGCAGCCAATCGTGACCGGCTCGATCCCGGCGATATCGAAGAGGGCATGACCGCGGCGCGGGCGATCGGTGACGACACGTTGCAGCGGGAAGGTCAGGGCCGGGTCGTTCCCGACAGCTTCACGCATGGCACGTCGGCACAGCGGATGAAATGGCTGCGTATCGGGATGGAGACGGGTGATCCGGCCAAGTGCGATACGTTCTCGGGAGCTTATTGAGAATCGAACTTCACAGAAGTTCGCACTCAAACGTCTTTATTGCCCGATCGACCTAAGCAGTCGATATCGGCTCCGGCCATCGCCGGAGCCGAAAATAGCAAATCGGGACCCTGTAGGACAGCGCCGTCAGAGTTTGACCAGCATCTTGCCGGTGTTGCCGCCCGTGAACAAACCTAGAAAGGCGTCGGGCATCGCGTCCAGCCCGTCATGGACGGTTTCCTCCCGCTTCAGCGTGCCTGACAAGATCGCCATGTCCTGATAGAATTCGGCGGTGCGGGACATGAAGTCGGACACGATGAAGCCCCGCATCTGGATGCGATTGCCGATGAGACGGGCGAGATATTTCAACTGGGTCGGCTTGGCGTCGTTATACACGTCGATCATGCCGCAGATCGCGAAACGCGCACGAGGGCGGGCATGGGCGAGCGCGGCATCCAGATGGTCACCGCCGACGTTATCGAAATAGACGTCGATCCCCTTGGGGGCCGCCTTGCCCAGCGCCTCCACCACGCTGCCCGCCTTGTAATCGATCACCGCATCGGCGCCGAGCGAGCGGACCCATTCGCCCTTCGCCGCGCCGCCCGCGGAACCGATCACGGTCATGCCCTTTGCCTTGGCGACCTGCACCACGGTCGATCCGACGGCGCCGGCCGCCGCCGAGACGAACACGGTATCGCCCTCTTTGGCCTCCGCCACCGCGAGCAGACCCCAATAGGCGGTCATGCCGGGCATGCCGAGCTGGCCCAGAAACGCCTGCGGCGGCGCATCGATCGCCGGCAGCTTGATGAAGGCCGCCGCCGGCCCGACCGCCTCGTCACGCCAGCCGAACATGTGCTGGACAAGATCGCCGACCGCCAGCGACGGATCACGGCTTTCGACGACCTCGCCGACCGCACCGCCGTCCATCGGCGCACCGATGGCGAAGGGCGGGACATAGCTTTTCACGTCGTTCATCCGACCGCGCATATAGGGATCGACCGACAGCCAGCGATTGGCCACCCGAACCTCGCCATCCGCCAGTTCAGGCCGATCGACGGAGATCAGGGCGAAATCATTCGGGGTCGGCGTGCCCTTGGGGCGCGACGCCAGAGTCCAGGCGCGGGGCATCGGCAAATCCTCTCGTTGTTATCGGTTCGATGTGCCGCCCATGGCGACAGGAGGCAAATGAAAAGGCCCGGTCGCCGATGCGACCGGACCTTCCTGTCAGCGACGTTCGCGCGCCGATGACGGTCAGTATGTGCCGGAGAAGCTGCGGTTCAGGTTGCCGCCCGTGCCGGTATCGGCGGACGACTTGCTCGCCGAGGCGGTGGTCCGACTGTCATCGCGATTACGGGCATTGTCGCCATAACCGAACATCGCCTGGTTGCGATCCTCGTCGCGCCACGCCTGCTTGGCCTCGTCCGCCGTCTTGCTCAGCGTCACCTTGTCATCGACCGACTTGATCCAGCTCGACGGGATCGAGTGATGCTGGCCACCCGCGTCGACATCGTTCTTTGTCAACAGGATGCGATCGCCCCGCACCTTGTCCACGGTGCCGATATGACCGCCGTCCGACCCGACGACTTCCTGATGTTCGGTCACCTTGTTGAGCGAGTCGCGCTGCGTCTGGCGATTGTTCCGCCAGGACGAAAACTCGCTTTCGAACCGCGAGCGGTTCTCGTTGCGATACTCGTCATAATCGCGGTCGAGCGCGGCGATCTGGCTGGACCGCCAGCTGCCATAATGCTCGTCATGCTGGCCGCCGCCACTGCGATATCCGCGATCGTCGTAGCGCGAATCCAGTTCGCGACGGCGTTCCGCATCGTCATCGCCGAACCACGAGCGTACCTCGTCGCCGGCGCGGGCAAAGAACCCACGGTCCTCATATTCGTAGCCCTGCGGCTGGCGTCCATACCCGCGATCACGCTGGCGGTTATCATGGCGGTTGTCGTCGTCGGCATGGCGATTGCGCCCGACATCCTCGAAACGACGGCCATCCGAGGCGTAGGAGCCGTGATATTCATCGCGCCTGCCGTAACCGCCACCGGCGCGGCTGCGATCGAACTGGTCGCGCTGGCCATAACGCTGGTTGCCATATTCCTGACGGCCGTAACGGTCCCGCGATCGGTCGTCGTCGCGATCATATCCCGCCGCTGCGTAATCGCGCGCGCTCGAATAGCTGTAATCGCGACCGCCGCCGTAATCGCGGCCATAGTCGTGGGGATCGGTGCGGTTGTAATAGTCGCCTTGCGGGTTGGTGCCGCGTGGATAGCGTTCATAGCCCATGTTGGTCTCCATTCTCCTGCATACCGGCCGCGTCTTCGGCGCTGGCCCGATACATTGGCAAAAACGGGTTTCCGGGTTCGATGTTCCCCTCTACCGATGTCCGCACACCGGTCCGTCGCGGGCCCAGGTCGGCTGATCGCGGGGCATTTTCGATGCGCCACACCGCCCTATGTTGCATTGGGAAATCGAGGTCGCTAAGGGCGAAAAATCCGGTTACGACCGGCTATTCGGAAGGGTGCGGGGCCGTAGCTCAGATGGGAGAGCGCTGCAATCGCACTGCAGAGGTCAGGGGTTCGATTCCCCTCGGCTCCACCACCCGCCTTTCCGTCACCAGCTATTGTTGATCCCGGTGGAATGATCCGCCCGGCGGCGCGTTATGTCGGGCGATGACGTTGCCTGACCCCATTCCCGCTGCGACCCTGATAATCCTGCGGGACAGCCCTTCCCCGGGCTCGCCGCCCGAATTGTTGATGGTGAAGCGGGCGGAGACGATGGCGTTTGCGGGTGGCGCATGGGTGTTCCCCGGTGGACGGGTCGATCCCGGCGATCGTGCGCTGGCCGTTGGACTGGAGGCGGCCGACGTGGACGGGATCGCCGCGCGGATTGCTGCGATCCGTGAGACCTTGGAGGAAGTGGGGCTGGCGATCGGCATCGATCCGCCCCCGGGCGATGCGACCATCGCCGCGATGCGAACGGCGCTGCATGACGGGGAAACGATCGGCGCGGTGCTGGCCGACCATGGCCTGACCATCCATCCCGATCTGCTGGTGCCGTACGGGCGATGGCGGCCATCGCATCAGACGACACGGGTGTTCGATGCGCGTTTCTATGTGACGAGCCTGCCGGCGGAGGCCCCTGCCGCGACGGTCGATAGCACCGAGAACGTGGCGCTGGCGTGGCGTGATGCGGAGGCGATGCTTGCCACGGCTGACGTGATCTTCCCGACCCGGCGGACGTTGGAGCGGTTGGCGCAGTTTTCGAGCGTGGCGTCGATCGTAAGGGATGCGGCGGCCTATCCCGTGCAGACGATCGTGCCTTGGTCAGAACATCGCGACGGGGTCGAGCATATCTGCATTCCCGCTGGTCTGGGCTATCCGGTGACCGCCGAGCCGCTGTCGTCGGCGATGCGCGGCTGATGCGGGCGCTGCGGCGGATCGCCGGGCTTCTGGTCATCGGCGGCATCGTGCTGGCGCTCGCGTTCGTCGTATGGGCGACGATGCGGGGGCGGCCGCAGGATTTGCCGTGGACGCCGCTCGATCTGGGACAGCCTGTCGGGATGTTCACCGGTCGCAAGCTGGCCGGGCTGACGGACGATTTCCCGGCGTGCAGGGCGGTGCTTGATAAGGCCGGTGTGCGCTACACGGCGCTGCCGCCGCGCGAGGGCGAGGGGCAATGCGGCTATGCCAACGGCGTTCGCTTCGTCGCCGGCGGATCGCGAAGGATCAGCTTCGCGCCGACCGGGCTCGGCGTCGCCTGTCCGGTCGCGGCGGCGCTGGCGGCGTGGGAGTGGAACGTCGTGCAACCGGCGGCCGAGCGCTTCTTCGGATCGCGGGTCGCGCAGATCGATCACTTCGGCAGCTATAGCTGTCGGCGCCTCTATGGTCGCGACAGCGGCAACTGGAGCGAGCATTCCACCGCCAACGCGGTCGATATCGCCGGATTTCGCCTGACGGACGGCCGGCGCATCACGGTGGTTCGGGACTGGAAGGGTGACGGCGCCCCGGCGCAATTCCTGAGGACGGTGCGCGATGGCGCCTGCGGGCTTTTTTCGACCACGTTGTCGCCGGATTACAATGCTGCCCACCGCGATCACCTGCATCTGGATCAGGCGTCACGCGGCAGCATGGGGTGGCGGGCCTGCCGGTAGGGCGCCACGCCCGTGCCGTCGATCAGTTGGCCAGCGATTGGCCGGTGTCGACTTTCTCGACCCAATAGGGGAAGAACGCCGGCTGGCGATTGGACCAGCCGGACGCGGTCGCAGCCGCCTCGCTGATGGATTGCAGCAGCTTGCGACGCAGTTCCGGATGCAGGTGCGGCAAGGCCGCCGCGGCGCAGAAGGCGGCCGGCAACCACGGACGGACCGATGCGCCGATCAGACGTTCGTACAGGAAACGCGCGGCGGAAAAGCTGGGTAGCCGCCCCTGCCCGAGATCGAAGGCGACGACGGTGACGAGCGGAGCGAGGAACGGCTCGATCGAATCGAGGCCGCTGTCGTCCGGCACGATCTCCCGCAGGGAGGGCAGCGACCGATACAGCCGCGCCTGCGCGCGAATGCTGGCGGCTTCGACGATATCGCGCGACCAGCGGGTCATCGCGTCCTCGCGATCCAGCCCGATATCCAGCGACCGACGGATGTATCGTTGCGTGGAGGCGGGAAAGCCCGCGAACTCCTTCATTTCGGCCAGCGTCATCGCCCCCTGGGCCGGCTTGTTTCTGGATCCCATGATGTCACCCCGCCCCGAACAGCCAAACCAACCAAGCGATGGTAGCGGAACGATGGTTAACGCCACCTTTCCTGCATCGGCCCGGCGATACACAAGGAACGATGAAAACCGCTGCGCCGCAACATGATATGCGACGAGCCGAGAATAATATGAAAACGCGGGCGCATCGTGATGCACCCGCGCAACATGTCAGATGATCCGCCGGACCTTATGAGTCAGGCGTCGCGCTGACGCTCCTGTTCGGCCGCTTCGTCATATCCCGACGACGGGGCAGGTTCGCCACCGCCATTGGGTTCGGAGATCGACACGGGATCGCTGCCGTCCATCGTCTCGTCCAGACCATTGTCGAGACGGGCATCGACGCTGTCCGGGTTCTTCTGCAACCGCTTGGCGATCGATTTATCCTGGCCGGCGTCCTGACGCGGATCGCGACCGCCGGAAGAGTCGTCCGGCGCAACCGACAGGCTGTCGAGCGCGCGATCGTCGATAGTGTTCATGACTTTGATCCTCTCGGAATATCGTTGCTGAGGTAAAACGATCGGACAGCGTCCGCGTTCCGGTCAGGCAAGACGAGTCACGGCCACGCGTTGCCGCTGGTAGAAAGCAGAGCCGAAGACGGTCATGAAGGCGATATCGGTGGCATCGCGGCCGACACCGATGCGGGCGATCTCGTCCGCCGTCGCCATGCCGGTGGGATCGACCAGCCTCCAAGCGCCGTCCAGCCACAGTTCGACGACGGCATGGAAGTCCGGCGGCTCCACGCGGGGGGCATAGGCCGCGACGCAGCGGGCAGGGATTTCCGCCGCCCGCGCCAGGGCGACGAGCAGATGCGCATAGTCGCGGCATACGCCCATGCGGCTGCCGAACGTGTCGAGCGCGGTGGTGCTGCCTTCGCTGACGCCCGCGCGATAGACGAGCGCGTCGTTGGTCCAGTCGAGCAGCGCCTGCGCCATCGCGCCGCCCGACAGGCCACCGAACGTACGGCGGACGAAGCCCTCCAGCCGGTCGGACTGGCAGTAACGGCTGGGCAGCATGTACGGCACGACCGCGCCGGGGATGGCGCGCGGCGGGGTCGATTTTAGGACCGACAGATCGACGGGCGGGCGATCGATCGTCACCGTCGCGCGATATTCGGCGACGAACCGCCCCTCGCCCCGCGCCCAGCTGCGCTGGCCGATCCCCTCTTCGCCGACGACGGCGGCGATCGGGTGATCCGACCAGATCGTCAGCGACTGTTCGTCCAGCCGCTGGTCGGCCATCGCCGCGACTTCCACCTGCAACAGGATGTCGGCGGGTTCGGGCAACGCATAATCAAGATCCGCCTCGATCATCAGGCGCACGCGCATCCGGTCTTCCCCCAAAGAGAAGGGGCCCGGCAGTTACCCGCCGAGCCCCTGAAACATCGATCAACGTAACGCTTAGTCGCGGCTGGACCCGAACAGGCGCAGGATGAACATGAACATGTTGATGAAGTCGAGATACAGGCTGAGCGCCGACATGATGACGACCTTGCCCTGCATGTCCGTACCGGCGACCTGATAATACAGGTTCTTGGTACGCTGCGTATCATAGGCGGTCAGCCCTGCGAACAGCAGCACGCCGACCGCGCTGATGACCAGACCCATCGGGCCGGACTGCACGAACATGTTGATGACACTGGCGACCAGCAGTCCGACGACGCCGATGATGAGGAAGGTGCCGAACGCCGACAGGTCCTTCTTCGTCGTGTAGCCGTACAGGCTCAGCGCCGCGAAACCGGCGGCGGTCGCGAAGAACGCCTGCGCGATCGACGTGCCCGAATAGACGAGGAAGATCGTCGACATCGACAGACCCATCAGGACCGCGAAGCCCCAGAACAGCATCTGCATCGTCGCCGTGCTCATCCGTGCCTGGCCGAAGCTCATCGCGAAGACGATCGCCAGCGGCGAGAACATGATGACATATTTCAGGATGCCGCCCTGCGTGAACACCTGCGCGGCGGGCGAATCCGCCCCACCGGCCGCGAACATCAGCGCGACGATACCCGTCAACAGCACGGCCGATGCCATATAGTTATAGACCGATAGCATGTACGAGCGCAGCCCTGCGTCGTGGGCCGCGTCACCCGCCCGCGCGCGCGTCGTACCGAACGGCGCGGCGGTGGGTCGAGGATCAGACCAATTCGCCATCTGAAAAATTCTCCTGGTGGCCGGCAAGAGGGCCGGTTGCCGACAATATCGTCCTCCCCTCAACCCTTTTCAAGCGAAAGCGGTTGCATGTCCGATCGGTCCGTCGGTTAACCATCCGTCATGATCCGGTTGTTCGTCGCCCTGCGTCCCCCGCCCGCCATCCGCGACCGATTGTCCGCGTTGATGGACGGGGTGCCGGGCGCGCGGTGGCAGGACGACGAGCAACTGCACCTGACGCTGCGCTTCGTGGGCGAAGTCGATCGGCATCAGGCGGAGGATCTGGTGGCGGCGCTGGGGCATATCCACGCGCCGGCGCCGGTGGTGGCTCTGGCGGGCGTAGGCAGTTTCGGACAGCGTGGCCGCGCAGAAAGCCTGTGGGCGGGTGTGGCGCCGGCAGGACCGCTGGCGCATTTGCATGCGAAGGTGGAACAGGCCTGTGCGCAGGCCGGATTGCCGCCCGAACGGCGCGCATATCGCCCGCACATCACCGTGGCGCGCCTGCCCCGGTCGCTGGGTGGCGCGATCGAGATCGAGCGATGGCTGGCGGCGCATGCGGCACTGGCGAGCGAGCCGTTCGTCCTGCCGCACCTGATCCTGTATCGCAGCGAACTCGCGCGCAGTGGTGCGGTGTACGAGCCGGTGGCACGGTGGCCGTTGGTGGCGCCGATGGGAACCGGCGAGGCGGCTGGCGGTTCGCTGCATATGAACCTGGAACGGGGAGACGAGTGATGACAATAATGAAGATGGCGGCGATCGGTGTCGCGGCGCTGACGATGACGGCATGTCAAAGCGGTGGTGACAAGGCCGATCTGGGCGAAAGCACGCCCGGCGGTCGTAGTGCCACGGCGATGCTGCGGACGGCGGCTGGCGTGGATGTGGGGCGGGCGACCGCGACGGAGGTCGGTGGCGGCCTGCGCTTCACGATCGATGCACGCGGCATGCCGGCCGGGACGCACGGCGCGCATGTCCATATGGTCGGCCGCTGCGACGCGCCCGACTTCGCGAGCGCCGGCGCCCACTGGAACCCGACGAGCATGCAGCATGGCACCATGAACCCGCAGGGTCCGCATACCGGCGACATGCCGAACCTGATCGTCGGTACCGATGGCCGCGGAACGCTGGGCGTGACGATCCCCGGCGCGACGATGGCAGGACTGCTGGATGCAGACGGATCGGCGGTGGTGATCCATGCCAATCCCGACGACCTGAAGACCGATCCGTCCGGCAACAGCGGCGGGCGCATCGCCTGCGGTGTGTTGACGGCGAACTAAACGCTCAGATGTCTTCCCCCGCCGCCCTGGCCCTCGCCTCGCGCGTGGCCTCGGCGGCGGGGACCAGCCGATAGGCGGCGATCGCCGCCGCCAGCGCGATCGGGACGCTGGCCAGCAACGACAACATGCCCGTAGACAGGCTGCCGCTAAGGGTCGAAACCCGGCCGGCGATATAGGGGCCGAGCGCCAGACCGAGTAGCGTGGTGCCGATGAAGAAGGTGGCGGTCGCCGTGCCGCGCATCCGCGGCAACACCATGTCCTGCGTCGTCGCCGCCGCCGATCCCAGCGCGCAACTGGCGGTCACCTGCGCCAGAAACAGCATCGGATAGAGCAGCGTCGTGCTGGTCGCGGTGAAGGCGAGCGCGAGGAACGGCACCGGCACGATCGCGCCGAAGATCACGACCATCAGCCTTCCGGCCGGGTTGCCGACCCGCAACCGGTCAGCCACCACGCCCCCCAGCGTCACACCCAGAAATCCCGCCAGCGCGCCTGTGCCACCAATGTAGAAGCCGGCGGTGGCCGGCGAGGCGCCCAAGACCCGCAACGCATAGGGCGCTGCCCAGAAGCTGGCGGCGTAGGCCATGAAGGCGTTCAGGCCATAGGCCGCGACGGTGCAGAGGAACGCCGGCGTGCCGACGATCAGGGCAAAGGCCGGCGGATCGCGACGACGCAGCGCGCATCCCCATGAAAACACCGCATAGGCGCCGATGCCGACCGCGGTCCATTGCGGCCATGGTTCGCCGATCGACACCAGACCCGTGACCGCCGCGACGGTGACGCCGAGCGCGAGCAGATTCACCATCAGCGCTCGCGAACCACCCGCCGCCGCCCCGATCAGCGTCAGCGGCGGGATGATCGTGACCAGTTCCTGCCCGAAGGCGCGGAACGGCGCCGGATGCCGGTCGGGCGGGGGCAGTCCCTCTACCGCGCCCCGGATCGGTTCGCGCAGCGTACTGATCCACAGGGCGACCAGCAGACCGGGCAGACCGACCGCCATGAACGCCGCCTGCCAGCCGACCAGCCCGCCGGGGCCGCCGTTCGGCCATGCCCGGTTCCAGTTCTGCACGATCAGGCCACCGATGAAGAGCGACACGCCGCCGCCGACATACAGGCCCGCCGAATAGATCGACAGCGCGGTGGCGCGCAGGCGCTTGGGGAACCAGTCCGAGATCAGGGAATAGGCCGACGGGCTGGCCGTCGCCTCGCCGATGCCGACGCCGATCCGCGCCGCGGCGAGGTGTCCTCCCGATCGGGACAGACCGGACAGCGCGGTCATCGTCGACCACAGGGTCAGGCCGATCACCATCAGCCGGCCGCGATGCCAGTTGTCCGCCAGCCGACCGAGCGGAATGCCGAACAGCGAATAGAAGACGCCGAACGCCGTGCCGTAAAGGAACCCGAGATCCTCGTCGCGCAGGTTCAGGTCGCGTTTGATATCCTCGGCCAGGATCGAGATGATCTGGCGGTCGACGAAATTCAGGACATAGACGAGGAAGAGGATGCCCAGTACATACCAGGCATAGGGAGACGCGTGGGACGCCGCGCCATCGGTGGCCGCATCGCGGCCGGGGGCGGTATCCGCCATGCTCTCTCCCGATTCCTATTCTTTGGACATCGAGTATCTACCGGCGCAATCCGGGCGACAAGTCCTTTTCGGATAACGGGTATGGTCTATCGGCTGGGGCGCAGACCGCTTCGACGGATCGACTCGAAGGACATGGTGGGAATGGCATAGGGATCGAACCTGGCCAGAGGCTGGTCCAGATCGGTCGGCAATTCCTGTTCGCGGGGGGGCGGCGTGCCGATTTCCGCCATCGTCAGCGGCCAGCGCGGCGGCGCGTCGGGATGAGCGTCGGCGCGGCGGACGATGGGTGCATCGCCCAACGGCCGGTCGAACGGGCCGCCCTTTCCCCAGATCAGATAGAGCGCGGCCCAGACGACCAGACCGGATGCGCAGCCCGCCGTCAGCAGCAGGACGGTCGGCCCGGGCAACCGGTCCGTCCCGGCAAGCCGGCCCAGATCGGCCAGCCGGTCTGCTGGAACCTGTGCGGCAAACCCCGCCCCCGCCGCCCCGGCGACAAGGCCGCCGATGACCGGCAGCATTCTCGACAAGGGACGGCGGTGGGCGGGTCGGGTCATGATGACGGCCTGTCGCGCGGCCTCCACCAGCCGCTGGTAACCACCATCATAGCCCAAAACATTTGACAGCCAACCGGCCACCGCCGGTTTTTAACGGATCAGGCCGGCTCGTCCGCCAGTTCCTCGACCAGCGCGTCGATGATCGCCCGGTTGAACGCGGGGATATCGTCCGGATTGCGGCTGGTGATGAGGTTGCCGTCGACGACGACTTCCTGATCCACCACGTCGGCGCCGGCATTTTCCAGATCGGTGCGGATCGAGGGATAGCTGGTGAGCTTGCGGCCATCGATCACGTCCGCCTCGGCCAGCAGCCATGGGCCGTGGCAGATCGCGGCGACGATCTTGTCGTCCTCCATGAATTCCGCGACGATCTCGACCGCCCGTTCCTCCAGCCGCAGCTTGTCGGGATTGCAGGTGCCGCCGGGCAGGATCAGTGCGTCGTAATCGTCGGTATCGACGTCATCCAGCGTCAGGTCCGGCGTCGCGGTTTCCGCCTTGTTGATGTCCTGTTCCATGCCCTGGATCGGGTCGAGCCGGATCGATGCCAGCGTCACCTTTGCGCCAGCGGCTTCCAGCGCCTTTTTCGGTTCGAACAGTTCCACCGTTTCGAAACCGTCGGCCGCGAGCATCAGCACGCGCGCATTCGATAGGTCGGCCATGACGTAACTCCTGTGGATCGGGGATCCGCATCAACCCCCGCCCTGCCCGGCCGTTCCGGAACGATGCGACGACCTTGCGCATTGGCCATGATGAAACGTCCGTGGCGCAAAGCGAAGGAGAGTCGATGGCCGGCAGGATCGTGTATTCGGACGACTCGAAACCCGGCATCACGCGGGCGAAGGTCCGTAACGGATGGGCCTATCACGCGGTCGACGGCGATCGGATCACCGACCGCGACGAAATCGACCGCCTGAACGCCATCGGCCTGCCGCCAGCCTATCGCGACGCGTGGTTCAACCCCAGGGCGAACGGCCATATCCAGGCGGTCGGCTGGGACGAGAAGGGTCGCAAGCAGTATCGCTATCACACCGGTTTCCGCGAGGCGCAGGAGGCCGCGAAGTACGAGCTATGCGCCGATTTCGGCCATTGCCTGCCCAGCATCCGCAAACGGATCGAAAGCGATCTGCGCAAGCGCAGCCTGTGCAAGGATCGCGCGGTCGCGGCGATCGTCCGCCTGCTCGACGTCGGCCACCTCCGCGTCGGCAACGAGGCGTACGCCCAGGCGAACAAGAGTTTCGGCGCGACGACGCTGCGCAAACGGCATGGCGACGTGAAGGGTGCGACACTGCGGCTACGGTACAAGGGCAAATCGGGAAAGGAGCGCGACACGAAGATCACCGACCGCGCGCTTGCCCGGACCGTCCGGTCGATGCAGGATTTGGACGAGCAGCATCTGTTCGCCTGGGTCGATGCCGAGGGTGCGGCCCATCCCGTCACGTCATCCGACGTCAACACCTATATCAAGGAAGCGTCGGGCCACGATTTCACCGCCAAGCATTTCCGCACATGGTGCGCCAGCGTGACCGCGTTCGAGGCGCTGGCATCGGCGGAGCGCGACCTGAGTTTGAAGACGATGCTGGAGCCGGTGGTCGCGCGGCTGGGCAATACCGCGGCGATCGCGCGCAAAAGCTATGTTCACCCCGCCCTGATCGCACTGGTAAAAAAGGGTCAATCGACCTTCCGCGCCGCGGTGCGCCTGCCGCGCGCCAAGCGGTATCTAAGCCGTGAGGAACGTGGCCTCATCGCCTTTCTGGAAACCGGCAGCCCCGCGACGGGCGCCTGACGAGTAGATTCATGGCCAATTCCTCCGTAACCAATACCGCTGCTCCGTTGATCGATACCGACGGGTTGCAGGAACAGACCCGCGGGCTGGCATCCGCCAGCACGGTGTGGCTGCATACCCACTGGCTGCAGATCCTGATCGCCTTCGGTGTCGGCGCGGCGATCGTCCTCGCACTGCATGCCGCCCGCCGCGTGGCAGGCAAGCTGGCCGCGCGCGATCCGCAGGGGCGGGCGGGCTGGGTGTCGATCATCGGTCGCGCGCTGGTCAGGACCGGCAATTTCTTCATGCTGATGCTCGCGGCCAAGCTGGTCGTGGGTTACGCCGGTGCACCGAGCCAGGTCGATACCACGGTCAATTTCCTGTGGACGCTGGCCTCCGTCTTCCAGTTCGCGATCTGGGCACGGGAGATCATTCTCGGCGCGATCGAGCATCGCACACAATCGGCGCATTATTCGGGCGAGGCGCTGCTGTCGGCGATGGGTCTGATCCGCCTGCTGGTGACGTTCGCGCTGTTCGCGATCGCCTTCGTCGTGGTGCTCGACAATCTGGGCGTCAACGTGACCGGTCTGGTCGCCGGTCTGGGTGTCGGTGGTATCGCGATCGGTCTGGCGGCGCAGGGCATTTTCGCCGACCTGTTCGCGGCGCTCGCGATCATCTTCGACCGTCCGTTCCGGCGCGGCGACAAGGTATCGTACGACACGACGACGGGTGTGATCGAATCGATCGGCCTGAAATCGACGCGCATCCGATCGTTCGGGGGCGAGATGCGCGTGATCTCGAACCGGCAATTGCTCGACAAGGAGATACAGAACATCTCCAACCGCGATCACGTCCGCGTGCCGTTCACGATCGGCATCGCATACGAGACGCCGCCCGACACGCTGGCGCGCGTGCCGCAGATCCTGACCGAGATCGTCGAGGGCGAAGGCGGCAAGGTGGCGCGCGCCGGGTTCGAGAGTTTCGGCGCCAGTTCGCTCGACTTCGCTTTGCAGTTCGACGTACCGGGCGACGACTGGCCCACCGCGCATTCTACCCGCGACCGTATTCTCGTGTCGCTGATGCGCCG
The DNA here is from genome assembly GCF_016427505.1 of Sphingomonas mollis. Lineage (GTDB taxonomy): Bacteria > Pseudomonadota > Alphaproteobacteria > Sphingomonadales > Sphingomonadaceae > Sphingomonas > Sphingomonas mollis. The sequence goes on along the minus strand of NZ_JAELXS010000003.1, from coordinate 274,799 downwards.
GTTTGCGGCGGAGGGGATCGTCATTCCCTATCCGACGCAGACGACCTTCACCGCGGCGCCCGATGGATCGCTCATCATGCCTTATGCCCAGGTGCAGCCGGTATCGGTCGAGAATCAGCCGGGCGCCTGAACGCGGATCGACCGAACCTCAGGCCCGGCCATTGTAATGATCGGTGGCGGCGGCTGGCGGCGTCGCCTCCATGCTGCAGATATGACGCGCGCGGGCGATCGCCATCAGGGTCGCGGTCGCCTTGTCGATCCCGGTTGCGGTCAGTTGCCAGCGGACGGGGTGCGCGGCGGGATCGACCGCCTCGACCAGCGCATCACTCTCCATCGCGCTCATCCAGCGCCGGGTAATCAGCATGTCGCCGGTGGTCGCCGCCGATATTTCGGGCGCGGTCATCGCGGTGTCGTGCGCGGCGGCGATATAGAGGCTGTAGAGGATCAGGATGGCGTAATCATGGACGTAACCGCGTGGCATGGCGGCGGCGAGAACCCGTTTCGCGGCAATCAGTTGCCGCGCGCCCAGCAGCAATTCGTCGGTGATGGTTGATCGCCTGTCGTGATCGTTCGCCACCGGATTGTCACTCCCATGATAGCCTGTGCAGACCGGTCATGCCCTTTCAAACCGGCAAGCACCAGAAGGTTGCATACGGTGGCACTGGCGCGACGGGGGAAGTTGGGCGATGATCCGGGCAGGCCCCGCGCGACGACCGGGCGTCACGAGGGAGCAGAATGCCATGACGACCACGATCATGAGGGCCGCCGCGCTGGCGCTTGCCTTCGGTACGGCCGGACAGGCGCAGACCCCGGCGGCGCGATCGGTGACCATCACGGTCGATGCGAGCCGATCGACCGGTGCGCTGCCGCCGATCTGGCGCTTCTTCGGCGCGGACGAACCGAATTACGCGACGATGAAGGACGGACGGAAACTGATCGCCGATCTGGGTGCGCTCAGGCCCGGCTCGATCTATTTCCGGGCGCACAACCTGCTGAACACCGGCGACGGCACGCCCGCGTTCAAATGGGGCAGCACGAACATCTATACCGAGGACCGGAACGGCAAGCCGATCTATGACTTCACCGTCGTCGACCGGATCATCGACACCTATCTGGCGCGCGGCGTGCGGCCCTATCTGCAGCTCGGCTTCATGCCGCAGGCATTGTCGAGCGCGCCGGCGGGGACGGCGTATCAACATGGCTGGCGGCCCGGCTTCGCCTATGAACTGATCGGCGGATCGTGGAACGCGCCGCCGCGCGATTACGGCAAATGGGCCGAGCTGGTCTATCGCTGGACGCGCCATAACGTCGATCGATACGGCGCCGACGAAGTGCGCCACTGGTATTTCGAGGTGTGGAACGAGCCGAACGGGCCGTCATACTGGACCGGCACGCCCGAGGAGTTCCAGCGCCTGCATGACACCGCGATCGACGCGGTCCGCCGCGCGCTGCCCGATGCGCGGGTCGGTGGCCCCGATGTGGCGGGATCGGGTGGGGCATTCATGGATGCCTTTCTGGCGCATGTCGCGCGCGGCAAGAACTTCGCAACGGGCAAGGTCGGGACGCCGACCGACTTCCTTGCCTTCCATGCCAAGGGCAGCCCCAGCTTCGTCGATGGCCATGTCCGGATGGGCATCGCCAACCATCTGCGCGGCGTCGACACCGGCTTCGCCAAGATCGCAGCGGTGCCGGAGCTGAATGACAAGCCGATCGTGATCGGCGAAAGCGATCCCGAGGGATGCGCCGCCTGTCCGGGCGCGCAGAACGCGTATCGCAACGGCACGATGTATTCGAGCTATACCGCCGCCAGCTTCGCCCGCATCTGGGATCTGGCGGCGAAGCACCGCGTCAATCTGGACGGCGCGCTGACCTGGGCGTTCACGTTCGAGGACCAGCCATGGTTCGCCGGCTATCGCCAGCTGGCGACCAACGGCATCGACCTGCCCGTGCTGAACGTGTTCCGGCTGTTCGCCAAATTGGGGCCGGACCGGCTGGCGACGACGAGCAGTGGTGAGGTGTCGCTGGCCACGATGATCGCCGACGGCGTTCGCGGCACACCCGATGTCGCGGCGATTGCCACGCGTGATGCCGCCGGACGGGTCGCGATCCTGGCATGGCATTATCATGACGACGACGTCGCCGGCCCCGCCGCCCGGGTGAGGATCGCCGTGGCGGGACTGGGCGGCGCGCCACGAGCGATGCGGACGTGGCGGGTCGATGCGACGCACGCCAATGCCTTCACCGCGTGGAAGGCGATGGGATCGCCGATCGCCCCGGACGCGGATCGCTATGCGCAACTGGCGCGTGCCGCCACCCTGACCGCCGACGCGCCGCAACGGATCGAGACGCGCGGTGGCCGCGCGACCATCGACCTGACCGTGCCGCGCCAGGGCGTGGTGCTGATCGAACTGGAGCCGGGCGTACGCTGATCCCTTACGCCGCCTTCGGCAGCGGCTGCGGTGTGCGGTACGGCATGGGGACCGCCACCGGCGCGGCGATGCTGACCCGGCCGCTGCGTTCCAGCTTGCCCCAGCCGACGCGCGGGCCGGTCAGCGCGGCGAACACCGCGCGCAGGACGACGGCATAGAGCAACTGGCGATAACCGAAGCGCTGAAGCAACAGGCGCATCGCCGGGAACGACGGCTCGCGCGGGTCGAGCCGGAACGCCACCCAGCCACACGCCAGATCGATCGCGGTGAAGGCGGCCCAGAACGCCGCGACGGTCATCGCATCGCCCCCCGCCAGCGCCCATCCGCGATCGGCCACGCGCCAGACGGTGCCGACAATGCTGCCGATCAGCGCCACATCGATCAACGGCGCGGCGAGCGTGAACAGCAGCTGGAACAGGATCGCCTGTGGCAGGCCGATCATCGCCAGCCCGCGCGGACGGCCGCGACCGATCAGCGCGCGGTGCTTCCACAGGCATTGCAACGTGCCGTATGCCCAGCGAAAACGCTGGCGGAACAGCGCGCGCGCCGTCTCCGGCGCCTCGGTCCAGGCGATGGCGTCGATGTCGCAGGCGACGCGCCAGCCGGCGCGCTGGATCGCGATCGTCAGGTCCTGATCCTCCGCCAGCGTATCGACGGGATAGCCGCCCACTTCGTCCAGCGCCGTCCGCCGCCACGCCCCGACCGCGCCGGGCACGACGGTGATAGCGCCGAGTGCGGCAAGCGCACGGCGTTCGAGGTTCTGCGCGGTGACATATTCCACCGCCTGCCACCGGGTGATGAGGTTCACGGCGTTGCCGATCTTGGCATTGCCGGCGACGGCACCGATCGCGGAATCGGCGAACCAGCGGCTCAGCCGGGCCACGGTGTCGGCCTCGAACTGGGTATCCGCGTCGAGCGCGATCACCACGTCGCCGCGTGCCACCGACAGCGCGGTATTCAGCGCCCGCGCCTTGCCGCCGTTTTCCAGCGTCAGCAACCGGACGCGCGGATCGATGCCGAACGCAGTCGTGACGACGTCGGACGTGCCATCAGTCGATCCGTCGTCGATGACGATCACCTCGATGCGGATGCCGGTGCTCGCCAGGATGCGGCGCACCGATGTCTCGATCACGCGGGCCTCGTTGAAGGCGGGGATCAGGACGGAGACGAAACCCGGTACCAGATGCGGGGCCGCCACCGGCGGGCCGCCACTGTGCCGCGCCCGCCACGCCAGCGCGGTCAGCGCCAGTGCCCGGACGATGCCGATCGCGATGATCGCGACGAACAGCGCCGACAGGATGTCGCGCAGGCCCGCCATGCCGTCGAACAGGCCACGCGTGCCCGACGCGCCGGCGCGCGCGCTGCCGGCCAGCGGCGGCATCGCCTGATCCCGCGACAGCCCTGCCAGCCGCGAGACGCCGACCAGATCATATCCCCGTGCCCGCAGGCCCCGGATGATGCCGGGCAATGCCGCCAGCGTTTGAGTCCGATCGCCGCCGGCGTCGTGCAGCAGCACGATCTGGGCGGGTCGTTCGGTCGTCCCCGCCTCAACCTGCGCGATCGTCCGCGCCACGATGGCGGCGGCGGCGGGGGCCTGCCAGTCAAGCGGATCGACGTTCAGGCCGACGGTCAGATAACCCATGCCAGCGGCGACGCGAGTGGCGTGCAGTTCGTCGCGGCGATCGGGATCGGCGTCGCCGAGAAAAGGCGGCCGGAACAGGCGCATCGCGCGGCCGGTATAGCCTTCGACCAGTCGCTCGGTGGCGTTCAGTTCGAGCCGTATCGTGGTTTCCGAACGCTGGCCGAGATCAGGATGCGTGGTCGAATGATTGCCCAGTTCGCTGCCCTCCGCCACGATCCGGCGCAGCAGGTCGCCCTGCCCCAGCGCATTCGCGCCGGTGACGAAGAAGGTGGCGGGCGCCCGCTCGCGCTTCAGCACGTCGAGCAGGCGCGGTGTCCATGTCGGGTCGGGGCCATCGTCGAACGTCAGCGCCACCAGCTTGCGGTGCGCGCCGACACGCTGGACGACGTCGGTCGTCGGCAGGTGGGTGAGCGCCGCATCGCGGATCAATCCGGCGGCGTCGTAGCGGACGGTGCGGCGGCCATCGGCGGCGGCGGCGTCTAGACGCATCACCTCGCCCGCGCCGCGCACCTCGACACCGGCGGCGGCGGGAATGAGGCGCAGGTCGGGCCGCGTGCCATCGGCCATCGCGGTCCAGACGTGCGGGTCCTCGGTTCCCAACCGCCACAGGGCGACGGCGGCGGCACCGGTGCGGGCGATCACCTGCATCTGGTTGGCGGCGGTGACGGCGTCGAGCAGCCAGACGCGGTGTAGCTGCCCGTCGCGTCGATAGGCGAAATGGCTGTTGCCGCTCGCCGCATCGAATTGCGGCACGGTGCCGGCCTGTCGCGCCAGGCTCCACGCGGCGGCGATCGAGAGCGGTTCGGTGTGGCCGGGCGACCAGTCATAGGCGTAGTTGCCGATGGCGACGATCGCCTTGTCGCGGCCGGTGTCGGCGACCGCTTTCGCGACGACGGTGGCGAACCAAGGTTGCGAGGCGATCGGCCCCGCCTCGCCGCCCATCCAGTGTTCGTCATATGCCATCAGCACCACCCGGTCGGCGACGCGGGCATAGGCGGCGAGGTCCCAGTCCGGGTCGGCGACGGGGGCGGCGATCGCGACCTGCCAGCCATGTGGGGCGAAGCGGGCGCGGAGGTCGCGCAGGAATTGCCGATAATGCGGATGCGCGGTGGCGGGCAGGCTTTCGAGATCGAGCATCACGCCGCCGCCGCGCTCCGCCACGACCATCGCGGTCAGGCGATCGACGAAGGCACTGCGGGCAGCGGGGTCGGCGAGCAGGCGGGCGGTGGCCTCGCCATCCCATTCGCCGTCCTCGCGGGCGTTCTGGACCATCGGCAGCAGGCGCGGCGAGCGCGGGGCGGCGGCGAGAATTTTGCGAAGCGCCGGATCGCTTTCATAGACGAAGCGGTGGTCGGCGCCGGTGACGGTGGCGAGACCGGGGACCAGCCAGTCGATCCGGCCGACATGGTCGGCGAGCGAGCGGCGCGACGGTTCGTCCCATGGCATGTAGAACGCCATGATCGGCGGCCGCCCGGCCGATGCGCCCGGTGCCGCCGCCGGCAGCCATGCGCCCTTGGCCGTCGATGCCGCCACCGGATCGACGACGGCTTGCGGCGCACTGGCATCCACGGCGAAGCGCAGCGGGCGGCGCGGGTCGATCGTCATCACCGTCGTCAACAGCCATGCCACGATGGCCACGGCCGCAATGGCGACGATGGCCAGCGTACCGCGCACCCACAGCGCGCGTCGCCCGGTGGCGTCGTAGAAAATCGGTTGGTTCAAGGGAGCGATCCGGAAAGGGAAGGCCGCCCTAGCCGGAGGTAGTAAAGATGCCGTTGACGATCGCGGATCGGGGCGGATCGATTGGTTTTCATGCCGGTCGACGGATGCGGAAAGTTCCGAAAGTCACACCCACGTACGCGTGCGCACGCGCGAGGGCGGATATGCGGGTCGAGCAGACGGGGAGAAAGAGCGGTCGTCAGACGGGAATACTCGTTGGTGCCGATGTAGGACACCCCCGGCTGTGTGATCGAAGTCAGCCCCCCGGTCGACGCCGGTCCAGATCGCGTTGTTTCACGATGGTGCGGCGCATCGGCGCCAGTTTCGCCAGCAGCCGGTTCTGCGCCGCGAAGGACACATGCTCGCGGCGCATCGCGGCTTGTAGGTTTTCGACCAGCGCCGCCATGTCGGCGTCCTGAATACCCATATCGGCATGGGCGGCGGCCATCGCCCGGCCGCTATAGTCGCAGCCGCCGTTCAGCAGATAGCAGAACTGCTCCTTCAGCGTGCGGCGCAGGCGGACCATGTCCTGCCCCTTGAAGATATCGGAGATGCGCGGATCGGCGATGTTGGTCGCGACGAGATCGTCGACGATCCGGCCGACGCCGGCGCTTTCGTGGAACGCCTGCCACATCCGCGCGTCCGCGAACGGGGTGGCGCCGGCATTGGCGTTGTGATGCGGATACGGCGCGACGGGCTGCTCACCCGGCGGCGTTGCGGCCTGCGTCATCAGCAGCAGGATGATCGGGACGAACGACATGGTCGGAAATCCTAAAGGCTGCCCTGCAGCGAGAGGAACAGGCCGCGCTGGCGCTTCACGGTGGCGATATCGCCCAGATCGACATAGGCGGCGGTCAGCGATGCGTGGCGATGAAAGGCCCAGGCGACGAACAGATCGTAGCTGTCATCCTCCTGCGCGAAGCCGAGATTGTCGGGTTTGGTCCGGTATTCGACGCCGGCGAGCAAATTGGCGGCCAGCAGCTTGCCCGCCGACCCCTCGAACTGCGCGCTGCGGCCGCGGTGACGGTCGCCGCCGAAGCCGAGCAGGCCGAACTGGTTGGCATTGGTAAAACGGACGGTGCCGTTCACGACCATGCCCTGCGCCAGCAAGATCTTGGTCGCGGCGATGTAGAAATCGGCGCTCTCGCTTTCCCGCGCGCCGACCGCGCGGAGCACGGGGGCCTTTTCGGCGATATGGTACTGCACGCCCACCGCCACCTGCGGCATCAGCCGGTCCTGATCCCACACCGCATCGCCCGCCAGCCGCAGCTTGGCGCCGATCACGTGCTGGCCGAAGGTGAACCCGCGCCCGAGGCCCAATGCCGCCCCCGCCTTGCGCGTGTCGAAACGCTGATAGGCATAGGAAATCTCGACCCGGTTCGAGAAGCCCGCGGCCACACCCGCCGAGGTCAGGTCGAAATCGGGCAGCGCGACATAGGTCGCATGCGCAGAGCCGCCCCGGCCATCCTCGGTCTCGTCGCCGGCGATCAGCGCCCAGCTCGCCAGCCCGCCGCCGGCCGCGCCATCGACGCTGGAGACGCCGCCGGTCAGCAACAGCTTGCCGCCATCGCGGCGTTCATGCGCCATGGCGGGAAAGGCCGCGACGATGGCGGTCGACAGAAGTAACGCTGACTTGAACATCGATGGCTCCGGTGAGCGTTCCTTGTCACCGATCGTCGTTTATTTTTGGTGAAGACGGGCTTCACGGATTGGCAAGCGATGCAGCCTAAAGCGTTGATCCATGTACCGCTTTATCGCTTTCCTGTTCCTGTCGATGCTGCCCGCCGCGGCGCTGGCCGCCCCCGTTACGATCGACGTTCGCGGCGCAAATGGCCAGCCGCTGGCCGATGCGGTGGTGATGGTCGAGGTCGCGGGCGGCCCCCGTGCCGTACCGCATGGCAGCTATACGATGGAGCAGAAGGCGATCGCGTTTCAGCCGCATGTGCTGATCGTGCCGGTCGGGGCGGCGGTGTCGTTCCCCAATCGCGATCCGGTACGCCACCATGTCTATTCCTTTTCCAAGGCGAAGAAGTTCGACCTGAAGCTGTACGGCCGCGAGGATCAGCGCAGCATCGTGTTCGACCAGCCCGGCGTCGTCGCGCTGGGATGCAATATCCATGATTCGATGAACGCATTCGTGATCGTCACCGCGACGCCGTTCGCGGCGAAGACGAACGGCATGGGCCGCATCGCCCTGACCGACGTACCCGCCGGCGCGGCGACGATCCGCGTCTGGTCGCCCGGCATCCGCGCGCCGGGCAACGTGCTGGTCCAGTCCGCCACGATCGCCGCCACGGGCCTGTCGACCACGCTGACGATCCGCCGCTGATGCGGATCAGCGTGCCCCGGTTCCACCGGCTCCGGACGAAGCTTGCCGTTCTGTATACGGGGCTGTTCGCAGTCGCGCTGGCGCTGCTGGCGATCACCGCGCAGGTGATGATCCGCACGCACGCACGATCGTCGGTGCAGGCCGAACTGATCGCCAGCGGCAGCGTGTACGACCGGTTGTGGCAGTTGCGGGCCAAGACGCTGATCGATTCGGCCGATGTGCTGGCGCGCGATTTCGGCTTTCGTGCCGCGGTGGCGAGCGGCGACCGGCCGACGATCGAATCCGCGCTCGCCTCGCTCCGCACCCGAGCCGGCGTGCGCTATGCGATGGTGGTCGATCTGGACGGCGGCGTGATCGGCGCAGCGGCGGGACTTGGGCCAATCGTCGCGACACTGCCGATGGCGTTGCAGGATAACCGGCGCGACGCGGTGATCGCCTCGCGCGATCACCTGTTCCGCATCGTCGTGTCGCCGATCCTGGCGCCGACCGAGATCGGCTGGGTCGTGTTCGCCGTGCCGCTGGACACCGCCGAGATGAGCGGGCTGGAGAAACTGTCGGCGATCCCGCTGAAGGCGACGATGCTGCGGCGCGATGCCGGCGATCACTGGATCGCGATCGACGGCACGATCGCCGCCGATCCGGCGATCGACACGCTGGTGCAGGCATCGCGCGAGACGCGGCAACTGGCCACGCTGTCGCTGGCGGATGGTGCGGCCTTCGCGCTCGCCAAGCCGTTACGCGGACCGGGCGGACGCGATCAGGCGGCGTTGCTGATCCGGTATCCAATGCAGGCGGCGCTGACGCCGTTCCTGCCGCTTCGCATCGGGCTGGCGCTGGCCGGGCTGATCGGCATCGTGCTGGTGGTGATCGCCAGTCGCCGGTTGGCGGGTGACATCGCCGGGCCGATCATGGCGCTGGATATCGCCGCGCGCACGCTGGAGGCGGGCGAGCGGACCGAGGTGGCGGTGACGGGTCATGACGAGATCGGCCGGCTGGCCGAAAGCTTCAACCGGATGTCCGCCGGAATCGTCGAGCGCGAACATCGCATCTCGCACATCGCGTTCCACGATTCGCTGACCGGCCTGCCCAACCGCAGCTATTTCCGGCAGTCGCTGGACCAGTCGATCGTCCGGGCCATGCGCGCCGGGGAAGCGGTGGCGATCCTGTGCCTGGACCTCGACGGGTTCAAGGCGATCAACGACACGCTGGGCCATCCGGTCGGCGATGCGTTGCTGCGCAAGATGGGCGAGATGCTGGATGCGCTGGCCCCCGACGGCATGGTCGCGCGGTTGAGCGGCGACGAGTTCGCGATCATCCTGAGCGGCACGTTCGACCCCGATCGCCCGCGCGCGCTGGCGCAATCGATCCTGAACGCCACGCAGCAACCGGTCGCGGTCGACGGGCACCAGATCGCCAGTTCGATCAGCATCGGTATCGCGATCGGGCCGGGCGACGGCGCCGATCCCGACCAGTTGCTCAAGAGCGCCGATCTGGCGCTGTACCGGGCCAAGCATGACGGGCGCGGCGCGTTCCGGTTCTTCGAGGCGTCGCTGGACGAAGCAGCGCGCAAACGCCGCCAGATGGAGGTGGACCTGCGCGATGCGTTGCAGAACGGCGAGTTCCGCCTGAACTTCCAGCCGATCTTCGACCTGAAGGCCGACCGGATCGGCGGGTTCGAGGCGCTGTTGCGCTGGGCGCACCCGGTGCGGGGCGAGGTCGGCCCGGCGGAGTTCATTCCGGTGGCCGAGGAGATCGGCCTGATCACCGCGATCGGCGAATGGGTGATGCACGAGGCGTGTCGTCATGCCACGTCGTGGCCCGACCATGTGCGTATCGCGGTCAACGTCTCTCCCCTGCAATTCCGGCATCCCGGCTTTCAGGCGGTGATCCTGCAGGCGCTGTCGCGCAGCGGCCTGGCCCCCAACCGGCTGGAGGTGGAGATCACCGAATCGGTGTTCCTGGCGGGCGAGACGCCGGTGCTGGCGCTGTTGCACCGGTTGCGCGAAATGGGCGTGCGGGTGGCGCTGGACGATTTCGGGACGGGTTATTCCTCGCTCAGCTATCTGCGCAGTTTCCCGTTCGACAAGATCAAGATCGACCGCTCGTTCGTGATCGGGCTGGCGGCGAACGACAGCAGCGCGGCGATCGTGCGCGCCATCGTCGATCTGGCGCGCGCACTGGACATGGAGACCACGGCCGAGGGGGTGGAGGACCGCGACCAGTTGGCGCAACTGCGCGATCAGGGATGCGGCAACATCCAGGGATATTTCTTCAGCCGTCCGGTCGAGGGGACCGGCGTCGACGCGCTGTTGAAGACGGTGTTCGCGCAGGCGGCGTAGGATCGCCGGCAGCGACCCTGGCCAGGGCCGACCGGCACGGCGCTTCGTTCGTGAATCGGTAAATGGCGGAGAGGGTGGGATTCGAACCCACGGTACCCGTGAGGGCACGCCGCATTTCGAGTGCGGTACATTCGACCACTCTGCCACCTCTCCGCAGAAGGACTTTTTCCGTCGCAAAACGACGGGGCCGGTCGGTCGAGGGCGGGCCTCTAACGCAAGGTTGCGGCGGGCACAAGCGGGCTTGCGCTTGTTGGGCGGCATCGCAGCGCCTAGATGATGGACATGCCCCGCCACGATGCGATCTCCACCGGCCAAGAGCCCCCCGTCACACCGATGATCGCGCATGCGCGGTTCAGCATCGGTGAGGTCGTGCGCCATCGCATGTTCGATTTCCGCGGCGTGATCTTCGACGTCGATCCCGTCTTCGCCAATACCGACGAGTGGTACGACGCGATTCCGGAGGCGATTCGGCCGCACAAGGACCAGCCCTTCTACCATCTGCTCGCCGAGAATATGGAATCGAGCTACGTCGCCTATGTCAGCCAGCAGAATCTGGTGCCCGACGACAGTGACGAACCGGTCGATCATCCGGCGATTTCCGGGCTTTTCACCAGCTATGCCGACGGGCGATACCGGTTGCGGCAGGAACACCGCCACTAACCACGTCGGGCGACGGTTACGGTTGACAAGCGGGCGTGTGTTGCCTAGCTGGCCGCTCTTACCCGCCTGGCACCTGCCATGCGCGGGCTACGCATTTTGAAAGTGATGAGGGCCATGTTCGCAGTCGTGCGCACGGGCGGCAAGCAGTATCGCGTCGCCGCCGGAGACAAGATTGTCGTCGAAAAGATCGACGGCGAGGCCGGTTCGTCCGTGACGCTGGGCGATGTCCTGCTCGCAGGCGACGGTTCGGAATTGAAGTCGGTAACGGGCCTGACGGTCGCTGCCGAGATCGTGGCGCAGGCGAAGGCTGACAAGGTCATCGTGTTCAAGAAGCGCCGCCGTCACAATTATCGTCGCAAGAATGGCCATCGCCAGAACCACACGATCCTCAAGATCGTTTCGGTCGGCTGAGCGAACAGAGCCCCAGGAGTTATTCGACATGGCACATAAGAAAGCAGGCGGTTCATCGCGCAACGGTCGTGATTCGGCCGGCCGTCGCCTTGGCGTGAAGAAGTTCGGCAGCCAGGAGTGCGTTGCCGGCAACATCCTCGTGCGTCAGCGCGGCACCAAATTCTATCCGGGCGCGAACGTCGGCATCGGCAAGGATCACACCTTGTTTGCGCTGGTCGACGGCCGTGTCGCGTTTGCCAAGGGCAAACTCGGCCGCAGCTATTGCTCGGTAGAGATTATGGCAGAGGCCGCCGAATAACATCGGACAACCGACCGGGTTGTCCACCAGGACGACCCGGTAGTTCCGGTAACGGAACCAGCCAGAACAAGGGAGACGGGTCGCCCCGGCTCCCTTTTTTCTTGCCTCCCTCCATGGCCGTTGTCGCCGTCCCGTCATCGTGGCGTGGCATGGCGCCGGTGACGCGAAGGAGACGAGGAATGTTCGCGCGGACGGAGAGATTGACGTTACGGCCGGCCTGGCCGGAGGACGCCCCTGCCCTGGCGGCTGCGATCGGCGACGAGCGGGTCGTGCGGATGCTGGCGCGGGTCCCCTACCCCTACACGACGCAGGATGCCGATTTCTGGGTCGCGCAGCCCCGCGGGGCGCACGAGCCGCGATTCGTGATCGAGGCGCATGATCGCGGCCTGCCCGCGCTGATCGGCGGGATCGGGATCAGCGAGTATGAGGGTCGGCCGAACCTCGGCTATTGGCTGACGCCCGACGCCTGGGGTCGCGGCTATGCGACCGAGGCGGGGCGCGTGGTGATCGAGATGGCGCGCCATGCGCTGCCGCTCGACCGACTCGACGCGTGGCACTTCGCCGACAACCCGGCGTCGGGCCGGGTGTTGCGCAAGCTGGGCTTCCGCCCCACGGGCACGACGATCGTCCGGCAGTCAGCGGGGCGGCGCGAGCAGGCGGCGTGCGTGGAATACACGCTCGATCTGGCGGAGGATGACCGAGTGCCGATGCCGATCGCGGCGTAGAATGGCTTGTATCTACCGTTAGGGCCTGATGACTTCGGCTTAACCCGTCATTGCGAGCATAGCGAAGCAACCCAGAGCGTCATGGACTAGGCTCTGGGTTGCTTCGCTATGCTCGCAATGACGGATGAGTCTTTGTCATTTTATCACCTGCCAGCGCTGACCCTTATTCGGGACTTCGACTTCGCTCGGAACGAACGCCGCCTATGCAGCGACCAGCTTGCGCGCGCCGGGTAGCAGCGCGTCTTCATACTCGCTTTCGGCGAGCGCGATCAGCGCGCGGTCGTCGTGCATCCATGGATGGAAGCCCGGCAGGAAATAGCTGAACCACACGCCCGACACCTTGCGCGCCATGCCCGGGCGGCCGAACGCGTACCAGGCCAGCTTCGCCCATACCTTCGGCCCGGTCATGCCGTCCTGCCGCAGCAGTTCGAGCATCCCCTTGCGACGGCCCTGGAAGAACTTCCACGTCGTGATGAGCATCACCAGCGACTTCACCTTCCAGCGGCGGAAGCGGGTCCAGTCGCGGGTGGCGTGGAGCCAGGTGTCGTAAGCGACGCCCTTGTGCTCGATCTCCTCGGCGGCGTGCCATTGCCACAGGCCCTTGGCCTGCGCCTCGCCGCCCGCGAGATGGCGGGGGTTGGCGATCAACTCGTGCGCCAGCATCGCGGTGAAGTGCTCCAGCGCCATCGTCGCGGCGAGGTTGCCGATCGGGTGGCGGCCCTTCGTCAGTGCCAGCGCCTCGTCGACATGGCGCTCAAGCAATGACACGTCATAGCCCTGATCGACGACGTGGCGGTTGAAGGCGACATGCTCCCGGCTGTGGATCACCTCCTGCTTCACAAAGGCCTGGATCTCGGCATGGAGCTTGGGCGACGTGCCCTCGCGGAACGCCTTCACGCTCTCGCAGAAATAGGCCTCGCCCTTCGGAAAGGTCACCGACAGGGCGTTGTAGAAGGCGGTGGCGATGGGGTCGTCGTTCAGCCAGTAGCGGCCGAGCGTCGTGCCGCGGCCGAAACGGACGTCGCGGGGGGTGATGGTGAGATCGACGGGGGTGGTTGCCTTCGCCATCAAATTCTCCAAGGTCGTGCATATCGTCGGGCAAACGCGCCCTACTGACAGTCGTGTAAGTAAGGGCATCCCCTCCCCGTGTCAAATCGTCGCCGCCTTGCCCCCGAAGAATCGCGCGCGGCCGCGATGGATGCGGCGCGGGCGCTGTTGATCGAATCGGGGCCGCAGGCGGTGACGCTGAAGGCGGTGGCGGCGCGAATCGGGCGGACGCATGCCAATCTGCTCCACCATTTCGGATCGGCTGCCGGCCTGCAAAAGGCGCTGGCGGAGCGGATGGCGGCGGACATCACCGCGACGATCGGCGAGGCGGTGCTGGCCGCGCGCGCCGGCACCCGCGATCCGCGCGCGATCGTGGACCTGACGTTCGACGCGTTCGACCGCGAAGGTGCGGGCGCGCTGGCGAGCTGGATGATCCTGACGGGCAACGAGGATGCGCTGGACCCGATCCTGCAGGCGATCCACCGGCTGGTCGATCAGTTGGCCGCAGGTACCGGCATCGGTGCACGGCCGATCGCGGAGGAGACGCTGCATCTGGTGCTGATGGCGCTGGGCGACGCGTTGCTGGGCGCGCCGATGGCGCGCGCGCTGGGCCTGTCGCGGACGCGAGCGCGTGATCTGGCGCTGGCGGCGCTGCTGGGATCGGATGCGGGTCGCGCGTGAAGCGGGGCGCCGCGGCAAAGCCGCGTCGTCGGTCCTCGCTGTGGCGAGGCCGGCCGGGCACGCGTTGTTCCTCGATTTTGCAGAACAAAATCGATAGACGCGCACCATGCATTTCCTAGACCAGGCCAAGATCTTCACCCGTTCCGGCGCCGGCGGCCCCGGCGCCGTCAGTTTTCGCCGTGAAAAGTTCATTGAATATGGCGGCCCCGACGGCGGCAACGGTGGCAAGGGCGGCGACGTGATCTTCGAGGCGGTCGCCGGCCTCAACACGCTGATCGACTTCCGTTACACCCAGCATTTCCGCGCGCCGCGCGGCGCCGGTGGTTCGGGCAGCAACCGCACCGGCGGCGGCGGCGACGATCTGGTCATTAAGGTGCCGATCGGCACGCAGGTGCTGAGCGAGGACAAGGAGGAGGTCCTGCTCGACTTCACCCATGCCGGCCAGCGCGAGGTGTTCCTGCGCGGCGGCGACGGCGGGCGCGGCAACGCCAGCTACAAGACGTCGACCAACCGCACCCCGCGCCAGCACGGCACCGGCTGGCCGTATCAGGAGGCGTGGGTCTGGCTGCGGCTGAAGTTGCTCGCCGATGCCGGCCTTGTCGGCCTGCCCAATGCCGGCAAGTCGACCTTCATCAATGCCGTCACCAACGCGCAGGCGAAGGTCGGCGAATACGCCTTCACCACCACCCGCCCGCAATTGGGCGTGGTGCGGCACAAGCAGCGCGAGTTCGTGGTCGCCGATATCCCCGGCCTGATCGAGGGTGCGGCGGACGGCGCCGGCATCGGCGACCGGTTTCTGGGGCATATCGAGCGGTGCCGCGTGCTGCTGCATCTGGTCGATGCCAGCGACGACGATGTCGGCGAAAGCTATCGCATCGTGCGCGAGGAGCTGGCGGCGTATGGCGGCGGGCTGATCGAGAAGCCGTATGTCGTGGCGCTCAACAAGATCGACATGCTGGACGACGAGCTGATCGAGATATTGTCGGCGGAACTGGCCGAGGCATCGGGGGTCGACGTGATCCCGATCTCCGGCGTCAGCGGCGTCGGTGTCGACTGGGTTCTGGACCGGATGATCGAGGCGATCGGACCGGAATCGGGCAAGGCCGTGGACGATGACGGTGAAGAGGATGCGGTGGAATGGTCGCCGGTGTGACCTGCCGCGCGTGACGGAGGATCGGGCGTGTTGCTGATGATGCTGGTCGCACTGGCGACGCCGGCGGGTTGTACCGATGTGAAGCGACAGTGCCGGGCGTGTGCGGTCGATCGCGGGGTGCGGCGGTGTTCGATGCCGGGCATTGCTTGCCAGCCGGTGGCGCGGGTTTGCCGGCCGGGTGTTTCCGGGCGTGCTGGCGGGGGTAAGGTGCGGGATGAGGTTCGGGGTCGATAGTCTTAGGCACGGCGATTGAATTTCACGCGAAGGCGCGAAGAATGTATTGGTTCACGCGGAGGCGCGGAGGACGCGGAGGGGTTGCGGTTTTGGCTGATGTTCGGGCCGGTCGTGGGCCGGCCTCAGCGTGTGATGAGGGTCGGTTTGACCCCGTCATTGCGAGCGGAGCGAAGCAACCCAGGGCGTCACGCGGAACACTGGGTTGCTTCGCTGCGCTCGCAATGACGGACGGGTCTGTTTGCCCGTCGATGGCCGGGTGTTGCCGGCGGAGGCCGGGGTCCAGTTGGAAAAGCCCTCGCGGATAAATCACGCAGCTTCACCCAACTGGGCCCCGGCCTTCGCCGGGGAACAGCCTTTTCCGGCGAAGGCCTGTCACGCCACGAAGCTGGAAGATTGTGGCGCTGCCTGCGACCGGTGCCACAGTTCCCCGACGATCACGATTCCATGATCTCCAGCTTCTTCTTCTCCGCGTCTCCGCGTCTCCGCGCGAACATTCCTTTTTTCGCCGGACCGAGACGACCTCGCTTACTTTGGCTTGACGAACTTCAGCGTCATGCGGTCGCTTTCGCCGATGGCGGCGTAGCGGGCGCGGTCCTTGTCGCCTTCGGCGTAGCCCGGAGGGAGCGTCCAGACGCCCTTGGGATAGTCGTGGGTGTCGCGGGGGTTGGCGTTGACCTTGCTCTCGGCGGCCAGCTTGAACCCGGCCTTGGTCGCATAGGCGACGACCGACGATCGCTTCATGTAGCCGCTCTTGGCTTCCTCGATCGGGCCGGGTTCCTCGGGCAGGCGGTGTTCGACCACACCCAACGTGCCGCCGGGTTTCAGCATCGCGAACATCTGGTCGAAGGCGGCCTGCGTCTGGTCGGTCGCGCCGAAGCGCCAGTTATGGACGTTGCGGAAGGTGAGGACGACGTCGGCGGTGCCGGCGGGCACGGCCGGAGCCGCAGCGGTCGTGCTGGTGGGGAAGGTCGCGTAGCGGACCGCGCGATAGGCGGCCGGGGTCGCGGCCTGTTTGGCCTTCACGCCGGCCAGCCCCTTGTCGCTGGGGCCGGCGGCGTAGAGCGTACCGCGCGCCGCCAGATAGGGGGCGAGGATTTCGGTGTACCAGCCGCCGCTCGGCCAGATCTCGACCACCGTGTCGGTGGGCTTCACGCCGAAGAAGGCGAGCGTCTGGGCGGGGTGGCGATACGGGTCGCGGGCGATGTTGGCAGGGGTCCGCGTCGGTGCCTTGATCGCAGCGGTGAGTGCGGGGGTGACGCCCTGCTGGCCGATGGCGGCGGTGCCGATCCCGAGCGTGATACAGGCAAGCATGAGGTGACCAGAGCGCATCGATGGATCTTTCGTCGAGAGGACTATGCGCGATCGATACCGCTTTCCGCGCCGGTAAAGAAGAGCCGTATGCGGTGGCGAATTCACGATCTTAACAATATTTTCATCTTTCGACATCCGGCAGCGATGCTGCTGCGTACCTGTCGCGGTCTGGCATCGCCGGACGTCAAACGGGAGGTACGATATGGTGAAGACTGGAATGGCCGCGTTGCTGGCGCTGACCGCCGCGACATCGGCACAGGCGGCGACGATCTTCGGCGTCGACGAGCTGAACAATCTGGTGACGATCGATAGCGGCAATCCCGCGATCACGACGTCGTCGCGCGCGATCACCGGCGTGACCAACAGCATTCAGGCGCTGGATTTCCGGCCGTTGAACAATGTGTTGTACGGGCTGGGGACGGACCGGGTCGTCTATACCATCAACACGGCGACCGGCGTCGCGAGCGCGGTCAGCGGCGTGCTGAACCTGACCGGCACCGAATTCGGGTTCGATTTTAATCCGACCATCGATCGCCTGCGCATCGTCAGCAACAGCAACGACAATTACGTGTTCAATCCCAATGACGGGTCGCTGACGACGGCGACGCCGGTCTTCTATACCGCCGGCGACGCGAATGTCGGGGCCAATCCCGATGTGACCGCGCTGGCCTATACCAGCTCGACCTTCGGCGCGGCGGCGGCATCGACGCAGCTTTATGCGATCGACACCGCGCTCGACGTGCTGACGCGGCAGGCGAACAGCGCGGGGACGCTGAACACGGTCGGGTCGCTCGGCACCAATGTCGGCGCGCGCACCAGCTTCGATATCGCCGGAACGGACGCCTTCGCGCTGAACGGGCGGACGCTGTACAATGTGAACCTGACCACGGGCGCGCTGTCGCAGGTGGGGCTGGTCGACCGGTCGCTGTTCGGCATCGCGATCGCCGCCGTGCCGGAGCCGGGCACCTGGGCGCTGATGCTGACCGGATTCGGCCTGACGGCGTTCGCGTTGCGCCGCCGCCGCGCGATCACGACGCGGGTCCGGTTCGCCTGACATTTGTAGCCAGACCCCGCCGGTCGCCCCGGGCGATCGGCGGGGTCGGCGTTGATCCCGGCGCGATCGGGCCTTAGCGGGGAAGCGGATGACCGCCCCCACCATCCTGATCGTCGAGGACGACCCGGCGCTGCGCACGCTGATCGCGCGGACCCTGCAGCAAAACGGCTTCGCCACGCGGCTGGCCGGGGCCGCGCCGGAGATGTGGCAGGGGATCGAGACGGGCGGCGTCGATCTGGTGCTGCTCGACATCATGTTGCCGGGCACCAGCGGCATCGACCTGTGCCGGCAGTTGCGCCAGCGGAGCGCGGTACCGATCATCTTCGTCAGCGCCAAGGGCAGCGAGACGGACCGCGTCGTCGGGCTGGAACTGGGCGCGGACGATTATCTGGCCAAACCGTTCGGCACGCACGAACTGGTCGCGCGCATCCGGGCGGTGCTGCGCCGGGGACAGATGACGGGCGCGGCCGATCCGGCCGGGGGGATGCTGCGCTTCGCCGGGTGGACCGCGAACCTGCCGCGGCGTGAATTGCTGTCGCCGAGCGGCGCGGTGGTCGACCTGACGGGGGCGGAGTTCGACCTGCTCGTCGCGTTTCTGGACCATGCGCAACGGGTGGTGGCGCGCGAGCGGCTGATCGAGCTGTCGCGGGCGCGGATCGGCGATGCCTCCGACCGCAGCGTCGACGTGCTGGTCAGCCGGCTGCGGCGGAAACTGTCGAGCGACGGGGCCCCTGCCCCGATCGTGACGGTGCGCGGCATCGGGTACATGCTGAACGTCGCGGTCGAGCGCTAAGCCGATGAGCGTCGAGTCCCCCCGCACGCTGGGGCAGCGCCTGCGCCAGTTGCCGCGCAGTCTGGTGGGGCAGATCGTCGGCATCCTGTTGCTGACGATGGCGATCGATTTCGGGGTCAGCACGTTGCTGTACGAACGCGCCAGCACCTTTGCGGTGCAGGACGACGAGGCGCGGCGGCTGGCGGAGCATCTGGTGGTGGCGAACCGGCTGTTGTCGGAACGCCCGGTCGAGGAACGCACTGCGATCGCCGACGAGCTGACGACCGATCGTTATGTCGTGCGCTGGTCGCCGCAGGCACCGCTGTTGCCGCCGGTCGCCCCGGCGCTGGACGGCATGCGCGACCAGATCGTGGCGTGGGAGCCGACGCTGGAGCGCGCGGGCCTGAGACTGCGGTTCCTGTCGTCGGGGCCGCGATCGGTGATTTCGGGGCATATCCGGCTGGAAGACGACAGCTGGATGCGGTTCGAGACGCGCGATGCGGTGCGGACGATCGACCTGACGCTGAGCCGGGTGATGCTGGCGCTGGCCCCGGCGCTGGCGATGACGGCGATCGGCGGGTTGCTGATCCGGCGGACGCTGCGCCCGCTGCGCCAGCTGGCCGATGCGGCGGAACGGCTGGGGCGCACGCATCCCGAGCCGGTGCCGGAACGCGGGACGGGCGAGGTGCGGCGGCTGACCCGCTCGTTCAACGCGATGCAGCGGCGGATCATGCGGCTGATCGAGGAACGTACCCGCGCGCTGGCGGCGGTGGGCCACGACCTGCGCACCCCCCTCGCCCGATTACAACTGGAGGTGGACGGGATCGACGATCCGGCGATGCGGACGATGATCCGGGGCGAGCTGGACGAGATGGAGGTGATGGTCGCCTCGCTGCTCGCGTTCCTCGGGGGCGAGGCGGATTCGGAGGGCGCGGTGCTGGTCGATCTGGCGGTGCTGTGCGCCAATCTGGTCGACGACGCGCAGGATCGCGGGCGGACGGCGACCTATCACGGGCCGGACCATCTCGATCATCGGTTGCGGCCAGTGGGGTTCAAGCGAGCGCTGGTCAATCTGGTCGACAATGCCCTGCATTATGGCGGGCGGATCGATGTTCACGTCGCGGCGACGGACGGGGGCGTGGAGATCCGCGTCGAGGATGACGGGCCGGGTATCCCCGACGAATCGCTGTTGCTGGTGTTCGAGCCGTTCGTCCGGCTGGATGCGGCGCGGCGCCGCGATACGGTGGGGTTCGGGCTTGGCCTGTCGATCGTCGCGCGGGCGGTGGCGGCGGAAGGGGGCAGCGTCGTGCTGGAAAACCGGGCGGCGGGCGGGCTGGCGGCGATCATCCGGTTGCCGCGCGGGCAGCAACACTTCGTCACATAGCTGCCGAGATGCAGCAAGAAAGCCATCCTATAGTGCTGATGACCGCTCTTGCCCCCGCATCGAAGGAATGGCCGTGAAGCCTGCATTCAATCTCGAACTGAACTGGCTGGAACTGCAAAGCGCCTTGCTGGTGGTATCCGTGCTGTGCGTGTTCGCCGCCTTCACCGCGTGGCGCGCGCGATAGGAAGAAGCCCGCAACAGGCGGACGCACGCTGCCGGATTGGCGGCGGCGGTTACCGGCGGTAAGGACGGCGGCGTGACGCTGTTCTCCCCCGCCTCTACCCCGCGCCTGATCGTCAAGGTCGGCTCCGCCCTGCTCGTCGATCCGGACGGCGCGGTGCGGCGCGAATGGCTGGCCGGGCTGGTCGCGGATATCGCCGCGCGGACGCGGGGTGGGCAACAGGTGGCGATCGTGTCGTCGGGCGCGATCGCGCTGGGCGCGCGCAGGCTGGGTCTGGCCAAGGGTGGCCGCGCCAATCTGGAGGACGCGCAGGCCGCCGCCGCGACGGGCCAGATCGCGCTCAGCCAGACATGGGCGGAACTGCTGGGTGCCGAGGGGCTGACGGCGGCGCAGATGCTGGTGACGCTGGGCGATCTGGAGGATCGGCGGCGGTATCTGAATGCGGCGGCGACGCTGGGGCGATTGCTGGGCCTGGGCGTGGTGCCGATCATCAACGAGAACGACAGCGTCGCGACCGAGGAAATCCGGTTCGGCGACAATGACCGCCTCGCCGCACGGGTAGCGCAGGCGGCGGGCGCGCAGGGCGTGGTGCTGCTGTCCGACGTCGACGGGCTGTACGACGCCAACCCCTCCCACAATCCCGACGCGCGGCATATCCCGGTGGTCGAGCGGATCGATGCCGTCGCGGGGATGGCCGACACGCGATCGGCGTCGGGCATGGGATCGGGCGGGATGGTGTCGAAACTGTCCGCCGCGCGGATCGCGGTGTCGGCGGGCATCCCGCTGGCGATCGCATCCGGCCGGGTCGATCGGCCGCTGGCGGGCGGGCAGCGGCATACGCTGTTCGTCGCGGAACGGACCGCGCCGGCGCGCAAGGCGTGGCTGGCGGGGGGCCTGACCGCGGCGGGGGCAATCCATATCGATGCCGGGGCGGCGGCGGCGCTGAACGGCGGCGGCAGCTTGCTGGCGGCGGGTGCGGTCCGGGTCGAGGGCGGTTTCCTGCGCGGCGATCTGGTGACGGTGATGGGACCGGGCGGTGCCGTCGCGCGCGGGCTGTCGGAATATGATGCGGGTGATGCGCAGCGATTGCTGGGCCGGCGCAGCGACGAGCATGAGGCGATATTGGGCTATGCGCCGCGGACGGCGCTGGTGCATCGTAACCATCTGGCCTTGCTGTGATGGGTGAGGTTTCGACCGTTTGGGATGACCGTGCCGTTCCCCGGCGGAGGCCGGGGTCCAGTTGGGGAACGTCGGTGCATCATCACCACCAACTTTCCAACTGGGCCCCGGCCTCCGCCGGGGAACAAGAGTGGAGGGGGCGGCTCGTCCCATGATCGTCGCGATTACCGGGGGGACGGGGTTCGTCGGCGGGGTGTTGATCCGGCATGCGGTGGAAGCCGGGCACCGGGTGCGGGCGCTTGCGCGACGGCCTCAACCCGAGCGCGACGGCGTCGTCTGGATCGCGGGGGCGCTGGACGATCCGGCGGCGCTCGACCGGCTGGTCGACGGTGCGGAGGTGGTGGTGCATGTCGCGGGCGTGGTGAATGCGCCCGATCGCGCCGGGTTCGTCGCCGGCAATGTCGAGGGGACGCGCGCGATCCTCGCCGCCGCCGGCCGCGCTGGTGGCCCCCGCTTCGTCCATGTGTCGTCACTGGCCGCGCGCGAGCCGGGCCTGTCGAATTACGGCTGGTCGAAGGCGGAGGCGGAGCGGCTGGTGGCGGCCAGCGCCCTGCCATGGACGATGGTGCGGCCGCCGGGCATCTATGGCCCCGGCGACATGGATCAGCTCGATCTGTTCAGGATCGCGCGATACGGCCTCGCCTTCCTGCCGCCGCCCGGCCGCCTGTCGCTGATCGCGGTGGACGATCTGGCGCGGCTGTTGCTGGCGCTGGCCGCCGCCGAACCGGCGCGCACGATCTACGAGGCGGATGACGGGTCGGCGGGCTGGACCTATGATGGTTTCGCCCGCGCGATCGGCACGGCGGTCGGCCGGCGGGTGATGCCGATGCACCTGCCGCAGGGGCTGTTGTCGCTGGTCGCGCGCGGCGATCGCTGGTGGCGGGGCGACAAGGCGCGGCTGACCGCCGACCGGGTCGCCTATTTCTGCCATCCCGACTGGACGATCGATCCGGACAGGCGACCGCCGCCGTCGATCTGGACGCCGTCCATCCCCACCATGGCCGGGCTGGCCGATACCGCCAGGTGGTATCGCCGCGCCGGCCTGCTATAGCGCCGCACCCGTGCCGCAATTGCGGATCAAGGAACAGACATGACCGATCGCCAGAGCATCTTCGACACCGTCACCGCCCAGATCGAGCCTTTCAACAAGAAGGGCGTCGCGCTGACCGATGCGACCACGTTCCAGGGCGATCTGGAATGGGACAGCCTGACCGTGATGGATTTCGTCGCGGCGATCGAGGATGAATTCGACATCATCATTACGATGAACATGCAGGCCGAGATCGAGACGGTCGGCCAACTGGTCGATGCGGTCGCGAAGCTGAAGGGTAACTGATGACCGACGCAGGCTTTCAGTCCGAGACGCTATCGATGGACCCGCCGGCGATCGCGCCGGAACGCGACCTGATGAGCAAGTTCGACGGCCTGATCGCCGAACGTCAGGCGTTGATCGACACCGGCGTGATCGATCCGTTCGCGATCGTGATGGATCAGGTGAAATCGCCGACCGAGGCGGTGATCGCCGGTCGCGACACGATCCTGCTCGGCACGTATAATTACATGGGCATGACGTTCGACCCGGACGTGATCGCCGCCGGCCATGCCGCGCTCGACCAGTTCGGATCGGGCACCAACGGCAGCCGGATGCTCAACGGCACGTTCCGCGACCATATGGATGCCGAGGCCGCGCTCCGCGACTTTTACGGCATGACCGGCGCGATCGTGTTTTCGACCGGATACATGGCCAATCTGGGCATGATATCGACGCTGGCGGCCAAGGGCGAATACGTCATCCTAGACGCCGACAGCCACGCATCGATCTATGATGGCTGCGCGCAGGGCAATGCCGAGATCGTCCGGTTCCGCCACAATTCGGTCGAGGACCTCGACAAGCGGCTGGGCCGGTTGCCGAAGGAGCCGGCCAAGCTGGTCGTGCTGGAAGGCGTCTATTCGATGCTGGGCGATGTCGCGCCGCTGAAGGAGATGGTCGCCGTCGCCAAGAAGCATGGCGCGATGGTGCTGTCGGACGAGGCGCATTCGATGGGCTTCTATGGCCCCAACGGCCGCGGCGTGTACGAGGATCAGGGGCTGGAAGGCGACGTCGATTTCGTCGTCGGCACCTTTTCGAAATCGGTCGGTACGGTCGGCGGCTTCTGCGTGTCGAACCATCCGAAGTTCGAGGCGATCCGCCTCGCCTGCCGCCCGTATATCTTCACCGCCAGCCTGCCGCCGTCGGTGGTGGCGACCGCCGCCGCATCGATCCGCAAGCTGATGACCGCGCACGACAAGCGGGCGCAATTGTGGGCGAACGCGCGGCAGTTGCACGGCGGGCTGACCGCGATGGGATTCCGGCTGGGCACCAAGTTGCCGGACAGCGCGATCGTCGCGGTGATCCTGGACGATCAGGAACAGGCCGTCGCGATGTGGCAGACGCTGCTGGAAGATGGGCTGTACGTTAACATGGCGCGGCCGCCCGCGACCCCGGCAGGGACGTATCTGCTGCGCTGTTCGCTGTGTGCGGAACATACGACGGCGCAGATCGACGCGGTGCTGGCGAAGTTCGCCGCCGCCGGTCGCGCGGTGGGCGCAATCGGCTGACCGAGGACGTCTTTTCCGCGTACCACAGTTGAGGTAGATCAATGACCGTGGACCGCGAGGGTGACACGGACGCGCAAGGGGGCGCCGCCTGGTGGCAGACCGTCACGTTGATCGTGATGGCGCTGCTGGCGGCTGCCGTGCTGGTGGCGTTGATCGTGACGCTGGGCGGTTCCAATCGCGAGCGGGACCGCGCGCTGGAGTTGCAGCGCCATAGTTACGACGTGATGATTCTGGCGCGCACGCTGTCGAGCAGCATTGCGCGGTCGGAAGCGTCGCTGGGCCGGTACGTGATCTCCAGCGACAAGCAGCAGGGCCAGCTGTATTTCGAGGAGTGGACGCTGGCGGGGTCGCAGATCGACCGGCTGGCGCGGCTGACCAGTGACAACAAGGATCAGGACCCGGCGATCGACCGGCTGCGCGCGGCGTACGAAACGCGCGGCGAGGAGCTGTCGATCACCGCGCTGTCGACCAGTTACGGCAAGAACAATCTGGCGTTCGCGCGATATTACCGGGCGCGCAAGGCCGAGTCGCTGGGCGCGATCGAGCGGGAACTGGCGGGGATCATCCGCCACGAACGCACGTTGCTCGACCAGCGGATCGCGGCGGCGACGGCGTCGGTCGACCGGTCGAGCCGGATTGCGGGCGTGCTGGCGGTGTTCGGCGTGCTGCTGGTGCTGGGCGCGGTGATGCTGGGGTGGATGAGCCTGCGCGCGGTCGAGGAACGCATCGTCGCGCGCGCCGATGCCGATGCCGCCCGCGAACAGGCCGAGGCGCTGGCGACGGCGGTGGCGACGGCGACGACCGAATTGCGCTTGCAGGAAGCCAAGCTGCGCCAGGTGCAGAAGATGGAGGCGGTCGGCCAGTTGACCGGCGGCATCGCCCATGATTTCAACAACATGCTGGCGGTGGTCGTCGGCGGACTGGAACTGGCGCGGCGTCATGCCGATAGCGATCCGGCATCGATGCTGCGCCATCTGGACAGCGCGACCGAGGGGGCGAACCGGGCGGCGGCGCTGACCCGCCGGTTGCTGGCGTTCAGTCGCGAGGAATCGCTGAAGCCCGAGGCGATCGTAGCGGGAGCGCTGATCGCGGACATGTCCGACCTGCTCGACCGGACGCTGGGCGGTGGCATCACGCTGGCGCGGCGCGACGAGGCGAAGGGGTGGTGCGTGCGCGCCGATCAGGTGCAACTCGAGAATGTCGTCCTGAACCTGGCCGTGAACGCGCGCGATGCGCTGGCCGGGCGCGGCACGATCCGGATCGTCACCAAAGCAGTGACGCTGGCGGCGGACGCGGTCGGCCACTGTGCGGCGGGCGATTATGTGATGCTGTCGGTCGCCGACAATGGCTGCGGCATGACGCCGGAGGTGGCGGAGCGGGCGTTCGAGCCCTTCTTCACCACCAAGGAAGTCGGCAAGGGAACGGGTCTGGGCCTGAGCCAGATCTTCGCGTTCGTGCGCCAGCATGCCGGCGAGATCGCGATCGAGACCGCGCCGGGCGCCGGCACGACGGTGTCGCTGTATCTGCCACGCGATGTCGCGGCCGTGGCGGCGGAGACGACCAGGGAAGTGCCGATGGGCGCGACGCCCGACCGGGCGGGGCTGGACGTGCTGGTGGTGGAGGACGATCCCCGCGTGCTGGCCGCGACGGTCGATGCGCTGGAGGAACTGGGCCACCGCCCCGTTGCCTGTGCCGACCCGTTGCTGGCGCCCGAGCTGCTGGCGCAATTGCCGCATATCGATCTGGTCGTATCCGACGTGCTGATGCCGAACCAGACCGGGCCGGAGATGATCGCCGGGCTGCGTGCGCGCTTCCCCGATGTCGCGGTGCTGTTCGTTACCGGCTATGCCGGCGATGCCGGCGCGGGCGAACTCAGCGGATATCAGGTGCTGCGCAAGCCGTTCACGCTGATGCGTCTGGAACGGGCGCTGGCGGCGGCGATGGATGGCCATGCGGCGCCGCCGGACCGGGTGGCGGCGGAGTAACGGCCGGCCCCTGACTCGCCCCCGCCCCCGCCCGCCCTCGCCGATGCGCTTTGGCGTCGCCGATGTCATTTTTCCCCTGACGCCCGCCGCGCCGCCGCCTATAGCCGGCAGGCCTTGTCGTCCGAGCCCCGCCCTTGTTGAAATCCATCGACCGCTATCTGGCGAAGCTGATCGCCGTGCCGCTGTTCGCGACGCTCATCATCGCGGCGATGCTGCTGGTGCTCGACCGCATCCGGCGGCTGTTCGATTTCGTCGCGACGCAGGGCGGGCCGATCGGCGTGGTGTGGCGGATGCTCGCCAACCTGTTGCCGGAATATCTGGGGCTGGGCATCCCGATCGGGCTGATGCTGGGCATCCTGCTCGCCTTTCGCCGGCTGGCGACCTCATCCGAACTGGATGTGATGCGCGGCGTGGGGATGAGCTACACGCGGATGCTGCGCGTGCCGTACATGTACGCGATCGGGCTGGCGCTCGTGAACCTCGCGATCGTCGGCTATGTCCAGCCGATCGCGCGTTATTATTACGAGGGGCTGCGGTTCGAGCTGCGCACGGGGGCGCTGGGTGCATCGATCAAGGTGGGCGAGTTCACCCATCTCGGCCCCAGGATGACGCTGCGCATCGAGGAGAGCAAGGACAAGGGCCGCGACCTGAGCGGCATCTTCGTCCATGTCCAGACGCCCAAGAACGACTGGATCGGCGTGACCGCGGAGCGCGGGCGCTTCATGGCGACCGATGATCCCAACGTCATCATCTTTCGCCTGACCAACGGCATCCTCGTCCACAACCGGCCGGAATTTCCGACCCCGCGCGTGTTGCAGTTCAGCAGCCACGATCTGCCCATCGACCTGCCCCGGTTCGAGAATTTCCGTCAGCGCGGCGGCCGTAATCTGGAATTCACGCTGCCCGAACTGGCGCGGCTGGGCCGTAATGACGGCGCGACCGAGCAACAGCGCGATTCCAGCCGGGCGGAGTTCCATTTCCGTCTGGCCGAGGTATCGACGATGTTCCTGTTGCCGCTGCTGGCGCTGGCGCTGGGCATTCCGCCGAAACGATCGTCGTCGGCGCTGGGCGTGTTCCTGTCGATCGTGATGATCGTCACCTATCACAAGGTGAACGAGTATGCGCAGGCGGTGGGCGAGCTGGGTCGGGTCGATCCCGCCATCGCATTGTGGGTGCCGTTCGCGATCTTCGCGGGGTTGGTGTTCTGGATGTACTACACGGTCGCCTATGTCCCCGGCGGCCAGCCGATCGGCGCGCTGGAACGGGTATTTTCGAAGGCGGGTCAGGCGATCATGCGCCGCCTGCCCGGCCGACGCCGGCGCAAGGCGGAGGTCGTGTCGTGAAGGCCGCAAGCTTTTTCCCGTCGCGCACCGTCGCGATCTATATGGCGCGGCTGTTCCTGGTCCGCACCTTTGCGATCCTGCTGGGTCTGGTGCTGGTGCTTCAGACGCTCGATCTGCTCAGCACCACCGGCGATATCCTGGCGGTGCCGGGGAACGGGCAGTCGCAGATCTGGACCTATGTGTCGCTGCGGTCACCACAGATCATCTCGTTCCTGCTGCCGTTCTGCGTGTTGCTGGGGACGATCCTGACGCTCATCACGATGAACCAGAACAGCGAGGTCGTGGCATTGAAGGCGGCGGGGCTGTCCGCGCATCAGGTGCTGGCGCCATTGCTGGTCGCCAGTCTGGGTGTGGCAATCGTCTCGTTTGTGTTCAACGACCGTATCGTCTCGCGTTCCACCGCGACGCTGACGCAGTGGCAGAATGTCGATTACGGCAAGATGCCGATCGACCGGGGCGACCGGGCGAATGTGTGGGTGCGCGACGGCGACGACCTGATCGAGGTCAGCCAGACACGGGGACGCGGGGCGGCGACGCAACTGGGCGGCATCACGCTGTACGATCGCACCGGCGGCAACCTGCGGTCGATCGTGCGGGCGACACGCGGCGTCTATGCTTCCGGCGGTTGGCGGGTCGGGCCGGGTACGCGGTTCGACGTGGCGAGCGGCAAGCTGACCCCGTTCGACACGCTGGTGATCGGTCGGGGCATCCGCGCCGACCAGTTCACGCTGGCGTCGGTCGATGCCGACAGCCTGTCGTTCGGCGCCTTGCGCGCGGCGATCGCCGATCTGGCGGAATCCGGGCGGCCGACCAAGGCGCTGGAGGGATCGTTGTGGCACAAGCTGTCGGGGCCGCTGTCGGCGATCCTGATGCCGCTGCTGGGCGCGGTCGCGGCATTCGGTATCGCCCGGTCGGGCAAACTGTTCGTGCGCGCGGTGATCGGCATGGCGCTGGGCTTCGCGTATTTCGTCGCGGATAACTTCGCGCTGGCGATGGGTAATCTGGGGGCCTATCCGCCGTTTCTGGCGGCGTGGGCGCCGTTCCTGCTGTTCCTGTTTATCGGTGAAGCGGTGTTGTTCCGGACCGAGGAATAGCGGCCGGTCCTTCAGGATCGATCGACAAACGCGGCCATCAAGTCGGGAAACCGGTCCGGCGGCGGAAAGGCCGCAAAGCTGTGCTGGGCGCCGGTGGTCGCCCATGACAGTTTTTCGCTGATGAAGGTTTCGATGAACGGCCGATAGCTGGCGGCATCGTCCAGCAAAGTCGCGCGAACGTTGACGATATCGTCCATCCCCGCCGGCCGGGTGAACAGCCAACTCATGCAATGCGGACAGAAGAAGTGTCGCGTGGTGCCGTGCAGGCCGCCGATCACGGGTTCACCCATCGTGACGGTGAAATGCGCGGCCGGGTAGAGCGAACTTAGCGAGAAGGCGCTGGCGGTCATTCGCTGGCAGCCGGTGCAGTGGCAGGCCATCGTCATCAACGCCGCCCCCTGTACCCGGAAGCGGACTTGTCCGCAGCGGCACGCGCCATCGATTTGCGGCGGCACGCTGGTGCCATCCTGTTCGTCGCTCATCACACCGCCCTTACCCAAGATATACATCCACAACGGAGCAGACATACCAGTCCGCCGCCTTGCCTGACAGCGCCCGGTCACAGAAACGGGCAAAAGAATGACGGCCGCGAATAGGGATCGGGAATGTGTTGAGGTGCTTCTGGGGACATCGATGGTCGCGGAAGCAGATCTACGAAGCGATCGATCACACGCCGATCAATCCTGTTGCCGGCGGCGAGATTGCCATCATCCGCTGCAGTCGATGCAACAGGGCTCGTATCGTATGATGATCCACAGGGCCGACCGACATGTTAAATGACATATTGGCCGGATGGAATGCCTTTTGCCATTTCGCGTCGTATTACGTCATTCTGCCGATCATCGGCCTGTGGATTCTCTATATCTTCTACAGCGCCATCTTTCAGCGCGGCGATCAATAACTGACGATCACCGCCGACGCGACGGGATCGTGCCGTACGAGCTAGCGGCGCGATACCATCGTGCTGCGGCCGATCTTCAGGACCAGACCGGGAAGCCCGGCGTAATTGGCCTTGTGATAGGGCGACGCCATGTCGAGCGCCGACGAGATGCGGCGATGCGCTTCTCCCAGCGAATGATAGGGAAGCCCCGGCAACAGGTGGTGCAGCGCATGGTAACGCAGGCCGACGGGCGCCCATAGTGCGGGCAGCAAAGCAGGCGGCGGGACGTTGACCGTGTCGAGATACTGGGCGGTGACCGTCATCGGCTCGCCCTCATTCTCCCACAGATGCGCGACCAATGTACGGACCTGATTGATGACCGCCACCGCCGATGCGACGCCGAGGATGAGGAGAAACGACCGCAAGGGCAGCACGCCCGTCACTGCCAGCGTCAGCAACGTGATCGCCCAGATGCTCGCGGCGGTTTCGATCCGTGCCCATTGGCGTGCTGCGTCGCCCTCCGGGCTGCGGCGGCGGAACTGCGGGTTGATCGCCAGCGCCGAATACCGCTCCACCACGACGCGGCGCAGCCTGGAGGACAGCAGGGAGATCGGCGACAGGATCGCATAACGGACGATCAGGGCCACCGGCGCCAAGGCGGAAATGACGATGAACAGCGGCAGCGTCCATGGCTTCATCAACGCCAGCGGCAGATATTCCGGGTCCTCGGCGGTGCCGTAGCGAGTCTTGGCATGATGCAGGTTGTGCACGCCCTCATACATGAAGGACGGCGTCAGCATCGGGATGCCGACCAGCGTGTCCCACCCCTGCCGGAAGCCGGGCAGCGCCGCGTGCTTCATATGCGACACTTCGTGGATGAAGCTGAGCGCGCGGTACAGGCCGAGCACTGCCACGACGATCGCCGCAACCGTCAGGCCGGTCGACGTCGATGCGATCGCCACCGCCAGCGCACCGTACCCGATCACGACCGACGCGATCAGGTCCATCCAGTAGATGCGCGGACGCGGCTGGACGAGATCGCGGGTCAGCTCCGCCGCGGCGCGCAGCATCGCCTTGTCATCGGCGATGCGAAGGTCCGGCTTCGCGCCACCGGGGGTCGCGCGATCCAGGGTTAGCGTGGTGTTCATGGCGTGATCCATTGCCACCAGATAATGGCGGCAGCGTGGCTTTTACAGACGCCGGTGGGCGCGCGAGATGACGGAAATGCCACTCGCCATGATCGGATACGCCGGTTACGACGTGCGCCGATCCGGGAACGGGCCAGTTGGAATGAATGTGGGGGCGGCACGATGGCGAACGATGTGACGATCAGGGAAGTACGGACGACGCGGGATCGCAAGACGTTCGTCGACCTGCCGTTCCGCCTGTATCGTGACGATCCCAATTGGGTCCCACCGCTGAAATCCGAGGCGCTGGGCCTCATCACCCCCGCCAAGAACGGCTGGTTCAGTCATGCCAAGGCACAACTTTTCCTGGCGGAGGAGAACGGCCAGGTCGTCGGGCGGATCTCCGCGCATATCGATACGCTGGCGCTGACCATGCCGGCCGCGCAGGGGTTCGGTCCCGGTGTCGGCCAATGGGGGCTGATGGAGGCGGAGCGCGAGGACATCTTCACGGTGTTGCTGGCGCGGGCGGAAGACTGGCTGCGCGACGAGGGGATGAGCCGGGCGCTCGGCCCGATCTCGATGTCGATCTGGGAAGAGCCGGGCCTGCTGGTCGAGGGGTACGATCATCCGCCGACGGTAATGATGGGCCATGCAAAACCGGAATATCGCGGCTGGATCGAGGCGGCGGGCTATGCGGCCGTAAAGACGCTGCTGACCTATGATCTGGACATCACCAAGCCGTTCCCGCCGATCGTCAACCGCATCATCCAGTCGGGCGAGAAGAACGCGCGCATCCGCATCCGCGAAGTCGACAAGTCGAAGTTCGACGAGGAAGCGGCGATCATTCTGGGCATCCTGAACGATGCGTGGTCGGACAACTGGGGCTTCGTGCCGCTGACCGAACCGGAGATCGCGGATGTCGGCATCAAGCTGAAGCCGATCGTGTTCGAGGACCTGATCCGCATCGCTGAACTGGACGGCAAGCCGGTCGCCTTCATGATTACCCTGCCCGACCTGAACGAGGCGATCGCGCCGTTGAAGGGATCGCTGTTACCCTTCGGCTGGGCGAAGTTGCTGCTCTGGCTGCGCAAGCCGAAGGTGCGGACGATGCGCGTGCCGTTGATGGGCGTGGTGAAGGAACTGCAATCGTCGCGGATGGCGAGCCAGCTCGCCTTCACCATGATCGAATATATTCGCCGGTCATCGGTGGAGCGTTATGGCGCGAGCCGGGCGGAGATCGGCTGGATCCTCGATGACAATCAGGGAATGCGATCGATCGCCGAGACGATCCAGAGCCACGTCAACAAGACCTACATCATCTACGAACGCCACCTGTAGGCGGGCTGCCCCGCGACGCCGGGCGTCGCGAGGCGATCGCCGTCAACGGCGGCGCATCCGGGTGGGATCGATACCGCGATCCTTCCACTGGCCGAGCGGGGCGCATTCCTTGCGCGGGATGCGCGAGCCGGTGACGCTGTCATCGACGATGCAGTAACGCTGGTTGAGGTTGATCGACACCGGTGCCGATGGTGCGCTGGTTGCGATGACGACCGGCTTTTCGCTGGCCTGTGCCACGCCCGCCGTCAGCATCGTCGTTGCGCCGGCCAGCGTCAGAAAAATTTTCGAACCGAACATTTCCATCACCCTTTTTCGATGCGGATCATTCCGCATGAACCACTTTGCATGGCCCGTGCCAAACTCAGGATGATGGTTTTACAATGACTTAGCAAAAGCTGTGTTGGTGAAGTACACCACCAGCCCGAAGATTATCCTATTGTCTGGCGAAATTTACCTGAAAGTATACCGGGGTTCAGAACAGCGCGGCGATCCCACCGTAAACGCGTACGGCCGGTGCATCGTGATTCAGCCCCGCGGCGGTGCCGATATCGAATTGCCAGCGCTTGCCCGGCTGCCACGCGGCGGAAAGACCGGCCAGATACATCGTCGCCCGGCCGCCCGGATCGCGATCGCGGATCGCCTGCACCTCGCCGATCAGTTCGACGGTTTCGGCCACATCCCATTCTGCGCCGACGACGGCACTGTAGGCGAGGTGACGGCCGTGACCGTCCTCGTCCACCGCGGCATCCACCTCCGGCGTGAATTCCAGCTGCACCGCATCGGACAGGTCGTAGGTCAGCGGCGCGGTCAGCCCCGCGCCCCAGTCGCCGGCGCCGATCGGCGTGCGGCCCACCGGCAGCGTGGCGAAGGGCAGCACGGCAAGGGACAGGCCGTGCCCGTCCGGATTGGCGATGCTGCGCTTCACGCCCACCGTCACGTCGCCGACCCGGCCCATGTGCGTCACGTCGCCCATGGCGCTCCGCTCGCGCTGATGGCCATAGGGGGTCCAGCCGAGTTCCAGCTCCGTCGCATCGTCCACGCCGAAGCGGGCGAGCGTCGATCCGATCTGGATCGTGTCGATACGGCCATCGCCGCTGTCGTCGCGGGTCCAGTCGGCCACACCGGTCTCGATCAGGACATGGCCGGGATCGACGGTGCAGGCGGGCGTGCCCAGCCCCGGCCGGTGCGCGCACAGATCGCGGTTCTGCGCCATCGCCGCGCCCGGCAGCATGGCCAGCACCAGCCATGCGGCCGCGGCGGTCTTCATCGCAGGGACACCCAGGTCGGCGCGTGATCGCTCGCCTTTTCACGGCCGCGATATGCCTTGTCGACGCCCGCCCCGGTCAGCCGGTCGGCCGCCTGCGGGCTGAGCAACAGATGGTCGATGCGAAAACCTGCGTCGCGCTGCCATGCGCCGGCCTGATAATCCCAGAAGGTCCAGACCCGGCCCTTCGGCTCGCGGGTGCGCAGCGCGTCGGTCCACCCCTGCGCCAGCAGGCGGCGATAGGCGGCACGGCTTTCGGGTTGCATCAGGGCGTCATCATGCATCGCGCGCACCGAAAAGGTGTCGTCGTCATTGGGGATGACGTTATAGTCGCCGGCCAGCACCGCTGGTTTCTCTTCGGCCAGAATGGCACGCGCGCGGTCGGCCAGCCGATCCATCCAGCGCAGCTTGTAATCGAATTTCGGCCCCGGACGCGGATTGCCGTTGGGCAGATAGAGTGAGGCGACCACCAGATCGCCGATCTCGCATTCCAGATAGCGGCTGTGCTCGTCCTCCGGCTCGCCGGCCAGACCGCGCTGGCGCTCGACGGGAGTCGATCCCTTTGCCAGCACGGCAACGCCGTTCCACGCCTTTTGCCCATGCCACACTGCGCCGTATCCGGCCGCCTCGATCTCGGCGAGGGGAAAGGTCTCGTCGCTGGATTTCAGTTCCTGGAGACAGACGATATCCGGCTGATCCTCGGTCAGATATTCGATGACGCGGGGCAGCCGCGCCTTGATGCCGTTGACGTTGTACGTGACGATCTTCATGCCTCAGACCGCGAAGCTGGTGCCGCAGCCGCATCCCGATGCCGCCTGCGGATTGTCCACCCTGAACGCCGCGCCACCCAGCGATTCGACATAATCGACCCGGCATCCGCGCACGAGATCGAGGCTGATCGAATCCACCACCAGTCGCACGCCGTCCGTCTCGGCGATCATGTCGTCGCCCTCGGGCGCATCCGCCAGACCGAACTTGTACTGGAAGCCGGAGCAGCCGCCGCCATCGACCGACAGGCGCAGGATCGCGGGCTTTCCCTGACGGTTGGCGATCGCCGCCACGCGCGCGGCGGCGGCGGCGGACAGGGCGACTTCGGATACTGTGGTGGCCATGCCCGTGAGATAGGCGGTGCGGGGCCGGGCGGCAACCAAGCGCTGCTTGGGCGGCGGGCGCCCCTTGATTGTCCCCCTTGATTGTCATCCACGCGCTTATAGGGTCGTGGGCGATGGCCGATGCAGACCCCCCGTCCGATACCGCCGGCCACCGCGCCCGGCTGCGTAGCCGCCTATTGACCGATCCGGCCGGGCTGCTGGATCACGAACTGATCGAGTATCTGCTCGCGCTGGCGATCCCGCGCCGCGACACGAAGCCGCTCGCCAAGGCGCTGCTGCGCGAGTTCGGCGGCATCGGCGGCCTGTTGTCGGCCGATACCGAGGCGCTGACGCGGGTGGACGGGATGGGCGACACGGCGACCGCCGCGATCCGCATCGCCGCCGCCGCCGCGACGCGGCTGTTGCAAAGCGAAGTGGTGGCGCGGCCGGTGCTGGGCAATTGGCAGGCGCTGCTGGATTATCTCCATGCAGATATGGCGCATCACGGGGTCGAGCGGTTCCGCGTCCTTCACCTGAACACGCGCAATATGCTGATCCGGGACGAGGTGATGAGCAAGGGATCGATCGATCAGGCCGCGGTGCATGTCCGCGAGGTGATCCGCCGGGCGATCGACCTGCAATCGGCGTCGATCATCCTGGTCCACAACCATCCGTCGGGCGACCCCTCCCCCAGCAGGGCGGATATCGACGTGACGCGATCGATCGTCGCCGCCGGCAAGCCGATGGGGATCGCGGTGCACGACCATCTGATCGTCGGCACCGCCGGCCATGTCTCGCTTAGGGCGCAGGGCCTGATCTGATCCAGACGCGACAACGCCGCCGGACAGGGGGAATGCCGGCGGCGCTGCGTTCACCCGCTGGGGGTGAAAGGGACTAAATCAGCCCTTGGTCAGGAAGCCGGTGACTTCCGCCTTGTCGAGCGACTTGTTCTTGTCCGTATCGGCCTGCGCGAATGCCGCGCCGACCCACTTCTTGGTCTCGGCACTGCCGGCCTTCGTGGCCGGATCGCTCGCGGTCTTCAGCGCGACCATCCAGGACGAGAATTCCGCCTGGCTCAGCTTGCCGTCGGCGTTCTTGTCATAGGTGCCGAACTGCGTGTCGACCGCGGAGGCCACCTGCGTGCCATCGGCCGCCGACGCTGCTTCCGCCGTCTGCGCGGGGGCGGCCGTCGTTGCGGGTGCCGTCGTCGAAGTAGCGGGATCCACAGCCGTCTGCGGCGCAGTTGTCGACGGGTCCACCATCGTGGTCTGCGGTGCCGTCTGCACACCCGGATCGACCGGTGCCATGGTCTGCGCCAGTGCCGGTGCGGCGATAGTCATCGTTCCGGCGAGCAAGATCATCTTCAACATATCATGTCTCCTTCGATAGTAGCACCGGCCTCACTCGCAATGCTTGGATGCCGGCGTGGAAATCTGTGCGGTACAACCGTCAATACTGTAGGTATGTTCCCCGTGACGGGATTTGAAGGGGGGCGCGAGTGCTGCTAACGGCAACTCGTCCCGCCCCCGGGGCGGAGTCACGACGACCCGTGGCCGAACCGAGACGAGGTATCATGATCCCCCGCTATTCCCGTGCCCCCATGGCCGCGCTCTGGACGCCAGAGGCGCGCTTTCGCATCTGGTTCGAGATCGAGGCGCACGCCACCGATGCCCTCGCCGCGCTGGGCGTCGTGCCGAAGGAGGCCGCCGCCCGCATCTGGGAAGCCGATGCCGCCGCCGGCCCGTTCGACGTCGCCCGCATCGATGCGATCGAGGCGGAGACCAAGCACGACGTCATCGCCTTCCTGACCCATGTCAGCGAGCGGACCGGGCCGGAAGCGCGCTTCCTGCATCAGGGCATGACCTCGTCCGACGTGCTCGACACCTGCCTCGCGGTGCAACTGGCGCGCGCCGCCGACATCCTGCTCGCCGATCTCGACCAGTTGCTCGACGTGCTGAAGCGCCGTGCGATCGAACACAAGCTGACGCCGACGATCGGCCGCAGCCACGGCATCCATGCCGAGCCCGTCACCTTCGGGCTGAAGCTGGCACAGGCCTATGCCGAATTCGCCCGCAACCGCGACCGGCTGGTCGCCGCGCGCGCCGATATCGCCACCTGCGCGATCTCCGGCGCGGTGGGCACCTTCGCCAATATCGATCCGTTCGTGGAGGAATATGTCGCCGGCAAACTGGGCCTGACGGTCGAACCCGTATCGACCCAGGTCATCCCACGTGATCGCCATGCGATGTTCTTCGCCACGCTAGGCGTCATCGCCAGTTCGATCGAGCGGCTGTCGACCGAGGTTCGTCACCTGCAACGCACCGAGGTGCTGGAGGCGGAGGAGTATTTCTCCCCCGGCCAGAAGGGATCGTCGGCGATGCCGCACAAGCGCAACCCGGTGCTGAC
Organism: Sphingomonas mollis; assembly: GCF_016427505.1. Classification (GTDB taxonomy): domain Bacteria; phylum Pseudomonadota; class Alphaproteobacteria; order Sphingomonadales; family Sphingomonadaceae; genus Sphingomonas; species Sphingomonas mollis. The sequence goes on along the minus strand of NZ_JAELXS010000003.1, from coordinate 238,125 downwards.
CGAGAACCTGACCGGCCTCGCCCGCATGGTGCGCGGTTATGTCACGCCGGCGCTGGAGAATGTGGCGCTGTGGCATGAGCGCGACATCAGCCATTCGTCGGTCGAACGCTATATCGGCCCCGACGCCACGATCACGCTCGACTTCGCGCTCGCGCGGCTGACCGGGGTGATGGACAAGCTGGTCGTGTATCCGGCGCGGATGGCGAAGAACCTGCACCGGATGGGTGGACTGGTCCATTCGCAGCGCGTGCTGCTGGCGCTGACGCAGGCCGGGGTCAGCCGCGAGGATTCCTATCGTCTCGTCCAGCGCAACGCGATGCGGGTGTGGGAATCCGATGGCGAGCTATCGCTGCTCGACCTGTTGAAGGCGGATGCCGACGTGACGGCCGCGCTGCCGGTCGCGGAGATCGAGTCGAAGTTCGATCTCGATTATCATTACAAGCATGTCGACACGATCTTCGCGCGGGTGTTCGGCGCGGTCTGACGCCGCGCCCGTAGCGGACGGTTGGGGCGATCTGGAATATGATGACGTCGGTCTACCCGTCTTTGCGAGCGAAGCGAAGCAACTCAGGGCATCACGTGCTGCTCTGGGTTGCTTCGCTTCGCTCGCAAAGACGGATGGGTCTGTGTCCGACCTAGGCCGTCCGGGTCCGCCAGCGCCTGCGGCGTCAGGCTGCGGGCATCGGCGAGCGCGGTTTCGCGGCCACGATTGACGAGGCGGTTGGTCTTTGAATCGACGATCAACAGCGCCGGCACACTGGCCGAGATCGATCGGCAACAGCTTGTGCGCCTTGATTGCGCGCGGGCCGTTGCCACGTCCGCCCGTCCGTCGCCGGCGTGATAGGAAAGCGGCAGCGGCTGAGGCAGGGCATCGAAGCTGGCGACCGATATCCAGGGTGGCGTTTGGGGGCGGCCACCGCCATCGTGCGATGACGGCAGAGAGGATCGGCAAGGCTTACAGGCGACGGAGCATCATTATCTTTCTCTGCGAAGAGACTGGAGTGAAGGACACGTGGCGGCGAATAGCAAGATAGCGGTGCCTGACCGCTTCCCCGATCCGGGATGACCGACGTCGGCGGCAGTCTAAGTTGCAAATAATGCAACTGCGATGGACTGTTACAAAATTGCGTCAGCACGACATGATCGCCATATCGCGCTTGCCGGATATTTCTCCGGCATCGGAGACCTTACATGCGCATGTTCGAAACCGTGACCAGCTCCATGCTGGCGATCGCGGCACAGGCGCTGGTGGTCGGAGTGGTCTTCACCACTCTCTGAACCAGCGTCGTACGACCGGTTGCCCGCCCCTGTAACAAGGGCGGGCAAACCGGACGTCACTGGCTTCAAGTATGAGGTGACCGATCGACCGGTCACTCCCCGGCGAACACACCCTTCAACTTCGCGAAGAACCCCTGGCTGGCCGGGCATTCGTCGCCGGTTTCCGTCTCGCGGAACATCTCCAGCAGCTCGCGCTGGCGGGTGGACAGGCGGGTGGGGGTTTCCACCTCGATCTGGATCACCAGATCGCCCGCGCCACGCCCTTGCAACACCGGCATACCCGCGCCGCGCTGGCGCAGTTGCTTGCCCGACTGGACGCCGGCCGGGATCTTGATCTCGTGCGTGCTGCCGTCGAGGCCGGGAATCGCCAGCGATCCGCCGAGGGCGGCGGTGGTGAAGCTGATCGGTGCGCGCGCGAACAGGGTCGTGCCTTCACGCTCGAAGAACGCGTGCCGCTTCACGTGCAGGAAGATGTAAAGGTCACCGGCCGGCGCGCCGCGCGGTCCCGCCTCGCCCTCGCCGGTCAGGCGGATACGGGTGCCCTCATCCACACCGGCCGGTACGTTGACGGCAAGCGTCTTGGTCTTGTCGACCCGGCCCTCGCCCCGGCAATCGGTGCACGGGTCCGCGATGACCTGACCCGATCCCTGACAGACCGGGCAGGCGCGCTCGACCACGAAGAAGCCCTGTTGCGCGCGCACCTTGCCATGACCATTGCACTGGCGGCAGGTGGAAGCATGCGTGCCGGGCTTCGCGCCAGATCCGTGGCAGGTATCGCATTCGGCCGAGACATCGACGGTGATCTCGGTCGACTTGCCGTGGAACGCCTCTTCCAGCGTGATTTCCATATCGTAGCGCAGATCGGCGCCGCGCCGCGCCTGCTGGCGGCCACCGCCACCGCCGCGCCCGCCCATGAATTCACCGAACACGCTTTCGAAGATGTCGGAGAAGCCGCCGAAGTCCTGCGCGCCCGCACCACCGCCGCCACCGTTCTGGAACGCGGCATGCCCGAACCGGTCATAGGCGGCCCGCTTCTGCGGGTCTTTCAGGATGTCGTACGCTTCCGACACCGCCTTGAACTTCGATTCCGAATCCTTGCACCCGGCATTCTTGTCCGGGTGATATTTCATTGCGAGCTTGCGGTAGGACGTCTTGATCGTCCCCGCATCCGCGGTCCGCTCGCATTCGAGCAGTTCGTAATAGTCGATCTGGGTGCTCATGATCGCCTCACAGAAAGCGCCCCGCCATCCCCCGGCCGGGACGGCCGATGGGATGACGGGGCGCGATCATGGTGTCGTTATGCCTTGTGCGAGTCGTCGACTTCCGAGAATTCGGCATCGACCACGTCGTCGGCCTTCGCCTCGGGCGCACCGTCGCCCTGCGGCGATGCTTCGGACTGCGCCTGCTTCTCGTAGATCGCCTGACCCAGCTTCATCGCGACCTGCGCCAGTGCCTGCGCCTTTTCGTTCATCGCATCCGGATCGCCACCCTCGACCGATGCCTTCGCGGCATCGATTGCGGCCTGGATTTCCGACTTCAGCGCCTCGTCGACCTTGTCGCCATTGTCGGCCAGCTGGCGTTCGGTGGTGTGGATCAGCGATTCGGCATTGTTCTTCGCCTCGGCACCGGCCCGACGCTTCTTGTCTTCCTCGGCGAACTGCTCGGCGTCACGGACCATCTGGTCGATGTCGCTGTCCGACAGGCCACCCGATGCCTGGATGCGGATCTGCTGTTCCTTGCCCGTGCCCTTGTCCTTGGCGGACACGTTGACCAGGCCATTGGCGTCGATGTCGAACGTCACCTCGATCTGCGGCACGCCGCGCGGTGCCGGCGGGATGCCGACGAGATCGAACTGGCCGAGCAGCTTGTTGTCCGCCGCCATCTCGCGCTCGCCCTGGAACACGCGGATCGTCACCGCGCCCTGGTTGTCGTCGGCGGTCGAATAGGTCTGCGATTTCTTGGTCGGGATGGTCGTGTTGCGGTCGATCATCCGGGTGAACACGCCACCCAGCGTCTCGATGCCCAGCGACAGCGGCGTCACGTCGAGCAGCAGCACGTCCTTGACGTCGCCCTGCAGCACGCCCGCCTGAATGGCGGCGCCCATCGCCACGACTTCATCCGGGTTCACGCCGGTGTGCGGCTCCTTGCCGAAGAATGCCTTCACGGCCTCGCGCACCTTGGGCATGCGGGTCATGCCGCCGACCAGCACGACTTCGCTGATGTCGTCGGTCTTCACGCCGGCATCGGCCAGCGCCTTCTTCATCGGATCGATCGTGCGCTTGATGAGGTCATCGACCAGCCGCTCCAGATCGGCGCGGTTGATCGTCTTCACCAGATGTTTCGGCCCGTTCTGGTCCGCGGTGATGAAGGGCAGGTTGACCTCGGTCGAGGCCGCCGACGACAACTCGATCTTCGCCTTCTCGGCGGCTTCCTTCAGCCGCTGCAGCGCCAGCTTGTCCTTGGCGAGGTCGATACCCTCGGCCTTCTTGAATTCGTCCGCCAGATACTGGACGATCTTGTTGTCGAAGTCCTCGCCGCCCAGGAACGTGTCGCCGTTCGTGGCCTTCACCTCGAACACGCCGTCGCCGATCTCCAGGATCGAGACGTCGAACGTACCGCCGCCAAGGTCATAGACCGCGATCGTCTTGCCGTCCTGCTTCTCCAGCCCATAGGCGAGCGCCGCCGCGGTCGGCTCGTTGATGATGCGCAGCACTTCGAGACCGGCGATCTGGCCGGCGTCCTTGGTCGCCTGACGCTGGGCGTCGTTGAAATACGCCGGCACGGTGATGACCGCCTGCGTCACCGTCTCGCCCAGATAGGACTCGGCGGTTTCCTTCATCTTCTGGAGCGTGAAGGCGCTGATCTGCGACGGCGAGTAATCCTTGCCGCCGGCCGAGACCCATGCGTCGCCGTTCGGACCGCGCGCGATCTTGTACGGGACCAGCTCGGTGTCCTTCTTGGTGATCGGATCGTCGAAGCGGCGGCCGATCAGGCGCTTCACCGCGAAGATCGTGTTGTCGCCGTTGGTCACGGCCTGCCGCTTGGCGGGCTGGCCGACCAGACGCTCGCCATCCTTGGCGAAGGCGACGATCGAGGGCGTGGTACGGGCGCCCTCCGCATTCTCGATCACCTTGGGCTTGCCGCCTTCCATGACGGAAACGCAGCTGTTGGTCGTGCCCAGATCGATACCGATTACTTTTGCCATGAGTCCTTGATGCCCCTCATCACATTAAAAAAAGCCTTGCGATCACGCTCCGTTACGGAAGCGCAATCTCCGGGTGATGGGCGCGATATAGGTGGCATGTCGCTTGCCGCAAGAAGGCGTGGAACCTACGAACCGCTCCAGCGTGACGATGATGCAACAGGATGCGGGTGAGCCCCGCATGAAACGGGAGTGGCGGGCATGCGGGCGATGATGGCGATGGTGGCGCCGGTGGTGGCGCCGGTAGTGGGGGGGGCGCTGCTCCTGACGGGATGCCTGAAGCCCGCCGCGATCGAGGCGGATCACGCCTGGGTCCGCCTGCCCGCCGTCGAGGGACGGCCCGGATCGGGGTATTTCACGCTGCACGGCGGCGCGGCCGCGACGACGCTGGTCGCGGTGTCCACCGACTATGCGATCCGGACCGAGATGCACGAATCGATGATGTCGGGCGGCATGGCGACGATGGCGAAGATCGACAGCATCCCCCTGCCCGCCGGTGGCGAGGTGACGTTCCAGCCGGGGGGCCGCCACCTGATGCTGTTCGGGGTCAGCCGCGACCTGAAACCGGGCGACAACACCCTGCTGACCTTCACCTTCGCCGACGGATCGCGCATCCAGCGCAAGGCAGTGGCGGTCGGCGCCGGCGATCCCGCGCCCGAATAATGGCGACCACGCCTTCAGGAATGGCCCCGGGCGCGGCACGCCGACTGACACCGGGCGAGATTGCGCTGGCCCGGTCGGTCTATGGCGATCGCATCGACCTGACCGGGGTGGAAATCAGGCGGCGGAAATGGGCGTTCTTCCAACCGCGACAGGTCGCGATGGCGCCGTGCGGCCACATCCATTTCCACCCGCACGGCGACGGGTGGAGCGACGATTTCGCCGAGGCGGATATCGACCGGCGCGGCCTGTTCGTCCATGAACTCGCCCATGTCTGGCAATGGCAGCGCGGCATCTACCTCCCCCTCGCTCGCGCGCCGTTCTGCCGGTACAGCTACACGATCAAACCGGGCTGGCCGCTGGTGCGCTATGGTCTGGAACAACAGGCGGAAATCATCCGCCACGCCTATCTGCTACGCGAGGGCGAAGAGGTGCCGGGGGCGCCGGCGCTGGAGGTGTATGAGAGTTTGTTGCGGGGGTTTCGGTGATGCGGAGATTGAAAGTTTTGCAACAGAACGATGTGAAGGTCCGGCCGACAATCACCTACAAGCAGGTGGCCCTACCGAATTGCAGCGTGCTGTCGGATGGCAGGTATGATGGGCGATGGATAAATGGCGGCGAGTGACGCTGGATCGGTTCGGATCGTATCGGTAGGCGTGAAGTCAGTAACTTCGAATTTAACTCGGTCGATAGCCGCGACACGCATTGCACCCTCAACATGGTGGCTTGCCGCATCCGTCGCACGAATCCAGATGTAGTATTTTGGATACGACACTCCACTCTGTGTCGCGCCTTTTCGAAGCGATTCGATCATCACCTTCTTGGAAGGTAGCTGGTGCGCTGCGAGGTAGGCTCGAACATCGCGATCAAGAATTTTGCTGAAGCTTGAGTCAGGTGGCGCATTTGCTGAGATATGCCTCGCTTGTAGCTGGCTCACCATGCGCTCCATGTCAGCCGCTGATGGAGTCTGCTGTGCCGTTACCGATGTCGATACGAAGATCAGAAGCGTGAAGACGGCCGAGGTGCGCTTAGTCATGCTTGGTTTGTCAGCATAATCCGAGTTCCGGTCAATGACCGGTTTCCAGCGACCTCACAGGCCCTGATGCAAAAATCACAAATTTCGCATCGTCAGAAAATGGCCCGAGTGTTCACACGATGCAAAAATCCTATGCAAATGTCGCTGGCTTAGTCGTAAAAAATGTCGTGATCTCCGCCGGCAGATCAGCCACCCTACCCCTGCACCCGCCCGACATGCGCCTCACCCCGTGCCTCGGCGAGCAGCGCCTGTCGGTGCCGTTCCGCGTAACCCGCCCGTTGCGTGTCGTCGCGGGCGGCGTGGCAGCGGGGGCAGCTGACCCCTTCGACGAACAGCGGCGAGGCGCGGTCGGCTTCGCTTACCGGCATGCGGCAACCGCGACACAGCGCGTGGCTGCCCGGTGTCAGGCCGTGGCCCACCGCCACGCGCTCGTCGAACACGAAGCATTCGCCCTGCCAGCGGCTGTCGGCGGTGGGCATTTCCTCCAGATAGCGCAGGATGCCGCCGTCGAGGTGGAACACATCCTCCACGCCCTCGCGGCGCAGGAACGCGGTCGCCTTTTCGCAGCGGATGCCGCCGGTACAGAACATCGCGACCCGTTTGCCCGCCAGTTCGTCGCGGTGCGCGTTGAACCATGCCGGGAAGTCGCGGAAGCTTGCGGTGCCGGGATCGACCGCGCCGGCGAAGCTGCCCACCGCCACCTCGTAATCGTTGCGCGTGTCGATCACGACGGTGTCGGGATCGTCGACCAGCGCGTTCCAGTCGGCCGGCGCGACATAGGTGCCGACCTCGGTCAGCGGATCGATGTCGGCCACGCCCATCGTCACGATCTCGCGCTTCAGCCGCACCTTCAGCCGGTGGAACGGCATCGTGGCGGCCTCGGCGAATTTGGGGGTCAGGTCGGCGCATCCGGGCAGCGCGCGAATGGCGGCCAGCACTGTGTCGATCCCTTCGTTCGTACCGGCGATCGTGCCGTTGATCCCCTCCGCCGCGATCAGCAGCGTGCCGCGAATACCCGCTGCCTTCGCGACCGTCTCCAGCCGGTCGCGCACTGCAACGGGATCGTCGAACCGCGCGAAGCGATAGAGCGCCGCGACGCGGATCGCAGCCGGGATCACAGCACGGGTCACAGCGCGTCAAAGTCGATCGCGGCGTGGCGGTCGAGCGTCTGCGGCGCGGCCGGCATCGGGTATTTCAGGCCCGTCGCGCAGTTGAACAAGACGACGCGTTCCTCCTCGTCCACCTCGCCGGTGCGCAGCGCCTCGCGGTACGCGGCCAGCGTCGCGCCGCCTTCGGGACACAGCAACAGGCCGTCGCGCCGGGCGCAGTCGTCCACCGCCTTCAGGATCGCGGGGTCGCCGACGCCCAGCGCCTTGCCGCCGCTTTCGCGCACCGCGCGCAGGATCAGGAAGTCGCCGACCGCCTTCGGCACGCGGATGCCCATCGCGATCGTGTGCGAATCCTCCCAGCGCTCGGCATGTTCCTCGCCCGCCTCGAACGCGCGGACGATGGGGGCGCAGCCGGACGCCTGCACCGCGTACATGCGCGGGCGCTTCGACCCGATCCAGCCGAGCTTCTCCAGTTCGTCGAACGCCTTCCACATGCCGATCAGGCCGGTGCCGCCGCCGGTGGGATAGAAGATCGCGTCGGGCAATTCCCAGCCGAACTGCGCGGCCAGTTCGAGGCCCATCGTCTTCTTGCCCTCGATCCGGTACGGCTCTTTCAGGGTGGAGAAGTCGAACCAGCGGCCCTCCGCCGCCCCCTTGCCGACGATCGCGCCGCAATCGTCGATCAGGCCGTTGACCCGCCACACCCGCGCGCCCTGCATAGCGATCTCGCGCACGTTGATCTCGGGCGTGTCCTCCGGACAGAACACGATCGTCTCGATCCCGACCCGCGTGGCATAGGCGGCGAGCGCGGCGCCCGCATTGCCGTTGGTCGGCATCGCGATGCGGGTGACGCCCAGTTCCTTGGCCATCGCGACCGCCATCACCAGCCCGCGCGCCTTGAAGCTGCCGGTGGGCAGGCGACCCTCGTCCTTTACCAGCACGTTGGGGCCGGCGGATTTGGGGATCGGCACCAGCGGCGTTTCGATCTCGCCCAGACTGACGATGTTGCCGGTGTGCCGCACCGGCAGCAACTCACGCCAGCGCCACAGGTCGGTGTCGCGCGCGGTCAGCGCCTCGCGCGACAGGGCCGCGCCGACGGCGTCGAGGTCGTAGCGGACCAGCAGGGGCCGCCCGGCCCGTGACAAACCGTGCAGCCGGTCCGCCGCGTACCGCTCGCCCGTCATCGAGCATTCGAGATGGGTGACGAAGGTGGGGCGGTCGGCGGTCAGGTTCGAAAGCATGGGTTGTGCTTTAGAAGTCTCGATGGCTGCCGTCACGCGTGATGGCGCAGGTCAGCGTGTACAAGCCCCTCCGTCATTGCGAGCGTAGCGAAGCAACCCAGAGCAGCACATGACGCCCTGGGTTGCTTCGCTACGCTCGCAATGACGATGTAGACGGAGGTTATCACGCCTTAAATTTCCGATGAACGGTCAGACTGAAGATCGGCAGCGTCAGCCCGATACCCGCGCTACCGCCGTCCGATCGGCGAATAGCTCCGCAACAGACACCGCCACGCCATCCACCACCACGGCGGTATCGCCCCACCAGTCGTCACCGCACAGTTCCGCCAGATGAAGGCCGACCGTGACGAACAGGCGCTTGCCCCCCGCCTGCCGCGTGAACGCCAGCACATGCGCGGCGCGCGTGCCCGTGGCCGCGACCGGGGTGTAGTCGCCCTGCGCGAAAAGCGCCGGATGCTCCCGGCGAAGCGCGAGCAGATCGGCGATCAGCGCCAGCTTGGGCGACCGGTCGCCGGCCAGTTCGTACGCGCGGGCGGTGTAGTCGACGGGCCGCCGGTTGTCGGGATCGACCAGACTGAGGTCGAGGAATTCGGTGCCCTGATAGGTGTCCGGCACCCCCGGCACGGTCAGCCGCAGCGCGGTCTGGGCTAGAATACCCGCCATGGCTGGCTGTGCCGTCGTCCCCCGCAAGTCGGCCAGATCGGCGAGGAAGGCGGCCGATCGCGCAGGGTCGAGCAACGTGTCGGTCAGCGCCTTGCACAGCGTCTCATAGTCTTCCTGCGGTGCCTCCCACGAGGATCGCAGCTTGCCTTCGCGCAGCGCCTTTTCCTGCCAACTGTTGACGCGTTCGGCGAAGGTGGCGAGGCCGTCGGCATCGTCGATCGCCAGCCCGTCCGGCCAAGCGCCATAGAGCGTCTGGTAGAGCATATAGGCGTCGGCGGGATCGACACCCTCAAGCGGCGCGGCCGCCAGTTCGTTCCAGCGCGCGACATGCGCCAGCCACCGATCGGGCATCTCGCTCAGCACGGCAAGGCGCGCGCGGACATCCTCGCCGCGCTTGTGGTCGTGCGTGGCGGTGGCGAGCAGGGCCAGCGGCCATGCCTTTGCCCGGATCGCCATGGCGTCGTGGAATTCGTCGATCGTCCGCGCGAACCGGTCGGCGTCGAAGCCGACATCGTTGCGCGAGAGCAGCCGGCCATAACGATAGAAGGCAGTGTCCTCGACCCCCTTCGCCGCGACGGGCGCCGACAACTGCTGGAAGCGACGCACGGCATCGGCCGCCAGCGCGGTATCGCCCGGCCCCTCGCCCGCCAGCCACGCGAGCACCGCGTCGACCACGAAATCCTCGCCCGGCGGGATCAGCGGCGCGACCCGCTCGCGTGCCTGTTCGCGGATCGCGGCATCGCCGGCGGGGGCGGTGTCGCCGAGGCCATAGGTGCGATAGACCGGGAAGACCCACAGCAATCGCTCGATCGCGCGGCGCAGCATCGCCGGCGTCAGGACGTTGTCGGGATCGCTCTCCGCCAGCGTGGCGAAGGCGCGGACGCAGCCCTTCAACTGGCCCTCGAACTGCCAGGCGAGTTCATCCTGTCGCGCCTGCAGTTCCTCCGGCCCGAAGGTGGCCGAACGACCGCTGAGATCGGCCCAGGCGGTCGCCAGCGGCGCCTCGCCCGCGGGATCGTGGAGCAGCGCGGCGACGTCCTCCATGAAGTCGTAGCCGCTGGTGCCGTCGACGCCCCAATCGGTCGCCAGCGGTTCGCCCGCGCCTAGGATCTTCTCGATCCAGATGATCGCCTGCGCGCCGTCGCGCGGCATCTCGTCGAAGCGGGCGCGCAGGCGGCGGCAATAGCCGGCGGGATCGGTCAGGCCGTCGACATGGTCGATGCGGACGCCGTCGATCAGTCCCTCCTGCCACAGCCGGAAGTAGAGCGCGTGGGTCCGTTCGAACACCGATTCCTGCCCGACGCGGACACCGGCGAGATCGTTGACGGTGAAGAACCGTCGCCAGTTCAACTCGTCATCGGCGGTGCGCCACCAGGCGAGGCGATAATGCTGGCGTTCGAGCAACGCCTCCAGTTCGTCGCCGGTCGCAGTGGTGCCGTGATCCTCGGGCCGCAGCGGGAAGCGGTGCTCGCCGTACGCGACCACTGCATTGCCCTCGATCGCGATCGCGTCGTCGGCCAGTGCCTTGGGCAGCGGATCGCCCAGCACCGGCAGCACGACGGGGCGCGACCAGTCGATGTCGAACACGTCGGCGAATTCGCTCGCCTGGCCATGCGCCAGCACGTCGTTCCACCACGCATTCTCACCGCCCGCGACGCCCATGTGGTTGGGGACGATGTCGATCACGACGCCCATGCCGCGATCGCGCAGCGCCGACACCAGCGCGCGATAGCCCTGCTCGCCGCCCAACTCCGGGTTGATCGCGGTCGGATCGATCACGTCGTATCCGTGGGTCGATCCCTTCGTCGCGGTGGTGATCGGCGACAGATAGGCGTGGCTGATGCCCAGCCGGTCGAGATAGGGGACGATCTTCACCGCATCGGCGAAGGTGAAGTCCTTGTGCAATTGCAGCCGGTACGTGGCGCGCGGGGTCATGCGGTTCTCGCTTCGTTGATCGTTGCGACATGGGGGGCGACATCGTCGCGGGCGAGGAGCGTAGCGGTGTCGTCGGGCATGCGACGACGCCAGTTGGGGTGTTCGTCGGTGGTGCCGGGCAGGTTGGGCTGTTCGATCAGGCCGACGACATCCTCCATCGGCACGATCGCGATCGTGCACGGTGTGCGGCCGACGAAGCCGAGGGCGGCATCGACCACCGCGCCGCCGTCATCGGGTTCGGGTTGTACGCCCGATGCGACGCCGGCGTCGGTGAAGCTGTCCCACCAGCCTGTCCGCTCGCGCGCGCGCTGCGCATCGGCATGGGCGCGGCTTTCGTTGCGGGTGGCGCGACCGAGATCGTAGATCAGGTCGAGATCGCGGCCCCGCCACCAGCCGGCGATCGTCGGCAGGTCGTGCGTGCCGGTCATCGCCGCCGCCTGCGCATCGTAGCTCGCCGGCGGCTTCAGCCGGTCGCCCTCCGTCTCGAACGGCATGACCCGCATGCCGAGCATCCCGCGCGCGTCCGCCTTCGGCCGGAAGCCTTCAGGCACCGTGCCCAGGTCCTCCCCGATGACGATCGCCTGCGCCGCCTGCGATTCGATCGCCAGCACGCGCAGCATGTCGTCGATCGGATAGGACAGATACGCACCCTCGCTGGCCGGTTTGCCATCGGGTACGACCCACAGGCGCTGCAAACCCATCGCATGGTCGATGCGGATGCCGCCGGCATGGCGCAGCGCCGCGCGGATCGTGGCGATGAACGGTTCGAACCCCAGTCGCCGAAGCGCGCCGGGCGAGAAGCCGGTGATGCCCCAATTCTGGCCCTCCGGCCCCAGCAAGTCGGGCGGCGCGCCGATCGACAGGCCGGTGATGAGGTCCTGCGGACGGCTCCATGCGTGGCTGCCGCCGGCGTCCATGCCGACCGCCAGATCGGCGATCAGGCCGAGCGCCATACCGGCGTCCTTGCCCGCCTTCTGCGCCTCGGACAGGCTGCGATCGGCGAGCCATTGGCAGAAGAGATAGAAGTCGACCTCGCCCTTCCGTTCACGCGCAAACGCGGCGACGGCCTCGCCGGCGGGATCGTGGAACGCGGCCGGCCAATCCTGCCAGCCATGCGCGCCATCCGCGAAGAAATGCGCGTGCAGCGCATCGAAGCGGGCATGGCGGACGAGTTCGTCGCCGCCCTCCGCCACGAAAGCGGCCACGGCGTCGCGGATCGCATCGGTGCGGCCCTCGAACGCGGCGCGCAGATGCGCCAGTCGCTGCGGGATGGCATCGGACCAGTCGATCAGGTCGGGTGCCGCCTCGCCCCCCGCTGGCAGCCCGACGATTGCCAGATCGGCAAGCAGGATGTTGAGGAACAGCCGGCTGGACGGCGCATAGGGGCTGAACCGACCGGCATCGGCCGGGAACAGCGAGTGGACGGGGCTGATGCCGATCGCATCCGCACCGATCGCACCGAAGGCCGCCGCGGTCCGGGCGAGCGTGCCGAAATCGCCGAAGGCGGTGGCGCGGTGATCGCGCAATGCCGGAATCTGCACCGCCGGCCCCCACAGCTTGCGGCCCGGTGCGACATCGCCGACCATGAAGCATCGGGCCGGTGCCACCGCGACGGTGATGGCGCGGTCGCCGACGACCAGCCGGTGATAGCCCGGCCGGTCGATTGCCGGCAGTTCGCCGTCGATCGTGACGGTGCGATGCTCGCCATTGTCGAGGATCAGCTCACCCTCGCCCGACACGTCGTCGATCGCGATCGGCGTGCCGACATCGCCCGAGACGAAGGCCGTCGCCTGATCGCGCCGCTCCGCTGCGATCCGTGCTTGCGCATCCGCGATCGCCGCCTCGCTGTCGCTGCGATAGCCGAGCGCGTCCAACACGCCGGCCAGCGCCTCGTCACTGACGCGTTGCGCCTGTCCGCCGGCATCGGTCCAGTCGATCTGGAGTCCGGCCGCGCGGGCGAGATCGTGCAGGCCGCTCATGCCGGGTCGATCCATGCCGCCGCGCTGGCGGGCGCGCCCGGCGTGCCGGTGACGGCGAGTGGCTTCCCGCCCGGCACCGGGATGGCCGTATCGCCGAGGTTCAGCGCGATCGTCAGCACCGTGTCGTTCGCCAAGCGCCACAGCGCCACGACGGCGGCCTCCCCCACCGCCTCCGCGCCCAGCGACGTCGCGCCGGCCAGATGCGGGGCGATATGCTCGCGACGCAAGGCGAGCATGTCGCGATAGAACGTGCGCCACGCATCGGCATCGGGACCGGGTTCCGCACGCGACCGGTCGAACGTCGCCCGGTCGTTGGGATCGGGGATCGCTTCACGCTTGTCTGGATCGGCGAAGGCAGCGAATTTTGCGAATTCGCCGCGCCGGCCTTCGCGCACGGCATCGGCCAGCTCGTCGTGGAAATCGGTGAAGAACAGGAACGGCGTCTGCGCTCCGCTCTCGTCACCCATGAACAGCAGCGGTATCTGCGGCCCCAGCAGCAACAGCAGCGTCGCCGCACGCAGCTTCGCGGGATCGGTCAGCAGCGTCAGGCGCTCGCCCAGCGCGCGGTTGCCGATCTGGTCGTGGTTCTGGAGGAACGATACGAACGCGGTCGGCGGCAGGCGCGCGGACGGCTTGCCGCGCGTCTTGCCGTCGTGATTGGCCGATCCCTCACCCTGATAGATGAAGCCTTCGCTCAGGCACCGCGCCAGCCGTTCGGCCGGGCGATCGGCGAAGTCGCTGTAATAGGCGTCTTCCTCGCCGGTCAGCAGAACGTGGAGGACGTTGTGGAAATCGTCGTTCCACTGCGCGTCGTATTTGCCGGGGGAGAGACGATCCGCGTCGTTCTTCTCGTTTTCCAGCACCAAATGCACCGGACGATCCACCTTGGCTCGAATTTCCGCCGCCATCGTGTCGAGGAACGCGTCGTCGTTGATCGCATGGACCGCATCGAAGCGCAGGCCATCGAGGCGATAATCGGTCAGCCACATCAGCGCGTTGTCGATGAAGAAGCGTTTCACCGGCTCCTCATCCACCGCCACCGCACCACCCCACGGCGTCTTCACTTCGGGATGGAAGAAGCCCTTGGCATACTCGCCAAGATAATTCCCGTCCGGGCCGAAATGATTATAGACCACGTCGAGGAAGACCGAGATGCCCAGTTCATGCGCGTGATCGACCAACGCCTGTAGCGCTTCGGGCGAGCCACAGCTTTCCGCCGGGGCATAGGGCAGCACCCCGTCATAGCCCCAGTTGCGTGTGCCGCCGAACGCATTGACCGGCATCAGTTCGATGGCGGTGATGCCCAGATCGGCCATCGCCGGCAGATGCGCGGCGACGCCGTCGAAACCGCCCAGCAGGCCGACATGGACTTCCTGGATCACCATGTCCTCCCATGGCCGCCCGCGCCAGTCGGCGCTGCGCCACGGCCGGGCTGCGAGGTCGACGACCACGCTCCAGCCGTTGACGCCGCCGTCCTGCGCCCGCGATGCCGGGTCCGGCACCGCCAGATCGTCCGACAGGCGGAAGCGATAGCGAGCTCCCGCCCCGACGGGCGCGTCGGCCGTGAACCAGCCGCCCTCGCCCACCGTCATCGCCACCGGATCGCCGCCATCGATTTCCAGCGTCACCGCCGCGCGATCAGGCGCCCACAGACGAAAGGTCGTGCCCGTCGCCGCCAGTACCGGTCCCCAGCGCATCAGGCCGCCGCCAGCTTCCATGTGACGAGCGCGGCGCCGTGTGCGCCCAGCTCATATTCGTCGGTCATCGCGGTTTCGCCCTGATCGGGTTTCGCGCTGTCGATCAGGACGGTGCGGTCGGCCTGTGGCGATGGCACGTGGAAGGTGATCGGATCGTCCGAAGCATTCAGCAGGAGCGACACCGCCTCGATCTCGCCGCTGTCCAGCTTGATCGCCCGCCGCATCAGCAGGGCGCGGCCCTCCGGGTTGTTCCAGTCGTCACCCGACAATTGCTCGCCACGCTCGTCCCACCATTCGATGTCGTTGATGCCGTGCCCGGCATCGTCCTGACCGTAGAGAAAGGATGCCGCGCGTAGCATCGGATAACGCCGACGTAGTTCGGTTAGGCGCGACGTGAAGTCGAACAGCGACTTGCCCTCCGGCGTGTCCATCTTCGACCAGTCGAGCCAGCTGATCTCGTCGTCATGGCAATAGGCGTTGTTGTTGCCGCCCTGCGACCGGCCGAACTCGTCGCCCGCGACCAGCATCGGCGTGCCGAGCGAGGCGAACAAGGTGGTCAGCATCGACCGCTGCACATTGCCGCGCGTCGTCAGGATGCCTTCGTCCTCCGTCTCCCCCTCCGCGCCCCAGTTGCGCGAGTAGTTTTCGGAATGACCGTCCTTGTTGTCTTCCTTGTTCGCCTCGTTGTGGCGTTCTTCGTAAGCGACCGTATCGGCGAGCGTGAAGCCGTCATGTGCGGCGAGCAGGTTGACGCTTGCCCATGGCCGGCGGGCGCGGCGGTCGAACAGGTCGCCCGATCCCGACAGGCGCGCGGCCAGATCGCCCCGCTGCGAGGGGTCGCCGCGCCAGAACTTGCGCACCGTGTCGCGATACTTGTCGTTCCATTCGGCGAAACCGGGCGGGAAATTGCCGAGCTGATAGCCGCCAGGGCCGATGTCCCACGGCTCGGTCGACAGCTTCAGGCGGCCCAGCACCGGGTCCTGCCGCAGCACGTCGAAGAACGCATGGCCGGGGTCGAACCCCTCCGCCGTCCGCCCCAGCGTGAGGCCGAGATCGAAACGGAAGCCGTCGATACCGAAACTGGTCGCCCAGTATCGCAGCGAATCGGCGATCATCTGGATGACGCGCGCCTTGTCGGTGTTCAGCGTGTTGCCGGTGCCGGTGTCGTTGATCGCGTAGCGCGGATCGCCCTGCACCAGCCGGTAATAGGTGGCGTTGTCCAGCCCACGCCACGACAGCGTCGGGCCCTTCTCCGATCCTTCGGCGGTGTGGTTGTACACGACGTCCAGGATCACCTCGATCCCGGCTGCGTGCAGCTTGCGCACCGCGCGGCGCAGTTCGTCCTGGCTGTCGGTCGCGAAATAGCTCTGCTCGGGCGCGAAGAAGGCGAGGGTGTTGTAGCCCCAGTAATTGCGTAAGCCCTTTTCCTGCAGGAACCGGTCCTGCGTGAAGGCATGGATCGGCATCAACTCAAGCGCGGTGACGCCCAGCCGCTTCAGGTGATCGATGACCTTCGGATGGCCCAGTGCCTTGTACGTGCCGCGCTCCTGTGGTGGCACCAGTTCGAACAGCTTGGTCAGGCCCTTGACGTGCGCTTCATAGACGACCGTGTCGGACCATGACGTGTTGGGCTTGCGATCGCCCGACCAGTCGAAATGATCGTCGACCACCATCGCCTTGGGCATCGCCATCGCGCTGTCGCGCTTGTCGAAGCTCAGGTCTTCGCGCTTGCCCTTCACCTGATAGCCGTGGAGCGCGTCGTTCCATTTGATCTGGCCGACCAGCTTGCGCGCATACGGATCGAGCAGCAGCTTGTTGGGGTTGAAGCGATGACCCTGTTCCGGCTCGTACGGGCCATAGGCGCGGTAGCCATAGACCAGACCGGGGCCGGCATCGGGCAGGTAGCCGTGCCAGACCTCGTCGGTCCACTCGGTCAGCGGATAGCGTTTCAACTCACGCTTGCCGGCGCTGTCGAAGACGCACAGCTCGATCTTTTCGGCGTTGGCGGAGAAGACCGCGAAATTCACGCCTTCGCCTACGCAGGTCGCGCCGAGCGGATAAGGCGATCCGGCTTCCAGCCGGTCGGGCAAAGAACTCAAGGCAGTAACCCCCGTTGGTGGATATGCCCGCGAGAACCCGTTCCCGGCGGATGATGTTCCCGTTGCGGGCATTTATTGATGAGCGAATCTCATGCGTCTGCGGGATGGTGGACTTTTGCAGAGCGTGCGCGACCTTCAGATGTCTGAATGGTTCGCGCGGAGGCGCGGAGACGCGGAGAAGAAAAGAGAGATCAGGGCGCTGCGCGCGGCCGGAACCACGGCCGCAGGCCCCTGTCGATCAACCATACACTCGTAGGACGTCGATCCTGTTACATCACGATCGACCTTCGTCGCACTTCTTCTCCGCGTCTCCGCGCCTCCGCGTGAACCCTCTTATTCTGTCGGCTCCTCTCAGCCCACCAGTCGCCGCGCCGCGCGGAACAGGCCGTCGACCGGCACCTCGATCCAGTCGGGCCGGTTCGCTGCCTCGTATCCGACCTCGTACGCTGCTTTGGCGACCAGCAGCAGGTCGAGGAGCGCGACGTCGGGCTGGCTGTCGCTGGCCGCCTGATACGCGTCGAGGAACGTCTCGCGCGCGCGGTGGCAGAAGCGGGCGTAGCGATGCTCGGCGCGCAATGCTTCCGTGTCCGGCCCCGGCGGGCGTGACCGGTCGGCGACGGCGGTGGCGTAATCGAACGAGCGCAGGATGCCGGCGACGTCGCGCATCGCCAGATCCTTGGCGCGGCGCTCGGCGAGCGGTTTCGCGGGCTGCCCCTCGAAATCGATCAGCATCACGTCGCCAGCGGTCACCAGCACCTGCCCCAGATGCAGATCGCCATGGATGCGTGTCAGTCGCTGCCCGGCCGCGGCGGTCGCGACCTGACGAATGCGGTCGGCCAGCGCGTCGCGGTTCGCGACGAGCCATCCGGCCGCCTCGCCCTCAAGCCCCGCCGCCGTCACATGGCGGATGGCGGTGTCGACATCGCCGAGGATGTCCGTGCCCAGACGCGCCGCCCCGTCCGCCGACAGGATATCGGCGGCGAAGGCGGGATCGTCGGTCGGCAATGCCAGTACCGCGTGCATCTCCGCCAGCCGCCGCCCCAGCGTTTCGGCGAAGCTGGCATAGTTGGAGAAGGTGGCATCGTCGGCGCTCGCCAGCCGTTCCAGCACGCCCAGCGTCCAGCTCCACGCATCGCCCTGATTATGGACGAACCGCTGCGCCAGCATCAGAAGCGTGCCGTCCGAGGCACGGCGCACTTCGCCCAGCACCGGCGGCACCGCCTCGAAACCCCGCGCCGTCAGGTAACGTACCATCTCGGCATCGGGGTGGATGCCGGATTCCAGCTTGCGGAGCAGTTTCAGCACCACCGACTGGCCCAGCACCATCGAGCTGTTCGACTGTTCGGCGGTCAGCCATTCGAGTTCGGCGTCGGTGCCGACATCGAGGCCGTCGGACGTGAAGGAGAGCGCGGTATCACCCTCGCCCGTCACGGTGTTCGCGGTCATGCCACCGATCACGCTGCGGGCGAATTCGTTGACCGCGAAGCCATCGGTCAGCAACCCGACCTGCCGGCCGCGGCGCACGCGGGCCAGCGCCAGCGCGCCGGCGAAGCGGCCTTGGGCGTCACCCTCCCACGCGATGCCGAACGGCATGGCATAACGATAGGTCGATCGATCGGTCTCCACCTCGATCTCGGCGAGTAGCAGGTCGTCGACGTCCGGCATCGGATCGAGATGCAGGATGCGTACCGCCCGCACCTGCTCGTCCTTCGCCCCGAACCAGCGGCGCGCGGCGATATAGGCGGGCAGCACGTCGCGCTCCAGCACCGACCGGTTCGCCCCCACCGCGATATCGCCGAAGCCCGGCCGCAACACGAAAGTGAAGCGCTCCGCCTCCAGCGCGGCCGGCGGCGTCGCCCAGTTGGGTGCATCCGCGTCCGCCGACAGCGCGAACCACAAAAAGCCATAGGGCGGCAGCGTCAGGACATAGGGGTTCGGACCGACCGCCGGAAACGGCGTGCCGCCAGTCAATTCGATCGGCGTGCGGCCGTCAAATTCTGCCAGATCCAGCTCCACCGCCTGCGCGGTGCGGCCGAGGTTGAACACGCACAGGATGGTATCGCCCTCATGCTCGCGCACATAGGCCAGTATCTTGCGGTTGGCGGGCCGCAGGAAACGCTGCGTGCCGCGCCCGAAGGCGGGATGCTCGCGCCGCACCGCCAGCATGCGCTTGACCGCGTTCAGCAGCGAATGGCCGTCACGCTCCTGCGCCTCGACGTTGACCGCCTCGAATCCGTAAAGCGGGTCCTGGATCACCGGCAGCGTCAGGTTGGGCGGATCGGCGCGGCTGAAGCCGCCGTTGCGGTCGGGCGACCATTGCATCGGCGTGCGAACACCGTCGCGGTCGCCGAGATGGATGTTGTCGCCCATCCCGATCTCGTCGCCATAATAGAGGACGGGCGTACCCGGCATCGTCAGCAGCAACGCGTTCATCAATTCGACCCGCCGCCGGTCGCGCTGCATCAGAGGCGCGAGACGGCGCCGGATGCCCAGATTGATCCGGGCGCGCCGATCGGCGGCATAGGTGTTCCACAAATAATCGCGCTCGGCGTCGGTCACCATTTCCAGCGTCAACTCGTCATGGTTGCGCAGGAAGATGGCCCATTGGCAGTTGGCTGGAATGTCCGGCGTCTGACGCATGATGTCGGTGATCGGGAACCGATCCTCCTGCGCCACGGCCATGTACATGCGCGGCATCAGCGGAAAGTGGAACGCCATGTGGCATTCGTCGCCCGCCTCGCCCACCGCCGCCGTGTCGCCGAAATATTGCTGCGTATCCTCGGGCCACATGTTCGCTTCGGCGAGCAGCATCCGGTCGGGATATTCGGCGTCCAGCGCGGCGCGGATTTTCTTCAGCACGTCGTGCGTTTCGGACAGATTCTCGTTCGAGGTGCCGTCGCGTTCGATCAGATAAGGGATCGCATCCAGCCGCAGGCCATCGACGCCGAGGTCGAGCCAGAAGCGCATGACGTCCAGCACCTCTTCCAGCACCGCCGGGTTGTCGAAGTTCAGGTCGGGCTGGTGCGAATAGAAGCGGTGCCAGAAATAGGCGCCGGCTTCTTCATCCCATGTCCAGTTCGACTTTTCGGTGTCGAGAAAGATGATGCGGGTGCCGCTGTACAGCTTGTCGTCGTCCGACCAGACGTAGAAATCGCGCTCCGGCGATCCCGGCGGCGCCTTGCGCGCGGCCTGGAACCAGGGGTGCTGGTCCGACGTGTGGTTGATGACCAGTTCGGTGACGACGCGGATGCCGCGCGCGTGTGCCGCCGCGATAAAGGCGGTCGCTTCCGCCATCGTGCCGTAATCCTCCGACACGTCGCGATAGGCGGCGATGTCGTATCCGTCGTCGCGGCGCGGCGAGGGATAGAAGGGCAGCAGCCAGATGCACGTCACGCCCAGATCGGCGATGTAATCCAGCTTCTGGATCAGGCCCTTGAAATCGCCGATGCCGTCATTGTTCGAATCGAAGAAGGATTTGACGTGCACCTGATAGATGACCGCGTCCTTGTACCACAGCGGATCGTGACCCACGCCGGCATCCGCAGTCGTCGTCACGTCGTTCGTCGCGTTCATGCAAGATTCCCCGCCGTCAGGCGCCAGATGCGATAGGGCTGGTCGGGTTCGATCCGGATCGTCTGATCCTTGCCATACCAGTTGAAACGATAGCCTTCGGCCAGATCCTCGACGGCGATGCTGGCATTGTCGTCAAGACCGAATTCCCACAGCGGTACCTGAAACGCGCAGTCATGGCCTTCATGCGGGTCCATGTTCACCATGACGCAGATCATGCCGGCACCATCGGGATCGGGCTTGCCGTACCAGATGATGTTGTCGTCGCCGGCAACGAAGAACTTCGTGTTCAGGTGCGTCTGGAGCGCCGGATATTGCCGCCGGATGCGATTCAGCATCGCGATATCCTGAATGATGTTGCCCGGCGCGTTCCAGTCGCGCGGCTTTACGATGTATTTCTCGGAATCGTTATATTCTTCCTTGCCCGGCACCGGATCGGCTTCGCACAGCTCGAACCCCGAATAGACGCCGAACAGGCCGGACAGCGTCGCGGCGAGCACGGCGCGGATGCGGAAGCCGGGGCGGCCGGACGTCTGGAGAAAGACCGGATTGATGTCCGGCGTGTTGACGAAGAAATGCGGACGATAGAACTCCTGCGGTGCCGTCGTCGTCAGCTCGGTGATGTAATCGGTCAGTTCCTGCTTGCCGTCCCGCCACGTGAAATAGGTATAGGATTGCGAGAAGCCGACCTTGGCGAGCCGGTACATCATCGTCGGGCGCGTGAACGCCTCCGCCAGAAAGATGACGTCGGGATGCTGCGCGCGGACGTCGGCGATCATCCACTCCCAGAACGGCAGCGGCTTGGTGTGCGGATTATCGACGCGGAACGTCTTCACGCCGTGTTCGACCCACAGCAGCACGACATCGCGCAGCGCCACCCAGAGGCCGGGAACGGCATCGGGGCCATAGAAATCGACGTTGACGATATCCTGATATTTCTTCGGCGGGTTTTCCGCATATTTCATCGATCCGTCCGGCCGCCACGCGAACCAGCCGGGATGATCGGTCAGCCACGGATGGTCGGGCGAGCACTGGATCGCGAAATCCAGCGCGATCTCCAGCCCGTGCGCGCGCGCCGCCTCGACCAGCCGAGCGAACGCCTCGAACCCGCCGAGATCGGGATGCACCGCATCATGCCCGCCCTCGGCCGCGCCGATCGCATAGGGGCTGCCGGGATCATCGGGGCCGGCAATCAGCGTGTTGTTCGGCCCCTTGCGGTTGGTGCGCCCGATCGGATGGATCGGCGGGAAATACAGTGTGTCGAAGCCCATGTCGCGGATCTGGGGCAGGCGCGTGACGACGTCGTCGAACGTGCCGTGCCGGCCGGCATCGGGCGTGATCGAACGGGGAAACAACTCGTACCATGACGAGAACCGCGCCGCGATCCGCTCGGCATCCAGCAACTGGCGGGGCGAGCGCAGTACAAAAGGCCGCTGATCCGCCGCCGCCATCAACCCGGCCAGTTCGTCCGACAACAGCAGCGCCGCGCCGGCCATATCGTCGCCCGACGCCTCCAGCTTGGCCGGCCAAGCGGCCAGTGCCTTGCCCGATGCGCTCTTGGCTGCGGCCGTGACGAACCCGCGCCCTTCCATGAAATCGACCGGCTGCGCGACGCCGGCATCCAGCTTCTTGCGGAAATCGCGGCGGAACCCGCCGAACACGTCGAGCCAGCCCTCGACCAGAAACTCATGCCGACCCAGCCGTTCCAGCGTGAAGTCGGCGGTCCAGCGATCGGTCGGCAGCGCGGCCATTGGCACCCGGTGCCATTCGTCCTCATCGACCGCGCGCCACAACAGATGGACCGCCAGTTGCTCATGCCCGTCGGTATAGACGGTGGCCTCGACCGTCACCGTCTCGCCGACGACGCGGCGGACCGCGAAGTCGCCGCCATCGACGTGCGGCGACACCTCTTCGACGACCAGCCGTGGGCTGGCGCTGGCTGCCTGATCGGCCGGTCCGGGCGACGCGGCGATGATGGCCGACGCGGAAGAAGCCGCGCGGGGCGCGGCGGAAAGGGCATCGGCCATGGAATTGTCGCTCGCTGTTTACTTGGTTTTGGTCTTGCGCGGCTTGGGCGCGGCCGGGGCTGGCGTGTCGGCGGGTTCGGCCGGCGCCTTGCGCTTCGGCGGTGCCTTGGCGCGGGGGGTCGCCACGGCCGGCGAATCTGCCGGTTCCGCTTCGTCCGTCGATCCGGCCGGCGCCTCGCGCGTCGCGGACGAGGTCGCCTCCGCATCGGCGATGCTGCTGCCCTCGCCGATGGTCGTGCCGTCCGGCGCTACCTGCGTGCCGCCCTGATCGACCTCGCCGGCCGCCTGATGCCAATGATCCGTGTCGCGTCCGTGGCTGCCACCCTCCTTTTCCCATAATTCATAGGCGCGGCGGCTGATGGATTCATGACGATCGTCGGACATTGCCAGTTTCTCCTTCAGATGAACGGACACTGTTTTCCTCAACTGACCCCATGGGGCAAGTCGAATGAAAACCGCCGACCGCGCGTCCGGTTGCATCGGACACTCGGTCGGCGACCATCCATCAGGCCGCGGCGGTGATGGCGAGCGGCGGCGTCTGCTGGTGTTGCACGACCAGCCAGTCCTCATGCGCGCGGCGGCGATAGGTGGAGGTGCAGTGCGCCTCGTATCCGGGGCCGTCGTCCTTCGTCGCGCGGGCGTGATAGGCGACGACGATCAGGCCTTCTTCCGGCCGGGCGATCCGCCGGTCGGTGATCTCGACCGACGACCAGCGCGGCGTGGCCGCCACCGCCTCGATCGCCTCGCCGCCGCTCATGACGAAGGGCGGCTGCGGCAGGACCATCAGGCATTCGTCGTCGATCGAGGCGCGGTAATGCTCCGCATCGCCCGTCCACAGGCTTTCCTCGAACGTCCATACCCGGTTGTCGTCCATCATCACTCTCCCACGATCAGTTGCAGCGGATAGCGCCGGGCCGGGCCGATCGTTCCCTGACGACATCAAAGCTGCCGCAGGGCACGCGCCGGACGGACCCCCAGGATTGGCCATGCCCCGGCCAGCCCCACGCCGACGACCGCGACCAGCCCCACCACCAGCGTCATCGCGACGACCACCGGATCGGGCGCCCAGGGGAAGGCGAACAACTGCGTGACGACATACCACGCACCTCCCAGCCCGAGCGCCAGCGCGACGACCGCCAGCACCAGTCCGAGCAGCGCATATTCGATCGCCTGCCCCGCCAGCAATTGCCACCGCGTCGCGCCCAGCATGCGCAGCACCACCGCGTCATACGTCCGCGCCTCGCGCGCCGCGGCGATCGCGCCGATCAGCACCGCGATCCCGGCCGCCACCGCCACCCCGGCGGCGGCGGCGATGGCGGCGGCGACCTGACCGACGATGCCCTGCACCTGCGCCAATACGCCGCGCACCTCGATCACGGACACCGACGGAAACGGCGCCAGCAACGCCCGCGTCACCGCGCCCTCGCGGCCCTTGGCCATGTCGATCGTCGCCGCCAGATTATGCGGCGCATCGGCGATCGCGTTGGGCGAGAAGACCATCACGAAGTTGAAGCCCAGCGTATCCCATTCGATCCGCCGGAACGACGCGACCCGCGCGGTCCGCTCGACGCCCAGCAGCGCGATCGTCAGCCGGTCGCCGATCTTCAGGTCTAGCGCCTGCGCCAGCCGCTCGTCGACCGACACCAGCGGCTCGCCCGTGTAACCCTGCGGCCACCAACGGCCGGCGATCAGCTTGCTGCCCTCCGGCACCGTGGTCGCATAGGTCAGTCCGCGCTCGCCGCGCAGCGCCCATGCGCCCTCGGGCAATTGCTTCAGGTCGGCGACGCGGATGTCGCGATAGCCGGTGATCGTGCCGCGCATCAGCGGCACGGTGCGGATCGTGGCGTCGGGCGCCGCTGACCGCACGGTCGCGCGGAACGCCGCCTCGCGGTCGCGCGGCACGTCGAGCGCGAACAGGGCGGGCGCGCGGGCCGGCACGGTGGTGGCGACGGCGGAATCGATGCTGGTGCGGATGCCGGCCAGCAGGACGAACAGCGTCAGCCCCAGCCCCAGCGCGACGACCAGCGCCTCGGTCCGCGCGCCCGGCCGGTGCAGCGCCGCGAGCGCCAGCCGCAATAACGGCCGGCTTGGCCGGGGCAGTCTCGCCACGCCGCGCCGGATCGCCCAGCCCAGCCCCGCCAGCAGCAGCAACGTCGCCGCCACCGCGGCCAGAAACCCCGCCGCCAGCCACGGCTGGTCGGACGTGCCGATCGCCAGCAGCAACGCCGCGCCACCCGCCGCCAGCGTCGGCACCCAGCCACGCCGGCCACCGCCGCGCATCGGCGCCAGCGCCCCGCGCAACAGCCCCGCCGCCGGCGTCGCCCCCGCACTCGCCAGCGGCGGCGCGGCAAAGGCAATCGCCACCAGCAGGCCGTATGCCGCCGCCCGCGCGAGCGGCCACGGCTCCAGCACAAACCCCGGCGCCACCGGCAACACGCTGCGTGCGGCCACCACCAGCAACGGCACCGCCGCCGCGCCGACGATCAGGCCCGCGCCGATCCCGACCAATGCCGCCGCGCCAACCTCGATCGCGACGATCCGCGCCACATCGCCACCGGTCGCGCCCAGCACCTTCAAGGTTGCCAGCGCCCCCCGACGCTGGGCGAGGAACGACGACACGCCGCCGCCGACGCCGATGCCGGCGATCGCCAGCGCCGCCAGCCCGACCAGCGTCAAAAACTGCCCCATGCGATCGACGAAGCGCGACGCACCGGGCGAGGCGCGGTCACGGGTCTTCGCTTCCCAGCCACCGGCGGGAAAGGCATCGCGGAATGCGTCGATTGCCCTCGCGGGATTGCGGCCCGGCGCCATCCTGATCCGGTATCGGTAATCGTACAGGCTGCCCGGCTGGACCAGCCCGGTCGTCGCCAGCGAGGCCGGCGCGACGATCGCGACGGGGCCGAGCGTGAAGCCCTCACCCAACCGGTCCGGCTCGTCGGCGATGATGCCGCCGATCGTCAGCCGGGCGCTGCCGATCCGCACCGCCCCGCCGCGGCCGACGCCGAGGCGATCCGCCAGCGCGGGCGCGATCCATGCCTGTCCCGTCGGCGGCGGCCCGACCGACCGACCGTCGGCCAACGTCACCCGTCCATAAAGCGGATAGCGATCATCGACCGCCTTCAACTGGATCGGCACCACGATCGGCGCGGCGGGCGTGCCGCCGACCGCGCTGGACTGCATCCGCACCGTCGCCGATACGGTGCCGAGACGCGCCATGTACGCGAGTTCGGCGGGCGTCGCGGTTCGTTGCGACACCGCGAATTCCACGTCGCCGCCCAGAATGGCCGCGCCACGATCCGCCAGTTCGCGGCCGATCGCATCGGCGAGACTGCCGATCGCCGCCAGCGCCGCGACGCCGAGAAACAGGCAGACGACCAGCAGCCGCAGGCCACGGAACCGCCAGTCCAGTTCCCGCCGGGCCAGTCGCCAGGCGAGCGGCCAGCCGCTCATGCGGCGCTGTCGGACAGGATGCGCCCGTCCGCCAGCGTGACGATCCGGTCGCATCGTTCGGCCAGCGCCGGATCGTGCGTCACGATCACCAGCGTCGCGCCGGTCGCGGCGCGGCGATCGAACAGCAGGTCCATGATCGAATGGCCGGTCGCCGCGTCGAGATTGCCGGTCGGCTCGTCGGCGAACACCAGCGGCGGGCGCGGCCCCAGCGCGCGGGCGATGGCGACGCGTTGCTGCTCGCCACCCGACAATTGCGTGGGATAATGGTCCAAGCGATGGCCGAGGCCGACCGCCGTCAGCTCCGCCGCCGCCCGCTCAAACGCGTCGGCCATGCCGGCCAGTTCCATCGGCACCGCGACATTCTCGTGCGCGGTCATCGTCGGCAACAGATGGAATGCCTGCAACACGATGCCGATCCGCCCCCGCCGCGCCCGCGCCAGCGCATCCTCGTCCAGCGCTCCCAGATCGAGGCCGGCGACCGTCACCCGCCCGCCGCTCGCGCGTTCCAGCCCGGTCAGCACCGCGAGCAGCGACGACTTGCCCGATCCCGATGCGCCGAGCAGCGCGACGCTTTCGCCCTGCCCGACGCGCAGGTCGATCCCGCGCAGGATGGTGGTGGTGCCGAGCGCCAGCGTGACTTCGCGCGCGTCGATCACCATAGAAGCATCAGGATCGGTCATGAATGGGAGTATCGCATTGGCGGGACGGATAGGGCGCTATGCGGCAGGGGTCGTGCTTCTCCAAGCCCTTGCGGTCGCCGGATGCGATCGATCGCCCGCACCTGCCCCCGCACCCACGGCCGCCCCGACGCCCGCATCGATTGCGCGGCCGGCGGGGCCGGAACGGCTGGTGCTGGCGTTCGGCGACAGCCTGTATGCGGGCTATGGCCTCGACCGGGGCCAGAGCCTGCCCGATGCGATCGAGGCGAAGCTGCGCGGGGCGGGCGTCAACGCGACGATCGTCAATGCCGGCGTGTCGGGTGATACCAGCGCGGCGGGGCGGCAACGGCTGGCCTTCGCGCTCGACAATCTGAAGCGCAAGCCCGACCTCGTGCTGCTGGGACTGGGCGGCAACGACGTGCTGCGCCAGATTTCGCCGGCGGAGACGCGCGCCAATATGACCGCGATGCTGGCCGAGCTGGACCGGCGCGGAATCCCGGTGCTGCTGACGGGCATGAAGGCACCGCCCAATCTGGGGCCGGACTATGTCGCGCAGTTCGATGCGATCTGGCCCGATCTGGCGGCGCGCTATCGCAACACGCTCTATCCGTTCATCCTCGACGGGGTGATCGGCGATCCGGCGCTGATGCAGGCGGACCGCGTCCATCCCAATGTGCGCGGCGTCGCGCGCATCGCCGACCGGGTGACGCCGCTGGTGCAGGAACGGCTCAAAGCCGCACCGTCGATCGCAGGCTGATCGTCCGCGGCCGCGCGCTGTACAATTGCCGCTCGCCGAACGCGCTGGAGAACAGGCGCACCGGCGCGACCGCGTTCAGGGCGTTGTCGATGTTCAGGTCGACCTGCCAGCTCCCGTGTTCATACCCCGCCCGCAATGCGACCTCGGTCCGCGACGCGGTGTGCGCGAAATAGGGATTGCCGGCGTTGAAACCGGTCGGCGACGCATCGTTGCCGCTGACGTCGATGCCCGCGATCAGCCGATCGCCCGGCGCCGGCGGCGGCAGCGTCGCCTCCGCCGACAGCAGATAGGCGATCCGGGGTACGTTGGGCAGGCGATCGCCCTTTCGCCCCATGCCCTCGCTGGTGCCCAGCACGGTGTCCGCACCCAGCCGCGCATCGCTCAGGCTGGCGGCGGCGATCAGGCGCAGCGGTCCGGCGGTAACCGTCGATCGCAGCTCGGCCCCGGTGATGCCGACATTGGTCAGGTTGGCGTTGTAGTTGAACGCCCCGTTCGGGCTGCTCGCCGCGAAAATCGTGTTGCGCCATTCGATCCGGTACACCGCCCCCTCGACCGACCAGCCGCGCCGCGCCGCTTTCATGCCAAACTCGTAATTCCACAGGTGATCGGCGTCATAGAAGCGTTCGGCATCGGTCAGGTTCGGCGTCACATTGATCCCGCCGGGGCGATACCCCTCGGATATCAGCGCATAGAATAGCGGCCCGTCCGGCACCCGGTACGCCAGTTCGCTCTTCAGGTTGCTGCCCCGCGCCCGGCCGGCATAGGACTGTTCGGCCAGGCCAGCGGTGCCGGTGATGATGTTGGGGATCGGCACCGCGCCGGCGGCCCGACGCTGATACCGGTAATGGCGCGCGCCCAGCGTCGCCGACAGGCGGGGCACCACTTCGTATGTCCCCTCCGCGAACACCGCCTGCTGGTCGATCCCGGTGGCGATCGTGCGCAGGCCGATGACGTCCAGCGGCTGGATCAACAGGCCCGTCGCCGCATCGGCGCCCGCGGCATAGCTGGCCACCGCATCGCGCCGATGCTCCATGAACGCCCCGATCGTCCAGGTCAGCGCCGCACCGGCGGGGGAGGCCAGCCGCACCTCCGCATTGCTGCTGCGCATCCGGGTCGGCTGATAGAGGATCGACGGCAGCCGCGCATCGACATAGGCGCGGAACACCGCCATCTGATCGGCCGAACAACGCGCCCCGACCGGCAGGCCGGCCAGCCGCAGGCACCCCGCCATGCTGTCGCGCTGGCGGGCCAGCACATTGGTGTAATCGAGCTGCCGGATCAGCGACCAGCGGACGTGCGACCCCGTCGCGGTCAGCGTCATGCCCGCGATGCCGGCATGCACGGTGGCGCTGGTCAGATCGATGCGATCGGTATTGGGCGTCCGCGTCGCCGGAACGTCGCGATACCGGCCCAGTGCCGGGTCCCACGCGCCACCATCGTCGATCCGCGTATGCTGGTGCAGGTACAGCCCCTCCACCCGCACGTCCCCCACCGGCGCCCATGCCACGCGCAGGCGAGCGCCCTCGCGCACCAGACCACCCGTATCGGCGATGCCAAGCCGGTCATTGTCGATATACCCGCCCAGCGACCGGCGATGCGCGACGATCCGCACCGCCAGCCGGTCGTCGACCAACGGCACATTGGCGACCGCCGCGATCGATCCGCCCCAACCACCGCCATCGACCGCGTCGACACGGCTTTCCACGCTGGCGCTCGCCCGCGCCAGATCGACGGGTTGCGGCAGGATGCGCAGCGTGCCGCCCATCGAACTGGCGCCATAGAGCGTTCCCTGCGGCCCCTTCAGCAACTCGATCCGCTCGATATCGACCAGATCGATATCGGGCGCAAAGGCGCCGGGATCGCCGGTGGTGCCCGATGGGCCGTTGATCGGCGTTTCGCCGAAATAGACGCCCACCGTCGCCTCACCGGTGCCGGAGACGCCGCGGATGGCCAGCCGCTGCTGCAGCGGCCCGGTGTTGAACGCGACCAGCCCCGGCAACTGCCGGGCCACCGATCGAAGGTCGTAAGTGCCGCGCGCGTCGATCTCGGCCGCCGACACGGTGGCGATGCTCATTTCGGTATCGACCAGCGGCGTCGGCCGTTTCAGGGCGGTCACGACGATCTCGTCCTCGACCGACATCGGCAGTGGCCAGGCGGTCTTGGGCGCAGGCGCAGCGGCGACGATGATGACGACCCCGCCCGGCAGGGTACGGGCGGCAAGGCCACTGCCCGCCAGCATCCGGCGCAGCGCCCGGTCGCGGTCGACCGGCCCCCTCACGCCGCGCGTCCGGCGAGCGCCGACGACGGCCGGATCGAACAGCACCTGCCGCCCGGTCGCCACCGCCAGCCGCCGCAACGCCGAATCGAGTCGGCCGGCAGGGATCGACATGACGGTGGCAGACGGCGGCGCGCGCTGCGCCGCGACCGGCGAACAAAGAGCGACGGCGATCCACAACGGACACCGACAGGCCGCAAGCGCCCACCGCCCCGTTCGCTGATGCGTCATTTCCGTGTCGCGGCGCATGGCAGGCTCGTCGGCTACTCCAGGTCAAGGATCGGGCAACGGCGAATCGACGTCCTTCGTCCCTTTTGCGCTTCCGTCACCCTCTCCCGGCGTTCGATCCGTCATCCGATCGTCATGGGCCAATGTCCACGCTTGACGCGTCGCTGGCAACATGATCGATTGCTGCCATAAACGGGGGATGCCGGCGGCTGCTTTGATAGGCGACGGACGTGGTCATGCTGGGACTTTATGCATCCATTGATATGGAACGGGGCGCCGAGGGGCCAGCGCGGACGGACGAGGTGCGCCAGGGCTTCACCCAGCATCTGGGCGCGATCCGCCGTTTCTTCCTGAAACGCGCGCCGGTCGCCGATGTCGACGACCTGGTGCAGGATGTCGCGATGCGGATGCACACCCGCCGCGCCGACGATCCGATCGCCAATGTGGAAGGATATCTGTTCCAGACCGCGCACAGCGTGCTCGCCGATCGGGGTCGCCGCGATTCGACGCGGTGTCGGTCGAGCCACGACAGTCTGGAAGAATTTCACCATCCGGTTGAGGACCGCTCGCCGGAACGCGTCCTGGAAGGAAAGGAGCAGTGGTCGATGCTGCTCGCCGCCATGGAGGATCTGCCCGCGCGTACGCGTGAGGCTTTCGTCCTTCACCGGTTCGAGGAGATGCAGTATGCGGCCATCGCTGGACACATGGGAATATCGGTGAGCGCGGTCGAAAAACATATCATGCGGGCGATCCGCCGGCTTGCTGACGCGATCGCCTGACATGAGCGGCCCCGATCTGTCAGACGACCTGCGGCGCGACGCGGGCGGTACGGCGGCGCGCTGGTATGCGCGGCTGCGGGCCGACGATGCGACCGATGCCGATCGTCTGGCCATGCGCCGCTGGCGCGTGGCCGACCCGGCCAACGCGCGCGCGTGGGATGCGGTATCGCAGGCCGACAGCCGCTTGAATGCGATGCGGGACGATCCCGCCATCCGCGCGATGCGGGACCGGGTCCGCCCACGCGCCGACGCCACATCCGCGCGCCCATGGCGGTCCTATGCCGCGGCGGCCGCGATCATGTTGACGGTGGGAACGTCCGCCACCTGGCTGATCGCCGGTCGCGCGCCGCCGGTGCGCGAGGAACGGATCGCCTCCGCCACCGGCCAGATGCGGCATCTGCGGCTGGCGGACGGCAGCGTGATGACGCTCGACACCGCATCGACCGCGATGGTCCAGGCGCCGGGCGACGAGCGGCGGGTCACGTTGCAGCGGGGCCGGGCGCTGTTCGCCGTCGCCAAGGACGCCGCACACCCCTTCATCGTGACGGCCGGCGACAACACCGTCACTGCGGTCGGCACCGAGTTTTCGGTCGAGCTGGCCCCGGATGGCATGACCGTCGCGCTGATCGAGGGATCGGTGCGCGTCGCCTCGCCCGATGCCACGCGCCTGCTGTCGCCGGGCGATGTCCTGACGATCGCGAACGGGCGTGGCACGGTGCGGGCGGGCGCGGCGACGATCGACACCGAATGGCGCAACGGCACGCTGACGTTCGACGCCATGCCGCTGGGCGAAGTGGCGGCGCAGCTGAACCGCTATGCCACCCGCCAGATCGTGATCGGCGACCCTGCGCTGGCCCGCCGGCCGTTCAGTGGCGTGCTGCTGACCCGTGACGGCGCCGATGCGCTGGTCGCCGCCCTCGACGCCTATGGCACCGCCCGCGTCGCGCGGACCACGCGCGACCAGATCGTGCTGATGCCGCAATAGCCGTGCCGCCCGGATGGCGGCACGGGCATCGTCCTTACTCCGCCGCCGGTGCCTTGCGGTAATCGAGCGGCGGCTTCCGGTCGCCCAGCATCGCCTTGTACGTGAAGCCTGGGCCGCGCTTCTTCTCGAACTCCGCCTTTGCCGCCGCGATCGTCGTCGGGTTGCGGAACAGGTCGGCTGCCGCCAGCGCCAGCGTCTTGGTCGCCAGCACCGCGCCCTTGGCACCGATGCTGCTGCCCGCCGCGGCGACATTCTGCCAGCTGTGCCCGGCCGATCCCGGCACGAACGTGGCCGTCGACAGGCCCACCGTCGGCGTCACCCAGCTGACGTCGGACACGTCGGTCGATCCGCCCAGCGCATCGTCCTCCATCACCGCCGTCTGGATTTCGCCGACGCTCGACAGCGGCGGTGCGCCGGGTGCCAGCGTCTTCTGGATGCCCTGAGCAAACGTCGTCTCCTCCGGCGTCCAGCTGATCGCGCCCGCTGAGCGCAGGCTGCGGTCCATCACCTTCATCAGCGCTTCGTTCGGCAACAGGCTGTACACGCCGCCCGTCACCTCGAAATCGACCTTCGTCTCGGTGCCGAGCGCCGCGCCCTCGGCCGCCTTCTTCACCCGGTCCATCACCGACACGACCACCTTCGGATCGACGTGGCGGACGTAATAATAGACCTCTGCCTCGTCCGGCACGACGTTGGGCGCCTTGCCGCCATTGGTGATGACGTAATGGATGCGGGTGCGGTCGGGGATATGCTCGCGCATCAGGTTCACCATCGCGTCCAGCGCCTCCACCCCGTCCAGCGCCGACCGCCCCTTGTCGGGGTTGCCGGCCGCATGGGCGGAGATGCCGTGGAAGCGGAACTTGCCGCTGATATTGGCCATCGACGGCCCCTGCGACGCGCTGTTCGTGTTGCCGGGGTGCCAGTGCAGCACGGTATCGACATCGTTGAACAGGCCGTCGCGGACCATATACACCTTGCCCGACCCGCCCTCTTCGGCCGGGGTGCCATAGACGCGGATTTCGCCCGCCACCTTGTTGCGGACCATCCACTCCTTCACCGCGATCGCGGCATAGGTGCTGGCGGTGCCGAACAGATTGTGGCCGCAGCCATGGCCCGCGTCGCCACCGATCGACTGCTTGGTGGGCGACGCCGCCTGCGACAGGCCCGGCAGCGCATCATATTCGGCCAGCACGCCGATCACCGGCCCTGCACCGTTCTTGAAGCTGGCGACGAAGGCGGTCGGCTCGCCCGCCACGCCCGGCTTCACCGCGAAGCCCGCCGCCTTCAGCTTCGATTGCAACAGGGTGGAGCTTTGCTGCTCCTGATACCCGACCTCGGCGAATTTCCAGATCTGCAGCGCGGTGTCGGCGATCGGCTTCTGCGCCGCCTCCACCGTCGCCAGTATCTGTTGCCGGTCGGCCGGTGCCAGTTCCTGCGCGGCGGCGGGCATGGCCGCACCCGTCATCAGCGCGGCGATCGTCAGTGTCTTCATCATGATCCGGTTCCCGTCAGGTCAAAAGCGCTTGGTGATGCCGATGAAGAAATACCGGCCCATGACGTCGTAGTTCTGGGCATCGAACGTACCCTCGATATCGCCGACCTGTGGCGGCTTCTTGTTGAACAGGTTCGTCGCGCCCAGCCGGAACTCGGTCGTCTCCCCCGCCTCGAACCGGGCATTCAGGTCGAACACGTTGTACTTGTCGACGCCGCGTGTCGTGCTGGTCGGCGACACCACCCGCGCCGATGCCTTCATGCTGCTGATGTACCGCCACCGCATGCCAAGGCTCGCCCCACCCAGCGAATAGGTGAGCGACGTGATCGACTTCCAGCGCGGATGCGCCGTCCCCGCCACGCTCTCGACACCGGTGCCGATACTGCCCGCATAGTCATAGGTGGGTGCCCCCGGCAGCGCCTGGATCTTGAACGAGTCGGTGTAGCTGACCGCCGAATTGAGCGCGATCAGGCCGGCGTCGCCATTGAAGCCAAGGCCGTTCAGCGGGAACCGCCAATCGAACTGCACGTCGATCCCGCGCACCTGGAACGTACCCAGATTGAGCAGCGGCTGGAGCGGGTTGACCGGCACGCCGCTCGCCGTGCTGCGGGTGATGAGCGAGCAGTAATAATTGGTCGCGCTGTAAGAGGGATTGTTGCCGCCCGAATTGAAGCAGAACTGGAAAGCCTGCGCGATCGACAGCGGTCCCACCGCGTCGCGGATCTTGATCTGATACGCATCGACCGACAGCGACATGTTCTTCAGCATCGCCGAATCGAACGGCGACTGGATGACGCCGCCGACCGAATAGGTATCGGCGGTTTCCTCCTCCAGCTCGGGATTGCCCCCGGTCAGCGCGAACACCTGCGCGGTGCCGAGTTGATAGCTGTCGATGATCGTCGTCGGTATGCCCTGCGCCAGACACAGCGACCGCACCTGCGCGGCGGCGGTGCCGCGACGATAGGACGATCGCGTGTCGCACGGATCGCCATTCGTCGTCGTCGCCGACGCCGTACCGATCGCCACCGACCCGGTGGATACGGGTGCGAACAACTCGCCGACACTGGGCGCCCGGATCGCGCGGTTATATCCGCCACGCAGGCGCAGCCCCTCGAATACCGTCCATGACGCGTCCGCCTTGTACGTATGGACGCCACCGACCGTGTTGTAGTTGGAATATCGATAGCCGAGGTCGAGATCGAGCTGCTGGATCAGCGGAATGTCGTGCAGCAACGGCACCAGCAGTTCGGCATAGGCCTCACCCGTGTCGATCGATCCGCCGGCGGGGCGCAGCACGCTGTACCCCAGAATGTCGCTGGTCCCGTCCGGCTGCGCCAGTGCCGCATCCGGGTTGAAGCCATATCCGTTGAACCGGTAATCGGCACCGACCGCGAAGCGCACCTCGCCGGCGGGCAGGTTGACCAGGCCCCCCTGGATATTGCCCTCCACCGTCCGCTGCTTCAGCTCGTTGGAATTGACGGTGCGGCGCGAGATGTAATCGATGCACGCCTGCGACGGGGTCAGGTTGCCGAACGGGTTGAAGCCGCCCGCGCACAATTCGGTGCCGCCGGTCGGGCTGTTGAGCAGCCGCGCGGTCGCGCTGGCGCTGGCGCCGCCGGTCTGCGCGTTGACGAACTTGGCCTTGCTGACGCTGCCGTACAGGTCCCAGGTCCAGTCCCTGATGCCGATCTTGCCCGACAGGCCGGTCGTGATCTGGTACACGTCGTAATCATAGGTCTGATACCGTGGCCCCAGAATGTTGAGCGCCTTGTAAAAGGTGAACGCCCCGTTCGGCGTCGGCCGCGATGCCAGGATCGTGCGGAACGCGGCCGGGATGAACGGGTTCGTCACCGGCACCGTCAGGCCGTACACGTTCGATGCCAGCGTCGGGTTCGTGATGCCCAGCGACGAATAGCTGGTGTAGCTGAACTGCACGAACGCCTTGATGGATTCCGTCACGTCGTAATCGACCTTGCCGAACACGTTGTACCGGCTGAGATCGGATTGCAGCGAGCTGCCGTTGAAGCCGAAATTGACCTGCTGGCTGTTGGTGCCGCTGTTGACGATATACGCCTCGTCGGTCTGCGGATCGCGGAAGTTCAGCACCGGCACGCCGACGGTCGAGAACAATGTCTGGTCGGTGTTGAAGCCGATCTGGCCGGTATAACGCCCCGCCGCGTTGCCCGTCAGCGCGGGCACGCCGTACCCGCTGAACACGCCGTTGACCGACGCCAGCGTCGGCAGGTTCGCGCCGAACAGCACGGTGCCCTGCGGAATGGTGGCGAGGCCCGGCGTCGTCTGGCGCGCGGTGTAGTAATCGCGGGCGCTCTGCAACGCGCGTTCGCGCTTGGTGTAATCGATCGAAATCACTGCCCGGCCGCGACCCTCCGCAAAGGGCGCGCCGGCGGTGCCGGTGATGCGATACGTATTGCCGTCGCCATAATCGCTGACCCCGGTCTGGCCGTTCAGCTCCAGCCCCTTGAAATTGCGGCGCAGGCGGAAGTTGACGACACCCGCCGTCGCATCCGATCCATAGGTCGCCGACGCACCGCCGGTGATGACCTCGATATTCTCGATCAGCGCATCGGGGATGATGTTCAGATCGACCGAGCCATCGGGGTTCGACGGCTGGATGCGCCGGCCATCGAGCAGTAACAGCGTGCGCTTCGATCCCAGGCCACGCAGTGACGCATATGCCTGCCCGCCGTTCAGGCCGGTCGATGTGCTGCCGCCATTCGCCTGCCCGAACGCGCCGCTGAACTGCGGCAACTGGGTCAGCGCGCTTTCCACGGTGACGCGGCCGGTGTTCTCCAGCGTGTCCTGCGACAGCGATACGATCGGGCTGTTCGCGGCATAATCCTGACGCGCGATGCGCGATCCGGTGATGAGGATTTCCTCGGACGGCGCAGGCGCGGCGTCGGGTTCCTGTGCGTCGATCGCCGATTCCGGCGGATTTTCCGGGGTCGGCACGCCGATCTGCGCCTGCGCACTGGCGGCGATCAGGGCGAAGGAAGCGCAGCTGGCAGCCAGCAACGAACGGCGAACGGTGCGTCGAACCATATGGAAGTGTCCCCGATTTGCGGCCGCTTCGTTGGCGGCTTCATCGGGAAAGACGCAGGGCTGTCACATTCCCTCACCCGCGTTTCGTAAAAAAGTTCCGAAAAATTATTTAAATATGAAACTTTAGTGTTCTGATATCTCGTATCGCGAAACAACCACCCTCACCCTTTGCCGCCTTCGGGGTTTTTTCCCTCTCCCACCGGGAGAGGGAGGGAGCGGCAAAGCCGCGGAAGGGTAAGGGTGGGTGTCCTACCGCGTCGCCGCCACCGAAGGACCATATAGCAACCCGTTGAACAGCAGCTTGAACGTCGCATAGGGCTGCGCCCGCTGCGTTACCTCCGGCCCCATCGCGAACAGCTTGCCGCGCCCGAGATCGAGGTCGGCGACCGCGATGGTGCCCTGCAGCTTCTCCTGCCCGACCGCCCAGCCGCTGCGCAGCGGTTTCGCGCTGTCGAACCACGCCACCCGTGCCCCCGCCCCGGCATCCAGCCGGAACGGCTGGCTGTCGTCGAAGAAGATATCGACCCGCGGCGTCATCCCATATCCCAGCGGCTGGCGCGTATCGACGCTGGCCGACAGAACCGCGCCGGGAATGTAGAACTCCTTCGTATCGAGCGCCGCCAGCGTTCCGTCCGCCTTCTTCGTCACCAACGCCGGCTGCAATTGCGGCGCCAGCAGCGTGGCGAGCCGATTGGCGCTGCCCACCGTCAACACGGTGCCGCCCGCCTCCGCGAACGCCTTCACCGCCGGCACCGTCCTGTCGGTCGTCACATCGCCCAGCCAGCTGCGATATTCGGCCGGGATACTTTCCGGCTTGGGCATCTCGAACCGGTAACCACCGGGATATGGCCCGCCCCGCACCGTCGGCACCGTGCCGTCCGCGAACAGCAGCACATCGTATTTCCCGTTCAGATTGCCGGCGTCCAGCTCCTGCGGATAGACGACCGAGAACGGGAACTCGAACTCCTCCAGCAGCCACCGCGTCCACCCCGCCGGCATGATCCCGCCATATCGATCGACCAGTCCGACGCGGACCGGCTTCAGCGCCATCGTGCCGCCCGCCGGCGCGCGACCGGCGGCATAGGCGTCGATCCCCAATTCGGCGACGCCGCGCGCCAGTACCTCACGCGCGCCTGCCGATGCCGGAATCCAGATCGCGCCCGGCGCCAGCGTCTTGCCCCCGGCCTTCGTCTCCGCCTTCACCCACGACACCGGCACCCCCGCCTTCAACAGGCGATTGGTCAGGATGAAGCCGTTGTTCGTCTCATGCCCGACCAGCCAGCCGGCGCGGCCCGACCCGACGATCCGGCCCGGCGGCGGCGCGATCATGTCCGTCACCCTGGCGAACGGCCCGTCGAAGCCCTCCAGCACCCGGTCGAAGCCGACGCCCATCTGGTACGCCAGCGTATAGCCGGTGATGTCGTACGGCGCCTTGGGCGGCCCGCCCGGATATTCCAGATCGTGCGGATGATCCTGCGGTTCGAACATGTCGAGCACATGCGGGCGATAGGCCTGCGCCGTCTTCACCACATACGACCCGGCCGGATAGCGTTTGCCGCCGACCGTGAACGCCGCCGTCGAACGCTGAACATCGACGCCGTTCTTGATGAGCGTGTTCAGGAACGCCACCGTCGTCGGCAGGTCGCGCTGGTCGGCGGACAGGATGTATCCGCGCGGATCGCGCTTCGCGGGGTCCTGCAGCACCGTCTTGTACAGGTCCGGCGCGACCATGCCTTCGCGGGCACGGCTGTTATAGCCGACGAAGCCCTCGTCCGCCTTTTTCGACTTGCCCGCTTCCTTCAGCGCATCGACCTCTGCCGGGGTCGTCGTCCAGCTATCGCGATTGCCGCGCTGGATCGCCTGATCGCCCATCCGCCAGATGTTCAGCAGCAACCGTTCGCGGTTGCGCGCGGCGTAATCCATCACGGCCCGGTCGAGCGACCATTGATATTCCAGACTATCGCGTAAGTGCCAGTCGCGCGGCCCGATCGGCAGCGGCTCGTCACTGCGCGCCAGTTGCGTGTCGGCGATCAGCGGAATCTTCTCCGGCGTCGGCCCGCCGATGATCTCGGTCAGCAAACCGATCGAGTTGTGGAAATACGCGATCGATCGCACCATGCCGTTGTGCCACGTCGAATAGGGCGCGGCGCTGCGCATGCCCGATCCGCCCTTTTCCTCCGACACCAGCCGGCTGTGCATCGCCGCGCCGACCTCGTTCAGCTCGGTCATGACGATCGGGTTGTAGTTGTAATTGAACGGGTCGCGGAACGGCGGCACGAACACCACCATGCCCGCCGGCCCGGTCTGATGCTGGTTGAACACGATCTGTGGAAACCATTCGCGGAACAGCACGCGGTTGATCGCTACCGTCTCGGGCATCTGCGCCATAAAGCTGTCGCGGTTGTTATCGTGGCCGACATATTTCTGGTACAGCCGCGGGATCGTGCGGAACTCGCGGTCCTTGGGGTCCTTGTTCCGCATGTACCAGTCGGCGACGAGTTGCAGGCCGTCCGGATTGTCGTGCGCGAACAGGACGATCGTCTCGTCCAGTATCCGCATCGTCTCGGCATCGGTGCCGGTCAGCATCCGGTAGAGGACGTGGATCTGACTCTGCGTCGTCACCGTCTCGGTCGCGTGCAGGCCGGCATCGATCCACACCACCGCCTTGCCCTCGGCCGCCAGCGCCTTCGCCTCGGCCTCCTTTACGCCCTCCGCCTTGGCCAGCCGCTGCGCGATGGCGCGATAGCGGTCGAGGTTCGCCAGATTTGCGGGCGACGAGACGATCGCCATCCACATCGTCCGCCCCTCGGCCGACTTGCCGATATCGACCAGCTTCATCCGGTCGGACTGGCTGGCGAGCTTCTTCAGATACGCCTCATACGCATCGTAGTTCGCCAGATAATAATCGCTCCCCGGCTCGGTCGGGAAACCTTGCGAGGGCGCGGTGACGCCCGCCACCGGCGGGGTGATGACCTGCGCCGGCAGCATCTGCGCGCTCGCCAGCAACGTGGTGCCCAACAGCAAACCGATCTTCATCATCGCGTCCCCCGATTTTGTGCGGTCGCCGCCCCATGACGTACGACCGGTCAACCATCATGACGCAACCCCGGCGGCCGACCACACCCCGCCCGGCAAATAATCACGCCGGCAACAGATCGAACGCCACGCTCAATCGCGACGCCTCGCCCGCGAACGGCTCGGTCCCGTGCCACAGATAGGATGGGAACAGCACCAGTTGCCCCGGTCGCGGCCGGATATGCCGCACCGGCCCCAGCGCCGGCTGCGTCGTGATGCCCGGCCGCCCCAGCGCCAGCCACCCCTCCGGCTCCCGCTCCACCGCCTCGGGCAACGCGACGTAGAACGCCGACGACAACCAGCCGCGCGGATGGACATGGTCACTGTGAAAGCCCCCCGGCGACAACCGCACCGACCACGCACCCGCAAAGCGATAATCCGCCGCCACGCGCCGCCGCACGGGATCGGTGCCGCTACCCAGCCCCGCGATATGCGCCCGGATCGGCGCATCGAGCGCGGCGAACAGTGCCCGCACGACCGGCACGTCGAGTTGCGCCAGATCCTCCTGCGTCTGGCTGCCATGCCGCACCGATTGTTCCAGCGGATGCGTGCGCCAGCGATGCCGCGTCGCCAGTTCGGACGTCAGATCGGTCAGGAACGCGCCAAGGTCCGCCCACCCCGCCGGCGTCTCGATCGTCGTCACCGACACCAGCGCCGGGTCCTCGCACAGCGCGACATAGCGCGGATCGCCGATCAGCCGCCACGCCGTCGCCTGCACCGCGATCGCGCCCTGATCGTCCGGCACCGCCGCCACGATCCGCGCCGCCAACGCCGCCGCCTCGCCCGCACGGCCGGCGTGGAGCAGCGCCTCCGCCACCGCCTTCGCCGCCTCGATCGAGGCAGACGCCGCCCGCAATGCCGCGCTCGCCTGCGCCAGTTGCCCCTCCGCATCGCCCAGCCGCGCCGCCACCTGCGCGGCGAGCAATCGCAGCCCGACATGCCCCGGCTCGCTCGCCAGCGCCGCG
This sequence comes from Sphingomonas mollis, assembly GCF_016427505.1. Taxonomy (GTDB): domain Bacteria; phylum Pseudomonadota; class Alphaproteobacteria; order Sphingomonadales; family Sphingomonadaceae; genus Sphingomonas; species Sphingomonas mollis. Next base: position 197,904 of record NZ_JAELXS010000003.1, on the reverse strand, counting down.
CGGAGCACCGCCGCCGCGCGATCGTCGTCGCCCGCCTCCATCAGCACCGTCGCCTTCACCTGCGTCAGGGCAGCGGTGGACGGCGCCCGTTCGATCGCCGTCAGCGCGTGGCCCACATCCGCGCTCCGCATCCAGCGCAACTGCGCCAGATCGCGGTGCGCCACGGCATAATCCGGCCGCCGCGCCACCGCCGTCGCCAGCGCATCGTCCGCCGCGTCGAGTTCGCCCAGACCCTGCAACGCCCGCCCGCGCACCAGCCATGTCTCCGGCGCATCGCCGCCCTTGGCGATCGCCCGCGCCGCCGCCGCCGCCGCGCCCGCGAAGTCGTTCAGGTCGCCCAGCACCGACGCCAGATTATGCTCCGCCACCGCACTGTCCGGCCGCGCCGCCACGGCCTGCGCATAGCACGCCGCCGCCCCGCGCAGGTCACCCTGCGCCTTCAACAGGCGGCCACGCTCGGTCGGGGATGGGGGAGCGGCGATTACGGGTCTCCGGCTGGATGCCCGAACCTATCCGTCCGTCGCCGGCAAGTCATCACCGCCGCCGCGTGACACGCCGCATCGCCCGCCGTAGAGTATCCAGCGCTTATTTAAACCCGCTCGTGCTGAGCGCAGTCGAAGCACTTTGGGGAGAGGTTGACCTTCGACTTCGCTCAGGCCGAACGGTCAAGAGTAGGTCCGATTTCACGCAATTTGCTCTAGCGAGTGGCCATGCCCTATCTCTACCTGCTGATCGCCATCGTCGCCGAGGTGACGGCCACCTCCTCGATGAAGCAATCCGACGGCTTCACGAAGCTGCTGCCGTCGCTGGTCACCGGCGCGGGCTATGTCGTCGCCTTCTATTTCCTGTCGCTGACGCTGCGCGATATTCCCACCGGCATCGCCTATGCCATCTGGTCCGGCGTCGGCATCGTCCTCATCACCGCCGTCGCATGGATGTTCCAGGGTCAGAAACTGGATGCGCCGGCGATGATCGGCATGGGGTTCATCATGATCGGGGTGATCGTGATGAACGTGTTTTCGAAGGTGGGGGCGCATTAGCAGAAGCGAGTGAGGGCTATGGGACGGCTAGTGCCCAATTGTTGTCGTAACGGGCCTCTGCCATCACCAGCACTCAACCGGAGGGCAAGACGTGATCGATCAGCAGTTGAGCCGTGTGATGGCCGACGCGGTAAGCGAGCTTGAGCGCGACGGTGAGATCGTCGTTACCTCGCCAAGCATTGAGCCTTTGGCGGATCGGTTAGCCGAAGCGGCGCTGAACGTGGTCCCCAGCACGGAGTTGTCATTCGGCGAGCTTGTGGGCGTGCGCAGCCTTATCCTTCACGCCATATCAAACGCGCAGTTCTTCGATTGGGAGATGCCAACCTTGACTGGCTTCACAGCGGCCGAGTTCGAGCGCATCGCTGGGAAGCTGCCGCGCGCCTGATCTTAATAGCAGTTCCCCACCAAAACCAGACCATCCCCTCAATAATCCACGTAGTAATCCTTCGCGAACCGCTCGCCCGCAAATGCGCGTTTCATCGTCCAGTCCTGCGGCGGCGCGGTCCAGTAGCTGTCCGCCGCCGGCAGGCCCAGCGCCAGCAGGCTGAGCGAGGCGAGATACATGCTGCCCGCGTTCGAATACCAGTCGCCCAGCGTCGGCTGATGCCCGGCGAACCCGATCGTCAGATATCCCTTCGCATCGAAATTCGACGGATGGCGGAAGATCGCGCGTTGCGCCGCCACCGTCGCCGCGCGCGCCTGTCCCTCCGGCAGGCTCTTCGGCAATCGCTTGCGCCATGCGAGCAGACCCAGCGGCTGGAAGGCGGCGGTGCGATAGGTCAGCGATCGGCCGATCGGCGGATAACTGCCATCGGGGCCGATCATCCGTTCCAGACTTTCGCCGCAGCGCTGCATCCGCTTGTACGCCTGATCCAGCAGGTCCTTCGCGGGCAGGCTGTTGAACTTCGCCCCCGTGGCGACCAGCACTTCGAGGATTTCGACGATCATCGGATGGATGACGTAGGAATTATAGTAATCGTAATGGAAATGCGGCCCGTCGGCATACCAGCCATCGCCGACATACCATTCGTTGAACTTGCGGATCGCCAGATCGATGCGCACCGGGTCCCATTGCTCGCCGATCGACAGCAGGAACGCCTCGTTCATCGCCGCGAACAACAGCCAGTTGGTGTACGGCGGCGATACGTCGCGCAGGCCTTTGATGACCGTCACGATCCGCGCCTTCGTCGCCTTGTCGAGCGGCTCCCACAATTGTTTCGGCGCGCGCATCAGCGCGTTGGTGAAATAGGCGGAATCGACCAGCGCCTGTCCCGCGCCCTGCCACAACAGGCAATCCGGGCTCTTCGGATCGACGGAGTGCGCGTAAGCGGCCACCGCCTGCGCACGCAGCGTCGCGCGCACCCGCGCCTCCGCGCCGTCGCTATCCGGCAGCGCCAGCCATGGCGCGATCCCCGCCATCAGCCGGCCGAAACATTCCAGATACGCCACCCGCTTGTCACGCTTGTCCCATGTCGGGCTGAGTTCGGGATCGAAGCGGGTCTGCAACCGACCCTTTGCCATCGGTTCCAGCACCGGCGTCGCCATGCGCACCAGCAGGTCGAGCATGTAGCGACGGTCGTCGGCGCCATCGCCCCCCGCCTGACTGGTTGCGCCACCGCCCTGCGCCATCGCCGGTGCCGCGAGCGCACCCAGCCCCGCCGTCGTCAGGAATTCGCGCCGTTCCATCCTATCGGCCGCCCGCCGGCACGGTGAAGTCGAGCCGGGCCGCCATCACATACTTGTCCCAGTCCGCCCGGCTGCGGATATCGCCGACCCCCCGGCTCCACGCCGCGCCGCTGTAATAGACGAACGGCTTGCCCGGCACGACGCGCAACAGCACCAGATGATTATCGGCATCGTCGCGGATTTCGGCGATCATCGCCGGATCGACGCGGATCGCGATCCCCATCGCGCCATGCCCCGGATCGTCCGGCCCCCAGAACGACAGCGCGCCCCGTGCCCGGTCGACGGTCAGCTTGCCGCCATCGCCCGTCGCGCGCTTGCCGATGCCGATCCCGACCAGCAACGGCCCCGGCCGGTCGGACGAGATCGTCGATACCTGCCGCGTGAAGGCAGTGCCCAGCGGCAGGGTGAAGCGCCGCGTCTCCCATACCCGCCGGCCGACATCGACCGGCCAGGGCGCGTAATCCACCTCGAAATCCGCCGCGTCGGGTCCGTTCTTCAGGATGCGGTGGCGGACGAAATTGCGCGAGGTCCACAGCTTGTTGTCGTACCAGATGCCCAGACCACCATCGCCGCGCGCGCTGCCGACATTGTAGAAATCCAGCCCCTCGCCATGGAATGCGTGCTGGTCGCCGGTGCGCAACTGACGGTCCATGAACGGCCAGGCGACGTTCTTGCCCCAGGCGTCGATGCCGGAGCCGGACGGCGGCTCGGCCGCCTCCAGCGCATGGCCATAGATGCGGTGCGCGGTACGGTCGTTTTCCCACAGCAGGTCGTCATAGCGATAATCCGCCAGCATCACCGCCGCGCGCGGCTGGCGCGCCGCCCCGGTCGGCGGGGCGAGCGGCTTGGCTGAAGGCGGCGCGGATTGCGCGGACAGCAGGGGAGCGGCGATCAGCGCCGACAGCATCGCGATCAGGCGGGGACGTTTCACGCTCTCTCCTCTTCACCCGTTATCGGGATCGACGCTCCGTATGAACGATGATAGATTGATAGTACAAGAGCATGGCCGCTACGCAACCCGCAAGGATAAGGGCCACATGGAGAAGACCGTGACCGATCGCCCCTCGTCGCTGACCGACGACCTGTTCGTGAAGCTGGAGGCGCGCATCAGGTCGGGTGAAATGCCGCCGGGATCGCGCTTCCCGACGCAGAAGGACATCTGCATCGCCGAAAACGTCAGCCGCACGGTGGTGCGCGAAGCGGTGGCTCGCCTGTCCGCGCAGGGGCTGACCAATTCGCGGCAGGGGTCGGGCGTGTTCGTCGCCGACACCGCCGCCTATCGCGCCTTTCAGGTCACGCGCGACGAACTGAGCGAACTGACCGATGTCATCAAGCTGCTCGAAATGCGGCTGGCGGTGGAAACCGAGATGGCCTCGCTCGCCGCCGCCCGCCGCACCACCGCCGATATCGGCGCGATCCGCGAGGCGTTGCAGGAGATGGCGGATGTCAGCGACGATCCCGCCGCCGCCGCCCGCGCCGACATCGCCTTCCACCTCGCCATCGCGCGCGCGACGCAGAACGATTATTTCGTCCGGCTGATCGATTTCCTCGGCCTGCGCCTCGTCCCGCCGCGCAACCTGTATCTGCAAGGGCAGTCGGACGAAGCGCACCGTGCCTATGCCGCGCTGGTCCGCGCCGAACACGAAGCGATCCTCGACGCGATCGTCCGGATGGATTCCGACCGCGCCCGCGCCGCCGCCCGCCACCACATGCAGGAAAGCCTCAGCCGCCATTCGCAACTGAGCGAAACGAAACGCCTGCGCGACCGGGCTGCCTGAAATCACCCTAATCCTTCCCCGGAGGGGGAGGTGGCACGCGTAGCGTGACGGAGGGGTAGCGCGGTAATAAGGAGAGCGCTCGATTGCGGAGAGCTACCCCTCCGTCGGCCCTTCGGCCCGCCACCTCCCCTTCCCGGGGAGGATTGATTCATCGCACCTCCGGTTGACGCCACCCCGATTTATATGACAACAATACCGAAACGCAGCATCAGCCTGCGCCAGTGAGGATGATATCGCGGATGCCCACCCCCAACCGATCCGCGACATCATGACCGATCCCGCCGACACCACCGCCGATACCACGATCGCCGGCGCGGCGACGCGCGCCGGGTCCTATCGCTGGGTTATCTGCGGCCTGCTCTTCGCCGCCACCGCGATCAACTATGTCGATCGGCAGATGATCGGCGTGCTGAAACCGCTGTTGCAGGCCGATCTCGGCTGGCGCGAGAGTCAGTATGCGGACATCGTGTTCTGGTTTCAGGCCGCCTATGCGATCGGCTTCCTGTGCGTCGGCCGGTTCATGGACGTCGCCGGCGCGCGCGTCGGCTATGCCGTCGCCTTCACCTTCTGGACGCTGGCGCACATGGCGCACGGGCTGGTGAACAGCGTCGTCCAGTTCGCCGTCGTCCGCTTCGCGCTGGGGCTGGGCGAATCCGGCAACTTCCCCGCCGGGCTGAAGGTCGTCAGCGACTGGTTTCCGCAACGCGAGCGCGCCTTTGCGGTCGGGTTGTTCAACGCCGGGGCGAATGTCGGCGCGATCGTCACGCCGCTGCTCGTCCCCGCCATCGCGCTCGCCTATGGCTGGCGGATGGCGTTCATCGCGACGGGCGCGTTCAGTGTCGTCTGGCTGATCGCCTGGATCGCCATCTATCGCCGGCCCGAGGAACATACCCGCGTCGGCGCGGAAGAACTGGCGTTCATCCGCAGCGATCCCATGCCCCCCGCCGGCCATCTGCCATGGCGCAAGCTGTTCGCGGTGCGCGAGACATGGGCCTATGCGCTGCCGAAGTTCTTCACCGACCCGATCTGGTGGATGTTCCTGTTCTGGCTGCCCGATTTCCTCGGCAAGCGATACGGCCTCGATCTGAAGAGCTTCGGACCGCCGCTGGTCGTCATCTACGTCATCTCCGATCTGGGCAGCGTGGCCGGCGGCTGGACATCGTCGCGGTTGATGAAGGCGGGATACAGCGTCAACGCCGCGCGCAAGCTGACGATGCTCGCCTGCGCGTTCCTGATCCTGCCGATCGTCACCGTGCAGTACATCGATTCGTTGTGGACGGCGGTGCTGCTGATCGGCCTCGCCACCGCCGGGCATCAGGCATTCTCCGCCAACCTGCTCACGCTGCCGTCCGACCTGTTCCCGCGCGCGGCGGTGGGATCGGTGGTCGGCATCGGCGGCACGGCGGGCGCGATCGGCGGCATGCTGATCGCCAAGTTCATCGGCTATGTCCTCGACATTTCGGGCAGTTACGGCCCGATCTTCGCGGTGGCGGGCGGGTCGTATTTCCTCGGCCTGATCGCGCTTCACCTGCTCAGTCCCCGCCTGACGCCGACGCGCGCGGGCCTTCCCCTTGCTTCTCCGGAGACATCCGCATGATCGTCCGCCCCCTCGTCGCGCTGATGGCGGCGCAGGCCCTTGCCCTGCCCCTTGCCGCGCAGGCTCCGACCAGCGCGGCCGCCGACATCGCCAGCCCCCGCGCCGCAATCGCCGCCGCCACCCGGCTGGCGGAATGGCAGCTCGGCCGGATGTCCGACACCGCCACCGTGTCGCGCGCCACGCACGAAACGAAGAATCCGCGCGCTTGGGAACAGGCCGTGTTCTGGGTCGGCATGACCGCCCTCGCCGATGCCGGCCAGTCGCCCAGGATCAAGCAGGCGATCATGGCGATGGGGCGCGCGAACGACTGGCAACCGGGCGCGAAACCCTATTTCGCCGACGACCACGCCATCACCCAATCCTATCTCTGGGCCGCCCGCAACGGCGCCGGCCCGGCGGCGATGGCCCCCACCAAAGCCACCTTCGACCGTATCCTTGCAAAGCCCGCCGTCACCACCCTCGCCTTCGCGGTGCCGCCGTCCGGTTATGGCGACACCGAATGCCTGACCCGCTGGTGCTGGTGCGACGCGCTGTTCATGGCCCCGCCCGCGCTCGTTGCGCTGACGCAGCAGACCGGCGCCCCCCGTTACCGCGACTTCGCAACGAGCGAGTTCTGGGCGACCACCGACTTCCTGTTCGATCCCGCCGAGCATCTTTATTACCGCGACAGCCGCTTCTTCGAACGCCGCGACGACAAGGGTCGCAAGCAGTTCTGGAGCCGCGGCAACGGCTGGGTCTTCGCCGGCATGGCCCGCATCATCCCGCTGTTACCCAGGGGCAGCGCCGACCGCGTCCGCATGGAACGCCTGTTCACCCAGATGGCGGTCCGGCTGAAGGGTCTGCAAAAGCCCGACGGCTATTGGGCGCCCTCGCTGCTCGCGCCCGAGAACGCACCGCCGGAATCGAGCGGCACCGGCTTCTTCACCTATGGCATGGCATGGGGGATCAAGGCCGGTTTGCTCGACCGCCCGACCTATGAACCCGTCGTGCGGCGCGGCTGGGCTGGCCTCGTCCGCGCGGTCCAGCCCGATGGTCGGCTAGGCTGGGTGCAACAGGTCAGCGACCGCCCGGAAAAGGTGGAGGCGGCCGATACGCAATATTACGGCGTCGGCGCCTTCCTGCTCGCCGCCACCGCCGTCGCCGACCTGAATCTCCGCTGATGTTCGAGCGCACCTATTACGCCAGCCATCCCGATATGATGGACACCGCGTCGGGGCAGGACCTGCGCGACCGGTATCTGGTTAGCGGGCTGTTCCGGGCGGGTGAGATCGTCCTCACCTATTCGCATGGCGAACGCTTCATCATTGGCGGCGCGGTGCCCGCGGGCGACCCGATCGCCCTGCCCCGCCAGACCGAGCCGGCCAGCGCGGCGGGGCATCCCCTGCTCGAACGCCGCGAGATGGGCGTCGTCAACATCGGCCATAGCGACGGCATCGTCACCGTCGATGGCGAGGCGATCACGATCGCCAGATACGAGGCGCTGTACGTGCCGATGGGGTCGGCCGACGTGACCTTCGCGGGCGACGGCGCGCGCTTCTACCTGCTCAGCGTCCCCGCCCATGCCGCGTTCCCATTGCGCAAGCTGGTCCGCGACGAGGCCAATCCGATGGAGCGCGGGAGTCTCAGGACCTCGAACGAGCGGAGCATCTTCCAGTTGCTCTTGCCGCATACCTGCCAGAGCGCGTCGCTGTGTCTGGGCCTCACCATCCTGAAACCCGGCAGCGTCTGGAACACAATGCCGCCGCACGTTCATGAGCGACGCTCCGAAATCTATCTGTATTTCGATCTGGAGGACGACAATCGCGTCTTCCATTATATGGGCCAACCCGACGACCTGCGCCATATCGTGATGGACAACGAGGAGGTGGTGATCTCGCCCCCCTGGTCCGTCCACATGGGGGCCGGCACCAGCAACTACAGCTTCATCTGGGCGATGGCGGGCGAGAATCTCGATTACAACGACATGGACGTGCTCGACATCTGCCAGCTGCGCTGACCCGCTTCCCCTTCGCCGACGCTTCGATTAGATGTCGGATCGAAGAGGATGCGGACCATGATCCCATATCGTGAACTTCTGCTTGTGGTATCGATGCTGGCGGCGTCGGCGGTTCAGGCGGCACCGCGCGACACGGTGCCGCTGACGGCGGACTGGCGTTTCCGGCTCGGCGACCAGCCTGCGGACGCGCGGGCCGCGACGTTCGACGATGCCGGCTGGTCGCGCGTCTCGCTGCCGCACAACTGGAACCGGATGGGCGGCACCGCCGAACGCCGCGCCGATTACCAGAACGTCCACGGCGCCGGCTGGTATCGCCGCACCTTCGCCACCCCCGCCAAATTCGGTGATCGTCGCGCGTGGATCGAGATCGACGCCGCCAGCATCATCGCCGATGTCTGGGTCAACGGCGTCCATCTCGGTCGCCATGCCGGCGCCTTCGCTCGTTTCCGCTTCGACGCGACGGCGGCGCTGAAGCCGGCCGGCGACAACATATTGGTGATCCGCGTCGACAACAGCTCGCCGCGCGATCCCGGCTCACCGACCGCGGAGGTCCCGCCGATGAACGGCGACTGGCCGATGTATGGCGGCCTGTATCGCGGCGTCTCGCTGGTCGTGACCGATCCGGTCCGCGTCGCGATGCGCGATTTCGGCGGCCCCGGCATCTATGCCCGCACGCTGACCGCCGATGCGAACCGCGCCGAAGTGTCGGTGACGACCCGCCTCGAAAACGACCGCCGCCGCGACGCCGCCGTGCGCGTGCAGGCGATCGTGCTGGACGCCACCGGCCGGACGGTCGCGACCGCCGCCACCCCCGCGACCATCGCCGCCACCGGATCGGGCACCACCACCCGGACGATTGCCGTCCCCACCCCGCACCTGTGGAACGGCGTCGCCGACCCCTATCTCTACACCCTGCGCGTCGAGATCGTCGGCAAGGACGGCCGGGTGCTCGACCGCGTCGAACAGCCGCTCGGCATCCGCACCTTCCGCATCGATCCGAACACCGGCTTTCACCTGAACGGCCGCGCGCTGCCCTTGCGCGGCGTTTCCCGGCATCAGGACCGGCCGGTAAAGGGCTGGGCGATCGACGCCGCCGACATCGCCGAGGACATGGCGATCATCAGGGACATCGGCGCCAACACGCTCCGCCTCGCCCATTACCAGCATGCCGACGCCGCCTATGCCGCCGCCGACACCGCCGGGCTGGTGACATGGGCGGAGATACCGCTGGTCGATCGCTCCGCCCCCTGGGCCAGCGCCGCGACCACGCCTGGCTTCGCCGCCAACGCCGAACAGCAACTGCGCGAACTGATCCGCCAGACGTACAACCACCCCTCGATCGCCGTCTGGTCGATCGCCAACGAGGTGAATCTGGAAGCCGCCAAGGGTCGCGGCACATCCAACGCCCGGCCGCTGCTCGAACGCCTGCAGCGCGTCGTTCATGAGGAAGACCCGTCGCGCCCCGCCACGCTGGCCGATTGCTGCGGCTCGATCCCGGCGGAGGCGCGGGCCGGCCTCGATACGGTAGCGGGGATCACCGACGTCATCGGCTATAACCGCTATCACGGCTGGTACGCGAACGACGTCAACCTGCTCGGCCCCGATCTCGCCCGCCTGCACGCGCTCTATCCGCGCCAGCCGATCTCGATCAGCGAATATGGCGCAGGCGGCGCGCTGACCCAGCATAGCGACGATCCCCGCGGCGGCCCGATCGCCGCCTTCGGCCGCCCTCATCCGGAGGAATTCCAGAATTACATTCTGGAGGAAAGCTGGCGCCAGATCGCCGCCGTGCCGTTCGTCTGGGCGAGCTGGGTGTGGAACATGTTCGATTTCTCGAACGAACTGCGGCTGGAAGGCGACCTGACCGACACCAACGACAAGGGGCTGGTGACGTTCGACCGCCGGACGAAGAAAGACGCCTATTATTTCTACAAGGCGAACTGGTCCGCCGATCCCTTCGTCCACCTGACCGGCAGCCGTCACGCCGACCGCCCCTATCCGCTCGCCGAGGTGAAGGCGTACAGCAACCAGCCGACGATGCGCCTGACGCTGAACGGTCGCGCGATCGGTACGGCGACGTGTGCGCTGGGCATCTGCCGCTGGCCGAACGTCGCGCTGACCCCCGGCGACAACCGGTTCGAGGCGTCGGGCGACGGCGTGGCGGACACGATGACCTGGCGCTTCGCCGGCCGCGCCAACGCCTACGCCATCCGCGCCGGTACCCTTACCGGTGCGACGGGCAAGGACGGCAAGCGATGGGGATCGGACGTCTTCATGACCGGCGGCACCGGCCATTTCCGCGACCAGCCCTCCGCATCGCGGGGCGGCCAGCCCGGCCCGGTCCGACCGGTCGCCGGCACCATGGATCAGGCGCCGTACGAAAGCTGGCGCGAGGGAAGCTTCGCCTATGCGATCCCCGTCGCCCATGGCCGCTACCGGGTGAAGCTGCACCTGTTCGAACCGGTCGCTGACAAGCGCCCCGGCCAGCGCGTGTTCACCGTCGCGGCGGAGGGCAAGGCGATGGGCAAACCGATCGACGTGGTGCGCGAGGCCGGCGGCGCGATGACCGCGCTGACCCGGCGCTTCACGGTCGATGTCCGTGACGGAATGCTCGATCTGGGCTTTGCGGGGCAGACCGGCGAGGCGCTGGTGTCTGGCATCGAGGTGGAGCCGCTATAAAATCCTTTCCCCGGCGGAGGCCGGGGCCCAGTTGGGGGACGATCATGACCACGCACAACGCTTCGTTACGACTACCTTCCCAACTGGACCCCGGCCTCCGCCGGGGAGGCGAAACGGCCAAAGCAACGCGCGTTTCACCCTTACCCGGCGACCATCAAACCGCCCCGTTCAACCCCGCCATCACCTGATCGAACTGCCCGTCCGCCTCGGCATGGCGCAGCATCTTCACCCGATCGACCAGTATCTCCGCCGGCGTCGGGCGCTGTCCGAACAGGCCCATCACCTCGTCGATATAATCCTTCAGCGGCATATACCCGTCGCGCACCGCCTGCCCCGGTGTCAGGTCGGTCTGCACCCCCGGCGGCGCCAGCTCGATCACCTCGACCCGGCCATGCAACTGATGACGCAGCGACAGCGTGTAGGAATGCATCGCCGCCTTGGTCGCCGAATAGGTCGGCCCCGCCACCAGCGGCACGAACGCCAGCCCCGACGTCACGTTGACGATCGCCGCATCCGGTTGCGCCATGAGATGATCGACCAGCGCATTGGTCAGCCGGATCGGCCCCAGCAGGTTGGTGACGATCATCGCCTCCGCCGCCGCCAGATCGCGCGCCGTGGTCAGGTCCTCCATCCGCATGATGCCGGCATTGTTGATGACGACGTTCAGCGCCGGATGATCGGCGATCAGCGTCGCGGCGAAATCGGCGATCGCGGCCGGGTCCTCGATATCCAGCACCGCCGCCGCCATCCCGTCGCGCCCCGCGATCGTCTCGTCCAGCGCCGCCCGGCGGCGTCCCGCCACGATCACCCGGTTGCCATCGGCGTGCAGCCGGTGGGCCAGCGCCTGGCCGATGCCGGAGCCGCCGCCGGTCATCAGGATCGTATTGCCCGTCGGTTTCATCGTCGGTCACTCCGTCAAAAAAGGTCAGTCATGCCGCCCAACGCACCAGCGACGCGATCGTGGCTTTCCGCTGCCCCGCCGGAGGATTAAGCGGGACGGCGATGATAAGCCGCGCGCGCCGATTCCTCTCGGAGGAGCAGTGGACCTTCGCCCCGCACGAGGTGCCGGTGATGCCCGGCTCCCCCGGCTCGCCCGATCATCCGCATCATCGTCGCCTCGCTTACGGCCTGATCGCCGTCCTCCTTGGCCTGACCGCCGGGTTCGGCAACGCGCTGATCTCGGCGAACACCTATACGCTGCAGGGCGCGCTGGGCCTCGATCCCGCCCAGATCGCGTGGTTGCCGACGGTCTATGTGATGACCAACGTGTCGATCAACCTCATCATGATAAAGTTCAGGCAGCAATTCGGCCTGCGCCCGTTCGCGATGATCTTCCTCGGTATCTATGCGCTGCTCACCTTCGCACATCTGTTCGTCCACGGCTTCGCCTCCGCCATTGCGGTGCGCGCGGCCAGCGGCATGGCGGGCGCCGCCGTGTCCAGCCTGTGCCTTTATTACATGATGCAGTCGCTGCCCGCGAAATGGCGGCTGAAGGCGGTGGTGCTGGGCATCGGCGTGCCGCAATGCGCGACGCCGCTGGCGCGGCTGTTCTCGCCCGATCTGCTGGCGATGTCGCAGTGGCGGACCTTGTACCTGTTCGAACTCGGGCTGGCGCTGCTCAGCCTCGCCGCCGTCGCGACGCTGCGCCTGCCGCCGACGACCAGACAAAAGGCGTTCGAGCCGCTCGATTTCCTCACCTTCGTCCTGTTCGCGGGATCGATGGCGCTGTTTTCCGCCGTCCTCGGCCTCGGCCGGATCGTCTGGTGGACGGAGGCCGGGTGGATCGGCTGGGCGCTGATCGCCGCCATCCCGATGCTGGCGGCGGCGCTGATGATCGAGCATCACCGCGCCAATCCGCTGCTCAACACCCGCTGGCTGGGCAGCGCCGACATCGTCCGCTTCACCATCGTCACGATCATGGCGCGCATCGTCCTGTCCGAACAGACCTATGCCGCGGTCGGCCTGTTGACCACGCTGGGGCAGAACAACGACCAGCTCGTGCCGTTCTTCTCGATCATCTTCGCCGCCTCGGTGGCGGGCGTCGTGCTAAGCGCGGTGATGCTCGACGTGAACAGGCTGGCGCATCCGGTGATGCTGTCGATCGGCCTCGTCGCGGTCGCCGCCTGGATCGATTCATATTCGACCAGCCTGACCCGCGCGCCGCAGCTATACCTGACGCAAGGACTGATCGCCTTCTCCGCCACCTTCTTCCTCGGGCCATCGCTCCTGTTCGGCATGACGCGCGCGTTGAAGGAGGGCAGCGGCCACATCATCAGCTTCATCGCGCTGTTCGGCATCATCAATTCGATCGGCGGCCTCGGCGGCACCGCGCTGCTCGGCACCTATCAGGTGGTGCGCGAGAAGGAGAACAGCGCCGCCATCGTCGAACAGTTCGACGCCAGCAACCCGATCGTGACGCAGCGTATCCAGGCGGGCGGCGCGGCGGTGGGTCGCGTCGTCGGCGATCCCGCGCTGCGATCGGCGGAGGGCGCCGCGATCCTGGCCCAGACCGCGACGCGCGAGGCGAACGTGCTCGCCTATGACGACGTGTTCCGCCTCGTCGCGATCCTGGCGGCGGCGACGTCCGCCTATCTCGCCTTCATCCTCGCACGTCGGCGCTGGCGCGAACGGCGTGCGGTGGCCATGTAGGGTCCCGCATGACCGATACCCGATCCCCCGTTTCCCCCGGCCCCGTTACCGAAGAACGCGCCGCCGAAGTTGCGCCGACGGCTGCCCCGGTCGCCGCGCCGGTCGGTTCCGGCTGGCGCCCCGCCCGCCCCAGCCGCACCGCGCTCACCGTCATCACCCTGATCGCCATCGCCGGCGTGCTGGCGGTGCTGGCGGCGTGGCGCTTGCCGCCGTTCACCTCGGACTATGAATCGACCGACAACGCCTATGTCCGTGGTCGCACCACCGTCATCAGCCCGCAGGTGTCGGGTTATGTGACGAAGGTGCTGGTCCGCGACTTCGCCACCGTCACCGCCGGCACGCCGCTGGTCCAGATCGACGACCGCATCTATCGCCAGCGCGTCGAGCAGGCCGAGGCGCAGGTCGCCGCCCAGTCCGCCACGCTCGACAATGCGTTGCAATCCGCGCGCAGCCGTCAGGCCAGCCTCGCCGCCCAGACCGCCGCCGTCGCCAATGCCGAGGCGCAGTTGATGCGCGCGCAGGCCGACATGAACCGCGTCAACGACCTCGTCACCGACGGATCGGTCAGTCTGCGCGAACGTGACCAGACGCTGGCCGCGCTGCGTCAGGCACAAGCCGGCGTCCGTCAGGCGCAGGCCGCGCGCGAGATCGCCCGTCAGGACATCCGCACCGTCGAGGTCGGTCGCGGCGGTCAACAGGCCGGCGTATCCGGCGCGGAGGCTGCCCGTCGCCTCGCCCAGATCGATCTCGCCAATACGCTGATCCGCGCGCCGGAAACCGGCCGTCTCAGCGAAGTCGGCGTGCGGCTGGGGCAATATGTCACCGCCGGGTCGCAACTGATGTTCCTCGTGCCCCCCGAAACCTGGGTGATCGCCAATTTCAAGGAAGCGCAGACCGCGCGGATGGCGGTGGGCCAGCCGGCGTCGTTCACCGTCGATGGCCTCGCCAATGCTCGCCTGACCGGCCATGTCGAGCGGCTGTCGCCCGCCGCCGGATCGGAATTCGCGGTGCTGAAATCGGACAATGCGACCGGCAATTTCACCAAGGTGCCGCAACGCATCGCGGTCCGTATCCGCATCGATCCCGGCCAGTCGCTGATCGACCGGCTGCGTCCCGGCATGTCGGTGCAGGCGCGTGTCGACACCGCGGGCGGACCCGCCGTCCGGTGAGGAAGCCCGGCTCGCTGACGTTTTTGCTGGCCCTCGCCGCCTGTGCCGGCCCGCGCCCGGCGCCGCCCGTCGGGGTCGCGGTGGTCGCGCCGCCGGCATGGCGCACCGCGCTCGGCCCCGGCGCGCCGATCCGGACCGACTGGTGGAACGCGTTCGGCGACCCGGTGCTGACCGGCTATGTCGTCCGCGCGCTCGCCAACAGTCCCGATCTCGGTGCCGCCGCCGCCCGTGTCGAGGAAGCGCGCGCTGCCGAGCGCCTCGCACGCGCGCAGCAATCGCCGCTCGTCACCGCCGGCGTACCCCTGACCGATGGCCAGACCGTCAGCCCGCTCGGCACCCCTAGCACCGCGATCGGCGCGCAGCCACTGGTGCAGGCCAGTTACGACCTCGACCTGTTCGACCGGCTGAAATCGGCCAGCGCCGCCGCCCGCGCGCAGGCGTTGGCCAGCGAGGGCGCGCGCGACACCGTGCGCCTCGCGATCGCCAGCGGTGTTGCCACCGGCTACATCACGCTCCGCGCGCTCGACCACCGGTTGCTGGTCGCGCGCCAGACGCTGGCGGCGCGCGCGGAATCGCTACGCATCGCTCGCCGCCGCGCGGAGACCGGCTACACGTCGAACCTCGAACTGCGTCAGGCGGAGGGCGAATATCACGCCGCCGAACAACTGGTGCCACAGGCGCAGTTACTGATCGCGCGGCAGGAAAATGCGCTCAGCGTCCTGATCGGCGATCCGCCCGGCCCGATCACGCGTGGCTTGGCACTCGACCGCCTCACCGCCCCCGCTATCCCCGATGGCCTGCCTGCCGACCTGCTCCGCCGCCGCCCCGACCTTTTCCAGGCGGAACAGACATTGGTCGCCACCGACCGCAGCCTCGACAGCGCCCGCGCCGCGCTGCTGCCCGGCATCTCGCTCACCGGCTCGGCCGGCGTCGTCCTGTCGACCGCGCTGGCCAACCCGATCGGCGTCTTCTCGCTTGGCGGCAGCATCCTGTCGCCGCTGTTCGATGGCGGCCGGTTGCGCGCACAGGCCAGCGCCGCCGCCGCCCGCCGCGACGCCGCCGCCTTCGCCTATCGCCGCAGCGCGCTGACCGCCTTCCGCGAGGTCGACGACAGCCTTGCCGGTGTCCTGCGCGCCGGCGAACAGGCGACCGCGCTGGCCGCGCAACGTGAGGCGCTGGCCGGCGCGCTGCGCAACGCATCGAACCGCTACCGCGCCGGATATTCGTCGTACATCGACCAGCTAGATGCCCAGCGCGGCCTGCTGACCGCCGAACTGACGCTGATCCAGGCCCGCACCGATCGCCTGAACGCCTATGTCTCTCTCTATCAGGCGCTAGGGGGCGGCTGGTCGAGCGCCGACATCACCGACGTCAACCGATAGCGACAATTCCATTATATGGGATGGGTGTCGGAGGTTTAGAATACCGGTTGCAATCCCGAAATTGATAGTACATATCCGGCCTCAGCGGGAGGACGGTCCGAGAATACGGCCCGCCCCGATCCAAGGGGATGGATGATGAAGGGGAATGTGTACGTCACGCTGATGGCCACCGCCGCAGCGTTCGCAGTGCAGCCGGCGATGGCACAGAGCCAGTCGATCGCCCGCGATCAGCCCGCGACCTCGGCCACCAACCGCCCGCCGACCCCCGTCACCGGCACCGATCCCCAGACCGACACCGCCCCGCCCGCGCAGGCCGACGCCGCCGTACAGGCGCAGGTAGAGGGCAACGCCCCGGTCGACGACAACCTCATCGTCGTCACCGGCATCCGCCAGAGCTACGCCAACGCGCTCGCCGCCAAGCGCAACGCGGTCGGTGTCACCGACGGCATCTCGTCCGACGGCATCGGTCGCTTCCCCGACCTGAACGTCGGCGAGGCGTTGCAGCGTATCCCCGGCGTTCAGATCAACCGCGAGGCGGAAAGCCGCGACGCCACGATCAACCTGCGCGGCCTGCCCGGCACCTATGCCCGCACCACGCTGAACGGCAGTACCTTCGCCGATCCCGTGCTCGACGGCTCCAGCCCGCTCGGCGCATTCGAATCGGACGTGTTCAGCGCGTTCCAGATCATCAAGTCGCCCTCCGCCGCCGACCAACCCGGCGGCATCAGCGGCAATGTCGATCTCCAGATCCAGCGCGCGCTCGCCCGCAAGGACGGCGCGCTGTCGGTGAAACTGGCCGGCGCGTACGAGGAATTGACCGAGAAGTTCAATCCCGCCGGCTCGCTCTCCTATTCCAAACATCTGCTGAACGACACGCTCGGCGTGTATTTCGTCGGCGCCTATTCGAAGCAGAATTTCCGCCGCGATTCGATCACCTTCGCGCAGTACACGCCGCTGTCGCGCACCACGACGCCCGATTACGTCACCCGCTTCGGTGCCGCCGGCACCCCGAATGTGCTGTTCCCGTCCGACATCCGCCAGTTCGTGAAGACCAACAAGGGCGATCGCTTCACCATCGCCTCGGGCGCGGAATGGGCGGCGACGGACGAGCTGACCTTCGGCCTGAACGGCCTCTACACCCGCCGCAACTACAGCGACGCGAATACCGACATCATCGATTACGACATGCGCGATGCGAACACGGTCGTGAACCCGACCGGCGACGCCTTCACGCTGCCCGACGGCAACCGCTATGTGAATTCGTACGACTTCCGCAATGCGCGCGTCTTCGCCTCCGCCCGTGCCGAACCGTCGAAGATCCAGTCATACGGCATCTATGGCGATATCGGGTACAAGACCGACGAGTGGCGGTCGCTGACCACCTTCTCCTATTCGGATGCCAGCAACTCGGTCATCCAGACGCAGTTCGATTACCGCAAACTGCCCAGCGCCGCCGGTAACGGCACCAGCGGTTCGGCATTTTCGGGCGGCAGCGATATCGAGGATTTCCGCTTCCTGCTGAACCCCTCGCCCGCCGTCACCTTCACGCCGGGCCCGTTCGCGGTGCTCGACGCCAACCAGTTGCGCAACGCATCGGGCGACGTGTTCATCGTCGCGGGCAGCGAGAGCATCGCCAAGAACAACCTGTACGCCGGCCAGACCGACCTCGAACGCTATTTCGACGGTAACCTGCTGAAAAGCATCCAGATCGGCGCACGGTTCGAAAAGACCAAGTTCACGTCGCAGCAATACCGGTCGACCGTGTTCGGCGTGCAGCAGCAGAACATCAACGCCGGCCTTATCAAGCAAAGCCCGTTCGCCGGCGACTTCTTCGGCGGCAACCTCGCCGGCTACAGCACCAACTGGCAGACACTCGACTTCGCCGCCGTCAATGCCGCGCTGAAACCGGTGACGCTGGCGCCGGGCCAGACGCTGACCGCGAACGGCTTCGTCAACAACACCGCCGATGGCGGCGTCGGCTCGCTCAACTTCAACCTGACCAACGACATCGTATCCAGCTATGCGATGGCGAAGCTCGACACGACGTTGCTCGGCATCAACATCCGCAGCAATGTCGGCCTGCGCTACGAACACACTCGGCAACAGACCGATTCCACGCAGTTGCTGCTCGGCCAGCCCTCGACGGTGGAACGCAGCAGCAGTTACGGCGAGTGGTTGCCGTCGATCCTGATCGCCGCCGACCTGACCGACAGGCTGGTGCTGCGCGGCGCCTATTACCGCTCGTTCGTCCGGCCCCAGCCGCGTCAGGTATCGCCCTCCACCGTCATCAGCGGCGGCGGCGCGCTGTTCAACGTCACGCTGGGCAATGTCGGCATCAAGCCGTTCACCGCCAATTCGTTCGACGCCTCGCTGGAATTCTACAACCGGCCGGGCGGCGTGTTCTCGGTGGCGGCCTTCTCGAAAAAGATCGACGGCCTGATCGCGCCGATCACCGATCGCTCGCTGCTCTGCCCGGCGGATGGCGGCGGCTTCGGCCTCGGCCCGCTGCGCCTCGTCGGCGACAGTTGCCAGTCGACGACGCTCGTGTCGGCGGGCCAGCCGGTGCAGGTCGTGGTGGGCGGCAACATCAATTCGGACAGCCCGATCACCGTCCGTGGCCTGGAATTCTCGGTCCAGCAGAATTTCGACTTCCTGCCCGGCGTCCTGTCGGGTCTGGGCGGGCAGGTGAACTATTCGCTCACCGACGTCAGCGGCCGCGCATCGAACGGCACCGACGCGATCCTGCCCGGCGTGTCGAAGCATGTCGTCAACGTCATCGGCTATTACGAAACCAAGCTGTTCGGCATCCGCGGCACGTACAACTACCGCAGCAAATATGATCTGGCGGCCGGCGGCACCTTTGCCGGCGCGGCACGGCAGGTGAAGGCGCGTGGCCAGGTCGATGCCTCCGCCTCGCTCAACATCAACGACAGCATCTCGCTGACCGCCGACGCGTTCAACCTGACCAACGCCAAGCGCATCGAGTTCGAGAATTCGGCGCTGAAACCGCGCCGCGCCGATTATGACGGCCGGACGTACCAGATCGGGGTACGGTTCGCGCTGTAATTTGATACCCCCTCTTCCCCGACACCCCCCGTTCCCCGGCGTAGGCCGGGATCCAGTTGGGGGGCGTCGATGGTCGGTCACCAACGCTATCCCGACTGGACCCCGGCCTCCGCCGGGGAACAGGGTTTCACATACTCCTTTGACGGAAAGTGCCGCCCGATGTTTCACCGCCCGTTGATAACCGCCCTGCTGGCCGCCTGTGCCCTGCCAGCCATCGCCGCGCAGCGGCCGGCGGGCGCCAGCGCCGAAGTACCGGCCGGTCCCGAACTGTCGGCGATCGACCGCGTCTGGTCCGGCCACAGCGCCCGCTTCGCGTTGCAGGTGACGGCCGACGCGATCATCGTCGCCTATTACGACGCCAACCGGCAACTGACCGTCGCCTCACGCCCGCGCCGGTCGGCGGCGTGGGTGTATCAAAAGCTCGACAGCTGGCTGGGGTGGGACAGCCACAACTACACCGCGATGGCGCTGGATTCGACCGGCCAGATCCACGTCGCCGCCAACATGCACGGCGACCCGATGGTCTATTACCGCAGCACGGTGGCGGGCGACGTTCGCACGCTGGCGCGCGTACGCGTGATGGTCGATCCCGCGGTCGAGGCGAAGATGACCTATCCCATCTTCCTGCGCGATGGCGCCGGCCGGCTGGTCTATAAATATCGCGACGGCAGCAGCGGCAACGGCAACGAGATCTACAATGTCTACGACACCGCGACGAAGACGTGGACGCACCTGCTCCAGACCCCGCTGACCGATGGCGAGGGTCAGCGGAACGCGTATTTCATGGGGCCGGTGCTCGGGCCGGACAAATATTTCCACATCGCCTGGGTCTGGCGCGAGACGCCGATGGCGGAAACCAACCACGACCTGTCCTATGCCCGCAGCCGCGATCTGGTGCACTGGGAACGCGCGGACGGCACCCCCCTGCCGCTGCCGATCAAGCTGTCCACCGCCGAGATCGTCGATCCCGTGCCGGTCGAGGGCGGGATGATAAACAACAACACGATCATCGGCTTCGACCCCGCCGGCACCGCGATGATTACCTTCCACAAGTTCGATGCCAAGGGGAACACCCAGATCTACGTCGCCCGGCACGAGGCGAAGGGCTGGCGGATCGCGCAGGTCAGTGACTGGCAGGGCTTCCGCTGGGATTTCCGGGGCGGCGGCTCGCTGGAAAGCCGGTTGTTCGTGAAGGGCGCCGAGCCCGTCGGCCGCGACCGCATCCGCGTATCGGTGATCCGCGACGGCAAGCCGATCGACTTCCTGCTCGATGCCAGGACGCTGAAGCGGCTGGAGGAGAAACCGGGCGTGCTGCTGGCCGAAAAGCTGGCCGGATCGATCGCGACGCCGGCGGGGATGATGCTCAACACGGTCGAGGACACCAGCGGCATTGCGCTGGCCT
The DNA here is from genome assembly GCF_016427505.1 of Sphingomonas mollis. Lineage (GTDB taxonomy): Bacteria > Pseudomonadota > Alphaproteobacteria > Sphingomonadales > Sphingomonadaceae > Sphingomonas > Sphingomonas mollis. The sequence continues at coordinate 177,460 of NZ_JAELXS010000003.1, read as the reverse complement.
GGCCCACCCGCCCCCCGCATCGCGACCTGCCGAGCGAGGATATCCCCGACCCCACCGTGTTGCGGCTGGTGATGCCGCGGTAAATACCGTTCCCCGGCGGAGGCCGGGGCCCAGTTGGAAAGGTCGTCGTAACGGAGCGCAGCGCTCGTTCGGCAACGTCCCCCAACTGGACCCCGGCCTCCGCCGGGGAACAGGGCTACCGCGCCGTCACCGCCGCCTGATCCACCGGCACCACCGGCAACCACACCCGGCTCGGCGTCGTGCCGCCGCGTTCGATCGTCACCGTCGCCTTCTGGTAATCCGCCTTCTTCGCCAGGAAGATGTTGGGCACGTATTTTTGCGGGTTGCGGTCATAGAGCGGAAACAAGCTCGACTGCACCTGCACCATGATCCGGTGTCCCGGCTGGAAAACATGGTTCACCGTCGGCAGGCGGAACTTATACTCCTGCACCTTGCCCGCCGGAATCGCCGATGGTTTGGCGAAACTCTGGCGATACCGCCCGCGAAAGATGTCGAGACTGATCGGCAGTTGATACCCGCCCATCTTGGGATCGGTCGCGTTCTCCGCCGGATAGACGTCGATCACCTTCACCACGAAATCGCCGTCCGTCCCCGTCGTCCGCGCGAACAGGTCGGCGATCGGCGCGCCCGATACGCGGACCGGCGCGGTCAGTACCGGCGTGCTGTACGTCATCACATCGGTCCGCCCATCGACGCCGCGCTGGTCGCTGACCAGCCAGTCGCCCCAGCGGCCATCGCCGAAATTCACCGGTCGCGGCAGATGCGGCACCGGCTTGGCAGGATCGGAGACGTAGCTGTCATCCCCCGCCGCCTGCTTGCCGAACCCCAGACTGCCGTCCGCACCGAAATTGATCGCGGTCAGCGGCGCGGCGCAGCCCTGCTCGCACGCCAGCGGCCAGCTGGTCAGCTTGTCCCAGTGATTCTCGCCGGTGTTATAGATCGCGGCGGCGGGCAGGTTCGCCGCCGGCCCGTCCTTCAGATACTGGTCGAACAACGGCAGCACCATCTGTTCGCGGAACTGCGCGGCGGTGTCGCCATTCCACTGGAACGGCCCCAGCGAGCGGCCGTCGCGGTTCACCTGGCTATGCCGCCACGGCCCCATCACTAGGAAGTTGTTGCCCGTCTTCCCCTTCGCCTTCAGCGCCTCCCACGCGGTGATCGCGCCATACATGTCCTCCTGATCCCACAGCCCCTGTTCCCAGATCGTCGGCACGTTCGATGGATTGGCCGCGAGCAGCTTGTCGAGCGCCTGCCCGGACCAGAACCCGTCATAGGCGGGGTGCGACACCATCCGCTGCCAGTACGGCAACTGGTCGTATCCCGATTTCTTCGCCCAATCGCCCGCCGATCCGATGTCGCGGAAATTCTCGTAATCGTCCCAGCCGCCGGTCGGCGGCGCGGAGCCGGCGCCCTTGTATCCGGTCTGCGATCCCAGCCACGCGATATTGGCGAGGCGGAAGGCGCCGTAATGGAACCAGTCGTCGCCCATCCAGCCGTCGATCATCGGGCTTTCCGGGGCCGCCACCTTCAACGCCGGATGCGGATTGAGCAGCGCCATGACGACGGTGAAGCCCTCGTACGACGATCCGATCATCCCGACCTTGCCGTTCGATTCTGGCAGATTCGCCTTGTTCACCAGCCAGTCGATCGTGTCGTACGCATCGGTGACGTGATCGACCTTGGTCTGGTTCAGCGGCCCGATGACGGGGCGCGTCACGACGTAATCGCCCTCCGACCCGTATTTGCCGCGCACGTCCTGATACACGCGGATGTACCCGCCCTTCACGAACATCTCGTCCGCCAGCGGCAGCGTGGCGAGCATGGACGAGCTGTCGCTGCGGCTCGCGCGGCCCTTGGCGTTGTACGGCGTACGCGTCAGCACGATCGGCGCATTCGTCGCGCCCTTCTTTACGACGATGACGGTGTACAACTTGGTGCCGTCGCGCATCGGCACCATCACCACGCGCTTGTCGTAATCGTTCTGCGCGGTCGGCGGCGTGAAACCGGCCGGGATATCGCCGCCCGCCGGCGCGGTGGCCGCCTTGGGCGCCGGCCCCTGCTGCGCGAAGACGGGCGCCACCACCAACGACGCGGCAGCGGCAAACAGGACGGACTTCACCATGAAACGATCTCGCACCGAAAGGGACATGCCGGCATCGTGACGCCCATCACGCCCAAGATCAATCCGTGATACAATATCGCACGAAAAGAGGCGCAGGCTCCCGCCCACGCCTCCTTCGACAGTCCGCTATCCGTCCTAGAACGTGGCGCGCGCCGTGACCGTGAACGTCCGCCCGTCATAATCCGCACGACGGATCAGGCGCGGATCACCTTCATATTCGACGCGGATCGCATTGGTCAGGTTATAGGCGTCGAACGACAGCGATACCGTCTCGCTGACATTGTACGACGCGGACAGATCGAGCTGACCGCGCGACCGCACCTGACGCGCCGCGCCGGTGAAGGTGCCGGCCGAGGCGAGGTCGTACTTGCTGCGCACATTGTAAACCAGGCGAAGGCCGTATTCGTCGGTTTCATAATAGCCGATGACGTTGGCGTTGTGCCGCGACACGCCCGGCAACGTCGCCTGTGCGCCCGACGCGGTCTTGCCGCTGATGTCGGTGAAGGCATAGTTGAAGCCGCCGCCCAGGTGACGCAGCGCGCCCGGCAGGAAATCGAGCGTCTGCTGGAGGTTGAATTCCAGGCCGCGCACCGTGATCGGGCTGTCCTGATTGACGAAACCGCTGGCCGCGACGAGGAACGGCGTCGGCACCGCGCCGCCCGTATAGATCAGGCTGCTTTCGCACCGGTCGCCGTTCACGGTCAGCGTACCCAAACCGAGTGCGGTCGCGTTCGGCGGGCAGAGCTGGCGCGGGTCGGAGATGGTGGCGATCAGCCCGGTGATCCGCTTCTGGAAACCGGCGACCGAGATGATGCCGTTGGGCCGGTTGTACCATTCCAGCGACAGATCGAGCGACGTCGAGTCATACGGCTTCAGATCGGGATTGCCGAGCGTCAGCGAATAGACGCCGTTGACCGGATTGCCGACGATCGTGACCGGCGTGAACTGGCGCGGCTGCGGACGGACATAGGTGCGATACGCCGCACCGCGCAGCAACAGCTTGTCGCTGAGGTCCGCCACCAGGATGAACGACGGCAACAGCTTGCCGTATTTGTTCTCATAGGTGACCGTCCGGAAATCGGCGGGCGAACCGATCGTGCCGGTCAGCGATACGCGGTTCAGCGCGTCGATCGTGTTGCGGGCATATTCATACCGCAAACCGCCATTGCCACGGATGCGGATGCCACCGACGTCGAAACTATACTTCAGCTGTCCATAACCGATCGCCAGATCGGTCGTGTTGTCGAAATTATAGAGCGAGTAGTTGTTGTCGTTGTAGCGGATGTTGAAACCCTGCGGCGACAGCGCCCCGCCCGGAAAGACCGTGACAGGCTGCAACTGGTCGATCGCATACTGGAACCGCGACGTCTGCCAGTTGGTGGTGTACGTACCCGCCTTGCCGCCGAAGAAATCGTTGGCAGTCGGCGACTGCTGCAGGAAGCTGCCGTTGATGTTCTGGGTCTGGATGCCGAACGCCGAGATGCGATAGCCCTCGGACCGGAAATCGTTATGCTCGAAGCGGAAACCCGCCTGGATGCCGGTCAGCACGCTGTCGGCGAAGCTGCGCTCGACATCCCCCTGATACGCCAGCACTTCGGTCGTGACATAGCTTTCGGTGCCGGTCAGCTGCAGGCGATTGGTGCGACCGGCGGCGGTGGGCGAGTTGTAATATTGCGTGGGATCGGCGACGCCACCCCAGTACCAGGTCGGCACCGCGCTGCTGATGAGGGGGTCGGGGCTGAGCGAATAATAGAAATCGTTCAGATTGCCGGCACCGGTACGCAGCGTGCCGGACCCGCCATTGCCGTTCGCCGTCTGAAGCCGGTCGAAATCGAGCGAAAGCTCCGCCGATTCGTTGCGTGCCTTGGACGCGGTCAGCACCGTGCTCAACCGCCAGACATCGTCGCTATATTCCGCCTTGCCGTTGATGCCCCAGGCGCGCTGGACGATGCCCAGCCGACGGGTCGAGGCGCGCGGATCGGCGGCGTTGGTGAAATCGATGTCGGTGACGACATAACGCCCGTCGTCCAGCGCGATCGGCTGCGACCGCGGCGTCAGCGTGCTGACATTGTTGTTCCCGACGATCGAGAGATACTGCATCGTCTTGGGCAGCCGGCGATCGGTGTAGAAGCCGGTGACGCCGATGCGCGTCCGGTCGTTCGGCTTCCATTCCGCCCCCGCCGCGCCGGTATAGAGGTCGCCGGGATTGATGCGCGAATATTGGCGCAGCTGCGAATTGTAGAGGACGCCGGCCGTGGTCGTCGCTCCGGTGCAGGACGGGCACGCGGCCGATGTCGGGTAATAGGCGCCGAGCGTCGAGGCATTGGCCTGCGCCTGTGCGGGCGAGAACGCCGAATAGCTGTTGAATTGCAGCGTATCGCGGCGGAAATTCTCCTTCTTGTACGCCAGCACGCCGAAGATCGCGAAGCTGTCGGAAAACAGGTGATTGTAACCGACCGTCGCGCCCGGTGCGAAGCGATCGCCGAGCTGGTTGAATTCCAGCGCGGCCTTGACGAAACCGCCTTCCTTGCGGCTGAGCGCGGGCGCGATCTGGAGGTCGACATTGCCCGACAGGCCACCCGATTGCGCATTGGCGAGCGGCGACTTGTCGATCACGATCGCGCTGAAGATGTCGGCGTTGAATGCGCCCAGCGGCGCCGCTTCCGCCAGCACCGGCTCTGCAAAGGCGACGCCGTTGATGGTCAGGCGGGCATATTCGCCGGGCAGGCCGCGCAGGTTGATCGTCGCGTTGCGGCCTTCGGCCTCGCGGTTGATCTGAACGCCCGGCACCCGCTGCAACGCCTCGCCGACGTTCAGGTCGGGAAAGCGGCCCAGACCGTCCGACGAGATGCCGTCGGTGATCGCGATCTCGTTCTTCTTCGACCGGATCGCATCGGCATAGCTCTGGCGGAAACCGGTGACGACGATGTCGGCGCCGGGCTGTTCGATCGCCTCGGGCTGCGACTGCGGATCGGCGGCGGTCGTCTGCGACGGATTGGCCGGCGTGGCGACGGTGGGCGTCGGCGTACTGACGATTGGCGCTTCGGCCGGCGCATCGGCCGGCGCCGTCGTCTGCGTGTCCTGCGCGAAGGCCGGCACCGCCGTCAGCATCGTCGCCCCCAGCAACGCCGTCGCCATCGCCACCCGACGTGCCTCGTAGATCGTCTTCATCATCTCATCCCCTCTTGTCGTTGTTTGCACGCCTTTTCAGGCGCGTCGTCGTCGCTCCCGGTCGCTCACCAGTTCCACAGGGTGCCGTCCTCCAGCCGGTTCACCGGCAGGTAGGCGCGTCGATATTCATACCCCTTGGCAAGTTCTTCATCGATGTCGACGCCCAGGCCGGGCGCGTCGCCCGGATGCATCATCCCATCGGAAAAAGTGTACGCGTGCGGGAAGACCGCATCGGTCTCGGCCGTGTGGCGCATATATTCCTGAATGCCGAAATTGGGCACCGACAGGTCGAAATGCAGCGCCGCGGCCATGCACACCGGCGACAGATCGGTCGCGCCGTGGCAACCGGTGCGCACCTGATACAGATCCGCCAGCGCCGCGATCCGGCGCAGGTGCGTGATGCCGCCGGCATGGACCACGGTCGCGCGGATGTAATCGATCAGCTGGTTCTCGATCAGCTCCTTGGCGTCCCAGATCGAATTGAATATCTCGCCCACCGCCAGCGGCGCGGTGGTGTGCTGGCGGATCAGCCTGAACGCCTCCTGATTCTCGGCCGGCGTCGCATCCTCCAGCCAGAACGGGCGATACGGTTCCAGGTCCTTGCCCAGCCGTCCCGCCTCGATCGGGGTCAACCGGTGATGGATGTCGTGAAGCAGATGGACGTCCCACCCCAGTGCCTCGCGCGCCCGCTCGAACAATTCCGGCACGACGCGTAGATATTTACTGGTCGACCACACATTCTCGCTCGGCAGGTCGGCATCGGCGGGCTCGTAGAAATAGCGATCCTTGCTGACGCCATAGGTCGATGCCATCCCCGGCACGCCGCATTGCAGGCGGATCGCCTTGTATCCCTGCCGCTGGTAATCCAGCGCCGCCTCGATCGTGTCGTCGATCGTCGCGCCATTGGCATGACCATACACCATCACGCCTTCGCGACTGGCGCCGCCCAATAACTGATAGACGGGCAGGCCCGCGACCTTCCCCTTGATATCCCACAGCGCCATGTCGACCGCCGCGATCGCGGTCATCGTCACCGGTCCGCGCCGCCAATAGGCCCCGCGGTACAGATACTGCCAGATATCCTCGATCCGGTGGGCATCGCGTCCGATCAGCAGGGGGACGACATGGTCGGCCAGATAGCTCGCCACCGACAGTTCGCGCCCGTTCAGCGTCGCGTCGCCGACGCCGGTGGTACCATCGTCGCACTCGATCCTGAGCGTGACGAAGTTCCGCCCCGGACATGTGACGATGACGCGCGCGGACACGATCCGTGGCAAATGACCCCTCCCTGTTTTGGTAAGGCCAATATGATCCGATTGGCCTATTGTGTCAATCGCGTCGATGTGGGAACCATGCGCTCGTGAAACCCCGTGTAGAAAAACTGTACCAGAAGGTCGCGAACGCCATCGCCACCGCCATCGGTGAGGGCCAGTACGCGATCGGCACCCGCCTGCCGGGCGAACGCGAGCTGGCGGAGGACTTCTCGGTGAGTCGCCCCACCGTACGCGAAGCGATGATCGCGCTGGAGATACGTGGCCTGGTCGAGGCGCGACATGGGTCAGGCCTCTATGTCACCAGCCTGCCGAACCAGAGCGAGGCGGCACCCGAACTCGATGTCGGCGCCTTCGAACTGATCGAGGCCCGCATCCTGTTCGAGGGCGAGGCCTGCGCCGTCGCCGCCACCGTGATCGACGATGCGACGCTCGCCGAACTGGACAGGGCACTGGCCGACATGACCGCCTTCGACCCCGCCAGCGCCGAGGCGTTGCACGCGGATCGCCGGTTCCACACGCTGATCGCCGAATCGACGGGCAACACCGTCATCAGCTCGGTCGTCGAGAATCTGTGGAATATCCGCGAACACTCGCCGCTCTGTGCGCACATGTTCGCCGAGGCGCGGGGCGAGGGCGTCAATCCGCGCGTCGACGAACATCAACTGATCGTCGATGCCCTGCGCGCCCGCGATCCCGAACAGGCCCGCCGGACGATGCACCTGCACCTGCGCCGCGTGGTCGAGGACCTGCTCTCCGCCACCGAACTCGACGTGATGGAACGCGCCCGCAGCGAGATTCACCAGCGCCGCGTCCAGGTGGCCCGCCGGCTGGGCATCGGCCATAGCGACACGAACGAACGGCCGCGCGCGACGGCTGGCTGAGGCGTTTCCTGCCGAAGGCCGGGGGGTCCCTGTCCGTCGTTGCGAGCGCAGCGGTGGGATTGCTAAAGAGGCAATCGCAGCCCGGCCTTCCGCAAGGGCTGTCCTACACCACCAAACTCGCATACCCGGATCGAAACGGCTCTTTCTCAAACGTCCATCCCGACGTACCGCGATATACTCGCGCGCGCCCGCGCAAGCGCGCGCGGCCGTGAGTGTGACTTTAGTGACTTTCCGCCGCCCTACCCGCCCGGCGTCGTCGCCCCGTACAACGGCCGCGCCCCATCGAACACGAGTTCGATCCGGTCCAGCACCACCCCCGGATCGAGCGCATAGACCCTGACGACATGCTCGCCCGGCCGCAAAGACTTCAGCGCGATCGTCCCCGTCGCGGTGTTCGCCAGCACGTTCAGCCGCCACTGATCGCTCCGCCCCGTCGTAGCCAGATCGACCATCACCGGTGTGCCGCCATCGATGCCGACCATCACCCGCAATCCATGCTGCGGATCGCGCGGATGCACCGGCAGGCCGACGATGCGCAGCACGGCCCCCGTCGCGGTGACGGTCGCCACCCGGAACACGGCCGGCGTCAGGCCCGCCACCTGCGCCGGCGAACGGCTCGGCAGATCGAGCCGCGACCGCAGCGCCCCGCTTTGGCTGCCCAGCCCCGCCACCGCCTGCCAGTCCGCACCGGCCACCCCGGCCAGCGCCGGCACCACCACCCGCCGCTCCCGCTCGGCCACGACACCCGCCGCCGCGACCGGCGCCGTCACCACCGCGGTATGCAGCGGCAGCGCACGGCCGTCGCAAACCAGATCGACCGTACCGCCCGCCCCCCGGCCGTCATAGCTGACCGTCAACCGCTGCTCATATCCATTGCCGGCGGACAGCGTGCCCGACGACGCGGACAGCGACACGCCCCCCGCCCCGCGCGCGACCTTCCACGCCACGTCGCGCGGCTGATGCCCGTACACCGTCGCCGTGCGCGTGGCTGGCTGACCGGCGGCAAAGGTCAGCGTGTTCTCGTCGTTGATCCACCCGCCCCACAGCGCGCTGTCGCAGCCCGTTTTCGTGGAGGCCGCCCAGCCCGGCCACATCGGCTCGTCGAACACCGGCAACCGGCGTGGCGCCATGTCCATCATGTATCGCCACTTGCCGTTCGCCAGCCCGTTATAGGCGGCGGTATCGGCGACCAGCACCCCGTGCGCCGCCTGCGCCCGCGTGACCCAGACATTGGCGCTCGCCCGCTGTTGCCGCGCATAAAGCTGCGCCAGATCGAGCGAGAGAATACGCTCGTTCAGTTTCGCCGCCGCCCGCACCGGATACAGCACCAGCTCGAAAAACGCGTCGCGGCGATCCGCCGGCATCCGCGCCGCGATCGCCTCCGCCTGCCGCACGATATCGGCATAGGCCGCCAGCCGCGCCTGCGCCTCCTCGCCATCGGACTGGACGTAATCAGTCGGCCGGTTCGGCGTCACCCATTCGGTCTGGCCGAAGCCCATGAACTCCGGCCGTCGATCCCACGCCAGCGTATAAAAGCGCATCATGATCGCCGCGATCCCGTCCGCTTCGCCCGCGCCGAACTGCTCGCCCATAAACCCGCGCAGATGCGCCACCGGATCGGCACGCAACAGATCGGCATCGAAGGCGAGATCGACGAAATAGTGCGACAGATATTCGATCGGCTTGATGTCGCCGACATTGACGATCCACATCCGCCGCGCGTCGGTATTCCAGGCGCGCTCCATCTGCTCGCGGATCAGCGCCGGGTGCGTCGTCCCCAGCCACAGATAGTCATGCGGCCGACCCCAGTATGACAGATGGTAATACACCCCCGCCCCGCCCGGCCGTTTCTGTTCCTGGGGCGTACTCAGCCGCCGCAGATAGCCGTAATTGTCGTCCGTCCACATCAGCGTCACGTCGTTGGGCACGGTCAGCCCGGCGTCATACGCCTCCTGCAATTCGTGATACGCCACGAACACCTGCGGAATATCGCCGATCGGCCGCTGCAACGTCTTCGCCAGCAGATCCTGTTGCAGCCCGATCACCCGCTCCAGGATCGCCTGCCGTGCCGCGGTACTGGTCGCCCCCTGCATCGGCCCATCGTGAATGCCACGCAGGCCGAGCGTATAGATATCCTCCTGCCCCCGCGTCGCCGTCACCCGCTCGCGCCAGTAATCGACCAGCGCATCGGGCCGCCGGGTGAAGTCGAACGCACCCCGCGTCGCCTCGTCCCATTCGCGCAGATTGTTGCGCATCATCGGTTCGGCATGGCTGGTCCCGACGACGATCGCATAGCGATCCGCCAGCGGCGCATTGTCGGGGTCGCCGTAAAAGGGCGTCGAGATCGAATGCATGGCCGGCCACAGCGTATTCGCCTTCAGCCGCCACATCAGTTCGTAGACGCGCTCGTAGGTGCGCGGCCCGATGTTCCCCTTCGCCCGATCATGGGTCTTGGCCGCCCATTGCTTCAGCCCCCAATCCTCGTCGTTCAGGAAGATGCCGCGATACTTCACCGACGGCGCTTTCGACACGAAGGTCGCATCGTCCACGGTCACGCTCGCCCGCCGCCGCGGCGTCACATCAGCCCACCAGCGCCATGGCGAAATCCCCAGGCCCCGCGACAGATCGACCGCACCATAGATCGCCCCGCGCCGGTCGGACCCCGCGATCAAGAGCACGCGGCGATCACCCATCGTCACGACCGCGCGCACATGCCGTTCCCAAGCCCCCGCCAGCATCGACAGATCGACCCGGCCCGCCCGCGCGACCTCGGCCACCAACGGCGTACCCCGGACCCCGATGACGATGCACGTCGCCGCGCAATCGGCCAGCCGCGCCACGATCGCCGGCCGCCGCGCGCCCAGATCGGCCAGATCGCCCGCCAGCATGTCGGCCGCCAGCCGCATCGTCGCATCGTCACCCGCCACGATCGTCGCCCGGCCCAGATCGACCGGCGCCGCCGTCGCCGGTGCCGCAAGGGTCGTTGCCGCGCAGGTCGCCACGATCATCCGACGCCCGTATGTCATCGATCCCTCCGATATTGGATTGGCCAGTCTGTCGCCGGTTTGACAGGCTGGTCATGCCACCTGCTTCGCGCTACGTCGAGTGCAGAACCGCGGGGTCCGTCAGCCGCGGCCGTTTCAGGAGGGTTCATGTCCCGCGCGTCTATCCCGTCGCTCCGTGCCGCCGCGCTGGCCGGTCTGCTCCTGTCGGCCAGCGGCGTCGCCGCCCCCGCCGATACCCCACTCTATCGCTATGTCGATCCGCTGGTCGGCACCGGCAACGACGATCAGGGCGATACCGTCCCCGGCCCGACCCTGCCCGCCGGTTCGATCCACCCCAGCCCCGAAACCCTGACTGGCAGCAACGCCGGTTACGACCCCGCCGCCCCACTCAGCGGCTTCGCTCAGTTGCACACCCAAGGGTCCGGCGGCCGCACCACCTATGGCACCTTCCTCGTCTCGCCCCAGACCGGCGAGCCGCAGTTCGACGAAGCGCAGCACCTGTCGCCCAAGGCGGACGAGGCGGCGGCGGCGGATCGCTACGCCGTCACCCTGTCCCGCTACGGTATCAAGGCAGAGGTAACGCCCGCCGCCAACGCCGCGCTCTATCGGTTCGCCTACCCCACCGGCACGCCCGCCGGCGCCCCCGCGACGATGGTGTTCGACATCACCCGCAAGATTCGCGGCGAACTCGGCAGCGCGGGGGCCGACGTCACGCTCGATCCCGTGCGTGGCCGCATCGTCGGCCGCGTCCGGACCAAGGATTACTGGAACCCCGCCAACGTCGACATCTGGTTCGTCGCCCAGCTCGATCGTACGCCGACCAAATGGGGCATCCGTAACGGCGACACGGTGCAGGCCGGCGCCACCAGCGCCAGCGTCCCCGCCGACACCAAACTGGCCGCGTGGTGGCAATTCGACGCCGGCAAGCCGGTGATGATGAAGATGGCGGTCTCGTTCACCAGCGCCGAACGCGCAGCCGAACTGCTGGCCGAGGATATTCCCGGCTGGGACTTCGACGCCGTCCGCCGGAACGCGCAAACCACATGGAATCGCGAACTGTCCCGCGTCACGATCGACGGCGTGGGCGCGGCGGACAAGCGGCGTTTCTATACCGCGCTCTACCACACCACGATCCAGCCGCGCGACCGCACCCGCGATCAGGCACCCGCCGATCGCGCGACACCGCATTGGGACGATTACTACACGCTGTGGGATACGTACCACACCGGCTTCCCGCTGATGTCGCTGCTGCGCCCCAGCGTCTATGCCGGCAACGCCGCCTCGATCATCCGCACGTTCGAACGGTTCGGCGCCGCCCACACCGCCTTCATCGCCGGCCGCAACTATCATGTCGGTCAGGGCGGCGACGAGGTGGACAATGTGCTGGGCGAAGGACTGATCCGCGGTGTCCCCAATATCGACTGGAAAAAGGCCGCCGAGGTATCGCTGCACAACGCCTATGAAGAACGCCGCCCGCGCTATCTGATCGACGGATATTTCGGCGTCGGCGACAAGAGCCCCGAACCGGACAACCAGCGCGCCCGCTCCGGCTCGTCCACCCCCGCCTTCGCGCTCAACGATTTCTACGCTGGCAAACTCGCCGCCGCCGCCGGCAAGCCCGACGATGCCGCCGCCCTGCTCAAACGCGCCGGCAACTGGCGCAACGTGTGGAACAAGGACGCCGCCAGCGACGGCTATACCGGCTTCATCATCCCGCGTTACCCCGATGGCCGCTTCCAGAACCTCGATCCCAAGATCGGCTGGGACGGCAAGAAATACGAGAATGTCGGATTTTACGAGGGCACGGCGTGGGTCTATTCCTACACCATGCTGCACGACCTGCCCGGCATGATCGCCGCGATGGGCGGTCGCGACCGGTTCGTCGAACGCCTCCGCCATGCGCTCGACACCAACCTGATCGACATCACCAACGAACCCAGCTTCGCAACGCCGTGGCTGTTCAGCGATGTTGGCCGCCCCGATCTCGCCAGCTATTGGGCGAACCGCATCTACCAGCGCTTCACGCCCGACGCCTATCCGGGTGACGAGGACAATGGCGCGATGAGTTCGCACTATGTCTTCAACCGCATCGGCCTGTTCCCCAAGCTGACGACCGACCTGTTCTACCTCCACGCCCCCCACCAGCCGCGCAGCACGATCATGCTGGAGGACGGCAAGACCTTCACCATCACCGCCCGCAACTGGAAGCCCGGCCGCATCTACATCGCGTCCGCCACGCTCGACGGCCGGCCGCTGACTACCCCCTTCGTGCGTCAGGCCGACATCACCGGCGGCGGCACGCTGGCGTTGACGCTCGCCGACAAGCCGACGACATGGGGGCGATGACGACACCGTTCCCCGGCAGAAGCCGGGGTCCATTTGGGTAGGCCATGGTAGGTCATCACGGCCCTTCACCCCACTGGACCCCGGCCTCCGCCGGGGAACGATTTTGCTGATGTCGCCGATCGGCGACCATGGGGATATGACGATGCAGCCCACCCGCCGCCTGTTCTGCGCCGGCCTCGCCGCCACCGCCGCCACCGCCGCCGCGCCCGCGCTGGCCGCAGCGAAGGACCGTCATTTCGCCTTCACCTATTTCCGCAACGCCGATGACGGCGGCGCGGGGATGCGGCTGGCGATCAGCGACGACGGCTTCACCTATCGCCCCGTCCGCGGTGGCGCGCCGGTGGTCGTGCCGCAGGTCGGCGAGAACAAGCTGATGCGCGACCCTTGCGTCGCCCGCGATCCGCGCACCGGCCTCTATCACATGGTCTGGACCACAAGCTGGACCGGCCAGACGATCGGCCATGCCTCGTCTCGCGACCTGATCGACTGGTCCGCGCAACAGGCGGTGCCGGTGATGGCGGCCTTCCCCGGCACCCGCAACAGCTGGGCGCCAGAGCTGATCTGGGACGACACCAAACGCCATTTCGTCATCTTCTGGTCGAGCACCGTGGGCGCGGCAGGCAAGGAGGGCGATCACCGCCTCTATGCCACCACGACCACCGATTTCCGCACCTTCACCCCGACGCGCAAGATCTACGACCCCGGTTTCAGCGTGATCGACGCCACCTTCCAGCGCATCGGCCACCGCCTCATCATGTTCGTGAAAGACGAGCGCAAGGAACCGCTGCGCAAGGTGATCCAGTGGTGCGAGGCGAAATCGCCGACCGGCCCGTTCGGCCCGCTGTCACCCCCCATCACCCCGGCGTGGAGCGAAGGCCCCACCGCGATCCAGGTGGATGGCGAGACCGTCGTCTTCTTCGACCGCTACATCGACAAACGCTACGCTGCCGTCGCTTCGCGCGATCTGAAGACCTGGCGCGACGTGTCCGATCGCATCACCATGCCGCCCGGCGCCAACCACGGCACGATCATCCCGATCGACCCCGCCCGCTACAATGCTCTCGCCGCGCTGGGCTGAAACGACCTTCGATCAAGCATCCGTGCTCCTGCGAAGGCAGGAGCCCAGAGCCGGAAGCGATACCGTTGACGATTTCAGCTTCCTGCCCCCGCAGCAAGGCAGGTGCGATACCGATGGCCGATAGCCGCCCCAAAACACCATGTCCTACACAGCCGCGGTAGATTATGACGATCTTCTCGCCCGCTCCTTCTCACCGGCCAGCCGGATTATAATCAGGCCTCGCGCGCCCGCGCGTATGCACGCATGCCCCCGCGCACGTGCGTGAGTGTGACTTTAGAGACTTTCCGCGGTAGAGATCAGAACGGCAGCCAGCGCGTCTTGTGGGTGAAATTCATGTAACCGACGTTCACGCCCGCCCGCCAGCCGACGCCCAGACGGATCGGGATCAGCACCACATTCCCCCGCCGCAGATACGTCGCGGCGAACCCGCCGACCAGATATAGCCGCCCCTCCGCCCCCGGAAACCGGTGGAACAGGTCCGCCGTATCATAAAGGTTGTACACCAGCACGAAGACCTTGTTGGCATCGCCGCCGACGTCGAAGCCCACCGACGGCCCCGTCCAGTACACCGGCTGCTGCCCCTCGACCTTGTGCGTCATCACGCCCGAGCCGTACCGCAGGCCGACGATGAACGCGCCCGACGCCTCACGCCCGGCGATATAGGCGTTGGGGCGCCCCTGCTCCTTCAGGATCTTCTCCAATATGCCGGCAAGACCCTCGGCCCCCTTGCCGAACACGCCCTCGCCCGCCGCCATCAGGTCATCGCGCTGATAGGTGTCGGCCGCCTGCGTCGTATTCTCCGCCCGCGTGGCGGCCGCCTGATCGGCGGGGGAGCGTGCCGGCTCCTGCGAGGGAACCGGATCGACCGGCACCGGCTCGGACGCCGGCACCGACTGCCGTGGGGCGGGGGTGGAGGCCGGCGGCGGCCCGGCCAGATCGCCATCGACCGCCCGGTTGGGGTCGATCGTCCGCACCTGCGCACCCACCGGCGCCGTCGCCACCGTCATGGCGACGACCAGACCCGTCCAGATACTGCGCATGACCCGTTCACCCCGATTGTTCGACCGCGCCCCGTTAAGCAATTCCCGCCTTGCCGTGCAATGAACGATGGCAATGATCGATCATCGACAAACAATCGCGACAAGGCCGTTGATCCCGGCCCCACCGCTGGCTATAGCCGCCCTCTGCCGAGCCGGAGACGTGGGTGAGCGGCTGAAACCAGCGGTTTGCTAAACCGCCGTACCGGGATTACTGGTACCGAGGGTTCGAATCCCTCCGTCTCCGCCAGTATGGCAAGCCCTTTCGGCTATTCCCCTCGCCTTAGCGAACGGCCCTCATCGCCGATGACGGCCGCAAAATTGCGGGCCGCCATCGGTGATCGCCCTTACCAGTTCAGACCGATGCGGGCGTAGAGATACCGGCCGTTGAACCCGAATGGCGAGTAATAGGGGAAACCGACCACGCCGGTCGTGTTGTTCGCCGGGATCGTCCGATCGGGATAGACGTCGAACAGGTTGCTGACGCCCAGGCCGATCTGACCGCCCTTGAACGCGCCGTATCGCAATTCGAGATCGGTGATCGCCTTGCGGCCGGTGTGGATGTCGGCGGCGGGCGTGGTGCCGGGCTGGTTGACGTCGCCATAATAGGTGACGCGGGCCAGCGCGCCGAGTTCGTCCAGCGACCAGTCGATCGTCCCCGTCACCTTCTGCGGCGGCGTGCCATCCTCAAGCGTCAGGATGCGGCTGCGGGCGAACAGGACGGGGGCGGGATTGATCGTCGCGGTCGATGTCGGCACGCGCGTCACGTTCACGTCGTTGATGTTGCCCGCGATCGTGAAGTCGAACGCGCCGGCCGCGTCGGTCCGCAACCGGTAATGCGCGACCGCGTCGATCCCCTTGGTGGTGGATGCGAGACCGTTGATGAAGAAGCGCCCGGCCGACACGTTGAACGGCGCCAGAATGGCGGCGACCTGCGGGCTGAAGCTGGCCTGGATATTCTCCGATAGGCCGATCTGGTCGCGGATGCGAATGCGATAGGCGTCCACCGTCAGGTCGAAGCCGCCGAACCGCAACACGGCGCCCGCCGACAGATTGGTCGACCGCTCCGGCTCCAGCGGCAGGCCGCCCAGCGCCGCACCGACCGCGCTGGTCGAGGGGAAGGTGCCGGTCAGGATCGGCAATCCGTTCTGGATGACCGAGGCGATCGAGGTGAAGAACTGCTGCTGCAACGCCGGCGCGCGAAAACCGGTCGAGGCGGTGGCGCGCAGCGCGAACCACGGCGCGAAGTCGTAGCGGGCGGATATCTTGCCGGTGCCGGTGGTGCCGAAATCGGAATAATGCTCGCCCCGCCCGGCGATGCCGAGCAGCAGCTTGTCGGTGATCTGCGCGTCCAGATCGAGATAGACGCTGCCGCTGCGCCGGCTGCGCTCGATCTGGTTCAGGGGCGAGAAGCCGCCAAAGCCCTGCGCGCCCGGCGCCGCACCCGCCACCGCCCCGGTGGCGGGATAGCCGTAGGAGGCAGGCTCGCCGGCCTCGATCTTGAAGCCCTCGCGTCGGCCTTCGATACCGAAGGCGACGTTCAGCGACTGGAAGACGTCGAACTTGCGCGTCACGTCCAGTCCGGCGACATACTGGTCATAGATCAGCGACCCGTCGTCGAACTGCTTGGGCGTGGCCGCGCCGAACGCGTAGTTCGCCGAATTCAGCGTGCGGAAATCGATCTTGTTGCGGCCATAGCTGACGTTCAGATCGACATCGAACCCCGCCACCGCGCCGCGCAGTCCGAGTGCAGAGTTCAGGTCCTTCGACTTGGTATTGATGATCGGCAGGAAACCATTGGGATAGCCGGCGAGCGCCGTCGTCGCGCTGGCGAGGCGCGGGAAGGCGGCGCCGCGCGTGTCGCGATCCTGATAACCGACCCAGCCATACAGGCTCCACGTATCGGTCAGCGAGGTGCCCGCGTTGATGAAGCCGGTATATTGCTCGACCTTGGGATCACCGAAGCGACCCGTCACGCGGGTGGGCGTGACGCGCGGATCGAAATCCGCACGGTTGGTCGGCTGACGATTCAGATATTCGCCCGACACGGTGATGTAACCGTCCTGGCCGAAGCCGATACCCTGCCAGAGCGAGGCGGTGACGCTATGCTCGCCGGTCACGTCGCGGCTGCCCCGCGCGGTATCGACGTCGGTGTTGTAGAAACCGTAATTCACCTGCGCGCCGCCGCCCGACCGCGCCTGGCGCAGCCGCAGGTTGACGACGCCGGCGATCGCGTCCGACCCATATTGCGCCGACGCACCGTCGCGCAGCACCTCGATCCGGTCGAGCGCGACCGTGGGGATGGTGTTGAGATCGACCGCCGCCGATCCGCGCCCCACCGATCCGTTGGTGTTGAGCAGCGCCGAGGTGTGGCCGCGCACGCCGTTGATGAGCACCAGCGTCTGATCCGGCGACAGACCGCGCAGCGTCGCCGGCCGGATCGCGTCGGTACCGTCGGTGGCGGAGGGGCGCGGGAAGGTGATCGACGGTGCTACGGCGGACAGTGCCGTGCCCAGTTCGGTCATACCCTGTCGTTGCAGGCTGGCGCCGCTCAGGACATCGACGGGCGAAGCGCTGTCGAGGCGCGTTCGCCCCTCGACGCGGGTGCCGGTAACGATGATGTCGTCGCCCTCGTCCGCGACCGTCGCGGCACCGGCGGTAGGGGCCGCCTCGGCCGGTTGCTGCGGCGCTGCCTCCTGCACCGTGGGAGCCATCAGCGAAGCCGCGGCCGCCAGCGCGTGGGGGATGATAATCATGGCAGGTCCCTTTTGATCGCTGGCACCGACATGATCGTGCAGCCTTTCTTCCCCAACTATCCGCTCTGGCGGTCCTCGACAGGCAAGAAAATCTTGGCCGGCCGCAGGAAGGATCGGGGGCGGGTGAGGGCTGCTTCATACGTTGCAGTGGTCATATGCCCTGTTCCGACCGGCCCACGCCCGATAGAACCCGCAATGCCTGGTTCGGGAGTGTCGTTTGGAAGCCGTATCGATCGTTCTGTTTCTCCTGCTCGCCGTCGTGGTGAGCGGATCGCTTTCCCGCATGTTGCCGCTGTCGGTCCCGACACCGCTGGTGCAGATCATGCTCGGCGCGGTCATCGGTCTGTCGACCTCGTACCGGGTGGAACTCGATCCCGAGCTGTTCCTGCTGCTGTTCCTGCCGCCGCTGCTGTTCCTAGACGGGTGGCGCATTCCCAAGGACGAATTGCTCAAGGATCTGTCCACCGTCGTCGAGCTGGCGCTGGGTCTTGTCCTGCTGACGGTGATCGGCATGGGGCTGTTCATCCACTGGATGATCCCGGCGATGCCGCTGGCGGTGGCGTTCGCGCTGGCGGCGGTGGTGTCGCCGACCGATCCGATCGCGGTGTCCGCGATCGCCGCCCGCGTGCCGATCCCGAAGCGGATGATGCATATTCTGGAGGGAGAATCGTTGCTGAACGATGCCTCCGGCCTCGTCTGCCTGCGCTTCGCCATCACGGCGGCGCTGACCGGCACCTTCTCGGCCTCGGCGGCGGCGACCAGTTTCCTGTGGGTGGCCGGCATCGGTCTGGCGGTCGGCGTCGGCGTGACGATTGCCGCCACGCGAGCCAAGGCATGGGTGTCGAAGCGGTTCGGGGAGGAGTCCGGATCGCAGATCCTCGTCAGCCTGCTGATCCCGTTCGGCTCCTATCTGCTGGCCGAGCATATCCATGCGTCCGGCATTCTGGCGGCCGTGTCGGCCGGGGTGACGATGACGTTCGCCGAGATCTCGCGTCAGGCACTGGCGACGACCCGGATGCGCCGCAATTCGGTGTGGGACACGATCCAGTTCGCGCTGAACGGCATTATCTTCGTGCTGCTGGGCGAACAGCTTCCCGCTATTCTCGCTGGCGCCAAGGCAACCGTCCTGCTGACGGGGCATCACGGCACCGGCTGGCTCGGCCTCTACGTGCTGGCGATCGTCGGCAGCCTGATCGCGCTTCGGTTCGGCTGGGTATGGGTGTCGCTCCGGCTGACGCTGTTGCGCCGGCGGCACCGCGATGGTGCGACGCTGCACAGTCCCGACTGGCGACTGGTCGCGGCGATGTCGCTGGCCGGTGTCCGGGGGGCGATCACGCTGGCGGGCGTGCTGACCATTCCACTGACCCTGAACGACGGCGCCCCGTTTCCGGCGCGCGATCTGGCGATCTTTCTGGCGGCCGGCGTCATCATCGTGTCGCTGGTCATCGCCAGCGTCGCCCTGCCGATCCTGCTGAAGGGCCTGACCATGCCGCCCGAGCCATCGTTGCAGGCCGAGGAGGACGCCGCCCGAGTGCTGGCAGCCGAGGCGGCGATCCGTGCCATAGAACGATCGCAACATGATCTGGCGGAGCGTGAGGGCAATGCAGATTTCTATGCCGCTGCCGGGACGAGGGTGATGGACCTGTACCGCGAGCGGATCGACAGCCGCAGCGGATCGGCCAAGGCCACCGCCGAGGCCCGGTTGCAGGATCGCCTGGAACGCGATTTTCGGTTGGCCGGCATTCAGGCCGAACGCGCATCGATGATCGATCTGGTCCGCGACCGCCGCGTCGGCAGTACGACGGCGCAGAAGCTGATGCGGGAACTCGACCTGCTCGAAGCGCGCTATCGCGTCTGACATCCCGCATCCGGAACGACTCCCGGACGCGAAACCAAAGCTTTCCCTTCCACAAGGGCTTGGTCGGTGGTGGCGACACTCCGACGATGGCAAAAGCCGCCCTCACGCATTCGAGGCTTCATGACCGATCTCGCCGTCCTCTACGAACACCCGCTCTGGTTCGCGCCGCTGTTCGCCGCGTTGGAGAAGCGCGGGATCGATGTCGCCAAATGCTCGCCTGATGGCGACTGGAACCCGGCCGATCTGACACCACCGGCCCGCGTGGTGTTCAACCGGATCGCCATGTCGAGCTTCCTGCGATCGGACGAGCATCCCATTTTCCATGCGATGGCGATGCTCGATCACTGGCGACGGGCCGGCGCGCACGTCATCAATGGCGCCGACGTGCTGGCGATCGATGCGTCCAAGGCACGGCAATTGTCGCTGATCGCCTCGCTCGGCCTCGCCGTCCCCGACACGCGGGTCGTCCACCGTGCCGCCGACGTGGTGGAGGCGGCGCGTACACTGCCCTTCCCGCTGGTGGTGAAGGCCAATATCGGCGGCTCCGGTGCCGGCATCGTCAAGTTCGACAGCCTCGACGCGTTGCGCGCTGCGGTTGCCGATGGCGGCCTGCCGACCAGTGTCGATGGCGTGCTGCTGGTACAGGATTATGTTCCTGCCCGCGATGGCATCATCACCCGGATCGAAACGCTCGATCGCCGCCTGCTCTATGCGATCGAGGTCGCGGGTGGCGGCGCATTCGACCTGTGCCCGGCGGACGCGTGCGTGGTGCCGGGGTCGGGCATCGGCATGACGGCGGTCGACCCGGCAACCGAGTTGAGCGTTGCGGCAGAGCGGATCGCCGACGCCATCGATCTCGACGTCGGCGGGGTCGAGGTGATGATCGACGACCGCGACGGCGTGGCGCGCTTCTACGACATCAATGCGCTGTCGAATTTCGTTGCACGGCCGCTCGACGTTCTGGGCTGGGACCCGCATGACCGCCTCGTCGATTATCTGGTCGAACAGATCGGGAAAGCACGCTGATGCGTTATGGATATTGGACGCCGGTGTTCGGCGGCTGGCTGCGCAATGTCCCGGACGAGGGGATGGAGGCCAGCTGGGACTATACGAAGCGGCTGACGCAGGACGCGGAGCACTGGGGTTACGACCTGACGCTGATCGCAGAGCTGAACCTGAACGACATCAAGGGCATCGATCAGCCCGCGCTCGATGCATGGTCGACCGCGGCGGCGATGGCGGCGGTGACAGAGCGGCTGGAGCTGATGGTCGCGGTGCGGCCCAATTTCCACCATCCGGCACTGTTCGCCAAGGCGGCGGCCAATATCGATCGTATCGCCGGCGGCCGGCTGGCGCTGAACGTCGTGTCGAGTTGGTGGGCGGACGAGGCGACGCAATATGGCCTGCAATTCGACCAGCATGACGATCGCTACGCCCGCACGCAGGAATGGCTGACCGTGGTCGACGGGCTGTGGACCGAGGACCGGTTCAGCTTCGACGGTCAATTTTATCGCACGCAAGGCGCGATCTGCGCACCCAAGCCGGCCAGCCGCCCCACCGTCTACGCCGGTGGCGAGAGCGAGAAGGCGAAGACGATGATTGCGGCGCAGTGCGACGCCTATGTCATGCACGGCGATCCCGTCGCGGCGATTGCCCCGAAGATCGCGGATATGGCGGTGCGGCGTGAGGCCACGGGTGGTGCGCCGATGCAGTTCGGTATGGCCGCCTATGCCATCGTCCGCGACAGCGAGGCGGAGGCGAAACGCGAGCTGGAGCGGATCACCACCGTCACCGACCTGCCTCCCGGCTTCGCCAATTTCGACCAGTGGCTGTCCGGCACGCAGTTGGAGCGCGAGTTGAAGCTGCAGGAATATTCGGTCTCGAACCGCGGCCTGCGCCCGCATCTGGTCGGCACGCCCGAGCAGTTGAAGGAACGCATCGCCGAATATGAAGCCGCCGGGCTGGACCTGCTCCTGTTGCAGATGAGCCCGCAACATGAAGAGATGGAGCGTTTCGCCGTGCAGGTGATGGGCACCGCATGATCAAGATCGATCGCGTATCCAAGCGGTTCCCTGACGGCACCGCCGCGCTGGATGGTGTGTTGCTCGACATCCCGCGCGGATCGTTGTTCGGGGTGATCGGACGGTCCGGGGCGGGCAAATCGACGCTGCTCAGGATCGTCAACGGTCTGGAACAGCCGAGCGAGGGTGAGGTCAGCGTCGATGGCGTCGCGTTGTCGTCGCTCGACCGGGCTGGCCTGACAGCACTGCGTCGGCGGGTGGGCATGATCTTCCAGTCGTTCGGACTGCTCGCCAACCGCACCGTAGCGGGCAACGTCGCCCTGCCGCTGGAACTCGCCGGTATCGGCCGCAGCGAGCGGGATGCTCGTGTCGCCGAACTGCTCGACCGCGTCGGGCTGTCGGACAAGGCAGATGCGTATCCCGCACGCCTGTCGGGCGGGCAGCGTCAGCGCGTCGGCATCGCCCGCGCACTCGCCACCCGCCCCGACATCCTGCTGTGCGACGAGGCGACCAGCGCGCTCGACCCGGAAACGACGCGATCGGTGCTGGCGCTGCTCGGCGAACTCAACCGCGAACTGGGGCTGACGATCGTTCTCATCACCCACGAAATGTCGGTGGTCCGCGAAATCTGCGACCGCGTTGCGGTGCTCGACCGTGGTCGACTGATCGAACACGGGCCGGTTGAGGCGGTATTCGGCACGACCGGCCATGCCGCGACGCTGTCGCTGCTGGGCGAGCCGGCATGACCGGCTGGTTCGCCAACATCGTGTGGGGCGATATCGGGCAGGCGACGCTCGACACGCTCGTCATGCTCGGCGCCTCGCTGGCGCTCACTATCCTGCTGGGTGTGCCGCTGGGCGTGCTGCTGTTCCTGACCGACCGGGGGCAATTGGCGCAGAGCGGCTGGATCAACCGGACGCTGGGCGTCGTGGTTAATATCCTGCGATCGATTCCGTTCGTCATCCTGCTGATCGTGATGATCCCGCTGACGTTGCTGATCGTCGGCACGTCGCTGGGCGTAGCGGGGGCAATCCCGCCGCTGGTCGTCGGCGCTGCCCCCTTCTATGCGCGGCTGGTCGAACAGGCGCTGCGCGACGTGCCACGTGCGACGATCGAGGCGACACAGGCGATGGGTGCCAGCCGGTGGCAGATCGTGACGAGGGCGCTGTTGCCTGAGGCCTTGCCGGGTCTCGTCTCCGGCGCCACCGTTACCGCCGTCGCGCTGGTGTCGTTCACCGCAATGGCCGGTGTCGTCGGTGCGGGCGGGCTGGGCGATCTCGCCATCCGCTACGGCTATCAGCGATTCCAGATCGACGTGATGCTGGTCACCGTCGCGTTGATGGTGCTGCTCGTCCAGATCATTCAGCTCGGCGGCGACTGGCTCGCGCGCCGGGTCGACCATCGTTAGAGGTATCCCATGATCGACCGCCGCCTTCTCCTGACCCTCGCCCCCGCGCTGTTGCTGGCCGCCTGCGGTAGCGGTGGCGCAAAATCCGACGCCAACCACCTGTCGGTGGCCGCGACCGCGGTGCCGCATGCCGAGATACTGGAACAGGTGAAGCCGGTGCTGGCGAAGGAGGGCCTGACGCTCGATATCCGCGTGTTCAACGATTATGTGCAGCCCAACATGCAGGTCGATCAGGGGCAGATCGACGTGAATTATTTCCAGACCAAGCCGTATCTCGACGACTTCAACGCCTCGCGCGGCACGAAGCTGGTGCCGATCGCGGGCATCCATGTCGAGCCGCTGGGCGCCTATTCACGCAAGTGGAAGACCATCGCCGCGCTGCCGAACGGCGCCAGCGTCGCCATCCCCAACGAGCCGAGCAATGGCGGTCGCGCGCTGTTGCTCTTGCAAAAGGCCGGGCTGATCCGGCTGAAGAATCCGGCCAATCCGCTGTCGTCCCTGCGCGACATCACCGCCAATCCGAAGAGCCTACAATTCCGCGAACTGGAAGCCGCCACCTTGCCGCGCGTGCTGGGGGAGGTCGATCTGGCGCTTATCAACACCAATTACGCGCTGGATGCGAAGCTGAATCCCGTCCGCGACGCATTGGCGATCGAGGACAAGGATTCGCCCTACGTCAATTACGTGGTCGGCCGCCCAGGCGCGGCGACCGACCCTCGCGTCGTGAAACTGATCGCCGCTCTCCGCAGCCCGGCAATCAAGAACTACATCGAGACGACGTACATGGGTGCGGTCCTCCCTGCCTTCTGAAACCTGCTCAACCGAGCGTCATCAGCCGCTCCCGCCACATGGCCGGGAGCGGCACCGGGCGGCGGCTGTCGCGTCCGACATAGACATGCGTGAAATGCGCCTCTGCCGCTGCCGCCTTTTCACCGGCCGTGAACACACCGAAATGATAGGTGACGCTGGAACCGCCCAGTCGCCCCAGCGCAAGCCCGATCTCGACGGGCTTTGGATAGGTGACGGAATGAGCGTAGCGGCAGCCCGTCTCGACCACGAGGCCGATCGGATCGCCCGCCGCAACATCCAGCAGCCCGGCCTCGATCAGCCATCCGTTCACCGCCGTATCGAACCAATGGTAATAGACCGCATTGTTGACGTGGCCATAGGCGTCGTTGTCGCTCCACCGTGTCACGATCGGTTGCCACCAGCGATACGCGTCGCGTGGTCGTAATGCTTCCCGCGCCATCATCCCTCCATCGGTCGATCATCGGCTAGCATGACGAACGACGGACGTGAAAGCGGGTTCGCAAAACCGCAAAGGCGGATATCGTCGACGGGAGAGGAATGCCCATGAAGATCGAGGCCGCCGTCCTGCGCCACCGCGGCGCGGCGCTTCCCTATGCGGACAGCCGCCCGCTGGTCATCGAGACGCTGGACCTCGATCCGCCGGGCAAAGGCGAGGTGCTGGTCCGCATCGCCGCCGCCGGGCTGTGCCATTCCGACCTGTCCGTCATCAACGGCGATCGCGCCCGCCCGGTACCGATGGCGCTGGGGCATGAGGCGGCCGGCGTGGTCGAGGCGCTCGGCCCGGATGTCGACGATCTGGCGGTGGGCGATCATGTCGTGATGGTCTTCATGCCCAGTTGCGGCCATTGCCTGCCGTGCGCGGAGGGGCGGCCGGCGCTGTGCGCGCCCGGCGCGGCGGCGAACGGCGCGGGTACTTTGCTGGGCGGCGGGCTGCGGCTGCATGACGGTGAAGCGGCGGTGCATCATCACCTCGGCTGTTCCGCCTTTGCCAGCCATGCCGTCGTTTCGCGGCGTTCGCTGGTGAAGATCGACGCCGATCTGCCATTGGAGGAAGCGGCGCTGTTCGGGTGCGCCGTCTTGACCGGGGTCGGCGCGGTCGTGAATACGGCGAAGGTGCAGGCCGGGCAGACCGTGGCGGTGATCGGGCTGGGCGGTGTCGGATTGGCGGCGGTGCTGGGGGCGATCGCGGCGGGCGCGGCACAGGTGATCGCGGTCGACCTGTCGCCCGACAAGCTGGCGCTCGCCCGCGATCTGGGTGCGACGGCCACCGTCCTAGCCGGGCCGGACGCCGCCGCCGAGGTGCGGGCGCTGACCGATGGTGGCTGCGACGTGGTGCTGGAGATGGCCGGCGCGATCCGTGCGCTGGAAAGCGCGGTGGCGATGACGCGGCGCGGCGGCACCACCGTCACCGCCGGCCTGCCGCCACCGGATGCCACGCTGCCGGTCAACGTCGTCGCGCTGGTCGCCGAGGAGCGGACGTTGAAGGGCAGCTATATCGGCACCTGCGTACCCACCCGCGACATTCCGCGATATGTCGCGTTGTATCGGGCCGGGCGACTGCCGATCGACCGGCTGGTCAGCGGCTATCTGACGCTCGACCGGATCAACGAAGGGTTCGATGCACTCCACGCCGGTACCGCCGTGCGCCAGATCGTGAGGTTTCCACAATGAGCCGTGATTTCGTCGAATCGATCAATCCCGCCACCGGTGAGGTCATCGCCCGCCACGTGCTGATGGATGCGGCCGCGCTGAATGCGGCGATCGACACAGCCCATGCCGGATGGATCACATGGCGGGACCGGCCGCTGCCCGACCGCGCCGCCACGCTGGCCGCGCTCGGCGCCGCCTTGCGCGATCGCGCAGATCGCTTTGCGCGGCTGATCACCGCCGAGATGGGCAAGCCGATCGCGCAGGCCCGTGCCGAGGTCGAGAAATGCGCCGGCCTGTGCGACTGGTATGCCGCCAACGGCCCCGCCCTGCTCGCCGACGAACCGCTGCCGGTCACCGACGACGGTCGGGCGATCGTCTACTGGCAGCCGATCGGCATCGTCTTCGCGGTCATGCCGTGGAATTTCCCGATCTGGCAGGCGCTGCGCGCGGCGGTGCCGATCATGCTGGCCGGCAACGGGTTCGTCCTGAAACATGCCGACAATGTGCAAGGGTGCGCCACGCTGCTGGCGGAGACGGCGGTGGCGGCGGGTATACCCGTCGGCGCCTTCACCAACATCGCCATCGCGCAGGAAGCCAGCATCGGCGTCGTCGGCGATCCACGCATCGCCGCCGTCACCGTCACCGCCGGTCCGGCGGCGGGTGCTGCGATCGCGGCGGAGGCGGGCCGGCATCTGAAGAAATCGGTACTCGAACTGGGCGGCGTCGATCCGTTCATCGTGCTGGCCGATGCCGATCTGGATGCGGCGGTCGCGGCGGCGGTGACGTCGCGCTTCGCCAACGCCGGGCAGGTCTGCATCGCGGCCAAGCGCCTGATCGTGGAGGCACCCGTGCTGGCGGCGTTCACCGAACGCTTCGTGGCGGCGACCCGCCGGTTGGTAATCGGCGATCCGATGGACGAGGCGACATTCATCGGCCCGCTCGCCCGCCCGCGCGGCCGCGACGAACTCCACGCGCATGTCGTCGCCAGCATCGATGCGGGGGCGCGACTGTTGCTCGGCGGCGAGCCCCTGCCCGGCCCCGGCAATTTCTATGCTCCCACCATCCTTGCCGATGTGACGCCGACGATGGCGGCGGGCTGCAACGAGTTGTTCGGACCGGTCGCCGCGATCATGACCGCCGACGATGCCGATCACGCGATCGCGCTGGCCAATGCCACCGAATACGGCCTGTCCGCCGCGCTCTGGTCAGGCGATGCCGTCCGCGCCGACAAACTCGCCCGCCGGATCGAGGCGGGCGCGGTGTTCGTCAACGGCATCTCCGCCTCCGATCCCCGCGTGCCGATCGGCGGCATCAAGCGATCGGGTTATGGCCGTGAACTGTCCTGGTTCGGCGTGCGCGAGTTCGCCAATGCCAAGCTGATCTGGACGCGATGATGCCGACTCCATGTGCCGTCGATACATGACGGCCCCGGTTGCCTCTCACCGGCACGGCGCTATCGTATCGGCCATGATCCGTCCGCTTCTCGCCCTCTTCCTCACCCTGATGGCGCTTCCCGCCGTAGCGCAGCAGCCGGCCGTCGTGCCGCCACCAGTGCGTGTGACGATCACGACCGCCGACGGACCGATCGTCGCTGAACTGGACGCCGTGCACGCGCCTGTCTCGACGGCCAATTTCCTGCGCTACGTCGATGCCAAGCGGTTCGACGGCATCACGTTCTTCCGGTCGATGAAACTGCCGTGGAACGCCGGCATCATTCAGGCGGGACAGCATGATGCGAAGAAGCTCTATCCGGCGATCGCCCACGAACCGACAAGTACGAGCGGGCTGAGCCATGTCGAGGGCATGCTGTCGATGGCCCGGCGGGAGCCCGGCACTGCGCAGGGCGACTGGTCGATCACGATCGGCGACATGACCGGGCTCGATGCCAAGCCCGGCGGTCCAGGCGACAATGCGGGCTATGCGGTATTCGGCCGGATCGTGGAGGGAATGGACGTCGTGCGACGCATCTGGTCCGCGCCGACCGATCCCAATGCCGGCGAAGGCGCGATGAAGGGCCAAATGCTGCGGCCACCCGTTCGCATCCTCACCATCCGCCGCGCGGTGCCCGCGGAATAGATACACGCGAGCGGCCCGGTCGTTCAGAAAAGCTCGTCCAGCATCAGGTGGAATTGCAGCTTGCTTCGATCGGGATCGGCGATGCCATATTGCTGCCAGAGCCGATCCTGCAGCGACGGGTCAAATTCATCGAGGCAGTTCCAAAGGATCGCGAGATCCTGATAGCGATCGGCGATACCCACCCGCCCCAGGTCGATAACGCCGACGACCTCGCCGTCATGGATCAACAGATTGTCGAGCGAGAAATCGCCGTGCGTCACCACGGGATCGAGTGCCATCGGCAAAAGCCCCTGCATGGCCGTCCACACCTGTTCGGCCGTCCAACCCTGCCGCTCATCGTCGAAGTCATCGATCTCGATCAGACCGGCATCGATCCGCGTGCGAGCGCGGGACAACCGGAACAGGTGATCGCTGTTGAAGGGACATTCGCTTACCGGGATAGCATGCAACCGGCGCAGGAATGCGACCAGCGCATCGACGATCGCAAACCGCGCTTGCTCATCCGACCGCAACAACTGATACGCCGTCCGACCGTGCATCGCCGTCATCAACAACCACGCCTGATCGTGCGTCCGGACGAAGTGCGTCACCCGTGGAACGGGAAGGTACGCCGCCAGCCAGCGCATCCTGACCATCTCGTCGGTCACCTCATCGGCCACGGCATCGGTCCCGTGCTTCAGGAACAGGTCGGGCGCGTCCGATTTTCCGTGAAGCCGATAAACGACCCCGCCGGATTCACCGACAATATCCCGCGCCCATTCATATCCCTCCACTGCGGCTGCCATGGATTCGGGGACGAGTGCGGCGGTACATGCTCGCTCCCGTTCACCGCCGCTCATGCAACATTCTCTCGACCGACCACGAACATCTTCTGAACGATGCCATCTGTCTCGCGGTAGGTACGGAAACCCATCGCCTCATAATAGCGCAGCCCCGAAACATTGTCGGCACCGATATACGCGTCGATCTTCTCCAACCTAGCCTGCATTGCCGCCGCCCTGCTGGCTGCAAACAGTGCCGTCCCGACACCTCGTCGATGCGCGCGCGGACCGATGTGCGTGCCGATGATTCCCCAACCCATGGGCACGCCATATCGATTGCCCGCAATGGCCTCGACCAGGGACTGAAATCCCAGAATATTGCCCGCCTCATCGGCGGCAATACTGCACCGGATGCTTGCCGGATTGGCGATGTAGTGCGCGGTGATGAAGGCGGCATCGTTGGGGCGCTCGCGTCCGGTCAGCGCGATGATCTCCCGCAAGACACGGCTCATGCCTGCCGCATCGTCCAGAGACGCCGATCGTATGTCCACATTCCCTCGCGCGCTACACCAGCAACTTGTCCAGCGTGATCGGCAGGTCGCGGACGCGGGTGCCGGTCGCGTTGTAGACAGCGTTCGCGACGGCCGCCGCGACACCGGTGATGCCGATTTCGCCGACCCCGTGTGCGCCCATCGGCGTATGTGGATCGGCGATATCGGTCCAGATCACATCAATCTCGGGCACGTCGAGATGCACCGGCACGTGATATTCGGCGAGGCTGGGATTCATGATCCGGCCGTTGCGCTCGTCAAATTCGGTCTCCTCCATCAACGCGAGGCCCAGGCCCATGATCATACCGCCCCGGAACTGACTGCGCGCGGTCTTCGGGTTGAGGATGCGGCCGCAATCGAACGAGCCGAGGAAGCGGCTGACGCGGACCTCGCGCGTTACGGCGTTAACGCGCGCCTCGCAGAAGATCGCACTGTGCGAGTGCATCGACCAATGCATCAGTTCCAGCGGTGGCGATCCTTCCGCCGATACGCTGACATGATCGCGCTGCGCCCGGTGGAGGATAGAGGCATAGCTTTCGCGTCGTGCCGGATCGTCCAGCTTGGCGAGCCCACCATCCTCGCTGCCGACCTCGTCGGGTGATAGCCCCGCCAGCGGCGAGTCATTGCCCGCCAGCTTCAGTAGTTCCGCGACGAGCGCGTTATGTGCCGCGATCACCGCGGCACCGATCGCGGCCGTCTGTTGCGATCCCCCCGCCAGGATCGCGCCGGGAATGATCGAATCGCCATAGCGGACCTCGACTGCCTCCAGCGGCAATCCGAGCCGTTCGGCGGCGACCATCGTCGTCGTCGTCGACGTCCCCATGCCCATTTCGTGCGCGGCGACCTCGACCAGTGCGGTGCCGGCCCGATCCAGCGTGATCCGCGCCGCCGCGCCCGGCATCCGGTAATAGGGATAGGTGCCGGTCGCACAGCCCATGCCAATCAGCCACTCACCCTCCCGCCGCGCACCCGGCAGTCCACGCTTGTCCCAGCCGAATTTCGCTGCGCCTGCGCGCCATGCCTCGACGATATGCCGCGACGAGAAGGGCAGACCGGAGGTTGGATCCACCTCCGGCTCGTTACGAATGCGCAGTTCGATTGGGTCGATACCCAGATCGGCCGCCAGTTCGTCGATCGCCGACTCCAGCGCGAACGTACCGACCGACTCCCCGGGCGCGCGCATGAACGTGTTGGCGAGCATGTTCATCCGCACGACATCGACCGACAGCTTGAAGCTATCCGCCGCATAACCCGCCCGCGTGCCGAGAATAAACGGTTCGGGCATATTGTTGTGCGGCGTCGTCGCTGTCGTGCCGGCATGGATCAGCGCTTGGAAATGTCCGCCGGCGGCCGCACCGATGGCAACCCGCTGTTCGGTCAACGTCCGCCCGCCGACGCCGCGATAGACCCCTTCGCGGGTCAGCACGATCCGCACCGGGCGCCCCGCCAGCTTCGCCGCCGCCGCGCCCAGTATCTGGTGATCCCACAGGCATTTGCCTCCGAAGCCACCGCCGACATAGGGAGAGGTCACGCGAACCTGCTCAACCTTCAGGTCGAACACGCCGGCGATCGTCGCCGCTTCCATCGAGACGAGCTGGCTGGCGTCGTGGACGACCAGATCGCCACCGACCCAGGCGATCGTCGCCGCATGCGGTTCGATCGCGTTGTGATTGTGCCGGGGCGTACGATAGACCTGATCGACCTTGTGCGGTGCCGCCGCCAGCATCGCATCGGCATCGCCGATCTCGTTCAATAACGGCTGCCCCATGAAGGACGCCGGGGCCGCGCCTTTCTCCTTGGCCGCAGCAAATGACGTGACCGACTCCTCGACGTCGTAGGTCGTGACGATCAGAGAAACGGCATGGTCCGCCTGTTCCTGAGTCCCGGCCAGCACGACCGCGATCGGCTGCCCGTTCCAATGAATACGATCGTCCTGCATGATCGGCAGGTCGGCCGGACCGGCGGCGGTCGGTGACGATCCGAACACGGCTGGTTGCTTCATACGCGGCGCATTCCGGTGCGTCATCACCACCACGACGCCGGACGCGGCCTCGGCTGCCGCCACGTCTAGCGTCGCGATCCGTCCGCGCGGGATCGTCGCGAAGGCAAGCGCGGCATAGACCATGTCGTCGAGCGCGAATTCGGCCGCGAACCGTGCCGCGCCCTTCACCTTCAGCGCTCCGTCGAGCCGCGACACCGACGTGCCGATCAACCCATGCTTCCGCGCGATCAACGGATCGGGGACGCCACCCGGAATCCAGCTGTCCGGCGCCAGCGGCACCAACTTTGCCATCGCGCCCTGCACCAGACCCTGTGCGGCTTCCCTGGCGGTATCGAGGATGCTCATGCGGTGGCTCCCGACAGGTCGCCAAGAACGGCGACGATCGTGCGTTTGGCGAGTTCGATCTTGAAACCATTGTCGCGCAACGGCCTGGCATCGGCGAGTTCGGCGATGGCGGCGTCGCGGAACGCAGCCTCGGTCGCCGGCCGTCCGCGCAACAGTGCCTCCGCCGTCGTCGCACGCCACGGCTTGTGCGCTACCCCGCCCAGCGCGAGGCGCACGTCCCTGATCTCGCCATCGACCACATCGATCGCCGCAGCGACCGAGATCAGCGCAAAGGCATAACTCGCCCGGTCCCGCACCTTTCGATAGGTCGAGGATGCCGCGAACGGCAGCGGTGGCAGCTCGATCGCGGTAATCAATTCGCCGACCTCTAGAACTGTATCGAGTTCGGGACGATCGCCCGGAAGACGGTGCAGATCGCCGAACGACAGCGTACGCGCGCCGCCCGCACCCTCGACATGCACGACCGCATCCAGCGCCGCGAGCGCCACGCACATGTCCGACGGATGCGTCGCCACGCACGCCGGCGACGCGCCGAGGACCGCATGGATTCGGGTGAACCCGCCGACCGCGTCGCAACCCGAACCGGGGACGCGCTTGTTACACCGCGATCCATCCGTGTCGTAGAAATAGGTGCATCGTGTCCGCTGGAGCAGGTTGCCGCCAACCGTCGCCATGTTGCGAATCTGCGCCGACGCACCCGCCAGGATCGCGCGCGACAGCATCGGATAACGCGTCCGCACCGCCGGGTGCTCGGCCAGCGCGGTGTTGCGCACCGCCGCCCCGATCAACAGACCGTCGTCCGCTGTGTCGGTGATCGCGTCCGACAATCCGGTGACGTCGACCAGCCTGTCCGGCTTCGCGATCGTCTCGCGCATCAGGTCGACCAGATTGGTGCCGCCGCCCAGATAGTTTGCCGCGCCGCCCCGTCCCAGTTGCAGCGCTTCCGCGGCGTTGTTCGCGCGTGCATAGGAGAACGGGGTCATGCCGCCAGCTCCGCGGCAACCGTATCGCGGATCGCGTCGATGATCCCGTTATGCGCGCCGCATCGACATAGATTGCCGCTCATCCGCTCCTGTAGCTCCTCGCGTGTCAACCTGACATCGGTGGAGAGATCCGCGCTGACGTGGCTCGGCACGCCGCGCTTCGCCTCGGCCGCCATGCCGATCGCGGAACAGATTTGGCCGGGCGTGCAATAACCGCACTGGAAGCCGTCATGATCGATGAACGCCTGCTGCAACGGATGCAGTCCGTCGCCGTCGCTCAGCCCCTCGATCGTGGTGACGGAGCGCCCCTCGTACTGCACCGCCAGTGCCAGGCAGGAAAGGATGCGCTCGCCGTCTACCAGCACCGTGCAGGCGCCACATGCGCCCTGATTGCAGCCCTTCTTCGTGCCGGAAAGATGCAAACCCTCCCGCAACAGGTCGAGCAGAGAAACGCGGGGATCATTGGGCAGCGCGACCGCGGAACCGTTGACGAGTATCGGCATCGTCATCTCCAGATACGCCGGCGATATCGGATGGTCCGCCGGGCCTTTATTTAACTACCGACCGGTATACTCGGGTCGTGCCCGATCTGCCAAGCGGCGAATGGCGCGGCCGGCTCCACCCCGCTAATGAAGCGGCGACAGAGGGATTAAGGTAACGTCATGGCCCGCAAACATTCGAAACATGGTCCCTATGAGGATGTGCAGCGCGACGACGAAGCCCCGGCGGAAATCATCTCATGCTGGCTCTGCGGCCGGCCGACGGGCAAGACCATCGTCTGGCATCATCCCGTTCCCAAGAGCCGGGGCGGTCGCGATGTGGTTCCCATGCATCCCATCTGCCAACAGACGCTGACCGCGAACTTCACCAATTCCGAACTGCAGCGCCACGCGATGGACATGGAGGCCCTGCTGGCCAACCCCGCCGTGCGCAAATTCGTGGATTGGGTGGCGAACAAGGACCCCGACTTCACCGCCACCACGACGAAGAAGCAGCGCTAAGCGGACTGCGAGGTTCGGCGTGGCTTTGAGCGCAGTGGATTGCAGCACGATATGGTACTTCCAAGCCCCCCCCTCTTTCCCACGCTTAAACGCTTTCATTCCTTCCGCCTTGGCAACGCTGGCTGTGTCACCAACGCGATACCCGCGTTGGCCGGTACAATTCTTATGCCGCTTCGGAGCTATTTTCATTCCGATCCGGAACTGATGTGCTCGGTGAAGCGATACCGCGCAGTCATTCACTGCGACCTCAGCCCATTATAAACCGAACCTGAACGGCGTCGTTCAGTCTGCTTTCGTCGGAGCGCTCTACCGAGCGCTTCGCACTTCTTCGCGCGAATTCTGGAGACACATGATGGCATCTGCGGCAGCCATGCCTGAAACGACGGGGTCGCCCAAAGGCCACACGCCCACCGGCACGCTTGATGCGCTCAACTTCTTCCTGGCGGACGTGCGCGATGGGCTCGGACCCTACCTTGCCATCTATCTGCTGGTCGTTCGCGGCCCGTCGCATGGCTGGAACGAGGCGACCGTCGGGCTTGTGCTCACTATCGCCGGTATCGTCGGCCTGCTGTCGCAGACGCCCGCCGGCGGCCTGATCGACCGGGCGAAGAACAAGCCACGGATCGTCATCGCTGCCGCGTTGCTGGTCACGTTGAGCAGCCTCTCGCTACCGATCGTATCGGGCTTCACGATGGTGACGATCACCCAATCGATCGCCGCGGCGGCGGGGGCGGTGTTCGCGCCGGCGATCTCGGCCATCACGCTGGGTCTGGTCGGGCCGAAGCTGTTCGCCAAACGGGTCGGCCGTAACGAGGCGTTCAACCATGCCGGCAATGCGGTATCCGCTGCGCTCGCCGGCGTGCTCGCCTGGTCGTTCGGTCCCGTCGTGGTCTTCTGGTTGATGGCGGTGCTGACCGTCGCCAGCGTCATCGTATCGGCAAGGCTGAACAACGACGACATCGACAATGCCGTCGCGCGCGGTCTCGACTGCGAACCAGAGGAGGGATGCGAGGAGCCGAGCGGCTGGAAGACGCTGATCGAAAACCGGCCGCTGATGATCTTCGCTGCCGCGACCTTCACGTTTCATCTGGCCAATGCGGCAATGCTGACGTCGGTCAGCCAGTTGCTGGGCCGGACCGTGGGCACCGACAAGGCGACTTCGCTGACCGCCGCCTGCATCGTCGCGGCGCAGCTGGTGATGGTGCCGGTCGCGATCGTGGTCGGGCGGAACACCGAGCGTTGGGGGACCAAGCCGATTTTTCTCGTCGCGTTCGGCTTCCTGGCCGCGCGTGGTGCCCTCTACACGGTATCCAACGATCCATGGTGGCTGGTCGGTGTGCAGGCACTGGATGGTATCGGCGCGGGAATATTCGGCGCGTTGTTCCCCGTAATCGTCGCCGACCTGACCAAGGGATCGGGTCGGTTCAACGTCAGCCAGGGCGTGGTATCGAGCGTATTCGGGTTGGGTGCGGCCCTGTCGGCGACGCTGGCGGGATCGATCATCGTCTGGGCGGGATACAGCGCCAGCTTCCTGACGCTTGCAGGCATCGCGGCCGCCGGTTTCGTCCTCTATCTCACCGCCATGCCGGAGACGCATAAGTGACCGGTGTTCCCTGCCTGAGCTGGGTCCATATCGGCGATCTGCATATGGACGAAGCGAATGGCTGGCAAAGCCGTGACCGGCTTGCGGCGATCATCGTCGAGATCAACGATCAGATCGGTGACGCGGCGGATTTTGTGTTTCTGCCCGGCGACAACGCCAATCACGCGACGGTCGAACAATATCGCGTCATCACCGAAACCCTCGCTCCGCTGCGCCTGCCCTACCGGGTCATTCCGGGCGATCACGATTTCGAATTGGGCAACCTTGCCCATTACGACGCCGCCTTTCCCGAGGCGAACCGGCCGGAGGCGGAAGTCATCGCCGGCCATCGCTGCATCTTCCTCGATATCATTTCCGCAGGCGCCGGCGGACCCGATTTCCGGCTGACGACGCACCACCGCAATCGACTGCTCGAGGAACTGGCACGAGCAGAGGCGGAGGGACAAACGCCCGTCGTGTTCATGCACGCCTATCCCGGCGATCTCGCAGCGGACGGCGAGGATATCGCCCGCATTTTCGCCGACGCGCGCGTTGCCTTCGTCGATACCGGGCATACCCATTACAGCGAATTGCTCAACGACGGCCGCGTCATCTATGGCGCTACCCGTTCGACCGGCGAGATCGAGGAGGGTGGGGGCAAACCCGGTTTTTCGATCACGACGATCCACGGTCGCGTGCCGAGCTGGCGGTTCAAGGAGACGGGCGGCGACTGGCCATTCGTCCAGATCATCGCGCCGGCCGACGTCCGGCTGGTGACGCGACCCGCCGATGCAACGCAGGTCCCACGTCCGGGCGAGGTCGAGATCGTCGCCAAGCTGTTCGGGAACACGGCACAACCCGTCATGCTGTCGATCGACGATGGCGTCGCCCAACCGATGACGTCCATGTCCGGCACTACCTATTGGTCGCTCCGTATCGTCCTCGGCGCCGGGCTTCACCGCATTGCCGCCAGCGCCGGCACCGATCGCGACGTCATCGAGGTACTGGTGCGCGACGAGAAGGATATTCCCCGGCGTGGCATTCCCGTCGCGCCGGGTCGCGATATCCACAGTATCGGTGCGTGGCCGAAACACGGCATCGCCGGCACGCAACTTGGCCCCAACAAGAACGGGAAGCATTGGTGATCCTTGCGACGGGTGCGACCTGGGGAATCTGTGCCGCCTCCACCGCGGCAGTGATCGCGCGCCCGTTCCGATGGCCGGAAGCGATCTGGGCGGTGGCGGGCGCGGCGCTGCTGTTGCTGTTCGGCCTGATGCCTTTCCCCGCGGCGGTCGGCGCGGTGGCCAAGGGGCTGGACGTCTATCTGTTCCTGATCGGCATGATGCTGCTCAGTGAAGTCGCGCGGGCGGAAGGGCTGTTCGATTGGGTCGCCGCCACCGCCGCCATCCATGCGAAGGGATCGACGGCACGACTGTTTGCGCTCGTCTATGTCACCGGCATCGTCACCACGACCTTCCTGTCGAACGACGCGACCGCGGTGGTGCTGACCCCGGCGGTCTATGCAGCGGCCAAGAAGGCCAAGGCCGATCCGCTGCCCCTGCTGTTCGCGTGCGCCCTGATCGCCAATGCGGCGAGTTTCGTGTTGCCGATCTCCAATCCGGCCAATCTGGTGCTGTACGGTGGCAAGATGCCGCCGCTCGCCCAATGGTTCGCTTCATTCGCGCTGCCGTCGGTGGCGTCGATCGTGGTCACCTTCCTCGTGCTGCGCTGGCTTGAGCGCAAGCGGCTGGCGGGTAACTGCATCAGCGAGGTCGAGCGCACGCCGCTGACCGCGGGCGGCAAGGCTGCGTTCGTCGGGATCGTCGCCACTGCGATCGTACTGCTGGTCGTGTCCGCCCTCGATATCGAACTGGGATTGCCGACCGCGATCGCCGGTATCTTCACGACGCTGGCGGTTTGCGCGATCGCCCGGTCGTCGCCGGTCACGCTGCTGCGGGATATCTCGTGGAGCGTGTTGCCGCTGGTCGCCGGACTGTTCGTGCTGGTCGAGGCGCTGGACCTGACCGGCGTGATCGGCTGGGTCGCGCAGATGATCCGCGCCGCGTCGGCCGATCCGGCACAGGCATCGGCAGTGTCCGGAACGATCCTGGCCTTCGCATCGAACCTGATGAACAATCTGCCCGCCGGCCTCGTTGCCAGCACCGCCGTGGCACAGGCTCAGCCGCCGCGACTGGTCGTCGACGGCCTGCTGATCGGCGTCGATCTCGGCCCCAATCTGTCCATCACCGGCAGCCTGGCGACGATCCTGTGGTTGCAGGCGATCCGGCGGGAGGGCGAGGATATCCGCTTCTGGCGGTTCCTGAAGGTTGGCGCGGTGGCGATGCCGCTGGCGCTGATCGCCGCACTCGGCGCACGGATCGCCCTCGGATGACGCGGGAACTATTGTGGCGACGCGTGTTAATGGCGCTGTTCGTCGCCGTGCTGGCATTCACCGGCTATCACGCGGTGCGTACCGTCGGTGATGCGATCTACTGGAATGCGCACCGGGACGAGCCGATCGAACGCTGGATGACGATCGGCTATGTCGCGCATTCCTACCACGTCCCTCCGCACATCCTGCACCGCGCATTGGGCTTGCCGCCGGAACCCGACCGACGCCCGCTGGGCCGTATCGCGCACGACAGCGGGCGATCGATGACGGAGATCGAGGCAAGGCTGACCTATGCCATCGTCCATGCGAGGCCGCCTTACCCGCCTCCCGCGCCGCCTGAGAATATCTCGCGGCCGGCAATGCCGAAATCGTGACCGAGCAGCTTCTCGAATTGCTGACGACCTATGGCTTGCCCGCGCTCTTTGGTGCGATGGTGCTGGCGGCGGCGGGCATGCCCTTCCCAAGTTCGCTGACGCTGATCGCGATGGGATCATTCGTCGCGCAGGGTGAGCTCGACTTCTGGCCTGTCGTGCTGTCGGGCGCAGCCGGTGCCGTGCTGGGTGACCAGATCGGTTACGCCTTCGGCCGATACGGGGGGCGCCCTCTGCTAGCGGCGGTGACGAAGCGGATTGGCGGCGCCGACAAGGTCGCACAGGCCGAGGCGTATTCGCGCAAATGGGCAGGCTGGGGCATTTTCTTCAGCCGCTGGTTGATCGGTCCGCTGGGTCCCTGGATCAACGTCACCAGTGGTCTGACGGAATATCCCTGGCGGTGGTTCGTCGTGCTTGATGTCGCCGGAGAGCTGCTCTGGCTGCTGATCTACGTCTCGCTCGGTCGCGCCTTCAGCGATCAGGTGCAGACCGTGGCGAGCCTGCTTGGAAATCTCACCTGGGTCGTCGTTGGTCTGCTCGTTGCCGGATTCCTTGGATGGAAGCTGTTCGGCAAGCAACGCGTAGAAGCGGTGTAATTGGCCGCTCATCGATGCTGATCCGCGCCGCCTCGTGAAACGAAGGGACGCCGCCCGCGATCTTGTGCATTGATGGCGAGATCATCAGTTCGGCACCGGGAGCATCATGGCCGTCACCGACATCGCGACCCGCACCTACGACCACGGTTTCCGCCTCGATCCGATCGTCCGCAGCCTGCTGGACACGGACTTCTACAAGCTGTTGATGCTGCAGATGATCCGGCACCTCTACCCGGATGTGCAGGCGACTTTCGCTCTTATCAACCGGACGAAGGCCGTGCGCCTGGCCGACGACATCGACGAGGGCGAGTTACGCGCCCAACTCGACCATGCGCGCACGGTGCGCTTCACCAAGAAGGAGTTGATCTGGCTCGCGGGCAACAGCTTTGCGGGACAGGCACGGATTTTCGAGCCCGATTTCATCGCCTGGCTCGCTGGTTTCCAACTGCCCGACTATGACCTGCGTCGCGTCGAGGGGCAGTTTGAACTTCGCTTTGCGGGACCGTGGGCGCACACGACGATGTGGGAAATCCCGGCGCTGACGATCATCAACGAACTCCGCTCGCGCGCCGCTACGCGGGACATGGGCCGCTTCACCCTCGACGTCCTCTATGCCCGCGCCAAGGCGAAGCTTTGGGACAAGGTGGAGCGATTGCGCGCCTTGCCCGATCTCGTCATTTCCGACTTCGGCACGCGTCGGCGCCATGGCTTCCTGTGGCAACGCTGGTGCGTCGAGGCCTTGAAGGAGGGATTGGGAAGTCGTTTCATCGGCACGTCCAATGTCCTGCTGGCGATGGACAACGACCTTGAGGCGATCGGCACCAATGCGCATGAACTGCCGATGGTGCTCGCCGCGCTGGCCGACAGCGACGAAGGTGTCGCCGCGGCCCCGTATCGCGTTCTCGACGACTGGCGGCGACATTATGCCGGCAACCTGCTGATCGTTCTGCCAGATGCGTTCGGCACCGCGTCCTTTCTGGCGCAGGCACCTGACTGGGTCGCGGACTGGACAGGCTTTCGCCCCGACAGCGCGCCACCGATCGTTGGCGGCGAGCAGATCATCCGCTGGTGGCAGGCGCATGGCCGTGATCCGGCGACCAAGCTGCTGATCTTTTCGGACGGCATGGACGTGGATTCCATCGAGGCGACCTATCGCCACTTCCACGGTCGGGTGCGAATGAGCTTCGGCTGGGGCACCAATCTCACCAACGACTTCCGCGGCTGCGCGCCTGATGCCACCGGCGGGCTGGAGCCCATTTCGCTGGTCGCCAAGGTCGTGACGGTCGACGGCCGCCCCGCCGTCAAGCTATCCGACAATCCCGCCAAGGCGACCGGCGAGCCTGCGGAAATCGCGCGCTATCTGCGCATCTTCGGCGAAGAAGGTAGATCGTCCCTGCCCGTCACGGTCTAGCCCTGAAGACCGGTTCGAACGATACCGCCAGCCGACTGAATCAGAAAAGGTCCTCGCATGCACCCTGCCCTTCTGGCCACAGCCGTTACCCTGATGCCGGTGGTATCGGACGCGCCGGCCCCGAAACCCGGCACGATCACCATCGTGGCCGGCGGTACCCAGACGGCGACCGATCCGGTGGTGGCGACGTTCGTGGGTGCTGTCAGCCATGCCGTCCTTCAGACCGGTTTCGCCCCCCTACCCGATACGGGTCACAGCCGTTACGTCGCCAAGGTGGAAGTGTCGCAGACATCGCGCGGCGTCGTCACGTCCTCCGGCAATGGATCGGCGTCGGCACCCGGTGTGAATTATCAGGGTTCCGGTCTGTCCCTAAGCCTTCCGTCGGGAAAACGTCAGTTGCACGGGCTCGTCGTGACCCGCCTCGACGTGATCGTCACGCTCCGCAGCGATGGCCAAATAGTCTGGTCCGGCACGGCGACCACGGCGCGTGTCGATGGAACCCGGGCTGGTGCGCCCGCCACTGTTGCAGCCGCCTTGTCCGAGGCACTGTTCGCGCGGTTTCCTCGACCGTTGCCGGGACCACTCTCGGTGCCGTAGTCATCAGCAAACAAGATGTTCATTCTGCGGTGCCGAAGGTGCCGACCCACGGGCGGGAGAAGGAGAACCCATGTTTCGACCATTGATCGCACTGGCCCTGATGATGGTCATGTCGACACCGGGGGACACCCGCGCGATCGCGCCCGCGCCGCTGCTGATGCCGGACATGCCGCTTCACGATCCTTGGATCGTCGTGGATAGCGCAACCGGGACCTACCACCTGTTCACCCGTAACGAGCGACGGATGACGGGCGACGGAAGGCTCGGGATCATGGCCTACACCAGCCGCGACCTGAAACACTGGACCAGACCGCGCATGATCTTCACGCTGCCGCCGGGTACTTGGGCGAACGACGGTGGCTGGGCACCGGAGGTCCACCGGTGGAAGAACCGCTGGTATCTGTTCGCGACCTTTTACAACGATAACGCCAGGCTGCCGGCCGAAGGTAAACGCCAGCCGGTCCGTCGCAGCACGATCCTGGCGGTGGCGGATCAGCTGGGTGGGCCTTTCCGGCTGGTGCGCGGTGGCGCGCCGGTGGTCGATGAAGGGCAGATGACGCTGGACGGGACGCTCTATGTCGATCCGGCGGGCAAGCCGTGGATGGTCTATGCCCATGAGTGGGTACAGGTCGGCGACGGGACGATCGAGGCGCTGCCGCTGACCGACGACCTCGCCGCCGCCGGCCCGCCGAAGGTGTTGTTCAAGGCGTCCGAGGCCGAATGGGCGGATGGCAAGCTGCAGAAGGAAGGCGATACGATCTACGTCACCGACGGGCCCGAACTATTCCGGACGCGGACGGGCGTGCTGCTGATGCTGTGGTCCAGTTACGACAAGCAGGGCTATGTCCAGGGTATCGCGCGATCGAAGAGTGGCGGGATCGAGGGACCGTGGGAGCAATTGCCGCCGCTGGTCCGCGGCGACAGCGGGCACGGTATGTTGTTCCGCCGACTGGACGGGACACTGATGATGGTCCTGCACCGCCCCTTCAACAACGCCCGCGGCAAGCTGTACCAGATGCACGACGCTGGCGATCGGATCGAGGTGGTGCGGGAAGCCACCGAACTGGATGGCGACCTGGCCGGTGCCTCCACCGATTGAGGAATAATTCGCTGAAGCGGGTGGACGCTTCAGCGGCCCTCGGCATCCACCGTAAAAACCATCGGCTTGCCGCGCGACATGGGCTCCCATCCCGCCGCCAGTGCCGCTCGTATCCCGCGGGAAACCGTTGCGTCATCGAGTTGAAGACGCCCCCGCTGCAACCCCTTCAACAAGCGTTTGGGCGGCGGGAACTCCAGCAACGCCTCGCGTTGGGTATCCCGCTGCCGAAGGGAAACGATCATGCCTTTCCAGCCATCGTCATCCGACCATTGCGGCTCACGCTGAAGTTGCCAGTCGTACGTCTCGCCATCCACATCGACGGCGCCATTATTGCTTCGGGAGTTCGACATGTGATCGGCCGTAGCATGCCGATGGTGCCAAGCCATGGCCCCATCGCTTCCGCGGCGCACCACCATGCTTCATCAACGACCACTTAAGATTATCGTTGGCTGGGGCGGCAGGATTCGAACCTGCGCATGGCGGCACCAAAAGCCGCTGCCTTACCGCTTGGCGACGCCCCAGCAACCGGCCGGGCTTATACCGGCGTCAGCGGCGTTGGAAACCCCGATAAGCATCGGGGACCAAATCACTTCAGTCCAGCCGGTGCAGCCAGCCATGCGGATCGGGCGCCGTACCACGCTGGATCGCGACCAGCGCCTGATGCAGGCGATCCGTCACCGAGCCGCCGGCGCCGTTGCCGATCGTGAAGTCGCCGTCACGATCCGCTACCTGACCGATCGGCGTCACGACCGCGGCGGTGCCGCAGGCGAACGCCTCGATCAACTGGCCGCTTTTGGCATCGTCGCGCCATTGGTCGATCGAATAGGGCTGCTCATACACGGTCATGCCCGCATCGCGGGCCAGCGTCAGAATCGAATCGCGGGTGATGCCCGGCAAGATGGTGCCCGTCAGCGGCGGGGTGCGCAGGCTGCCGTCTGCATGGACGAAGAACAGGTTCATGCCGCCCAGTTCCTCGATCCACCGGCGCTCGGCCGCATCGAGAAACACCACCTGGTCGCAACCACGCGCGATCGCATCCTTTTGCGCGATCAGGCTGGCGGCGTAGTTGCCGCCGCACTTGGCCGCCCCGGTGCCACCGGCCGCGGCGCGGGTATGTTCGCGGCTGACCCAGACCTTGATCGCCCGTACGCCGCCCTTCCAATAGGCGCCGACCGACGAAGCGATGACCATGTAGAGATATTCCGCTGACGGTTTGACGCCCA
Organism: Sphingomonas mollis; assembly: GCF_016427505.1. Lineage (GTDB taxonomy): Bacteria > Pseudomonadota > Alphaproteobacteria > Sphingomonadales > Sphingomonadaceae > Sphingomonas > Sphingomonas mollis. Next base: position 135,032 of record NZ_JAELXS010000003.1, on the reverse strand, counting down.
GGAACACCTCGGACGCGAACATGAACGGGCGCAGATACAGCGCGCCGTCGCCGTCCGGGATCCAGTCGCGATCGACCGCGACCAGCCGCTCGATCGATTCGATGAACATATCCTCGGGCAGTTCGGCCATCGCCATCCGGCGCGCCGAATCACGGAAACGGGCAGCGTTCGCTTCGGGGCGGAACAGCGCCGTGCCGCCATCGGCCAGCCGGTACGCCTTCATCCCCTCGAAAATCTCCTGCGCGTAATGCAGCACGGACGAGGCCGGATCGATCGTCAGCGGCACGCGGGCGGTGACATGCGCGTCATGCCATCCCTTGGCATCCGAGAAGCGGATGACGGCCATGTGATCGGTGAAGACCCGACCGAAACCGGGATCGATCAGACGCTCGGCACGCTCCGCCGCCGCGACGGGCGCGGCATGGGCATCGAGGCGGAAAACGGAAGGTTGAAGAACAGACATTCGCGACGATCTCGTTCGTGATGGGTTGCGGACGCGTATGAGGGCTGGTTAGACGGGTCAACATGGCTGCCCCAGCACACTCCGCACCCGCCCAATTCCTCCGCGAGCCCGAACTGCGCCGCGGCCTGGAACTCTTATACTTCGGTCATAGCTACCTCAACCGGTCAATCGATCAGGATCTGGCGACCCAGGGACTGGGCCGGGCGCATCACCGTGCGCTGTATTTCATCAGCCGCAAGCCCGACCTGACCGTGAGCGAGCTGTTGTCGTTGCTGGCGATCACCAAACAATCGCTGGGCCGCGTGCTGAATGAGTTGACCGACCGCGGTCTGGTAGAGAACCGACCCGGCGATCGCGACCGGCGCCAGCGGTTGCTGCGGCTAACCGAATCGGGTCGCAAGCTGGAAAGCGAGTTGTTCGAACAGGCCCGGCTGAAGATATCCGAGGCCTATTCCAGCGCCGGCCCCGCCGCAGTGGCGGGATTCTGGGCAGTGCTGGAGGGGCTAATCCCGGAACCCGGCCGCCCGCAGGTCGAGGCACTACGCCGCTGAGTTCGTTCGTAAGCGTCAGCCCCTCGCGGCCGACGCCATCTCCGCATTACGCCGGGCAGACGCCGCCAATGTGGCCGTCATCAACCGGATCAAGGCCTGATCCGAGTCCAGTACGTTGAGCCCCTCGCGCGTCGATCCACCCGGGCTGGCGACGCGATCGGCCAGCGTCGCAGGCGAATCGTCCGCCGCCACTGCCATCGCGGCAGAGCCCGCCAGCGTCGCCAGCGCCAGCCGTTGGGCCTGTTCGGCGGACAAACCCAGTGCCGCACCCGCCTCCGCCAGCGCATCCGCAAAGCGAAACACGAAGCCCGGGCCGCAGCCCGCCAGCGCCGTCACCGCATCGAACGCGCTTTCGTCCGCCACCCATTCGGCATGGCCGAGCGCGGCGGCCAGCGCATAGGCGGCATCGCGGACGGCGGCATTGGACGTATCCGTATAGAGCGCCGTCACCCCATGCCCGATCGCCACGGGCAGGTTCGGCATCGCCCGCACGATCGCATCCGCCGGGATGCGCCGGGCCAGTGCCGCCACCTCGACCCCGGCCAGGATCGACACCAGCATCGTGGGCCGCAACCCGGCCAGCATCGGTGCGACGATGTCGAGTTGTTGCGGCTTTACCGCCAGCATCAGCGTGGCGGGGCGTTCGTCGGCAGGAATGGCCGTCAGCGAGCGAACGCCGGCCGGCGCGCTTGCGCCGCTACGGGTTACGACCGTCACGCTCGCCGGATCGAGTCCGGCCGCGATCCAGCGCCGCAGCATCGCGCCGCCCATATTGCCGCAACCGATCGACCACAGCGGGCCGGAGGGGAACGCGGGGATGCTCATGCCTCGCCCTGCGTCTCGACCAGCGCCGCCGCCAGTGCTTCCTTGGGGCTTTTGCCGCCCCAGAGGACGAACTGGAACACTGGATAGAAGCGTTCGCATTCCTCGATCGCCGATTCGACCAGCAGCTCCGCACCGCTCAGCGTCAGCGTGCGATCCTCATCGCCATCGATCATTGCGGCATGGCGGAACAGCAGGATGCCGCTCGACGACCAAAGCTCGAAATGACCGATCCACAGTTGCTCGTTGACCAGCCCGATCGTCTCGTAGATCGCGGCCCGACGATCATCCGTCACCTTGATATCGGGGAAGGCGAGGAACTGCAGCACGCTGTCGTCCTCGCGCCACAAGGCGCGCAACTCGTACGTCGCCCAACTGCCCTTTACCGACGCGACGATCTCGTCGTCCTGACGTTCATGCTCCCAGCTATGCGCGGCATAATAGGCTTCGAGCATATCGATGGGGGCGGCATCGTCCTCGTCATGATCGGCTTGATTGAGCATCGGCTCCTTTTCGCACGTGTGCGCACCGCGGGGAAGCGGTGGCGCGTGATATCCGGGGTTAGATGGGGCAGCAAAAGCGGCCCTGCCGTCTTTACACGGTGGGGATCGGATCGCTCGACCTGGCTTCCAGCGCATCGAGCCGGGCGCGCAGGACGACGGCTTCGTCACGCGCCGCCGCTGCCATCGCCTTCACCGCGTCGAATTCCTCGCGGCTGACGAAATCGAGACCGCCGATCCATTCGCGGGCACGCGTGCGGGCGCTCGACTCCGCCTCGCGACCCATGCCGGCGATGGTGCCCGCTGCCCCGTTGACGAACTTGGACAGGTCATCGAAAATGCGATTGTCGGATTGCATGGCGGTATTCCTGCTACAGATCGGTATCGTCACAACATTTGGGATGTGCGGGCCGACGGCACAAGGGTTTCGGCGTCGGGGTTCATCCGGTCGATGCTCCATGTCAGCACGCCGGCAAAACTGATCCACACCAGATACGGCACCATCAACCATGCCGCGATCGTCCGTACGCGGGCGAAGGCGATGGTGGTGGCGATCCCGACGACGACCATCGCCGCGATCAGGCCGATCGCCGCCGTGACGCGGTGGGCGCCGAAGAACAGCGGCATCCAGCCGAGCGACAGCGCGAACCCCAGCATGAACAACCCCGTCGCCAGCGCCCGCCCCCGCGCCCCGCGCGCGTTCAGCACGATCGCCAGCGCCACGCCCATCAGGATGTAGATCGTCGTCCAGGCGACCGGGAAAGCCCAGTCGGGTGGCGTCTGGGCCGGCTTGGCCAGCGCCTGATACCAGATATTGTCCGAACCCGCAGGCGCCGTCCTGCCCGACGCGAAACCCAACAGCAGGACGAGCGGCACCGTGACCACCGCCCAGCGCAGCAACGACATGCGGAGTTGCCCCTTCGATGCGATCGCGCCCACATTACCTCCGTCATTGCCGCCCGCCGGGGCGCTTCCGCATCTTCCTGCCGCAACGATATCGATCGGTAAACCTTGCGGACGAAATGTCCGCCGGGGTCAGCCGCGGATGGCGCCGATCAGGAACTCGACATTACCTTCCGGGCCGGTGATCGGGCTGGGCACCACACCCATGACATGCCAACCCTGTTGGGTGAGCCAGTCCGTCACGGCTGCGCAGACGCGGGCATGCACGGCGGGATCGCGGACGACGCCGCCCTTGCCCACCTCCTCGCGCCCCGCCTCGAACTGGGGCTTGATGAGCGCGCATAGACGGGCCTTCGGGCCGGCGAAACTGAGGGGGCGTTCCAGCACCTTGGCCAGACCGATGAAGCTGGCATCGCAGACGATCAGGTCGATCGGTTCGGGGATGTGCGCGGCGGTAAGGATACGGGCGCTGGTCTGTTCGTGGACCACGACGCGCGGGTCCTGGCGCAGCTTCCACGCCAGTTGGTTGGTGCCGCTGTCGATCGCATAGACGCGGGCTGCCCCGCGCTGGAGCATCACGTCGGTGAAGCCGCCGGTGGACGAGCCGACATCGATCGCGACCGCATCGGTAACGTCCCAGCCGAAATGGTCGAGGCCATGCGCCAGCTTGATACCGCCCCGCGACACCCAGGGATGGTCGCGGCCCCGGACGTCCAGCAGGACACCGTCGGCCAGTTGCTGGCCCGGCTTGTCGATCTTGCGATCGCCCGCGAAGACCAGCCCGGCCATGATGAGCGCCTGCGCCCGTGCCCGCGATTCGACGAGGCCCCGGTCGACGAGCATCTGGTCTGCGCGCATCTTGGCCATGCGACGGCCCTACGGCGAACACATGTCCCGGTGCAAGGAGAGCGACGCCGCCGGGTTTGCGATGCGATGTCCGGCGGGTAAGGCGAAAGACATGATGATGACGAGACGGATGGTCGGCGGCATCGCGGCTGCGGCCTGCGCCCTGATATCGACCGGCGATGGCCGGGCGGAGATCGCGGCGTTCGATCTGGCCGGGCCGCGCCTGACGGTGACGGTGAAGCATGGCGGCGTCACTCTGCCGATCACGCAGGTGCCCAATCTGTCGGCGGGCGACGAGGTGCTGGTGCGCGCCGACCTGCCGGTCGATCAGGGTGCGCGGTATCTGCTGGTCGTCGGCTTCCTGCGCGGCGCGACCAATCCGCCGCCCAAGAACTGGTTCTTCAAGGCCGAGACGTGGAAGCCCAAGAATCGAGACCTGCGGCTGACCGTGCCGAAGGGCGCGCAACAGGTCGTCGCGTTTCTGGCGCCGGAGACGGGGGGCGATTTCGGGACGCTGACCGGCGCGGTGCGGGGCCGACCGGGCGCGTTCGTGCGGGCGTCTCAGGACCTGAACCAGGCGGCGCTCGACCGGGCGCGGCTCGATACCTATGTCGCCGGCGTCAACCGCCGCGATGCGGAGGGGGGTAGCCGGGTCGAGGTCGCCTCCCCCTTGCTGGCGCGCAGTCTGGCGATCCAGTTGAAGGCGGATTGCCTGGCGAAACCGGCCGAGTTGCAGGCGGGGTGCTTGACCGCGGGGCGGGACTCGCTGGTGTTGAGCGACGGGCATAGCAGTTCGCTGGCGGAGGCGTTGACCGGCACGCCGACCGATCTGGCGTTCCAGCTGGCGGCGACGCCGCAGGGCGGCCTGGGCTATTACAGTCCGTATATCGGCGTGGTGCGCGACGTGGCGCGCCTGCTGGGTGCATTCCGGACGGCCAATTATCAGTATATCCCGGCACTGGCGACGCATGACGGCGATGCGCTCGCCCTACTGTTGAATGCGGCCCCCTCGTTCAGCAAACCGCTATCGGTACTGGTGACGGCCCTGCCGCCGGTCGGCCCGGCGTCATTGCCGCCGCTGCGCGCGACGGAGCCGGCGGCGCGATACTGTCTGGCGCGACCGGGACTGGCGTTGCCGGTGGAGGGGGCGCCGCTGATCTATGCCACCCGCTATGCCCGCAACGTCGCGCTGCGCGTGGCGGGGCGGGACGGGCGCGAGATCGACCTGCCGGTGGTGGCGGATGCGGAAAAGGGCGGCTTCGTGGTGAAGGGCGATCTGCCGAGGGCATCGGCGTTCGAACCGGAACTTACCGGGCGGCTGCATGGCGAGTGGGGCTTCGTACCCTTCGATGGTCCCCGCTTTGCGCTGCAAAGTCCGCAAGGGCCGTCATGGCATCCCGACGATGGCGACGGCGCGACGCTGGTGGCGGGGCGCGACAATGCGCTGGCGCTGACCGGCGCGGCACCGGCCTGTGTCGCGAACATCGAGATAAAGCTGCCGGGCGGCAACACGCGGGCGGTGACGTGGGAGCAGCGTGGCGCCAACGGGCTAACGGCCAAACTGCCGCTCGGCGACGTGCCGCCGGGCGACGTCACGGTGCGGATCGGGCAATATGGCGTGGCCGATCCGATCGAGTTCAAGCTGACTGCCTATGCCGAAGCGAGCCGGATCGATTCGTTCACGCTGCATGCGGACGACCGGTCGGGCGTGCTGACGGGGGCGCGGCTGGACAAGGTGGCGGCGCTGACGATCGACGGCAGTCGCTTCGTGCCGGGCGCGCTGGCACGCGTGGAGGGGGGCGACCGGCTGACGCTGACTGCCGAGGCGGCGCCGGCGCTGGCGGTGGGCGATGCGAAGACGGGCAAGGTGACGCTGATCGACAAGCGGATCGTGAACGCGCGGGTGACGGTGGCCCCGCCGCGACCGGCCGCGACGCTGATCGGGCGGAGCGTGACGGTGCCGGCGACGCCCGTCGCGATCGCGCTGCCCGAGGGGGTCGTGTCGCAATATGGCCGCCTGACCTTTTCATTACGGGCGGCGGGCGGCACGCGGTTCGCGACGGATGACCGGGTGGAGGTGGCGACCGCCGACGACGCGACGACGACGGTCGGTGTCAGTTTGCAGGACCCGCAGGTCGCGGTCGTCAGCCTGACGCCGGGGGCGGTGCTGGGTGTCGGGGCGGCGGGGCCGTTGCGGTTCCGGTTGGTGCAGGGTGGCGTGGCGAGCGACTGGCAGCCGCTGGGGACACTGGCCCGGGTACCGACGCTGCGGACGGCGGCGTGCAAGGATAGCTGTACGGTGACCGGCAGCGACCTGTTCCTGCTGCGGTCGGTGGGCGGCGCGGCGATGCCGGAGGGCTTTACCGGCGACAGCCTGTCCGCGCCGAAGCCGGCGAGCGGCCCCCTGCCCGTCAGCCTGCGCGATGCGCCCGATGTGGCGGCCAGTATCGAGGTGACCCGATGACGACCCATGAGATCGAGACGATCGAGAGCCGCACCGCCTATCGCAACCGATGGATGCATGTCCGCGAGGATCAGGTACGGCGGGCGGATGGGTCGACGGGCATCTACGGCGTGGTCGAGAAGCCCGACTTCGCGGTGATCGTGCCGGTGGATGCGGACGGGTCGCTGCATCTGGTGGAGCAGTACCGGTATCCGGTGAAGGGGCGGTACTGGGAGTTTCCACAAGGGGCATGGGAACATGCGCCGGACGCCGATCCGGTCGAGCTGGCGCGCGGCGAGCTGCGTGAGGAGACGGGCTTGGTCGCGGGGCGGATGACGCGGATCGGCCATCTGTTCACGGCGGTGGGTTACTCGACGCAAGGATGCCATGTGTTCCTGGCGGAGGAACTGACCCGGACGGAGACGGCGCTGGAGGTGGAGGAACAGGGCCTCGTCACCGGCACTTTCACGCGCGAGGCGGTGGTCGCGATGATCCGCGACGGGACGATCAAGGACGCGACGACGGTCGCTGCGTTGGGACTGATCGACCTGATGGGAGTCCGCTGAACCCCGGGTTATTGCGAATCGAAGTTCACAGAAGTTCGCACTCAAGAAGCTATTTCGTTGCCGCTCGGACGGCTTTGCCCTGCCACCTTCTCTAGAGCATCGAGCGCTTAGTCCAACCCGTTCGTGCTGAGCGAAGTCGAAGCACTTTTCGGAGAGGGAGCCTTCGACTTCGCTCAGGCCGAACGGTTAGGGGATGGGTCCACTTCTCGCAATTTGTTCGATCACGAGGCGATCGGACAAAAAAAGGCCGGGACTAGCCCGGCCAAAAGTTTTTAGGAGAGGATGCCTGAAAGGCGATTTCCTTTTGCAGTGCAGCGAAGATTAAATCAATTGCTTTATGCAATCTTCAGCATGCAAAGATTGCAATCGGTTGTCGGAATCAGTTCGCGCCGCAGCTGACCGGCCCCGGCGGGGCGCTGGCGATGCGGATGCCCGAGATGTCGATGTCGAGCTTGCCGGCGGTCTCCATCATGAAGCTGCGCGTCATTTTCTTCATGTCGACACCGCCATCGGCGAAGCAATGGAGCGGCACGGCCATCGTGCCCCAGCTGTTCGCCGCCGCCGTGAGTGCGCCGCCGACCGGCACGGTGGCGGTCTTGCCGCCCTCCATCCCGATCGTCACCGGGCCGGTCGGCTTGGCGCGCAGGCGGTAATCGACCACGATGCTGAGCTGGCCATTGCTTTCGCGGCTGACGTCGATCGGCATCGCCTGTTCGACGGCGAGGCGGCCCTTGCCGGTGCCGCTCCACGCAAGGCGCAGCGTATCCTCCTGCGCATTGCGATCGGTGCGGGTCAGGAGGACGGCGCCGGTCGTTTCCAGACGGGCACCGGCGGCGGCGCGGCCACGGGTGAACAGCGCGTTCTGATCGCCGCCGGTCACGGCCGGGCGCGTCTCGTCCAGCGTCGCCACCGTCGCGGGCGCGGCATAGGTCAGGCCGTAACCGATCGGGAACAGCGGGTCATAATTCGGATCACGCCTGTTAAGGACATACTGGTCGAGCCGCTTCGGCCAGCTGAAGCTGAGCTTGCCGTGGAAATCGCGCTGCGGCCGGCCGTTCTTTGCCGCGACCAGCACGTCGGCGACGCCGCCACCCTCGGTACCCGGCAGAAACGCTGCGACGAAGGCGTCGGCGACGTTCATCTCCGGGTTCACCCAGAGCGGTCGGCCGGACAGGAACACCGCGACGGTGGGAATGCCCGCCGCCTTCAGCTTCTTGAGCAGCGCGATATCGGACTTGTCCTCAGGACTGTATTCCAGCGTCGGGCGATCGCCGGTGAATTCGGCATAGGGCGTCTCGCCGAACACGACGACGGCGACATCGGGCTTCGCGGCATAGCTGCCGTCCGCCGACAGCGTCGCCTTGCCCCCGGCGGCGCGGATCGCCTGATCCATGCCGGACCAGATCGACTGGCCGTTGGGGAAATCCTTGTTCCTGACGTCGGTGCCCTGCCACGTGATCGACCAGCCGCCGGACTGCATGCCGATATCGTCCGCTGCGCGACCGGCGACGAGGATGTTGGCGCCAGCCTTCAGCGGCAGGACGCTGCCGTTGTTCTTCAGCAGGACGAGCGATTCGGCGACCGCCTGACGCGCGATGGCGCGGTGTTCGGGACTGCCGAGCAGGTCGAACTTGCCGGCGGTCGGGCGCGACGAGGGGCGACCCGCCTCGAACGTGCCGGCCAGCACCTTGACGCGCAGGATGCGGCGGACCGCATCGTCGAGGCGCGCGGGCGTGATCTGGCCCGACTTCGCCTCACGCAGGGTGTTGTCGTACAGCTGCTTCCAGCCGGGGCCGGAATACATGAACATGTCGAGGCCGGCGTTGATCGCCGCCGGGCAATCCTCGTTGGTGCAGCCCTGCACCTGACCATGCGCGTTCCAGTCGCCGATGGTGAAGCCGTCGAAGCCCCAACGCTCCTTCAGCACGCCGGTCAGCAGGCTCTTGTTGCCGGTCATCTTCTCGCCGTTCCAGCTGGAGAAGCTGGGCATCACGGTCAGCGCCCCGGCCTCCAGCGAGGTGCGATAGCCGGCCGCGTGGACGTCGCGCAGCACCGCTTCGGGGACGCGGGTGTCGCCCTGATCGCGGCCGCCGGTGCCGCCGTCGCCAAGGAAATGCTTCACCGACGAGATGACGTGACCAGGCTTCATGAAGTCGGCGCCGACCGCTCCCTGAATGCCCTCGACCATCTGGCCGGCATAGGAGGCGACGATCGCGGGGTCCTCGGAATAGCTTTCAAAGGTGCGACCCCAGCGGTCGTCCTGCACGACGGCGACGGTGGGGGCGAAGCTCCAGTCGATGCCGGTGGCGGCGGTTTCGGCGGCGGTGGCCGCGCCGATCCGCTTGATGAGCGCGGGATCGCGCATCGCGCCGAGGCCGATGTTGTGTGGGAAGAGCGTGGCGCCGACGATATTGTTGGCGCCGTGGACCGCATCGGTCCCCCAGATGACGGGGACGACGGGGCGGTCATCGGTGCGCTTCACCGATGCGTCGTAGAACGCGTCGAACAGCTTCAGCCATTCGGGCGCGGGGGCGAGTTCGTCATTGTTCGGCGCGGAGTTGCCGCCGTTCAGGATCGAGCCGAGCTTGTAGGTTTCCAGATCCTTCGGCGTGATGCTGGCGATGTCGACCTGAAGCAACTGGCCGACCTTGTCCTCGATCGACATGCGTTTCAGCATGGCATCGACGCGCGCCTCGACCTTCGGGTCCGGCTTGCGCTTCAGGTTCAGGAGTGGCCACTGCGCAGGGTGGGCTAAGGGCGACAATTGCTGCGCCATCGTCTGCTGCGCCATCAGGGGCGCGGCGGCCACCGTCGTCAGCACCAGACCCATCGCCGCACCGGCGGCCCATATCGTGTTGCGCATCGTCATCTGCCCTTCGCATCCTCAACCGTAATTGCCGTCTACTATGCGGCCATGACCGGACCAAAGACTGGTTAGCGCTACCTGTCAATAATTCGTATTTCAATTTGGCTTTTTCCGGACGCTGTGCTTGATGCCGCGCGGGCGGCGGCAACGACCGCGATACGGGAGGATGACATGCGCAAGGCACGGACGGCGGCGGTATCGCGCTCGGCAAGACTGGGAATTTTGGTGACGATACTGGCGGGCACCCTGCCCGCGATCGCGACGGCGCAGACCTATGGCCCGATCAATGCGGACCTGCCCCCCGGCGGCGACAGCTATGTCCGCGCGATCGGCGGCGATGGTGCGGCGGCGGTGGCGGCACCGGCCTGGACGCTGTCCGGCTGGGTCGAGCCGCGCGCCATCGCGACCGGCACCGTACTGGTGGCGGGTTTCGGCGAGGCGGCGACGGGGCCAAGGCGGTATCTGGCACTGACCGATGGCCGCCCCGCCCTCGTCACCGATAGTGGCACGCTGACCGCGCCGGCGCGGCTGGTGGCCGGGCGCTGGCGCTATGTCGCGGCGACGGTGGATGCCGGTGTCGCGCGGTTGTTCGTCGATGGGCGGCAGGTGGCGCAGGGCCGCGTTGCCGCCGCGCCGGTCGCCCCCGTGGCGACGCTGGCGCCGCGTATCGGCGCCACGGCGTTTGCCGGACGGGTCGCCGGGTTCCAGCTGGAACAGGGGGCGTTGACCGCCGCAGACCTGCGCGGCCGGGCCGCGACGCAGCCCGATGTCGCCGCCATCACCTTCCAGACCGGCAGCCCGCACTGGCCGGTGCAGGTGCAGCAGATGTACGGGCAGAAGGTGCCGCAGGACGCGTGGACGCTGCCCCGGTCGAAGGCGCCGATCCCCGCTCCCGTCGCCAAGCCGCTGCCGACCGGCCCCGCGCTGGTCGCGACCGCACCGGGCAAGTGGGACATCGCCGGCTGGCGGCTGGCCGAGGCGCCGAAGGTGACGGCAGCGGGGGCTGTCCTAAGCCGCGCCGGTTTCGATGCGAGCCGCTGGTATGCGGCGACGGTGCCGGGCACGGTGCTGACGACGCTGGTCGATCGCGGCGTTTATCCCGATCCCGCGTACGGCCTGAACAACACCGTGATCCCCGAAAGCCTCGCGCGGCAGGATTACTGGTATCGCAGCGAGTTCGACGTGCCCGCCGACGCCGCCGGCAAGCGCCAGTGGCTGACCTTCAAAGGCGTGAACTATGCGGCCGAGGTGTGGGTGAACGGCGTGATGGTCGGCACGATGAAGGGCGCGTTCATCCGGGGCCGCTTCCCGGTGACGCTGGCGGCCGGGCGCAACGCGGTGGCGGTGAAGGTGTCGCCGCCGCCGCACCCCGGCATCGCGCATGAGGAATCGCTGACCGCCGGCGTCGGCGAGAATGGCGGCATGATGATGCTGGACGGCCCGACTTTCGTCGCGACCGAGGGGTGGGACTGGATTCCCAGCATCCGCGATCGCAACACCGGCCTGTGGCAGGGCGTGACGCTGGAGGCGACGGGCGCGGCGACGATCGGCGACGCGCATGTCGTGACCGCGCTGCCACGCGCAGACAATTCGGTGGCGGAGGTGGAGATCACGACGCCGATGACGAACAGCGGCACGACCCCCGTCACCGCCACGGTGCGCGCGACGTTCGACGACGTGACGGTCGAGAAGCAGGTGCAGCTAGCCGCCGGGCAGAGCGCCGATGTGGTGATGAAGCCGTCCGAATTCCGGCAACTGTCGGTGCGCAATCCGAAGCTGTGGTGGCCGAACGGTTACGGCGAGCAGGCGCTGCACGACCTGACGCTGACCGCGACGGTCGATGGCCGGGCGAGCGACGAGAGGAAACTGCGCTTCGGGATGCGACAGGTGACGTACGACCTGTCGCTGATGGATCAGAAAGACGAGCTGGAGCGCGTGACGGTCGACCTGACCAAGGCGCGGGCGCTGGGGCAGAAGATCGTCGACGGATCGCATACCGGCATCCGCAAGGTCGCGGGCGGCTGGGCAGCGAGTCTGGAGCCGGGAGCGGAACGCTCGCCAGCGGTCACGCCGGCGAAGGACGATCCGCGCCTGTCGCCCTATCTGACGATCCGTGTCAACGGCGTGAAGATCGCGGCGCGCGGCGGCAATATCGGCATGGACGACTTCATGAAGCGCATCGACCGGGCGCATCTGGAGCCGATGTTCCGGCTGCACAAGGACGCGCATCAGAACATCATCCGCAACTGGGTGGGACAGAATACCGAAGACAGTTTCTTCGATCTGGCCGACGAATATGGCCTGATGGTGCTGAGCGACTTCTGGGAATCGACGCAGGACTATAATATCGAGGCGCAGGACCCGGTGCTGTTCGTGAAGAACGCGACCGACGTGGTGAAGCGCTATCGCAACCACCCGTCGATCGTCGTGTGGTTCGGGCGCAACGAGGGCGTGCCGCAGCCGATCCTGAACGAAGCGCTGGAAGACCTGATCCACAGCCAAGACGGCACGCGCCTGTACATGGGGTCGTCCAACCGGGTGAACCTGCAGAATTCCGGTCCATACAACTGGCGGCCGCCGGTCGAGTATTTCACCACCCATGCCAAGGGCTTCTCGGTCGAGAGCGGCACGCCGTCGCTGCCGACGCTGGAGGCGTGGAAGCGGGCGATCCCGGCGGCCGATCAATGGCCGATCAGCGATGCGTGGGCCTATCACGACTGGCACCAGACCGGGAACGGCGCGGTGAAGACGTACATGGATGCGCTGGCGACGCGGTTCGGCGCGGGCACCTCGCTGGAGGATTTCGAGCGCAAGGCGCAGATGATGCAGTACGAGTCGTACCGCGCCATCTTCGAGGGGATGAATGCGGGCCTGTGGACCGAGCATTCCGGGCGGATGCTGTGGATGACGCAGCCGGCCTGGCCGTCGTCGGCATGGCAGATATTCTCGTCGGATTACGACACGCAGGCCAGCTTCTATGGCGTGAAGAAGGCGTCGGAGCCGGTGCATGTCCAGATGAACCTGCCGGGTGGCGAGGTCGTGCTGGTCAACAACCGGCTGGCCGACCTGCGCGGCGTGACGGTGTCGGCGAAGGTCGTCGATCTGGCGGGCAAGCCGCTCGCGGATCGCACCGCGACGATCACGGGCGCGCATGAGGCGGCGAGCGCGGCGTTCACGCTAGACCTGCCGCGCCTGACCGCGGGCGGCGTCGCGCTGATCGCGTTGAAGGCGACGGATGCGAAGGGCGTCGAGCTGTCGAACAACTTCTATTGGCAGGCGGCGACCGATGCGCAGTTCCGGGCGATGAACGCGCTGGCGCCGGTGACGCTGGAAACGAGCGCCGCGCGGACGACGGTGGGCGACGAGACGGAGATGCGCGTCACGGTGCGCAATCCGGGCGCGGTGCCGGCAATCGAGACGAAGCTGACGGTGATGAACGCGGACGGCACGCAGGTGCTGCCGGCGTATTTTTCCGACAATTATGTCTCGCTGCTGCCGGGCGAAAGCCGGGTGGTGACGATCCGCTATCCGAGCGCGAAGGCGCGCGGCGAGACGGTCGCTCTGCGTGGCTGGAATGTCGCGCCCGCGACGGTACGATAAGGGGATATGACGATGAAGATGCTGGCCGCCACGCTGATGATCTCGCTCCCCTTCGCCGCGCTGTTCGCGCAGACGCCCAAGCCGAACGCTGCCGACCAGGAAGCGGAGGTGCGGTTGCATCAGGACTGGCCGTGGCTGGAGCGGTATCGCGCCGCGAATGCCACGCTGCCGGCGCCGGATGCGAAGGCGCCACGGATTGTGTTCATGGGCGATTCGATTACGCAGGGGTGGATCGACAAGGTGCCGGGCTTCTTCACCCCCGGTCGCCTCGATCGCGGCATCGGCGGCCAGACGACGCCGCAGATGGTGCTGCGATTCCGGCAGGACGTGATCGACCTGCACCCGGCGGTGGTGCAGATCATGGCGGGCACCAACGACATCGCCGGCAATACCGGGCCGATGACGATCGAGCAGACGCACGCCAACATCATGACGATGGCCGAGCTGGCACGCGCGCACGGCATCCGCGTGATCCTGGCGTCGATTCCGCCGGCCGATCATTTCCCGTGGAGGCCCGGCCTCGCCACCGCGCCACGCATCGCGCAGACCAATGCGTGGCTGAAGGATTATGCCGCGCGGACCGGGGCGGTCTATGCCGATTACTGGGGCGCGCTGCATGACGGTCAGGCGCTGAAGGCCGAATATACCTATGACGGGGTGCATCCCAACGAGCCGGGATACCGGGTGATGGCACCGGTCGCCGAGGCGGCGATCAAGGCGGCGCTCGCCAAGCCCGCGCCGAAGCCGATCGCGCGATGATCCTGCTGGCGCTGGCGGCCGCCGTCGCCCAGCCGTCACCCGTTGTCAGGACCGACGACGGGCCGGTGCGCGGCGAGACGCTGGCGGGGGGTAGCGCGGTGTTTCGCGGTATCCGCTTCGCCGCCGCACCCGACGGGCCGCTTCGCTGGCGCGCGCCGCGGCGGCCAGCGCGCTGGACCGCAGCCGTCGATGCCATTCGGCCGCACGCCGCCTGCCCGCAGCCCGATTATGGCGAGTGGAACCGGGCGGCGTCGGAGTCGGGCAAGGAAGACTGCCTGTTTCTCGACATCCGGACGCCGCGATTGGCGGCGTCGGCGAAACTGCCGGTGCTGGTGTGGATTCACGGTGGCGCCAATCGCGGTGGCGCGGGCGGTGGCACGGTGGAATCGACGATCACCGATGGCGGGATCGTGCTGGTCAGCATCCAGTATCGGCTGGGTGCGCTCGGCTTCATGTCGCATCCGGCCTTGTCGGCGGAACAGGGCGGCCCGTCGGGCAATTACGGGTTGATGGACCAGCAGGCGGCGTTGGACTGGGTCCGCCGCAACATCGCCCGCTTCGGCGGCGACCCGGCGAAGGTGACGATCGCGGGCGGATCGGCGGGGGCGCAGGATGTCGGCTTGCAGATGCTGTCGCCCGGCGCGCGCGGCCTGTTCGCGCAGGCGATCGAACAGAGCGGGACGGCCGGTTTCGGCGTCGCGCCGCGGACGTTGGCACAGAACGAGGGCGTCGGCACGCTGATCGCCAGCAAGGCCGGGCTGCCCCCCGCCGTATCCGCCGCCGGATTGCGGGCGGTACCGGTCGAGCGTCTGCTCGCCGCGCAGGAGGCGGTCGATGTACCCGATCTGGACGATGACAGCTTCATCTGGTTGCAGGCGGTGGTCGATGGCCGCGTGTTGCGCGAGACGCCGGCGGCGGCACTGGCCGCCGGACGCATCAACCCCGCCCGCACGATCAGCGGCGTCAACGCGATCGAATTGTCGCTGCACGGCGGCCTGCCCGCCGCCCGCGCCACCGTGGCGCGGGAGTTCGGATCGCAGGCGGATCGCGCGCTGGTGCTCTATGGTCTGCAACCGGGCGGCACGCCGGTTGCCGATCCACGGCTGGGCGACGTGACCGCGCAACTGGCGAACGACCTGACCTTTCGCTGCCCCACCGTCGCGGTGTCGCAGCGGCTGACGGCGCATGGCCTGCCGGTGTGGCAATATCAGTTCGACCACGCCGCGCCGGGTGGCGGCGTGACGCATGGCGGCGAACTGTCGTCGGTGTTCAATGTCGTGCCGGGCGCACCGCTGAGGGCGTATTGGACCAACTTCGTCCGCACCGGCGATCCGAACGGTGCCGGCCTGCCGAACTGGCCGCGATATGACGTGAAGGAGCGCGGGTATCTGTCGTTCGGGCAGGATGGTCCGGTCGCGACGCGTGATCTGCGGGGCGATATTTGCGGATTGCGCGATACGCCTTGATCGGTCGGCACTTCCTTAGAGACAGACCGACCGCATAGTCCGCGACCGTGCTCCTGCGGACGCAGGAGTCCAAAGTCACGAATAATACGAGCCGTTGTTTTACTTGGTCCTGGGTTCCGCTTTCGCCGGAAAACACCAACTTGTCTGTCATTGCGAGCGTAGCGAAGCAATCAGAGGTCGCGCGTGACGCGCTGGGTTGCTTCGCTACGCTCGCAATGACGAAAGCGGCAGCGCCCCGGCCATTCACATCGACAGCGGGTCAGGCCCCAGCCGTCCGTCCGGCCGGTCCAGCGCGTCGATCCGCGCGATGTCGTCATCGTCGAGCATCAGGTCCAGCGCGGCGTAGTTGTCGCTCAGGTGATCGGCGCTTGATGCCTTGGGGATGACCGACAGCCCCTTGGCGAGGTGCCAGGCGATCACGACCTGCGCGGCGCTGCGGCTGTGGCGATCGGCGATGGCGGTGATTGTCGGATCGGTGAGCAGGTCCTTGCCCTGCCCGATCGGACTCCAGCTTTGCGTCACGATGCCATGCGCCTCGTGATAGGAACGCAGGTCGCGCTGCTGGAAATGCGGGTGTAGTTCGATCTGGTTGACCGCCGGCGTCACGCCCGTCGCGGCGATCAGCGCGTCGAGATGCTCGGGCTGGAAATTGCAGACACCGATCGACTTCGCCTTGCCCGCCTCTCGCAGCGAAATCAGCGATTTCCACGCATCGACGTACAGATTCTGCGCCGGCGATGGCCAGTGGATCAGATACAGGTCGACCGCATCGACGCCCAGCAACGCGAGGCTTTCGTCCATCGCGGCATCGACATCGTCCTGGCGGTCGTTCCATAATTTCGTGGTGATGAAGACGTCCTCGTTGGCGATGCCGCCCCCCACACCCAGTTCGTTGCCATAGATCGCGGCGGTATCGACCAGCCGGAAACCGGTATCGAGGCCACGCCGCACCACCATCGCCGCCTGCGCATCGGGGATTTGCCACGTGCCGAGGCCGAGTTGCGGCATCGAGCGTCCATCGTTCAGGGTCATGTCCATATTCGTCCAACCGTCGCCGCCCCGGCCGGTTCCGGCGATTGACCGGCGGGGCCGCATCGGCCAATCCCCCGGCCCATGTTCGAAAAGATCCTCGCCGCACTGGCCGGCTTCACCATCTGGGTGATCTCCTCCGGCGGCTATGTCGGCATCGCGCTGTTGATGGCGATCGAAAGCGCCTGCATCCCCCTGCCGTCGGAAATCATCATGCCGTTCGCCGGCTATCTGGTGTCGACCGGCCGGTTCGACCTGTTTCTGGCGGCGACGGCGGGGGCGCTGGGGTGCAATCTCGGCTCGATCGTCGCGTATGAGGTGGGCAAGCGCGGCGGGCGGCCGATGGCGGAACGATGGGGCCGGTATCTGCTGATCGGCGCGGACGAACTGGATGCGGCGGATCGTTTTTTCGCGCGCTGGGGCAACATGGCGGTGCTGGTCGGGCGGCTGCTGCCGGTGATCCGCACCTTCATCGCGTTTCCGGCAGGCGTCGCGCGGATGCCGCTGATCCCGTTCCACCTGTACACGTTTCTGGGGTCATGGCCCTTCTGCCTGGGGCTGGCGTGGATCGGTATGACGCTGGGCGACAAGTGGAACAGCGATCCGCGGCTGAAGGCGGCATTCCATCAGGCCGATCTGGCGATCGGGCTGGTGCTGGTCGCGGCGATCGGTTTCTATGTCTGGCACCGCGTGCGCGGGATCAGGAAAAACCGCGTCTGATACGCCAGATAAGGAGGGAAAGCAGCGGCAGCGCGCAGGCGAGGTAGAGTTCGAATCCGTGCCACGTCGTCCAGCCCAACCACTCGCTGGGCCAGGTCCGCATGTCGCCGCGCCGGAAGCGCAGATCGAACACCGCCGACCATAGGGGGAAGCGGTATTCGGGCGGGGCGAAAATCTCGGCCGCGGCGACGATCAGGTTGATCGCCATCGACAGGCCGAGCAGCGCCGCCGACGCCCATCGCTGCCATTCGTGCTTCAGTTCGGACCAGAACGTCGCGAGGCCCAGCGAGAACAGGCCCGCCAGCGGCATCGCGTGGCGCGGCCCGGTGGCGTTGCCGCCATCCCAATAGACATAGGCGGCATTCACCAGCAGCGCGATCGTCACGACCGCCATCGCCATCAGGCCGATCGCCCGCGTCCGGCGCACATCCGCCAGCGCCGCCAACCCCAGCGGCGCGAACAGCAGCACCGGCGCCACCCAGAACAGGCCGCGCCGGTCGCCGAACAGGATCTCGAACAGCACCGGCACCTTCGGCATAGTCAGGCCGAATAGCCCCTGATGCATCCCCTCGAACCCCTTCACGCCGGCATAGGCGATGCGGAAGGGGGTGCCGAACGCGATCAGGTTATAGGCGAGCAGCGGCAACAGGCCGGCCACGCCGCCCGCGATCGCCAGCGCGAGCAGCCGCGTGCGGTTCGGGTGCGACCGGATGTTCCACGCCGCCCAGATCGCGATGGCCGATCCGGCCAGCACCGCCTGATATTCTACCACGACCGCCCAGCCGAGGGCGAGGCCGCCCAGCAGCATCGGCCCGCCTCGCCCGCTCGCCGCCGCACGGTGAAAAGCCCAGACGGCGATGACATACAGCGCCGCGACCGGGGAATGACCGGTGATCGTGGTGGACCAGCCCCAGATCGGTGTGCCGAGCGCGTAGCCCAGCGCGGCGAACAGCGCGGCGGCGGCGCTCCCGGTCAGCCCCAGTGCCAGATCGTAGAGCAGGACCGCCGCGATGGCGGTCAGCAGCGCCGGCCCCGACGCGGCGGCCAGTCTCAGCCGGAGGCGCAGGAACGGCCCCATCCGTGGATCGATCATCGACTTCTCGATACCGGCCGACCGCTCGCCCGTGGCCCATGTCGCCAGCGCCACGGCGGGCAACGCCATCAGGGTCATACCCGGTGCCTTGTCCAGATAGACGTGTCCGTCGAATTCGGCCTTGTCGATCGTCATCGGCGCGAACTCGTCGATCACGGCGTCGCCGTCCTCGACCAGACTGATCGCCGCGAACAGGCGGGTGGCGTTGTTGGGGTTGAACTCCCACGATCCGAACCACGCCGCCGACATCCAGACGAGCAGGAACAGCAGGACAGGCGTGCCGCGCATACGGGTCATGCGAACAGCCAATGGCCCAGCAGGCGCCCGAACGGAAAGGTGAAGAACCCGGCGATCAGCAGTCCGCCCGTCACCAGAATGCGGATGCCGCGACGATGAGCGGCGATGCGATGCTGCCGCGCGGATCGCCAGATCAGCGGCACCTGGATTGCGGTCACCGCCGACAGGATGTGGATCGGGCTGAAGCCCCCGCCAGTGCGGATGCCGAACGACAGGATCGCGGTCGCGAACATCGCCGCCAGCCATACCATGCCCCATCGCCGGTGGCTTGCGTCACCGCGTGGCCGCAACAGCATGAACGGCGTAAGGAGAAGTGCGATCAGGATGGTCGCGAGATGCGCCCAGATGATCGCCGGCACCGCATACCATTCGCGAAAGCCGCGACCGATCGCGAGGATCGCAAACCCGGCGAGCACGACCGACGCCGCTGCCAATATCCTGTCATAAAGGGTTGGCGCGATGCCCCCACTTGCCCGTATCCGACCGATCGTCGTCGCCATGTCGCCCCCCGAAATGCCGCCAATGGCTAGGCGAGGGACCGGCGGCGGTAAAGCGGCAAGGCGCGGGTGCGATCAGGGCGCGTCGTTGGCCGCTGCATTGCGCGCACGGTTGGCGGCGCGGTTGGCGCGGACCGATTGCGCGAAGCAGCCGGTGGCGCCGCCGGGGCCGACGGGCGAACAACTGCCGATCGTGTTCACGCCGCTGCCGGTGTTCATCGTGTCCTGTGCCCGGGTGGCCCAGCTCTGGTTCTGGGGCGTGACCTCGAAATTGCGCAGTTCCTTGGGAACGCGGAACTGTTCCTCCTGCGACCGGCGTTCGCAGATCACGATCTCGTCGCCGTCCGCGTTGGTGGGACAGCGTTCGTTGCCGTACAGCACCAGCACGCCGTTGACCGGCGCACCGCGACCGACGCTGGCCTGTTGCTGGACCGGCCGGGGTCGTTCGAGACCGGGCAGCGCGGGTTGTGCGGGCTGGGGCGCGGCAACCGGACGGGCGGGCGTCTCGCCACCCGTCGTCGCTGCCTGTTGCGCCATCGCCGGCGCGGTCAGCGCCATCAGGGCCAGGATCGCCGTCTTCATCGCTGCCACTCCCATCAAATCCTCTTCGC
Organism: Sphingomonas mollis; assembly: GCF_016427505.1. Lineage (GTDB taxonomy): Bacteria > Pseudomonadota > Alphaproteobacteria > Sphingomonadales > Sphingomonadaceae > Sphingomonas > Sphingomonas mollis. The sequence continues at coordinate 115,000 of NZ_JAELXS010000003.1, read as the reverse complement.
CGCCGCAATCGCGACCTTGCACCCCAGCCGGATCATGCCGCTGAGCACCGGATAGCCGAACGCGTTCTCCGCGCCCGACGCCAGCGCGTGGTCGCGGTGTTCCAGTTCTTCCGCCTGAAAATCGGCGATCGCCGCCGACAACTCCGGGTCGCTGTCGCCCAGTTCGACGAGCTGATCGGCATAATGCTTGTCGATCTCGGTCTCCACCGCCGCCGTGCAGGCCATCGCCGCATCCGGCCCCATCGCCGCCGTCACCGCGCCCAAGGCGAAGCCGGCGGCGTTCCAGAATGGCTGGAACAGCGTCGGCCGTACGCCACGTTCGACGATCATGCGGTCGAAGAACGCCTGATGCCGCTCCTCCTGCACCGCCATGTGGTGGATCGCGCGGGATGCAGGATGCCGGTCGCCCAGCACCGCCAGTTGCCCGGCATAGATACGCGTTGCGCCGAATTCGCCGGCCTGATCGACGCGGATCATCGCCTTCGTCGCCTCGCGACGGTCACCCGGTTTCCAGCTCATGCCCGTTCCCTCGTCATCAGGGCCAAGATGGTGATCGCGCCGGCGATCGAAAAGATGGCGTTGAACCCGGCCAGCGATATGCCCGCCAATGTCCACGGCGCATGGTCACAACGGACCAGCGGCGCCTTCATGATCGCGTCCAGCCGCTGCGACGGATCGAGATTCGTGAAGTCGATCGTCGAGGTGCAGGCGGTGAAGCCCGGCCACCAGCCATATTCCACCCCGGCATGCGCCACGGCGATCGCGCCCGACGCGGCGATCGCCAGCGCCGCCAGCAGCACCAGCGCGCCGCGAGCGCGACCGGCGGGAACGAGAAAGGCGAGGCCCGCCAGCACCAGCGCCGCATAATGCGGCCAGCGTTGCCAGTGACACAGCTGGCACGGATAAAGGCCGCCCAGCAACTGCGCCCCCCATGCGCCCGCCAGCAGCGCGGCGGGGAGCAGGAACGCGAGCCAGTGCGCCGTGGTCGGCTTCCTCATGCGGCGTGCATCACTTCGCAGGCGTCTTTACGACGGGCTTCGTCGCCGCCGCGACCTGTGCCGGGCCGCCGAGCCGGGCGACCGTCTTCAGCGCATAGTTCAGCTGGAAATCCTCGACGCCCTGCTTCTTCAATTCCTCGGCGGTGGCGGTGAAGCGGGGATCGTCCTTGCTGTCCTCTTCCAGCTTGCCGTTATCCAGCTTCACCTCGTTCATCAGGTGCTGGCGCAGATCGGCCTCGCGCACCACCGGCCGGTCCTTGTAATCGGGGTCGGACAACTGCGGCACGCGGATGTCGGGTTCGATCCCGCCCTCCTGCACCGAATGGCCCGACGGCGTGTAATACCGCGCGGTCGTGATCTTCAGCGCGCGCTGCGGCCCCAGTTCGATCACCGACTGGACCGAACCCTTGCCGAAGCTGCGCTCACCCATCACCAGCCCGCGATGATGATCCTGCAACGCGCCGGCGACGATCTCCGACGCCGAAGCAGTGCCGGCATCGGTCAGCACCACGACGGGCAGCCCCTTGGCGGCGTCACCGGGGAACATGCTTTCGGCATAATAGCGATCGATGTCGGTGCCGCGTCCGCGCTGCGACACGATCTCGCCATGGTCGAGGAACAGGTCGGACACCGCGATCGCCTCGGTCAGCAAGCCGCCGCCGTTGTTACGCAGATCGACGACGTAACCGAGCGGCTTGTGACCCAGCGCCGCGGTGATCGCGGCGATCGCGGCCCGCGTCTCGGCGCCGGTATCCTTCGAGAAGGTGTTGATGTTGATATAACCCACATCGCCGCGCACTTCCCATTTTACGGGCTTCTGCACGATGCGTTCGCGCACCATCGTCACGTCAATCGGCTTGTCGCGGCCGGCACGGACCAGCGACAGCGTCACCTTGCTGCCCGCCGGTCCCCGCATCTTCGTCACCGCCTGATCGAGCGTCAGGCCATAGGCGAGTTCGCCGTTGATGCGCAGGATCAGGTCGCCGGCCTTGATCCCGGCACGGTCGCCCGGCGTATCCTCTTGCGGCGAGATGATCTTCACCGCGCCGTCATCCATGCCGACCGTCAGGCCGAGGCCGCCATAGGCGCCGTCGGTCATGATGCGCAGATTGTCGTACTCGATTCCCGTCTCGTACACCGAATGCGGGTCGAGCGAGGCGAGCATCCCCTGAATGGCGCCCTTTATCAGCGTCTTGTCATCGACCTTGTCGACATAGTTGGCCTTCACGCGGTTGAAGACGTCGAGAAACTGGTCGAACTCACGGAAAGTGTCGGTGTCCGCCGCCGCCATCGCCGCGGTCGCCAGCGGAATGGCGGACATCGCGGCGACGATCGCGGTGGCGGTGAGAAGCGGACGGCGCATCTATGTCCCTGACGAGCAAAAGTGAATCCAGCCATCGTAGCGAGGATCGCGGCACGATCAAAGCAACGTCGCGGTTAATGTCGCCTGACTGGCCGGCGGCGTATCATCCGATCAGCGCCACCATCTCCATCGGCTGGCCGCGCCGACGCAATTCGACAGTGACGCGGGGGTAATCGCCCGCCGCCGCGCGGCCGATCGGATCGCCCATCCGCACGGTGCCTCCCACCGCGACCAGCGGCTTGGCGAGGCCCGTGACCAGGCTGGTCCAGCCATCGCCATGATCGACGATCACGATGCCACCATAGCCGCGAAACCCCTGCGCGTACCGCACCGTACCGCCGGCGGGGGCGACGACGGGCGTGCCCGCCGGCACCGCGAAGGTCAGCCCGCGCGAGCGGACGCCAGCGGCCGAAATCTCGCCGAACCCCGTCACCAGCCGTCCCGCGACCGGCAGGCGATAGACGCCGGTCTGGCGCGATGGCCCGACGCTGCCCGCCGCCACGGGACGCGGCACGGGACCGGTCAGCGCCATGAGTCCGGCGACGATGGCCTGCCCCTCACCCTCCTCGGCCAGCCGGTCGACCAGATCGCGGGCGCGCTCGCCCAGCGCCAGCGCGCGGTCCTGTTCGGAAAGCGCACCCCGGCCCAGCACGGCGGCGCGTTCCCGGTGCTGCGTTTCCAGTTGCGCCAGCGCGCCGCGTTCACGGTCCAGCCGCGCCCGCGCCGCATCCAGTGCGTCGCGGGCCTGCGTCGCCTGCGCGAACAGTTCTCGTGTCTCATTGAGATCGCCGCGAACCGCGGTGGTGCGAGCGCGGACCGCCGGCATCACGGTGCCGAGCACCGCGCGGACATGCACCAGATCGTCGATTGACCCCGGTTGCATCACCGTCACCGCCGCCGGCTGACGCGCCAGTGATTGCAGGGCGGCAAGTAACCGCGCGACGGGCGCCTGTTCGGCCGCCAGCCGGGCGCGACGCTCGGCCAGCCGGCGATCGACGATGACCGCTTTGGCCGCCGCGCTGCGCAGACCCGCCGCCGCGACCGCGACCCGTGCGGTAAGGCCACGCCGTTCGACCGCCGCTCGCGCCGCCGCATCGCTTTCCGCCGCCGCGGCCGCCGTCAGCCGGTCGGCACGAGCGGTGGCGGCGGCGGCCTCCTGCTGCGCGCGTAATAGAGGATCATTGGCGTCGGCAGGGGCTTGCGCGGCGACGCTGGCCGTCAGCGACATCGCCAGTATCGCGCGGACGGACAGGCGCAACATCCGCCCTAACCTTCGCGGTGATAGGGGTGGTTGGCGAGGATGCTGGTCGCGCGGAACAGCTGTTCGGCGAGCATCGCGCGGGCCAGCAGGTGCGGCCAGGTGGCGCGGCCGAACGACAGCAACAGGTCGGCCTCGGCGCGGGCAGGCTCGTCGAAGCCATCCGCCGCACCCAGCAGGAACCGCGCCTCGCGCACGCCATCGTCGCGCCAGCGGCCCAGCCGTTCGGCGAAGGCCATCGATCCCAGCATTTCGCCCTTCTCGTCCAGCAGGATGCGCTTGCCCTGCGCCACGGCCATGGGTTCGCGACCGCCGGTGTCGGGCAGTTCGGTGATCCGGGTCGGCCAGGCGATCCGCTTCATGTAGCGGTCGACCAGCTCGGCCTCGGGCGAACGGGCGATCCGTCCGCGGGCGACGATATGCAGCAGCAACGGCGTCAGCCGCGCGTCGGCTCCGGCGGTGGCGCGTCACCGAACGACCACATCCGCTCCAGATTGTAGAACGAGCGCACTTCCGGCCGGAACAGGTGGACGATCACGTCGCCGGCATCGATCAGCACCCAGTCGGCGGTCGGCAAACCCTCGATCCGGGGGCTGCGGCCCTGCTCGGCCTTGATCCGCTCGGACAGCTTGGCGGCCATCGACGCGACCTGACGGGTCGAGCGACCGCTGGCGATCACCATGAAATCGGCGATGCTCGATTTGCCGGCGAGCGGGATCGAGATCGTTTCCACCGCCTGATCGTCGTCCAGCGACGACAGGATCAACTGATGCAGCGCCGCAACTTCGGCGGGATCGGAGGGACGGGGCGTGGTAGAGGAAGTGGCCAAGAGAGTTCCTTGAGAAACCGGCCGTCCGCTAATCATAGCGGCGGTGCCAGTCGGGGTCACCGGCACGCAGGCCGGTTGCGGACGTCGGATCGGGGCGAAAGCGCAAGAGCACCAATGCCGGCAAACTCCACATCGTCCAGGTCTTCGCGGCCGACCGCGGTCTGACATGGCGCCGCAGCCAGGCCATCGCGGGTGCCGCGAGGGCGCGCCCGTCATATCCCGGACGCGCCACGACCGCAATCGGGATCGCACGCGCGATGCCGCGCCAGTCGCGCCAGCGGTGAAACTGGGCGAGATTGTCGGCACCCATGATCCAGACGAACCGGCGCTTGGGATAGCGACGTTGCAATTGGCGGATCGTATCGACGGTATAGCGCGTGCCCAGACGCGCCTCGATCGCGGTCGCGCGGATCGGCGCGCGGCGGGCCATCGCGCGTGCGGACGCGAGTCGGGCGGGCAGCGGCGCCATACCGGCGACGGGTTTCAACGGGTTGCCCGGCGACACCAGCCACCACGCCTCGTCCAGCGCCAGCGCGCGCATCGCGGCCAGCGTGATGCCGCGATGCCCCCGATGCGCGGGGTTGAACGATCCGCCGAACAGGCCGGTGCGGATCACGGTACAACCTGCCAGTCTTCGCGCTCATGCCGGATGCGCAGTACCTGCACGGAATCAGCGAAAATCCGGTAGATGATAAGGTATGGAGTGCCCCGGACAAGCAGGACACGGAGGCCGTCCGCTTCCGGTCGACCACCATGAGGATGGGTTTCTAGAAACGTCGCCCGCCGCCTGATCGCCGATAGCGTCCGAAGGGCCACCTCGCCTGAAGCCTGATCGTTCAGCCAACTGCCGATATTCCTCAGATCGATCAGCGCCGGGCGGGACCACTCTATGGATGCTGGCATCGTGTCCGCTGTTTCTCGATCATCGCATCGAGTTCAGCCATCACCTCGTTATGCGGGATCAAATCGCCCCGATCGGCGGCGTTGATCCCCTGCTGTACGAAGGCGCGGTAATCCTTTTCGCTCTCGGCTACGCGGCGGATCGCCTCGGCCGCGAATTGCGCACCGGTGATGCCCCGCGCGCGCGCCAGTTCCTCGACCATCGCGATCGTATCGGCGTCGAGGGCGGCGGTGATGGAGGCGGGCGCGTTCACAGGGGCAATCTACGCCCGCCGGCGCGCTGCTTCAACCACGCACCTGCCCGGTGCCGCGGCCGACCCATTTGTACGTTGTCAGCCCTTCCAGCGCGACGGGGCCGCGCGCGTGCAGCCGGCCGGTGGCGATGCCGATCTCCGCGCCCATGCCGAACTCACCGCCATCGGCGAACTGGGTGGAGGCGTTCCACAGGACGATCGCCGAGTCGACCCGCGCCAAAAACTGCTCGGCCACGCCAGCGTCCGCCGCGACGATCGCGTCGGTGTGGTGCGACCCGTGCGCGGCGATATGGTCGATGGCGCCGTCGAGGCCATCGACCAGCGCGACCGAGGCGATGGCGTCGAGATATTCGGTATCCCAGTCCGCCGCCGTGGCTGGCGCGACTGACGTCAGTCGCTGGACAGCGTCGTCGCCGCGTACGTCGCAGCCGGCTGCCGCAAGCGCCTCGACCAGCGTTGCCGCGTGCGGATAGGCGCGATCGATCAGCAGCGTCTCCATCGCGCCGCAGACGCCGGTACGGCGCATCTTGGCGTCGACCACCACTGCCGCCGCCATTGCCGGATCGGCGGAGGCGTGGACGAAGATGTGGTTGATGCCGTCGAGATGCGCGAGCACGGGCACGCGCGCATCCGCCTGGACGCGTGCCACGAGGCTTTTGCCGCCGCGCGGCACGATCAGGTCGATCAAGCCCGCCGCCGTCAGCATCGCCCCCACCACCGCACGGTCGGTCGTCGGTACCAGTTGCACGGCGTCGCGCGGCACACCTGCTGCGGCCAGACCATCCGCGAACGCCGCGTGCAGCGCGCGGTTGCTGGCGCGTGCTTCCGATCCGCCGCGCAGGATCGCGGCGTTGCCGCTCATCACGCAAAGCGCGGCGGCATCCGCGGTGACGTTCGGCCGGCTTTCGAAGATGATGCCGATCACGCCGATCGGCACGCGCACCCGCGTGAGCGTCAGGCCGTTCGGTCGTTCGCGCGTGTCGATCGTCGCGCCGACGGGATCGTCCAGTGCCGCCACCGCCGCAATCGAGTCCGCTACGCTCGCCAGCCTGACCTCGTCCAGACGCAATCGGTCGAGCAACGCGCCGCTTAACCCCGCTGCCGTGGCCCGCTCCATATCCTCCGCATTGGCAGCCAGGATCGCCGCCGATTGCGCGCGGATGGCGGCCGATGCAGCGCACAGCCCGGCCCGTTTCGTCCCGGTCGGCAATGCCGCCAATGCAGCGGCGGCGAGACGGGCGCGGGCGCCCATCGTGGCGATCAGGTCGGTCGGATTCTGCATATCGGCCATGTCCGCCCGCTAGCATGCGAAGCGCCCTCGCACGATAGGGCATCGTCCGTTATGACCGGCGCCAGCGACCGGGGGGTACGACAGACACATGGCGACGATCGGACATTTCGATACGACGAGCGCGGACGCCGTGGCTCCGCATCATGACGGCGCGGGTGGACACTGTCTGAACTGCGGCGCGGTGCGAGTCGGCGATTTCTGCCACGATTGCGGTCAATGCGGCCATGTCCATCGCACTATGGGCGCGATCGGCCACGAACTGGCGCACGGCGTCTTTCATTTCGAGGGCAAGATCTGGCGGACGCTGCCGATGCTGCTGTTCCATCCCGGTGCCCTCACCCGTCGGTACATCGATGGTGAGCGGGCGCGGTTCGTGTCGCCGCTGGCGCTGTTCCTGTTCATCGTCTTCGTGCTGTTCGCGATGTTGAGCGTGGTCGGCGCGCATCTGGAACTGCCCGAACTGGAGGAGAAAGAAGCGCGCAGCGCGCGGGTGAAGATCGAACAGTCGATCGCCCGAAACGGCGAGCAGATCGCCAGCCTGACTGCCGAACGCGCCCGCGCCACCACGCCCGCCGCCCGCGACGCGATCGACGCGCGCATCGCCGAGCGGCAGCGTGAGACCGCTGCGACGCAGACCGTCCTCGCCACTATGGAACCCGGCAAGCTTTCCGGGCTGGAGAAGGTCCGCACCGGCTGGAAGCGGCTCGACAAGGGATTGGCGAAGGCGGCCGAGAACCCCAACCTCATGCTCTACAAGCTGCAATCCAACGCGTATAAATTCGCCTGGGTGCTGATCCCGCTGTCGCTGCCCTTCATGTGGCTGTTGTTTCCGTTCAGCCGCCGCTTCACGATGTACGACCACGCGATTTTCGTCACCTATTCATTGTGCTTCGTCAGTCTGGTCGGCGTCGTGCTGAGTCTGGTGGGAATGAGCGGGATCGCTACCGGGCTGTTGATGACGTGCGCGTCGATCGTCATCCCGATCCACATGTACAAGCAATTGCGTGGCACCTACCTGATCGGGCGGGTCGGCGCGGCGTTGCGCATGGTCCTGATGTTCATCGCCGCCAATGTCGCGCTGGCCGGCTTCGTCACGCTGTTGATGGGACTGGGGCTGGTCGGCTGACCAACCGGGTCAACGGCAGGGGAAGCGCCTCGCCAGCACCTTGCCATATCCATCCTTGAGCGGGCGGCGCTTGTCCGCGGCGGGCAGCGCGGCGAGGCCGTCGAGCATCTCCTCGATCCCGATCGACTCGCCTTCGGGTACGCACGCCAGCGCAGGCTTGTGCGCGGCCAGGCGGGCGGCATTCTCCGCCTTCAACTGGTTCTTCGCCTGACGGGCTTCTTCGCGGAGCACCTGAAAATCGGGGGACAGCATCGCGCCGATGCCCTGATAACGAAGCGCGTTGGCGCGAGTGAGGAACGTGCCGACGGTCATCGCCGCATCGGCCGGCGCCGCCATCGCGAGGGCAAGGAGCGGTACTGCGATCCGGGCAGCGAGGGGAGTATGAAACGACATGGGCCAGCCTTCCTGTCAGGAAGACCGGCCCATGCCGAACCCCGGCTTTCCCGAGGCTTAACGGAGTTTTGTCACGCGCCCATCGGACTCGGATTGCCGAACGGACCCGATGGCCGGCGCGTCTTGGGGATCGACGTGCCGGCGGCGGGCACCGACGCCGCCTTCGGCCCCTGATCCATCCGGCCGATCTCTTCACCGGCGATCAGCTTCTTGATCTCGTCGCCCGACAGCGTCTCATATTCGAGCAGCGCACCGGCGAGCAGATGCAACTGATCGAGATGATCGGTCAGCACCTGCTTCGCCTTGGTCAGGCCACCCTCGACTATCGCCTTGATCTCGTCGTCGATCAACTGCGCGGTCGAGTTCGACATGCGCACCGGTTGCGAAGACGAATAACCGAGAAAGCTCTCACCCTCCGGCTGCGCGTATTCGACCGGACCGACCTTGTCCGACATGCCCCATTTGGTGACCATGTCGCGGGCCAGACCCGTCGCATACTGGATGTCGCCCGAGGCGCCAGAGGACACCTTGTCATAGCCGAAGATCACTTCCTCGGCCACGCGGCCACCCATGGCGACAGCGAGGTTCGCGTACATCTTGTCGCGGTGATAGCTGTAGCTGTCCCGCTCCGGCAGGCGCATCACCATGCCCAACGCGCGACCGCGCGGGATGATCGTCGCCTTGTGGATCGGATCCGAGGCCGGCTCGTGGATCGAGACGATGGCATGGCCGGCCTCGTGATAGGCGGTCATCCGCTTCTCATCCTCGGTCATGACCATGCTGCGACGCTCGGCGCCCATCATGACCTTGTCCTTGGCCTCCTCGAACTCGCCCATCGCGACCAGACGCTTGCCCTTGCGCGCCGCGGTCAGCGCCGCCTCGTTGACGAGGTTGGCGAGATCGGCGCCCGAGAAACCGGGCGTACCGCGGGCGATCGTGCGGGCATCGACGTCGGGCGCCAGCGGCACCTTCTTCATGTGCACTTCGAGGATCTTGATCCGGCCTTCGATATCCGGACGAGGCACGACGACCTGACGATCGAAGCGGCCGGGACGCAACAACGCGGGGTCGAGCACGTCGGGACGATTGGTCGCCGCGACGATGATGATGCCCTCGTTCGCCTCGAAGCCGTCCATTTCGACCAGCAGCTGGTTTAGCGTCTGCTCGCGTTCGTCGTTACCGTTGCCGAGACCAGCGCCGCGATGGCGACCGACCGCATCGATTTCGTCGATGAACACGATGCACGGCGCCGATTTCTTGGCCTGTTCGAACATGTCACGCACACGACTCGCGCCGACGCCGACGAACATCTCGACGAAGTCGGAACCCGAAATGGTGAAGAACGGCACGCCTGCCTCACCCGCAATGGCACGGGCAAGCAGCGTCTTGCCGGTGCCGGGCGAGCCGACCAGCAACGCGCCCTTGGGAATCTTGCCGCCGAGGCGCGCGAACTTCGTCGGGTCCTTCAGGAAGTCGACGATCTCGACCAGTTCCTCGCGGGCCTCGTCGATGCCGGCGACGTCGTCGAACGTGACCTTGCCTTCCTTCTGCGTCAGGATTTTCGCGCGGCTCTTGCCGAAGCCCATCGCACCATTGGCGCCGCCGCCCTTCTGCATCTGGCGCAAGACGAAGAACGCGATGCCGAGGAACAGGAGGAACGGCAGCGACTGGTATAGCAAAACCATCCAGATCGACGGGCCGTCTTCCGGCTTCGCCGTGATCGTCACGCCCTTTTCGCGCAACTTTGCTACCAGCGTGGCATCCTGCAGCGGATAGGCGCGGAACTTCTCGCCACTGGTCATCGTGCCGGTGATGATATCACGGCTGATGTTCACATCGCGCACCGTGCCTTCGTCGACCTTGTCGAGGAAGGTCGAATAGGCGATCTGGTTACCCGATGCCGTAGTGCTGCGCCCATCGACCATGGTCACGAACAACGCCAAACCGAGCAGGATACCTACCCAGATCAGCAGGCTCTTCATCCAGGGATTGCTCCCGTTGTTGTCGGGGCCGGGCTGCTTGTCGTTGTCGTTCATGGGCACAGGGCTACCTTTCGTGACCACAAGATAAGCCGGCAAGGGTTAATGGCAATGGAACAAACCGCGCGGAATGCGATGTTCAGGCGCCTTTACGCGGTGGAGCCGGGCGAAAATGCCAGATCATGCCTTTCGCGGTCGCCATCACCGCACCCTGCGTCGCGCTTTTGCCGGCCGACAGCGCGTCGATCAGCGGCTCGACATTGGACGAATCGGTGAAGAGGGGTGTGGCGAGCGCGTGGTCGTGCCTGACCTGAGCGACGGCCCGCCGGGCCAGCATCCGGCACAGGACGCGCGGCAAGCCGGCGACGTCGATCGCCATGTCCGCGCCCGGCCGGCGGCGACTGAGCCAGAACCAGTCGCTCAACGCCACCAGATCGGCCTGCGCCTCGGCGACATAGGTGGCGGTGCGGGCGAGCCTGGCGGGGTCGAGCAATTCCTGACCGGCTAGCCAGTGCCGCATCCGTGCCCGATCGAACCGGGTGTCGCGGTTGGAGGGATCGTCGACGGTCGGCATACCGGCTGCGATGGTCGCCAGATCGGCGCGCCGCCAGCCGACCAACGGCCTGACCAGTTCGACGCCCGGCGCCAGCGGTCGCCGCGCGCGGATACCGGCCAGTCCTGCCGGGCCGCAGCCGCGATTGGCCCGCATCAGAAAGGTTTCCGCCTGATCGTCGGCATGATGCGCGGTCGCGAGCATGGTAGCGCCGATGTTCGTCGCCCAGGCCGTCAGTGCCTCATACCGCGCCGCGCGGGCCGTCGCCTGTACATTGGCCATCGCGAGCGGTGTGGCGGGGGTCAGGATCGCATGGGGAATATCGTGATCGGCGCACCAGTCCGCGACCATCGCCGCCTCGCCCGCCGATGCGGCGCGGAGCCGGTGATCGAAGGTCGCCGCCGCGATCCTGCCCGGCCGCGCCGCCTGCGCCAGCGACAGCATCGCCATGCTGTCGGGGCCGCCCGATACGGCGAGCGCCAGTATCTCGTCATCACCCGGCGTCCGGCCGAGCGTCGCGATCAGGTCGCGCGCGAAACGGGCCGCCGCCGCCGCGAGCGGCGCGGGATCGGTCAGCGGCTCACTTGCACTTGGCGGTGGTGCGGCCACGCGTGATGTCCGCTTTCATCGCCGACGACAATTTGCCGGCATAGACGTCGCTCAGCTCGTCATAGACCTTGCACGCATCCGCCGGCTTGCCGAGCTTCACCAGTGCCTGCCCCAGATACAGCAGGCTGTCGGGTGCGCGCTCGCCATCCGGCATCTTCTTGTAATTGTCGTAAAAGGCCATCGAGGCGAGGCTGGGCTTGCCGTCGTCCAGATAGGATCGACCGAGCAGATTCTGCGCGAAACTGGCCCGACGGCTCTTGGGATAATCGGCGACGGTCTTCTTCAACTGCGCCTGCGCCTCGGGATAGAGCTTCGCCTCCCAGAGACGGTAGCCATATAGATAGGCATCCTCGACCGGCTCGCCGCCGGTCGGTCGTGCGACGGCCGCCAGACGGGCAGCGCGACCGGGTTCGGCCTTTGCAGGGCTCGCGTCCGTGTCGGCGGTGGGCTTCCCAGACACCGGACGCGACGGGCGCGTGGATGCGATCGGCGCAGGCTCGTCGTCACCGCCGCCCATCGCGGGTGCGGCGGCCGCGACCGGCGGAGCGATCAGCGTCGCCAGTTTGGCGTCGGTCGCGGTCTTGTAGACGTCGAATTGCTCGCGCAACTGGCGGAGCTGGTATCCGTTCTGCTCCGCCTGCCCGGTCAGGCTGGACATCTGCTGTTCCAGCGACGACACGCGGGCACCCAGATCGATCATCGCGCTGGAGGCGGGGCTGCCGGGAATTTCGGTGGTCGGCGCCGGCGCCGTTACTTCGGGCTGGAGCAACTGATCGCCCGACGGGAAGACCTTGCGCTGCACCGCGCGCATCTCGCTTTCCAGCCGGCCGACGCGTCCTTCGACATTGCCCGACTGGGCGCTGGCCAGCGCCGGCACCGACAGGGCGGCGATGCCGGCCAGCAGGGTGACGACCGATCGGCCGGGACGCGTCGGCATGGATGTCGGCGTAGGTACGGGGAAAGCGTTACACATCGTCACCGTCACTTATCAATCGTTGGGATCGGCAGGAGGCGACGGCTCGCTGGCCGTCGCGCGGCTCGTAGGTAGCGTATCGGTCGATCGACGAGTCTCGGCGTCCGGTACCAGCGGCGCGGTGGCCGGGTCGATCGGCGCGCCGACCGTGGGCGACGCCGCCGGTAGCGGCTTGCCGCTCGCCCGTGCCAGCAGCGACGGGCCGTCGACCGGCACATCCTTGATCGCCCGCGATCCGTCGCCCAGTGCCGGGATGGACGATCCATTGACGGTGATCCGCAACTGATCCGGGCGCCCGACATTCACCATCGGTCGATCGGCGGCCGGCGGGACGTCGAAGCCCTGCCCGGGTTGCAGCGTGCCCAGGAACAAGGTCGCGTTGGCGGCATCGTACACGCGCAGCCATACGTCGCTGTCACCCGCCGCCAGCCGCACCTGCGCGACCTGCGGCGTCGGCGACGGAACGGGAACCGTGACGACCGGACCGACCGCCGGCGTCGTGCTGGCGACGTCCGCCTGCGCGGTCGTCCCCGGCCGGAACAGGTCGGTCGCGTACCACAGGCCGACCAGAATCATGATCGCCAGGGCAAGGCCCAGTCCGACGATCGCCACCCCGCGCGACGGAACGCGTGTGGGATCGGCAGCCTGATACGGCTCATATTCGGGCGCACGCGGCAGGCGGGCCAGTTCGCGGCGCACGTCCTGCGCCGCCGCAACCTCGTCCGCGCCGACGGCACGGGCATAGGCGCGCGCGAAACCGACCGCATAGGTGGGCGACGGCAACAACGAGAAATCCGTGGCCTCGATCGCTTCGAGATGACGCAACGGCACGCGCGTGCGCTGTCCCACCTCTGCCAGGGAGAGGCCATGAGCCTCCCGCGCCAACCGCAATCGCTCGCCGACCCGCTCGACTGCAGGCGTGTCGCCGGGCTCGACATCGTTCATTCAGCTACTCCGACGCATGCCGACACACGGCATGTCGTTCCTGATGTTCCAGAGCACCCGCGCGCTGTCAACGCAAGGTTGACCTAAGTTGCCATATGCCGCGGCCAGTCGCGCGCGCCCTACGCCAGTTCGACGCGCTGCGCTTCGGCCCATGCCGTCAACGCACCGCGCATGTCACGCGGCGGTGTCGCCAGCAGGCCGGTCATGAAGGCGGTCAGCGCCGCCCGGTCGAGCGACCGGATCATCGCCTTCACCGGCCCGACGGCGGCCGGGGTGATCGACAGCCGGTCGATGCCGATGCCGATCAGCGCCATCGCCTCCAGCGGCCGCCCGCCCATCTCGCCGCACACCGCCACCGGCACATTCGCGGCGCGTGCCGGCTCGACCACCCGGCGCAGGAAGCGCAGGATCGACGACGACAGCCAGTCGTATCGCTCCGCCAGTTTCGGATTGGCGCGATCGGCGGCGAACAGGAACTGGGTCAGGTCGTTGGTACCGATCGACAGGAAATCGATCGCCGGCAGCAACAGGTCGAGCTGTTCGGCCAGCGCCGGCACCTCCAGCATCGCGCCATAACGGACCTCGTTCGGCAGGCGCTTGCCACGCTGGACCAGCCAGTCGCGCTGCGCCTCGAACAGGGCCTTCGCCTCGTCGAACTCCCATGCTTCCGATACCATCGGGAACATCACGTTCAGCGTCCGGCCCGCACCCGCTTCCAGCAAGGCGCGCGCCTGTGCCTTCATCAGGCCGCTGCGTTCCAGTGCCAGCCGCAGCGCGCGCCAGCCCATCGCCGGGTTCTCCTCGCCCTCCGCCTCGACCGTCAGATAGGGCAACGCCTTGTCGCCGCCGATATCGACGGTGCGGAACACCACGGGCCGCCCGCCCGCCGCGTCCAGCACCTCGCGATACAGCCGTTGCTGACGTTCGCGCTGCGGCAGCGTGGCGGAAACGAGGAACTGGAATTCGGTGCGGAACAGGCCGATCCCGTCCGCCCCCGTCAGATCGAGCGCGGCGACGTCGTCGCGCAGGCCGGCATTCACCATCAGCGTGATGCGGTGGCCGTCCTTCGTCTCCGGCGGCAGATCGCGCAGTGCGGCGAAAGCGGCCTTGCGCTTCTGGCGCAGTTGCAGCTGGGCGTCGAACGCCCCCTCCATCGCCGTCGATGGCCGCACGAACACGGTGCCGCCGGTCACGTCGAGAAGGAGCATGTCACCCTCCGCGATCGTCCGACGCACGTTGCGCACCCGACCGAGCACCGGCACCCCCATCGCGCGGGCGACGATGGTGACGTGCGCGGTCAGCGACCCTTCCTCCAGAATCACGCCCTTCAGCCGCCGCCGGTCATATTCCAGCAGTTCCGCCGGCCCCAGATTTCGCGCGATCAGGATCGTGTCCTGCCGCAGACCCAGTTGCGCGGCGGTGCCGACCTGACCGGAGACGATACGGAGCAAGCGGTTAGACAGGTCCTCCAGATCGTGCATCCGGTCGGCGAGCAACGGGTCGTCGATCTGGCGCATCCGCTGGCGGGTGCGTTGCTGCACGCGCTCGATCGCGGCCTCGGCGG
Source organism: Sphingomonas mollis (assembly GCF_016427505.1). Classification (GTDB taxonomy): domain Bacteria; phylum Pseudomonadota; class Alphaproteobacteria; order Sphingomonadales; family Sphingomonadaceae; genus Sphingomonas; species Sphingomonas mollis. The sequence goes on along the minus strand of NZ_JAELXS010000003.1, from coordinate 99,965 downwards.
TCAGGCCGCTGTCGATCGCCTCGTTGATCCGCCGTGCCCAACCCTCGTCATAGGCGAACATCTTGTAGGTCTCGATGACCTCCAGATGCTCGCCGCCGACGCCGAATTCCGCCTCACGCGCGATCCGGTCGATCTGTTCGCGCATCTTGTCGAACGCGGCATAGACGCGGTGGCGTTCGGCATCGGTATCCTCCGCCACGGTATGTTCGACGACGATGCGCGGCTGGTGAAAGACCGCCGCGCCCGATGCCATGCCGTCGACCAGTTTCTGGCCGGGCAGGTTCACCGCCGCCGTCGACTGGATGCGGTCGCGCCCGCCGCCCGCCACGTCGATCAGGCCGGCATTGGCGATCAGTTCGGACAGCACCATCGCCACCGTCTGCAATGCCTCGATCTCGATATCGGCATAGCGGCGCTGTTCGACATGCTGAACCGCCAGCACGCCCACCACCCGCTCACGCCGGATGATCGGCACGCCGGCGAAGCTGTGGAAGCGTTCCTCGCCGGTTTCCGGCTTGTAGGCGAAATCGGGGTGGCTGGCCGCTTCGTCGAGGTTCAACACTTCGCCGCGTTCGGCGATCGTGCCGACCAGCCCCTCGCCCAGCGCCAGCTTGGTGACGTGAACCGCCTCCTGCGCCAATCCGCGCGTCGCGAACAATTCCAGCACGCCTTCGCGGAGCAGATAGATCGAACAGACCTCGCTGTCGGTCGCCTCGCCGATGATGCCGACCACCTGGTTCAGCTTGGCCTGGGCAGGCGTGCGCGCCGCCATCACATCGTGAAGACGGACGAGGATTTCGCGGGCGGAGGCGGCGGCCGTAGCGGGCATGGAAGCATCGCTACCGCATTTCATCGCGACGGGGTAGCGGTCCATCGCGCCGAAACGCGGCATCGTCACATAAAATTACAACCATCGTGGTTCACTTACCGATCGTTCATCGATTCGCGGCGACTCCTTCGTTCATGCAGATGGTTCGCCCCGATCGATTCCGCCTATCCGCCGGACACCTGATGCGTGCCGTCATCGCCGCGGCCGCGGCGTTCCTGGTCGCAACCCCCGCCGCCGCGTGTACGCTCAGCACGTCGGTCACGACCAGTCTCGGCACCTATTCCCCGGCGGCGGTGAAGGCGGCGGCGGTGCCGGGATTACAGAGTCGGGGCGGGCTGAGTTGCCCCAGTTCGGTCATCGTCCTGCTCGGCAGCAACTATATCGGCGCGACGATCAGCACGCTGAACGGATCGACGCTGGTACGATCGGGCGGCGGCAGCATCCCATACAAGCTATGGGCCGACGCCACCGCCACGACGTATGAAATCAAACCCGGCGTCGCATTCGATTTCATGCAGAACAACCTGCTGAACGTGCTGGGGCTACTGGGCGCCAGCAACGTCGACCTGCCCTTCTACGTCAAACCGACCGGCGGCACCCTGCCCCCGGTCGGCACCTATACCGATCGGATCACGATCAACTGGAACTGGTCGCTTTGCCCCGGCGGGGTCAGTCTGGCGGGCCTGTGCATCGGCACGCGTGATTTCGGCACTGGCACCTCGACGATCGATGTGACGCTGACGGTGACGCCCCGCGATGCGACTATCTCGATGACATCGACCACGACCTGGGATCCGGTGAACGGCACCAGCTATCCCAAGACCCTGCCCGGCAGCCGACGACGCATCGCCGCCAATCTGGCCAATCCCGATCTGGTCCCGCTGGACAGTGGATCGCTGAACGTCATCCTGCCGACACCGGCCGGCACCTATGTCGCGCTGGATGGAGACGGGGCGTCCGGCGGCGCGGCGATCGTGTTGACCGACGGCTCACCCGCGTCCGGCGTCTCCGCCCGGTACGGCACCCCCGCCGACGCCACCGACAATGTCGATTTCTCCGCCGATGGCGGCGCGACCTGGACCTATGCGCCGGTCGCCGGCAACACCGCGTCGCAATCCGCCGTCACCCATGTTCGCATCCGGCCGCAAGGACCGATGGCGCGGCAATCGAACTTTTCGGTATCGGTGCCGTATCTGGTGCGATGATCGGCTGAAAATCGGTTGGCACCTACGTCGTGTTCGATCGTTACGCCCCTGAAAGCGTTCACCATGAATGTATTCGAAGGAGCAAACGACATGAACACCACCACCCTGAAGGGCGAAGGCCAGGATTTCGGCGGCAATGTGAAGGAAACGCTGGGCAAGGCGACCGGCGACAAGTCGTTGCAGAACGAGGGCATCGCCGATCAGCTCGCGGGCAACGCGAAGCAACTGGCCGGTGCAGCCAAGGACGTGTTCGCCAACCCCGGTCCGACGATCGAAAAGGCCAAGGGTTTCGCGCAGGCGCGCCCCTATGCCACCGCCGCACTGTTCGGCGTGGTCGGTCTGGCGCTGCTCAACACGCTGCGCGGCAAGTGATCGTTCGTCGTGGGCCGGCAACGGCCCACGACGCCGTTACCGGGCCGTTACGGATCAGTCGAACAATCCACCCTCGGTGCCGACCGGCGGATTAAGTCCCAGATGTTTCCAGCCGCCCGCGTTCAGTACCCGCCCCCGCGCCGTTCGCGCTACGAGACCGAGCTGGATCAGATAGGGTTCGATCACCTCCTCGATCGTATCGCGCGGTTCCGACAGACCCGCCGCCAGCGTCTCCACCCCCACCGGGCCGCCGCGATAGATGTCGGCGATCATGTGCAGGTAGCGTCGGTCCATCGCATCCAGCCCCAGCGAGTCGACCTCCAGCCGGGTCAGCGCGGCATCGGCGCTGCGCTTGTCCACGATCGGCTCCCCCGCCACGTCTGCGAAATCGCGCACGCGACGCAACAGGCGCCCGGCGATCCGTGGCGTCCCCCGCGCGCGGCGCGCGACTTCAGTGGCACCATCGGGCGCGATGGCGAGGCCGAGCAGGCCGGCGGCGCGCGTCACCACCCGCGTCAGTTCCTCGACCGTGTAGAATTGCAGTCGCACCGGGATGCCGAAGCGATCGCGTAGCGGCGTCGTCAACAACCCCTGCCGCGTCGTCGCACCGACCAGCGTGAAGCGCGGCAGGTCGATCCGCACCGATCGCGCCGACGGCCCCTCGCCGATCATCAGGTCGAGCGCGCGGTCCTCCATCGCCGGATACAGCACTTCCTCCACCGCCGGTTGCAGGCGGTGGATTTCATCGATGAACAGGACGTCGCCGTCCTCCAGATTGGTCAACAGCGCCGCCAGATCGCCCGACTTGGCGATGACCGGACCGGACGTGGCACGGAACCCCACCCCCATCTCGCGCGCGATGATCTGCGCCAGCGTGGTCTTGCCGAGGCCGGGCGGACCGAAGAACAGCACATGGTCCAGCGCATCGCCCCGCTGTTTCGCCGCCTGAATGAAGATGCGCAGATTCTCCCGCGCGGCCTTCTGCCCGACGAAATCGTCGAGGCTCTTGGGGCGGAGCGCGGCATCGACATCCTCGGGGCGCTTTTGCGCGGTCATGAAGCGGTCGTCGGTCACGATACGTTCCGTAGCGGCAGCGGGGCGGGCAAGTCGAGAGCGGATGGTTGATGGTCACCGCTACGACAACAGGCGGCTTAGCAAGCTAGCGCGAATCCGGCCCCGTCTTCGTCATCATTCGCGGCAGGCAGCCCGGATGGGCGCTGACCGCGACGCGCGCGCTTATTATTCTTTGTGGAACGCTGCCCAAGGCGGTGGGACAGGACCGAAAGGATATTCGACACACTTCCCCGCCGCATCGCCGTCCATGCCGCAGCAAACGCGGCCGAGGCTTCGACAAGGGCACTAATCTCGAAACTGGTCAGCCATACGGCAACGTCCGGCGCCATCAGGCTCACCATGCGAACCGGATCGCCGTCGCCAGCGTGCAGATGAAGAACGACCAGCATGAAGACGATCATCGCCAGCACGATGTTACCCCGGGTGAGGCGATTGGCGGCAACGGCCGGCAGCTCAACCATGACACGGGTCAGAAAACGACCGATCGGCGTATCACTGGCCACCGTCAAGGCTGCCCAGCACATCAGAAACACCATTGCCGCCGTCATTCGCCCCACCCCCGCTCTGTGCCGCCGGAATATAGAGCGCGTCGGACGTCGGGCAATGCGCCTACCGCGCCAGCGCCCTCTCCACCGCCCGCCACAATTCCCCGATCGCCTTCGCTCCCGGCGACCTCGGCGCATAGGCGCCGACCGGGGCACGGGCGGAGGTCATCGCCTCGATGGCGCTGGCCATCGGAATGACGGGCCAGTCGGGATGCTCGGCCAGCGCCGCCTGATGCAGCGCGCGGCGGCGATCGACCATCGTGAAGACAGGCATCAAGGGCGTTCCCGCCCCTTTGCGGGCCGAGACATGCGCCGCCACCGTCTCGAACGCGCGTCTGGCGAGCGGCGCGGGAATCACCGGCACCACCACCAGATCGGCGGCGCGCAGTATCTGGTCCGACGTGTCCGTCAGCCCCGGCGGGCAGTCGACCACGATCCGGTCGAAGTCGCGCGCGAAGCCGTCGGCCAGCTTCGCCAGCCGCTTCTTCTTGTCGAGATCGTGAAACAGGCGGTCGAGATGCCGGAGGGAGGCATCGGCCGGCAGCAACGACAGGCGATCCACGGCCGTCGCGCGGATCAGCTTGTCGGGATCGGCATCCTTCATGATCGCCGCCTGCGCCTCGACCCGGCCCGGCCCATCGACGCCCATCACCCAACTCGCCGCTGCCTGCGCATCGAGATCCCACAATAAGGTCCGCCGGGACGACAGGGTCGCTGCCGCCCAGGCCAGGTTAACCGCCAGCGTCGTCTTCCCCACGCCGCCCTTCAGACTGTACACCGCGATCGTCGTCATGGCCGGGCCCTTTGCATGTGCGGATGACGCTATCGCGACGCCTTGCGCAGCGCCAGCCGGACCAGCGCGTCGAGGCTGGCGGTATCGCCCAGTTCCTCCTCCGCCGCCGCGACCGCCGTCGCCGCCTCGGCGGGGCGGAAGCCCAGATTGAGCAGCGCCGACACCGCATCCGCACTCGCGCCCACGGGCATCGCCTGAGCGACCGCACCCGGCCCCAGCGGCACCGCGCCGACCTTGTCCTTCAGTTCACGCACGATGCGTTCGGCCAGTTTGGGCCCGACGCCGTTGGCGCGGGCCACCATCGCCTTGTCCTGCGACGCGATCGCGCGGGCCAGCTCGTTCGGCTCCAGCGCCGACAGGATCGCCAGCGCCACCCGCGCGCCGACGCCCTGCACGCCGGTCAGCAACCGGAACCAGTCGCGCTCGGCGGCATTGGCGAAGCCGACCAGCCGGATGAAGTCCTCCGCGACCAGCATCTCGGTGAACAGCGTCGCCGCCTCACCCACCGGCCCGATCGCCGCCAGCGTGCGGGCGGACGCGCCGACCAGATAGCCGACGCCGCCGACATCGATCACCGCATGGTCGACGCCGGTCGAATCGAGCCGGCCCTTCAGATGCGCGATCATGCCATCACCCTCGCACGGCGAGCGAGGCCCTCGGCACTGGCAAGATGGTGCGCATGGGTGATCGCCACCGCCAGCGCATCCGCCGCATCCGGCCCGGCCAGCTTTGCCCCCGGCAACAACACCGCCATCATCGCCTGAATCTGCCGCTTCTCCGCACCGCCGGTGCCGACCACCGCCTTCTTGACGGTCGACGGGTGATATTCGCCGATATGCAGCCCCGCCGTCGCCGCCGCGAGCAGCACGACGCCGCGCGCCTGCCCCAGCTTCAGTGTCGACTGCGCGTTGGAATTGCCCAGCACTTCCTCCACCGCCGCGCTGTCGGGGCGTTCGGCGCGGATCACCTGACCCAGCGCCTCGAACAGGTTCGACAGGCGACGGGGAAGCAGCATCGATGGCTCTGTCTTGATCTGGCCGTTGGCGACGTGGCTCAACCTGTTGCCATCGGCGCGGATCACGCCCCAGCCGGTGGTGCCGAGACCGGGGTCGAGGCCGAGGATAATCATGCCTTCCTCTCCCCTCCCGCTTGCGAGTTTGGGGTGAACAGCGCCCCGCGCTGTTCAGACTGGGCCGGGGGCGCAGTCGATCCCAAACTGGGTCGGGGGAGGGTCTGTCCACAACCGAGGCGCGGGAGGACAAGCCCTTCCCTAACCCCTCCCGCAAGCGGGAGGGGGACAGGCAAAGCTGCCTCCCCCGCCATCATCCGCCCATCTTCTCCATTACCTCGTCGGACACCTCGTAATTGCCCCACACCGTCTGCACGTCGTCATCGTCGTCCAGCACGTCGATCAGCTTGAACAGCGTCGCGGCATCGTCCTCGTTCACATCGACCATCGTCTGCGGGCGCCATGCCAGCTTGGCGCCCTCGGCCTCGCCCAGCACCGGCTCCAGCGCCTTGGCGACTTCGTGCAGGTCGCCCTGCGCGGTCCAGATTTCATGGCCGTCCTCGGACGAGGAAACATCCTCGGCGCCGGCTTCCAGTGCCGCCTCGAACACCTTCTCGGCATCGCCGGCGCTGACGGGATAATTGATGAGACCCATGCGGTCGAACGCATGGCTCACCGAGCCGCTGGCACCGAGATTGCCGCCGTTCTTCGCCACCGCGGTGCGGACGTTGGTCGCGGTGCGGTTGCGGTTGTCGGTCAGCGCCTCGATGATGAGCGACACGCCGCCGGGGCCGAAGCCCTCGTAGCGGATTTCCTCGTAATTCTCGGCATCGCCGCGGCTCGCCTTGTCGATCGAGCGCTGGATATTGTCCTTGGGCAGCGACGCGGCCTTGGCCGCCGCCACCGCCGCGCGCAGGCGCGGGTTCATGTCGGGATCGGGCAGGCCCATCTTGGCCGCCACCGTGATCTCGCGGCTCAGCTTGGAGAAAAGCGAGCTGCGCTTCTTATCCTGTGCACCCTTGCGGTGCATGATGTTCTTGAACTTGGAATGGCCTGCCATCGGTGCCTCTTGGAATGGTTGCGAAGCCCTTAGCGCCCGATAGGGGCTTTCGCCAATGCCGCCCTTGGGCCAAATGGGCGCGATCATGACAGTCAGCGTGGATATGGGATTGGACGACCGCGGCGGCGCGGTCGGCATGGACCTGGAGGAATTGCTCGCGACCCGCCTGCTGGTGCAGGGCAATTCGGGGTCGGGAAAGTCGCATCTGCTGCGCCGCCTGCTCGAAAAATCCGCCGGTCAGGTGCAACAGGTCATCATCGATCCAGAAGGCGATTTCGTCACGCTCGGCCCAGCATACGGCCATGTCGTGATCGAGGCGGCGGATTATTCGATCCCCGAAGTCGCCCGATTCGCGACCCGCATTCGTGAACACCGTGCCTCCGTCGTTCTCAGCCTCGAGGGGCTGGAGGCGGAGGGCCAGATGCGCTGCGCCGCCGCGTTCCTGATGGCGCTGTTCGATGCCCCGCGCGAACACTGGTATCCCGCGCTGGTGGTGGTGGACGAGGCGCAATTGTTCGCTCCCACCACCGGCGGTGAGGTGGCGGAGGATGTCCGCCGTGCGTCGCTGTCGGCGATGACCAACCTGATGTGCCGCGGGCGCAAACGTGGTCTGGCCGGCGTGATCGCGACTCAGCGGCTGGCGAAACTGGCCAAGAACGTCGCGGCGGAAGCATCGAACTTCCTGATGGGTCGCACCTTTCTCGACATCGACATGGCGCGCGCCGCCGATCTGCTGGGCATGGAGCGGCGTCAGGCGGAGGCGATTCGCGATCTCCCGCGCGGCACCTTCATGGCGCTGGGGCCAGCGGTGTCGCGGCGGCCGATCTCGGTCAGGATCGGCACCGTCGACACCTCGGCGCGATCGGGCAGCCCCAAGCTGACGCCCCTGCCCGCCGCCAAGGCATATGACTTGGCCGACATGCTCGCCGAACCGGTGGTCGAGGCGCCGATGCTGCCGATGACGTTCGAAGCCCGCCCCCGTCTCGTCCCCGCCGACGAGCTGGTCGCCGATATCGGCCGTCCCGCGCCCGCGCCGATGGCCCCCGCCCCGGCGAAGGACGCGGACGAGGTGGAGGCGATCTATGCCGACACGCTGCGCGCCATCGTCGCCGATGCGGACGCGGCGCTCCGCCCGCCGTCCGTCCTGTTTCAGGATTTTCAGGTGCGGTGCCGGATGGCCGGCCTCGCCAGACCGCCGCTCGACTTGCCCGGTTTCACCCGTCGGCTCAGTTGTGCCCGCGCCGGTATCTTCGACGTGCATGACGAGGAATGGGCGGAGGCGCTGGCGCTGGCCGGCACGCTGCCCGACGACATGATGGGCGCGTTCCTGCTGGTCGCCCGCGCGGCCAAGGAAGCACGCCCCTGCCCGTCCGACACCGAACTGGCGCACACCTATGGCACCAGCTCGCTTGGTCGCGTCCGCCGACTGATTGGTTATATCGAAAGCCGCGAGCTGTTCGTGACCCGCATCGACCTGTCGGGGAAGCGGTCGATCACCATTCCCCACCTCGGCTGGACGACGGAGCCGGCGGAGGCTGCTTGATACAAGGCAAGGTGATTTAAGCGGACCTATCCGCGGGAGTGCTTCGTTGTCGCAGGGATACCTGCATCGAAGGACTACCCATGAGCGACACGATCGAACTCAACCCCGGCAACGGTGGCGAAACGCATCAGGTGACGGATGCCGACCATCCGGTGCTGACCACCAATCACGGCACGCCGATCAGCGACAACCAGAACCAGCTGAAGGCGGGTGCGCGAGGCCCCGTGCTGATCGAGGACGAAGTCTTCCGCGAGAAGATGAACCATTTCGATCATGAGCGTATTCCGGAGCGTATCGTCCATGCCCGCGGCTCGGCCGCACATGGCTATTTCGAATGCACCGAGAGCCTCGCCGATATCACCGTCGCGGACATGTTCCAGAAGAAGGGCCAGCGCACCGAGGTGTTCACCCGCTTCTCCACCGTCGCAGGCGGTGCCGGATCGGTCGACACCCCGCGCGACGTGCGTGGCTTTGCGGTCAAGTTCTATACCCGCGAGGGTAATTGGGACCTCGTCGGCAACAACATCCCCGTTTTCTTCATCCAGGACGCGATCAAGTTCCCCGACCTGATCCACGCCGCCAAGATGGAGGCCGATCGTGGCTATCCTCAGGCGGCAACCGCGCATGACACGTTCTGGGATTTCATCAGCCTGATGCCCGAATCGACGCACATGATCATGTGGGCGATGTCGGACCGCACCCTGCCGCGCACTTTCGCCAACATGGAGGGGTTCGGCGTCCACACGTTCCGGTTTATCAACAAGGAAGGCAAATCGACCTTCGTGAAGTTCCACTGGAAGCCGAAGGCAGGTCTGGCTTCGACGATCTGGGACGAGACGGTGAAGATCGCCGGCGCCGATCCCGATTTCCAGCGCCGCAACCTGTTCGAGAGCATCGATCGCGGCGACTTCCCCACCTGGGAGCTGGGCTTGCAGCTGTTCGACGAGGAATTTGCCGCCAGCCAGCCCTATGACGTACTCGACGCGACCAAGATCATTCCGGAGGAAGTCCTGCCGGTGAAGATCGTCGGCCGCATGGTCCTCGATCGCTATCCCGACAATTTCTTTGCCGAGACAGAGCAGGCGGCGTTCGTGCCGAGCCATGTCGTGCCGGGCATCGGTTTCTCCAACGATCCGCTGCTGCAGGGGCGGTTGTTCAGCTACACCGACACGCAATTGTCGCGGCTCGGATCGGTCAATTTTCACCAACTGCCGATCAATTCCGCCAAGGGCCGCGCCGAGGCGGCGGGCTGTCCGTTCATGAACCAGCAGCGTGACGGCCATATGCAGATGGCGGTGCCCAAGGGCCGCGCCAATTACGAGCCCAACAGTCTGGCGAAGGCTGGCGAGGAAGCGGGCGCGCGGGAAGATCCGGACAAGGGTTACAAGACCTTCCCGTCTGATGAGGAAGGCCAGAAGCTGCGTATCCGGCCGGAGAGCTTCGCCGATCATTACAGCCAGGCGCGATTGTTCTTCCGGTCGATCGACCCGGCGGAGCAGGCGCATCTTGCTTCCGCGCTGGTGTTCGAACTGTCCAAGGTATCGCTGCCGCATATCCGCACGGCGATGATGGCGAACCTGCGCAACGTGGACGAGACGCTGGCGCAGCGCGTGGCCGATGGCCTCGCGATGGACCTACCGGCCGCGTCGAAGACCGCAGCCCCCGTGCTCGACATGGACCTGTCGCCGGCACTTCGCATCATTCGCGGCCCGCTGGAGAAGCACACGCTGGAAGGCCGCACGGTCGGTATCCTGTTCGCCGATGGCACCGACGCCGGTGAACTGAAGGCGGTGAAGGACGCGGTCAAGGCCGCCGGCGGCACGCCGCTGACGATCGCGCCCAAGGTCGGCAAGGTGCCGCTGTCGGACGGTTCGGCCGTTCAGGCGGATGCGCAGCTGTTCGGCCAGCCTTCGGTCACGGTCGATGCCTGCGCGGTGATCCTGTCGAAGGAGGCATGCGCCAAGCTGGTGAAGGAAGGCGCCGCCGTTCAATGGGTCATGGACGCGTTCGGGCATCTGAAGGCGATCGGCCATAACGCCGCCGCCAAGCCGCTGCTCGACAAGGCCGGTGTGGAACCGGACGAGGGGGTGACCGATCTGGACGGTTTCGTCGAAGCGGCGAAGAAGCGGTACTGGGACCGCGAGCCGAACGTTCGCACGCTGGCGTAAGCCCGTCTGACATCATCCGGGGCGGTTGCCGCCCCGGATGATGCGCGTCGTCATGACGATAGACGGGAAGATTGTGCTATCTTAATGCCCCGTGAAATCTACGGGCGAGCAAGTCACGGACATGGCAGAAAACAGCGAGACAATACCGGTACCGACCCATCATGGCTTCGCATCGATCCTCGCTGACGATGTCATCCGCGCCTATGCGTCGCTCGACCAGCAGAAAGACGCGCCAAATCGGCGCAATGTCATTCGTTCCGTTTTTGTTGCTATCGAAGGTCTGGTATGGACCTGTCGCGAGCATGTCCGCGATACCGCCGCTTCGCTTGACGAACTCACACCGCTGGCAAATCTTGCCCTTCGTGAGATGACCTACACCGTCACGGAACAAGGGCTGTTGCTCGAACAAGTTCGGTTCATCACGCTTCCCGCAATGCTACGGTTAGTAACGAGGCAGGCACAGTCGCTTGCGACGGAATTATCAGTCGATTTTGGGGGACCGGGCTGGGCCGCGCTGAAAACGGCAATGGCGATTCGGAACAGGGTTACTCATCCGAAATCACTCGACGATCTCACTGTCACGATCCATGACCTCTCAACTGTGAGAACCTCGTTCCAGTGGATTGCTTCCACCACTACATATATCATGGAGATGATGAATGCCCGACTGTTGCAACACAATACTGATATGGCAGAAATCATGAAAAGGCTTGATGCAGGCGACCCCGTCGCATGCGCGCTTATCAACACGCATTGCGACAGGACAAAGAGTAGGGCCAGAATTTCTAATAGCGACTAATCAAATCATTCCCAAGGCTTGCATGTACACTTCCAAAATAGCCTCTTCCTCCTGATATTCCTCTTTCTTCTTTTTACGAATGCTCATTACTTTTTTGATCGTTTTGGCATCGTATCCACGTCCTTTTGCTTCCGCAAAGACATCCTTGATGTCGTCGGCGATGCCCTTCTTCTCTTCTTCCAGTCGCTCGGCGCGCTCGATCAGCAGGCGCAGTTCGTCTGCCGCCACGTGTCCGCCGCCCATGCCTTCGCCGCGTTCTTCAGCCATGTTCTTGTCCATATGATGCGCCGCGCGGCCCGCAAAGTGCGGGGCGGCAGGGTTGATTCAGTAAGGATATGGCGGCCGTCTAGGCGGTTCGCGGCGTTCGCTCAATGGTTCTGCGACGGCCTGCCGGATCAGTCGCCGACGACGACCCCGCCGTGCATCACGAAGTTCACCTTTTCCAGCCGGGTCACATCGTCCAGCGGCGATCCGGTGACGGCGATGAGGTCCGCCGCCTTGCCCGGCGCCAGCGTGCCGATCCGGTCGGACTGGCCGAGCAGATCGGCCGCCGCGACCGTCGCGGTACGGATCGCCTGCGCCGGGGTCATCCCCACCTTGTCGACCAGCAACGCGAATTCCTGCGCATTTTGCCCGTGCTTCGAGACGCCGCTATCGGTGCCGAAGGCGAACTTCACCCCCGCCTGAAATGCCTTGCGGTGGCTGGTCACCATCGCCGCGGCGGCGGCCTCTGCCTTGGGGATCGTCGCGGGGGGCAGCGCGCCGGCGCGGGCCTGGGCCAGCGCGGCGACGGGGGCGATCTCGGTCGGGACCAGATAGGCGCCGGTCTTCCTGAACAGCGCAACCGCCTCGTCGTCGAGGAAGCTGGCATGTTCGATCGAATCGGCGCCGGCGGTCAGCGCGGCCTTCGTGCCGTCGGCGGCATGGCTGTGCGCGGCGACCTTGCGGCCGAGGCCGTGGGCGGTGTCGACGATCGACCGCATCTCCTCCGGCGTGAAGGCGCGGCCGAGACCGCCCGACACGTTCGACAGCACGCCGCCGGTCGCGGTGAACTTGATGACCTGCGCGCCCAGCCCGACCTGCCGGCGCACCGCCCGGCGGCAATCGTCAGCACCGTCGCAGGTGTTGTCGATCGTCGCCGCCACCGCATGGGCGAAGGGTTCGGCGAGGCCGTTGGTCGGATCGCCATGCCCGCCCGTCACCGAAATCGGTGCGCCGGCGTTGATGATCGTCGGCCCCTCGACATCGCCGCGATCGATCGCATCGCGCAGCGCCCGAATACCACGTGGATCGCCGCCCAGATCGCGGACGGTGGTGAACCCGGCCCGAAGCGTCGCACGGGCGTTGCCGGCGCCATAGAGTATGTCGTCGGCCAGTTCGGTGTTGAGCGCGGTCAGCCGCGACCGCATCGGATCGCCGCCGATGCCGAGCAGATGGACGTGCATGTCGATCAGGCCGGGCAACACGAAGCGATCGCGCAGGTCGACCAGCGTCGCGCCGGCCTCTGCCGGGACGAAGCCGTCGCGGATTTCGGCGATCTTGCCGTCGCGGACGATGATAGTGCTGTTGCCGCGTGGCCGCTCGCCGGGACGATCGAGCAGCGTGCCGGCCTGGATATAGGTGACCCGTACCGGCGTCTGCGCTGTAACGGCGGTGGTCGCCAATCCGGCCAGTGCGGCCGCCATCATCGTCTTCATGATCTTCTCCCCCTTGTAGGCACAGCGTCGCTTGCGGGGAGGACCGGGTCAAGCGGCGTTGCGGGCGACGCTTTCCTTCATCCGTTCCAGTTGCTCGGGCGTCGCATCGCCCTGATGCTCCGCCTTCCACTGCGCATAGGGCATGCCGTAGATCGCCTCGCGCGCGGTATCCTTGTCGAGGTTCCCGGCCTCCGCCGTCCAGTCGGACAGGCAGTTGCGGCAGAAGCCGGCCAGTCCCATCAGGTCGACATTCTGCGCATCCGTCCTGTGGCGCAGATGCCGCACCAGCCGGCGAAAAGCGGCCGCGGCGGTGGCGTCGTCAAGGCGGTCGATCGAATCCATTCGTATGCTCCGAGGTTGATCGCCACCAAATAGGGGTTAGAGGGCAAGGCGGCATCCCCCAGAAAGACATATTGCATGACCCAGGCCATCGCCCCCCGCTCGCGGAAAGTGCGTGTGCTCGCGACCCTCGGGCCCGCCAGCAATTCTCCCGACATGATCGCCGCCCTGTTCGAGGCGGGTGCGGACGCATTCCGCATCAACATGAGCCATGGCGACCAGCAATCGAAAGTGCCGGTGATCCAGGCGATCCGGGCCATGGAAAAGCAATACGGCCGCGCGACGACGATCCTCGCCGATCTGCAAGGGCCCAAGCTGCGCGTCGGTCGCTTCGCCGAGGGCAAGATCGAACTGGTGAAGGGCCAGACCTTCACCTTCGATCGCGATTCGACGCCGGGCGATGCGACCCGCGTGGAATTGCAGCACCCCGAAATCTTCGCCGCGATCGAACCAGGCGCGCGCCTGTTGCTCGATGACGGCAAGCTGGTCGTCCATGTGACCGAGCATGACGCCGATCGCATCGTCACGAAGGTCGCGGTGGGCGGTGCGCTGTCGAACAACAAGGGCCTGAACGTCCCCGACGTGGTGCTGCCGATGGCGGCGCTGACGGAGAAGGATCGCAGCGACCTGACCTTCGCGGTCGAACAGGGCGTCGACTGGATCGCGCTGTCGTTCGTGCAGCGTCCCGAAGACCTGATGGAGGCCCGCGGCCTCATCAAGGGTCAGGCGGCGCTGCTCGCCAAGATCGAGAAGCCGGCGGCGATCGAGCGGCTGGAGGAGATCGTCGAGCAGTGCGACGGCGTGATGGTCGCGCGCGGCGATCTGGGCGTCGAGATGCCGCCCGAGCAGGTGCCGCCGCTCCAGAAGCGCATCGTCGAGGTGTCGCGCCGGATGGGCCGCCCGGTGGTGGTCGCGACGCAGATGCTCGAATCGATGATCAAGAGCCCCTCGCCCACCCGCGCCGAAGTGTCGGACGTGGCGACGGCGATCTACGACGGCGCGGATGCGATCATGCTGTCGGCGGAAAGCGCCGCGGGCGACTGGCCGATCGAATCGGTGGCGATGATGAACGCGATCGGCGAGGCGGTCGAGCGCGATCCCGCCCACGGCGACCGTGTCCACTTCACCGTGATGAAGCCCGATCCGACGACCGCGGACGCCATGGCCGAGGCGGCCAAGGGAATCGCGCGGACGACGTCGGCGGTGGCGATCATCTGCTTCACCACATCCGGTTCCACCGCCCGCCGCGTGGCGCGCGAGCGGCCGGCGGTGCCGATCCTGGTGCTGACGCCGAAGCTGGAGACGGCGCGGCGGCTGGGCCTGCTCTGGGGTACGCACGCGGTTCACACCCGCGACGTCGAATCGTTCGAGGACATGGTCGCCAAATCGAAGCGGATGGCGCTGCGCCACGGGATTGCCAAGGCGGGCGAGCAGATCATCGTGATGGCGGGCGTGCCGTTCCGGACGCCGGGATCGACCAATGTGCTGCATGTCGTGCGGCTGACGGGTGATGAGCTGAAGAATTACACCAACGAGTTGTGAAGTGGGGCTTCCGCCCGTCGGTTACGGCGGGGGCTGACCGCCGACGATCTGCCTGTTCCCCGGCGAAGGCCGGGGTCCAGTCGGGTGACGGGTAGCAACTAACCCACGACGGCCTTCCCAACTGGACCCCGGCCTTCGCCGGGGAACGGCAGGTGCGGATACGTGCGGCCGGAAAGTCTCTAAAGTCACACCTGCGCATCGCGCGCTGGCACGCGCGCCCGCGCCTGCGCGCGCATGACGGGCGATTATATTCGGGGTTGAGAAAGAGCGGCTGTTCCAAACGCGATACGTGACCGTCGTGCTGTAGGACAGCGCTTTTCCGGGGAGGCCCCTTCGACTGGCCGACCATATGCCACCACGCCCGTTCGTGCTGAGCAAAGTCGAAGCATCTGTACCAGCGCCTGTCAGACCCTTCGACTTCGCTCAGGGCGAACGGGTTTAAGGATTGGCATCCCCGCCCCCCACGATTGCACCCCGTGCATCCGCGATGAAGGACAATGCGGTTGACCCGTCGGGCGGAAGCGGCAACCGCGGGTGACATGACCAGCATCGCCGCCGCCGCGCGGCCGGATGTCGCGCTTGTGCGACCCGGCATCGTCCATCTTGCGCTCGCCGTCGGCGGTTTTGCGATCGGCACGACCGAATTCGCGACGATGAGCCTGTTGCCGCTGATGGCGCAGGATCTGCACGTCGACGAACCGACCGCGGGGCATGTCATCAGCGCCTATGCGCTGGGCGTGGTGATCGGTGCGCCGACGATTGCCGTCGCATCGGCGCGGATGTCGCGACGGACGTTGCTGATCGCGCTGATGCTGTTGTTCGCGGTCGGCAATGCGGCGTCGGCGATGGCGCCATCCTATCAGGCGATGCTGGTGTGCCGGTTCCTGAGCGGCCTGCCGCACGGCGCCTATTTCGGGATCGCGGCGCTGGTCGCGGCATCGCTGGTGCCGGTGGAGCGGCGGACGGAAGCGGTCGGGCGGATCATGCTGGGGCTGACGATCGCCACCGTCGTCGGCGTGCCGCTCGCCAGCCTGACGGGGCAGTTCCTCAACTGGCGCTGGGCGCTGGCCGCGGTGGCGGTGCTGGCGCTGACGACCGCCGGGCTGGTTGCGATGTTCGCGCCACGCGACGTGGCGAACCGGACCGCCAGCCCGCTGAAGGAACTGAGCGCGCTGAAGCGGTCGCAGGTGTGGCTGACGCTGGGCACCGGCGCGATCGGGTTCGGGGGGTTGTTCGCGGTCTATACCTATCTGGCCTCCACCTTGGCCGAGGTGACGCGGGTCGGGCCGGCGTTTTCACCGTTCGTGTTCGCGGTGTTCGGGATCGGCATGACGCTGGGCAACCTGTTCGTGCCACGCTTTGCCGACCGGGCATTGATGCCGACGGCGGGGGCATTGCTGTTGTGGTCGGCGGCGGCGCTGGCGCTGTATCCGCTGGCGGCACACAGCCCGTTCTGGATCACGGTCGACGTGCTGGCGATCGGCATCGGCGGGGCACTCGGCACCGTATTGCAGACGCGATTGATGGACGTGGCCGGCGATGCGCAGGCGCTGGCGGCGGCGCTGAACCATTCGGCGTTCAACGTCGCGAACGCGATCGGGCCATGGGCGGGCGGCCTCGCCATCGCTGCCGGCCTCGGTCTTGGATCGACCGGACTGGTCGGCGCGGCGCTGGCGCTGGGCGGTCTGGCGATCTGGGGCATCTCGATCTCCGGTATCTCTATGGTGAGTGCGCGCCGCCGCTGATATGCCCCGCGTCCATGAGGATGCGGGACATGATCGGGTGGGGCGCGCTGGCGCTTCTGGGGGCCACGGCGCTGGGGGTGGTGGCGACCACGCGCGGCGAGCATGTGAACGCGCTGTGGATCGTCACGGCGGCGCTCTGCACCTATTTCATCGCCTATCGATTCTATGGCCGGTTCATCGCGACGAAGGTGCTGGGGATCGACCCAGGCCGGCCGACGCCGGCGGTGCGACGCGCCGACGGGCTGGATTATGTCGCGACCGATCGGCGGGTACTGTTCGGCCATCACTTCGCGGCGATCGCCGGGGCGGGGCCGCTGGTCGGGCCGGTGCTGGCGGCGCAGATGGGCTATCTGCCGGGGACGCTGTGGATTCTGGCGGGCGTCGTGCTGGCGGGCGCGGTGCAGGATTTCTGCGTCCTGTTCATTTCGATGCGGCGCGACGGCCGGTCGCTGGGCGAGCTGGTGCGGATGGAGATGGGCGTGGTGCCCGGCATCATCGCGCTGATCGGTGCCTTTGCGATCATGGTCATCATCCTGGCGGTGCTGGCGCTGATCGTCGTGCGGGCGCTGGCGGAAAGCCCGTGGGGGCTGTTCACGGTGACGATGACGATCCCGCTGGCGATCCTGATGGGCTGTTACACCCGCTGGCTGCGGCCGGGGCGGGTCGGCGAGGTATCGGTGCTGGGCATCATCGGTCTGCTGGCGGCGATCGTGCTGGGCGGACAGGTGGCGGCGTCTTCGTGGGCACCGTTCTTTACGTTGACGCCGGTGCAACTGTGCTTCGCGCTGATCGGATATGGCGCGGTGGCGGCGTTGCTGCCGGTGTGGCTGTTGCTGGCGCCGCGCGATTACCTGTCGACCTTTCTGAAGATCGGCGCGATCGTCGCGCTGGCGCTGGGCATCGCGATCATGGCGCCGCCGCTCCGGATGCCGGCGCTGACGCCGTTCATCCATGGCGGCGGGCCGGTGTGGTCGGGCACGCTGTTCCCGTTCCTGTTCATCACCATCGCGTGCGGCGCGGTATCCGGTTTCCACGCGCTGATCGCCAGCGGCACGACGCCCAAGCTGATCGCGAGCGAGGGCGATGCACCGTTCATCGGATATGGCGCGATGCTGGCGGAGAGTTTCGTGGCGATCATGGCGCTGGTGGGCGCGTCGATCCTCGACCCCGGCCTGTATTTCGCGATGAACAGCCCGGCCGCGATCGTCGGCGTGACGCCGGACAGCGCGGCGGCGGCGGTGACGGCGATGGGCTTTCCGATCGATGCCGCCACGCTGGTGCAGACCGCGCGCGACGTGGGCGAGCATACCGTCATCAGCCGCACCGGCGGTGCGCCGACGCTGGCGGTGGCGATGGCCGAAATCTTCAGCCATGTCGTCGGCGGGCCGGCGATGAAGGCGTTCTGGTATCATTTCGCGATCCTGTTCGAGGCGCTGTTCATCCTGACCGCGGTCGATGCCGGCACCCGCGCCGGGCGGTTCATGTTGCAGGACCTGCTGGGCCTTGTCTCACCGCGGTTCCGTGATGGCGAGGCGTGGGGACCGGGACTGGTCGCGACGTTCCTGTGCGTCGGCGCGTGGGGATTCTTCCTGTATCAGGGCGTCACCGATCCGCTGGGCGGGGTGAACACGCTGTGGCCGCTGTTCGGCATTTCGAACCAGATGCTGGCAGCGGTGGCGCTGGTGCTGGCGACGGTGGTGCTGTTCCGGATGAAACGGGCGCGGTACGCGTGGGTGACGACGCTGCCGGCCGCGTGGCTGGTCGCGTGTACGGGGACGGCGGGGTTCCAGAAGCTGTTCCATCCCGATCCGGCGATCGGTTTCCTGGCGCATGCGTCGAAGTTCGGCGCGGCGCTGGCCGAAGGGCGCGTGCTGGCGCCGGCCAAATCGCTCGACCAGATGGCGCGGGTGGTGATGAACGACCGGATCGACGCCGGGCTGTGCGCGCTGTTCCTGGGCGTGGTGGCGGCGATCGTGATCTATGGCATCCGCGCCTGCATCGCGGCGAACGCGGTCTCGACGCCGACGGTCACCGAGACGCCGATGACGGAGGCCGTCGCATGAGCCTGTTCGCGCTGATCGCGGAGACGGCGCGGTCGATGGTCGGCGTCCCGTCCTATGCCGCGTACCGCGCGCATATGGCCGAACATCATCCCGACGCGGCACCGATGGATCAGGTGGCGTTCTTCCGCGACCGGCAACAGGCGCGGTACGGCGGCAAGGGCGGCGGGCGATGTTGCTGAATGACGGGCCGTTGCCGCCGGCGAGCCGGCGTGTCATGCTCGACCCGTTATGATGTCCGCCAACCCCGTCAATATCCGTCGTAGCGCCCTTCCCGCGCGCCTGTCGCATTATACCCACCTGACGGCCGAGGAACGCGGCGCGCTGGAACAGGCGGAACAGCAGGAACGCCGGCTGGTGGCCGGTGCGCTGTTGGTCGGCGTGTCGGCGCCGATCGATTCGCTGTTCGTGGTGCAGCAGGGCTGGCTGCATTCGTCGGTGACGCTGGCGAACGGCGCGCGGCAGATCCTGCGCTTTCATTATCCCGGCGACCTGATCGGCACGTCGTCGATCGCGTGGTCGCAGGCGGCGACCGCGTTGACGGCGGTGAGCGATTGCATCGTGACCGAGGTGCCGAAGGCCAATCTGGGCCGGCTGTTTGCGACGCATGGCCGGATCGGCGGGCTGCTCTATGCGATCGCGGCGGCGGAGAGCGTCGCGCTGGCCGACCGGCTGACGTCGATCGGGCGGATGAACGCGATCGAGCGGCTGGCTACGTTGCTGCTCGATATCATGGCGCGGTTGCGGGTGACGGCGGGGGGCGTGATCGATTCGTTCGACCTGCCGTTGACGCAGGCCGATCTGGGCGACGCGCTGGGCCTGACCAAGGTGCATGTGAACCGCACGTTCCGCGAGATGGAGGCGCGCGGGATGGTTACCCGCAATGGCCGCCGCGTGCATATCGTCGACGAGAAGGCGCTGATCGCGTTCACCGGCTTCGTCGATCGCTATGCGGTGATCGCGACCGAGTGGCTGCCGGCCGCCGCCTGACACCACCCACATGGCCGAGATCGTCAACCTGCGCACCGTCCGCAAGGCGAAGGCGCGCGATGCCGCCGCCGCGACGGCCGACGCCAACCGGATCGCGCATGGCCGGACCAAGGCGGAGAAGCAGGCCGCCCGGATCGAGGCGGACCGTGCGCGCCGGTTGCTCGACGGGGCGAAGCTGGACGATTGACGGGCTGTCCCGACCCGGGTGCAAGGTTCAGTTTGGCGCAAGCCGGGATATGTTCTAAGGCTCCGGCAACCTCCCTAGAGTGGAATTCCATGCGCTTTTTCGCCGGTTTCTTCGCGTTCGCCGCCTGCCTGTCCTCCCCCCTCGCCGCGCAGCAGCCGGCCGAACCGGGCGTCGCCGGCCGGGCGACCCCGCCCGCCATGACGGACAAGGAAAACCTGTTGCTGCTCGACCTGTCGACCGGCGGGCGGGTGACGATCTGGCTGCGGCCCGACGTCGCGCCCAAGACGGTGGCGCAGATCAAGACGCTGACGCGCAAGCACTTCTATGACGGGCTGGCGTTCCACCGGGTGATCGACGGCTTCATGGCGCAGGGCGGCGATCCCAAGGGCGACGGCACCGGCGGGTCGGACATGCCGAACATCCCGGCCGAGTTCAATTACCTGCCGCATGTGCGCGGCGCGGTGTCGGCGGCACGCGCGGACGACAAGGATTCGGCGAACAGCCAGTTCTTCATCGTCTTCCAGCCGCGCCTCGCGCTCGACAAGAAATACACGATCTTCGGCCGGGTGATCGACGGCATGCAATATGTCGACGCGATCGAACGCGGCGAGCCGCCCCAGAACCCCAGCAAGATCGTCCATGCCTATATCGCGGCGGACAGTCCCCCCGCCTATGTCGCCGCGCCGCCGCCGCCGCCGGTCGGCCTGGGTGCGCCGGTGACGTTGCCGGGTACGGGGCCCGGCACCACCAAGCCGGCCGGCGTCGCCGCGCCGAAAAAGGCCCCCGCCCCGACGCCCGCACGAAAGTCGGCAGCCCGTCGTTGAAGATCGACCTCTTCGATTTCGACCTGCCGACCGACCGCATCGCGCTGCACCCCGCCAGTCCGCGCGATGCGGCGCGGATGCTGGTGCTGGACGGCGCGGGAACGCATGATCGCGGCGTGCGCGACCTGCCGGCGTCGCTGCGGCCGGGCGACTGCCTGGTCTTCAACGATACGCGGGTGATCCCGGCGCAGCTGGACGGCCGCCGGGGCGAGGCGCGGATCGGCGCGACCCTGCACAAGCGCGAGGGGCCACGCCGCTGGCGGGCCTTCGTGAAGGGCGCCAAGCGGCTGCGTGAGGGCGATGCGATCGATTTCGGCCATGACGTGTCCGCGACCGCGACGACGCGCGGCGAGGATGGCAGCTGGGCGCTGGACTTCGCGGGTGACGAGCCGGTCGAACTGCTGCTGGCGCGCGCGGGCCGGATGCCCCTGCCCCCCTATATCGCCGGCAAGCGCGGTATCGAGGCGCGCGATGCCGAGGATTACCAGACGATGTTCGCCGCCGATCCCGGCGCCGTCGCCGCGCCGACGGCGGCGCTGCACTTCACGCCGGCGCTGATGGCGGCGCTGGCGGCGGCGGGGATCGGGCACGAGACGCTGACGCTGCATGTCGGCGCGGGCACGTTCCTGCCGGTGAAGGCGGAGGATACCGCCGACCACCGGATGCACGCCGAATGGGGCCGCATCGACGCCGCCACCGCTGCCCGCCTGAACGCGGTGCGCGACCGCGGCGGCCGGGTGATCGCGGTCGGCACCACCTCGCTCCGCCTGCTGGAAAGCGCCACGCCGGAGGGCGGCCCGATCGCGGCGTTCGAGGGCGACACGGCAATCTTCATCACGCCGGGATACCGATTTCGCGCGATCGACGGCCTGATGACCAATTTCCACCTGCCGCGATCGACCCTGTTCATGCTGGTATCGGCGCTGATGGGGCGGGAGCGGATGAAAGACGCCTACGCTTATGCCGTTGGAAATCATTACCGATTTTACTCTTACGGGGACGCGTCGCTGCTTCTTCCTTAAAGTACCTTTGGTAGGAGCGGTGGGCGCGTTCTTTCGGAAGGCGTCTTTAGCATGGAACGGCCCAAATGCTTTTCAGGATCACGTTCGGTAGGTGGTAAGTGGGAATATGGCCCGAAGGGCCTTTTGCATTCGTAATGCGGGGGTCACAGATTCGAATCCTGTAGGCGGCACCACCTCCTTTAAGGCACTTCCACAACGGAACGCGGCAGCGCCCTGCTAAACGGACCTTCAGCTTGGGAGACGGCTGGGTCCTACTTGGGGTGCTTTGGGCAGGCATTGGCTGATATTTGGAAAGGGCCGGTCCCCGCAGATGGAATGCGTAACCTGTGCATCGTTGATCAAGCCCTAACTAAATATGCCGTGAGAACGAACGTCGTTTGGCAAAGTCGACGTGGCCATTGGCGCCTGACCTGTCATTCAGGTAATCTGCGCCGCCGTGACGTTCGCGCCACAGTGAGGAACAAATTTAGTACGTTGTTAACGGTGTCCTTGTCTCCTTCGCTGCACGGCGCTATTCAAGTTGGGCCCCCAGGATCGGCTGACGGGTACGATTGTTGCAACTGTCAACCCGCAGAATTGTCAGGATCACGGCCGCGCCGCGAGCCAGCCATACGGCGAGTTGCAGATACGAGACTTCAAGTTGCATGACTTGGACCTCCTCGATCATAATATACCACCTAGCGTTTCAGACTCGCGCAGGTAGACTATTGCGAGATAACCTACCTGTGGATGGTGGCGTGCGTCCGGGAGCATCTAGTTAATTCTGGGGTTCCGAGTCAGAACTGGCTCCCGGACTCTGCTACTGCTAGGATTCCCGATCATGAAGAGGCCATCTTGGTTCCGCCCCCGAGGCTATCCCCACTTTGATGCACCAATTGGTGTTGAATGGGCCCTCGCAAATGCGGTTGAGCCCGCGTTCGTTTCCCAGCACTCTTGGTCGCCATTGATCCATCGGATCAAAGAGACGAAGCGCTACAAGCCCAAAGACCACAAGACGGTTTCGAAGAAGCGAGATATCATGTTCGCCTCGCACCGCGACGCCTGCATTTTGGCCCGATACTCCGCTGATCTCGTTGAACGCCTAGACACTTGGTACAAGGAGGTGAGGCTAGAGGACACGGTGATAGCCTACCGTTCACTAGGCAAGTCCAACTATCATTTTGCCGCTGTCGTGCAGGAGTTCGTCCGCGCGCATGATCCGGTCACGATTCTTTGCTTCGACGTATCCGGTTTCTTCGACAACATCAATCACGCTAAATTGAAGAGGCGGCTCAAGTGGCTGCTCAAGGTGGATGACCTGCCAAGTGACTGGTTTAAGGTATTTCGATCTATCACCAAGTTTAGACGTGTTGAGCAGGAGGACCTAAAGGCAAACTCTATCTTTGCTGCCCGCATGGCAACGAGGAAAGTGCGTGCGCCAGTTGCAACGCTGGAAGAGCTGAACGCCGCTGGTATCAAGATTCATAAAAACCCCAATGCCTTCGGTATCCCGCAAGGCACGCCGATCAGCGCCAGCATGTCCAACCTTTACATGGTCGAATTCGACCAGAAGCTGAAGGCCGAGGCAGAGAAGCGTGGAGCGCTTTATCAGCGGTATTCCGATGACATGCTCGTCGCCTGCCATCCCGATCAGGCGGCTGAGTTGGAAGCCGTAGTCATGGCGGCGATTGCCGACGAGGCTCTGGAAATTCAGCCAGCCAAGACGGATCGCTGTCACCTTGAGGGTGATGAACGCGAGACGTACCAGTACCTCGGCTATAACATGGGCTATGTAGACGCGAAGGTACGTCCTGGCTCCATGTCAAAGCAATGGCGCAGCGCCAAGCGCGCGGTCCGAAAGGCTGAACGCGAAGGCAAGCTTCGCATCGACAACGGCAAGGCAGATAAAATCTACACGCGCAACTTGCGCGGCAAGCTGACCCATGTCGGCGTGCGGAATTTCATTGCGTACGTCGGGCGATCAGCTGATGAACTTGGAAGCAAGTCCATGAAGGCCCAGGCGAAAAAGCTGCATAGATTTGCGCTTCGAAGCCTTGACCGTATCAAGGAATACAAGCCCTCGCCTAAGGCATCTAGCTGATGCTACCAACGCGACCAGCTAATTTTTACTCTATTAAGCTTCCGAACTGTCCCGGTAGCTGTCTCGAAGAGTAACGAGTTCTGCCACAATATCGTCAGCTGACAGTAAGCTTGTGTTCAATGCCAATCGGCCAGCGAGTGATGGCGCGTACTTGCGCACATCATCTTTGGTCAATCGGTGCCATATTGGCAACAATCGTCCCGATCCGTCTAATGCGCGCTCAATCAGGCCATCAAGTTCATAGTTAGTCCATTCTTTGGCAAAAAAGTTGGGAGACAGAACGGCAACGCCGAAATACGAACCGCGCAAACCGGCGTCGATCCCCTGTCGAAGACTGTCACCCCACCGCAGAGAAAAGCGATCGTACCAAACACGCAATCCTGCATCGCGCGCTTTCTGCGCAAATTCGTCGACAAATTCGGCTTTGTCCTCCCAAGCATGCGAAATAAACACGTCGTACACCGCCTGCTCGCCTTCAGGAGGAGATAAGCTGAAGCTGGGGGTCGCATCCGCCGAAGCCTTAAGTTGCTCCGCAAGCTGGGCCTCCAAATCTGAAATCCGCTGCTGAAGAACACGGTCAACCTTCTGACGCGCAACCGCTGCCTTCTTTTCGCGCTCAACATCTGCGCGTTGCCGCGTTGCGTCGTCCCGACGTCGCTTTTCATCAACGGCCTGCGTGCTCTTTCGCTCACGTTCCTCCTCGTTGACAATCCGCTCCTGAAGGCGGGCTGCCTCCTTTGATTTAGAAGCAACCTGATCGGAGTATCGACTTTGATTAGATTGAGCAGCTATCATGTTCTTGCTCTCCCGTTCGGCTGCCGACGCATATGAGGCGCGCGAGCTAGCCGAACTTGCCTTGGTGGCACTAGCTTGAGCAGCAAACATCTTTTTCTGCGCTTCTGCGGACCTCTTAACCTCCGCAGCTTCTTTCGCGCGCATATCTCCAATTTCTTTGTTTATGCGAATGAGCGAGGATCGATCGGTGGCCAATGACATCGCTTCTATCCTTAGCTATTGCTAGAAACGCATTATAGAACATATGCGGAACGAATGCCATCTTATATAGGAAGGCTGACTAGCATGCCTCGATAGCCCGCAAAGGGCTATTGCGATCCGCCCGCCAGCCTTCCATGATCGCCGTGCCCCCCCGTGAAAGCCGGGAGGTGGGGCGTAGGAACCCCTTTCAGAGAACTCGGTCACTGCTTCAAGCGGGGCCGGGTGGCATGCGCGTATGTCCAGTCGGTTTCGGCCGATAAAGGCGCATGCGCCTGCTCTCTGATCAGGTTCCTAACATCCGGCTTCGGCCGTCGCCCCGAGAGGAACATAGGGGTGGCGCAAGGTCTGAGCCGCACGTCGCCCCGCGAGGGGGCAGTCCAATGAACGCATCAAAGTTATACGTAAGCGCACCTGCGTCCTGACGCCCTTTGTCGCGTCCGCATCACATCAACAGGGAGAATATTATGATTCTGAAAACGAAGACGCTCGTCCTCAGCGCAGCGCTCGCCGCCGCCGCCTGCACCCATCCAGCCGACGTGTCCCATCCTCTTACCGAGGTTGCCGACAAGAACGCTCACTTCGCCGTCAAGGACACTGCCGCCGGCTTCACCGTCGAGGTGCGTTACAGCCGTTATCAATTCGTCCCGGAAGCCGGCGCCTTGCTGGTTGCCTGTCGTTCGCTGGCGACCTCACGCGCTTATGACGAGGCGAAGCAGCGGGGTAAGGAGATCGAGCCGATCAACGAGCAGACCATCCGCGTATCC
Source organism: Sphingomonas mollis (assembly GCF_016427505.1). Lineage (GTDB taxonomy): Bacteria > Pseudomonadota > Alphaproteobacteria > Sphingomonadales > Sphingomonadaceae > Sphingomonas > Sphingomonas mollis. Next base: position 74,322 of record NZ_JAELXS010000003.1, on the reverse strand, counting down.
ACCGGACGGAATATCCTCAATGCCCGCACCTCCTGCCGCGCGTTCGCTGAAGCACGGTGGAAACTATGATCGACTGGGCGAAGTCGGATGGGGCGCCAATGCACCACTCTGCGATCGGCGGCAGCTAGGCGATGGGCAAGCTCATCCTGGCCTTGATCGTGTTCACGATGGCGCTGGCCGTCATCAAGTTTGCGATCATCGGCCTCATCATCGCAGGCCTCATCTTCCGAACCAAGGAGACAGTATCGTTGCTCGCCGTTGGCGGCTTCATCACCTTGATAAGCACCCATCCGATCATCGGCTTCGGATTGCTCGGTCTGATCGTCCTCGGGTTCTTCATCAAGAAGCCGAAGAAGGTCGAACAGGTCGCGGCATCGCCAGCGCCTGATCCGGGATAACTTTCCGACCAAATCACCACGACACGCAGCCCTCGGCATCCCGCCGGGGGCTTTTTTATTGCCCGGAGAACATCATGCTCATCATCACCGATGCGGCGGCGCTGACGCGTACGCTCACCCTACCGATAGCCGACACCATCAAGCGCATTCTCCTGTTACGCGGCGACCTGATCGAGCTGGCGACTTTTATCGTTCCAGAGGCAGGCGATACCTTTGACGCCATCGAACGCGCGGTCGGCTTACCGCTGACGGACTCCTTCGAGTGGGTCATCGATCACGGCGGCGCCTATGAAGCACCGTACATCCTCAGCGATGACGGATCGGGTGTGATTCTTATTGTCCCCGACGATGATGGCATCAGTCCACGGTTGATGACGGTCCTCCGCGACCATGCCCAGCAACCCGAACACTCAGACCCGATCGATCAACAGGTGGTGACCCCAGTCCCGTTCTAGCCTCCCATACCTGCAGGACGTCTTGGACGTCGAAACGCAGCAAATCCGATGAAACCGCAGCCCGCGAGACACTTCCGTCTTGGCGGGTTTTTCATGTCCGAAAGGCCTCACCATGATGCACCTCTACGATGCCGCCACGATGGCGCATGCCCTGACGCTCGACCTCGAACCTCAGTTACGTAAGCTGTTGACCGATCATATAGCTACCCTCGTTACGCCCGATTATGACCTGACCGACTATACCGAATACCTCGTCGTAGAGGCGGGTGACACCGAAGCCGATATCATTCGTCACGTAGGCTTCTCGCCACTGACCGAGCCGATTGATGGCATCCGCTTTGGCGACGACGGCTTTCATCCGTTCTGGGATTGGCTGGTTCGGCATGACGGATGGTTCGAGATGATCGTCACGGTTGGCAATAGCGGCTTCGCCCTCATTATGTTTTTCGAATACAGTCATCTTTCAGCCAGTAATTTAACACATATGCTTCGCCTCTATACTGGCCTGCTAAGCAACTCATGAGGGCACGGTAGTCATCATTGGTGATAGGGCACACATATCATCGAGATATATACGGGCTAATTCACGTCTTTCTTGATAGAAATGAATATTTGAATCCGCCTCAGCTATCTTATCTTGCTTTTCAAGTTTAGATCGCTTTTCAAGCGCTCGTCTTTCCTTAGCTAAAGACCAAGCTCTTAGCTGGGAACGATAGAATATTTCTACCGCTCGTAAAAGTTCAATCATCGTCAATTTCTCAAAATCCGGATGATTATAGACAACCTTCATCACAGGAACGAAACCCTCCAGCAGACGAACGATTTTAGATGAGCTTTCATATATACGCCTAGTGATGGCCGATAGTGAATTCGAACCTCTGACCCCGAACAAATTCTGAGATTTAAATGCATTCTCAATGTTGTTTATTGAACGATGAATGGTCGCTCGGCTTATATTGAGATTATACGCCACTATTTTTTGACCTCTACTTTGGTAAAGTTCATTAAAAATCTGGAAATCTCTGACAGATAATTTTAGTATTGTCTCAGAATTATCAATCTCCGACAAAGCATCTAGGTCTTTCATCAGATTAACTAACTCTAATATAACTGCGTTTGCTATATCTAGAAACACCGGGTTCACATTTTCAACTTTCACAACTTTTTTATAAAGACTGGCGCAAAAAAGAATCTTCGATATTACTTAATCTTCTCGAAATATTTGTTGCATCAACACCAACAACAGCCCCGATCTCTTTATAGCTCGAACCCTCGATGACTTGAAGAAATATCAGTAACCATTCGAATCGTATCGTCGAGAGTTCCGAAGCACTATTTGAGACCGGCATAATACCCCTTTAATTCCTTGCCCATGTGTAAGGCACCAACATTGATGCTCATCGCGGTGTCAAGTTCGTAACGCTTGACTCACCCGGCGTCCAAGGCGCCCCCTAAAAAAGCCATCACCTGCGAAACGTGAAAATCACGCGTCTTTTCAGCCAGATAATCATACTCGTATTAGGAGCCGGCGTTGGTCAACCGGCAGCGCCCTTGGCCATCACGTTTTGGTTCAGGTCCACCTTCAAGGACAAGCTAAATGAATATCGTCCATCAATCCGCCCTCATCCGTGGTCGCGCCATCGTCGATTATGCCCTGTCGCGAGAAACCCATGATCAGCCGTTCGCCGTGAGGGACATGATCGGCATCGTTGCAGCATATGTTGGCAGCGGCCGTCCGTGGACCACGATGGAGCAAGACCTAACCGATCTTCTCGACCCCGCACTTGGAAAGCGAGCAGCGGAAACACTTTCGTATTTCGACTTTGCTCAGGATCGAGGATTGTGGGTTCGGAGCTCTAACGGTGATTTCCGCTTTACGAACCACGCGCTTCAGAAGAACTATCCTGCCAATCGCCTGTCTGACGACACACACACCATTGGATGAACTACCCACCGCCGCTGCCAAACATCAATGGCGGCGGCGGCCCCTCTGACTGGCATTAGACAACTCAATCACCGTTTTACTCCCGCCAGCATCCCGCAAACGCTGGAAACAGACGACAGCCTCAGATGGACTGATCAAAGCTCACCGCTGCTAGAAACCTTCATAACTTTGAGAAACTATAACAATACCAAACCGAAAAAATGACCTAGACAATGCCGACGACGGCCTGCCTGTCGGCCGACTAGACGCCCAATCATTTCCCCACCCTCCCCGTCCCGGAAGCAATTACTTCTCGCCCACGATCGAGAACGTTACCCACTTGTTGAACGGTCTCGGGTTCACAGCGCAATTCAACGTGATCAAGAAAAAACTGCATCTCCGTCAGCTCGATGGCTCGTCCGCTAGCATGAACCAGATCGCCAGCGCTGCCATGGTCAACGGCATGAGCACCGGTTGGCTTTTCCCTTTCGTCGACGAAATCGGACAACGAAACCCATACAATCCAGTGAAGGACTGGATGCTTAGCAAGCCGTGGGACAGCACTGATCGTCTGCAGCCGATGTACGACACCGTCGTTACCGTGGAAGATTACCCCGACACATTGAAATCCACCTTGCTCTATCGCTGGTTGCTGGGCGCCACGACGGCGGCACTGAAAGACGGGCCCGTTCCGATCCACGGCGTGCTGACGCTGCAAGGCGATCAAGGTATTGGTAAGACGTCCTGGATTGCCAAGCTGATGCCGCCGGCCATGCGGAAGGACTATATCAAGCTGGACCACCACCTCGACGGCGCCGACAAGGATTCGATCCTTGGCTGCATCACCCATTTCATCGTCGAACTTGGCGAGCTCGATAGCTCGTTCAAAAAAGACATTGCCCGGATCAAAGGCTTCCTGACCAACGACTGCGACAAGATTCGTCGGCCGTACGGTCGTGAGGAAGCTGAATATCCGCGTAAGACGGTGTTCGCGGCAACCGTCAATGACGACCGCTTTTTGGTCGACGCGACCGGCAATCGGCGTTGGTGGACGATCGCGGTCAAGGAACTGGAGTTCAAACATGATATCGACATGCAGCAGGTGTTCGCCCAGCTGGCTGTCGATTTTGAGCGGGGTGAACAACACTGGCTGACGCCCACGGAGGCGAAGGCTCTTGGCGCTTATAACATCCGTCATCGCAGTGTCAGTGCGATAGCTGAGCGGGTACACGGGTATATCGATCACGAGATGATTGGCTACGACGGCGGCGAGGTGAAGACCGCTATCGAGGTATTGCAGGACCTCGGTATCCCGAACCCGTCCAACACCCAATGCAAAGAGTGTGGGGCGGTCCTACGCGAGCTATTCGGGCCACCGAAGCGGATACAGGGTCGTGACAAATGGCGGATGCACGTTCGCCCGATGGCCAACATTATCAAGCGCGCTGAACCTCTACCTGAAGCCAAATACTGAAGTCCTCCTCCCGGTGGGGGGAGGGGGCGGGAGTTTTCCGGAAGCTTTTGCGCCGACCTGCGACCGAATGACTGACGACCGGGCAGATTAGCGGCTTTTGCCGCCCCCTCCCCCCACCAGCTCCAAACTCGACCGAGACTGCCTGCTTTCGACCGCTCAGCGCGCGTCGAACGGACCTTTGCGGCCTCATCATCATCCATTTGAAAGGAATAGATCATGACGAACCCTGCCCCCGATATGGAACTGCCAGCTTCCACGCCCGTGATTCGAACGATGCCTGCCAAGCTGTCGCCGATAGATATCTGCGTTACGATCAAGAATGTCGCTGCGTCGCCCACTTCCAATGCGGCAGGCGTTGTGCGGCAGAATGACGACGCCGTGATCTTTCGCCGGATGCGAGCGATGATACGAGACTTTGGCAACAAGCCGAACAAGCATGATCTGGCGATAAACCTGATCACCGTCTGCATCTGGGAAGGCTGGGACACCGGCGTCCGTATTGTGGGGGCGCTACATACCATCGGCCTGCACCGCGCCCACGTTGTCCAGGTCCTTGCCGAGAACAACGGGGCCGACCCTGATCGTTATCGCTGGCACCTTACTGAAGACCACCGCTACCGGCTCCATCCCGATAACGATGCCAATGATAATCCGCATTGACGGTCGGTCCCCGCTTGGAGAGTTCTCTGCGGTCCGCCTGAAAGCGACCCATCCACGACGATCAGTCTAATAGCGACACCCTCAGTCGCGGCCAGATCGCCCCTCATCCAGCAATTGCCGCTCCTGCCCCTCAGGAGCCCCATCCGGCACCGTTCCGCCTTTGACCGACCCCGAGCCCATCGGCGGCGGGCGGCGGTGCCATGCGCCCCTCAGAAAGAAGGATACTTCCATGCCTACCATCGCCTTATGCGCCGCCGCCGTTCAGGCCATTCGGATCACGACGCGCCTGAAGAAAGAGACGTTCTTCGATGAGGCCATTACCGGCTTCGTCGTGGAGGCCCAGCCCAGCGGGTCAGCTACCTATGCCTTGCGGTACAAAAACCAGTACAACCGCCAGTGCCAGTACAAGATCGCCAACGTCGCCGATATCTCCTTTGCCGAAGCCAAGAAAGAGGCCATCCGCGTCAAGGCCCGCGTCTCCATCGGTGAGGACCCGGTCAAGAAGCGACAAGCCGATCGTCGCATCCCTACCGTACAAGAATTATCCAAACGCTATCTAGCCTTCGTAAAGGCCAACAAGAAAAGCCACGACATCGATGAACGCTATCTACGCCTCCATCTCCTGCCCCGTTTCGGCAAACTCCACCTCGATCAACTGAAGCAGGACGATATCGTCGAGTGGCTAACCCTTAAGGTTAAGGACGGTTATAAGCAGGCCACCGTTAACCGCTGGCAGGTCATCCTTGGTTACATGATGCGGCTCGCCAAGCAGTGGGGTATTCCCGGCGCAGAAACCAATCCGTTGGAGGGGGTGCGGCAGAAAGATGCCAACAACCGCATCGAACGCTTCCTGGATGCCGCCGAGACCAAGCGATTGAAGCAGGCGGTCGAGGAAAGCCCAAACCCGATGCTGCGCTACATCGTCGCGCTGCTGCTCCTGACGGGGTGCCGCAAACGCGAACTGCTCGATGCCAAGTGGAACGAGATCAACATCGATCGCAAGGTTTGGCGTATCCCGACGACCAAGACCGGGAAGCCTCGCCATGTCCCGTTGTCTGACGATGCGATCGCGGTGCTGGAACAGGTACCACGGTTCGAGAAGTGTGACTTCATCGTCCCCAACCCCAAGACGCTGAAGCCATTTCAGTCGTTCTATAACAGCTGGGACAGCGCACGGCGCGCCGCCGACCTGCCTGATGTACGCGTTCATGATCTGCGGCATTCGGCGGCGAGCAACCTCGTGAACTCGGGACAGTCGCTATACGTGGTTGCCAAGGTGCTGGGGCATACCCAGACGCGGACCACCGAACGATATGCCCATCTCGATGCTAACGTATTGCTCAACGCGGTCAATGCCGCCTCAAAAGCAACAGGCACAACTTGGGAATAGAAAGCAGAAAATTAATGAGCCCCGCAACTTGTCGTTAGGTCTAGTTGCCACGCAAATGGCTACCCGAAAACACTAAACGTAGCCACATATTATGCTACGATTACCGTATCGCCCCAATCACTCTTTAATTTATGCAAAAAATCAATCAGCGACTGGGGTGATTTTGCATAAGCGGAAAGCTCAGATATTATTTCTTGTCGCGACAGACGCTTTCCAACTTTAGTTTTTTTGGAAAATGGTGAAGCCCCATCATTCGCCAATTTGATTACTTCAGTTAAATACAAAAATAACATGTCTATCTCTTGCTTTCCTCGAAAGGAATCAGTCCAACTTTTATGCGAAAACCACTCAGAGGCAATGGCTATTTCGCTTGGGGTTACGGGCTTTCGTTCCGGCGCAAGCGCGTTTAAATCGTCCAACTTATAGTTTGATGTTACGATCCACGTCATCTTGTCGATAGTCAGCATCTTCCCCACGTCAAATTTATCGAGACTTATTTTTCCGGGCCTTGGCATGTGCCGCTGCACCCAAGCCCACTCGTTGAAAAGCCTAACGCAGGAGTGAAAATTTGTTTGTAACTTACAGTAATTGTCGGATAGTCCGAAGATAATATTATCTAACTCGTCGGAATGCACAGCATCGTCATAAAGTAACGACGCAATTGCCGAGCCAACTGCCTCGGATCCGATGTAATAGTTCTCTATATAATAGCTGTCTGTCACGTAGGCGAACGATCTAGTTATCTCAGCAATATCAGCTTCGTAAGCTCGATCATAAAATACTGCAAATCTCAAATTTTTTAATGATAAATTATTAAGTAATGCATTGATTAATTCCTTTATATTCTGCTTACCTTTTAGGTTCCTGAATGATAAATCGAGGTCAGCTAAAATCATCGAAGCCCTCGGACGGTAATAGTCCGCGTCTTTACCTTCGACTAAAAGAAAAACCTTTGCTGGAAGTTTAGCGAAATCTTTTATTATGCGATATAGGGCAACAGAGTAAGACTCGCGGCCTGATCGCAATGACTCAGGCGAAACTATTCGGGACCTCACCCTTAGGGGCATGAAAGCTAACTTCTAAAGATCTAGCATACATGTCTAGACCATTCTCGAATACAAATGGCGAATGCGTCACTGCAACTAAAGTATGCGTCTTTTCGGATGCCGATATATCAACGAGAATTTTCTTCTGTCATTCCATAGACAAAGATAGCTCAGGTTCATCAAATATTACGATATACGATTCGCTCTCGCCTAAATACAACTCGGACATGACGCCTAAAATTTGCTTCTCGCCTGACGAAAGCGTATCGAGTTTTAACTCATTTCCGCCGATAGTTTCGTAAACCGCAACAGTCGCATTCAGGCTATCATATCTCATCTCTTTATTTATTAAATATCCGTTACAAACTTTCGCATACCGCTGTAAAGCCGCGTCAACTTGGCGAACTTGATCATATGCCTTTATTAAACTAAACAGGAAAAACGACAAATGAACGTTTTTTTCTAACTCTCCGTCATCATATAGCTTAAGTATAAGCTCCTTTTGTGTTTGCGAGACATTTTCGGCTACACGCCCAAGCACAAGCTCGATTTGACTCTTATCTTTCAGCGAATCGAGTGTTTCAGCAGAAATTGGCGGATTTTCCGCTAACTGACCAAGCATTTGGCCACTAATCATTCCATACGACGCTATAAAATGATCTCTAATATTTCGAGTTGCTCTATTAATTCGTTCGTCCACGTCTTTCATACCAAAATGAATATCTGTGGATGTTATACCTCGCTCGTCCTTGTCAAAATCCAGTAGTTCTTCAACATCCTGCTCAACCCTTCGATAAGTCGGCAAATAAAGAACGGAATGACAAAAGTTTTGTTCTAAAAAGGATTTTAGCATTCCAAATGGTGAGTTTTCTAAATCCGATAATAAATCTCTATCTTCGGGCGCAGCAATGCGAATCAACCGATTTGCGAACACACTGGTTGGAATGCGCATGTCGTGCGCAGCCTTTCGGAAAATTATGTCTTCCCTTAGACGACTTAGCGGGAATTTCTGCGCCATCATCGCGAGCCGCCAGATTTGATCAACATCTAGCCTGGCTCTAGATGCTAGATTCTTAAAAAATGCCCCTGTTTTACTTATCGCGTAATCGCCGGGAGATAGCACGAAAACATCAACATTCGAGAACTTGATATATATTTTCGAATAGGTAAATTTTGTTAATTTAGCAAACTTACCTGATAATATACATTGGAGCATATATAAGACAGTCGTTTTACCGGACCCATTATCGGCTATAAAATACCTACGGAGTCTACCATCATCAGCCCGACATCCTGTCGGTTATGCAACCCTTCGATTTTGAAGTATTCCAACACGTAATTACTGACTGGTATGTCGTTCATTTTGTAGCCTCACAATGCTTGCGGACGCTAAAACCACTTAATTTCGCGATCATGGTCCTCGCGACAAACCGACCTAACCAAAATAACGGTACATTCTAGGTTGTTTTAGGAGGCAACCACTCGTCCGAACGTCGGCAGCTAACCGCCAGCGGAATTTCGCGTATCGCTCGGAACTAGCAGTTGTTAATGCAGGCTGGGTCACAATCACTTATCCGTGGTCCCATGGCCTGAAATTTCAGTCAATCGCATAAGCGCGATATGTATGTCCGAATGCCCCTGCCAGACAGTCCGCTTGTTCATGCCTGGGTGGCGGGTTGTAGGCCAATTTCGCGGAAGCCGGCCGGCCAAAGTGCATTGCGTGGGATAGCCGCATGTCCGGCAAGTCGCCTGAATTTATGACGTTGGTGGGTGAAGGTTCGTTGAGCAGTCGCTTTTCACGCATATACCTTGAAAACGATGAGATATTTTGATGCCTAAGCTAAATCTGTTCATGCTGGTATCGGCGCTGATGGGGCGGGAGCGGATGCAGGCGGGCTATGCCCATGCCATCGCGCATGGGTATCGGTTCTATTCCTATGGTGATGCGTCGTTGCTGCTGCCGTGAGCGGCAATCGGTCGGTCACCGCAAGGCCTTTACTCTCGACACCTTAAAGCCAGCGGATCGCCAACCGGGCAACGGCATGGTTGCCACGTCGAAGTCAGGTGATAGCTAATGTCGTGTGAAGCCGACAACATTATTGCAGGATATAGGTGATGATGCCGAATGGACCGCCGAGCGCTGCCGACGCCATTGTCGCCATAGATGTGACGGACACGTTGGTGCGCGGACTTGGAACCGGTATTCAGCGTGTAGTCAGAAAAATCGCGCAGAATGCGGGAGATTTTCCCGACGTCGTTCTCGTTTTTTCCGATGGCACGGATTTCCACAAATTGGACACCGCCGCCCTGAATGCTTTGTTGAGTCCACGGCCCAGTGGTGAACTCGGAAAGCTGCCGCCCTCGCCGAGCAGGATCGTAAAGGATTTCGTCAAATCGGGTATCATCCGATTTCCGTCCATCCATGTCGCAATCCAGCAGCGCACTGTTGGCAGATGGTTCACGGCCGAAACTGAAAAATGGCGGTCGGGATCACCGATTCGATTCAAGCACGGCGACAAACTCGTGTTGCTCGACACGTTCTGGAATGGATGCGGCGTCTTGCCTGCCGCAGCGCGAGTACGATCATCCGGCGCCGAGATCATCACGGTCGTCCATGATACGATTCCCATCACACACCCCGACCAAGTTCCCGCAGATGTCGCGTCGTCCTTTCCGTACGAAATGCGGAAAGCCTTTGAATTGTCGGACGCCATATTAGCGACGGCACGCACCAACCTTGACGTCGTTCAGAAACAGATGGGGATCTGGCAGATGTCGCGTCCCACGGACTATTTCCACTTGGGAGCGGATATACCCCGTGACTTCAGGAAACCCACAAGGGCGACCGACATTTCACCAAATTTTTTGGTCGTCGGAACGATCGAACCGCGAAAAGGGCATGCGATCATATTGGACGCATTCGAGAAATTTTGGGAAAATGGCGTCGATGCCAAACTTACCTTTGTGGGAAAGATAGGCTGGATCGAACAGGACCTGTCACAACGCCTTTCCAGTTTGGCTACGTCCAATAATTATTTTACCCTAAACACTTCCGCGTCTGACGAAGTGCTGGAATCGCTATACGCTGACGCAGATGCGGTAATTGTCGCATCCTCCATCGAAGGTTTCGGCCTGCCGATCGTCGAATCGCTCAATCGGGGGGGGACCAGTTATCGCAAGCGAAATACCGATATTCCGGGAAATCGCAGGTCAGCACGGCATTTATTTCAAGACGGGCGATGCGGACGATCTTCTGCGAACGCTGAATGACTTCATTTCCAAGACGCCCGCTTCTCTCGAAGCAGCGCCGTTTGCGTGGCCCGACTGGAAGGCGGCATCGCAAGCCTTTCACAGCGCCGTGGTCCGTTTCAGTGCGGGGTCCGTTCGATAGGCAATGGATACAGACGGGTCAGCGTCTGTTGTCGCCCATCGATACCGTTTCCCGATCGCCTCCGCGCCCTGTTGCTGTTGCCCTCCCCCGCCGATCGCGCGCAAGAAGCGACGATGATTATCCACAGCGACGAATATGCCGACCTGCCCGCCGCCGATGGCGGGGTGATGCGGACGCATGTGTTTCGGCCGGCGGCCGACGGGCGGTATCCGGGGGTGGTGCTGTATTCGGAAATCTATCAGGTGACCGACCCGATCCGGCGGCTGGCGGCGTTCATCGCGGGGCATGGATACTGCGTGGCGGTGCCGGAAGTGTATCACGAATATGAGGCGCCGGGGACGGTGCTGCGCTACGATCAGGCGGGGACCGATCGGGGCAACGCGCTGAAGTTCGCCAAGCCGGTGGCGGCGTATGATGCGGATGCGACCGCCGCGCTCGACTGGCTGGCGGCGCATCCGGCGTGCAGCGGGCGGCTGGCGACGGCGGGCGTGTGTCTGGGCGGGCATCTGGCGTACCGCGCCGCGCTCGACCCCCGCGTGTCGGCGGCGGCGTGCTTCTATCCGACCGATATCCATGCCGGCTCGCTGGGCGAGGGGCGATGCGACGACAGTCTGGCGCGGATGGACGAACTGACGGCGGAGACGCTGTTCGTGTGGGGGCGGCAGGACCCGCATGTGCCCTTTGCCGGGCGCGAGGCGATCCGGGCGCGGCTGGAGGCGGTCGGCGCGCGGTATGAGTGGCATGAGGTGAATGCGGCGCATGCCTTCCTGCGCGACGAGGGGCCGCGATATGATCCGGCGCTGTTCGTGCAGGCGACGGGGTGGATGCTGGCGCTGTTCCAGCGGGTGTTGAGCGCGGCGGTTTGATGGCGTGATCCGACGCATCGCCCTTGGCGTGATGCTGTTGCTGGCGGGATGCGCGCGTGACGATCGCGAGGCGCGGCGGCGCGCGGCGGGGGCGAATGCGGTGCTGGCCGATTATCTGCGGGTGGCGGATGCCGGGGCGGGCGGACGCAGCTTTGCGGCCTGTGCGGCGTGCCACACCGTGCGGCAGCAGGCGCCCGATGCGGGTGGCCCGAACCTGTACGGCGTGATGGGCAAGACCGTGACCGGAGCGAGTGCGCGGTTCGCCTATACCGCGGCGCTGCAATCGGTCGGCGGGGTGTGGACGCCGGCGCGGATGGACCGCTGGCTGCGATCACCGGCGGCGTTCGCGCCGGGAACGCGCATGGCCTTTGCCGGGATCGCCGATCCGCTGGAACGGGCGGACGTCATCGCGTTCCTGTCGAGCCAGGGACCGACGCGATAGCGTCGCGGGCGGCGGCGAAGGCACGGCGGAAGCCGGCCTCGTCCATCGCCCCTTCGACCAGCAGCGGGCCGACGAGGTAGGACGGCGTGCCGGCCAGACCCAGCCGGCGCGCGGCATCGAGGGTGCGGCCCAGTTGCGCGGTGATCGCGGCGTCGTATCGGCGCAGGTCGGCCTGCACCCGGTCCCAGTCGCCGCCGGCCGCGACGACCGCCTCCGCCAGCACGCGATCGTCGAGGGGGCGGCGTTCGCCCATCAACAGGCGGTGGAGCGGCGGATAGATGCCCTGCCGGTCGGCGGCGAGGGCGAGGCGGGCGGCGCGCTCGGACGCCGGGCCGAAGATCGGCCAGTCGCGATAGAGGATGCGGACATGCCCGTCGCTCGCCACCGCCGCTTCCATCGCGGGCGCGGCCAGCCGGCAGGCGGGGCATTGGTAATCGGTGAAGAGGACCAGCGTCAGCGTGGAATCGGTCGCGCCGGACGACGGCCCCTGCCGATCGAGCAGCAGCGATCGGGCGACCGGATTGTCGCCGACATCGCGGCCGATGGGCCGGGCGCTCTGGAACAGATGCCCCACCGCCCAGCCGAGCAGGACTATACCGAGCAGTTGCAACAGTCGTTTGGCACCGAAGGGCTGGTTCACGCGGGCTTGCCCCTCCATGGCGGCATCGCGCCGATATACGGTGGGACCGCGCCGTCAAAATGCTTTGCGCGGGCAGGCGCCATCGCCGATAGGGCGATACAGTATAGGGACGTTGGCGGGCGCCGTGCGGCGACCGCCGGCATCGATCGGACCATAGCCTTGTTTGCGTTCAGCTTTTCTTCCTTATCTGCCTCAATGATGCTGCTAGCGCAGACCGCGCCGCAGGAAGCGCCGGAGATCATCGTCCCCGGCCCCGCCCGCCCCTCTGCCCAGACGCCGGCGACGATGGTGGTCGAACCGGTCGCGATGTTCGTCGCCGCCTGCGACACGGATGGCGACGGCATCACCACGCGCAGCGAGTTGCAGGAATGCGTCGCGCGCTCGTTCGCGGCGATCGATACCGGCCATACCGGCACGATGCGCTATTTCGCCTTTGCCGACTGGGCATTGCGCTATCTGGGCGATCGCAACGCGCTGCCCAGCCCGTTCGATGTCGACAAGGACGGCGACAATCAGGTGACGCTGGCCGAGTTGCAGACGCAATTCTCGAAACTCTATTCGCGGTTCAATCGCGACGGGCAGGACGGGATCAGCCGCGCCGAACTGCTGACGTTCAAGACCGGGCCGATCGACGCCAACGGCCCCACCCGCCCCGGCATCCCGAAGAAGAAGGACGGCAAACCGGCCGATGCCGACAAGCCGAAGCCGGACCGGCCATGACCCGCTTCGCCTTTAACATCCACGCGACCGATGGCCGTGCGCGCAGCGGCACGATCGCGATGCAACGCGGCACGATCCGCACCCCCGCCTTCATGCCGGTCGGCACCGCCGCCACGGTGAAGGCGATGAAGCCCGGCGACGTCGAGGCGGCGGGCGCGGACATCATCCTGGGAAATACGTACCATCTGATGCTGCGCCCCGGCGCGGAGCGGGTCGCGCGGCTGGGCGGCCTGCACGGCTTCATGGGGTGGAAGCGGCCGATCCTGACCGATTCCGGCGGGTATCAGGTCATGAGCCTGTCGGACCTGACCAAGCGGTCGGAGGAGGGCGTGGCGTTCCGGTCGCATCTCGATGGCACGCGGCATCTGCTCAGCCCGGAGCGGTCGATGGAAATCCAGCGGCTGCTCGGCTCCGACATCGTGATGGCGTTCGACGAGCTGGTGCCGACGACCTCGACGCGCGAGGTGCAGGCGGCGGCGATGGAGCGGTCGATGCGCTGGGCCAAACGGTCGCGCGCCGGCTTCGACGCGGGCGGCGCCCATGCCGAGGGGGCGGCGCTGTTCGGCATCCAGCAGGGCGCGCTGGACGAGGGATTGCGCAAGGCATCGGCGGATGCGCTGATCGATATCGGGTTCGACGGCTATGCGGTCGGCGGCCTCGCGGTCGGCGAGGGGCAGGAGGCGATGTTCGGCTGTCTCGATTTCGCGCCGGGCCAGTTGCCGGCGGACAAGCCGCGTTACCTGATGGGGGTGGGCAAGCCGACCGATATCGTGGGCGCGGTGGAACGCGGCATCGACATGTTCGATTGCGTGCTGCCGACCCGGTCGGGGCGGACGGGACAGGCGTTTACGCGCGCCGGGCCGGTCAACATCCGCAACGCCCGCCATGCCGAGGATCAGGGGCCGATCGACCCCGCCTGCCCCTGCCCCGTCTGCGCGACGTGGAGCCGGGCGTATCTGCATCATCTGGTCCGCGCGGGCGAAATTCTCGGCGCGATGTTGATGACCGAGCACAATATCTGGTTCTACGAGACCATGATGGCCGATCTGCGCGCGGCGATCGAGGGCGGACGGCTGACCGCCTTCGCCGACGATTTTCGTGCGTTGTATGCCGGCGACCAATCAGGAGAGAGCAAGTGACCGACCACACAGACGACCAGCCGAATGAAATCCTAGCCGCCGCCGCCGAGGCCAAGGCGCAGGCGGAGGCCACCGCCGCGCTGGTGGCGGAGAAGACCAAGAACTGGCCGCTGGCCCGTATCGGTCTGGGTGTCGGCATCGGATCTGCCGCGGTCGCCGCCGCGGTGCTGTTCGCCAACCGCAACAAGGACAAGTAGATGAAGCTCCGTCTCGCGCTGCTGCTCGCCGCCGCCCTGCCGACCGGCGTGGTGGCGCAGACGGTTGCCCCTGTTCCCCCGGCTTCGTCGGCGGTGAAGCCGATCGCGTTCACCCAACGCACGCTGCCCAACGGGCTGCGCATCTATGCCTTGCGCGACACCGGCACGCCCAACGTGTCGGTGCAGGTGTGGTACGATGTCGGGTCGAAGGACGATCCCGCCGGCCGGTCGGGCTTCGCGCACATGTTCGAACATCTGATGTTCAAGGCGACGCGCAATCTGGTGCCCGAGCAGATGGATCGCCTGACCGAGGACGTCGGCGGGTACAACAACGCCTCCACCAACGACGATTACACCAATTATTTCGAGGTGGTGCCGGCCAATCACCTGCAACGGCTGTTGTTCGCGGAGGCGGACCGGATGGCGAGCCTGATCGTCGAGCCGGTGACGTTCGCGTCCGAGCGCGACGTGGTGAAGGAGGAACTGCGCCAGTCGACGATGGCGCGGCCGTACGGCAAGCTGTTCTCCACCTATCTGTCGGCGGCGTCCTATACGACGCATCCCTATGCCCGGTCGACGATCGGCAGCATCGACGAATTGCAGGCTGCGTCGATCGACGATGTGCGTGCGTTCCATGCGACCTATTACCGGCCGGACAATGCGATCCTGGTCGTGTCGGGCAATTTCGATCCGGCGCAGCTGAACGCCTGGATCGACCGGTATTTCGCGCCGATCAAGCGCCCGGCCGGGCCGATCCCCCGCGTCACCGTGACCGAACCCGCGCGGACCAAGGCCGTCACCTACACGACGTACGAGCCGAACACGCCGCTGCCCGCCGTGGTGATGACGTGGCACGTGCCGCCTGACAACGCCGCCGACATTCCCGCGCTGACCGTGTTGCAGACCGTGCTGGCGACGGGCGAAAGCTCGCGCCTGTACGAGAATGTCGTCTATCGCGACCAGCTGGCGCAGAGTGCCGAGGCGTTCCTCGATACCAAGAAAGGCACCGGCAATCTGATCGCCTATGCCATCATGGCGGGCGGCAAGACGGTGGATCAGGGCGAGGCGGCGTTGAAGCGCGAGATCGCCCGGTTCCGCGATGCAACGGTGTCGGCGGCGGAGCTGACCGAGGCGAAGAACCAGATCCTGACGTCGGCGATCAAGGAACGCGAGACGGCGGAGGGCAAGGCGCGCGTCATCGCCTCGTCCGTCATCATCGATGGCGACCCCCGTGCCGCCGACCGCCAGCTCGCCGCGATCGCCACCGTGACCGCCGCCGATGTGCAGCGGGTCGCGCGGCAATATCTGGGCGACGATCAGGCGGCGATCATCCGCTATCTGCCCGGGCAACCGCCGGCCAACGTCCGGCTGATGCCGATCACGGTGGCGCCGACCGTGAAGGTCGCCGCGCTGACGCCGCCCGCCAATATTCCGGTGGTGACGGCGGCGATCGGGTCCGCGCGTATCCTGCCGCCCACCCCCACCGCGCCGATCGCGGCGGTGTTGCCGCAGCCGGTGGAGACGAAGCTGGCCAACGGCATGCGCCTGATTACCGTCGAGCGGCACGGCCTGCCGATCGTCACCGCCGCGCTGGTTGCGATCGGCGGCGGCGCGACCGATCCCGCGACGCGGTCGGGCGTGGCGAACCTGACCGCCGGGTTGATGACCAAGGGCACCGCCACCCGCTCCGCGACCGAGATCGCGCGGGCGGTGGAGGCGCTGGGCGGATCGATCGGCAGCAGCGCCGATCGCGACGGATCGTCGGTGTCGCTGACCGTGAAGTCGGACCAGCTGGCCAAGGCGATGCCGATCCTGGCCGATGTCGCGATCCGCCCCGCCTTTGCGCCCGAGGAGATCGAACGCGCGCGGGCGCAGACGATCGACGGGATCGAGGTGACGCTGAAGGACCCGGCCCAGCTCGCCGCACTGGTCGCGACGCGGGCGGTGTTCGGCAAGGGACCATATGCACCGCCGCTGGACGGTACGCCGACCTCGCTGAAGGCGATCACGCGCGACGACATCACGCACTCCTATGCCGGCACCTGGTCTCCGAATCGCACCGCACTGGTAATGGTGGGCGACGTCACGCCCGCCGCCGCCCGCGCGCTGGCCGAGGCGCAGTTCGGCGCGTGGAAGGCGACGCCACTGCCCCCCGCCGTCATGCTGGCAGCCCCGCCGGCGCCGCGGGTGATCGTGGTCGACATGCCCGATGCCGGACAGGCGGGCGTCGTGGTGGCGCGGCCGGGCATCATGCGCGGTGACGAGCGTTATTATCCGCTCAATGTCGGCAATACGGTGCTGGGCGGCGGCTTCTCGTCACGGCTGAATCAGGAAATCCGCATCAAGCGTGGCCTGGCATATGGCGCGGGCAGCAGTGTGACGGCGCGGCGACTGGGCGGCAGCATCTCCGCCCGCACACAGACCAAAAACCCGACCGCGGCCGAAGCGGTGCAACTGATCGCGGCGGAGATGACACGGATGGGCGCCACGGCGGTGCCGGCGGACGAACTCGACACGCGCAAGGCGGTGCTGGTCGGCGGCTTCGGCCGGGCGATCGAAACGACCGACGGCGTGGCCGACATCATCGGCGATTATGTAGTGCAGGATGTGCCGCTGACCGAAATCGGCCGCTACACCGCCAAGGTGGAGGGCGTCGATCCGGCAGCGGTGCAGAAGGCGGCGCAGGCGTTGCTCGATCCCAAGGCCGCCAGTGTGGTGGTCGTGGGGGACGCCAAGCAGTTCATCGCACCGCTCAGGGCGCTGTATCCGAATGTCGAGGTGATCCCGGCGGCTGCGCTCGATCTGGACGCGGCGTCGCTGCGGCGGCCGTGATGTGAGGATTACCTCAGACCGTTTCGGTAAATACTGAGCGAGTTCGTCGTTGCGAGCGTAGCGAAGCAATCCAGGGCCGCGCGTGGGGCACTGGATTGCTTCGCTACGCTCGCAACGACGGGTTGAGTTAATCAGGCGTTACTCCCGTCCTTACCCGTTCGTGCTGAGCGAAGTCGAAGCACCAAATGGAGAGGTAGCCCCTTCGGCGTAGCTCAGGACAGCCTTCGACTCCGCTCAGGCCGAACGGGGTTAGGATCGATTCCCATCTACCCTCACCGGCGATGCTGGCGGTCGTTCTTCTCGTACCGCACGCGGGCGCTGAGCGCGTCGTAGCGGCGGTCGAGATCGCGGCGTTCGCTGATGCTGAGGCCATTCGATCGGCGATAGCGGTTCTCCAGCTGGTTCAGCTGGCGGAACTCCATCTGGATACGGCGCGCTTCGGGGCGGTTCAGCCGGCCGCTGCGGATGCCCTGATCGATCCGCTGGTCGAGATTCGCCTGACGCTGGACGATCGGGCGCCAGTTGCCTTGCGCGCTGGCAGCGGCGGGGACGATCGCGGTAGCCAGCCCGAGGGCGGCGGCGGTGATGGCGATGATCTTCATGATAATTGCTCCCGGTGTCGGCCGATGCCGGCCTGACACCGATATGGGAGCGGTCTGTAACGGGCCTGTCCCGACTTCCCCGCGAAAGTGTCGCGGCGTGTCGCACGGCCGGAAGGTTCGTTCAGGAACGAACGATCGCCCAATCCTGAACGACGATCGTCAGCGGCAGCGCACGTTGTTGCGGTCGATCGAGCGACCCACCAGCGCACCCGCGCCTGCCCCCAGCAGCGTGCCGAGCAGTTCCGAGCCACCCGGTGCGATGATGTTGCCGAGGACGCCGCCGGCGGCGGCACCGACGAGCAGACCGGTCGTGCCATCCGGGCGGCGGCAGTAATAATTGCCGTTCTGGCCGCGATAGACGCGGTCGCGCTGCGACAGGCGGCGTTCGCGATAACGGGGGCCATCGGCGTAATAGCGGTCGGCATAATAGCCGCCATAGGCAGGGTCGGCCCGGTTATAATCGTATTGGCGATAATTGGCGTACCGGCGGTCGGGGCCGTAATTGCCACCGGCACAACCGCTTAGGAGCGTGGCGGCGGCAAGGGTTGCCAGGGTGAACGGGGCGGTACGCATGATGGCCTCTCCTGTTATGGTGGCTGTCCAATGCGCGACCGCCCGTTCGGTTGCCTTAGTTCAGCGTCGCTTCCAGCGAGATCTCGGCGGTGAGCAGCTTCGAGATGGGGCAGTTCGCCTTGGCATCGGCGGCGATGCGCTGGAACTCGTCTTCCTCGATGCCGGGGATCGTCGCGGTCAGTTTCAGATCGGAGCGCGAGACCTTGAAGCCTTCACCTTCCTTGTCGAGCTTCACGGCGGCGGTCGTGTCGAGCGTGCCTTCGTTGTAACCGGCGCCGGCCAGCGCGAAGGACAGTGCCATGGTGAAGCAGCTTGCATGGGCAGCGGCGACGAGTTCTTCCGGGTTGGTGCCGGCGCCGTCTTCGAAGCGGGTATTGAAGCCGTACTGGTTGTCCTTCAGCACGCCGGACTGGGTGCTGACATGACCCTTGCCGTCCTTGCCAAGACCTTCGTAGCGGGCGGACGCGGTGCGGGTAATCATGAATTCGTAACTCCGGTTATTGGATGCTGATTAGTTGACGGTGGTGCCGCGATCGGCGGCGAAGCCGGGGGCGTGACCGGTCGCGGGACGCAGTGATTCGCGCTCGTCGGCCGGCACGGGCTCAGTGGGATCGGGGCGAAACGCCTCGGGCGCGCGGGTGTGGATGGTGACGGGCGGCGCGTCGACAGCGAGATCGGGGGCGGCGTGTTCGGCCGGATTGGGGCGCTTGCGGGCGGCGAACAGGATCGCGACGGCGGCGGCCCCCAGGCCGATCGCGGCGGCGCCGGCCGACAGCAGCGAGACGCCGAGCGTCCTGGGCGGTTGTTTCTTGGGTTTGCGCTTGGCGGCCATGACCTGAACTTTCACCAGATGGGAAGAACGGGCTTAACGGTGCGGCGCGCCTCGCGTTCCCGCGGGCGGTGTGGGTCGTGGCAGGGGGCGCGTGATCGCTGCCCCCTCCCCGACAGGGTTCAGGCGGCGGTGCGGGCGGCTTCGCGACGTTCGCGCATCGCGAGTGTCTGTTCGGCCCGGTCGGCCATCGCGCTCCATGCCTTGGCGGCACGCTCGGCGCGGTCACGGACGTTTTCGAGCGAGGCAGCCGCGGCGTTGGCGGATTCCTGGTCGGCACGGGCGCGGAAGAGGGCGGCTTCGGACATGAGCGACTCCTTGGGGAGGCTGGCAGGTGACGGGCTGGCGAAGCCCCAACGAAAAACGGCGGCCCCGGTAAGGGCCGCCGCAGATCGATTATTCGGCGGGCTGCAGGTTCACCGCGGCCATCTTGCCCCGGCGATCCTCTTCCAGCTCATAGCCGACGCGCTGGTTCTGGTTCAGCGTGACCATGCCGGCGCGCTCGACGGCCGAGATGTGGACGAAGGCGTCGGTGCCGCCATTGTCCGGCGCGATGAAGCCATAGCCCTTGTCGGCGTTGAAGAACTTGACGGTGCCTAGCTGGCTCATGGGATATTCCTTCTTCTGGCGCATCCCCGACGTGGAGACGCGCGCTTGCGTCCAACTGCAGGGAAAGAAGGAAGATGGTGCCGCAAAGCGCCGTAGACCGTCGATATGCGACTGTAGCACCCCCGATATGGGCGCAGACGGCCATAAACACAAGGTGCGGCCCGCGCCGGACGTGGAACTCCGCCCGCCGTCCGGTGGTTCTGCCACCACTAGACCGGGTAATCGCCCGATCCGGCCGCATGAGCGATACCGCGACTGCATCGAGCGCTGCTCCTGGTCCCGTACAGGAGAGAATGACATGATCGGCAAGACCCTGATGATGGTGGCGTTCGCGCTGTCGACAACGGCCGCGATGGCGCAGACGACTGCCCCCGGCGCTCCGCCCCCGACGAACACCCCGCCGGCCCCGGCCGAGCCGATGCCGGGCCAGATGCCCGACCCCGCCACGCCCGCCACCGACCCCGCCGCGATGACCCCGCCCGCCGCGACGACGCCCGATGCGCCGCCGATGTCGGAGAAGGACATGGCCGCGATGAAGAAGTGTCAGGCGATGCCGGCGGACCGAATGGCCAAGGACAAGAAATGCGCAAAGATGGCCGAGATGCATCCGGAGATGCAGGCGCCACCGCGGGCGATGTAACCGGCTGACCGGTGGCACGACGCGGTCGACGCGGATGTCGTTATTGGACTGAATAGCGAGGGCGCGGCTGCCATAAGGTGGCTGCGCCCTTTTTCTTCAGGGTCAATTATGCCCGGCGCGAGAGCCGTTTACGCCCCCTTTTTGGTAGTTACGTATTATTGGCGTGGAAATCAGCTTCGATCCCGTCCAGCGTGACCAGAAACTGAAGGGACGCAGACTGGATTTTGCGGATGCCGACATGGTGTTCGCCGGGCCGATGTTCACGTTCGAAGATGGCCGGTTTGCGTATCCGTAACCCCGCTTCACCACATACGGATCGCTGCACAACCGACTGTTAGCGGTGATCTGGACGGAAACGGATCGGCCGTCGCGTGATATCGATGAGGAAGGCCAATGGCAGAGAGCGAGCGCGCTACCGGCAGCGATTGGGTTGACCCTGATGGTGCGCCGGAACTGACCGACGAGATGCTAGACGTTGCGGCGTTGGCGGTCGGCAGCAAGGTAATCCGTCCTGCCACCGGTTATCTGGGGCCGAATGGCGTCGTTCGTGGAAGTCCGCCGTTGTGTGAGCGAGCGAAAAGTCAGGTGACGTTGCGGCTGGACCCCGACGTGCTCGTGAAGTTTCGCGAGGGTGGCAGGGGTGGTAGGGGCGGATCACAAAGCGTTGCGGAAAATGGCACGACTGCCGTAAGCGGCGCAACCTTCACGTGCATTCGGACATAATCAAACGCCCAAGCGATACCGCAAAAGAACTAGCGATGCTCATTCAACCTTAACTACAGGCTCGTCCTTTTTACTTTCGCCTTACCAATCCCCGCCCACATCCTTGATCGCAGTTAGCAGGGCCACCTTACTCAGGGTGCGGCGGCTGCCGGCATTACGGGGCATATTGGGTTCACCAAGGGTTTCACGACGCGCCTGCAATGTTTTCGCAAAATCGTCGTGCCGGATCACGCGACCGGCCCAGGGCTGATGCTCTTCAGTCGTCGAGGTCGGCGATGCCATGATCGTTTCCCGTTTCCTGCCGGATACGGCGCTCCAGATACTCCATGTCGAGATCGGGGTGAAGCTGGAACAGGATGCGGGCCTGTTCGCGCATCTCCGGCGCGGTGCCCGATGCATATTGACCCATGCGGTCGGCAATCAGGTCTTCGATCGGGATGACGGCAAAGCCGGCATCCCCGGCGATCCCCTCCACGAGCAACAGCCGGCGGTAATCCACCGTTCCATCCATCGGCGTGCCCGCAACCACCTCGAACCCCAGCCGTAACTCGGGGTGAATCCAGCCGAGGGTGGTGTGACCGATTCCATCGGGCTTGGTGAAGCCCAGACGGATCAACTCTTCTTCTAGCTCCGGCTGGACGGGCGAGGTCAGATCTATGTCTCCCGTCATCAAGGCACTGCCGGAGAAATATTCCGCAGCGGCCCCGCCGACCAGAATGGGGCGGGGCAGTCCACGACGCAGCATCGCCTCGTTCAGCCGGGCGAGCAGTTCCAGCGCGCCGAGCAGTTAGGGGCGATGTGGCGTCACTCGGCCGCCACCGTCTCCGCCGCCTGTCCCCGCCCCTTCAACAACGGTGCCAGATACTTCCCCGTGAAGCTGCGCGGTTCCTTTGCCACAACCTCAGGCGTGCCTTCGGCGACGATCTCGCCGCCCTTGACGCCGCCTTCAGGCCCCAGGTCCAGCACCCAGTCGGCGGTCTTGATGACGTCGAGATTGTGTTCGATCACGACCACGGTGTTGCCCTGTTCGACCAGCGCGTGGAGGACTTCGAGCAGTTTGCGGACGTCCTCGAAATGCAGGCCGGTGGTGGGTTCGTCGAGGATGTAGAGCGTGTTGCCGGTGGCGCGGCGGGCGAGTTCCTTGGCGAGCTTGACGCGCTGGGCCTCGCCGCCGGACAGGGTGGTGGCCTGTTGCCCAACCTTGACGTAGCCGAGGCCCACTTCGACCAGCATCGCCATCTTGTCGCGGATCGGGGGGACGTTGGCGAAGAAGGCGGCGGCGTCCTCGACGTTCATGTCGAGCACGTCGGCGATGCTGTGGCCCTTGAACTTCACCTCCAGCGTCTCGCGGTTGTAGCGGGCGCCGTGGCAGACGTCGCATTCGACATAGACGTCGGGGAGGAAGTGCATCTCGATCTTCAGCACGCCGTCGCCCTGGCACGCCTCGCACCGGCCGCCCTTCACGTTGAAGCTGAAGCGGCCGGGCTTGTACCCGCGCGCCAGTGATTCCGGCAGGCCGGCGAACCAGTCGCGGATCTGGGTGAAGGCGCCGGTATAGGTCGCCGGGTTCGATCGCGGGGTGCGGCCGATCGGCGACTGGTCGATGTCGATGACCTTGTCGAGATGGTTGAGGCCCGTGACCTTGTCATGCTTGCCGGCGAGGATGCGCGCGCCGTTCAGTTCGCGCGCGGCGGCGGCGTAGAGCGTGTCGATGGTGAAGCTGGACTTGCCGCTGCCCGAGACGCCCGTCACGCAGGTGAAGGTGCCGAGCGGGATGCTGGCGGTGACGCCGGTCAGGTTGTTAGCGGTCGCGTTGTGGACGGTCAGCTTCTTGCCGTTGCCCTTGCGTCGTTTGGCCGGCACGGGCACCTCGCGGGTGCCGTTCAGGTAATCGGCGGTGATGCTGGTCTTGGACTTCAGCAGTTGCTTCAGCGTCCCCTTCGCCACGACCTGACCGCCATGGACGCCGGCGCCCGGCCCCATGTCGATCACGTAATCGGCGGTGCGGATCGCATCCTCGTCATGTTCGACCACCAGCACGGTGTTGCCGAGATCGCGGAGGCGGCGCAGCGTCTTGAGCAACATGTCGTTGTCGCGCTGGTGCAGGCCGATCGAGGGTTCGTCGAGGACGTACAGGACGCCCGACAGGCCGCTGCCGATCTGCGACGCGAGGCGGATGCGCTGGCTCTCGCCGCCGGACAGCGTGCCCGACGTGCGGTTGAGGTTCAGGTAATCGAGGCCGACATTGTTGAGGAAGCCGAGCCGCTCGACGATCTCCTTCAGGATGCGCTCGGCGATGGCGCGCTGCTGGTCGCCGAGATGGTTGGGCATGTCGGTGAAGAAGGCGAGCGCATCGACCACGGACAGATGCGTCGCGTGGCTGATGTCCTGCATCGCGATCTTGACCGCCAGCGCCTCTGGTTTCAGGCGCGCGCCGTTGCACGTCTCGCACGGCTGCGCGGACTGGTACTTCACCAGCTCCTCGCGCATCCAGGCGCTTTCGGTCTGGAGCAGGCGGCGGTTGAGGTTGCCCATGACGCCCTCGAACGGCTTCGACACATCGTACTTCTTCTTGCCGTCGATGAAGGTCAGGGTGACGGGCTTGCCCTTCGTCCCGTGGAGGATGATGCCCTGCACTTCCTGCGGCAGATCGCTCCACGGGGTGTCGAGGCTGAACTCGTACGCCTTCGCCAGCGAACCCAGCACCTGCATGTAATAGGGACTGGGCGGGTTGGACTTGGCCCAGGGCACGACCGCGCCCTTCTTGATCGTCAGGCTGTGGTTGGGGACGACGAGGTCCTCGTCGAAGATCATCTTCTCGCCCAGGCCGTCGCACGCGGGGCACGCACCCTGCGGCGCGTTGAACGAGAACAGGCGGGGTTCGATCTCGCTGATCGTGAAGCCGCTGACCGGGCAGGCGAATTTTTCGGAAAAGACGATGCGGCCGGGGGGCGCGTTGTTGCCGAGAATTTCGGATTTGGGGGTGTGCGGTTCGACCGGATCGGCGGGGTCGACATAGGCCAGGCCCTCGGCGAGCTTCAGCGCGGTTTCGAAGGATTCGGCGAGACGGGAGCCGATATCGCCCTTCACCACGAGGCGATCGACGACGACCTCGATGTCGTGCTTGTACTTCTTGTCGAGCGCGGGGGCTTCGTCGATCTCATGGATCGTGCCGTCGATGCGGACGCGGGTGAAGCCAGCCTTCTGCCATTCCAGCATCTCCTTCCGGTACTCGCCCTTGCGGCCGCGCACGACGGGGGCGAGCAGGAACAGGCGGGTGCCTTCGGGCAGGGCCAGCACGCGGTCGACCATCTGGCTGACCGTCTGCGCGGCGATCGGCAGGCCGGTCGCGGGGCTGTAGGGTACGCCGACGCGCGCCCATAACAGGCGCATGTAATCGTAGATTTCGGTGACCGTCGCGACGGTGGAGCGCGGATTGCGGCTGGTGGTCTTCTGCTCGATCGAGATCGCCGGCGACAATCCCTCGATATGATCCACGTCGGGCTTCTGCATCAGTTCGAGGAACTGGCGGGCATAGGCGGAGAGCGATTCGACGTAGCGGCGCTGACCCTCGGCATAGATCGTGTCGAAGGCGAGCGACGACTTGCCGGAGCCGGACAGGCCGGTGATGACCGTCAACGTGTCGCGGGGGATGTCGATGTCGACGTCCTTGAGATTGTGCTCGCGCGCGCCGCGGACGGTGATGTGGGTCAGCATGAAGGTGTTCTACTTCCGTTCCGAACGGGAAACCAGAGTGCCAGATAGGAACGCATGGTGACGGTTGCGAGGTTCCGATGCGATCGTGCCCTCTTGTCGCCGGCGATGGCGACGCCCATGTGTATTACCTGAATACGGCACGTGAGGCGGATATGGGCAAGAAGAAGCAGAAGCGGAAAGAGCGCGAGGCACGGGCGGCGTACGAGGCGTGCGGCGAGGGCATGAAGAGCAACGCCGGTCAGGCGGCGGGGATCGCCGCGGCATTGGTGCGTCACGCGGCCAGCCCGGAGGGACGGCAGATGCTGGCGGCGGGCCTGACGATGGCGGCGGCGGCGGCCAGCGCGGCGCTGACCCGGCCGGCGCCCGTGCCGCCTGTGCCGCCGGTTCCTCCCGTACCGCCCCGGCCGGATACGCCGCCCCCTCCCCCGCCGCCGCCGGGTGCGACGGGCGATCCCGATCCGCAGGCGGTGGCGCAGGCGATCGGGCAGGCGGCCGAACAACTGCTCGGCCGGCTGTTCGGCAATCGCAAACCCGGCGTTTAAACGTCGCTATGGTTGTTTAACGGGATGTTCAGCATGGCCGGCAATACACGTCAGCCATGCAGGGGCAGATCCTATCGGTGTTTCGCCGGCCGACCGACTGGATGCCGTGGCGGCTGACCGCGACGAGCCGGTCGATGTTGCGCCTGCTGATCGCGCTGATCGTCACGGCCATCGTCAGTTGCGTAGCGGTCATCACGTTCCTGATCGGCCAGATGGATCAGGACGCCGTGGCACGGACCCGCGCCACGGTGGTCGGGGCGCTGGAGCATGAACGCGGCAACCTGAGCGAATCGACGTTGGCGACCGCGCATTGGGATGATGCCGCCGACCATGTGTACGGCGTATTCGATCATCGGTGGGCGGCGTCCAATCTGGTCGGCCACCAACAGCACAGCTTCGTGATCGATCGCCGCGGCCGGACGCTGTTCGCGCGCTTTGCCGGCGGGGCGCCGGCACCGCCGCTCGACCAGTTGGTGCCGGTGGCGACGATCCGGGCGCTGCTGGCGCGGATGCCGGCCACCGAGGCGGCGGCGCGCGCCGCGCGGACGGCAGCGATCCTGCCGGGACTGGTGCGGGGCCAACCCATGCTGATCGCGGCGATGCCGATCGTGTCCGAACGCTTCGATCGCGTCGGGCCGGACGAGCAATGGCGGGCCATCGTCAACATCGACCGGCTAGACGAGCGCGTCCTGCGCAACTGGGCGACCGCCTTCACCCTGCCGCCGATCCGGTGGCAACGGGCGGGGGCGATCGCCGGGGGGCTGGACAGCCTGATTATCGCCGATGCCCATGGCGGCCGCATCGGCACCCTCGTCTGGCCGCAGGTGTTGCCGGGGCGCATGTCGTTCGGCCGCATCCTGCCGATCACGCTGGCCTGTGCCGGCTGTTTCCTGTTGATCGCCGGCATCCTGATCGCCCGCGTCGTGCGCACCGGTGCCACGCTGGAGGCGGCGAGCGCCAGCGCGCTGGGCGCGGCGGAGGCGCAACAGGCGGCGCGCCGCACCGCCGAGGATGCGCTGGCCGAGGCGCAACAGGCGCGCCGCGATACCGAAAAGCTGGCGCAGGCGCGCGCGGACGAGGAAACCCGTCACCGCATCCAGATGCGGACCGCCGCGCATCAGGTTGCGGCGACGCTGGAACGATCGATCGCCGCACTGGCGACGCGCCTGCTTGATGCGGCGACCGATCTGGACACCAGCGCCGACCGCACGCTGTCGACCGTGCGCGGCCAGCAATCCGAGGCGGAGACAGCACGCGACCGTGCCCAGGCGACCGCCACCGCCGTCCACGCGATTGTCGATACGATGGGCGATCTGGCCGACACGATCCAACGCATCGGCACCGAGGCGCAACGGGCCGCCGACCTGACGCTGGGCGCCGCCGCGCAATCCGCCGCCGCGCGCACTGCGAACGAGACGCTGGCGATGAGCGTCGATGCGATCGATCATGCGGCCCAGCGGATCGCCGATCTCAGCCGTCAGACCAACCTGCTCGCGCTGAACGCCACGATCGAGGCGGCGCGGGCGGGCGATGCCGGCCGCGGCTTCGCGGTGGTGGCGCAGGAGGTGAAGAGTCTGGCCGCCGAAACCAAGCGGACGACCGGCGATATCGCCACGCGGATCGACGGGATCGAGGCGGCGACAGGCTCCGCCGTCGTGCTGGTCGACGATCTCCACCGCGCCATCGGCACGCTGGCGGATTCGGCGCGCGAGACATCGGCGATGGTCGCCCGCCAGCAGCGGGCGAGCGGCGACATCCGCGACGTGATCGGATCGATCGACGACAGCACCGCCAGCCTGAACGACGCGATCGCCGCGATCGCCCGGTCGTTTCAGGGATCGACCGAAACCGCGAACCTGACGCGCGAGATCGGTGCCGAGGTGCGCCACCGCGCCGAAACGCTGCAAGCCGAATGCGGGCGCATCATCGCGACCCTGCGCGCCGCCTGACCCCTATCCGCGCGGTCGGCGGCGACGGACCGACAGCGGCAGCAGGACGAGGCCGACGATCGTGCCGGCCAGCGCCAGCGCAGCGAACCCGATCAGCAACGCGTGATGCGTATCCTCACGCCCGCCCAGATCCATGATGTGCAGGCCCCACATCCAGTCGAACCAGCGCCACTGCGCGGTCCTGAGCGCCAGCACCGCGCCGCTCTGCGCATCGATATAGACATGCGTTTCGTCGGCGAAGCGGACCTGCCAGGCCGGGCGCGGTCGCCGCAGTTCCAGCGGCGGCGCAGCGGCGGTGGTGCGGGTGACGCCGGTGATCGCCGGCGGCGCGATGCGGGCGGCATTGGCCAGCATGCGCGCCTCCCCTTCGTCCGGGCCGGGTAGCGACCGGCCGGTGGTGGCATCCGCGCGGACGATGGCGCCGTCGGTCAGGGTGGCGATCCACACCGGGCGGGCGGCCTGCATCTCCAGCGTCAGGGCACGTGCACCCACCGGCGGCGTCAGCCGCGATGGCAGGACCAGCGCGGCGGCGGGTGCGCGGAGCGCGGTACCGCGGACCTCCTCGATCGGGCGGGCGACCATCCACAGGCCGCTGACCATCCAGAACAGGATCGGCACGCCCGCTATCCAGGCCAGCCACAGGTGAAGGCGGCGGAGCGTGCGGCGGGCGGTCATGACCGGCCGATACCGAACGGTTCGACGGGTATCAACGCGGTGGCAGGACGCGGGCCGGATTACCCACCACCGTGGCCCCTGCCGACACGTCGCGGGTCACGACACTGCCGGCCCCGACGATCGCACCATCGCCGATGGTGACGCCCGGCAGGATCAGCGCGCCACCGCCGATCCAGACATCGGCGCCGATCGTCACCGGCCGCCCGAATTCCAGCATCGTCGCCCGCGCTGCCGGGTCGCGCGGGTGGTCGGCGGTCAGGATCTGGACGCAGGGACCGATCTGCGTCCGGTCGCCGATGCGGACCGCGACGACATCGAGGATCGTGCAGCCGAAATTGAGGAACACGCCCTCGCCCAGCGTGATGTTGTAGCCATAGTCGCAGTGGAAGGGCGGCCGGATCGTAGCGCCGCCGCCGACGCTGGCGAATGCCTCGCGCAATAGCGAGAGACGGTGGTCGGCGGTGCGGGCCTGCGCTGCGTTGTAGCGGTCCATCCAGTGCGCGATCGCGGATGCGTCGGCGGCGAGTTCGGGGTCGTCGGCGGTATATAGATCGCCTGTGAGCATACGCTGTTTCTGGGTGCGGGGGTCGGTCATGAAGGGGGAGCGCGCGGGGCGGGAGGGTGTTCCATCGGGATGGGTCAGACAAGGGAGGGAACGGCCCGGTGCTTCGGTTGCCGGTCGGCTCTGCGATCCGTCATTGCGAGCGCAGCGAACCCAGTGTTCCGCGCGCTGCCCTGGGTTGCTTCGCTGCGCTCGCAATAACGGATTGTGTCGCTGAGGCGGCGAGGCGCTGTCCGCACGGCGCTATGCGCAAGGTTTGCGCGTGGAAAGGGAAGCGGCTGCGGCGGGCGGCGTGGCTACGTCATCTTTTGCCACGCCATGCCAGCGAGCGACGGTTCAGATCATCCATGTCCGCTTGGCCGGCAATCGCCGCGCGGCCGATGGTGATGGCGTGTGCCAGCATGTCGGCGGGAGCATGGGCATAGGCGGGACGGCGGACGATGTGGTCGTACCAGCACCCCCCGCAGGCGTTATCCAGCAGGATGCGCTGGAAACAATGGTCGGCGCGTACCGGCCAGCGGCGGGTGACGGCGAGTGCGGGAAGCTCGACCCGGGTGAGGTGGAGCCATTCGGCTTCCAGCGCGGCGCGGGTCTGGTCGGGCATGGGGGATGCTGGGCTTTCTTCCCTTCCCGACGGGGTCAGACTCTGTATCGGGGGAGGTGGTTTTCCCAGAACGGGGGCCGTCACGGGAGCAAGTCCCGTGACGTCGAACGGCGCTTTGGCGCCGCCGGCCGGCCGCGGTGGCGGCGCGCAAGCCCGTTCACATCAAATGTGAATGGGCTTGCCCTGCACCGCCATCGCGGCTTCCTTCATCGCCTCGGCATGGGTCGGATGCGCATGGCAGGTATAGGCGATGTCCTCGCTGGTCGCGCCGAACTCCATCGCCTGCGCCGCCTGTGCGATCATCGTGCCCGCCAGCGACGAGATGATCCACACGCCCAGCACCCGGTCGCTCTTGGCATCGGCAATGATCTTCACGAAGCCATCGGTGTCGCGGTTGGTCTTGGCACGGCTGTTGGCAGCGAAGGGGAATTTGCCGACCTTGATCTCGCCCGCCTTTTCCTTGGCGGCTTCCTCGGTCAGGCCGACACCGGCGATTTCGGGCATCGTGTAGACGACGCTCGGGATCACGTCGTGGTTCACGATGCCGGTCTGGCCAGCGATGTTCTCCGCCACCGCGACGCCCTCGTCTTCCGCCTTGTGCGCGAGCATCAGGCCGGGGGCGACGTCGCCGATCGCCCAGATGCCGTCGACATTGGTGCGGAAATCATGGTCGATGCCCACCTGCCCGCGATCGGTCAGCTTCACCCCGGCAGCCTCCAGGTTCAGGCCATCGATGTTCGGCTTGCGGCCGATCGCGACGAGCACGGCGTCGGTGGTGAGCGTCTTGCCCTCACCACCGGCGGCGGGTTCGATCGAGACGGTCGCGGTCGCGCCATCGACCGTCACGCCGGTGACCTTGGTCGAGGTCATCAGCTCGAAGCCCTGCTTCTTGAACAGCTTCGCGCTCTCACGGCGAACCTCGCCATCGAAGCCGGGGAGGATCTGGTCGACATATTCGACGACCGTGACCTTCGCGCCCAGCCGCTTCCACACGCTGCCGAGTTCGAGGCCGATGACGCCGCCGCCGATCACGACGAGATGCTCCGGCACCTTCGGCAGGGCCAGCGCGCCGGTCGAATCGACGATGATCTTCTGGTCGATCTCGACACCGGGCAGCGGCGTGACGGACGAGCCGGTCGCGATCACGATGTCGCGGGCGGTGACGGTCTGATCGCCCACCGTGACGGTGGTGTGATCCTTGAACGCGGCCTTGCCCTTCAGCCACGTCACCTTGTTCTTCTTGAACAGATATTCGATGCCGCCGGTCAGCTCGCCGACCGCCTTCGCCTTTTCGGCGTGCATCTGGTCGAGGTTGAGCGTGACGCCCTGGATATCGACACCGAACTTGGCGAGATGACCGCCGGTCGCCTCCGCATACAGTTCGGACGCGTGGAGCAGCGCCTTGGACGGGATGCAGCCGACGTTCAGGCAGGTGCCGCCGAGCGTCTCGCGCGCCTCGACGCACGCGGTGCGCAGGCCCAGCTGCGCGGCGCGGATCGCGGCGACATAGCCGCCCGGGCCGGCGCCGATCACAAGGACGTCATAGTCGTATTCAGCCATCGCTCTGCTCCATCGTGCTCCTGCGCAGGCAGGAGCCCAGGGTTACGGGTGACACCATACTTGGCTCTGGGTTCCTGCGTGCGCAGGAACACGGGCTAGAACAGTGTCTCGTACAAATCATTCCAACGCGGGTTGTCGTGTTCGATCAGACCGATCTTCCACGCCCGCCTCCACTTCTTCATCTGCAACTCGCGCTGCCTTGCCGCTTGTATGTCGTCGCTCGCCTCGTACCAGACAAGCAGCGTGCAGCCATGTTCCTTCGAGAAGCCGTCGATCAGGCGATTGCGATTTTGATAGGCGCGGGCTGGTAGATCGCTGGTGACGCCGAGGTAGAGGGTGCCGTTACACTTGCTCGCCATTAGGTAGACGTAGCCGGGCTTCATTCTTCGCGCCCTTCGCATTCCTGCGAACGCAGGAACCCAGAGCAACGAGCGATGCGCTCTGCGGCTCCAGGCTCCTGCGTTCGCAGGAGCACCTGGTTACAGGTCGATCAGGATGCGCGTCGGGTCCTCGATCGCGTTCTTCAGCGCGACGAGGAAGGTCACGGCCTCGCGACCGTCGATCAGGCGGTGGTCGTAGCTGAGGGCGAGGTACATCATCGGGCGCACCACGACCTGCCCGTCGCGGACGACCGGGCGGTCCTCGATGCGGTGGAGACCCAGAACCGCCGACTGCGGCGGG
This sequence comes from Sphingomonas mollis, assembly GCF_016427505.1. Classification (GTDB taxonomy): domain Bacteria; phylum Pseudomonadota; class Alphaproteobacteria; order Sphingomonadales; family Sphingomonadaceae; genus Sphingomonas; species Sphingomonas mollis. Next base: position 42,482 of record NZ_JAELXS010000003.1, on the reverse strand, counting down.
TTGATGATCGGGGTCGACATCAGCGATCCGAACACGCCGCCGTTCGAGATGGTGAAGGTGCCGCCCTTCATCTCGTCCATCTTCAGCGTGCCTTCCTTGGCGCGCTTGCCGAAATCGCCGATCGTCTTTTCGATGCCGGCGACCGTCAGGTCCTGCGCATCGCGGATCACCGGCACGACGAGACCGCCGGGCGAGGACACTGCGACCGAGATGTCGGCATAATCGTGATAGACGATGTCGTCACCGTTGATCGACGCGTTGACCGACGGAATGTCCTTCAGCGCCATCGTCGCGGCCTTCACGAAGAAGCCCATGAAGCCCAGGCGGACGCCGTGCTTCTTTTCGAACAGGTCCTTGTACTTGGCGCGCGCCTCGATCACCGCGGTCATGTCGACGTCGTTGAACGTCGTCAGCATCGCGGCGGTATTCTGTGCTTCCTTCAGGCGCTTGGCGATCGTCTGGCGCAGGCGCGTCATGCGGACGCGCTCTTCCTTGCGCCCACCGGTCGCGGCCGGTGCGGCGGCCGGCGCCGCCGCCGGAGCGGGAGAAGCGGCCGGCTTCGCGCTCGCCGCGGCCTCGACGTCTTCCTTGGTGATGCGACCGTCCTTGCCGGTGCCCTTGATCGTGGCGGGATCGACGCCGTGTTCCAGCACTGCACGGCGGACCGATGGGCTGAGCGCGGCGGGGCCGTCACCCTGCGGCTCGTCCGCGGGGGCAGGCGCCGGGGCGGGCGTCGGTGCGGCGGCAGGCGCCTGCGTCACGGCGGGCTGCGGCGCGGCGGCCTGGGCAGGCGCACCACCGGCGGCGTCGATCGTCGCGATCATCGCGCCGACCTGCACCGTATCGCCGACCGCGACGGCATGCTGGCCCATCACACCCGCGACGGGGCTGGGCACCTCGACCGACACCTTGTCGGTTTCGAGGCTGGCGATCGGCTCGTCGAGCGCGACCGCGTCGCCGGGCTGCTTCAGCCATTCGCCCAGCGTCGCTTCGGTGATCGATTCGCCCAGGACCGGGACGGTGACTTCGGTTGCCATGTTTCTATCCTTTTACCCCGCCGGAAGCCGGGACCAGTTGCCCGGACGACCGGCGGCGGTCGTCCGTGATGAATGTTCTAGCTGCTCGGTGCCTGGGCGGGCCGGGCGGTGGTGGTGCTGTCTTCGGCGCGCGTGCGGCGAATTTCCTCGCGGACGTTATGCCCCAGCGCGTCGGCGACCAGCGCACCCTGTTCGGCGGTATGCCGCTTCATCAGGCCGGTGGCGGGCGACGCGGCGGCGGTGCGGCCGGCGAAGCGCGCGCGCTTCACGGTGGCGTTCGCGGCGGCGAGCGATTCCTCGATCAGCGGCTCGACGAAGAACCAGTAACCCTGATTCTTCGGCTCTTCCTGTGCCCAGACGACTTCGCGCAGGTTCGGCATCCTCGCGATGCGCTTGGCCAGCGGTTCGCCGGGGAAGGGATAGAGCTGTTCGACACGCACGATCTGCGTGCCCGTGTCGCCCGCCGCGTCGCGGGCCTCCATCAGGTCGTACGCGACCTTGCCGGTGCACAGGACGAGACGCGTCGTTTCCGCCTCGGGCGCACCGTTGGTGTCCGACAGCATCCGCTGGAAATGCGTATCGCCGAGGAAATCCTCCGCCTTGCTGACCGCCAGCTTGTGGCGGAGCAACGATTTCGGCGTCATCACGATCAGCGGCTTGCGGAAGCTGCGATGCATCTGCCGACGCAGCAGGTGATAGTAGTTCGCCGGCGTGGTGCAGTTGGCGACCTGCATATTGTCGCCCGCGCATAGTTGCAGGAAACGCTCCGGCCGTGCCGAGCTGTGCTCGGGCCCCTGCCCTTCATACCCGTGCGGCAGCAGCATCACGAGGCCGTTGGCGCGCAGCCACTTGGCCTCGCCCGATGCGATGAACTGGTCGATCATGATCTGCGCGCCGTTCACGAAGTCGCCGAACTGCGCCTCCCACAGCACCAGCGTCTTCGGATCGGCGAGTGCATAGCCGTACTCGAACCCCAGCACGCCATATTCGGACAGCGGGCTATCGAGCACCTCGAAGCGGCCATGTTCGATGCCCTGCAACGGCACGAACTTGTGCTCGTCGGTCTGGTCGATCCACACCGCGTGACGCTGGCTGAAGGTACCGCGACCCGAATCTTGGCCGGACAGACGGACACCGTAACCCTCCGACAGCAGCGCACCGAAGGCCAGTGCCTCGCCGGTCGCCCAGTCGAAGTTCGCGCCGGTCGTGAACATCTGGCGCTTGGCGTCGAGCACGCGGGACAGCGTCTTGTGAACGGCCAGCCCCTCGGGGATCGTCGTCAGCGTGCGGCCGAGGCTGTCGAACAGCTTCTGCGCAATGCCGGTGTCGGCGGTGCGACGCGCGGTCTCGCCATCGGTCGGCGCCGACAGGCCGGTCCAGCGGCCGGCGAACCAGTCCGCCTTGTTCGGCTTGTAGCTGGCGCCCGCCTCGAACTCGCCTTCCAGTCGGGTGACGTACTGCTTGACGTTCTCGTCCACCCACGCCTGATCGATCACGCCTTCACCGACGAGGCGCTTCGAATAGATGTCGCTGACCGCGGGATGGTCCTTGATGACCTTGTACATCAGCGGCTGGGTGAAGCTCGGCTCGTCGCCCTCGTTATGGCCGAAGCGGCGATAGCACCACATGTCGATCACGATGTCGCGGTGGAACTTCTGGCGGAATTCCATCGCCATCTTGGTGGCGAAGGTCACCGCCTCTGGGTCGTCGCCGTTCACGTGGAACACCGGCGCCTGCACGCCCTTGGCCACATCCGACGGATAGGGCGAGCTGCGCGCGAATTGCGGGCTGGTGGTGAAGCCGACCTGGTTGTTGATGATGAAGTGGACGCAGCCGCCCGTGTTGTAGCCACGGATGCCGGAGAAGCCGAGGCATTCCCACACGATCCCCTGCCCGGCGAACGCCGCGTCGCCGTGGATCAGCACGGGCAGCGAGGCGCTGTGCTCCTTCAAGTCGCCGGCGATCGTCTGGATCGCGCGGGTCTTGCCCAGCACGACGGGATCGGCGGCCTCCAGATGCGACGGGTTCGCGACGAGGCTCATATGAACCTTGTGGCCATCGAAGTCGCGATCGTGGCTGGTGCCCAGATGGTACTTCACGTCGCCCGACCCGCCGATATCGTCGGGATTGGCCGATCCGCCGGCGAATTCGTGGAAGATGATGCGCAGCGGCTTCGACATCACGTTGGCCAGCACGTTCAGCCGGCCGCGATGGGCCATGCCGAACACGATCTCGCGCACGCCGTACTGACCGCCATACTTGATGACGCTTTCGAGCGCGGGGATCATCGATTCGCCGCCGTCGAGGCCGAAGCGCTTCGTGCCGACATATTTGCGGCCGAGGAACTTCTCCCACTGTTCGGCCTCGATCACCTTGTTCAGGATCGCCTTCTTGCCGTCGGCGGTGAACTCGATCGCCTTGTCCTGCCCCTCCATGCGCTCCTGCAGGAAGCGGCGCTCCTCGACATCGACGATGTGCATGAATTCGAGGCCGACATTGCCGCAATAGTTGCGACGCAGGGTGTCGACGAGCTGGCGGATCGTCGCCCATTCATACCCCATCGTGCCGCCCAGATAGACGGGGCGATCGATGTCGGCATCGGTGAAGCCGTAATATTCGGTCTTCAGATCCTCGGGCATCTCGCGCTTGGACAGGCCCAGCGGATCGAGATTGGCGGCGAGGTGACCGCGCACGCGGTAGGTGCGGATCAACAGCTGCGCGCGGATCGCGTCGCCGGCCGCCTTGATGATGTCGTCCTTCGACGGGGCAGCGGCGGCCGGCGCGGCGGCGGGCTTGCCCCCGCGCGCGGGCTTGGGCGCGGGCTCCATCTGGGTGGGGTCGAGCGCCGACGTCAGGTCGTCCGTCGTGGTCAGCGGCCAGCGGTCGCTTTCCCAGCTCGGGCCCTGGGCGGAGCCTTCGAGCCCCTCGAAGAAGGTGCGCCAGCCGGGCTCGATCGAACCGGGATCGGTGCCGTACTTCTCGTACAGCGCCTCGATGAACGCGGGGCTGACGCCCTGCGCGATGTCGTTGAAATCCTGGCCTTCGTAGCCCATCGTCTTCTTCCTTTAATCCCTCTCCCCTTGTGGGAGAGGGAGGGGCCCAAACCGGAGGCTTGGGAGGGTGAGGGGGACGTCGCGTCCCCACTCCCCCTCATCCGACGTCCTGCGGACGCCACCTTCTCCCACAGGGGGAGAAGGATTTTATCAGCCGTTCAGCACCGACAGCAGCGTCGAGCCCAACTCCGACGGGCTGGCCGCGACCTTGATGCCGGCCGCCTCCATCGCCGCGATCTTGCTCTCGGCATCGCCCTTGCCGCCCGACACGATCGCGCCGGCATGGCCCATGCGACGGCCCGGGGGCGCCGTGCGACCGGCGATGAAGCCGGCCATCGGCTTCTTGCGGCCACGCTTGGCCTCGTCGATCAGGAACTGCGCGGCCTGCTCCTCGGCGTCGCCGCCGATCTCGCCGATCATGATGATCGATGTGGTCGCGTCGTCGGCCAGGAACAGTTCCAGCACATCGATGAAGTTCGTGCCGTTGACGGGATCGCCACCGATGCCGACCGCCGTGGTCTGGCCAAGGCCGGCGTTCGAGGTCTGGAACACCGCCTCATAGGTCAGCGTGCCGGAGCGCGAGACGACGCCGACCGAACCCTGCTTGAAGATCGAACCGGGCATGATGCCGATCTTGCACTGGCCGGGCGTCAACACGCCGGGGCAGTTCGGGCCGATCAGCCGCGACTTCGAACCCGACAGCGCGCGCTTCACCTTGACCATGTCGAGCACCGGAATGCCCTCGGTGATCGCGACGATCAGCTCGATATCGGCGTCGATCGCCTCAAGGATCGAATCGGCGGCGAAGGGCGGCGGCACATAGATCACCGACGCGGTCGCGCCGGTCTTCGCCTTGGCCTCGGCCACCGTGTTGTACACCGGCAGGTCGAGGTGCGTGGTGCCGCCCTTGCCCGGCGTGACGCCACCGACCATCTGCGTGCCGTATTCCAGCGCCGCCTTGGTATGGAAGCTGCCGGTTTCGCCGGTCATGCCTTGCGTGATGACCTTGGTGTTCTTGTCGACGAGGATGCTCATTTTGTCTCCTGAAATACCGGGCCGACGGCGATGCGCACCGAAGGGTTTTTATTGCTGCCGGTCGATGCGAGGTCGATCACACGATGATCCCGTGCGATAAACATTTGCTCGCCCTTGCCATCATCTTTTATCGGCTTGCCGTACGCGGCAGCCATTGCATCCTGAAGAGCGGGATAGTCATCAACCGAACCGATGCGCGCCAATATGCTGCAGATTGGCGTTTGACCGGCCGATGTTCTTACAGACATCAGCATAAGATTGCCTTTGCCGTAAAAGATTACGTCTGATGCTAAAGGCTTACCACTTTCCGACATCACACCTTTGGACCAGCCATCAGAAACAAGCGATGCTTCGTCGATGCCCGTCGATGCCAAGCTTGCTGCGCACGACTGCACACCTTCCAAAATTTCGCTCTGCGATGCAGCCGCCCGTGGCGCAGCAGCGACGGGCACGGCGCAAACAGTTGCGAGCAGCACGCCACCCGTAATGCCCTTCCATGCCCGGTACGCCATTATTCAATCACTCCACCGGTTCCTTGCCGCTCAGCTCAGTTCAACGAACCGTCGATGCCCTTGCAGGCGACCAGCAGTTCCTTGACCGCGTCGACCGACACCGTGAGGTTGGCCTTCGCCTCGTCGTCCAGCTTGATCTCGACGATCTTCTCGACGCCACCGGCACCGATCACCACCGGCACGCCGACATACAGGTCGGTCACGCCATATTCGCCGTTCACATAGGCCGCGGCGGGCAGGACGCGCTTCTGGTCGTACAGATACGCCTCGGCCATCGCGATGCCGCTGGTGGCGGGGGCGTAATAGGCGCTCCCGGTCTTCAGCAAGCCGACGATCTCGCCGCCGCCGCCGCGCGTGCGCTTGACGATCGCGTCGATCTTCTCCTGCGTCGACATGCCCATTTCGATCAGGTCGGGAATGGGGATGCCCGACACGGTCGAATAGCTGATGACGGGGACCATCGTGTCGCCGTGGCCGCCCAGCACGAAGCTGGTCACGTCCTTCACCGATACCTTGAATTCGTCGGCGAGGAAGTGGCTGAACCGCGCCGAATCAAGCACGCCGGCCATGCCGACGACCTTGTTGTGCGGCAGGCCGGAGAATTCGCGCAGCGCCCACACCATCGCGTCGAGCGGGTTGGTGATGCAGATGACGAATGCATCAGGAGCGTTGTTCCTGATGCCCTCGCCGACCGCCTTCATCACCTTCAGGTTGATGCCGAGCAGGTCGTCGCGACTCATGCCCGGCTTGCGGGCGACACCGGCGGTGACGATGATGACGTCGGCACCGGCGATGTCGGCATAATCGTTCGAGCCGGTGATCGTGGCATCGAAGCCCTCGACCGGAGCGCACTGCGACAGATCGAGCGCCTTGCCCTGCGGAATACCCTCCGCCACGTCGAACAGGACGATGTCGCCCAAGCCCTTCAAGGCGGCGAGGTGCGCGAGCGTGCCACCGATGTTACCGGCGCCGATCAGCGCGATCTTCTTGCGGGCCATTCCAATCCTTCTCCGAAGCGGTGATTGGAAGCGGCGGGTACGCGGATTATAGGCCGGAGGCAACCTTTAAATGGCGTTATTGCAGTTGGTTCGCAAGTGCAATAACGGGATCAGGGTTCGGTCCAGTGTTAGCTGTCCCTCGCCGCCCGCCGTCAGACGCGGCAAAGCCGCGCCTTGTGGCGGGCTTTGTTGCGCTGGCCGGGCTGGTCGGCGTGCGCGTCAGCTTCGCTAGCGCGTCTCGCCGTCTGCGCCGTGCCCCTGCGCCAGATACTCATCCGACCGCATCTCCTCCAGCCGACTCACCGTCCGCTGGAATTCGAACACGCCGTCTCCGCTTGCATAGAGATCGCCCGGCTCCGCATTGGCCGCCGCGAGCAGCTTCACCTTATGCTCGTACAGCGCATCGATCAGCGCCACGAACCGCGCCGCCTCGTTGCGGTTCTCCGGACCCAGGCGGGGGATACCGACGAGGATGACGGTGTGGAAGCGGCGGGCGACGGCGAGGTAATCCGCCGCGCCGCGAGCCTCGCCGCATAATTTCCTGAACGAGAAGACGGCCACGCCCTTCAGCGCCTTGGGCACGTGCAGCGTCCGGCCCTGTACCTTCAGTTCCTCCGACGGGATCGGCTCCGTCACCTCATGATCGGTCAGGCGGAAAAACGCGGCGGACAGGTTGTCGGTTGCCTCGGCGCCGTTGGGGACCAGCCACGTATCCTGGCTGCCCAGCCGGTCGCGGCGGTAATCGATCGGGCCGTTCAGCGTCACGACGTCCAGCGTCTGCTGGATCAGCGCGATGAAGGGCAGGAAATGCTCGCGGTTCAGGCCGTTCTTGTAGAGATCGGCGGGCGCGCGGTTCGACGTGGTGACGATCGTCACCCCCGCCTCGATCAGCGCGGTGAACAGCCGCGACAGGATCATCGCATCGGGGCTGTTCGTGACCATCATCTCGTCGAAGGCGAGCAGCCGCGCTTCTTCGGCCAGCGCGGCGGCGACGGGCAGGATCGGGTCGCCCTGTTCCTTGCGGCGCTCCACCGCGATGCGGCCGTGCACCTCCAGCATGAATTCGGCGAAATGGACGCGGCGCTTCCGGTCGATCGCGAGGTGATCGTAGAACAGGTCCATCAGCATCGACTTGCCGCGGCCGACATCGCCCCACGCATAGACGCCACGCGGCGCCACCGTCTTGCGCCGAAAGAAGCCGGACTTGCGGGGATGCTCCAGTTCGGTGGCGAGCGCATCGAGGCGGCGGGCGGCGGCGGCCTGTTCCGGATCCGGGCGCAATTCGCCCGCGGCGATCAGCGCGTCATAGACGGCGAGGACGGCGCTCATTTCGGTAACGACTTTCGGATGGTGCCGGAAAAGGCGGCGATGCGGGTTTCGTCATCGCCCTGGACGACGAGGCCGCGCAGGAACAGCAGCCGCCCGGTCTCCTTGAGCAGATCGACCTGCGCCTCGATCGGCCGGCCGATCGCGCCGGCACCGATAAATTGCGTGTCGAGGCCCAACGTCACCGCCGTTCCCGCCTCGATCACGCCGAACCCGCGCGCGGCGGCGAACAGCGCAATGTCGATGAAGGCGAGGATCACGCCGCCATGCACCGCGTCGCGGACGTTGGAATGGCGATGCTCGGGCGTCATGCGGACGCGCACCGATGACCCCTCGACCCGGAACAGGATCGGGCCGAGCAGCGAATTGAACCGGGTCGGGTCGATCGGTTCCCATTGCCGCCAGCCCGGATGGCCGGCGGCATCGATCTCCATGAAAGGCGGCGTCAACGGATCAGACGATCCGCTCGGCTTCCATCTTCTTGATCTCGGCGATCGCCTTGGCGGGGTTCAGGCCCTTGGGGCAGACGTTCGCGCAGTTCATGATCGTGTGGCAACGATACAGGCGGAACGGATCCTCCAGCTCGTCCAGCCGCTCGCCGGTCATCTCGTCGCGGCTGTCGGCCAACCAGCGATACGCCTGCAACAGGATCGCCGGCCCCAGGAACTTGTCGCTGTTCCACCAGTAACTGGGGCAGCTGGTCGAGCAGCAGGCGCACAGGATGCACTCGTACAGACCGTCCAGCTTGTTGCGATCCTCCGGCGACTGCAGCCGCTCCTTGCCCGAGGGCGGCGGCGTGACCGTCTGCAACCACGGCTTGATCGAGCTGTACTGCGCGTAGAAGTGCGTAAAGTCGGGCACCAGATCCTTCACCACGTCCATATGCGGCAGCGGGGTGATGCGGATATCGCCCTTCACATCCTCGATCGCGGTTGTGCAGGCGAGGCCGTTCTTGCCGTCGATGTTCATCGAGCACGACCCGCAGATGCCTTCGCGGCACGAACGGCGGAAGGTGAGCGAGCTGTCCTGTTCGCCCTTCATCTTGATGAGCGCGTCGAGCACCATCGGGCCGCATTCGTCGAGATTGATCTCGAACGTGTCGTAACGGGGATTCTCACCGCTGTCGGGATCGTAGCGATAGACCTTGAACTTCTTCAGCCGGTCCTTCCCCGCCGGCGCGGTCGCCGCGGCATGGGTGACGCCCTGCTTGATCTTGCTGTTCTTGGGGAGGGCGAATTCGGCCATGGAGGGTTCCCGTCAGGTGATTGCCCGAGCCGTTACATCATGGGCACGGCGCGGGCAAATCCTGTGGTGCGACGCGGTAACTCAGATCATGACGACTCAGATCACGTCGAGGACGAGGCGGAGGCGCTTGGCCTCTTCGGCCTCGATATACCAGTTGGACGGTGCCTTTTCGAGCAACTCGTCGAGCGGCACGTCCGAACCCCGGACCAGCGCCTCGAACCCCTCGTTCTGGATGTCGATCGAATGTTCGATCTCGTGCAGCTTGGCCTTCAGCGCATAGGCCAGCGTGTTGAGCGGGCCGTCCAGCTCCACCGTCGCCTTCATCTTACGCTCGTGGATCATCAGGCGGGTGCCGCGGGTCAGGAAACGGCTGTCGACCGGGAAGGCAGACATGAAGGTCGCGCCGGCCGAATACACCGCCACCTTGCCGAGGAACAGCGTGTCGCGGCCGGTATATTCGCGGATCAGGCGGATACCGTCGCCCATCGCGCGCGCCATTTCGGGGTCGCCGCCCAGCGTGGTGATCGACACGACCAGCGGCCCCTCGGTCGGGGCATTGATCACCTGTGCCTTGAAGTTGGTGTACATCGCCTCGTCCACCGTCCCGTACAACTGGACATGGGGCACGGCGAGGAGCGGATAATTGGCGGCGTTGCCGGGTTTGTCTGTCATGGCGCGGCCAACCGTCTTTCCCGCCAACGGTTCCGGTCCGGCCCGACTTTTACCAACCTTTTTAATCGTCCAGCATACTCACCGCCGGGCGCCCGACCGGCGATGTCGCGACCCGTGGACCGCGCGCATCGAGGGCGGCGAGCCAGCGGGCCGCCCCTGCCCCGATCGCGACCTGCGGGCCGGATGGCTCCAGCTCGCCCTGCCGCTCCCATGTCGCGATCAGCCCCTGCGCTTCGCTCGCGGCGCGATTGAGCGGCTGGACCTTGCGCAGGGCGTGGTTGACCAATGCGTCGCCGAAGAACGTCCAGTCGCTGTCGGCCTGACACCCGAACGAGGTGCGATCCGCCGATGATGCCGTCACGATCGCGCTGTCCGCCGATTGCAGCATCGGCACGAACACGCCCGAAAAACAGGCGCTGACCAACACCAGTCGCCGGCCGATCCCCAGTTGGGAAAACGTCGTCCACAGCCGCGTCGGCGAGATCACGCCATACCCCTGATCGCCGTCGTTATAGACCAGACCGATCGGCGCGCCGTGGCTGGTGACGTAGAGCACCAGCACATCCTCGCGCACATCCATCACCTCGGCGATACGGGCGAGCGCGATGTCGAGGCTGGCGGGCGATCCCATCGCGAGCGGTGGGCCACCGCGGCCATCGGCGCCGGCAAGGACGATCGTACGGTTCGCCGCGTCGTAACGGCGGGCGAGGACCGCGCCGGCTTCCCGTGCCTCCCGCGCGAACACCGGATCGCTGTCGAGCGCGATCGTCACGACATAGGCATCGACCACCCCCGGCCGCTGCGGCGCCAGCCCGCCCAGCGCCTGTTCCAGCCGGCGATGCTGGGCAAGGCGGCTGGCGGCGGTCCGATCATGCTCGATCGCCGCACCACCATCGGCGAGCGCCACGGCCTGTTCCGGTGTCGCGTCGTCGAACAGCGGTGGGTCGGCGGCGTGGACGGGCGGCGATTCGGGCGCGGCCGGTCGCGCCTGCGGCGGCGGCAACGGCGCGGAGGCCGTCAGCAATACCGCTATCAACCAGCCGATCCGTGCCATCATAATGGGATTGTCCGGCGCATTTGGTTTTCGGTCAAGCGATGTGACGGGTGAAGGGCGTCGGGGATCGCCGCACTATGTTCCCGCCTCGGGCAGGCGCGCAGTGATGTCGCCTGTGGCTTCGAGCTTTCAGGTCCGCAAGACATTCACAAGGCCACGGACTATCCCGCCAAAGCCGCCACCCCGGCGGAGGCCGGGGTCCAGTTGGGCGAACCATCATGATGACTCAAGACGGCCTTCCCATCTAGACCCCGGCCTCCGCCGGGGTGGTATGGGTTCTGCAAAACCCACCCCCGCACCAAAATGGAGTTACCGTTTGGCCTGAGCGATCTCGAAGCCTGTCCTGAGCTACGCCGAAGGGGCCACCTCTCCACAAGGTGCTTCGACTTCGCTCAGCATGAACGGATCGAGATAGGCCAGATCCTTCCGTAATCAGCCGCTCAGTACACCCGCTTCTTCGGCTTGATGTACTCGATGTCGTCGGTCATCGTGTAGTCGTGGACCGGGCGGTAATCGATCGCGACGTCGCCGCCATTGCCGCCCCAGCCGTCGAACGTGGTCAGCGTGTGCTTCATCCAGTTCGCGTCGTCGCGCTCCGGGAAATCCTCGTGCATGTGAGCGCCGCGTGATTCCTTGCGGTTTTCGGCGGCCTTGATGGTGACGGACGCCTGCGCCATCAGATTGTCGAGTTCCAGCGTCTCGACCATGTCGGTGTTCCAGATCAGCGAGCGATCCTTGACGCCGACATCCTGCAACCCGCGATAGATCGACTCCATCTGGCTGACGCCCTCCGTCAGCAACGCCGAATCGCGGAACACCGCGCAATGCTTCTGCATGGTGCGCTGCATCTGCGTGCGCAGTTGCGCGGTGGGCGTGCCGCCGGCGGCGTTGCGGAACTTGTCGAGGCGGCCGATCGCGAGGTCTTCCGACCCCTTGGGCAGCGGATTGTGCGGCGTGTTGGGCTTCAGCTGGTCCTTGATCCGCAGACCCGTGGCACGGCCGAACACGACCAGATCGATCAGCGAGTTCGAGCCGAGGCGGTTGGCGCCGTGGACCGAGACGCACGCCGCCTCACCCACCGCGAACAGGCCGGGGACGACGCTGTCGGGATCGCCGTCGCGCAGGCGCACGACTTCGCCGTGATAGTTCGTCGGGATGCCGCCCATGTTGTAATGGACGGTCGGCGTGACCGGCAGCGCCTGACGCGTCAGGTCGACACCGGCGAAGATCTTGCCGGTTTCGGTGATGCCCGGCAGCCGCTCCGCCAGCACCTTGGGATCGATGTGATCGAGGTGCAGGAAGATGTGGTCCTTGTGCTCGCCGACGCCGCGACCTTCCCGCATCTCCATCGCCATCGACCGCGACACGACGTCGCGGCTGGCAAGGTCCTTCGCCGACGGGGCATAGCGTTCCATGAAGCGCTCGCCCTCGGAATTGGTCAGATAGCCGCCCTCGCCGCGCGCACCCTCGGTGATGAGGACGCCGGCGCCGTAGATGCCGGTCGGGTGGAACTGCACGAACTCCATGTCCTGCAGCGGCAGGCCGGCGCGCAGCACCATCGCGTTGCCGTCACCGGTGCAGGTGTGCGCCGAGGTGGCGGAGAAATAGCAGCGGCCGTAACCGCCGGTCGCCAGCACCACGTTATGCGCACGGAAACGGTGGATCGATCCGTCTTCCATGCACAGCGCGATCACGCCGCGGCAGACGCCGTTTTCCATGATGAGGTCGAGCGCGAAATATTCGACGTAGAAGTCGGCGTCGTACTTCAGCGACTGCTGGTACAGCGCGTGCAGCATGGCGTGGCCGGTACGGTCGGCGGCGGCGCAGGTGCGCTGCACCGGCGGACCCTCGCCCATGTTCTGCATATGGCCGCCGAACGGCCGCTGATAGATCGTGCCGTCCTGATTGCGGCTGAACGGCACGCCGGCATGTTCCAGCTCGTACACCGCCTGCGGCGCCTCGCGACAGAGATACTCGATCGCGTCCTGGTCGCCGAGCCAGTCGGACCCCTTGACGGTGTCGTACATGTGCCACGACCAGTGATCGGGCGAATTGTTGCCGAGCGAGGCGGCGATGCCGCCCTGTGCCGCGACGGTGTGCGAGCGGGTCGGGAACACCTTGGTGATGCAGGCGGTCTTCAGACCCGCCTCGGCGATGCCCATCGTGGCGCGCAGGCCGGAACCGCCCGCGCCGACGACGACCGCGTCATAGGTATGGTCGATGATCTTGTAGGCTGCGGTCATTACGCGGCGGCTCCGAACGCGATCTTGAGGATCGAGAAGATGGCGATGCCGGCGGTGACCAGCACGAACAGGTTGAGCGCCAGCATGCTGACGACGCGGCTTTCGTTGTGCGTGTAATCCTCGATCAGCACCTGAAGCCCCAGGCGGAAATGATAGAAGACCGACGCGATCAGCAGCAGCATCGGCACCGCGACCCACGCGCTCTGCACCCACAGGCGCATCGAGGCGTAATCATAGGCGGGCTGGCGCGCGACCGCGATCAGCAGCCACAGCATCAGGAACAGGTTGGACGCGGCGGTGAACCGCTGCCACAGCCAGTGATGCGCGCCTTCCTTGGCGGAACCGAGACCGCGGACGCGGCCGAGTTGCGTGCCCGAACCCATCAGTTCATCCCCATGTAGAGCCAGTAGCCGATCGACAGCACGACCGCGCCGACCATCGTCATCATCGCCCATGTCTTGTTGGTGCGCAGTTCGTACCCCGCGCCGATGTCGAGGAAGAAGTGGCGGATGCCCGTCATCATGTGCTGGAACAGCGACAGCGTCAGCCCGACGCCGACGATCCAGCCGAGAATGTTCAGCTTGCCGGTATCGGTCGTGAACGTGTCGACGAAGGTCGCATAGCTTTCCGCCCCGCCGGCGAGCGCGGCCAGCCACCAGACGAACAACAGGGTGCCGACCGTCGCCAGCCCGTCGCCGGTGGCGCGGTGAAGGATCGAGACCAGCATGTGCGGACCCCAGCGCCAGATCGTGAGATGCGGGCTGAGTGGCCGGGCGGGATTGCGGGATGCCAAGACGGTTTCCTCGTCACGGGGAAAATGAGTGCAGGCCGCCCTATTAAACGTGGGGCCGGACGATGCAACCCGGCCCCCGTGCCTAACCAACTCTTAACGTCTCTATCCTAGCATCGGGCAACACAGATCATTGCCGGGCCCGACCCCGGACCATCCAAGGGAACGCCGTGAGCAGCATCGAGATCCCCACGCCCGGCCTGATCGCAGCCGGGATCGACATCGAGGCGCGAATCCGGGCGTTCGACGGCGGCGAGCGGACGCTGGTCGCCGCCGCGGCGGCCCTGTGGGACATCATCAGGGACGACGCCGACATCATCGTCGAGGCGTATTGGAACCACTGGCGGATGGCCAATCCGGACGCGGCGGAATGGACCCCGCTCGACCGGCAGCGCCGGGTAGAGGCGGGGCGGGCGTATCTGCACAACCGTTTCACCGACCTGTCGGGCCGGGCGTGGATCGAATCGCTCGAACGCGCGGTCGCATCCGCCTATGTCGCGGGCGTACCGACCATGGCGGTGCTGGCCATGTCGTGCGCGAGCGACCGTGCGTTGCTGAAGACGCTGATGAAGGCGGTGCCGGCCGGCGCGCCGGGATATGCGACGCATGTCGATACGCTGCTGCGGATGTTCGGACTGGAAACCGAACTGACCGTCGAGCTGTTCGCGGGCTTCACCGCGTTCACGGCGCTGGGCGCGCGCGAACATCTGGCATCCGATTTCCGCGCCCGGATCGCCGCCACCGTCGACGATGCGATGGAAGACGGCGTGCAGTTGCGCGGGCAGAGCAACCGCGCGTCGAGCTTCGCGCGCGGCATGCTGGGCAAGGCATCCGAAGTCGCCGCCGCCGCCGAACAGTCGGCGGTCGCGATGCGCGAGGCGGCGCAGACCTCCGCCGGCCTGATCCGCGCGATCGAGGATGCCCGGAACGAGGTGGAGGCCGCCGCCGAGATCGCCACCCGCGCCTCCGCGCAGGCGGGTCAGGCGGTCGGCATGTCGGAAACGCTGTCGGACCATGCCAAGTCGATCGAATCGATCCTTGGCCTGATCCGCGACATCGCCGGCCAGACCAACCTGCTGGCCCTGAACGCCACGATCGAGGCCGCCCGCGCGGGCGATGCCGGTCGCGGTTTCGCGGTGGTGGCGCAGGAGGTGAAGAGCCTGGCGAACCAGACCGCGCGCGCCACCGACGACATCGCCGCCAAGATCGCCGCGATCCAGTCCGCCACCCGATCGACGGTGGAGACCAATGCGTCGATCAAGTCGACCGTCGCCGAGGTACAGGAATCGGCGGAGCGCATCCGTTATGCGATGGAGGCGCAGGCACAAACCGTCACCGCGATCACCGCCGCCGTCGACGAAACTGCGCTGGCCGCCGATTCGATGTCCAGCACGATCGCCGCGATCCGCGAGGATACCGAGATGGTCGCATCGCAGATCGACGGCGTCGGCCACGGCTTCGACGCGCTCGATGGACGACTGGGCGCGCTGAAGACCAGCGCCGGCGATTTCGTGGGCAAGGTCGCCGCCTGAGGCAGGCGTTCGCTTCCACCCACGCAAGGATCGCACCACGCCCCTCCCCTTACCGTCATCCCGGCGAAAGCCGGGGCCCATGGTCGCGATGACGATGGATGGCGCACGCAACGTACATTGGCCTTCGGTGTCCATGGGTCCCGGCTTTCGCCGGGATGACGGAGTGAGTGAGGTGATAGGGAAGCGGCGACCGACCGCCGCGCCGGACCGGCTCGACCGGCCGGGGGTGACGGCAAGGGGGCGTGGCCGCTAAGGACGCGGTCATGACCATCCTGCTCACCGGTTCCAGCCGCGGCATCGGCGCCGCCGTCGCCCAGTCCCTGACCGCCGCCGGCCATGTCGTGATCGGCCACGGCACCGCCAGCGGCATCCCCGCCGACTTCGACGAACCGGGCGCGGCGCGCGCGCTGTGGCACGAGGCGCTGGACCGCGCGGATGGCGAGATCGACGTGCTGGTGAACAACGCCGGCGTGTTCGAGGCGAATCCGATCGACGCGGACGACTGGACCGCCGGCTGGGAACGCACGATGCGGATC
This sequence comes from Sphingomonas mollis, assembly GCF_016427505.1. GTDB lineage: Bacteria > Pseudomonadota > Alphaproteobacteria > Sphingomonadales > Sphingomonadaceae > Sphingomonas > Sphingomonas mollis. Next base: position 26,449 of record NZ_JAELXS010000003.1, on the reverse strand, counting down.
AACCTGACCGCCGCCGCCGAACTGTGCCGGCTGGCGGTGCTGCACTGGCAGGCTCGCAGCGCCACCCCCGGCTTTCGCGGCGGCCGCATCGTCAACGTCGCCAGCCGCGCCGCCTATCGCGGCGACAGCCCCGCCCACTGGCATTACGCCGCGTCGAAGGCCGGCATGGTCGCGATGACCAAGACGATCGCGCGCGGCTATGCCCGTGACGGCATCCTCGCCTTTGCCGTGTGCCCCGGCTTTACGATGACGGGGATGGCGGATGATTATCTTGCCAGCCGCGGCGGTGACAAGCTGCTCGCCGACATCCCGCTCGGCCGCGTCGCGCAGCCCGAGGAGGTCGCCGAGGCGGTCCGTTTCCTGGCGCTGGATGCGCCGCCGTCGATGACCGGGGCGGTGATCGACGTGAACGGGGCCAGCTATGTCCGCTGACGGCACCAGCTGGAAGATCAGCCTGCCCTGCACGCGGGCCGAGGCGGAGGCGATCGATGCGGGCGGCGAGATCGCGATCGACGCGGTGCTGATGACGACCGAGGTCGTGCTGGACGACGCCGAGGCGTGGCGGCTGGATGCCTATGTCGAGCAGGAGCCGGACACGGCGATGCTGGCGGCGATCGTCGCGCTGGTGCCGGGCGCGGTCGGCATCGAGCCGACGATCGAGCGGCTGGACGACGAGGACTGGGTGACGCTCAGTCAGGCGGGGCTCGCGCCGCTGACGGTCGGGCGGTTCTTCGTCCATACCGGCGGGATGACGCCACCGCCGGGCGCGCGGTCGTTCCATATCGCCGCCGGGCGCGCGTTCGGCACCGGCCATCACGAAACGACCAGCGGGTGTCTGGCGATGCTCGACGGCATGGCGGGCCGGCGGTTCGGCAACGTCATCGATGTCGGCACCGGCACCGGCCTGCTCGCCTTTGCCGCCGCGCATCTGTGGCCGGCGGCGACGGTGGTGGCGACCGATATCGATCCCGTCGCGATCGACGTGACGCGCGAGAATGCGACGACGAACGGGGTGCCGGGGATCGAGCTGATCGTCGCGGACGGCGCGCTGGCCGATACGATCGTCGCCGCCGGCCCCTATGACCTGGTCATCGCCAACATCCTGGCGGGACCGCTGGTGTCGATGGCGCCGGAACTGGCGGCGATCGCCGATGCGGGCGCCACGATCCTGCTGGCGGGGTTGCTGGAAACGCAGCGCGAGGCGGTGACCGCCGCCTATGCCGCGTGCGGATGCACCGTCGAGGCGGTCGATCGCCGGGGCGACTGGAGCGTGCTGCGGCTGGCGGCCGGGGCCGAGCGCTATGTCCCGACCGCGCCGTTCGATCCCAAGGGCCGGGACGGCTGGGCGCTGGATATCTGATCGCTGGATATCTGATTCGGCACGCTACGCCGCGACGCGCAGCATGTTCCGGCCGGCATGTTTGGCATCGTACAGCGCCGCATCGGCGCGGCCGAGCAGTTGTTCGGCGGTGCTGGCCGGCTCCCACGCCGCGACGCCCAGGCTGATGGTGACGATCAGCGGCCCTTCCGCGCCGTGGAAGACGACGCTGCGCACCCGCTCGCCCACCGCCTCCGCGACGTCGATCGACGCGCCCGGCAGGACGATGATGAATTCCTCGCCGCCGACCCGGCCGACGAAATCCTGCGGTCGGATCGACGACGCGACGGCGGAGGCGACGCGTTGCAGCACCCGGTCGCCGGCGGCATGGCCATGTTCGTCGTTCACCCGCTTGAAGTGATCGATATCGAAGGTGACCACGGTCAGCGCCCCGCCCCCCAGACTGGCGGAATCGATCGACTGGTCGAGGATCTGCAGGATCTTGCGGCGGCTGAACACGCCGGTCAGATAATCGGTCTCCGCCATCCGCGTGGCATCCCACGCCATCCGCTCCGCCGCGCTGCGCGCCTCGTCCAGCGCCAGCTCGGCGGTCACCTGATCGGTGATGTCCTGCATCGTGCCGAAGATGCCCGACGTCCTGCCATCCGCGCCCAGCGTCGCCCAGCCCTTGGAGATGACATGGCGTATCTCACCACTTGCCCGGATGATCCGCGCCCGGAAATCGAAGGGCGAGGTGGTGGTGACCGATGCCTTGATCTGCGCAAGGACGAACGCGCGGTCGTCGATATGGTATGCCCTGATCGCGATGTCCGTCGATGGTCGTTCGACCTTTTCGCGGCCGTAGATCGCGAATATCTCGTCCGAACAGAACATGTCGCCCGACCGGATGTCCAGCCGCCAATGGCCGACATGGGCGGTGCGCTCGGCCAGTTCCAGCATCTCGTTCTTTTCGGCCAGTTGCCGGATCAACCGGTCGCGCCACCCCAGCAACGAGGCGGTCGGCAGCGCCGCCGCGAACATCAGCAACAGGTATATCTGCAGGAACAGGATGCCGAACACCGGGCCGCCGGGCAGCATCGCCAGCGGCCCGTGATTCGCCGCGGTCGCCAGACTGCTGACCAGCGTGACGATCAGGACGCTCGCCGCCGCCCCGAACGCACCGAGCCGGAACACGACGAACAGCACCCCGACGAACGGCAGGTACAACAGCGGATAGGTGGTCTGGAAAAAGACCAGCGCCGCCGCGCCGCCGATTCCCGACAGCAGGACGATCGCCTCCGCCACCTGTGCCGGTCGCGGGCGGGACCGATGGCGGTCGCGCATCAGTTCGGCCGCGATGACGATCATCGGCGTCACGATCAGCATGCCGAGCAGATCGGTACATGCCCATGACAGGAAGAAGGTCGCCGATCCGTCCGGCGACGCCATCGTCGCCACCCCGGCGCTGACCACCGCACCGATGGTGGCGGCCAGACAGAATATCCTGAGCCGCCGGGGGATGAGGAATGAAACCTGCTCGCGTCGCCGACCGGCGAAGATCGTCGCGGCCATCAGCGCATCGATGCTGTTGGCGACGCTGAAGCCCAGCGAGGTGCCGATGCCGCCGTACCACATCATATTGGCCGCCATGCTGGCCACCACCGCCGTGGCGACGAAGCGCCATGCGTCACGGCGATCGGCCAGCAACAGGGCCGCGAGCAACACGCCGCTCGCCGGCCAGATCGTCGCGATCCCCTCGGTCTGGCGGGTCAGGACCAGCCCGGCGACCGCCGCCAGAAAATACCCCCACCCCGCCAGAAGCGGCCATACCCATCGTCGGGCGGCGCGTGCGAGGAAGGGCGGAAACACCGGATCAGCCCCGAGGCCATATCATCGGCACGCAGGGCACGGGGACGGACGATGCGCCGGTCGATCGACCGGGATCGCCGGACGATCCCGTGGGTTGTCCCCCGATCTGACGCATAAACGACTGCCCTCGAATCCGTTCTGGTTCGGTATGCTATGCCTGACCGGCCGCCGGTTCAAATGCAGATGCTAAAGAAATGTAGCTAACATTGCGATGAAGGCGTGTCGATCATGCTCGCTCGCCGTGCCAGCCACGATCGCGGGCGTATTCCTGCGTACCGCGGGTCAGGATCTCATCACCCTCGACGAGCGCCGCGACCGGGATGTCTTCCTGTTGTTTCAACGAGTTGTACAACGGTGCGAAATCCGTCTCGACGGTCAGGCGCAGGAGTTCGTCGAAGCTCGGCACCACGAAGTAATTTTGCTGGAAATCGTCGATCCGATATTCCGTCCGCATCACGCGGGCGAGGTCGAGGACGATGCGATTCGGACTGGGATCGTCGAGCGCGAACCGGCTTTCCGAAAAGCTGGACACGATGCCCGATCCATAGATGCGCAGGCCCTCCGGCTCCGCGATCAAACCGAATTCGACCGTATACCAATATAATCGGCTGAGATATTTCAGCGCATCCAACCCCAGCGCCCGCTGCCCGCCCCGGCCATAGGCGGCAAGGTAATCGGCGAACACCGGGTCGGCGAGCATCGGCACATGCCCGAACACGTCATGGAAGACGTCCGGCTCCTCCAGATAATCCAGCTGGTCCGGCCGGCGGATGAAGTTGCCCGCCACGAAGCGGCGGTTGGCCATGTGATCGAAGAACACGTCGTCGGGGACGAGGCCGGGCACTGCCACGACCTGCCACCCGGTCAGTTTCATCAGCCGGTCGGACAGTTCGGCGAAGTCGGGGATGCCGGGCTTTTCCAGCTTCAACACGTCCAGCCCGCGCAGCCACGCCTCCGACGCGCGACCGGGCAGCAGCTTAGCCTGACGCGCGAACAGCGTGTCCCAGGTCGCGTGTTCCTCGGGCGTGTAATGATCCCAGCGCTGGTCGATGGTCCAGTCGGCGGCGGCTTCGGCGGGTGGGATGCCCGGAACGTGCGTTTCCTCTTCCATGCCGGCGGTCTAGCATGATGCGATGCTTAGAAGAAACGCGGTCGTAAAATGGGTGACGAAGTGGGTCGGCCGTCTGTTTCTGGCCATCGGCGGGGTACTGGCCGCCTATCTGGTGGCGGGCGCGATCGGCGGCGCGATCCCGATCAATCGCGACTGGCGTCCAGCCGCCGACGGCGTGACGATCTTCATCGAAACCAACGGCATCCACACCGGCATCATCGTGCCGAAGATGGCGGCCGGCATCGACTGGCGACCCATCGCGCGGCCCGAACATCTGGCGGACCCGCGCTATGCCCACTTCGATCATCTGGCGTTCGGCTGGGGCGAGCGGACATTCTATCTGGAGACGCCGACCTGGGCCGATGTCCGCCCCTCGACCATCGTGGCGGCGGCGATCGGCAGCGACGACACGCTGGTCCATGTCGAACATCTGCCGCGCCCGGTGCCCGGCAGGAACGTGCGCGCGGTGGTGCTGAGCGTGGCGGAATACCGTCGCCTCGCCGCCTTCATCGCCGCCGGTTTCGCGCCCGGCGGCGGGCATCGGCCGGGCTATGCCGGTTATGACGCCTTCTATACCGCGACCGGCCATTACGACGCGATCCGCACCTGCAACGCCTGGACCGGCAACGCCTTGGCGGTCGCGGGCGTTCGGGTCGGCATGTGGACGCCCTTTCCAGCGACGGTGATGCAATGGTTCCCCGAATAGCCCCGCCCTCCAAGACCCTGTGGGCCGCCGAACTGCCGCGCGCGGCGTGGATGGTCGCGACATGGCCGCGCCATCGGGCCGCCCTTGCCAGGGCGCCGCAGGGTGACGGCCGGCCGGTGATGCTGCTGCCCGGCCTTTTCAACAGCGACCGGTCGAACGCGGTGATGCGCGGTTTCCTGAACCGCATCGGTTATCGCGCGGTCGGGTGGGGCCTCGGCCGCAATCTGGGCGTGCGCAGCGTCGGGGCGGACGCGGAACACCTGATCGCGCGGGTCGGGGCGCTGGCGGCGGCGGCGGGGCCGGTGACGCTGATCGGCGTCAGTCTCGGCGGCATCATGGCGCGGCTGGTGGCGCACGAACGGCCCGATCTGGTGCGCGAGGTCATCACCGTCAGTTCGCCCTTTGCCGGCGACGGGCGGTCGACCAACGTGTGGCGCGCGTTCCAGTGGTTCACCGGCGAGCGGCTGGACAACCCGGCGGTGATCGCCCGCTCCGAACGCATCGCCGGCGACCTGCCGGTGCCGGCCACCGCGATCTGGAGCCGCAGCGACGGACTTGTCGCCGGCCAGATCTGCCACGACGACCGCTGCCGCGCCATCGAAGTGCGGAGCAGCCATCTGGGGGTGCAGCTGAAGCCCGAAGTGTTGCTGGCCATCGCGGGGGTATTGGGCGGGTAGGACAATGATCTTCAGCCCGTCACCCCCGCCCGATCATCAACCCCTTTCTACCGCCCCGCCGCCCGCAGCCTTGCCCGCAACCGGCCCGGCAACCAGCGCGCCGCGAAGGTCAGCCGCCGCGCGGTCGGGCCGACCGGCCACAGCAACCGGTCGCCGTGCACCGCATCCCATGCCGCCTCCGCCACGCGTTCGACGGGCGTGAACTCCAGCCCCGCCGCGACCACGCCGTCGCGCGCGGTGCGGTTCGATCCGGCCAGCGGCGCATTCAACAGCGGCGTGTCGATGAAACCGGGCATCAGCGCGCGCACCCGGATGCCATCAGCCGCCCATTCCGCATCCAGCGCCTCGGTCAGCCCGCGCACCGCGAACTTCGTCGCCGAATAGGTCGCCAGACCGGGCGAGCCATAGATGCCGGCGGCGGACGCCGTGTTGAGCAGGCACGATCCCGGCGTCGCCTTCAGATGCGGATGCGCCAGCCGGGCGCCGTCGATCATCGCCACCAGATTGATCGCGACCACCCGGTCCACCTCCTCGCCGCTGATCGCCGCGATCGGGCCACCGGCGGCGATCCCGGCATTGTTGAACAGCACGTCGATGCCGCCATGGCGATCGGCGAAATCCGCCAGCATCGCCGTCCACGCCGCCCGGTCGCGTACATCCATGACATAGGTCGCCGCCCCCTCGGGCAGCAACGCGAGCGTCGCGTCCAGCGCCCCGGCATCGATATCGGCCAGCCCTACCCGCCAGCCGCGCGCGGCAAACAGGATCGCGGTCGCGCGACCGATGCCGGAACCGCCGCCGGTAATCAGGATAGCCCGTTGTCTAGCCATCGAAATGCCTCTCCCGATTCACCGTTTCCCGGTTTGACCGTTTCCTCCCCATCCCCCATCGTCCGTGGCGATGCAATCATCCGCCATCGCCTGGGAGCAGGTCAGCAAACATTATGCCGGCACGACGGCGGTCGACGACGTTACGCTGTCGATCGCGCCGGGCAGTTTCGTCGCGCTGGTCGGCGCGTCGGGATCGGGCAAGTCGACGCTGCTCAAGATGGTCAACCGGCTGGTCGAACCGAGCGCCGGCCGCGTCACGATCGACGGCGCGGATGTCGCGGCTGGGCCGGCGCCCGCGCTCCGGCGGCGGATCGGCTATGTCTTCCAGAATATCGGCCTGTTCCCGCATCTGAGCGTGGCGGAGAACATCGCGATCGGCCCACGACTGGCGAGCGATCCGCCGGCCGATGTCGGCGGCTTGCTGGAACGCGTGGAACTGCCGCGCGCGCTGGCGACGCGGATGCCGGCGGAACTGTCGGGCGGGCAACGCCAGCGCGTCGGCCTCGCCCGCGCGCTCGCGCCGGGGGCGAAGCTGTTGCTGCTGGACGAGGCGTTCGGCGCGCTCGATCCCGTCACCCGCGACGCGCTGGGGCAGCGATTGCGCGGCCTGCATGACGAACTGGGGCTGACGACGGTGCTGGTGACGCACGACATGGCCGAGGCATTGCTGCTCGCCACCCGCGTCGTGGTGATGGCGGCGGGCCGCGTCGTGGCGGACGAGACGCCGGCGGCGCTGCTGCACGGCGCCGGCGGACCGGAGGCACAGGCGCTGGTCGGCGTGCCGCGTGCGCAGGCCGAACGGCTGGCGGGAATGACGGTGTGAGCGGCTTCCTCGACGCGCTCACCCGCGTGCCGCTATTGCTGGCCGCGCATGTGCTGCTGGCGATATCGGCGCTGGCGCTGGCGGTGCTGATCGCGACGCCGCTCGCGATCTGGTCGGCACGCAATCCCCGTGTGGCGCGCGTGGCGCTGGGTTTCGCCAGCCTGGTCCAGACGATCCCGTCGCTGGCGTTGCTCGCGCTGTTCTTCCCGTTGCTGCTCAGCCTGTCGGCACTGGTCGGCGGCGGTATCCCGGCGCTGGGGTTCCTGCCCTCACTGCTGGCGCTCACGCTCTATGCGTTGTTGCCGTTGCTGCGGAACGGGGTCGCCGGGATCAACGGCATCGATCCGGCGGTGATCGAGGCGGCGGACGCGGTCGGAATGACGCCCGCGCAGAAGCTGCGGCTGGTCGAGGCACCGCTCGCCGCGCCGGTCGCGATCGCGGGCCTGCGGACGGCGGCGGTGTGGACGATCGGCGCGGCGACGCTGTCGACCACGGTGGGGCAGCCAAGTCTGGGCGACCTGATCTTCGCCGGGCTCCAGACGCAAAGCTGGTCGCTGGTGCTGGCCGGGTGCTTCGCCGCCGCGTTGCTGGCGCTGGCGGTCGATGCCGGCGTCGGGCTGGTCGAGCGCGGTATCGCGACGCGGCGGCAGGGGTTGTGGATCGGTGCGCTGGTGGCGCTGGCCATGGGGCTGGCAGCCGCGACCGCGCCGCTCTGGCCGCGCGGCGACGACCGGCGGACGGTGGTGGTCGGCGCGAAGAACTTCGCCGAGCAATATATCCTTGCGCGCCTGATCGGCGAGCGGCTGGAGCATGCAGGATACCGGGTCGAGTATCGCGACGGACTGGGTTCGGCGGTGATCTTCGGTGCGGTCGCGCAAGGGGCGATCGACGTCTATGTCGATTATGCCGGCACGATCTGGACCAACGAGATGCACCGCGACGACGTGCCGGACCGGGCCGCGATGCTGCGCGCGATCGGCGAGTGGAGCGCGACGACGCACGGCGTCAGGCTGCTGGCGTCGCTGGGGTTCGAGAACGCTTATGCCTTTGCGATGAAAGAGGGCGACGCGCGGGCGAAGGGCATCGCGACGCTGGCCGATCTCGCCGCCCAGTCGCCGTCCCTGCGGCTGGGCAGCGATCTGGAATTTCTCGAACGGCCGGAATGGGCGGCGGTGAAGCGCGCCTATCCGTTCCGCTTCGCCGCGACGACGCCGTACAGCCCGACCTTCATGTATCAGGCGCTAGCCAGCGACCGGGTCGATGCGATCACCGCCTTTTCCTCCGACGGCCGGATCGCGGCGGAAAAACTGCGTGTGCTGACCGATCCGAAACACGCCATCCCCGGTTACGACGCGATCATGCTGGTCGCGCCGGACCGGGCGAAGGACGACCGCTTCCTCACGGCGCTGCGTCCGCTGGCGGGGCGCATCGACGTGGCCGCGATGCGGGAGGCGAATTTGCAGGTCGATCGCGAGGCGGACAAACGGACGCCCGATCAGGCGGCAAGGTGGCTGGCGACGAAGATCGGCCTTTAGCTGGACCCCGGCGGAGGCCGGGGGAACAGGTCAGTCGACCGCCTCCACCGCCCGCCGCGCCCGGTGCCGGTCGGCCAGCACCGCCCACATCACCTTGCACGCGATATGGATCGCCTGATCCTGCTCACGCGTCAGCTTCCCCCGCCCCTTCAATCCATCGGTCAGCGCGTGCGCCGTCGCCTCCGCCAGCCCGAGCAGCGGCAGGCCGGTGATGCCCGCGACCATCAGGCCATGCACGCCGGCATGCGCCCCCAGCGCCTGCCACCAGCGGACCCGCGACGGGGCGCGGCGGCGGCGCTTGGCGCGCGACAGGGCCGCCGGCTGCAACGGCCCGTCCGCCAGCGCATGGCCGGCCAGCAACAGGGCAAGTTCGGTGGACTTCATCGCTCGTCTATTCCTGAAACGATGCGGCAACGCCATGCATCGCTGATCTGTTAACCAGTCCCGAACCGGGAAATGGCCGGTCGCGACCGTGAATTGCGCGACAGTCGATCGATTGCAATCGGCAGTCCGGAAATGTAGATACTGTCCTCGCTACAGGATGTGTTGGAGGACGCTACCTTTAGACGATGGGAGAATCGTTTGATGTATGCCCGCGTCGCCCGTCGTCTGTCCGAAATGCCGTACCGCCTCGTCGCGCGCGCCACCGCGTTGCCCGCGGTCGATGGCCTGCGCGAACGACGCTATCGCGCCGCGCTGGAACGCCATCACGACCATCTGCCCCCCGCCGACGACGCACAGGCGGTGGCGTTCGACGCCCTCTCGCGGCACGGCGTCGCGACGACCGATTTCGATGCGCTGGCGATTCCCGGTGCGGCGGCGGTGATCGCGCAGGCCACGGCCTTGGTCGCGGACAATCTCGACCATTTCCGCCGCAGCGCCGCCAGGGGACGCGACTTCCTGTTGCTGCCGACCGCAGAGCTGATGCGCCGGCCCGACATCTATCGCCTGGGCCTCGACCCACGATTGCTCGATTTCGTCGAGCGGTATCTCGGCCTGCCCGTCGCCTATGACGGAGTGACGATCCAGTACACCGTCGCCGATGGCCGCGAGGTCGCGACGCGGTGCTGGCACCGCGACCGTGAGGATCGGCGGATGGTGAAGATCGCGGTCTATCTGAACGACGTCGATGGCGATGGCGGCCCGTTCGAACTGCTCCCCATCCCCGAACCCGCCGGGCCGAAGCGCGCCGATCCCTTCCTGCTCGACCATGACGCGGTGATCGCGCTGGCCGACGACGCCGGGATCGCCGCGCCGATCAGTTGCGAGGGACCGGCCGGCACCGTCGTGCTGGCCGATACCGGGCGCTTCTTCCACCGCGGCAAGCCCGCCACCGGCCGCGACCGCGCCGCGATCTTCTTCAGCTATTTTTCCAGCCAGCCGCAACGCCCCTTCTATTGCGACCGCAGCGGCCTGACCCGAGCGGACGTGCGGTCGCTGGTCGATGGTCTGAGCGACCGCCAGCGCCGCGCCGCCCTATGGCACGACCGGCTGCCCCGGCGCTGGCGGTACATCCGGCCCGCCGCTGTCTGACTTGCGGTCTAGAAGAACAGTTTCCGCACAGACAGTCGCACGGTGCGGCCGAGCGGGTTCAGATAGTCCGGCTGATAGCTGACCGGCGTCGTGCCGTTCGCATCGGTGACGTCCTGACGCTGGTTGAACAGGTTATCGATCGAGAAGCTGACCCGCGATCCCCGCAACCACGGATGCGCCCGAACCCAGTCGATCCGCCCGCCGAAATCCACGAACATCCGCAGGTTCGCCGTCGTCAGGCCGGAAAAGCGCAGGTCCTGCGCGCTCGTCACGCCATTGGCACGGGTGCCGCTCAGATAATTGACCGACAGGCGCGTGCCGAGACCGTTGTTGGTATAGCCGGCCTGCCCCTCCACCTCATGGCGGGGCTGGCCGCCGCTGTTGGATATGGCGTCGCCGTTCAACAGGTCGAGCGCGGGGCCGCCATCGGCGATCAGCACCCGGTCGGTCAGGTGCAGCGTGTGATAGACCGCGAATTGCAGCCGCCCTCCGCCCTGCCCGCGCCCGCCGCCACCAAAGCCACCGCCGCCGAAACCACCACCGGGGCCACCGCCGCCGGGGCCGCCGGCGCGGGGACCATCGCCACGCGGGCCATCACCCGACGGTGGCCGCGCACCCTCGCCGCCGCCCGGCGGGGCCGCGCCGTCGGGGCGACGGCCACCGGGCGGCGTCATCCCCTCGAACGGATTGGGACCGGTGCCGGCGCGGAAGGCGGCAAGCTGTTGCTGGATCTTCGACCGGATCGGCTTGGAGAAATTGATGCCCCAGCGCAGTTCCGACCGTTCCGAGCGCGCGAAATTGATCGGCCGCGCGTCCAGCCGCAACAACTGCCCATCGGCATCGCGGATCACCCGGTCGGGGAACACCGCCTCGATCGCGGCGACCGCCGCCGGAAAGTTGCGCACCGGATCGTCGATGCTGGTGCGGACGTAATTGGCGGTCAACGTCAGGTCGCGTTCGGTCCATGGTTTCAGCGTCAGGCCCAGTTTCTGGACATGGCGCTGGTCGCCGGTCAGGTCGGGATTGCCGCCGCTGATCGTGGTGACGGTCGCGGTGGTGCCGCGGACGTAATCGAACACGCGGGCATTGGGCGTGACGACGGTCGCCGCGCCCAGTTGCTGCGCGCTCGGTGCCTCGTCCTGATCGGTGATCGACCCGATCAGGCGCACCCCCTCGATCGGCGACCAGTTGATCCCGTACCCCAGCGTGACGAGCGTGCCGAAGTCCGACAGATTATCGACGCCGATGTTCAGGTTCGCCGACAGCGAGCCGAGCGCGCTCAGGCCGCCCCGCGTGCGGTTGGCGATCGGCAGGTCGATATTGGCCTGCGCATTGGCGATATCGCGCGAGATGCTGCCCGTCTGCGTCGATCCCAGCCGGATCGAGCGCGAATCCAGTTCGCTGGTGCTCACCCCGAATTTCACCGACGTCGCGACCGATCCCGCCGGCAGCGAGAACAACGTGCCGTTCACCAGCATGTCGCCGCCGGCCGAGGAACTGATCGACCGCGCGCGATTGACGGTGAGCGGCCCGAACAGCGCCGGGGTCAGGGCACCGCGCGGATCGGCGGTCGGGTCGAGCGCGTCCAGCCGCGCCTGATAGCCGCTGGTGTCGACGCCGGTATCGGTTCGCGTCCGCTGTTCGTCGCGGTCGTAATTGCCGGTGAACGACCAGCGCCAGCGCCCGATATCGCCGTTCAGCGTGGTGCCGACATGCGCGGTCACGCCCTCACGCCGCTGCGCCAGCGGATTGAAGCCATCGCCGTCGAGCAGCCGCGTGACCCGGCCGGCCGCGAACGGACTGCCGTCCGGCACGGTCAGTGCGATTACCGGCAAACCGAGGCGGCCGGTGGAATTGGTCGTCTCGATCTGGCCGTTGATCGTCGCCGACGTGCCCAGCAACGGCCGCGCATAGACGCCGTTGGCGCTGAAATTGCGGCTCGACGGCAACAGCGTGCGATACGCGCGCTGGTCGAAACCGGGATTGGCGGGATCGTCGCTGGCGGCGGGCAGGATGCCGCGTTCCGATTCGAACAGCGGCGAGCTTTGCTGATACTCCAGATGCAGGCTGGTCCGCCGGTCACGCTGGATATTCAGCAGGTCCAGATCGCCCTCGGGCGTGTTGCGCCCGCCCTCGGTCGCCTGCCGGTCGGTCAGCTCGACGGTGGCGGCACGGAACCGGCGACGCAGCACGAAATTCACCACACGCTGATCGGCGCGATAGCCGTATTTCAGCGCCACTTCCTCCGGCAGGATTTCGACGCGGGCGATCGCCTCGGTCGGCAGGTCGCGAATTTCCTGAAAGCCCGAAATGCGCCGGCCGTTGAGCAGCACCACCGGCGCCCCGCCCCGGCCGCTGCGCGTCTGCGGTTCCAGTTCGGTCAACAGGTCGGCGACGCTGCTGACGCCGTAGGATCGGATGTCCGCCGCCCCCAGCACCTGATCGGGCGGAATGTCGCCGATCACCGATCCCGGCTGGTTGCGCGATCCGGTGACGAGAATCTCTTCGTCCGCGCCGGTGTCGGTGCCGCCACCCTCATCGGTGGTCTGTTGCGGTGTAGCGGGCGTTGCCGACTGCGCCACCGTACTCGCCGGCTCGGCCTGTTGCGCCATCGCCGCCGCCGGCCACGCGCCCGCCGCCATCATCCACCGACCCAATTTCATGCCGTTCCTCACTCCCTGACGGCATCGCGCTATCAGCCATTTGTCGCACAAGTATGCCGGATCAGCGCCGTCTGGTCAGCGCATAGGCCGTACCCATCAGGGCCGTACCCAGCAATTTACGGCGACGACCGACGGCCAGCCCGGTCGCGGCGATCAGAGTCGGCACCAGCGCGATCTTCGCCGGCCCCTCGACCACCGGTGCGGCATCGGTCGGCGGCGTGATGCGCCGGCTGTCGGCGGCGGCCGCGCCCCGCTGTCCGACGGGGCGGTCGGCGCCGACCGTCGTATCGGCCTCGGTATGATGCTCCAGTTCCGCGTTCAGTTCGGCACCGAGCAGGAAGACGTAAGCCGACAGCGACAGCCAGGTCAGCATCACGACGATCGCCCCCAGCGATCCGTACGTCGCGTCATAACTGCCGAAATTGGCGACGTAGAACCCGAAGCCCACCGTCATCGCCAGCCAGATCAGCGTCGCCCCCAGCGATCCCGGCGTCAGCCACACCCATTTCGCATGGCGCCGGTCCGGGCCATAACGATACAGCGTCGCCGCCGCCGCCGCGCCCATGCCGGCCAGGATCACGTAAGACAGCAACCGCAACAGCGTCAGCACGATCCGCGGCGCATCGGGGATCAGCGAGTCGAGAAACGCCATCGCCGCGACCGACAGCATCGCCCCCAGCGCGACCATCACCGCACCGACCGTGACGGCCAGCGCCAACAGCTTCTGCATCACGAAGCCGCGGTCCTCATGCTCCTCATACGCGATGTTGAGCGCGGTGATGACCGCCCCCGCGCCGTTCATCGCCCCGTACAGCGCGATGGCCAGCGCGAAGAGCAGCCCCCACCCCTTCGCATCGGCCGATGTGGTCACGACCTGCAACAATTGCTGGCCGATCAGTTCGGCCACCTGACGCGGCATCACCCCGGTCAGGGCCGCGACATTGGCGTTCACCGTCGATGGATCGGCGACGATGCCATAGATCAGCACGATCGCGCCCAGCAGCGGCACGATCGACAGGAACGCGTAGAAAGCGACGCCCGCCGCGATCAGTCCTATATTGTCATCGCCCGCCTCTTTCCACGTGCGCAGCAATATCTGCTTCCAGCCGGCGGGCGGGATGGCAAAGGGGCTGCGCGCCATGCTGCCCATGTCCGTGTTCGTTGCCGATGTGTCGGCCATCTCGTTCGCCCTTTTTTTCCGGATTCCAGCCATGGTCGATCAATTCGCACCCGCCCGTGTTCCTGCGAAGGCAGGAACCCAGAGCCACGAACCGCATCGCTGCTGACCCTTGGACTCCTGCCTTCGCAGGAGCGCGCCGCCCGACCAGAACCACCTTAATCATCCGAACGAGCGCAGGCGTGCCGCCGTTCCGGACACAAGCAGCGATCGACACGTTACGGCCGGACAACAAGGGGAACGCCGCGTGGATACTGCCGACCGGAAATTGGTCAACATCACACGCCGCCCGGGGCCGGCGCAGGTCGCCCCGGCCCAGGTGCCGGGCGTGTCCGGCCTGCTGGGCCTCGCCGTCGGCGTCGTCGTCATCGCCGGGCTGTTCTTCGCCAAGGATGTGTTGATCCCGATCACGCTGGCGATCCTGTTGTCGTTCGTGCTGTCGCCGATCGTCGCTACGCTCCGCCGCTGGCGCGCGCCGAAGGGGCTGGCGGTGATGGTGTCGGTGCTGGTGGCGCTCGGCATCCTCGGCGGGATCGGCACGATCGTCGGCATGCAGGCCGCCTCGCTTGCCGACGACGCGCCGGGTTATGCCCGCACGATCGAGGACAAGATCGACAACACCAAGAAATTCGCCGCCGACCGGGTCGCGTTCTTCGCGCAGGACCGTGCCGCGCCGGCCCCCGCCGTCGCCGGCCCGCCGCGCACCAACACCGAACGCATCCTCGCCAGCCGTGGCCGTGAGCCGGTGCCCGTCCGCATCGCCGAAACCGAACCCGACGCGCTGTCGATGGCCGGATCGATCCTGACGCCGGTACTGGCGCCGTTCGAGACGTTCGTGATCGTGCTGGTCGTCGCGATCTTCATCCTGATGCAGAAGGAGGATCTGCGCGACCGCCTGATCCGCGTGTTCGGATCGTCGGACCTGCACCGCACGACGCTGGCGATGGACGATGCCGGCGTTCGCCTGAGCAAGTATTTCCTGTCGCAACTGGCGGTGAACGCCAGTTTCGGCACCGTCATCGCGATCGGCCTGTGGGCGATCGGCGTGCCGGTGCCGGCGCTATGGGGCATCCTCGCCGGTATCCTGCGCTTCGTGCCCTATATCGGCGCGTTGCTCGGTGCCGCGCTGCCGCTGGCGCTGGCGGCGGGTGTCGATCCCGGCTGGGGCATGGTGATCTCGGTCGCGATCCTGTTCGCGGTGGTCGAGCCGCTGGTCGGCTATGTCGTGGAGCCATTGCTGTACGGCCATTCCACCGGCCTTTCGCCGCTGTCGGTGGTGGTCGCGGCGGTGTTCTGGACATGGATATGGGGGCCGGTCGGCCTCGTCCTGTCGATGCCGCTGACTTTGTGCCTCGTCGTGCTGGGCCGCCACGTGCCGGCGATGGAGTTTGTCGATATCCTGCTGGGCGACCAGCCGGCGCTGACCCCGGTCGAGAGCTTCTACCAACGCATGCTCGCCGCCGATCCCGAAGAGGCATTGGAACAGGCGGAGGCGTTGCTGGAGGACCGGTCGATCACCGCCTATTACGATGTCGTCGCACTCGGCGGACTGAAGCTGGCGGCGGAGGACACGCGGCGCGGCGCGATCGATCATGACGGCGCCCGGCGGATCGTGGGATCGATGCTGACGGTGATCGACGAACTCGAAACGCATGTCGATGACGGCGCCACCGCCACCGCCACGCCGAACCGCTCGCTCAACCCGATGCCGCAGGGCAGTCAGACGATCGAGGAAACCGCCAGCGAGCCGATGCCCGTCGCTCCCGACGACTGGCGCGGCGACAACACGATTACCTGCATCGCCGGACGCGGTGTGCTGGACGATGCGGTGACGGCGATGCTGGCGCAGTTGCTTGGCAAGCGCGGCTTCGGCGTACGCCGGGTCACGCATGCGGCGGTGGGTCGCGATGCGCTGGAGCGGATCGACTACACCGGCACGAAGCTGATCTGCCTGTCCTATCTGGAGATCGGCGGCAGCCCCAGCCACCTGCGCTATCTGGTCCGCCGCCTGCGCCGCGATGCGCCGGGCGCGCAGATCATGGTCGGCCTGTGGCCGGAGGGCGAGGCTGCGCTGACCGAGGAACAGATCCAGCGGGCGCTGGGCGCGGACATCTATGTCGGCACGCTGGGGACGGCGGTGGAAGAGGCACTGGCCTTTGCCGGCCGGCCGGTGGAACAGGCGGCAGCCTAGGAACTCACCCTCACCCTTCCGCGGCTTCGCCGCTCCCTCCCTCTCCCGCCGGGAGAGGGAAAAGCCGCCGAAGGCGGCGAAGGGTGAGGGTGGTTCCGGTCAGCGAACCGTCACCGCCTTGGCCAGCGCACGCGGCCGGTCGATGTTGCGGCCGAGCTTGACCGCGCCGTGATAGGCGAACAGCTCGCCCGCCACGAGCTGGATGATCGGGTCCATGAACTTCGACACGCTGGGCAGTTCGATATACGCCTCCAGCAATCCTTCCGGGAACGTCGATGGCAGATCATGGCCGAAGCCGATGATGTTGCCCCCCCGCGCCGCGATCTCGTGCAGGCTCGACACGACATGCGCGAACGACTCGGGATCATGCTGCGCGTTCGGGATGAACGCGACGGTGAAGAACTTCTCGTCGATCAGCGAGATCGTGCCGTGTTTCAGGAAGCCGGCCGGCATCGCCTCGGCATGGATGTACGACACCTCCTTGAACTTCAGCGCCGATTCCGCCGCCACCGGCCAGTGGATACCGCGCCCCAGGAAGAACCAGTGTTCGATCCAGCGATAGCGTTCGGCGACATCGCGGATGGTCGGTGACAGCCCCTGTACCAGCAGATCGAGTTGCGCGGCCAGGGCGGTCAGATCCCCCATGTCCGCCGGTCGACCGTTGGCGGCCAGCTCGGCGGCGAGACGCCAGGCGATCGCCGTCTGGCTGACGACCGACTTGGTCGACAGCACGCACACTTCGCGTCCTGCCCCTTGCAGGATCGGGAAGTCCGACATGCGCTGCGCGGTCGATCCGGCGACGTTGTTGATCGACACCAGCTTCGCGCCATCGGCCTGCGCATACTCCATCACCCGCAAGGTATCGTAGGTTTCCCCCGACTGCGAGATCGAGATCAAAATGCTGTCCGCATCCAGCCGGGCGAGGTTCATGAACTCGTCGGCGGAATGGCAGGTCGCGCGGCGGCCGGCGATCTGGTGAAAGAAATACTGGCCGAGCATGCAGACATAATGCGAGCTGCCTGCACCCACGAGCGCGATGTCGCTGTCCGCCAGCCGCTCCACCGCCGGCGCGAACGTCTCGTGCGACATGGCCGCCACGTTGCGCACCGCGTCGGCCGCCTCGTTGATCTCCTTTATCATGTAATGCGGCCAAGCGCCCAGATCGGACGCCTCCGCCACGGTATCCAGCGGCAGGCGTTCCGGCGTCCGCCCGGGAAAATCGGGTGCGGTGAAGGATACCACGCGCACCGCATCATGCGTGACGAACGCGATCTCGTCCTCTTCCAGATAGGTGATCCACCCGTCCTGACCGGCGACCGCGACCGGGTCCGAACAGATATATCCCGCGTCATCGGCGATCCCGACCGCGATCGGGCTGAGCCGCCGCACCCCGATCAACAGGCCCGGCCGATCGACGCAGGTGATCGCCAGCCCGAACTCGCCCGACAATTCGCCCAGCGTCGCGAACAACGCCGCATCCAGATCGCCGCCCGCCGCGTAATGCCGGGCGAGCAGATGCGCGATCACCTCGGTATCCGTCTCCGAGGCGAAGACGACGCCGCCGGCGGTCAGGTCGCGCTTCAGCTCCAGATAATTCTCGATGACCCCGTTGTGGACGACCGCGAACTTGCCGTCGAACGAGCGGTGCGGATGCGCGTTGGGTACCGACACCTTGCCATGCGTCGCCCAGCGGGTGTGGGCGATCGCCGTTCCTGTCGGCGGCAACCCGCCCGCGATCAGCCGCGCGGTCGATTCCGACAGCGGCCCGACGCCGCGCACGATCTCGAACCCGTCGTCACCCGCAAAGGCGAAGCCGAACGAGTCATAACCGCGATATTCCAGCTTTTCGAGCGCATGGACGGTACGCTCCTCGATGGAATGGTCGGCGACGAAGGCAACGATACCGCACATGCGGGCGATCTCCGGTGAAAGGCAGGAAGAATGGATCGGGCGCGCCATGGCAGTGCCGCGTAACCGGCACAACGGCACCAATATGGAACCTTGAAGCGACCTATAAGGTGGCGGAACATGCCATCATCGGCACGGTGCGCACCATATGCCGCACCTCATGGACGAAGCGTTGCCCGATCATGAACTCTTCGAACCGCAAGTCCGCCGTCGGCTTCCCCTCGATATAACGTCCCGCTGTGGGGCAGGTCGGGCGGCGATCAAGGCTATCACCACGGCCTTGTGGCACCATGCCGGCCTTCCCACCTTCCCTTTCGGGCGCCGCTCCGCTAAGGCGGCGCGCTTTCACGACAAGTTGAGGATTTTGTTTGGCCAAGGAAGAACTGCTCGAAATGCGCGGCCGCGTGGTGGAATTGCTCCCCAACGCGATGTTCCGCGTGCAGCTCGAGAACGATCACGAGATTCTGGGTCACACGGCCGGCAAGATGCGCAAGAACCGCATTCGCGTGCTCGTCGGTGACGAGGTGCTGGTCGAACTGACCCCGTATGATCTGACCAAGGGACGGATCACGTATCGGTTCAAGTAAGCCGTTTCGCGGGACGTCCCCTGTGATGTCGCTATCCGCGAGGCTCCCCGTCCGATGACCCCGGTTCGATGATGGGTGATACCGTCAATCTGGTCCTCGCCTCCTCCTCTCCCCGCCGCCGCGATCTGCTCGCGCGCATCGGCGTCGTACCCGTGCGCGTCGCCGCTCCCGATATCGACGAGACACCCTTCCCCGCCGAGGTGCCACGCGTCTATGCGCTGCGCCTCGCGGTGGAAAAGGCGCGCGCGGTGGACCGGGCGGCGGGGGAGATCGTGATCGCCGGCGACACCACCATCGCGGTCGGCCGCCGCATCCTGCCCCCCGCCGACACCGAGACGGTGCAGCGCCGGTTGCTCGCGCTGCTCTCGGGCCGTCGCCACCACGCGCTGTCCGCGGTCTGCGTCATCGACCGCAGCGGCAAGGAGCGCACCCGCCTCGCCGACACCATCGTCGCGTTCAAGCCGCTGACCCCCGCCGAGATCGACGATTATGTCGCGTGCGGCGAGGGGCTGGGCAAGGCGGGCGGCTATGCCATCCAGGGCCGGGCCGAGGCGTTCGTCCGCTTCCTGTCGGGCAGCCATTCGGGCGTCGTCGGCCTGCCGCTGTTCGAAACCCGCGCCCTGTTGAAGACCGCCGGCCTGCCGCTTGCCTGAATGGCTCTACGAAGCCGGGATCGGCGAGGCGCGCGCCGCGCTGGTCGATGACGGCCGCATCGTCGAGGCATTGGTCGAAACCGACGATACCGGCCCGCTCGTCGGCGCGATCCACCGCGCGCGGCTGGTCGAACTGATCCCCGTCCGCCGTGGCCGCGTCACGCTCGATGGCGGTGCCGAGGTGTTGGTCGGCACCCTGCCGCCGGGGATCACGCAAGGGTCAGCGCTGACCGTGGCGATCACCCGCGAACAGATGTGGGAAGCCGTCCGCCTGAAGCCTGCCAAGGCGATCCCCACTGACGACGCCCCCACCGCCGGCCCGGACCTGCTCGCCCGGCTCCACGCGACCGGCCATCCGGTCCGCGCCGTGCGCGCGCATGAACCCGACCTGCTCGAACAGGCCGGCTGGTCGGAGGTGCTGGAGGAAGCGCGCACCGGCGACATCGATTTCACCGGCGGCACGCTCCGCATGACGCCCACCCCGGCGATGACGCTGTTCGACGTCGACGGAGCGCCGCCCGCCGATGCACTTGCCCTCGCCGCCGCGCCCGTCGTGGCGGCGGCGATCCGGCGGCATGCGATCGGCGGATCGATCGGCATCGATTTTCCCACCGTCGAGGGCAAGGCGGGTCGCCACGCCGTTGCGATGGCGATCGACGAGCATCTGCCGCCGCCGTTCGAGCGCACCGCGATGAACGGCTTCGGCTTCCTCCAGATCATCCGTCCTCGCCCGCGCGCCTCGCTGCCCGAACGGCTGCGCGCCGATCCGGTCGGCGCCGCCACCCGCGCGCTGCTGCGCCAGATCGAACGGACACCCCCCGGCGGCCCGCGCCGCCACCGCGTATCGCCCGCGGTCCATGCCCGGCTGACGGCCCGGCCGGACTGGCTGGCGGAACTCACCCGGCGTACGGGTGTCGTGATGGAATGGGACATATGATGGCCAAACCGACCTGCCCGATCTGCGGCGATGCGACCGACCCCGCCTATCGCCCCTTCTGCTCCGCGCGCCACCGAGACCGCGACCTGCTGCAATGGCTGGGCGAAGGCTATCGCATCCCGGGCGGCCCGGCCGCACCGGAGGGGCTGGACAACCCCGAGGAGCACGACTAGGGACGCGCTTCCGATCGCTGGTCGGACAAGCCCGGGTAGCTCAGTTGGTAGAGCATGCGACTGAAAATCGCAGTGTCGGCGGTTCGAATCCGTCCCCGGGCACCACGCCTTCATAGATGCTTTGTCGGCGCTACCTTGTCGTTTCGCCAATCAGACGTGAAGTTCGCCCCCATAAACGGTCAACTCCGCTTTTTACTTCGTGGATCGATCAAACTCGCCGGGGCCGCGGAATTACGGCTTATGGGTGAAGATAGCGCAGCCGATGCCGTCGACGCGAAGACATCGGAATTGTCAGTTCAGCGATTCGATGGCTCCGTCCCTGAACGAACGTGAAATTGCGGCCTGGCTGGGCCGCATCCGGCTCGGTGAGGACGTGCCGCGGAGGCGATTCGCAAGCATGATGGCCCAACCAAACGGTCTCCACGACGTCGGCGAGCGTAACGAAAGCGAGGCCTATTCACGCGACAGGCCCTCCGGCCGATCCGATGGAATAATCGTTTTTCTGCGTGCTAACATTGCTGCGATGGCCGCAAAGATCGGCAAGCCGGACATTGATTGCGTTCGGAATGACCCAGAGGTCATGATGGTCCCTCATCCGCCCGTTGATCATGCCGATGACAACCATGGCCTGAAACTTCTCTGCTATGACGGCCGCCGGCGGATAGGCCTGAATGCTTGGCTCCTCCATCCCGAGAAGCGAGGGGTGATTCATCGGTTCCACTTTTGACGCGACTGCGTCATCGCAGCCTATATCCACGGTTACCGGAATGTGCGGTCAAATCGGGATGCATGCACATCCGAAGCAGTTGTTACGCTTTTTCTTCCAGTTCCTACCTGCCAGTCAATGCCGCTGCCAGATTTTGCTCGATGCACAATCCCGCCGACACGCTTCCCAATGAAAGCCTATGCACGCTCGCGAGTTACCAGGAGTCTCAGCGTCTTTCGCGGCGGGTCTCGCACTCGTGACTAGCGAGCAATATAGGCTGGAAGAGCACGCTTCGCCCAAACGATCGTCGAACGGTTCATGAGCCCGCCGAGCGGCCCGGCCACGAAGGTACGCGCCACCACTAACCTGCCGAACCTCGACGCCGCCGCGCTCGCCGCCAGTATCCAGAAGTAGCTGCTGGCCATCGCCAGCGCGTGCTTCTCGACCATCCGCACCCGCTGGTTCGCCGTCATCAGCCTCCGCAGCCAGTCGTGCGTCCACGCAAGGAAATCGGAATCCACGGCCTCCGGTGGCAGATTCGCCTGACCCAGCAGCACGTGCCTCTTCAGATCGCCCTCGCTGGCATCCACCTGCAGTTCGTCCAGCATGGGTGCGGCCAAGGCCATCTTCCGTGCCCGGATTTCGTCCTGGCATTGTCGAACACACTGGTCCGGATGGATCCGACGGTCGACCAGCACACGCGGCATGTTTGCCAGCCGATGCTCTCGCTGGAGCTGGAGGAACATGTCCGCGTCCTCGCATACGGGATAGGCGGGATCGTACCTGTAGCGCTGGAGGACCTCCGCCCGTCCCATCACCGAGGACTGCTGGAAGGCGGATCGGAAGAGCATCCACGCCGCGATAAGGTCCGGTTCGAGCGGCGGCACCCGTGTACCGGCTCTGCGTGTGCCGTCGGCGCGCAGCTTGCCCGCGCACGAACCCGTCATCGCGATGTCAGGATGCCGGTCGAGGAACGCCATCTGCTCCGCCAGCCGCGTCGGACGCGAGACATCGTCGCTGTCCAGCCAGGCGATGTAGCGTCCCCGCGCCTCTGTCAGCGCCGTGTTGCGCGTGGTCGGAATACCCCGGTTCTGCTCGTGTCGCACGACGCGGAGCCTTGGGTCGCCGATCGCTGCCAGCAGGTCGCCGGTCTGGTCGGTCGATCCGTCGTCGACGACGACGACTTCGATGTCGCGAAGGGTCTGCGTCAGCACGCTTTCGATGGCGGCCGCGACGTACTGAGCGCGATTGTAGGTGGGAATGAGAACGGAGACGAGCGGCCTGGTCATGTCCTCGTCGTCCTACACGAGTACCGGGTGACAGACCATGCGGGTCGGGCATCTGCATCCGGATACGGGTTGGACGAATGACGATGGCTGGGTTGGCGCGCAATGACAGCGCATAAGACGGGCATGGGCAGGCGGATGCTGAGCAGCCTATGCCAGGAAGGCCAACCTCGCATGTCCGTGACCCGCTTCGCCCCCCGTCCTGCTTCGGACCGCCTCGAACGGACGGTAACGCCGAGGCCCGTTGTTGCGCCGCGTGACCGATCTACTCTAATCGCGGGATGCAATGGACCTGATGCGCCCCTCAGCCGAACTGGAATCGCGTGCCGGCATCTGGCGGTCGATCGGTCAGAACCTCGGCTGGATGCTGGCCAGCCGAGGTCTCGTCGCAGTTCTGTCGCTCGTTTATCTCGGGATCGCGGCTCGCTCCCTCGGCATCGCCGGGTTCGGCCGGTTCTCACTCATATCGGGTGCAGCGCAAGCTCTTTCGGCGCTCGTCGCATTCCAGAGCTGGCAGGTGGTCATCCAGTTCGGAACGGCCATCAGTCCGAAGTCGGAGGCCAGGCTCGGCAGGCTGTTCCGGTCGTGCGTGTTCCTCGACGTCTTCAGTGCGGTGATCGGCTCGCTGCTCGCCTTCGCGATCCTGGAAATCTGGAGCGAACAGCTCGGCATCGGGCCGACCCTCAAAAGGGCGGCGCTGATCTACTGCGTCATCCAGGTCTTCGCGATAAGGTCTTCGGCCGTCGGCATCCTGCGGCTGCGGGACCGGTTCGCGCTGGCGAGCATGGCGGACAGCACGATGCCCGTAGTGAGGGTCATCGGATCGGTCCTGGTCATGGTGTTCCATCCGACGATCCAGGGTTTCCTCGCCGTCTGGGCGGCCGGTGAGATCGCCACCAGCGCGGTGTACTGGTACATGGTCCATCGAACCGGAGATCTACGCCTGATCCTGCGCGAACGCAGCATTACGAGGGGCATCCGTGAGCATCCCCGGTTCATCCAGTTCGCGATCAGCACGAACGCGAGCGCGACGTTGGGGATGGCGACCAAGCAGATACCTCTGCTGATCGTCGGAAGCGAACTGGGCGTGGCGGCGGCTGGCGCGTTCCGCCTCGCATCGCAGCTGGCCCAGGCGCTGACCAAGCTCGGGCAGATGATGTCGAGAGCCGCATTGCCGCAGGTCGTGCTTGCCGTAAGGACGGAGCGGGAAGATGTCATCCGCCGGCTCACGCTCCGAACGGTCGCCGCCAGCATTCTCGTCGGAACGATCACGACGGTTCTGGCCATCATGCTGGGAGAACCGGTGCTACGGCTCGTCGGAGGCCGCGATTTCGTCCATGGATCGTCGATCATCGTCTGGATGGCGGCGGCCGGGTCGGTCGATCTGGTCGCCATCGGCCTGGATACCCTGATGACTGCCCGCGGCGAGGCGGGCCGTGTGTTTCTCATAAGAATTCTGGGCGCCGGGTTGATGTTCGCGACAGCCATTCTCCTTCTTCCCTCTATGGGAGAAATCGGCATGGCCGCTGCCATATTGACCGGATCGCTGACCGTTACCGGCATGATGCTGCTCAGCAGGACGAGACAGCCGAGCTGAACGACGTGCTCGTCGGCATCGAATCGACCGACCTTAGCGGGGCGGAACCGGCCAAGGTTTCAGCGATGCGCAGCATCGTTGGAATGCTGCGAAGGGGATGCGCGACCACATGCGTACCGAGTTGCCGCTCGCGGGCCTGAACCCGGGAAGGCCCGACCGGGAAATGACTTCTTCCTTCCGAAGCGACAATATCCTCCCCGGCCTGGCATCACCGACTCGCGGATCGCGACGGCAATGATCGGGGACGGGATCGGGGGGCGGAGCCGACATGGCGAAGAACGTGCTCATCTTTTCGGACGGCACCGGCCAGATCGGCGGGTTGCGACCGGACCAGCGCCTGTCCAACATCTACAAGCTCTATCGCGCGATGCGGCCCGGCCCCGATTCACCGATGGGCTGGGACGAACAATATGCCTTTTACGATCCCGGTCTGGGCGCGGGCGAGGTCGGCGGGCTGACCTTTCGCCGGCTGCACAACATGCTGGCGGCGGCGGTCGGCACCGGCATCGATGAAAATGTGATCGACTGTTACGCCGCGATCATCGCCAATTACCGGCCCGGCGACCGCATCTGCCTGTTCGGGTTCAGCCGGGGCGCCTATACCGTCCGGGCGCTGGCGAACGTGCTGAACCTGTGCGGCGTGCCGACCAGAACCGCCGATGGCACGCCGGTGCCGCGCTACGGCGCAGCCCTGCGCCGCATCGCCAGCGTGGCGGTGAAAGAC
Organism: Sphingomonas mollis; assembly: GCF_016427505.1. Taxonomy (GTDB): domain Bacteria; phylum Pseudomonadota; class Alphaproteobacteria; order Sphingomonadales; family Sphingomonadaceae; genus Sphingomonas; species Sphingomonas mollis. The sequence continues at coordinate 1,445 of NZ_JAELXS010000003.1, read as the reverse complement.
GTGTACAATCACGGCGCCGGCGCGAAACGCGCGCAATATGAAAGGCAGCGCGAGACGAAGGCCGAACGCTTCCGCACGACCTATGGCTCGGAAGGCATAGGTATCGATGGCGAGAAGCAGGCCAATGTGCAGCCCTATTTCATCGGCGTCTTCGACACGGTCGCCGCACTCGGCAGCCGCACCGCCACGCTGATCGCGACGCTGGGCTTCGTGGTGATGATCGGCCTGACTTTGGCGATCGGATCGATCGCGCCGTGGTGGCTTACCAGCCTCGCTGCACTTGTACCGGCGGCGGCGCTGTTATGGCTGCTGCGTATATGGGCGGACCAATTTAAGTATTTCTTCGCCGATCCGAACCGGCGCGTGCGGTGGTGGAACCCGTTCGACTGGATCGCCGCGATCCGCGTCGGCCATCTCGCATGGTGGAGCGGGAAGCATTACGACCGCTATGTCGATCGCGAGGTTCGCTATCTCCGCCACGCCCTGTCGCTGGACGAGGAACGGACACGCTTCCCCTTCGTCCCCTGGGCGCGTCCGCAGGACCTCAGACTGAACGAGGCCGAAGGCCGCACCGACTGGCTGCGACCGCGCTGGTTCGCCGGCAATCACTCCGACATCGGCGGCAGTTATCCGGAGGATGAATCGCGCCTGTCCGACATCGCGCTCCGCTGGATGGTCGACGAATTCACCACCGCCATGGCCGGCAGCGTGAAGATCCGCGCCGATCTGCTGGTCACCAGCCCGGATGCCACCGGCCTGCAGCATGACGAGGTGCAGCGGATGCTCGACAGCCAGCCGCGATGGCTGCGGCGAGTGACCGGCGACCGCCTGACATGGCGGCGCACGGTGCGGAAGGTCGATCCCGCCGCGCCTTTGCACCCCAGCGTGCTCGAACGGTTCGCCGCCGGCCCCGTGCCGCAAATGGGCGAGATGAAACCCTACCGCCCCGCCAGCCTGCGCGACCACAAGACCGTCGCCAGCTATTATACGGGCTGATGCCATCCGGATCGGACTCGCGGCACGGGTCGTTGTTACCCCATGGCGCAGAATATTGAGGAACTTCAGGCCCGCATGGAGGCCGCCGCCCGGGCGATGGACTTCGAGGAAGCCGGCCGCCTACGCGACCAGATCAACCTGATCCGCGGCGGCGCCTCGATGACCGAAGCGGCCACCGCAGAAACCGCCGGCATCCGCCGCCAGCAACCCGGATCGATGGGGCTCGGCTCCAGCCGCCAGCAAGTCGCCCCGCCCGCCGGCTGGACACCGCCGCCCAAACCCGACCTGATGACCACCGGTCGCCGGCGGACGAAGGCGGAACGGCGTTAGGAAGGATGTCCTACAGAGAGGCCCTAAGGTATCCCGTCAAGAAACCGCTCTTTCTAACCGTAGACCGCCCGCCACCCACCCCCGCGCACGATCGCGCACGCGTAGGAGGGTGTGACTTT